>NZ_LR733834.1 GCF_902506535.1 Pseudomonas sp. 8Z
ACAAATGAATATCGAAAAAACTCATAACAAATGGCTCATGTGCGAACTTCGTTCCGTTGGCCTTTATTTGTGTTGGTTAACACAAATAAAGGCCAACTACACTACGTCGCCATAGCCAGGCGTTATGCAGACTAAGAAAAAATTGGAAATTTTCGAATGAAATGGATCGCAGAACACTTCCTATCACCATTACTCGCTGCGGCACTTGCATTGGCAGGAAATTACTATTTCTTTCACATGCCCGAACTGAACAAAGAATACACTCAAATGGGCGTTCAAATAGTGCTAGAAAAAGATAGCCCAATGCACATGAGAAAATTTGGCTATCAGTTAATTCAAGAAAATTCGCCCATAAAAATACCTGATGCAGAAAAGCAAGAAAGACTTGAAAGCTTACTTAAAAATATCCCTGCAAATTTCGACTCCGCAGAGGGCATGACCTTTGGCGAATCATTTGCACGGCTCGTCGTTTATACAAGATGGGCAGCTGAAGTCAGAAATTTGTGCGAGACATGCATCAGCAAAGAGCGATTTGAAAAAGACTACAAAAATACACTGCTAGAAATCAGAAAGGCCACTAACTGAAATGCAACAATATTTTCAATAGCTTTTTCTTAGTTACACCCCGCCACAAGCATTGGAGGTTCAAATGGAAAGCGTAGAAAGCAAGCTAGGCTATTACCCAAAGTGCCCATATTGCGAAAACGACCATGGCTTCGACGTAACATTGTGCCCTCATACGTTTGGCGCAGGAGGAATGTGCGAGTTAGTTAGTTGTAAAAGCTGTCATAAAATAATTAATGTATCCTGCCCGCCCGTTGAACAGAAAAGCCAATAACAATCATCGTGAGCAGCATAACAAGTCGCTCAAAGCGCTCACTTCGTTCGCTGGGACGGGCTAAAGCCCGCCCCTTAGCTTATCGTTATGTGTCGCCATGAATCATCGAAGAATATTCTCAGAAGAGCGAAAAGCCCACGACTTGGCCCAAGCCCAAATTCTGGTCGGAAAAAAATTAGCGGGCCTAAGTAATGTGCAGTATTACTTCGAGTCTGAAAAAGTGACTGATGATATCGGTGATATTGAGTGGCAATGCACCGACGGTTCAACTGTCACAATGTTCTTGCTAACAAATGGAGAAAGTGTCGGAGCCGATACTTTACCTGCTGATATCCCTCAGGCATTCGAGTTTGAAGAGGGAGAGCGCTGCTCGTGGCAAACCGAAGACCTTCTTTCGTCGCTAGCAGCAAATTACCTCGTAGGCAAAAACATAGTTGGCGTGCAGGCTTTCGTTGACTGCTACATAAGTTGTAACTACCAAGTCCTGTCTGGCTTCAAAGTATTATTCGAGTCTGGAGACTTTATCTTTTACTACAACTGTGGCGATGACGGCATTGCCCTGCTTAACCAACTGCCCAGCCCGAATGAGGGCATCAAGAGCGAACTACTAGAATCCCTACAGTGACACATAACAAATGTATATGGACTCTCCCCGCAAGTAGTGAGCAAAGCATTGCTTTTGTATAAAAAGGTGGTCGCGGTAGAGACGGTGGTTACCCACCGCCCCCCGCACAGATCCGTACGTGCAGCATTACCGCATACGGCTCCTGCCTCAGGTTTTGACGCGAAAACGTTCTGCCGGGTAGGGGTGTGCCAACCT
>NZ_LR733825.1 GCF_902506535.1 Pseudomonas sp. 8Z
ACCAGCGTTGCGCCGCCGCCGTCGAGTTTGATGAAGCTGCCGCCGCCTTTGAGGGTCAGTTCGCTGCCGGCTTCGAGCACCACTTTCAGGCCGCTGGAGAGGTGGATTTCCTGGCCAGCCTTGATGAGCTGGCCGTTGCCGAGCTTGATGTGCTGGCTGTCGCCGACGGTGAGGTGGTCGTTGGCCTTGATCTCGGTTCTGCGGTCGGCGTGGGTGGTGCGGTGTTCTTCGGCCTTGAAGTGGCTGTAGGTGTTGGCTTCTACGGTGTCGTGGCGTTCATTGCCGACGCGGATCTTCTGGTCGTGCTCGATGTTTTCGTCCCAGTCGCGCTGGGCGTGGACGTAGATTTGTTCGGCGCCCTTGCGGTCTTCGATGCGCAGTTCGTTGTAGCCGCCACCGCCGGGGCTGCTGAGGGTCTTGAACACGCTTCTTGTCTTGTTCGCCGGCAGGTCGTAGGGCACCACGTGTTCGGCGTGGTACAGGCAGCCGGTGACCAGCGGTTGGTCGGGGTCGCCTTCGAGGAAGGTGATCAGCACTTCCATGCCGATACGCGGGATGGTGATGGCGCCGTAGCGGTCACCGGCCCAGCTTGAGCTGACGCGTAGCCAGCAACTGGTCTTGTCGTCGGCTTGGCCTTCGCGCTTCGAGGAAGGTGATCAGCACTTCCATGCCGATACGCGGGATGGTGATGGCGCCGTAGCGGTCACCGGCCCAGCTTGAGCTGACGCGTAGCCAGCAACTGGTCTTGTCGTCGGCTTGGCCTTCGCGATCCCAGAAGAATTGCACCTTCACTCGGCCATATTGATCGCAGTGGATTTCTTCGCCAGCCGGGCCGGTGACCACGGCACTCTGGCTGCCGAGGATGCGCGGCTTGGGGTGCTTGAGCGGCGGGCGATAAGGCACGCCCCACGGTGTGGCGGTGAAGCGGTTGCGATAGCCCTGGGTGAAACCGTCGGCAGGTTGGGTGTCGCTGGTCACCGACTCTTCCAGCACCTGCGGCTGCTTGCCTTCGTGCTGCACGTCGGTGAGAAGCCAAAGCTGGTTCCACTCGCTGCGTGGGTGATCGGTCAGGTCGAGGAAGTGGCCGCTGACCAGGGTGGGCGAGTCGCCGTCACCTTCGGCTTGTTCGAAGTCGTGGCGGTGGCGTTCCAGCGCGCGTTTGGCCAGGTGCTTGCCGCGCTCGCGGTCGGTGTAGCGACCGGGGTAGTCGTAGTCTTCCAGCTTGGGCTGGGCATCGCCTTCGGCCTTGGCCTCCAGTTGCAGGCGCGGCTTCTCGAAGTCGTAGTCGCGGCGGGTGACCTGACTGGTGCGGGTTTCCAGGCGGGCGCCGAAGTGTTTGATCACCGGGTCGTCGGCCACCAGGCCGGTGTCCTGCTGGTAGGCCAGCGGCGCCAGGCGCGGGAACACGGTCTGGTCGTCGCCGAAGGTGAGGATGTGGCCATCAGCGCTGTGCTGGAAGTGGTAGTGAATCCCTTCCTCTTCGCACAGGCGCTGGACGAAGTGCAGGTCAGTCTCGTCGTACTGCACGCAATACTCGCGCTCGGGGTAGATCGAGCCGAGTTGGAATTGGTAAGCGTCGGCCTGGATGCCGTGCTCTTCGAGCACCTGGCCGATGATCTTCTCCACCGTCAGGTGCTGGAAGATGCGCTGGTTGGTGCGGTGCGCCAGGTAACGGAGCTGCGGCACGATCGTCAGGCGATAGCGGGTGATGCGATGGCCGGATTCGCCCTGGGCAATGCGGTGGATGATGCCGTGGATGCCGGCGCCGTTCTGGTCGAAGGCGAGGAAGGCGCGCTGATGCAGCAGGCTTTCCAGGTCGAGGTCAGGGCGTTCGCTGATCAGCTCGACGTTGAACGCGTAAGGCTGGCTGATCGCCTCGCGCCCGTTGAATCTTCGAGGAAGGTGATCAGCACTTCCATGCCGATACGCGGGATGGTGATGGCGCCGTAGCGGTCACCGGCCCAGCTTGAGCTGACGCGTAGCCAGCAACTGGTCTTGTCGTCGGCTTGGCCTTCGCGGTCCCAGAAGAATTGCACCTTCACTCGGCCATATTGATCGCAGTGGATTTCTTCGCCAGCCGGGCCGGTGACCACGGCACTCTGGCTGCCGAGGATGCGCGGCTTGGGGTGCTTTAGCGGCGGGCGATAAGGCACGCCCCACGGTGTGGCGGTGAAGCGGTTGCGATAGCCCTGGGTGAAACCGTCGGCAGGCTGGGTGTCGCTGGTGACCGACTCTTCCAGCACCTGCGGCTGTTTGCCTTCGTGCTGCACGTCGGTGAGCAGCCAGAGCTGGTTCCATTCGCTGCGTGGGTGATCGGTCAGGTCGAGGAAGTGGCCGCTGACCAGGGTGGGCGAGTCGCCGTCACCTTCGGCCAGTTCGAAGTCATGGCGGTGGCGTTCCAGGGCGCGCTTGGCCAGGTGCTTGCCGCGCTCGCGGTCGGTGTAGCGACCGGGGTAGTCGTAGTCTTCCAGCTTGGGCTGGGCATCGCCTTCGGCTTTGGCTTCCAGTTGCAGGCGCGGTTTTTCGAAGTCGTAGTCGCGGCGGGTGACCTGGCTGGTGCGGGTTTCCAGGCGGGCGCCGAAGTGTTTGATCACCGGGTCGTCGGCAACCAGGCCGGTGTCTTGCTGATAGGCCAGCGGCGCCAGGCGCGGGAACGGGGTCTGGTCATCGCCGAAGGTGAGGATGTGGCCCTCGATGCTGTGCTGGAAGTGGTAGTGGATGCCTTCTTCTTCGCACAGGCGCTGGACGAAGTGCAGGTCAGTCTCGTCGTACTGCACGCAATACTCGCGCTCGGGGTAGAGCGAGCCGAGTTGGAATTGGTAAGCGTCGGCCTGGATGCCGTGCTCTTCGAGCACCTGGCCGATGATCTTCTCCACCGTCAGGTGCTGGAAGATGCGCTGGTTGGTGCGGTGCGCCAGGTAACGAAGCTGCGGCACGATCGTCAGGCGGTAGCGGGTGATGCGATGGCCGGATTCGCCCTGGGCAATGCGGTGGATGATGCCGTGGATGCCGGTGCCGTTCTGGTCGAAGGCGAGGAAGGCGCGCTGATGCAGCAGGCTTTCCAGGTCGAGGTCAGGGCGTTCGCTGATCAGCTCGACGTTGAACGCGTAAGGCTGGCTGATCGCCTCGCGCCCGTTGAATTCAAGCACCTGCAGGTCGTGTTCGACCCCTTCGATGCTCAAGCTGAAATGGGTCTGGTTGGCCNCCTGGGCAATGCGGTGGATGATGCCGTGGATGCCGGCGCCGTTCTGGTCGAAGGCGAGGAAGGCGCGCTGATGCAGCAGGCTTTCCAGGTCGAGGTCAGGGCGTTCGCTGATCAGCTCGACGTTGAACGCGTAAGGCTGGCTGATCGCCTCGCGCCCGTTGAATTCAAGCACCTGCAGGTCGTGTTCGACCCCTTCGATGCTCAAGCTGAAATGGGTCTGGTTGGCCGGGGCGAACATCGTTGTTCCTCTCGTTTCGATCCATGAAGGCGCGGGCCATTCTAGGCAGGCGGCGCGGCCAAGGCTGTGTTCGGTTTGGCGCTTGTGGACAAAGGTGTAAAGCGCGTCGCGGCTAAAGCCCCTCCCACAGCTTCACACCCATCCACACAATTCGGCGTAAACACAACGGCCAGGTCGATGCCTGGCCGCTGCGGTGACGCATGAACTCAGCCAGCGATTAGGCGGAGATCGGGGTACGCCAGTCGTCGGAGCCGGAAGTGCCGGAGACTTCGTGGGTCCAGACGATTTTGCGGTAGGTGAAGTAGACGTCTTCCAGGTGAGTGAAGTGCGCCATGTTCGGGTCCTGGCAGTTCGGCATGCGCGACTGAACGTCGACGATCACGGCGTCTTCCAGTTCGATGGTGAAGTAGTGCTCTTGAGTACCGGTGGAGGAGGTGCGGTACCACTCCAGACGGCACTTGTTCAGACGCTCACCGGAGGTCAGGGCGTTGAAGATCAGCGGCGAGGACTTGTCGAAGACCTTGGTGATCATCAGCGGCTTGTGCACGCGCTGGCCGGTCGGTTGGCCGGACTGCGGGTCACGCGGGATGATGACCTGGTGGTTGTAGGCTTGAACCAGAATCTGGTCTTCATGACCTTCCTGGAAAATGTTGCCGACCGAGTCCTCGGTGAAGGTGCCAGCGGTGATCATTGGAAGGGAGCCATGAATCAATTCGCGATCCTTTACGGAGATCGCTTCACCAGGCCCGCCTGGTGAATTCACTGTCCGTCGGGTGACGGGCGTTAACGCCCGCACACAAAAAATCTGACAGTCTCGCGAAACCAAAGACATCAACAAAGCGCGACAATTCGGAACAAGCAACAAGCAACAAGCAACAAGCAACAAGCAACAAGCAACAAGCACTCACACAAACTTGCCAGTCCGGTATTCAACCAGTCATTCCCCCTGAAAATGCGATAAACCATAAAAAAGCCCGGCACTAGGCCGGGCGAAGGTGTATCGGTTGGTTCGCTTAGCTCACGCCCAGCCAGTTCGGCAGTGCCATGGACACGGCCGGGATGTAGGTAATGATCATCAGGAAGCTGAGCAGCAGCATCAGCCACGGCATGGCTGCGCGGATTACGGCGGTCAGCGGCATGCCGGTCACCGCTGAGGTGACGAACAGGTTCAGCCCCACCGGCGGCGTGATCAGGCCGATTTCCATGTTCACCACCATGATGATGCCCAGGTGAATCGGGTCGATGCCCAGTTGCATGGCAATCGGGAACAGGATCGGCGCCAGAATCAGGATGATCGCCGACGGTTCCATGAAGGCACCGGCTACCAGCAACACGACGTTCACCACCAGCAGGAACTGCCATGGCTGTAGACCCAACTCCACTACCCATGCAGTAATCTGCTGCGGGATCTGCTCGGTGGTCAGCACGTGAGCGAAGAGCATGGCGTTGGCAATAATGAACATCAGCATGATGGTCAGCTTGCCGGACTCCAGCAGCACTTTCGGGCATTCGCGGATGGTCAGATCCTTGTACACGAACAGGGCGACGAAGCCTGCGTACACGGCGGCCACTGCAGCGGCTTCGGTCGGGGTGAACATGCCGGTGTAGATGCCGCCGAGGATAATCACCATCAGCAGCAGGCCCCAGAACGCCTCGCGAGCGGCACGCAGCCATTCGCGGAAGCTGGCGCGCGGCAGGGCTGGCAGCTTCTTGATGCGGGCCACGACGTAGATCGCCACCATCAGCACCACGCCCAGCAGCACGCCCGGAATCACCCCGGCCATGAACAGCTTGCCCACCGATTGCTCGGTCGCAGCGGCGTATACCACCATCACGATCGACGGCGGAATCAGAATGCCCAACGTACCGGCGTTACAGACGATACCGGCACCGAATGCCTGTGGGTAACCGGAACGCACCATGCCGGCAATGGCGATGGAGCCAACAGCAGCCACGGTGGCGGGCGAGGAGCCCGACAGTGCGGCGAACAGCATGCACGCCAGCACCGCGCCGATAGCCAGACCGCCACGGATGTGGCCGACGCAGGCGTTGGCGAAGTCGATCAGGCGCTTGGCCACGCCGCCAGTGGTCATGAATGCGCCGGACAGCAGGAAGAACGGGATCGCCAGCAGGGTGTAGTGCTCACTGGTCTCGAACAGCTTGATCGCCAGCGAACGCACCGAGTCAGGGCTGAACAGCATGATGGTGATGGAGCCAGCCAGGCCGAGGGACGCGGCAATCGGCACGCCAATGAACATCAGCAAAAACAGCAGCAGGAAGAGGAACAAAACGGTCATTGCTTGTGCTCCTCGTGTTCATTGACCTTCAGGGCGTCTGCGGCCTCGTCGGCCAGGCCCAGGCCGGTTTGCTCGTCGCGCAGGATTCGCACGAGGATCTCCAGAAAACGAATGAATACCATGGCGTAGCCGAACGGCACGATCATGCCGATATGCCACTGGGCGATGCCATAGTGGCCGAGGTCTTCGGCACCGATACCGGCGGTGAACAGGGTGCGAACCCAGTCGAAGCTACCGACCGCGATCAGGCCGGCATAGCCCAGGCAGCACAGGCAGGCGATCACACCGATAAAGCGTTGCACGCCGCGTGGGGCGAGTTTTACCAGCGCGTCGACGCCGATATGGCCTGCAGTACGCACGCCGTAGGCCAGGCCGAAGAAAATCAGCCAGCCGAACAGGGCTTTGGTCAGCGCGCTGCTCCAGGTCATGGCTTGGGCCAGGTCGAGGATGTGGTCGCCGATACCGAGCAGGGCCTCGTTACCGCCGAAGTAATCGCCCAGCCAGTAGAAAACGGTATAGAGGTTGTTGAGGATCACGTAGACGAACGTAACCAGAGTCATGGCCGCGAGCAGGAAGGCGATAAAGCCTTCTTCGAAATGCTCCCAGGCGCGCCGCAAGGCGTTCATGGACAATCTCCCGAATGGAAAGGGCAGGGGCAGGCGGTTGCCCGCCCGTAACAGCATGTCGGCGCCTGGCGGCGCCGGCGTGGGTCAGCGCCCGATGGCACTGCCCACGTTACGGCTCTGCGGCCTTATTGCTGGTTGGCAGCTTGCGCAGCCTTGATCAGGTCAGCACCGATCTCACCCTCAAACTTCTTCCACACCGGCTGCATGGCGGTACGCCATTCGTTGCGCTGCTCGGGAGTCAGGGTCAGGATCTCGGTGGTACCAGCGGCCTGGATGCGCTGCTTGTCACCTTCGTTGAGGGCATCAGCTTGCTTGTTCACCTCGACGGTGACCTCGGCGATGATCTTGGTCAGCTCGTCGCGTACGTCAGCCGGCAGACCGTCCCAGAACTTGGTGTTGGTAATCAGCATGTAGTCCAGCAGACCGTGGTTGGACTCGGTGATGTACTTCTGCACTTCGTGCATCTTCTGGCTGTAGATGTTCGAGTACGGGTTCTCGGCACCGTTGACCACGCCAGTCTGCAGACCTTGGTAAACCTCGGCGAAGCTCATCTTACGCGGGTTGGCGCGCACGGCCTTGAACTGCTCTTCCAGTACGGCGGAAGCCTGTACGCGGAACTTCAGACCACGGGCGTCCTTGGGCTCGAGCAGCGCCTTGTTGGCCGACAGTTGCTTCAGGCCGTTGTGCCAGTAAGCCAGACCGGTGATGCCTTTGTCGGTCATGGAGGTCAGCAGTTTCTGGCCTTCAGGGCTTTTCTGGAAGCGATCGACAGCCGCCATGTTGTCGAACAGGAACGGCAGGTCGAACACCTGCAGTTGCTTGGTGTACTGCTCGAACTTGGCCAGCGACGGGGCGATGATCTGTACGTCGCCGAGCAGCAGCGCTTCCATTTCCTTGCCGTCACCGAACAGCGAGGAGTTCGGGTAGACCTCGACCTTCACTTTGCCCGGCAGACGCTCTTCGGCCAGTTTCTTGAACAGCTCGGCGCCTTGACCTTTCGGCGTGTGCTCGGCCACGACGTGGGAGAACTTGATGACGATTGGATCGGCTGCCTGGGCCAGGCCAGCGATGGACAGGGACAGGGCGCAAGCCAGCGCCTTGGCGGACAGTTTGAACATGCGAGTGCTTCCTCTTGTTGTGTTTATAGCGTTGACACCGGAGCGTCTTGACGGACGAACAAGAGCAAGTCTAGGCGGCTTGGGGAAAAATGCCGTCGATGGGCAGCGAGGCCTGGACTTGTACTTGTTGGGTTCGCCTGAGGCATGCTCAGAGCAACCCTTGTGCCAGAGTGCCATTGCTGTTGCTACAAGCGTATGAAACGCCTGTAAAAGCCTGATCTAGAGAGGGCACGAGTTGGCCGGGCATTGCCCTGCGCAGCTCGTTTGAGCCGCGAAGGTCAAGAGATGAGGTAAAAGTGGCGGTTAGCCGCCACTTACTCGAAGTCATCTGGCGAGCTTCCGCCAGATCCTGAGAAATTCAGGCCGTGCTTGCGCAATTTGTCGTGCAGGGTCTTGCGTGGGATACCCAAAGCTTCGGCCAGGCTGCGCAGTGAGCCGTGTGGACGGCTCAACTCGCCAGCGATAAGGGCGCGCTCGAAGGCTTCCACCTGTTCGCTCAGGCCGCCACTGATCGCTGGCAGGCTTGGTGCGTTGCTGTCCAGTGATAACTCCAGCCCCAGGGCGAAGCGTTCGGCTGCGTTCTGCAACTCACGTACGTTGCCTGGCCACGGGTGACGCAGCAGTAGCGCGCGTTGGCCTGGCTGCAGCTCGCGCACCGATAGGCCATGACGGCCAGCGGCACTCTCGCTGAAGTGCTGGAACAGCAGCAGGGCATCTTCACCGCGCTCGCGCAGGGGTGGAATCGATAGCGGGGCGACGTTCAGTCGGTAGTAAAGGTCAGCACGAAAACGCCCGCGGTCAGCGGCCTGGCGCAGATCCTCTTTGGTCGCGGCAATGACGCGGATATCGAGAGGGATCAATTGGTTGCCGCCCAGGCGCTCGACCACGCGCTCTTGCAGCAAACGCAGCAGCTTGACCTGTACGTCCAGGCTCATACTTTCGATTTCATCGAGGAACAGGGTGCCGCCGTTGGCGAATTCGAACTTGCCGATGCGGCGCTTCTGCGCGCCGGTGAAGGCGCCGGCTTCGTGGCCGAATAGTTCGCTTTCCACCACAGATTCGGCGAGCGCGCCGGCGTTGATGGCGACGAATGGGCCGTCGCGGCGATTGGATAGATCGTGCAGGGCGCGGGCGACGACTTCCTTGCCTGCCCCGGTCTCGCCGAGGATCAGTACATCTGTGCTGATGCTGGCCAGGGCGCCAATCTGCTCGCGCAGGCGCAGCATGGCCGGTGACTGGCCAACCAGGCGTCCGGCCAGTTGCTGGCGGTCGGTCAGAGCCATGCGCAGGCTGCGGTTTTCCAGTACCAAGCGGCGCAGGTCGAGCGCGCGGCGCACGCTGTCGAGCAGTGCATCGTTGGCGAAGGGTTTTTCCAGAAAATCGTAAGCACCGGCACGCATCGCCTGCACGGCCAGAGGTACATCGCCGTGGCCGGTGATCAGCAGCACGGGCAGTTGGGCATCGCGCTCGCGCAACAGTTGCAGCAGTTCGAGGCCATCGGTGCCGGGCATGCGGATATCGCTGACCACTACGCCAGGCCAGTCGGCTGGAATCCGTTCAGCCACCCCCTTGGCATTGCCTAGGCTCTGTACTTTGAGGCCGGCGAGGTCGAGCGTCTGGCTGAGCGCCTGGCGCAGGTGGGCGTCATCGTCGATCAGCAGAACCTGGGTACGGCTGTCGATAGCGCTGTCGCTGGTCATGGCGAGGGATCCTCTGGGGGTTGCAGGTTGACGCCGGGGCTGGCCAGGCGCAGGCGTAGGGTGATCAATGCGCCGCCTTGCGGGTGGTTGTCGAGCACGAGCTCGCCGCCGAGGGCGCGCATCAGGGTTTCGCAGATGGCCAGGCCCAGGCCCAGGCCTTGGGCGCTGGTTTTGGTGGTGAAGAACGGCTCGCGGGCGCGGGCCAGCGACTCTGCACTGAAACCGGGGCCATTATCGCGCAGTAGCAGTTCGAGCAGGTCGCCCTGGCTCTGAACGCTGAGCCATATACGCCGTGGCGGCGCCTTGTCGGCAAGCGCGTCGAGGGCGTTGGCCAGCAGGTTGCCGAGCACCTGGCGCAGGCGGGTTTCGCCAGCCTGCACCCAGAGTGTGGCGTCCGGTACATCACGGATCAGTTCCACGTCCATGGCTCGTCGCCGCTTGGCCAGTAAGGATAGGGCATCGTCCAGCGCCGGTTGCAGGGCGACGCGCTCCGGGGCATGGCGATCGCGCCGGGCGAAGGCACGCAGGTGGGCGATGATCGAGGCCATGCGTTCGGTCAGTTCGCGGATCAGGCCGAGATTGGCGCGTACGTCGTCGTTGCGCTGGTGGTCGAGCAGGGTGCTGGCGTTTTCCGCGTAGCTGCGAATGGCTGCCAGAGGCTGGTTGAGTTCGTGGCTGATGCTGGCGCTCATGGTGCCCAGCGCGGATAGCTTGCCGGCCTGTACCAGTTCATCCTGCGCTCGCACCAGTTCTTGCTGGGCCTGTTCGCGCTCCAGAACTTCCTGCTTGAGGCGGCTGTTGAGCAATTCCAGATCATGCGTTCGCTCGGTCACGCGCTGCTCCAGCTCGGCTTTGGCGCGGCTGTCGAGGGCGATGCGTTCGAGGTAGTGGCGACGGCGCTGCATCAACAGGCTGAGCAATAGCAGCAGTACCAGCAGTGCTGTGGCGCTGACTGCCACAGCACTGCGTACCGGGCGGTCGAGGAGCGTGCGCGGGGCGAGGATGTTTACCGTCCAGCCGGTTTCTTCCAGTACGCGGCTTTGCGTCAACCAGGCGTCCGTGTCGAGATTGAGTGTCGGCGGCGCCAAGGTCGGGTAGGGCTGGTTGGCCGCGATGGCGGCTTGCTCGACACGATCCAGCGGGCGGCTGGCATGAAAGCGCCAATCGGGGCGCGAGGTGAGAATCACCACACCATTGGTGTCGGTCACCAGCAGTTGTTCGGGGGTGTTGCCCCACAGTGTTTCGGTGTGGTCGAGGTCGACCTTGACCACCAGCGCGCCGATATTGCGCTCGCCTTTGCGCACCGGGTACGCGAAGTAATAGCCGCGCTTGCCCGAGGTGGTGCCGAGCCCGAAGAAGCGCCCGAGTCGGCCGGCCAGGGCCTCGCGGAAGTACGGGCGAAAGGCGAAGTTGCCGGAAATGAAGCTGTCGGGTTTGTCCCAGTTGGAGGCGGCCAGGGTGACGCCGCGCGGATTCATCAGGTAGATGACGTCAGCCCCCGTCTGTGCGCGGGTGCGGGCTAGCAGGCGGTTGGCGCCATCGAGTACTGCCGGATCTTGCGGCGCTTCTAGAGCGGCGCGTACGCCGGGCAGGTCGCCGAGAATTTGCGGCAGCACCTCGTAGCGGCGCAGAGTGCCCAGCAAGTTGGCGACGTACAGGTCGAGGGTCTGGCGGTTCTGTTCGATCAGCACATCGCGGTAATAACGCTCAGCCAGGTAATGCACGGGCCATAGCAGTGGCGCGAGCAGCAGTGCCAGCAGCAGTAGGCTGCGCCAGCGAGGGCGGCGAAGAGGTCGTGTTCTGGACATGGAAAGCTGAGTAAGAAGGAATGAAACGGCTGATACGCAATGAGCAATATGGGGCGCTACTGTAGCGTAGCGCTCATGATTCGTGGCGTGTTTAAGCGTGGTAGCAGATCAGAGGTGGAATGCTGGGATAGGTATGGCTTTTTAGTGTCAGCGCCGAGACATCTCGTGTTACATTTTTGCCTCTTTGCAAGGGATTGACGGGGTTCGGTAGCGATGCAGTTGTCTGTGCGTAAGCGTTTGTTGCTGTTGGCTTTGCTACCGATGATCGTGCTGGCGTTAGTCATTGCCATGGCAGTCAACAATGGCAGCCGTTTGAATCATAACTTCGAAGCGCTGTTCAAGGATCGGTTGCAGCCAGTCAGTCAGCTCAAAGTGTTGGCTGATGCCTATGCCGTGGCCATCGTCGACGCCTTGCACAAATACCGAGCCGAAGTATTTGACGCCGACACGTTGCGTCAGGAACTCGATGCCGCCCAGCAGCGCGGTGATCAGGCGTGGAACGCCTATTTGGCGAGCAGTATGACCCCGGATGAGCAGGTGCTGATTGCACAGGTTCGCGTCGACCTGCAGAACGTACGGCAACTGGTTAACCGTTATCGCAGCGCACTCGATGAGGGGCGGTTGCGAGCGCTAGAGCCGATTGCCTTTAACCGAGAGCTGTATGGCACCTTCGATCCCTTCGGCGGAGAACTGGCGGAGTTGATCGACCTGCAGCTACGGGAAGGCCAGAAGCTGGGTGTCAGCACCGGCGAGCTCTACGAATCGATGCGTAACACCTTTATCGGCATTGGTCTGATCGCCCTGTTGGTGGTGTTGTCGATGACCATGCTGATCGGCCATTCGATCATTCGCCCGCTGGCGGCCTTGCGCGGTGTGATTGCCGCTGTGCAGGAACACTCGAACCTGACGTTGCGTGCCAACTCCGATGGTCGTGACGAGGTGGCTGACACGGCGCGAGCATTCAACACTCTGCTCGAACACCAGCAGGCGCTGATCTGTCACCTGACCGACACGGCCACCCAGTTGGCCGCAGCGGCTGAAGAAATGAATGCGATCAGTGCGCAGGCCAGCCATTGTGCTGCCACTCAGGGTGACCAAACCAATATGGTGGCCACGGCGGTGCATGAGATGAGCGTTGCTGTGCAGGAGGTGGCGCAGAATGCCCAGAACATGGCGGGCGCCGCTGCTGAGGCTAACCGTGAGGCTCGTCAGGGGCGGGCTTTGGTGCAGGCCAACCTCAATGCCATCCATGATCTGTTCTCCAGTGTGGAGGAGGCAGGCGTCGTGATCGATGGCTTGCATAGCCATAGTGACGATATCGGCAAGGTGCTCGGGGTGATCCAGAGTATTGCCGAGCAGACCAATTTGCTGGCGCTTAACGCGGCTATCGAAGCTGCGCGTGCTGGCGAGGCCGGGCGCGGCTTTGCCGTGGTCGCTGATGAGGTGCGCGGCCTCGCCGGTAACACTCAACAGGCCACCGAGTCGATTCGCAGCATGATCGAGCGTTTACAACATGGTGCCCGCAGTGCGGTTAATGCCATGGTGCGTTCGCGTGAGCAGGCGCAGAACAGTGTCGGCCATGCTCGTCAGGCTGACGAGGTACTCAACCAAATCGCGCTGGCCATTGAAGGCATTGCTGACGGCAACGTGCAGATTTCAGCGGCGACCGAAGAGCAGACGGCTGTGGTCAGCGAGATCAGCCAGAACATCACGGGTCTCAATGACAGCATCGGCGAGGTCGTCAGTGGTGCTGGGCAAAGCTCGCAGGCCAGTCGTGAACTCGCACACCTGGCCAGCGGCCTACGGCAGCAAGTTCAGCGTTTTATCGCCTGAGGCTCGCTCAGGCAGGCATCGAGTGCCTGCTCCCAGTGTGGCAGGCTCACTTGCCAATCCTGCGCCAGTCGTTCGCCATCCAGGCGCGAGTTGAGCGGTCGGCGTGCGGGTGTGGGGTAGTCGCTGGAGGGAATCGGCAGCAGCTCGGCGCAGTGCTTGCCCTGTGCGCGCAGACGCTCGGCGATGGCGCTGGCAAAACCGAACCAACTGGTCTGGCCTTGGCAGGTGAGGTGGTAGGTGCCCCAGTGGTAGCGGCCTTGCTGCCACTTCTCAATCAGCTCTGCGGTGGCACTGGCAATGCTGCCGGCCCAGGTCGGCGCGCCGATCTGATCATCCACCACCTTGAGCTGTTCACGTTCTTGCAGCAGGCGCTGCATGGTCAGCAGGAAGTTGCGCCCGTGCTGCGAGTAGACCCAACTGGTGCGCAGGATCAGATGCTCGCAGCCGCTGATGCGTAGCGCCTGCTCACCGGCGGCCTTGCTGGCGCCATAGACGCCCAGCGGGCGCGGTGTGTCGGCCTCGCGGTAGGCCGTGGCCTTACTGCCGTCGAAGACGTAATCGGTGGAGTAGTGGATCAGTGGGATGTCCAGCTCGAAGCAGGCATCGGCCATGGCGCCCGGCGCCTCGGCATTGATGGTGAAGGCCAGTTCGCGCTCCTGCTCGGCCTGGTCGACCGCTGTATAGGCGGCGGCGTTGATGACCAGCGTCGGACGTTCACGGAGGATAACCTCGCCCAGCTTCTGCGGTTGCGCCAGGTCGAAATCGGCGCGGCCCAGGCTGACCAGTTCATGTTGGGCGAGTGCGCGTTGCAGTTCTCGGGCGACCTGACCGGTATGGCCAGTGATCAGAATTTTCATGGGAAAACCTCGGCGTCGGCGAAGGCCGCTCCTTGCTGATCCTTGGCCGACAGCACCGGCGTCAGACCATCCAGCGGCCAGTCGATGGCCAGTTGCACGTCATCCCAGCGGATGCACCGTTCGTGCGCCGGGGCGTAGTAGTCGGTGGTTTTGTAGAGGAACTCGGCGTACTCGCTGAGCACCAGAAAACCATGGGCGAAACCCTCAGGCACCCAGAGTTGGCGCTTGTTCTCGGCAGACAGGTGCACACCGACCCATTGGCCGAACGTCGGCGAGCTACGGCGAACATCCACCGCTACGTCGTAGACCTCACCTGCGGTGACGCGCACCAGCTTGCCCTGCGCCTGCTGCAACTGATAGTGCAGGCCGCGCAATACGCCGCGTGCCGAGCGCGAATGGTTGTCCTGAACGAAGTCGCGCTGCACGCCGGTCAGCTCGGAGAAGCGTCGGGCATTGAAGCTCTCGTAGAAAAAACCGCGTTCGTCGCCGAATACCTGCGGCTCGATGATCAGCACTTCTGGCAGATCTGTGGCGATGATGTTCATGCGTCGTCCTCGGCGAGTTTGTACAGGTATTGGCCGTAGCCCGTCTTGCCGAAGGCCTTGGCCTGTTCCAGCAGGCGCTGGCGGTCGATCCAGCCCTGGCCGTAGGCAATTTCTTCGAGGCAGGCGATCTTCAGACCCTGGCGCTTTTCCACGGTCTGCACGTAATGCGAGGCATCCAGCAGACTGTCGTGGGTGCCGGTGTCGAGCCAGGCGAAGCCGCGGCCGAAGCGCTCGACGCGCAGATCGCCACGGGCCAGGTAGGCGTTGTTGACGTCGGTGACCTCCAGTTCGCCGCGTGGCGAAGGCTTGACCGCCTTGGCGATCTGCACCACGTCGTTGTCGTAGAAATACAGGCCGGTAACGGCGTAGCTGGATTTCGGCTGCGTCGGCTTTTCCTCGATGGACAAGGCGTTGCCGGCGGCATCGAACTCCACCACGCCGAAACGCTCGGGGTCACTGACCCAGTAGCCGAATACCGTGGCACCGCTCGGTTGACTGGCGGCGCGCAGCAGTTTTTCGGTGAAGTGCTGGCCGTGGAAGATGTTGTCGCCAAGGATCAGGCACACCGCGTCATCACCGATGAACGACTCGCCGATCAGGAAGGCCTGGGCCAGGCCGTCCGGCGAGGGCTGCTCGGCATATTGCAGATGGATACCGAACTGGCTGCCGTCGCCGAGCATCTTGATGAAGTTGGGCAGATCCTGCGGGGTGGAGATGACCAGAATGTCGCGAATGCCCGCGAGCATCAGCACCGACAACGGGTAATAGATCATCGGTTTGTCGTAGATCGGCAGCAGTTGCTTGGACACGCCGAGGGTGATGGGGTGCAAGCGGGTGCCGGAGCCGCCGGCGAGGATGATGCCTTTCATGTGTGCTGTGCTCCTTGTCGATGCGCCGGGCGGGTGCAACGCGCCGCTGTCTGGCTGGGGGGCACCCGCCCTACGTCTTGAACTTTAGAGGGTGCCGAGTCGTTGTCCCTGGTAGCTGCCATCCTGCACGCGGCGGCACCAGTCTAGGTTGTCCAGATACCACTGCACGGTCTTGCGCAGGCCGCTTTCGAAGGTCTCCTGCGGTACCCAGCCCAGTTCGCGTTCGATCTTGCCGGCGTCGATGGCATAGCGCAGGTCATGGCCTGGGCGATCCTTGACGTAGGTGATGAGGTCTTCGTAACGAGCGATGCTGGCAGGCTTCTCGGGTGCCAGCTCTTCCAGCAGTGCGCAGATGGCTTTCACCACATCAAGGTTCTTCTGCTCGTTGTGCCCGCCGATATTGTAGGTCTCGCCCACCGTGCCGTGGGTGACCACCTGCAGCAGGGCGCGCGCGTGATCCTCCACGTATAACCAGTCGCGCACTTGTTGGCCGTTGCCGTACACCGGCAGCGGCTTGCCTGCCAGGGCGTTGAGGATCATCAGCGGGATCAACTTCTCCGGGAAGTGATAGGGGCCGTAGTTGTTCGAACAGTTGGTGATCAGCACCGGCAGGCCATAGGTGCGTTGCCAGGCGCGAACCAGGTGGTCGGACGCCGCCTTGCTCGCCGAGTAGGGCGAACTAGGTGCATAGGGTGTGGTTTCGGTGAAGAGGTCGTCAACGCCGTGCAGGTCGCCGTAGACCTCGTCGGTGGAAATGTGGTGCAAGCGAAAAGCTGCCTTGCGTTCGTTATCCAGTCCCAGCCAGTAGGCGCGCACGCTCTCCAGCAGGCTGTAGGTGCCAACGATGTTGGTCTGGATAAAAGCCGCCGGGCCATCGATGGAGCGGTCGACGTGCGATTCGGCGGCCAGATGCATGACTGCATCGGGCTGGAACTCGGCCAAGAGCTGGCTGACCAGCGCATGGTCGGCGATGTCTCCCTGCACGAAGCGATAGCGCGGGCTGTCGCTGATGGGCTGTAGCGACTCCAGATTACCGGCATAGGTCAGTTTGTCGAGGTTCAGGACCTGGTGCTCGGTTGCCAGAATCAGGTGACGAATCAGGGCCGAACCAATGAAACCAGCGCCGCCGGTGATCAGAATACGCATGGAAAACCTATCAGTGTGAGGCTACTTGGTCGTGGCGATCATAAACCAGCGTAGAGGTTCATCCGAGTTGGAGTGCGTGATTAAAGCATGGCAGCCCGTGGCCGAAACCTTTGGATGAGAGCCTTCACACTCGGCGCTTTTGCGCTGATTTCATGGCGTCATTTATCAGTTGTGCTATTGGTTAAGTTGGATGTTGAAACGCCAGCATAAAAGTGGTTTAGTCGCGCCATAATTGTTGACGAAATATTGTCATCTTGGCGTTTATACGGATTTTTTCTGCCTTTTTTCTGGCGTTTAGAGCGTGCAAACAGAAGCTATGGCGGGGGTAACGGTTTCATGCGTCAGTCGTCAGTTGGTGGCTCATTGCTGGCGCGCCCTGGCTTCATCGAGTACTTCCTTGCAGGTTGTCGGCTGGTTCATGGACTTACCGCTGCGTTGCCGGGATTGCTGCTTTTGCTGTGGTTGTCGGAGGAACCGGCCCTTACGCAGAGCTATGCGACGGTGCTGCTGTTTTTCAGCGTGCTGACGGTGATGATGTTCCAGGCGCTCGGCATTTACTCCGATGAGATTTTCAGCAGTTTGCTGCGCTTCCGGGTGATGTTTTTCGCCTGGTCGGCGGCCTTTTGCCTGTTGCTGTTCATGCATCAGGCGCTGGCCATGTTCAATTTCATGCAGTGGTATTACCTGAGCTTCTGGTTCCTCGCCAGCCTGATGGCGTTCGGCGCCGAGCGGTTGTTGGTGTTGTCGCTGTTTCGTTACTGGATTCGCTCCGGGCAGCACCTGCAGGCCGCAGTGATACTTGGCGCGACCGAAAACGGCATACGGCTAGCTGAGTTCATGATGCGTCATGCCGATGTTCGCTCGGGGCTTATCGGCTTCATCGATGACCGTATCGGGCGCTTGCCTGAGAAAGTGGCAGGCCTGCCGCTGCTGGGCAATAGTCGAGAACTGGAACGCCTGGTGCGCGAGGAGCGTATTACTCAGGTCCTGGTCGCTTTGCCCTGGGCGGCGGAAAACCGCATTGGGCAGATTGTCCGTGAGTTGCGGCGCTTGCCGGTTAACGTCTTGCTGGTGCCGGATATGCTGGCCTTTCGGCATGCGCGTAATCGGATCACGCAGGTTGCCGGTTTGCCGATGTTCAACGTGTCGGAACGGCCACTCGATGGCTGGTCGCCATTGATCAAGCGTTTGGAAGATCTGCTTCTGGCGTCGTTGGCGCTGACTCTGGCTTTGCCCGTCATGATTCTGGTGGCGTTGGCGATCAAGCTCGATTCGCCAGGGCCTGTGCTGTTTCGGCAAAAGCGCTATGGCTACAACAACAAGCTGATCGAGGTGTTCAAGTTCCGCTCGATGTACTGCGATAAGGCCGACGCCAACGCTGAACGGCAAACGACGCGCGACGATGATCGCATCACGCGAGTTGGTCGTTTGATTCGCAAGACCAGCCTGGATGAGCTGCCACAGCTATTCAATGTCCTGCTGGGCAGTATGTCGATGGTTGGGCCGCGACCGCATGCTACGGCGACCAAAGCGGCGGGTATCCTCTTCGAGGAGGCGGTCAAGGAGTACACCGCGCGTCATCGGGTCAAACCGGGCATCACCGGTTGGGCGCAGATCAACGGCTATCGAGGTGAGACCGATACGCTGGAGAAGATCGAAAAACGCGTCGAGTTCGACCTGCAGTACATCGAGAGCTGGTCTGTCTGGTTCGACCTTTACATCCTGTTCCGCACCTTGCCGGCGGTTCTTTTCACCCGAGAGGCCTACTAGTCATGAGCGCCCTTGTTCCCTGCATCATCGCTGGTGGCGCCGGTACCCGCCTGTGGCCTGTGTCGCGGGAGGCCATGCCCAAACCCTTTATGCGTCTGGCCGACGGCCAGAGTCTGCTGCAGAAAACTTTCGAGCGTGTCGCCGGGCTGGCTGACGTTGCCCAGTTGCTCACCGTGATCAATCGCGAGTTGCTGTTTCGCACGCTTGATGATTACCGGGCAATGAATCGTGGGCGTTTGGGCCTGGACTTTCTGCTTGAGCCGCTTGGGCGCAATACCGCGCCGGCCATCGCGGCAGCAGCGCTGCATGTCGCGCGTCACTACGGTGACGATGCCCACCTGCTGATATTGCCCGCCGATCATTTGATTCGTGAGCAGGCTGCGTTTGTTGCGGCCATCGCTCAGGCCCGCGAGCTGGCTGATGCCGGTTGGCTGGTGACCTTCGGGGTTCGTCCGACTCACGCCGAAACCGGCTATGGCTACATTCAACAAGGTGAGGCGCTAGAGCAGGGCGGTCACGCTGTCGCCAGCTTCGTGGAAAAACCCGACCTGGCCACTGCGCAGGGCTATTTGGCCGGTGGCCAGCACCTGTGGAATGCCGGCATGTTCTGCTTTCGCGCCGATGTGCTGCTGCGTGAGCTGCGCGAGCATGCACCGGAGGTGGTCGAGGGGGTGGAGCGCTGTCTGGCGCAAAGCGCGCCTGCTGCGGGCAAGCAGGGTGTGCAGTGTGAGCTGGATGCGCAGAGCTTCGCCCAGGTGACAGACATTTCCATCGACTACGCGCTGATGGAGCGCTCTGCCAAGGTGGCCGTAGTGCCTTGCGATCTGGGCTGGAGCGATATCGGCTCGTGGCAGGCGCTGCGTGAACTGACGCCCGCCGATGCCAATGGCAACCAGATTCGTGGCGAGGCGGTGCTGCACAATGTCACCGGCTGCTACATCGATTCGCCCAAGCGCTTGATCGGTGCTGTCGGCGTGCACGATCTGGTGGTGGTCGATACGCCCGATGCCTTGCTGATTGCCGACGCCAACAACACCCAGGACGTTAAGTACGTTGCCCAGCAATTGAAGGCGCGTGGCCATGAGGCCTATCGTCTGCACCGCACCGTCACGCGGCCATGGGGCACCTACACCGTGCTTGAGGAAGGCTCGCGTTTCAAGATCAAACGCATCATGGTGCGCCCCGGCGAGTCGCTCTCATTGCAGATGCACCACCACCGTAGCGAACACTGGATTGTCGTCAGTGGCATGGCACGGGTAGTCAATGGCGAGCGTGATTTCTTGCTCAACACCAACGAGTCGACCTTCATACCGGCAGGTCATCGTCACCGTCTGGTGAATCCAGGCGTGATCGATCTGGTGATGATCGAGGTGCAGAGCGGTGAGTACCTGGGCGAGGACGATATCGTGCGTTTCAACGATATCTACGGGCGCACAGGCGATGGCAAGGTGCCGGGCTGATGCGTGTCGCGCTGATTATTCCGACCCGCAATGCGGGTGCTCATCTTGATCGACTGCTGCCAGCTCTCGCCGCGCAAACGCTGCAGCCGGATGAGTTTCTCGTGGTCGACAGCGCCTCGCGCGACGATACCGTGGCGCGTTTTCGCCATGCCGGTGCTCGGGTCGAGGTGATCGAGCCGAGCCAGTTCAACCATGGCGGCACGCGGCGCTGGGCCAGTCAGCAGGTCGCGGCCGATGTGCTTATCTATCTGACTCAGGACGCCATTCCGGCGGGGCCGGAGAGTTTTGCTCGGGTGGTGGCCAACTTGCAGGCTGAGGCGGATATCGGCGTCGCTTACGGACGCCAATTGCCACACCCGGACGCGGGCCTGCTGGGGGCGCAATCACGGCGCTTCAACTACCCGGCGCAGGGGCGAACCAAGCGTTTGGCCGATGCTGCGCAGTTGGGCATCAAGACGTGTTTCAGTTCTGACTCCTTCGCGGTCTACAATCGCACCGCGCTAGAGGCGGTTGGCGGCTTCCCGCAGGACGTGATTGGCAGCGAAGACGCCTATGTCGCCGCGCGCATGCTCCTGGCTGGCTATGCCGTGCGTTATGCCGCCGATGCCGAAGTACAGCATTCCCATGATTACCGCTTGCTCGAAGAGTTTCGCCGCTATTTCGATATCGGCGTGTTCTATGGGCGTGAGCGCTGGATCGGCCAGGCCTTTGGTACTGCCGGTGGTGAGGGCTTGCGCTATGTGCGTGCAGAGCTTGAGGCGCTGCAGGGAGCCGGGGCACTGTGGCGAGCTCCAGAAGTGCTGCTGCGCACCTTTTGCAAGTTGTTGGGGTATCGCTTGGGCCATGTTGAGGCGTACCTGCCTCGTGCCATGAAGCGCCGTATTAGCATGTTTTCCACCTACTGGACCTAGACCTATGTTTGCTCATACTCGAATGTCATCCGTTCAGTCCCGGCTCTGGGTTACGGCCTTGCTGGCGGTGTTGCTGGCAGGCTGCAGTACGCCTGCCCGCGTGCACTTACCCGACGACGATGCGCTCAAGCTACGCCACTCGGAGATCTACAAGCTGGCCGACCTGCCACCTCCGCAGGTGCGTATTCAGAGCGGCGATACCCTGCGCATCGTGCGTGACGCACAGGAACCTTCTGAGAAGGACGACATGACCCTGTTTGTGGTGCGCCCCGATGGCCTGTTTTCGATGCCTTACGTGGGGCTGATTCAGGCGGCGGGGCGTACGCCCGAGGATGTAGCCAAAGAGGTCACGGGCAAGCTGAGCAAGATCTACCGCCGCCCCAACGCCACGGTGAACATCGCCATCGCGCCGAGCAACAAGGTTTACGTCGGCGGTGCCGTGCCCAATGCGGCGTTCTTCGACCTGGTCGGTCACGCCACTCTGGAGCAGGTGCTGCTGGCCTCTGGCGGCGTGCTGCCCTCGGCTGACAGCGACAATATCGCCCTGCTGCGCGCCGGTGATGACGGCAAGTACAAACTGTATTTCTTCAGCCTGGCGTCGTTGCTGCAAGACAAGGAACGCCCGATGGTGGCCATGCAGCGTGGCGACATCATCTATGTGCCGCAGTCTGGCATCGGCAGCGCGGTGGAGGCTGTGGATATGTACTTCACCCGACTTATTCCGATCAACAAGGGCATTGGGGTTGGGTTCAACTATGACCTGAACTCAAGGGATATCAGCAACAGCGGTAACACCACCAATAATATTGGAACCGTCAATAACTAATCATGTTGCGAGTGGCTGTACAGGCCACTCACTGGCACTCACATTGGAGTGATTAAGTGCTCGACATCCGTTCCTTCCGCGATCTGCTGCGTCTGTTCTTCATCTTTCGCCGGGAGTTCCAGCTAGCGGTCATCGCCACTGTCGTGGTGGCCGTGCTGGGCGCTTTCCTGCTGCCGACGAAGTACGAATCTACGGCGCGTATGTTGGTCAAGCCCGGGCGCTATAGCACCACCATGCCGATTGAGGCGACCAATCGGGCGGCCTTGATCGCGCCCAGCACTCAGCGTGACCCGATCGTCGATGAGGAAAAGCTGCTCACTGGACGGCCGATCGTGCACCTGGTTGCCGAGCGCTATTTGCAGCAGATGGCCAACTATCAGCCGCAGGGCTTCTGGAAAACCGTCAAGTTCCATGTCGGCTCGGTCATCAATTCCGCCATCGAGGTGCTGCGTAGCGGGCTGCAACTGCTGGGGTTGGTCGAGGAGCAATCGCCGGTCGAGCGCCTGGCCAAGAAACTGGAGAAGAACTTCGTCGTCGGCCATGAGCCTGGCTCAGCAGTGATGGAGGTCAGCTTCACCTGGAACGACCCTTATATCGCCCAGCAGGTTGTCAAGACCTGGATCGACGCCTATCTGGATGAGCGTACCCGTGCGTTGGGGCGCGACAGCTTGTATTCGTTCTACGAGGCTGAGCGCGACAAGGTTGGCGATCAGATCGACGGTCTCAAACATGCCTTGCGCGAACGCCTGCAGAAGGTCAACGCCATCAGCGTTCAGGAACGCCTGGAAAACCTCACCAACCAGATCAATCGGCTTGCTGATGCCCGTGCCGAAAAGGTCAACGAACAAGCGGGTATCGCCACCTTCCTGGTCGATGCTCGCCAGCAGCTCAAGCGCCAGCCAGGCGAGCTGGTGACCGCCCGCGAGATCAGCCTCAACCCCACTCAGCTCGACATGCGCCGTCGCCTCAATGCCCTGGAAGAGCAGCGTTCGAACCTGCTGCGCACCTTCATGCCAGACGCCCCGCCGGTGCGCGAGGTGGAGCAGAGCATCAAGCAGATTCAGGAACTGATCGCCAAGGAGGCCGAGCGTATCGAACGCTCGCAGAACCTCTCGCCCAACAGCGTAGCGACCAGCCTGCGTCAGCAGATCGTCGACGCCGAGTTGCGTGAGCGTCAATTGGCCGGGCAGGTGCGTGATTACGACCGGCAACTCAAGGCGCTGCGCGATGAGCGTCTCAAGGTGATGGGCGACGAGCCCGAGATCAACCGGCTGTTGCTGGAGCTCGATAACGCCGAGAAGAGCTTCGTTCTGTATGGCGAGAATCTGGAAAAGGCGCGTATCGATCAGGCTCTCGATCAAAGTCAGATCAGCAATATCGCCTTGCTCGAAGAGGCCACGCTCAATCCATCGCGAGTCTTCCCCAAGAGCCTGATTATTCTGGCGCTGGCGCTGCCCCTTGGTCTGGCGGTCGGCCTGTTGACGCTGTACCTGTGCTTCCTGCTCGATCAGCGCATCCATGATGGTGCGCGCCTCGAAGAGGTGTTCAAGGTGCCGCTGTGGACAACCCTGCAGGATCTGGGGCCGCGCCCCTGGAAGGTGGTCAGCGCCTTTACCGCAAGCATCTACCGACTCTATAGCCAGTTGCCGCTGGAGCGCATCGAGCGCGACGGGCTGACCCTCGCGCTGACTTCGGCGCGACCGGGGGAGGGCGTGCGTTTCGTCAGCGAGCATCTCGGCCAATTGCTGAGCGAGCGTGGTCATCGCGTGCGCTTTAGCGGCGATGAACCGGCGCGTCCTGGGGAAATCCTGCTGCTCAATGCCTCCTCGCTGCTGAGTAATCAGGAGGCCTTTCTGGCGCTGCGTCGGGCGGATCTGATTGCCCTGGTGATCGAGGCCAACACCAGCACTATTCCGGTGGTGCAGAACGCCTTGTCGGTGCTCAACACCGCGTTCGGCAAGATCGACGGCATCATCCTCAACAAGCGCCGCTTCGAAGTGCCGACGCGTGTGCTCAATTGGCTGGCCGACGGGCGCAGCGGCGAGGCTCCGCAGCCTGCTGTGGCGGCTGTGCAGCATTCGCCCGATGAGCCCGGCATTGCCGCCGTGCCAGCCGTCGCAACACTGAGCGAAGCTCCTGCTCCTGCTCCTGCTCCTGCTCCTGCTCCTGCTCCTGCTCCTGCGCAGGCGGCAGCCGCACCTGCTGCCAGCACGGCCTTGCGCAGCCCAGTGATCATGCCGGCTGCGCAAACCCAGGCGGACGTTGTGGCGGTGCCGCCGTTGTTGACCGTGCAGGCAACGCCTGCCGCGCCTAGCTACATGCCAGCCGCTGTGGGCACAGGTGTCAGGCATTCATACGAATGGGGCGACAGTCGCCTGATTGAGCAAACACCGCTGCACAGTGTGCTGCAGGTCGAGCTCAAGCCTGGCGTGGTTATTGCGCCACATTTCCATGCTCACCGTAGCAAGCATCTGATGATGCTCTCGGGCATTCTGCAGGTGGAAATCGCCGGGCAGCTCTACCGTCTGCGCGAGGGCGACAGCGTCGAAGTCGCCATCGAACAGGTGCATGTGTTGAGCAATCCGGGGGTTTCTCCCGCACGTTTCTTCGAAGTACGCCTTGGCGAATACCTCGAAGAAGACGATGTGGTGTTCGCGCAGCACAACCAATCCATGGCCGAGTGATTCATCATGGCCTTGCCAGCCAAGCGCCGCTTGGCGTGATATAGCCGCGGTTCCTGGCGTAGCTCGCCGGAGCCGGACACGACAACTTCAAGCATTAAGGAATAGTTATTCATGGCCAACGAATTTTTCCACGCCGCCAGCACCGCGCCTCAGGGGCTTTGCCAACATACCTGGGGCACCAGCCTGGCTCTGGAAGAGTCGCCGCGTCATTGCCTGGTCAAGGTCACCATCGCGCCGGGTCAAGGGCTGCCTGCTCACTACCACCAGCACCGCAGCAAGCGCCTGCTGGTGCTGTCCGGCATTCTGCATGTCGATATCGACGGCCAGGTGCACCGCCTGCGTGCAGGTGAGGGGCTGGGCGTGGCGCTGGAACAGGTGCACGCAATGAACAACCCCAGCGTGGCTCCGGTGCAGTTCTATGAAATTCAGTCGGGCGATTACTTCGGTGCCGAGGACGTCACCTTCGTCTGAAATTGAACGCCGCCTGTGCGCTCCGGCCTGGCCGGGCGCTGGCGGCATGATTACATGCCATCGTGCAAGGAGTCGCCGTGATCGGATTTCGAGCCCACTGCGTTACCGTCTGCAAGGCCAGCGCCAGCGAGCACCCGCCGCGTAGGGCTGAGCAGTTGGCCGTCTCCGCACACGATGCCCGAATTCTTCCTGCCGCCTCGCGTTACCAGGCGTCCGTGCTGCCCTCGTCCGTCATGAGTATGTCTAGATGATCGATATCCGCTCTTTCCGCGATTTACTGCGGCTGTTCTTCATCTTCCGGCGCGAGTTCGAGGCGGCGGTGGTGGCCACTCTGGTTCTGGTGCTGCTGGGCGCTTTTCTGCTGCCGGCCAAGTACGAGTCCAATGCGCGCCTGCTGGTCAAACCGGGGCGTGAGAGCACAACGCTGCCCATCGAAGTGGCCAACCGCCAGGCCTTGATCGCGCCCAGCACACAGCGCGACCCCATCGTCGATGAGGAAAAGATGCTCACCGGGCGCCCGATCGTGCGTATCGTGGCTGAGCGTTACCTTGAGCAGATGGCGGGTTATCAGCCGCAAGGCGTGTGGAAAACCATCAAGTTCGAGGTCGGCAAGGTTGCCAATGCGGTGATCGAAGCGCTGCGCAGCGTGTTGCAAATGCTTGGCCTGGTCGAGGAGCAGTCGCCGGTCGATCGTCTGGCCAAGAAGCTGGAGAAGAATTTCACCGTCGGTCATGAGCCCGGCTCGGCAGTCATGGAAATCAGCTTCAAGTGGGATGACCCGGCCATCGCCCAGAAGGTGGTGCAGACCTGGGTTGATGCCTACCTCGAAGAGCGCGCCCGCACTCTTGGCCGCAAGAGCCTGCAGGTGTTCTACGAGAACGAGATGCAGCAGGTCGCGACGCAGATCGACGGCCTGAAGAATGACTTGCGCACGCGCCTGCAGAGCGTCAACGCGGTCAGCGTCAAGGAGCGTCTGGAGAACCTTACCGACCAGATCAATCGTCTGGCCGATGCGCGTGCCGAGAAGCTCAATGATCAAGCCGGTATCAGCAGCTTCCTGGCCGACGCCCGCCAGCAGCTCAAGCGCCAGCCGCAGGAAGTGGTGACCGCCCGCGAGGTCAGCCTCAACCCCAACCAGCTTGATCTGCGTCGTCGTCTCAATGCGCTGGAAGAGCAGCGCGCCGGCCTGCTGCGCACCTTCCTGCCCGACGCACCGCCGGTACGCGAGGTCGATCAGAGCATCGAGCAGATGAAGGGCATGATCGCCCGCGAGGCCGAGCGTATCGAGCGCTCGAAGAACTTCGCGCCCAATTCCATCGTGGTCAACCTGCAGCAGCAGATCGTCGATGCCGAGCTGCGCGCCAAGCAGTTGGCTGGCCAGCTCAAGGATTACCAGACGCAGCTCGACCAGTTGCAGCAAGAGCGCCTGCGCGTGATGGCCGATGAGCCGGTGATTAGCCGCTTGCTGCTGGAGCTGACCAACGCCGAGAAGAGTTACGCGCTGTATGCCGAAACCCTGGAGAAGGCGCGCATCGACCAGGCGCTGGACAACAGCCAGATCAGCAACATCGCCAAGATCGAAGAGGCCACCTTCAACCCCAGCCGCGTCTTCCCCAAAAGCCTGATGATGCTCCTGCTGGCCTTGCCTGCCGCATTGGCGGTGGGGCTGCTGACGCTGTACCTGTGCTACCTGATTGATCAGCGCATCCACGACGGCGCGCGTGTCGAAGCAGTGTTCAAAGTGCCGCTGTGGAGCACGTTGCAGGATCTCGGCCCGCAACCCTGGAAACTCGACAGCGCCTTTACCGCCAGCCTCTATCGGCTCTACAGCCACCTGCCCACGGAGCGCATCGAGCGCCAGGGGCTGACGCTGGCACTGGCCTCGGCGCGACCTGGCGAAGGCGTACGCTTCGTCACCGAGCAGTTGGCCCGCTTGCTGATCGAGCGCGGCCATCAGGTACGCCTGCTCGGCAACGAACCGGCGCGGCCAGGTGAAGTGTTGATCCTCAACGCCTCCTCGCTGTTGAGCAATCAGGAGGCCTTTATCGCCTTGCGCCGCGCCGACCTGATCGCGCTGGTGGTCGAGGCCAAGACCAGCACCATTCCGGTGGTGCAGAACGCCCTGTCGCTGCTCACCACCGGTTTCGGCAAGGTCGATGGCATCATCCTCAACAAGCGCCGCTTCGAGGTGCCGGGTTACGTGCTGGATCTGATCCGCCGCCTGCGAGGCGGGGCCTGATGCGTATTGCCCTGCTGGCGCCGCTGCCACCCGAGCAGACCGGCATCGCCGACTACGCCGCGCACCTGAGCGCGGTGTTGCAGGCCGCTGGTGTCGAGGTGGTGTGCCCGCTGCGGGGCTGTGGCGTGGATTTGCAACGTACCGAGGCGGCGCTCGCCGCGTTCGATTGGAGCACGGTGGATCTGGCGCACGCCGAGCTGGGCGGCGGTCGCCTGGGGGAGTTCCAAGCACTGCGCTGGCTGCAGCAGCACCGCCCGCAACTGCCGCTGACCGCCACCGTGCATGACCCCGAACGCCTGGTCTGGCGCCGTGCGAGCCTGCCGTGGCCGCTGCGTTGGCTAGGCCGTTTGCCGAGCCCGTTGCCACAACTGGCGGCGCTGCTGGCTGATCCGCTGACCCTGCGTGAAGAGCGCCGCGTCGCCCAAGGGCTGGCGCGGGTGATTACGCTCACCGAACTGGGCGGTCGCCTGCTGGCCAAGCGTATGCGCCTGTCCGCCGGGAGGCAGGTCAGCATCGCCCATGGCAACCTGATCATCGACGCGCAGCCGCTGCCACCCGCCGCGCCGCTGCGCTTGCTGTACTTCGGCTTTATCTATCGCGGCAAGGGCATCGAGGATCTGCTCGACGCGCTGGCCGCGACGCTGCAGCGTCGGCCCGATCTGCAAGGGCGCATTCGCCTGACCCTGGCCGGCGGCAGTGCGCCGGAAATCGCCTTCGGCCCGCGTGGCAACTACCTCGACGAGTTGCGTGAGCGTGCCCGTGAACGGCAGCTCGACGCCGTGCTCGACTGGGCGCTGGACTTGCCATCGGCGGACATTGCCCGCTGCATCCAGGCGCACCATGTGCTGGTGCTGCCGTATCGCGAATCGAAGAAGCTCAGCCTGCTCGGCGAGATGCGTGGCACCAGCGGCGCGCTGTCCTGGGCCAACGCTTGCGGGCGCGGGGCTATCACCTCCGATGCACGGGCCTTCGCCGAAGAAGTGCGCGAGGGCAATGGCCTGACCTACCCTCAAGGTGATATTGCCGCGCTGTCGACCTGCATCGAGCAAGCGGCGGATCAGCCCGAGCGCGTCGTGCAATGGGCCGAGCAGGCCGCACGTATTGGCGCGGCGCGCGCCTGGCCGAAAACAGCCGAGCGCTTTCAGCAACTTTTCGCCGAGGTCTGCCAAGGAGCCCGTCGATGATCAGCCCCCTGTTTTCACGATTGACCCTGTTGGCAACCCTGACGCTGGGCCTGGCTGGCTGTGGCATGAGCCAGCCAGCGCAGGCCGAGGCGACGCAATTGAAGGCGCCGCGTGCGGTGGTCTGGAAGGATTTCCTCGGGGTCAACGCGCACTTTCTCTGGTTTAGCCCGGAGCAATATCGCCAGCAGATGCGCCGCTTTCATGACTTGGGCCTGGAGTGGACGCGCATCGACCTGCATTGGGATCGTCATGAGGAGAAGGAGGGCCAGTACCGCCTGGGCGAGCTGGATCAGATGGTGAGCGACCTCAAGGCGCAGCAGCTCAAGTCGGTGCTGTATCTGGTGGGTTCGGCTCCGCATGCCACCAGCGCGCCGCCCGGCTCGCCAACCCCCGACCAATACCCGCCGAAAGATCCTCAGCTATTCGCCAAGACCATGGCAATGCTGGCTCAGCGTTACCCGAGCGTTGATGCCTGGCAGGTGTGGAACGAGCCGAACCTGCCGTCGTTCTGGCGCCCGCACGAAGATGCGGAAGGCTATGGGCGCCTGCTGCAGGTCACCACTCAAGCCCTGCGCCAGGTCGCACCGGACAAGCCGGTGGTGATGGGCGGCATGGCCTATTACAGCCAGATGCCGGTCAAAGGTGGGCTAATGCTGGAAAGCCTGGGCAAGCTCGGCGTGCAGCAACTGGGCACGATCGTGGCCTATCACCCCTATTCGCAAGAGCCGGAAACCGACGAGCCCGGCGCGCGTGATTTCGTCCTGCGCAGCCAGCAGCTCAACGCCACCCTGCGCAGCGTGCAGGTGCCGGCGATCTGGGCCACCGAGTGGGGCTGGTCGAGCTACAACGGGCCGAAGGAGTTGCAGGAAATCATCGGCGACCAGGGCCAGGCCGACTACGTGCTGCGCCGTCTGGCACTGATGAGCGCGCTGGATTATGACAAGGTGTTCCTCTTCGCCCTGTCGGATCTCGACCGCCGCGCCTCGGCGCGCGACCAGCATTACGGCCTGCTCGATCTGCAAGGCAAGCCCAAACCGGTCTACCTGGCACTGCAGCGCTTTTTGAAACTGACCGGGCCGCGCCTGGAACCGGCTGATGCACCGGCGCTGGAGTCGGTGCCCGATGATCTGTTCAGCGTTGCCTGGCGCCGTGAGGACGGCAAGCACGTCTGGTTATTCTGGAGCGCCAGTGCGGCGCAACTGCACCTGCCGAATCTGACCGGCGCCGAGTTGCATGATCCGCTCAGCGGCGGGCAGGCCAGCCTCAGCGATGCTGGCGGCGTGCGCGTCAAGGCCAAACCCAGCCTGCAGATGCTGGTGTGGTGAGCACCTCGATGCGCGTGCTTTGGGTCGTGCCCTATCTGCCCTGGCCCACCACCAGTGGCGGCAAGACGCGCCAGTATCAGTTGCTGCGCGCCCTGGCCGCGCGTGGCCATCGCATTACCTTGCTGGTGCAGTCCAAGACGCCGCCGGACGATGAATGCCGGCGCATGCTCGAACCCCTGCTGGAGCGCCTGATCGTTCTGCCACGGCGCAGTCTGCGCAGCCCGCTGACCCTGCTCGCCGCGCTGTTCGCGCCCTGGCCGCTGCTCACTACGGTCAACGGCCTGTCCTCGGCGTTCAGTGCGCGGTTCAGTGCCTTGCTGGAGGAGGGCGGCTGGGATGTGGTGCAGGTGGAGCACAGCTACGGCCTGCAACCGCTGCTCGGCCCTCTGCAGCAGAAGCGGCAGCCTTTCGTACTCACCGAACACAACCTCGAATCGGCGCTGGGTGCGGCGACCTATGACCGCTTGCCGCGTTGGCTGGCGCCTTTCATCCACTATGACCAATGGCGCGCGCGCCGCTGGGAGCGCCAGGCGTTCGCGGCGGCCAGTCGCGTGGTGGCCGTGACCGAAGCCGATGCCCAGGCCATGCGCGCTATCACGCAAACGCCGGTGGCGGTGGTGGTCAATGGCGTCGACTGCCAGGCCTTCGCCTCGGTACAGGCCGAGCTGAGCAGTCAGCGTGTGTTGTTCGTCGGCAACTATGAATACGCGCCCAACTGCGACGCCGTGCAGTGGGCGCTGGACGAAATCTTTCCCCTTGTGTGGCAGCGTTGCCCGCAGGCGCGTTTTGCCGTCGCCGGTTACGCCTTGCCCGCCGCCTGGGCGCAGCGCTGGAGTGATCCGCGTATCGAGTGGCATGGCTTCGTCGCAGATCTGCCGCAGTTGCAGGCGAGTTGCGCGAGCTTTCTCGCGCCGCTACGCCATGGTGGCGGCTCCAAGCTCAAGGTGATCGAGGCGCTGGCCGCCGGTTTGCCTTTGGTCAGCACGGCGCAGGGCGTTTCCGGCCTGGCCGTCGAGGGCGCGCATGATTACCTGCCGGGCGAGAGCGCCGAAGCGTTGGCCAATGCTCTGGCACAGGTGCTCGGTGATGCTCAATTGGCCCAGGGTTTGGCCGAAGCAGGGCGGGCTTATGTACGCCGTGAGCACGATTGGTCGGGCGCTGCCGAGCGCCTGGAAGCCCTTTATCAGGATATGCAGCAGGAGCAGGTATGCGCGTAGGTCTGGATTACCGGCCGGCTACCGTCGCCCCGGCATCGGGCATCGGTCGTCAGGTGCGAGCGCTGGAGCAGGCGCTGCAGGCGCGTGCCGATACCGAGCTGGTGCGCTTTAGCGAAGCGCCCCTGGCGCATGTGCAGCGGCAAAGCGCGCGCTGCCCTAAGTGGGCCAGCCCGCTGGACGGCCTGCAGCGCCCACAGGTGCGCTGGCGTTTCGAGGCCAAGTTCCTGCCCGGTGCACTGCGCGAGGCGGGCATCGAGCTGTACATCTCCACCGCCAACATGGGCCTGCCGCTGGCGCGCAAGCACGGGCGGCGCCAGGTGCTGGTGCTGCATGACCTGTTTCAGCTAACCGAGCGCAACTTCCACCGCTCCCGGCTCAAGGCCCTGGCCTATCGCCTGATCGACGGGCTGTCGATTGCCTGGTCGGTGCTGACGGCTGATCGCGTCTGGTGCCCGTCGCAGTTCTCGGCTGACGAAGCCGCGCGGCTGTTCCCCTTTGCGCGCGGCAAGCTGCGCGTGCTGCCCAATCTGGTCAACGGTTTCGCCACGGTTACACCTGAAATGCCAAGCGATTTGCCGCCGCGTTATTGGCTGGCAGTGGGCACGCGCGAGCCGCGCAAGAATATGCCGCTGTTTCTCCAGTGCTGGCAGCAGGCACGCCAGCGCAGTGCCGAGGTGCCCGATCTGGTGCTGGTCGGCCAGGCTGACGATGTAGCGCCAGAGCTGCGCAAGCTGGCTGGGCTACATTGGCGCAGCGGTTTGAGCGAGGCGCAGTTGTGCGGCCTCTACACCGGCGCCGAATGCCTGTGGCAGCCGTCCTATGCCGAGGGCTTCGGTCTGCCGGTGGTTGAGGCCTTGAGCGTCGGCACGCCGGTCGCCGCCGCCACCGGCTCGTCGCTCGACGAAGTGCTGCCGCCGGCCAGCCCGCGCTTCGCCCCGCATGATCGACAGGGGCTGATCGACTGCCTGGTTGGCGTCGCCGAACAGCCGCCGGCGCGTGGCGAGGAACTGGCCGCCTGGGCGCGGCGTTATGACTTTGCGGCGTACAGCCGCCGTCTGGATGAATTGCTTGGGGAGTTGCCGCGCTGATGGCCATGGGATTACCTGTCGCACTGATCCTCGGCGTGCTGTTCGGCGTGCTGCTGTGGTTTCTCAGTGTTGGCAAGCTGGCGATTCTGCTGGCCGGCGCCGCGCTGACCCTGACCCTGCTGCGCAAGCCGCTGTGGGGCCTGCTGCTGTTCGCCGTGCTGGCCACCAGCATCCCTTACACCACGGTGCAGGTGGGCATCCGCACCACCATTAGCGAGGCGGTGCTGGGGCTGACCTGGGTGGCGCTGCTGTGGCAAGCCTTTCTCGGGCAAACGCGCAACTTGCTGCAGTGGCGCCCGGTGGAGCGCACGCTGCTCTGGCTGATGCTCTACAGCGCCCTGCCATTCGTGGTCGGCATGGTGATCATCTCCGCCGAGGGCAACGGCCCGGTGAACTGGGTGCGCTGGCTGATGAATCTGTCGCTGCTGTTCATGGTGCCGCTGCTGCTGCGTAGCGACAGCGACCGCGATCAACTGATCGTGGCGCTGCTCTTGGGCAACCTGGCGATGCTCTGTCTGTCGGTGTTCATGTTCCTCAAGGATCGCGACGCCACCACCATGGTGCCGATTCTCACCGACCTCAAATACGCCCACCCCGAGGCGGTGCTCGACATCTTCTCGGCCAACTACCAGCGCATGGCTTCGCCCTGGGTGCACCCGAACCTGACTGGTGGCGTGCTCGCCCTGTTCGTGCCGCTGGCTTTGCTCTACGGCTGGACGCGCAGCGGCTGGCGGCGCCTGCTGGGGCTGTCGGTGGCGGTGCTGGGGTGCGCCGGGCTGCTGTTCAGCATCTCGCGCGGCGCCATCGTCTCGCTGGCGCTGGTGCTGCTATGGCTGACCTACAAACGCACGCCTTACAGTGGGCGTATTCTCGGCTTGGGCGTGGCCTTCGGCGCGGCCCTGGTGCTGTTCTACCCGCCATTGCAGGAACGCCTGCTGAGCATGTTCTCGGCGAGCAACGCGAGTACCGAGATTCGCTTCATGGAATACGAGATGTTCCCCGAAGCAATGGCGCGTTACCCGCTGGGTATCGGCTTCAAGGTCGACCCGCCGGTGCCGGGCAGTGGCCTGCTGGGCATCTCCAACCTGTGGCTGAACTTCATCTACAAGATCGGCATTCCCGGCATGCTGCTGTTCATCGCCGTCACCCTGCTGTGGTGGCGCGAGGTGCGCCCGAGTGGGGCGGTGCGGCGCATCGACGCCGACAACGCCATCTGGCTCGGCAGCATGGCCGGGGTCATGGCGGCCATCCTCACCGGCCTGTTCGACCACTATTACAGCTTCACCTACGTGCTCATCGCCTTGTTCTGGCTGCTTATGGGGCTCAGCCTGCAGGTTGTGCGCCTAAACCCGCATGTGCGCGATGACAGCGACTCTCACAGGGAAAACTCGCCATGAAACACCGTGTCAGGCTGCGTTCGGATCTGCGTGCTCAACTGGATGACTACGCCTCCAGGCTGGGCGTGCCGCGCGATGAGCTGGAAGCGGCGCTGCAATGGATGTTCGAGCATGACGTGGCGTTCGATGAGGACGGCGTCTACAGCATCAGCTCGGTGGATATCGAGTCGCGTATCGAAAACCCGCTGGCGAAGCGTTTCTACGCCCTGCTCAAGACCGAAATCCCGGCGACTTTCGTGCCGCTGTACGGCAAGAACTGGGTGACCCTGAAAGACCGCTGGCTGCGTGCCTGGGAGCAGGCCTACAACATCCTGATCAACAAGATCCCCAGTCATCATGTGCGTATCTGGTGGCTGCGCGCCGGTGGCGCGAAGATCGGCAAGGGCTCGTCAATCTGGCGCAACACCGAGGTGCTGGGCGTGGAGAACCTGGTGATCGGTGACGACAGCGTGATCGCCTGGCACTGCCAGGTCGATGCCCGTGCCGGTCTGGTGATCGGCGATCATGTGGCGGTCGCCTCGCACGTGCTGATCATCGCCGGCACCCATGACCTGACAGCGCCGGAGTTCTGGTCGGTGTCGGCGCCCATCTATATCGACGACTACGCCTGGATCGCCAGCCGCGCGCTGATCGGCCAGGGTTCACACATCGGCCGTGGCGCCGTGGTGACCGCCAATACCGTGGTGGCCAAGGAAGTCGCGCCCTACAAGATCATCGGCGGCACGGGCGCCAAGATCATGGGCGAGCGCCCCCACGACCTGAACTACAAGGTCGGCGGCAAGGGCCTGTTCACCTTGTTCCACTGATCGGATGTTCAACAGCACGCTGTGGCTGACCCTGGCCACCTTGGCAGGCCTTGGCCTGGGCTTTGCCCGCGAGTGGCTGCTGGTGACCTCCTGGGGCGCCGGGGAGCGCAGCGACGCCTTTATCGTTGCGCTGTTTCTGCCGGAGGCGCTGCGCATGGCGTTGGCTGGCGGCCTGCTGGCCGCTGCCGCGCTGCCGTTGTATGGCCAGCGTGACGAGGCGAGCCGGCGCCGCTGGCTGAATGCAGTCAGCCCCTGGCTGCTGTTGATCGCTATTACCATCTGGGCAGCGCTGGCGCTGGCGGCGCCGTTGTGGGTGCGCCTGATCGGCCCAGGGCTGGGCGAACAAGCGCGGCAGGTGGCGGGCGACAGCCTGACGCTGCTGGCTGCCTGCATTCCCGGCTTGTTCCTGCATGCCATCCTGAGCATCCCGTTGCAGGCGCGCGAGCGTTTCGTCCTGGTCGGCCTGGGCTCGCTGATGTTCAACCTGCCGGCGGTGGCCTACCTCGGCTGGCAGGGCGCCGCCAGCCAACCCGCCGAGCTGGCGCTGGCCTGCGTAATGGGCAGCCTGCTGATGCCGCTGTCGCTGTTGCCTGCGGGCTGGCGTCTGGGTTGGCGGCCCTGGGCTCGGCAGCGCGAGGCCGGTGCCGCGCGTGAGCTGCTGGGGCGCATGGGCCCGCTGCTGGCCAGCAACCTGGCCAGCCATGGCCTGGCGCTGCTGGAGCGCATGGTTGCCAGCCTGCTGGGCGAAGGCGTGGTCACCTGGGTCAACCTCGCGCGCAAGCTGATCAACCTGCCGCTGATCGCCCTGATGAACCTCAATCAGGTGCTGCTGGGCATGATGAGCGCACGCCAGGCCGGTGCGCGCCTGGCGTTGCTGCACCAGGGCCTGGCCGCCGCCACCCTGTTCAGCCTGCCGGCTTCCTTCGGCCTGATTGCCGCCAGCCCGACCTTCATCCTTTACCTCCTGCCAGCGGGCGCTACCGCAGGCCCCTTGCCGTTGCTGCTGGCCTGGTTCTCCGTGCCCCTGGTATTCGGCGCCTGGAACGCCCTGCTGGCACGCTACGCCTACGCCGCAGGCGACACGGCACTGCCGCTGCGCTGCGAGCTGCTGGGTGGCCTTATCAATGCGCTGCTGCTGGTCAGCCTGCCGTTCGTCTTCGACGCACCGGGCATCGCCCTGGCTGCAATCGGCGGCGTGATCGCCACTGGCCTGTCACTGCTACGCCGCCAGGGCCTGCTCGACGCCGTACGCTGGCGCCAGCAGGGGGCAGTCAGCATCGCTCTGCTGAGCCTGGCGGCTCTGCTTATCCATCCCATGCAGGCGGGCATCGCGCAATTGCTGGTGGCAACGGCGGGGGGAGCGCTGGTGCTCGTCGGGGTTGCGGCCTGGCTGCGGCCCTGGCGTGGGCAGGAATAACGCCCGGAAACACGAAAGCCCCGCATTGCGGGGCTTTCTAATATGGTGCCGGCACCAGGAGTCGAACCCGGGACCTACTGATTACAAGTCGTAGCCTAACGCACCGAGGCCAGCAAAGTCTAGGCTAGGTTGGGCTAGGGTACAATAGTCTTAACTAGCTGATTACATGGAGTTTTGGCCAGTTTTGCCTAGGCGTTGCGAGCTGGGCACTGTACCTGTGGTGTACTTTTTCTGATGGTGCAATTGTGCATCTGGATTCTCCTCGTTAACAATGCAGCAGCCGGGGTGTCTGGCTGCCGCGCTTGGCGAAGCGCTGCCTCATGGATGCTTTCATCTCGACGATTGAGCGCGCAGTTGAGTTCATGCAGTAACAACAACGAGTAAGGGATAACCATGGCTGAGACCGTAACCAAGACGATCCACTACAAGCGGGCTGTTATCTCCGGCGGTGGGAGCTTGCAGGAGATTCTCGGCCGGGTCTTTGCCGAGGGTAGCCCAGCGCACCGTGTTGGCCAGCGGAAAGAGATCGTCAGCGCGGACACCAATAGCTTCCGCGTGATCAACCACAAGCGTGATTACAACGGCATGCTCTTTTGCCAGATGATCTACTTCGAGCCTGGTCGGAGCCAGGCTTACATCACGCTGAATGATGACGCAGAGTCCTATGCCCTTGATGCGCTGACCAACGAGGCGCTCAACAACATTGAGGCTCCGGCTGAGCGGGAGCAGCATCGCAAAGAGTTTGTCGACTCGTTCCTCTACTTTGGTGTCTTCGAGAACCATCTGGTGGTGCTGCAGTCCAGCGCGCTGCGCTCGCGCGAGCTGGAGGCCCATCTTGGTTGGCTGATTGGCAGCTTCGGCGGGGTAGCCGTGGGCACCGCCATCATTCTTCAGGATCAGCCGTCCCAGGAGACCTTTGAGCGGGTCGCCAGGGCGCCGGTGAAGAAGATCGAGATCGGCTCCCCGATGACGACGGCTGAGGTTGTACCAGAGGGTGAGCGCCAGGTGCAGCAAAATGCTGCTCCGGCCCAGCCGGAGGAGGAGCAGGGGATTGATGCACGCCGAGTTCGATTCTTCCCTACTGGATTCGCAGGTGACGTGATCAAGGCCGCTCTGGGGGCTGATTGGTTCAATCGTCTTGATCTGGAGGAGGACCTCGACGAGGCTAACCTCAAGGTCAGTCTGGAAATCACCTACGTTCGTCAGACGACGCGGGTTGGACAGCGGATGCTTGATAACATCGCCACCTCGCTTCGCCACGTCGATGAGGCAGACGTCAGGATTTCACTGAATGGGGGTGGCGAGATCAAGGGCAATGACCTGAAACTATCAGGCCCCATATCAGTCGCAAAGCTTGAGAATGGACTGCTCGATGAGGGTGTCCTATACCACAAGATGCACGGTTGGCTGGTTGGCAAGCTTCGCCAGGGCGAGGCAGATCCAGAGCAGAACGCAGAAGAGTGATAGATGAAAAAGCAAGGTGGATGGACAGGTATTGGCGTGCTGGCAGTGGTGCTTTCCGCTGCTATGGGCGCGCTCCTGGCTCATTACATTGTTTCTTCGTTTGACCGTACCACTGCTCCCGTTGTGCAGTGGGGGTTGTTAACGGTTTTCTTACTGCCAATGGGTTTTGCTATTCAGTTATGGGTCAATCTGAACAGCATACGTGAAACTAAAGGTCTTTCCGGTAGCGAACGTCGGCGTATTCGGGTGACTGTTTCGGAGAAAACGAGACAGGCCCAGATTGCACTGTCATTTTATATGCTGTCGGCGATAATTATTGCTTTTGGGCTTTGGTTCTCTCCAGCGAGTTGGAAGATCTACCACGCTGTAACCGTTTTCACAGGACTAAGCCTTGGCATCAGTATCGCCAGTTTTTTCCTGATGATTCATGAGTGGCGAGAGATTTCTAACTTTAAGAGCAAGGTTTTCGAGCGAAGTATTCGTAATAAGCAACTGGCAAAGAAGCTCGAAGCGCTTAATCCAAAGGGTGAATAAACTTTGGTAAATCAGAGGGCGCTCATTCGGCGCCCTCTTTGATGCCTGGCTATTCTCGCGCCTTCTGAGGGCTTCCGGCGAGGCTTCGGGTGTAATCAAGGTTGTTCACTTTTACTGGGTCAGCCTTTAGCCAGTAGTTCTCAGATTTACAGTTCGTACAGGTCAGTCTCGTGCCGTCTGCACTGAGCGAATACCTCATCTCAGAGTCATTAGAGGGGAACACGAGCTCGTCGTTATCAACCTGAAACTTTCTGTCGATTTCGATTTGTTTGGTTGCGCTGCTGTAGTCGAATGCCCAATGTCTGACCCCTTTCTTAGGCGAGATGGTCATAATCAGAAGCGAGTCATCCTTGAAGTGGCGCTTGGCTACCCAGTCACCATCGAATTTCGCTAATTTTGCGGCCTCAGCTCGACGCTGCTCTTCTTCTTTGATAGCGGCCTGACGCTTTTCTTCCTGCTCCTCTAGCATCAAGTCCACGTCATAGGGCTCCGGCTGGAGTAGAGCCCATTTAGCAGGTAGCCGCAGCTTCCCCTCATTGCAGTTTAAACAATCTAGCCCGCGCTCATCTGCGCCTCGTTTGAATGTTAGGCGTATGTCCTCTTTGGTAGAGTCCAACAACAACTTCCCATTCTTATAGTCAACCTCGAAATCAATTAGGCCGCTGATCTCTGCGGTAGATCTACCGACAAGGAAAATTTTGGCGTCATCCCCAGAGACGTTGAGAACAATCTGCTTGCCGTAAGCTCCGTCGGTTCTGTAGGCGCCACTGAAGTCTTCATCACCACATCCTGACAAGGTTCCTGCAGCGAGAATCGCGGCACCAAATTTGAGGATTTTATTCACAGACTAAGTCCTTTCAGTAAGAGATCGAGCTGATTGAGTGAAGCCTGGCGAGGCTTCGGCTGGGTGCCTGGTTACCGTAGATTCACTTTGTGCGTGGCAGAAGCTGCCATGGCGCTCCTAGACGAGAGCGCCTACGACAAGCGATTGGTGGCATTTTGACACCAAGAAACTGGCGCAGGCCAGCCTCTACTCAAAGAGAGGAAGCTCTCGGCTTTAAAGTCGTACTTCGAAGCTGCTCAGACCGAGCTCGTCGACAAGGGCGGCGAGTTTGTCGAGGCTTTTGAAGACGCGGCTACCGCCGCGCTGCCTCTGAAGGGGGTATAGCTCGTTCCCGAGCTGGACTTGGAGCAGCCAGCCATCAGCAACCTTCTGTATCAAGGTGCGCTGCACTATGCCGGCAGCCACGTATTGGCGCAGATCGGCCTCTTTGACTGGCATGGGGCACCTTTTCTTGGGTCTGAAAAAGCGGAGGGAGGCGGCCCGTAGGTCCTCCTCCCCCTCACTAGCAGCAGAGCCTCTACATACTCTGTTGCGCTGCTGTGGCCCAGTATACTGGGGGCGCTTTAATCGTCAATATTTAAATATTGATTTATCAAGGATTGCTTATTGATTAAGCAGTAGCTCCACTCCGAGCTCTCTGGCCAGTCGCTCTCGTTCCAACGCCTCATCCGCCATGGCAGGCGACCAGCAGCTTTCTGCAAGCTCCATCCGGGCTTGCGGCTCGGCTTCGCCCAAGATCTGCAGCAGAACCACGCGGGTCAACGGATCATCTGTCATAAGGGCGATAGCGCGTAGGCGGTACCGCTCGGGAATGTTTGCAGGCAGTAGAGAGCTGCAGACCATTAGGTTTATCTCCAGCCCCTGCAAGCCCCCTTCCAGAGTTGACCCCCAAACGGAGTCGGCCAGTGTCTCTGTTGCCGTTTCTACTGTCTCGCCAAGAGCCGTTAACACGGCTGCCTTGGCTGCTGCATCGCCGGTGAGCAAGGCAACGAGGCGCAAGGGATCTCGTGCTTTTCCGAGATTCATCAATTTCCTCCTGGTACGAATGCGGAAAGTAACAGGGCCACCGAGAGGCCCAGGAAAATGCTGCTGAACTGCTGCTCCTGGTGGGACTGAGCGCGCCTGCGGAATGCGGCTATTGCAGTAGCTGTAGTCATCAACAGGAGGGCCAGGTAGATGCTGTGTGCGGGGAGTGCCGTTAGCCACGAGATTGCATTAGCTGCCGGAATTGAGAGCAGCACCGATGCAAACCAGCGACGTCGCACCATTGAGGCGTTCATCAGGCCACCCCCCAATATGACACTGTGACGGGCGGCAGCATGCCGAGTACCTGCTCGTAGTGTTCTTCGTGAATATCCTCCCGGCGAGCATCGATCCCAGCTCGCCTATTCAGCTCGCTAACGATAAGGAACCAGTTCGTAGCATCTAAGTCCGGTGAGCTAATTGGCCGGATTTCTACGGGAGTGCTTCCAGTCTCGACCTGGTCATAGGCAATCGCACTCAGCTGTGGTCGCTGATGATGAGGATCGCCCCTGAGCAGCCAGCACAGGCCCCTATGCGAGGCCGCTTGATCCAGGATGTAGCGGACGTCGATGGGGGTATCCCAATGTGATGCGTAGTCGGCGGTTAGCCAGGCAGGGAAGCTGAGCATGATGGGCTCCAGTAGGTGTTCGAGCTGCCTGTTTACTTGACCGCTATGCGTGCCAGAAGCTCTTTTCCAGTCCCGGCCTGGGGTACTGAGTTTCGAGGCCGAGGTCATGCTGGATCTTCCTCTGAGGGTCGATTCTTCTGGCTACGGGGTGTGCGTCCTGTAGCGAAGCGATCACTGTTACTCGCTGGTTGATTCAGTTGGGGCGGGCGACTGAGTTCAGTGCTGGGCTTCCAGTTACGGGTTCTTGTGGAGGCGTAGACCTCCTGCTGAATGGCCATCGCAGCAGCCCTGCCCGAATGGCCGCCAGCAGAGGCTTTTCCCGCTCCACCACCACCGTTGCCGCCACCTCCGCCACCATTTTCCCTGCTGGGATTCTCTCCCTTCTCCTTACCCTGGATCGTGCCCTTGGTTGCGGCCTTCATGGTGAGGTTTGCGACTGCCTGAGCAACCTGCGGCCCAGTGACTGCCTGATTACGTGCTGCCCGAGCTAATCCACCGAGGCTGACGCCAGTCATCGATGCGGCTAGCCAGGTACTGGCGGCCAGTAGTAGGCCAAAGACCATCTGCATGGCCCCATAGATCAGATCGATGTCACTCCCGCCCCCTTGCCAGCCAGCTGAGAGCGCGGCCTTCGCCAGCGCGGCTGAGCTCATCAACACCGAGGCACAGACAGCGAGCAGGTGGGCAAAACCAATGCACAGCACAGGGAAGAACATCATGCCTACCCATTGAGTCAGGCTGTTCACACCTCGAAGCGGAGACAAGGCGATAGCAATAGGGCCTGTAAGGAACACTAGCCATAGAAAGCCAGCCATCGCGGCAACATAGCCAGGCAGCAGGGTTTGCAGCTCAAGCCAATCCATTAAGGATTTTCCCATCTGCCAACTGGCAATGCTGCCTGACAGCAGAGTATTCCCAACACTGGCTTGCTGCTCTGGGCCGCCGGCAAGTGTGGCTTGCTGAATCTTCATCCAAGACTGCCCGGCCGAAATGACCCCGGCCTCGGTATCCGTTCTTTGTCCACCGGATGCCTGCTTGTCGCCTATTTCAACAAAGGCCTTATAGGCCTGCTCTGCTGCGAACTGCGCGACCTTGTAAGCCTCGACGCAGGAGGATGGTGTGTAGCCGAGTGTTGCCTCTTTGCCTCCCTCGTCTGGCTTCCATGCCATTACGTGGGCCAATAGGCTTTCACGGATGTCATCCGGTGCATCTGCCACTGTGAGGTAGCTGGGTTTCGCTTCGGGTTGACCCGAGGCGAGCGCAGCCCAGTGTTCCTTCGTAGGCAGCGTATAGGGCTGTGATCCAGAGGCGACAAACACCTGATCCGTCTCTGCCAGGGCTGCCAAGCCTTCTGCCCGCCGACTTCTCACTGCCTCTGCATCCAGGATACTCATTGAGTCCTGGGCGCTAGGGCTGCCAAACCAGGGGGTCATTGCCGCGACAATGTCTGAGGCAGTATTGCCGGCGATACGAATTTGGGCCCATCTGCTTACTTGATCGTCTGGTATCCCGATACCTGCTCCGCCAAACAGCCCTATAGCGTGGTAGGCCCCAATCTTGGTTTTGCCAGCTGCAGTTGCAAACAGGCTGGGAGGAGGAGAGCACTGCTTGTTGTAGTCACGAATCAGCCTGCCTAAGTCACTGTTGGCGTACTGGCCTGCAGTGCGTTCGATGCTGTAGTCAATCAGCGCTGCCGTCGGAATAAACTGGCCATCTACGTTCGCCTTGGCCAACGTTTCAGCAATAGTGCGGTTGAGAGTTACGTGGAAACTCATGATCAAGCTGTATGTGATGCGCTGCGCATGCGTCGCCTGTACTGTGGTGCCGTTTGTAAGCGTTAGTGTGGTTGGCTGCAGCCCATAGACGATCGCCAAGAATATCGCTGCGGTACTGAATATGGCGCGCCACGGGCCGTCGATCGGCAGTCTGATCATCATGATGATCAGAGCCAGAAACGCCACAGCCACAAACCACTCGCTGATCTCTTGGCCAATCATCGCTAGAAATGGGCCTGTCGCGACAATCAGGAAGTTCACCGCCCCGTCAAACAGCTCGAACAGCCAGCCAAGGCCGGCTAGTGATTGGCTGTCCATTACGAGCTCTCCTCTTTGGCTGTCTGCGTTGCATCAGCTGTAGGCGTGAGCCGATAGAAGAGAAGGACGCTCAGCACCAGGCCTGGCGTATGGGCGAATGGGCCCAGCCAGGGGAAAAGCGACCGTCCGTGGACCGCTATCCAGGTGCCGACGATGTAGCTTGCAGCGAGCAGAGCCAGGCGAAGCGGCGAGTAGTCGTGGCCGTAGATCTTCATGCCTGATGCTCCTGGCTGGATTCCTGTTTCCTTTCCTCAGTACGGCGCTGTTTCTTTGGCTTTTTGCGCTTTCTCGGTGTGTTGCTGCTTTCGAGACGATTAAGCATGTTCAGAAGGCTGCGGATGCTCATGGGCTTTTGTCCTTGCGTGATCAGGCGTTAGGGGAGCCGAGGTAGGTGTTCGTGATTGCGATCCGTTCATGGCCGAGTTCATGCGAGATGAGCAGCCGAGCTTCGCGATCACTAAGAGGGGGCGTTATTGATGTTTCCGCGCTGGGAATGGCGACCTTTCCAAGCCAGCCGGACTCAGCTCCTGCGAGGAGCTGGCCGGTGATTGAGGCTTTTACGGCGGGGGCTTGTTTGCCGGTCAACTCGAGATAACGCCGTTGGGCGTAGAGGTGCCGCAGCCCATGCATCCTGGAAAGGCCAGCGGCTGCGATTTGGTGCTCATAGCGTTTGAGCTGCTGTTTGTAGCTGAGCTCGGCTGGGATAAGGCTTCTCATCTGGGTGAATACATGCACCTCGGCGAGTAGCTCTTCTTGGTTCCGCGTGCGGATCGGGATTTCTCGGGCTTTCCCGCCTTTCGTCCAACTGCCTTTAAGCTCAAGGTGTCCGCCTTTATCGGCGACCGCGGCGATGAATTTGATTGACTCTTCCCGCCGCAGCCCGAACTCGGCTTGCAGGCGTAGGCTGAGTCGGACATACGGGTCGGTAACCGCATCGAGGTTTGCTTTCGGCAGATCCCGGGCACGGCTTTCTTTGGCGACGTATGAGCGGCGAGCGATTCCCAGGTCGTCGTTACTGATCTTGGCGACACCCGCGCGACCGGCCTTTTCGCACGACCACCGCAAATGGGACATGCGATTCTTGATGGTGGCTGGAGATACGCCTGAGGTCTGCCAATGCTGAACCAGTGCACGGAGGTGGCGTTGACCGAGCGTGTTGGCGCGTAGGTTGCGGTAACCCAGTTCGCGCAACTGGCGGGCACTGAGGCTCAGCGTTGCTGAGCGAGCTGCCTGCGTTGCATACGAGCCGTCCCGGTTATGTTTCTGTTGCTGGACGAAATCCCAGCCGAGCTTGTCCATATTCACGATCCACTTGCTGATGAACGAGGTTCGAAACGCCAATCTCGAGGTAAGTGTTTGTTCCTGTCCCGGTCGCAGTGCGGCGGGAGCTGAGCTTTCGCTCAGGAGCGGAACGGCGTTTCACACAGACGGCCAAACGTGGCTCGCAACGAACTGCCCGGCAGCGGGCGGTGATTGCGACGACAGGCGCTCAAATCAATTGATGAGCTGCACCGTCGTTGTCTGCGAGCATGCGAGGCATGCCATCTCGTCGAGCGTGGATCGACAAACTCAATCCGATCTCGGGGATCGGAAGGGATACCCGGACGCCACGCAGCACCGGGGGTGGGGGCTCAAACTGAGCGGTCCCTGGTCCGTGGTGAGTCCCATCTCAACCACAAGCCGTTAACGCGGGGCACGACTCAGTTTTTGAGGTCCGGAGCTGGACCTTTTGCTCATTGTGAAAACCCCGACAGACGCTGAGCGAGCGGCTATCGGAGGGCGGTGTAGCGAACGGGTCGGTTGCCAAATCGACTCGCTGTTGCCGCTCTGAATACGCGCATTAGCCACGTAAGCAGAGCGGGCTGACGATGCTGCAAGAATGCTTGCTACGCATCGCCCCTTCGCCAGCCGATCAAAAAGTCTGAACAGAAATAGCTGACAGACTTGTTGATCGTACGGCTGGCGAATGAGGGTTCATCACCTATTGGTCACTGCAAAATATCTGAATCCGCGAGCACCGCAACTCAAAATCGTAAAACAAATTCACCGTGCCCGGAGTCCGCGTAATTCCTGGCTTTTCTGCCTCCCCAGGTGCTTTTTTCGGCTCGCTGTGCGAGCCGTTGGGGGCCGCTCTACGCGGCCCTACGCTGTGCGTCACTACCCAAAGGTAGTGACGCACAGCTAGGAACACCCGGTCGCCACTGCGTAGCTGAGTTGGAAGCTATTGGCTTAGCGGGCATGCCAGATCAGTCGTAGTCAGACTTCTCGCCGCGCTGATGTCTGCCTAGGGCATCCTCGACCAGATCAATGGCTTGCCGTGCGGGCTCGGTGAGTTCTGCTCGCTGAATCTTCTCGATCCACCCTTGGCACGTCTCTATTCCGAGTAGTTCGTCCAGTGTGGCGATTCGTACAAAGTAGAAGGCAGAAGGTCCATTCCCCCCATATGACGTGCCCTTGTTTACAGCCGCTTCGGCAAACAGAACAAATCGCTCGAGCGTCGTAACCTGCTGCTTGATCCACTGGCTTCCTGCGCCATCAGCGAAGTAATTCAACCGATGGACAAAGGATATGAAGTTCCAATGTGCGATGAAGGCCTCAGGGTTGTGATTCGCCTGAGCTAGCAGATCTGTCACAAACATCAGTTTGAGTTGCTCGAAACCTGCATCATCCAGATCGGTAGGTTTAGCTTCTCGTCTGGAGGATGCTTCCAAGGAAAGCAGTCGCTCTAGAACCAGGTACCCCTTGGCATTCTCGAACGCACGCAGCAGCAGTCCGCTGCGTGTGGCTGGATCGTCGTGGCGCAATAGGAAGAATCGCAGCAAGCGGAATGCCTGCACTGGAGGAGATAGGGATGTAATGGATGACTCTCTACCGCTGACAACCTCCCCGACGTTTAGCAGTGTTTCCACTACCGCTGAGGACTGCTCAAGGGGGAAATCGTCAACGTAAGATTCCAGCCTTTCCAATACGGTTTTTTGCTGAGACTCGTTCTGGTTGCGCAAAATGTCGCAGAACCGTTCGCTGTCAGGTAGCAGCAGCGTTAGCGAGTGCAGTAGCGAATTCGATACTTCGCTGATCGGCAAGGCCAATTCAAAGTAGCGGTCGAAGGTCTCGACTCGACACACCCGAGACTCCCGCAGCCATCGGCCGTGCGTAGATCCATCGTAGGTAGTGTTCTTAAAGACCCAGTCGAGAGTTGGGAACAGTTGCTTGATGATCTGTTCCGCCCCGCTGCGGTAGTCCTGCGGAGCTAGCGCCACAATACTTTGGACTATGTCCGTGATTCGGCCTTTCTCGGTTTGATCCTGGCGCATCAACAAACCACTGCCGGTGAGGGCCACCTTGTGTTGCGGCATAGCGTCATAGCTGGCCGGAGCGAAGGTTCTCAGGCACTCCAAGGCAAACAGATCCACTGCATTGATCTCGGCAACGTCGGCACCACGCAGCAACCTGCAGTGGAAGGCAAGTGTGGAGGTATAACGGTAAACGTCACGGAGATTGTGGAAAAACTGGCTGAGCCCCTTACGGTACACACCGGTCCAGTAGTCAGTATCAAATTTTCCCGCCAGCTGAGGTTCGTTGGTGAGGATTGCATCCAGCCTCTCGAACAGCACCGCCTCCAATCGCTCAGTGGACAGTGCGGGGACGCTAAAGGGGGCCTGGATTATTTTCTCGAGGTATTCCGCCCCCTTGAAGCCGGCAAGCTCAAGGCCCTGTTCAACTATGTCCCGTTGGAACAGCAGTAAGAACACTACATTTGGGAAGTCCATGTTGCCTTTGACCAGCTGGAACAATGCTTTCATCTGGTCTGGTGAGAGGCGGTCGATGTCGTCCATGACGATCAACAGCGGGTGTTCGCGTTTAGCCAACAATGTACGGATCTCGCCACGGATCTCGCTCAAAGTGAGTTCATTCTCCTTCGCGGACTGATCCAGGCCCTCAGCGCGATCTGACAAAAACCGAGCTAGTCGCTTCAACGCCGCTGCGCTGGCAGCTAGTGCTGAACCGCCACTCAATACAGCCATCACCGTTTGTGCTACAGGGTTTTCGGCCCAGACGCTGAGGTATGAGGTGACCAAGGCCGAGCCAAGGAACAGCGGTAGATATTTGGCGAAGCCCTCCATCAGCACGGCGCCAGCGCTGAGCTTTCGCCCATACTGGCGCAGCACCTTGGCCAACTGCTTGCCATCTTCGCTCTTGTCCTTGCGCTTGATAGCCAAGGAAACCTCATTGAAAAATGAAGAGCTAAGTTTCTCCTGGCCGGTCCACTCCCACGGGTTGTATTCAATAACCTCGTGGCTTGGGTTTGCCGCGAACTCCTGTATGGCCAGATTCTTGATTGAGCTCTTGCCGCTACCCCAAGCTCCCGTTAAGGCAATCACAAGGCTTTCTTTGTTTTTCCAGCCTGCAATAGCTGCTGCAAGGTTTTTCGCGAACGTTGATCGACCGAGCAAGTCTTGGTCGTGTGCTTCGATCGGCCGGTCATCGGCGAACCCCAAATCATCCATCGGACATTCCTTACGTGTTGGCCAAGCGGTTCAGCATTTTGCTGTAAGCAAGATGGCCATTTAAGCCCTATACGCCATTGCGCATGAAGCCCGATAGGGCTTCGCCATTAGTAATACGCACGGACTTGTCTCACTCAGGCTTGCCTGCCCGATACCATGACGCTCGACTCATCCCATGGGCTTCCCAGGGACGGGTTTGCGAGAGCGAGCCGGCCTCGTAGGTCTGTCGAGGAATTGCTCCAGCGGCCCGCCGTCGACTCTCCTCACGTACGCGGTGTCGCTCTGCTGCGACAGCTGAGCTGACGATTGTCCTGAGTTGGCGTTGTTCAGCATCGGTAATCCTGAGCAGATTTATGAGCGTGTTGTTCTTGGGCGTATAAAGCGGAACAAGCTGGCGGCCACCAAACTCAACACGCTCGCCGGCTTCGTAGGCACGCGCCTTTTGGTACAGCGTCGAGAGCTCTTGCCGCCGGTGATGCCAGGCCGGGTCTAACTCCTGGGCCAGCGCAGAGGCCTCCAGAAACATCTGCTGGCTGTTGGTAGCGCCAGACAACAATAAGAAATTGAGTCGCCAGAAGAGATGCTGCATCCGCTCCCCCTCGCTGACTCCGCCGCGCATCTCACCCAGTTTGCGTAGATCCTCCAGGCGATCCCATGCCAGTTGTCGTCCACTGAGCGTGCGTAACTTTCCGGTCTCTTTGCCTTGCAGGAGCCTAAGCTGCCGGTGATCAGCGCGTGCCTTGTGGCCAGCCTCGATGTCCCAGCGAGACACTGGTAGTAGGGCCTCTGCCAGATCCTCGAATGAATAGCGCACTGGCTGCCCATCCTCTCCGTGCTCAACATGAACCACGCGGCAGATCTCGCCAGACCGTGAGTTCACCGTCGTTACAAGACGCAAAACACGACTAGCATCGCGCGCTGCAGGGTCAGCGCCGAGAGCTGCTAGGCGATCGATCAGATGGCGCTGGCAAGCGTTCCAGCGCGGCAATGCTTGACGTGGCAGTGCCGCATCGAGGAACCACTTTGCCTGCAGCCCGCGGCCACTGAACACCAGGATTGAAGGGCAGGGAATGCCTTCCTCTTGGCAGTGATAGATGACGCTAGCCGCCAGCTGGTCAGGAGACCTGCCGTTTGCCCAGGGTTGGCGGTAAGTATCCAGATCAGCGAACAGCAGGCCAATTCGGGCGAGATTCACAACCCGACGATTCGGGCGGAAAAACTCTGCTTGCGAGATCCAGGTGTCCAGCCTGCAGTCAACCAACGGTAGCACCTGGTCCATTACCGATAGCGGGTGAGACGATTGCACCATCCTGTTTGGCTGGCGAACCAGTAGTGCGAAGTAGCCAGGGCTCTGGCTGTGAAACAGAGCCGCTTCCTCCGCTGCGCTGAATAGCGGCAGAGTCGAGGACGTCATAGCGCCTGACTCAGTTGGTCAGGTCAGGCGTTTGTCCTTCAAGAACTGCTGCGAGCAGGTTCGACCGGAAGTACACCCGGCGGCCTAAGCGCAGCTTGGTTGAGTTGATTTGCTGGGCAAAATCAGAATCACGCGACAGCGTGAAGGTGAGTCCCTGCGGGGACCGGTGAAGCACATCGGCCAACTGTTTCAGGGTGAGGAGTGGGCCGAACTTGGAGAGCAACTGTTCTTCGAGGCACATTTCAAGGCATCCGGTTGTTGTGTGGATGCTTGAAACAGTGGGAAGCGACTGCCCCAAAAAAGGCTAGTTTTGGCTAGCTGAGCCAAAAAAAGCTCAATCTAGATCAGGCTGAAATAGTTTCTGCATGCAGAAACTATTTCAGCCTAGTTGAGCCTAGTTTCGTGTCATTCGGTCGAGCCTGCTGACCAGGTCTTCGGCGCGAAGATGCGTGTAGCGCCTGAGCATTTGCATAGACTTGTGACCGCTGATGGCTGACACCTGTTGGTCGGACAGACCGCCCTCCACCATTCGGCTGACGGCCTCATGACGTAAGTCGTGAAAGCGAAGGTCTGGCATGCCAAGGTCTTTTTTCAATGTTCCCCATGTTTTGGTAAAGGCATAGGGGCGGCGCTTTTTGTCCTTCCCAGGCTCGCCAAAGAACACCAGGTTGCAGTCCTTGGGGCGAGCGGGGTAGGCCAGGGCTGTCTTGAAAGTCTCGGTTGCCACCTTTGTAAGCGGGACGGTTCGGGAACTGTCGTTCTTGGTATCTGTAAGGCGCACTACGCGCTTTTGCAGGTCGACCTGGTGGCAACGCAAGCCGGTGATCTCTGACGAGCGCATACCCGTTTCGATGGCTATACGGACAATCCAGCCGAGCATAGGGTTGCTGTGCGCGTTCACAGCTGCCACCAGACGGCGCTCCTCGTCAGTTGAGAGACGGCGATCACGGCCTTGGCCAGGGCTGGGTTTACGGATATTGAGAACTGGGTTCGCTGGAAGCCCAATCCGCCATTCTTGGATTGCCACTGTAAAGAGGTGGCTCAGAAGCGCTAGCTCAAGCCGGACGGTATTGGGGCTGACTAGGGTTTTGCGTCGGCTGCGCTCAGCTAGCCTGGAGTCTCGATAGTCGGCCAGGATGTCCGCAGAGAGAGCAGCAAGCGAGTATTTGCCCAGGCGAGGTATCAGTACCTTTGCGCTACCGGCTTCGGATTTTGCGGTCTTGGGGGCTTTGGTTGGCGAGACTTCCGAGAGATAGCGATTAAGTGCTTTCTCTAGGGGCATACGCTCCGAGCTGCTGCGATCGATAAATACACCCCGCACCATTTCGTCCTCGGTACGGCGTGCCCAATCTTCGGCGTCGCGTTTGACGCGAAATGTCTTTGATGCGGTTGGCCAGCCAGCTTTCCGGATTACAGCTTTCCAGTGGCCATTTTTGCGGTTGCGTACGAAGGTTGCCATATGTTCTCCGAGGTGTGCTCGGTACGGGACTGTACCTAAGCTGTACCTCGGGAACATCTGATTACGGGGTTAGGAAATTCCAAAGCCCGTAAAGGCTTGATTTAGATGGTGCCGGCACCAGGAGTCGAACCCGGGACCTACTGATTACAAGGGACTTGCTTAAAGGTTCCGCATGGTTTCATAGAGTTCCCCCTGCATACGGTAGCCCTTGATTTATGGGCGGTTCGTGGTTTTTGTTGTGTCAGATAGTTCCATTGAGTACCGTTGAGCACATCAAGAAACGGTGACCAAAGCGGTGACCAGTGAGCTCGGGGTAGGTAGAAATGGCATCGGTTATCAACGACCAGAAGCTTAAGGGGATGCAGCCTGAGGGCGCTCCCCTTACCGAAAGCTTACCTGGTCGAGGAATGGGGGCAATTCTCTTCAAGCGTCCTGGCGAGGCACCGCCGTCAGCATACTTTCGCTACCGTCGCGATGGTAAGAGCTATCTGGTGAAAATCGGGAGCTGCAAAACTGGAGCTCGGGGTGCGGGCCTTACACTACCTCAGATCCGTGAGCGCGCCTGGGAGCTTGCGAAAGTTGCCTACGAGCATGGCGATGTGAAAGCGCACTTAGCCTTCCTAGAAAAACAGGCTGAGGCAGAGAGGCATGCCAGCGAACTGGCTCTGGCTGAGCAGGTACGTCTGAGAGCTATCGAGGCCGCGCGCGGATCTTTAGCGGAGCTTTTTAATGATTACATCGACAGCCGGCGTGGAACAGTGCGCGAGTCGCAAGTCGCTGAGCTAGAGAGAGTTCTGCGAGTCGAGCTGGAAGAAGCAAACCCAGACGTTGCAGAAATGAAGGCTCGCGACGTTCGGCCGGGCCACATCAGACAGATCCTGCTACCGATCTGGGACCGCGGGTCGAAAGGGATGGCGGATAAGGTTCGTGCATACCTCCATGCCGCATATCAATACGGGCTGACGGCAGAGCACTCGTTGTCTCGCACGAGCAGGAAGTCGTTTGCGCTTGAGCTCAACCCAGTAGCTCTACTGCCAAAGGAGCATAAAGCAACTGCACAGACCCGAGTGCTTACCGACGCTGAGCTCAAGCATTTCTGGCAGACGATTACGCAAACTGACGAGGTGGGCCCTGTAATGGCCAGGCTTCTCAAGTTTGTGATCGCGACCGGTGGACAGCGGATCGATCAGGTTTCCCGCGAGCCCTGGACGAGTTACGACAGCGAGAAGAGGACGCTCCGTCTGATCGACGCCAAGGGGCGTGGGGGCGTTCGCCGCGTCCACCTTATTCCGTTATCAAGCCGCGCTATTGAACTGCTTGAAGAGGTAGAGCCGCTTACAGGCCGTCATGAATTTATCTGGACGACCACTGGCAAGAAGCCTATTGCAACGACAAGCCCGTCACATGCTGTGCGTGACTGGCTGGACTCAAAACACGGAAAAATCGATGGTGAACAGATTCCTCCCTTCACTCCTCGCGATCTACGCCGTACCTGCGCACAGCTGATGCAGCGATACGGGGTGGAGAATCAGGTTAGCGACTTGCTGCAGTCCCACGGGCAAACTGGCGTGGTAGGTCAGCACTATCGTAATAACCCAGAGGCCTATCTTCCTGAAAAAACGAAGGCGATGATGGGATTTGAAACAGCGCTCAGCAAGGTGCTGGGGGAAGCTGTAGAGAAAACTGGGAAATCGTAGGCATGGCCTGAATATTGTGTTCTAGGCCATGCCTTCACAGAATCTATGCAGGTAGGATTTGGAGCTGGATGCCTGATCGATGGAACGAGAAGAATATGAGTGGATATGTACCCAATGACCGGGGCAAGCGGCCAGCCCCGGTGATCGAGCCCTACAACGGCGATTTTGACAAACAACCCCCACGCCCGCTGGTTCTGGCTAAACAGCCAGAGACCACCCCTGAAAAAGCTCAACCGGTCGGTTGTGTGTTCGCCAAGTCCTGCAACCTGCCGAATGGCGTGATCAATCACAACAACCCCGGTGGATTCGTCCCACTCGAACAGCTGAAGGACTATGGCGACTGGGCCGTTTTGGGTACTGGTACCGTCATCAGGGCAGGTGGCACGCCCCTGCAGCTGATAGGTAGCTCGACTGCTGCAACCACAATAGCCAGTCGCTTGGGCGGTGCCTTGTCCCTGGGCTTGATCGAAGGCGGCGCGATGATGGCGGCCGGCGCTGTGCTTGGCACCATCGGCATGCTGCTGCCCAACACTACCTCGGCCGACAGCGCGCTCTACACCAAAGAGCAATACTACGGCCTCACCTTGGGGCGTACTCGTGTTCGCGTGCATGTCCAACAGCTGTCGGCGGACACAATCAATGCCTACGGCTTTTACACGGGTCGCAAACCGGAATGGGAGACCGCCCAGGTCATTGCTGCCACCCCGCGCGGTGAGCAATTTGTGGCCGACCTGGGGCAGGGGATCGAGGTAATTTGGACGCCGGCCGCTGACCCTAACGAGTTGGGTATCCCGGCGCTTGAGGGGGCACCGAAATTGCCGTCGGTGTGGGTTTATCCGCCCACTGAGCAGTCCAATAAGGCCCTGGTTAACCCGGTGCATCCGCCTGACTATCAGGACGCCATAATCTGGTTTCCGGCCACTGATATTCCGCCTATCTATGTGGTGCTCAGTGTTCGCAATCAACCTGGGGTCGTCACTGGCCAAGGCCAGGATGTGACGGGTATATGGCTGGCAGATGCGGGCAAGGCGCTGGGCTCCCCAATACCATCCCACATCGCGGACCAGCTCCGAGGGCGTGAGTTCTCCCGTTTCGATGATTTCAGGGAAGCCTTCTGGCAAGCCGTAGGGAACGACTCTCAGCTGAGCAGTCAGTTCATAGTGAATAACCGTCTTCGTATGCTGGCAGGTAAGGCCCCGAAAGTCAGGAAGGCTGATGTAGCAGGTAAGCGAACCTCATTTGAACTGCACCATATTGAGAAAGTTTCGGAAGGCGGCGAGGTCTACGATGTTGACAATCTCGGTGTTACGACGCCAAAACACCACATTGACCTTCACAGAGGCTTATAGGTGCTGTTATGAAGAATAAGTTTTCGGACTATACAGAGGCAGAGTTCATCCAGCTGATGGAAGAAATTCTCAAAGAAAATCAGGCTGCAACAGATGAGCGACTGGATCCTCTGCTAGAGCACTTTGAAAAGATCACGGAGCACCCCGACGGTACAGACCTGATCTACTACGCAGAATCAGACGCCGAAGCTACCGCTGATAAGATTACGCAGAAGGTAAAAGCGTGGAGAAGTGCAAATGGTTTGCCAGGCTTCAAGGCAGGGGATTAACAGTGCTCCTAAGCCAAACGTCAGGCCCGCCACCCGCGCCGTTACTTGACCGTTACTTGACTAGTTAGAGAGCCCGCTTGGATTTGTGGTGAGCACTGCGATTCCATTTAACTACGTGCTCGCCATTCTTGTTTTTCTCAATGGCATAGCTGGTAATGAACCCAACCGCCTTAAGCTCATCCAGCGCTTTCGGGAGCCCCCTCCCTTTTCCAAGAAAATCTTTAAGCTGGCTAGTCGTGCCACTTAATCTCAATAAATTATCGACTTTGACTTCTCGCTCGCCTGGAAGCCCTGCCGACATGTAGTTTTGTAGGTACTTCGACAAAGGGGTTGACAGACTTTTACGAATTTCAAGGTCGATGTAGGAAAGTTCTGTTCTGAACATGTTAATGACGATATCTCCAATCGAGAACCACCAGTAGCCACTTTCTTCATCCCAAGAAAGTCTGTCAATGAGACTAAACGAATCGCCGCTCTTAAAGTTTATGATTTTAATGGTATTCCCCTTGAGCTTTTGCAGGGATTGGTGCAGGGCATCATAGTTTTTCTTTCCTCCGGATATTCCTAATGCGCGTAAGAAAGAATGCCTATTAAATATGATTTTTTCGCTAGGCGGACGATCTTGAGCTAGGCGTATAACTTCCAGATATACGTCATTATCGAACATGTTGAGCTGTTCGCCGGTGTACTCAATTCTGATAGTGTCGTAGCTTTCTAGAATCTGGTTTATCAAAAACTTGGTTTTTGTCTGCGGCTGATTAACAAAGAGCGACGTACGCACCCAGGCCGTGGGCATCGCTGAAGCTCGTTGGGGCAAAGAGGGTATTGTGATGATCTCTGGAAGCGGCGGTAATAGCCCAGTCTCAAGCTCTTTGAGCAAGTCCCTGCAAAGCTCACTGTTCGAAGCCAGTCTATCAGTATGGCTTTGAAGTATTTTGAAGGCCGAATTAACGGCCTTACTCGACTTCAACTCTTTAGCATGTGCGCAACTTAGATGATTCATGACAGATAGTGCCGAGAACTTAAGCCGATTCTTTAAGAGGGTTGGACTTGATGAAGTCGATCACCTTTGCAAGGTCGTAGCGAACTATGCGTTGGTTAAAACGGATAGCCTCAGGGAATCCAGGGGTTGCGGACAGTCGGTAAAAAGTCGTTTTGCCGATATGCAGGTATTCGCAGATCTCGCCGATTGTTGAGAGCGGTTGGCGTTTGCTTTGACGCTTTAAGTTGTTCATGAATATTCCTCGGAACTGCATGGGGCTAAGTCCATTTTGCTAATCCGAGTCATCAAGTCAATGAACGAGAATTTTTAAAAACAGTTAATGTTTTATTATTGGAGTTGCGTGAATAAAACTTTATGGCAGCCCTGTTTTTGTAAGCTTCTGATTTGTATGAACTGCTACCGTTCGTCAGTTTTCTCTAATAAAGATAAGCATGACGGCTTATCCACAAGGTTCGTACTAGCTGCGAAAGCGTTTCCACGCAATAAACAGCGTTAACCCCGTCTAAACAGCCTGAGAGCCTTGAGGCTCAAGGGATTGGATAACCTATCCACAGCATTCGTACTAACTGCGCCACCCGATGGGGTTGATTCGTACTAGCTGCGCGGAGGTTCGTACTAGTTGCGCAAAAGTTCGTACCAGCTGCGCCTGTAGTTTTTCTAGAGGCCACGCAGCACTAGGGCTCTAGAGGTGTTCGGCTCCCTTATCATGTATTACATGTATTTACATAAGAAGGGCTTAACCAGCGCAGAGGCTCTCGCCTCCGCTTGAAGGCGCCTGCGGCGTGAAAGCCCCCAGAAGGGGAAGGGGCGTAATTGAAGCCAAACCGACCAGCCAATTGCATTGATGGTGACTTGAAGGCGGCAAAGTCGAGACAGGCAGAGGTTGGCTCATCGCGGCCTTGCGCGAATGGCTGTTTCCGACTACGGATCGCACTCTTGCCGATGGTCATGCCGCTTGGCAGAGGCGCGTCGCAGGGCAGGCGGTAAGCGCGCAGTTGCGGGGTGCAGCTATGGGTACCGTCCAGATCATACTCCCAAGTGTGAAAGCAATCGGGGCAAGTGTAGTGAGTTGGTTTTCTGGGCATAGGGAATCGGTACGTTGGCCGAAGTCGGCGGTTTGTCGGGGAGGGTTATGGTGCTGCCGACGATGTAGTGGCAGACTGCCGCTGTGCCATTTCGCTAGGGAGAGGTCATGGATATCTGGGAAATCGATAAACTATTTTTGTTTATAGCGTTCGTAATCCCGGGCTTTATTAGCTTAAAGTTCTATCAGCTTTTGTATCCAGGCGTACTGCGCAATGCCTCAGACCAACTTGTTGATGCGGTTGCTTATAGTTGTGTCAACTATGCACTACTGCTGTGGCTTATTCTGATTGTTGAAAGCAGTAGCCTGCAGGTTGTACATCAAAATTTTTACTATCTCTTCTATGCTTTTGTTCTTTTCGTTGCGCCAATAATCTGGGTGCTTTTGTGGAGTTGGCTGCGTACCCGAGAACTATTCCAGAAAAATGCGCCGCATCCGGTAGCAAAGCCCTGGGATTTTGTTTTTCAGCAGCGAAAGCAGTATTGGGTGATTGTGTACCTGAAGAGTGGCGAGCAGATTGGAGGGAAGTTCAGTACAAAGTCATTTGCTTCTAGTGCGCCCGCAGATGAGCAAATTTACCTAGAGGAGGTATGGTTGGTTGAGAATGGGGTTTTGCAGCGAGCTGTTAAGGAAAGTGCAGGTGTGCTCATCGGAGCATCTGAAATTTCTCACATTGAGTTTTTGAACTACCACGGCTAGAGGATTAGGAATGAGTAAAGATAAAGAGCAATCTGTTCTGATAAACAATGGTTATCAACCCGAACTTATAAAGAAGGGATACCAGCCTACTGAAAGTGTTCCTATAAATCGTCCTGAGCCTGGGGCAGGCTACCAGCCTACTAGCCACGGAGATAGCCCGACCAATGTACCGTCTCCACCAAAAGAGCGATAAGCAGAACGAGATGATGCTGCTAGTCACTCGCCGGCCGCGCATCGGGCAAGGATGGCGGTCGGGTTGGTCGAAGAATGAGTAGAAGCTAGAGAGAATTATGTCTGATTTTAGAGCTGCACTGGTTTCAGCGACTGCGGGGCTAGTTGGGGTTGTTGCTGGTGCAGTTATTTCTGGGGTTTCATCTTGGAAGCTAGCTGCTGTTCAAGTCGAACAAGAGAGAATAAGAGTCTCTGCTTCTACTGCGCTAGCGTTGAGAGCAGAGCTGTCGCAGAAGGTCTCAAATTTTTCAGGAATCTATCAGGTATTTATCGATAAAGTTCGCACAGAAAAAACATCGCTTAGTGATTTGAATAAAGAGGCCGAAAGGCTCGGCGAGGAAGCTAGTAAGTTGTTGCCTTATCTTGATGGTGATCTTTTTATAGCGTGTCAAAGTCTGGCTGATTCTGCGTTTAAACTTTCTAGGGCGGAAACTATAGGGGATCTATCCTCTGCCCAGGCTGGACTTATTAAATCGGAGAAAGAGTTCTGGATTCTCTATCTAAGGCTCAAACGGAAGCTAGAGGCTGATGCTCATATAGATATTATGTCAACTCAAATATTTGACAAATGAAGGCTCAGATTCTTATCCAGTGACTGAACCCTTGAACTCGTTGAAGATGTCGAATTGGGAAAAGGAGGCAGGTTTGTTTTTCCTACTCTAGGTGGCCATTCTGTGCCAGTTGCATCTCTGCTTCTACTGACAGGCGAGTGGTAGCAGGCCGAGTAGCAACAGATGGCTCGGATAAATCGGGTACATCCAGGTGCCGACAGGCCAGATCAGGCGTAAGCGGATCTGAAGTAGTACCAGGCCGAGAATCGGAGCCAGGGCGGCAGCAGCGATGCCAGTTTGTGCGGTAACCGGTAGATCGGTCCACAGCAAGAGCCCTGAACCGGTGTTTGCCAGAACGGCCAGTAGTGCAGCGAGTGGCCAAGTTGCAGCGACCGCCGCTTCTGAGCGTGCTTGGATCGCGAGCAGCAGTGCCGCCGGCAGTAGCGCCCCGCAAAGCCCGAAGCTCAGAATTGGTCGATAAACGACGGCGATAGCCAGTGCAGTAATGCCGGCTGCGATGAGCGTTGGCTTTAGGTGATGTATCGCTTGGGTGATGACCAGGCCGAGGCCGAGAGTGAAAAGAATATTTAAATGATTCCCCTCGAAGAATCTTGAATATGGTTGCTGGCTAATAAGCGCAAAGAAGAAAATACCCCCGAGATAATTCAAGCCACCTGGATGTCCAACTGGTTGGCGACGAACGTTCGCTGCGATCGCGAGGCAAAAGAGCGGAAAAGCAAGCCGGCCAACTATACGCATCCATCGAAAAGGTTCTTGTAATTCAGCAGGAAGGACATACCAGGCATGGTCAATTATCATTGATAGCAGTGCAATCCACTTAATGAGATCAAGAGACTTATTGCGTTCAAGGTTTTTCATTGTGCGACCGATTGAAAGCTAGTTGCTTCGAATTATATATTAGATATAGTTACTTGATACGTATTTATCATCGTTTTTTTGCTTTTTGCTCTTGTATATATTTGTGTGGGGTCTGATAATTTAGTCGTGTAGTACCCCGCAGTAAACGCTGCGCACCAAAGCCTCCAGGAGCAGCGACAGGGAGGTGGCGGCAAGATCAAGAAATGTCCTGTCGGACGCTCGCTGTTACTCGATATGATTCCAGTTGATTTCTGGCCCTCCGGAACGCTCTAGTTCCATTCATTCGATTAACAGATATCGGAGTGTCTATATGACGAAGCCTAGCATCCAAAGTAATCCGTTGTTAGAGCCGAAGATAAAGCTCCGCTTAGCTCCGCCGCCGCCTCTTGATCTGGCTTTGCTGCTGCAGCAAGGCGAGATTCTGGAGCAAGCCGCATTGCTGATCGAGAGCGGAACGGCCTCTGCAGACGAGCTGGAGGAGTTGCGCGTCAGGGCCAGCGAGTATTGTGTCTTGGCTGACTCTGGTCGAATTCTATTGGTTCCAGGTACTGGCGAAAAACTACATCGCGGGTATTTGAAGTTAAAACATGAAATTGCAGCCTGGAACAAAATCAGATTCTACCGGAAAGAATTGAATGTGAGAGGAGGTGAAAGATGATAAGTTTCAAAGTCCTCGTTAAAACCTTGATTTGTCTTGGGGTATTTGTTCTTCTTGCAGGGTGCGGTGAGAAAACTGGCGAAGTCTGGCCGGAGGTATGGAGCGAAGAAGCTACAAGATTTTTTAACGAAAATGTTCCTCCATTAAAGAATCTGCCTGGTGAGGTCTATCACTATCAGGTGGTTAAGCGTAAAGGGCACTTCTATTTCAATACGTTATACATAGATGGGCGTTATATTGAAGATTTGAGGCCGAACGGTGCACACAAGGTCGGTGGTGTTTCGGCTGTGCAACTCGATGGGGTACATGTCGTTTATACACGGCGTGAAGGATATAAGGTCGCGACCAAGCATGAAGATGGACACGGTGTGTACAAGGCCCTGATGAATAATTATCCATTATTCTTTCGCGATTACTTGTAGTCTCTTCGGATCGAAAGGCCGCTTGAGCGGCCTTTTTGTTCTTACTCACCACCGCCTTGAGGTGATCGAGGCCCGCCTGGCTGGACAATCCTGCGAACAATAGATTGCGTCGCAATCGACAAAGGCGCTTTCACCAAGCCACTGACCCCTCCCATAACACCTTGAGCCGTATTCTCGTACGGGTTCAGCCCTGGCTCGGAGAACGAGATCATGTTCAGCACGGTCCGCGGGAAGTTGGTGATCAGGGACGCGGAAGTCATGCACACCGACCAGAAGAGCATGCAGGTGAGCAGCACCATCATGATAGAGCCGATAAGCAGTCCTGCGATCGCGTCGAAGGGCTGACTGAGATCTGCTGCGCCGTTGTCCATCATTCCCCAGAGCCCTGCCATCATGGTATTGACGATCGGCAGGCCGATGCTGGTGATGGTGACGGCCGCTGCAAGGCCGCCTACTGCAAGTGCCGGATAGAACCCGATGAAGATGAGTGTGTTCCAGCCTTTGCCGGCCATCTGGGACGTATGCTCTTCACCCTTCGGGGCTGCCTGGGCCGCGCTCCATAGCGTTACGCCAAAAAATGCGGAGGCTACGAAGGTCAGCCAACTGATAACGCCCATCAGGCCGAAGATCGCAAAGACGACCGGCAGCACGTATCCGATCATGGCCCCTGCAATCAGCAAGACCACGCCAATCATGAACAGAGCTTTTGTCATTCCACCATTGCCCTTGGTCGCCTTGCTTGCGATCCAGGAGAGGCCGCTACCGCTTATGAACATCAGGCCCGTGCCAGCAAGTTCGCGCCCGAAGGCCGAGACCGTATAGAGGTTGGCTTGCGAAGGATCCTTTCCAAGAATGTCCAGGCCAAGAAGATCCGCCAGATCAGTAGAGTCACCGCTATCTTCCAATTCACGCTCAACCTTGTTCATGGTCAGCTTTGTGAGGTCGTCACCAAAGGTGAGGTCAGCCAGGTCGCTGGTCGGGTAAAGTTTTGACGTACCCTCAGAGGCATAACTCTGCGCCTTGGTGAAATCGTTCGCTGCGCGGAGGACGAAGGTCCCGCCCATCATCCAGCCCCATTCCTCCAGTGACGCGAAGAATTGCTCCGACTCGGCTAGGAGTTGGGATGCTATTGCGGTCCGAATCGTAAATTGCGCATTTGCAATGTACCAATCGACCTCTTTCTCAAGATACGTCTTGCTGGCTGCAGCGAGTGCGTTAGCTTCTTCTGCGTTTTGATTGTTTTTAAAGCCCATATGCCGGCTGAACTGCGCCTGCACGATTCGTTGCCACATTTGGCGTTGTGCCGCGGCAAGGCCTTGGGAAATAGATTTGTCGTTCGTAACGCGCAGCGCCATCTGTTCATCAGAGCACACGATTGATGCTGCGAAGCCAGATGTTCCGCTCCCTTTGCAAAGGAAGTTCTCTGAGTCCATTTCGCGGCCTACGGTGTCTTCACCGGCATCTTTGGGAATGCTGCTGTCGCTGTGCTTGATCGCCGCGGCAATTGCATCCGTCGGAGGAATCAGTGGAATCGCTGTGTGGTTCAGGATTTGATTGATAAAAGGGGCTGTAGTGCTGGAGGCCCCATAGTAGCCAGGCTTTGAGCTATCCGTATATTGGCGACGCCAAGCTCCTTCCGCGAGCATCACCGCAAGCTGGGTTGCGGTGATGTCTTTTAGAGCGTTAGTTGGGTTTTTGTGTATGTAATAACCAGTAGCGACCGTAGCGAGTTGAAGCCAATTGACAATCATTCCTTTTGCTTCAGGCCTATTAACGGATACTTCATAGTTCGGCTCGTGAAAGAGATTGTAGGCATGCATGAGCTTAAAGCTGCTCGTTTGCGCATCATCACCCCATTTGCTGCCATTTTTTGCAATACCAGCAATCAAGCTATGTCCAGGAGTAAGGACAACTGACTGGCCTCCGGCGCTTGCTACGGGAATCACGGGCGCACACAGAGTCAGGGCGACGACGACTCGCAGCGGATAGAAAAAGGCTTCATTGCCGTCTCGGGAACCAAAGAAATTCCCGTTCTGGCGAAGCCGGAATATTCCTAGGAACATCGCCCAAGAAGCAAGAATCCCGAAACCGGCAAGGCCTACAATGGAAAAATAACTGGCAAATATCGTTAGAGGGGTTACCACGGTTGTGTGGGTACTGCCGATCCCGATTAATTCACTCTGATCAAACATCCATGTTCCAAATAGCCAAACTAATACTAGCGTAGAAAAGCTGTTCATTGCTGCGATCCTATCTTAGTGAAGTCAGGTATTTGTGGAGGCGGTGGAAAGTTGAATTCGGTAGGTCGTGTGTTGTTGGCGTGCTGTGAGTTTTTGGGTGAGAAAATTTTTAGCTCTGGAGCAATTCGTGGAGGGCCAAAAAATACAGTTAGAATGCAAAATAAAATCACTGCTCTGATGATGGTTCTGTATTGTTTTGGGGTAATGTTTTTTATGGTTTTGCTAATGTGGGTTGTGAGTATGAGTGAGATGATATTTAAAGCGTAAAATATGCTCTTGATGTTCTTCATTTGGGCTTGCCTTGAAAAGTTATAAATACTGGCTAAGCTGGGCGTTTAGTTATTTTAAGCATGCTCGGAAGGCTTTCAAGATAGGCGCGGTGAGTATTTTTAGGTGGTGTGCTTTTGGAATTGCGCGGGTATATATTTATAAGTGATTGCGTAACACCAGTAAAACGCTTGTTTGAAAATAAATATTGGTAATCGCCCTAGGCTTCTCGGTCTTGATTAGGTAGGCTGATGGGGATGAATTTAGTTACCTATCCAAGGAGTAAAGATGAGTAAGCTTGCAGAATTCAAACGTCTTGAGGCACAACTCGCAGCTCAACTGCAACAGCTGGACGCGCTCAAGAATGATGACGAACTGAAGAAAGAAATCCAGTTCGAGACAAAACTACGCACTCTGTTAGCTGAGTATGGGATGAGTCTGAGGCATGTGGTCGCTATCTTGGATCCCGCACCACTTACTGCTCCTGTAACTACAGGCCAGCGCCGTACGCGCCAAGTGAAGATCTACAAGAATCCTCAATCTGGTGAGGTCGTGGAAACTAAGGGTGGTAACCATAAGGTCCTGAAGGCTTGGAAAGAAGAATATGGTGCCGAGGTCGTCGAGTCTTGGTTGCAATAAGTATTAGCTCTGCCTTATTAAGGGCGCGTAATGCGCCCTTTGTCTTTTTTAGAAATTGAGCTGCGCTTTATTGTTGCCGTTCTACTATGTCTGCAGGCTTGCGAGTATTTAAGGGGGTGTTTGCTATTTGTAGTGCACGAGCTGCATCGATAATTTTCGCTCTTGTATCAGCGTTCCATAGTCGCCGCTCGAAACGACTTAGCTCAGGCATGCGGCCTGTTTGGATTGTCAGTAAATCTGAAAGATAAGCGTCTCTTAATGCCCTCAGGTCTGGGAATAAATCACGGCTACTTTCGTTCAGCGACGTTCCGCTTGCATAAGCGCTCCGCAGTGCACGGTTCTCAGCTTCTAGCAGGCCAATCCGGTAATCCGCAGCAATCAGTCCTATGTGCATCACTGCTTGACCTGGTTGACTAAGGTTGAATATGCCAAGCGCGTCTTCATCACGTGATTCAAACGTTCGGTTCTCTGCGAGACCGATAAAGTGGTCAACTATTGCTGTCGCAGAAATAATGATGTTCTCATCAACTTTGGCTTTTTCATTAGAATTAATGGAAAGACTTTTTTGGGCACGATAATCCCCATCTCCGTCACGACTGCTCATGCGAAATTCCTCGTTTAGCTACAGTGGTTTTGGCGTTTTTAATGCCGTTCGCTGATCGGTTTGTAAATGATTTTAGATGTCAGAACGCTAGATAGAGGATGGATAACGCGGCTCCAAGGATAGCCCCGGCAGCAAATTTGCCTAGGCTCCACTTGCGTGCTGCCGCCCAGTGCTCATCAAATCGAGCAGTCAGAAGATCCAGTTCAGCTTGCAATGCTTTGCTCCGCTCTTCTGCTGCTTGGCATCGTTCCAACGATGAGATGTCGATACGCTTTTGCATTTCTGTGAGCGCATTTTCAACCGCTTCGAGGCAGCCAGATTTCATGGCCGCCTCATATGCGACTCGCAGAATTCGAGTGGTGTCAGAGAGCAATGCGCGCTCTAGAGATTCCCGAAACGCTTGCGACTCTTCAGGGCGGAGAAGTTGGTGAGGCAGCGCTTTTGTCTGCTCATTTAGCTGAGCTACCGCTGCCGCGAGCTCGACGACATTGAGTTGAGATACTGCAGCTGCCCCGAGCCTACACTGCTCTGCAGCATTGAGTAGCAGCTCGGTGGTGCCCTGGTGACCTTCGGTTCCGTGAAGGCTGCGTTCTACTATCGAGATTTGCTGTGCCGCGGCTTCGAAACGATCAGCCAGCTTGTAATGATCCTCGAATAGTTCGCGCAGCATGATCTGCTCCCGGTTGAGAGCAGCATCGCTAGGATTCGGCGGGAGCGTGTTCATCTCATGCACCTACCGGCGCAGTCAGCGATTCGAAAACATGCTGCAGCTGTCGATCCATTGAACGCGCCATTTTTTGGATCGCCACCATGTCAGCAGCCTTGTCGAAGCCTTTTTTGTCGCCTGACTTAGAAGCCGCTTTGAGATGGGCTTTCCAGTCTGTTTCATCTGCCAGCGCCTGCGCGATATTGAGCTTCTTGTCGGCGAGAAGCGTGAAGAGCTCCGACTCCGGCACGAAAGCCTCGACGTCGGCGCGGGCTACACTGGTCTTTTCGGCGAAGCGCAACACGTCGCTAAAATCCTGCTCGACGTCAGATGAGCGATTGAAAATGAACGCAACCTTCTCGCCTGCCACTCCCAACTCGTGCAGCATCTGCGCGGTCTTCATGGCCTCTGTGCGCTCTTTCTTCGCTGGGGTCGCTGGGATCACGAAAAGGTCCACCTCGTCGTGGCCGTCTTCGAAACGCTCCAGACCTTCGAGAAAGTCTTCGATATTCGAAGCACCCACGTCGAGAATCAGGTCGTCGGCCGCAGCCAGTTCGGCGTAGATGCGCGAAAACTGTTCGCCACGCAGTTTCTCGACCTCGGCGCCGAGGTCGCCGCCGGCGGCATTGATTGTTTCGACGGCGAGGATCTTCGCCTCCGGCATACGTGGAGCGAACAAATTAACGGCGAGGGTGGTTTTGCCCTGATTACCGCCGAGGTTGACGATCGCAATGCGCATGTTTCCTTCCTTCTATGTTCTCCGCGCCTATTCGCGGAATTCGTCGTAGTCGATCGCGTCCGCTTTTTCTTTCAGCTTCCGAATCGATTTTGCTGGGGCGGCTCGCGTACTGCTTGGACTTGCGAGGTGCTCAGTGCTCTTTTCCTTTGCGGGAGCGGGTACAGGTGTTGCTTTCTCAGTTTTTTTGCCGCTCAGAAACGCATCGATTTCGGCTTGCTCCCCTTCTGATAAGGGCGCTTCTCCCTGATCCAGCGGCATTCCGGTAGTCCTGGAGTTCGCGAGAAACTCTCGGTATTCAGGGGCCAAATACTTTTGAATGAACTTTCGTAAGCTGTTGTACGACACGTACACGCCGGCGGCTTCCAGGGCTTCTTTCTGTTGTGTAATCGGTGTCCCTGCGATGGTTGCTTTCCGCAGGACATCCAGGCGCGGCAATAAGATTTGTGTCGCGCTACCACGCACGTTTTTTTTCCCTCTCGTCTGAGCCAGCGCCTCCGCTCGACGCCGCTCAAATTCGGCCTCGATTTTCGCTGTCAGCGCGTCTCGCTCGCGATTCATCTCTGAAATGAACTCCTCGATTTTCTCAATCGGGTCCTTGGTGCTTGGCTTTTCCTGAGTCATCAGTCGTTCTCCTGCCGTTAGTTGCAAAGTGCTGCCTAATTCTAGGCCTTACGGTTTCAAACGGAGAAGCGAGGATGGTCATTTCCTGCCGTCTTGCTGGTCATAATAGTTGTAAACTGTGGTTAGTCAATTAAAACTTGAGGTAAACGGATGGTTGTGGTTGTATTTGTTGCATGAGGCTTGAACACGGCTGCACTCGCTTCGCGAGGTGCAGTCGTGTCAGCCCAGCCAGCCGGGCAGAGAGCGAGATCGGTGGACTACTAAAGCCGTAGTAGCCACCCCCTGAAGGGGAAGATGGCGATGAGTTTCGAGCGTAAAAACCACACGCAAAGCATGGTGAGTGAGGCGGCGCAGGCTGCCTTCGAGCGCCTTGCTCGCGATCTTCGTGTGCCGAAATCAGGCGTTCTTCAGGCGATCCTGGAGGCCGTTCCGACCTCGGATCTTGTCGCCCTAGTGCGAGGTGATCTTGCTTTGCACGACGCTAAAACCGTCGCCCTGGAGCCGGACGCAGCAATCGCAGTTCGCTCCGAAATCGAATCCGCCTTCGCCCTTCTGGGGTCCCGGATCGCGGACGCGAGCCGGCTCGGAGCGCAACGCGCGGTGGCTGAGCAGCTCAACGCTCTGTTCGCCGAGGAGGCGTGATGGCGATCTTCACCATCGACAAATTCACCGGCGGCGATATCGGTGCGCGAGCGGACTATTTCGAGCGGGGCGAGGGGCGGATTCTCGACGACGAGCACGATCAGGTGCTGTCTACCGGGGGGGAGGACTACTACCACATGCCCGGAAACGACACGCTGCTGACCGAGTACCTCGGCCAGGGTGCCGAAGCAATGGGGCTGGGAATCACTCCGCAAGATGGGGACTACGCCGCACTGATGGCCGGCACGAATCCACGTACAGGGGAATCGTACGTACCTACGCGTCGCCAGGGAGAGCTTGAGCGCGGAACTGGCGTGGCCGGTTATTCCACGAGCTTCAATGCCGACAAGACTCTTTCCCTTGTCTACGCCTCACTGCCACGCGAGCAGCAGATTATTTTCGAGCGAGCGCTGATGGAGGCGTCGCGCCGCGTTGTTGAGTACGCCGAAGCGCAGGGATACTTCGGGTATCGGCTCGGGGCCCAAGGGGTAGACCGTTACGCCGGCAAGGCCATGGCTGCCAGCTATTTACACTTCACCAACCGCAACCAGGAGCCGCACCTCCACGTTCACGTCGAGATCCCGAACGCCTGCCTTGGCACTGATGGGCAGTGGCGCCCGCTAGATGGCGGCGAGCTTTATAAAAGGCAAGCCGAACTGGCAGCGCTTTGGGACTGCTACCTGGCCCATGCTCTGAGCCGTGATATCCCTCAGCTCGCTAAGTACTTTGAAGTCGACTTAGAGCGCAACGGTCTGCGCGTGGCAGGCATCTCCCGCGAAACCGTGTTGGAGTTTTCCACTCGCCGCATCGAGATCCTCAAGGCTCTCGCCGAGATGGGCGCTAGTGGCGCTGATTCAGCGCGCGGCGCAGCTAAGCGCACACGCGAGGGAAAGAAGGAGCGTGACTCAGACGAACTACGCGCTGAATGGCGCGAGCAACTCAGCAACCTCCACCAGGATTTGCAGCGCGGTGACCTGAGCCCAGAAACCCGCCTGTTCGCGGAGCAGCTCGTATTCCGTAACTCCTCAGTTTTTGGTGAGCACGCCCTCGACCGAGCAGCCGCACAGCTCGCCATCTTGCATGGCGGCGAGCCTGCCATCCCGGCAATTAAATCTGCGCTTATCCGCCAGCTCGGCATTGTCGAACTCCCCCAGGAAGGCCGCTTCCGTGAATTCACGACTGAAACCTACCGCCAGCTCGAAGGTGAGCTGCAGGCATACTCCCATGCTGCTCAGCGGCCTGAGGCGCGCTTCACGCTTAAGCAGCTTGATGTGGAGATGGCCATTGCGCGTATCGAGCGCGAGAAGGGTTACCCGATGCGCGATGAACAGCGCGCAGTCGTTCGACTCTGTACTTCCGGTGCTCGATTCCAGATCATCCAGGGCGCTGCGGGCACGGGCAAGTCCGTCAGTCTGTCCGCGCTTCGCGAGGCGTATGAGGCTGCCGGTAACCGTGTCATCGGCCTGGCGCCATCTGGGGCGGCTGCAGCTGAGCTTCAGAACTCCGCAGGAATTCAGGCGCGCACCATCCACTCGCTTCTGATGCGTCTCGAAAACGATAATCCGCAGTACCGCGAAAAGCTCAAGGCTAGCGACGTGATCATCTGCGACGAAGCCGGCCTTGCGGATCTGCGCACTCTTCACAAGTTGGCTGGGTTCTGCGAAGCAGCAGGCTCAAAACTCATCCTGGTCGGTGACGGCCGGCAGCTTGAGGCTGTCGGCTCGGCATCCAGTCTGGACATGCTCACCGAGGAGGTCGGCTGCGCCGAACTGGTCCAGATTGCTCGCCAGAAAGACCCAGCAGACCGCGCGATCTCCCAGGCCTGGTTCGAGGGGCCGACAGAGCAGGGCGGCCCTGACGCCCTGGAAATGATGAAGGCTCGCGGCCTGCTGAAAATGCCGGCCGAGGGCACCAAGGATAAGCCGCTCGATCTGATGATGCGCGATGCCCTGCAGGCTCACTCAGAGGGCACCGACTGGCAAGAAATCCTGCTGCTGGCTGACCGTAACCAGTCCGTTCGTTCTCTGAACAACAAGGTCCGCGATCACCGGTTCGAGATCGGAGAGTTGAACAAAACCCAGCAAATCCGAATTCCGGTCGAGACTGGACGAGGCGATTACGCAGACCTCGATCTGGTGCCGGGCGACCGGATCATGCTGCGCAAAAACCAGAAGCTCGACGGCGAGCCGGTTTACAACGGCGACCGCGCCACGCTCACCAGGATCGAGCGGGTACAAACCGGCACCGACGATAACGGTGAGCCCATCTACAACACTAGGATAACTGCTCGCCTGGATCGCACCAAAAAAGAGGTCAGCTGGAATCTGTCTGACTACGCGGCGATCGATCACGCTTACGCGATGACCGTGCACAAGTCCCAGGGGCTCACCGTCGACCGCGCGTTCTACCTCGTTTCCGATTCGACTGATCGCCGCCTCGCCTATGTGGCATTTACGCGATCGCGCTATGCCTGCGCGTTCTACACCGCGAATGACCAGGATTCGCTCGACACCCTCGCGCGCAACACCGAATGCTTTAAGAGCAAACGCTGCGCCCTGGACGCCGATAAAGAGTTCCGCGCCCTGATCCGCGCCAACGCTGAAGCCGGCCTTTACGAAGATCAGCCGATCAAGGCCCAGCAGCCGAGCACCAAGGATCTACTGGAGAAAGCAGGCGAGCGCTTCGAGTACCCGACCGAGCCAAAGGCCGAGCCCAAAAAATCGCCCGAGATCCAGGTCATGCCAGCCACCCAGGCCGACCATGACTTGTCCGTCGCCCGCGGGTTCGCGGTAACCACTTTAATCGATCAGCCGACCGACACCCGCCAGAAACCCGGGAAACCCTACGAATTACCGGCCAATGCCAAGCGCGTCGCACTCTTGGCCGAACCACTGCCTTTGCCCCCACCCCCCAAACAGGAAATTGAAAATGAGCGACCTGGACTATTTCGAGCCGACCGAGAGCGAGCCCCCGATCGTATCAGAGAGCTTGCCGACGCCGAGCGCGCCGGTCTGTTCGCCCACCACCCGGTCGAAGACCCTCGCGAATCTGCGCGGGCCAATCCCCGAGACGGTCTGCGCAATCTGTCCGAATGCCGTCTGGCATCAGACACAGGGCGGGGACGTACGGGTGTTCTGCAAGATCATGCACGTGATCGTGGACGAGCTGCTGCTGGAATGCGACGGGACTGTGCCGCCGCCCAAGGCCAAGTAGGTTCTGATATGTCTAAGCCACGTCGAGTCTGGACGAAGGGCGAGCAGCAGCGTGAAACGCAGGCGATCCGAGATTGCGTTGAGCTGCGCGTTCACGCTGAGCGCCTCGGCTACGTTCAGATGAGTGGATCGGGTGCTCGCGTACGCATGGAGAACAAGTTGCTCGATAAGTCAGACCCGATGCGCGAGATTACCCTTAAGCCGAATGCTAAAGGCGAGCCGAGCTGGGTTGCCACCAAGGCCGGCACTGGCTCAGGCCTCGGTGGCGACGTCTTCCATCTCCACCAGCGCGTCACCGGGCAGAGCTTCTTGGAGACCCGCGACGAACTGCGCAAGCTGGCCTTCAATAAGGGCTTCGACGCTGGGGCGCGTTACCAGGGCATGGGGGCGTCCGAGCGCGAAGCGCGTATCGAGCAGCAGCGCCAGGCCGAGGCCCTCAAGACTGAGGTCCGACGTGCAGAGGCTTTCCGCCAGTACCAGCGCACCTTGGCAGAGCCGAGCAAATTCTTGCTGGCTCGCGGCATCTCCGAGCAGACCCTCGCCGAAACGAAATGGCGCACTGACCGGCACGGCAACGCCGTTTTTCCGCATGTGCGCGAAGACGGGAAATTCACTGGTTTCGAACGCAAGCAGGATGGTCCTGCGCTTTTCTCGAAGAGCGAGCGAGGCGTCTACATCGCCAACCCAAGCTGCGAGAACCCGAAGCGAATCAAAGTGGCAGAGGGCGGTCTCGATGCCCTGAGTCTCTACCAGCTCGATACACCAGAACAGCGCGCTTGCACGCTCTACGTCAGCTCAGGCGGAAACCCGGCCGATGATACCGCCCGTGCACTGCGAGGCCTGGCCAACCGTACTGGTGCTCGGCAGGTCGATCTCGTTTATGACAGGGACGATGCAGGCACCCGGCATACCGAAGCGTTGACGCAACTGCTCGCCGAGCAAGCTCCCGACCTGCCGGTCGCTGATCGCCGTGACGACTACAAAATGGCTGAGGGCGAGGATCCCAACGACTTGTTGCAGCGTCACCAGAACAAGCCGGCGCAGGCTGCATCGGAGTGGGATCAACAGGCGAAAACCCACCAGCCGGTGGCCGCTCAACAGCCTGCCGCCTTGGAGGGCGTCGAGGAATTTAGAGAGCAGGGGAGGTCAATGTGATGACCTATTTTTATATCAGCGCTGGCGACCTTCCAGGCGCTCCCTTGTGTCTGATAACGCCAATCTCTGCCGGCCGCGGCTGGCTGCGTACTCGCTGCCAGGATCACGCCTACGCGCGAATCCTGGAGGTGGCCGGTGTCTGACACGCTCAGCGAAATCCAGCGCCTGGCCGAGCGCATGCGCGATCACCAAATCGCGAACCTGGAGGCGCAACTCGTGGAGCTGCGCGCTTCACCAGGCAACGGCCTGGCTGGCCCGTTCATCCTGACGATGACGATCTGCAACCTGGTAGTGCCTGTCAGCGCCGCCTTTGTCGTACCGAGTCAAATCCTCGATCTACCTGTTGATGCCAACACCAGCTGGCACCTGGCGCTATTCAGTCCGTGGCCACCGACCGAGGCCGTTCTCCTGGATCTGCGCAACGCCCTGTTCGACGACGCCCCCAGCAACGTCCGGGATCGAGTTGAGCTGTTTTCACACGACAATTCCGCGAAGCTAGCGAAGTGCAAGTCGGCCGGAATTCAACTCTATCTGCACGGAGCCACAAAATGACCATGCGTCTCACGTTGAATCTCGATTTGAACGCCAACGATCTGGAAGCGCTGTGTAGTCTCGTTGATCACCCTAAAGCCGTAGCAGCTGCCTCAGCGCCCCACGATCCTCGTGAGCAGGCTCGGATTATCGATGTTTTGGCTGAGATTAAATCTCAAATCACAGTTACAAATTACGAGGTGCGCGAATGAGCCAGCCAAGTGATTTATGGCGCGATGACCTCAAAGCCCGAGAAGAAGCTCGCCGAAAAGCGCTTTGGAGCTTGGGTGCCCACGAGCGAAAAGTCGATTGAATGGACGAGCGCCCAGGCGAAATCGCTTGACTCCCTGACTTGTGAGCGAAGGAAGTAGCATCTCCAACTATAGCCTAAGACCCTTTACACGAAACTTTTAGGGTGTAGAATCGCGTTTAACGAAATCCGCTTGAGTGCGTACTATGTCGCAGCCTAGTCGTAAGGCCATTGCTGAACTGATCATGCAGAACATCCCTCGTGACCTCCTGCTGGGTATCGAGGAAGGCCTGAATGTGGGGGCTGCACGTGCATTCTCGGCAGCCAGAAGTATGCACACTGGCCATGTCAAACACGCGGTCGGCCAAATGCGCGCTTTTCACATGAACGAGACGTTTAACGACGCTCTGGTCGCTGGCGGAGCGAACCCCACTCCTATCAAGGGCAACAGCCTAGTTGTTGGGCGCGCAGGCATGCTGACGTTGAGCCGTTTCAACGTATCCGCCCGCTCTTGGAACAACGGTCGTCGTAGCGCTATGCGCCGCCAACTTGCCCAGGCAAACCAAGCAATTGAGCAGCTGGTTCAGCCCGGACTCTTCGCTCCGACGCCAATCACCCAGGCGACCGTTTTCTTCGTAGCATCGTTCAGTGGCTCTATGTCGTACGAGCCTGAGGCTCCGCAAACGATCTACATCGCTGTGCCCGACAAGGACATGAAGTCCTGGATTTTCCAAGAGCCTCTTGAGCGCTTCTGCTCGCGTTACTTCGAAGTCGAAAACCCTGTTCAGCCGGACATGGCTCAACCCAAGCTCAAGCCGGGCGTGGCAGCGGAAACGCGGAAAAATCAGTCATGAGTCGCGGAGTTAATGGGTTCCAGTCGGGCCGCCTGAGTCAAGCTCTCGCGGCCCGTCGTCTTCCTCAAGTTCAGCTCGCTGCCATGATCGGCGTGTCGCCAGCGACTGTTAGCAAGTGGCGCGCGGGGCATCAGGATCCGGAAGCTGATGCGCTAGAGCGTCTCGCCTCCGTTATCAACGTAAGCCCTGAGTGGTTTACCCGACCGCTACCGGCCAAGGTGTCTCTGCCTCTGTTCCGAAGCAACGCTTCGGCACATGTTGCTGCCCGGCAAATGTTGGAGGCGCGGTTGGAGTGGGCCCAAGACATCTCCATCGCCCTGGAAGAGTTCGTAGACTTCCCTGAGGTCAAGCTCCCAGTGCGACGGTACGCGTCGCCCGAGCAGATCAGTGCTTCGGATATCGAAGAGGCTGCTTGTGAGTGTCGAGATCTTTGGGGACTAGGCCGGCGAGCTATTCCTGACCTTGCGCTGGCTGTTGAGGGCGCCGGGGTAATCCTCGTTCGCGAAGAGACCGGCATCGCACCTATCGAAGGGTTATCAGCGTGGAGTGAAGCGCTGCAGAGGCCGATGATTCTGCTATCTGCAGACAAGGCAAACGGGTTCCGCAGTCGGTTCGATCTGGCTCATGAGCTCGGTCACCTGGTACTCCACAAAGGCATAGAACGCTCCACTGATCCAGTTCGGTACAAGCAGATGGAAGATCAGGCACATCGTTTCGCTGGGGCTTTCCTGCTGCCTGCAGAGACCTTTGCGGCTGAGGTGAAGACGCCGGTCACTTTGGATAGCTTGCTGCTACTCAAACAGCGCTGGGGCGTCTCGGTCGCTGCTATCGTGATGCGTCTTCATGCTTTGGGAATTATCGATCAGGAAGAGAAGTCGCTTCTCTTTAAACGACGCTCTGCTCGCTGGGGAGTGAAGTCTGAACCAGGTGACGAGGCTCGCGTTCCTGAGCAACCTCGGCTTCTCAAGAGAACCATCGAACTTCTAGCTTCATCTGGTGTTATGCCTATCGAGTCAGTCCCGAGTTACATCGGCTTGGCTGCATTTGATATCGAGCGTCTGACTGGGCTCTCTGAGGGGTACCTGTCACAAAATGGTGTTGTGTTGTCGCTGACAAAGCTGAAGTCCAGCATTGCCCGTGATAAATCCCCTATTGCGACTGACGGAAACGCTACCGTTCTGCCTTTCCATCGACGCTGATGTATAGATAAGCATCCTAATTCATTTGGATGCCCTCTCCCTGTCGTGGTGCCATCAGTGGGCTCTGCACTGGCTCGCGTGCTCACGGTGCATAGCTCAACGGAGCAACCTCGGATGACGAAACATCGGGTCTATTTGGACACTGAGTTCACCACCCTCAACCGCTACCGCGCACAGCTAATCAGCCTCGCCCTGGTAGTTCCTGGAGGCCCAGAGCTCTACATCGAGTTGACCGATACCTGGTCAGCGGAAGACTGCTCGCCGTTTGTGATAGATACTGTTCTCCCCCTCCTCGATCGCGCTCGATATGGTCGCACTACCAGCCAGGCCAGGGCCGAGCTGCTGGCGTTCCTGCAGGCCCTTGGGCCAGTTGAGGTCATCACCGACGCCCCCAATCATGACTGGCCCCTGCTGTTGTGGCTTGCAGGTCTTGCAGGCCTACCGGTAAATGTACAGCCGGAACCTGGGCATTTGCCTATCGACCTGAACGCCGCCTACAGCGGCAACGAGCCGCCCCACCACGCCCTCCAGGATGCCCGCCTACTCGCTGCTCTCGCCGAGAAAACCAACCCCGCATGACGATGCTTCGTGTACGGTTAATCACATATCTGTGATTTTGCGTACAAGGAAGGAGCACGATGAAAATCAACGCCGGCACTCCCTGGGGTTGAGCGAAACAGTAGTAACGAGGAAGGTCGGCGTAATCCAATCAGTGGTTGATTAGTGTCTCCAATGCTGCGTCCAATGCCGTGACAGATTCGACAATTGTCCGTACGGTGGCACGATCGAATTCGTGGTCGCGCTGCGAGTCGTGTACACCGCTGTTGAGATATCCCCACTCGATACTTCCTGCGCCGATGCCTAGTAAACTATCCAGTGCGGAAACGACATCCGTGGCACCAGCATAGTGATCTGCGATGCGGCCAACAGCCGACCGCAGCTTGCCGCATTTGTTGTTCAGTTCCCACGGCGAGCGCGGTCCTCCGAGCTTGAGCTCGATGCGACCGTCGGTGCGCCGACCCAACCAAGTCCAGATGCGATCTGTCAAGCTCTCCAGCGCGGGGCGCGCTTGACGTAGCGCTTCGCGCTTCTCTTCGCCCGCCAATGCCTGCTGGGCCAGCAACACGTAATTTTTTGTCGGCGGGGTGCTATCGACGCGCAGCTCGTGCTCGCCGTTATGCGGCAAGAACTTGTAGCGCTTAATGGCCGCGGAGCGCCGCGCACCCAACTCCTGCTGGATCCGATGCAGAAACTCCTCGGCGTGCGAGGTCAGGATGACTTGCTTGCCGTCCAGCAGACCATCCTCGAAGAAGGTGCGCCAGATGCCATCGCGATGGTCATCGTCGATCGCGTTAACGACGTCATCGAAGATGACCACGGGGCAGCCCTGGGCAATATTCTTAGCCAGCAGAATCGCAAGGCCTAGGCACTTGATATGTCCTTCGCTGAAGACGATCAGGGCGTCATAGCGCACGCCAGGTTCCCCGGCGAACTCCACTTCGATCTTGCCGTTCTCTGCCACTGGAAGCCATAGCGCATGCAACAGGTCGCCGGGTGGGTCACCACGATTGAATGCGTTGTACAGATTGCGGGCCTGTTCTCCCAAGCCCTGGAGCAGCGCGCCCGGCAGCGCGGCCAAGTAGGCCTGGATCTCTGGCAGAAAACTGTCGTAGGCTGCCTTGATCCGCTGATGGTGCGCCACCACCGGCACTTCTGCCGCGACGGCCTGAATCAGTTCGCGATTCACCTCGTCGAACTGGATCACTGTCTGGCGGGCTGCGGCGAGCTCCTGGTCCGCTGTCGTGCGCATCGTTCGCAGTCGTTCGATCTCCAGCCTATGCTGATCCAACCTGCCCCGCTCCTGGGTCAGCGCGCCGCGCTGGTCATGCACTTCGCGAGCCTGTGCGTCGACGCGTTCGATTATCTCGGCGATTTGCAGCAGAGCGTTCCAGGCGCGCCTCTCACCATCGAGCCAGCCGGCCAGCCAGTTGCCCTCAGCAGTGGGTGGCAGCGCAGGCAGGCCCGCCGCGTGTAGTTCTGTAGGACATACGATCGCAGCAATCGTGACCACGCGACGAATCTCGTCCCAAAGCGCTCGCACTGCCTCGTTCAACTGTGTTCGAAGGTTGGCTTCGTGCTGCTGAAGGGCGGCCAGTTGTGCAAGCTGCTCCAGACCTGAGCGTGCTTTGGCAAAAGGGTCTTGCGCCACAGTGCTCAGCCCTGTCCCACAGGCAGGGCACGCTGTAGCTCCGTCGGCTAGGGCTAACACCGCCTCGTAGAGCTTGGCGTACGATACTTCGCCGGCTCGCGCCGCGAGCTGCCTGGACGATTCCTGCCACAGGCCCTGAAGGCGGTAGGCCTCTGCCAGAGGTGCTTGCAGCCGGGCCTGGGTCACCTCGTGGATGGTAGGCGGAACCGCATCAAGCTGGGCTTGCACATACGGAAGCCGTCCTTGTTGTTGCGATGTGCCGAGCAGCCAGTCGACACAAACCTGGTACGTCGCACCAGGCGACATGCGCTGCGCTAGATCGCGTTCTAGAGTCTCTACCCCTGCGATCTTTTGCGGGTAGGCAGCGATCGTCTGTTCGGAGTTCGCCAGTTGCAGGCGACGCTGTGCCAGTTGAGACGCCTGGGCCCCGACAAGCATAAGATCCTGATCGAGCGACGGATTGAAACCACGTACGAATTCGCTGAACTGATCCACGCCGAACAAGGTGGCGATGAGCTGTCGCTGATCGCCCGGTGTCCGTGCTGCGATGCGAGCGAAGTCGTCGAGGCGGTTCTTTTCGATGAAGCAAAAGCGGTACTCGGATTCGTCCGGTTGCACGACTTCGATGTCGTTTGCCCCTCTAGTCGACAGCACCGGAGCGATATGGCGACGTAGGCGGGCGTTGTTGCAGTAGGTGCGCTGGTCCACTCTCTTGACCTGCGCTTCGCTGATGGAGCCGAGCATCGCCACTTCCAGAGCCTCGCAGAAACTACTCTTGCCGGTACCGTTGGCGCCGTAGACCAGGGTAATGTCATGGCTGAGGTCGAATGTTTCCTGCCGCATGAACCCGCGAAATGGCCCCACTTCAAGCTGGTGCAGACGCCCGAGCGCTGGCCCGGTTTCAGGCCCGCGAGCATCCCCGTCGTACGCTACAGGCATCTGCGCTAAATGCGCCACGGCCAGGGGCGCGAGGCGCGTTGACCGTCCGCGGCGCGCGGCACCGACCTCCGAAAGTGGCTGCAAATGGTTGAGTATCAAGTGCGCGAGCCGGCGAACGTCGTCATACACCTCTTGCTGCGCGAGGTGTGAAAGGAAGCGGTGGTACTCCGAATGAATGCTTGCCATGCAACCCTCTAGACAGAAAGACGCTTTTGGCTGCGTCCGTGGCGGTGTTGATCGGCCTCTCGCTCCTTGGCGTGTGGTCGGGCAATATTTCCATCCGCCGTTATGGCTTATGGAAGTTCTGAGCAAAATAGTCGATTGTCTGCGCCGCCTGGCTCCCCTGGCGGAATCGTTTCTGTTCCTCAAAATCGATCGAAGGCAGCATGTGGATCAACTGATGATCTGCATAGAGGGCCAAGACTCTCCGAGCATCCAGCGTCCCGCTGCGTTGTCCCGTGAGCGTGTTCGCTGCCTCTATGGTCGCCCCTATCATTACGTCCGCCAGTTGCACCGCGGGACTTGTCTTGGAGTCGACTTGTGTCACCGACTGGAGCTTGAGTGGAAAGGTAATACTTGCGATCTCCGACTGGCGCAACGTGATCGCATCCTCGTGGTGAATAAAGCGCTGCAGTAAGTCGTGGTAGGTGAGCAGGTTCTTGGACTGATCGTGCTCGACCCAATAGGGACCGTCGGCCATGGCTTCCATCCGGCTGATCAGCGACTGCAGTACCACGAGGGCGGCGTCTGTGGTGACACCTGGGGTGGCGATCGCTTGCAGGCATTCCGGCGCCGCAAACTGCGCCAAGGGGCCCAGTGCTTCTGGCAGTTCCCTCCAGCGCGAGGCGCGAGCGGCCTCGACCAGATCGGCAAGCGCCTCCGGGCTTTTCTCCTTTACTGCACGTTGGAAACAAGCCAGCAACCGGTCAAGAGCGCTTTCCCCGAGGAGCATTGGCCCTGTCACGTACAGCAGCGATGCGAGCGAGTAGTTCTGCCCATCCTCATAGAAGTCGATCCCGCGCTCGTAGTAGAACGGCTCGACCGCGTAGTCCAGGAACATCAGCAGCAGAAGGAAGCGCTTGTCGCAGACGTAGGTCACGCATTTGTGCTGGGTTAGCAGGTCGCGCAGTAGCGCCAACAGGCGTGGGTGGTTGGCTGGGCGGCGCGCCAGAGCCCGATACTTGAGCTCGTCCGCCTGCAGCTTGGGAAAGTGCTCCCGGATCAAGCGCCTGGCCTGGTCATCGTCGATGGCGATGGCCGCCGCCCCCTGGAACCGTTGCTCAGGGTTAAGCAGGTCGAAGCCGGTGTAACCGCTTTCATCGATTCGAAAGCATTCCATTGCAATTCCCGTCCGATTGAAGGGCGATGTTTTGGACGAGCGCAGGCGCTGGTCAAGACCAAGTTAACCGCGTGGTTAAGTCAGGTGCAATTACGCAATTGGCTCCACCTCGCCCAGCAGGATGCCCGGAGCTGGTTCAATTAGTCGAGCGATCCAACCATTTCTAGCTATCGCGACCGTAAGAGACCATAGGATCGGCCGAAAACAACCAGGCAGCCGAAAATCCAAAGGAGGCGAAGTTAAGGGCTGCTGCACCGAAGCCAAGATACTCGAAGGTGAGGGTAGCTGGTTGGCTGAGCTGTCCCCTGAAAAAGTGGTCGACGCTTAGCGCGGCCATGATCAACGCCAGCCCTGCCTTAAGGCCCTGCCCGCGGCCTCCAACAACGATTAGCAGGACAAGTATGAGGGAACCGAAAATGACGGTGACTGCTCCCCGTCCAACCTCCTCCCAGCTATGGCCAATCAACCCGTAGTAGAAGTGCAAAAACAGAAACATGGTCATAAGCCCACCGTTTAGGTCGGCTCCGAGGGAGTTCTTGATTAAGCCGGTGAAGCTGCTGAGCATCGTAGTCTCCGTTTGTTGTTAACAAGCGATCTCATACTCGATGTCGTCTGCCTCGCGGAATAGGCCCCAAGCTTGATACTGATCGGCGGCCTCCCCCTCAATCAGTTTCCAGCCGGGCGTTCCTATGGTTGGGCTGAACATAGGATCCAACTCATAGTCGATTCCAACCCGGCCAACCATGACGATCAGGTAGGAGGGGGAGGCTCCTTTAGTGAACGCGACGCTATGGGTAGGCTGCTTAGCTGCCAGCATGGCGACATTGGTCCAGCAGGCCTCTGGCTTGAAGCCTGCTTGGATGGCTGCCTTGCAAGTCATCTGCATGGCCCGGCGATGCTCACCATAATGCTCGAAGAAATGAGCATATGCCTCTGCCAGCTTCCCCAAAGTCGTGCGATCCACCATCCGAACAAGCTTGGAATTATTCATCATGTCCGACCTTCCACCGGAGGGGGCTAATTCGCATTACATTCGCGACTCTAGACGTAAAGTCATGCCCTGAGCAGGCGAGTATCGAGGCCGAAGCGCTCCTGTGACACGAGCCGGAATTTATCGGCTGCCAGATCGCAACTTACAAGCAGATTCCACGAATGGCGTGTTACTGCCGATGGGATGAGCACGAATGGATGTTCGGCCAGCAGTTGGTCGGCAAACTGCTGCTGATTCGGAGATGGCTGTGATGGGATAAGCCAGTTTGGGTTAGGCACGTTCTCTGGCTGAACTACCTGAATGAGCTTTGGATCGAGTACCTCAAAGCAGGTCAACACGTGCGGTACTGTGTCGAGTGCGTCGAATCCAACATGGGCCGCAACTTCTAGAATTGCCGTTGAAGGATCGGCCGATGCATAGATAACCCGGCGACCGGGCGGGTTCCATCGGCCACCGGAAGTTTGTGCGCCGATGCCGCTATCCCAGGTTGCCTTATAGATCTCGCGATCCAAGCGCCAAGCATGCCACGTCCCGTCCCAGGGCAAAGGGTTCACTGGTATACCCCATGCTCGATGCGGGTCAGGTAGTCCTCTACGGCCTGGAAGCCAAGAGCGTTGTCGATCAGCTCAAGTGGGACATTGCCGTCGAGATATTTGCATGGCCTTTCAAGCCATTCCTCAGCCAGTTTCTGTGCACCGAACACGCTGGTGGCGTGCTCAAGGGCCCTCGCATACTGGAATGCGATGGCACTCTGCTGAGGGTTCAGGCGTACGGGCTTGGGCTCCTTTGCCAAGCGCTGAAGCGTACGGACAGACTTCCCGGTGATGCGCTTTACAACATCGTATTCTAAGAATAGATCTGAGATCGAAAGCATGTCTCGAACAGCGCTCAGGGTGAAGCCTTCTTTCGCGTACTGGATAACCAACATGCGAGAGTCGCCTTTGCGGCCTCGGAACAGCACCTCAGTAGGCTTGATGGTGGCCTTCTTGGTCGTCGGCCCGGCCGATTTTTCCGCAGTGGTTACCATAGCTGCTTCCTCCCTTGCGACATGTGACGTCATGATAGCGCCAAATGACGTATTGGTGGAATCAAGCCTGTTATTGGTGTAGGCCTTGGAGCTCACACCGTGTCTGTTTGCCGAAAAGCGCCAAGCTCGTCCACGAAGCGGCGTACCGTACGAGTTCTCCCAAATCCAGGATTATCCCTACACGGAGCATGAGGACAGGCTTGCATCGATCTAGGGAAAGGGCGGAGCAGAAAATCCGTGAATTTCAGGCACAAAAAAACCGCCTTTTGGGCGGTTTTTTTGACACTTTACTTTCACAGGAAACGGTATTAGCCGTGTCGCCGAGGTAGAGTCCTGCTCTCTTTGCTCGACCATGTACCAAACATCCTATTGTCAGCCGGCGCCTGTGTCAACTCGTTTGGTTTGCCAAGGGAGAGGCCTGCCCTGGCTTACTGAGCGTTCTCTGCGTCAAGAGCACGGCAGAATTCAAGCTCTTCATCGTAATCAAGCCCCATGGATGCCGCCCAGTTTTTTGCCAGAGCTTCAACTGGAGCGAGTTGTGCAAGCGCGGCGGTGCGGGCGGCCAGATCTGCGTTCAACTGGTTGATGGTTTCTTGCAGCTGATTGGCCTTGATCTCTGCTTGCAGCACGTCGTTGTAAGGCACGTAGCCTGAGGCACCGACAGCATGAATCAGGGCTGCTTTCAGTAGCTTTGCTTCAGATTTGCTCAGTGCGACAGTGTAATTGACGTTCCTGCCGGAATTTTTTCCTCCGCCAAAGTAGCTGATGGGAGGGAGAATGCGCTGTACAGAGACGCACTCAAGCATGCTGCAGAGCACATAGCTATCTTTTCCGCTGTTTTGGTACCGAGGCATTTTGTCCAAAGTTGTCTGCTCAATCTTGAAGGCAGACTTGTCCCCAGGGGTGGTCGGTGACGACGTTACAGGTGCCACTTGGACTAAATTGCCAGAAATCACTTTCACAACGACAGCGAGTCGCCGCTTATGCATCTCGGCCTCAAGCAGCGTATCCATGTATCGCTTATTGGTCTTGCTGCTGGCGTCGGTACGTCCAGTTTGTTGGACAAACCCGTAGTCCACTTCGACCAGCGTTCCTTGGCGACCTAGAAGCTTATGAGCCGTTTGGGTTTTGTTTTTCTTCAGTGTCTGATTGAGGAAGACCTCTTTTGACACGTCATGCCTTTGAATCAGGACTGAGAATACGGCTGGCCCCTGGGCAGTGGCTGGTGTGGCTGTAACAGACTCCAATCTCCAGAGGTGGTTGCTGACGTTGACGAAGCATTTGGTGATAAATACCGGATGCGGGGTTTTGCCGGCCTTATGACGCGGTATACCAGGTATCAGCGCTTCGCGGATGTCATCGTAAGTTTCTATCCCCAGCAAGACTTGGCTAGGCGCACCCGTGGTGTTGTCGATCACCGTTTCGAAATAGCGAACAACAATCGTTTGCATGTGCGTCCCTGATACGTTGATAACAGCGCACATTCTGTCTGTCAGTTAGTACGAAAGGGAAGGGTGGAGCGGTGGCTTGCAATGATCTTGCTCTCCCTTGCTCGGATTGCCTTCAGTGCGCAGTCTGAGCGCTGGGAGAGTTACCGAAGTAGAAGTGGTGACCAAAACGGTGACCAAAAAGCTCATAAACGAAAAAGGCCCACCTTGCGGTGAGCCTAAGTCGTTGATTTATATGGTGCCGGCACCAGGAGTCGAACCCGGGACCTACTGATTACAAGTCAGTTGCTCTACCAGCTGAGCTATACCGGCCTAAGTGGGGCGCCATTATATCTATTCGCAGGCTCCAGTAAAGCCATGATCGACATGGATTTTTTCGGCTTGGCGAGTAGAGGGAGAATGCTTATGCACAATTGCAAGGCAAGGTGAAGGTGTGTGCACAAGGGTTGTGCGCTTTATCACGATTTTCTGCAAGTGCCTGTTTTTATTGATGTTGGGTCTTTTGCGCAGAAAATGATCAGCGTTCGGCGGGGCGCTGTATCTGGTCGTTGCAGGCATTTGCCCAGAAAGGATCAACAGAGTTATCCACAGCTTTTGTGTGCAACTCAGGCGCGTTCGGCAAGGAGCATGAGGTTGCGTGGGCTCAGGTGATATTCACAGAAGCTGCCCAGGCGCACTTGATATCCCTGTTCTTGCAGATAGAGCGCGCGGTCGAGTAATAGCCAGAGTTCCAGTGGGCGTCGGAACAGGTTGCGCACCAGTTCCAGGTTGCGTACCTGCGCCAGGCGTTGCCAGCCCTGCTCTTGCAGGTCATCCCAAGCTTGCTCACCCGGTGCGGGAATGCCGCGCAGGGCTGCCAGGTCGTGGCAGAACGCAGCGAAGGGTTTGTCGAACCAGTCGCTGCTGAGTGACGGTGTGGGCAGGTACTGGTCGCAATCGCGCAGGCGGCGTTGCAGCAGGTCGAAGGCCAGGCGCCAGGCCATCGAGCGATCGCGCTGGCGTTTGACTCGTGCTCCGGCGGTGACGGTCTCGCTCAGCGGCAGGCCGAGGTCGTCGCGCGACAGTTGCAGGGTGGACGCCTTCGCCGCATCGGATAGTGGCTGGTAGTGCGACGCGGCGATGCGGTTGTAGCAGCATGGCGCGACGGCCAGGTGAGCGCAGCCTTTTGCGCTGGCCAGTTGCAGCAGGCGCATGTGCAGGTCGCCGCAGGCATGCAGGGCTACCGGACTGTGCTCGGGTTGCAGACTTGCAGCGGCATCTTCGGCCATGACGTCCTGGCACAGGTGCTGAGCTTTGATACCGAGTCGCGTGCTGAGGGCGCTGCCGGCTTCGACCAGCATTGGGTCGTATTCCAGGCAGGTGAGGGTCTGTCCGGCTTGTGTTAGCCAGCGTCCCAGGTGGCCTTTGCCCGAGCACCAGTCGAGCCAGTGATTAGGGGCGCGGCTGAATTGCAGGCAGGCGGCGAAGGCTTCGATCTGCTGCAGTTTGCGCCCAGGAATCGCTGCGATTGCACTGACTGGGCGAGGCGGCGGGGTTGCCTTTCTTGGGAGTTGGCCCAGGCGTGTCAGGGCTTGGGCTTGCTGTCCCCATTCAGGGAAGGGCGTTGGCGCGGGAATTGTCCAGGGTTGGCCATGGTCGGCCTCGGCTTGCTCCAGCGTGCGACTACGCAGCCAGGCGGCCAGTTCGGGCCAGTCGGCTTCCCATGGCAGTTGCAGGGCGGTGAACGGTCTGGGACGCCAGAGCGCCTGATGCTCGACGACAAAGGCATCGAGCGCCTGAAATCGCTCAAGCAGTGCGCTGCCTTGGAGAATGGGCTCGGACATGGTGCACAACAGGGCGAGGTTGGGAGTCGCGCATTTTAGGAGGGCAGTCATGGGCCGTCGAGCATCGACGGCCCATGATGATCAGCGGCCTTGGCTGGCGTCGACGCGCATCCAGCGTTCCAGACCGCGGAACAGCAGGGTCAGCACCAGGGTAATGAGCAGGTAGAAGAGACCGGCGTAGCAGAAGAACAGCATGTACTGGTAGTTCTTCGCGGCGATGGTCTTGGCCATACCCATCAGGTCGTACAGCGTCACGGTGTAGACCACGGCGCTGGCCTTGAGCATGAGGATGACCTCGTTGCTGTAGGCCGGCAGGGCGATACGCGTGGCGCGCGGCAGGATGATGAATAGCAGCGCCTGCTTGCGCGACATACCTAGCGAGCGTGCGGCTTCCACTTCGCCCTTGGGGATCGCATGGATGGCGCCGCGCAGGATTTCGGCGATATAGGCAGCCGTGTGCAGCGACATGGCCAGCAGTGTGCAAAAGAACGGGTCGCGTAGGTAATGCCAGAACATGCTTTTGCGCACAGCCTCGAATTGCGCCAGGCCGTAGTACACCAGGGCCAATTGCAGCAGTAGCGGGGTGCCGCGGAAGAAGAAAATGTAGCCATAGGGCAGCGCACGCACGTACCAGTGCTTTGAGGCGCGGGCGATCCCCAAGGGCACGGCGAGAATCAGGCCGATGATGGCCGACAATGCCAGCAGTTCGAGGGTGAGCTGGGCGCCCTCAAGCATCTTGGGCGTCCATTTTTCGAGCAGTTCCCACTCGGTCATAGCTCGTTCCTCGTAAAGCCCTGGCTCACGCGTTTCTCCGCCAGGTGCATGATGGTCATAGCTACGACGGTGAGGCTCAGATAAATGAGCGCTGCGGCCAGGTAGAAAGTGAAGGGTTCCTTGGTGGCGTTGGAGGCGATGCTGGCTTTGCGCATGATTTCATCGAGGGAGATCAGCGAAACCAGGGCGGTGTCCTTGAGCAGCACCAGATACAGGTTGCCCAGGCCGGGCAGGGCGACGCGCCAGACCTGCGGCAGGATGATGCGCCAGAAAATTCGCATGGGCGACAGGCCGAGCGTCTGGCCTGCCTCACGGTGTCCTTTGGGAATAGCCAGCAGCGCGCCGCGTAGCACTTCCGTGGCATAGGCGCCGAAGCACAGGCCCAGGGCAACAGTGCCTGCCGTGAAGGGGGACAGGGCCAGGTCGGGATGGCCGAACAGTTCGCCCAGCGCGTTCAGGCCGCTGACGGTGCCGAAGTACACCAGCAGCACCCATAGCGTTTCCGGTACGCCGCGGACGATTGTGGTGTAGAGGGTGGCCAGCACACGCAGGGCTGGGTACTTGGACGTTTTGGCGGTGGCGCCCAACAGGCCCAGCAGCAAGCCCACCGACACGGCGGCCAGCGAGAGCTTGATGGTCATGAGCGTGCCTTCGGCAAGCTGGTTGCCGAAGCCATGCAGGTCGAAAATCATGGTCTTTTAGTCTGTCGCTAGAGTGGCGCCCTTCCTGGGCGTCCCTGATAACACCTGCGCCAACATTGGCATGCTGGCGCGGGTTGTTTAAACGCTGAATTGCCACTCGGCATGAGTGGAAATTCGTGTCGTCTACACCTGCCGCGCGGCTATCGCGCTGCGCGGGTTATCCGGGGCCCTGTGGGCGCCTGGGTCAGGATCAGTAGATGCTGAACGGGAAGTACTTGTCGTTGATCTGCTTGTAGGTGCCGTCGGCGACGATTTCCTTCAGAGCAGCGTTGAGTTTCTCGCGCAGCGGATCGTTCTTGCGCACGGCAATGCCGATCTTGTCGTTGTCGAACACCGGCTCGCCTTTGAACTCGAAGTCTTTGCCTGAATCGCTCTTGAGCCATTCCCAGTTCACCAGCTTGTCGGCCAGTACGCCATCGACGCGGCCAGAGGCCAGATCCAGGTAGGCGTTTTCCTGAGTGTCATAGAGCTTGATATCGACGATGCCGTCGAGGTTCTCTTCCAGCCAGGTACCGGCGATGGTCGAGCGCTGGGCACCGATCACCTTGCCTTTGAGGCTGTCTTTATCGGTCTTGAAGTCAGCGCCTTTGGGGGCGATGAACTGCAGCTTGTTGGTGTAGTACGGGTCGGTGAAATCGACGGTTTGCTTACGCTCGTCAGTGATCGACATGGAGGCGATCAGGAAGTCGAACTTCTTGGCGTTCAGGGCCGGGATGATGCCGTCCCAGTCGGACGTGACCACTTCGCACTCGGCCTTCATCTTGGCGCACAGTGCCTGACCGATTTCCACGTCGAAGCCGGTGACCTGGCCACTGGCGTCGATCAGGTTGAAGGGTGGGTAGGCGCCCTCGGTGCCAATCTTCAGTTTGTCAGCGGCAAAGGCGCTGGTGCTCAGTGCCAGCGTGGTGGCCGCGGCCAGCAGGATCTTCTTATAGCTCTGCATGAATGTTTGCTCCGTGTTATCGATTGCTGGACATAAATTGTTTACAGCGTGCCGATTGCGGGTTGTCAAATACCTGAGCGGGAGGCCCTTGCTCCTCGACCAGGCCTTGGTGCAGGAACACCACCTCGCTGGAAACCTGGCGAGCGAAGCTCATTTCATGGGTGACCAGCAACATGGTACGGCCCTCATCGGCGAGTGCACGAATCACGTTAAGCACTTCTTGTACCATCTCCGGGTCGAGCGCCGAAGTGGGTTCATCGAACAGGATCACCTTGGGCTGCATGGCCAGCGTGCGAGCAATCGCCGCACGTTGTTGCTGGCCGCCGGAGAGCTGGTTGGGGTAAACGTGACGCTTGTCGGCGATGCCGACCTTGGCCAGCAGGGCTTCGGCCACTTCGATGGCTTCGGCCTTGCTCTGACCGAGCACGCGGCGCGGCGCTTCGATGATGTTGTCGAGCACCGTCATGTGCGGCCAGAGATTGAAATTCTGGAAGACGAAGCCGATTTCGCTGCGCAGACGATTGATCTGCTGATTGTCGGCGGCGACCAGATCACCGTTCTTCGCGGCCTTGAGCTTGAGCTCTTCGCCTGCGACGAAAATCTGCCCCTCGTGCGGGTTTTCCAGCAGATTTATGCAGCGCAGGAAGGTGGACTTGCCGGAGCCGGAGGACCCGAGGATGGAGATGACGTCGCCGTCTTTAGCTGTCAGCGAAATACCCTTGAGCACTTCGAGGTCGCCGTAGCGCTTGTGCAGGTTGCGAATGTCCAGCGCGGGCGTTGCCTCGGCCATTGGGTGGATTCCTCTTTCTCTTTCAACGCACTCCGGCGCAAGACAGGCCATCCTGGCAGGCGGCCAAGCTAGCATAGCGTTTCCGTGACCGCCAAGCCGTTTGCTGGCCTGTGGCCTGCTTCGCGTCCAGGGTGTCGCCTGTTCGCTGTAGCTTGTCGCGCGAGCGAAATAATGGCGTGGGAAATTTGCCAACGATAGAAAGCAAAAAGCCCCAGCGCATAGCTGAGGCTTTTTGGCATTTATCAGTGGTGCCCAGGGACGGAATCGAACCGCCGACACGGGGATTTTCAATTCGCCAGTGTCGCCATTCCACCAGGTACCAGTAAGGCTCCAATGAGTCACGGTACATTACAGTAAATCACTATAAAATCAACGCATTAGGTCACAATGCGTCACAGTCGTGAAAATCCGTACTGTACCGGTAGTGTACCTGAATCAACGAAAATCATCTGCCGAAGATCTGATGCGCACTTGCCGCGTCTGATCACCGTATGCGCTTGGGCGACGTCATCTCGCTGGTGCTTCCAAGCAGCCTTTCTCTAGGTGCCAAGAGGCCGGATTGACCTTCATCTGGAATACCTCACGGCCTGCCTGGAACAGTTCGCTGAAGCCAGGTTCTTCACGATACTGGTTTCGTGCACCCAGATAGACCTCGCGAATGGGGACTTGATGCTCGTAGAGATAAAGTTCGAGCGTGTTCTTGTTCGCGGCGGTGACGTAGTAGCCCTCTTCAAAGCTAGCGCCCGGCATCTCTTCAGGTCTCAGGTTTCGTGTAATTTGGCCATAGCGGCGCAGTGGGTCAGCCTGCTCTTCCTCGACACTCGTGAAGAAATTGGTGAGCTGTTTTACTACGCGTACCTCTTCTTCATAGACCCAGCACGCGTGCTTGGTCAGCAACAATTTCCTAGCGAGAGCCTGGTCAACCGCCTGGTCATCTGCACCGAACCCACGTTGATACAGGGCCAAAAACGATTCCATGCTCTCTGGGTTGAGTGCGAAAGGAGTTTTCGTATTGGTGTAGAGAACGTCACCGGCATCGACCGTAATGAGGTTGTACTCAGGAGAATTTAAGAAGGGTCCACTAACGTCGTAGCCGATCACGAAGCCTTCATGGTTCTCGCCATAATGCGCCCACATCAGTGGATTAAAGGGGCTTCGGGTAAGGCAGAGGATAACCAACTGATCTTTCAGTGCCTCGATCCGGGCCTGCAAAGTCTCCTGCTTGACTTGTGGCCCGACTGCATTGGATAAGGCGGTGAGTTCGAAAGGGTCATTGAAGTAGCCGGGCTTGCGGAAGCCAAGCTTTCGACTCTCGATCGCCTTCAATCCCGATGCCCGTCCGTAGTATTTGTAAAGAATCATTGCTCTCGTCCGTGTTATGGCAGAACGCTGATACTACCCAACCGGCAAGTCCGTTATAAACAGATGAGTGACATAGTCACCGCGCGCCTCCATAGCAAGATTGGCGAGCGGAAGTAATAGGTTGGTAGCGAGGCGATCCTGTCCTTGGCTTACGGGAGGGGAAATGATCCATAAACTTCGTCTTGCAGCTACGCAGGGAATTGATCCATCACCGCGCTTTCGTCGTCTCCTGGCTGGCGGGATTTCTGACGTGGATTGTAGGGTTGAGGCAGACTGGGTCGGTGCCTGCACCGTGAGCTTTCTCATGGAAGGTGTGCAGTACCAGGATGTTTTGTCCTCGATTGATGACGCTCTGCTGGTCGCTGAACTGCTGAACTCGCCAACTTTGGAGGCGAGTGACATCAGGATTGTGGCATCGGCAGGTGTGGGGGGCGGCTACAGCTCGGCGATCGAGTGGGGGTATGCCAGATTTGGTGAGAGGGCTTTGGGCGAGTTGTTGAGTTGGTGGTTGCTATGAACAACAAATCAATCAGCATACAGTTGTCTATTTATTGGAGAGCAGTGTAAGTGTGGAGCTGGTTTAGGATTTACTTTTCAGTTGCAGTGAAGGCATTTTATGAAGTTGCCTTCGTATTGTTGCCTGTTGCTGTTTGGATGGTTGTTATCTTTTCGGTCGGAGGAACAAAGGAGGAGATCAAGTCTCTAGTAGCCTGGCCTTTTGCGGGGCTTGCTTTATTTGGGGCGTCTCTAAGAGATGGTATAAGCGCATTTCATCAGGATACACCGTTCGATAAGCGGCAGAGAGAAATTATCATTGCAGGTTCGCTGATCGGGGTTGTGCTGTGTACGGTCTTGATGACCCTTGGGGTCTTAAAGGCTAGGGGGGATCTAAGTTACCTTTTCTCGGCTTTCAGGGAGATGGTCTTTATTCTGCTGCTGTCGGGTATTGCCTTGTTGCTCGTAGTCAAAGCTATCTTGGCTCAGCGTAAAGACTTCGGAATTTATAAAGGCCAGCCTTGAGTGGCTCATAGCCCCACGTAATCGCTTAAGAAGGGTGGGGCTGTGATGAGAAAGATTAAGCTGCGGCGATTAGGTTTTGAACGAAATGTCTGAAAGCACGTTTCGCACCTTTTTGGCTAGAAACTGCTGCATATGCTTCAACAACTTGCTCGCATGCAGGGCCAAGTAACTGTCGCAGGGCTTCGAGCTCGAGTTCGGCCTTAGGATTCTCTAAGCGAGGGTTTGCGGTCACTAGTGCGTCATCTAGCACGATATCGGGTATAGTTTTCTTAGCCATTTGTGGACCCTCCTACGGTCTCAGGTGGTAGGTGCTGGTTGGGGTTGCCGCCCCGATCAGCACCGCTTCCGTACTCTACTTCCCCTCCTTGTTTCCGTCCAGTCTGTCTGTATGTTTGTTTTTTCTTTTTTAAAAAAGAACAGACATACATACAAAGAGAAGAGTTTGCCGTTCGTAACTCATTGTTAGTTAAGGATTTTTTGTTCTAATGGTGAAGGTTTATGGGGTGTAAGGTGAACGTTTATGGGGCTAAGGTGAATAGATATGGGGCGAAAGGTGAAAGCTTATGGGGTGGAGGGTGAAAGTTTATGGGGGCCATGGTGAAAGGATATGGGGCAAAGGTGAAAGGATATGGGGTGAAAGGTGAATGTTTATGGGGTATTGTAGTTTTTTATTGATTCTATGAAGTTAATAAAAATAAATTCTATTCGGGGTTTTTGATGCATTTCATTGGGCTAAACCCCGAGCAATTTCGGTGTGACGAAACTTTCCTCGGGGTTTAATAGGTCTTTTCCCATGGGAAACCCCGAATGGGACAAAAGCCACTTAATTTTGCGCTTGTTGACGTACTGCTTGGCTATCGAGAGCATTTGAGCACCTGTCGAGATATTACAAAGGTTGCTCAAAATGAACGCGGTTACGATGACCCAACAAAACCAGAAAGCAAAATTTGAACAGGATTTTTTGAATCGATTTGGCCCGTTAGTTTCCCAAAGCCAGCTTGCTGATTTATTGGGAATGACTGCTAGAGGGTTGAGCACATTTCTATGGCGCAAAACTGAACTGGCTAAAGGTATATGTGAGTGTCGTGTTAAAGTTGGTCGGAGAGTGCTTTATCGCACTGTAGAAATTGCGGGGCTACTCGCATGCCAACAGTAAATTTCGACGCAATTATAGGTTCACCTGCATTTACGCGATTTACGCATCGCGCCTTTTATCTATTGTTGCTACTGACTAACTTGGGAGCTCCACTAGGCCAGCATCGTGTTTGGGGTGGATTACCAGGCTGGTGGGTGTTCCCTACAGCTGCCGTGCTGGCCCTTTTTGTCGTGCAGCAGTACTTGTCCGGCGGGAGTCAGTTTTATGCCCTCGCCGGCATCCCGTATGCCCTGCTGTATGTGCATGACGCTCTTTGCACTCCCTTAGTTCTACCGCCAGCACAGCGGAGAGCAGCCAGATGAGAAAATCACTGCTGCTCTGCCTATTCCTGACTGCAGTTCTTGGGGGAACAGCACATGCTGACTCCCCTGGCGGACTGAGCCAATTCACCCCGCCACCAGGTGACACGTCGGTCGACTTCCTGGAAGAAGTGTTCGGCTCAATCGTGGGCACCATTCACTCCGGCGGAAACGTGGAGGGTGGTGAGACCGAGGACGTGCTGGGCAGCATGATGTCCGTGTTCGGCGGTGCCGTGATGTTCCTGGGGATGATATTCATCGCCTACACCACGATCAAAGGCACTGTCGACTCGGCTCAGGATGGTGAGGTCCTCGGCCGGAAGATGAGTGACGTTTGGATCCCGCTGCGTACCGCCGCTGGCGGTGCTCTGCTGCTACCGCTTGGGCACGGCTATTCGCTTATCCAGATCATGGTGCTATGGCTCGCGATTCAAGGCGTCGGCGTTGGGGATGCAATCTGGAGCCAAGCCGTCGACCAGATCGGCAAGGACGGGATGCTGTCGCGGCCGCTGATTCCTGACTCCCGACCGCTCGCGGCAAACATCCTGAAATTCGAAGTCTGCACCGCGGCGATGAACAAGCAGTTCGAGGCCTCCGGCCGGTCGACGCGCATCCAGGCCGTCGCATCCACCCGCAAAGTCGTCAACACCGGCGAGATCGATGTCGATTTAGCCGATGCAATACCGGTCTACGGTGGCATCAACATGGTCCAGAAATACAACAAGGCGAGCTACACCGTCACCGACTACAAATGGAAGGCCAACGACAACTCATACATGAACCCCGACGTTTGCGGCGCTCTCAGCTGGAAACAGTCTTGGGAGGCCTCAGAAGGCAACAGCAACACAAAGGTGATCAAAGAGCCGATCATGGCAGCCCATGCCAAAGCCGTTCTGCAGATGATCCAGGACGTCCGCCCGACAGCACAGCAAATCGTTGCGGGGCAAAAGCCAGCCCCAGGAGTGATAGACGCCGCAGCGAACACCTACGAAAACTCACTTCGCGCAGCAGCGAAGACCGCAGTGATGCAAACCAGTGATCGAGCTTCAGCAGATTTCCTCAAGGCAGCCAAGGATGGTGGTTGGCTATTCGCCGGCACCTGGTACAACCACATCGTCAAGATGAACGACGTGATGCAATCTACGCTGAACGGTTTGCCAGCGGTCGATCCGATCGCCATCGTCGACAAGGAAACCAAGGAGACGCTCCAGACCTACGCCGATGTCATGCTCACCGCAGACGAATATGCCAAGCACCGCGTAGACTCTGTACGGAACACCTACTATGCCGAAACCAACGTCAGGGAGCCCCGTGATGGAGAGGGGGCCTGGGAGTACGTCAAGAAGATGATGTCCGCGCCGTTCATGGGCGCGATAAACCAGATGACGCAGAGTATCGCTGGTTCCAACCTCAACCACATGAGCCAGATGAAAAGCTTCGGCGACGTTATCGTCACCATAGGGGAGGTAATGCTCGCTGCGATGGCCGGAGTGAGTGGCGCTGCAAATTCGCTGGCGGCCAAGGTCACTGTGGGAAGCGTCTTCGACGTAGGAGCCGTAATTCAGTTTGCGTCTGGCCTTGTGACGACGTTGGTTCTGTTGTTGTTCTTTTTCGGTGTGACGTTGAGCACCTATGTGCCCATGATCCCCTTTATCACCTGGACGACCTCAATCGTGAACTGGTTCGTTCTGGTGCTGGAGTCCGTCATTGCCGCTCCGCTGTTCGCTGTCGCGCACATTCACCCGGACGGTGATGACACGGTCGGACGAGCGGGCCAGGGTTACATGATGATCCTCTCGCTCGTGATGCGGCCTGCCCTGATGCTATTCGGCTTGGTTGGAGGGATGTTGCTCACCCAGCCTATCGTCGGCTACATCAATGCGGCCTTCATGTCTGTCGTCTCGGGGATCCAGGCGGACAGCATGACCGGCATGGTGAGCTTCATCGCCTACGTGGCCATCTACGTTGTGATCATGACTACGGTCGTGCACATCGTCTTCAGTCTGATTCACTGGGTACCGGACAATATTCTGCGCTGGATCGGTCAGGGCGCGACCGGAGGTATCGCGGACGCAGAGCGCACCGGTGATGGTGGGCAGGACGTGTTTGTGGCCGGGGTTAGGGAAAGCAAGCACGGCGCCGCTGGTGGTCTGGGTGGTGGGGCGAAACACGGCAAAGGGCCAGACAGCTCTACTACTGGGACTCCTGGCCGAGGCATGCCAGACAACAGCACACTACTGGGCGGCCCGCCCCCAGGAGGTTAATTACCTCTGGGGGCGGGAACTTGCCCCCTCATATCCGCGATCTTCCAGATATCTATCAAAGGCCTTCTGGCGAAGCGAGTCTCTATTTTCCTTTGCCAGTAGCGGAGAGTTAGGAGAAGTCTTTCTCAACTCTTCCAACAGCAGAAGCAAAACATAGTTATTCGCTTCAAAGTGGCCCTGCATAATTTCGATGCGTTCATTCAGCGCGCTTACTTGATGTTTCAAGCTCTCTGAATGCGAGCGCCATTCATTAATTGCAGCTTCGTATGATGCTTGGGTTGCACGAGAGTGCGCGTAACCAGCAGATAGGCCAACTTGATATCCGGAAGATGACATTGAAAGTCTCTCTGTACAAGGCGATGAGAGTATTCAAGCAAAGTGATCGCTGATGTACAAGGATCAGACAAATAAAAAGTCGCATGTGACCTAAAAAGCGATTAGTCATGTGTGACCTAAAAAGGATAGGTCGTAAGTGACCTAAAAATAAAACACATTCACGCAGCTGCGTGAATGTGGGCGCCGGTCGCCGGAACGGCGATTCGCGTAGCGAAAGGCGCCCTTTCAGCCAACCAGCTCAAGCGACTTAGGTCACTGGAAAAACGCTATGAAGACCCAGGAAGAGATTTTCGAGCTCGTAAGAACAGCACGCCAACGAATGAATGAACTGCAATCTAAAAGGCTAACCAAGTCGACTGAGGATGGTTATGTTCGCGAATACAACCGCATGGTTGGCGATGAAGGGGCTAATCCAGAGAAACTATGGTCAGCAATCTGTGCGACTCAAAGTAAGTCCACATATCGAAGAAGAGTGGCCGCAACAATGCACTGTTGTCGCGCTCAGCTTCAGGAGGCATTGCGGTGTCAAGATGCGGCTCAGCGTGCGGGTGATATGAATGCCCTCAAATACCAAGTGGCAGCGATCGAAGAAGTGATCGGGATCTTGAATATTGTTGAAAGGCACAAAGGGCAGTGTCCTCTCGAAAATACGGTAAGGCGGAAGTCAAAGCGATCTGACTTAAAATATCTGCCTGGTAATTGGCGGGATCAGTTGCATAAGCAACTTGAGGGAAGCAAGTACGAGCTGGCATATCTGGCGGAGGCAGCGTCGGGATGTCGACCAGGTGAGCTTGAGAAAGGCGTAAAAGTGATTTGTTCCAAAGAGAGCGGACTATTGACTGTCCGTATTGATAACGGAATCAAGGTTACTGACCAGAAAGGCCAGCCCTGGCGTGAGATCACCTATCGAGTCGATCAGAATCCGTTGGTGAGGGCTCTCTACGAGATCTGCAGAAATGCCGCTTCGGGCGCAGCAGAGATCGAGACAGTTGTCGACATCGAGAAAACTACCAACTGGCGTGCAGCGCTATCGTCGGCCGGACAAAAGCTATGGCCGAGACTCAAGTTCCGGATCTGCCCGTATCACCTCCGAAATGCCGTGGCTAGTGACTGGAAGCGGGCCGGGCTTAGTGAAGAAGAGATCTCGGCCGCACTAGGCCACTGCGTAAACAAGACGTCCAGCAACTATGGTCAGTTTCAGATCGGGCAGGGAGCTGGCGGTTTGAGTCCTGTCGAGGTAAGAGCTGCACGTCCTGTCTTGAATACTCGGACTCTATCTCCCCAAGTGAATCGGGTCTCCCTGAGCCCAAAATGACCCCGCCGTTTACGTGCCATGGCTTGGGTTCGGAGTACCAACCCTCGACCGGCTGCGGCAGCGGAGCTGCCTTGGTCTCGGGTTTGCGACTTGAAAAAAGCTACGGTATCAAGCTTTTGCTGAGCAACTTGCGGTGCTAGCTAGATTGCATCACTCATTTGAAAGAATATTTTCATCCATTCCTTCTCTTCCTCAGATGGTTCGTACTTATAGCCTTGATCTACCGGATGCCAATACCTGGGCGCTGTGACCAGCTCGTTGAATACAAGCTCAGCGGTGACATACATGAGCCAGGCAGCGATACGTAGCGAACTTAGGTTGACTTCCAGGGCCTCGTGCCGCTCGGAGAAAACACGGATTGGTGTAATGGATTTGTGTAGTTGACCTATGTGAGCAAAGCTATCGCTAAAATGGCCATAAAGCTGGCCAAAAGGCGGAAGCGCTTTTTTTGCCGCAGCTATTGTTTTTGGAGACTGGAGTGTATGGTTTTGGTATGCAGTCAGATCATTGGGATGCTGTACCAGATGCAAGGTCGTTGAGACTGCCTCGAGAAGTGATCTGATAATGATTCCCGGCTGAAGGACATAACCCATGCGGAGAACTGCTGTTGCCGCAGCAAAAGAATTGGCTGCGTTGAGCAGTAGCTGAGCGCAGGCAGATCGTAGTTCGTCTTCCTTCTGAGTTGCGACGGAAAGGCCAGAGTAAACCAAGCCAGTTGACTTGCTGAGTAGTGAACTCAGCTTCGACAAGTCATCCGCACACAGGCGGTCAAATGATTCCTCAATTTTGGGGCCGTCCCTGCGCAATTGGTTCAGAAGTATATCGTCGGTGAATACAACCACCTTTCGCTCGTCTGGGGTAATAAAGGCGGAAGCAAGGCGTACCAGAGGGGAGGCTTGCGTCGGTGATGAGTTTTGTTCGCGGCTAGCTTGCTTAGGCTTCTTGCGATGGCTTCGACTCATAATTGCTAGAGGCCTATCTTTGGCTAAAGGGTTGGCTTGGGTTCATCTCGAATGAATGAGGCGAGAGGCTCGAACAGATTTTTTATGTTGCTATGCGCGTGCCCAGCAATACAGCTTCTAGGTCGGCCTGAGCTACAGATGAATTGCCAAGGGCGTCTCGGCGCATAGCAGCTACCATGTCGGTGAAAGCCTTGCACTGTTCGTCAGTATTCATTGCAGCACCTAGGCGCTCAAATTTCGCAAAAGCAGAGACCACCGTCGGGGCGCCGTAAAGAGAAATCCTACATTTTGCATCGGCGGTTTTGGCTCCAAGTTGTCTGCCCTCTGCGGAGCTTCTCTGGTGTCCGAGATTTGCTTGCTCACTTACACACAGCAAGTAATCAGCGTATGCCTTTGACCTCAGATCTCGTTGGTGCTTTTTGTTGTCTAGGTGCCGAGAGAACAGAAATTGCAATACAGCTCCTACAACAAGGCCGATAAGAGAAAATACTGCGGTATTCACCAAACCTCCTTTGCAACATATCGTTTGGCCAGGGTGCAATCATAGCTTTCTGGCATCCTGAGCTCGTGCCTGCGTATCATCGTCTTTTGTTGACTGCATCACCAGCTCGATTGTGTCCAACGGCAAGCGCCTCCTAGACCCCGTCTTCCTTTGATGATGTTCCGTGATCAGGCGACGTTGGTCGGTGAGCAATGCCATGGCAGCAGCGCTTCGTAGTCTTCGACGCTGCTCGCGCTCAGCAGGTACTATAGCCCCAACCTGACTCATTGTACGCTTAGCGTACGTTTTTTCCGTTTTCCCTATCGTTGAGTGTTGCCAATTCTTCTCTTGCTTATTACGTTCGGATTACCTTTTGTAAGACCGCGACCTGGGCTCATTGAGTAATATTTGGTGCCATTGTATTCCATGGCCCAGTACTCCAGTTTTTCATTCCATGTTCTGACTGAAAGCTCGCCAACGTTGGCATGATTTGCAATGCTTAGATAAGATTTCCATACTTTTCTGTAATGTGAGTCAAGGCTGCCAAATACATACGTTGACTCATCTTGGAATGATAAATTGCTGAATATTAGAACCGTGGCGAGCTCTACTCCTTTTTCATTTGGCAAATCCCACCTGGCTCCGCTGTACCAATAGCTTAAAGCTTGGAAGATACCCCTGGAGCTTTTACCGTGAAACCCTTTTCCCGTTACTGGGTTTAGGTGTTTAACCTCAACGCCAATGTATTTGTCTGTGAACCCGTGCTGAATAAGTTCGTCTTTTGCCTTTATTATAAAGTCTATTCTTATTTGCTCTATTTCTCTATTTACAAAGCCCGTTCCATTGATCTCATGATGAATATGAAACCACTTTGAGAGATTTTTTATGAACCATTCATGAAGCTCATCTTCGCTTTGCCATATAGATGAATAACCTTCATCTATATGGCGATTGCGCTGCTGCATAAGGTATGTGGGTAATAAATTCGAAATTTCTACCTCATTGGCTGAGCAGTACCCATCAATGATCTCTCCAAGTTCGGCCAATTTTTGATCAATGGTCTTGCTGTCTCTTGAATGCAGAAGAGGGGATAGGTTGCTTTTTGTTGATGAAAGAATCTTCAGCCTTTTTTGGATAAATGCATCTTCTAAGTTTTGGTCGCTAGGAGGGGGCTGAATTTTCACTTTTGCCTTTCCTATTTCTCCACCACGAAATTCCCCGCAGAACTGGCACTGATTTGCATATGCAGTCCCGATCCCTTTTTTTCTCAAGCGCAGTTCTAGGAAGTCAGAGCAATCATGATCTAGATCCTCGAGCGCTACGGCAGATTCAATATGTGGGTAATCCATGTGGCTATAGTCCGGATTGGCGCTTGTAATGGTTAAATGGTTCGGAGTATCAAGAGTTCTTTTTTTGCGTGGCCGCGTAGTGCCTGGTCTGGAAAGGCAGGATTGCCTTGGTGTTCGGGGTTTCGGTCTCGTCCAGGCCCCAGGCATTGAGCAGATCCACCATCGACCCTCCCTCAAAACTAACTTTCAGGTCTACCAGGTCGCGTAGCGCCCGCTGACGTTCGAGCTCGATGCAGGGGTAGCGGCGGATCACATCCAGGGCGAACCTGGCGCGACGCTGCTGGATGCCCTCCAGGGCCTCCAGGGTGCGTTTTAGCGAGGGGAGGGGGTCGGGGTCGTACCAGACGAGCAGGGCGACCTCGATAAGTGTCTCAGGCGCTGCCTGGGTCAGAGGGGCGCTTGCCAAGGTGGTCAAGGCGGTTGAGGTGCTCGTTACAGGGGTCGTCATGGAAGTCGCCCTCGGCAGGTGCTTCTAGCTTACTGTGCAAAGTCTCGTGATGGCTCGATCGCTTAAATCGAGCTGGTGAGGCATGGATGCCGCGCCAGGCGCCGGGCGGCTTTTTGCCCGGGGCCTGGCCACCAGCGCCGGCAGGGATGCCGGAAGTGGATCTGAGTCAGGCGCTAGGTCTTGAGTCCTGGCGCGATTGGTCGATGTTATCTAGTGCGTTGACCAGATCTTCTGCTCGTAGGTGCGTGTAGCGTTTGAGCATTTGCATCGACTTGTGCCCACTGATTGCCGCAACCTGCTGATCAGTGAGCTGGCCGCTTTCCACTAGCCTGCTCACGGCTTCATGCCTAAGGTCATGGAACCGGAGATCTGCCATGCCGAGCCGCTTTTTCATCCCATTCCAGACTTTCGAGAAGACATAGGGCCTTCTCTTTTCATCCTTGCCTGGTTCGCCGAAGAAAATGAGATTGGTATCGATGGGGCGTATGGGGTTCTCCAGGGCCTCCTTAAAGGCCTGGGTCGCTGCTTGAGTCAGGGGTACGGTTCGGCTTTCCCCGTTTTTCGTGTCTATGAGCTTCACCACGCGTTTTTTAAGGTCTACCTGGTGCCGACGTAGCGAGGTGATCTCTGACGAGCGCATGCCGGTCTCTACGGCGATTCTGGCGATCCAGCCGAGCATTGGGTTGTGATAGGCGTTAACGGCCTGGAACAGCTTCCGTTCTTCATCCGGGCTGAGTCGTCGATCACGTCCCTCTCCGGGGCTGGGCTTGCGTATATTCAGCACGGGGTTTTGGGGGAGGCCAATGCGCCATTCTTGGATGGCCACCGTGAAGAGGTTGCTGAGTAGAGCCAGCTCAAGGCGGACGGTGTTGGCGCTGACGGTTCTAGGGGCAGCGTCGCTGCCTTCCTTGTATTTCGTACGGATAGTTTCCTTCAGGCGCTTGTCGCGGTACTCAGCGATCACGTCGGCTGAGAGGGCGGCGAGGGAATACTTGCCGAGGTGGCGGATGAGCGGGGCGGCCTTGGTCTTCTCAGCTTTTTGCGTGGAGGCTTTCTTGGTCGGGGTGACTTCCTCCAAGTAGCGCCCCAGGGCTTTCTCTAGAGTTGTCTTTTCGGAAGGGGAGCGACGCAGGTATACGCCGCGGACCATCTCGTCCTCGGTGGAGCGAGCCCAGTCATCGGCGTCACGTTTGGTGCGGAAGGTCTTGGAAGCCGTTGGCCATCCTTGCTTGCGGATGACAGCTTTCCAGGTACCAGAGGGGGTTCTTACGATTGTCGCCATCAGCATCTCCACTAGCAAAGTGTCGGCACTGTACCGAAACTGTACCACTGGAGCGTGGGACTAAACCAAGCATTGCGCTAAGTTCTTGAAATTAATGGTGCCCAGGGACGGAATCGAACCGCCGACACGGGGATTTTCAATCCCCTGCTCTACCGACTGAGCTACCTGGGCCAACGGGGCGCTATTAGACGGATTTGAAGGATCAGTGTCAAGCGTGAGTTTGAAAAATATTTAATTATTTCGGGCGCTTAGGTTCGTGAGCGGGAAAAACGGGGAGGGTGAGCCGGGGTTGCGTGCATGGATATGCGGCGGTTGTCGCGGCTGAAGCCCCTCCCACGGCTGTCGTCACTCGCTGGGCGGGACGTAACCTTCGGCCAGGGCGTATTCCTCACCGGAGAGGAACTTGTCCATCTCGGCCTGGAGGAACTTGCGATCTTCGGCGTTCATCATGTTCAGGCGGCGCTCGTTGATCAGCATGGTCTGGTGTTTCTGCCACTCGTCCCAGGCTTGCTTGGAGACATTGTTGAAGATGTCTTCACCTTTGGGGCCGGGGTAGGGCGCGCGATCCAGGCCGGGCAGTTCCTGTTTGTATTTGCGGCACTGTACGATGCGGGTCATGTCGGTTCTCCAGCGGTAATGGCTTGCGCCGCGCGTTTGAGCAGCTTCTTCACCGGGGCGGCGAGGCCCAGGCGCGGCGGGGTGGCGAGGTTATACCAGAGCCAGTCGGCCTCGGCCACGCGGCCGGGCTGCTCGTTGGCCTCGATCAGCCAGGGTTCGATGGCCAGTTGGAAGTGGCTGAAGGTATGGGTCAGGCCTTCCAGTTCGCGGCGCTCGCCGAGGCTTAACTGCTGTTGCCTGGCGAGGTCGTCGAGTTGGGCGAGATCGTCCAGTTCCGGCAGGCTCCATAGGCCGCCCCATAGCCCCGTGGCTGGGCGGCGATAGAGCAGGATGTCGCCTGCGTCATTGACTAGCAGTGGCATCAGTGTGCGTTTCTGCGGTAGTGCCTTGCGCGGCTTAGGCTCCGGGTAGCGGATTTCCAGGCCGAGCAGGTGCGCCTGGCAGCCGCTGCGCACCGGGCACAGCAGGCAGGTGGGTTTGCTGCGGGTGCACAAGGTGGCGCCGAGATCCATCATCGCCTGGGTGTAGTGGTTGACGCGCTCGTGTGGGGTCAGGCGCTCGGCCACGTCCCACAGTTGCTTGGCCACTTTCGGCTCGCCGGGGTAGCCCTCCTGCGCCACGTAGCGCGCCAGTACGCGCTTGACGTTGCCGTCGAGGATCGGTGCGCGCACGCCCATGCTCAGGCTGGCGATGGCGCCGGCGGTGGAGCGACCGATGCCGGGCAGTTCGCTGAGGGCTTCGACGCTGCGCGGAAATTCGCCGCCATGCTCACGCATGATGAGCTGCGCGGTTTTCTGCAGGTTGCGGGCGCGGGTGTAGTAGCCCAGACCTGTCCACAGGTGCAGCACTTCGTCTTCTGGCGCTTCGGCAAGGTCGCGCACCGTTGGTAGTGCGTCCATAAAACGGTCGAAATAGCCGAGTACGGTGCTGACCTGGGTTTGCTGCAGCATGATTTCCGAAACCCAGACGCGATACGGGGTGATGTTCTGCTGCCAGGGCAGATCCTTGCGCCCGTGCTGGTCGTACCAGGCCAGCACGGCGCCGTTGAATTGCTCGGGGCTCATCGGTTGAACAGGCCCTTGAGTGCGTCTTTCAGTTCCGGGCTGACCTTGTCGCCGAGTTTCTCTTCTAGCTTCTCGGTCAGCTTGTTACCGGCCAGGCGGGCGGCGATTTTGCCCATGCCGTCCTGATCCAGGCGGCAGGCCTTGGCTCCCATTTCCAGTGGGCCACGGCAGCGTAGCGGCCATTCGATGCCGACGTAGCGCTCGTTGACCTGGCAGGCGGGGTCGGGCATTTCGCGCTGATCGCCCTCGATGGTAATGCCGACCTTGTAGTCGAGGCCGAGCACGCGCAGGTCGAGATCACCTTCGCCGCTGACTGCCAGACCCGGCACCTGGGCGCGCAGGTCAGGGTTGCGTGCGACACCATCACGTACGCTGAGGCTGCCCTTGAGTTCGCGGAAAGGGGTGTCCTTGCCGGTCGGCGGGTTGTTCAGCGTCTTGCGGTTGAGGGTGGCGATGCCGCGGCACAGTTGCTGTTCGAGGTTGGCATTGACCAGTACGCCATCGTTGATCAGGAAGCTGGCGTTGCCGTTGAGCGCTTCGACCCAGGCTTTCTGGCTGTTGCCGCGCGTGTTGAACTTGGCGTCCAGATCCAGCAAGCCGCGCAGGGGGGCGGGCTGCTCTTGCTTCTTGAGAAATGGCTCGATAGGGATGCGATTGAGTCGGCTTTCAAGGCTGATGATTGGCTCGATCTGGCGCACATCGATGCTGCCACTGCTGATGAAGTTGCCGCCTTGCAGTTTGCCGCGTGCCTCTTCCAGGGTGATCAGGCCACTTCGGCTGTTGGTTTTGAGATTGACGTCAGTGAACGTCTGCTTGTCGTAGATGAGCTGGCCCAGGCTCAGTGCCAGTTGCAGATCGAGGCTGCGCAGGCGGTCGACGGGCAATATCTGCTCGTCACTCCAGGCTTGCTGGGTGGGGGCATTGGGTAGTGGTGTGGTGCCGTTGGAGCCAGCGTCGGCGATGCTTTCCTTGACCTCTGCCTGGCGGGCGGCGCCTGCGCTGTCCTTGCTCTTGGGCGGCAGGTAGCGGTCGAGGTCGAGCTTGTCGCCTTTGAGGTCGGCGCGCAGGGCCTGTTTGGCAAAGTCGGCAACGCCCAGGCTGCCGGTATAGCTGCTGCCGTCCAGTTTGAGGTCGAGGTTCTCCAGCATCAGCCCTTTGCTGGAGCCATTGAGGCGGCTGACCAGTTCGAACTGCTTGAGGCTGTTGGCGTCACGCATGGCCGGCAGCTCGACGCCGAGGCCGTCGAGAAAATCGCGCAGGTCGAGGGCGGCGATGGAGATGCCGCCGGCGAGCTTGGCGTCCTTGTCCAGTTCGCGCACCTTCAGCTCGCCTAGGGCGCGTAGCTGGTTGGCGGAGAGCTTGAGGCCATTCCATTCGGCGATGTTGGCCGCCTGGTCGAGCAGCAATTGGCCCTGAGCTGAGAAATTAACCGTCTTGCCTTTGAGTGGCTCGCCCGAGGCCTCGCCGGTGAGTTTAAGGTCTTCAAACTGGTAGCGCTTGAGGGCGCGGTCGAAACGTAGTGCGCCTTCGACTTCGCTGCGGGCGCGCAGGAGGGGTTGGTTGGTGCCGAAGAAGGCGCTGAATTTGACCGGGATGCTGGCGCCCTCGCGGATCGCACCGGTTTTCAGCTCGATGTTCTCGACGGTGAATTGCTGACCCTTCTGCGCGTCGTCGTAGTCAACGCGCGAATTGCTCAGGGTCAGGCTGTCGATATCCAACTTGAGCGGCTGACTGGCGGGCTTGCTGGGTTGCTCGGTGCTGGGGGCGTCGGCCACGGCAGGTTGTTCGCCGGGCTGCGGCGTGTCTGCGTTAGCCTTGGCTGGGCGGCCGACGCCCTCCCAGTTACCGTGCCCTTTGGCGTCGCGCTGCAGACTGAGGCTGAGGCCGTCGACACGTATGTCGCTCATCTGCACTTCCTTGCGTAGCAGCGGCATTACGCGTACCGACAAGCCAATCATGCGCAGATCGGCGAAAGGTTTGTCCGGTGTGTCGGCGCTGGCCAGGGTGGCGTCGGTCAGTTCCAGGCCGAGCCAGGGGAACAGGCTCCAGCCGATGTCGCCCTTGAGTTGCAGGTCGAGATTGGCCTTGTCGTGGGCGATCTGGCGAATCTCGTCCTTGTAGTCGTTGGGGTCGAACAGATGCGTAAGGGCGAATAACAGCGCCACTACGATCAGCAGCAATCCGAGAAGGAAGAGGCCCAGGATCTTGCCGAGCGCTTTCATGGACGAGTCCTTGTTTCGATGGCTGGAATAAGGGGCGCCGAGTATAGCGTCACCGCGCTTCAGCGCCCCGCTCGCGAGTGATTTCCGGCAATCGATTGCCGGGCTAAGGGCAGTTTTTTGATTGAAATTTCACCCGGCGGTTCCGCTTCTGGATGCTGGTTGAGGGTGTTCGGGCAGGTGGCGGATTTGGGCTTTTTACTGAGCGTTGGCGGGTGGGTGTGCGGCTTTAGATTGATACCGTCTATCATGTCATAGATTGAGGCTTTCGAAATTTGCCGAAATCGCGGCTAACGTGCAAAGAAATCTAAAAAAAATGCATGCAGCGCGGCGTTTTGTCGCGCCTTGGTGCTACTCTTTGCAAGCTTTGGCGCCGTTTAGCTGTCGCGTGCGCCTATTGTCTGCAACCATAAAAAGAGACTCTGCTATGACTGACGCGCTTGCATTGGACGGCGTCGCGGCGAAGCCTGCATTCCTCTCCAAGGAACGCATCATCGCCCGACCCGGCTTCAACCGCTGGCTGGTTCCGCCAGCCGCTCTGGCCATTCACCTGTGTATCGGCATGGCTTATGGCTTCTCGGTATTCTGGCTGCCGTTGTCCAAGGCGGTTGGTATCACCGCCGCCACGGCTTGTGCTCCAGGCATGGGGTTCTTCGAGCAGGTATTTGCCAGCAACTGTGACTGGCAGATCTCGATGCTCGGCTGGATCTATACCCTGTTCTTCGTCTTCCTCGGATGTTCGGCTGCCGTATGGGGTGGCTGGCTGGAACATGCCGGCCCGCGTAAGGCGGGTGTCGTTTCGGCTGTGTGCTGGTGCGGCGGTCTGCTGATTTCTGCGCTGGGCATCTACACCCACCAGATCTGGTTGTTGTGGCTGGGCTCTGGTGTGATTGGCGGTATCGGTCTCGGCCTGGGTTATATCTCGCCTGTCTCGACCCTGATCAAGTGGTTCCCGGACAAGCGTGGCATGGCGACCGGCATGGCGATCATGGGCTTCGGCGGTGGTGCTATGGTCGGTGCGCCGCTGGCAGCGATGCTGATGAACCATTTCGCTACCCCGGAAAGCGTTGGCGTCTGGCAGAGCTTCGTGGTCATCGCGGCGATCTACTTCATCTTCATGATGGGTGGCGCTCTGGCTTACCGCGTGCCGCCGACCGGTTGGAAGCCGGCTGGCTGGACTGCACCTGCAGCCAAAGCCAATAACGCGATGATTACCAAAGGCCACGTGCACGTTAATACGGCGCTGAAAACTCCGCAGTTCTGGCTGGTCTGGGCTGTGCTGTGCCTGAACGTATCTGCCGGTATCGGCATCATCGGCATGGCTTCGCCGCTGTTGCAGGAAGTCTTCGCTGGCAAACTGATTGGCAACAACCTGAGCTTCAACCAGCTCGATGCCGGTCAACTTGCGCAGATTGCTGCTATCGCTGCCGGCTTTACGGGTCTGCTCAGTCTGTTCAACATCGGTGGTCGCTTCTTCTGGGCGTCCTTCTCCGATTTGATCGGCCGTAAGGCAACCTACTTTGTGTTCTTCGCTCTCGGCTTCGTGCTTTATGCGCTGGTGCCTTGGACGGGGCATCTGGGTAGCGTCGCTTTCTTCGTGTTCTGCTTCTGCTTGATTCTGTCGATGTATGGCGGCGGTTTCGCCACCGTTCCGGCTTACCTGGCGGATCTGTTCGGCACGCAGATGGTCGGTGCAATCCATGGTCGTCTGCTGACGGCATGGGCCTTTGCAGGCATCCTCGGTCCGGTGCTGGTCAACTACCTGCGCGAGTACCAGTTGAGCATCGGTGTGGAGAAGGCGGCCGCCTACGACATCACCCTGTACATCCTCGCCGGTCTGCTGGTGCTGGGCTTTATCTGCAATGCCATGGTGCGTCCAGTTGCGCAGAAGTACTTCATGACCGCAGAAGAGCTGGCCGCCGAACGCGCCCATGGCGAGAAGTCGGCACCAGCTACGAGCGAGCTGGAGTGGTCGGCTGATCCGTCGAGCAAGCCGCTGGTCATCGCTGCCTGGCTGGCGGTGGGTATTCCGCTGGCTTGGGGTGTGTGGATCACCCTGCAGAAGACCGTCGTACTGTTCCAGTAACCTCGATTCTTCGGAAAAGCCCGTACAGGCCTTGCGCCTGTGCGGGCTTTTTCGTTTCTGCCGTCCAGCCATCGCCGGTAGCCGTTGCGGGCGTGGCACGCCTATAATACTGGCCTTTTTCCGTTGGCAATTTCGTGGAGCTGGTGATGGCCGAACGTACGGCATCCGTCGAGCGCAACACCCTGGAAACCCAGATCAAGGTTTCGATCAACCTGGATGGCACTGGTAAGGCCAAATTCGATATTGGCGTGCCTTTTCTCGAGCATATGCTCGATCAGATTGCCCGCCACGGCCTGATTGACCTGGATATCTACTGCAAGGGTGACCTGCATATCGACGACCATCACACGGTGGAAGACGTCGGTATTACCCTTGGCCAGGCTTTTGCCAAAGCTGTCGGCGACAAGAAGGGCATGACTCGCTACGGCCATTCCTACGTGCCGCTGGACGAAGCGCTGTCGCGCGTGGTGATCGATTTCTCCGGTCGCCCAGGCCTGCAGATGCACGTGCCGTTCACTCGCGCTGTGGTCGGCGGCTTCGACGTCGACCTGTTCCAGGAATTCTTCCAGGGCTTCGTCAACCACGCCCAGGTCAGCCTGCATATCGACAACCTGCGTGGGCACAACACTCACCATCAGATCGAAACCGTGTTCAAGGCCTTCGGTCGTGCCCTGCGCATGGCCGTTGAGCTGGATCCGCGTATGGCCGGGCAGATGCCGTCGACCAAAGGAACCCTCTGATGCAGACCGTAGCCGTCATCGACTATGGCATGGGCAACCTGCACTCGGTGGCCAAGGCGCTGGAGCACGTCGGCGCTGGCCGCGTGCTGGTGACCTCGGATGCCAAGGTGATCCGCGAGGCCGACCGGGTGGTGTTCCCCGGCGTCGGCGCGATTCGTGACTGCATGGCCGAGATCAAGCGCCTGGGCTTCGATGAGCTGGTGCGCGAAGTCAGCGCCGACCGCCCGTTCCTCGGCATTTGCGTCGGCATGCAGGCCTTGCTTGAGCGCAGCGAGGAGAACGACGGGGTCGATTGCATCGGCCTGTTCCCCGGTCAGGTGCGCTTCTTCGGCAAGGATCTGAGTGAAGACGGCGAGCGCCTCAAGGTGCCGCACATGGGCTGGAACGAAGTGGCGCAGGCGGTCAAACACCCGCTGTGGCACGACATCCCGGATCATGCGCGCTTCTACTTCGTGCATAGCTATTACATCGAGGCCGGCAAGCCACAACAGGTGGTCGGTCGCGGTCACTATGGCAAGGACTTCGCTGCCGCGCTGGCGGATGGCTCGCGCTTCGCTGTGCAGTTCCACCCAGAGAAGAGCCATACCCATGGCCTGCAACTGCTGCAGAACTTCGTCGCCTGGGATGGCCGCTGGTAATGGCCCGCACCAAGGTGCCGAGCCTGGCGCTGGAACCTGCTCAGGAGCAGGCCGCGCTACTGGTTTTGCAGCGCTTTCTTGATGAGCGCTTCGAGCTGAAGCTGGGCACCTTCGAGGTGCAGGAAGTGCTCGATCTGATCACCCGCGAGCTGGCACCGCACTACTACAACAAGGCGATTCTCGACGTGCAGGCGCACCTGAAAGACAGGTTCGAGAGCATCGAGAGCGACCTTTGGGCACTCGAAAAAGGTAGCTGAAGCGTCGTCGCTCGGCTGCAAGAGAAATGAATGCGCCTGCTTGCAGCTTGAGGCTTGCAGCTTGCCGCTCTTTTTGACGTTAGGAAAAAAGACATGCTGATTATCCCCGCTATCGACCTCAAGGACGGCGCCTGCGTACGTCTGCGCCAGGGTCGCATGGAAGACTCCACGGTATTCTCCGATGACCCGGTGAGCATGGCCGCCAAGTGGGTCGAGGGTGGCTGCCGTCGCCTGCACCTGGTCGACCTCAATGGCGCCTTCGAAGGGCAGCCGGTCAACGGCGAAGTGGTCACCGCTATCGCCAAACGCTACCCGAATCTGCCAATCCAGATCGGCGGCGGTATCCGTACCCTGGAAACCATCGAGCACTACGTGCGCGCTGGCGTCAGCTACGTGATCATCGGCACCAAGGCGGTGAAAGAGCCCGAGTTCGTCACCGAGGCGTGCAAGGCTTTTCCCGGCAAGGTCATCGTCGGTCTGGATGCCAAAGACGGTTTCGTCGCTACCGATGGCTGGGCTGAAGTGTCTAGCGTGCAGGCCACCGACTTGGCCAAGCGCTTCGAAGCAGACGGCGTGTCGGCCATCGTTTATACCGATATCGCCAAAGACGGCATGATGCAGGGCTGCAACGTCGAAGCCACCGCCGCGCTGGCCGCTGCCAGCAAGATTCCGGTGATTGCTTCCGGCGGCATCCACAATCTTGGCGATATCGAGAAGCTGCTGCTGGCGCGTTCGCCCGGTATCATCGGCGCCATCACCGGCCGTGCCATCTACGAAGGCACCCTGGATGTGGCCGAAGCGCAGGCCTTCTGCGATTCCTACAAGGGTTAAACCGTAGGGCGGGTGAAACCCGCCGCCACTGACGCAATCTTTATCGGTGGGTTGCACCCACCCTGCGGAGCTCCGTATGGCACTGGCTAAACGCATCATCCCCTGCCTCGACGTGGACAACGGCCGCGTGGTCAAGGGCGTCAAGTTCGAGAACATCCGTGACGCCGGCGATCCGGTGGAGATCGCCCGTCGCTACGATGAGCAGGGCGCCGACGAGATCACCTTCCTCGACATCACCGCCAGCGTCGATGGCCGCGACACCACGCTGCACACCGTCGAGCGCATGGCCAGCCAGGTGTTCATCCCGCTCACCGTCGGCGGTGGCGTACGCACCGTGCAGGACATTCGCAACCTGCTCAATGCCGGTGCTGACAAGGTGTCGATCAACACGGCCGCGGTGTTCAACCCCGAGTTCGTTGGCGAGGCTGCTGCGCGTTTCGGTTCGCAGTGCATCGTCGTCGCCATCGATGCCAAGCGCGTCTCCGCGCCGGGTGAGCCGGGCCGCTGGGAGATCTTCACCCACGGCGGGCGCAAACCGACCGGTCTGGATGCCGTGGAGTGGGCGCGCAAGATGGAAGGCCTGGGCGCCGGCGAGATCCTGCTCACCAGCATGGATCAGGACGGCGTGAAGAGCGGTTACGACCTGGGCGTGACCCGCGCCATTAGCGAGGCCGTACGTGTGCCGGTGATCGCCTCCGGTGGTGTCGGCAACCTGCAGCACCTGGCCGACGGCATCCTCGAAGGCAAGGCCGACGCTGTGCTGGCCGCGAGCATTTTCCACTTCGGCGAATACACCGTGCCGGAAGCCAAGGCCTACCTGGCCAGCCGCGGCATCGTCGTACGCTGACGCCGCATCGAGCAGGGGCATGCCAGGTGCCTCTGCTGCAGCCTTCCTCGCCTCTGTCGTAGAGCATGCCTGGTGCAAAAATTGCTGTGTGAACCGGCTCACGCTATGCAGCACTCGTTGGCCTGTTCGTGCCTATCTTGCTGGCAGTCTGCTAGCGAGCGCTGGGCGCTGATAGATATGGCGGGTATCCTCGTGCGATGTGCTTATGATCAATACGAGAAATACCATGCTAAAACGCTTGCTGATAGTGCTGGGTGGCACTTTTATGGTGCTGGCTGGCGCTGCTCGCGCCGAGGTGAACCCATCTGAGCCATTGGTGCTACTGACCGAGAACTTCCCGCCATACAACATGGCGACCAATGGCAAGAATTTCGCTCAGGATGCAAATATCAGTGGCATCGCTGTGGATGTGGTCAGGGAGATGTTCAAGCGCGCAGAGGTTAGCTATAGCTTGACCTTGCGTTTCCCCTGGGACCGTATCTACAAGCTGGCCCTGGAAAAACCGGGGCACGGCGTGTTCGTCACCGCGCGTTTGCCGGAGCGTGAGGCGCTGTTCAAGTGGGTCGGGCCTATCGGCCCGGATGATTGGGTGATGTTGGCCAAGGCTGGTAGCGCGTTGCGTATCGATACGTTGCAGCAGGCAGCTAAATACCGCATCGGAGCCTATAAGGGTGATGCTATTTCGCAGTACCTGACTGACAAGGGCATCGAGCACAGCACTTCGTTGCGTGATCAGGAAAACGCTCGCAAGCTGGAATCTGGGCAAGTCGACTTGTGGGCGACAGGTGATCCTGCCGGGCGCTACCTGGCGAAGCAGGAAGGAGTCAGTGGTTTGAAAACGGTGCTGCGTTTCGACAGTGCCGAGCTTTATCTGGCGTTGAATCGTGAAACACCTGACGATCTCGTTGCCAAGCTGCAGGCAGCACTCGACAGCATGCGCAAGGAGGGCGTCATCGACGAAATTCAGGGGCGGTACTTATAAGAATCGGCGCGCCGGCTTTGGCCGGTCGCTTGCCAGGGATGGCGGTTTTTCTGAGCAGCGATAGCCTGACTCGGATCAGGGCTGGGATGCCGCAGGCATAACCACAAATCATGCGAGCGGTACGTCTATGATGAAAATGCTGAAGAAAAGCTTGTTTCTCGCCTTGCTCTGCGTAGCGGGTCTGGCTCGTGCAGAGCTGCCGCCGGATTACAAGATGATCCTGCTGACAGAAAATTTCCCGCCTTTCAATATGGCGGTAGACGACAAGAACTTCGCTCGTGACGATTCGATCGATGGCATTAGTGCCGACATCGTGCGTGAAATGTTCAAACGTGCCGACATCCAGTACACCCTAACTCTGCGCTTTCCATGGGATCGCCTGTACCGCCTGACTCTGGAGAAGCCCAACTATGGTTTGTTCTCCACCAGCTACACCGAGGAGCGCAAACCATTGTTCAAGTGGGTCGGCCCCATTGCCAAGACGCGTTGGGTGCTGCTCACTGCACCGGGTAGCGATATCAAGGTGTCGAGCTTGAAGGAAGCTGCCAAGTACCGCATCGGGGCTTACAAGAACGATGCCGTCAGCCAGCATCTGGAAGGCCAGGGCTTGGTCCCGATCAATGCCCTGCGCGATCAGGAGAATGTGACCAAATTGGTGCGCGGGCAGATCGACTTGTGGGCCACCAACGACCCGGTAGGGCGTTATCTGGCTAAGCAGGAGGATGTCACTGGCCTCAATATCGTGCTGACATTCAGCGAGGTGGATCAATACCTGGCGTTGAACAAGGACACCCCGGACGAAGTGGTGCAGCGCCTGCAGAAGGCCCTGGATGCCATGCGCGCCGAGGGCTATATCGAAGAAGCGACCAACAACTACCTGTAAAGCACCGCTTCAAGAAAAAGCCCGGATCGCTGTCCGGGCTTTTTTTGTCTCGACGGTCTTGCCTTAGTCACCGCGTGTGACGTTCAGACCCTTGAGCAGGTTTAGCGCCTGGCTCAGTTGGTAGTCGTCATCCTGCGGGCGTTCTGCACGGGCTGCCTGACCTCTGCTCGGGCGGTCGGCGCCGCCATTGCCGTTGCCCAGATGGCCTTGCAGATCGGCTTCCTTGATGCCTTCGGCGTCCTGCTCGCGGGTGACCTTGGCGCGTGTCACCTCGATGTCGGGGATGATGCCCTGGGCCTGGATCGAGCGGCCGCTTGGGGTGAAGTACAGCGCGGTGGTCAGCTTTAGTGCGCGGTCGTTGTTCAGCGGCAGCACGGTTTGTACCGAGCCTTTACCGAAGCTGTCGGTGCCCATCAGTACGGCGCGTTTGTGATCTTGCAGGGCGCCAGCGACGATTTCCGAGGCCGAGGCACTGCCGCCATTGATCAGCACCACCAGCGGCACGCCTTCGCTGGCATCGGCAGGATCGGCGTTGAAGCGCAGCTCGGAGTTGGCCAGGCGGCCTTCGGTGTAGACGATCAGGCCGCTCTTGAGGAAGTGGTCGGCCACTTCCACCGCGGCCTGCAGCACGCCGCCGGGGTTGTTGCGCAAGTCCATTACCAGGCCGCGCAGCTTCTTGTTGCCGTTATCTTTGCGCAGCTTGCTCAGCGCCTTGCCGACTTCCTCGCCGGTGTTGACCTGGAACTGCGAGATCCGCAGGTAGCCGTAGCCGTCATCCAGCAACTGGCTCTTGACGCTGCGCACCTTGATTACGGCGCGGGTCAGGGTGATATCGAATGGGCGACCGCCATCGCGCACCAGGGTCAGCTCGATCTTGCTGCCAGCCTTGCCGCGCATCTTGTCCACGGCTTCCATCATCGACAGCCCCTTGGTTGGCTGGCCGTCGATCTTGACGATCAGATCGCCGGCTTCGATGCCAGCCTTGGACGCCGGAGTGTCGTCGATGGGCGAGACCACCTTGACGAAGCCGTCCTCCATGCCCACTTCGATGCCCAGGCCGCCAAACTCGCCGCTGGTACTTTCCTGCAGCTCGGCGAAGGCTTCTGGCTCAAGGTAGGCCGAGTGTGGGTCGAGGTTGCTGAGCATGCCCTTGATGGCATTTTCCAGCAGTTCCTTGTCGCTGACCGGCTCGACATAGGCGGCCTTGATGCGATCCATCACCTCGGCGAAGGTGCGCAGCTCATCCAGTGGCAGCGGGGCCGCCTTGCTGCTCGCCGCCGGCGCGGGTGCGGGCTCTGCGGCCTGCAGGGCGGGGGTGCTGAGTAGCAGGCCAAGAGCCAGAGCCAGGCAGGTGGGGCGGAAGCGATGGGGCATGAACACAACTCCTAAATGAATGAGGCGCCACCAGGCTGGAGACCTGATTATCCCTGCGCGCGGCACCATTGTGCCGGATCACTCGGGCGACCGTTCTGGCGAATGGCGAAATACAGTGCAGGCGTATCCTGACCACCGCTGGTGCCGACCGTGGAAATGGCTTCCCCAGCCTTGACGACATCACCTGCCCGCTTGAGCAGGCTTTGGTTGTGTCCATAGAGGCTCAGGTAACCGTTGCCATGGTCGAGGATGACCAACAGGCCTGCCCCGCGCAACCAGTCAGCGAATACAACGCGTCCACCATGCACGGCGCGTACCTGACTGCCTGCTTGGGCACCGATCAGTACGCCATCCCATTTAGTACGAGCGTCATCACCGCGCGGGGTTCCGTAGCTTGCCACCAATCTGCCAGTGACTGGCCATGGCAGCTTACCGCGCGCACTGGCGAAAGGCCCGCCGTAAACGGCGCCAGGGCTGACCAGCGGGCCATCGCTATGGCGTTGGCTGCGCGCTCTGGGCTGTGCCTCGCGGGCGGCCAGTTCGCGCTCACGGGCTTCTTCGGCTTCGCGCGCCTGGCGGGCGAGGGTTTCCTCGATGGTCTTGAGTACGCGGCGTAGTTCAGCTTGTTCCTGCTCGCGGGCTTTGAGGCGCTGATCGCGGCTGGCGTATTCGCTGTTGAGCTTGGCCAATGCTTGTTGGCGCTCCTTGCGCGCTTCTGCGAGTTGCGAGTGACGCTGATCGAGCTCTGCCTTTTGCGCTTGCAGTTGGGTCTGGTGGCTGGTGATTTCCTGCTCGACATTGGCCAACTGACGCAGGGTTTCGTTGAACGCCGTGAGTTGCTCAAGGCGCGCATGGCTCAGATAGTCGTAGTAGGTGAGGGTGCGCGAGAACTTTTCCGGGTTCTGCTGATTGAGCAGCAGCTTGAGGTATTCCTGACGACCGCTCTGGTAGGCGGCGCGAGCCTGAATGGCGATCAGTCGTTGTTGTTCATTGCGCGCGCTCTGGAGTTTTTTTTTCTCCTGATCCAGTCGCTGGATTTCGGCTTCGCTGCTGTCGAGCTCGCGCTGCAGCTCGTTGACCTGCTTCTGCAGGTCGCCCATATCGGTTTCGGTTTTCTTCAACTGCTGTTGAACGCCGGATTTCTCCTGCTGCAGTTTCTCCAGCAGCTTTTTCAGTTCGGCAACGTCTTGCTGCGCCGATTCCAATTGACGTTGGGTGTCTGTGCGTTGGTCTGCCAAGGCAGGCGCGATAAGACTGCTGAGCAGGACGAGGATGAGAAAACGACGCATGGAGTGAGCGACACCTGAGACGGGGCGGCAATGGCGCCTAGTATGCCTAAAAAAGCAGCGGCAAGCTGCAAGCCACAAGCTGCAAGAAGAGCGAAAGCGACCTGTAGCCCTGCAATCCGGGAGCGGACTCCCCGGATTGCATCTGGGCTACGATGCCCGTGGCCTGAAGCGACTCTACTCCAACTCGACGATGGTTTTGCCGGTCATCTCGTTTGGCTGTGGCAGGCCCATCAGGTTGAGCAGGGTTGGTGCCACGTCGGCGAGTACGCCGCCTGCGCGAATGCGCGCCGGGCGCTTGCCGACGTAGATGAACGGCACTGGCTCGCAGGTGTGGGCGGTGTGCGCCTGGCCGGTGCACTCGTCTTCCATCTGCTCGACGTTGCCGTGGTCGGCGGTAATCAGCGCTTCGCCACCGACCTTTGCCAGTGCCTCGGTGATACGGCCGACGCAGGCGTCGAGGGTTTCCACGGCCTTGACCGCCGCCTCGAACACGCCGGTGTGGCCGACCATGTCGCCATTGGCGTAGTTGACGATGATCACGTCATAGCGCTGATTTTCGATGGCATCGACGATCTTGTCGGTGACTTCCGGCGCGCTCATTTCCGGCTGGAGGTCGTAGGTGGCGACGTTCGGCGACGGAATCAGGATGCGTTCTTCACCTTCGAACGGCTCTTCACGGCCGCCGGAGAAGAAGAAGGTGACGTGGGCGTACTTTTCGGTCTCGGCGATGCGCAGTTGGGTCTTGCCGTTCTTCGCCAGGTATTCACCGAGCACGTTGGTCAGTGCTTCCGGGGCGAAGGCGCTTGGCGCTTTGATGCTTGCCGAGTACTGGGTGAGCATGACGAAGCCAACCTGCGGCGCGCGTTTGCGCTCGAACTCCTTGAAGTCGGGCTCGACGAAGGTACGGGTCAGCTCACGGGCGCGGTCGGCGCGGAAGTTCATGAACACCACGGCGTCGCCGTCCTCGACCTGCACTGGCTCGCCGATGGTGGTGGCCTTGACGAATTCATCGCTCTCGCCGCGTTCGTAGGCGGCCTGCAGGCCTTCGACCGCGCTGGCGGCGTTGAACTGGCCTGCGCCGTCGACGATCAGGTGGTAAGCCTGCTCGACGCGATCCCAGCGGTTGTCGCGATCCATGGCGAAGTAGCGGCCGGTGAGGCTGGCGATGCGGCCCTTGCCGAGGCGGGCGAAGGTGGCGTCGAGCAGTTCGATGGAAGGCTGCGCGCTCTTCGGCGGGGTGTCGCGGCCGTCGAGGAAGGCGTGCAGGTAGATATTCTCGGCGCCGCGCTTGGCAGCCAGTTCGGCCATGGCGACGATGTGATCCTGGTGGCTGTGCACGCCGCCATCGGAAAGCAGACCGAGGATATGCACGGCCTTGCCGGCGCTCACGGCCTTGTCCACGGCCTGGTTGATTGTGGCGTTGTCGAAGAACTCGCCGTCGCGGATCGCCTTGGTCACGCGGGTGAAGTCCTGATACACCACGCGCCCTGCACCGAGGTTCATGTGGCCGACTTCGGAGTTGCCCATCTGCCCGTCTGGCAGGCCGACGTCCATACCGCTGCCCGAGATCAGGCCATGCGGGTAGGTGGCGCGCAGGTGATCGTAAATCGGCGTGTTGGCGGCGTAGATGGCGTTGTACTCGGGTTTGTCGCTGTGACCGAAGCCGTCGAGGATGATCAGAACCAAGGGTTTGGGCGTGGCGCTCATTAAGCTGGCTCGCTTTACGTCTGAAGGGGCTGGAATCGCCCTGCATTTTAGGGGGAAGTGCCTGGCGCGTCACTGCCAGACGGGGTTTGGCCGACCTGTGGGGCTGTGTATACTGGCCGACATTTTACCGTCCTGGGCCATATAGATGTTCGCCAACCTGATTGAGTTCGTCACTAATCACTATGTTCTGAGTGGATTGTTCGTAGTCCTGCTGGTACTGCTGATCGTCACTGAATTGCGCAAGGGCGGGCAGAGCCTGTCCAGCCGCGAGTTGACCGCATTGGTCAACGGCGACAAGGGTGTGGTGCTCGATGTACGTTCGAAGAAGGATTTCTCCACGGGGCATATCGTCGACTCGCTGCACATTCCTTATGAGAAAGTAGCCGCACGCCTCGCCGAACTGGAAAAGCACAAGGCCAAGACCATCGTGGTAGTCGATGCCATGGGTCAACATGCCGGCAGCATCGTGCGAGAGCTGAGCAAGGCCGGTTACACCGCTGCCAAGCTCGCCGGCGGTATCGCCACCTGGCGTGCTGACAACCTGCCGTTGGTGAAGTGATATGGCCAGTGTGGTCATCTACTCCAGTGACTGGTGCCCCTTTTGCACGCGTGCGAAGCAGTTGCTGAGCCGCAAAGGGGTGGCATTCGAAGAGATCAATGTTGATGGCCAACCCGCCCTGCGCGCGGAGATGACCCGCAAGGCTGGGCGAACCTCTGTGCCGCAAATCTGGATCGACAGCACCCATGTTGGGGGCTGCGACGACCTTTACGCCCTGGAGCGCGCCGGTAAACTCGATGCGTTGCTGCAGGGCACTGCTTGAAACCACCACTTTAAGGAAGGCACGAGCCATGACCGAGCAAGCCAACAGCGGCGCCGCTGAAGAGCTGAACCCGCAATTTTCCCTGCAGCGCATCTACGTCAAGGACCTGTCCTTCGAAGCGCCGAAGAGCCCGGAAATCTTCCGTCAGGAGTGGACGCCGAGCGTCGGCCTGGATCTGAACACCCGCCAGAAGGCGCTGGAAGGTGACTTCCACGAAGTCGTGCTGACCCTGTCGGTGACCGTGAAAAACGGTGAAGAAGTCGCCTTTATCGCCGAAGTGCAGCAGGCCGGTATCTTCCTGATCAAGGGCCTGGACGCCGCCTCCATGAGCCACACCCTGGGTGCGTTCTGCCCGAACATCCTGTTCCCGTACGCGCGTGAAGCGCTGGACAGCCTGGTGACCCGTGGCTCGTTCCCAGCCCTGATGCTGTCGCCGGTGAACTTCGATGCGCTGTACGCCCAGGAACTGCAGCGTATGCAGCAGGCTGGCGAAGCCACCGCTCACTAAGCGCGGCTCGGTTGTATGAAAAGCGCCCTTAGGGGCGCTTTTTGCGTTTTGTGGGGGGCATGCCGGATTGGTGCGTTTGTGTTGGCTTGCTGGTTGTTCTTGTGTCTGTTCCGATTTGCCGCGTTTTTGCTGATGTCTTTGGTTTCGCCCTCCCGGGCGAGTGACTTTTGCGGGCAAAAGTAACCAAAACCCTCCGCCCGTTCATCCGGCCCTGGCGTAGCCAGGGTTCGCTCACTCCATCGCCGTTCCAGAGGCCCGCCGCGAAGAGCCATCCCTGGCCCATCGCGGCTCTCGCGACATCCATGTCGCTCGACCTCTTCCACGACGATTCCGTTCGCCCTCCTGGGCGGGCTCTGCGCGCGCCTGAACGCGAGGTAACCCAGAGATTGTTCGGAATGGTCTAGCAGTAGCAAGAGCAACCGCCATGGCTTCGGAGTTAAACCAATAGTTTCAGGCGCGCGTATGGCCCTTTCAGGAGGGTGAGTGGAATCGTTGCGCAGAGGGGCGAGCGGCATGGATGCCGCGAGAGGCTTAAAGGGCCAGGGACGGCCCTTGTAAGCCGACCCTCGGAGTAACGATGTAGCGAACGAACCCCGGCGCAGCCGGGGCCGGATGGCAGGGCCAAGACCTTTTGCCTTCTTTTGTGGCGTTTGACAAAAGAAGGTCGCCGGGAGGCGAAACGGGAACCATCAGCAGAGCGCGATAAACAGCTTTACACCAAAAACCAAAGCACGCTCACACAAACTAGCCAACCCGGTGTCAGAGCTGCCTTCCCTGAAGCTCCGCGGAGAGCCGTACCAGTCCACCTACCGCCTCAATCCGCGTCGGCGAACCCGTTCTGCCGCCAGGCCTCGTAAACGGTCACCGCCACTGTGTTGGACAGGTTCAGGCTGCGGCAACCGGCGCGCATCGGCAGGCGCACGCGCTGCTCCGGCGGTAGGGCGTTACGCACCTCCTCCGGCAGACCACGACTCTCCGGGCCGAACAGGAAAGCATCGCCAGGCTGGTAAGCAACCTCGTGGAATGGCTGCGAGCCCTTGGTGGTGAAGGCGAACAGGCGTGGCTGACCCAGGCTGTCGAGGCAGCTTTGCAGGTCGCTATGACGCTTGAGCGTGGCGTATTCGTGATAATCCAGCCCGGCCCGACGCAGTCGTTTGTCGTCCAACTCGAACCCCAGAGGCTCGATCAGGTGCAACTGGCAGCCGCTGTTGGCGCACAGCCTGATAATGTTGCCGGTATTGGGTGGGATTTCTGGTTGAAAGAGGATGACGTGGAACATGCAGCACTCCGAGCACTGGGACGAGCGCCATTCTACTCCGCCGGAGGATCCACGACCGCGTTTGCGCTGGCGTTTCATGGCGGCTGTGATGCTTATTGCCTTTCTCGTCGGCATGATGATCGGGCGAGTGTTCGATCCTCCGCGCTTGCGCATCGAAGATGCTCATTCCTGGGAGCAAGGGTTGCAGTTATGGTTCAACCGTGAGCCGCAGGCCCTCGCCGAGCCCTTTGATGGCGCGTTGCGTTACCGCTTCGAGGATGCCTATGGCCGTGTGCGCGATGGGCGCCTGGAGTTGTCGCTGGGATTGGTGAACTGGCGCATTGAGCGTGACGGGCGGGATCTGCTGCTGGTGCTGGTGTCGCCTCGCGCGCTGCATGGGGACTGGCGCGGTAGCGAGGTGGATGGGCGTTGGCGTGTGCAACTGGCGTTGCGTCCTGAATAAAGAGGGGAGTCCCCGGCCTGCCTGTACCAAGGTCCCCGAAACAGATGCACTGCACTCATCAAGCGTGCTGCGACGCATGTGTTGCGCCGAATAAAGAAGGGATTCCCAGCCTGCCTGTACCAAGATCCCCGAAACAGATGCACTGCGCTCGTCGAGCGTGCTGCGGTGCATATGACGCGGTGTTGCGCCGAATAAAGAAGGGATTCCCGGCCTGCCTGTACCAAGATCCCCGAAACAGATGCACTGCGCTCGTCGAGCGTGCTGCGGTGCATATGACGCGGTGTTGCGCCGAATAAAGAAGGGATTCCCGGCCTGCCTGTACCAAGATCCCCGAAACAGATGCGCCGCGCTCGTCGAGCGTGCTGCGGCACGTGTTACATCGAATAAAGAAGGGGATTCCCCGGCCTGCCTGTACCAAGGCCCCCGAAACTGGAGTTACTTTGGTTAATGCAGGTCGTATGCCAACTTTTCTGATTGAGCCTCAAGGCCTTGTTTCGCGGGCTATTGGGGACGTACTGACTGGCGCGTGGGGCATTGCGTGCACCAGAGAGCAGCGTGATGCACCTTGGGTGCACCATGCTGCTCAGCGGGCTTCAGTGGGGCAGCAAGCGCAGGGCGCCTTGGGTGCTGGCGGCGATATCTGCTTCGCTCAGGTGTTGCGGCCTGTAGACCCCCAGCACATGGCCTGCTGCCTGGTCGGCGTAGTGTGCGTCGAAGGGAACGCCGCTCTGGCCGACGGGGTTGCTGCCGAGTGCCGTACTGGCATCGGCCAGGTCGATCAGGCGGCGCGTCGAAGGGCCGTAGATTACCTGCCAGGGTGCCGGGCCGATCTTGTGCGAGAGGTTGTCCGGCACCTCGTGGCTGCCTGGCGCAGCGAAGGGACCGACATTGAGCAGCCAGGCCAAAGGTTGCTGGATGCCCAGTGGATGGGAGTGGGTCAGGGTGTGCGCGCGCCCCCATTGCCAGGTCTGTGGATCCGCGCCGAGTTGCTCGGTGAGGTGCGTCAGGCTGGCACGCCAGGCGTCGGCAACGATTTGCGCGCGAGTCTGCGTAGTGCTGCTGCCTTTGCGCTGCCACCAGGGCGATTGCGCGTCGGCGGTCAGGCGTGGCAATGCAACATCGAGTACGCGGCTTTGCAGCAAGCTGTCGAAGAAGGCATCGCCCAGTTCGTCGGCCATGGCCTCGTGCGCCAATTGGTAGAGCAACTGGTTGAAGACGGTGGCGGCTACCGAATCCAGCGGATGCTCGCCATTCCAGTCGGCTAGGCTCTGCACCAGCGCCTGTTCCTGTGCGCCTTGAGCAGCCTCGCGCAGTTCTCCGAGGATCGGCGCCAACACGCGCTTGGGATAGTCGGTGCCGGTATCCAGTTGCAGGGCCTGGCTATTGTGTTGATCCCATTTCACCGTGGCGTCGCTCAGGCGTTGGTTCAGGCGCCGACCGCGATCCGGCAGATTGTAGTAGCCAGGAATTTCGATACCGCTGGCTGGCACCGGTTGGTAGTTGGCCGAGACGATGTAGCCGCGTGCCGGGTTTTCTTCCTGCGGGTTATCGGTGAAGGGGCGATAGCCGAGTTTTTCCGCTTCGCTGCTGGTGCCATCGAGGATGAAGGTGGGGTTGACCCCAGCCGGGCGTAGCGGCAGCTTGGCCGATGCCCACCAACCGATATCGCCAGCGGCGTTGGCCCAGACCACGTTGAGGCCGGGTGCCTCGATCTTCGCTGCGGCGGCGCGGGCTTTGTCCAATGTGTCGGCGCGGTTGAGTTGGTAGAAAGCATCGAGGATCGGGTTGTCGGTTTCCAGGAAGGCCCACCACATGGCGATCGGCGTCGTGCCGCTGTTCTGCCCCAGGGCATCGTTGATGATCGGGCCGTGTGGCGAGCGGCGCAGGGTGATGGTGACCGCTGCAGCGCCTTTGACCTGGATGCTTTCCGTGCGCTGCTCAAGATCGACCCAGCGGCCCTGGTACCAGATCTGGTTGGGGTTATCCGGGTTGACGCGCTCGGCGATCAGGTCGAGGTCATCGTTCTGGAACATGGTCAGGCTCCAGGCGAAGTCACGGTTGTGACCGAGCATGGCACTGGGGATCAGCGCGTGGTGGTAGCCGTACAGCTCGTAGCCGGGCGCTTGCAGGTGGGCTTCGTACCAAACCGCTGGCAGTGAGAAACGGATATGTGGATCGCCCGCCAATAGCGGTTTGCCGCTGGCGGTGCGGCTGCCGGAGACGGCCCAGGCATTACTGCCTTCGAACTGTGGCAGGCCGTTATCGGCCAGCGCTGCGTCACTGAGCTGAGCGAGGGCGGCGAGATCCTGCCAGTCGCCGCTGCTTAAAGCTGTGTCTGCGAGTACGCCTTCGGGGTGCCAGTTGAGGTCGAAGAGTTTGAGGTAATCAGCGCCGAGGGCATCACGCACATGAGTCATCAAGGGCTCGGTGCGCAGTGCGGCCGCGAAGCTGTAGGCCATGTAGCCGGCCACGCTGAGGGTGTCGGCGACGGTGAAGGGGCGCGGCTTGATGCCCAGCAGATCGAACTCCATCGGCAGTGGTCGACTGGCCTGGTACTGATTGATGCCGTCCAGATAGCTTTGCAGTGCGCGTACGGAGGGGCTGCTGGCATCCAGTTGTGCGGCGCGTGCGTCGGCGTGGCGGCCAATTTCCAGGGTGCGGAACAGGCGGTCGGTGGGCAGCAGCTTCTCGCCCAGCACCTGGGCCAACTCGCCGCGAGCCAGGCGCCGCAGCAGTTCCATCTGGAACAGCCGATCCTGCGCATGGACGAAACCCAGGGCGCGGTAGAGATCATCCTGATTCTGGGCTTTGAGGTGCGGCACGCCACGCTCGTCGTAGCGCACCGTTACCGGTGCCTGCAGGCCCGCCAGAGTCAGCTCGCCGTCGCGTTGCGGTTGCTTGCCGTGCAGATACCAGCCTGCGCCTGCGGCGGTCGCGGCAGCGATCAGGGCGAGGGTGGTCAGGGTGCGTTTCATCGAGCGTCAATCCTTGTTCTTATGAGTGGCAGCAGGTCGGCATTCTGCGCAGTTACCCGGGCGCTGGCATTGACCAAGGGCTGCAGTATTGAAAGTCTATGGTCAATTCTGCCCTGGAACTTGTCATGCCTGATGCCGAACGCTCCGCATTCGTCGCTCTGACGCACTCCGCGACCTTGCGTCGCCTGCTCTACGAAGCCCTGGCGGCGTTGAGTCTTGACCCTACCGACAGCTACCGGCGGGCCTATGCTGGTGTCCCCCTGGCTTCGCCGCTGCTCGATGCGCGCGAGGATCACGACAACGCTCCACGGTTCTGGCAGGCCATCGCCGATATCAGTGGCGATGCCGACATCGGTTTGCACCTGGCCGAAGCCATGCAGCCCAGGCCTATGGATGTGGTCGGCTACCTGCTGCTGGCGGCCCGTGACTTGCGCCAGGGGTTGCAGGCCTTCGTGCGCTATCAGCACATCCTCTCCGGCGGCTTCGTCGCGCGATTGGAGGAGGGCGACGACCAGGTGCGCTTGGTAATCGATCTGAACTACCGGGGGTTCGGTTCATTGCGCCAGCAGATGGAGTGCCTTGCCTTGCTGCTGTACAAGATGCTGGCGGCGGCTTGTCCGGTTGCGCTGCCCTTGTGGGGGGTCGAGTTTCGCCACCCGGCGCCACGCCATTTGCATGAGCATCGCCGGCTGCTGGGTGTCACGCCGTCTTTCGGCCAGACGCACGATGCACTGATCTTGCCGCGTGCAGCGTTGTCCAGGCCATTGCGCAGTGCCAATGCGCGCTTGTTCGAGGTGTTGGGCGAGGAAGCGCAGCGGCAACTGGACGAGCTGGTGGAGAACCAGTTACTGGTGCGTGTGCGCTACTGGCTGGAGCTCAATCTTGGTCTGGTGAGTTGTGATTTGCGCCACTGTGCAGCAGCGCTTGGGCTGTCCTACTCGGCGTTGCAACGTGCGCTGAGCGAGCAGGGCAGCAGCTTTCGCGCCTTGCATGATGAGGTGCGTCGGCTCAAGGCGCTGCGCCTGCTGGAGCAGGGCAAGGCAGTGCGCGAAGTGGCCCGTGCCTGCGGCTTCGCTGAGCTGTCGCCCTTCTACCGTGCGTTTCGACGTTGGCAAGGCGGTACGCCGCGTGGGCGGGGTTAATCCTGGCGTTGCCAGTCGCAGAAACAGCCGACGGCCAGGGTATTGCTGGCATTCACGCGGCGCTCTGCGGCCAGGGCTTCGAGGATCGGCTCGATGAAACTGTTGCTCGAGTTGCACACCAACCCTTCGCTGTACGGGCCGAAGTAGGCGAGGTGACCTTGCCGATCCCAGATCGCCACGGCTGGGCTGGCGGGTATGGAGTCGCTGCCAGGGAGCGTTTCGAGGGTTTGCAACGCACCGAGCTCAGCCGACAGGCTGCCTTTGCTGCCCGAGCGTTGCACGGCATAGAAGGCCACGCCCATGGGCGAGTAAGCGGCGATCAGTTCGGCGAGGTGCTGTTGATTGCCGACATTGCACGGGCAGGCCGGATCCCAGAAATGCACCAGACGGATCGGCCCCGGCCCGGCCAGCTCATCGGGCAGGCGCAGTTCCACGCCGGAGAACACGGCGGCGCGCTCGTCGAAGGTGCGTAGGTAGCGGGCTTCGAACCAGCGATAGGCCACGAATAAAGCCACCGCGCAGAGGGCGGTCAGCAGTAGGGCGATCCAGGTGGTGCGTGATGGGCGTGGCATGGGGGCAGGCTTGGCGAATGGGTGATTAGCTTGCCATGCCGCGCCTGGCAGCAGAATATCGGCGCTTCGTTAATCCTCGTCGTTTCCTGTAGTCCACGTCGGAAAGTCCATGTCAGAGCCCTTCCAGCCCGAGCAACTGCGCCCACTGCTGCGACCCTTGGCCGCAGCCCGTCTCGATCTACCCGCCGTGCAGGCCTACCGCAGCTTCTATGGGCTCGACCTGGCGACGCGCCACGCTGGCCTGGACTGCCGTTTGGGTAGTTTCAGCGCTGCCGGATATCAGCTCGCCGTACAAATCTGGGCGCCAGCCGAGCCGCGCGGCACCTTGCTGCTGATGCACGGCTACTACGACCACATGGGGCTGTATCGACATGTGATCGACTGGGCGCTGGGTTTGAACTTCGCCGTGCTGGCCTGCGACCTACCGGGGCACGGGCTGTCCAGTGGGCCGCGAGCCAGCATCGGTGACTTCGCCGAGTATCAGCAGGTGCTGCTTGCTCTGTTCGAACAGGCCGCCGAGCTAGAACTGCCGCAGCCCTGGCACCTGTGTGGGCAGAGCACCGGCGGGGCAATCCTGCTGGATTATCTGCTGAGCGATGGGGCGCGCCCGGAGCTTGGCCAGAGCATTCTGCTGGCACCGCTGGTGCGCCCGCGTTCGTGGGCCTGGTCGAAGTTCAGTTACTGCATGCTCAGCCCTTTCGTGCGTGAGATCCCGCGTCGTTTCAGCGAGAACTCCAGTGATGCCGCCTTTATCCATTTCGTCCACAACCTCGACCCGCTGCAGCCGCGCAGTCTGCCGACCGCCTGGGTCGGCGCGCTGAAGCGCTGGGTGCCGCGTATAGAAAGGGCCACACGTAGCGCGCACAGCCCGCTGATCGTGCAGGGTGAGCAGGACATGACGGTGGACTGGCAGCACAACCTTGAGGTGCTGCAGGACAAGTTTCGTCAGCCAAGCATCCTGCGCCTGCCGGAGGCGCGGCATCATCTGGCTAACGAGGACGAAGCACTGCGTCGACGCTACTTCGACTTTCTTAGTGAGCGTTTGGCGTAGGGCTGAGTGAGCGGATTTATCCGCGATGGGCATGAGTGCCGGGTGCCAGGTTGTTCGCTGGCGCACCTGCGCTCGCTCTCAATGTGCTCGTTTCTGAGTGCCGCCCAGTGACTTCGGGCCTTCAGATACCCTGCGGCGGCGGCTCCAGCTCGCTGCTGCTCATGCCCACAGCCAGGCCCGCGCGCAGCGATGACAAGGCCGCCTTGTAATAGGCCTGGCCATCGGCTGATTGGGCGAACTCGACGAACTGCTCCAGCTCCGGGTCGGAAAGCTCGCGGTAAACGTGCAACAGGGTGTTATCCAGATCCTGCTCGATCTGTGCCATCAGGCGCTCGCGCTGGCCATTGAGCAGGCTTTGCGCCTGGCCGCCGCCGAGCAGACCGGGAATCATCTGGCTGAGGCTGTCGGCTGCCACGCCAGCCAGGGCCAGACTGACCTCGGCGCCTGCTTGCTTGGCAGGCAGCGCCTGGGCTAGGTGACGAATCAGCAGGCGGCGTGTGGCATCGGCTTCGGTACGGGGTAGGCCGTTGGCGTAGCGTGCGAGCTGATCGCTGCGGGTGGCCAGCACCTCGGCGGCGACGATTTTGCGCCCCAAGGCGGACTGAAAGAAGGCCAGCGCTGGCTGCGGATTGGCCAGCTCCATGCGCAAATTGTGCTGGGCGCGGCGGTCGATAGCGGCGGCGGCGAAGCGCTGATTGCTGTTGTCCACCAGCGCCTGGTAGACGGCAGGCGGTAGCGTGCTGCGATAGCGCAACTGAGCGGCGTCGAGCGCCTGATTGAAGTGTTCGCGCTGCTGTGGCCAGCCCGCAGCCTGATACAGGCGAAGGTGCTCGTCGGCCATGGCCGGCAGGGCCATACAGAGCAACAGGGCAAACAGAACACGCATCGCAAACTCCTTGGCAAACCGCCTGACCATTGCTCATGACGAGAGCTGGCGGCTGGCTATTTTCGGTGGCTGGCAATGGCTTGTCGAGCAGTTCGCTGGGCGCTGATAGAATCGCCGACATGACCGACTTTCCCGTATCTTTCGCAGCCCTCATCGACGACCTTGCCAGCCAAGGGTGGTCGCAGCAGGAGCTGTTCGCCCCTCAGGGTCTGACCCGCGAACTGGCCGCCGAGTGCCACCGCCGTGTGCAAAACGGCGACCTTTATGCTGCGGCTGTCGGCCGGGGCGAGGCTCAGCAGGTGCAGGAAGGCATTCGCGGTGACCGTATTCAGTGGGTTGAGCCCGGTCAGAGCGAGGCTTGCGACCGCTATCTGGTGCTGATGGATGAGCTGCGCCAGGCGCTCAACCAGTCCTTCTATCTGGGGCTGGAAGACTTCGAGTGCCATTTCGCCTGCTATGCGCCGGGGGCTTTTTACCAGCGGCATTTCGACCGTTTCCGCGATGACGACCGACGCACCGTGTCGGCTGTGATCTACCTCAACGAGGATTGGCTGCCCGAGCAAGGTGGAGCGCTGCGCATGTACTTGCCCGATGGTGGTGAGCATGACGTGCTGCCGCAGGCGGGCACGTTGGCACTGTTCATGTCCGCCGAGGTGCCTCATGAAGTGTTGGCCGCCACGCGTGAGCGCTTGTCGCTGACCGGTTGGTTCCGCCGTCGCGGCGATAGCCCGCTCTGAGCCATGCAGAAGATTCTTGTCAGCCGCTGTCTGCTGGGTGATCGCGTGCGCTACGACGGTGGCGCCCATGGCCCTTATGACCTGCTGCAGCAGTGGTTGCACGAGGGACGGGTGATTGCCTTATGCCCCGAAGTGGCCGGTGGTCTGCCGACGCCTCGTCCGCCTGCCGAAATTGCCGGTGGGCAGGGTGCGCAGGTGTTGGATGGTCGGCTGCCGGTGTTGACCGTTGAGGGCAACGACGTCACTGCGGCCTTTCTCGACGGTGCCGAGCGAGCACTGGCGCTGGTGCAGGCGCACGGTATCCGTTTGGCGCTGCTCAAGGCGCGCAGCCCGTCCTGCGGCAATCTGGAAAACTACGACGGTAGCTTCAGCGGTGTGCGTGTCGCGGGCGAGGGCGTGACTGCGGCATTGTTGCGCCGTGCAGGCGTCAAGGTGTTCAACGAGCAGCAACTCGACGAAGCACAGCATGCTCTGCAAGTGCTGGAGCGCGAAATGGGAACGCCTGGCGCCGTCTAGAGTCCACCGCACTCTGCCTTGAGTGAGGATGCGTTGATGAACCGAATGCTCAATACCTTTTCCCTTGCTGTTGCCTTGTTGCTCGGTGCCAGCGCCACTGCCTGGGCCGATATGCCGCGCACGCCCGCGCCGGAAGGGGCCAAGGTGTACTTCATCGAGCCTGCCGATGGCGCGACGGTCGGTCAAACATTCACCGTCAAGTTCGGCCTCAAAGGTATGGGGGTGGCGCCGGCGGGGGTCGATGCGCCGGCTACCGGGCACCATCACCTGCTGATCGACGTCGATTCGCCGCCCGCGATGAATGCGCCTTTGCCGATGACCGACGCCATCCGCCACTTCGGCAAGGGCCAGACCGAAACCGAGCTGACCCTGCCACCGGGCAAGCACACCTTGCAGTTGCTGGTGGGCGACAAGAACCACGTGCCGCTGGATCCGCCGGTGATGTCGGAGAAGATCAGCGTGACGGTGAAGTGATCCTGTAGCGCGGATTCACACCCATCCAGACGAAAAAGGGCGACCCGAGGGTCGCCCTTTGCATATCCGCTTGGTGCTTAGAACAGCACGCGGCTACGGATGGTGCCGTTGACCTGCTGCAGTTTCTCCAGCGCCAGATCCGAGTACTCGGCGTCGACGTCGATCACCACGTAGCCGACCTTGTCGTTGGTCTGCAGGAACTGGCCGGAGATGTTGATGCCGTTGTCGGCGAACACCTTGTTGATCTCGCTCATCACGCCCGGCACGTTCTCGTGGATGTGCAGCAGACGGTGCTTGCCAGCATGGGCTGGCAGGGCCACTTCGGGGAAGTTGACCGAGGACACCGAGGTGCCGTTGTCGCTGTACTTGACCAGCTTCTCGGCCACTTCCAGGCCGATGTTGGCCTGGGCTTCGGCGGTGGAACCACCGATGTGCGGGGTCAGGATCACGCGATCCAGGCCGCGCAGCGGGCTTTCGAAGATATCGTCGTTGGACTTGGGTTCGACCGGGAACACGTCGATGGCGGCGCCGATCAGGTGCTCGTCCTTGATCGCCTGGGCCAGGTGATCCAGTTCGACCACGGTGCCGCGAGCAGCGTTGATCAGGATGGCGCCCTGCTTCATGGCGCGGATTTCCTTCTCACCGATCATCCACTGGGTGGACGGCAGCTCCGGTACGTGCAGCGAGACGATGTCGGCCATGCCCAGCAACTCGTGCAGGCTGCCGATTTGCGTGGCGTTACCCAGCGGCAGCTTGGTCACGGTGTCGTAGAAGAACACCTGCATGCCCAGTGCTTCGGCCAGTACCGAGAGTTGGGTGCCGATGGAGCCGTAGCCGACGATGCCGAGTTTCTTGCCACGGATCTCGAAGGAGTTGGCCGCCGACTTGATCCAGCCACCACGGTGGCAGGAGGCGTTCTTCTCGGGGATGCCGCGCAGCAGCAGGATGGCTTCGGCCAGCACCAGTTCGGCCACCGAGCGGGTGTTGGAATAGGGGGCGTTGAACACGGCGATGCCGCGCTCGCGGGCAGCGTCCAGATCGACCTGGTTGGTGCCGATGCAGAAGCAGCCGACGGCGACCAGTTTCTTCGCGCAATCGAAAACGTCTGCGGTCAGTTGCGTGCGTGAGCGGATGCCGATGAAGTGCGCGTCGGCGATTTTCGCCTTCAGCTCCTCACCCGAGAGGGCGGTCTTGAGGTACTCGATGTTGGTGTAACCGGCGGCCTTCAGTGTGTCGACGGCGTTCTGGTGCACGCCTTCGAGAAGAAGGAACTTGATCTTGCTCTTTTCGAGAGAGGTCTTGCTCATCGGAGTACCTGTTGTCCCACGTGATGATGTCATGGAGGGGCCGAGAAACTCAGCCAGTGCCCGCAGATCGCTGCATGGCTCGATTCACGGGGGGCGTATGCTAGCATGTTCGCCTTTTTCAATGCTCGGTTGCGACCTGAATGGTTCTCAGGGCGACCATGAATCCTTTGCGAGTTCCTGACGATGATCACCCACGTACAGCTCGAAGAACTGAAGGCCCTGGTCGAGTCCGGCAAGGTACTGACCGATGCCGATTCCCTGGAAACCTACGGCAAGGACTGGACCAAGCAGTTCGCTCCCGCGCCGTCGGCGATTGTCTTGCCCAAGACTGCCGAGCAGGTGCAGGCCATCGTGCGGTGGGCCAATCAGCACAAGATCGCCCTGGTGCCGTCGGGCGGTCGTACCGGCCTGTCTGCGGCGGCGGTAGCAGCCAATGGCGAAGTGGTGGTGTCGTTCGATTACATGAACCGCATCGTCAGCTTCAACGAATACGACCGTACCGTGGTCTGCCAGCCGGGCGTGGTGACCAAGCAACTGCAACTGTTCGCCGAAGAAAAGGGCCTGTACTACCCGGTGGATTTCGCCTCCAGCGGCTCCAGCCAGATTGGCGGTAACATCGGCACCAATGCCGGCGGGATCAAGGTGATTCGCTACGGTATGACCCGTAACTGGGTGGCCGGTCTGAAGGTGGTCACGGGTGCCGGCGAGCTGCTGGAGCTGAACCGTGACCTGATCAAGAACGCCACTGGCTACGACCTGCGCCAATTGTTCATCGGCGCGGAGGGCACGCTGGGCTTCGTTGTTGAGGCCACCATGCGCCTGGAGCGAGCGCCGAAGAACCTCACCGCGATGGTGCTCGGTACGCCAGATTTCGACTCGATCATGCCGGTGCTGCACGCCTTCCAGGGCAAGCTCGATCTGACCGCTTTCGAGTTCTTCTCCGATAAGTGCCTGGACAAGCTTCTTGCCCGCGGTGATGTACCGGCACCGTTCGAGAGCCGCACGCCGTTCTATGCGTTGCTTGAGTTCGAAGCACTGAACGAGGACGTGGCCAACGAAGCCTTGGCCACCTTCGAGCATTGCGTTGAGCAGGGTTGGGTGCTCGATGGCGTGATGAGCCAGAGCCAGCAGCAATTGCAAAATTTGTGGAAGCTGCGCGAGTACATCTCCGAAACCATCAGCCACTTCACGCCATACAAGAACGACATCTCCGTCACTGTCGGTCAGGTGCCCGCTTTTCTAAAGGACATTGACGACATCGTCTCGGCCAACTACCCGGATTTCGACGTGCTCTGGTACGGCCACATTGGTGATGGCAACCTGCACCTGAACATCCTTAAACCCGAGAACCTGGCCAAGGAGGACTTTTTCGCCAGGTGTGCGGTGGTCAACAAGTGGGTGTTCGAGATCGTCGAGAAGTACAACGGCTCGATCAGTGCCGAACATGGCGTCGGTATGACCAAGCGTGATTATCTGCAATACAGTCGCTCGGCGGCCGAGATTGCCTATATGAAAGCGATCAAGGCGGTATTCGATCCCAACGGCATTATGAACCCGGGCAAGATTTTCGCCTGAAGCCTGTGTAGGGCGGGTACAACCCGCCAGCGCCGGTTGGCGGATTGTGCCCGCCCTACCTGCCGCGAGCACCGGCGATCAGACACCCAAGGCACCCTACAGGAGTTCCCAATGAGCTATCAGCATCAGTATGTCGACGGCACCACCGTCCACTTTCCGCTCGGCAAGGTCGTTTGCATCGGCCGTAATTACGCCGAGCACGCCAAGGAACTGAACAACCCGGTGCCCACCGAGCCGCTGCTGTTCATCAAGCCCGGCTCCTGCGTGGTGCCGGTCGAGGGCGGTTTCAGCATTCCCGATGATCGCGGTTCGGTACATTACGAGGCGGAAATCGCCGTGCTGATCGGCAAGCCGCTGTCGAAAAAGCCCGATGCCGAGGAAGTGCGCGATGCCATCAGCGGTTTCGCCCCGGCGCTGGATCTGACCCTGCGCGATGTGCAGGCCAAGCTCAAGGAAAAGGGCTACCCCTGGGAAATCGCCAAGAGCTTCGACGGTGCCTGCGTGCTGGCGCCCTTCGTGCCGGGCGATGCTATCGAGGATCTGGCCGACATTGGCATTCGCTTGGTGATCAATGGCGAAACCCGCCAGGACGGCAACAGCCGTGACATGCTCAACCCTATCGTGCCGATGATCCAGGCCATGGCCGGACATTTCTCCCTGCAGCCGGGCGACGTGATCCTTACCGGCACACCGGTCGGCGTGGGTGCGCTGAACAAAGGCGACGAGTTGGAGCTGGAACTGGTTGGTCACAGTCGCTTCACCAGCCGCGTGCTGTAAGCCATAACCGCCGCCCACGGGTGGCGGAACTCCCATCGACAGCGGATGTCGCATTGCCACCGTGCAGCCGAGCCGTCGCCGATGCTTTTTCTCCGCTCTTGTCTGAACCGCCCGCGCAACTGGCTTCTTGGTTGTGCATTGCTCACTGCTGCTGTGCTGGTGCAAACCCAGCATTGGGATGATCGCGCTCTGCTCTGGTGGCAGGAGGGTGATACGCCGCTGGCTGCACGCCTCGCCAGCATCTGGCTGCCCGGTTATCGCGCGGTGGTGCAGGCCAAGGCCCTGGCAGGGCTGGACGAGGATGAAACCTCGGGGCTGACTTACAACCAGCAAACCGGCACCTTGTTCACCGTGACGGGTAAGCATCCACTGCTGGTTGAGCTGTCGCGTGATGGCGAGATCCTGCGCCGCATTCAGCTCAAGGGTTTCTCCAACCCTGAAGGTGTGGAAATGATGGACAACGGACGTATGGCCATCGTCGACGAACGCAGGCATCTGCTCACATCCTTCACCCTTGATAGCAAGACTGTGGAGCTGGATGCCAGGCACTTGCCGGGCATCGATCTGGGCTTTGCCGATGCCGGGAATAAGGGGTTCGAGGGGCTGGGCTGGGACTCGCGTAGCCACAGCCTGCTACTTAGTAAGGAGCGTGGGCCGCTGGGCTTGTTCAGCCTGCCGTTCCCTGCCCGGAACGGACAGGTCGGTGCGTTGCAGCCGTTGGTCGCGGGTAACCTGGGGCTGCGCGACATTTCTTCGCTCAGCGTCGATGAGCGTACGGGGCATCTGTTGTTGCTGTCCGATGAGTCGCGCTTGCTGCTGGAGCTTGATCGCGCCGGGCAGCCGATCAGCTTCCTGAGTCTCAGTGGGGGCTTCAATGGTCTGCACCGTGGTATCGAACAGGCCGAGGGGGTGGCCATGGATGAGAATGGCGACATCTATATAGTCTCCGAGCCCAACCTGTTCTATCGCTTCCACAAATCGGCTGCTGATCCCAGTTGAGCCGCTTTGGCGCGTTCAGCTTGGCTTAAGCGGCGATTCAGTCTGGCTTCAGCTAGCGGCACTAATCTGACCCCGTCACTTACGAACAACGAGGTTCATACCATGAAACGTACCGCTTTCGCTCTGATGTTCCTGCCGCTGCTCAGCACTGCCGCTTTTGCCAGCAACTACACCGGCCCAGGCGCTACGCCTCAGGTCACTAGCGTTGCCGCTGCGCTGCAGTCTGCCGACGATACTCATGTGGTGCTCGAAGGCCAGATCGTCAAGCGTTTGCAGGATGAGCTGTACGAATTCAAAGATTCCAGCGGCACCATCCGGGTGGAAATCGATGACGAAGACTGGCCTGCACAGCAAGTCTCGGAAACCGCCAAGGTGCGCCTGACCGGTGAGGTCGACAAGGACTTCAACGGCCACGAGATCGATGTCGACCGCGTCGAACTGATCAACTAATTACTGTGTTCCTATTTCATCTGCCCGCCACAGTCCAACTGTGGCGGGCTTTTTCGTGAGAGAGTTTATGCGCCGCCTGTTGTCCATCCGTCCTTGGCTCTATCTGCTCGGCATTGTGTTGCTAGTCGCCGCTGTGGCATTCGCCCAGCGATACCGCTTGTTCGAGCGCGCCTGGTTTGCCGTTGAGCAGTGGCAGCATGGCGAGCAGTGGCGTGAGCGATCGTTATGGTTGGGCGACTATCGCGTGGCCATCGAGGCCAAGGAAATCGGTGATATCAGCGATGTGTCGGCGCTGACCTACGACCCGGATCGACGCAGCCTGTTTAGCGTCACCAACAAGCCGGCCAAGGTGATCGAGCTGAGCCTAGAAGGTGACCTCAAACGGGTGATCGAACTGAAAGGCTTTGGCGATCCCGAAGCGATTGAGTACGTGGCCCCCGGCACATACGTGATCGCCGACGAGCGCGAGCAGCGGCTGGTTAAGGTGCTTATCGATGAGCACACCCGCGAGATCGATGCCGCTGATTTCCAGATGCTCTCGCTGGGTATCGGTCGCAATGGCAACAAGGGGTTCGAAGGGCTGGCCTATGATGCTGCCAACCACCGTCTGCTGGTGGCCAAGGAGCGTGACCCGGTGCGTATATTCGAGGTGCTGGGATTCCCGCATGTCGATCAGAGCAAGCCGCTGTCCATGCAGGTCAACACCGACCCTCAGCGTGATGCGCGCCTGTTTGTGCGCGATCTGTCGAGCCTGCATTTCGACGCGGCTAGCGGGCACTTGCTGGCGCTGTCGGATGAGTCGCGTCTGGTGATCGAATTGGATGCAGAGGGTGAGCCGATCAGCACCTTGTCCTTGCTGTTCGGGCGGCATGGCCTCACACGCAGCGTGCCGCAGGCCGAAGGCGTGGCGAGCGATGATGTCGGTAATTTGTACCTGATCAGTGAGCCGAATCTGTTCTACGTCTTTCGCAAGCCAGAGTGACGCTGGACGTCAGTGCGAATGGCTCTTGCCGACATGGGTGTGGCCGTCGTCCGGTAACGGCTGCACGCCGCCGCTGACGTTGAGCTGACGCAGGATGCCGCAGTCCTCTGCTTCTTGTGGGCCGTTGCAGCGATCACGCAGTTCGCTGAGCTGATCGCGCAGAGCCTGCAAGCTGTTGATACGCGCCTCCACATGTTCGATATGTTCGTCCACCAGGCTATTGATCCCGGCGCAGCTTTCATTGGGCAGGTCGCGTAGCGTCAGCAGACGCTGAATTTCTTCCAGGGTCATGTCCAGCGTTCGGCAATTGCGGATGAATACCAAGCGTTCCAGGTGTTCGTTGCCGTACAGGCGGTAGTTACCTTCAGTGCGTGCGGGCGCGGGTAGCAGTCCTTCGCGCTCGTAGTAGCGCACCGTCTCTACCTGGCAGCCAGCCTTCTTTGCCAATTCGCCGATTTTCATGAGATTACCTCCAGATGCTTGACCCTATAGTGGCTACAGGGTGTGTACTCGGCAACAGGTATCAGACGGAGAGTAGCCATGAGCCGCTGCTGCGATCACTCGCACGAACATTCCCCCACTCGCCACGAGCACGCCAATGAGTACGCCGGGCATGATCACGGCCCCGCTGCGCCTGCAGTCGATGAGCCGCTCGATGGTGCAGTGAACACCCGTATTCGCATCGAGCAGATGGACTGCCCGACGGAGGAGCGGCTGATTCGTGATGCCCTGGGCCGTTTGCCTGGCGTGGCGGGCCTGCAGTTCAATCTGCTGCAGCGCGTGCTCACCGTCAGCCATGACCCAGGCGTGCTGGATCAGGTGCTGCCTGCCATTCGCGGCCTGGGTTTTACCCCGCAGGTCGAGGATGAGAGTGGCGCACCGCAGCCGGTTGCCGCTCCTGAGAAAAAAGCCTGGTGGCCGCTGGCGTTGGCTGGTGTGCTGGCAACCGCTTCGGAACTGGTGCATTTCGCCGCGCTCGGGCCGCAGTGGTTGGTCGCTGTCCTGGCCGTTGCTGCCATCGGTCTGTGCGGGCTGAACACCTACAAGAAGGGCTGGATCGCCCTGAAAAACCGCAACCTCAATATCAATGCGCTGATGAGCATTGCCGTGACCGGCGCGGTGCTGATCGGCCAGTGGCCAGAGGCGGCGATGGTGATGGTGCTGTTCACAATCGCCGAGCTGATCGAAGCACGTTCACTGGATCGCGCGCGCAATGCCATTCGCGGGCTGATGGATCTGGCGCCGCCTCGCGCGACGGTCAAGCAGGCCAATGGTGACTGGCAGGAGGTCGACGTGCAGGCCATCGGCCTGGGCGCCTTGGTGCGTGTGCGCCCCGGTGAGCGTATCAGCCTCGACGGTGAGGTGGTCGGCGGCAGCTCGACCGTCAACCAGGCGCCCATCACCGGGGAAAGCCTGCCGGTGGAAAAGCGCGTGGGTGATTCGGTCTTCGCCGGCACCATCAACGAAGCCGGCTCGCTGGAGTTTCGCGTCACCGCGGCGGCGCGTGATACCACGTTGGCGCGCATCATCCATGCGGTGGAAGAGGCGCAGGGCTCGCGCGCGCCGACCCAACGCTTCGTCGACCAATTCTCGCGCATCTACACCCCGGCGGTGTTCGCCTTCGCCTTGGCTGTCGCGGTGCTGCCGCCGCTGTTTAGTGACGGCGCCTGGTTCGACTGGATCTATCGCGCCCTGGTGCTGCTGGTGGTGGCCTGCCCCTGCGCATTGGTGATCTCTACGCCGGTCACCATTGTCAGCGGCCTGGCAGCCGCCGCGCGCAAGGGCATACTGATCAAGGGCGGCGTCTATTTGGAGAATGGTCGTCATCTTGCCCTACTCGCGCTGGACAAGACTGGCACCCTGACTCATGGCAAGCCGGTGCAAACCGACAGCCTCCACCTGCTGGAAACGCCTGAGCCCGTGCATGCCATCTGGGCTGCGAGCCTGGCCGCGCGTTCCGACCATCCGGTTTCCAAAGCCTTGGCACGGCATGCCGAAGAACAAGGGCAGGTCTTGCATGAAGTGGCAGACTTCGAGGCGCTACCTGGGCGCGGCAGCAAGGGGCGGGTCGACGGTAGGCTGCTGTATATCGGCAACCACCGTCTGGTCGAGGATCTTGGGCTCTGCTCGGCGCAACTGGAAGAGCGCCTGGAGACACTGGAGCGGCAGGGCAAGAGCGTGGTGGTGCTGTGCGATGAAGCGCGCGCGCTGATGCTCTTCGCCGTGGCCGACACCGTACGCCAGACCAGCCGCGAGGCAATCGACGAGTTGCACCAACTGGGCGTGCGTACCTGCATGCTCACCGGTGACAACGTCCACACAGCGGCGGCTATCGCTGAACAGGTTGGCGTCGATGAAGCGCGCGGCGATTTGCTGCCGGCTGACAAGCTGGCCTGGGTCGAGGCGAGCCAAGCGCGCGGCAAGGTGGTGGGCATGGTTGGCGATGGCATCAACGACGCCCCGGCACTGGCCAAGGCCGAGATCGGCTTCGCCATGGGCGCAGCCGGTACCGACACCGCCATCGAGACGGCAGATGTTGCGTTGATGGACGATGATCTGCGCAAGATCCCGGCTTTCGTCCGCCTGTCGAGGCAGACTCACGCGATTCTGGTGCAGAACATCGTGCTGGCACTGGGTATCAAGGCGATCTTCCTGGCCTTGACCTTGATGGGCGAGGCGACCATGTGGATGGCGGTATTCGCCGATATGGGCGTGAGCCTGATGGTGGTGTTCAACGGGTTGCGCTTGTTGCGTAAGTGAAGGCGGGCGATATGAACATGAAACTGCAAGTTGCCATCGATGAAGCTTTCGTTCAGGCGCAATACGGACTGCGTGCCCGCCGTAGCGACGAAGCGCTGTTTTGGCTGGAGCGTGCGCACATCCTCACTCAGCGTCGCCCGTGGCTGCATGCGCGCTCGCACTGGCTGATGCTGCAGGTCGGCTGGCAACAAGGGGATGTGCGTGAGGTGCTGGGGCAAATGCCGCGCATTCTGGCGGCGCTGTTGTTCTCGCGCATCTGGGTGCCTATCGGCAACACCGGGCGGGCGCGGGTCAGCGCTTTTCAACCCATGCCGATGAGTGAGGAGCTGCGCCGCCTACTGGAATAGGGGGGCAAGCACGCCTGCCGTTTCCAGTGCGTGTGGCGAATCGCAGGAGCGCTGGTTGCATTCGGCAATCAGGGGAGTGGCACAAAGAAACTCTGTGGGAGGGGCTTCAGCCGCGACAATCGTCGCTGAAGCGCCTCCCACGGATTCAGCGCTTGAGCTCTTTCACGCCTTCAGCAGTACCGAGCAGCAGCAGATCCGCCGGGCGGGCGGCGAACAGGCCGTTGGTGACCACGCCGACGATGGCGTTTATGTCCGCCTCCAGCTTGACCGGATCGGTGATCGACATGTTGTGCACGTCGAGGATGATGTTGCCGTTGTCGGTCAGCACGCCTTCACGGTACACGGGGTCGCCGCCCAGTTTCACCAGCTCACGGGCGACATGGCTGCGCGCCATGGGAATCACTTCCACCGGCAGCGGGAATTCGCCCAGCACCGGCACCAGCTTGCTGGCGTCGGCGATGCAGATGAAGGTCTTGGCCACGGCGGCGACGATCTTCTCGCGGGTCAGCGCGGCGCCGCCGCCTTTGATCAGGTTCAGGTGTTCGTCGCTCTCGTCGGCGCCGTCGACGTAAAACTCCAGGTCGCTGACGGCGTTGAGGTCGTACACCGGGATGCCATGGCCCTTCAGGCGTGCGGCGGTGGCTTCGGAACTGGCCACGGCGCCGTCGAACTCCATCTTGTGCTGAGCCAGTGCGTCGATGAAGAAGTTGGCGGTAGAGCCGGTGCCGACACCGACGATGCTCTTGCTGTCGAGGCGCGGGAGAATGTGGTCGACGGCGGCTTGGGCCACAGCCTGTTTCAACTGATCCTGGTTCATCGCGAAGGAATGCCTGGGAGGGTAGGGGACAAGGCGCGAATTATAGCCGCAAGTGGCGTGTTTACGGGGCAAAACCCACGTGCTTTATATGGTCGAGCGGCGCGGCGCTGGGGTAGACTCGGCAGTCCCCTCAAAGCCCGAATGCCTGCGAAATCGCCATGCTCGAACAGTACGTGAAGAAGATCCTCACCTCGCGCGTCTACGACGTCGCGGTGGAAACCCCGCTGCAACCCGCCCGTCAGCTCAGTGAGCGACTGGGCAACCAGATTCTGCTCAAGCGCGAGGATCTGCAGCCGGTGTACTCGTTCAAGATTCGTGGTGCCTATAACAAGCTGGCGCAACTGTCTGCCGAAGAGTTGGCGCGCGGCGTGGTCACCGCTTCGGCTGGCAACCATGCGCAGGGCCTGGCCCTGGCCGCCAAGCATCTGGGCGTCAAGGCCACCATCGTCATGCCGCGTACCACGCCGGAGCTCAAGGTGCAGGGTGTGCGCTCGCGTGGGGGCAAGGCTGTGTTGCACGGTGATGCTTTCCCCGAGGCGCTGGCTCATTCGCTGAAACTGGTGGAAGAAAAGGGCTACACCTATATCCACCCCTACGATGATCCGCTGGTGATCGCCGGCCAGGGCACCGTGGCCATGGAGGTGCTGCGCCAGCATCAGGGGCGCATCGACGCCATTTTCGTGCCGGTCGGTGGCGGCGGCTTGATCGCCGGTATCGCTGCCTACGTCAAATACCTGCGCCCGGAGATCAAGGTGATCGGCGTTGAGCCGGACGACTCCAACTGCCTGCAGCAGGCGCTGGCGGCGGGCGAGCGCGTGGTGCTGCCGACCGTCGGGTTGTTTGCCGATGGCGTGGCGGTGGCGCAGATCGGCCAGCACACCTTCGATATCTGCAAGCATCACGTCGACGAGGTCATCACCGTCAGCACCGATGAAATCTGTGCGGCGATCAAGGACATTTACGACGACACCCGCTCTATCACCGAGCCTGCCGGTGCGCTGGCTGTGGCCGGGATCAAGAAATACGTCGAGCGTGGAGGCGTCAAAGGTGAGGTGCTGTTGGGCGTTGATTCCGGCGCCAACGTCAATTTCGATCGCCTGCGCCATGTGGCCGAGCGGGCTGAGCTGGGCGAGAAGCGCGAGGCGATCATCGCCGTGACCATCCCCGAGCAGCCGGGCAGCTTCAAGGCCTTCTGCGAGGCACTGGGCAAGCGCCAGATCACCGAGTTCAACTACCGCTATCACACCGGGCGCGAAGCACACATCTTCGTCGGTGTGCAGACTCACCCGGAGAACGACCCGCGTGCCGCGCTGGTCGAAGGCCTGCGTGCGCAGGGCTTCCCGGTGCTGGATCTGACCGACAACGAGCTGGCCAAGCTGCATATCCGCCATATGGTCGGTGGCCACGCGGCTGGCGTGGGTGACGAGATGGTGCTGCGCTTCGAGTTTCCCGAGCGACCGGGGGCGCTGTTCAACTTCCTGCAGAAACTCGGCGGGCGCTGGAATATCTCGATGTTCCACTACCGCAACCACGGCGCCGCCGACGGCCGCGTGCTGGCCGCGCTGCAGGTGCCGGAAGAGGAACGCCATTTGGTGCCAGCGGCGCTGGACGCCATCGGTTATCCGTACTGGGACGAGAGCGAAAATCCGGCTTATCGCCTGTTTCTGGGCTGATACTTTCGAACCGTAGGGCGGGTGCAACCCGCCAGAGCGCGTTGGCGGGTTGCACCCGCCCTACCTAACCAGGAAACCACGATGGAACACTATCTGCTGGTTCGTATTCTTCATGGCGCTCCGGGCGTGTTGTTGCTGCTTGGCCTGATCGCCCATGGCTTCATGCTGTTCAAGGCCCAGCGCAGCGGTGATGCCGCTGTGCTGGCGCGCAAGCTGCGCGTGACCCTGCTGTTCAGCTTGCCGACCTTCACCGTGCTGGCGCTGAGTCTGCCGCTCAGCGGTTACTGGCTGGTGGATACCGCCGGCTGGCCGCTGGGGCAGATCTGGCTGCTGCTGGGCAGCATTCTGTATGGCGTGATGCTGCTGCTCGGCCTGCTGCTGGCTGGTCGCCTGGCAACCTGGCGCGCGTTGGGCGATACGCCTGCGCCGCTAGCGCTCAAGCGCATGTGCCTGATTTATGCCGGGCTGATTGTCGTGCTGCTGCTCGCGATCATGGCACTGATGGGCGCCAAGCCAGCCTGACCTTGATCGAGGTGCTTCCCAGATTTACAGCAGGCTTGCTGCTTGATGTGGGAGCGGCTGGGCGGCAGGCTTCGCGGCTGGCGCCGCTCCTACGTCACCCCGATCTTCAGCGCAGCGACATCACCGGCCAGCCGCGCTCGATGGCTGTGGCGCGCAGCACGTCGTCCGGGTCGACTGCCACTGGGTTGGCCACCGCCTCCAGCAGCGGCAGGTCGTTGCGTGAGTCGCTATAGAAGTAGGCACCGTCGAGAGTGTGCCCCGTCTCGGCCAGCCATTCATTCAAGCGGGTTACCTTGCCGCCCTGGTAGCACGGCGTGCCGCTGATCTGCCCGGTGTAGCGACCGTCCTGCATGCCGCATTCGGTGGCGATCAGCGTCTCCACGCCGAGGCGTTCGGCGATGGGGGCGGTGACGAAGCGGTTGGTGGCGGTGATGATCACCAGCTTGTCACCGGCGGCGCGGTGCTCGGCTAGCAGCGCTTCACCCTTGGCCAGGATGATTGGCTCGATGACTTCGGCCATGAACTCGCGGTGCCATTGCGCCAGTTGCGCCATATCACGGCGGCCGAGAATGGCCTGGCTGAAATTCTGGTAGGCCACCACATCCAGCTTGCCGGCGCAGTAGTCGGCATAGAAGGCATCATTGCGCGCCAGGTATTCGGCCGCGTTGACCAGGCCGCGCTGGCAGACGAATTCGCCCCAGCTATGGTCGCTGTCGCCAGCCAGCAGGGTGTTGTCGAGGTCGAAAAGGGCCAAGCGCACGGTTCTGTACCTGTTCTGCAAAGGGAGTAGAGCGCGCCAGAATAGCCGCTTTGACAGGGCTTTCCCACTGCCCACAAACCCGCGTTGCTGCTGGCGTCGGCTTTGTGGAACAATGCTGGAACTTGCGTCTATGAGGTTGCTTGCCGTGATTGATTCCGATGGTTTCCGCCCGAATGTCGGCATCATCCTGACCAACGATGTCGGTCAGGTACTCTGGGCACGCCGTATCAATCAGGACGCCTGGCAATTCCCGCAGGGTGGTATCAATGACCGGGAGTCGCCGGAAGAAGCCTTGTACCGTGAACTGAATGAAGAAGTCGGCCTGGAAGAGCGGGACGTTAAGATCCTCGCCTGTACCCGTGGCTGGCTGCGTTACCGCCTGCCTCAGCGTCTGGTGCGTACCCACAGCCAGCCGTTGTGCATCGGGCAGAAGCAGAAGTGGTTTCTGTTGCGCCTGACAGGCTCCGAAGACCGCGTACGCATGGATCTGACCGGCAAGCCGGAGTTCGACGGCTGGCGCTGGGTTAGTTATTGGTATCCGCTGGGGCAGGTGGTCACCTTCAAACGTGAGGTCTACCGCCGAGCCCTCAAGGAACTTGCACCGCGCCTTAGTGTGCGCGACTGATTACGGGATTTTGACCGAGCATGCTCAACACGCTGCGCAAAATCGTCCAGGAAGTGAACGCCGCCAAGGATCTCAAGGCGGCGTTGTCGATCATCGTGCAGCGGGTCAAGGAGGCCATGGGCAGCCAGGTCTGCTCGGTCTATCTGCTCGACCCAGAGTCCAGCCGCTTTGTGCTGATGGCCACCGAAGGCCTCAACAAACGCTCCATCGGTAAGGTCAGCATGGCGCCCAGCGAGGGCCTGGTCGGCCTGGTCGGTAGCCGTGAGGAACCGCTGAATCTCGAAGACGCTGCCAGTCACCCCCGCTATCGCTACTTCGCTGAGACTGGCGAGGAGCGCTATGCCTCCTTCCTCGGTGCACCGATCATCCACCATCGCCGTGTGATGGGCGTTCTGGTGGTGCAGCAAAAGGAGCGCCGCCAGTTCGACGAAGGTGAAGAAGCCTTCTTGGTGACCATGAGCGCGCAGCTCGCCGGCGTGATCGCGCATGCCGAGGCCACCGGCTCGATTCGCGGCCTGGGGCGCCAGGGCAAAGGCGTGCAGGAGGCCAAGTTCGTCGGTGTGCCGGGTGCGCCGGGAGCTGCGGTCGGTACTGCCGTGGTGGTGCTGCCTCCGGCCGATCTGAACGTGGTGCCGGATCGCAATGTCGATGACATCGACGCGGAGCTGGCCCTGTTCGACAAGGCGCTGGGCTGGGTGCGCGAGGACATGCAGGAGCTGTCCGAAAAGCTCGCCACGCAACTGCGTAAGGAAGAACGCGCGCTGTTCGACGTCTACCTGATGATGCTCGACGATGCCGCTCTGGGTAACGAGGTGCGTACGGTCATCCGTACCGGCCAGTGGGCACAGGGCGCACTGCGCCAGGTGGTACTCGACCACGTCAAACGCTTCGAGCTGATGGATGATGCCTACCTGCGTGAGCGCGCCAGCGACGTGCGCGATCTGGGCAGGCGTCTGCTCGCCTACTTGCAGGAAGAACGCAAGACTTCGCTGGTCTACCCGGACAACACCATTCTGGTCAGCGAAGAGTTGTCGCCTGCGATGCTTGGCGAGGTGCCGGAAGGCAAGCTGGTCGGCCTGATTTCGGTGACTGGCTCGGGTAACTCCCACGTGGCCATCTTCGCTCGTGCCATGGGCATTCCCACGGTGATGGGTGTGGTTGACCTGCCGTACTCGAAGATCGACGGCATCAAGCTGATCGTCGACGGTTACCACGGCGAAGTTTTCACCAACCCCAGCGAGCTGCTGAGCAAGCAGTACGCCGATGTGGTCGAGGAAGAGCGTCAGCTCACCGAAGGTCTCGACGCCCTGCGCGCGTTGCCCTGCGAGACCCTCGACGGCCATCGCATGCCGCTGTGGGTCAACACCGGTCTGCTCGCCGACGTGGCGCGTGCCCAGCAGCGTGGCGCCGAAGGCGTGGGTCTGTACCGCACCGAAGTGCCGTTCATGATCAATGAGCGCTTCCCCAGCGAGAAGGAACAGCTCGCCACCTACCGCGAGCAATTGCAGGCCTTCCATCCGCTGCCGGTGACCATGCGTACCTTGGATATCGGCGGTGACAAGGCACTGTCTTACTTCCCGATCAAGGAAGAAAACCCCTTCCTCGGCTGGCGCGGCATCCGCGTCACCCTTGACCACCCGGAAATCTTCCTGGTGCAGACCCGCGCCATGCTCAAGGCCAGCGAGGGTCTGAACAACCTGCGCATCCTGTTGCCGATGATTTCCGGCACTCAGGAATTGGAAGAATCCCTGCACCTGATCCACCGCGCCTGGGGCGAGGTGCGTGACGAGGGCACTGACGTGCCGCTGCCGCCGATTGGCATGATGGTCGAAATCCCGGCGGCGGTGTATCAGACCCGCGAACTGGCCCGCCAGGTGGACTTTCTCTCGGTCGGCTCCAACGATCTGACTCAGTACCTGCTGGCGGTCGACCGCAACAACCCACGCGTGGCCGATCTCTACGACTTCCTCCACCCGGCGGTACTGCAGGCCTTGCAGAAGGTGGTGCATGACGCCCATCTGGAAGGCAAGCCGGTGAGTATCTGCGGCGAGATGGCCGGTGATCCGGCAGCAGCCGTGTTGTTGCTGGCCATGGGTTTTGACTCGCTATCGATGAACGCCACCAACCTGCCCAAGGTGAAATGGCTGCTGCGCCAAATCACCCAGAGCAAGGCCAAGGAGCTGCTGGGCCAGGTGATGCGTATGGACAGCCCGCACCTGATCTACAGCACCCTGCACCTGGCGCTGCGCAACCTCGGCTTGGGCCGGGTGATCAACCCGGCCTCGAATATCCAGGCCTGAAGGCGCGGGCTCTCGTTTGGAGAGCCCCAGGCGCAGAGGCTTCATGTAGGAGCGAGCTGTGCTCGCGAACCATGACAAACAGCAGAAGCTTCGCGAGCAGCGCTCGCTCCTACTTCAAGGCTCACTCCGCTGCTGGCCGTTCGACCGAGATCGGGCCATAAGCTTGGGCTACTTCTGCAAGGCCACCTCGCCCAGAAGGGCGCCATGCGGGCCGAAGCTGCGCTCGATGACACTCCAGCGTCCATCCCGGCCAAGGTTCAGCACCGTACTGGCGCGCGTGCCGTAGTCTGCACTGGCGATGAAAACGCTCGACAGCAGACGTTCGATGTCCAGGCCGACGCCGGTGTTCGGCAGCAGGTAGTCGTCTGGTCGCGCTGTATCGGCCATCACCCACAGCAACATTTCGTCATCGGCATCTGGAGCCTCTTGCAGCGCCTGGCGCGCGCGCAGCAGCTTGGGCCAGGGCGTATCCAGGTTGGCGTTGCACAGGCCGTAGACACCCGGCTGCAAACGGCGCGCCTGGCCCTCCTGGGAATTGAAGTGCCAGAGCTGAGTCGCATCGCCCAGCAGCAGATTGAAGCCGGCGTAATCGGCGGCGTGCGCCATGACCTGTTCGAGGTAGGCCATGGGCGAGAGCTGACCCAGCAGATAGTCGGCGGTTAGTTCACCGCGCGAACGAAGGCCGGGCTTCTGCTGTGGGGCACGGATGTTGGTCAGGGCCGCGAAGCGTCCGCTTTCGGTGATGCCCAGCCAGGTACCGCCAGCCTCCAGGTCGCGTCCGGCGAATACGCCGGGTGCATCGTGCCACTCGCTCAGCGCGGCACTCGGGCGGGTATGAAACTCGTCGCGGTTGGCAGCCAGGCGCAGAACCTGGGGATGCTCGGGGCGCCAGGCAAAGACGATCAGGCACATGGGCAGATCCTTGTGAGCGTTGATCCCGGCAGACCCTAGCACAAAGTGCATCCGGTTCAGGTGTCCGACACCTGGCGCCTGCCGTTTCGTGGGTATTTCCGCTACCATGCCGCTTTGTTTTTTGGGGATACCGATGGAACTGCTGCTCTACCTGCTGCTGGGCGCGGCTGCTGGTGTGCTGGCCGGGCTGTTCGGTGTGGGCGGCGGGCTGATCATCGTGCCGGTGCTGGTCTTCAGTTTCGCTTCGCAGGGCATGTCGGCAGAGATTCTCACGCACCTGGCCGTGGGCACTTCATTGGCCACCATTGTCTTCACTTCGATCAATTCCATGCTTGAACATCACCGCCAGGGTGCGGTGCGCTGGCCGCTGTTTCGCTGGCTGACTCTTGGCATCCTGCTCGGTAGCGTGCTCGGTGCGCTGACGGCGGCGGCGATCCATGGCGAGTGGTTGCAGAAAATCATCGGGATGTTCGCGCTGCTGGTGGCGACGCAGTTGCTGCTGAACCTGAAACCTCGTGCCAGCCTCGATGTCCCAGGCAAGCCCGGATTGGCTGTTGCGGGTGGGGTGATCGGTTGGGCCTCGGCGATCTTCGGTATCGGCGGCGGTTCGCTGACAGTGCCCTTTCTGGTCTGGCGCAGCGTGCCGGTGCAGCAGGCGGTGGCGACCTCGTCGGCCTGTGGCTTGCCAATCGCCGTGGCCGGTGCCTTGAGCTTCATCTGGACGGGGTGGGGCAATCCGTTGTTGCCGTCATGGAGTATTGGTTTCGTCTACCTGCCGGCGCTGTTGGGCATTGCGCTGACCAGTATGTTCTTCGCCCGTTTTGGTGCGCGCCTGGCTCATCGCCTGTCGCCGCTGTTGCTCAAGCGCCTGTTCGCCCTGCTGTTGTTCAGCGTGGGTTTGAGTTTCCTCGTTTAAGGAGTTCCAGATGCTGCCTTATCCGCAGATCGACCCGGTGGCTCTCGCCCTCGGCCCGCTGAAAATCCACTGGTATGGCCTGATGTATCTGGTCGGTATCGGGGGTGCCTGGCTGCTGGCTTCGCGTCGGCTCAATCGCTTCGACCCGACCTGGACCAAGGACAAGCTGTCCGACCTGGTGTTCTGGGTGGCCATGGGGGTGATCCTCGGTGGGCGCCTGGGCTACGTGTTGTTCTACGATCTGCCCGCGTATATCGCCGAACCGGCGAAGATCTTGCGCATCTGGGAGGGCGGCATGTCCTTCCACGGCGGCCTGATCGGCGTGATGCTGGCGACCCTGTGGTTCGGCAAACGCAACGGCAAGAGCTTCTTCGAGCTGATGGATTTCATCGCGCCGCTGGTGCCAATCGGCCTGGGCGCCGGGCGTATCGGCAACTTCATCAACGCCGAGCTGTGGGGCAAGGCCACTGACGTGTCCTGGGCGATGATCTTCCCCACCGATCCGCAGCAGTTGCCGCGCCACCCGTCGCAGCTCTACCAGTTCGCCCTGGAGGGCGTGGCGCTGTTTGTCATCCTCTGGTTCTACTCGCGCAAGCCGCGTCCGACCATGGCCGTGTCCGGCATGTTCGCCGCCTGCTACGGGGTGTTCCGCTTCATCGTCGAATTCGTCCGCGTGCCGGATGCCCAGCTCGGCTACCTGGCCTGGGGCTGGCTGACTATGGGGCAGATCCTCTGCGTGCCGATGGTGCTCGGCGGCATCGGCCTGATCGCCTACGCCTACAAGCGCCAGAGCGTGCAGGGAGTCGCCTGATGAAACAGTACCTCGACCTGATGCGCCACGTGCGTGAGCACGGCACCTTCAAGGAAGACCGCACCGGCACCGGCACCTACAGCGTGTTCGGCTACCAGATGCGCTTCGACCTGGCCGATGGTTTCCCCCTCGTCACCACCAAGAAGTGCCACCTGCGCTCAATCATCCACGAGCTGCTGTGGTTCCTGCAGGGTGACACCAACATCAAGTACCTCAAGGACAACGGCGTCAGCATCTGGGACGAGTGGGCCGACGAGAACGGCGATCTCGGCCCGGTGTATGGCTACCAGTGGCGCAGTTGGCCGACGCCCAATGGCGAGTCCATCGACCAGATCGCCAAGCTGGTCGAGATGATCAGAAAGAACCCGGATTCGCGCCGCCTGATCGTTTCGGCGTGGAACCCGGCACTGGTCGATCAGATGGCGCTGCCGCCGTGTCACGCGCTGTTCCAGTTCTACGTCGCCGACGGCAAGCTGAGCTGCCAGCTGTACCAGCGTTCGGCGGACATCTTCCTCGGCGTGCCCTTCAACATCGCCAGCTACGCGCTGCTGACGTTGATGGTGGCGCAGGTCTGCGATCTGCAACCGGGCGAGTTCATCTGGACAGGCGGCGACTGCCACCTGTACGCCAACCACATCGAACAGACCGATCTGCAGCTCACCCGTGAGCCGCTGCCGCTGCCAACCATGCAGCTCAACCCGGAGGTGAAGGATCTGCTGGCCTTCAAATTCGAGGACTTCGAGCTGGTGGGCTACGAAGCGCACCCGCATATCAAGGCGCCGGTGGCGGTCTGAGATGGTTGTGGGTGGGCTCTGGTGGGCGAAAGCCCACCCTACCGGCTAGGGTGTAGGGTGGGCTTCAGCCCACCGATTCACCATGCAGCCGGCCCCTTCACCGACACCCAACAGGCAAAGGATTGCCCATGCCCAACTACCGCCGCGAACGGATTCCCGGTGCCACCTACTTCTTTACGGTCACCCTCGCGGATCGTCGTTCGCGTTTACTGGTTGAGGAAATTGCGCTGCTGCGCCAGGTCTATGTCGAGGCCAGCAAGCGCATGCCGCTCAAGACCATCGCCATCTGCGTCCTGCCCGATCATCTGCATGCGATATGAGAGCTGCCCGAGGATGATCAGAACTATTCCCAGCGTTGGGCATTGATCAAAAGCCAGTTTTCTCGGGTACTACCCGCCAGGCCCAACGTCAGCGCCAGCAAATCCAGAAAGCGTGAGAAGGGCATCTGGCAGAGGCGCTTCTGGGAGCACCGTATCCGTGATGAGGATGACCTTGCACGGCATGTTGATTACATCCATTTCAATCCAGTCAAGCATGGCCTGGTGAATCAGGTTGGTGACTGGCCTTATTCCAGTTTCCATCGTTATGTCGCGCTCGGGCTTCTGTCGGCAGATTGGGGTGGACGGGGTGATGGCGATGGCGAGTTCGGGGAGTAGTGGAGCGCCGATGTGGTGGGCTGAAGCCTACCCTACAGGTGTGCCGCCCTGGGCTTTAGCCCACCGACTGCACGGAGAGGTCGTCGCGCAGGCGCTCCACTTGTTCCGCGCGCTCGGCCCCTTCCAGGCGTGCGCCGGGATTCAGTGAGGACCACTGTGGGTAGGCGCGGGCCGCGTTGAGCGGAGCGGGTAGTTTGCCCTGGCGCCACAGGGTTTCCTGCGGGGCGCTGAGGGCGATGGCGTCCATGGCGGCGTGGCCGCGCTTATCCAGGGCGGCTAGCAGTTGTTGTTGGCGTAGGGCCAGCAGGCGCAGAACGGCGTCGTCGACGGTCAGCTCGCGCTGGCCCTGCAGCTTGCCTTTCAGCCGTTGCCCGTAGTTGCGCAGGGTCTGCGCGCTGCCGCCGATCACCGCGCCCAATGCGGCGGCGGCGCCCATGGTCAGGCCGCCGACCAGCAAGTCGACGCCGACACCGGTGGCGGCACCGGCGGCCATGCCACCGCCGACCTTGATGCCGAGCTGTTTCAGGGTTTGCGGGTTGAACAGGTCGTCGCCCCAGCGGCCATCGAGTAGCGGCAGATCAGCCGCCTTGGCATCGCTGCTGCGGAAGGCGTACAGGCGCAACAGGGCTTCGACGCAGCGCTGCTCGCGTTGTCGAATGGCGTCACGGAGCTCGCTCACGGCGGTCTGCTCCAGCAGCGGCTGAGCAGCGACGCTGCGGCGGCAGGCGGCGCAGTCGATCAGCAGTTCGGCAATCAGCCGCTGACCAGTCTGGCGGCGGATCTGGCGTTGCGCTTCGTGATCCTCGATCAGCCTCTGCAACTGCGGGCGTGCGCGCTCCAGCAGCAGGGCCAGGCTTTCGTAAAGGCGGCGCTCGCCATCCTCTGGCGGTGCCACGCTGTCGAACGCCACCAGGGCGTGCAGGCCAAGACGGGCCAGCGCTTCACGCCATTCAGGTTCACGGTGGTTGTTGCTGGCGACGAAGTTGAGCACCGGCAACAACGGACGGCCGCACATATTCAGCACTGCCAGTTCGTCGCGGTACTTGGCCAGCACCGGCTCGCGCACGTCGATCACGTAGAGTCCGGCATCGGATGCCATGAGCTGGCGCAGTACCTTGGCTTCCTGTTCGTAGCGTTGGCGGGCCTCGCTGCCTCCGAGAAAACGCGTCAGGCGCGCCGGGCCGTCCAGGCGCTCGCCGGGGCGGTCGAGGCGTTCCAGGTAGTCGAGCAGGGCGATGGCGTCTTCCAGTCCGGGGGTGTCGTACAGCTCCAGCAGCGCCTGGCCGTCCACCGACAGGCGCGCGCCCTCGACATGGCGGGTGGTGCTGGCGCGTGGCGACACCTCGCCGAAGTCGATATCGCGGGTCAGGGTGCGCAGCAGCGAGGTCTTGCCGACGTTGGTGTGGCCGACCAGGGCGAGTTTCAGTGGCGAGGTCATGGCGCTGGCCTCGGCATTGCAGGAAACCGTAGGGTGGATGACGCTGTTTTCATCCATCCGCGCAATCGGTGGATGGGTAAAGCGTCATCCACCCTACGGCGTGCGTAGTCAGTCATGTCCGCTCTCCAGCCAGCTCAATGGCGCCGTGTCGCGATGCGTCAGCCCTAGGCTCGCGAGTGCCTGGTGCCAGTCGGCCAGGCGGGCGCTGTCCAGGCTTTCTCCGGGGGCGGGGGGCAGCAGCCAGATGCGCGTGGCGGCGGCGCAGCGCGCCAGTTCGCCGAGCAGCGCCAGGGTGCCGCGATCCGGCGAGCGCAGCGGGTCGCAGGCGATGGCCAGGCGCTCAGGGGGGAAGCGGGTGAGTTGTTCGAGCAATTGGCGGCGTTGTTCGCGGCTGTCGATCACCCCGGCATCGGCGACGCCTTTGGGCAGCCGTGTTGGCGGCCAGGTGCGGCGGTCGTCCAGCTCCAGGCCGAGCAGTAGGGCGCCGCTGGCGGGCTGGACGCTGCTACCGCTTTGCGGCTGGTGTAGGGTCGCGGGGGCAACGTCGCAAACGCCCAGGCGCTCGCTGTCCGGTTGCAGACGTTGGCGTAACAGGCCATAGCCGGGCAGGTCGAGATCCAGGCGCAACGCGCGCTTGCCGGCCTGCCAGCGCCACAGGCATAGCAGCGTCAGCAGCAGGCGTGGCAGCAAGCCGTAGATCAGCAGCACGCCAATCAGCCAGCCGGCCCAGCTTTGTCGGGCGGTTTCGCTGGCGATGGCGGCATCGCCGCTGGCGCGAATGATGTCGATGTCTGGCAGGCTGAAACCGAGCAGCGCGGGCAGGGCGCCGATGGCCTGGGTCAGGGCGATGAAGGTATCGCCGCCGAGGATGGTGGTTTCCCAGACGAAGCCGTAGCGGCGGGTGGCGAGTAGCAACAGTAGGGTGCCGAGTGCGGTGAGCATGGCCAGCGTCCATAGGCCGTTGACCAACAGGCCCAGGGCCCAGCGGTTCAGGCGTCGGCGTTGCAGCATCAGCAGCAGGGCCGGGGCCAGTTGTGCCGCACTGGCGTCGCGCGCCAGTTTCTCGCTGAGCCACAGCCACAGGCGCCCGAGTGTGCCGGGGCTGTCGCGGGTCAACAGCAGGCCAATCAGCCAGCCTGTCAGCATCAGCAGGTTGAGCCCGAGCAGGCTGCCCAGCGCCCAGAACACATTGACCGGCTGGCGGCCGTCGCCGAGCGCTGTCATGCCCAGGCCAACGCCGCTGAGTAGCGCTAGGAGTACCAGCAGCAGCGCGGCCAGGCGGGCGCCCTGCAACCAGTGCAGCAGCGCCTGCCATTGGCCGTCACGGCGTGCCAGATGCACGGCGCGCAGTTGGATGCGCTCGGCCAGCTCGCCGCCAGCGGTGCGGGCCAGGCGATTGGCTTCGGCGTCGTCGAGCGGCCCGGCGTGCTCTTCGCGCAGGCGAATGGTTTCGCTGAGCCAGAGGCGTTGCAGGGGCGTAGGGGAGGAGGCGTCAGTCACGCGGCGTCTCGTCGTACGGATCAGGGGCTGAGGATAACCCCTGATCCGTACGGAGGCGAATCAGCGCGTCTCGCGCAGACGTACGGCGATGTCCGGTTGGTCGATGAACAGGCCGTCGATGCCGGTGGCGAGGAAGGCGCGCAGTTCGGCGTCGATATCGCCGCGCTCGCTCTGCACGTCGCCGCTACGCAGGTTGTTGGGTAGAAAGGCGTTCTCGGCGCGGAAGGTGTAGGGATGCACCTTGAGCTTGGCGGCATGGGCGTCGCGCACCAGATGGGTGGGGGTGGTGAGGTTACCGGCGGCGTCACGCGGGATGATCATGCTTTTCTCCGGGCCGATACCGCTGGCGTAGCGGGCGATGGCCTGCAAACCCTTGGGGGTGATCATTTGCGCGTAGCTCAGGTCAGTGCCAAGTGCTTGCTGGTCGTAGGGCTGACCGTCCGTCCAGAGCAGTTGGATCAGGCGGATGGAGGTCAGGCGGCTCAGCGTCTTGAGGTTTTCCACTTCGAAGGACTGGATATACACCGGCGCCTGAGCGCTGTCGTAACCATTGCGCTTGAGCACCGCCAGCAGCGGCGCTTCGATCGCCAGGCCGAGGTGTTGGAAGTGAGTGGGGTGCTTGGTTTCCGGGTACAGGCCGATGACGCGCTGCTGGCTGAGTTGCAGGCTTTTCACCAGGTCGATGATTTCCTGCAGGGTGGGGATTTCGAACTGGCCGTCAAAGCGCTGGTTGGCCGGGCGTACCTGTGGGATGCGCTCGATGGCGCGCAGGGTTTTCAGTTCGGCCAGGGTGAAGTCCTCGCTGAACCAGCCTTCCAGGCTGACGCCGTCGACCGTCTGGGTGCGCTTGCGGTCGGCGAACTCGTGATGCTGCGCCACGTCGGTGGTCAGCCCCAGCTCGTTGTCATGGCGGGCCACCAACTGGCCGTCGCGGGTCATCACCAGATCCGGTTCGATGTAGTCGGCGCCTTGCAGCACGGCCAGGGCGTAGGCGGCCAGTGTGTGTTCGGGCACATAGCCGCTGGCGCCGCGATGGGCAATCACCAGTGGCGCTTTGGCGTCCTTGGTCTGGCTCGGCTTGGCGCTGGGCTGTTGCTGGGCCCAGTCGATGGCGCTTTGTATGGTATCGGCCTGCGCCGACAGAGCGGCGCCCAACAGTCCGGCACAGAGCAGGCTGGTGCGTAGCAGGTTGGATAACATCGTGGCATCTCCTTGCGCTATGGAAGCGCCAAGCCTGCCTCATCGAGGATGACGAATCTGCGACAAATCGATGATCGGTTGCCGGGCGTGTGAGCTGCTCGTCATCGGGGCGCTCTGCTATGCTCGCCGCCATGAACAAGACACTCCCCCTTGCCCTGATCGCCGCCCTCGCGCAGAACCGCGTGATTGGCCGTGATAACCAACTCCCCTGGCACTTGCCAGCGGATCTCAAACACTTCAAGGCCATGACCTTGGGCAAGCCCATCATCATGGGGCGCAAAACCTGGGATTCGCTGGGGCGTGCGCTGCCGGGGCGGCTGAATATCGTTGTCAGCCGCCAGCCGGGCTTGAGCCTGGACGGCGCAGAGGTGTTCGCCAGCCTTGAGGCCGCCATCGAGCGGGCACGTGCCTGGGCCTTTGAGCAAAATGCTGAAGAACTGATGCTGATAGGCGGCGCGCAGCTTTACGAGCTGGGGCTTGAGCGCGCAGATCGGCTATACCTCACCCGTGTTGGCCTCGAACCCGAAGGTGATGCCTTCTTCCCCGAGATCAGCGAAGTGCATTGGCGTTTGGCCTCCAGCGTCGAACATGCGGCCAGCGCAGAGACGCCTTTGTATGTGTTTGAGGTGTGGGAGCGGCGCCGCTCATAAGTCGAGCGATGTGTCGACCACTTCTGCTTTTGTACGCGCCGATACAGATTTCGCCATGACTGAGCAACCTACCGAGGACGTGCCGCGCAGTGCGGTCGCCGCCATCTTCGTCCGTCACCCGTTGTGGGAAGACGCGCTCGCCCTGTTGTTCGGCACGGCGCTGGTGGCGCTGGGCATCGCTTTTTATGCCCATGCCGGGCTGATCACCGGTGGCACCGTGGGCATCGCCTTTCTTGCCAATTACCTGGGCGGCTGGCCGTTCGGATTGCTGTTCTGTCTGATCAACCTGCCGTTCTACCTGCTGGGTATCTGGCGCCTGGGCTGGGGCTTCACCCTGCGCACCGGTTGCGCGGTGCTGTTGGTTTCGCTGCTGGCCGAGGCGACGCCACACTGGGTCACCTTCGCTCACTTGAGTAGCCTCTACGCCACCTTGTTCGGTGGCGCGGCGATGGGGCTGGGCTTGCTTATGCTGTTCCGCCATCGTGCCAGCCTGGGCGGGGTGAACATCCTGGCGTTGTTTGTGCAGGAGCGCTTTGGCCTGCGTGCGGGTTGGGTGCAAATGGGGATCGACGGCTGCATTGTATTGGCCGCGGTATTCATCGTGGCGCCGGACAAGGTGCTGCTGTCGGTGCTCGGTGCCTTGGTGTTGAATTTGGTGCTGGCGATCAATCACCGCACGGATCGTTATGTGGGGGTGAGTTGAGGTGTAGCGCTCGAAGGCTTGAGCGGCAGGCGATACAGAATTTATTGTGACATTGTATTGCCATTATTGGTGTGTTCAAATTCCCTGCCAACCGGGTAAATGATTACCCGCCTCGATGCTTCAAGGATGAACGCCTAGCCTGTGGATTCCCTGAAGTTTCGTCATGCTCAGGGAGTTTGTTTCTTGTCCTCGCTTTTGCTTCCGTCCGCACGCGTTCTGCGTGTCACCTCTCTTGCTCTGACCATCAGCATGCTCGTCTCGGGTTGTGCATCCGTGGAGAAGTTCTCCAGCGAGCACTCAAAGAGCATTAACTGTATGGCGGGTGGCCTTGCTGGCTTTGTCGTCGGCGCTGCCGCGGGTGCTGCAACCAAGGGCAACACCGAAGCCATTATCGGCGGCGCTGTGATTGGCGCGGCGGCTGGCTGTGGTTTGGCGCTGTTGTACAAGAACAAGCTGGATCGCCTCGAAAAACTGGCTCGCGAAGAAAACCTGCAGATGCAACTGGAGACCCTTCGGGTCGAAGGGGCGACGCCAAGTGCCGCGCCGCAGGAGGCCGGTATCGTCGCCCAGGTCGAAGATCAGGGCATGTTCCCGGTGGGCAGTGCGAAGCTGTCGGTCGATGGCGAACGCCAGGTGCGCAAGTTGGCCAGTGCCTTTGCCGGTGCGCCGGGCGAGCGCAGCACGACGGCCATTTTGGTGGTTGGGCACACCGATTCCACTGGCCCAGCGGCGTTCAATCAGGAACTCTCCGAGCAGCGTGCGCGTGCTGTGGCGAGCATTCTCGCTGAGCAGGGTATTGCTGCCGAGCGTATGTACTTCCAGGGTGCGGGTGCTTCGCGCCCGGTTGCCGACAACGCCGACCCATTGCTACGTGGCAAGAACCGCCGGGTCGAGATCGTCGAACTCAATGACACCCAGTTGCTGGCCCAGCGTGTTCGCGCTGAGCGCAACAATCCCAAGTACCTGGAGCACGGCACCGCGACAGCCAAGGTCGCCACGCGCAGTGCGCCAGCGCAGGCACCAAACGTGCCCGTGAAGAAGAGCAGTCCAGCCAATGTTTCTACTGCACTGGTCGACTTCGGCGGTCAGCCTGCCAGTCAGACAAGCTGGAATTTGGCCAAGAGCATGACGCCGAAGAAAGCAGGTTTCAGCCTGATTTCCTCGGCGTACGCCGCGAACATGCCGATGAGCAGTTGCCTGCAGGACAGCCCGCGCCTGAGTGGTGAGGTCAAGAGCCTGGCGACCGGCAAACCGCTGGAGGAGCACGCGACGCGCGATTACCTCCCCGGCATGAATGGCCGCGCCTGGGCCGGGTTGGTCAATGGCCATCTGGTTACGCTTTCGCCGGTCGCGGTTTTGCGTGATGACGCCACGTTGGTACGTGAGCCCAAGGTTTACGTGACCGAGGATTACGAGCGCAACCATGGCAAGGCGAATCACACACTGGCCGCGTCGGCCAACGTCTACGAGGGCGAGGACGCCATTCTCTATCGCGTGTTCATCGAGCCCGGCAAGCAAACGCCCATGTCCTGCGTTGACGTGGTCTTGCGCAAGGCCGGTGACAAGAGCGTCGACGGCAAACTGTATTACGACAATGGCGGCGAAGATTTCGCCGCGACTTACACGCCTGTGCGTGGTTGAACCGGGGAATAAGCTAGATGGAACTCTTCGAAACACTATCGACAGCCTTGTCGGCCTATCGCTACATCGTCTGGCCGCTGCTGGGGCTGATGGCCCTGGTCATCGTGATCATGAACTGGTGGAACGAGGTCAAGTATTTCCTGCTCAACGTCGCCTGCTCCTTTCCGTTGTTCGGCTTCGTGGCCCGTGCTGCGCGCCGCGCCCAGGTCGAGGATCGTGAAGAAGGCAGTGCCACCACCTGGTACAAGACCGAGCGTGAGCTGTGCACCAAGTACTTCCGCTTCTACGAGCGGGTGAACAAGGATGCGGCCTTCTATGACAAGTGCGCCAACTACCTGAACAAGGTCGAAGAGCGCGGCCGCAAGCCCACCGGCATGGTGCTGTGGGTCGCCAGTATCTTTCTGGTGATTCTGGAAGCTTTCATCTTCGCTCTGGTGCTGTCGCCGTTTATCGCGACGAACATTTCCGCCAACCAGGCTGAGTTCTCGGCAATCGTCATTTCTCTGCTGATCGGCACCATTCTGGTTCCGGCGACCCATCTGATGGGCGCAGAAATCCACAAGAATGGGCTGATCAGCAAGGCGCGTCTCTGGCACATGCAGGCCAAGCGCGACAACGACGCGCAAAAGCTGCAATCCGACAGCCGTATCGATCTCGATGCCACCTACCTCGACGATGGCCAGCCCAAATACCTGCACATCGTCAACCGTGTGCAGCACAACGCCATGGTTACGCCGACCTGGTGGAAGACCATCATCGCCATCTGCCTGATCAGCATTTTTGCCGTGGGTGCCTACCTGATCCGCTCCTCGACGATCAACGAGATGGAGACGCAGCAGGTCAATGCTTCGCCATTCAGCCAGGACAGTGCCTCGCCGTTTAGCGCCGCCGGCAACTCGCCGTTCGAACTGCCCGAAGAGGCTGCCGCCGATGGCCAACAGGCTGATGATCGTGCGGCCAGCGAAGTGGCGGGCGACCGCATCTTCGCTTACAAGCTGACCTTCATCATCCTCTCGGTGATTTTTGTCGGTGTGCAGATCATCGGTGTGCTGATTGGCGTATTCCGCTCCTTTGCGGGGACGCAATCGAAGGAGGCGTCAGGCTATATCACCGGTTTCAGCAGCGCTGGCGAGTTTGCCGCGCATCATGAACTCAAGCGCGAGCAGGTTGCCCGTGATGCCGAGGCGCAGCTAAGCAGCCTGCAGGAGCGCATCGAGCATCGCCATGCGCTGGGCGCCAGCACCGACCGTGGCAGCCGTCGCAGCTTTGCCCTGTACGTGCGCGAAGCCGAGCAGGCGCGCGCGCGCAGCCAGGCGGAGAATGAGAGCAAGCGCCTGCAGGAAAGCCAGCGTGCCGAACAGGCCGAGCTGGACAAGTTGCGCCGCGAAGTGGCGCTCAAGCGTGAGCGTGAAGCGATTCTGGCTGGCGCTGAGCCGCCTGCCGTTGCGGCCCCTGCTGCGGCTGTCGCCCCGGCTGCGGCCCCGGTTGCCGAGGTCGCTGAGGTTGCCGCTGAGCCAGTGGATGCCGAGCAGCAAGCCAATCTGATCGCCAGCCTGGGCGATCTGACCCAGTATTCCGAAAGCGAGCTGAACAGCATCGCCGCTGAGCTGGGTGTGGACCCTCTGGTGTTGCTGAGCAAACAGAAGGTTCAGGTGGCGATCAAGCGCGCCAAGGCAGGCGTTTGATGCGTCGCCTCCTGCGGGCTGTGCCGCTGCTGGGGATGTTGGTATTGCCGCTGGTTCATGGGCAAGAGCGTAACGACATTCCGGCCTGCTACCCGTATGCGCAGTTGACCCAGCACCAGCCTGCGCCGTCTGGGCGTGAGCTGGTGGTCATCATCGACGAAACCGTGCCCATGCCGCAGGCCTTGCAGCGTGCTGCCTGGGACAGCGCCATGCGTTATGTGCGCCCCGGCGACAGTGTGCGGCTCTACCAGTTTTCCGCGTTCTTGCAGGATCACTACATGAAGCTGCTGTTTGCCGGGCAACTGGACAGCCCGTTGCAAGGCAAGGTGCGTAACAGCCTGGGCAGTCAGAGCCTTAAACAGCTCGACAAGTGCCTGCAGCAGCAGGCCGCGTTCTTCCAGAAGACCTTCGGTCAGCACTTTGTCGCCGCATTCGGCAAGCCGGGTGTGGACATTGCGCGCAGTGAGATTTTTGGCAGCCTGCGCAGCATCACCGGGGATTTTGCCGAGCGCCCGCAGCGCGAGCGGGTGGTGCTGCTGGTGTCCGACATGCTGGAAAACAGCGACTTCAGCAGTTTCTACAAAAACAACCGGATTCGTGACATCGATCCGGGGGCCGAGCTGAACAAGGTGCAGCAAAAAAATCTGCTGGCCGACTTTGCCGGGGCCCGTGTCTATGTGCATGGCGCCGGTTTGGTGGCTGGCGATGCCAAGGGTGCCTATCGATCCGCCGGCACCTTGCAGCGGCTTGAGCAGTTCTGGGGCGATTACCTGCAGGCGTCCAATGGTTCGCTGGCGGCGTTCGGCGCGCCGCAACTGACTATCGACCTGCGCTGAGGTGAAGATGCGCCCTGCAACAGGGCGCATTCGCAGCGCGATCAGTTCACGGCAGTGAACTGGATGATCTCTACCCAGTAACCGTCCGGGTCCTTGATGAAGGCGATGTCACGCATGCGGCCGTCGCTCAGGCGCTTCTGGAAGTCCACGCCGAGGTCTTCGAAACGCTGGCAGGCGGCCTTGATGTCCGGCACCGCCACGCACAGGTGGCCGAAGCCGCGCGGGTCGCTGTTGCCGCTGTGGTAGGCAAACTCCGGGTCCTTCTCGGTGCCGTAGTTGTAGGTCAGCTCCAGCACGCCGGGGATGGACTTGCGCCACTGGTGACGGGCTGCCGGGTCGGTGGGGATCTGCGATTTGTCATTGATCAGCGCGAGGAAGTACAGGCTGAACTCGGCGTCGGGGAAGTCCTTCTTCTCCAGCAGGGTGAAGCCCAGCACGCGGGTGTAGAAATCCAGGGATTTGGTCAGATCCTTCACGCGGATCATGGTGTGGTTGTAGACGAAGTCGGCAGTGGCGACGTCGGGCTTGGCGGTCACGCCGGGCAGGGTGTTGAGTTCATCGAGGGTCATGGGGGTCTCCATCAGGCGTGAATGGGGTCGGCGCTGAAAGGCCGTATCTGCCTAGATGGCTTCGCCCATGGCGTTTTTCAAGGCCGAGTGTCATCGCAGGGTGGATGGGGCTCTCTCATCTGCCCTGCTGGCGTGGTGCTTTGATTGGTGGGCTGCAGCCCACCCTACAGCCCTGCACGATTGAACGGGTGGGCCGGGCGGCGATCCGCTTCAGCCCACCATTTCAATTCCAGCGCGTAGGGTGGACAACGCTGTTTTTGTCCACCACTTGGGGCTCGGCGGTGGACGGGTGAAGCGTCGTCCACCCTACCGGTTTTCAGACCTGCAGCGTGATCAGCTCGGCCCGTGCCCGGCCATCCTCGATATGCAGGAGGCCCACGCCGATGGGCAGCTTGAAGCGCCGTGGCCCGGCGCTGCCGGGGTTGAGGTAGAGCGCGCCGTTGCTCTCTTCGTACAGCGGCTTGTGCGAGTGCCCGGCGATCACCACGTCGATGCCTTGCTCAGCCGGGTCGATATCCAGTTGCTTGAGATCATGCAGCACATGCAACGTGACGCCGCCAAACGTCAGCGTCAGGCGCTCGGGGATGGCGTCGGCCCAGGCGTCCTGGTCGTTGTTGCCACGCACCACCGACAACGGCGCGATACGCTCCAGCTCGGCCAGGATATGTGGCCCGCCGATATCACCAGCATGGATCAGATGATCGACGCCCTGTAACGCCGCCAGCGCCTCGGGGCGCAGCAGGTTGTGGGTGTCGGCGATCAGGCCGATACGCATGAGTGCCTCCCGTGATGAGTCAGGTGCCAGCTTGCTGCCGGTAAAGCCTACGGGCAAGAAAAAGCCCGGCAAGCATGGCCGGGCTTTTCGTTACTGCGGCACTGAGCAATCAGCCTTCGAGCATGCTCTTATCGCGTACCGCGCCTTTGTCGGCGCTGGTAGCCAGCAGGGCGTAGGCTTTTAGCGCGGTGGACACCTTGCGTGCGCGCGGGGCGACTGGCTTCCAGCCTTTCTTGTCCTGCTCGACGCGGCGGGCGGCCAGTTCGTCATCGGACACCAGCAGGTTGATGCTGCGGTTGGGAATGTCGATCAGCACTTTGTCGCCGTCCTGCACCAGGCCGATGGCGCCGCCAGCGGCAGCTTCCGGCGAGGCGTGGCCGATGGACAGGCCGCTGGTGCCGCCGGAGAAGCGGCCGTCGGTGAGCAGGGCGCACTGTTTGCCCAGGCCCTTGGATTTCAGGTAGCTGGTGGGGTAGAGCATTTCCTGCATGCCGGGGCCGCCTTTCGGGCCTTCGTAGCGGATGATGACGATGTCGCCCGGCTTCACTTCGTCGGCGAGGATGCCTTTGACGGCGCTGTCCTGGCTTTCGAAGATCTTCGCGTTGCCTTCGAAGACGTGGATCGACTCGTCGACGCCGGCAGTTTTCACCACGCAGCCATCCAGGGCGATGTTGCCGTACAGCACGGCCAGGCCGCCTTCCTTGGAGTAGGCGTGCTCGACCGAGCGGATGCAGCCGTTTTCACGGTCGTCGTCCAGGCTGTCCCAGCGGGTGCTCTGGCTGAACGCGGTCTGCGTCGGGATGCCGGCCGGGCCTGCCTTGAAGAAGTGGTGAACCGCTTCGTCCTGGGTCTGGGTGATGTCCCACTGGGCGATGGCGTCCGCCATGCTCGGGCTGTGCACGGTCGGCACGTCGGTGTGCAGCAGGCCACCACGGGCCAGCTCGCCGAGGATGGAGAAGATGCCGCCGGCGCGGTGCACGTCTTCCATGTGGTACTTCTGGATGTTCGGCGCCACTTTGCACAGTTGCGGCACCTGGCGCGACAGGCGATCGATGTCGCGCAGGTCGAACGGGATCTCGGCTTCCTGGGCGGCAGCCAGCAGGTGCAGGATGGTGTTGGTCGAACCGCCCATGGCGATGTCGAGGGTCATGGCGTTCTCGAAGGCCTTGAAGTTGGCGACGTTGCGCGGCAGTACCGAGTCATCGCCTTCGCCGTAGTAGCGCTGGCACAGCTCGACGGCCAGACGCCCGGCGCGCAGGAACAGTTGCTCGCGGTCGCTGTGGGTGGCCAGGGTCGAGCCGTTGCCCGGCAGCGACAGGCCCAGGGCCTCGGTCAGGCAGTTCATCGAGTTGGCGGTGAACATGCCGGAGCACGAACCGCAGGTCGGGCAGGCGCTGCGCTCGTATTCGGCGACCTTCTCATCGGAGCAGGAGTCGTCAGCGGCGACCACCATGGCGTCGACCAGATCCAGACCGTGGCTGGCCAGCTTGGTCTTGCCGGCTTCCATCGGCCCGCCGGAAACGAACACCACCGGGATGTTCAGGCGCAGGGCGGCCATCAGCATGCCGGGGGTGATCTTGTCGCAGTTGCTGATGCAGACGATGGCGTCGGCGCAGTGGGCGTTGACCATGTATTCCACGGAGTCGGCGATGATTTCGCGGCTCGGCAGGGAATAGAGCATGCCGTCGTGGCCCATGGCGATGCCGTCATCGACCGCGATGGTGTTGAATTCCTTGGCAACGCCGCCAGCTTTCTCGATCTCGCGGGCGACCAGTTGGCCGAGATCCTTCAGGTGCACGTGGCCGGGCACGAACTGGGTGAAGGAGTTGGCGATGGCGATGATCGGTTTCTTGAAGTCTTCGTCCTTCATCCCGGTGGCGCGCCACAGGGCGCGGGCGCCGGCCATGTTGCGGCCGTGGGTGGAGGTCTTCGAGCGGTAGTCAGGCATGACGGTTTCCTGCGGCTGAATCAGGTCTCTGGATATGTGCGTTACGTGGGAGCATTGGCCGAGATGTAACGGCAGGTGGCCGTCGAGTCGGCGGTGCCGCGCAGGCAACGGGTCACGTGCGTGCGGCCTGAGCCCACAAGCCCGCCGAAGGATGGTTGGCGAGAAATGCGCCGATTCTACGCCGCTCTACGCTACGGGGGAAAGGCGCAGAGTCGCTGGGCGACGGCCTGCGCCTTTCCATCGCGAGCGGCTGTGGGTATAAGTCACCCCTCCCTATCAGGATGATGCTCAATATGCCAAGGTCGGTACTGCCCTATCTGCTGCTTGCCCTGATTCAGGGGCTGGCCTGTTTGCAACTGTGGAACCTGCCAGAGGCGCATTGGGTGCGCGTGGCGTTGTATGCGCTGGTGACGGCGACGCTCGTTGGCGGTCTGTTGTGTCAGTTGCTGTGGGGGCGTTTGCGACAGGCGCGCACCTGGCTGCCGGTGTTGCTCTGTACGCTGCTATTCGCTGCGCTGGTTGGCTGGTTTGCCTGGCAGTTCAGCGGCCCTTTGCGCATAGAGACGCCCTATGGCCTGGGCTTTTCTACTTATCTATCGCTGGCGCTGCTGCTGTATATCCTCTGTCCCTTCGTTCAGGCTTGGCCGAGTCGGCGGGGCTGGGGTTTCGATTACCAGGCGTTGTTCGCGCATGCTTGGAACAACGCGTTTGTGCTGTTACTTGGCGGCCTGCTGGTTGGCGCGTTCTGGTTGCTGATTTGGCTCAGTACGGCGCTACTCGGAATGTTGGGTGTCGGTTTTCTAAAGTGGCTGTTGTTCTCGCAGCCATTCGTTTGTCTGAGCACGCCCATGGTGTTTGCGCTTGGCCTGCGTCTGGGGCTGGAGCGTGTGCAGGTGATCGAGGCGTTGCGCACGCTGCTGCTGGGCGCCTGCCATTTGTTGCTGCCGCTGAGCACGCTGATCGTGTTGCTGTTTCTCGGCGGCGTCCTGTTCAGCGGCCTTGAGCCGTTATGGCAGACCCGCAGTGCTACGCCAATTCTGCTGAGTTTGCTGTTGATCCATTTGCTGCTGATCAATGGCGTTGTGCAGGACGGTACGCGTGAGGCGCCTTACGCCCGGTCGTTGCGTGCGCTGATCGGATTGAGTCTGTTGCTCGCGCCTGTGCTCGCGCTTTTGGCTGGGTACGCGCTGTGGCTGCGCATTGGGCAATACGGCCTTACGCCCTCGCGGGTGTTTGCCGTGGTCGCCGCTGCCGTTTGTGCGCTGCACGCGCTGGCTCTGGCGTTTGCCGCATTGCGCCAGTCGCCCTGGCTGGCAAGCCTGTCCATAAGCAATCCGCCCATTGCATGGGCGACGGCTGTTTTGCTGATTTTGTTGCAAACACCCGTGCTCAACCCGCTGGAGCTGACGGCGGCGAACCAGTATCAGCGCCTGCTGGCTGGCAACGCCGATAGGTCGGCACTGCACGCCCTGCAGTTTCGTTATGGTGAGGTGGGCAAGCGTTATTACGAGCGTCTGCGGCAAACCGCAGACTTACCGCAACCGCTGGCAGAGTGGATCGCTGACAAAGAAACCGAGTTACTGCCCGCTACTGCCCAGTGGTTAGGCGCTGAGCTGCCGAATACCGACGAGCTACTGCAGTTCTATGTGACCAGGAGTGTTTGCCGCCAACCGGGTTGCTACTTGATGGCGCTGGATATGCGTTTGGATACCAGCAGCGATACGGAGCAGCGGCAGGTTCTCTGGCTCGATGCCACGGGCCCGCAGGCCAGGCTCGCCTTTATCGTCAGAGATGCCGAGGGGGAGTGGCGTGTGCAGACCGTGCATCACCTGCGCGAGGATTCCGCGCAAGTGTTGGAGCGTCTGCGTCAGGGCAATTATCAGCTAGAGGCACCGCGTTACAGGCGTTTGGTGCTGGGTGATAAATCGTTGCAGCCGACAGAGAGCCCGCGTTGAGGCGTCAGAAGCGATAAGCGATCTGGCCCCAGATGCGTGGGCGTTGTTCGCTATCGTCCTGCGCGGGGTGATGGCTCATCTTCCAGCCAGCCAGGGCGTTGATGCTCCAGGCGCGGCCTGTCCATTTGGCGCCAAAACCTTTGCTGGAGAGGCGGCGTGGTGCGCTGTCGTAGACCAGGCGCGCGCCTGGTCGTGGTTCATTTCACTCTGTGGGTCAGCGACAACGGGCGGGGCTTCGACGTGGACGAAGTGCTGGCTGCGAGCGCAGGCATCGGCATGAGCAGCATGCGCGCACGCATCGAGCGTATGGGTGGGCAGTTGAGGATTGAATCGCGGCCTGGCCACACGCTGTTGACGGCCACCATCGCGGGGCGCCCGCCAGCGTATAGCTCGGCGGGCACTGTTTAACGGTCTGGCTATGCGCCGCGAGCGTTTCAGCCGCCGCTGCGCAGGATATAACTGGCGATCTGCTCCAGCGGTATTTCCCGACTGACCGCGCCGACTTTCATCGCTTCCTTGGGCATGCCGTAGACCACGCAACTGGCTTCGTCCTGGCCGAGGGTGAAGGCGCCGGCCTCGTGCATTTCGCGCAGGCCGCGGGCGCCGTCGTCGCCCATGCCGGTCATGATGATGCCGGTGGCGTTGGCCCCCGCCGCGCGGGCGGTGGAGCGAAACAGCACATCGACCGAGGGTTTGTGGCGGCTCACAGGGGGGCCGTCGACCACTTCGACCATGTACTGCGCGCCGCTGCGTTTGAGCAGCATATGGCGTCCACCGGGCGCGATCAGAGCGCGACCAGGGATGACCCGGTCGCCGTGCTTGGCTTCGCGGACTTCGATTTGGCACAGGCCATTGAGGCGCTCGGCGAAGGCGGCAGTGAAGCGTTCAGGCATGTGCTGAACGATGACGATGCCAGGGCACACGCGCGGCAATGCGGTGAGAATGTACTCCAGCGCCTGGGTGCCGCCGGTGGAGGTACCGATGGCAATGATGCGTTCGGTGGTGCGGGTCATGGCGCTGGCGTTGCTGGCCGGCAGGATGACATCGGCATTGAGTTTGGGCGCTGGCGTGTTGGCTGCCGGTGCCAGGCGTTTGAGGCGGGCTTGGGAGGCGGCTCGAATGGCATTGACCAATTCTTCGGTGGCCTCCAGTAGGAACTGACGCAGGCCGCCCTGGGGTTTGGTGACGATAGCCACGGCGCCTGCGGCCATGGCTTCCATGGTGGTGGCGGCGCCTTTTTCAGTAAGGGTCGAGCAGATCACCACGGGCGTTGGGCGCTCGGCCATCAGTTTTTTCAGGAAGGAGATGCCGTCCATGCGCGGCATCTCCACGTCGAGGACGATCACGTCCGGCCATTCGCGTTGCATCTTGTCCATGGCGAACAGGGGGTCGGCAGCCGTACCGATCACCTCGATGCCCGGATGCTCGGACAGGCTGCCACTCAACACCTGGCGAACGACAGCGGAGTCGTCGACGATCATCACCTTGATGCTTTTCATGATGGTTGCGCCTCATAGCGGCGTGTAGCGATTTGTTGTTGGGAGGGGCAGCGTAGCGATACATGCCCGCTCCATACGTCAAAAATCAGATTGCGATAGCCGTCGCCGCCTGCATGCCTGGCGTGGCAGTGCAAGCCGTGCGCTTCAAGCAGCGTCAGGCCAGCGTGGACGTTTTGCTGGCCGACATGCTGTTGTGCTCGGTTACCGAACATGTTGCCACCGCCGAACAGGCTGATGCGGTAGTCCTTGGCTTGTGTGCCGCTGTTGCGAATTTCCTTGATCAATAGGTGCAAGGCTTCATCTGCGTAACGACCATCGAACTTTCCATCGCAGTGCTTGCGGGTCGGCAGCATGTAGTGGCACATGCCACCGAGCAACTCGTGTTTGTGCCACAGCACCAGAGACACGCACGAGCCCAGCAATGTGCGAATACGCGTGTAACGGTCACCGAAGTACAGATCCCCCGGTTGCAGAAAAACCTCGATGACACCATTGGGTTTATGCATGGGGTTTCCGGTAGATCGAGGGACGTATGGCTTGCAGCTCGTCGCTGATACCGTTGAGGCTTTCCGAGTGGCTGACGAAGAAGTAACCGCCGCGGCGCAGGTGTGCACATAGGCGCTGCACGACTTGGCGTTTGGTGGGTTGGTCGAAATAGATCATCACGTTGCGCAGGAATATCACGTCGAACATCCCGACATCCGGCAGCGTACCGTTGAGGTTGATCTGGCGGAAGTTGATTCGCTTTTTGAGGTTTTGCTCCAGAGTGAACATACCGGTGTTCTGCCCGGTTCCTTGCAGGCAGTGACGGTGCAGCAGTTCCTGCGGGATGTTGGCGGCGTCCTCCAGGGGATAGATCCCGGCGCGGGCCTTGTCGAGGATGCGTGTACTGATATCCGAGGCAAGGATCTCCCATTGTCGGGTGCCCAGGCTTTCTGCCAGGAGCAAGGCCAGGGTATAGGGCTCTTCGCCGCTGGAGCAGGCCGCGCTCCAGATGCGCAGAGGCTGCGTGCCGCCGCGCAAGTCATCACGCAGGCGTTCGCGCAGAAAGTCGAAGTGCTTGGGCTCGCGGAAGAAGTAGGTTTCGTTCGTGGTCAGCAGGTCGACGGCTATCTGTAACTCGGCCTTATCCTTGAGTAACAACTGGAAATAGTCGGAAAAACTGTCCATTTCATAGTGGCGCACGCGTTTGCTCAGCCGACCGGCGATCAGTTGACGCTTGGCTTCGCCCATGGCGATACCAGCAATCTCGTAGATCATGTCGCGAAACTGCTGAAACTCGCGATTGTTCAGACTGGTGGCGCTCATGCTTGACTCCAGATCTCAGACGGGGGCGCGGCAGACCCACTGGCATGCTTACATCCCGAAACGGGAGAACCCGCTCTCTTGCTCATCGTGCTTGGTCAACGTGCTGTGTGTTATCTGCGTGGGCACGCTGACAGGCCGCGAAATCAACGGGCTGCTGCTGGGGCTGGCGAGGCGGAAGAACTGCATCAGGTTTTGCAGGTTGACCGATTGGCCGGTCATTTCTTCGGCTGTGGCGGCCAGTTCCTCGGAGGCGGCGGCGTTTTGCTGAGTGATGTCGTTGAGTTGGCTCATGGCTGCACTGATCTGGTTGACCCCAGTGCTTTGCTCTTCGGAGGCGGCGGAGATTTCCTGCACCAGGTCGGAGGTCTTGGCGATCGAGGGCAGCATGTGGTCGAGCAGGGTGCCGGCGCGTTCGGCCAGTTGCACGCTGGACTTGGCTACCTCGCCGATTTCCTGGGCAGCAACCTGGCTACGTTCGGCCAGCTTGCGCACCTCGGCGGCGACCACGGCGAAACCTTTGCCGTGCTCACCGGCACGGGCGGCTTCGATGGCGGCGTTGAGGGCCAGCAGGTTGGTCTGGTAGGCGATGTCGTCGACGATGCCGATTTTGTCGGCGATGGTTTTCATTGCGCGTACGGTTTCTTTGACTGCCTGACCGCCCTCGCTGGCTTCGCTGGCGGCTTTGCCGGCCATGCCATCGGTGATTTTGGCGTTCTCGGTGTTCTGCGCGATGGAGGAGGACATTTCTTCCATGGCGGCGCTGGTTTGCTCGACCGAAGCGGCCTGGCTGGATGCCGCATGGCTGAGGCTTTGCGCCGTGGCGGAAATCTCCTCGGCGGCGCTGCTCAGGGAGCTGGTGGACTGGTGCACCTGGCCGATGATCTCGCCCAGCTTGCTGACCGTGGTGTTGAGCGATTGCTGCAGCTCGTGCAGATGCCCTTTGTACTGGCCGCTCATGCTGCGGGTCAGGTCGCCTTCGGCCAGTGCCTTGATCACCGCCATGGCTTCATTGAGCGGGGTGATGATGGCTTCCAGAGTGCCGTTGAACCCGTTGACGATGTTGCGGTAGTAGCCTTTGTGGCGGCTGGCGTCGGCGCGCACATCGAGTTTGCCGTGCATGGCCGATTCGCTGAGCATGCTGGTGTCTTCGATCAGCGCGATCATGTTGGCGCGCAGTTGCTCAATGGTTTCGTTGATGAACACCTTTTTGCCTGGGAAGGTGTCCAGGTGGGCTTCGAGGTTACCGGCGCCCAGCTCTTGTACGCAGGCGATGGCTTTTTTCTTCACGGCAATATGGCCGGCCACCATGGCGTTGATGCCGTGAGCGATCTCGGCGTAGCTGCCGCTAAAACGCGCGGCATCGATGACCACATCGATATCGCCCTTGTCGTGCTCGTTGGACATATGGCGCATCTCATCCATCAAGCCGGTGAGGTTGCCGCGTAGGGTCTCGATGGTGTCGTTGATAAAGGCCTTCTTGCCGGGGAGTTTTTCCAGCGGTGCCTTGAGGTCGCCTTCGGCGATCGAGCGCACGCAGGTCATGGCCTTTTTCTTCACTTCGATATGGCTGGCCACCAGTGCGTTGATGCCTTTGCCCAGGTCGCCATAGAGGCCGGGGCGCTGCGTGTCGAGGATCACGTCGATGTCACCACGAGCGTGTTCGTCGCTGACATGGGCAAGGTTTTGATGCAGCCCGTGCACCTGCTCGCTGATCTGTTGCAGACGCTCCTGTAGCGAGCCGGGCAGTGCCGGTTGCTGGGTCAGCCGGTTGGCGTCACCACGGGCCAGTTGTTCGGCCAGGCTGAGCAAGGCTGTGGGTTCATTACCCAGTTGTTGAGTCAGCGTGCGCTGCAGCAATAGGGCCTGAATACCGACGACGACGGCTGCGACAATGGCGATTGCAATAGTCGCATTGCTCGCCAGATCCGATGCCAGAAGGAAAAACGCTAGGGTGGCGGTTGCGCTCAGTGCAGCGAGGCGAATGTTCAGATTCATGGCGTGGTGCTCCTTCTCGGGCTGGATTCCTGACTAGCGTTGGCACTGCAGCTAGGTGGGAATCGGTGGTGATGCTTGTGAGTCATCGAGAGTCATTGGGTCAGTCGGCTGTACAGCTCGTCGAACAGGTGTGGGGGATGTGGCGTTGAGCCCAGGGCGTCGGTTGGCTGATCTCCTGCACTGGCAAGCAGGCGCAGATCGTCGAGCGAAAGCACGCGGCCGATGTCGAGCAGCACGACTAGGCGGCTGTCGAGCTTGCCCATGCCGATAAGAAAGGCCGTGGGAATGTGGCTGCCGAAATTGGGCGGCGGCTCGATATCCTGAGGGGGGATTTCCACCACCGCATTGACGGCCTCGACGAGGATGCCGATGACTCGATCAATGCCCTCGTTCTGCACTTCCAGAATCACGATGCATGAGCGCCGTCCAACCTGGGTTGAGCCCTGGCCGAAGCGCTGGCGCAAATCCATGATCGGCACCACGCCGCCGCGTAGGTTGATTACCCCAAGGATGCTCGGCGGCATCATGGGCACCGGGGTGAGGCGGCCGTACTCGATGATTTCGCGCACGCTGCGGGTGCCGACGGCAAACAGCTCCTCGCCGAGGGTGAAGGTCAGGTACTGCTGAGTGGTGTCTGCAGCAGTGGTTGGCGTGATGCGTGTCATGAGTCACTCCTGGGGCACCTCCTGGTGCCCGGCTGCGCCGGTGAGGGCGTGTGCGTGATCAGTGTTGGAAACGGATGAAACCCTTGGGCGTCGGCTGCAGGCTGGGTAGCTCGTCGGCATCGTCGTTACTGCTGCGCGGACGGCGTGCCGCTTGCTGGCGGGTCTGGCGCGTTGGAGTGGCTGCATTGTCGATCTTGAAGAAGTCCATCAACTGCTGCAGTTGCTCGGCTTGGCCGCTCATTTCCTCGGCGGTAGCGGCCAACTCTTCGGAGGAGGAGGCCGACTGCTGAGTGATTTCACTGAGCTGATTCATGGCGGTATTGATCTGGCCAACACCGCTGCTTTGCTCTTCTGAGGCGGCGGCGATCTCTTGCACCAGGTCAGAGGTTTTAGTGATCGATGGCACCATCTGATCGAGCAAGGTGCCGGCGCGCTCGGCCAAGGAGACGCTGTTCTTGGCCACTTCGCTGATTTCCTGCGCGGCGATCTGGCTGCGCTCAGCCAGTTTGCGCACTTCGGCGGCGACCACGGCGAAGCCTTTGCCGTGCTCGCCGGCACGTGCAGCTTCGATGGCGGCGTTGAGGGCCAGCAGATTGGTTTGGTAGGCGATGTCGTCGACGATGCCGATTTTGTCGGCGATGGTTTTCATCGCGGCCACGGTGTCCTTGACGGCCTTGCCACCTTCGTCAGCTTCACGCGCGGCTTTACCGGCCATGCCATCGGTGACCTTGGCGTTCTCGGTGTTCTGCGCGATGGAGGCGGACATCTGCTCCATGGAGGCGCTGGTCTGCTCGACCGAAGCGGCTTGCTCGGAGGCGCCTTGGCTCATGCTTTGCGCCGTCGCGGAAATCTGCTCGGAGGCGCTGGACAGTGAATCGGCGTTGCTGCGCACTTCGCCGATGATCTGGGCGAGCTTCTCCACCATGCCTTTGATCGCGGCCAGCATGCTGGTTGTATCGCCCGCTTTGGTCTCGACCCTGGCTGTCAGATCGCCTGCGGCGATGCGCGACACCATTTCGGCGGCATAGGCGGGTTCCCCACCGAGTTGGCGCAGCAGATTGCGGGTGATGAACAGACCGACCAGCGCGATCAGCACCAGGGTGACACCGGACACACCGATGGAGGTCAGGGTGGCGTTCTGCAACTGGTTATTGGCCTCGACGGTGGCCTGGTCGCCAAGCTTCTCGTTGAAGTCCACGTGCGCTTCGAAGGCTTTGGCTACGTCATCAGTGATGGCTGAGTTATCCAGAATCATCTTGGCCGCCGCTTCGGTCTGGTTTTCGGCGGAGAGTTTCATGACGGCAGTTTGCACTTCCTTGAAGCGCGCCAGCGTCGCCAGCACCTTGTCCAGCAATTGCTGATCCTCGTCATTGGAGAGCAGCTTGCGATATTCCTCCGTGGCGTCTTGGAGGCTTTGCTCAGTCCTGCGGATGTCCTCTTCGATGATTCGCATGCCGGCGCCATCCGTGGTCAGGATGTGTTTGTACATCTGCCGGATCAGGTCTTTGGAATTACTCTCCATCGCCCGCAAGGCGAGGAGGCTGGGAACGGTGTTTTCGTTGCCATAGTTGGCCGAGGCGAATACGGATTTGAGTTGGTATTGGCCAACGCCGGCCAGCACGATGATGCCGAGCAAGGCTGAGAGAACCAGTAGGATCATTTTTTTGCTGATAGTCATTTGCCGGCTCCAGCGCGTTCGCGCAAATCGGATTGGAGGTCATTAGATTGGCCAGCCATGGCGGCGATCTGCGCGATCGACAGCACTTGCTCCATACGCAACAGGGTGAGGAAGTGTTCGTCGATGCGAGCCATGTCCTCGATAAATTCAGCGCGAATGCGGCTGCCAAACGCCGGCGCTTGGCGGATGGCGTTTGGCTCGATCTCCAGCACGGCGTTGACCGCGTCGACCAGTGCCCCCATCAGATGGGTTTCCTCTTCGTCGAGGATTTCCACGATGACGATGCAGGTGCGGGCGCCGAGGCGGGTGCGCCCATGGCCGAAGCGCTCGGCCAGGTCGATGATCGGCACGACAGCGCCGCGCAGATTGATCACCCCGCGTACCAGGCTTGGCATCATCGGCACCAGGGTGATCTGGTCGAACTCCAGAATTTCGCGCACGTAGCGGGTGGCCACGCCATACAGCTCTTCGCCAACGCGGAATGTCAGGTACTGGCGTTGCAGGCCTTCGTTGCTGAGCAGTTCAAGGTCGATGGACATGGCTTAACCCCTGAAGCGGATGAATCCGCTCTCTTGCGTGTCATCCGTGGTGACGCTACGCGGCACCAGGCGGGTGGCCGGTGCTGTTGTGCGCGCCGGGGTATTGGTCGCGCTGTTGCGTACGGCCAATTGGAAGAACTGCATCAGGTTTTGCAGGTTCACCGATTGGCTGGTCATTTCCTCTGAGGTGGCGGCCAGCTCTTCGGCGGCAGCGGCGTTTTGCTGGGTGATATCGCTGAGCTGGCCCATGGTGGCGCTGATTTGTTTGACCCCGGTGCTCTGCTCTTCGGAGGCGGCGGAGATTTCCTGCACCAGGTCGGAGGTCTTGGCGATCGAGGGCAGCATGTGGTCGAGCAGGGTGCCGGCGCGTTCGGCCAGAGAGACGCTGCTTTTGGCCACTTCGCTGATTTCCAGCGCGGCGACCTGGCTGCGTTCGGCCAACTTGCGTACTTCGGCGGCGACCACGGCGAAGCCTTTGCCGTGCTCACCGGCACGGGCAGCCTCGATGGCGGCGTTGAGGGCCAGCAGGTTGGTCTGGTAGGCGATGTCGTCGACGATGCCGATTTTGTCGGCGATGGTTTTCATCGCCGCCACGGTATCGCGCACGGCCTGGCCGCCCTCGCTGGCTTCGGTGGAGGCTTTGCCGGCCATGCCATCGGTGATGCGTGCGTTCTCTGTGTTCTGTGCGATGGAGGCGGACATCTGCTCCATGGCGGCGCTGGTTTGCTCGACCGAAGCGGCCTGGCTGGATGCCGCATGGCTAAGGCTTTGCGCCGTGGCGGAAATCTCCTCGGCGGCGCTGCTCAGCGAGCTGGTGGACTGGTGCACCTGGCCGATGATCTCGCCCAGCTTGCTGACGGTGGTGTTGAGCGACTGTTGCAGCTCGTGCAAATGCCCTTGGTACTCGCCGCTCATGTTGCGGGTCAGGTCGCCTTCGGCCAGCCCGGCGATCACGCTCATGCCTTCGCTGAGGGGGATGATGATGGCCTCCAGCGTGCTGTTGATGCCTTCGACGATGCGGCGGAAGTCACCTTTATGGCGCTGGGCGTCGGCGCGTGTATCGAGCCGCCCCTCGGTGGCGGCCTGGCTGAGCATCTGGGTGTCTTCGGTCAGCGCCTGAATGTTGCCGCGCAAGGTCTCGATGGTGTCGTTGATAAAGGCTTTCTTGCCGGGGAACTGCTCCAGCGATGCCTTGAGATCACCCTCGCCGAAGGCCTTGATGCAGGCCATGGCCTTTTTCTTCACGCTGATATGGCCGGCCACCATGGCATTGATGCCTAGGGCGATTTCGGTATACGCGCCCTGGAAGCGGCTGGCATCGATGACCACGTCGATATCGCCTTTGTCGTGCTCTTCGGACATATGGCGCATTTCGTCCATCAGGCCGGTGAGGTTGCTGCGCAAGGTCTCGATGGTCTGGTTGATAAAGGCTTTCTTGCCGGGGAATTGCTCCAACGGCGCTTTGAGATCGCCCTCGCTGATGGATTTGACGCAGGCCATGGCCTTTTTCTTCACGCTGATATGGCCGGCCACCATGGCATTGATGCCTAGGGCGATTTCGGTATACGCGCCCTGGAAGCGGCTGGCATCGATGACCACGTCGATATCGCCCTTGTCGTGCTCGTCGGACATATGGCGCATTTCACTCATCAAACCCGTGAGGTTGCGGCGCAGGGTTTCGATGGTGTCGTTGATGAAGGCCTTCTTGCCGGGGAATGGCTCCAGCGGTGCACGCAGGTCGCCTTCGGCAATCGAGCGTACGCAGGCCATGGCTTTTTTCTTCACCTCGATATGGCTGGCCACCAGGGCATTGATGCCTTGCGCCATGTCGCCGTAGCGGCCTGGCAGGCGCGTGTCGAGGACGGCATCGATGTCGCCACGGGCATGTTCGTCGCTGACTCGACGCAGCTCCTGGGCGAGCCCGCCCAGTTGGCCGTCGATTCGTTGCAGGTGTTGATGCAAGGTGGCGGAGGTTGGGACGCCATGGCCATCGGCTTGGGCCAGACGTGCGGCGAGCGCGAACGAGGCCATTGGGTCGCTGCCCAGGTACTGACTCAAGAGGCGTTGCAGCAGTAGGCCCTGAATGGCCACGGCCAGGCAGGCCAGGATGGCGATAGACAGGCTGGCGCTGCTATTGAGGTCAATGGTCAGGGCCAGTAGTGCGATGATGGCGGTTGCCGAGAGTGCCGCAATGCGAATGCTTAGGCTCATTGCACGGTGCTCCTGAGTGGGCTGGATTGAGTGGCAGCACGCATGCTGCCGTTTTGCGTGACTTGGGCCAGCAGGCCCGGAATATCGAGGATCAGGGCCACAGCGCCGCTGCCGAGGATGGTGAAGCCGCTGAGCGCGGGAACCTGGCAGAACACCTTGCCCAGCGGTTTGATGACGGTCTGAAACTCGCCGAGCAACTGGTCGACCACCAGCCCGGCACGTACGCCTGCATAGCTGACCACCACCACGTTTTCACGGCGTGGCGGTGTGCTCTGGTCGTCGAACATCTGCCGCAGACGGATGAAAGGCAGCACGTCGCCGCGCAGGTCGAGGTGCTGTTGCCCGGCCAGTTGCTCGCTCGGTAGCTCGATGCATTCCTCGACCATATCCAGCGGCACCACGTAGCAGGACTGGCCGACACCGATGAGAAAGCCATCGATGATGGCCAGCGTCAGTGGTAGGCGGATGCGTACGCAGGTGCCTGTGCCGAGGGTGCTGTCCAGCTCGACGCTGCCGCGCAGGGCGGTGATGTTGCGCTTGACCACATCCATGCCGACGCCGCGGCCGGAGAGGTTGCTGATCTGCTCGGCGGTGGAGAAACCGGGTTCGAAAATCAGGTTGAAAATTTCTTTGTCGCTGAGCTGCTGGCCTTCGGCGATCAGGCCGCGCTGAGTGGCTTTGGCGAGGATTTTCTGCGGGTTGAGGCCGCCGCCGTCGTCGGACACTTCGATGACGATGCCGCCTGCCTCGTGGTAGGCATTGAGGCGCACCACACCTTGCAGCGACTTGCCTGCTGCCAGGCGGACATCGGCAGGCTCGATGCCGTGGTCCATGGAGTTGCGCACCAGGTGGGTGAGCGGATCGCCGATCTTCTCCACCACTGTCTTGTCCAGTTCGGTGTCACCGCCGCTGATCTGCAGGACGATGTCCTTGCCCAGCTCCTTGGACACGTCGCGCACCACGCGCTGGAAGCGGTTGAAGGTGGCGCCGATTTGCACCATGCGCAGGGTCAGGGCGCTATCGCGCACTTCTTCGACCAGACGCGAGAGGGTTTCGGCGGACTCGCACATATCCAGCAGGCCGCTGCGTTGAGCCAGCATGCGGGTGTTGGCGCCCGCGATGATCAGCTCGCCGACGAGATTGATCAGTTGATCGAGCTTGGCGGCATCGACGCGGATCAAGTTGGTGTCAGCGTTGGCGCGAGGTGTTTCCTTGGTCGCCACGGCGCGGTTATCGCTGGCGTCGGGCGTGGGAGTGGTCGCCTGTTGCGTCGCCGATGTTGCAACGCTGGTGCTCGCTTCTGGCACCAGTGCTGCGGCATCAACCTTTGTGCAACGCACCAGGCGTTCAACTTGTAGGGCGCCTTCGTTGGCGCGGGCCTCCAGTACCTCGCGCAGGGCTGAGAGTGGCGCACCGGGTGGCAGGATGTGGAGGCTGCCGTCTTCGCGGACGAACTCGAAGGCGCCTTCGATGGCGCTGGCTTGGGCGTCACTGGCAAAGCTCAGCTCCAGGCCCAGGTAGCAGGTTTCGGCATCCATCTCGTCGAGATTGGGCAGGTGATCCTGTACGACTTCGATGTGCAGAATCTGGCCGAGGGTGCTCAGGTAGCGGACGAAGGCCAGCGGATCCATGCCGTTGCGCAGCGTGTCAGGGCCGAAGCGCAATGACAGGTACCAGTTGGCAAGGCCGTCGCTGCTGGCGCTGAGTGGGGCGCTGGGCGTGGCGGCGCTTGTGGTGGCAGCCGTGGTGGCGGTGTTTGGTTGCAGGTAGCGGCTGAGTGCGGCGACCAATTCCTGGCCGTGGGCGTTTACGCTGTCGGGCAGCTCTGCCAGGTCTGCACCACTGGCCAGGTGGCGGATCAGTCCGGCCAGGTGGTCACCCACCTTGAGCATCAGGGCAATCAGTTCGGCATCGAAACGCAGTTCGCCGCTACGGATGCGGTCGAGCACGCTTTCCGCTACGTGGGTGAAGGCGACGATGTTGTCGAAACCGAACAAGCCGGACGAGCCCTTGATGGTATGGGCTGCGCGGAAAATGGCATTGATCAGCTCTTGGTCGTCTGGCGCCTGTTCAATCTGCAGCAGGGCGTCTTCCATCTGCTGCAGCAGTTCCTGGCTTTCGGCGATGAAGGTGCCGATGACACTGTCGAGGTTCATCAGTGCACCTCCTCGGTTGCCAGCAGGTCATCGATTGCGCTCAGGGTGAGCAGCTCCATCACGGCCGCGCTGCCGGCGTTGAACTGCAGGTCGATGTCCTGACGGCGAGCCTGTTCGCGGGTGGCCAGCAGCAATTGCAGGCCCGCGCAGTCGAATTCGTCGACCGCAGAGAGGCCGATCTGCAGGCGGATGGCGCCTTGCAGGGCGGCACACAGGCGTAGCTTGGTGTCGGCTGCGGTGTAGATGCTCAGGGCACCTTCGAGCTGCAGATGGCGGGTGTCATCGGGGGCGTCGGTCGCTTGCATGGAGCACCTCGCGAATCAGGGCAGAATCAGTTTGGAAACGGCGGTGAGCATCTGCGCCGGTTGAAACGGCTTGACCACCCAGGCCTTGGCGCCTGCGGCCTGGCCTTCGCTTTTCTTGGCGTCGCCGGCTTCGGTGGTGAGCATGATCACGGGGGTGAACTTGTAGTTGGCCATCTGCTTGACGTTTTTCAGGAAGGTGATGCCATCCATGTTCGGCATGTTCACGTCGCTGATGATCAGGTGCACCTTGCGCCCGTCGAGCTTGGTCAGGGCATCTTTGCCGTCGACACCTTCGATGACCTCATAGCCGGCGCTTTTCAGGGTCATGCCGACGACCTGGCGAATGGAGGCCGAGTCGTCGACGATAAGAATGGTCTTGGTCATGGGCATGTCCTCAGAAGAAAGTAATGTCGGAAGTGCTTTCAGCGGCAGCACCGCTGCGACCGTGATGGATGTCGTGCTGCTCAGGCATGGTGTAGGTGTGGGCCAGCTCCGATAGCCAGGTGCGGGCGTCGACCCGCTCGCAGGGCTCGCTCAGGTGCTCCGCCAGGCGCTCGATGTCGTCGCGCATGTGGCCGAGCATCTGGCTGACCCGATCCTGGAATTGCAGGGCTACCAGTACTTCGGAAATTTCCGCGCCGACCGCCTGGTTTTCTTGCTGGAGTGCCGCGCCGTGTTCAACCAGGTGGGTGGCGCTGTTGCGCAGATCCTCGGTAATTCGGCGGATGATCTGGCTGGCCCCTTGTAGGGTGTTGGCATCGCGGTCGGCGTGCTCGTTGGATACCTGCAAGGTGCGCTCGATGGCCGAGCTGACGGTTTCAATGGTTTCGTCGATGCGTTTGCCGGTGGCTTCGGAGAGGGTGGAGAGCTTGCGCACTTCATCGGCGACGACGGCGAAACCGCGCCCGGCTTCGCCGGCCCGCGCGGCTTCGATGGCGGCATTGAGTGCCAGCAAGTTGGTCTGCTTGGCGACGTCACCGACTTCCTTGGCCATGGTGCGCAGTTGCGTGGTATAGCCGCTGAGGTTGATCACCTCGGCCAGCAGGGCTTCTTTGCTGCTCAGGGCTTCGCGCAGTTGGCTGATGATCACTTCTAACTCGTGCTCGCTGCTGGCGAGCAGATTGAGCAGCGATTGTTCGTCGCTCTGGTTGCCCGTGCTGACCACGGCATTGATCCGCATGGCCAGTTCGGTGAAACGCTCGCTCAGCGATTCGATGGCGGTCTGCGTGTGCTGACGGGCCGCTTCTATCTGTTGCGACCAGACGGGGGAGATGCTGCGGCAGAGGTCTGCCAGCCCGTCGACGTGGTGCACGGCTTCTTCTGCCTGGCCAGCGCTGAAGCCTGCCTGGTAAGCCTGTTCAAGTGCAGTTGCCTGCTTGCTGGCCAGGCTGCGCATGTTGGCCAGCAGCAGCGCACCTGGTAGCAGTGCTGCCGCCAGCCAGTAGGTGCTGGGGAGTTGGAGGGTCAGCCAGACGAGAACCAAACTAGCGCTGCTGACCAATGCAGCGGCAAGCCAGGGCATCCATGGGGGCGTGGTTTGAGCGGTCACGTTCACACTCCATCGAGCAACGAAGCCGGGGGGTAGGCTCTCAGTGTTGGTTGACAGAATGATCGGTGGTGCGGGGCTGGAGCATCGGTGTATCCCGATGATGGCGTAGGGACACTCCTTTTTTTTGTAGGGCTTTTCCTACCGTGCCAATTGTTCCGTCATGGCGAAGCGGATGATGTCGGCATTGCAATTGAAGCCCATCTTTTCCATCAGGCGGGTTTTGTGGGTGCTGACGGTTTTGTTGCTGATGGCCAGGCGCTCGGCGATCTGATTGACGCTCAGGCCGTCGGCCAGCAGACGCAGGATCTGGAACTCTCGATCCGAGAGGCTTTCCAGGCCGCTGCCACGGGGTTCTGCCTTAGCGAAGGCCAGTTGCTCGGCGATGCGCGGATCCAGATAGCGGCCACCGCCAGCGACTTTGTTGATGGCGGCGAGCAGGGTTTCGGCGTTGTGATCCTTGGTCAAATAGCCGTGGGCACCTGCGCGCAGTGCGCGCTGGGCGATCTGCGGCTCGTTGTGCATGCTCAGCACCAGAATGGGCAGTTTGCTGTAGTGGCTGTGAATGCGGGCGATCAGATCCTCGCCACTGATGCCGGGCATGCTCATGTCCAGCAGGACAAGGTCGATGTCGACATTGCGCAGACTTTCCAGCACCTGACCGCCGTTTTCGGCTTCTGCCACGACTTGCAGGCGACTGTCGAATTCGATCAGTTGCTTGAGACCGTTGCGCATGAGGGTGTGATCATCCGCGATCATGATTCGCGTCATGAGCTCTCCTGAGTTGACTGGACGGGCAGGGTTGCCTGGACGGTGGTGCCTTGACCGGGATGACTGAAAATGACCACTTCACCGCCCAGGCTCAGGCCGCGTTCTCGCATACCGGCAAGGCCCAGTGAGCGCCTGTTGGCCTGGCTGGGGTCGAAGCCACAACCGTTGTCGGTGATATCCAGGCGGTAGCCGTCGTCGATGCGGTCGAGGCTCACCAGCGTGCGTGTGGCGCCGGAGTGGCGGGCGACGTTGTTCAACGCTTCCTGAACGATGCGGAAGGCGGTGGTGGCCTGGGCGTCGGACAAGGCTGGCTCTTCACTGTAGGTGGTGAGTTCACAGGCGATCCGCGTGTGTTGGCGAAACTCTTCGACCAGCCACTCCAGCGCCGGGTAGAGCCCCATGTTGAGAACCGCAGGGCGCAGGCTGGTGGCGATGGAACGTACCACCTGTATGGTGCGGTCGCACAAGCCCATCAGTTTGTTGGCTGCGTCATCCAGACCGGGTGCCTGGGGGCCGAATTGCAGATGCAGCATGGAAATGCCCATACGCAGGGCTGTCAGGTGCTGGCCGAGTTCGTCATGGATTTCCTGGGCGATCAGCTTGCGCTCTTCTTCCCTGGCCGATTCACGGCGGCTGGTCAGTTCGCGTAACTGCTGGTTGCTGTCGGCCAGCCGCTTTTCTGCCTTACGGATGCTGGTGATGTCGCGCCCCAGCGATAGAACGCTGACGATCTCGCCATTGGCGCTGTACTCGGGAACCAGTTGCACCAGGTAGTGGAGCTGTTGCTCGCTGGGGCCGTCGATGCCGTGGATCAGTTCTTCTTCCACGGCCGTACCGCTTTGCGCGACCTCGCGCACCATGTCGGCCATGATGTCGACTTGCGAGTTGTTGCCAAAAGCATCGCGCGCGGAGCGGCCCTTGGCCTCTCGTAGTGGCAGTTGGCACAAGGCTTCCAGTGCCGGGTTGGCATACAGCAGGCGGAAGTCGGGGGTGACGCGACCGATGGCGTCGTGAGTGTTTTCGATCAGGGTGCGGAACTGGCGTTCGTTCTGTTGGAGGATTTCGGTCAGGCGCTGTTGTTCGGTGAGATCATGCAGCAAGGCCAGGCTGTAGCCGCGCCGGTCATAGTGGAAACGGGTGAACTTCACCGAGACATAGCGGTGGCTGCCGTCCAGGGGGTTGTTCAATTGCAGTTGCAGTGCGCGCTGGTTCTGCACCAGCTCCTGCAACTGTTCATCGCTGTAGTGCGCCAGGGGGAGCAAGGCCTGGCCGATGCTCTGGCCTTGCAGGTAACGCTGCGCCTGGCCGAGCAGGCTGCAGGCCGCTTCGTTGAGGTAGCGGATATTCAGGGCGTCATCGAGCAGCAGGGCGCCGTCGGCGGTGTAGTCGAGTGCGAAACTGAGCAGGTAAGTGAGTTCGGCACGTTCCTGGGTTGAGCGTGGTGGGCTGAGGCGAATCAGGAATCGGTCGATCTCGGCTCCGCCTGCGGACACTCCGGAAACACTGGTTCTCAACCACTGGTAGGTGTCTTGCGCGTTGCGCAGACGTAGCTCGCCACATGGGATGTCGGCTTGCTGACTGCCGGCACGCGCCAGGGCGTGGGTCAGGGCATCGCGATCCTGCGGGTGCAGCCAGTGTGTCAGGGGCTGTGGTGCGGGAACGGTTAACGGCGCGCCAATCATCCGTAGCAGGGCGGGGTTGGCCCGCTGCAGGCAACCGTTCAGATCCAGCAGCCCCAGGCCAACGGGTGCCGACTGCCAGATGGGTTCAAGCAGGGCATCTGTCGTGTGCATCGTTTCAAGCCTTCCTTGATGGTTGCCCTTGTGAGCGTGGAGGGTTTACGGCACGCTTGCCGGGGCGCGTAACCGGCAGGCGCTCGGTGTCAGACCTTGAAGCTATCCACCTGCTTATTGAGCGCCTGATACAGGGTGGATATCTGCTGTGACTGGCTTTTGACCTGGCCGGACATGGCACGCACGCTGTCGCTTTGTTCGCGCAGCATGGTGAGGTTCTCACTGATGTGGTGGGAGACCTTGGCTTGCTCGTCGGTCGCCAAGGCAGTCTGGCTGGCCATTTCCTGTACCTTGCCGAATGAGCTGCGCAGGGTGTCGAAAATGCTGATCATCTGGTTGATGTTCTGCACGGTGTTGTCCGCATTGCGGCGGCTGTTCTGGATCGCTGTGGTCGATTCGGCAACGCTTACCTTGAGGCGCTCGATCATGGTTTCGATCTCCCGCGTGCTGTCCTGCGTGCGGGTTGCCAGGGTGCGAACCTCATCGGCGACCACAGCAAACCCACGGCCTTGCTCACCGGCGCGGGCGGCCTCGATGGCGGCATTGAGGGCCAGCAGGTTGGTTTGTTCGGCGATCGTGCGAATCACCTCCAGCACCGAGGTGATGGCGGCTGAGCTTTTTTCGAGGTCGGCTGAGCGATTGAGCGCCAGCTCGATATCACTGACCAGTTGCTCGATGGCTCGGTTGGACAAGGTCACGGCATTGGCGCCTTGATCGGTCATCTGGCTCGAATGGCTGGCTTCGTGTGCGGTTACCTTGGCCAATTCGGCCATCTGTTGGTTGGAGACGTTCATTTCGGTCGCCGCACTGACCATGGAGTCAGAGGCATTGACCAGTCCCTCGCTGATACGCCCGGCCTGCTCGGATACGGTATTGAGCTGACCTGTGGTGTCACCCAACGCATTGGACTGGTGTTTGATGACGCCGATGATCTTCCGCAGGTGTTCGACGAAACTGTCGAATTCCTTGGCCAGGTCACCCAGTTCATTGCCTGAGTTGGAGTCGATACGTTGGGTCAGATCGCCGTCGCCATCGGCTATCTCGCGAATGCGGCGGGCGATGTGCTGGACGTCCTGTGTGATCTTCAGCGGTATGTAGTAACCCACGGCCAGCGCGATGAGAAAGGCGATGCCGATGGTGAACATGGCGATTTTCTCGTAGTGGGCGATCCGCTCCTTGACGGCCTCCTTCTGGTTGCGGGCATGATCTGAAATGGCCTCGCCGGCCTTGTCCAGTACCTCACGTACGGCACTGAAGTATTCGTCCACCTTGGCTTTTTCTTGCGGGATCAGCGTGCGGTTGGTGTTTTCTGACGCACTGATGAGGGCCTGACTGCTGCGCATCCATTCTTGAAAGAGCGCATCGAAGCCCTCGTACGGCTTGGTCAGTTCCGGTTCGCGGATCAGGTAGCTGCGAAAGTCATGAAAGCGCTGCAGGGCTTGGCGGGTATTTTCTTCGAAAGCCTGGCGGTTATCGGCGATGCTGCCATTGCCACCGCTGATTCTTTGTAGGGCCAGGAGAGCCTGATAAAGGTCGCGGTCAGCGTTGAGGATGACCGAGAGCGCCTCGACGTATTGCTGCAGGTCGGTGTCGTTTTGTGCGTCGTTCTTGCGCTGTTGGGTGTGCTGGCGCAGTTGTTCCCCGGCTGCGTCGAGCAGTGAGCGCATGGCCTGGAATTTTTCATCGTGCTGAGGGCTGATGACAGTGTCTGCGCTCTGGAATTTGCCATTGAGGCTATTACTGGCCTCCAGCCATTGTGTGTAGAGCGCTTCGAAGTCGCTGAATGGCGCGATGACCGTGGGCTCGTCAGCGAGTAATTGGCGAAAACCATTGAAGCGGTCTTTGACCTGCTGGGCGTTATCGGCAAAGTCTTTGTTGTTATCGCTGATGCTGCCTGTACGACTGATCAGGTGTTCCTGAGCGATTGCGGCTTGGTAGATATCGCGATCTGCATTGAGCACCAACGCGACTGCATCGAAGTAGTTTTCTGCCTGCTTGCGCATGGCATCTTGCTGAATCTTGCTCATCAGCAGCATCAACAGCAACAAACTCACCAGAATCAGCGCCAGCAGGGCTATTGGCAGAATCATCTGTACTCGTATCGATTGAAGGCGCATTCGCGACTCCTTGTCCAAAGACCTCTGGTTGATGGCAATGCAGTAATCAGGAGTCTAGATAAGGGAATGCGAGCGCGCTAAATAACCTCCGAAAAATAAGGAAATGCTGTGGAACGTGCGCCCTAGAGCAAGTCTGGGCAATATTTTGACGTCAGCAGGTGAGCGCTGGGCTGCGTGTTGATGCGTTGTGTCAGGCCGCGTTTGGGATCCGATAGCGCTCAAGGCCGCTCGTTGCGAAGGATGTGGGCCGGTATCTGCTGCAAGGGGATTTCCCGGCTGACTGCACCCAGTTTCATGGCCTCCTTGGGCATGCCGTAAACCACGCAACTGGCTTCGTCCTGGCCGAAGGTAACCGCGCCTACTTCGTGCATTTCGCGCAGGCCGCGAGCGCCGTCGTCTCCCATGCCGGTCATGATGATGCCGGTGGCGTTGGTTCCCGCCGCGCGTGCGGTGGAGCGAAACAGCACATCGACCGAGGGCTTGTGGCGGCTTACGGGGGGGCCGTCGACCACTTCGACCATGTACTGTGCGCCGCTGCGTTTGAGCAGCATATGGCGCCCGCCGGGCGCGATCAGGGCGCGGCCAGGGATGACCCGGTCGCCATGCCGAGCCTCTAGCACTTCGATCTGGCACAGGCTATTGAGGCGCTCGGCGAAGGCGGCGGTGAAACGCTCGGGCATGTGCTGGACGATGACGATACCGGGGCACACGCGTGGCAATGCGGTGAGCACGTACTCCAGTGCCTGGGTGCCGCCGGTGGAGGTACCGATGGCAACGATACGCTCGGTGGTGCGGGCCATGGCCGTTGGGCTGACAGGTGGCAGCAGCGCATCGGCGCTGTGCTTGGCTGCGGCTACAGGTTTGTCCTTGATCTGGCGAAGTTTGGCCTGGGCGGCAGCCTTGACGGCACCGAGCAGGTCATCGCTGGCATTGACGATGAACTTGCGCAGGTTCATCTGCGGCTTGGTGACGATGCTCACGGCGCCCGCCGCCAGTGCCTGCATGGTGGTGCTGGCGCCTTTTTCGGTGAGGGTCGAGCAGATCACCACGGGTGTCGGCCGCTCGGCCATGAGCTTCTTGAGAAAGGTGATGCCATCCATGCGTGGCATCTCCACATCCAGCACGATTACGTCGGGCCATTCGCGCTCCATTTTGTTCAGGGCGAACAATGGGTCGGCAGCCGTGCCCAGCACTTCGATGGCCGGGTCGGCCCCCAGTACCGAGCTCAGCACCTGACGCACGACTGCGGAGTCGTCGACGATCATGACTTTGATGGGTTTCATGTAGGTAACACTCCAGTGGGGGCGCCACTGCTGGATCCGTTGGGGGATAACTTGAGAGCTAGCTGGCCGCTGCTGATGTCGAAGATCAGGTGCCGATGGCCGGTTCCGCCGACGTGTTCGCCATGGCTCCTCAAACCGTGCATGGCGAGAAGCTTGTAGGCCATGTCGATATTCTGCTGACCGATATGCCGCTTGTTGCGGCCGTTGACACTGGGGAACATGTTGCCGCCGCCGAAGATGCGCAGATGGTATTCGCTGGCGTGGGTGCCGTGAGCGTGGATCGCTTCGAGCAGCAGGAGCATGGCCTCGTCGCCGTAACGCCCGTCCAGCTTGGCCGTGGGCTGGCCACGGGTGGGCAGCATGTAATGGCACATACCGCCCAGGCGTCGGCGCGGGTGCCAGAATACCAGGGAAACACACGAGCCCAGCAGGGTACGGATGCGCGTGTTGGCGCCGGTGAAGTGCAGATCACCGGGACGCAGGTAAACCTCGTGAGGTACAGCAGGTCTAGGCATCGGGTTTGCGGTAGATCGACGGCTTGACGATGTTGAGCGTGTCGTCGATGCCGTTGAGGCTCTCCGAATGGCTGATCAGAAAGTAACCGCCAGGCCGCAGGCGACTCAGCAGGCGTTTCACGACGTGACGCTTGGTTTCACTATTAAAGTAGATCATCACGTTACGCAGGAAGATCACGTCGAACTGACCGGTTTCCGGCAGTGCGTTGTTCAGGTTGATTTGCTCGAAGCGGATACGCCGACGAATCGTTGGGCATATCAGCATGTTGCCTGCGTTGCCATCCACGCCGCGAAAACAATGGCTTATACGCATCTGCCGGGGGATGTCTTGGCTGTCCTCCAAGCGATAGACGCCGGTGCGGGCCCGTTCAAGCACCCGTTGGCTGATATCCGAGGCAAGAATTTCCCAGGGCCTATCGCCGAGAACATCGGCCAATAACAGCGCGATGCTGTAAGGCTCCTCACCGCTGGAGCAGGCGCCGCTCCAGATGCGCAGAGGGCGACCACTGGGGATCAGGCCCGGTTGGCTCAGGCGCTCGCGCAGGAAGTCGAAATGCTTGGGCTCGCGGAAGAAGTAGGTTTCGTTGGTGGTCAGCAGGTCGACACAGGTTTGCAGCTCTGCTGGGCTTTGGCTGATATGCCGCAAGTACTCGCTGTAGCTATCGAGTTCGTATGCGTACAAGCGCTTGCCCAGGCGCCCTGCCACCAGCGGCTTCTTCGCATCGGACAGGCTGATGCCGGTGATGTTGTAGAGCAATTGGCGAAACTGGGCGAACTCGCGATCACTGAGCGCGATGGAGGTGCTGCTCATGCTTGGTCCTGGGTGGCGGCCTGATCCAGCAGGCTGATCTCGTCATCGGACAGGACGCGGCCCACGTTGAGTAACACCACCAGACGCTCGTTCACCTTGCCCATGCCGCGAATGAAGTCGGCGCGGATACGATTGCCGAAGCGCGGGGCGGGCTCGATCTGGTCGGCGCTCAGTTCCAGCACTTCGCTGACCGCATCGACCACCATGCCGATCACGCGCATGCCCTCGTCCGTGGCGATCTCCAGAATGACGATGCAGGTGCGCGAACCGATGACCGTCGCGTGGCCGCCGAAGCGCAGCCCCAGGTCGATGACCGGCACCACGGCGCCGCGCAGGTTGATCACGCCGAGGATGCTCGGCGGCATCATCGGCACGCTGGTCAGGTGACCGTACTCGATGATCTCGCGTACGGCATGGATATCGACGGCGAACAGCTCCTGGGCCAGGGCGAAGGTCAGGTACTGGCCGGCAATACGGTCGGTGTCGGCAGTCATCGACTACTCCTGAAAGCGCACGTAGCCTGCTGGCAGGCCGCCGGCCATCAAGGTGGAGGCGTCGTCATCGAGCGGCGTAGCCCGTGGTGGCTTGTTGCGGCGTTGCGCTTGGGCGGGACGTTGCGCCGTGCGCGCAGCGGTGCTGCTGTCGAGTTTGAAAAAGTCCATCAACTGTTGCAGTTGCTCGGCCTGGCCGCTCATTTCTTCGGCGGTGGCGGCCAGCTCTTCGGAAGACGATGCGTTCTGCTGAGTGATTTCGTTGAGCTGATTCATGGCGCTGCTGATCTGGCCGACGCCGGAGCTTTGCTCTTCGGAGGCGGCGGCGATCTCCTGTACTAGATCCGAGGTCTTGGCGATAGACGGCACGATCTCATCGAGCAGGCTGCCGGCGCGTTCGGCCAGTTGCACACTGGACTTGGCCACCTCGCCGATTTCCTGGGCGGCGACCTGGCTGCGTTCGGCCAGCTTGCGCACCTCGGCGGCAACTACGGCGAAGCCTTTGCCGTGCTCACCAGCACGCGCGGCTTCGATGGCAGCGTTGAGGGCCAGCAGGTTGGTCTGGTAGGCGATGTCATCGACGATGCCGATCTTGTCGGCGATGGTTTTCATGGCGCGTACGGTTTCCTTGACCGCCTGGCCACCCTCGCTGGCTTCGCCGCTGGCTTTGCTCGCCATGCCGTCGGTGATGCGCGCGTTCTCGGTGTTCTGCGCGATGGAGGCGGACATCTGCTCCATCGAGGCGCTGGTTTCCTCCACCGAGGCCGCCTGCTCGGAGGCTGCCTGGCTCATGCTCTGCGCGGTCGCGGAGATTTCTTCCGAGGCACTGGTCAGCGCGTCGGCGTTGCTGCGCACTTCGGAGATGATCTGCGCCAGGCGCTGCGACATGCCGTGGATGGCGGCCAGCATGCTGGTGGTGTCGCCTGGGCGGGTATTGATCTGCACACGCAGGTCGCCTTCGGCGATGCGCGACACCACCTCTGCGGCATAGCCCGGCTCGCCGCCGAGCTGGCGTACCAGGCTGCGGGTGATCAGCCAGGCCAGGAGAACGGAAATAAGGACTGCCACGCCGCCGATGATCATCAGCTGCAAACGAGACTCTTCGTAGAGGGCCGTGGCTTCGTCTGCACTCTTATCCATCAGCCCAGCCTGGAACTTGAGTATGCTATCTGCAGTTGCGAGCAATTCGTTGTTGGTGGGAATCAACTGCTCATACAGATAGCTTTGTGCGCGCTGCTGATCATCGAGCATGGTGAAAATTTCATCGTAGCGTTTGCCTAAGGCATCTCGTGCCGTATTGACCTTAGCCAACAGCTCGCGCCCTTCCGGCGTATTGATCATGCGCCCGAGTTCTTCGGTGGCATCCGCACGGCGTTGGCGGCTTGCACTGATCAACTCACGGTTCTTCTCGTCAGAGGCGCTATCGTCAACCAGCAAGATATCGCGGATGAAACGAGCTTGATTGAGGGTCTCGTCCTTGATGCTTTGAGCCAATAGCACCTTGGCGTAGCGATCCTCGACGATGAAGGTGCTGGAATCATTGATCGCACTCATGCGTATGATCCCCAGCAGCGTCGCCATTATCAGCAGGAGCACGACCATGCCAAAGCCCAGCCCCAGCTTGGTCGCCACTTTCATATTCTTGAACATGGTTACTTTCTCCATATGACCTGGTCGGTTGCTCAGGTGCGTGCTTTGTTGCCGGAAGCCGCAATTTCGGCGACCGCCAGGGTGTTTTCGATGGTCAGAAGGACGATGAAGTCGTCACCCTGGCGCACCATGCCGTGAATGAAGTCGCTGCGGATGGGGTTGCCGAACGCGGGCGCCGGGCGGATCTGCGCGGCGGCGACCTCCAGCACTTCGCTGACGGCGTCGACGATGATGCCCAGTACCTGGGCGTCCTCTTCGGCCACCACTTCGACGATGATGATGCAGCTGCGCTTGTCGATGCGGCTTGGGCCCTGGCCGAAGCGCAGGCCCAGGTCGATCACCGGCACCACGGCGCCGCGCAGGTTGATCACGCCATGGATGCACGAGGCTGCCATGGGCACACGGGTAAGCTGCGGGTATTCGATGATCTCGCGCACGCTCAGGCCGTCGAGGGCATAGCGTCGGGCGTTGAGTTCGAAGGTCAGGTACTGGCGCGAGGCGTCTTGCTCGTCAACCACCGCACCTGAGGGCGGGAGCATTGCCACCGGGTGCTGCGGCGAACTCGCCGGATTATCAGGAAGACTCATGATGTGCGCTCATTGGCTGATTTCAGGCTTCGCTGGTGAGCGGAGCCGCATTCGTCGTGGAACTGGACAGGTCGGTGAGCAGACTGGGGATATCGAGAATCAGCGCCACGGCGCCGCTGCCCAGAATGGTGAAGCCCCCAACGCCACGGCAGGTTTCGAACAACTTGCCCAGCGGCTTGATCACGGTCTGGAACTCGCCCATCAGATGGTCGACCACCAGGCCGACACGCTGCCCGGCGTAGCTGACCACGACGACGTTCTCACGCCTGGGCGGCTGTCCGGCTTCGTCGAACAACTCGCGCAGGCGGATGAACGGCAGCACTTCGCCGCGTAGCGAGATGTGGCCGCGATCATGGCGGGCACTGACCTCTAGCTCGATGCATTCCTCGACCAGATCCAGCGGAATCACGTAACCGGCCTGGCCGACGCCGACCAGGAAGCCATCAATGATGGCCAGGGTCAGCGGCAGGCGAATGCGTACGCAGGTGCCTTCGCCGAGTGTACTGTCCAGGTCGATGCTGCCGCGCAGGGCCGTGATGTTGCGCTTGACCACGTCCATGCCGACGCCGCGACCGGAGAGGTTGCTGACCTGCTCGGCGGTGGAGAAGCCCGGCTCGAAGATCAGGTTGAAGGTTTCCTTCTCGGTCAGCGTCTGCCCTTCGCTGATCAGGCCGCGTTCGCGGGCCTTGGCCAGGATGCGCTGCGGATCGAGACCGCCGCCATCGTCGGCGACTTCCAGAACGATGCTGCCGGCATCGTGGTAGGCGTTAAGGCGCACGTTGCCCTGTGCTGGCTTGCCCCGCGCCTGGCGCATGGCCTGCGACTCGATGCCGTGATCCATGGCATTGCGCACCAGGTGCGTGAGCGGGTCGGTGATGCGCTCGACGACTGTCTTGTCTAGTTCGGTCTCGCCGCCGCTGATGGACAGGGCGATGTCCTTGCCCAGCTCCTTGGAGACGTCGCGTACCACGCGCTGGAAGCGGTTGAAGGTAGCGCCGATCTGCACCATGCGCAGGGTCAGGGCGCTGTCGCGGACTTCCTCGACCAGGCGTGAGAGCAGTTCGGTGGATTCCAGCATTTCGGCATGGCCGCATTGCTGAGCGGTCATGCGCGCCCCGGCGCCAGCGATGATCAGTTCGCCGACCAGGTTGATCAGTTGGTCGAGCTTGCCGGCATCGACGCGAATCAGGTTGCCTTCGTTGCTGCGGTTTTCCTTGACCTGTTGCTGCTTCTGCAGGGCGGCGGCGATCACCGGCGGCTGCACCAGGCTCTCTTCCATCAGCACCTGGCCGATGGGGCGCGCTTCAGCCTGTTGCTGGCCTTGCACCTGGGTGTGCAGCACCTCCTGCAGTTCGGCAGCGGTCAGGGTGCCGCAGCGCATGAGGATTTCGCCGAGGCGCATGTCCTCTTCCGGCAAGGTGCGGATCAGCTCCAGGTATTCCTCGGATTTGCTGTTGGGCGGCAGGATGCGGATCAGGCTGTCCTCGCGGACGAACTCGAAAGCCCCTTCGATGGTGGCCTTGTCCGCCTCGCTGGAGAAGGCGACTTCGAAGCCCAGGTAGCAGGTTTCCGGATCCATCTCGGCGGCCGGCGGTACGCGGTCGAGCAGCGGTACGATGCTGACGATGCGTCCGAAGGTGTTGAGGTAGCGCAGCAGCGACAGCGGATCCATGCCATTGCGCAGCGTGTCCGGGCCGAAACGCAGCGAGAGGTGCCAATGGTCGGCGCTGACGCCGCCGCCACTGCTGCGCTCGACCAGCCCATTGCTGGACGGCAGGTTGCTCGTGTTCTGCGGCGCGTCCATATAGAGACTGAGCTGGTCGCCCAGTTGATGGTTCTGTTCGAGCAGGGCAGGGTCGAGCTGGTCGAGTGTCTGGCCTTCATCGAGCAGGTCGATCAGGAGGCCCAGGTGGTCGCCCACCTGCAGAAACAGAGCGGTCAGGGTGCCGTCGAAGCGCAGTTCGGCATTGCGAATCCGATCCAGCACGCTTTCGGCAATATGGGTGAAGCCGACGATCAAGTCGAGGCCGAAGAGGCCGGCCGAGCCCTTGATGGTGTGGGCCGCACGAAAGATCGCATTGATGGTATCAGCGTCATCCGGGGCGCTTTCCAGCACCAGCAGGGCTTCCTCCATCTGTTCGAGCAGTTCCCGGCTCTCGGCGATGAATATCTTGAGTACTTCGTCCATATCCATGCCGTGTCACTCGCCGCTGGGTTTGATCAGGATGGGGTCGCCGAAGAAGGACGCCAGGCCAGAGAGTTCGAAGGCATCTATGACGGCCGGACTGTGATGACTCAGTCGCAGCTGGCAGCCCTGGCGTTCGGCTTCCTGCTTGGTCAGCACCAGCAGTTGCAGGCCGGCGCAGTCGATTTCGTCGAGCGCCGAGAGGTCGAGTTCCACTTCTGCACTGGGGGCCAGCGCGCGCATCAGCAGGCTCATGTTCTCGCTGACGCTGTAAATGGTCAGGCCGCCTTCCAGTGGCAGGATGCGATAGAGGTTCTCGCCAGGCGCTTGGCTCATGGCAGGATCAGCTTGGAGACTGCCGTGAGCATCTGGGCCGGCTGGAAGGGCTTGACCACCCAGGCCTTAGCGCCTGCAGCGCGGCCTTCTTCCTTCTTCGCTTCGCCTGCCTCGGTGGTGAGCATGATCACTGGGGTGAACTTGTAGGCCGGCAATTGCTTGACGTTTTTGACGAAGGTGATGCCGTCCATGTTGGGCATGTTCACGTCGCTGATGATCAGGTGCACCTTGCGGCCATCGAGTTTTTTCAGGGCATCCTTGCCGTCGCATCCCTCGATTACGTCGTAGCCGGCACCTTTGAGCGTGATGCTCACCACCTGGCGAATGGATGCCGAGTCGTCGACGATGAGTACGGTCTTGCCCATGGGTAACCTCAGAAGAAAGTGATTTCAGAATCGTTGCGTTTGCCGGGCGCGTCGCCTCGGTGAATGTCGTACTGCTCGGGCATGGTGTAGGTCTGCGCCAGCTCTCGTAGCCAGTGTTCGCTGTCCAGCTCTGCTGGTGCCTCGCCCGCGGCGCGCTGGCGTTGGCGTTCGTCTATGTGCAGGTGCAGTTTGTCCAGGTCACCGCGCACATGGCCGAGCATCTGGCTGATGCGATCCTGAAACTGCAGGGCGACCAGCACCTCGGCGATGTCCTGAGCGACGCTCTCGCTCTGGCTGCGCATAGCTTCGTTATGGCTGACGATGCCGCTGGCGCTGTGATGGAAGCGGGTAATCACGCCGTTGATGACTTCGCTGGCGTTGTTCAGGGTCTGCGCGTCGGTATTGGCGTATTCCTGGGAAATGCTCAGCGTCTTGTGAATGGCGCTGTTGACGATATTCACGGTTTCGCCGATGCGTTGGCCGGTCTCGCCCGATAGCGACGAGAGCTTGCGCACCTCATCGGCGACCACGGCGAAGCCACGGCCGCTTTCGCCCGCTCGGGCGGCCTCGATGGCAGCATTGAGCGCCAGCAGATTGGTTTGCTTGGCGATATCTGCAACTTCTTGCGCCATGGCCTGAAGCTGGTCGGTGAAGCTTGAGAGCTGCATCACTTCCTTGAGCAGTGACTCTTTGCTGGCCAGCGCTTCACGCAGGGCCATGATGATCATGTCGAGTTCGTGCTGGCTGGTGGAAAGCAGGGCGACCAGGCGGTTGCCGGCCTCGCGCTCGGGGCCATTGCCAAGGCTTTGCTGGATACGCACAGCGAGATTGGCGAAGCGTTCGCTGAGTAAGCTGATGGCTTCTTCACTGTGCGTGCGTGCTGCTTCGATCTGCTGTGTCCAGACGGGCAGGGTTTTCTCGCACAGTGCTTCCAGATCATGGGCTGGTTGCGCTGCACTGCCGACGTGTTCGTCGAGCACGGCCTGTGCGGGTGCGGCGGTGCGTTTGCTGAGCAGCATGAACGCTGCGCCTGCGAGCAGCAGGGCGAGCAACGCAGGCGTCAGAGCGAACCAGCCTAGCCCGACGGTAAGGGTCGAGGTCAGGCCGCAGAGCAGTATCAGCAAAGGGGCAGTTGTAGAGGCGTGATCGCGCACGTTTGGGCTCCGCGACAGATGGGCTCTAATGGCCGCGGAACGGGGTCGGCGAGAGGCCCCCTAAAGGACTCAATGCGTGTTCCATCGACCGCTCGCAGCATGCATTAGCCATCACGCCTGGGGCATCGGGCTAAGCTGGATTTAGCATGCGTAAAGCGCCTTTGAATCGCTCAGAATATCCTTAGTGCGTATAAGGCTCTTGGATGCCTGCGGCGTACTTGATCAGTTCGGCATTATTGGAAAAGGCCATTTTTTCCATCAGATTAATCTTATGCGTGCTGACGGTTTTATTGCTGATCATCAATTGCTCAGCGATCTGATTGACGCTCAGCCCGTCCGCCAGCAGGCGCATGATCTGGAACTCCCGGTTGGTCAGGCTGTCGAGGCCGCGGTTGCTCTGTCGTTTGAGGCTGCTCAGGGCAATCTGTTCGAGCAGGTCTGGATCGATGTAGCGCCCACCGGCGCCGACCTTTTTCACCGCCGCGATCAAGGTTTCGGGGGACTGGGTCTTGGTCAGATAACCTGCTGCGCCTGAGCGCAGCACACGCATGGCCACTTGGGCGTCGTTGTGCATGCTCAATATCAGGATGGGCAAGCACGGATGCTGGTGCACGATGCGTTCTACCAGCGCTTCGCCACTGAGGCCGGGCATGTTGATATCCAGCAGCAGCATGTCCACTTGCAATGAGCGCAGGCATTCCAACGCCTGTGAGCCGCTGGCGGCCTCGCCCTTGATGACGATGTCCTTGTCGAGTTCGAAAATGTGCTTCAACCCTTCACGCATGATGGTGTGGTCGTCGACGAGCATCAGATTGATCATGTGCTTTCCTTGGCATTTACTCTGATGGGAAAGATGGCTTGGATAATGGTGCCCTGTCCTGGGTGGCTGAACACGATGACCGGGCCGCCGAGTTGGCGTCCGCGCTCACGCATGCCTGAGAGGCCATTGGAGTCGGGCAGGATGTCGTTCAAGGCGAAACCCTGACCGTCGTCGAATATCTCCAGGATGTAATCGTTCTCGCGCTGGGCCAGGGTGACTTGTGCGCGGCTGGCATTGGCGTGGCGCAGGGTGTTGGTCAGCGACTCCTGCACGATGCGATACAGGTGGGCTGCGCGCTCCTTATCCAGATCGATACCCTGCGGGGGAGCATGGTAACGGCAGTCGATGGCCGCTAGTTGGCGAAAGTCTTCGACGAGTGCTTCGAGTGCGTTGTGCAAGTCCTGTGCGTGCCGAGGGGGCGCCCCGTTGGGTATGTCGCGAACGCTATCGATTGCACCCCGTGTGATGGAGCAGAGGCGTTCGAGCTGCTTGAGTAGTGCTGGGCGTTCGCGATCCAGGTGAATGCGCAGCACGCCTAGCCCCTGTAACAGAGCCGTCAGTTGTTGGCCTAGCTCGTCGTGCAGTTCGCGGGCGATGCGCTTGCGTTCTTTAAGGCGTGCAAGTGCACGAGCTCTAGCAATATGGGGTTGGCAATTAGGACAGGCTTCATCCTCGTGATGTTGGTGGTGAGAGGGTGCAAGTGTGGTTGAGAGCGTCGTTGCAGTATTCATGTTGGCTCTTCTCTTTTTTGGGGCGGCTGATCTTGTGGACTGGCCGCTGCAAGGCGTAAAGGGTGTAAAGCTCTCCCAGGGCTATTCACAGCAGGTGCTAAACGCGGCATCTCGACTTGTGCTGGGCAGCAGATGACTCTTGATCGTGGCCGGTCTCTTAGAGCAGAGGCCTGCAAGATTTCGCTCAGCGGTTTCGACGCTAGGTACTGACGTAGCGTCAAATGCGTCGCGGCGAGTCGTCGTTATTGCCGCAACGCTGTCGAGTGGCTGTCGTGTGCGCTGCATTGGCGGGGGGAGCGAGTACCTTGACGATCAGGCACCCAATCCCCCTTCGGGCGGCTGTGGTCATGATGCTGGCTCGGTTGAGAGGAGGACTTAGCATATCGTCCATACCCCCTGTGTCTACAGGGGGGGAGGCGGTTTTGCGCGGGTAAGTGAGCGTATGTGCAAGGGTGTTTGCGACGGGTTGGCGCTTGTCTCGGACGCCTGTAGCGCTTGTAGCTCGCTGTTGGCGCGTTACGGCACCTGTCGAGCGTGCTCGACAGGGTGCCTCTGGGTTAACTGTTCGGTAACAGACGAACGGTCAGGCTTTTGATGTAGCGTGTTTCCGGGATGGCCATGTGTTCCGGGTGATCCGGGCCTTGTGCCCCGCGCTCCAGTAGCTGGATGTTGCGGTCCAGGTGACGGGCGCTTTGCAGCAGAATCTGGTGCAGGCTGTCCTCGGCCAGGTGCATCGAGCAACTGGCGCTGACCAGGATGCCGTCTTTGTTGAGCATACGCATGGCCATCTCGTTGAGGCGACGGTAGGCCGCTTCACCGTTCTTGATGTCCTTCTTGCGTTTGATGAAAGCGGGTGGGTCGGCGATGACCACGTCGAAGCGCTCCTCGGCCGCCTTGAGTTCACGCAGGGCGGCAAAGGCGTCGCCCTCGACGCAGGTGACCTTCTCGGCCAGGCCGTTGAGCGCGGCGTTGCGCTCGACGCCGTCGAGGGCGAAGGCCGAGGCATCGACGCAGAACACCTCGCTGGCGCCGAAGGCCGCCGCCTGCACGCCCCAGCCGCCGATGTAGCTGAACAGGTCGAGCACACGCTTGCCCTGTACATAGGGCGCCAGGCGCGCCCGGTTCATGCGGTGGTCATAGAACCAGCCGGTTTTCTGCCCTTCGATCACCGGCGCCTCGAACTTCACGCCGTTCTCTTCCAGGGCGACCCACTCCGGCACCTGGCCGTAGGCGGTTTCCACGTAGCGTTCCAGGCCTTCGGCATCGCGGGCGCTGGAGTCGTTCTTGAGCAGGATGCCGCTGGGCTTGAGCACCTGGATCAGCGCGGCCAGTACATCATCCTTGTGCCGCTCCATGGTGGCCGAGGCCAGTTGCACCACGAGGATGTCGAAGAAACGGTCGACCACCAGACCTGGCAGCAGGTCGGAGTCGCCATACACCAGGCGATAGCAGGGCTGAGTGAACAGACGCTCGCGCAGCGACAGGCAGACGTTGAGGCGGTGCACCAGCAGCGACTTGTCCAGCTCATGCTTGAGATCGCGCGACAGCAGGCGGGCGCAGATCAGGTTGTTCGGGCTCATGGCGACGATGCCCAGCGGCTTGCCGCCAGCGGCTTCGAGGATGGCTTGATCGCCGACGGCAAAACCGTGCAAAGGCGTAGCGGTAACATCGATCTCGTTGCTGTAGACCCACAGGTGACCGGCGCGCAGGCGTCGGTCGGCGTTGGCTTTCAGGCGCAGGCTGGGCAGGGAAGACATGGCGTGGTGCTCCGGCGGGTAAAAAGAGCGGGATTATAGCCGCTCGTGTCAGCCGTCGTTGGGGTAAAAAGTTACATGCGATAGAGCGTCAGCATTGTCTAAACTGTGCGATAAATCTCACTTCATTGCGCCCGATCTTTTTCCATGACCTACGAACTCACGTCCGAGCAGATTCAGCAGATTCTGCAGGGCATCAGCGTACCGCCGCAGCCTCAGATCATGGTCGATCTGCAGATGGAGCAGTACATGCCTGATCCTGATTTGAAGGCTATCGCCAAGCTGATCAGTCAGGACCCAGGGCTGTCCGGCGCGTTGCTGAAAATCGTCAACTCGCCGCACTTCGGCCTGGCCAATCGCATCGTTTCCATCCAGCAGGCGGTGAACCTGTTGGGCTGCAATACGGTGATCAACCTGATCAACGCACAGTCGATCAAGGGTGAGTTGAGCGATGAGGCGATCATTACCCTGAACCGTTTCTGGGACAGTGCTCAGGATGTGGCCATGACCTGTCTGACGCTGGCCAAGCGGCTGGGCTATGACTCGCCCGATGAAGCTTACAGCCTGGGGCTGTTTCATGACTGCGGCGTGCCCCTGATGCTCAAGCGCTTCCCGGATTACATGCAGGTGCTCGAAGAGGCGTATGCCCGTGCCAGTGATGAGTGCCGCGTGGTCGATACCGAGAACCAGATTCTCAATACCAACCATGCCGTGGTGGGCTATTTCACGGCGCGCTCCTGGCGCTTGCCGGAGCACATTTGCGAGGTGATCGCGAATCATCACAACGCCCTGACCATCTTCAGGGATGAGTCCGGGCGTGATGCCCGGCTCAAGACGCTGCTGGCCATTCTCAAAATGGCCGAATACATCTGCGAGACCTACCGCGTCATTGGCGGGCAAAGCACTGATATGAAATGGCCGTATATCTCGTCGCTGATTCTGGAGTACGTGGGGCTGTCAGAGTATGACTTCGAGAACCTGCGTGAGAGCATTCGCGATCTGGCGGTCATGTAACCGCCGCAGCCCGGCTTATCGCTCACCGGCAATCCTGCTAAGGTTGCGCACCGTCGTTTCACAGTCCTGCCCGCATGCCTGAATTACCCGAAGTCGAAACCACTCGTCGCGGTATCGCGCCCTATCTTGAAGGGCAGCGCGTGAGCCGCGTGATCGTGCGCGAACGCCGTTTGCGCTGGCCGATCCCTGAAGATCTGGATGTGCGCCTGTCCGGGCAGCGTATCGAGCGCGTGGAACGCCGTGCCAAGTACCTGCTGATCAAGGCCGAGGTGGGCAGCCTGATCAGCCACCTGGGCATGTCCGGCAGTTTGCGCCTGGTCGAGTGTGGCCTGGCGGCGGCCAAGCACGAGCATGTGGACATCGAGCTGGAGTCCGGTCTGGCACTGCGCTACACCGACCCACGCCGGTTTGGCGCGCTGCTGTGGAGTGACGATCCGCTGCGCCATGAGCTACTCAGCAAACTTGGCCCTGAACCGTTGGGCGGATCGTTCGACGGTGAGCGACTGTTCCAGCTATCGCGCGCGCGCAGTATGGCGGTTAAGCCCTTCATCATGGATAACGCCGTGGTGGTCGGGGTGGGCAATATCTACGCCACCGAGGCGCTGTTCGCGGCGGGGATCGATCCGCGTCGTGAGGCAGGCTCGATTTCGCGGGCGCGTTACCTGCGCCTGGCGGAGGAGATCAAGCGCATCCTGGCCCATGCCATCGAGCGTGGTGGTACCACGCTGCGAGACTTCGTCGGCGGCGATGGTCAGCCCGGCTACTTCCAACAGGAGCTGTTCGCTTACGGGCGTGGCGGTGAGTTCTGCAAGGTCTGTGGCAGCACGTTGCGCGAGGTCAAGCTGGGCCAGCGGGCAAGTGTTTACTGCCCCAAATGTCAGCGCTGAAAAACTGTTGGCGGGCGAACCGTAGGGCGGGTGCAACCCGCCAAAGGCCAATGGCGGGTTGCACCCGCCTTACGGCATAAAACAAGAAACCGAAGGTATTAAATGTCCGGTAATTACTTGCCGCCTAACCCGCTGGCCGAATGGCTGGGGCGTAGCGTGTTGAAACTCATGGGCTGGCGGATCGAGGGTGAGTTTCCCAAACTCGATAAGTTCGTCGCCATCGGCGCTCACCACACCTCCAACTGGGACTTCGTGATTTTCATTGCGCTGAAGTTCGTGCTGCGTCTGAATGCGCGCTGGTTCGGCAAGCACAGTATCTTCCGCTGGCCATTCGGTGGTCTGATGCGGGCCTGGGGCGGCATTGCCATTCGCCGTGATCGCCAGCGCAACACCGTGGAACAGGCCGTTCAGGCGTTTCGCGAGAACCGGGAGTTCATTTTGGTGCTCTCGCCCGAAGGTACGCGCAAGAAGGTGGAGCGCTGGAAGATGGGCTTCTACCACATCGCACGTGGCGCGGGCGTGCCGATCGTGATGGGCGCCGTGGATTATCGCAATCGTCGTGTGGTGATTGGCCCAACCTTTTATCCCACCGGTGATGAGCAGGCCGATCTGGCCGCCATGTTGGCTTTTTTCCGTCCGTTCGAGGCGAAAAAACCGGAGTGCGCTTTTCACGGCGATTGACGGCGATCACGCTGACAATTGCCAAGGCGCTGTTATAGTTACTGGCACCGTTGCGACTAACCTAAGGATCGATTCATGAAAGCGTTCCGCTCAACCGCTGCTGTCCTGGCTTTGACCTCTGGCTTGCTGGCACTGCCGATCCAGGCGGAAGTGGTGCAGCAGAATGCCAGTGGCGATCCGCTCTACACCGTCGAGGCGCCCAAGGGTTATGCCATGCTCGGTGATTTGGTATTTGCCCGGCCATTACTGATTACCGCCACCGCCATTGGCACCGTCGGTTTTATCGTCAGCCTGCCGTTCACCGCACTGGGCGGTAATGTCGGTGAGGCCGCTCAAGCCATGGTGGTCGAGCCTGGGCGTGAAGCCTTCGTACGCTGCCTGGGTTGCACCAGCAGCGGCTACAAGCAAGACTGATTCACACGGATCGATCATGCGGCCTCTCGCCTTCATAGGCGAGGGGCCGTTTGCGTTTGAGGGCCGTTGCTGGGAGATCAAACGCCCTCTCTGTACACCGCTAAAAGGATGAAACGGTGATCATGAAATACCTGCGCGGTGTCATGCTGGCCCTGGTTGTGGTGGGGCTGATTGCCTCTTTCTGGTTCAGTCGCGGATGGTTGCAGCTCTGCGCCGGTCTAGCGATATTCCTGTTCGGCATGCAGTGCCTCGAAGAGGGGCTGCGGCAGTTGGCCGGCAGCAAGCTTGAGCAGATTCTCGGACGCAGCACCGCCACTGCGTTCAAGAGCTTGCTGTTCGGCGTTGGCGGTACCTTGTTGCTGCAGTCCAGTACGCTGGTGTCCTTGCTGACCATCGCCTTTATCAGTGCGGGTTTGATCCAGTTGGCGGGCGGTATCGCCATCCTCTTCGGTGCCAATCTCGGCGCCACCAGTGGCATCTGGTTGCTGGCCATGGCCGGGCAGAACCTCAGCCTCAGCCCGTTGGCGCTGCCGCTGTTGGTGTTCGGTGTGCTGGCTGGTTTTTTCGGCTCACGGAGCAAGGCGGCCGGGCGGATCGTGCTGGGTATCGCCTTCATCTTTCTTGGTATCGATCAGATCAAGGAAGGTTTCGCCAGCTTCGGCGACGGTTTGGACATGACCCAACTGCATGCCGACGGCATCCTCGGCGCGTTGCTGTTCATCGGTATTGGCATGGCCATCACTGTGGTGCTGCAGTCCAGCCATGCCACTCTGATGCTGACCCTGGCGGCGCTGGCCGCCGGGCAGTTGGAGCTTGCTCAGAGCCTGGCCATTGCCATCGGCTCGAACGTCGGCAGTAGTGTCACCACGGCGTTCGTTGGCTCCTTGGGCGGTAACCGCAGCGGCCAGCGCCTGGCGCTGGCGCATGTGGTCTTCAACCTGGTAACCGGGGTCTTGGCGTTCGTTCTGCTCGAACCCATGACCTGGCTGGTGCATGCTCTGGCCGCACCATTTGGGCTGGGGGATAACAGCCTGATGCAGTTGGCTATGTTCCATACCTTGTTCAATGCCATGGGGGTAATGCTGTTCTGGCCGTTGCAACGGCAATTGGCGCAGAAGCTGATTCAATGGCTACCGGAGCGGGTCGAGCCGCAGGTGCTGATTACCGAGCTTGCGCCGGTGCTAGCCAGTGAGCCGAAGCGTACCCGTGCGCGCTACCTCAATGATCGCGCGTTGGATTCGGTGGAGTCGGCCTCCGTCGCGGTGGTGCAGGAGCTGGGGCACCTTGGCCGCCTGAGCCTGGAGGTGATCTGCCATGCCCTCTACCTGCCGGTGGATCAGTTGGCGCGTGCGCGGGCGGATGATCGCCTGCTGCACGACAAACCCGCGCAGGGCGGCTTCGATGCGGAGCACCTGTACCAGTTTCATATCAAGGGTGTTTATGGCGATCTGCTGAGCTTCATGGGGCGCATGGAGCTGCCGATGGATGAAGCGCACCAGCAGTTTTGGGTCAGTTGCCAACTGGCGGCGCTGCAACTGGTGGATGCGGTGAAGGACGCCAAGCACCTGCAGAAGAATCTTGGCCATTACCTCGATGAACCCGATTCAGCCGCGCGCAGCGCCTATGTCGAATTGCGCCGCCATCTGCTGTCGATGCTCCATGAGCTGCGTGACCTGGCCCGTGCCGATCTACCGGAGCAGACCTGGCGTTCGCGCCTGGCCTGGCTCGATGAGCAGGCGGCGAACTTCGATGCGAAGTTCCGCCAGCGTCTGTTCGCCGAGGTGCGCAATGGCCGCCTGGATGGTTTGCAGACCAGCTCGCTGATGAACGATGTGGGCTATGTCAGCCGCATCTTTCAGAGCCTGCGCAATGTGCTGATGCTGGGTGATGAGCAGGCGCTGTTCCGCGAGTTGCGCCGCTTTGGAGATGAAGACGAGAGACTGATCAGGCCCTCGTAGGCAGGGTGCAATCCGGGACTTTGGGGCTGGGCATTTCCCCGGATTGCATCGGGGTTACGGCGTTGCCGTGCCGATGCCGCGCGGATCGCTGGCGGCCTGCACCTCGCCGCTGGCCTTGTCCCACAGCAGCACCTGCTGATTGCCGTACTGCCTATCCAGGCGCTTGAGCTGATAACCACGCTTTTGCAGCTCGGCAATCTGCTCAGGGCTGAAGGTATCCGGCTCATGCTCGATCATGTCGGGCAGGAACTGGTGATGGTAGCGCGCCACGGCTGGCCAGCTTTCGACGGGCTGGCCGTCGAGGTATTGCAGCATCGACAGCAGCACCATGCTCGGAATGCGACTGCCCCCAGGCGTGCCGAAGGCGGCGAACTCGTCGGTGCTTTCGAGAAAGCTCGGGCTCATCGACGACAGTGGGCGTTTGCCGCCGGCGATGACATTGGCCTGGCTGCCTGCCAGACCGTAGGCGTTGGCACCGTTGACGTCCGCTGCGAAGTCGTCCATCTCGTCGTTGAGCAGCACGCCGGTGCCGGGCACGGTGAAGGCGGCGCCGAACGGCAGGTTGACCGACAGGGTGGCGGCCACCGCGTTGCCTTCGCTGTCGAGCACGGCGAAGTGGGTGGTGTGATCGCCTTCGTGCCAGGTGCCGGCCGGTGGCAGGCTGGAGCTGGGTGTGGCTTGCTGCGGGTCGATGCTGCCTGCCAGCACGGCCAGGTGGCCGGGCGAGAGCATGTCCTGCAGCGGGTTCTTGATGAAATCGGGATCGCCCAACAGTGCGCGGTCACGGTAGGCGCGGCGCAAGGCTTCGACCACGTAATGCACGCGTTGCACAGGCTCGGCATCTCGCCAGGGCAGTTGTTCGAGGATGCCCAGGCTTTGCGCCAGGGCTACGCCACCGGCCGATGGCGGCGGGGCACTGATCAATTCGTGACCATCTTCCAGGGTGAAGCGCAGAGGCGCACGGCTGACCACGTGATAGCCGCGCAGATCGTCCATCGTCCAGATCCCGCCGGCGCGGCGCACGCCGTCGACCAGGCGTTCGGCCTGGGCGCCGTAGTAAAAGCCGGCGCGCCCATGGTCAGCCAGCGCCTGCAGGGTGGTGGCCAGTTCCGGCTGGCGCAACAGATAACCTTCGGCGGGGACTTCTCCCTGGTTGAGGAACAGGCGCGCACTTTCCGGATCATCGCGCAGCGCGGCCAGGCGCCAGGTGGCGCGCTCGCGGTACACGCGGTCGATGGCGAAACCTTCGCGGGCCAAGGCAATGGCAGGCGCCAGGCTGGTTTTCAGTGGCAGGCGGCCGTGGTGTTCAGCCAGTTCCACCAGGGCTGCCGGTAAGCCGGGGATGGCGGCAGCGAGGGCGCCATTGAGCGACAGCTCACGTTGCACCTGGCCGTCGCGGGCGTACATATCTGGTTTGGCTTGCAGCGGGGCGCGTTCGCGGGCGTCGATAAAGTCATAGCGAGGCGTGTCGCCCGTCGTGCGTAGCAGGAAGAAACCGCCGCCACCGAGGCCTGAGCCATAGGGCTCGACCACCGCCAGGGCTGCGCTGGCGGCGACGGCGGCATCGAAGGCGTTGCCACCGGCGGCGAGGATCTTTTCAGCAGCAGCGGTCGCTGCGGGATGGGCGGTGGCGACGGCGGCTTGATTGGGCGCGGCCTGGGCCAGCAGGCTGGCGCCGAGCAGCAGGGTCGATAGCAGGAGTTTGCGCAGCATGCGATCTACCGGAGGCGATGAAGGGGCGTCCAGCTTAGCAGCCTTGCTGCGCCCTTGGGCGCAGCCGCTGCCTGTATCGTGCTGTGCCGGGTCAGGCCTTGCCGGTGATGATGCGGTATTTGTGCATCAGCTCGTCGCGGCTTTCGACGTTGTTCGCGTCGAGCGGGATGCAGTCAACCGGGCACACTTGCTGGCACTGCGGCTCGTCGTAGTGGCCAACGCATTCGGTGCACAGGTTGGGGTCGATGACGTAGATCTCCTCGCCTTGCGAGATGGCGCCGTTCGGGCACTCGGGTTCGCAGACGTCGCAGTTGATGCAGTCGTCGGTGATGATCAGGGACATGAAAGCAACTCCTGTCCAGGCGGGGCCGGGACACTGGCAGGCAACAATGGGGGCAATTGTGCCGGATTGCTGCGCTGTGTGTCATGCGCCCGTGCTTGTCGGGCAGGGCTCGCCTGTAGGTGTGTGGGGCACTTTGGGCGCAGGCTCCATGTAGGCGGAGCCACGACAGTCGCCGCTAAAGCGCCTCCCACGGCGTCATTCAGGCCTTGCGAAACCGCGTGGTGAGAGCGTCGGCTACGGCTGGGTGGACGAATTTGCTGATATCGCCGCCCAGCGCTGCGATCTCGCGCACCAGGGTGGAGGAGATGAAGGAGTATTTTTCCGACGGAGTAAGGAACAGGCTTTCCACATCGGGTGCCAACTGGCGGTTCATGTTGGCCAGTTGAAATTCGTACTCGAAGTCCGACACCGCGCGCAGGCCACGTAGAAAGACATTGGCGCCCTGTTCCTTGGCGAAATGCGCCAGCAGCGTGGAGAAACCCACCACTTCGACGTTGGGCAGGTGCTTGGTGACCTCACGGGCTAGCTCGACGCGTTGTTCCAGCGGGAACAGCGGGTTTTTCTTGGGGCTGGCGGCGACGGCGATGATCACGTGATCGAACAAACGTGCAGCGCGCTCGACCAGATCACCATGGCCTTTGGTGATGGGGTCGAAGGTGCCGGGGTATAACACTCGATTCATCGGGACATCCTGGCGGGTCGAAAAGGAGTCGGATGGTAGCGCAGCCCACCCCGGCGGCCAAGCTGTGGGGATGGGCTGTATCTTTAAGATTCGTGTTTACGGCTCTAACTCGGGCTTCTCAGTCGTTCGATCAGGTGCGTGGCGAGTTTCGCTGTCAGCGCATAGATCGACAACTGCGGGTTGGCGCCGATGCTGGTGGGAAATAGTGAACCGTCGTGGATCGATAGGTTGCCGAGCTGGTGGTGGCGACCGAGGCTGTCGACCACGGCCTGCCGTGGATCTTCACCCATGGCGCAGCCACCCATGACGTGTGCGCTACCCAGGCGTGTGCGGTGTAGCGCCAGGTCGAGGTTGTCGATCATGGCCTGTGCTGCGCGCCAGGTGCTGACGAAGCGGGCGTCGCTGTGAATCGGCATCACTGCCTTGGCGCCAGCGGCGAACTGCACTTCGGCCATGCTCAGAAACGCCCGGCGCACGCCATCCCAGGTGTAGTCGGTCATGGGGTAGTCGAGTACCGGGCTGCCGTCACTGCGCAGTTCCACGCGGCCCTCGGCGCTGTCAGGGTGAAAACCGTCGCGCAGCAGGGCGAGCATCATGTGGGTATGCGGCAATTGCGCCATGCGCTGGGCATTTGCCTGGCCGAAATCACCGAGCAGGGTGGCGCTCAGGCCAGGGTGCAGCGGCGGTACTTCCAGTTTGTAGGAGAGCCGTCCGGTCACGCCGTCATCCCACTGAAAGTGGTCGCAATACAGCGATTGTGGAGCGCCGTAGAAGGGGTTGATGGCTTGCTCGAACTGCGCGGCGCAGAAGTTCACCAGATGCAGGTAAGTGCGGCGGCCGACGCGCTTGTGCGGGTCGGGGGCGCTGGAACGCAGCAGGATGCCGGGGGTATTGATGCCGCCACCGGCCAGCACGTAATGCCGGGCCTTGACGCGAATACGCTTGCCGTTGGGGGCCACGCTGCGCGCGTCCATGCCCAGGCAGTCGAGGCCGATGACCTGGTCGCCTTCGATCAGCAATTTGTCGGCGCGGGCCAGGTAGAGCAACTCGCCACCTGCGTCCAGGGTGCTGGGGATGGTGGTGACCAGCATCGATTGCTTGGCGTTGGTCGGGCAGCCCATGCCGCAGTAGCCGAGATTCCAGCAGCCACGCACGTTGCGAGGGATCACCGCCCAGTGATAGCCGAGCTTGTCGCAGCCTTTGGCGATCACCTCGTTGTTGGCATTGGCCGGCACCATCCAGGGGGCCACGCCCAGGCGTTGCTCCATTTTCTCGAACCAGGGCGCCATCGATTCGGCGTCGTGGCCGTGCACGTTATGTGCGTCGGCCCAGTGCGCCAGCGTCTGTGGCGGCGTGCGGAAGCTGCTGGTCCAGTTGACCAGGGTGGTGCCGCCAACGGCGCGGCCTTGCAGAATGGCGATGGCGCCATCCTTGCTCACCCGGCCACCACCTTCCTGATAGAGCGCCGAGTAGGCTGCGCTTTCCTGCATCTTGAAGTCGTCGCTGGTCTTGAGCGGGCCTTCCTCGATCAGCAGCACTTTGTAACCGGCGGCGCTGAGAATCTCTGCCGTGGTACCGCCGCCTGCGCCGCTTCCGACGATGGCGACGTCGGCTTCCAGGGTCAGGTCGTTTTCCAGGCGTGAGCCGTCATGGGTTTTCCACCCCCTGGCCAGGCCTTGTTTGAACAGATCGGGTACAGGCATTTCACCTTCTCTTCTTGTCGTCTCTTGTCGTCGGGCCGTCTGTAGTCACGAGCTTGGCGCTCGCCCTGATCGCGGATGAATCCGCTCCTACACAAACAGCCCATATCCCGTGTGAGATTCGGTTGTAGGGGCGGCTTCAGCCCACCAAGGTCAGCCGCTGTTGGTGGGCTGAAGCGAGTCGCTATACGGCTGGCGGGCCGGGGTAGCCGCACAGGGCCCAGGCTTCGGGGCGCGCATACCAGGCCATCAGCACCAGCTTCAGCAGCGCGGCGTGGCCCATGCGCAGCATATCCAGGCGGCTGTCTTGCCAGCGGTGCAAAAAGTTGCCGACCTCTGCGGCACTGGCGTTGCTCCAGTCGCCCCACACACCGGTCAGCGGGCCGCGACTGATGGGCATGGCCAGCAGATCGAACAGTTGCATGATGCGTTGCGCAATTTCCGGCGACAGGTGCGCCAGGCTGCTGTCGAGGCTGTGTAGGGTTGCGTCGAGCGCCTGCACCATCTGCTCGGCGCTGACGGCGTCGGCCAGGATGACCGGGATCAGCGCGCGCAGAAATGGCAGATCATTGCGGCGTAGCAGCAGATAGCCCTGGGCTGGTGCAGCCTCTGCATAGCCGCTGAGGGTGGCGGTCAGCCCGGCTGTGCTGAGCAGTGCGGTGCCCAGTAGGCCGACCTTGAGCAGGTGGCGGCGCGACAGGTGTTGGGTGTCGAGGGTGGTGTCGTTCATTGTTGTTATCACCAGGCGTAGAGCGGGCCAGGCCCGCGCGGGTCAGCGGACGAATAACCTGTAGACCAACTTCTGCAGCGCCTTGCCATAGGGCGGGTAGATCAGCCGCGCGACGTTGAAACGCTGTTTGATGAACACGCCCTTGGCCTTGCTGAAGGTCAGGAAGCCTTCGTGACCGTGGTAATGGCCCATGCCGGAAGGGCCAACGCCGCCGAACGGCATGTCGTCCTGGGCCACGTGCAGCAGGGTGTCGTTCAGGCATACGCCGCCGGAGTGGGTCTCGTGCAGTACGCGCTGTTGCTCGCGCTTGTCATAGCCGAAGTAATACAGCGCCAGTGGGCGTGGTCGTGCGTTGATGTAGGCGAAGGCGTCTTCCAGGCGCTCGTAGGGCACCACCGGCAGCAGCGGGCCGAAAATTTCTTCCTGCATCAGCGTCATATCGTCATTGACGTCCAGCACCAGGCTTTGCGGCAGACGTCGGCCCTGGGCTTCGGGATGCAGCGCGACGACGCGCGCGCCCTTGGCCTGGGCGTCCTGCAGGTAGCCATTGAGGCGTGCCAGTTGGCGTTCGTTGATGATCGCGGTGTAGTCCGGGTTGTCCGCAAGCGTCGGGTAGAAGCGCTGCACCGCTTCGCGATAGGCGCTGACAAAGCCCTCGACGCGGTTGCGCGGCACCAGCACGTAGTCCGGCGCCACGCAGGTTTGCCCGGCATTGAGCGTCTTGCCGAAGGCGATGCGCTCGGCAGCGTCCGCCAGCGGCACGTCGGCGCTAATGATGGCCGGTGACTTGCCTCCCAGCTCCAGGGTTACCGGGGTCAGGTTCTCGGCGGCGGCGCGCATGACGTGTTTGCCGATGTTGGTGGCACCGGTGAACAGCAGGTGGTCGAGTGGCAGCTTGGAGAAAGCCATGCCGACTTCCGCCTCGCCGAGCACCACGCTGACCAGATCCTCGGGGAAGATGCGCGCCAGCAGATCCTTGACCAGTTGCGAGGTGGCCGGGGTGGACTCGCTCATCTTGATCATCACCCGGTTGCCGGCGGCCAGTGCGCCGGTCAGCGGGCCGATGGCGAGAAACAGCGGGTAGTTCCACGGCACGATGATGCCGACCACGCCCAACGGCTGGTAGATGACCTTGGCCGACGCCGGCATGAAGGCCAAGCCGACCCGGCGCCGCGAGGGTTTCATCCACTTCTTGAGGCGTTTGCTCGCGTAATGGATGCCATGCAGACTCGGCATCAACTCGGCGAGCAGTGTTTCATCGGCGCTGCGATTGCTGAAGTCTGCGCTGATCGCAGCGACCAGGGCGTCTTGCTGCTGGTTCAGCAGCTCGCTGAGTGCTTTGAGCCACTGTAGGCGCTGCTCGGCCGATGGCATCGGATTGGCGGCAAAGGCGGCGCGCTGCAAGGCCAAGGTGTCGTGCAGCGCGTTGATCTGCTGTTGGCTGTGCTGCAAATGGGCAATGTCGGCGACCATGGGGGTTCCTCGATGTTGCAGCAGGCTGCTTGCGGGTGGTGCTGGATTTTTAGAGTAATTACTCTAATCTGTCAAACCAGATAGCACGCGCCTGCCCGAGCAGGCGTCTGGCAAGCTCGCAGGGGTAACGTCCGTGCGGCTGCGCCTGTACCTTTGTCACTTTTGAAGTTGAGGCCGAGCTGCGTCATGGCGCCACCCAAGACCCGCGACCGCATCGTTGCCGAGAGCCTGGCGCTGTTCAACAGCCAGGGCGAGCGCAACGTCACCACCAACCATATCGCCGCGCACCTGGGGATTTCACCAGGCAATCTGTATTACCACTTTCGCAACAAGCAGGTGATCATCGGCGAGCTGTTCGCGCAGTACGAAGCGCATGTCGACAGCTTTCTGCGGCTGCCCGAGGGCCGCGCCCTGACCGTGCAGGACAAGACTTTCTATCTGGAGGCGCTGCTGGCGGCGATGTGGCACTACCGCTTCCTTCATCGTGATCTGGAGCACCTGCTCGAAGCCGACGCCGAACTGGCCGAGCGCTATCGCGCTTTCGCCCGGCGCTGCCTGGCAGGGGCGCAGTCGATTTATCAGGGCTTCGTCGAGGCCGGCATCTTGCTGATGACGCCGACGCAAATCGAGGCGCTGACGCTCAACGCCTGGATCATCATGACCTCCTGGGTGCGTTTTCTCTGCACCGCCGGTGCCAGCCCGGACAATCTCAGCCAGGACATGCTGCGTCGGGGGATCTACCAGCTACTGGCGCTGGAGGGCGGGTACATCGCGCCGTCAGCCCGTGAGGCGGTCGAGGCGCTGTACGAGCGCTTGCATGTGCCGCTGGCTCAGGTGCTGTGAAAGGTTGCTATCAAGCCTGTCGACCCAGCCTTACGGGCCTAGCTGGCAGGGGGTGTTGGTCAGGGCTCAGGCGGCGTAACTGGCGATAGAGCGCGCGGGTTTCCAGCAGGTTCCATACCCGTAGCAGGGTCTCGATGGCGTCCAGTGGTTTGCTGATGAAGTCACGCGCACCGAGGGCCAGCGCCCTGAGCCGAGCTTCGCGGGTGGCATCGGCGGTGAGCACCAGAATTGGCAGGTAGTCGTCGGCAGGAATACGCCGCTGCAGTTGTTCGAGTACGGCAAAGCCGTCCAGGCCGGGCATGTGCAGATCCAGAATCACCAGATCCGGCTCGAAGCTGCTGAACAGGGCCAGCGCCTGGTGCGGGTCGGTGCAGGTGAGCACGTTATGCAGGCCTTCGCGCGCCAAGAGTTGTTCGACCAACTCCAGGTTGGCGGGCTGATCGTCGATTACCAGAATGCGAAAGTCGTCGGCAGGATCTTGGTCGGCCATGCTCAGGCTCCGAGTGAAGGTGTCGGTGCGGGTTTGGCCGCATCCAGATGCTGACGTAAGGTGCTGAGAAAGGTCGGAACGTGCAAGGGTTTGCTGAGCACGGCGGTCGCTCCGACTTGCAGCAGGTCGCGCTGGGTGCTGGCGCTGACGTCGGCAGTGATCAGCAGAACCGGGGTGGTGCGGGTGCTGGGGTTCAGGCGCAGGCGTTTGAGCACCTCCTGGCCGGAGAGGTCGGGCAGGTCGAGATCCAGCAGAATCACTTCCGGGCGGTGCTGCCAGGCTAGATCCAGGCCCAGTTGCCCTTGCATGGCGGAAATGACCTGGACGGTCGGCCAGCGCGCCAGCAGGGTTTCGATCAGCGCCAGGCTCGATAGATTGTCTTCGATGCACAGTACGCGCAGTGTCTGCTCTGGGGCCGCGAGCGTGTTGGCCGCCAGCCTGGCAGGCGCCTGCGCTGCAGAGGGTTGGGCTTCTTCGGCCTGTGCGCGAGGCAGCGTCAGGCTGAATGTGCTGCCCTGGCCGGGAGTGCTGTGCAGGCTGAGGCTGCCATCCATCTGTTCCAGCAGGCTCTTGCTCAAGGCCAGGCCTAGGCCGGTGCCCTCGACTTCGCTGCTGGCGGCGCCCAGGCGTTCGAAAGGAGTGAACAGACGCTGCAAATCTTCGGACGCGATACCCTGGCCGTTGTCGATGACGCTCAGCGTGACGGCATCGGCCTGGGGCTGTACCTGTATCTGCACATAACCGCCACGGTGGTTGTACTTGATTGCGTTGGACAGCAGGTTGAGCAGCACCTGCACCAGACGCTGGCGGTCGGCTTGCACGCTGAGCGCCGCAGGGACGGCTGGTGGTAGGTGCAGGCTGATGCCCGCGCTGTCGGCCTGTGGTGACAACAGCAGGCTGACTTCCTGCAACAGCGGCCATAGCGCCAGGGGTTCTGGGCTTAGCGCCAGACGCCCTGACTCGATGCGGGCGATGTCCAGCACTTCGTTGATCAGCCCCAGCAGATGCCGCCCGGCACGCAGGATATGGCGGATCTGCGCCTGCTGTGCCGGGGTGACCTGATCCATCTCCAGCAGTTGGGCGAAGCCGAGAATGGAGTTCAGTGGGGTGCGCAACTCGTGGCTCATGCGTGAGAGAAACTCGCTTTTCGCACGGCTGGCGTTTTCCGCTTCTTCGCGCGCGGTACGCAGGGCGATTTCGGCGTTGCGGCGGTCGGTGATGTCGCGGGTGATCTTGGAGAATCCGCGCAAGGTGCCGCTGGCATCGCGCTGAGCGGTTATCACCACGTTGGCCCAGAACAGCGAACCATCGCGGCGCTGGCGCCAGGCCTCTTCCTCGTAGCGCCCCTCGCGGGTGGCCACCTGCAGCGCCTTGTAGGGCGCCGTTTCGCGTGCCTGGGGCGGGTAGAAGAGGGAGAAGTGGCGGCCCAGGATGTCCGTTTCGCTGTAGCCCTTGATCCGTTCGGCGCCAGTGTTCCAGGAGGTGACGTGGCCGTTGGGATCGAGGCCGAAAATCCCGTATTCCTTGACCCCGTCGATGATCAGGCGCAGGCGCTCCTCGTTGTCGCGCAGGGCTCGCTCACGCTCGGCCAGGAGTTGCCCGGCTTCTTCCAGGCTGCTGGCGAGTTGGCCGATTTCATCGGCGGCGGGTACATGCGGAATCAGCGGTTGGCCCAGGGCCAGGCGCCGCGCATTGCGTTCGACCTGCTGCACCCGGTGGACGATGCCGGTAGACAGCAGCATCACCGCGAGCAGGGCACCCAGCACGCCGAAGGTAGCGGCCAGGGCCGTGGCCAGGAGCATGCGGGAGCGCACGGCGCTGGCTTCTGCGTTGCGCTCGTCGAGCAGGGTCTGCTCGCGTTCGAGCATCTGTCGGATGACCTCACGCAACTCGTCGAGCACGTGTTTGTTGTCGACCAGAATCGAGGTCATGGCCGCGCGATCGTCACCACTGGCCAGGTGTTTGAGCTCTTCCAGCCCTTGCAGCTTGATGACGATAAGTGGGCGCAGGCGTTGCAGGTTGGCACGCATTTGCGGATCGCGGATGTCCTTGTCGAGGCGGCGCAGGGCGCTGTCGATACGCTCCACGGCGCTGGTATAGGACGGCAGGAAGTCGTCACGGCGGGTCAGCAGGTAGCCGCGCACACTGGCGGCTGCTTCGGCCAGCAGGCTGTGCACGGCTTGCACATCGCCCTGCACGCGCAACGCTCGGCGCACATCGTCCTCGACCCGTGAGGTCTGCCGCTCGGTGGTGTAAACCAGCACCAGCGAGATCAGCAGAATCGCCAGCGGCAAGGCGATGATCACCAAGCTCTTGCTGCGCAGCGGCCTGTCAGTCCAGCGTGTGGTCAGGCTTTTCACGCCTTGTGCTCCGTGGGTGCCACCAGGCCCAGGGCCATGCCCTGCACGGCGGCCTGAGTGCGATCGCTAACGCCCAGTTTGCCGATGACTCGCTCGACATGCGCCTTGGCGGTGCCGGTGGTGATGCCAAGCTTTTCGCCTATCTCACGGTTGGTGAAGCCGCCTGCGATCAGCCCGAGCACCTGGCGCTCGCGTGGGGTGAGCGTGCTGCTGGCCATGCCGCTCTGGCTGCGTTCGACCACGCGGCGTAGCAATTGCGCGCTGACCTTGCCATTGAGCGCGTTCTGCCCGGCTGCCACTTGGCGCAGGCCGTCGATCACCTCCTGGCGGCTGGCATCTTTGAGCAGGTAGCCGACGGCGCCGGCGCTGATCGCCGCCTCCAGATGGTCGGGGCTGTCGTACATGGTGAACAGCAGCACCTTGATTGCCGGCAGGCGCTCGTTCAGCAGGCGTGCAGTGACCAGCCCGTTGAGCACCGGCATGCGAATGTCGAGGATGGCGATATGTGGGTTCAGGCGTTCGCACAGCTCCAGCGCCTGCTGTCCGTCCTCGGCCTGGCCAACGATGCTGAACTCGGGGCAGTCGGCGAGCATGGCGGCGAAACCGGCGCGGGTTACCTCATGGTCATCGGCGAGCAGCAAGCGGATGGGTTCGTTCATACGGGCTCCTCAGTGGGCAGTGCCCGTGGAATGCTGGCGCACAGGCGCGTGCCCTGGCCAGGTTGGCTGTGACAGGTGAATTGACCGTCCAGTAGCAGGCAGCGTTCGCGCATGGCCACCAGGCCGATGCCGCCTTCGCGAGATGCCGCTTGGGCGCTGATGATGAAGCCAGGGCCGCGATCCTCTACGCACAGTTGCGCAGTCTCGCCGTCGAGGCTCAGATCCAGGCTGACCGCGCCGCTGGTGGTGTGCTTGCAGATGTTGTTGATGGCTTCCTGGCCGATGCGAAACAGGGCGATTTCTACCGCCGGGCGCAGGCGCTGTGTGTCGCGGTGTCGCCATTGCACCCTGCGCCCCTGGCTGCGCAGACGATCCAGCTCGCGGTCGAGCGCAGGGGCCAGGCCGAAGTCATCGAGCAGGGTAGGGCGCAGCCCGCTGATGGCCTGGCGTGTTTCGCCCATGCTGCGTTGGGCCAGTTGCAGGATGGGCGCCAGTGCGGTGTGCAATTCGGCGTTGAGGTCGCGGTGCTGGGCGAAGCCCTGCAGGCGTTGGTGCAGGCCGGCCAGGGTTTGTGCCAGGCCGTCGTGCAGGTCATAGGCCACGCGTGCGCGCTCGTCTTCCTGGGCGGTCATCTGCCGGTGTACCAGCTCTGACATGGTGCGTTCGCGCACGCTGAGGGCCTTCAGCAGTTGGCTGTTCTGCAGGTGGGCGGCCAGCAGGGTGGCGAGCAGTTGCAGGGCTTCGAGGTCTTCGGCATCGGGGTGGGGCATGACGCTGGCGTTGCCCAGCAGCATGGCGCCGAATGGCTCGCCGGAGGTTGCATACAAGGGCAGGCACAACGCCAGTGGCACCTGTTGCAGGGGCGCTTCGAGCACGTGCGCGGCGTCTTGCCAGGACAGGGTGGCGAGCTGTTCTTGCAAGGCGCTGGGGCCGAAGCCTGCGCACAGTGTCGTGCCTTGTAGCAGCACGCCGCCATCCATGGCGCAGAAGCTACAGGCCCGTTGCAGCGCCAGGGCGCCACTTTCTGCGGCTGGCAGCGTATTGAGCAGGCGACCGCTTTCCACCAAAAGGCGTAGGCGTGCGGCGCGGCTTTGCGCTTGGCGGTAGTCGGCGCGCAGGGCCAGCACGCTGTCGGGTGGGGTTTGCTGCATCTACGCCTCCACGAAATGCGCCTCATGCGACGGCGCAGGCTAATGGCTCGAACGTCTCTTGGCATCTGCCACTTGGCATAGGCCACTTACCCCACCTGGCCGATGTTGCGGCGCAGGGTTGATCGCATGCTAAGCACCAAGGTGTCGCCTCACGGCACCTCTTTTCAATTGCCGGAGACTCGACCATGTTGAAACCTTTGCTCAGTACCTGTGCCCTGCTGTTCGCCCTGGCCCTGCCGCAGGCTTATGCCGCCGAAGCGCCTTATGTCTACACGGGAGTGGCGGCTGCGCCGAGTAGCGCCCAGGATCAGGAAATCGCCAGTCTGTTCGAACGCTGGAACGCGGCCCTGCAGACGGGGGATTCGGCCAAGGTCACCGCCCTGTACGCCGATGATGCGGTGCTGCTGCCCACGGTATCGAATCGCGTTCGTGTAGGCCATGAGGCGATCAAAGACTATTTCGATCATTTCCTGCAGGCCAAGCCGGTCGGCACCATCAACTACCGTGAGATTCGTCAGCTCAGCTCGGACACGGCCGTCGACTCGGGGGTATATACCTTCGCTCTGAATCAGGGCGGTACGGTGCGTAATGTGCAGGCGCGTTACACCTTCGTTTACGAGAAGGTCGATGGTCAGTGGAAGATTCTTCAGCACCACTCCTCGGCAATGCCAGAGAAAGTCGCCACCCCGTGATTTAAGTGAGGTTGCCCAACCATTGTGGAATACGCCGCTCTAGGTAATAGCCTGGGCGGCGCAGACTGCCTTCGACGAAGCCGACATGGCCGCCTTGGGTGTGCAGTTCGAAGGTGGTGCCGGGTGCCAGCTCGTGCGGCTCGGGCAGGCTGTGACGGAAGATGAACGGGTCGTCTTCGGCCTGGATGATCAGCGTAGGGGTACGGATCGCGCCCAGGTAGTAGCGGCTGGAGGCGCGCCGGTAGTAGTCATGGGCATCGGCGAAGCCGTGCAGCGGTGCGGTGATGCGTCCGTCGAAATCCCAGAACGTACGCATGCCGTCCAGCGGGCCGAGACGCTCCAGTACCGACAGACGCTCGCCCTGGCCGCTCTCGGCGAACAAGCGCTGCTTGTTGTGCACGTAGGCGACCATCTCGCGCATGAAGTGCGCCTGGTAGACCCGCGAGAAGCCCAGGCCGATGCGGTCGGCGCACTGATCCAGACGAAACGGCACCGACACCGCCACGGCGCCTTGCAGTTGGCTTTGCGCGCCGTTTTCCCCCAGGTATTTGAGCAGCACGTTGCCGCCCAGCGAATAACCCACGGCGTACAGCGGCGCCATTGGCCGTTGCGCGCGTAGATGCGCGACCGCCGATGCCAGATCCTCGCTGGCACCGGAGTGATAACCGCGCGGCAGCAGATTGGGCTCACCGGAACAGCCCCGCCAGTTCAGCGCCACGCTGGCCCAGCCGCGTGTGGCCAGCGCTTGTTGCAGACCGAGCACGTAGAGTGAATGGGAGCTGCCGGTCAGGCCGTGCAGCACCAGCACCAGCGGCGCCTGGGCATCGTGCGGGCCGTGCCAGTCGAGATCGAGAAAGTCGCCATCATCCAGCCACAGCCGTTCGCGCTGCCGATCGAGCGGCGGCGGTTTGCGGCATAAGGGGTTCCACAGTGTCTGCAGGTGCGGGCTGGGGAGCCACCAGGCGGGTTTGAAGGGATGCGTCATTGGGTCGCTCGGTCTCTCTGGGTGGCGGGTTGCACCCGCCCTACGGACGGTGTCGCGGCCTTGTGGGAGGCGCTTCAGCGGCGAACAGGTCGTAGCCCGGATGCAATCCGGGAATGGTGGTCCTGGATTTCATCCAGGCTACGCGGGTGGCGGGGGTACGCTTTTCTGCCACAGCGCGTAATGCACCTGGCCGGTGTGTTTCTCGCGGTGCAGGCGCCAGTTACCGGGCAGGCCCAGGGTCGAGGGCGCTGTTTCGCTTTCGGTATAGACCCAGGCGTCGTCGGCCAGCCAGCCTTGCGCTTCGAGCAGGTTGCAGGCGCTTTGCAGCAGATCCTTATGGAACGGCGGGTCGAGCAGGACGATATCGAAGCGCCGTGGTGCCGGGCGGGTCAGCAGTTGCAGGGCATCGCCTAACTGGATCTCGCCGTTGCTGCATTGCAGCGTCGTCAGGTGCTCACGCAGGGCGTTGACCGAGGCCGGGTTGAGGTCACAGGCCAGGCCGCTGGCAGCACCACGTGACAGCGCTTCGAGCAGCAGCGCGCCGCTGCCAGCGAAGGGGTCGAGCACGTGGGCGCCTTCGACATAGGGCGCCAGCCAGTTGAACAGCGTCTCGCGCACCCGGTCCGGGGTCGGGCGCAGGCCCGGCCCGTCGGGGAAGGCGAAGCGCCGCGAACGCCACTCGCCGCCGATGATGCGCAACTGGCCCTGGCCGCCGTGAGCCTTGCCCACGGCGGGTTTGTGCGGTGTGCGACCACGCATCAGTGCGGCACCGTGCTGGGCAGTTCGGTCGGACGCTCGGTAGGCGGCGGCAACTCTTTTTGCGGCACCGTCGGGCCGGCGGTGACCACCACCAGCGCGTCGGGGTCGAGGTGCTTGGCCATCGCCGCCTTCACTTGCTCGGTGGTCAGGTTCTGCACATCGCTCATAAAGTCATCGAGGTAGCTCAGCGGCAGGTCATAGAACCCCATCGACGCCAGTTGTCCGACGATATCGGCGTTGCTCGCGGTGGACAGCGGGAAGCTGCCGGCCAGTTCGCGCTTGGCGTTTTCCAGCTCCTGCTGGGTGGGGCCGTCACGCAGGTAGTCGGCGAGCAGCTTTTTGACCAGCACCAGGGTGCCTTCGCTGAGCTCGGCGCGGGTCTGCAGGTTGATCATGAAGGGGCCGCGCGCCTGCATGGTGCTGAAACCGGAATAGACGCCGTAGGTCAGGCCGCGCTTCTCGCGCACCTCGCTCATCAGGCGTGTGCCGAAACCACCGCCACCGAAAATCTGGTTGCCCAGGTACAGCGCGGCGTAGTCCGGGTCGCGGCGGTCGATGCCGAGCTGGGCGAGCAGCAGGTGGGTCTGGTTGGATGGGTACTCGATATGGCTGGTGCCGGGCTTGGGCGTTTGCGGCTGGGCGATCTTGGCCAGCGCCGGGCCTTGCGGCAGGGCGGCTGATACCTGGCTGGCGATGGCCTCGGCTTCGGCGCGCGTCAGATCACCGACCAGCGCGATCACCGTGTTGCCAGCGGCATAGGCACGGGCGTGGAAGGCCTGCAGTTGTTGGCGGGTGATGGCTGGGATCGACTTCGCTGTACCGTCGCTGGAGTGAGCGTACGGGTGCTGGCCGTAGAGTCGTTCGAACAACTCCAGGCTGGCCAGCTTGCCGGGGTTCTGCTTCTGGTATTCGAAACCGGCAAGCAGTTGGTTCTTGATCCGCGCCAGCGAGTCGGCCGGGAAGGTGGGCTTGCCCAGTACGTCGGCGAACAGATTCAGCGCGGGTTCGCGCTGCTCAGTCGCACTGAGGCTACGCAGGCTGGCCACGGCCATGTCGCGGTAGGCACCGTTGCCAAATTCGGCGCCGAGGCCTTCGAAACCCGCGGCGATGGCACCGACGTCCTTGCCCGGTACGCCTTCGTTGAGCATGGCGTTGGTCAGCGCTGCCAGGCCCGGTACGCCGCCATCCTGGCTGCTGCCGGCGGCGAAGGTCAGGCGCAGGTCGAACATCGGCAGTTCATGGGCCTCGACGAACAGCACCTTGGCGCCTTGCTCGGTATGCCAGGTCTGAATGTCCAGAGTGCGGCGGCTGGGCGCCTGATCATCGAGTTCGGCCAGCGATTGCAATTTGGCGCCTTCACCGGTTGCCGCTTGGTTGGCAACGTGGCTGCAGGCACTGAGCGTCAGGGCGGTGGACAGGGCCAGGCCGAGCAGGCCCAGGCGGCGGTGCTCAGTCTTCATGACGGGACTCCTCGTTACGGGACGCTTCAGGCAGAACATGGGCGACGCTCAAACGGTCGCGGACGAAAAAGGTGCGGGCGGCTTGTTGGATATCGGCAGGGGTGACGGCCTGCAGTTCGCTCAGCTCCTGGTCGGACAGCTTCCACGACAGGCCGACGGTTTCCAGTTGGCCGATGCTGGTGGCCTGGCTGGTGATCGAGTCGCGCTCGAACACCAGGCCGGCGATGACCTGGGCGCGCACCCGCGCCAGTTCGGCATCCGACGGCGGGGTTCGCTTCAGTTCTTCCAGTTCACGCCACAGGCCCGCTTCGGCTTGTGCCAGAGTTTTGCCTTTCTGCGTATTGGGCGTAGCCGAGAGGATGAACAGGCTATCGCCACGGGTGAACGCGTTGTACCAGGTGCTGGCACCGGCAACCAGCTCTTCACCGCGCTCCAGGCGGGTTGGCAGGCGCGCGCTGTAGCCGCCATCGAGCAGTGCGGCAGCCAGGCGCAATGCGTAGACCTGACGCGGTGTTTTCGCGGTGGCCAGTCCGGGCACATTGAACCCCATGACCAGGTTGGGCAGTTGGGTCTTGAGGTACAGCGTCATGCGTCGCTCGCCCGGCTCGGCCAGCTCCAGCGGCAACTTGGCTTTGGGCACCTCGCGGCGCTCGATGGCACCGAAATAGCGCTGAGCCAGGGCTTTGACCTCGTCGGCGCTGACATCGCCGACCACCACCAGCGTGGCGTTGTTGGGGGCATACCACTTCTTGTACCAGGCGCGTAGTTCGTCGATGTGCATACGCTCAAGATCAGCCATCCAGCCGATGGTGGGAATGCTGTAGCCGCTGGCCGGGTAGGCCATGGCCTTGAAGCGCTCGAAGGCCTTGGACGAGGGGCGGTCGTCGGTACGCAGGCGGCGCTCCTCCTTGATGACCTCGATTTCCTTGTCGAACTCGTTGCTCGGCAGTTGCAGGCTGGCCAGACGGTCGGCTTCCAGCTCCAGGGCAACCGGCAGGCGGTCGCTGGCCAGCACTTGGTAGTAGGCGGTGTAGTCGTCACTGGTGAAGGCGTTTTCCTCGGCGCCCAGTTCGCGCAGTACTTCTGAGGCTTCACCTGGGCCGAGCTTGGCGCTGCCTTTGAACATCATGTGTTCCAAAGCGTGGGACAGGCCGGTAGAACCCGGCGTCTCGTAGCTGGAACCGACCTTGTACCAGAGCTGGGAGACCACCACCGGGGCACGATGATCCTCGCGAACGATGACCTTCAGGCCGTTGTCTAGAGTAAATTCGTGGGTGGGTTGAGCAGTGGAGGCGAGGGCTGTCAGCGGAACGCAGAGTACGCTGAACAGCAGGCCGAGCGAACGGCGGGCAGTAGCATTCATCAAGAGTCTGACCTGTCGGATAGCCTGGGCGGTCGTACCGCCGACGGGCGAAGAGGTGCTAGGATACCCCATCCTTTTCCGGGGCGGCACGGCAAGGCTTTTCAGCCGCTTGGCGTTCCGCTCCCCTGAGATGCAGCGACCCATGTTTGGTTCCAAAGACGACAAGAAGTCGCCAGCCGAGGCTGGCGCGCAGAATCCGCCTGTGACCGAAGAAAAGAAATCCCTGTTTGGTTGGTGGCGTAAGAAACCCGCTGAAACCGCCGTCGAGACGGCTCAGCCCGTGCCGCCCAGCGAGCCGCCGCCAGCGGTCGAGCAAAGCTTGTCGGCCGCCGAGCCAGCCTCTGTCAGCGCGCCTGAGTCTGAGCCTGAGCCGGTTGTGGTCGAAACCGTAGCCGCCACGTCGGCGCCGGAACTTGCACCTGCCGCGCCAGAACCCGCGCCTGTTGCCCCGGTTACCAGTGAGCCGCCAGTTACCGCCACCGCGCCTGTAGTTGTGCCGTCGGCTGTGGTCGCTGCGCCGACATCTGCCCCGGCTATTGCGTCGGCTACACAGGAAAAACCGAGCTTCTTCGCCCGCCTCAAGCAGGGTTTGTCCAAGACCAGCGCCAGTCTTGGCGAAGGCATGGCCAGTCTGTTCCTCGGCAAGAAGGCCATCGACGACGACCTGCTCGATGATCTGGAAACCCGTCTGCTGACGGCTGATGTCGGTGTCGAGGCGACCACTGCGATCATCGGCAACCTGACCAAGCGCGTGGCGCGCAAGGAGTTGGCCGACAGCGGCGCGCTGTACAAGGCCCTGCAGGAAGAGTTGGTCACGCTGCTCAAGCCGGTCGAGCAACCGCTGGTGATCGACAGCGCCAAGCAGCCCTACGTGATCCTTGTCGTCGGTGTGAACGGTGTGGGCAAGACCACCACCATCGGCAAGCTAGCCAAGAAACTGCAACTCGATGGCAAGAAGGTCATGCTCGCCGCCGGCGATACCTTCCGCGCTGCAGCCGTGGAGCAATTACAGGTCTGGGGCGAGCGCAACAACATCGCAGTCATCGCTCAGCACACTGGCGCCGACTCGGCCTCGGTGATCTTCGATGCGGTACAGGCCGCCAAGTCGCGCGGCGTCGATGTGCTGATCGCCGATACCGCCGGGCGTTTGCACACCAAAGACAACCTGATGGAAGAGCTGAAGAAGGTGCGCCGGGTGATCGGCAAACTCGACGAGACCGCGCCGCACGAAGTGCTGCTGGTGCTCGACGCTGGCACCGGACAGAACGCCATCAACCAGGCCAAACAGTTCAATCAGACGGTGAACCTCACCGGCCTGGCGCTGACCAAGCTCGACGGCACGGCCAAGGGTGGCGTCATCTTCGCCCTGGCCAAACAGTTCGGCCTGCCGATTCGCTATATCGGCGTGGGTGAAGGTATCGACGATCTGCGCCCGTTCGAGGCGCAGGCGTTCGTCCAGGCACTCTTCGAGGAGCGTGAGCGCGGATGATCCGATTCGAGCAGGTCGCCAAGCGTTACCCCAATGGCCATGTCGGGCTGCACGAGCTGACCTTCCGCGTTCGCCCGGGCGAATTTCTCTTCGTCACCGGTCACTCCGGCGCCGGCAAGAGCACCTTGCTGCGCCTGTTGCTGGCGATGGAGCGCCCCACCAGCGGCAAGCTGTTGCTGGCCGGGCATGACTTGTCGAGCATTACCAACGCGCAGATTCCCTTCCTGCGTCGGCAGATCGGTGTGGTGTTCCAGAACCACCAGTTGCTGTTCGACCGCACGGTGTTCGATAACGTCGCTCTGCCGCTGCAGATTCTCGGCCTCTCCAAGCCGGAAATTGCCAAGCGCGTTGGCGCCGCGCTGGAGCGCGTGACCTTGTCGGACAAGGCCGCGCAGGCGCCTGGCGATCTGTCCACCGGGCAGCAGCAGCGCGTCGGCATCGCCCGCGCCATCGTCCATCGCCCAGCACTGCTGCTGGCGGATGAGCCCACCGGTAACCTCGATCCACGTCTGGCCGCTGAAATCATGGGCGTGTTCGAGGACATCAACCAATTGGGCACCACGGTGCTGATCGCCAGCCACGACCTGGCACTGATCGCACGTATGCGCCAGCGCATGCTCACCCTGCAACGTGGCCGCCTGATCGGCGATGGGGAGGCCGCCTGATGAGCGCATCGAAGATGCCACCACCGCAGCCGGCCGAGCGTGTCGGCGCGGCGCCGCGCAACAAGGTCGCCGACCGCCCGGCGGACGAGCCGGACTTTCGCACGCTGTTCCACGCCTGGCTGGAAAGCCACCGCGCCAGCCTGGTCGACAGCCTGCGGCGCTTAGCGCGCCAGCCCATTGGCAGCTTCTTCACATGCTGGGTGATGGCCGTGGCCTTGAGCTTGCCGATGGGCCTGTCGCTGCTGCTCGATAACGTCGAGAAGCTTGGCGGCTCCTGGCAGCGCGCGGCGCAGATTTCCCTGTTCCTCGACATGTCCGCCGGTGATCGTGAGGGCCAGGCCCTGCGTGAGCAGATCAAGGCAATGGATGATGTCGCTGACGCCGAATGGATCAGCCGTGAGCAGGCACTGGACGAGTTTCAGCAACTTTCTGGCCTGGGGCGGGCACTCAAGGAATTGCCGGACAACCCGCTGCCCGGCGTGGTGTTGGTGACACCCAAGGAGGTCGACAAGGCCAAGTTGGAAGCGCTGCGCCAGCGCCTAGCCGAACTGCCCAAGGTGGAGCAGGCGCAACTCGATTTGGTCTGGGTCGAGCGTCTGACCGCCATCCTCAAACTGGGTGATCGCTTCGTCTTCGGCCTCAGTGTGCTGCTGATTCTGGCGTTGCTGCTGGTGATCGGTAACACCATTCGCCTGCATATCGAGAACCGCCGCGCTGAGATCGAGGTGATCAAGCTGGTCGGTGGCACCGACGGCTACGTGCGTCGCCCTTTCCTTTATATGGGCGCGCTCTATGGTTTTGGCGCGGGCATCTTCGCCTGGCTGCTGCTGGCCTTCGGGCTGGATTGGCTGAACGATGCTGTAGTACGTTTGGCCGGTTTGTACGGTAGCGATTTCGCTTTAAGTGGCGTACCTTCGTCCGACGGTTTTTCCTTGCTACTGGGGGCCGTGCTGCTGGGCTATATTGGCGCCTGGCTGGCGGTGGCGCGTCATCTCAACGAGTTGGCGCCGCGTTGAGACCTTGCCAAACAAGGTTGAACGCAAGCTGACAAGTTATTGTTTTGGTTGATATTGGCTATCTGTAAAGGAACCTATCCCCAGGCTTTTCATCAGATAGTGCAGTGCTACACTGCATGCGTTTCGTGATTCGGAGGATTCGAATGTCCACTTCCTTGCAACCTGTTCATGCTCTGGTTCCAGGCGCCAACCTGGAAGCTTACGTGCATGCCGTTAACAGCATCCCGCTGCTGACGCCCGAGCAGGAGCGTGAACTGGCCGAAAGTCTCTACTACAAGCAGGATCTTGAGGCCGCCCGGCAAATGGTGCTGGCCCACCTGCGTTTCGTGGTGCATATCGCCCGTAGCTACTCCGGTTATGGCTTGGCTCAGGCTGACCTCATTCAGGAAGGCAACGTCGGCCTGATGAAAGCGGTCAAGCGCTTCAATCCGGAAATGGGTGTGCGTCTGGTGTCCTTCGCCGTGCACTGGATTCGCGCAGAAATCCACGAGTTCATCCTGAAGAACTGGCGCATCGTCAAGGTGGCCACCACCAAGGCGCAACGCAAACTGTTCTTCAACCTGCGTAGCCAGAAGAAGCGTCTGGCTTGGCTGAACAACGAAGAAGTCGAGGCCGTGGCCGAAAGCCTGGGCGTCGAGCCGCACGAAGTGCGTGAGATGGAGAGCCGCCTGACCGGTCAGGATATGGCCTTCGATCCGGCTGCCGATGCCGATGACGACAGCGCCTTCCAGTCGCCCGCGCATTATCTGGAAGACCATCGTTACGATCCGGCCCGTCAGCTCGAAGATGCTGATTGGAGCGACAGCTCCAGCAGCAACCTGCACGAAGCGCTGGAAAGCCTGGACGAGCGCAGCCGCGACATCCTCTACCAGCGCTGGCTGGCCGAGGAGAAGGCGACCCTGCATGACCTGGCCGCCAAGTACAACGTCTCGGCCGAGCGCATCCGCCAGCTTGAGAAGAACGCGATGAACAAGCTCAAGGGCTCGATTGCCGCCTGAGCCTCGCGAACGAAAAAGCCGCACCCTGGTGCGGCTTTTTTATGCCTGAGTATTGCGCTTAGAGCCAGCGCGGCCAGCCGTCTGGGCGGCGTGACTCTAGCTGATCGAGGTAGTGGCGGCCGCCCAGTTGGCGCATTTGCTGGCGAATCCAACTTGCCTTGCGGGCGATGTAGCCATTCGGGCGGCCTGCGCTCCAGCGCAGCGGGTTGGGCAGCACGGCGGCCAGTTGGCTGGCTTGGCGATTGTTCAGATAGGGCGCACCGACGCCGAAGTGATAGCGCGCGGCGGCCTCGGCGCCGAAGATGCCGTCGCCCCATTCCACGCTATTGAGATAGACCTCAAGGATTCGCTCCTTCGACCACAACAGCTCGATCAGCGCGGTGAACCAGGCCTCAAGGCCCTTGCGCAGCCAGCTACGGCCCGACCAGAGGAACAGGTTTTTCGCCACCTGCTGGCTGAGCGTGCTGGCGCCGCGCAGCGAGCCGCCGTTCTGGTTGTGCACCAGCGCTGCCTGGATGGCGCCGATGTCGAAGCCCCAGTGCTCGGCGAACTTCTGATCCTCACCGGCGATCACCGCCATCTTCAGGTCATCCGGCAGCTCGTTCCACGGGCGCCATTGACGCTTGAGTTCCAGGCTCTTGCCGTCATGCCAGGCTTCGATCTTGCGTTCGATCATCAGCGCCGTGCCGGGTGGCGGCACCCAGCGCAGGACGAGCACCAGCGCGGCGCTGGCCAGCATGAACCAGAGCAGCAGTTTGAGGAGGCGGCGGGTCAGGGAACGAAACATGGCGGCTATTAAACCAGATGGTCGGCTAAGGGCGGAGGTGAAGTGCGAATTTCTTCGCTGCTTGAGGCCGGTGTGACAATGCTGCTCACTTGCCCTGACGTGACAGCAGGTACACTGCGCGGCATCTTTTCCTGCTCTTGGAGGTTGTATGGCTCGTTTATGGCTGCTGCTGTCCGCCTTGTCCGGTTTCACTGGCGTCGCTCTCGGCGCCTTCGCGGCACACGGGCTCAAGAGTCGTCTGACACCGGAGTATCTGGCGATCTTCCAGACCGGCACGCACTACCAGTTGATCCATGCGCTGGCCCTGTTCGGGGTCGGTCTGCTGGCGCTGCATATGCCGGGGCGTCTGGTAAATATCGCGGGTGCAGCCTTCGCCATTGGCATCCTGCTGTTCTCCGGCAGCCTTTATCTGCTGACGCTTAGCGGTATCAGCAAGCTGGGCATCATCACCCCTTTCGGTGGTCTCGCCTTTCTCGTCGGTTGGCTGTGCCTGGGGCTGACGGCCTGGAAGTTGGCCTGATTCAGGCCTCAAGGATGATGACCAGCGGCGCCTTTTGGCCTTGGTCGTGGGCGGCTCTCGGGCTAGAATGCCGCCCCCTCTCTCTAGTTGTGACCGACCCGTTATGCGTATTCAGTTGAACGGTGAACCCCTGGATCTGCCCGACGAGCAAAGCGTCGCAGACCTGCTGGTGCGCCTCGATCTGGCTGGGCGTCGTGTGGCGGTCGAACTCAATCTGGACATCGTTCCGCGCAGCCAGCACGCCACCACCCGCCTCGCCGAAGGCGACCGCGTAGAGGTGGTGCACGCTATCGGCGGCGGTTGAGCAGCCAGCGGCACCGTTTCATGACCGCGACGGGGTGGCGAGCCGAGAGCCGCGCCCCATGATCCGAGGAGTACCCATGAGCCAAGTTCGCAACGACAAGCCTTTTACCCTGGCCGGTCGCACCTTTGAGTCGCGCCTGCTGGTCGGCACCGGCAAGTACAAGGATATGGACGAAACCCGTGACGCCATCGCCGCGTCGGGTGCCGAGATCGTCACCGTGGCGGTGCGCCGTACCAACATCGGGCAGAACCCTGGCGAGCCGAACCTGCTCGATGTGATCAGCCCGGACAAGTACACCATCCTGCCCAACACCGCCGGTTGCTTTGACGCGGTCGAGGCTGTGCGTACCTGCCGCCTGGCGCGTGAGCTGCTCGATGGGCATAACCTGATCAAGCTGGAAGTGCTGGCGGATCAGAAGACTCTGTTCCCCAACGTGATCGAAACCATCAAGGCCGCCGAGATTCTGGTCAAGGACGGCTTCGATGTGATGGTGTACACCAGCGACGACCCGATTATCGCCCGCCAACTGGCCGAGATTGGCTGCATCGCGGTGATGCCGCTAGCCGGCCTGATCGGCTCGGGTCTGGGCATCTGCAACCCGTACAACCTGCGCATCATCCTCGAAGAGGCGAAGGTGCCGGTGCTGGTCGATGCCGGCGTGGGCACTGCCTCCGATGCCACCATCGCCATGGAGCTGGGCTGCGAGGCGGTGCTGCTCAACAGTGCCATCGCCCATGCGCAGGATCCGATCCTCATGGCCCGCGCGATGAAGCATGCGGTCGAGGCCGGGCGTCTGGCCTACCTCGCCGGCCGTATGCCGAAGAAACTCTATGCCAGCGCGTCCTCGCCGCTGGATGGCTTGATCAAATAACGATGCGATTTGCTGCGGGCTGCTGTGTCGGCTCGCCATATCGCCAAGCAATCGACAAGAGCACAGCATGACCGATACCCAACAGCCGGAACTGACCGAAGACGGTCGCCAGCGCCGTACCATCAAGAGCTTCGTGATGCGCGCCGGGCGCATGACCGAAGGCCAGCAACGCGGCCTGGACAAGGGCTGGCCGTTGTTCGGCCTGGAGCTGGCCGACGGCCTGCGCGACTTCGATCAGGTGTTTGGCCGCAGCGCGCCGCGCACCTTCGAGATCGGTTTCGGCATGGGCCATTCCACTTTGGAGATGGCTGTCGCCGCGCCCGAGCAGGACTTTATTGGCGTCGAGGTGCACAAACCTGGCGTGGGCGCACTGCTCAACGGCGCGATTACGCAGAATCTGAGCAACCTGCGCGTCTATAGCTGCGACGCGCTGGAAGTGCTGCGCGACTGTGTGGCCGACGCCAGCCTCGATCGCGTCTTGCTGTTCTTCCCCGACCCCTGGCACAAGGCGCGCCATCACAAGCGGCGCATCGTCCAACCGGCCTTCGCCGAGCTCGTGCGCAGCAAGCTGAAGATCGGTGGCGTGTTGCACATGGCCACCGACTGGGAGAACTACGCTGAACACATGCTTGAGGTGATGAACGCCGCACCGGGCTACCGCAATTTGGCGGCTGATGGCACCTATGTACCACGCCCCGACGAGCGCCCAGTGACCAAGTTCGAGCGCCGTGGCGAACGCCTCGGGCATGGTGTCTGGGATCTGAAGTTCCAACGCCAGGCATGATGACTTCCGCACGACGCCTGATCGTGCGGGCAAGCAGCGTTTCAGACTAGATCGGGCCCACCCGACAGCCAGGATGGAACCTCACCGCACTACACAACAATAAAGCTCGCCCCAAGGGCGAGCACAGATAGTCGCGCGAGTGTTGCAGGCGCGGCGAGGAGAGCATTGTGTTGAGAACGGTTTCCCTCCTGCTGTTGAGCGCCCTGGCGCTGCAGGTTCAGGCCAAGGTCGACGCGGATCAGTCCGAACGTCTTGGTCGTGATTTGACGCCGCTAGGCGGTGAGATGGCTGGTAATGCTGCCGGCACCATCCCGGCCTGGACGGGCGGAGTGGCCAAGCCCCCGGCAGGCTACCAGCCGGGTATGCATCACCCGGATCCTTTCGCCGCCGATCAGCCGCTCTACCGTGTCGACAGTCAGAATCTGGCGCAATACGCCGCTTTGCTGTCGCCGGGCATGACGGCCTTGCTGGAGCAGAACCCGGATTTCTACCTGCGCGTATTTCCCACTCGGCGCAGCGCCGCTGCACCGCAGCGTATCTACGACGCGACGCGCTTCAATGCGCTCAATGCCGAACTGATCTCCGGTGGCAATGGCGTGCAGGGCGTGGCCTCCGGGATTCCCTTCCCCATACCGCAGAGTGGCCAGGAAGCCATCTGGAACCACGTCATGCGTTATCGCGGTGAGCAGATCAGCATGGTGACCAACCAGGCGGCGGTGCTTGCCAATGGCAGCTACAACCTACTCAAGCTGGAGCGTGAGGTGTATTTCCTCTACGGACGCGAGGGCGTGACGCCGAAGGATCTGGGCAACACCCTGTTTTATTACAAGTACCGAGTGGTCGCCCCGGCGCGGCTTGCAGGTTCAGCCTTGGTGGTGCAGGAAACTCTCGATCAGGTGCTGGCGATCCGTAAGGCCTGGCGCTTCAACAGTGGCGAGCGCCGCGTGCGCCGCCTGCCGATGCTCGCCTATGACAGTTTGCAACCGGATACCAACGGCATGGCCACTGCCGATCAGGTCGACTCCTACAACGGTGCGCCGGATCGTTACGAGTGGCAGCTATTGGGCAAGCGCGAAATGCTCGTGCCTTACAACAGCTATGCCGTCCACCAGCAAGGCATCGCCTATGACCGCATCCTGCAGAACAAACACGTCAACCCCGAACTGCTGCGCTATGAGCTGCACCGTGTGTGGGTTGTGGAGGCATCGCTGCGCAAGGGCTTCAAACACCCTTATGGCAAACGGCGCTTCTATCTGGACGAAGACAGTTGGCAGATCCTCGCGGTCGATCTGTACGACCAGGATGGCGAACTGAGCGGCCTGCAGGAGGCGCATCCGATCAGTTACTACGATGTGCCGATGTTCGGCTCCACCCTGGAAACCATCTACGACTTCAAGGGGGGCCGCTATTTCGTCGATGGTCTGGACAACAACGAGCCGATGTACAACTTCAGGGCCAAGCTGACGCCGCGCGATTTCACCCCACAGGCGCTGCGCCGCGAAGGTAATTGAGGTTCGGTGTGGCATCGGGCCGGGGCGCGCTCCGGCCTCGATCAGATGGGCTGCGCTAATTGCGATCCGCGAGAATGCCGATGACTGCGAAAATCAGGATCAGCACCGGGGCCAAGGTGAAATTGTTGAAGTACGCCAGGCCCTTGGCCAGCCAGGGCGTGAGAAAGATCATGGCCAGGCCGTAGCCGACAGCGCAGAAAATCACGAACAACAGGGTACGCAGAACGAAATTGAGGTTACCGATGGTGCGTTGTACCCAGGCATTGATGGCCGGGCCGAATAGCACCAGCAGCGTGGCCATGATGGCCAGAGAGATATCGCTGAGGTGGCTGCGGCTCCAGCGCGAAAGGGTGACGATCAGGTCCAGTAGCAGATCCATTCAGACTCCTTGAGTGCGGCGCGGCGTAAGCGATGGCCGCGCGAATCAGGCGCGTTAGCCTACCGGATTACTCTCGCGCTGTGGGTGAACTAGGCCAGGAACAGTTGCAGCAGATCGTTGAGAAATAGCTGGCCTTTGGCCGTGGCGACTAGGCTTGTGTCGCCGATTTGCAGCAATCCCAGGCGCTCCCCTTCGCGTCGTGCGCTATCGAGTTGCGCAAGCGGCAGGCCGGTACGCTGGGCAAACAGTTCAGCGGGCGCGCCGTCGGTTAGGCGCAGTACGTTCATCAAAAACTCGAAGGGCAGTTCGTCGGTGTCGAGTAGGCGCTCGCCGGCCTGATAAGCCTTGCTTGGGTCGAGGTAGTCCTTGGGCAGGCGCGTCTTCCAGGTGCGCAGGATGCGCCCATCCGGCGTACTCAGTTTGGCGTGGGCGCCGGCGCCGATGCCGAGAAAATCACCGAACGTCCAGTAATTGAGGTTGTGCCGCGCCTGTTTGCCTGGCTGAGCGTAGGCGGACACCTCGTACTGCGCATAGCCCTCGGCGGCGAGCAGCGCCTGGCCGACTTCCTGGATGTCCCAGAGCAGATCGTCCTCGGGCAATTGCGGCGGCTGGCTCCAGAACACCGTGTTCGGCTCCATGGTCAACTGATACCAGGACAGGTGTGTCGGTGCCTGAGCGATAGCGGTGCGCAGGTCGTACAGGGCGTCCTCGATGCTCTGCTCGGGCAGGCCGTGCATCAGGTCGAGGTTGAAGTTGTCGAAGCCGGCGGCGCGGGCCATATCGGCGGCGCGAATGGCCTCGTCACCGTTGTGGATGCGCCCCAGGGCCTTGAGCTTGGCCTCCTGAAAACTCTGCACACCAATCGACAAACGATTGATGCCGAGGCTGCGGTAACCCTTGAACTTGGCCTGCTCGAAGGTGCCGGGGTTGGCTTCCAGGGTGATCTCGATATCCGGCGCGAAAGCGATGCGCCGTTCGACGCCTTCGAGCAAACGGCCCAAGGTGCGATCGGAGAACAAGCTCGGCGTGCCGCCGCCGAAGAAAATCGAGGTCAGTGGCCGCCCATGGACATGCTGTAGGTCGATGTCGAGATCAGCCAGCAGCGCGTCGATGTACTCCTCTTCCGGCAGCGTCGGCCCGGCAGCGTGGGAGTTGAAGTCGCAATAGGGGCATTTGCGCACGCACCACGGAATGTGGATATAGAGCGCGAGGGGCGGGAGCAGGAAGCACCCGCCAGCGGTATCGCTCATGTCAGCCCCAAACGCTGCTTGAGCAAGGCCATGGCGCGGGCGCGGTGGCTGAGGCGGTTCTTCTGCTCGGCGGGCAGTTCGGCGCTGGAACAGTTGGTTTCCGCTACCCAGAACAGCGGGTCGTAGCCGAAGCCGTGTTCGCCGCGCGCCTCATGCAGGATGCTGCCGTGCCACAGGCCTTCGCAGAGGATCGGCAGTGGATCGTCGGCGTGGCGTACGAGGGCCAGGGCGCAGACGAACTGCGCGCCGCGCTCGGCATCCGGCACGTCTTTGAGGGCCGTGAGCAGCTTGGCATTGTTGGCCGCATCGCCCTGGCCATCGGCATAGCGCGCTGAATAGATGCCAGGGGCGCCACCGAGGGCGTCCACCGCCAGGCCTGAGTCGTCGGCCAGTGCCGGCAGGCCGGAAATTCGCGCGGCGTTGCGTGCCTTGAGAATGGCGTTTTCGACGAACGACAGGCCGGTTTCTTCCGGCTCCACCTGGCTAAATTCGCCGATCGAGCGCACGCGCACGGCGTCGCCGAGCATGGCTTGCAGTTCTTTGAGTTTGCCGGCGTTGTGGCTGGCCAGTACCAATTCGGTGAAGGGCATCATTCGTCCGGGAAGATTTCTTGGTTGAAGGTGATGCGGTGCGACTCCTCACCCTGGCGTACGTCGAGGGTGAAGGTCATGACTTCGCGGTTGCTGAACGGGAACTGCGCCACGTAATAAATGGCGCCGCTCTCGCTGATCTGGCGAAAGGTCAGTGGCGTGTCCTGGCCTAGCAGGTTTTTCACCTGGCCGCTGACCTGCGCGGTGCTGGCCTTGCCAGCCTTGAGCACGGCGACGTTGACCACGCCCTGGGTCTTGCTGCGGGTGAGCCCGCTGGCGGCGGCGATGTCCGGCTGCAGGAAGCTGGAGTTGAACACGCTGTAGTGCACATCGAGATCGCCGAAGCTTTGCTTGCGCTCGGCAGCCGCCGGCAGGGCCACGCACAGGGCAATGAGCAAGGGAATGATGCGGCGCATGATGGAGTCCTCGTTCAGACCGCGACGGGGTGGTCGGCCAAGCCTGCCGCACTGATGCGGTAGATGCCGATTTCGCCCAGCAGGTTGGGCCAGATACGGCTGGCGAGGCCGTGGCGGTGGTCGCGGTCCACCGCCAGGCGTTCTTCCACGCGGGCACCTTGAGCATGGCACAGGCGCTCGAAGTCTTCGAAGGTGCAGAAGTGGATGTTCGGCGTGTTGTACCAGGTGTAGGGCAAAAAGTCCGAAACCGGCATGCGACCTTTTGTCGTCAGGTACCAGCGGCAGCGCCAGTGGCCGAAGTTGGGGAAGGTGATGATGCAGGTCTTGCCGACACGCAGCATCTCGGCCAGCACTTTATCCGGGTAGTGCAGGGCTTGCAGCGACTGCGTCATGACCACCACGTCGAAGCTGTCGCTGGCGAAGTTGCCCAGGCCCAGATCGAGGTTCTGTTCGATGACGTTGACGCCGCGCTCGATGCACAGGGCGATCTTGTCCGGGTCGATTTCCAGGCCGTAGCCTGCAACCTGTTTGTTGTCGCGCAGCCAGGCGAGCAGTTCGCCGTCGCCGCAGCCCAGGTCGAGCACACGGCTGCCTGGGGCGATCCATTCCTGGATGATGTCCAGATCCGCTCGCATGCTTACACCTCGATCCGTTTCATGTAGCTGCCGAACGCCTGCAGGTAACGCGGTATCGGCATGAGGAAGGCGTCATGGCCCTGCGGGGCGTCGATCTCCAAGTAGCAGACGTTCTTCTTCGCCGCCGTCAGGGCGTCGACGATTTCCCGCGAGCGAGCCGGGGAGAAGCGCCAGTCGGTGGTGAAGGACATCAGGCAGAAGTCGGCCTTGGCCACGGCCAGCGTTTGCGCCAGGTTGCCGTCATTGGCGGCGGCCGGGTCGAAGTAGTCCAGCGCTTTGGTCATCAGCAGGTAGGTGTTGGCGTCGAAACGCCCGGAAAACTCCTCGCCCTGATAGCGCAGGTAGCTTTCCACCTGGAACTCGACGCTGTGGAAGTCGTAGTTGAGCTTCTCGCTCTTCAGGCCGCGACCGAATTTCTCGCCCATGGCGTCATCGGAGAGGTAGGTGATGTGGCCGACCATGCGCGCCAGCATCAGGCCGCGCTTGGGCACCACGCCCTGCTCGATGAAGTGCCCACCGTGAAATTCCGGGTCGGTGAGAATCGCCTGGCGTGCGACTTCGTTGAAGGCAATGTTCTGCGCCGACAGCTTGGGCGCCGAGGCGATCGCCAGGCAATGGCGCACGCGCTCGGGGTAGCTGATGGTCCATTGCAGCGCCTGCATGCCACCGAGGCTGCCACCAATCACTGCTGCCCATTGCTGTATGCCGAGTTGGTCGGCCAGGCGCGCCTGACTGTTGACCCAGTCTTCCACCGTCATCACCGGGAAGTCGGCGCCGTAAGGCTTGCCGGTGGCCGGGTTGGCACTGCCAGGGCCGGTGGAGCCGTTGCAGCCACCGAGGTTGTTGAGGCTGACGACGAAGAACTTGCGTGTGTCGATGGGTTTACCGGGGCCGATGCAGCTATCCCACCAGCCGGGTTTGCGGTCGTCCGGGCTGTGGTAGCCGGCAGCGTGATGATGGCCAGACAGCGCATGGCAGATCAGTACGGCATTGGAGCGGTTGGCGTTCAACTCGCCATAGGTCTCGACGACCAACTCGTACTCGCTCAAGCTGCGTCCACAGGCCAGAGGCAGTGGCTCGCTGAACTTGAATACCTGGGGGCTGACCAGGCCGACGGAATCTTCGGGAAAGGCAGTGGGCATGGAAAGGCGGCTAACGAAGCGGGGAAGGGCGCCAGTCTAAAGAGCACCGCCCGCAGCGGCAAGCAAGCATGCGGGCGGGGCGTCAGCGTCTCATGGCGGTCTTCACCATTGCAGGCAGATCTTGCCGAAATGCTGGCCGTTTTTCTGATGCTCGAAGGCGCTGGCCAGTTCGCTGAAGGCGAAGGTGCGATCAATCACCGGGCGGATGCCGGTTTGCTCCAGGGCGCGGACGAACTGCTGCTGATCCGTGCGGCTGGCGACGATCAGGCCCTGCAGGCGGGCTTGTTTGCGCATCAGGGTGGCGGTCGGTATGTCGCCTTGCAGGCCAGTCAGTACGCCAATCAGGGCGATATGCCCGCCGACTTTCACCGCGTCGATCGATTGTGCCAACGTACCAGGGCCGCCCAGCTCAATGACATGCTCGACGCCTTCGCCGCCGGTCAGCGCCTTGACCTGCTCGGCCCAGTTCGGGGTGCTCTTGTAGTTGATCAGTGCATCGGCGCCGAGCGCCTTGGCACGTTGCAGTTTTTCGTCCGAGGATGAGGTGACGATCACCCGCGCGCCCATGGCCTTGGCCAGTTGCAGGGCCGCAATGGAAACGCCGCCGGTGCCCAGGGTCAGCACGGTGGCACCGGCCTTGAGCTGGCCGTCGACCACCAGCGCGCGCCAGGCGGTCAGCGCGGCGGTGGTAATGGTGGCGCTTTCAACATGGCTCCAGCCTTGTGGTGCTTTGGTAAAAGCGGCGGCTGGGCGTACCACGTACTCGGCGGCCATGCCCTGCACGCCGTCACCTGGGGTGTGGCCGAAGTGGCCTACCCCGGCGAAGGGCTGACCGGCCAGCCAGTTGGGAAAGAAGGTCGAAACCACCGAGTCGCCCACGGCAAACTCGCTGACATCGGCGCCGACGGCCTCGACCACGCCAGCACCATCGGACATCAGGATACGGCCATCCTCGGTCGGCGCCGCGCCGCTGGCCACCAGTAGGTCGTGATAATTCAGCGAACTGGCCTTGATCGCGACGCGAATTTCTCCCGGCCCAGGTTGGCCAGGATCGGCCACTTCGCTGAGGGCGATCTGCCCGAAACCACCGGGCTTGCTGAGGGTCATGGCTTTCATCGTGCGCTCTCCTGTCAGCTATCTGGCCACTCTGCTAGCAAAGCGGCGGGAATATCATCGGGCACCTTAAACTTCTCGCGCGATGCCTGTCTAACCCAGACCAATAGACTTGGGAGAGGTTCGGACGGAGGGCGCGGCCATTGCTCTGCTTGGCGCGCAACGCTTTCCGTGATGACGGTCATGCTATTGCCCTGCCAGCATTGAACCGTCATCCAGCGTCCGGCACTCTCCGACATTGCCCTACTCATGGATGGAGAACTCAGCATGCTGGATGCCAACCAGGCGCACATCACCCTGACCATCCCCGCCGTCGACAGCGACCTGCAGGTGCTGTCGTTCCTCGGTCGGGAGATGCTCAACAAGCCCTATTGCTTCGAGATCGATCTGGTTAGCCCACGCGCCAATCTCGATCTGCATGAGCTGATCAACCAACCCGCCTACCTCGCCTTCGGCCCCAGCGGCAAAGGCGTGCACGGCATCATCTACGGCGTCGAGCAAGGTGACTCCGGTAAACGCCTGACCCGCTACCGCATCGACTTGCGCCCAACCCTGGCCTACCTCGGCCACAGCTTCGACCAGCGCATCTTCCAGCACATGACCGCGCCGCAGATCATCGCCGCCGTGCTCGAAGAACACGGCCTGCTCGACGGCACCGACTACCGCATGCAGTTCGGCCCCTACGTCTACCCCGAGCGTATCTACTGCACCCAGTACGACGAGAGCGACCTGCGCTTTATCCAGCGCCTGTGCGAAGAGGAGGGCATCAGCTTCCACTTCCAGCACAGCGAAGACGGCCACGTCGTGGTCTTTGGCGACGACTCCAGCGTCTTCCCCAAGCTCGCCCCGCTCAACTACCAGCAAGGCAGCGGCCTGGCGGCCAGCCACGAAGTGGTACGCGCCTTCGGTGTACGCCTGGAAACCCGCACCACGCAGGTCACCTGGCGCGACTACGACTTCGAACAACCCAAACTGCAGATGGAAGCGGGCTACAGCAGCGAGTTCACCCCGGCGCTGGAAGTCTACGACTACCCAGGTCGCTTCACCGACCGCAACCGTGGCAAGCACCTGGCCAAACGCAGCCTGGAACGCCTGCGCAGCGACTACGAACTGGCTGAAGGGCAAAGTGATGCCTACCTGTGCAGCGGCCACTTCCTCGCCCTGGCAGGGCACCCGCGCCAGCAATGGAACGACCTCTGGCTGCTCGATGAAGTGATCCACGAAGGCAAGCAACCGCAGGTGCTCGAAGAGTCGGTCACCAGCAACACCAAATCGGGTGACGGCTTTCAACAAGGCTACCGCAACCGCTTTACCGCCACGCCCTGGGACATTCCCTACCGCCCCGCGCTGGAGCATCCCAAACCCAAGGTGCTCGGCAGCCAGACTGCTGTAGTCACCGGCCCGGCGGGTGAAGAGATCCACTGCGACCAGTATGGGCGGGTGAAAGTGCAGTTTCATTGGGATCGCGACGGCCAAGGCAACGACACCACCAGTTGCTGGCTACGCGTGGCCTCCAACTGGGCGGGCGATGCCTACGGCGGCGTGGCCATCCCGCGTGTCGGCATGGAAGTGCTGGTCACCTTCCTTGAAGGCGACCCCGACCAGCCGCTTATCACCGGCTGCCTGTACCACGCCGAACACGTCGTGCCTTATGAGCTGCCCGCGAACAAGACCCGCAGCGTGTTCAAAACCCTCAGCAGCCCAGGCGGTGGAGGCTACAACGAATTTCGCATCGAAGACCGCAAAGGCGCCGAGCAAATCTACATCCACGCCCAGCGTGACTGGGACGAAAACATCGAACACGACCAGAAAATCCGCATCGGCAATGAACGCCACGACACCGTCGAGGCCAACACCTACAGCCAATTCAAAGCCGAAGAACACCGCACCACCGACCTCGACCGCAAAGTGGAAGTACGCGCCAACGACCACCTCACCGTCGCCACCACCCAGCACAACAAAATCGGCACAGGCCTGTTTATCGAGGCCGGCAACGAGATTCACTACAACGCCGGTAGCAAAGTCGTCATCGACGCGGGCATGGAACTCACCGCAGTTGGCGGCGGCAGCTTCGTCAAACTCGATCCCAGCGGCGTAACCATCAGCGGCGCGACCATCAAGATGAACACGGGCGGGGCGCCGGGTAGTGGCTCGGGGTTGAAGATACTGGGGCCGGTTATTCCGTGGGCGGCGGATCAGGATAAGGCGGGCGCTTTACTACAAGCCGTGTTGCCTAATGTTTTTGTTCTCCAAAGCCTGCGCAGAAGCGCGATGGTGCCAGTTTGTGGCAAGCAGGCCAACGGCATTTGTAGTCGGGAGGACTGTCCATGTCTGCGTGGCTAAAAAACTTCATTGCGTTGCCACGTTTGGCGTGTTTGCCGGAGATGCCAGGCGGCAAAGATCTCTATTTTTTGATCGATACTGTGCTCCAGCCTAATACTGCTCAGCAGTTGTATGGCCTAGGTGGGCAGATGGAGGCTCGCAGTTTATTCCTAGGGACGGATTTTGCTGGCCTAGTTGAATGCAGTCCGCTCTGGATCAAGGTTGAGGCTGGCAGTGAGGCCGCCGACCTAGCCGGAACGCTCTGCGTAAGCGAGCGGGCCGGTATCGCACTGGAAATTACGACAACGGAGGAGGCGGCCTTCAAGCATGCTCAGTGTCTGCTGCGTATGCGTAGCTCAAGCGCCGGAGACGTCTTGTCCCGCTTCTATGACCCATTGTTCTGGAGTGCTCTGGCGCTGACTACCTCCAGTAGCCTTCAGGCGAATCTGTTTGGCCCTTGGCTGCGAGTCTGGACACCGGCCGAGCCGGATAGCGAGGCGGCCTGGCTGTCCTGGGAAAACTCAGCCGACTCCACAGCTATACCGACTGCCCCCCACCCCCTGGTGGTGAGTGCCGAAGCGATCGCTACGCACGACGATCTGCGCTGGTATTACTGGCTCTGTTCGCAATGTGAGGCGATGCCGTACAGGCTGTCGTATGGGAGCCTTTCTCTGGTCATCGACAACCTACGCCTGTTGGTCAGTCATGGCATTCAGGACGGGCGGCACCTACAGCGCCTGCTGTCCCTGCTTGATCGCATGCCACTGCCTCAGCAGGGAGAAGTCATGACCGTGCTGAATAGCAGCCTGCCCAGTTACCAAAAAGTGCAACGCCTCGAAGGAATGACAATATGACAGGAACGTCCACTTCCACCGCTGCAGCGCCAATCACTAGCCGAGCACCTGTCGTCCTGCCCGGCGATGAACCGCCCAAGGCAGTGGAGACCAGCGCCTTCTGCCCCAGTGACGACAAACCACACTGTGGTCAGAAGGAATTCGCCGACATGGTTTACGTGACCGGCCAGCACAAGTTCTGGCTGCTGCCGGTAAGCGTTGCGGAGGCCCTGCAAGAGTGTGCAGAAAAATTGCGCTCGGTGGCGAGTATCGAAGACAAGGCCGCCCGTCAGGCTGAGTTAGATGGGCGCGGTCTATATAAACCATTCATACCTGCTGAGGCCAAGGCGTTCCTCAACGCAACTGATAAGGCTCGCTACGAGCAGTTAGTCAGCGAAGTAGACGCACTAGAGCGGCAGATTGAGCAAGATAGCGAGCAGTTCAGCGATGAGAACTATCAAAATGCTCAAGCTGCCAAGCTGCGTGCGTTGAATGACATGCACAGCGGTAAAAGAAACGACTCCTACTCACCGGAGTATGCCGACTACCAGCGTCGTGAACGGGAATGGCAGGCTCTGGGCGATGAGCAGCGTGTTAAACAGCGTGAACTGGCAGAGCTGCGCAAACGTGGGCTCACTGCCGCGCAAAAAGAGGGCCTGTATGTGCAGGCGGATCGCATCTACAGCCCGCGAGAGCGCGCGATCAAGGAGGCCTTGGATCGTTACTGGGCCTTGGCTGGGCGCCGAGAAGAACACCATGAGGTTTACGATGGACTGGGCGCAGGTGAAACTGGAACTTACCAACCACTGTGGCAAGTACTCAACGCCTATCGCAAGGCAATAGCCACTTGCCAAGACAAAAATGATGCCTACTGCAGCGATGTGCAGATATATATCGCCCAGTACAACCGGCTATACGATTACGAGCTCAAACCCTACATGGATTTGATCATCGAGCTGGCTAACTTGGGGGTCGCTGTGCCTGAGTTCGCTCTGTGCAGCGGCGATCCCAAAGTGGGTATAGAGGCGTTCGATAAGTACATCGTGGCGCGTCAAAGTTTGGATACGCTACGTGCTCAGATCAGGGCTAAGTTTATCCGCTTCAAGAGCGCGACTGCCGGCTACGCCGCACCACCGGACACATTGTTCGCCGAGGAAATGCAAAAAGCTAGCGACGTCAATCTGCTGATGATGGATCTTCGCAAGCAGGCCGAGGCTAACCTGGCTCGCTTGAAACCCTATCGTATTCTGGTGTGGGAGGCAGAGGACTATGCCATCAAACCGCTCGATAGCCTGGCCAAGGACGACATCCCTCTGCGCGAATTTTCGCTGTCGTCTTTAGGTAAAACGCTATCTCATATCAGTTTGAACGACCTGCCGTTCAACCCTTTTGATAAGAAGACTTGGAAAAAGGCCAGTAAGACCAGCAAACTGGCGGCACTCGATCAGCCGAGTAAAGACGAGCAATTCAGCCTCTACCTTAAAGAACAAGGGGCTATTGAAGTAAGTCCCGAGAAACGTTGGTTCAATGAGGAGGGGTACTTTCATCCGGAGTCGTTCTTCGTCTGGCTGGAAATTGAGCGTGGCTATCAGGTTAAGAGCCTACAGAGCCCGGCCAGCCGTGAGCTTTGGGCCGAGGGTGTGCGACAGATGCTGTTCGATGAATCGCTGATCCGCAAGATCATGTTGTTCGACAGTAACTACCAGGCCCAATACTTACGGATGGTCACCCAATGGTATAACCCCGATCTCAAAGCCAAAGTGGAGGCTGCACCAGAGCTTAGCGTCAGCGCAGGCAAGGGGGGCAAGCTCGCCTTAGCTAGCGCAAAGCTGGAATTGAGTTATACCTCCTGGCGTGGCGAAGTGGATCTGATCGACTGGAAAATTCCCGAGCCCGCCAAGGCTCGCCCCATGCTGCTGCATTACCGCGTCGACAATGGCAATTGCGAGCGGCCAATCCAGACGATCGATCTTGGGCGTTACTTTATTTCCTGCAATGTGAAGGCATGGGGCTTTGCTGGCGCTAGTCTGAGCCTGGCCCGCGATCTGGAGTTAAGCAGCGAGGACGGTCGGTTAGGTATATCAGGGGTCGATTTTGGCCAGCGTGAAGGCTCTGTCGCCGAGCTCAAGTTGTTCGCGGGCGCTCAGGCCGGCTGCCGTATTAGTGGCGCTTTGTACTGGAACCCGCCTGCGGGTGTGTTGATGCCACCGCCACTACCGGGCGAGCAGCCAAAGAAGGGCTGGCGTGCCCTAGCCAAGTTGCAGGCAGAGGTTAACGGTGGAGTGGGCTTAAGCGGTGAAGCCGACTTCCGTCTGGGGCTGGTTAACGGCCGGCTGATCTTCTCGGCCAAGGCTTCGCTGTTCTGGGGGGCGGGGGCTAAAGGCGGGCTCTCCTTCGCCATCGACTACGAAAGCCTTGCCGACTGGCTCGGTCTGTTTCGCCAGGCGCTGGTCAACAGCAACTACCGCCAGCTCGACTGGATTACACCAGAGGCCTTCAATTACCTCAGCAAGCTGTCTTATATCTGCCTGACCACCCTGGGTGATGTGGCGTTTTTTGCTGCGCGCAGTATCGATGATATCAATGCACTGTATAGCCAACTGACTGGCCGCGGGAACGGTGGATATATTGCTTATACACTGACCACCAGCGAGCGGCGGACTGATTTCAAGAAGTGGTTTGAGGGGTTGCCGCCGGAGGCAATAGGGCCGCTACTATTAAGTCTTACCGAACCTCCTCGCACGCTGAATCCTGACGGGACGGATGAAAGTATTAATCCGGTTCGAATTCGCTTGATGCAACAACAGGCTATTGAACTATGTATTAGCTGGATGCATGACTCAGCGCGAGGCGTCTTTAGTGAGAAGATACCTAACAACGCACAGCGCCAATATGAAGAAGCGATAACGCGTATGAATCCGAATGGTAAAAAAACAGATGAAAATCCGGAGGCTGCATTTTGCAAAGGGCTCTTCAGATTAATGGATTTCATGGACGCCAATACGGGGTCTTATGTTCCACGGCATAATCTAGATCGAAAGCAGTTTAATGAGCGCATTGCTAGGCTTGGTATGCACGTAAATCATATCTGCAAGGTTGGTTATCGAAGCTAGCGCAATGGTTTTGTATTCTTGGTTGGAAAAATTAACTGCGTATAAGAGTCAGAGGTGTTGATTGTGTCTATTCGAACGATCGTTGTGTTATGGTTTTTTTTGTTTGCAGGGGGTGTAAATGCTGATTTAAGCCCGGCAGTACAGGAAGCAAAGAGTAAAGGGCTTGTTCTTTATCAGCAGAGAAAGCAAATAAGTGCGACTCCTTATTTGAAGATTGCCGCAGAAGCCGGAGATCGCGAGGCACAATATTATCTAGGTGAGGCATTACGTCATGCCAAATTCTTCATGAGTTCTGAGGCTCAGAGGTGGTATGAGGCTGCAGCAGAGCAGGGGGATCTTCACGCCATGTTGCGGCTGGCCAGTAAGCGCGACTTGTGTGGCACGCTAGAGGCATGTTCCCAGGATCAAGATTACTGGCGGCAGCGTGCCTATAAAGAAGGGCTTGAGCGAGCCGAAAAAGGTGACTTGCAAGCCATGAGTCAGATGTACGCCGTTACCGGCGATCCGGATTGGTTGAAGAAGGCGGCGGAAGCGGGATCGCTGGTAGGGCAATATCAACTTGCTAACTATTACAAAAACGGAAATGACTGGTTTTTCTTACCAGGTGCTCGTGAACGTGAAGTGGAAAAGTGGTATGGAGCAGCAGCAGAAAATGGTCATGCGCTTGCGATGATGGAGTGTTTTGGAATGTCGGCCACTAGAGGCGACTTTGAAAACGCCCGTAAATGGTTGGTAAAAGCTGCTGAAAAGGGAGAGGTCGATGCAGTTAGTACCTATGGAGCTAACCTTGTACATATGCCCGATCAGATGGGGTTCCCGCTAGATAAAGTTAGAGGTTATGCATTTTTATCATTGGTTGCTGAGATACGACATGAAGGGGATGATTTTGAGCGTGGACTGCTAAAAGCAATAGAACCTACGATGTCTGCGGATCAAATTTCTAAAGCAAAAGCTTATGCGGAAGAATGGAAGAAGACACATCCAGCTATTTCGTACTTCGATCCACGTTTTGGGTTTTAGGGAGCGTGGCACGTTGTCGCGAGTTCTGACCTTAATTTTCTGTACATTCGTCGGTGTGGTAAATGCTGGGCTCTCTCCGCAACAGCAAGCAGCTCGCGATCATGGCTTAGCTATATATAAGCAGGGCTCCTGGATAGACTCTCAGCCATTCTTGCGTGAAGCCGCCGAAGCAGGTGACCGCGAAGCCCAATATTATTTGGGGGAGGCGTTACGTTTATCCAAACGCTATATGACTGCTGAAGCGCAGAAGTGGTATCAAGCTGCTGCAGAACAGGGGGATATCCACGCCATGTTGCGGCTGGCCAGCAAGCGCGACCTGTGCGGCACTTTAGAAACATGCTCCCAAGATCCGGATTACTGGCGGCAGCGTGCCTATAAAGAAGGCCTTGAGCGGACAAAAAAGGGTGATTTGCAAGCCATGAGCCAAATGTACGCCGTTACTGGCGATGCAGATTGGCTGAAGAAGGCTGCGGAAGCAGGATCGCCTATAGGGCAATACCAACTTGCCAACTACTACAAAAACGGAAAGGGCTGGTTTTTCTCGCCAAGTGCCCGTCAGGAGGCAGTGGAGAAATGGTATAGGGCAGCAGCAGAAAATGGTCAAGCGAATGCAATGATGCGGTCTTATGAAATATCTATCGCTAAAGGGGATTTCGAGGCAGCACGTAAATGGCTAAAAATGGCAGCAGAGGCCGGGCTAGTAGATGCCGTCAGTACCTATGGAGCCAAATTGGCCCATATATCTGATATTGGTTACCCTTTAGATCGCATAAAAGGTTATGCATTAGTTTGGTTGGTTGTTAATTTGGGTTCGCCAACTAGCCACTACGATCAGGATGTACTAAATAAAATTGCACCAAAGATGACTTCGGCGCAGCTTGAGCAAGCTAGAGCGTATGCGGAAGAATGGAAGCGGACTCATCCACCTCTTTCATTTTTTGACCCGAGGTTCGGTTTCTAATTTGAGAGGCGGTTAGAGTTTTTGCTGTTCGTTCTGCTGGTTTTTTGTGTACTATTTTTTGATGGATTGAGTTTTGCTGATCTAGACCAAATAAATTTAGTGCAATAACAGAGTGTCAAGTTTGCATGGGCTACATGCATGCCTCAGTACAGGGACAGTAAAGAAATACCTAGCCAAGCTCAGTGATAGTGCTAGGGGCGCTCGCCCGAGATGAAGTTGAGTGGGCTCAACTCGATAAATAATCTTGGTCAGGCGCTCTGCGAAGGGTTGTTGAGGTTGCGAGAATTTATGGATGAAAGTATGGGGTCTTATACTCTTGAAAGCGCAACAACTCGTAGGCGTTTTAATGAGCACGTTGCGAAGCTAGGTATGCATAAAAATGATAACTGCAGCGTTGATTATCGATACTCTAATGCCAGCACGACTTATGTACCTACCGGGGTGCATGCTGCTAAAGAAAGAGGATGAGCGTGATGTTGCGTGTGCTTATGATTTGTGGGCTGTTTCTATGTGCGGGGAGCGCTAGTGCTGAGTTAAGTTCCGAATTGATGAAGGCTAGGGACAAAGGGATTTCTTTGTATAAACAACGTGATTGGTATGATTCGCAACCACTCTTGCTTAAGGCAGCTGAGGCCGGAGACCGTGAAGCACAGTATTACTTAGGAGAGGCACTACGCTTATCCAAGCGCTTTATGACTCCCGATGCGCAGAGATGGTATGAAGCAGCAGCCGAGCAGGGGGATATCCACGCCATGTTGCGGTTGGCCAGCAAGCGCGACCTGTGCGGCACTTTAGACACATGCTCCCAAGATCAGGATTACTGGCGACAGCGTGCCTATCAAGAAGGGCTTGAGCGGACAAAAAAGGGTGATTTGCAAGCCATGAGCCAAATGTACGCCGTTACTGGCGATGCAGATTGGCTGAAGAAGGCAGCGGAAGCGGGATCGCCTGTAGGGCAATACCAACTTGCCAACTACTACAAAAACGGAAAGGGCTGGTTTTTTTCGCCAGGTGCCCGTCAGGATGCAGTGGAAAAATGGTATAGGGCAGCGGCAGAAAATGGTCATGCGCTTTCGATGATGAAAGTCTTTGGGATGTCTGTCACCCAAGGTGATTTTGAAAGCGCTCGTGAGTGGTTGAGAAAGGCTGCTGAAGTAGGAGAGGTGGATGCGGTTAGCACTTATGGAGCTAACCTTGTTCATATGCCCAATCAGCTGGATTTTCCCCTAGACAAGGTTAAGGGATATGCATTGTTATCGCTGGTTGCTGAGGTAAGGCATGAAGGACATGACTATGAGCGCGATCTGCTTAAGGCTATAGAGCCTACGATGTCTGCGGATCAAATTGCTAAAGCAAAGGCTTATGCGGAAGAATGGAAGAAGGCACATCCAGCTATTTCGTATTTCGATCCACGTTTTGGGTTTTAGGGGGGGTGAGGCACGTTGTCACGAGTTCTGGCCTTAATCTTCTGTATGTTCGTCGGTGTGGTAAATGCAGGGCTCTCTCCGCAACAGCAAGCAGCTCGCGATCATGGCTTAGCGATTTATAAACAGGGCTCCTGGATAGACTCTCAGCCATTCTTGCGTGAAGCCGCTGAAGCAGGTGACCGCGAAGCCCAATATTATTTGGGAGAGGCGTTACGTTTATCCAAACGCTATATGACTGCTGAAGCACAGAAGTGGTATCAAGCTGCTGCTGAACAGGGAGATATCCACGCCATGTTGCGGCTGGCTAGCAAGCGCGACCTGTGCGGCACTTTAGAAACATGCTCCCAAGATCAGGATTACTGGCGGCAGCGTGCCTATAAAGAAGGACTTGAGCGGACAAAAAAGGGTGATTTGCAAGCCATGAGCCAAATGTACGCCGTTACCGGCGATGCAGATTGGCTGAAGAAGGCTGCGGAAGCAGGATCGCCTGTAGGACAATACCAACTTGCCAACTACTACAAAAACGGAAAAGGCTGGTTTTTTTCGTCAAGTGCCCGTCAGGAGGCAGTGGAGAAATGGTATAGGGCAGCAGCAGAAAATGGTCAAGCGAATGCAATGATGCGGGGCGGGCGAAGTAGAGCTAGCGTGCATCACTTCTCCTGACTAGCAAGCCAGTGATCTAGAACGAGGCACGCTGCAGCAACAGCAATACCTCTCACCCCAACACTCTTACCCCCGCGCCGCCACCGGCAAGCTAACCACCTTGCCTTGGCGCTGTACCGGCGCCGGGCGGCGCAGTACGCGCAGCATGTCGGCCGCCTGGGCTAGCTGTTGCTCCAGTTCTTCCTTGTAGCGCGCGAGCTGTTCGCTGCGCTTGCGGCTTTGCTGGGTTTCTTGGGCCAGGGCCTTGAGGCGAAGCATGTGGCTTTCCAGCATCTGTTTGTGTTCCAGGGTGTTTTGCATCAGCGGCATCAGGGCGTCTGCGGCCCAGTGCTCGGCATCCTGGCGCACGCGCTGGTGTAGGCCGATGGTTTCCTGGGCCAGGGTGGCGAAGAAACGGCGGGTGAGGCTGCGTTGTTCGGTGAGCAGGTTTTTCAAATGCAGGCGGAATTGATCGCCTTTGCTCTGCAATTGGCGCAGTTCGCGCCAGTAGCGTTTGAGCTGGAACTGCGGAGCGTCTACGCCGTTAAGTGGGTTTTCTTCGTTATGCCGTTGGTAGATGGCCGCGACCATTTTGTTGGCCATGTCGGCTTCATGCTGCAGGTTGTGTAAGTCCTGCTCGACGGCTTGAAAGAACTGCACGATAGCCTGGTTGATGCCCAGCGTCGTCCAACTGCCGGTGAGGTTACGGCGTACCTTCTCCAGGTGTTCTTGTAGGCGTTCGGCGCGCACGCTGTGACGCAGTAACTGACCCTGGCGCTGCAGCAGGCGCTGGTTGGTTTTCAGACCGAGCAGGCGTTTGTGGTGCAGGCTGTGGTCTTCCTTGGTTTTGGCGGTCAGGTCGAGTAGTAACTGGCCGTTGTCTTGTTGGTGGTTGCCGAGCAGGGCGAGCTGTTCGCTGACTTTCTGCAGGCGCAGGCCCAGTACGTGCTGGCTGTTGTTGAGCAGGGCGAGTACCTGACGCACCACCTGTTCTTCGAGCAAGCGCTCTTTTTGCGTGACGATACGTTCGCACAGCAGGTTTTCCAGTGCGGCCATTTGGCTGCGGGCCAATAAGGCCTCGTCGCCACGTACTTTGGCGAGTAGTGCCTGCTTGGCCGATAGTGGCAGAACATCGTCCTGATTCAGTCCAAGCTGTTTGGCGGTATTGCTCTGGATCTGAGCGATGGCGTCGTGCACGAAGGCGTCGCCTGCCAGGTCGTCCCAGAGCACATCGATCTTGTTGAGCACGGCGAACAGGTTGCTCTGCGCGTCTTCGTCGAGCTGGCGGACGTGCTGCTGCCAGATGTCCATGTCGCTGGCTGTAACGCCGGTGTCAGCAGCCAGCAGGAAGATGATCGCCTGGGCATTGGGCAGCATCGACAGGGTCAGTTCGGGCTCGCTGCCGAGGGCATTGAGGCCCGGCGTATCTAGGATGCGCAGGCCCTGGCGCAGCAGCGGGTGGTCGAAGTTGACCATGGCGTGGCGCCAGGCGGGCACCAGCACCTGACCACGCTTGCCGGTGCTTTCCAGCATGTCAGGGTCGAAGCCGAGCTGAATGGCCTGCTCTACGGGCATGACTTTGGTTTTGGCTACCTGAGCGAAGGCCTGGGTCATGTTGTTGGTATCGCTGGTATCCAGCGGGATATTCACCCAATGCCGTGGAATGCGCTTGAACTGGGCGACGCTGGCTGAGGTGCTGCGTGTTTCGATGGGCAGCAGGCGGATGTAGGCGTGCTCGGAGCGTGGGTCGAAGAACAGCTCGGTCGGGCACATGGTGGTGCGCCCGGCATGCGAGGGCAGCATGCGTTGGCCGTATTCGGAGAAGAACAGGCTGTTGATCAGCTCGGTCTTGCCGCGCGAGAACTCGCCGACGAAGGCCAGGGTGATGTGGTCGATGCGCAAGAGCTTGAGCGCGCGTTCGAGCTTGGCGGCTACGGCATCTGAGTTGAGGCGGTTGTGCTCCAGCCAACTGCGGTAACGGGTGATCTCGCGAATCAGCTCACGCTTCCAGGTGACATAGGCATCGACCTGCTGACTGAGACGTTCCATGCTCATCCTGAATCTCCTTTCGGACATGCTTGCCGCATAAGGATTGGGGTGATGGCATGGGTGTGGGTGGCTGGAGCTGTATTGCCCTTTCACCTGCCATTGTCGTGGATGTACGCGTTTTGATTGGCGCGTAGAGCATTATGCGGGCGTTGCGAGGCGCGTCAATTGGCGCGATTCGCCGTCCGCTTTATGGTCAGGTATGGGGTGTGAGCGGTCGCTTGGGCTGTCAGTTTGGGCGCTGCAGCCCGTCTAGGGGAGGAAGCTGCTGCGGTGCTCGAATGCGCAGGCGTTTCTGTCGGTTCAGCTCGCCGCTTTCCAGCGTGATCTGGCTTTTGGCTACGCCGAAGGCCTTGGCCAGGAATGCCTGCAAGTGGGCATTGGCCTTGCCGTCGACTGGCGGTGCGGTGAGGCGGATTTTCAGCCGCTCACCGTGCAGCCCGGCGAACTCATCCTTGCTCGCTTTGGGCTGCAGGTGGCAGTCGAGGATCAGATCGTCGCCGTCCCAGCGAAAGTAGCTCGCCACTCAGAGGAAGGGGCTGAGCATTGGTGGCATGCCGGTGTAAGCCGCCAGCCCGCCAATGATGAAGCGATCCGCCAGGTTGATGGCGATGAAGGCGAAGATCGGCGAGATATCCAGGCCGCCCAGGTTTGGCAGCAGACGGCGGAAGGGCGCCAGCAGCGGTTCGCAGATCTGGTTGACCAGTTGCGCGCCGGGGTTGTAGCTGCCCGGAGCGACCCAGGAGAGGATCACGCTGATGATCATGGCGAAGAAGAACACCTTGAGAAACAGCGAGGTAACGCCAATCACCGACCACACCAGAAGCTGCAGGATGAAGCCGCCGACGTTGTAGCCCATCAGGGTCAACGTCACCACCATCAGCAGCAGTTGCACCAGGATGGCGAGGGTCAGCGAGGCCAGGTCGAGCCCGGCGAAGCCTGGAATGATGCGCCGCAGTGGGGTCAGCAGCGGTTTGGTGGCCTTGACCACGAACTGGCTGAGCGGGTTGTAAAAGTCGGCGCGCACCAGTTGCAGGATGAAGCGCAGCAGCACGATCAGAAGGTAGAGGCTGCCGAGCGTCTGGATGATGTAGATGAGGGCTTCGATGAGTCCGGACATATGTGCTTCCTTATTGACCCAGTTGTTCGGCGAGTTCGGCTGAGCGATTGGCGGCCGCGTTGAGCGCCTGCTCGACCAGGGCTTCGAAACCGCCGGCTTGGAAGGCTTTGATCGCCGCTTCGGTGGTTCCGTTCGGCGAGGTTACGCGTCGGCGCAGTTCGGCGGCGTCTACGTCGCTCTCGCTGGCCATGCGCGCGGCGCCCAGTGCGGTCTGGATGCTCAGTTGTGCCGCCGTTTCGCGCGGCAGGCCGAGTTTTTCCCCGGCGGCGGTCATGGCTTCGATCAGCAGGAAGAAATAGGCCGGGCCGCTGCCGGATACGGCAGTCACGGCGTCCAGTTGGGCTTCGTCGTCCAGCCACAGGGCCAGGCCGACAGCGCTCAGCACCTGCTCGGCCTGGGCCTTTTGCTCGGGGCTGACGCGTGGATTGGCGAACAGGCCGGAAACGCCCTGGCGCAGCAGCGCCGGGGTGTTGGGCATGCAGCGCACCACGGCGCGCTCGCCCAGCCACTGCTCCAGGCTGGCGCAACTGATGCCGGCGGCAATGGAGACGATGACCTGATTGGCGGTGAGGTGCGGCGCCAGATCCAGGCAAACCGCTTTCATCACCTGCGGCTTGACCGCCAGCACGATCAGGTCGGCACCCGTGATAGCTTCGGCGTTATCGCTGAACAGGGCGATGCCATGTTGCTGCTGCAGGCGGCCACGTTGCTCAGCGCCCGGCTCGCTGGCGCGGATGGCATCGGCGGGCACGCCTTGTGCGCGCATGCCGCCAATTAGGCTGGCTGCCATGTTGCCGGCGCCGACGAAGGCAATGATCGGATGGTTCATAGGGCTTCCTTATGGATGGGCGGGCTGGCCGTAATCACGGGCACCGAACAGGGCGGTGCCGATGCGGACCCAGGTGGCGCCTTCGGCGATGGCGGCTTCCAGGTCATGGCTCATGCCCATGGACAGGGTATCGAGGTCGAGCGCCAGATCATCACGTAGCTGGCGCAAACGGGCGAAGGCCGCGTGTTGTGCGGCGATGTCGTCGGTGGGTTCGGGAATTGCCATCAGTCCGCGCAGGCGCAGGTTCGGCAGCGCTGTTACGGTGCGTGCCAACTCCGCCAGTTCGGTGGGGCTGCAGCCGGACTTGCTGTCCTCGCCGCTAACATTGACCTGCAGGCAGATATTCAGCGGCGGTAGATGAGCCGGGCGCTGATCGGACAGGCGTTGTGCGATTTTCAGGCGATCCACCGAATGTACCCAGTCGAAATGCTCGGCGATGGGCCGGGTCTTGTTCGACTGAATGGGGCCGATGAAGTGCCAGATCAAGGGCAGATCGCTCAGCGTGGTCTGTTTTTCCAGCGCTTCCTGCAGGTAGTTCTCGCCGAAGTCGCGGATTCCGGCGGCATGCGCCTCGCGGACGGCCTCGGCGGGTTTGGTCTTGCTCACGGCGAGCAGGCCAATTTGTAGCGGATCGCGCTGCGATGCTTGCGCCGCCTCACGGATGCGCGCTCCGACCTTTGCAATATTCTCTGCTATCGTGGACATTACTTGCGGCCCGGCCTTTAAGCGTTCGCGGCATTCTACCTGCTTGCCTGCAATTGGGGAGTCCCATGGATATTACCGAGCTGCTTGCCTTCAGCGCCAAGCAAGGCGCGTCGGATTTGCACCTCTCGGCCGGCCTGCCGCCGATGATTCGTGTCGACGGCGACGTGCGCCGCATCAACCTGCCGCCGTTGGATCACAAGCAGGTGCACGCGCTGATCTACGACATCATGAACGACAAGCAGCGCAAGGATTACGAGGAATTCCTCGAAACCGACTTCTCCTTCGAAGTGCCGGGCGTCGCGCGTTTCCGGGTCAACGCGTTCAATCAGAATCGTGGCGCTGGTGCGGTATTTCGTACCATTCCCTCCAAGGTGCTGACCATGGAGGATCTCGGCATGGGCGAGGTGTTCCGCAAGATCACCGATGTGCCGCGCGGCCTGGTGCTGGTCACCGGTCCGACCGGCTCGGGCAAGTCGACCACCCTGGCGGCGATGCTCGATTACCTCAACAGCAACAAATATCACCACATCCTCACCATCGAAGACCCGATTGAATTCGTTCACGAGTCGAAGAAGTGCCTGGTCAATCAGCGCGAAGTACACCGCGACACCCACGGCTTCTCCGAAGCGCTGCGTTCGGCACTGCGGGAAGACCCGGACATCATCCTGGTTGGCGAGATGCGTGACCTGGAAACCATCCGCCTGGCGCTGACCGCGGCGGAAACCGGTCACTTGGTATTCGGCACCCTGCACACCACCTCCGCAGCCAAGACCATCGACCGTGTGGTCGACGTGTTCCCGGCCGAGGAAAAGTCGATGGTGCGCTCGATGCTTTCCGAATCGCTGCAAGCGGTGATCTCGCAGACTTTGCTAAAGAAGGTCGGCGGTGGTCGCGTCGCGGCCCACGAAATCATGATCGGCACGCCAGCCATCCGTAACCTGATCCGCGAGGACAAGGTGGCGCAGATGTATTCGGCGATCCAGACCGGTGGTGCGCTGGGCATGCAGACCCTCGACGCCTGCCTGAAAAACCTGGTAGCCAAGGGGGTGGTCAGCCGCGACAGCGCGCGCGAGAAGTCTAAAACCCCGGAAAATTTCTGACCCTCGGCGCGGCGGGTGCTTGATGCTCGCCTCATGCTGACCGAGCGATACTGCGTAAGCACCTGCGAGAGCGACGATGGAATTCGAAAAACTGTTGCGCCTGATGGTAGAAAAGGGCGGTTCAGACCTGTTCATCACGGCGGGCGTACCGCCTTCGATGAAGGTCAACGGCAAGATCATGCCCGTGACCAAGAACCCCATGTCGCCGGAGCAGACCCGCGAAACCGTACTGGGCGTGATGAACGACGCGCAGCGCCGCGACTTCGCCGAAAATCACGAGTGCAACTTCGCCATCAGCGCGCGCGGCATCGGCCGTTTCCGCGTCAGTGCCTTCTACCAGCGCAACCTGGTGGGCATGGTGCTGCGCCGCATCGAGACCAACATTCCCACCCTCGATGAACTCAAGTTGCCGGAAGTGCTGAAGAAGCTGGCGCTGACCAAGCGCGGCCTGGTGTTGTTCGTCGGCGCCACCGGCACCGGTAAATCCACCTCGCTGGCGGCGATGATTGGCTACCGCAACAAGAACAGCAGCGGTCATATCATCTCCATCGAAGACCCGATCGAATACATCCATCAGCACCAGAGCTGCATCGTCACCCAGCGCGAAGTCGGTTTGGACACCGAGTCCTTCGAGGTGGCGCTGAAGAACACCCTGCGCCAGGCGCCCGACGTGATCCTTATTGGCGAGGTGCGTTCGCGCGAGACCATGGACCATGCCGTGGCCTTCGCCGAAACCGGCCACCTGTGCCTGGCCACCCTGCACGCCAACAACGCCAACCAGGCGCTGGATCGGATCATCAACTTCTTCCCGCCGGATCGACACAATCAGGTCTGGATGGATCTGTCGCTCAACCTCAAGGCCATCGTCGCCCAGCAACTGGTGCCGACCCCGGATGGCAAGGGGCGTCGCGCGGTGATCGAGGTGCTGATCAACACCCCGCTGGCTGCCGACCTGATCCGCAAGGGCGAGGTGCACGAGCTCAAGGGTTTGATGAAGCGTTCGACCGAGCAGGGCATGCAGACCTTCGACCAGGCGCTGTACAACCTCTACACCCAGGGTGAAATCACCTATGAGGATGCGCTGCTCTATGCTGACTCGGCCAACGATCTGCGTCTGATGATCAAGCTCGGTTCGGAAACTGACGGCGATCACCTGACCAGTATGGCTCAGGGCTTGTCGCTGGAAATCAGTGAGGAAGATCCGGGGCGTCGCTTTCGCTGACGTTGCCAGACGGGGGACGCGAGGCGTCCCCTTCGTTCATTTGGGCAATGCGTTTGCCCTTTCTGCCGGCCAGCACCAATGCCTGACCATCGCGTTGCGCCCCGGCGCGCGCCTCGCTCATCAATTGCGGAATCAGCGACCCTTCCGGCAGGTGCTTCCAGAAGCGCAGAGGCAGATGCTGCTGCATCGCCGTGCGGTTCAGTCGTGCCGGGTTGAAGGTGCTGCCGTAGTAAGCACGCCACAGCGCCTGGCCATCATCCTCGGGTTGTTGCGCCCAGTCTTGCCACTGCCTCGGGCAGCGGCGTTCGTGGCGCAGGTGCTGGCCATCCCAGAACACGCCATCACGCGGTGTGGCGATCAGCCAACTGTGCTTGCCCAGGCGTTCGGCGAAGTGGCCGCTGGCCGAGGCAAGGATGTCGTGCGCCGGCTCGAACCAGGCGACGAAGTCCGGTGCGCCTTGTGCCTTGCATGGCTGGAAGCGCACGAAGGCATGCAGATGATGCGCTTCGCGGCGCACCGCCTTGAGCCGACGCTGCAGCTCGCTGCCATCCGGGTCGCCTGCTAGCACGGCACTGCGTTCGCCCTGCACGAAGCGCCAAAGCACGCGGTAGAGCAGGCTCCAGCGTTCCTCGCCACGGTATTGCGCGGCGCTCTCCAGCAGCTCCAGCAGTTCGGGGGACACGCGCAGGCGGCCACTTGGTTCCGGCGCTCGCTCGGCCGTTTCATCAAATAGGCCGGGCGCGGCTTCTTCGTCCAGCCACTGCAATTGGTGTGGCGCCAGGTTCTGCAGCAGTGCGCGGCGCGCGGCCTGGCGCCAGGTGGCGAACGTGCCGTCGAAACGCAGGCTGTGCATCACCACAATGCCATCTGTGCCGGGGTGTCGCGCAGTTGCTGGCGCAGCACCATGGATTCGTGTTCGGCGCGCGGTGGCCGGTAGTCCTGGGTGACGATGAACGGCTTGGCCTTTTCCAGTACACAGCGCAGGCGCGTCAGATCCTCGAAGCGGATGCGTCGTTCGCGCCGCAGCGCACCCAGGCGCCGTGCGCTGAGCACGCCGATGCCGGGTACGCGGGCGATCAGTGATTCGTCGGCACGGTTCAGATCCACCGGAAACTGTTCGCGATTGGCCAGCGCCCAGGCCAGCTTGGGGTCGATGTCCAGCGCCAGGTTACCGGGGCTGGCGAGTAGTTCGGTGGCGCTGAAACCGTAGCCGCGCATGAGAAAGTCCGCCTGATACAGGCGATGCTCGCGCAGCAGCGGCGGTGCCTCGAACGGCACCGTCTTCGGGCTCTGCGGAATCGGGCTGAACGCCGAGTAGTAGACGCGGCGCAGGCGGTAGTCCTGATACAGGCTCTGCGCGTTGTGCAGGATGGTGCTGTCGTCGGTGGCATCGGCGCCGACGATCATTTGCGTGCTTTGCCCGGCCGGGGCGAAGCGCGGTGCGCGGCGTTCTTCCTTGGCCTCGCGCTCACCCAGGTGAATGTGCTGCATGGCCTGGTGGATGCTGGCGACGTTCTTTTCCGGTGCGAGGCGCACCAGGCTGGTCTCGGTGGGGAGTTCGATATTGACGCTGAGGCGGTCGGCATAGCGGCCAGCCTCGGCAATCAGCTCGGGTGCGGCGTCGGGGATGGTCTTGAGGTGGATGTAGCCACGGAACTGATGCTCTTCGCGCAGCAGCTTGGCGACGCGGTTGAGTTGCTCCATGGTGTAGTCCGCCGAGCGGATGATGCCGGAGCTGAGGAACAGCCCGCTGACGCAGTTGCGCTTGTAGAAGTCGAGGGTCAGCGTCACCACTTCCTCGGGGGTGAAGCGCGCCCGTGGCACGTCGCTGGAGCGGCGGTTGATGCAGTATTGGCAGTCGTACAGGCAGAAGTTGGTCAGCAGGATCTTCAGCAACGCCACGCAGCGCCCGTCCGGCGTGTAGCTGTGGCAGATGCCCATGCCGTTGGTCGAGCCTATGCCATCCTGGCCCTTGGAACTGCGTTTGGGCGCGCCGCTGCTGGCGCAGGAGGCGTCGTACTTGGCGGCGTCGGCGAGGATGGTGAGCTTCTCGATCAATTGCATGGTGCGGATATCGATACTGTTTTTTTGTACAGTATATGGCGATGATGCAAGGATCAAGTCGTTCATGCTGTCGTTGACGCAGATGAAACCTTCGTCAGGGCCTGAGCGTCTGAAGTTATACATTGCACAAGGAGTTTGTCATGCACCGACAGGACACCCACAGCAAGGTAATCGGCTATCTGCTCTGGATATTCGGCTTCCTTGGTTCGCACCGTTTTTACTACGGCAAGCCGGTGACCGGCACCATCTGGTTCTTCACCTTGGGCTTGTTCTTCATCGGCTGGATCATCGACCTGTTTCTGATTCCGGCGATGGACCGTGAGGCGGATCTGCGCTTTAACGCTGGCGAGACCGATTACAACCTGGCCTGGATTCTGCTGACTTTTCTCGGCGTGTTCGGCGTGCACCGCATGTATCAGGGCAAGTGGATCACCGGGATCATCTACCTGCTGACTGGCGGCCTGTTCCTGGTCGGTGTGCTCTACGACTTCTGGACGCTCAACTCGCAGATTTCCGTGCACAACGCTCGGCGTGCTTGAGTGGCGGGAACTGCATGCTGGCGTCTTGTTCAAACGCCTCTGAGTGAGGCGTTTGCCTGTCAGGGAATTTCTGCATGGACGTGTCATCGCATAGTTCAGTCGAGGCCCTTATGAATTCCGAAGAGCGAACCCTGATCGATGGTCTGTTCTCGCGTTTGCGTGATGCGCAGCAGCAGAGTGCCGCCCGTGATGCCGAGGCCGATGCTTGCATCGCCGAGCATGTTGCGCGTCAGCCAGCAGCGCCTTATTACATGGCGCAGACCATCCTGATTCAGGAAGCTGCGCTCAAGCGCCAGGATCAGCGGGTCAAGGAGCTGGAAGCGCAACTGGCTGAGATGCAGGCGCAGCGCCCCAGTAGCGGTGGCTTTCTTTCCGGGTTGTTTGGCGGGGGATCGCGTGAGGCGCCAGCGCCGCACAGCGCGCCCCCGGCAGGATGGGGGCAGACGCGTTTTTCCCAGGCAGCGCCTGGTTCTGATCCGCGTCTGGCGCAATCTGCCGCTTTACCTGGGCAGGGCGGTGGTTTCATGCGTGGCGCCTTGCAGACGGCGGCAGGTGTGGCAGGCGGCATGATGATGGCTGAAATGCTCGGAGGCTTGTTTCAGCACGGTAGCCCGGCGGAAATCGTCGAGGTGGTCGAAGCCCCGCAGCCTCTGGAACCCACCAGCTTTGACGCTGGCACGTCTGATGATGCTTTCGCCGATGGCGGTCACTTCGACAGCGCGGATTTCTTCGATGGCGGCGATGACGGCGGCGACAGTTTCTTCAGTTAATTGAGCGTTGAGAGGCTGCAGGCGAAGCGATAATGGCAACGCTGGTGGTTGTTCTGCGGTCTGTTGCGGTGCGGATGACTGCAGCGTCGTGGCTGCGGTCATCCGCCTGACGACTCAGTCGTCGCTATCCTCGTCATCCCCGCCGTCGACCTTCATGCCCAGCTCCTTGATCTTGCGCGTCAGGGTGTTGCGGCCCCAACCCAGCAGCAGAGCGGCATCGCGGCGGCGGCCAGCGGTGTGCTTGAGTGCGGTCTCGATCATGATGCGTTCGAAGGCCGGCACGGCGACATCGAGCAGGTTGGACTGGCCACGGGCCAGGGCCTGGTCGGCCCACAGGCGCAGGGCCTGCTCCCAGTTGGTTACTGGGGCGGCGTCCTGCGGCTGGGTCAGCAGTTCCGGCGGCAGGTCGTCGACATGCACCTCACGGCCCGAAGCCATGACGGTGATCCAGCGGCAGGTGTTTTCCAACTGGCGCACGTTGCCCGGCCAGGGCAGGTGCTTGAGGTAATCCTCGGTTTCGCTCTTGAGCAGCTTGGGCTCGACCGCCAGTTCCTGCGCGGCGCGGGCGAGGAAGTGATTGGCCAGCGTGGGGATATCCTCGCGGCGGTCGGCCAGGCGTGGGATGTGGATGCGGATGACGTTGAGGCGGTGGAACAAGTCCTCACGGAACTTGCCAGCCTGCACCAGGGTTTCCAGATTCTGGTGGGTGGCGGCGATGATACGCACGTCCACCTTGACCGGCGTATGACCGCCGACGCGGTAGAACTCGCCATCGGCCAGTACGCGCAGCAGACGGGTTTGGGTGTCGGCCGGCATATCGCCAATTTCGTCGAGGAACAAGGTGCCGCCATCGGCCTGCTCGAAGCGCCCACGACGCTGGTTGGCCGCGCCGGTGAAGGCGCCTTTCTCGTGGCCGAACAGCTCGGACTCCATCAGATCCTTGGGGATAGCCGCCATGTTCAAGGCAATGAATGGCGCGGCTGCACGCGGACTGTGGCGGTGCAGGGCGTGGGCGACCAGCTCTTTACCGGTGCCCGATTCGCCGTTGATCAGTACGGTGATATTGGAGTGACTGAGGCGGCCGATGGCGCGGAATACCTCCTGCATCGCCGGTGCTTCGCCGATGATCTCCGGGGTGCGTGCCTGCGCGGCGGGGGCGGCCAGGCTCTGTTGCTCTTGCGCATGCTGGAAGGCGCGCTTGACCAGCGATACCGCTTCGTCGACGTCGAACGGCTTGGGCAGGTACTCGAAGGCGCCGCCCTGGTAGCTGGCTACGGCGCTGTCCAGATCCGAATGCGCGGTCATGATAATCACCGGCAGGCGCGGATACAGCTCGCGTATGCGTGCCAGCAGATCGAGGCCGCTGGAGCCGGGCATGCGAATGTCAGAGATGATCACGTCCGGCTGCTGGCGGGTCAGACGAGCCAGTACACCGTCGGCGCTGTCGAAGCTCTGAATGGTCATGCCTTCTTGTTGCAGGGCTTTTTCCAGTACCCAGCGGATGGAACGATCGTCGTCGACAATCCAGACGGTTTCGCTGCGGCTCATGCTGTGGTGGCTCCTTGTTCCAGTGGCAGGAAGATCGAGAACACGGTGTGGCCAGGATGGCTCTCGCATTCGATCAGGCCCTGGTGCTGGCTGATGATGTTCTGGGTGATGGCCAGGCCCAGGCCGGTGCCGTCGGCACGGCCACTGACCATAGGATAGAAGATGGTTTCCTGTAGCTCTGGAGGGATACCAGGGCCGTTGTCGATGATCTCGACCTTGACCACCAGGCGATGGCGCGTGTGGCCAATGGTGAACTGGCGCAGAGTACGGGTGCGCAGGCTGATGCGGCCCAGGCCCATGTCGTGCTTCTGCCCGGCGATAGCTTGCATGGCGTTGCGCACGATATTGAGCATGGCCTGGATCATCTGCTCACGATCGATCAGCACATCAGGGATGCTCGGATCGTAGTCGCGCACCAGTGTGATACCACCTTGGCTTTCCGCTTCGATCAGGTTGGCGACGCGTTCGAGCACTTCGTGCACGTTGGTCATCGCCAGTGACGGCAGCTTGTTCGAGCCGAGCATGCGGTCGACCAGGTTACGCAGGCGGTCGGCCTCTTCGATGATGACGTTGGTGTAGTCCTTGAGATCCTCGCTGGGCAGCTCACGCGCGAGCAGTTGTGCTGCGCCACGAATGCCGCCAAGCGGGTTCTTGATTTCATGGGCCAGGCCGCGTACCAGCAGTTTGGTGGTTTCCTGCTTGGATAGCTGCGCTTCTTCCTTGGTGATGCGTAGCAGGCGATCACGCGGATGCACTTCCAGCAGCAGCAGGGTTTCACCTTTGCTGAACAAGGGCGTGACAGCGTAATCCACGGTCAGGGTCTGGCCGGTGACCGAAGTAAGTACTGCTTCACGCTTATTGAATGGGTGCGCCTGCTCCACCGCCTGGCGCAGGGACGACAATGCCTCGGGCGATTCGGTGAACAGCTCGCTGATGAACTGGCCATGGCTGCGCTGGCCGCTAACGGCCAGTAGCATCTCTGCCGCCGGGTTCATGTACTCAAGGCACAGTTGGCTATTGAGCAGCAGCGTGGCGGTGGTCAGGTTGTCGAGTAACAGTCGGTGCAACGCGTCATTGATGGTCATAGGCAGTGCTTTCCGGCAATGGGCAGGAAAATGCAAGAAGCAAACCAAAGCCCCGAAAAGACGCATTTTTCGTGAGACAGGTCGGGTTTTGGGCGGAGTCAGAGGGCAGCAAGGTGAGGATTGCGACCCAAAACGGTGACAGATTACGGTTTGGTGCGAGTGTGTGCACTGATTTAGTGCAACTCTAAAGGAAGGGGAGGATGCTGCTTTCTTCTTCGGGTTTGTCTTTCAGTGGGCATTCGGGGCGAACGCCGTAGTCGTCCTTCTGGCAGGGTTTGATTTTGCGCTTCTGCGCGAGCGACATTCGATGCATGTGGAACGGCTGTGCGGGCGTTCGCTCGACGATCAGGCCTGCGGCATCAATGATCTCGCCGACCAGTTGGTGCGTGCCACGATCCACGCTCTGTAGCGCAAAGACTGGGCTGCGGCTGGGCTCGCCCTGCGGCTCGCCGTCGAGTAACAGGCGGTAGCTGTGTTCAGGTAGCAGGCCGGGTTCGCTGGTTAGCGTGACGATCATGTCGCCTGAGGTGTTATGAATGGAGGCATCCGGTTCTGGCACCAGCACGCGCAGCATCTGATAGTGCACCACCTGCTTGGTGACTGCAGGTGGTGTGGGCTTTGCACTGGGTTGGGGCGGGATCGGCTGCGCTGTGTTGGCAGGGGTAATGCTCACACGTTCTGCAGCGCTGCTACGGGGGCTGTCGGTGAAGACGCGGTTACCCTCGGCATCGATATAGGTATAAACCTGCGCTTGAGCGCTCTGGATCAGTAGCAGCAGGCCCAGCAGAAGCGTTCGTATCGTCATCGGTTTTTTCAGGGGCCTGGTTTGGGCGCAGCGGCCGGGGCGCGGGCAGGGCTATTGAGGCTGATGCGCTGCACGGTGAAGGTCTCGGTCATGCTTTGCTGGATGATTTGCTCGCCGTCCAGCACGGCCACCGCCAGGTTGTGCTCACCACGGGCGATGTCGTTCAGTTGCAGGTTCGGCGTGGTGCTCGCCTGACCGTAGGGTTGGCCGTCGAGGATCAGGCGTAGACGATGGCCGGGTTGCAGGCCGGGCTGGATGTCGACGCTGACACTAAATGTGCCGTTGTTGGCACGCATCGCTGCCTCATCAGGCAGGCCACGCAGGCGTAAAACGCTGTAGCGCGCCTGGGCTTTTTGCTCGCTCGATGGCATTGCTGGCGGTGGATTCGGTGTCTTCATCTCAACGGTATTGGTCGTGGGTAGCTCGACGCTTTCGGCGGCGGTGCCGTCCGGTGGTTGATTGGTGAAGACCGTATTGCCTTTGGCATCGGTGTATTTGTAGATCTGCGCGCTGGCCGGCAGGGCCAAGGCGAGCAGCAGACAGACGAGTAATGGGCGCATGGGCCGATCCTTCCTCGGGCGATGCGCTAAGCCTTGCACTGCCTGTGCTTCCTGGCAAGCGTGGGGCGCTTTGGCTGTGAGCTTTGCCTGCAAAACCAGGGGCTTTCATCAGAAGGGTTCTTCGCATTCTCGGGGGAGTGATTGGTCGATACTGGACTGGCAAGTTTGTGTGTTGGTTGTTTTGATTTCAGTTCTGAATCGCCGCGTTCTTGTTGATGTCTTTGGTTTCGCCTTCCCAGGCGAGTTACTTTGCGGGCAAAGTAACCAAACCCTCCGCCCGTTCATCCGGCCCTCGCTGCGCGAGGGTTCGCTCACTCCATCGCCGTTCCAGAGGCCCGCCACGATGGGCCATCCATGGCCCTCCGTGGCTCTCGCGACATCCTGTCGCTCGACCTCTTCCACGACGATTCCGTTCGCCCTCCTGGGCGGGCTCTGCACGCGCCTGAACCTGCGGTAACTCAGGTGTAGCAGGGAGTGCTCTGGTAAGAGCAATAGCAAACCGCTGTGGTCGTCGAATCAAACCCATAGTTTCAGGCGCGCGAATGGCCCCTTCAGGAGGGTGAGTGGAATCGTTGCGTAGAGTGGTGAGCCGCAGGGATGCGACGAGATACCGATGGCGGCCCCGCGAAATGGGCCAGGGACGGCCCATGTACGCCGACCCTCGGAGCAACGATGGGGCGAAACGTAGCGAAGCGAAGTAACAGCCGAAGGCTGGCCTGAAGGGCGAGCGAAGCGAGTAACGAAACCCCGGCGAAGCAGGACGGGGGCGCCTAGCTCGGATGTCAGGGCCAAGACCTTTTGCCTTCTTTTGTGGCGTTTGACAAAAGAAGGTCGCCGGGAGGCGAAACGGGAACCATCAGCGGAGCGCGATAAACAGCTTTACACCAAAAACCAAGGCACGCTCACGCAAACTTGCCAGTCCGGTCTCAAGCAAACGCCCCCCGCACATAATAAAAAAGCCCCGCTAGGCAGAGCCGGGCGGGGCTTTCGAGTGCGCCGCACGAGGCGGCGCAGACTGGCTTAGACGCTGTAGTACAGGTCGTATTCCAGCGGGTGTACGAAGGTACGGACTTTGATTTCTTCTTCGGACTTCAGCTCGATGTAGGCATCGATAAAGTCGTCGGAGAACACGCCGCCCTTGGTCAGGAACGCACGGCCCTTGTCCAACTCTTCCAGGGCTTCTTTCAGGCTGCCGCAAACCTGCGGGATCAGCTTGCCTTCTTCCGGCGGCAGGTCGTACAGGTTCTTGTCAGCGGCATCGCCGGGGTGGATCTTGTTCTGGATGCCGTCCAGGCCGGCCATCAGCAGAGCTGCGAAGGCCAGGTACGGGTTGGCAGCCGGATCCGGGAAGCGCGCTTCGATACGACGGGCTTTCGGGCTGGAAACGTACGGAATACGGATCGAGGCGGAACGGTTGCGAGCCGAGTAGGCCAGCATGACCGGCGCTTCGAAGCCCGGAACCAGACGCTTGTAGGAGTTGGTCGACGGGTTGGTGAAGCCGTTCAGGGCCTTACCGTGCTTGATGATGCCGCCGATGAAGTACAGAGCGGTCTCGGACAGACCGGCATAGCCTTCGCCTGCGAAGGTGTTCTTGCCGTCTTTGGAGATCGACATGTGTACGTGCATGCCCGAGCCGTTGTCGCCGTACAGCGGCTTCGGCATGAAGGTAGCGGTTTTGCCATAGGCATCGGCTACGTTGTGCACGCAGTACTTCAGGGTCTGAACTTCGTCAGCCTTGTTGACCAGGGTGTTGAACTTCACGCCGATTTCGTTCTGACCGGCAGTGGCCACTTCGTGGTGGTGAACTTCGACGACCAGGCCCATTTCTTCCAGGGCGTTGCACATGGCGGTACGAATTTCGTGGTCGTGATCGACCGGCGGAACCGGGAAGTAACCACCTTTGACGGCTGGGCGGTGGCCTTTGTTGCCGCCTTCGATGTCGCCGTCGGTCATCCAGGAGCCTTGTTCGGAGTAGATCTTGAACATGGAGCCGGAGATGTCGGACTTGAACTTAACTTGGTCGAAGATGAAGAACTCAGGCTCCGGGCCGACGAATACGGTGTCGCCGATACCGGTGGACTTCAGGTATTCCTCGGCGCGCTTGGCGATGGAGCGCGGGTCGCGATCATAGCCTTGCATGGTGCTCGGTTCGATGATGTCGCAGACGATGATCAGGGTCGGCTCTTCGGTGAACGGATCCAGAACGGCGGTTTCATCAACCGGCGACAGGATCATGTCGGAAGCTTCGATGCCTTTCCAGCCATGGATGGAGGAACCGTCGAACATTTTGCCGTGCTCGAAGAAATCTTCGTCCAGGGCGTCACGGGCCGGCATGGTCACGTGCTGCTGCTTGCCCTTGGTGTCGGTGAAGCGCAGGTCAACCCACTTCACGTCGTGTTCTTTGATCAGTTGAACAGCCTTAGACATGTTTTCCTCCAGATGGAAAAGGCTCTTATCGATGAGCCTCGAATATGCGGTGAAGCCCGGCGGGATAGTCCGTCAGGGCGACCTGCCTCACAAGGGAGCAAATTGCATGCCAGTGCCCTGTAATGGACGGAGCCCCGGAAAGTCAGGCGTTGCGCGGTCTGCGCGCATTCTTTGTGTATTGTTTTGCACCAGATTGATCCATTGAAATATCGAAGAGCACTCTTATGGTGCATTAAGGTTGTTTGGCAGTATTTTTGGTCAAAGCTTGAACAATTTCCGCTATAATCCGCGCCCCTGTTTTTCCGCTGCCTGTTCGGGCGCTATTTCATGAAGCTGATCGTTAAAGTTTTCCCAGAAATCACCATCAAGAGCCGCCCGGTGCGCAAGCAGTTCATTCGCCAGTTGGGGAAGAACATTCGCGCCGTGCTGCGCGACCTCGACCCTGCGCTGCGGGTTACCGGTGTCTGGGACAACCTGGAGGTCGAGACTGACCTCGACGATCCGCGCCTGCTCGAAGAAATGACCGAGCGCCTGCGCAACACACCGGGCATCGGTTTGTTCCTCGAAGTCAACGAATACCCGTTGGGTGATCTGGACGACATCACCGAGCACTGCAAGCGCCATTACGCCGAGCAGTTGCCGGGCAAGATCTTCGCCGTGCGCTGCAAACGCGGCGGCAAGCATGCGTTTAGCTCCATCGATGTCGAGCGCCATGTCGGCTCGCGCCTGCGTCGTGAGTGCGGTGCTGCAGGCATCGATCTGAAGACGCCGGACGTTGAAGTGCGTATGGAAATTCGCGACCAGCGCCTCTTCGTGGTGCATAACCGTCACGAAGGCCTTGGCGGCTACCCGTTGGGCTCGCTGGAACAGACCCTGGTGCTGATGAGCGGCGGCTTCGACTCTACCGTGGCGGCTTATCAGATGATGCGTCGCGGCCTGGTCAGCCACTTCTGCTTCTTCAATCTTGGTGGTCGTGCCCACGAATTGGGCGTGATGGAGGTAGCGCACTATATTTGGCAGAAGTTCGGCCGCTCGCAGCGCGTGCTGTTCATCAGTGTGCCGTTCGAGGAAGTGGTCGGCGAGATTCTCGGCAAGGTCGACAATAGCCAGATGGGCGTTATTCTCAAGCGCATGATGCTGCGCGCCGCCACCCGTATCGCCGAGAAACTGCAGATCGAAGCGCTGGTGACCGGCGAAGCGATCAGCCAGGTATCGAGCCAGACCCTGACCAACCTCGCAGTCATCGATTCGGCCACCGACATGCTGGTCATGCGTCCGCTGATCGCTAGCCACAAGCAAGACATCATCGACACCGCCACGCAGATCGGCACCGCCGAGTTCGCCAAGAACATGCCCGAATACTGCGGTGTGATTTCGGTCAACCCGACCACTCGTGCGCGCGGTTACCGCATCGAGAGGGAAGAAACGCAGTTCGACATGGCGGTGCTTGAGCGCGCCCTAGAGCGTGCCACGCAGTTGCCGATTGACCGGGTGATCGACGAGCTGGGCAAGGACATCAAGGTCGAAGAAGTCAGCGCAGCGCTGGCCGGGCAAATCGTCATCGACATTCGCCACCCCGATGCTGCCGAGGACGAGCCGCTGGAGATCCCCGGCATCGAAGTGCAGGCGCTGCCGTTCTACGCGCTGAACAACAAATTCAAGGAACTGGATGAGAACCGCCAGTACCTGCTGTATTGCGACAAGGGTGTGATGAGTCGTCTGCACGCCCATCACCTGCTGAGCGAGGGGCACGCCAATGTGCGCGTTTATCGTCCGGCATAGAACGCCGGGGCTCAATGGCGGCAGCATCCGCCATCGCCCTCCCGACAGCGCTCGGCACTGAACAAGGCGTCGGCCTATTTTTGTAACGACCTGCCTGTAACTTCCAATCCTGATTTTTCGCGTTGGGCCTCGCGGCCCGGCCCACTCTACGAGACCACAACTGTGATCGAAAAACTGCGCAACATCGCCATCATCGCCCACGTCGACCATGGCAAAACCACCCTCGTCGACAAACTGCTGCGTCTGTCCGGCACCCTCGACCGTAAAGAAGCGGAAAACGAGCGCGTCATGGACTCCAACGACCAGGAGAAAGAGCGCGGCATTACCATTTTGGCCAAGAACACTGCGCTGAAATGGGGCGACTACAACATCAACATCGTCGACACCCCCGGACACGCCGACTTCGGCGGTGAAGTGGAGCGCGTGATGAGCATGGTCGACTCCGTGCTGCTGGTAGTCGACGCCCAGGACGGCCCGATGCCGCAAACCCGCTTCGTGACCCAGAAGGCGTTCAAGGCCGGCCTGCGTCCGATCGTCGTGGTCAACAAGATCGACCGTCCGGGCGCGCGTCCTGACTGGGTCATCGACCAGATCTTCGACCTGTTCGACAACCTCGGCGCCACCGACGAGCAACTGGACTTCCCGATCGTCTACGCCTCGGCCCTGAACGGCATCGCCGGCATGGATCACGAGAAGATGGACGACAACATGGACGCCCTGTTCCAGGCCATCGTCGACCACGTACCGGCACCGGTTGTTGACGCTTCTGGCCCGTTCCAGATGCAAATTTCCCAGTTGGACTACAACAGCTTCCTCGGCGTAATCGGCATCGGCCGTATCGCCCGTGGCACCATCAAGGCCAACAGCCCGGTCACCGCCATTGGCGCCGACGGCAAGAAGCGCAACGGCCGTATCCTGAAGATCATGGGTCACTCCGGTCTGCAGCGCGTCGAAGTACAAGAAGCCCAAGCCGGTGACATCGTCTGCGTATCGGGTATGGACGAGCTGTACATCTCCGACACCCTGTGCGACCAGAACAACGTCGAGGCCCTGCCGCCTTTGACCGTCGACCAGCCGACCGTGAGCATGACCTTCCAGGTCAACGACTCGCCGTTCGCCGGTAAAGAAGGCAAGTTCGTCACCAGCCGCAACATCAAGGACCGTCTGGAAAAAGAACTGCTGCACAACGTCGCCTTGCGCGTCGAGCCGGGCGAGACCCCGGAGAAGTTCAAGGTTTCCGGTCGTGGTGAGCTGCACCTGTCGGTACTGATCGAAACCATGCGTCGCGAAGGCTTCGAGCTGGCCGTAGGCCGCCCGGAAGTGGTGATCATCGAGAACGAAGCCGGCGAGAAGCAGGAGCCGTACGAGAACGTCACCATCGACATCGAAGAACAGCATCAGGGTTCGGTGATGGAGCAGATGGGCCTGCGTAAAGGCGATCTGACCAACATGGTTCCCGATGGCAAGGGCCGTATCCGCCTGGAATACACCATCCCGGCGCGCGGCCTGATCGGCTTCCGTAACAACTTCCTGACTCTGACCTCGGGCAGCGGCATCCTGACCTCGACCTTCAGCCACTACGGCGCGATCAAGGCTGGTGAAGTGTCCAACCGTCAGAACGGCGTACTGGTCTCCATGGCCACCGGCACCGCGCTGACCTACTCGCTGGAAACCCTGCAGGCGCGCGGCAAGCTGTTCCTCGAGCCGGGCCAGGACATCTACGAAGGTCAGCTAGCCGGCATCAACAGCCGTGACAACGACCTGGTGATCAACCCCACCAAGGGCAAGAAACTCGACAACATGCGTGCCTCGGGCAAAGACGAAGTCATCGCCCTGGTTCCGCCGATCAAGTTCACCCTCGAGCAGGCGCTGGAATTCATCGCCGACGACGAGCTGGTGGAAGTGACGCCGAAGTCGATCCGCCTGCGTAAGAAGTACCTGAACGAGAACGACCGCAAGCGCTTCGAACGCGCCAAGGTCTAAGAGCGGCGGTAAGCCTCAGGCTTTAAGCTGCAAGTGAAAAAAAGCCCCGCCAGAGCGATCTGGCGGGGTTTTTTACTATTTGGGTACCTTCGATGGGTCGTGTACACCGGTGTCACTTGTAGGAGCGAGCTCTGCTCGCGAAGCCTTTGCAGCCGGCCTATGGATTATGTCGCCCCGTCCTCGCGTTCCTCCTTTGCGCGCTTCAGTTCGCGATACTCGCAGTAATGCTCATAGGCCGCTTTGGCGACGACGGCCAGGCCAATGGTGGCGAGGATATTTTTCAGCATGCTGTTACTCCTGTCTGTCGAGGCGGCTAATCGTGGCGGCGCTGCAGAAAATCATTGAGGCGAGTCCTCATGATCTCGGTGCGAGTGGCCGCACGGCATTCCAGCGTTTCGTTGCTGCATTTGGGGCAATGGCTATACCAGTCGACTCCCATCACCAGGCAATCGCTCAGCGGAATCGTGGTGCCGTGCCAATCGCAAACATTACAAAGAAAGGTGCGCGGCTGGGGTGGTATTGGCATTAACGAGATCTCCCTTACTCGATGTGGGAGTACTCTGCGGCAGGTGCGCGACAAATGGTGTCGTGGTGTTTGCCTGATTAAATCAGTGCAAGTCCATCAGCTTCCTTTGATATCGTTTGGCTATCATTCAAAGGAGGCGGTATGTCGTATCAGGAACTCAAGCAGCGCCATCGGCAGGAGCGTGACGCTCAACACTCTAACCTGCGTCTGCGCATCCATCGCGCCCTGAGCTGGCTCGATAGGGCCGAACAGGCTGACGACCTTGATGGCCGCTTTATCTTCCTGTGGATCGCCTTCAACGCGGCCTACGCCACCGAAATCGACGACCAGCAACGACTCTCCGAGCAGGAAACCTTCAAGGCCTTCTTGCAGAAGCTCTGCACGCTGGACAAGGCCAAGCGCATCGACGATCTGGTCTGGCAGGAGTTCTCCGGCAGCATCCGCGTACTGCTGGATAACCCCTACGTGTTCCAGAGCTTCTGGGAGCACCAAAGCGGCAAGATCGACGAAGTTACCTGGAAGAACCGCTTCGCCAGTGGCAAACGCGCGGCCCAGCAGGCGCTGGCCAGTGGCAACACACCGGCATTGCTCGGCGTGTTGTTCAACCGCCTGTACACCTTGCGCAACCAGCTTATCCATGGCGGCGCCACCTGGAACGGCTCGGTAAACCGCAACCAGCTACGCGACTGCACGAGCCTGCTGAGCAAGCTCGTGCCGCTGATCATCGAGTTGATGATGGATAGTGCGGATACCTTGTGGGGGGATGCTTGTTATCCGGTGGTGGAGGGGAGGTGACTGAGCCTAGTCGTTAGACTTGTTTGGCTAGTGCATCGCTGGCAATGATTTGCAGTTGTCGGCATCCGTCTTGATTCGCTTGGATGAACGCGTCCCAGGTCATTGTTTGGTGATAACGCAGTTCGTACTGTTTATCGACCCGGCAAGCGTCCGGCCGTTCGTCATAGATGCGGCACCCAGGGTTGTCTTCGTCTAGGTGCCGACACACGCCATCGCCGCGATCCATCGCGGCGGTTTCAGGAAGCAGATGCACACGCCGACAGCATTCCATGCAGCGGTTGCAGCTAAAGGCCTGGCGGGTTTCAGGCATATTCGCCCATGGCTGCCTGGCACTGAACCAATCTCTCACGATCCTCGCTGAGGTGGCGCTGATCTTGGTCAAGGCTGCCGCGCAGGCTCTGCAGTTTGTCCTTGATCTCAGCGAAGCTGGTCTTTAGGTGTGTATCGACCATGGCATTCAGCGACTGCGAGAATTCCCAGGCGGTCTCATCGGCGAACGCGCGAATAGCTTGGTCGCGGCGTTCGCGCTCCTGGGCTTCCTGCTTAATTTGTTCGTTCAGGCGCTGTTGCTCAGGGTCGCCAGCGAACGCTGAATACAATGCACTGCCCACTTGAAAGGCAATACTGAGCACCGGGATGACCTTGCCGACAATCTGCTCGGCAACCTTGCCCATGGTGACTGGGCCAACACCTTTGAACAGTGTTGGCAGCCATTCTTTACCAAGCTTCAGTACGCTGACGACGTGTTCGGCCTTGAGCATGCCGCTTGCCTGACGGACACCTGACTCAAGCAGCGTGAGGTCGATACCCTGCGACTCGGGCAACTGCCCCGCTTTAGCTTCCGGCGCATTCAGATCTGGTGCGGCATTAGCACTGTAGGCCTGACGTTGTACTTGGACCTCCCGAATGACATCGTCGAGCATCTCGGCGGCATCTAGAGCAAGGCGTGTGAGTGCGTCTTCAAGTTCACTACAGATCTGCTGGTTGGCTTGATCAATCAACTGCTCGACCCTATCTTGAGCAACTTCGATGTTCTGGTTCAAGGCGGTGATAGTACTTTTACCAATGTAGGCGGCCTTGGCGTCGATCAGCGATTTCAAGCCCTGGCGAATATCGATTTCGCGGCGGGCGATCTCGCTGTAAAAGCGATCCAGGCGCTTGAGCGAGCTTTGATCCTGCTGTTTATCCAGCTCGGCAACTGTTGCATCGAGAAACTTGCGTAATTCGGTGGCGACCCGCGCGACGATTTCCTTTTGCTCCACCGACGCGAAGAAGCCCGCCAGATCGCTTTCAAATTTCGGGAAGCCCGAGCTGTTAAGCAGGTTCTGCTTGTTCTCAAGCTTTGCCTTCAGTGCGGAGCGGGCGTTGACCTCGACAATCGGGATATGCGCAAGCACTTGCTGGTTGCCCGCTTTTTGCTGAATACGTTCGCGCAGCTCGTCTTTGATGCGTGCAAGGTCGATGGGGTCGAAGCGGTTTTTGCAGTTGAGCACCAGAAAGATCATTTTGCCGGCAAGTACCAGCTCCAGCAGCACATCGAGGGTTTTTTCCTCCTCTACCACGCCCAGTGGATTGACCACGAAAACCACCACATCGGACTGGATTAGCTGCTCACGTGTGATGGCCTCATGCTCAAGGGGGGCGTCTATACCCGGCGTGTCGAGCACTTCGAAGTCACCCCAGCGGTAGCCCTGCACGCGCGCGGTCTCCGGCACGTCTGCCACGGCAGCCATCTCTTGGCCGAGTAGGGCGTTGATCAGCGTGCTTTTACCTGCGTTGTAGACGCCGTACACCATGATGCTTGCGCCGACTTGGGCCTTCTTGGCCCTGCTCAGTTCGCGAATGCTGGCGACAGCATTCGGGTTGTAGGTTTCACACAGGCCATCTACCTCGTCGTAGAGAGCCAGCAGTTTTGTCATTGGGCCAGGTTGGTTCATTGTGCGGTGCTCGTTTCAAGGGTATTGAGTGCCTGACGCAGGCGCTCCATTTCGATGTTCAGGACTTGGCAGTATTCGAGCATGGAGTCTTGCAGGGGGGCGTAGATGCCCTGCACTTGCTCGTTCAGGTAGGCTGGAAAGGCATTGGCGTAGTGCTCAATGGCTGCCTGACGTTGTTCTTCTTGGTTGTCGCCAATGACCACGCTGTGTTTAGCGAAAACCGCCTCTGCGCTGCGACCGATCATGCTTGCGGCCCCGCCCAGCGACGCCCCGGCTGCGGCCCCGGCGGGGCCACCGATGAGAAAGCCGATGGCTCCACCTAACAACGCCCCGCCGGTGCCCCAGGCAGTTTTGGTGCTGCTGCGCGTGCCGCTGATGTATTCCTTCTCGACCGTGACTTCCTGGTATTCGGGAATAGCGCCGAGGCGGCTCGTGTCGAAGGCGCGTTGCAACGCATTTTGCTGGCTTTCACCAATGCTCTTGATGGCCTCGCCAGTCAGTTGGCTAAGCAATTTGGTGAGTTGCTCGCGTAGCTGTGGCTGTAGATCGGCTGGGCTGGGGTTATTGAACAGTTGGTTTACGAAGCTGCGCATCTCGGTAACGCCCTTCTGGGCTAGCTTGCGAAGCTCGCGTTCGACTGCCTGGTTCTGTGTTTGGATCTGCTGCTCGAACGTCTCGGTCAGTTCCTTGATAAGGGTCAGGTCGTCGCAGGTTTCCCCTACAGCCTTGCGCAGGTTGTTTAGTGGCGTGGTCAACTTGAGATTGAGGCCTTCGCCTTGCGAAAGTGTCTTGAGGGTTTGGAACAAGGTACCTACGCCACTGTCCTGCAAGTGCGAGGGATGACGTTCGGCGAAGCGCGTCGAGATCGGCAGAATGCGGACGTGTTCGGCAGCATCCCGTTGCATTGCCACCAGGTTGTTGGTGACTTCCTGGATTTGCCGTTGCTGCGTTGCCTTGGGCTTCATTAATACTTCGGTGACGAGTTGCCCATCGTCGTCCTCGTCTTCTTCAGTGATATCGCTACCGGTCAGCAGGATCATCAGCGAGCGCTTGCCATCCAGTAGGCTGCCGACCTCGCTCATGTCGGATTGGCGGCCTGGGGCTTGCGAGTTCATGGTGTAGAGAATGAGGTCGGCCTGGTCGACATACTGGCGTGCCAAATCGCCATTGGCCGCATTGGTCGAATGCAACCCAGGCGAGTCGACCCAAGTGAAACCGGGCAGTTTGAAACCTTGGATCGAACTGGTGGCCTCAGTGGCCCCGACCCTGAATTGCCTGGAGTTGTATGCCTCACCTTCCTTGTCGCCGCTGGCGACATCGGTGCGAGCATGGGAGAAGTAAGCAGGTTTCAGTTGTGCCTGGTCTTTCAGTTGGGAGGAGGGCTCGCTGTGCCCCCATGCGACGTAGTTGCCTAGTGAGCTTTTGCCAGATTTGACCTTGCCGTATACGAACACCAGCAGGGAATCGTTGAAGTTTTCACGAAACGCGGCACCCTTCGCACGCGCATCGGCGCGTTCTTCCCAGACGCGGAAGTAATTTCCCAGGCGCGATGCCATTTGTGTGGCACCGTCTTTGAGCGGGTTCTTGGCGCTGATTGTGCTGGCCATGCTTTCGGCCTGCTTGCTCACCCTTTGTACAAAGCCCGAACGCAGTGTGTCGAAACGCTGCTGGGCCTGAGCGAGGTCGTGTTTTTTGCTGGAAAACTGGTCTTGTAACTGTTCGAAGACCTGCATCAACTCATCGCGAGTAACAGTGCTCATTGATCGATTACCCTTGAAGGAGAAGTTGACGCTTCAATTGCTGCAGGCGCTCGATGCGCTCCTGGGCTGCCTGCATCTGGGCGAGTGCTGCCAGGTCACTGGCAGATGCCTCGGCAGGTGCGGTGATGGACTCCAGCAAGTTCACGCCTTGCATGAGTTTCACGATTTGTGAGCCTTCCAGGGTTGTAGAGGCTTGGAGAATGGCTTTGATTGTCTTGCCATAGTTTGATTTTGACGACGCTGTACTGCGCATGAGTTGTTCGAGTTGATCGCCTGTGACCCCTGCAAGCGTCAACTGGGTCATCTTGCTTATATCTTCTGAGGCGGGGTTGTGTTTGTCCGGCGGAGCGGCCAGTGTCGAGGCCGCACCCCTGAGGTTTGCTTTGAGTTGCTCGCGCCGCTCTTGCTCAAATGACTTGATACGTGTCTTGAGTTTTTCTTGTTCGCGCTGAACTTTGGCTTCCTGCTCTTGCTGGAGTCGTTGGCTGTTGTCGTCGCGCGTGGTGCTGCTCGAAGACGAAGGGCTGTCATCACTGACTGCTTTGGCAATGGCGGTGACGGCGGCGACTGCCGCAGCGCCGATCAACCAGGGTAGAGGCATGGCAAGTCTCCTTACTTGAGGCTATCGAGTTTAGTGCGGGCGTTTTGCATGTCGGTTGTATGGGTCTTGAAGGTTCGGCGAGCACCATCGAGTTGCTCGATGAAGGCTTCGGCCTTGACCACATACGGTTCGGTAATCTGCGCTATCAACTTGATCTCTTGTGCTATCGCTGCGTCGATACGCTCGCAGAGCGCCTGGGTGCGTCTTGCCTGGCGCTGTTTTCGCGCGTTCACCAGCGAGTGGGTAAGATTGTTTGAAAGTGCTTTCAGATGCAGCGCCAACTGCGGAATACCGCTCTTCTCGCAGAGCCCTTGCTTGTTTTTTTCGACGCCGCTTTTGAAGCGGGTGTTGGAAATGACGAAGCACTCGGGGGCTGTGCCCAAATGAATGAGCGCCTGCCGTTCTATTGTGCCCTGCACGGTCGCTAGATCGGCGTCTTGTAGTTTGTCTAGCTGGCTGATGACCAGTACCACACGCTCGCCGACGTCCTGGCCATAAGCATTACGCAACTGGTCGAGCAGGGAGACTTCTTCTTGATCCAGTTCACCGGGTGGTGCATGGACGAACAGCACGACATCGGCGGTATCGAGGCCTTGTTCTGCCTGTTGGGTATCGTCCTTGTCGTAGCCGAGGCCAGGAGTATCCACTAGCACGTAGTCATCCAGCTCCAGCGTTTGGTTCATGCGAGTGATGCGTACATCGCCAGTGAGGAAATGCTCTTCACTGGCGTGGCCGCTCAGCATGTTCAGTAGAGAGCTTTTTCCTGCCTTGACTAGGCCCCAGGCGGCAATACGGGGCTTGACGGGGGAGGCGTCTTTGCACTGACTGGCAAACAGTTCGCACTCTGCCTCCAGTGCATTAAGTTGCGTGGTTTGATCCATTAATCAGCGTCTCCTGTCGCATGACTGTTGTTGCAGTGCATCTGCCCACTGCAAGGTTTCGGCTGTTGCATATGGTTATTACAAAGTGCTGTTTGACTTCTCGTAGGGCCTTATTTAGGGGGCGGCACTCGAGGTATCTATCTCCGGTGCAAGCATCGCTGTGCCAATGCAAGCATCATTGCTTGAAGCCTCGCTCGTTACCCCAATGCACTCGCGCAAAAAAGACCACTGCCACTGTTGGTATCAAGGCCGAGTAGCCAGGTTTCAATGCCGTCTTAAAGTTGGTCATCCAGCGGCCGTTGATGCGCTTGCCCAACAGGCCAGGTAATGTCGGCAGCATGTTCCAGCTTGCCAGTTGTGTGACATTGAACATCTCACCGCTGGCGGCCATTGTTTTTGAGGTTTCTACCTCTGTTGAGGGGAGCGGAGCCTTGACGTATGAGGCCAGTGTCAAGCGCTCGGCCAGTGCGTCTACGTGGCTGAAATAGGTGTTTGAAGGCATGGCCTTGACTGCGTTAATGGGCGAGAAGCTAAAGGCGTGGCCTTCCGGGAATGCGTTGTCGAACACTTGTCTAATCAGTAATGCCTCTAGCTCTACGACGGCACCGCACTTTTGTCGCTCATTACACAGGCCGAAGTGCTCGACCAGCATGTCCAGCAACATGGCGTAGGTTATGCCCCGGCCTCGCACGAAGTTGACCATGCAGTTGCCACCCAGATGCTGTATTTCTTGGATGAACGAGTGCAGCGGCTGTTTCTCGTCGATTTTCGTCCAACTACTGGTTTTGAGATGTTTGATGCCTTGGGCTAGTACATCTTTGGGGGCTCTTTGGAGTAGGCCATGCAGTAAGACGTCGTAGCTCGTGGAGTCTTGTTGTTGGGGCTGGCCGAGTTGTTGGCCGTTAAAGCCAGCAAATTGCGTACGCACGAGCACATCATGCAGTTTCGGCCAGTAATCCAGGTGGCCGAACTTGATCATTTCGACGTTATCGAAAGGTGCCACTTCATGCCGCCCCATGCACTTTTCATCGGCATTGAGCAGTAACACGGCGTCTGACTTTGAGTAAGCGTTAATCACACGTTCTGCTGTGTCGTTCAATGCCTGCGCTTCGTGAGCTGACACTTCCACCGCCGCAGCCATCAACAGCACGTCATTGATGATGAGATCACACGCATCGTGGTTCTGAACCAGTTTGCGTAGCGCGCTGATTACCACTCGCCCCCCCAGAGAGTGACCGACAAGGTTTACATGGGTGACGTAGGGGTAGTGTTCTAGCAGGTATTCACCTAACTCTTCGAGAAGGGCTTCACCAGCGACGTTTGCGCGCTTGCGCGCCATCGCGAAATGCACGGCCCGATCCCCGGCGAACGCCGCAACCGTTGCGGCTGGGTGCAAGCGTGAAGCGCCGTAGATGACATTGCGCGACAGCTTGCCGAATGAACCGAAGTGGCTGGACTCCCAAAAAGCCAGGAGGTTGATGTCTGTGTTCAGGGCCTGTGGGATCTGGCTGATAAGGAGTGCGCGGTCGCTGAAATTGTGGCCTGCGGAATAGCCGTGAATGAAGACATTAGCGGTCGTGGTAGTGCCATTGACGGATTGAGTGGTGAAACTGAAGTGTTGAGGTTTCAAGCGCGAGAGCTCCGTGCAGTTGCGCGATCCATTGAGGCGACAATGTTCGTCTCGGTCAGGTCGTCACGAGGGCCTGGCAGGATATGAAAGTTGAGCCGGTTACTCATGAGTAGCTCGCTGCCCTCTTCAAAGCCAGCGTTTGCCGATAACGATGATTAACTGCAGGCACAGAGCTACGCAGGTCAACACGGCAATGATCTTGGCGATGCTCAGAGCAATGTTCTCAAGGTCACCAGATATAACTCCCAGGGCAAGTCCAAGGCAGGCGATCAGGCCAGAGATCATTAATAGGCCGATATAGGGGCGGAGTAACCGTGATCTGGCGCCGCGCTCGATAACGCTTGAGACCAGCCCTAGTACGATCAGAAAAACAATGATGCCGACGATAATTCCCATGGTTTAGCGTTTGCTGTCCTTGGTGAAACTGTGTGTGGCTTGAATGAGGCTGTTTCCGGTCAGATGAGGTGCTGCTGATAAAGCGTGGTAGTGAGGGCCGTTCTTGCCTTGATCGCATCGACCCACTCCTGCGGCTCCCACACCCGCACGTTCTCCCCCAGCCCAAACACCCACCACAGCGTCTCCTGATCATCTGGAACCACAGCCTGCAGGCGTTGCCAGTCGCTGTCGGGTAATGCCTCCAGGCTTTGTTCCGGGCTCAGTGGGGTTTCGTTAAGTAGCCAGGCGATTTGTGGAGAAACATCCGCAACCAACTGCACTTGCTGGATGGGGGCTTCACTGTTGAGTTGTTGGCGGATGTAGGCATCAACCTCGAAGTCAGGGCGCGCGCGGCTCGGGGTGTTCAGGTATTCGGCCTGCTGGATGCGGTGCAGGGCGAATTGGCGTAGGTCGTCGTAGCCGTCGACGCTGGCGATCAGGTAGCTGATGGAGTGGCGCGAGATCAGCCCGGCCGGGTGGAGCAGCAACTGTTTCGCTTCGCCCTTGCTGCGGCTTAGGTAGTGGATGCGCAGTTGTTTGCGTTCCAGCAGGGCGGCGGAGGTTTGTTGCCAGACGCTCTTGTCGATGTCAGCCGGTAGCAGTGCCTTGCCGTTGGGCAGTGCCCGCACGCTACGCGCCCAATGGCCGAGATGGTTTTGCTCTAGTTCGCCCAGGTAGTTACGCGCTTTGTTGAATTGCGGCCCGAGCAGGTCGAGCACGCTTTGTGGCAGCAGGTTTTTCAGGTGGCCTTCGGCGAGGTAGAGCGCCAGGGCGGTGGCTGGCTCCATGTCGCGTAGATCCAGCGGGGCGTTCTTGGCGTGGCTCCATTGCTTGCGCCCGCCTTCTTCTTCGTCGATTAGCGAGAACGGCCCAGAGAGTCGTTGCAGGTCGCGCTGCACGGTGCGCAGGTCGACGGAGAAGCCGCGATCACGGAGTTTCTCGTGCAGCGTCGGGGCGGTGCTGTAGCGGGGGTGTTCAGGTATCAGGCGCAGCAGGCTGAACAGCCGCAGCAGCGTGTCTTTTGCTTCGGGCATGACCAACAACCTTGTTTAATTGATCCTTTCGCCGGGGAACCGGCGTCATGCTGTCGGCAGTTTAATCGCTAATAGTGGCGATGTGCTAGTTGCTTGTGCATGGATCAGCTATGTGTGTTCCGTGAGTCTGCAACTGCTGGGCGACAATTTGTGTCGCGTGTTGATAGCGTGCTCTTTCTTGGTCTTTCGAGCGCCAGGCGGGAGAGAGGATCATGATGCACGGCCGTCGCAATAAGTGGCGGCTGGTGCTCTGTGGGAGCGGGCGGTGTGAAAAATCGCGGCTGAAGCCGCTCCCACAAGAGCAGGTCGATCAGGTACGGAACACACCCAGCCCGCTTCTCAGTGCGCGTGCGGTGTCGCCGAGTTCGGCGGCGGAGTCGTTGATTGCGTCGACATCCAGGCGGGTGTGTTCGAAGGCGTTGCGCATTTGTCCAAGGCGACCGGACATGTCGGCTACGGCGTGCTGGATATGCGCGCTGCTGGCCAGGGTCTGCTCGACGTTGAGGTGCACTTCGTCCATCTGTCGTACTAGGGCGTCGAGCGCGTCCAGGGCTTCGTCGGCGTTGCCAGCCAGGACGCGTGAGTGTTCGGCGGTGCTGCCCATGCGCTGGGCGATTTGGCGGATGGCGCCGGTAACCTGGTCGATTACTGTGTGGGCGTCGGTCAGTACGCTCTGGGTCTGGCTGGCCAGCTTGCGCACTTCGTCGGCTACTACGGCGAAGCCGCGACCGGCTTCACCGGCGCGAGCGGCTTCGATGGCGGCGTTGAGGGCCAGTAGGTTGGTCTGTTCGGAGATGCCGGCAATCATTTGCAGCACTTGGCCGATCTGCTGCGCTTCTTGGCTGAGGCGGTCGAGGTCACCTGCCAGCTCGATGTTGGAGTGGGTGCTGCTGTGCACGTCGGTGATCAGGTGTTGCAGCTCCTGGTGGGCGCGGCTGAGTTCGCTGCTGGTGCGTTCCAGGTTGCTGCGCACGGCGCCGGCGTGGTTGGACGATTCACCAGCGGCATGTTGGATGGAGTGGCCGTGCTGGTCGACGTCGGCCAATTGCTGTGCGGCCTGTTGCAGTTGCTGGGTGATGTCATCGGCGCGGCGCAGGAATTTCTCCGCCAGTTGTTGGTTGCTGTCGGCCATGCCCAATGCGCCGGAAAGTGTCTGCCGCAGGTCCTGCAGCAGGCTGGACAGGCGCGTGCCCATTTGCCCCAGTTCGTCGTTGCTGGTTACCGCCAGCGGGCGTGAGAGGTCACGGTTTTGCGCGATCTGGTTGAGCTGGCCGGTGAGCTGGCGAATGGCGCGTACGAGCATCTGTGTGGCCAGCCAGGACAGCAGCAGGCCGATAACCAGTGTCACCGCGCCGATCAGCAGCAGGCTGTACAGGCTGTCGTGGATGGCTTGGTCGAGGCTGCTGAGGGTGACGTCGACGCCGACGACGTAGGGTTGGCCGCTGGCGGTACGCATGGGCAGGAAAATCGAGCGGAAGTTGCCGTAGCTGTCGGTGTATTCGTCGAACTGGGCTTGGCCGGTGCGGGCGGCCTGTGCCACGGCGGGGCTGGCGTCGCTGTACTCTTCCAGGTGATTGCCGTAGCTGCCTTCGGCGATTTCCTGGGCGCTGGCTGCATCGGACAGATAGAACGAGCGACCGGATGCATCGACCAGCAGGGTGTAGGCGAACTTGAGGTCAACGTCTTGAACGAATCCACCCATGCTGCTCAGTTGCGCCATGTACTCGCCTTCGCGCAGGCCGTCGGTAGTGCGTGAGCGCTCCAGGTAATCGTTGCCGAGCAGGCGGGGTACGGCATGGGCCGCAGCGCGTAGGCGGTTATCGACCTGCTCGCGGATGTCGTGTGCTTTGGCGTACTGGGCATAGCCAATGAAGGCCGCGATGCTGATGAGGTTGACGAGGGTGAAGGCCAGCAGAATCTTGGTCTGCAGGCCGATGGAGCGGAACGAGGACATGAGTGGAGATTCCAGCCGTGAGGGTATCCGGCTGCCATTGCGGCGCCGGGTAGTGTTGTCCGGCTAATGTGCCACAACTGGTGTGGCTAATGGCCATGTCTGAGCATTAAATTTTTGTGGGCCGCAGACAACAACCCCGGCGTTGTGCGCCGGGGTATGGTGCTGTTTTCAGCCTGCGCTGGGCCTGCAGGCCAGCACGCCATATAGCGTCAGGCCAATGAGCAGGAGCAGGCTGAGGCTCATCACTCGCCCGCCACCTGGCGCAGGGTTTGCGCTGGGGTGTCGTCGAGGTTGTTGAGCATGCGCTCGCTGTACCAGTCGAGGAAGTTGATCACGCCGAACTCGTAGGTTTTGGAGTACGGGCCAGGCTGGTAGGCGGTGGAGTTGATGCCGCGCTGGTTTTCCTCGCCCAGGCGACGATCCTGGTCGTTGGTGGCATCCCAGACTTCGCGTAGGCGAGCGACGTCGTAGTCGACGCCTTCGACCGCGTCTTTGTGTACCAGCCATTTGGTGATGACGACCGACTCCTGGGCGCTGATCGGCCATACGGTGAAGTTGATCAGGTGGTCACCCATGCAGTGGTTCCACGAGTGCGGCAGGTGCAGGATACGCATGGAGCCCAGGTCCGGGTCGGTGATGCGGCCCATCAGCTTCTTGCTGCCTTGCTTGCCGTCCATGGTCATGGACACGGTGCCCTTGAGCAGCGGCATACGCACGATGCGGTTACGCAGGCCGAAGCTGGCGTGTGCGTAGGGGATGTTGTCCTTGTCCCAGCGGGTGGTGCACTCGGCGACCTGATCCTTGAATGCCTGGCTGGCGCGCGGGTCGGTGACGTCATCCCATTCCAGCAGGGTGTTGAGCAACTCCGGGTGCGAGCCGTTGCAGTGGTAGCACTCGCGGTTGTTCTCGATCACCAGTTTCCAGTTGGCCTGCTCGCGCATGACGCTCTGCACCGCGACCTTGGTGTTCTCCATGTCGTACGGTTCCATGTAGTGAGCCAGGGTGCTCAGGAACTCGTCGATGGCTGGTGGGTTTTCCGCCAGACTGATGAAGATGAAGCCGCCAGCGGTCTTGCAGTTGACCGGCTTGAGGTTGTAATCGGAGAGCTTGAAGCCTTCGCCCATTTCGGTGCCGGCGAACAGCAGGCGACCATCCAGTTCATAAGTCCACTGGTGGTACGGGCAAACCAGCTTGGCGACCTTGCCCTTGTCGGAGACGCACAGGCGCGAACCGCGATGGCGGCAGACGTTGTGGAAGGCATGGATCTGACCTTCGGCGCCACGGATGACAATGATCGGGTTGTCGCCGATTTGTACGGTGAGGAAGTTGCCCTTGGTCGGGATCTCGCTGGTCATACCGGCGATCAGCCACTCCTTATGGAAGATCTCCTGCATGTCGACTTGGAACAGGCGCTCGTCGTTGTAGAACGGCTGCGGCAGCGAGAAGCTGTGGTCACGCTCGTGCAGCATTTGCGCGGTGGCCTTGCGGACGGGCTCCAGCGGGTCGCCCAGGCTCAGGTTTTGGGTGCAGTCCATGGATGGTTCCTCATTAGCCTGCGCGTCGCGAAGGCCGGTAAAAGTGGCTGATACGGTAAGTGCCGCAAGGTGTTTGTCGAACGCTGCAGCCTGCGATGGGCATGCATGCTTGATGAGGCGGAGTGTGGAGCCGGGCAAAGGCGAAACCTTATCTATGGGCGACATGGCCGGATTCGTTTCCGACGCGCTAGGCCACGTGTTATAGGGCAGGTCGCGATAAGTATGTGGATGTCGCTAGTAGATAAATGATCGGCGGCGGCCTTTCGCACAATCCGCCGCATATTGGCCGATATCCGGCCGCGTGGAGAGCTGTTCATGACTACCACCAATGCCTTCCTTAACCCGGTTACCACTCAGACCTGGACCAATGGCCGTCACCTGGTGCGTTGCGTCAAGGTGATTCAGGAAACCTGGGATGTTCGCACCTTCTGCTTTATGGCTGATCAACCGGTGCTGTTTTTCTTCAAGCCGGGGCAGTTTGTCACCCTGGAACTGGAGATCGACGGCCAGCCGATCATGCGTTCCTACACCATCTCCAGTTCGCCCTCGGTGCCTTACAGCTTCTCCATCACCATCAAGCGCGTGCCGGGCGGCAAGGTATCGAACTGGCTGCACGACAACCTCAAGGAAGGCGACGAGGTGCCGGTGCACGGCCCGGTCGGGCTGTTCAACGCCATCGATTTCCCGTCCGACAAGGTGCTTTATCTGTCCGGCGGTGTCGGCATCACTCCGGTGATGTCGATGGCGCGCTGGTTTTATGACACCAACGCCAACGTCGACATGGTCTTCGTGCACAGCGCGCGTTCGCCCAAGGACATCATCTACCAGCGTGAGCTGGAACATATGGCCGCGCGCATCAGCAACTTCAGCGTGCACGTGATCTGCGAGAAACACGGTCTGGGCGAGGCCTGGGCTGGCTATCGCGGTTACCTGAACAAGCCCATGCTGGAACTGATGGCACCGGACTTCCTTGAGCGTGAAATCTTCTGCTGCGGCCCGACGCCTTACATGAGTGCGGTCAAGCGTCTGCTTGAGGCCTCTGGCTACGACATGAGCCGCTACCACGAGGAGGCCTTCGGCCCAACGCCGCCGGAGATTCGGGCCGAGGTCAAGGAGCTGGCCGCCGAAGCCGCCGATGCTCCCGAAGTGCCGGTGGGCGAGCTCAATCAGGTGGAGTTCATCAGCACCGGCAAGAGCATTCGTGTCGCGCCAGGGGAAACCGTTCACGCCGCCGCCGCCAAGCTCGGCCTGCACATTCCCAAAGCTTGCGGCATGGGCATCTGCGGCACCTGCAAGGTGATGAAGACCGCCGGCGAGGTGGAGATGGAGCACAACGGCGGTATTACCGACGAGGACGTCGCTGAGGGCTACATTCTGTCGTGCTGCAGCGTGCCGAAAGGAGATGTGGCGATCGACTATTGAGCTCTCCAAGTGATGGTTTTCTTGTGGTTGTGGTGAATAGCGAAACTGTCGGAACTGGCGAGTCCTGCAGCGGAACAAGGCCGATAACAATGCTGATTCCCGTGATCGCTTGAACCCCGCTGCGTGAACTACAGAATGGCCAGGGCGAAAAGCCCACAACAGGCCGGATATACGAATGCAACCGCGCTGACGACAGCTTAGAAAAGCTATTGCTCACTACTTGTGGGGAGAGTCCATATACGATTGTTAGGGGCGTTACCAGACTTCTACACCATTAGTATCTGAAATTATGATTTCTTTTTTAGTCTTCAATTGAGCTTGGCAATGCTCAAATGCTAACTCTAATCGATGGTAGTTCTTTTTGCTTGGATTGAATTCACCGACAATTATTTTCTCTGCCGGGCTTAATAGCATCGCTTGGATTATATGATCATCCTTGGAGTCCAGGAATGAACAGCCAAATGTAAAAATGCTGCCTTTGCATTCTTTTATACGATTATAAGAAAAATGCAGATAATAATTGTTTTTTATGGCTTCCAGTTTCTGTGCGCCTGTACCCTCAGAAATGCACATTGGAAAAATTCCATTCCTGATGTTGTTCTCTAGACGAGCCAGAATTGGATTGTCTTTTGAGCTTCTTGATTTTGTCGCCCCTACGCCATCTCGATACAAAAATAATGCGCCGTGAGGAAAAAAGAAATTGGCGTCTTCATCGGGGACAAAAACTAATTCTTCGTCAAGCTTGTCGAATGAATCACCGCCCAAATAGATATTTTCAAAGCACCTTACCCAGTACAGCAGTAGGTCATAGTTTAAAGAAAATACATTTTGAAAATTGGATAGGAAACCTCGACACTTTTCTATGCGTTTTTTCCGCTTTTCAGCCTCAGGGGGATTGCAATTTGTTGTTAAGGCTGAGGGGTGCGAATTTGAAACAGCTATTACCAATTGCTCTCTCAAGAGTTGGATTTGCTTCTCTAGTTCCTGAGCAAGCGTACTTTCTGGTTCGTACAACTTGATGACTTCGATGGCGTTATTGATTTTCTGATGCGCTAACTCAAAATCGTAATAACACTCCGATAACAAGCTATGAATTCTACTACCTTCTTCGATATCGCATAAGTCTAACAATGTGCTCCAGTTGAAATTGTCTTCACCTGCCGCAATGTCATATGAAATACCAAAACCATTTCCGAGGATAATGGATTTTTCACCATCGCACTCTTTGAGTTCCTTATTGAAATCTGTCATTGAGTAAACTTTTTTGCCCCTAACGCCTCAATAACCGGCGCGCTTTAGCGCGTCCGGCGCCGTAGGCGCGAAGTTGATTGACTTGTTAAGTTGCATTAGCCACCAAAGCCTCGAATTCACGTTTGTATTTTTTTAGCCTCTCAGGGTGGCACTCAGGGCAAACAAATGGCTTTCGCTTGCCAATGACCATTGCCTGCCCCGCACCACACTTGCTGCACTCTAAGCTACCTAAGATGTACGGAACAAAATGTGTGCAATGAATATCAGGACGCTTTGACTTTAGAGATGCATACTCAGCAGTTGGAAACTGATTAGATATCTGCAGTTCTTTAAGGCTCCTTAGTTTTTTAACAAAACTAAGGCTTTCGTCAGAGACCTTTAAATTCGTAATGTGCAATAGCTCTAAATCTTGTAACTCTGCCAGTGGCTCAAGTGTGTCTATGTTCAGTGCGGCATCTACACTGCCTGTAAGGCAAAGCATCTTTAAGTTTTTAAGTAGCGAAATCTCATCTATTTTTGCTATTTTAGGAAAGTGCTCAAGGCCTAGGATTTTTAGTTTTTTCAAGTAAGCTAGTTCAGTTAGTTTGGAGGTTTTTGTGTTGCCCCAAATCATTAATGTTTCTAGGTTGGGAAAGCACTTTAGCAACGAAAGTGTCTCAGTTCTTAAGTCATGAACCACCAATGTTTCGACTGACTCTAGCGTTGGTAGGATCTGCGCTTGCTTTTCATTGACTCCTGAAATCCAAAGAAATCTTAGATTAGTGAACTTATCAAGTTCTGCGAGGCTTTTGCACTTGCCGAAACAGGCTATATATTCTGAATGCTGAGGCAACTCAGAAAGATCGTCGGATACTGAGTTTGTTGCTCTTGTAAGTTCGAATGGAAACTGCATTACTCTCCTTGCAACTTAACGTTTGGTTAAGGGGCGGGCTTTAGCCCGTCCCAGTGAGCGAAGCGAACGATTTGAACCACTTGTTAGAGGATTGCTAGTTCGCGAAGCTTTGCACCTAGCGCCTGCATCTCTTCACGCGTGTAACCAACCAGTGTTGGCATTTCCCAGTCGTAAAATGTTTCGTCAGAAGTTGCTTGAAAGACTAAGTTACTCAGCGCTGCCAACTCTTGAGTTGTGAATATACCCGCGTATGCAGTTTTGACCGCTTCAGCCATTGGTTCGGTAATGTCATTGATGATAGCTGTGGCAATGACAAGATCACCGTTCTCCTCGGACTTAGTCAGCACCTCTGCCAGCGCTTTTTTGATTTTGCTCGTGCAGTCGGGCATAGCCACCTCTAACAGTGATTAGATGGAAGGCGGTACTAAAGCGATACTAGAACCTTCCATCTAACTCCGCATCATCGCCATTCCCATCACAAAAAAATCTATTTAAATCAATGCCTTATCGTGCCGACACTGACCGGCCAACCTATTCGCTTGACTTCCTCTTTTTGCTCTACCATTGCGACTGTGCAAAAACACAGCCGTGGAGTCGGCCATGGCAATCGAACGGACAGGTTGTTTTTTGTACAATTTTCAAGCCAGGGCTTGGTGGCCGGTGTCAAAGGGTGTGGAATGAGTGGTCAAAAGGGCTTCTCCCATGCACTGAATGGAGCGCTAATTGTATGATATTTATAGGGAAATTTCTTAAGCTAATGACATTGGCTTTAGGGGGGTTAGGGCGTAGGTAAGAGCTTGCAGCGCCACTCATGCGTGTTCTCTATTCGAACAGCATCTCTGACTGACCAGTTGTCAGCCTCACCGATTAGACAGAAGCGTTTGTAGAACCACGCCCTTCGATTCTTCTGGTCACCTGCTTGTAGAAGTACTTCGTAAATATCTGGCTTGAGCTTTTGAGGAGGTACCTGATTTTCATAAGAAGCAATAGGTTGCCCGTATTCAATACAGGTGTCCGATTGTAGTTGCAAGTTAGAACTCAGGGTTCCGGGAGGTGTACTAGCTTCCCAGACTTGAGTAGACGGACGATTGACTTGAATCGCATACAGCTCGACCTGATTTTGATCGATGTGAGCCTTGCGGGAAAAGAAGCCAGATACTTCATAGGTTTCGCCTGCTCCTATACATAACGTGCCATTGCGTATCCATACGCGCGCCTCACCATCATGGTGTCGAGACATGGCTTGCCCGTCACACAGAAAGCCCAAGACCAATATTGGCAGTAAAACCCTACGGTAGCAGTTTGCGGTCATTTGGATTACTCAGGAAATCGCCAAGTGCGCTCTTGTAAATATCGATGCTGGTAACTCGGCGACTGCTGGCGCTTCTCGTCGAGTTGCCGGTCGACCAGCAATAATAATCGGCGATAATGTCGCCCTGCTGTTCCATATTGAAGTCTTGCAGTTTATCACCTGGTTTCAGTTCGTATTGATAGGGGTCACCTAGAAGTCCCCATAGTGTGCCAGGGTGCAGTAATAGTCCATGTAACTTTACCCAATACCCCAGTTGGTACTGCCAGACATGTACCATCTCGTGCATGAACCAGTGTTGGTCATTAGGTAGGAGGGAGAAGTCGTCCTTGTAGTAGTCCGGGTTGAAATACATCTCTCCATTCGGCGTCATCGCAGTATTGTCTGGCTGTAACCCGAAAGGTAGATATTCCTCGCTGTGAATCTTGATCCTGGCGTAGTCAACCGAGTCTTTGAATAGGCTTTGTGCCATAGCCAGCTCGCCGTTGGTGAGCGTCCGGGAATTGTCGTTTTTACGCACTGAGATGGGCGCTGCTTTCGTGCCTGTATTCGCTGCAGTTTGCACGCCATTTAGAGGGATCGACATTCCACTCGATTGTTTCGTGGCATGCCGACCGCAGCAGGTAGTGGTAAGTTCTGGTGGCAGCAGATGCACACTGGCTATGGCCATTTGCGTGCGTGTTCGGATTGTTTGGGTCGTGCCAGATGTATCGGTAATCCCTTTTTGAATCGAACCATCTTCCAGAGCCACTCTGTAAGGTAGGCACGAATAGGGTTGGCCGTTAGATGCAGAGAGTTGCAACTGACAGCTATAGGCACCAGGCAAGGATAAAGGAGGCGTGAAGGGAGCAGGGGCGTGCTGATTACCAACCAGTACATTTCCTGATCCCGTAATAATCGTGCCGCCGTGGCTGGTCGAACTGCCTAGAAAAGCGATGGGTAATCCATTGACCAGAATGGTGCTCATACCTTCGGCAACTGTGTCGCCGCAAGCACTGCTATCGCTTACGCGCAGAGTTGGCAGACCGTTGATTAGAACGTCAGGGGAGCCGGTAACGGTAGGATTGACGGCGTGCCCCGGGACTGGGCAGGCATCTTGATCGCTTTGGCGAGCTGCGGGCTTGGACATGTATTGGCTTCCTTGCAATGAGATCAGGCATGTCTGGTTGGTGCCAGTTGTCTGTTTACTTGGTGTATCGAACGTGGTGAATTCTGTCCGGAATAGCCGTCTACATTCCATGACGTGTTTCACCTAGTCGTGGTTTAGGATGTCTGGGCGATATTTCGGCTTCAAGCTTCTTGCCCTGTATCTGGGCTGCGTTTGGGAGAGTTATCTGGGGCGGGCGTACGGTACCCCTGCCATGGTTGCTCATCATAATGGACTCCGGAGTTGGGCGCGCGTGGTGCCGATTCCGGTGGGCTGGGTGTGTGACCACGCGCGGTTTCGAGGCATGGATGTCCTGGCGATTGATGACAGCAAGGCGGATCGCTTGTGGTGTCAGCTTGTCGTTCTTGGTCTTGACCAGCAGCTTGGGGCTGTTGGAGATGATTTCTGGCGCGCTGATCTTGGCTGTTTCAGAGCAGATCACGCTGTGATAGTTCTGGCGCAGCGATGCTTGGGCTAGGGAATTGGCGCCGCCGCCAAGCTCGGCCTGCACATTCCCAAAGCCTGCGGCATGGGCATCTGCGGCACCTGCAAGGTGATGAAGACCGCCGGCGAGGTGGAGATGGAGCACAACGGCGGTATTACCGACGAGGACGTCGCTGAGGGCTACATTCTGTCGTGCTGCAGCGTGCCGAAAGGCGACGTGGCGATCGATTATTGATCGACCTCCCCGGATTGCATCCGGGCTACTTAGTCAGAAGCCCCTCTCTCGGGGCTTCTGTCGTTTTTAGGCGCACATCACTTCGCGGATATCGGCGGCGAGCTGGCGTACGCGGGCTTCGTCGGTATCCCATGAGCACATGAAGCGTGCGCCGCCAGCACCGATGAAGGTGTAGAAGCGCCAGCCGCGGGCGGTGAGGGCGGCGATGGCTGGCTCCGAGAGTTGCAGGAACACGCCATTGGCCTCGACCGGGAACATCAGGCTGACGCCGGGTACATCTTCGACCAGGTTGGCCAGTAGTTGCGCGCAGCGGTTGGCGTGTTTGGCGTATTTGAGCCAGGCGTCATCCTGCAGAATGCCGACCCAGGGCGCAGACAGATAGCGCATCTTCGAGGCCAACTGACCGGCCTGTTTGCAGCGGTAGTCGAAATCTTCGGCCAGTGCCTTGTTGAAAAAGACGATGGCTTCGCCCACGGCCATGCCATTCTTGGTGCCGCCGAAGCACAGTACGTCGACGCCGGCTTTCCAGGTCAGATCGGCGGGGCTGCAGCCGAGGAAGGCGCAGGCGTTGGAGAAGCGTGCACCGTCCATATGCAGATGCAGGCCGAGCTCCTTGCAGGTTGCGCTGATGGCGCGCACTTCTTGCGGGCGGTAAACCGTGCCGACTTCGGTGGCCTGGGTGAGGGTGACTACGCGTGGTTTCGGGTAGTGGATGTCCTGGCGTTTGCGCGCGACTTCGCTGATCGCTTGTGGGGTCAGCTTGCCGTTCTCGGTCTTGGCTGGCAGCAGTTTTGAGCCGTTGGAGAAGAACTCCGGCGCGCCGCATTCGTCGGTTTCGACGTGGGCTGTTTCCGAGCAGATCACGCTGTGGTAGCTCTGGCACAGCGAGGCCAGGGCCAGGGAGTTGGCGGCGGTGCCGTTGAAGGCGAAGAACACTTCGCAGTCGGTTTCGAACAGGCGGCGGAAGTGGTCGGCGGCGCGCGCAGTCCACTCATCATCGCCATAGGCACGTTGATGGCCTTGGTTGGCCTCGGCCATGGCCGCCCAGGCTTCGGGGCAGATGCCGGAGTAGTTGTCGCTGGCAAATTGCTGGGCATTTTCGGGCATGGATATGTTCCTTCTCGGTTGCCGTCGATAAAGGCGTCGGCAAAATCATGACTGTACTCCGGGCCAGCCTTGTTTGGCCTGCGTGGCGGCGACGAGTTATTGCGTCGATGCGTACTGCCAGGGCAAAACCTGACCGACCGTTCGGCTTAGCGAGGGAACTCGACGCCTTTGGGCGGGCTCCCACCTTGGGAGGGCGGCATTCGGTTCGCCATCTGTCATTAGATGAAGGAGTTTCCCATGACCTATCGTCACCTGCTCGCCGCTGCCTTGCCGCTGGCTTTGGCATTGCCTGTTTCTGCTGCCGAGTGGTCGGACAAGGCCAAGACTGACTTCGTTCAGCAGTGCATCGCAGGCGCCCCGGCAGGCTATGAAGAGCCGCAACTGCGTGCCTATTGCGAGTGTGCGGTTACGCGCGTCAGCCAGGAGTTCAGTGCTGACGAGCTGCAGGCCATGAGTCGTCAGTCGCCGCCTGATCAGGCGTTGCAGCAGCGTCTGGTGAAGGCGTCCAGCTCCTGCAGTGGTGAGCTCAAGCCGTGATGGCCTGAGTGAATCGCAGGCGTTCGTGCCGGAGTCTCGCTGGCTCTGGCCTTGCGCCATGTATCCACAGGCCGTGCACAGGAAAGTCCACGATATTTGTGCACAAGCAATCGCTATCTGATTGATCCTGTTCGTTTTTTAGTCGTTTATCGGGAGCGCCCGTATACCCTGGCCTGGCGCGCGCGCCGAACAGCCTATGCACAGTTTCATCCACATCTTCTGTGTATATCCCCATGCTCGTGACCTCCGCCGCGTCTGTCGCAGGTGGATAAGTCGCCCATTGCCTCTCGCTGTATGCGGGGTGCGCAATCCGCTATGAGCCTCAGGCGGCAATGGCTGCAGGCAGGTGACTACAGGTTTTCCACAGCCTGTTCCACTGTTTCTGTGCATTCTCTAAGTTGCTAACTGACTGATATTGCTCAAGAAGTGAGCGTGGCTCGGTAGCGCCCGGCTGTCGCGGCCTAGGGGCGTCTGTCCAGGCTTTATCCACAGTTTGATCCACCTGTTTTGTGTATGGTTTGGCGGGGCGATTGCGAGGCGCCTGTTTGCGACACCGGCATGTCGCAAACGAATGCTCTTGCGGCGTTGGCAGGCATTTGATGGGGCAGGTGCGGCCCTACCATCGCTGCACAGGGCGCTTCTGCCCACCCGTCCAAGATCGCCGCCAGCAGGCGTCGCAGGAGAGTCGAGATGTTCAGCAAGCAGGATCAGATTCAGGGTTACGACGACGCGTTGCTCGCGGCGATCAATCAAGAAGAACGCCGTCAGGAAGAGCACATCGAGCTGATCGCCTCGGAGAACTATTGCAGCCAGCGCGTCATGCAAGCGCAGGGCAGCGGTCTGACCAACAAGTACGCCGAAGGCTATCCGGGCAAGCGCTATTACGGCGGTTGCGAGTACGTCGACAAGGTCGAGCAGCTTGCCATTGATCGAGCCAAAGAGCTGTTCGGCGCTGACTTCGCCAACGTCCAGCCGCACTCCGGTTCTTCGGCCAACGCAGCGGTTTACCTGGCGCTGCTCAACGCCGGTGACACCATTCTTGGCATGAGCCTGGCTCACGGTGGCCACCTGACTCACGGTGCCAAGGTCTCGTCCTCGGGCAAGCTGTACAACGCCGTGCAATACGGCCTGGACACCGCTACTGGCCTGATCGATTACGACGAAGTTGAGCGTCTGGCCGTCGAGCACAAGCCTAAGATGATTGTCGCGGGTTTCTCGGCTTACTCGAAAACCCTCGACTTCCCGCGTTTTCGTGCCATCGCTGATAAGGTTGGTGCGCTGCTGTTCGTCGACATGGCCCACGTCGCTGGCCTGGTCGCTGCCGGTCTGTACCCGAACCCGATTCCGTTCGCCGATGTGGTCACCACCACCACGCACAAGACCCTGCGCGGCCCGCGTGGCGGCCTGATCCTGGCCAAGGCCAACGAAGAAATCGAGAAGAAACTCAACTCCGCCGTATTCCCTGGTGCCCAGGGCGGCCCGCTGATGCACGTGATTGCCGCCAAGGCCGTGTGCTTCAAGGAGGCCATGGAGCCGAGCTTCAAGGCTTATCAGCAGCAGGTGATCGATAACGCTCAGGCCATGGCTGCCGTGTTCGTCGAGCGGGGTTACGAGGTCGTTTCCGGCGGCACCGACAACCACCTGTTCCTGCTCAGCCTGATCAAGCAGGGCCTGACCGGTAAGGAGGCTGATGCCGCCCTCGGTCGCGCCGGTATCACCGTGAACAAGAACGCCGTGCCGAACGACCCGCAGTCGCCGTTCGTCACCTCGGGCATCCGTATTGGCACCCCGGCGGTGACCACTCGTGGTTTCAAGGTCGCCCAGTGTCAGAGCCTGGCCGGTTGGATCTGCGACATCCTTGATCACCTCGGCGATGCCGATGTCGAGGCGCAGGTGGCCAAGCTGGTGGCCGGGCTGTGCGCGGATTACCCGGTCTATCGGTAATTCATAGGGTGGAAGGTGCTGTGTCCTTCCACCGCTTATTGGTGGATCGATGAGGCGCGATCCACACCACGTGACCCTCTCCCCGCCCCTCTCCCGCAAGCGGGAGAGGGGAGTAAAAACTGGAGCATGCCCATGCAACGTTATTCCGGCTTCGGCCTGTTCAAGCACTCGTTTAGCCACCATGAGAACTGGCAGCGCATGTGGCGCAACCCGACGCCCAAGCCGGTATACGACGTGGTCATCGTCGGCGGTGGCGGCCATGGCCTGGCTACGGCCTATTATCTGGCCAAGGAATTTGGCGTGAAGAACGTCGCCGTGGTGGAAAAGGGCTGGCTCGGCGGTGGTAACACCGCGCGCAACACCACCATCGTGCGTTCCAACTATCTGTGGGACGAGTCTGCGCAGCTCTACGAGCACGCGATGAAGTTGTGGGAAGGGTTGTCGCAGGACATCAACTACAACGTCATGTTCTCCCAGCGTGGCGTCTACAACCTCTGCCACACCCTGCAGGACATGCGTGACGCCGAGCGCCGCGTCAGCGCTAACCGCCTCAACGGCGTGGATGGCGAGTTGCTCGATGCCAAGCAGGTCGAGGCGGAGATTCCCTACCTCGACTGCAGCAAGAACACCCGCTACCCGATCATGGGCTCCACCGTGCAACGTCGCGGTGGCGTTGCCCGTCACGATGCCGTGGCCTGGGGCTACGCGCGTGCCGCCGATGCCCTGGGTGTTGATCTGATCCAGAACACCGAGGTCATCGGCTTTCGCAAGCAGAACGGTGCGGTGATTGGTGTGGAAACCACCAAGGGCTTTATCGGCGCCAAGCGTGTCGGCGTGGTCACTGCCGGTAACTCCGGTTACATGGCTGGGCTGGCTGGCTTCCGCCTGCCGCTGGAGTCGCACCCACTGCAGGCGCTGGTCTCCGAGCCGATCAAGCCGATTATCGACAGCGTGATCATGTCCAACGCCGTACACGGCTACATCAGCCAGTCGGACAAGGGGGACCTGGTCATCGGCGCCGGTATCGATGGCTACAACGGCTATGGTCAGCGCGGCTCCTATCCGACCATTGAGCACACCCTGCAAGCCATCGTCGAAATGTTCCCGGTGCTCTCGCGGGTACGCATGAACCGCCAGTGGGGCGGCATCGTCGACACCTGCCCGGATGCCTGCCCGATCATCTCCAAGACGCCGGTGGACAACCTGTTTTTCAACTGCGGTTGGGGTACTGGCGGCTTCAAGGCCACGCCGGGCTCGGGCCACGTGTTCGCCGCCAGCCTGGCCAAGGGTGAAATGCACCCGCTGGCCAAGCCGTTCTCCATCGACCGTTTCCACACCGGCGCACTGATCGACGAGCACGGCGCTGCTGCCGTGGCTCACTAAAAGCGCGCGTAGCGCAAAGCTGATGGCCCTCTCCCGCTTACGGGAGAGGGTGCCCGAAGGGCGGGAGAGGGCGTTGCGGTTCACGCCGAATGCCCTCTCCCCCGACCCCTCTCCCACAAGTGGGAGAGGGGAGACAAGATAAACCCCGTTGGCATCTGCGAGCGGGGAAGCGTTTCAGGAGGCCACCATGCTGCACATCTTCTGCCCCTACTGTGGCGAACTGCGCTCCGAAGAGGAGTTCCATGCCAAGGGCCAGGCGCATATTGCCCGCCCACTCGACCCCGAAGCCTGCAGCGATGCCGAGTGGGGCGAGTACATGTTCTTCCGCGATAACCCGCGCGGTATCCACCATGAGCTGTGGGTGCACGCGGCCGGTTGCCGCAAGTATTTCAACGTCACCCGCCACACCGTGACCTACGAGATTCTCGAAACCTACAAGGTTGGCGAGCAGCCCTCGGTCACTGCCGCGGGTGCCACCGCAGGAGTAACGGCATGAGCCAGGTCAATCGTCTTGCCAAAGGTGGTCGCATCGACCGCAGCCAGCCGCTGAGCTTCACCTTCAACGGCCAGAGCTATCAAGGCTTCGCCGGTGACAGCCTGGCGGCTGCACTGCTGGCCAACGGCGTCGACATCGTCGGTCGCAGCTTCAAGTATTCGCGTCCGCGCGGCATCGTCGCCGCCGGTGCCGAAGAGCCTAATGCCGTGCTGCAGATCGGCTCCAGCGAAGCGGCGCAGATTCCCAACGTGCGTGCCACCCAGCAGGCGCTGTACAGCGGCCTGGTGGCCAGTAGCACCAACGGTTGGCCGAGCGTCAACACCGACCTGATGGGGATTCTCGGCAAGGTCGGCGGCGGCATGATGCCGCCCGGCTTCTACTACAAGACCTTCATGTATCCGCAGAACCTGTGGATGACCTACGAGAAGTACATCCGCAAGGCCGCAGGTCTGGGCCGTTCGCCGACTGAGGTTGACCCGGACATTTATGACCTGATGAACCAGCACTGCGACGTGCTGATCGTCGGTGCCGGCCCGGCTGGCCTGGCTGCCGCATTGGCCGCCGGGCGCAGCGGTGCGCGGGTAATCCTCGCCGATGAACAGGAAGAGTTCGGCGGCAGCCTGCTCGACACTCGCGAAACCCTCGACGGTAAGCCCGCTGCCGAGTGGGTGGCGCAGGTCATCGCCGAATTGAATGCGCTGCCGGAAGTGACCCTGCTGCCGCGCGCCACGGTCAATGGCTACCACGACCACAATTTCCTCACCATCCATCAGCGGCTGACCGACCATCTCGGCGAAGTCGCGCCGATGGGCCAGGCACGCCAGCGTATGCACCGTGTGCGTGCCAAGCGTGTGGTACTGGCCAGCGGCGCCCATGAGCGGCCGCTGGTGTACGCCAACAACGACGTGCCCGGCAACATGCTGGCCGGCGCGGTGTCGACCTACGTGCGCCGCTACGGTGTGGCGCCAGGCCAGAGCCTGGTGCTGTCGACCAACAACGATTACGCCTATCGCGTGGTGCTCGACTGGCTCGATGCCGGACGCCAGGTGGTGGCCGTTGCCGATGCGCGCAGCAACCCTCGCGGTGCCTGGGTTGAGGACGTGCGTGCGCGTGGCGTGCGTATCCTTACCGGTAGCGCGGTGGTCGAAGCGCGCGGCAGCAAGCGCGTCACCGGTGCGCGGATCTGCGCCATCGACGTCAAGGCACACAAAGTCACCAGCCCCGGCGAAGTGCTGGACTGCGATCTGATCGTCAGCTCCGGCGGTTACAGCCCCGTGGTGCACCTGGCTTCGCACCTGGGCGGTCGCCCGGAGTGGCGTGAAGACATCCTCGGTTTCGTGCCGGGGCCGGGCAACGGCATTCAGCAACGTATCGACGCCGGTGCGGTGAACGGCGTGTTCGCCCTTGGCGACGTGCTCGCCAATGGCTTCGAGGCCGGTGCCAAGGCGGCTGCTGAGGCTGGCTACCAGGCGGTCAGCGGCAGCCTGCCGCAGGTCGAGACGCTACACGAAGAGCCGATGCTGGCGCTGTTCCAGGTGCCGCACGACAAGAGCACCTCGCGTGCGCCCAAGCAGTTCGTTGATCAGCAGAACGACGTCACCGCGGCGGGCATCGAGCTGGCCACCCGCGAGGGTTTCGAGTCGGTCGAGCACGTCAAACGCTATACCGCACTGGGTTTCGGTACCGATCAGGGCAAGCTGGGCAATATCAACGGCCTGGCCATCGCTGCACGCTCCATGGGCATCAGCATCCCGCAGATGGGCACCACCATGTTCCGTCCGAACTACACACCGGTGACCTTCGGCGCCGTAGCCGGGCGTCACTGTGGCGCTCTGTTCGACGCCAAGCGTTACACCGCGATGCAGGCCTGGCACGTGAAAAACGGTGCTGAGTTCGAAGACGTCGGCCAGTGGAAGCGCCCCTGGTACTTCCCGAAAAATGGCGAGGATCTGCATGCCGCCGTGGCTCGTGAATGCCTGGCCGTGCGCAATAGTGTGGGCATTCTCGATGCCTCCACCCTGGGCAAGATCGACATTCAGGGCCCGGACGCGCGCGAGTTCCTCAACCGTGTCTACACCAACGCCTGGACCAAGCTGGACGTGGGCAAGGCGCGATACGGCCTGATGTGTAAAGAGGACGGCATGGTCTTCGACGACGGCGTCACCGCCTGTCTGGCCGACAACCATTTCGTCATGACCACCACCACCGGCGGCGCGGCGCGCGTGATGGAGTGGCTGGAGATCTACCACCAGACCGAATGGCCTGAGTTGAAGGTGTACTTCACCTCGGTCACTGACCACTGGGCCACCATGACCCTGTCTGGCCCCAATAGCCGCAAGTTGCTGGCCAAGGTCACCGACATCGATCTGGACAAGGACGCCTTCCCGTTCATGAGCTGGAAGGAAGGCCTGGTCGGCGGCGTGCCGGCGCGGGTGTTCCGTATCTCCTTCACCGGCGAGCTGAGTTACGAGGTGAACGTGCAGGCCGACTACGCCCTGGGCGTGTGGGAGCAGATCATCGAAGCGGGCAAGGAATTCGACTTGACCCCCTACGGCACCGAGACCATGCACGTGCTGCGCGCCGAGAAGGGCTTCATCATCGTTGGCCAGGACACCGACGCCTCGGTGACCCCGGATGATCTCAACATGGGCTGGTGCGTTGGTCGCACCAAGCCGTTCTCCTGGATCGGCAAGCGCGGTATGAACCGCGCCGACTGCCTGCGTGAAGACCGCAAGCAGTTGGTTGGCCTCAAGCCCATCGACCCGAACCAGGTGCTGCCGGAAGGTGCGCAACTGGTGTTCGACCCGAAACAGTCCATCCCGATGCAGATGGTCGGCCACGTCACCTCCAGCTACATGAGTGCGGCCATGGGCTACAGCTTCGCCATGGCGGTGGTCAAAGGCGGCCTCAAGCGTATGGGTGAGCGTGTGTTCGCGCCGCTGGCCGACGGCAGCGTAATCGAAGCCGAAATCTGTAGCTCCGTGTTCTATGACCCGAAAGGGGATCGCCAGAATGTCTAATGTCAACGTCTACCAACAACGTCCCGCCGATATCGCCGGACAGTCGCCACTGCACCATGCCGGTCTGCACGAGCTGGTCGGTAAGGGCCGCAAGAACGCCGGCATCACTCTGCGCGAGAAGAAGCTGCGCGGGCATCTGGTGATTCGTGGGGAGGCCAAGGACGCCGCTTTCGCCGGTGGCGTGCACAACGCCCTGGGCATGGAGCTACCCTCGGCACTGACTCTGGTGGCTGACGGCGACACTTCGCTGCAATGGCTCGGCCCTGATGAGTGGCTGCTGATCGTGCCCGGCGGCAGTGAGTTCGAGGTCGAGCGCAAACTGCGTGCGGCGCTCGATGGCCAGCACTTCTCGGTGGTCAACGTCAGCGGCGGGCAGACTTTGCTGGAACTATCCGGGCCGAAGGTGCGCGAGATGCTGATGAAATCCAGCAGCTACGATGTGCACCCGAGCAACTTCCCGGTGGGCAAGGCGGTGGGCACCGTGTTCGCCAAGTCGCAACTGGTGATTCGTCACACCGGCGAGGACACCTGGGAACTGGTGATCCGCCGCAGCTTCTCCGACTACTTCTGGTTGTGGCTGCAGGATGCCAGCGCTGAGTACGGCTTCGCCGTCGAGGCCTGATGCACGTAGGGTGGACGACGCTTTTTTCGTCCACCATGACGCCGCAATGGTGGATGGGTGAGGCGTCATCCACCCTACGCCGAGGCTAAAGCCCCTCCCACGAATGCCACCAAGGGCCCGAGCATGAGCCGCACCCCCGACACCTGGATTCTCACCGCCCACTGCCCGAGCGTGCTCGGCACCGTGGATGCGGTGACGCGCTTTCTGTTCGAGCAGCGCTGCTACGTCACCGAGCACCACAGCTTCGATGATCGCTTGTCCTCGCGGTTCTTCATTCGCGTCGAGTTTCGCCAACCGGAAGGCTTTGATGAAGCCGCCTTTCGCGCGGGTGTAGCCGAGCGCCTGGCGCCATTCGGCATGCAGGTCGAGCTGACCCCGCCGGGCTATCGGGCCAAGGTGGTGCTGATGGTGTCCAAGGCTGACCACTGCCTGAACGACCTGCTCTATCGCCAGCGTATCGGTCAACTGGCCATGGACGTGGTGGCGGTGGTGTCCAACCACCCGGATCTCGAACCGCTGGCACGCTGGCATGGTATTCCCTACCACCATTTCCCCCTCGACCCGGCGGATAAACCGGCTCAGGAGCGCCAGGTACTCAAGGTGATAGAAGACACTGGCGCCGAACTGGTGGTGCTCGCCCGCTACATGCAGGTGCTGTCGCCGGAGTTGTGCAAGAAGCTCGACGGCTGGGCGATCAATATTCACCACTCGCTGCTGCCTGGCTTCAAGGGCGCCAAGCCGTATCACCAGGCCTATCAGAAGGGCGTCAAGCTGGTTGGCGCCACGGCGCATTACATCAACAACGACCTCGACGAAGGGCCGATCATCACCCAGGGCGTGGAGGCGGTGGATCACGCCCATTACCCAGAAGACCTGATCGCCAAGGGCCGTGACATCGAATGCTTGACCCTGGCGCGGGCGGTGGGTTACCACATTGATCGCCGCGTATTTCTCAACGCCAACCGCACGGTGGTGCTCAACGCCTGATCACGTGACTGTCTATCGGGCGGGCCGGGCTGCGATCCGCTTCAGCTCACACATTTTTTCGGTGGGCTGAAGCCCACCCTACGGTAACTACAGTAGCGGTGCCATTTGTAGGGTGGGCCGGGCGGCATGTCCGCTTTAGCCCACCAGTCGCAACGAAGAACTCGGTGGGCTGAAGCGGACATGCCGCCCTGTCCACCCTAATTACGGAACCCGCCCTGTCAGGTTTTACCGGCGGTTTCGGCAACAGACGCAAGAGGCTCCAGTACAAGGCCGCGCGGTTATTGACCGCGTCTTGTATCCACAAAAAGAAGGAGAGTTACGCATGTCTGGTAATCGTGGTGTGGTTTATCTCGGAGCGGGCAAGGTCGAAGTGCAGAAAATCGACTACCCGAAAATGCAGGATCCGCGCGGCAAGAAGATCGAGCACGGGGTCATCCTGAAAGTTGTTTCCACCAACATCTGTGGCTCCGACCAGCACATGGTGCGTGGTCGTACCACCGCGCAGGTCGGCCTGGTGCTGGGCCATGAGATCACCGGCGAGGTGGTCGAAAAGGGCCGCGACGTCGAGCGTCTGCAGATCGGTGATCTGGTTTCCGTTCCCTTCAACGTCGCCTGCGGTCGTTGCCGTTCCTGCAAGGAACAGCACACTGGCGTGTGCCTGACCGTCAACCCGGCGCGTGCCGGCGGTGCCTACGGCTACGTCGACATGGGCGACTGGACCGGCGGCCAGGCCGAATACGTGCTGGTGCCTTACGCCGACTTCAACCTGCTTAAACTGCCGGATCGCGACAAGGCCATGGAGAAAATTCGTGACCTGACCTGCCTGTCCGACATTCTGCCGACTGGCTACCACGGCGCCGTTACCGCTGGCGTCGGCCCAGGCAGCACCGTTTACGTCGCAGGTGCCGGCCCGGTCGGTCTGGCCGCTGCAGCTTCGGCGCGCCTGCTCGGCGCTGCCGTGGTCATCGTCGGTGACCTCAACCCGGCGCGTCTGGCCCATGCCAAGGCTCAGGGCTTCGAGATCGCCGACCTGTCGCTGGACACCCCGCTGCACGAGCAGGTCGCAGCATTGCTGGGCGAGCCGGAAGTCGACTGCGCCATCGACTGCGTGGGCTTCGAGGCCCGTGGTCATGGCCACGAAGGCGCCAAGCACGAGGCGCCGGCCACTGTGCTCAACTCGCTCATGCAGATCACCCGCGTGGCCGGCAAAATCGGTATTCCCGGCCTGTATGTCACCGAAGATCCGGGCGCGGTGGATGCCGCCGCCAAGATCGGCAGCCTGAGCATTCGCTTTGGCCTCGGTTGGGCCAAGTCGCACAGCTTCCACACCGGCCAGACGCCAGTGATGAAGTACAACCGTGCGCTGATGCAAGCCATCATGTGGGATCGCCTGAACATCGCCGACATCGTCGGTGTAGAGGTGATCAGCCTGGACGACGCGCCGCGCGGTTACGGCGAGTTCGACGCAGGCGTGCCGAAGAAATTCGTCATCGACCCGCACAAGACCTTCAGCGCCGCGTAATTGCCATGCCCCGGCTGCCTCCGGGGCTGGTAGTGGTAGGTTTCACGGCCTAGGCGCATTGGTCCGCGCCTTTCTTTGGGAGCCTTCGGGCTCCCTTTGCCTTTGCCAGGTTGATGCGGCGGGCGGGATCGGTAATGAGCGCATTTCGCGGCCTACAAGCCGTACTTCTTCACCTTGTCGAATAGCGTGGTCTTGGCCAGGCCCAGTGCCTGGGCGGCTTGGCTCAGGTTGCCGTCGTGGCGCTCTAGGGCGTCGGCCAGGAGGTTGCGTTCGAAGGCTTCCACGGCTTCGTTGAAGCCTGGCCCGGCGCCATCGGTCAGGCCGCTTTTCTTGAACACTGGCAGGCCCAGAGCAAAACGCTCGGCGACGTTGCGCAGTTCGCGCACGTTGCCGGGCCAGTCGTGGGCCATCAGTGCGGCCAGGGTTTTGCGATCCAACTCCGGCACGGCGCGGTCGAAGCGCAGCGCCGCCAGTTGCAGAAAATGTTCGAACAACAGGGCGATGTCCTCGCGGCGCTCACGCAGCGGTGGCAGCTCCAGGGTCACTACGTTGAGGCGGTAATACAGGTCGCTGCGAAACTCGCTACGTTTGCCCAGCTCGGCCAGGTCGGCCTTGGTCGCGGCGATCACCCGGCAGTCGACGGCGACTGATTGGTTCGAGCCGAGGCGCTCCAGGCTGTGCTCCTGTAGCACGCGCAGCAGTTTGATTTGCAGGTTGATCGGCATGCTCTCGATTTCGTCGAGGAACAGGCTGCCGCCATTGGCGTGCTCGATTTTGCCGATGCGGCGTTTACCGGCGCCGGTGAAGGCGTGGGCCTCGTGGCCGAAAATTTCGCTCTCGAACAGGCTTTCCGGCAGGCCGCCGCAGTTCAGCGCGACGAACTGTTTGTGCTGGCGCTTGCTGAAGTCATGCAGGCTGCGGGCGATCAGTTCCTTGCCGGTGCCGGTTTCACCTTCGATCAGTACGTTGGCGTTGGTGTCGGCGACATTGGCGATCAGCTCGCGCAACTGTTGCATGGCGGGCGAGCGTCCGATGATGCGTTGCTCCAGCGCTTGGCGCCCGGCCAATTGGCGGCGTAGGGCGCTGACTTCACGGGCCAGGCTGCGTTGCTCTAAGGCGCGGCGGGCGACGTCTACCAGGCGCTCGGGGGAGAAGGGTTTTTCCATGAAGTCGTAGGCGCCGTCACGCATTGCACCAACGGCCATGCCGATGTCGCCGTGGCCGGTGATCAGCACCACCGGCAGGCGCGGGTCGCGCTGCTTGAGGCGCTTGTGCAGTTCCAGGCCGTCGATGCCGGGCAGGCGAATGTCGCTGACGACGATGCCGGCGAAGTCGGCGTCGATCTGGTTCAGTGCCTCCTCGGCACTGCTGACGCCGATGCTAGGGATATCTTCCAGGGCCAGTGCCTGCTGGCAGCCGAGCAGCACATGGGGGTCGTCTTCGACGATCAGGACGGTGAGGCTGTCGCTCATGGTTGCGGCTCTCGTGGATAGGGCAGGCTGAGGACGAAGGCGGTGCCGCCTTCATCCGGGTGGCGCACGGTGAGGCTGCCGCCAGCAGCGGCGGCGAGGCTGGCCGAGAGGGTCAGGCCGAGGCCCAGGCCCTGTTCGCCGGGCTTGGTGGTGAAGAAGGGTTCGAACAGGTGCACGCGGGTTTCCGGGGCGATACCGGGGCCGTTATCGCGTACGTCTAGCTGATACTGTTCGGCCTCGGCGCTGCCACTGAGCCAGATGTGCCGGTCGGTTTGTGGTTGCAGGGCGTCGAGGGCATTGCTGATCAGGTTGACCAGAATTTGTTCCAGACGAATCTGCTCGATGGCCAGGCGCGTCTCGCTGAAGTGGTGGTGGATGTGCACGCGCGTGCGCTGCAGGCGTGGGTGCAACAGCAGTAGGGCGGCATCGACCGCCTGTTGCAGCGAGGCTTCGCCCTGATCGCCGCTGCGCCGGGCGAAGGCGCGCAGGCTGGCGGTGATTTTGCCCATGCGGTCGACCAGTTCGGCGATGTTCTGCAGGTTGCTGCTGGCGACATCCAGCGCACCGCGTTGCAGGAAGCGCACGGCATTGGCCGACAGGGTGCGCAGGGCGGCCAGCGGTTGATTGAGTTCGTGGGCGATGCTGGTGGACATCTGCCCGATGACCGCCAGTTTGCCGGCCTGCACCAGTTCGTCCTGAGCCAGGCGCAGGGTGTTTTCGGCCTGCTGGCGCTCGCTCACTTCGGCCTGCAGGCGTTCGTTGCTAGCCTGCAGGTCGGCGGTGCGCTCGACGATCTTGCGCTCCAGCTCGTCATTCACGGCTTGCAGCGCCTCACGGGCGGCCAGGCGCGTGGCGATGACCTTGCGTCGCTCGTTCCAGGCGATCAGCAGAAAGGCCAGCAAGGCGCAGGCAGCAGCGGCTAGCAGGGCGTTGAGCAGGGCGGCACTGCGCTGCTCCTGCAATGGGCTGAGCAGGGTCAGGTGCCAGGGCGTGTCGACCAGCGGGCGGGTTTGCAGTAAGTAGCGCGTCATGCTGCCTGCGCTTTTGAAGCTGACTTGTTCCAGACCGGGCCCTATTGCGTGCCGTTCGGCGAACTGCAGCTCTTCCAGCGCCGCCCAGTGATATTGCAGGCTGCGCGCCAGGCGCTCGCGGGTGGCGTCGTCGAGTGTCTGTACCGCCTTGAGGCGGCGTGCCGGGGTGCTGGAGAGGATGATGATGCCGTTCTCATCACTGACGTACGCCTCCAGATGGGCGCGCTGCCAACGCTCTTCCAGGGTATCGAGGCGTACCTTGACCACCGCCACGCCAATGATCTTGCCGTTTTCGCGTAGCCCGTGGGAGAGGTAGTAGCCGGCCTCGCCTGTGGTGCTGCCGATGCCGTAGAAGCGTCCGGCTTTGCCTTGCACGGCGTCTTGGTAGTAGGCGCGAAACGACAGGTCTTCACCCAGGTAGCTGTCGGCGCGATCCCAGTTGCTGGTGGCGATGACTCGCCCGTCCAGATCGAGCACGTAGATGGCGAGGCTGCCGCTGCGCTGGTTCAGCCCGGCCAGGTACAGATTGACGTGATGGCGGCGGTAAGCCGTGGGGAATTGCAGCAGGCGTGAGACGTTGCCTTCGAGCTCCAGCAGGCTGGGCAGGTAGGTGTATTTGGTGATCTCGCTTTCTACTGCGCGGGCATTGAGTTCGAGTTGCCGTTCGCCATTTTCGGCCAGCGTCTGAATGCCGCTGCGGTCACTGAGCAGATAGGCCGCGTAGCCGCTGCCCAGCACCAGGATCAGGAGCAGGCAGACCAGCGAGAAGTGACGAAGCAGGCGCGTTTTCACGATCAGGTCGGCATGAGGACTGGCGGTGAGATATTGCATCACAGTCCTTTGCGGCTGGATAGGATGGGGTAGTCGTAGGCCTGCCCATCGATTGCAGGTGCTCAATCGCCGGGTGCAGTGTTGTACCCGGCGATTGTCCTGGGCGTGCCTTAGTGCTGGAGAATCTTCGCCAGGAACTGCTGCGCGCGTTCCGAGCGGGCGTTGATATCGCCGAAGAACTCCTCCTTGGCGCAGTCCTCGACGATCTGCCCACGGTCCATGAAGATCACCCGGTCGGCCACCTTGCGTGCGAAGCCCATCTCATGGGTCACGCACATCATGGTCATGCCCTCGTTGGCCAACTGCACCATGACATCGAGCACCTCGTTGACCATCTCCGGGTCGAGGGCCGAAGTCGGCTCGTCGAACAGCATCACCACCGGATCCATCGCTAGGGCGCGGGCGATGGCCACACGCTGCTGCTGGCCGCCGGAGAGCTGCCCCGGATGCTTGTGTGCGTGCGCCGACAGGCCGACGCGGTCAAGCAGGGCCAGGCCTTTCTTGGTGGCGTCTTCCTTGCTGCGGCCAAGCACCTTGATCTGCGCGATGGTCAGGTTTTCGGTGATGGTCAGGTGCGGGAACAGCTCGAAGTGCTGGAACACCATGCCGACGCGCGAGCGCAGCTTGGGCAGGTTGGTCTTCTTGTCGGCGATGGAGGTGCCATCGACGTTGATGTCGCCCTGCTGGAAAGGCTCCAGCGCGTTGACGCACTTGATCAGGGTGGACTTGCCCGAGCCCGATGGCCCGCATACCACCACCACTTCGCCCTTGTTCACCTTGGTGCTGCACTCGGTCAGCACCTGGAAGTCCCCGTACCACTTGTTGACGTTTTTAATGGAAATCATACGGCTAACCTTTTTTGCAGACGCTTGACCAGTTGCGAAGCGGCGAAGCTGACAGTGAAGTAGACCAGGCCGGCGAAGATCAGAAACTCATGGGGCTGGCCGATGATATCGCCACGCGAGCGAGCGGCGTTGAGGAAGTCCATCAGGCCCACGGTGTACACCAGCGAGGTGTCCTGAAAGAGGATGATGCTCTGTTGCAGCAGCAGCGGGGTCATCTTGCGGAAGGCCTGCGGCAGGATGATCAGGCGCATGCATTGCCCGTAGCTCATGCCCAGGGCCGACGCTGCGCCCATCTGGCCCTTGGGGATGGCCTGTATACCGGCGCGGACGATCTCGCAGAAGTACGCCGCCTCAAACATCACGAAGGCCACCAGGCACGAGCTGAACGCCCCCACCGGGGTGTCTTCGCCGGTGATCCAGCGCAGGATGAACGGCACCGCGAAGTAGAACCAGGTAATCACCAGCAGCAGCGGGATCGAGCGGAAGTAGTTGACGTAAGTGGCAGCGAAGTTGGCCAGCAGCTTGTTGTGCGACAAGCGCATCAGCGCCAGCAGCGTGCCCAGGGCAACGCCACCGAGCACGCCCAGCACCATCAGTTGCAGGGTCATCAGCATGCCGCTCCACATTCCTGGCAGGGCCGGAATAATCGGGGAAAAGTCCATCATTTACCCCCTACGGAAATCAGGCCTGGTACCGCAACCTTCTTCTCGATCACGCGCATGATCATCATGAGGCTCATGTTCAGGGTGAAATAGATCAGCGTGGCCAGGGTGAAGGCCTCGAACAGGTTGGCGCTGAACTCGGCGGTCTGCTTGGTCTGCGCCAGCAGTTCCATGAGGCCGATCAAGGATGCCACCGAGGAGTTCTTGAAGATGTTGAGGAACTCGCTGGTCAGCGGCGGAATGATGATGCGAAACGCCTGTGGCAGTAGCACGTTGGCGTAGATCTGCGGCAGGCGAAAACCCATGGCGTAGGCCGCAGCGGTCTGGCCCTTGGGCAGTGCTTGGATGCCGGTACGCACCTGCTCGCACACTCGCGCCGCGGTGAACAGGCCAAGGCACACCACCACCGACAGATAGGCCGAGGTAGCCGGGTTGAGATCCTGCTTGAACCACAGCTCCAGCGGCTCGGGCAGCAGATCCGGCACCAGGAAGTACCAGAGGAAGAGCTGCACCAGCAGTGGCACGTTGCGGAAGATTTCCACGTAGGCGGTGGCGATCCCGGAAATCAGGCGGTTCGGCACGGTACGCATAACGCCCAGCAGCGAGCCCAGCGCCAGGGCGATCAGCCAGCCGACCAGGGCGATGGCGATGGTCCAGCCCAGGCCGGTGATGAACCAGTCCAGATAGATTTCGCTGCCGATGCCGGTGGACTTGAAGTAGATACCCCAGTCCCAGTTGTAATTCATTGCGGGTGACCCCCGTGTGGCTAAAGCTTGGGTTGAAAGGGGCCGAGCACGCGGCAGCATGCCCCAGCCGCGGGTAGCGGCTGTGCCCCTTATCGCTCAGGAGAAAGAACCGTAGGGCGGGTGCAACCCGCCAGAATCGTTGTGGACGATCGGGTTGCGGGCTTCACCCGCCCTACGGTGCTGTGCTAGCTCTTGTGAAGCTAACGCAGGTATACCGTCAGATCTGTTCTGCAGATTTGTCGGTGGGATTGGCGATCAGCTTTTTCAGCTCGTCGCTCATGGGGAAGTTCATGTTCAGGCCCTTCGGCGGAACAGGCTGCTCGAACCACTTGTTGTAGAGGGTATTGATCTCGCCAGAGGCGAAGGTGGCGCTGATGGCCTTGTCGACCACCTGCTTGAAGCCCTCATCACCCTTGCGCAGCATGCAGCCGTAAATCTCGAAAGACTGCGGCGTGCCGACCACGTGCCAGTCGTCCGGCTTCTTGGCCTTGGCCATTTCACCGGCCAGCAGGGCGTCGTCCATCATGAAGGCCACGGCGCGGTTGGATTCGAGCATCAGGAAGGATTCGCCGTGATCCTTGGCGGAAATCACGTTCATGCCCATCTGTTTCTCGGCGTTCATTGCCTTGATCAGGCGCTCGGAGGTAGTGCCGGCGGTGGTCACCACGTTCTTGCCCTTGAGATCAGTGAAATCGTTGACGCCGCTGGTCTTCTTGGTCAGCAGGCGGGTGCCCACCTCGAAGATGCCCACCGAGAATGCCACTTGCTGCTGACGTTCGACGTTGTTGGTGGTGGAGCCGCATTCCAGATCGACGGTGCCGTTCTGCACCAGCGGGATACGGGTCTGCGAGGTGACCAGGTTGTAGCGCACCTTCAGGTCCGGCATACCCAGTTCCTGCTTCAGCGCATCGACCACTTTCAGTTGCAGGTCATGGGAGTAGCCGACCGGTTGGCCGGAGGCATCGCCGAAATAGGAGAAGGGGATGGACGAGTCGCGATGGCCCAGGGTGATGGTGCCGGTTTCTTTGATCTTCTTCAGAGTGCCGGTCAGCTCCTCGGCCATGGCCGGGGTGGACAGGACGGCGGCGGCAATGGCCAGGCTCAGTACGCGGTGGAAGGTACGCATCAATGGGTTCCTCGACGTTGTTGTTGTGATGGCGCGGGGTTACACATACCGCCATCACTAGAGCAGGTTGCATGCCAGGCCTGTCGAGGACGCCTGATTACGCGGCAATGGCTGAAAAATAGGGCTTGTCGTCGCGATGACGAGGGCGCCTTGGGGGCTGGGCGTTCGCCTTGCCGACTGCGTGAGCGCTACTCATTCGGAAATCCGAACAGCGAGACGTCTCAGGCGGCGTGTTCCTCTCGCAATTGGGCGATGCGCTGATCTTTTTCTTGCCATAGAGCCGATACCCAATCCTGCATGCGCAGACGAAAGGCGGGATCGTTCTCGTAATCTCCCTGGCACAACGCGGGGTCGAGGGGCAGCGTGCGGATGTCGATGAGCACTTTTCCGACCTGGCCGCTGAGCAAATCCCAGAAGCCCGGAACGCGCTTGCCGGGATAGACCAGGGTGACGTCCAGTACGGCGTCGATCTGCTCGCCCAGCGCGGCGAGAACGAAGGCCACGCCGCCTGCCTTGGGCTTGAGCAGATAACGATAAGGTGACTGCTGCTGGGCCTGTTTGACGGGGGTGAAGCGGGTGCCTTCCAGGTAATTGACCACGGTGACCGGCAGACGCTTGAACTTCTCGCAGGCGGCCTTGGTGATCTCCAGATCCTTGCCTTTCATATGTGGGTTCTTCTGCAGATAGGCTTTGGAATAGCGCTTCATAAAGGGGTAGTCGAGCGCCCAGAAGGCCAGGCCGAGAAACGGTACCCAGATCAATTCCTGTTTGAGGAAGAACTTGAAGTAGGGCGTCTTGCGGTTGAACGCCTGCACCAGCGCGGGGATGTCGACCCAGGACTGGTGGTTGCTGATCAGCAGATACGAGCGATCGCCACGCAGATCGGCGTTACCGCGGATGTCCCAGTGAGTGGGGGTGAGCAAGGCAAAGATGCGTTTGCAGTTCTCGGCCCAGAACTCGGCGACCCACATCACCGCGCGCGAGCAGGTATCGCGCGGCGCTTGGCCCGGCAGCACGAGCTTGGCGAGGGCGCACAGCAAGAGCGGGCCAATCAGGATCAGGGTGTTGGCGAGTAGCAGGGTAATGTTGGCAAGGCCGGTCAGCAGAGGGCGCATATCGACTCCATGGCAGGCGGTGAGCGGCAATCTTATGCAAGGTTGGCGCGGGGCTCAAAAGTTGAGATAAGTGGCTTATTGCCAGTCGGCGGTTACACTCAAAGCGCAGGATCATCTGCGCATATGGACGCTTTCTTTTCTTTGCTGGTAAGGGCCAATGCTAAAAAGGATCGCCGTAGCTGATCTGCGTATCGGCATGTTTATTCAGGAGTTTTGTGGTTCGTGGATGGATCATCCTTTCTGGAAATCCAAGTTTCTTCTCGAATCTGACAAGGATCTGGCGCGAATTCGCGACAGCGCCATCACTGAATTGTGGATAGATGTTGGCAAAGGCGCGGATGTCGCCGCAGGCGTGCCCTCGGCAACGAGCGCCGAGGCTGAGTGCGAGGCACAGGCGCGGCTGATGGCGGCTGTGGCGCCGCCGGTGGTCAAGCGTCTGTCGATGGAGCAGGAGCTGGAGCAGGCGGTCAAGCTTTGCGCGCGCTCCAAGCAGGCGGTGGTGCAGATGTTCAGCGATGCGCGCATGGGCCAGGCACTGCAGTTCGAGCAGGCCGAAGCGTTGGTCGAGGAAATCTCCCAGTCGGTCATGCGTCATCCCCAGGCCCTGATCAGCCTGGCGCGGCTCAAGCACGGCGACGAATACACCTATATGCACTCGGTAGCGGTGTGCGCGCTGATGATTGCCCTGGCGCGTCAGTTGGGCCTGCCCGAGGTTGCCGTGCGTGAGGCGGGGCTGGCCGGCCTGCTGCATGACATCGGCAAGATGGCGGTGCCGCAGGCGCTGCTAGACAAGCCGGGCAAGCTGACCGACAGCGAGTTCGCCCAGGTGCGCAAGCACCCGGAGGAGGGCAGCAGCATCCTTATCGCCAGCAAGCAGGTCAGCGCTCTGGTGCTGGATGTGTGCTTGCACCACCACGAAAAGGTCGACGGCAGCGGTTATCCGCATCGTCTGCAGGGCGAGCAGATCAGCCTGTTGGCGAAGATGGGCGCAGTCTGTGACGTGTATGACGCCGTCACCTCCAATCGGCCTTATAAACAGGGCTGGGACCCCGCTGAGTCGATCCGCAAGATGGCCGAATGGAAGGGGCATTTCGATGAACAGGTGTTCCAGGCCTTCGTGAAAACAGTCGGCATCTACCCCGTTGGCGCTTTGGTGCGCCTGCAGAGCGGGCGTCTGGCGGTGGTCATGGAGCAAAATCCCAAGGCGTTGCTGGCGCCCAAGGTCAAGGTGTTCTTCTCGGCCAAATCGAATCTGCCTTTGCCTCAAGCGGTGGTGGATCTGAGCAAGATCACCGACCAGGACCGTATCGTTGGTCGCGAGTCGGCGCAGGAGTGGGGGTTCGAGCGGCTCGATGAGCTGTGGACTGGCATGGAACTTGGCGGTCGTGGGCGTTAGCAGCATGTTGTAACGCTTGTGTCGGAACATGGCGAGCGAGGCACAGTCCGAGAGACGGTCAATTCAAAAGAGAGGACCGATCCTTGAAATACGCCCTGCTTCTGCTGGCCGCTGCTGTCAGCCTGCCGACCATGGCCGACGAACCCATCGACCTCTATGGCCGTTACGAGTTGGTCACCCTGCCTGCCTTGGGCAAGACCCTCAAGGCCAAGATGGACACCGGCGCCATGACCGCCTCACTCTCGGCCACGGATATCGAGCCGTTTCAGCGTGATGGTGAGGACTGGGTGCGCTTCCGTCTGGCGGTCGATGGCGCCCAGGAAACCCTCTACGAGCACCCGCTGGTGCGTATTGCCGAGATCAAGAAGCGCGCCGAAGAGGCGAGTGAGCCTGGCTCGCAGGAAGTGGCCTACTCCCAGCGCCCGGTGATCGAAATGCCGGTCTGCCTCGGTGGTGAGACGCGCAATATCGAAGTCAATCTGACTGACCGCCGCACCTTCAGTTACCCGCTGCTGATTGGGGCCAGCGCCATGCGTGAGTTCGGCGCAGCGGTTGACCCTTCAGAGCGCTACACGCGCGACCGTCCGCAATGCTGAGCAAATTGTCGCATTTCGGAAAAGCCTGATGGTAAATGGCCGGTACACTCGCGCTGAGCGCCCCGTCATCCCTTCAACACCTTGAATGGCATTTGTGGGCCTGTTTTTTGCATTGTGCAAATGACCGCCAGGCCGCTAGGCCCAACAGTTTGCTGAGGTGTCGTGATGACGGGAGTACTCAAGCCGGGTGTACGGCTGTTCCAGCGTTTCAGTTTTGCGCGAAAATTTCAGTTGGTGTTTCTATTGTTCGCACTGCCTCTGGGTTATGCCCTGTGGGTCATCAGTAGCGATTATCTGGAGCGCCTGCAGTACATCGATCATGAGCTTGAGGGTGCCCAGGCGCTGCAGCTTATGGCTCAGGTGCAGCAGGAGTTGATTGCTCAGCGTACCTTGCTGGCGCGCTGGAAGGGCAATGATAAAGAAGCCGAAGGCCTGTTGCGGCAGCGCGAAGGTGAACTCGACAAGGCGCTGCAAGCGGCTGCCGAGCCGCTGCAGAGCAGCCTGATCAGCGAGCAGGCGCGCCAGCAGTTCCAAGCGCTACAGGGCGAGCGCGATGGTCTGCGTGCCGATGCGATGAAGCGCCAACCGCTGCCCGATTCCATGGACCGCTACCAAAAAGCCTTGCTCTACCTCACCGCACTGCGTGAGCAGGTGGCGACCGACAGCTCGCTGATTCTCGATCCGCGCCTCGACACCTATCTGATGATGGAGCAGATCACTTACGTCATGCCGCGTCTGTTCGAGCAGCTAAGCGCCTTTGCGGCCCAAGGCCATGGCGCGGTGGTCGCACAGCATTTCACCCTGCAGAGCCGCGTTCTGATCCGCGACTTGCGGCACAACCTCGACGAGCAGCGCGCACAACTGATCAAGGCGCAAACCACCCTTTCGCGCGAGGCGCCAAAGGCCATGCGCCAATTGAACGAGCCTTTTGCGGCTGCGCTCAAGGGTTTGGATGATTTCCTCGCGCAGATTGACCGCGATATGTTCGAGGCCAGCCCCATGGCGCTCACGCCCGAGCAATTCGTACAGCTCGAAATGGCCCAGGAGGCGCAGTTCCAAACCTTGCAGCAGGCGCTGTACCAGCAGTTCTTTACCAGCTTGGGCGGTTATCGCAATAAGGCATTGGCACAGATGATCGAAGTGATCGGCGCCTTCAGCCTGCTGACCCTGCTCGCGCTGTACGTGCTCTTGTGTCTCAATGCCTCTATTCGTCAGGGCACGCGAACCATCATCGAGGGCGCGCAAGGGCTGCGTGATGGCGACTTGCGTGTGCAGATGAAAGTCGATGGCCGTGATGATCTGGCCGCCATCGCCCAGGCGCTCAATGCCGCCGTCGGGCAGATGCGCGATTCGCTGCAGGGCGTCAATCATGAAAGTCGCCAGCTCGATAGCACGGTTCACCAGCTTGGTGCCCAGGCGCATGAGTCGCTTGGTGCCGTCGAGCAGCAGCAAGCGCAAATGAGCTACATCGCCACCGCCGCCACGCAGATGGCCGCCACCGCACAGAGCGTGGCGCAAAGCTGCGAGGAGGCGGCGATGGAGGCCCAGCAAACGCGTGAAGTGGCGCTTAGCAGCAACCGGCGCAGCGAGCGCACCAGTGCCAGCATGCGTCAGCTCAGTGCTCGTCTGGGCGACAGCGCCACCGCGTTGCAGCAGTTGCGTGAACAGACTCAGCAGATCAACCGTGTGGTCGATGTGATCAAAGGCATCGCCGAGCAGACCAACCTACTGGCGCTCAATGCCGCCATCGAAGCGGCCCGCGCAGGTGAGGCCGGGCGCGGCTTCGCCGTGGTGGCCGACGAAGTGCGTTCGCTGTCCAAACGCACCCAGGAGTCGACCCAGGAAATCGCCCAGACCGTCGACAACCTGCAGCGCGTGGTCGGCCAATCCGTCAGCCTGATGGAGGATGCCTGCAACCAGGCTGACGGCGACATCGGCAGCGTATTGGCCATGGGCGACGAGTTGCAGAACATCGTCGACTCGGTGCAGCGTGTCAGCGACCGTTTGGCGCAGATCGCCACGGCAGCCGAGCAGCAAGCGGCCACCGCCGATGAGGTCAGCGGCAACATCCAGCAGGTCGATCAGGCCGCAGGCCAACTGCTTGAGGGTGCCCAGGCGGTCAGTGATGCCGCACAGGATTTGCAGCGTGGCAGTGAAGGATTGGCGCAGAACACCGGGCGTTTCCGCCTGGATTGAGTGACCCGGTGGTCGAAGTCTGCTAAATAACAGCTAAACCACCGGGAGCCCAGGTATGAAAACGGTCGCCGAAATTCTTCGCAGCAAATCCAACGCGTTTCTCCATAGCCTCGATGCTGATGATTCGTTGCTCGACGGCTTGCGCACCATGGCGGAGAAGGGCATCGGCGCCCTGGTGGTGATGTCTGGCGGGCGCCTGGTGGGGATCGTCAGCGAGCGCGACTATGTGCGCAAAGTAGCCCTGGCCGAGCGCTCCATGCTCAACGCCAAAATCAGTGAAATCATGACCCGCGACGTCATCACCGTCGGCCCGCGTGACAGCCTGCAACACTGCATGGAACTGATGACCGAACGCCGTCTGCGCCACCTGCCGGTACTGGCCGAGGGAGAACTGATCGGCCTGCTGTCCATCGGTGACCTGGTCAAGGAAACCATCGCCGAACAGGCCGACCTGATCCGCCAACTGGAACAGTACATTCGCGGCGAACACTGATCAGCCCCCGTAGGGCGGGTGCAACCCGCCAACGGCGCCCGGCGGGTTTCACCCGCCCTACGCCCATTGCCTGCCTGACGCCTGATCCCGCCTTTAGCAGCTCCGCCTCGGTCGCCCCCGTAGGGCGGGTGCAACCCGCCAACGGCGCTCGGCGGGTTTCACCCGGCCTACGTTCCATTGCCTGCTTGACGCCTGATCTCGCCCTCGGCAGTCTCCTGCCGTCGCCTCCAGGTGCAGGACGCCCCATGCCGCAGATACTCATAGTCGAAGACGAAGCCGCAATCGCCGATACGCTGGTCTATGCCCTGCAGGCCGAAGGCTTCGTCACGCACTGGTCGAGCCTCGGTGGCGAAGCGCTAACATTGCTGGAGAACGGCACCTTCGACCTGGCCATTCTCGATGTCGGCCTGCCCGATATCAGCGGCTTCGAAGTGTGCAAGCGCCTGCGCCGTTTCTCCGAGGTGCCGGTGATTTTCCTCACCGCCCGCAGCGAGGAGATCGACCGTGTGGTGGGCCTGGAAATCGGCGCCGACGACTACGTGGTCAAACCCTTCAGCCCGCGCGAGGTGGCGGCGCGGGTCAAGGTCATTCTGCGGCGTGTGCTGCCCCGTGATACTGCAGAGGCCACAGCACCGAGCCTCTTCCAGATCGACGATGCCGCCTTTCGCATCCACTACCACGGCCAGGCGCTGAGCCTGACCCGCCACGAGTTTCGCCTGTTGCGCACCTTGCTCGGCCAGCCACGCCGGGTCTATTCCCGTGAGCAATTGCTCGATGCCCTCGGCGTGGCCAGCGAAGCCGGCTACGAGCGCAATATCGACAGCCATATCAAGAGCGTGCGTGCCAAGTTGCGCACCATCGCCCCGAGCGAAGAGCCGATCCAGACCCATCGCGGCCTCGGTTATAGCTACGAGCCGGAGAGTTGACTCATGCCGCTGGGCGTACGCATCTTCCTCGTCTACTTCCTCTTTGTCGGCTTGTCTGGCTGGTTCGTGCTCAGCACAGTGATGGACGAGATTCGCCCCGGCGTGCGCCAGAGCACCGAGGAAACCCTGGTCGACACCGCCAACTTGCTGGCCGAGATCCTGCGTGATCAGGTCAAGGCCGGGACGCTTGGCCAGGGCCGCCTGAATGAGGCGCTGGAAGCCTATGGTCGGCGTCAGCCACAGGCGACCATCTGGGGTGTAACCAAGGCCGAGGTCAATCACCGCATCTACGTCACTGACGCCAAGGGCATCGTCCTGCTCGACTCCACCGGCCAAGCCATCGGCCAGGACTACTCGCGCTGGAACGACGTGCTGCTGACCCTGCGCGGCCAGTATGGTGCGCGCTCGACCCGTGAAGACCCGAACGACCCGGATTCCTCGGTGATGTACGTGGCCGCGCCGATCAGGGACGGTGAGCGGATCATCGGCGTGGTCTCGGTGGCCAAGCCCAACCGCACCCTGCAGCCCTATATCGAGCGCTCGCAGAATCGCCTGAGCTGGCTCGGCGCCGGGCTGATCGGCCTCGGTTTGTTGATTGGCGCGGTGCTGTCCTGGTGGCTCAGCGCCGCGCTGGGCAAGCTCACCCGCTACGCCCAGACGGTCAGCGAGGGCCAACGCGCCGAGCCACCCAGGGTGCGCGGCGGCGAGCTGGGGCAACTGGCGCAGGCGGTCGAGCGTATGCGTACCGAGCTGGAAGGCAAGGCCTACGTCGAACGCTACGTGCACACCCTGACCCACGAGCTGAAAAGCCCGCTGGCGGCTATTCGCGGCGCCGCCGAGCTGCTCGACAGCGACATGCCCACCGAGCAACGCCAGCGTTTCGTGGCCAATATCCAGCAGGAAAGCGCGCGCCTGCAGAACCTGATCGAACGCCTGCTGCACCTGGCCCAGGTGGAACAACGCCAGGGCCTGGAAGAACGCGTGGCGGTGCCGCTGGCGCCACTGGTGGACGAACTGCTACAAGCGCAGCAGGCGCGTATCACCGCCGCCAATCTGCAGATCGAACAGACGCTGCCGACCGGGCTGAACCTGCGCGGCGAGCGTTTCTTGCTGCGCCAGGCCCTGGCCAACCTGCTGGATAACGCCCTCGACTTCACCCCGCCCGGCGGACTTATCCGCATCGCCGCCGAAAGCCAGGGCGAGCGCATCGTCCTGCGCCTGTTCAACCAGGGCGAAGCCATTCCCGACTACGCCCTGGCGCGTTTGACCGAACGCTTCTACTCCCTCCCGCGCCCCAACGGCGGCCGCAAGAGCACCGGACTGGGCCTGAACTTCGTGCAGGAAGTAGCCGAGCTGCATGGTGGGGAACTGCATATCGGCAATGTCGAAGGCGGGGTGGAAGTACGCCTGGTCTTGCCCGCCTAGATTGCGCTGCGCGTATCTGCCTTTTGTAGGAGCGGCTTTAGCCGCGAAGCTTCTGGCCTGTTTAGCTGCGTAGGTAGTGCGCAGCTAAACCCATCATCTGTGAGTTTCCGGATTTCGCTGTGCTCTACCCAGGCTATGTGATGCCTTGTGGGAGGGGCTTTAGCCGCGACTCGCCGCTGAAGCGCCTCCCACAGTCCGAGCGGTCATCTTGGGAGCGGGTGGACGGCATTCCGTTTCAGCCATGAAGTTCTCAAGCAACCTCAAAATTCATCCTTGGTACAGAACCCAGTCGTCCAGGCAGGCGAAGTGAGTGCTTGGGTATTGCTTTATATATCGATAAATTTGATTGTTTTGTTTATTTATTTGCGCTTTTTAATCGATTTAATGCGAGTAGCATAGGTTCCGTAGCCACTTACCAGCCTCATCCAGGAGCCTGATCATGAAAAAGCAAATCCTCGCCAGCCTTGTTATCGCCGCCCTGTCCACCAGCGCATTCGCTTTGCCGCAGGTGACCGCTCAATCCACCGCTACCCCCGTCGTCGCTGAAGACGGTGCTGACCATGTTGGTGCCAACCGTGTCGCTGAAGACGGTTCAGATCGTGTCGGTACTAATCGTGTAGCCGAAGATGGTGCAGATCGCGTCGGTGCTAATCGTGTAGCTGAAGATGGTGCAGATCGCGTGGGTGCCAACCGTGTAGCTGAAGGTGGTGCTGACCGTGTCGGCGTGAATCGCGTAGCTGAAGGTGGTGCAGACCGCGTCGGAGCTAATCGTGTAGCCGAAGATGGTGCAGATCGCGTGGGTGCCAATCGTGTCGCTGAAGGCGGTGCTGATCGTGTCGGTGCGAATCGCGTAGCTGCAGATGGTGCAGATCGTGTTGGTGTTAACCGCACCGCCTGATCACCCGGTAATACCCGCTCCGACTGAAGGCGCCCGTTTGGGCGCCTTCGTCGTTTTGGCGGGAAGGCAAAATGTAGGATGGGTAGAGCGCAGCGAAACCCATCGCTTGTGGGTTCTCGGATTTCGCTGCGCTCTATCCAGGCTACTTGCTTTTTAATCCACCGTTGGATGTCGCTGTCTGGGCTGTGTGCTGTTGAATATATTTAATATTGCACCCATGAATTGTTCATCTGGCAGCGAATGTTGCATATGGTAATGTCGTGGCAGTTATTTTTCTGCATTGAGAATATATATGTGGATGGGCGCTATTTGTGCGTTGGTTGCAGGGATGATGTGGGGGCTGGTATTCGTCGGGCCATTGCTGTTGCCGGATTATCCGGCAATGCTTATTTCCATCGGGCGTTATCTGGCGTATGGGCTCATTGCGCTGCCTTTGGCTTGGTTTGATCGTGCCGCTTTACTGAAACTCTCACGCAAAGATTGGCTAGTGGCTGCACTGTTATCGGCTGTCGGGAATTTCATCTATTACTTCTGCCTGGCAAGCTCCATCCAGCGCACAGGTGGAGCTTTGACCACTATGATTATAGGTACGTTACCTGTAGTTATTGCTGTGTCTGCCAATTTACAGCGGACTGTGCATGCAGCTAGATTGCCTTGGATGAAACTATTGCCTTCTACAGCAATGATTATCATAGGGGTAATATGCGTAAACCAAGCTGAACTGGAAGGCAGGTTGAGGCTTGAAAGCTTTGATCAATGGAGTTATGGCCTTGGCGTATTACTGGCCATAGCGGCTGTAGCATGCTGGACGTGGTATCCATTGCGCAATGCAGATTGGCTTAGGGAAAATTCTAGCTGCAGTGCAAGAACCTGGGCCACTGCGCAGGGCATCGTTACGCTGCCTATGGCTATTATCAGCCTCCTTTGCCTATGGTCATTTTTAGCCATCCAGGATGGTGACTTTGAAATGCCATTTGGGCCGGAGCCCGGCTATTTCATTCTTGTCATGGTCGTTATGGCTGTATTTTCTTCCTGGTTGGCTACCGTTTGCTGGAATGAAGCCAGCCGGCGCCTCCCAACTGCATTGGTTGGTCAATTGATCGTGCTGGAAACATTGGCCGCGATGGCCTATCTGTTTATATGGCGCGATGAGTTTCCCGATATTACGACCATATTGGGTATGGTGCTGTTGATTGTTGGGGTTCTAATAGCGCTGAAAAAGAGCCGAGCCTATACGCACTGATGGTTGTTGGCGCACTTTACCGAAGTGTTCGATATCTAGCGCGTAGGAAAGATCGAGCGCTGCGAAACCCGTGATTTAAGTGCTCCAGGGTTTCGCTGTGCTCTACCCAGAAATCGTGGACAAGCTTCGCGTTGTCCACCCTACGCCACGATTTACCGTAGGGTGGATGACGCTTTTTTCATCCCCCGTTGGGAGTGGTTGTCCGGGCTACTTGCTGTTACGGCACAATACCCTTTGCAAGATTCTCGTACATTTCCATAAATGCTTCAAAATATGTAATTTCTCTATCTTTTACCGAACCTCCAAATCCCCTTTCAGCCTTGGCTTCCAAAAGATCGGCCGGTCTGTAGCTTTGTCTTAGTTTGGCTTGCATAAGCATTTTCTTTGCTGTCCCCACAAAGTCGCTTATGCATTTATCAGATGAATGCGCTGTTCTGTTGCGTATTATTACGGCGTTTTTCAGGAGCTCAATTTTGGGGTGCATTACGTTTTGGAAGGGTTGTCCATGATCAAGAAATAGCTTCGCTGCATCTATGACGTCGTTAGGTGAGCCAAAGCCTATATAGTTTTTGTATGGATTAAACTTAGGATCACCCATTATGACTTCGTATGAGTGAGTGATACCTGATGTGGCACCCATTCGGAGAATCGGCTGATAGCCTGAGTCAGTTTTAGCCCCGGCAAGGTAACGAACTAATACCTGCTCTAAGAAATCTTCCCAGCTAGCAACTACCCCCATGAATGCAAGTTCTACTACCCTTTGCGCATGTTTTACATGGATTCGTGGCGTGCGTGAATTTGGATTAATGGCGGCAACACTTTTTATTTTTGTAACGAGGCTTCGTGCCGAATCTATGTCTTTTATAAAGGATTTTTTTAAATGATCTACTTTTGGCGGTCTTCCAGATTTACCCATTTATCGATTCCATAGTGTTGTCGAGGAAATAGCTAACTATAAATAGACGCCAAATGGTGCATAACCCGCAGGGATTTTTGGTGGATAATCTTCCTGGCCATTATCGAAGTCCTTCTCTATCTTGCAGGCAGCAGCGAGTCGGTGGGATGTTTGGCAGGTTATACACCATGTCGGATAACCGCTGGCAAGTCGTATTCAGTCGTGGCGTGCTGACGCTCCTGATCTTCTCCGTATGACTTCGCTCTACCCAGGCTACGGCTCTACGATCCTTGAGCCGCAATGATCGCGGATAAAACGGAATGCCGCCCAGCCGCTCCTACAGGTCGGGTTGCGGCTCGGGGGTGGGAGTTTTGAGCGGCAAGCGCAGCAGCTCCACCTGCCACCAGCTCGGCAGCAAGCGGCGGACTTCCGGGCGGGCGAAGCGGTCGTCGATCAGGTAGAGCACGCCTTGGTCTTCGGGGGTGCGGATCACCCGGCCAGCGGCTTGCACGACTTTTTGCAAGCCGGGGTAGAGGTAGGTGTAGTCGTAGCCATTGCCGAACAGGGTGTCCATGCGCTGGCGGATTTCTTCGTTGATCGGGTTGAGCTGGGCCAGGCCGAGGGTGGCGACGAAGGCGCCGATCAGGCGTTCGCCGGGTAGGTCGACGCCTTCGCCGAATACGCCGCCGAGCACGGCGAAGCCGATGCCGCGCCCGCCGATCTGGAAGCGTTCGATAAAGCCCTGGCGCGCCGCTTCGTCCATCTGTCGTGACTGCGTCCATATCGGAATCTGCGGGTGGTCGCGGCGCAGTTCCTGTAGCACCTGTTCCAGATACTGGTAGCTGCTGAAGAAGGCCAGGTAGTTGCCGGGGCGTTCGGCGTATTGGCGCGCCATCAATTGGCAGATCGGCGCCAGCGAGGCGTCGCGGTGCTGGTAGCGGGTGGACAGGTTGCGCACCACCTGCACGTGCAGTTGCTCGGCGCTGAACGGCGAGGCGACGTCCAGGCACTGGGTCTCTTCCGGCAGGCCGAGCAGGTCGAGGTAGTAGTGGCTGGGGCTGAGGGTGGCGGAGAACAGTGTGGCGCTGTGGGCATCCTCGAAGCGTGGGCCGAGGAAGGGCGCCGGCAGGATATTGCGGATGCACAGGGTGGAATAGCTGCGCCCATTACCGACTTCATCTCGGTTGATGTCGAACAGCGAGTGCGGGCCGAAGCTTTCCGCCAGGCGGCAGAACAGCATGGCGTCCATATAAAAGCTGAGCAGCTCGCCGCCATTGCCTTCGGGCTGGTCGGTGAGCAGGTCGGTGATGGCGCTGACCGCCTTGCCCAGCGCGGCGAGCAGCAGGTCCGGCGCCAGCGGATAGACCTGGTAGGGGACCTGCTGTTCACGGTGCAGCTGGTCCCAGTGGCGGTCGACGCGTTCCAGCACGCTCCTCAGGCGCTTCGGTGCGTCGCGGCACATGGCCTTGAAGCGCGCCTGATCCAGCTCGGCGCTGTACATGCCGCGCCCGCGTTCCACCAGGTTGTGCGCCTCGTCCACCAGCAGGCAGACGCGCCACTGGTTGATCACCGTCAGGCTGTGCAGCAGGGCGCCGAGGTCGAAGTAGTAGTTGTAGTCGCACACCACCACGTCGCTCCAGCGGCACAGTTCCTGGCTCAGGTAGTAGGGGCATACGCCGTGGGCGATGGCGATGTTGCGCACGGCTTGCTGATCCAGCCAGCGTTCCTTGAGTGCCGCGCTGCGGGCTGCCGGCAGGCGGTCATAGAAACCCTTGGCCAGTGGGCAGGAGTCGCCATGGCAGGCTTTGCTCGGGTGTTCGCAGGCCTTGTCGCGGGCGACGTGTTCCAGCACGCGCAGCGGTGTATCCGGTTCGCGCAGGCGTTGCAGGGCATCCAGTGCCAGGCGCCGGCCTGGCGTCTTGGCACTGAGGAAGAACAGGCGGTCGAGCTGCTGCCCAGGCATGGCCTTGAGTTGCGGGAACAGGGTGCCGAGGGTTTTGCCGATGCCGGTGGTGGCCTGCGCCAGCAGGTAATGGCCGTCGCGCGCGGCGCGGTATACGGCTTCGGCCAGTTGCCGCTGGCCATGGCGAAATTCACCGTAGGGGAACTGCAGCGCTTCCAATGCCTGATTGCGTGCTTGCTGATGCGCCTGTTCCTGCCGCGCCCATTCGATATAGCGGCGGCAGTGCAGGGCGAAGAACTCGCCCAGCGATGCGGCGCTGTGGCGTTCGCGGAATACCGTTTCCTGCTGGGTGATGACGTTGAAGTACACCACCGCCAAGTCCAGTTCCTCGAAGCCCAACTCCTGACACAACAGCCAGCCGTAGATCTTCACCTGCGCCCAGTGCAGCAGGCGGTGATTGGCGGGGATGCGCGAGATGTCGCCGCGATGGGTCTTGATCTCTTCCAGCAGGCGAAACTCGGGGTCGAAACCATCGGCGCGGCCGCTGACCGTCAGCCCCTCGAACTGGCCGATCAGCGGCAGCTCGCACACGTAATCCGGGCCGCGCCGGGCCACCACCGTGGCGTGCCCGGCCATGCCTTCCTGCGCGGTGGGCGAGGGGGTGAAGCGCAGGTCGAGATCACCTTCCTTGGCGGTGAACTCGCACAGCTCGCGCACGGCGACGCGCAGGTTCAATCGCTCCACTCCACGTAGCAGACGCTGACCGGCATACCGTGCTCGGCACAGAACGCCAGCCAGCGTTTCTGGTTATCCTGCAGGCGGTCGCCGGGGCCTTTCACTTCGATCATCCGGTAGCGCGCCTCACTGGGCCAGAACTGGATCAGGTCGGGCATGCCAGCGCGGTTCTCGCGAATATCGGCCAGCAGGCGGCGGAACCAGGCGGCGAGGTGCGCGGGCGGCAGGCAGGTCAGGGCCTGTTCCAGGCGATCGGCGTCGAGCAGCTCCCAGAACACGAAGGGCGACTGGGTGCCGAATTTCTCGGCGTGGGTGCGGCGCATGGTGTCGAGGTAGCTGCCATCCTCCAGGCGCGCCAGGCAGGCGGCGAACAGTGGAGCGCGACGGGCATGGAAATCGGCGCGGTGCAGATCCACCGGGCCGGTGTGGAAGGGATGGAAGAAGGCGCCGGGCAGCGGGGCGAAGATCGCCTCCCAGCAGAGCAGGCCGAACAGCCCGCAGATCAGCGTGTTCTCCACGTAATGCACGGGCGCATCCGGTTCGGCCAGGTGCATGGCCACGGCCAGCTCGACGCTGGCGGCTCGCGGCAGGCGCAGGTCGAGGCGATCTTCTATCAGCTTCGCCGCCTTGGCCGCAGGCGGCAGGCCGAGGCGTTTGCGCAGGCGCGTGCGTGCTCTTTCGGCCAGTTGCGACTCTTCGGCGTTGTGTGGCGCCGCGATCACTTGTTCGGCGAGTGTCAGCGCTTCGCCATCCTGACCCAGGCGCTCCAGCACGCGGATCTGCCGCTGCCGCGAGCCCACCGCGCGGGTGTCGCGGTACAGCGCCAGGGCCGAGTCCAACTCTCCAGCGCGCTCCAGATGTTGCGCCAGTTGCAGCAGCAGGCGCTGGTGGCGTTCGCCGATATGCGCGCTGTCGCTGCAGAAATCGCCGAGCTGCTGCAGCACCTCGGTGACCGCCATGCCGGCCTCGAAGGCCTCGCGGCAGGCGCGCAGGTGCAGGTAGTCATCCACGTCCTGGCGATGGCGGAAACCGCGTGAGCCGGGGGTGATCGGCACCTGCTCGTAACGGAAGATCCCCAGGTCTGCGAGGACGAATTCCGACCAGTCCTGCGCCAGGTTGCCGAAGAACATCAGGCGCAGGCGGTCGCATAGCGGGCCGATGGCCAGGCTCAGCAGGCACTCGTGCAGATTCGGGCACCAGTCGGCCAGGCTGCGCGGCTCGGTAAACAGCTCGCGCAGGTGGTCGAGCGCTTCGCTCTTCTTCAGGTTGCCGCCTGGCAGGTCGCCCGCGAAATGCGCGGCCAGTTCGTCCTTGAGCAGCAGCGCGCCGAGTTCGTCGAAGCTCAGTGCGGCGCAGTCGATCAGCCAGCCCAGTTCCAGCAAGGGCGCGGCAGCGGTCGGGATATCGCCGATCTCGGCGTAGCGCAGTTTGCTGACGCGAAAGTGCACGCCCTTGCGCATCACCAGGCGCACCAGCAGCGCCTGGGTGGCAAGCGGTAGCTGAACAAACGTATCGATAAAGGTGTGCTCGGCTTCATCCATCAGGTCGCGGTGATGGGCGTCGAGCCAGGCGAGGGCCTTGCGGAAGTTGGCCAGGTAATAGAGTTCGGGGGCGTCGAGGGTGAGCATGGTGGGCAATGTTACTGGCTTTTTATACAGATGCCAGCGCCGCCGAGCGGCTGCGTGGCTGGACGGTGATGAGCTGCTGAATTCCTAGTTTTTTCGGAACTTGTCTCTATATGGCTAATAAATAAGGACTTTTTAGGTATCGATAGTATTGATTGTCACTATCCCGAGATGTGCCTTTTGCCGTTTTGGGGCGTGCGTAACATAGGCCCCGTAGCCAGTTACTTACCCCCTCTTTCGGAGAATGACCATGAAAAAGCAAATCCTCGCCAGCCTCGTTATTGCCACTCTGTCCGCCAGTGCTTTCGCCCTGCCACAGGTCTCTACCGAACAATCCATTGCCCCTGTCGTCGCCGAAGACGGTGCCGATCGCGTTGGTGCTAACCGTGTTGCTGCTGATGGTGCCGACCGCGTTGGTGGCAATCGTGTAGCCGAAGACGGTGCCGACCGCGTTGGTGGCAACCGCGTAGCCGAAGACGGTGCAGACCGCGTTGGTGGCAATCGTGTAGCCGAAGATGGTGCCGATCGCGTTGGTGGCAATCGTGTAGCCGAAGATGGTGCAGACCGCGTTGGTGGCAATCGTGTAGCCGAAGATGGTGCAGACCGCGTTGGTGGCAATCGTGTAGCCGAAGACGGTGCAGACCGCGTTGGTGGCAATCGTGTAGCCGAAGACGGTGCCGACCGCGTTGGTGGCAACCGTGTAGCCGCAGATGGCGCCGACCGTGTGGGTGTGAATCGCATTAGCTGATCCGCTTACCCACAGGCGGGAGCAGTCTTATGTCGCACTGCAGTTAAAAAGGGCGCCCTGAATCGGCGCCCTTTTTCGTTCATACAGTCTCCACACAATCCCCACGCTTTCTCCATACCTCGCCCACCGCCACTGCCCAGACTCTGCCGTACCTTCACTCGCGACGGAGAGCCGTACCATGAGCCGTACCCTGGGCTTCAAGCTGGGCGCTATCGCCTTGCTGATTTTGCTGCTGATGATTCCCCTGTTGATGATCGATGGCCTGGTCGACGAGCGCCAAGGTCTGCGCTATCAGGTGCTGCAGGACATCGCCCGCAGCTCCAGCTATCGCCAGCAGATCACCGGGCCGATTCTGGTCGTGCCCTATATCAAAACCACCCATGTCTGGAAGACGCGCGAGAATACCGGCGAGCGTTACGCCGAAGAGCGTCAGCAGCGTGGTCAGCTCTACTTCCTGCCGGAGCGTTTCGCGCTTGACGGCCAGATCAGTACCGAGCTGCGCGCCCGGGGCATCTACGAGGCACGCCTTTACCGTAGCGATAGCCAGATCAGCGGGCAGTTCCGAGTGCCGGCGCGTTTTGGCCTGGGCGACGATCTGGGCTTCTATCGCTTCGAGACGCCTTTTCTTGCCGTCGGGATCAGTGATATCCGAGGCATCAACAACGACCTCAAACTGCGTCTCAACGGTCAGACCCTGAGCTTCGCGCCCGGTACTCACGACAGCCGTTTCGGTGATGGTGTGCACGCAGCGCTGCCAGCGCTGGACAGCCAGGGCGGGCAGGTGCTCGACTTTGCCTTCGACCTCAAACTGCAAGGCACCGAGCAGCTCGCGGTGGTGCCGGTGGGCCGTGACAGCCGCGTTAGCCTGAAGTCCGACTGGCCGCATCCGAGCTTCGTTGGTGAATACTTGCCGAGCCGCCGCGAGATCACGGCCGAAGGTTTCAGCGCCGAATGGCAAACCAGCTTCTTCGCCACCAACCTTGAAGAGACGCTGCGTGGTTGCGAGGCCCAGAGCCAGTGCATAGGCCTGTTTCAGCGCAGCTTCGGGGTGAGTTTCGTCGACCCGGTCGACCAGTATCTGAAGACCGACCGCGCGATCAAATATGCGCTGCTGTTCATCGCCCTGACCTTCGCCACCTTCTTCCTCTTCGAAGTGCTCAAGCGCCTGGCTGTGCACCCGGTGCAGTACGCCCTGGTCGGCCTGTCGCTGGCGCTGTTCTACCTGTTGCTCTTGTCGCTCTCCGAGCATCTGCCGTTTGCCCTGGCCTATGGCCTGTCGGCAACTGCCTGCGTCGGCCTGATCGGCTTCTACGTCAGCTTCGTGCTGCATAGTTGGCAGCGCGGCTTGGGCTTTGGCGCCTTGCTGGCGGCGCTGTACGCGATGCTCTTCGGCCTGCTCAGCGCCGAAGACTACGCCCTGCTGATGGGCTCGCTGCTGGTGTTCGGCGTGCTCGGCAGCGTGATGGTGCTGACTCGCAAGCTGGATTGGTACGGCGTTGGCCGTATTGCCCCGCAAGCCTGAATCCAATCGGCGCGGCGCGTGCCGCGCCTCTTCTCTGGAGGTGATTCCATGCGTCTGTTATTGCAGTTTTCCGCCTGCCTGGGCCTTGGTCTGGTTGTGGCGGTGGTGATTCTGATTGGCCTGATGTTCTTCGGCTGGTTCAACCTGATTGACGGCCTGCTGCTGACCGGCAAGCCGCTGGCCAGCCTGAGTCTGACGGTGTTGCCGGAAGGGTTCTGGAATGAACTGACCGGCGTTCACGATGCAGTGAACAACCCGTCGCTGCGTTCGTTCCTGGCGATGTGCGCGGCGCTGGGCCAGGTCGGCCTGCTGCTGGCGCTCGGCTTCATGCGCCTGTGGTATCGGGCATGAGCGGGTATATCGGTTTGCGTGAGGAGGCGCGTGCCGGACATCTGCTGGCAAGGCGGATTGCCTGGCTGTTTCGCGATGCCCGTCATGGGCAGTGGGTGGGTGGCCGCGTAGACTCGCGGCACATTGAACGGGAGTGCTTCAAGGATGAACAAGAGACTACTCACCGCTTTTGGCGGGCTGCTGCTGGCGAGCCTGGCGCAGGCCGATGATTGCCGGCAGCAACTGCCGACCTGGATCGAAATGGCCCATCCGGGCCACGTGCTGAAGGATGAACGTGGGCACTACCGGGTGGATGCCGAACGAGGCATCTGCAAGGTATGGCCGGCGCGGCCTGAACTGACCTTGATCGCGCTGCCGTTGGTACGCGCAGAGTACGAGGGTTATGGTGAGACGGATCTGGAAGTGCTGGTGCTGGATAACGCTAAACAGCGCTTCGTGGCGCGTTTGGTCGAGCCCAATAAGTTGGATTGGGATGCGATTTACGTCGAGGACATGGCGTTCGACACTGCGCCTTATCGGCTGCGCAAGGATGATATCGCTTTCGGTGTGCGGATATCGCGCAGTGGCAGTTCCCGGCCCAACCCTTTCTATGAAACCCAGCTCAACCTTTACCAACTGGACGCTCAGCAATTACGACCATTGTTGAGCGAGTTACCGGTTAGAAAGGTCTGGGGCGAGTGGGATACCAACTGCGCTGGAGTGTTCAGCAAAACTGAGGGTGTGGTCATCATTACCGAGCGGGTCGGTAACCAGGGCTATCGCGACCTGCAGCTCAAGGATACCCGCGTCGAACGGCGCATGGCCCTGGTCGATGACCAATGCCAGACCGTCGAGGAAAGCACCCATCGCTACCAGTTGCCCATCGAATACGATGAGGAGCGCTACCTGCTGCCGATCGAGCTGGCCTCTGACCCGCTCTGAAAGCACGTAGCCCGGATGCAATCCGGGAACGGCGCAACAGGTCATCCCCGGATTGCATCCGGGCTACGAGGTGGCAAGCCAGGTGAACCGCGCTCACCTGGTGCTAGTGCTTACAGACTGACCGAAATCCCCGCTTGCAGCGTGCGCGGCTCGCCGGGGTACGACCAGATGTTCCAGGCGCGCTCTTCGTAGTGCTTGTCGAACACGTTGTTCAGGTTGAGGTTCAGGCGCACGTTTTCGGTCAGCGGGTAGTAGGCCAGCAGGTCGACCACGCTGTAGCCGTCCATGTCGAAGGTGTCGTTGCTGGTCTGACCTTGGCGCTGGCTGACGTATTTCAGGCCTATGCCTACGCCCAGGCCGTCGAGCGTACCGCCAGCGAACTCGTAGGTATCGAGCAGGTTGAAGCTGTGCCGTGGCACGTTGGCCAGGCGCGAGCCTACCGGCATGGTCGCGCTGGTGCTTTCGGTAACTTCGGCATCGACGTAGGCATAGCCACCGATTACCCGCCACTGCGGGGTGATGTTGCCTGCCAGGTTGATGTCGAAACCACGGCTGCGCACTTCGCCAGCCGCGATCTGGAAGGACTCCGATCCCGTGTTGCTTGGGTCGTTGGTCAGCACGTTTTCCTTGACGATGTGGAACATCGCTGCGGTCAGACTGAGATCGCGGTCGAGCATGTCGTACTTGATACCGACTTCGTGGGCGACACCTTCTTCCGGGTCGAAGGCGCCGTTCTGGCGGTCGGCACCCCGGTTGGGTTTGAACGAGCGCGAGGTGTTGGCGAACACCGCCAGTTCGTCGGTCAGGTCGTAGATCAGGCCGAAGCGCGGGGTGACGGCGTTGTGCGCCTGATCCCAGTCGCCGCTGGTGCTGAGTTTGTTTTCGTAGCTCTGCTCGAAGCGCTCGATACGCGCGCCGACTTGCGCCTTGAGGCGTTCGGTCAGGGCGATCTGATCCTGCAGATAGAAGGCGTAGGACTCCAGCGTTTCGGCGTCGTGCGTGGTGGTGCGGGTCAGTGCTGGCAGCGGTTGGCCATGTACCGGGTTGTACAGGTCGATGGGGTAGGCGCTACCGTCATCCGAGCGACGGATCAACGAGTTGTAGTTGAACTTGTCGTACTCCACGCCAACCAGCAGGGTGTGGGCCAGACCTGCGGTGTCGAAGTGGCCTTCGGCATTGGCCTGGGCGTTGACGTCGTTCCAGTTCAGCCAGCGCTCGCTGTAATTGCGCCCGACGCTGCTGGCGCCAGCGGTCAGACCGCCACGGTAGCTGTTGCTGTTGTTTTCCACGGCACCGCCGGACAGCTCGCCGTCGAGGTACTGCACGCCGCCGCGCAGGGTCCAGTTGTCGTCGAGCAGGTGCTCGATGCGCAGTTGGGTGCTGGCATTGGCGTTGGTCAGCTTACCGGCGGCTTCTTCACCGAGGAAACGGTCACGCGGCAGCTTGCCTTGCTGGTTGGCGTAGCGCGTCACACCTCGGTCGAGCGGGTGGCGGTTGTGCAGGTAGTCGCCTTCTAGGGTGACGGAGGTGGCGTCGTTGAGCTGCCAGCGCAGCACCGGGGCGACGTTGTAGCGCTCGCTCTCGACGTCGTCGCGGAAGCTGTCGCCGCCTTCGGTCACCAGATTGAGGCGATAGGTGAAGGCGGCCTGTTCATCCAGTGCGCCGGTGGTGTCGAGTGTGCCGCGGCGCAGGCCTTCGCTGTTGATCTGGCTGCCGAGTACGGTGCGGCGTTCGGCCTGCGGCTGCTTGCTGACGATGTTGAAGGTGCCGCCAGGGTCGCTACGGCCGTAGAGCATGGCCGCTGGGCCGCGCAGCACTTCGATGCGCTCGATAGTGCTGGCGTCGGGCATGTTCGGGTAACCACGGTTGACGGCGAAGCCGTTGCGGTAGAACTCCTGGCTGTTGAAGCCGCGAATCAGAAATTCGGTCAGGCCCTGGCCGCCGAAGTTGTTGCCGCGCTCCACGCCGCCTGCGTAGTCGAGGGCATCTTCCAGACGCACCGCGCCGATGTCCTGAACGACCTCGGCGGGCACCACGCTGATCGACTGCGGAATTTCGTGAATCGAGGTGTCGGTACGTGTGGCGCTGGCTGAGCGGGTGGCGCGGTAGCCGACCACAGGGCCGTCGGCGCGCTCAGCGGAAGCATTGATCTGCAGCGCCTCCAGTGCGAGCGGGGCACTCTCTTCGATCGCAGAGGCATGAGCAGGGAAGCAGGTAATGGCAGGTAGAGCCAAGAGCGGGACGGCCAGGCGGCGCATTCATAGATCCTTGGGGCAGGGGGAAAGCGGCCGGCATGGTAGTGTTATGGCGAACTATTATCAATTGTATTTGTTCGTGCTCACCTATCTTTTCGTTCCTGTCGGTCAGCATAGGTGCAGGTCAAGGAGGCTGGGGCTTGGCGGTTTTTGTATTGAGGGGCTAATACCAATGTCTAGCTGTCGACTTTCGCCGACCTGCTGCTAGCTTGATGGTGCATCAGAATAACAATAACCGGAGGCAGCTATGACTTCTGATAAAGCAAACGCGACAGCGTACTGGAAAGCGAACGTGCGCCTGATCACCTTGAGCCTGATTGTATGGGCACTTGTCTCATACGGATTCGCCATGATCCTGCGACCCATGCTCTCGGGCATCATGGTCGGCGGTGCGGATCTTGGCTTCTGGTTCGCCCAGCAGGGCTCCATCCTCTTCTTCATCGGGCTCATTTTTCACTACGCGTGGAGACTGAACAAACTCGATAAAGAATTCGGCGTCGAGGAGTAAGTGGTCATGAGCCAATTCGTCATCAACATGTTGTTCGTAGGCGCGTCCTTCGCGCTCTACATCGGCATCGCCATCTGGGCGCGTGCCGGCTCGACCAAAGAGTTCTACGTCGCTGGCGGTGGTGTGCATCCGGTCACCAACGGCATGGCGACTGCCGCTGACTGGATGTCCGCAGCCTCCTTCATTTCCATGGCTGGCCTGATCGCCGCTGGCGGTTATGCCAACTCCACTTTCCTCATGGGCTGGACTGGCGGCTACGTGCTGCTGGCGATGCTGCTGGCGCCGTACCTGCGCAAGTTCGGCAAGTTCACCGTGCCGGATTTCATCGGTGATCGCTTCTACAGTCGTGGCGCGCGCCTGACTGCGGTGATCTGCCTGGTGATCATCTCCGTGACCTACGTGATCGGCCAGATGGCCGGTGCCGGTGTGGCCTTCTCGCGCTTCCTCGAGGTGAGCAACTCCACCGGTATCTGGATCGCTGCAGCCGTGGTGTTCGCCTACGCCGTATTCGGCGGCATGAAGGGCATCACCTACACCCAGGTCGCTCAGTACGTGGTGCTGATCGTGGCTTACACCATCCCGGCCATCTTCATCTCCTTGCAACTGACCGGTAACCCGATCCCGCCGCTTGGCCTGTTCGGTGACCACGTCGAGTCGGGCGTGCCGTTGCTGCAGAAACTCGATGAAGTGGTGCGTGAGCTGGGCTTCGCGGCCTACACCGCGGATGTCGACAACAAGCTCAACATGGTGCTGTTCACCATGTCGCTGATGATCGGTACGGCTGGTCTGCCGCACGTCATCATCCGCTTCTTCACCGTGCCGAAAGTGGCCGATGCGCGCTGGTCTGCAGGCTGGACGCTGATCTTCATTGCGCTGCTTTATCTTACTGCGCCGGCCGTGGCCTCCATGGCGCGTCTGAACCTGGTGACCACCATCTACCCGGAAGGCGCCAGCGCCCCGGCTTTGGCGTATGCCGAGCGCCCGCAGTGGGTCAAGAACTGGGAACAGACCGGCCTGATCAAGTGGGAAGATAAAAATGCCGATGGTCGTATCCAGATGTACAACGATGCTGCGCCGGCCTTCACCGCCACCGCTGAATCGCGTGGCTGGAAGGGTAACGAGCTGACCGTCAACAACGACATCCTGGTGCTGGCCAACCCGGAGATCGCCAACCTGCCTGCATGGGTGGTGGGGCTGATCGCCGCGGGCGCCATTGCTGCGGCACTGTCTACGGCGGCGGGCTTGTTGCTGGCGATTTCTTCGGCGATCAGTCATGACCTGATCAAGACCTTGATCAATCCGAAGATCAGCGAGAAGAACGAGATGATCGCGGCGCGGATATCGATGGCGTGTGCGATTCTGCTGGCCACCTATCTGGGCCTCAATCCACCAGGGTTCGCCGCGCAGGTGGTGGCGTTGGCCTTTGGTATCGCGGCTGCGACCCTGTTCCCGGTGCTGATGATGGGGATTTTCTCCAAGCGCATGAACGACAAGGGTGCGATCTGCGGCATGGTGGTCGGTCTGGTGGTGACGCTGGTGTACATCTTCACCTACCTGGGCTGGTTCTTCATTCCGGGCACCAACAGCCTGCCGAACACGCCGGATCAGTGGTTCATGGGGATTTCCCCGGCTTCCTTCGGTACCGTCGGTGCGCTGATCAACTTCGCCGTGGCTTACGGCGTGTCGAGTGTCACTGCCGAACCGCCGCAGGAAATCCAGGATCTGGTGGAAAGCGTCCGTACTCCCAAAGGTGCTGGTGCCGCGCTGAGCCACTGAGCATAATCCCGGCCTGACGCCACCTGCCGGTGGCCAGGGCTTCAGTACGCGGGCCTCCAGTGGAGGCTCGTCGTCTTTCAGGAACAGTCATATGTTGTGGACTTTGCTCGCCATCGTGGTAGCGGGGCTCGGCGCTGCCGGTGTGGCCCTGTTGTTGCGCAAACTCACCGGTAATCGTCTGCCGCGCTGGCTGGTGCCGCTGTTCGGGGGCCTGGGCATGCTGGGCTACCAGGTGGTGTACGAGTATTCCTGGTTCGAGCACCAGATCGAGCGCCAGCCGCCCGAATCGGTAGTCGTGGCCAGCGAGGCCGGGCATGTGTTCTGGCGCCCCTGGAGCTACTTCATGCCAATCACCACGGCCTTCACCGTGCTCGACAGCAAGAGCGTGGTACGGCGTGAAGTGGGCGATGCGCCGGTGGCCGAGTTCATGCTCTATCGCTTCGAGAAGCAGCACATCGATCATGTCTCGAATCAGGCGCATCTGCTCAACTGCCAGACAGGCGAACTGCTGCCTCTGGATGCGCAGCAAAAACCGGTGCTGGAGCAGCTCAAGCGTATCGACAAGGGTGGTGTGCTGTTCCAGCGCGTCTGCAGCTAGCCAGCGACTGGAAAACTACCCGCCAGTTGCACCACGAAGCCCCGGCATGCCGGGGCTTCGCTTTTACATAGACGCAGATCAATGAGCGCCGCAGGCCGCCTGCTTAGAATCGTCGGCTTTGCCTTGCAAGCAGGTGCTCCATGTCGTTTCGCCCTGAACTGCTGTCGCCCGCCGGCAGCCTCAAGAACATGCGCTATGCCTTCGCCTACGGCGCCGATGCGGTCTACGCCGGGCAGCCGCGTTACAGCCTGAGGGTGCGCAACAACGAGTTCGACCACGCCAACCTGGCTTTGGGTATCGCCGAGGCCCATGCCCAGGGCAAGCAGTTCTACGTGGTGGTCAACATCGCCCCGCACAACGCCAAGCTCAAGACCTTCCTCAAGGATCTGCAGCCGGTGATCGACATGGCGCCGGATGCGCTGATCATGTCCGACCCCGGCCTGATCATATTGGTGCGTGAGCACTTCCCACACATGCCGATTCACCTTTCCGTGCAGGCCAACGCGGTCAACTGGGCCAGCGTCGAGTTCTGGCGACGTCAGGGCCTGAGCCGGGTCATCCTCTCCCGCGAGCTGGCGCTGGAAGAGATCGACGAGATCCGCCAAGCCGTGCCGAAAATGGAGTTGGAGGTGTTCGTCCACGGCGCGCTGTGCATGGCCTATTCCGGGCGCTGCCTGTTGTCGGGCTATATCAACCGTCGCGACCCTAACCAGGGCACCTGCACCAATGCCTGCCGCTGGCAGTATCAGGCCACGCCCGCTGGCGAGAACGAGACCGGCGATATCGTGCGTCTGGTCGAGCCGACCCTGGGCGCGGGCGCGCCGACTACCCAGGCGTTCCTGCTGGAAGAGGCGAGTCGTCCGGGCGAGCAGATGGCCGCCTTCGAAGACGAGCACGGCACCTACATCATGAACTCCAAGGATCTACGCGCACTGCAGCATGTGCCACGGCTGGTGGCCATGGGCGTGCAATCGCTGAAGATCGAGGGACGCACCAAGAGCCATTTCTACTGCGCGCGCACGGCCCAGGCCTATCGCCGCGCCATCGACGACGCCGTGGCTGGGCGGCCTTTCGACCCCAGCCTGATGCACGACCTCGAATCACTGGCCAATCGCGGCTACACCGAGGGCTTCCTGCGCCGTCACGTACATGACGAATATCAGAACTACCAGCACGGCAGCTCGCGCAGCGAACGGCAGCAATTCGTCGGCGAGCTGACCGGCGAGCGCCGGGGCGACCTGGCCGAGGTGCTGGTGAAAAATCGCTTCGAGGTGGGCGACGGCATCGAGCTGATGACCCCGCAAGGCAACCTGCATTTCACTTTGGAGCACCTGGAAAACCGCTTGGGTGAGCGTATTGCGGTGGCGCCGGGCGACGGCCATCGGGTGTTCCTACCAGTCGCGCCAGGTGTCGACCTCAGCCATGCCTTGCTGCTGCGTGATCTGCCGCCGCACGCCGGGCAGTAGCACGAAGCGTCAGAGTGACAGGGCCTGCTGTCGGCGACGACGGCTGGTGAGCTGGCGCTCCAGTTCGACGAGGCTGTCGATGCCCTGGCGGCGCGCCTTGCTGAACAGCATCAGGGCCAGCTCGGCAGTGACCAAGGCATCGGCGCTGGCGTGGTGGCGCTGCTGCACCTGCAAACCGAAGTCGCTGATCCACTCGTCCAGCCCGCGAGGCCGTGACGGGGCATCGGGGCACAGCAGCGGCGCGATTTCGGCGACGTCGAAAAAGTGATGTTGCAGGCGATAGTCCAGGCTCTGCTTGAGCGCGCGGGCCAGCATGCGCTGGTCGAAGCCGGCGTGAAAGGCCAGCAGCGGGCTGTCGCCGACAAACTCCATGAACTCCAGCAGTGCCTGCGCCGGGTCTACACCGCGCGCCACTTCGCTGGGGGCGATGCCGTGAATCAGCGTGCTGACGCTGGCCTGATGATTGGGTCGGCACAGGGTACATTCGAACTGCTCGGCGAAGTCGATGGCGCCGTTGTCGATCACCACTGCGCCGATGGCCAGCACCAGATCGCGGCGCAGGTTCAGACCGGTGGTTTCCAGATCGAGCACGACGAAGCGTTGCTGATGCAGCGGGCGTTCATCGAGTGCGGCAGGTGCCTCCAGAGCCTGGCGGCGCTCCAGTTGCGTCTGTGTCAGCGCCGGGCCACGGCCACTGAACCAGGTGAACTTAGTCATAGCTGATACCTCGTGGCCAGGCTGCCCTGCAGGCGTTGGGCCTGCCGGAAGGACTCGCGCAGGATGCGTCGATCCAACAGGTTGAGGCTGTCGGGATCGAGGCGGTTGGAGTAGGGCAGTTCATCGCGTGCCTGCAACTGGTGCTGCTGCATGCGTGTCTGCTGGATGAAGTGATAGGCCTCCTCATAGGCTGCGCCGTCGAGTGCGCCGATGACGTCCTTGGCAACCAGAGCGCGCAGGCGCTCCAGGGTGCCGACGGCACCGATACCATTGGCCAGCGCCAGCAGGCGCGCGCCGTCGACGAAGGGCGTCAGGCCTTGCACCTTGAGGTCGAGGGTGTCCTTGTCGGCGCCCGAGCGGGCCACCACGAAATCGCGGAATCGCCCGATAGGTGGGCGCTGACGTAGGGCGTTCTCGGCCAGCATGCGTTGGAACAGGCTGTTGCTGGCGATGCGTTCGAGCAACTCGCTGCGCAGTTGCTCGCAGCCCTCGGTGGGGCCCCAGACGCTACGCAGATCGAAGTAGATCGACGAGCCCAAGAGGTTTTCCGGCGTGGCTTCGCTGATGAAGCGGGCGAAGCGCCGCGACCATTCCTGACGCGACAGGCATAGCTCCGGGTTGCCCGCCATGATGTTGCCCTTGCACAGGGTAAAGCCGCACTGCGCCAGACGCTGGTTGATCTCGGCTGCCAGCGGCAGCAGGCGTCCGCGAATGGCCGCAGCCTCGGCGGCATCGCTGGCCTCGAAGAGGATGCCGTTGTCCTGGTCGGTGTGCAGGGTCTGCTCGCGGCGGCCTTCGCTGCCGAAGCACAGCCAGGTGAAGGGCACGCCAGGGTCGCCCATTTCTTCGAGGGTCAACTCGATGACCCGGCATACGGTGTGGTCGTTGAGCAGGGTGATGATGTGGGTGATCTGCGTCGAGCTGGCGCCGTGGGCGAGCATGCGGTCGACCAGCAGGCGGATGTCGCTGCGCAGCCCGGCCAATGTCTCGATTTTGCCGGCATGGCGGATGGTGCGCGCCAGATGCACCAGATCGACCCGCTGCAGGCTGAACAGGTCGCGCTCGGAAATCACACCGCAGAGCTGCCCGTTGTCCACCAGGCAAACGTGAGCGATGTGCCGCTCGGTCATGGCGATGGCGGCGTCGAAGGCGCTGGCATCTGGCGGCAGGTGGAAGGGCGCTGTGGTCATCAGCGCGCTGATCGGTTGCGCCAAATCGATGCCATCGGCCACCACCCGGCGCAGATCGCGCAGGGTGAAGATACCCTGCGGGCGGCGCTGCGGATCGAGGATCACGATGCTGCCGACATGCTGCTCGTGCATCAGTCGCACGGCATCGCGCACGGGGGTGTCTGGCGCGCAGCCGATGGGCTGACGGATGGCCAGCTCGGCCAGGCGAGTGTCCAGCGAATACTGCGCGCCGAGGGTTTCCACGGCGCGCAGTTGCACCTGCTGGTTGACCTGGTCGAGCAGGCTGCTGACGCCGCGCAGGGCGAAGTCGCGCAGCGGGTTGGAAATGGCGAAGAGTTTGACGAAGGCGTGCTTGGCCAGCAGCAGGCAGAAGGTATCTTCGGCGGCCAGATGCTCGGTGCGCGTGGCGCGCTCGCCGATCAGCGCCGCCAGCGGGAAGCACTCGCCAGCGGTGATCTCGAAGGTGGTTTCCGTGCCGCGCCGCGCCGAGTGCGGGCGCTCGCCGTGCACGCGGCCCTGTTTGACGATGTAGAAGTGTTCGATCACCCCATCGCTGGGTTTGATGATCGAATCGCCCTCGGCGTAGAAGCGCAACTGGCAGTGTTCCACCAGATAGGCCAGGTGGGCAGTGTCCATCTGGTTGAACGGCGGAAACTTCTGCAGGAACTCCATGGTGCCGTGGATGTTCTGTAATACCGCTGTTCTGCCCGCCTGGGCGAACGTGTCCGCTTTGCTCATGGCGCGGTCTCATGCTTTTGTTTGTCCGCATTGTGCCTGCGCCTTGGCGGCTTGCCCATCGCACCTAAGTCGCAGTGTTTCGCGCAAGGATAGTTCTTGGCCTTTGACGAAATTTTGACGTGCGCAGTAGCAGACTCTGGCCTTTGTTGTTGGTGGCGTACTTACGCAGAGTGCCTTACCAGCGTATCTCTCCTCCACACTAAGGTCGCTCCATGCCGTCACCCGCATCCACCGTCCGCCCAACGGTGCCGGTCAGTATTGGCAGTCATCTGGGTTTTCTCCTGTGCAGCGCGTTGTGCATGCTGGCGCTCTTCGCGTTGGCCCGCCTTGGCCTGTTGGCCTACAACCACGCACTGATCGGCACGACGCCGACCGCGACCTTCCTCGAAGCCTTCGCCAATGGTGCGCGCTTCGACCTGCGCCTGATCGTCTACCTGTGCCTGCCGCTGACGCTGTCGATCTTCAGCGTGCGTGCCATGGCCGCACGCCGCCTGCATGTGGCCTGGCTGACAGTTGCCACCAGCCTGTGCCTGTTCCTGGCGGTGGCGGAGCTGAACTTCTATCGCGAGTTCCACCAGCGTCTGAACAGCCTGGTGTTCCAGTACATGCAGGAAGATCTCGGCACGGTGTCGAGCATGATCTGGAATGGTTTTCCGGTGCTGCGCCTGTTGCTGGCCTGGGCATTGGCCACGGTGCTGCTGGCCTGGCTGTTCCGCCGCATCGAGCGAGCCACGCGGGCACGCAGCCACGCACCAGCACCGCGCTGGCCGGCACGCACGGCGGTGTTCGTGATGCTCCTGCTGGTCAGTGTGGTGTCGGCGCGTGGCACCTTGCGCTCCGGCCCGCCGCTGCGCTGGGGCGATGCCTACACCACCGAGTCGATGTTCGCCAACCACCTCGGTCTCAACGGCACTCTGACCTTGGTAAGCGCCGCCAGCTACTTCTTCTCCGACCAGGGCGACAACCGCTGGAAGGCGAGCCTGCCTGAAGCCGAGGCGCTACAGACGACGCGCAAGCTGCTGCTGACGCCGAATGATCGTCTGATCGATGCCGACCTGGCAGCGATCAGACGCGTCACCACACCACCCGCCGAGGGCCGCCTGCCGCAGGTGCGCAACGTGGTAGTGATCCTCATGGAGAGCATGGCCGGTCGCTATATCGGCGCCATGGGCAATACCGACGGCATCACGCCGAACTTCGACGCCCTGGCCAAGGAGGGCCTGCTGTTCCAGCACGTCTTCTCCAATGGCACCCATACCCACCAGGGCATGTTCGCTACCATGGCCTGCTTCCCCAACCTACCGGGGTTCGAGTACCTGATGCGGATGCCCGAGGGCGGCCACCAGTTCTCTGGGCTGCCGCAGCAGCTCAGCGTGCGTGGCTATGACGACGTCTACGTCTACAACGGCAGCTTCGCCTGGGACAACCAGTCGGGCTTCTTCGGCAACCAGGGCATGCGCAACTTCGTTGGCCGTGAGGACTTTGTCGATCCGGTGTTCATCGACCCGACCTGGGGCGTATCCGACCAGGACATGTTCGGCCGCGCGGCCACCGAACTGGCCAGCCTCGACAAGCAGGGCAAGCCCTTCTATGCGCTGCTGCAAACCCTGTCCAACCACACGCCGTACGCCCTGCCGGAAAACCTGCCGGTCGAGCGCGTCACCGGCCACGGCTCGCTGGACGAACACCTGACCGCCATGCGTTACGCCGATTGGGCACTGGGCCAGTTCTTCGCCAAGGCGCGCCAGGAACCGTACTTCAAGGACACCCTATTCGTGATTCTGGGTGACCACGGCTTCGGCAACGACGAGCAGATCACCGAGATGGATCTGTCGCGCTTCAGCATACCGTTGCTGCTGATCGGCCCTGGCGTGCAGGAAACCTTCGGCAGCAGCCGCGACATAGTCGGCAGCCAGATCGACGTGGTGCCGACCATCATGGGCCGCCTGGGTGAGCCGACGCAGCAGCAGTGCTGGGGGCGTGACCTGCTGAGCCTGCCGCAAGACGATGCTGGTGTGGCGGTGATCAAACCGTCGGGCAGCGATCCGACCGTGGCATTGGTCAGTGGCGAGCACATCCTGGTCAAACCGCGTGATCGCGAGGCACATCTGTACCGTTACTGGCTGGGCCGTGATGCCGGTGGCAAGGTGGTCGATGAACCGCAACTGCGTAGCGAGATGGAGCACACGCTCTCGGCATTCGAGCAGACGGCTACCGACAGCCTGATCAACAACACCACGGGGGCTCACCCGAAGCAGGTACCGGGTAACCGCTGAGGGCTGGTTTTGGGTATCAGGGAGATTCTTCGGAGTCTCTCTGATACCGGATTGGCAAGTTTGGTTGTTCGGGGGTCAGTTCCGGATTGCCGCGTTTTTGTTGATGTCTTGGGTTTCGCCTTCCCAAGCGAGCAACCGTGTGCAGCGTCAAGTCACTGGCGGTCTGGAGCAGGTGCGGAACAACTTACAAGTCACTTTTGAAGGCAAAAGTAACCAAAACCTTCCGCCCGTTCATCCGGCCCTGGCTTCGCCAGGGTTCGCTACTCGTTTTGCTCGCCCTTCGGGCCAGCCTTCGGCTGTTACTTCGCTTCGCTACGTTTCACTCCATCGCCGTTCCAGAGGCCCGCCACGATGGCCCATCGCGGCTATCGGCTTTGGCATCCTGCGTCGCTCTACCTCCTGCATCCATGCAGTCGTCGCGACATCTGTGTCGCTCGACCTCTTCCTCGACGACTCCATTCGCCCTCCTGGGTCGGCTCTGCACGCACCTGAACCTGCGGTAACTCAGGTGTGGCCGGGAGTGCTTTGGCAAGAGCAGCAGCGAACCGCTGTGGTCTGCGAGTGAACTGTAGCGACGCACGTTATTTGGCGTGCTTTTGCGGGAATCCTGTCGTGTGCTGATGGCGAAATATCCGACAAAACTCCACAAAACAGCCTGCGGGCTGGTGTGGCCGCCAGTCTTGATCGTTGAAATAAATTTGAGGTGGCGCCCAAGGCCAACCATGTATGGGCCAAAGGGTGCAAGGGTGACGGCAAAATGCGACTATTGCGCACTTCAATAATGGGCAGAGGATGCTCCCAGTGGTACGCATCACGCGAGACCAGTCCCGTCAGCTTGACTCCATCCGGGCTCTTTCTGCCCTCATCGTGCTGTTCGGTCATACAAACCAGACGTTACTGCTGCCTACGCTCCAGAAGGGCTCGACCGTCGTTGGTTACTTCACTCAGCTTTCGGTGATGGTCTTTTTTGTTCTGAGCGGCTTCCTCATCGGGAAATCGGTCTACAACAACTCAGCCAAGAACGGCGCTTTTGATATCGCGCAGTATGGTCGAGATCGAGCACTTAGACTGTACCCTCCGCTTATCGCGGCGTTGGCACTGATGGTTCTGATCGCTGCTGTAGCACCACTGTTTTTTCCATCGGGAACCCATTCTCTATTGTCTATTCCAGGTGTCACGTTCGTGCGTTCCGAGTACTCGGTAGTCGCCAAAGAACTGTTTGGTGCCCTGGCATTCCTCAACGGCTTCAAAACCAATACGCCTACTGTCAACGGCCCGCTTTGGAGCTTGTCTTACGAAGCTTGGTACTACGTTTTGGCTGGGGCGCTGGCGATCTGGCCCACTCGTAAATGGCTTGCGGTCGCTCTGTTGGTGCTTACCTTATTCATAACTCGCAAAGTCTCGCTTTTTTACATCCTCGCACCCGTGTGGTTTACAGGCTTTGCGCTTGCCTTCATTCATCAGAGCAAGCCAGCGATGAGCAACCGTTTGTTCAGCCGACTATTCATCCTCATGACAGGACTCATGGCGGTGACTGTCGTTTGGGTGTGGCTACCGGGCTCACCTCCCAAGCACGTATGGAGTGATCCGCTTAACTATTTTCGCCTGTCTTCGGGCCTATGGTTCGCGTGCTATCTAGCCATGATAATGGGGGGCGCGACCCGATTTCCCACATGGTTCCATGGCCATGCAAGCTATTCGTACACGCTGTACGTAATACATTTCCCAATCATGCTGTTCATTCTTGGGGTATCACAGCTATACATCTACGGGTCACTAACAAGATCGCTGGCCATCTCTGCCATAACCATCGTCCTTTCAATTGCGGCAGCCAAACTGATCGCGCGCTTTGCAGAAGACAAGAACGCCCTCAGAGGCGTTACCGCAAGTCTGAATAGAGTGCTTTTCCGAAAATGAAAAAGTCAATCCAACAGTCGCAGGCCAATGGCAATTAAGTTGCAGTCACCCGTAGGAGTCCGCAATCAAACTCGTGACCACCACTTGTCGTCGGTGTAGGCGGCCGGAATTTCAGGCCTCCTGAAGGGGGCGTTAGCGTGCCTGAACGTACAGTTATTCCGAGCAAGCGCGGCGTGTTTCGTTAGCTGTGAAGTCGCGACTGGGTCGTCGAGTTAAACCAATAGTTTCATTCGCGTAGGGCTTACTCGCGAAGCAGCACGCCGTTGGGAGCACTGGGAGTAGGTTGTGGTGCCGAACTGGGCCTTGCCCGGCGAACTGTTCGCTGGCGCTCCTGAGTCCGCCCGGCTGACCTCATGTACAACCACTCCGTGCTGCTTCTGGGGTACCTCGGGTTCAGGCGCGTGCAGAGCCCGCCCAGGAGGGCGAACGGAATCGTCGTGGAAGAGGTTGAGAGAGCCACGATGGGCCAGGGATGGCCCACCGTGGCGGGCCTCTGGAGCGACGATGGAGTGAAACGTAGCGAAGCGAAGTAACAGCCGAAGGCTGGCTCGAAGGGCGAGCAAAGCGAGTAGCGAACCCTGGCGTAGCCAGGGCCGGATGAACGGGCGGAGGGTTTGGTTACTTTGCCCGCAAAGTGACTCGCCTGGGAAGGCGAAACCAAAGACATCAACAAGAACGCGGCAATTCGGAACTGACGCCTGAACAAGTCCGGTACCAAAATCAGGCGCAGGGCTGGTCGGGGCGCTGACCGCTCATAGCGCCAGCGGACAGTCCGCCGGGCCATACCAACGCCAGCACCACCACTCACAATGATCCCCCACCCATAAAAAAACCGCCTCGATGAGGCGGCTTTTCGTTGGTGGCTTACAGCCCGTTCTTGGCCTTGAACTCGCGACGACGACGATGCAGCACCGGCTCGGTGTAGCCGTTGGGCTGCTTGGTGCCCTCGATCACCAGCTCCAGCGCGGCCTGGAAGGCGACATTGTTGTCGAAGTCCGGCGCCATCGGGCGGTACGCCGGGTCAGCAGCGTTCTGGCGGTCGACCACCGGCGCCATACGCTTGAGGCTTTCCACCACCTGCGCTTCGGTGACGATGCCGTGGCGCAGCCAGTTGGCCAGCAACTGGCTGGAAATACGCAGGGTGGCGCGGTCTTCCATCAGGCCGATGTCGTTGATGTCCGGCACCTTTGAGCAGCCGACGCCCTGGTCGATCCAGCGCACCACGTAGCCGAGGATGCCTTGCGCGTTGTTGTCCAGCTCGTTGCGGATCTCGTCCTGGCTCCAGTTGGTGTCCTTGGCCAGCGGGATGGTCAGGATGTCGTCAACCGAGGCCGGGGTGCGCTTGGCCAGTTCGGCCTGGCGGGCGAATACGTCGACCTTGTGGTAGTGCAGCGCGTGCAGGGTGGCGGCGGTCGGCGACGGTACCCAGGCAGTGTTGGCGCCGGACAGCGGGTGGGCGATCTTTTGTTCGAGCATGGCGGCCATCAGATCCGGCATGGCCCACATGCCCTTGCCGATCTGTGCGCGGCCCTGCAGGCCGGTGGCCAGGCCGACGTCAACATTGTTGTTCTCGTAGGCACCGATCCAGGTTTCGCTCTTCATGGCGGCCTTGCGCACCACCGCGCCGGCTTCCATGGAGGTGTGAATCTCGTCTCCGGTGCGGTCGAGGAAGCCCGTGTTGATGAACACCACGCGCTCGCTGGCCGCCTGGATGCAAGCCTTGAGGTTGACCGTGGTGCGGCGCTCCTCGTCCATGATGCCGACCTTCAGGGTGTTGCGCGGCAGGCCCAGCACCTCTTCAACACGGGTGAAGATCTCGCTGGTGAAGGCGACTTCTTCCGGGCCGTGCATCTTCGGTTTGACGATGTAGACGCTGCCGGTGCGGGTGTTCTTGCGTGTGGTGTTGCCACCCAGGTTGTGAATCGCGATCAGGCTGGTGAACAGCGCGTCCTGGATGCCCTCGGGAATCTCATTGCCCTCGGCATCGAGGATGGCCGGGTTGGTCATCAGGTGGCCGACGTTACGGATGAACAGCAGGCTGCGGCCATGCAGGGTCAGTTCGGTGCCGTCCGGCTGGGTGTAGACGCGATCCGGGTTCATGGTGCGGGTGAAGGTACTGCCACCCTTGGACACTTCCTCGGCCAGGTCGCCCTTCATCAGGCCCAGCCAGTTGCGATAGACCACCACCTTGTCGTCGGCATCGACGGCAGCCACGGAATCCTCGCAGTCCATGATGGTGGTCAGTGCCGCTTCCATCAGCACGTCTTTCACACCGGCAGCATCGGTGCTGCCGATGGGGCTGCTGGCGTCGATCTGGATTTCGAAGTGCAGGCCGTTGTGCTTGAGCAGTACGGCGATCGGCGCGCTGGCCTCACCCTGGAAGCCAACCAATTGCGCGTTGTCGCGCAGGCCGCTGTGGCTGCCACTTTTGAGCGTCACGACCAGCTTGCCACCTTCGATGCGATAGCCGGTGGCATCGATATGCGAGCCTGCGGCCAGTGGTGCGGCTTCGTCGAGGAAGGCACGGGCGAAGGCGATGACCTTGTCGCCACGTACCTTGTTGTAGCCCTTACCTTTCTCGGCGCCGTCTGCCTCACTGATCACGTCGGTGCCGTAGAGGGCGTCGTACAGCGAGCCCCAGCGGGCGTTGGAGGCGTTGAGAGCGAAGCGTGCATTCATTACCGGCACCACCAACTGCGGGCCGGCCAGACGGGCGATTTCTTCGTCGACATTGCTGGTGACGGCCTGGAAGTCGGCAGGCTCAGGCAGCAGGTAGCCGATTTCCTGCAGGAAGGCTTTGTAGGCCGCGGCGTCATGCGCCTGGCCCTTGCGCGCCTGGTGCCAGGCGTCGATCTGTGCCTGCAACTCGTCGCGCTTGGTCAGCAGGGCACGGTTCTTCGGCGCCAGCTCGGCGATTACGGCGGCAGCGCCGGCCCAGAATTTATCGGCAGCGATGCCGGTACCGGGGATGGCTTCGTTGTTCACGAAGTCGTACAGGGCTTTGGCGACCTGCAGGCCACCGACTTGAACGCGTTCAGTCATCACTTGCCTCACTCTCTGAGCTTTACTCGATAGCCGCATCGGAGACGGCCTGGCCGTCTTGTAGTCCGTGGCGCGGGATACTACATCATGATTTCGGGGGAATGCACGGGGTCTGCGTCAGTTCGCGACCAAAAGCTTTTTCGCGGTCACGATATTGCATCTTGTATACATAAAATGAATTTATTGTCCCATATCTGTAAGTGGCTTGTATGAGTCATGTAGGCGTTGCGGCGTGCTGCCTATACTGCTACATCGAACTTTTGGGGGCGCACTATGCCAGTAACCGCTGCTGTTGCCGCTGATCTCGCCGATCTTACCCGGTTGTTCGCGGCCTATTTATGCTTCTACGAAGTGCCACGCCCTGCTGTGCAAATCCAGCGCTTTCTCGCTGCGCGGTTGCAGCAGGGCGACTCGCAGCTATTGATCGCCCGTGATGCGCTGGGGCATGCGCAGGGTTTCGTCCAGCTCTATCCCTTGCAGTCGTCCCTGGCGTTGGCACCAGCTTGGCTGCTGAGCGATTTGTATGTCGATGAGGCGGCGCGCCGCTGCGGCGTTGGTGAGGCGTTGATGAATGCCGCTCGCACCCATGCCGAGGCGTCTGGCGCCTGTGGCCTGCAACTGGAAACGGCAAGAACCAACCTGGCAGGCCAGCGCCTTTACGAGCGTTTGGGGTACATTCGTGATGAGCAGTTCTTCACCTACTGGCTGCCGCTAAGCGGCTGAGTCTTTCGCATCGAGTGAGGTCACGCATGGATCATTTGGTACTGACAGTGATAGCCGAGGATCAACCCGGCCTGGTCGAGCGCATTGCCGCCTGCATCGCGGCGCACGGTGGCAACTGGCTGGAGAGCCGTATGGCGCGTATGGCCGGGCAGTTTGCCGGCATTCTGCGCGTCGAGGTGGCTGCCGAGGCTCATGCCGGGCTGATCCAGGCGCTGCAAGCGCTCGGCAGTCAGGGTATTCGCGTGCAACTGGCGGCTAGCGGTAGCGAACCGGCGGGGCGCTACAGCGCCATTCGCTTGGAGCTGGTGGGTAATGATCGCCCCGGCATCGTGCGCGACATCACCCGCGTGCTGGCCGAGCAGGGCGTCAATCTGGAGAGCCTGCTGACCGAAGTGGCGCCGGCACCGATGAGCGGCGAGTTGCTATTTACCGCCGAAGCGCTGCTGGCCGTGCCCGAGACGCTCTCGCTGGAGCAGTTGCAGGCACATCTGGAAACCCTGGCCGATGATCTGATGGTCGAACTCAATCTGCGCCAGGACGACTGACGAGCGGATATCCACGGCAAGGGTGGATCAGCCTGTGGATAAACTGGGGAGCCCTGGTGCCAGTCCTAGTGCGCCGGGGCTTTTCATTGGTTGACTAAAAAACCAACAGGATCAATGGCTTGTGCACAAATGCCGGGGATGGATCTGTGGATAAGCCGGGAGCAGAGTGCGCCGCGCCAGAGATGGCGCGGTTGGCCGGGAGCTGAGTGTTTTCTGCTCAGGGTGAGCGGGTCAGGCCGCCTTGCGTTTGCGCAGACTCAGCCAGATATCCAGGCTGTAGACTGCAAGGCCCGCCCAGATACAGGTAAAGGCCATCAGCTTGGCCGGGTCGAAATGCTCACCGAAGAGCAAGAGTGCTTGTAGCATCACCAGCGTCGGCGCGATGTATTGTAGAAAACCCAGGGTGGTGTAGGGCAGATGGCGCGCCGCCGCATTGAAGCACACCAGCGGCACCAGGGTGATCGGCCCGGCTGCGGCCAGCAGCAGCCACTGCCAACTGCTCCAGAACTCGGCCTGGTTGCTCATCGCCGCAGGGTGCAGCGCCAGCCAGGCAAGCGCGACTGGCAGCAGCAGCCAGGTTTCCACCACCAGGCCGGGCAGGGCGGCAACCGGTGCCTGCTTGCGGATCAGCCCATAGAAACCGAAGGTCAGCGCCAGCACCAGCGAGACCCAGGGCAGGCTGCCCACCTGCCACACCTGCTGCGCCACGCCCAATGCCGCCAGAGCTACCGCCAACCATTGCAGACGGCGCAGGCGCTCGCCGAGGATCAACAGGCCCAACAGCACGTTGACCAGCGGATTGATGTAATACCCCAGGCTGGCCTCAAGCATGCGTTCGTTGTTTACCGCCCACACGTACACCAGCCAGTTGCAGGCGATCAGCAGGCCGCAGCCAGCCAGCACCAGCAGACGCTTGGGGTTGTTACGCAGCTCGCGCCACCAGCCTGGGTGCTTCCACACCATCAGCAGCGCGGCGCCGAACAGCGCCGACCAGAGCGCGCGGTGGACGATGATCTCCAGCGCCGGGATGGCCTGGATGGCTTTGAAGTAGATGGGGAACAGGCCCCAGATGATGTAGGCGGTCAGTCCGAGCAGATACCCGCGTTGCGGGTTGGCGGCGGTCATGGGGTGTCCTTGGAGGGGCAGATTTGAGTGCGCCATTCTAGTGCGCGTGCAGGCACTTGTCCGGATGCTCTACTCGTAGTCCTTGAGTTGCACACGCTTGAGCAGGTGCCATTTGCCGTTACGTAGCTCCTCGACTTCACGAACGTACCCGCTCATGTGCAGCGATGCGCCGTCAGTGCTGCGCCACACTTCGACGGGTGTATTGCCTTCTACCCGATAGCGGCTGGTGCGGTGCCAGCAGCAACCGCTCTTGGCCAAGGTTTGCAGGCGTTGTGCCTGTGCATCGACGTCGAAGAAACCCAAGGTCGAGGCGATCAGCCTGGTCATCGCCTGTGAATGACGAAATGCCTGCTGCTTGCTGTCGTAGAGGAACACGTCGTAGCTTGGCCCGCCGTAAGAACCATGGTTGCCGTTCTGCACTGCGAAGTCTTCGTGTCCGTCGAAATTGAAGTCATCAACGTTGATCACGCCTTGGTAGTCGTAAAGGCGTGCCGAGTTGACCAACGGTTGGCCTCTTTCATCGCGGGCAATATAGATGCCGGGCAGGGTGATGACTTGCAGGGGCTTGGAGCTGCCCTTGGCGAGGATCGCGAGCTTGCCACTGCTTTCGCAGTATTGCTCGTCACAGGGTTCGTCCAGTGCCAGGCGGAAGTCATAGGTGGTGGACGCGTTGTCCAAGTGCAGAAAATCTTGCGTCTCGAAAGCCTTGGCCTCACTGGGCTGCTCCGATAGCTCCTGCAGACGCCACTCATAACGCTGCCGTACGCAGCCTGCTACGTCGCCCGCCGCGCATTGCTGGCGGGTATCGCGTAGCCAGGCGCGTTGTTCCTCCAGCAGGCTGCTGTCGCCGCTGGCGCTGAACTGACGGATACGCCGGAAGGTACTGGCAAGGCGTTCGTCGAGGGCCGACAGTTGGGCATCTGCGCAGATTGCATGTTCGATGGGATGGCTGGCCTTTGCGCAGTCGAAGCTGGCGGCTTCGGCGAACATCGGCAGCAGGCAGGCGAGGGGGATCAGAAAACGGTGGGCCATGCACTAATCCTTGTCAGGCGCGTGGAGGGGCGACAATTTTGCGCTCCGGCTCAAAACAGCCGCAAGGGTTCCTCATCCAGCGCCGCCATCTGTTCGCGCAGGGCGAGAATCTGGTCGCCCCAGTAGCGCTCACCGGCAAACCAAGGGAAGGCCAAGGGGAAGGCCGGGTCGTCCCAGCGTTTGGCGATCCAGGCGCTGTGGTGCATCAGGCGCAGGGCGCGCAGGCCTTCGATCAGCGGCAGTTCGCGGGCGGCGAAGTCGTGAAACTCTTGATAGCCGTCCACCAGTTCGGCGATTTGGCCGAGGCGTTCGTGGCGCTCGCCGGCCAGCATCATCCACAGATCCTGCACCGCCGGGCCCATGCGGCAGTCGTCGAGGTCGACGATATGGAAGGCGTCGTCGCGGCACAGCAGGTTGCCGGGGTGGCAGTCGCCGTGCAGGCGGATCGGCTGGTAGCGCACGCGGGCGAACAATTCATCGAGGCGGGCGAGCAGGTCGCGCGCGACCGATTCATAGGCCGGCAGCAGGCTGCGCGGCACGAAGCCGCCGTCGAGCAGGGCGGCCAGTGCGGCGTGACCGAAGTTATCCACCGCCAACTGTTCGCGATGGGCGAAGGGTCGGCTGGCGCCCACTGCATGCAGGCGGCCGAGTAGCTGGCCGAGGCGATAGAGCTGGTCGAGGTTGCCCGGCTCGGGCGCGCGACCGCCGCGACGGGGAAACAGGGCGAAGCGGAAGCTGCCATGTTCGAACAGCGTTTCGCCATCGCGCGCCAGGGGGGCCACCACCGGCACTTCCTGCTCGGCCAGCTCCAAGCTGAAGGCATGCTCCTCGCGGATCGCTGCATCGCTCCAGCGGTCGGGGCGGTAGAACTTGGCGATCAGCGGCGTTTCCCCCTCGATGCCCACCTGATAGACGCGGTTCTCGTAGCTGTTGAGTGCCAGCACGCGGGCGTCGCTGAGGTAGCCCAGGCTCTCCACGGCGTCGAGGACAAGGTCCGGGGTGAGGGTGGAAAAGGGATGGCTCATGAGTGGCTCCGTATGGCTGGGCGCACAGTGTACCCGGCGAATGATCTTGCCGTAGGGCGGGTGCAACCCGCCGCCGAAATCACCTGCAGCTATTGGCGGGTTGCACCCGCCCTACAGTTGCGTGCCGAGCAGAACCTGGCTGGCGGCGAACTGTGCGCTGACGGGGGTGCCAGCGTCCAGTGCCAGGCGCTGCAGATGGGCGGCGTCTGCCAACGCGCACAGCGTCTGGCCGTTTGGCAGGGCGATGCGGACTTCGCAGGGGCCGTCGCTGGCCGGCAGAATTTGTTCGATCAGCCCGGTCAGGCAGTTATCGAGATCGGTTCTGGCTGACGAAGCTGGGTGCAGCTCCAACCAACCGGCCTTTATCAGCGCCACCACGCTGCTGCCGATAGTCAGTTGCAGGCGCTCGGTGCTGTCGCGGGTGATCTGCGCTTGCAGGCGTGCGCCGCCAGGCAGTTCGAGGGTGATCAGGTCGTTGTGGCCCTGAGCGGTGATGGCGCAGACGCGCCCCGCGAGCTGATTGCGTGCGCTGGTGCGCAACATCAGGCGCCCCAGCAATTGCAGGTCGGCATCATCCTCAGCGGCTTGCAGCAACTGCGCCTGCAGGGCTTGCACGCGTTGGTGCAGGGCGAGCAGGCGGGTGCCGGTCGGGGTCAGGCTGGCGCCGCCACCGCCCTTGCCGCCAACACTGCGGCTGACCAGCGGTTGCTCGGCCAGGTTGTTCAGCTCGTCGATGGCGTCCCAGGCGGCCTTATAGCTCAGCCCGGCGGCCTTGGCGGCGCGGGTGATCGAGCCCTGGGTGGCGATCTGCTCCAGCAGCGCCAGGCGTTGCGGGCGGCGGCTGAGCATCTGGGCGATCGGGTCGAGCTGGGACATAGCGTGGTGCTTGGGTGGTTGGCTGGGAGCACAAGCATAACCAATCGCTGCAGTCCGAGCGCGTCAGCCTCCCGGTGGCGGCGTGCGTGCCAGGCAGTAGACGTCGACCCGAGCCGCGCCCGCCCGCAGCAGCAGGTGGGCGAGGATATTGGCGGTGGCGCCGGTGGTCAGCACGTCGTCGATCAGCGCCAGGTGCTGCCCCTTGACCTGTTCCGGCGCACTGACGACGAAGGCCTGGCGCAGGTTGCGTTTGCGCGTGGCGGCGTCCAGGCCTTGCTGGGCGGGGGTGTCTAGCGTGCGCGTCAGCCAGGTGTCGGGCGCAGGAATGTGCAGGGCGCGGCTTAGCCAGTCGGCGAGCATGCGCGCCTGGTTGAAGCCGCGCTGGCGTTCGCGCCGCTGTGCCAGGGGTACGGCGAGCAGCGCCTGTGGGCGCGGCAGGCCTTCGTCATAGGCATGCTGCAGGTGTTCGGCCAGCAGTTCGCCGAGCAGACGACCGTAAGGCCACTGCGCCTGATGTTTGAAGCGGGTGATCAGGCTGTCGACCGGAAAGGCATAGCGCCAGGGTGCTTCGACGCGGGTGAAGGCCGGTGGCTTCTTCTGGCAGGCGCCGCAGACCATCCCCTGTGCGGGCAGCGGTAGTGCGCAGACCAGGCAGTGGGCGCCGAGCCAGGGCAGCTCGGCCTCGCAGGCGGTGCAGATGTCATGACGCGGATGGTCGGTGGTTTCGTCGCACAACTGGCACTGGCGGCGTAGTGTCAGCCAGGCGGGGCGTCGTAGGAGGAATGATTGCAGCAGGGCCATGCTTGCTCGTCCTTGAGTCTACGAACCTATTCACGATCTGCTGCGCGTCGGCCATGCTGCGTTGAAACCAGCCTCGCGTGCGAGCCCAGTCAAAATGCTCATTTACAATTCGTAAACTGCGCTTTTTCGCCTGGTTTCGCCTTGCCTGGCTCTAGCTCGCGAGATCGTGAACAGGCTCTAAGCCCTCAGCCTAGCCGCGTGTCAGCGGATCAGCCAGCCCATCACCACCAGCCCCAGCAGCAGCCATATCACCCCGCCGAAGATGGAGCGGCGCAGCAGTGCACGCACGCCGTTGTAGAGAAACAGCAGGCCGATGATCAGCAGGATGATGCTGAAGATCGAGCTGTCCATACCGATGGCGTTCGCTAGTCCATGGAGAAAATCGTCCACTGCATCCGCCACGGCGCCCAGTGCCCCGGAAAGCAGATCGACGATAAATCGGATCATTTGCCCCAGCGCATGGCCGAGCCCCTCGAAGAAACCTTCTACCCGCATGTCGCAAATCCTGTGTGAACGATGTGCATTGGGCCTTATGCCATCTCGGAAGTTCTATTGGTTAAATAATGATCTAACGTAAACCTGTGTCTTTTTTAAGGTTGACAGCGTTCCAAGGGTTTCTATGATGGCCAAAGCCTGAATGCCCGCCTGGGCCCCATGACAGATGCCGCCAAGCGTCGAAGGACTTCTCCATGAGCACAACCTCCGCTGTTTCCTCACGCCACGATTGGACGCTCGCCGAGGTGCGTGCCCTGTTCGAGCAGCCGTTCAACGACCTGCTGTTCCAGGCGCAGACCATCCACCGCCAGCACTTCGACCCGAACCGCGTGCAGGTCTCGACACTGCTGTCGATCAAGACCGGCGCCTGCCCGGAAGACTGCAAGTATTGCCCGCAGTCCGGCCACTACAACACCGGCCTGGACAAGGAAAAGCTGATGGAGGTGCAGAAGGTGCTGGAGGCCGCCGCCGAGGCCAAGGCCATCGGCTCGACGCGCTTCTGTATGGGCGCGGCGTGGAAGCACCCATCGGCCAAGGACATGCCCTACGTGCTGGAGATGGTCAAAGGCGTGAAGAAACTCGGCCTGGAAACCTGCATGACCCTCGGTCGCCTCGATCAGGAGCAGACCCAGGCGCTGGCCGAGGCCGGGCTGGACTACTACAACCACAACCTCGACACCTCGCCGGAGTTCTACGGCAACATCATCACCACCCGCACCTACAGCGAGCGCTTGCAAACGCTGGCATACGTGCGTGAGGCAGGCATGAAGATCTGCTCCGGCGGCATCCTCGGCATGGGCGAGTCGGTGGACGACCGCGCCGGGCTGCTGATCCAACTGGCCAACCTGCCCGAGCACCCGGAGTCGGTGCCGATCAACATGCTGGTCAAGGTCAAGGGCACGCCGCTGGCCGAGGAAAAGGACGTCGACCCGTTCGACTTCATCCGCACTCTGGCGGTGGCGCGCATCATGATGCCGAAATCCCACGTGCGCCTGTCCGCTGGCCGTGAGGCGATGAACGAGCAGATGCAGGCCCTGGCCTTTATGGCCGGCGCCAACTCGATCTTCTATGGCGAGAAGCTGCTGACCACCGCTAACCCGCAGGCGGACAAGGACATGGCCCTGTTCAAGCGTCTCGGCATCAAGCCGGAAGAGCGCGAAGAACACGCCGACGAGGTGCATCAGGCGGCCATCGAGCAGGCGCTGGTCGAGCAGCGCGATTCCAAGCTGTTCTATAACGCCGCTTCGGCTTGATATCCCTTGGTGGATGGATGAAGCGTCATCCAGCCTACGCCGCTCGATGTGAGGCGTAGGCTGGATAACCCGCTTGCGCTTATCCACCGTTTCCCGGTGCCGTCGATGTCTTTCGATCTTGCTTCCCGTCTGGCCGAGCGCCGTGCCGCCAGTCTCTATCGCCAGCGTCCGCTGCTGCAGGCGCCGCAGGGCCCGCAGGTGCAGGTCGACGGGCAGATGCTGGTGAATTTCTGCTCCAACGACTACCTCGGCTTGGCCAATCACCCCGAAGTGATCCGTGCCATGCAGCAGGGCGCGGAAAAATGGGGCGTCGGCGGTGGCGCCTCGCACCTGGTGGTCGGCCACAGTACGCCGCACCACGAACTGGAAGAAGCCCTCGCCGCGTTCACCGGGCGCCCGCGTGCGCTGCTGTTTTCCACTGGTTACATGGCCAATCTGGCGGCGGTCACGGCGCTGGTCGGGCAGGGCGACAGCGTGCTGCAGGATCGTCTTAACCACGCTTCGCTGCTGGATGCCGGGTTGCTCAGTGGCGCACGCTTCTCGCGTTACTTGCACAACGATGGCGACAGCCTCGGCAAGCGTCTGGACAAGTCGCAGGGCGATTGTCTAGTGGTCACCGACGGCGTGTTCAGTATGGACGGTGACGTTGCCGACCTGCCGACCCTGTGCACCGAGGCGCGCAAGCGCAAAGCCTGGGTGATGGTCGACGATGCCCATGGTTTCGGCACGCTGGGCGCCAACGGCGGCGGCATCGTCGAGCATTTCGGCCTGGGCCTGGACGCTGTGCAGGTATTGGTTGGCACGCTAGGTAAGGGCTTCGGCACTGCCGGTGCCTTTGTCGCAGGCAGTGATGAATTGATCGAAACCCTGATTCAGTTCGCCCGCCCCTACATCTACACCACCAGTCAGCCCCCGGCAGTGGCCTGCGCCACTCTGAAAAGCCTGGAATTGTTGCGCAGCGAAGGCTGGCGCCGCGAGCATCTGGCGCGGCTGGTCGCGCGTTTTCGCGCTGGCGCCGACGAGATCGGCCTGAGCCTGATGGACAGCTTCACGCCGATTCAGCCGATTCTGATTGGCGACAGCGCCCGCGCGCTGAAATTGTCCGCACTTTTGCGCGAGCGCGGCCTGCTGGTTGGCGCCATCCGTCCGCCGACTGTGCCGGCTGGCAGTGCGCGCCTGCGCGTGACCCTGTCCGCCGCGCACAGCGATGCGCAACTCGAACAGTTACTCCATGCCCTCGCCGATTGCTGGCCCCAGGTACGTGGCGATGGTTGAGCGGCTGATCCTGTTGCCCGGCTGGGGCCTCGATGGTGTCGTGCTGCAAGCCTTGGCAGAAACCCTGGGGGGCGCCGTGCAGGTGCACACGCCGGTATTACCAAGGCTGGCCTCCGGTGCACTCAGCGATTGGCTCGATGAGCTGGATGTGCGTTTGCCTACCGATTGCTGGCTGGCCGGATGGTCGCTCGGTGGCATGCTCGCCACCGCCTTGGCGGCGCGCCGAGGGGAGCAGTGTCGGGGCTTGATCAGCCTAGCCAGTAATGCCTGCTTTGTGGCCCGCCCCGATTGGCCGAGCGCGATGTCGCCTGTCACGTTCGAAGCGTTCTATCAGAGCTGTGAACAACAGCCCGATGCCACGCGCAAGCGCTTTGCCATGCTCTGTGCGCAGGGCGCGAAGGATACGCGCGGGCTGTCACGTCAGTTACAGGCGCACCCGCTCGCGGCTGAGCCCGCGCAACTCCTGGCGGGGTTGCGATTATTGGCCGCGTTGGACAATCGCCAGGCACTGTCGACTTATACCGGGCCGCAACTGCACCTGCTGGCCGAGCAGGATGCGCTGGTGCCTGCTGCAGCCGCCGACGGACTGCGCGGGTTATTAGCGCGTGGCGAGGTTCAGGTCGTGCAAGCGTGCAGCCATGCGCTGGTGGTCGAACAGGCGCACGCTCTGGCAGCCGCAATGCTCGATTTTATGCACAGGGCTGGCCATGACTGAGGTGCACGCGTCGTGCGCGGGCCTGCCTGACAAACGCCAGGTCGCGGCATCCTTTTCCCGCGCGGCTGCCAGCTACGACGCCGTGGCCGAGTTGCAGCGTCGTGTCGGCACACAACTGTTGATGCGCTTGCCGCCTGCACTGGCGCCACAGCGCTGGGTTGATCTGGGCAGCGGCACGGGGCATTTCACCCGTCTGCTTGGCGAGCGTTTCGCTGATGGTCAAGGGCTGGCTGTGGATATCGCAGAAGGCATGTTGCAACACGCGCGCTCGCTGGGCGGCGCGGTGCACTTCATCGCCGGTGATGCCGAAGCGTTGCCCCTGCAGGCCGCTTGCGTCGACTTGCTGTTTTCCAGCCTGGCGCTGCAATGGTGTGGCGACTTTGCGCGGGTACTGGCTGAGGCGCAGCGGGTGTTGAGGCCGGGCGGTGTGCTGGGGTTTTCCAGCTTGTGCGTCGGTACGCTGCAGGAGTTGCGCGACAGTTGGCAGACGGTCGACGGCTTCGTCCACGTCAATCGCTTTCGTCACTTCGAGGATTACCAGCGTCTGTGCGCCGCCAGCGATCTGCGCGTGCTGAGCCTGCAGCGTGAGGCGCAGGTGCTGCACTTTCCTGATCTGCGCAGCCTGACGCGTTCGCTCAAGGACATTGGCGCACACAACCTCAACCCTGGCCGTCCCGATGGCCTGACCAGCCGCGCGCGGATTGCCGCACTGCTGGCGGCCTATGAGCGTTATCGCGATGCAGACGGCTTGCCGGTCACCTATCAGGTGGTTTACGGCGTATTGCGCAAGCCTCACTGAACCGCCCCCCAGGAGAACCTTTACATGCCTCACGCCTATTTCGTGACGGGCACTGATACCGAAGTCGGCAAGACCACCATCGCTGCCGCGCTGCTGCACGCCGCACGGCGCGCCGGGTTGAGCACGGCGGCGGCCAAGCCGGTGGCCTCCGGTTGCATCCTGACGAGCGAGGGGGTGCGCAATGACGATGCCTTGGCTTTGCTTGGTCAGTGCTCACTGGCGCTGCGCTATGAGGAGGTCAATCCGCTGGCTTTCGCCCCGGCCATTGCCCCGCATCTGGCGGCGCGTGAGGCGGGTGTAGTGCTGGACGTGGCCTGCTTGCAGGCCGCCGTCGGTGCGGTTTTGGCGCGTCGGGCGGATTTTACGTTGGTCGAAGGCGCAGGCGGCTGGCGCGTGCCGCTGAGTGGGCAGCAAACGCTGTCTGACCTGCCCGTGGCGCTGGATTTACCGGTGATTCTGGTGGTGGGGGTGCGTCTGGGCTGCATCAACCACGCCGTGCTCACTGCTGAAGCCATTGCCCGAGATGGATTGCGCCTGGCCGGTTGGGTCGCCAACGTGGTCGATCCGCAGACCTCGCGGCTTGATGACAACCTCGCCACGCTCGCCGAGCGCTTGGCGGCACCCTGTTTGGGGCGTGTGCCACGGTTGGCACAGGCCACGCCTGCCCTGGTCGCCGATTACCTTGATCTCAATGCTTTGCTCGCATCGTAATAAGCGGTAACCCGAGCATAGCGATTTGCCTGTACATTTTTTAGGCAGCTTCTGCTTCAATAGACAGCAGTGGCTTTTAAACCCGAGAGGGCGGTTACATGCAAATCTCTCCCAGTGCATTCAGTTCAGGCCTGAGCGGCATCCAGTCCGGGCAACGGCGTGTCGATCAGGCCGCTTTTGATATTGCCGGTAGCGGCCTGCCTCAGGCTCAGCAAACCAACCAGAGCAACCTGAATACTGCGCAAAATCAGGTCAACCCGACGCCGCAAAATGCGGATGCCAATAGTCCTGATCTCACCGAAAGCCTGGTTGCTCTACGTGTCGGTGAAAATGAAGTCCGTGCCAATGCCCGTGTCGTCGACACCGCCGACGAGGTTTTGGGCACTCTGATCGATACCCGCGCCTAATGCCGAGGGCCTAGCGCCTCGGCTTGGCCACGCCTTCTTGCGCGGAGGCGACACAGCATGCAGATCGGTTCCGGCACGTCCTATGTCCTTCCCACTCCGGTCTCTACATCGGCCCGCCCTCTCTCTGCCGACGTTTCTCCTGATCTGATCCGCTCTGACCTTGCTCCGGCTAGCCCGGCTCAGCAGGCGCCACGCGATGCCTCGACCTCTGCACGCAAGGAGCAGGGCGAACGGTCTTCAAGTGACAAGAGCGAGCAGGAGTTACGCCAGGAAGCGCTCGAAATTTCTGATTTGGCTCAGCGTGACCGTGAGGTGCGGACTCACGAGCAAGCGCACGCTGCCGTGGGTGGGCAGCATGCCGGTTCACCGACTTATCGCTTCGAACGCGGCCCCGATGGGCAGCGTTATGCGGTGTCTGGAGAGGTGGGAATCGACGCCAGTGCAATACCGGGTGATCCCGAGGCAACGCTGCAGAAAATGGAAATCGTCCGACGCGCGGCCCTGGCGCCTGCCGAGCCTTCAGCGCAAGACCTGAGCGTGGCTGCGATGGCTCAGGCGCAAGCGGCGCAGGCCAGAGCTGAGTTGGCGCAGGTGCGTGCCGATGAGCAAGGCAGCCAAGAGTCGGCAGCAACTGATGAGACCGATCAATCAGGAGCTGACAGCACTGCCCAGCAGGCTGCCGCGCCCCCTCCTAATCTTGATCTATACCGCCGAATGGGTGATTTGCAGGAGCCTGTCTCGCTTATCGACCAGGTCGCATGAACGTGCGGCTGGTCGGTGCTTGACAAGGAATAGGCGTAAACGTATGTTTCAAACGCCTGTTTGATCGCCTGCTCCTGACTCCGTGACCAGGCCGCCGGGATCGAGCCCGCACAGACCGCATGTGCGGTTACCTGACAACTTAGGACACCACCGCAGAGGTTATTCGCTATGCCTGACTACAAGGCCCCCTTGCGTGACATTCGTTTCGTTCGTGACGAGCTGCTGGGCTATGAAGCTCACTACCAGAGCCTGCCAGGTTGTCAGGACGCCACCCCGGATATGGTTGACGCCATCCTCGAAGAAGGCGCCAAGTTCTGTGAGCAGGTGCTGGCACCGCTGAACCGTGTGGGGGATACCGAAGGCTGCACCTGGAGCGAGTCGGGCGTGAAGACGCCGACCGGCTTCAAAGAGGCTTATCAGCAGTTCGTCGAAGGCGGCTGGCCGAGCCTGGCGCATGACGTCGATCACGGCGGTCAAGGTCTGCCGGAATCCCTCGGCCTGGCTATCAGTGAGATGGTCGGCTCGGCCAACTGGTCCTGGGGTATGTATCCGGGCCTGTCTCACGGTGCGATGAACACGCTGAGCGAGCACGGCACCGACGAGCAGAAGCACACCTACCTGACCAAGCTGGTGTCCGGCGAGTGGACCGGCACCATGTGCCTGACCGAACCGCATTGCGGCACCGACCTGGGCATGCTACGCACCAAGGCGGAACCGCAGGCCGACGGCAGTTACAAAGTCAGCGGCACCAAGATTTTCATTTCCGCAGGTGAGCACGACATGGCCGATAACATCGTCCATATCGTTCTGGCCCGCCTGCCCGATGCTCCGGCTGGCACCAAGGGTATCTCCCTGTTCATCGTGCCGAAGTTCCTGCCCAATGCCGACGGTGGTGTAGGCGAGCGCAACGCCGTGTCCTGTGGCTCCATCGAGCACAAGATGGGCATTCACGGTAATGCCACCTGTGTGATGAACTTCGACGGTGCGACCGGTTACCTGATCGGCCCGGCCAACAAAGGCCTGAACTGCATGTTCACCTTCATGAACACCGCTCGCCTGGGTACCGCGCTGCAAGGCCTGGCCCATGCCGAAGTCGGTTTCCAGGGGGGCATCAAGTACGCCCGTGAGCGTCTGCAGATGCGTTCGCTGACTGGCCCGAAAGCGCCGGACAAAGCCGCTGACCCGATCATCGTGCACCCTGACGTACGCCGCATGCTGCTGACCATGAAGGCCTTCGCCGAAGGTAACCGCGCCATGGTTTACTTCACCGCCAAGCAGGTGGACATCGTCAAGTACAGCCAGGATGAAGAGCAGAAGAAGGCTGCCGACGAACTGCTGGCGTTCCTGACGCCGATCGCCAAGGCCTTCATGACTGAAGTGGGCTTCGAGTCCGCCTCCCACGGCATGCAGATCTACGGTGGTCACGGCTTCATCAGCGAGTGGGGCATGGAGCAGAACCTGCGTGATTGCCGCATCTCCATGATGTACGAAGGCACCACCGGCGTTCAGGCGCTCGACCTGCTGGGCCGCAAGGTGCTGATGACTCAGGGTGGCGCGCTGAAGAACTTCACCAAGATCGTGCACAAGTTCTGCCAGGCCAACGAAGGCAACGACGCGGTTAAAGAGTTCGTCGAGCCGCTGGCCAAGCTGAACAAGGAGTGGGGCGACGTCACCATGAAGATCGGCATGGCGGCGATGAAGGACCGTGAGGAAGTCGGTGCCGCTTCGGTGGATTACCTGATGTACTCCGGCTACGCCTGCCTGGCCTACTTCTGGGCTGACATGGCGCGCCTGGCTGCCGAGAAGCTGGCCGCCGGTGAAGGCGATGCCGCGTTCTACAAGGCCAAGTTGCAGACCGCTCGCTTCTACTTCGCGCGCATCCTGCCGCGTACCCGCACGCATGTCGAATCCATGCTGTCGGGCGCCAACAACCTGATGGAGATGGACGAGGAGCATTTCGCTCTGGGCTTCTAAGCCCCTCAGGTTGACCGCGACGCCGCCCTTATGGGCGGCGTCGTCGTATTTGGCGGTGTCATTGAAGTGAATGTGGAGAGCGGTTGCTGTTTTATTGTGACCAAGCAGGCAGAATGCCTTCACCTTTTGCTCAGGATACTGCTGTGAAACGCCTGGCCAGCCTGCGGCTCAGTCACTTCCTTTCATCGCTGCCGTTTCTGTTCGGTGGTGTCGTGGCTGCACGTCTGCCGGCACTGAGCGAGTTCTTCGTCTCGCTGTTCAATGTACTGCCGACTCTGTTGTTGCTGCTGGGGGGCGCGTTTTGCCTGACCTATGGCCGTCAGCGTGAAGTGTTCCTGCTGTTGGTGCTTTATGTCGGCTACTTTCTGTTGGATATCCAGGTCGATCATTTCCGCGATAGCGGCCAAGTGCGCGAAGATGCCGCGCTGGTCTTCCATCTGATCTGCCTGTTGCTGCCCTTGCTCTACGCACTCTATGGCTGCTGGGAAGAGCGTTCGCACCTGGCGCAGGATCTCTTCGCCCGTGCCCTGGTGCTGCTGGCGGTCAGTGCGGTGGCTTCGAGCTTGGCGCGTCGCTACCCACAAGGTATTGCCGAATGGCTGGCGCAGATTCACTGGCCGTCGTTGCACGGTGCTTGGATGACGCTCGCGCAGTTGGTCTATCTGATTTTTTTGCTCGCCTTCGTTGCTTTACTGGTGCAGTACCTACGCCGTCCGCGCCCTTTACATGCCGCGCAATTGGTCGGGTTGGCCGGCCTTTTCTGGATGCTGCCGCAGGTGTTTATCCTGGCCAATGCTCTGCAGGTGATGAGCAGCATGGTGATGCTCATGCTGGTTGCTGCCGTGGCGCACGAGGCTTATCAGATGGCTTTTCGTGACGAGCTCACCGGGCTGCCTGGCAGGCGCGCCTTGAACGAGCGCCTGCAGCGGCTGGGGCGCGACTACGTGATTGCCATGGTCGATGTCGACCATTTCAAGAAATTCAACGACACCCACGGCCATGATGTTGGCGATCAGGTGCTGCGCCTGGTGGCCAGCCAGTTGCGCAAGGTTGGAGGTGGCGGCAAGGCCTATCGCTATGGTGGCGAGGAGTTCACTCTGTTATTCCCAGGCAAGAGCCTGGAGCATTGCCTGCCGCATATGGAGGCGGTGCGCTTGGCTATCGAGCACTACCATATGCAATTGCGTGACAAACAGAGCCGCCCGCAGGATGACCGTGAGGGTAAGCAGCGGCGCGGGGGCAGGGGCGCAAACGAGGTGTCGGTGACCGTGAGCATGGGCGTGGCCCAGCGCCAGGCTGAGCAGCGCAGCCCGCAGGAGGTCATCAAGCTTGCGGATAAGGCGCTCTACAGCGCCAAAGCCGCCGGGCGCAACTGTATCCGCAGCGCGGGGCTCCGCCGGGGCGCGGTGAAGGTCGCCAGCGACTGAGCCGACTTATGGCGGCGCATTCAGGCGGCCAACGATCATTGTTGCCTGTTCGTTCGCAGCGGTAGCGTGGGGCAACCTGACCGCTAGCGAACGGAGAACGACCATGCCCGAGTACAAGGCCCCGCTGCGCGACATGCGCTTTCTGATTGATGATGTGTTTGCCTTCCCCGCTCACTACGAGGCTCTCGGCGCCAGTGATGCGAGCCCCGATATGGTGGCGGCGATTCTGGAGGAGGGCGCCAAGTTCTGCGAACAGGTACTGGCTCCGCTCAATCGCAGCGGTGATGAAGAGGGCTGTCACTTCGACGGCGGCGTGGTCACCACGCCCAAGGGCTTCAAGGAGGCCTTCGCTCAATACGCCGAAGGTGGCTGGATGGGGTTGGCTGCCGACCCGCTTTACGGTGGTCAAGGGCTGCCCGAATCGCTCGGGCTGATCGTCAGCGAAATGGTCGCCTCGGCCAACCAGTCCTGGGCCATGTATCCGGGGCTGACTCACGGCGCCATGTCGGCGATCCACACCCACGGCAGCGAAGAACAGAAGCAGACCTACCTCACTCGCCTTACCGAAGGTCGCTGGACGGGCACCATGTGCCTGACCGAGCCGCACTGTGGCACTGATCTGGGTATCATCAAGACCCGCGCCGTGCCGCAGGCCGATGGCAGCTACGCGCTCAGCGGGACGAAGATCTTTATTTCTGCCGGTGAGCACGACATGAGCGAGAACATCGTGCATCTGGTGCTGGCCAAACTGCCCGACGCGCCTGCCGGTACCAAGGGCATTTCCTTGTTCATCGTGCCCAAGTTCCTGCCGCAGGGAGAGGGCGTTGGGGCGCGTAATGCAGTGAGCTGCGGCTCCATCGAGCACAAAATGGGCATCAAGGCATCGGCCACCTGTGTGATCAATTTCGATGGCGCCACCGGCTACCTGATCGGTGAAGCCAACAAGGGCTTGGCCTGTATGTTCACCATGATGAACCACGCACGCCTGGGCACCGGCATGCAGGGCCTCTGCCTGGGCGAAGCCAGCTATCAGGGTGCGCTGCGCTATGCCCGTGAACGCCTGCAGATGCGTTCGCTAACTGGCCCGAAAGCGCCGGATAAAGCCGCTGACCCGATCATCGTGCACCCGGATGTACGGCGCATGCTGCTGACCATGAAGGCTTTCAACGAAGGTAATCGCGCGCTGGCCTACTTCACCGCGCAACTGATTGATGTCGCCCACCACGCCGAGACGGCCGAAGCGCGCCAGGACGCCGAGAACCTGCTGGCCTTCCTCACGCCGATCTGCAAGGCCTTTATGACCGAAACCGGGCTGGAGGTCACCAACCATGGCATGCAGGTGTTCGGCGGGCATGGTTACATTCGGGAGTGGGGCATGGAGCAACTGGTGCGTGATTGCCGAATCGCGCCGATCTATGAGGGCACCAACGGCATTCAGGCGCTTGATCTGCTCGGGCGCAAGGTGCTGGGCAGTCAGGGCAAGCTGCTGATGGCCTTCACCCGCCTGGTGCACAAGTTCTGCGAAGCGCAAGCGGCGCATCCGCAACTGGCCGCGCAGGTGGCGCAACTGGCGATGTTGAACAGGCAGTGGGGCGAGTTGACCCAGCAGATCGGCATGGCTGCGATGCAAAACCCGGACGAAGTCGGTGCGGCATCCGTCGATTACCTGATGTACTCGGGCTACGTGACGCTGGCTTACTTCTGGCTGCGTATGGCCGTCGTCGCTCAGGAGAAAGTGACGGCGGGCGAGGACGATGGCTTCCATCAGGCCAAGCTGGTTACCTGCGCGTTCTACTTCCAGCGCATCCTGCCGCGCACCGAGGCGCATCGCCTGGCTATCGGTGCAGGCAGTGCCAGCACCATGCAACTGGCGGAGGATTGCTTCGCCTTCTGACCGGCGGTCATGCTTGTTAGGCCCGTCATTTGGCGGGCCTTTGCTTTTCAGGCGCCTACAGACTTCGTGTGAATTACTGGTCACAACACGACCCTATGTGTCTGAAATGTTGTTGGTCTAAACTCGGTGACCTATCGTCAGTACGTTTCCCCGAGGATGTGTCATGGCCGATTACAAAGCCCCCCTGCGCGACATGCGCTTCGTGCTCAATGAAGTCTTCGAAGTATCCAAGCTCTGGGCCGAGTTGCCGGCCCTGGCCGACGTGGTGGATGAAGAAACCGCCAACGCCATTCTGGAAGAGGCTGGCAAGGTCACCGCAGGCAGCATCGCGCCGCTGAACCGCAGCGGTGATGAAGAAGGCTGCTCCTGGGATAACGGCGTGGTGAAAACCCCAGCCGGTTTCCCCGAGGCTTACCGCACCTACGCCGAAGGTGGCTGGGTTGGTGTCGGTGGCGCGCCGGAGTTCGGCGGTATGGGCATGCCCAAGGTGATCGGCGCCCAGGTCGAGGAAATGGTCAACTCGGCCAGCCTGTCCTTTGGGCTGTACCCGATGCTGACCTCTGGCGCCTGCCTGTCGATCCTCAATCACGCCAGTGAAGACTTGAAGGCGCAGTACCTGCCGAATATGTATACCGGCGTCTGGGCTGGCTCCATGTGCCTGACTGAGCCGCACGCCGGCACTGACTTAGGCATCATCCGCACCAAGGCCGAGCCGCAGGCCGATGGCAGTTACAAGATCAGTGGCACCAAGATCTTCATTACTGGCGGCGAACACGATCTGACCGAGAACATCATTCACTTGGTGCTGGCCAAACTGCCCGACGCGCCTGCAGGGCCCAAGGGTATCTCGCTGTTTCTGGTGCCGAAGGTCATGGTCAATGCCGACGGCTCGCTGGGCGAGAAGAACGCCTTGGGCTGCGGCTCCATCGAGCACAAAATGGGCATCAAGGCTTCGGCCACCTGCGTGATGAACTTCGATGGCGCCACCGGCTACCTGATCGGTGAGGTCAACAAGGGCCTGGCGGCGATGTTCACCATGATGAATTACGAGCGCCTGGGCGTTGGCATCCAGGGCTTGTCACTTGGTGAGCGCAGCTACCAGAACGCCATCGAGTACGCCCGCGAGCGCATCCAGAGCCGTGCGCCGACCGGCCCAGTGGCCAAGGACAAAGCCGCCGACCCGATCATCGTGCACCCGGATGTGCGCCGCATGCTGCTGACCATGAAGGCGTTGAACGAGGGGGGGCGCGCCTTCTCCAGCTACGTTGCGATGCAGCTCGATACCGCCAAGTACAGCGAAGACAAAGCCACCGCGCAGCGTGCCGAGGAACTGGTGGCACTGCTGACGCCGGTGGCCAAGGCCTTCCTTACCGACATGGCGCTGGAAACCACCGTGCACGGCCAGCAGATTTTCGGCGGCCACGGTTTCATCCGCGAGTGGGGCCAAGAGCAGTTGGTGCGCGACTGCCGTATCACCCAGATCTACGAAGGTACCAACGGCATCCAGTCGCTGGATTTGATGGGGCGCAAGATCGTTGGCAGTGGTGGCAGCTACTACAAACACTTCGCCGACGAGATCAAAGCTTTCGTCGCCTCGGCTGATGCCTCGCTGAGTGAGTTCACTCAGCCGCTGGCGGCTGCCGTGGAAAGCCTCGATGGCTTGACGGCCTGGGTGCTTGATAGCGCCAAGGGCAATCCCAACGAAATCGGCGCCGCTTCGGTCGAGTACCTGCAGGCCTTCGGCTACACCGCCTATGCCTATATGTGGGCACTGATGGCGCGTGCGGCGCAGGGCAAGGAAGGGCAGGATGAGTTCTATGCCAGCAAGCTAGGCACCGCGCGTTTCTACTTCGCCCGCCTGCTGCCGCGCATTCATTCGCTGAGTGCATCGGTCAAAGCCGGTAGCGAGTCGCTTTATCTGCTGGATGCTGCGCAGTTCTGAGCGCTGTCGCTGTGTCCCCAACCCCGGCCTTCGCGCCGGGGTTTATGTTTCTTTGCATTCCCTCTACAAGGCGTTGATCTTTCTATATTCAGGGTCGGTGTTCCTGTCGACAGGTAGGGAGGCTGGCCGTGGGCTGATGCCTTCTTAATGTATATACATTGTGTTCTAGTCCTTCGTCGCCTGAGATGCCCTCTCCATAGCAGGCGCTGAGGAATTTCCTGTGATGCATGGTTTATCCGAGAGTGACGATCCAGATAGATGTCGCTTGACGTCCATCCGCTTCACTCATAATGTATATACAAATTGAGCCGGGAGAGTCCCATGCCGATGCAATCCACCTCGAAACAGCTCTGGCGCGATGTGCAGGTCTTCGATGGCCTGGCGCAGCTAGACGAGGTAATGAGCGTGCTGGTCGAAGGGGGGCGCATTGTCGGCCTGTGGCCGTCGCGTACCTTCGATGAGGCGTTGGCTCAGGGCGCCATCGAGGCCGGGCGCGGCGGTGTGCTGACGCCGGGGCTGGTCGACTGCCATACCCATCTGGTCTATGCCGGTAATCGCGCCGCTGAGTTCGAGCAGCGCCTGGAAGGTGTGAGTTACGAGCAAATTGCCCGTGCCGGTGGCGGTATCCTCAGCAGCGTGCGGGCTACCCGTGCTGCCAGCGAAGATGAACTGATCGCCGCCAGTCTGCCGCGCCTCGATGCGCTGCTGGCCGATGGCGTGACCACGGTGGAGATCAAGTCTGGTTATGGTCTGAGCGTCGAGGCTGAGCTGAAGATGCTGCGCGTGGCCCGCCGCCTGGGCGAGCTGCGCCCCGTGCGCGTGCGAACTACGCTGCTGGGCGCCCATGCTTTGCCGCCTGAATACGCCGGGCGCAGCGATGACTACGTGAGCCTGGTCTGCGACGAAATGATCCCGGCAGCGGCAGCCGAGAGGCTGGCCGATGCGGTGGATGTGTTCTGCGAAGGCATCGCCTTTTCCCCGGCGCAGTGCGAGCGCGTTTATCAGGCCGCCCAGGCCAATGGCCTGGCAATCAAGGCCCATGCCGAACAGTTGTCCAACCTGGGTGGCAGCGCCTTGGCCGCGCGTTACGGCGCGCTGTCGGCCGACCATATCGAATACCTGGACGAAGCCGGTGTTCGCGCCATGGCTGAGGCGGGCAGCGTGGCTGTGCTGTTGCCAGGCGCCTTCCATGTGCTGCGCGAAACCCAATTACCGCCTATCGAGTTGCTGCGCCAATACGGCGTGCCGATGGCTGTGGCCAGCGACGCCAACCCCGGCACTTCGCCGATCTGTATGCCGACGCTGATGGCCAATCTGGCCTGCACGTTGTTTCGCCTGACCCCGCGTGAAGCCCTGGCCGGTATGACCGCCCATGGCGCCCGTGCCCTTGGCTTGCCCGAGCTGGGCCGCATTGCCGTCGGCGCTCCCGCCGATTTGTGCCTGTGGGACATCCAGCAACCGGCTGAGCTGGCCTACGCGGTGCAGGCCGGGCGCCTGCGTCAGCGCGTCTTCGGCGGAATCATCAGCCATGTGCGCTGAGTCTCGCGTCATCCCTCTGGCCTGCCTCGCACAACTTCTGGGCTGGCTCTGACCGCCCACCTCGACCCGTTCCCACAGGAGCCCGCAACATGACCAAGTTCCGCGACACCGAAATCCGCGCCCCGCGCGGCAATACGCTGACCGCCAAGAGCTGGCTGACCGAAGCGCCGCTGCGCATGCTGATGAACAACCTCGACCCGGACGTGGCCGAGAACCCCAAGGAGCTGGTGGTGTACGGCGGCATCGGCCGCGCCGCGCGCAACTGGGAGTGCTATGACAAGATCGTCGAGAGCCTGACCAAGCTCAATGACGACGAGACCCTGCTGGTGCAGTCCGGCAAGCCGGTCGGCGTGTTCAAGACCCATAGCAACGCGCCGCGCGTGCTGATCGCCAACTCCAACCTGGTGCCGCACTGGGCGAGTTGGGAGCACTTCAACGAACTGGATGCCAAGGGCCTGGCCATGTACGGCCAGATGACCGCCGGTAGCTGGATCTACATTGGCAGCCAGGGCATCGTCCAGGGCACCTATGAAACCTTCGTCGAGGCCGGTCGCCAGCACTACGCGGGCAACCTCAAGGGCCGCTGGGTGCTCACCGCAGGCCTAGGCGGCATGGGCGGCGCCCAGCCGCTGGCTGCCACCCTGGCTGGCGCCTGCTCGCTGAACATTGAATGCCAGCAGAGCAGCATCGATTTCCGCCTGCGCAGCCGCTACGTCGATGAGCAGGCCACCGATCTGGACGACGCCCTGGCGCGCATCGCCAAGTACACCGCAGAAGGCAAGGCCATCTCCGTCGCCCTGCTGGGCAATGTCGCTGAGATTCTGCCGGAGCTGGTACGTCGTGGCGTGCGCCCGGACATGGTCACCGACCAGACCAGCGCTCACGACCCACTCAACGGCTACCTGCCAATTGGCTGGAGCTGGGCCGAATACAAAGATCGCGCCGCCACCGATCCGCAAGCAGTGGTCAAGGCCGCCAAACAGTCCATGGCCGTGCATGTGCAGGCCATGCTCGACTTCCAGAAGATGGGCGTGCCGACCTTCGACTACGGCAACAACATCCGCCAGATGGCGAAAGAAGAGGGCGTGGCCAACGCCTTCGACTTCCCCGGCTTCGTGCCCGCATATATTCGCCCGCTGTTCTGCCGTGGCATCGGCCCGTTCCGCTGGGCGGCGCTGTCTGGCAACCCCGAGGACATCTACAAGACCGACGCCAAGGTCAAGGAGCTGATCGCGGACGACGCCCATTTGCACCGCTGGCTGGACATGGCCCGCGAGCGTATCGCCTTCCAGGGCCTGCCCGCGCGTATCTGCTGGGTCGGCCTGGGCCAGCGCGCCAAGCTCGGTCTGGCGTTCAACGAAATGGTGCGCTCGGGCGAATTGAGTGCGCCCATCGTCATCGGCCGCGACCACCTCGACAGCGGCTCGGTGTCCAGCCCCAACCGCGAGACCGAAGCGATGCAGGATGGCTCCGATGCCGTGTCCGACTGGCCGCTGCTCAACGCCCTGCTCAACACCGCCAGCGGCGCCACCTGGGTGTCGCTGCACCATGGTGGCGGCGTGGGCATGGGCTTCTCCCAACACTCAGGCATGGTCATCGTCTGTGATGGCACCGACGAAGCCGCCGCGCGTATCGCCCGCGTGCTGACCAACGACCCCGGCACCGGGGTGATGCGTCACGCCGATGCCGGTTACCAGATCGCCATTGATTGCGCCCGCGAGCAGGGGTTGAACCTGCCGATGATCGGTTAAGACAAGTTCGACGCCGACCCGATGGGGCGGCGCTTCAATCACTGCACGTATCGCGACTTCAGCCATTATTCGGCTCTGGCTCGCCAGGCGCGAACTCACTCCGTGGAAGAACAGAACATGACCACCCTGAACCTGAAACCCGGCCAGCTAACCCTGGCCGACCTGCGCGCCGCCTACCAGGCCCCCGTGCACCTAACCCTGGACGCCAGCGCCCATGCGGCCATCGACGCCAGCGTCGCCTGCGTCAACCAGATCATCGCCGAGGGCCGCACCGCCTACGGCATCAACACCGGGTTTGGCCTGCTGGCCTCGACCCGTATCGCCAGCCATGACCTGGAAAAACTGCAACGCTCGTTGGTGCTGTCGCACGCTGCCGGTATCGGCGAGCCGCTGAGCGATGCCATGGTGCGGCTGATCATGCTGCTGAAGATCAACAGCCTGGCGCGCGGCTTCTCCGGTATCCGTCGGCAAGTAATCGAGGCGCTGATCGCCCTGGTCAATGCCGAGGTCTACCCGCACATTCCGCTGAAAGGCTCGGTCGGCGCCTCCGGCGACCTGGCGCCGCTGGCGCATATGTCGCTGGTGCTGCTCGGCGAAAGCCAGGCGCGGCATAAGGGCCAATGGCTGCCGGCCACTGAGGCACTGGCCATCGCCGGTCTGCAACCCATGACCCTGGCGGCCAAGGAGGGCCTGGCCCTGCTCAACGGCACCCAGGTGTCCACCGCCTACGCGCTGCGCGGCCTGTTCGAAGGTGAAGACCTGTACGCCGCCGCCAGCGTCTGTGGTGCGCTCAGCGTCGAGGCGCTGCTCGGTTCGCGCTCGCCCTTCGATGCACGCATCCATGCCGCGCGTGGTCAGCGCGGGCAGATCGACGCGGCAGCCGCCTTCCGTCACCTGCTCGGCGACAGCAGCGAGATCGGCCGCTCACACGCCGCCTGCGACAAGGTGCAGGATCCGTATTCCCTGCGCTGCCAGCCGCAGGTCATGGGCGCCTGCCTGACCCAACTGCGTCAGGCCGCCGAAGTGCTCGGCGTCGAGGCCAACGCGGTATCGGACAACCCACTGGTATTCGCCGCCGAAGGTGAGGTGATTTCCGGGGGCAACTTCCATGCAGAACCTGTCGCCATGGCCGCCGACAACATCGCCCTGGCCATCGCCGAGATCGGCTCGCTGTCCGAACGGCGGATTTCGCTGATGATGGACAAGCACATGTCGCAACTGCCGCCGTTTTTGGTGGCCAATGGCGGCGTTAATTCCGGCTTCATGATCGCCCAGGTCACGGCGGCGGCGCTGGCCAGCGACAACAAGGCCCTGGCTCATCCGCACAGCGTCGACAGCCTGCCCACCTCGGCCAACCAGGAAGACCACGTATCGATGGCGCCCAACGCCGGCAAACGCCTGTGGGACATGGCCGAGAACACCCGTGGGGTGCTCGCCGTGGAGTGGCTCGGCGCCTGCCAGGGCCTGGACTTCCGCGAAGGGCTGAAAAGTACCCCAGCGCTGGAGCAGGCGCGTCAGACACTGCGCGCCAAGGTGCCGTACTACGTCGAGGATCGCTTCTTCGCCCCGGACATCGCCGACGCCAACGCACTGCTCGCCGAGCGCGTGCTGACGCCGCTGCTGCCCGCTGGGATGCTGCCTTCGGTCGGCTGATCGACGTCGCCTGGATACGATCCTGGGGCTGCCGTTGCGCGCCCCCGGATTGCATCCGGGCTACGCTTCTACTGCCAGTTGCAGCGGTGGACGCTATCATCCGCGCAGCCGGTTTTTCCAAGGAGTTTTCGTGAGCAGCACCCCGCGCTACAAAGCCATCGAGGCATTTTTGCTGGAGCGCATTCAGAACGGTGCGTTTCCGGTTCATCACCAGATCCCGCCGGAAGAACAGCTCGCACGTGATTTCTCCGTCAGCCGCATGACCGCCAACAAGGCGATCCAGAATCTGGTGCAGAAGGGCTATCTGGTGCGCCAGGCTGGCTTGGGCACCTTCGTCACCGACCGCAAGGCCGAATCGCCGCTGCATGAGGTCATGAACATCGCCAGCGAAGTACGCGGGCGCGGCCACGCCTACGCCAACCGTGTGCTGCGCTGCGAAGCCATCGCTGCCGACGACGAGGTCGCCCTGCGCCTGGGCGTGCGTCTGGGCACCGAGGTGTTCCACAGCGTGCTGGTGCACCTGCAGGACGATCTGCCGATCCAGTTGGAGGATCGCTTCGTCAACCCGCGTTGGGTGCCGGATTACCTGCAGACTGACTTCAGCCAGCAGACGCCCAACGAAGTGCTGGTGGCGAGCTGCCCGATGTCGGATGTCGAGCATGTGGTCGAGGCGGTGCTGGTGGATGGCGATACTGCTGCACACCTGCAGATCGACCCGAGCATGGCCTGCCTGAGCGTGATTCGGCGCACTTGGTCCGATGATCACCTGATCAGTTACGCGCGTCTGATCCATCCCGGTGAGCGCTACAAACTGCGTTCTCTGCACAAACGCCGATAGCCTGTTTATCTCCGTGCTAGCGCGTTGTGAGCACTGCGTCATGCTGCAAAGGTGAAGGCGTCGTGGTTCGGCGCGATGTAAGCCATTGCTTACAAGTTGTCGCGATGATCGCCGCTTTCGAGCCATGCCGGACGGGCGTACTCTGCCGTCCATGGATTCAGCGCAGGAAGCGCATCGACGAAAAAGGACACACAGGACAGCCACCAGGACGGTGAGCAGATCAAGGATGTCAGGGCACAGTCTGCAGAACCCCGCTAACGCGGGGTTTTCTTTTTTGTGCGCGCGAAAAACATCAGGCCGCTGCTCGCTCGGTCATATGCCGTTCGAACCAATCCAGCGTTTCGCTCCATAGGCGCTGCGCCGCAGGGCGCACGCCATCGGCACCGCTCTGGCGCTGAGCGGTGCCGAGCGTTGGCTTAGCCGACGTGCTTGGCGACCCAGGCTGCGTAAGCATCGATGAACTTCTGCAGGAACGGCTTGATGCTGTCGCTGAGCACGCCGTTTTCATCGAAGAAGTTGCCGGCGCCGCCGAGGTAGGCTTCCGGTTGCTGCAGCATGTAGACGTCGAGGAATACCAGGCACTGACGCAGGTGATGGTTGGCGCCGAAGCCGCCGACGGCACCCGGCGAGCTGCTCAATAGTGCGCCGGGTTTGCCGCTGAAACCGCTCTGGCCGTAAGGGCGCGAGCCGACGTCGATGGCGTTTTTCAGGGCGCCGGGGATCGAGCGGTTGTACTCCGGGGTGATGAATAGCACGGCGTCGGCGGCCTTGAGCTTGTCGCGGAATGGCGCATAGCTGGCCGGTGCGCTGTCACCATCGGCGTCTTCGTTGTATAGCGGCAGGTCGCCGATCTCGACGATTTCCAGGTTCAGCGAGGCCGGTGCCAGCTCGGCCAGCGCAAGTGCCAGTTTGCGGTTGATGGAGGCCTTGCGCAGGCTACCGACCAGCACGGCGACGTTGTGAATTTTGCTCATGAGTCATCCTTGGGTGGGTGGAAAGTAGGCCGCTACTATAGACCTCTGTGACCGATGGGGGAGAGCGGCGTGCATCCAGACCATGGTATTCGCCGCACGCATCTGGAATAGTTGGGCGGCCAGCTTGCCAACTGGCGTTTGCTGGTCGCCCACAAGGCTTGCCCGGCAGGCGTGACACCGACACTTGCCGTGTCCCACCCGCATGCCGACCTGGCGTGCCAGGCGAGCCAACCGCTCGCCGCTGGATCCGCACCGCCGCGCCGGTGCCACAACGACAACACCAAGATCCACACAAGGACGCCCCCGATGAAACTCAAGCGACTCTTCTGCGCGCTCGCCGCTGGCGCTGCGCTGACTGCCCTGTGCGCCGCCGCGCAGGCGCGTGAATACTCCGTCTCCACCGTCCTTTCGGACGCCTTCCCCTGGGGCCAGGCCGCGCAAAAGTGGGCCGAACTGGTCAACGAACGCTCGCAAGGGCGCATCACCCTGCGCGTGTACCCCAACGCGCAACTGGTCGCCGGTGACCAGACCAAGGAGTTTTCCGCCATGCGCTCGGGGCTGATCGACATGGCCGTGGGCTCGACCATCAACTGGTCGCCGCAGGTGCCGGAACTCAACCTGTTCTCCCTGCCATTTTTGATGAAGAACGACGCCGACCTCGACGCCATCACCCAGGGGGAAGCGGGCAAGCTGGCCTTCGCTGCCATCGAGCAACGCGGCATCGTCCCGCTGGCCTGGGGCGAGAACGGCTTTCGGCAATTGTCCAACTCGGTCAAGCCGGTGCGCAGCCCAGCCGATCTGGTCGGCCTGAAGATTCGCGTGGTTGGCTCGCCGCTGTTTCAGGACACCTTCACCGCCCTCGGCGCCAACCCCACGCAAATGAGCTGGGCCGACGCCAAACCGGCGCTGACCACCGGCGCCGTGGATGGTCAGGAAAACCCGCTGTCGGTGTTCGACGTGGCGCGTGCCGATCAGGTGGGGCAGAAGTACCTGACCCTGTGGGACTACATGGCCGATCCGCTGGTATTTGCCGTCAACCAGCGCGTGTGGAAGTCCCTGCCCGAAGAAGATCGCGCGCTGCTCAGTCAGGCTGCCATCGACGCGGGCAAGTGGGAGATCGAACTGTCGCGCGGTGCGCAGGCCAAGCGCCTGGCCGACGTGCGTGAGCGCGGCGTGGAAGTGATCGAACTGAGCGACGCCGAGCGCGCCGCATTCGTCGAGGCCACGGCCAGCGTGCAGCAGAAGTGGGCACCGCGCATCGGCGACGCCCTGATGGACGCCGCGCGCAAGGCCGTAGCCCAGCCCTGATTCGTCAGGGCATATGGATGCTCCTAACCGGACGTTGTAGGAGCGCATTCATTCGCGATCGTGTTGCCTAGCCGGGGCGAGGATAGCCCCGGCTATTGAGGTTCTTATGAGCAAGCAAGTCGACGCGCCGCTGGAGCGCGTGCTCGCCACCCTGGCCCTGGTGATCATCAGCCTGATCAGCCTGGCCAACGTGGTGGTGCGTTATTTCACCGATGCTTCTTTCGCCTTCACCGAGGAAATCTCGGTGTTCCTGCTGGTCATCCTCACCTTTGCCGGTGCCTCGGTGGCCATGCGCAGCAACCGGCATATGCGTATCGGCCTGCTGGAGCGTATGTTCCCGCGCCTGCGCACGCCGCTGATCCTGCTGCAGTGGCTGGCCGGTGTGCTGGTGCTGGGGCTGGTGTGCTGGTACGGCGGGCAGTTCGCCTGGGAGGAATTTCAGTGGGATTCCGAATCGCCCGGCCTTGGCCTACCCAACTGGTGGTACGTGATCTGGCTGCCGATCCTGGCGCTGCTGGTGTTCGTGCGCCTGACCCAGATGACCGTCGATCGCCTGCGCGGGAGGATCAGCGATGAGCCCTGATCTGTGGCTGATCCTCAGCTTTATCGTGCTGCTGGCGCTCGGCGTGCCGGTGGCGTTCGCCCTTGGTCTGTCTGGCGCCATCGGCATCATCGCCGGTCTGTCGCCGGACATGCTCGCCACGCTCGGCACCAACACCTACAACGGCGTGGCCAAGTACCCGCTGATCGCCATTCCGCTGTTCATCCTCACCGGCCTGGTGTTCGAGAAAGCCGGTGTGGCGCTGAGATTGGTGCGTTTCGCCCAGGCGCTGATCGGCCCACGGCATGGTGGCCTGGCTCTGGTGGCGGTGCTGGTGTGCCTGATCATGGGCGGCATGAGCGGTTCCGGCCCGGCAGATGCCGCCGCCGTGGCCATGGTGATGCTGCCGAGCATGACCAAGGCCGGTTATCCCAAGCCGTTCTCCGCCACGCTGATTGCCGCGTCGGCTTCGACCGCGATTCTGATTCCGCCATCGATTGCGCTGATTCTCTACTCCATCGTGGTGCCGGGTGTGGATCTGCGCGCGCTGTTCGCCGCCGGTTTGTTCCCCGGCATCATTGCCGGTCTGGTGCTGTTGCTACCGGCCTGGCTGCTGTCGCGCCGCTATGGGTGGGAGAGCCCGGAAGAGGGCGAGCGCCCGGCCATCGGCGAGAGCTTCAAGCAAGCGCTGCCCGCGCTGTTCGCCCCGGTGCTGATCCTCGGCGGCCTGCGCAGTGGCCTGTTCACACCGACCGAAGCTGCCGTGGTCGGCGTGGCTTACGGCGTGGCGGTAGGCCTGTGGCTGACCCGTGAGCTGGACTGGCGCAGCCTCTGGCGCCTGTGCGGCGAGGCGGCGGTGATCTCCGGTGTGGTCATGCTGATCATCGCCCTGGCCGGCATCTTCGCCTGGGCGGGAACGATGCTCGGCACCTTCCGCCATCTGGCCGAATGGCTGATCTCGCTGTCGGACAACGGCTGGGTGCTGCTGGCGCTGGTAATGCTCGCTGTGCTGCTGGCCGGCATGCTGCTCGATGCCATCTCCATCTACCTGATCCTTATGCCGATCCTGATTCCGGTGATGCAGCATTTCGGCTGGAACCCGGTGTGGTTCGGCATCCTGCTGGCGATGAACATTGCCATCGGCCAGTTCACCCCGCCGGTGGCGATCAATCTGATGGTCACGGCAGAAGTCGCCAAGATCCGCCTGGAGCAAACCATCGGCTGGGCGGCGCTGTTCGTCGTGGTGATGTTCAGCGCGCTGATTCTGGTGGCGATCTTCCCCGAAATCGCCCTGTGGCTGCCGCGTGTGCTGGGCTATGCGGTGTAGGTGAATTGCGCCACGCGGGTTGACGGCGTGGCTACTGGTAGAGAGCTTTTATGCACTCAAGCGGGATGCTGCGGCGGGTGTGGACGGCATAACGTGGCGGGAATATGAGGGAAAGCTGCACGGTCGAGTGCATGAGTTGCACCGGGAGATACATACGTGCTCGTGACGGCCAAAAACGAAGCGCTGAGCGGACAACCTGACCGGTTTTGACTGGTCGGTGCGTTCAAAATCGGCAGAGGTCGAAGTCGGCCGGAAATGTCGGGCTATTTCAGACCATCCTTAGGTTTAATGCTGCAGATAGGCGCCTGATTGCATTTAAAGTATTTAATGATGCATAGCGCAAGAAAACATAACAACTGGTTCAAATCGCTCGCTGGGACGGGCTAAAGCCCGCCCCTTAACCAAACGTTATATGCTGATCTAGACATGAAGTACAAAAACATAAAATCAGCAATTCACAATTTTGGGCACAGCTTTGTAAGCTCAATGAACTATGTCGACCATGATTTCGTTGCCGACGAAATTGGGAGAATTCACAAGAAAGGCTACGACATTGAAATCAACTGGCTTACAAGGGAGTTCAGGCCCGCTCAGCTTGAGTCAGATAGAATAAAAAAATCAATTGGTTATTGGGGTGACAACCTAAAGAAACATTGTGCATCCCATAGTGTCAATCTGGAAAATCTATGTTCTTTATCGTTTGTCTGGCCGGCAGGTAAAAGTAAATACATGCTTGCCATTGACAACAAAGGCACAGAGCACAAAATTTACATCAATGAAGCGCAGTGATACGCATATAACAATTGGTTCAAACCGTTCGCTGCGCTCACTGGGACGGGCTAAAGCCCGCCCCTTAACCAAACGTTAGGCATAAATCACAGGAGTGCAGAGATGCATGAATTAACAGCACTGATTGGAATTGCCATCGCCCTTGCTATCGGCGCAATGAGCCCTGGCCCAAGTTTCCTAATTGTGGCTCAGACTTCTATAGCTCACGGTCGACGAGCGGGATTAAACACAGCCTTAGGAATGGGAATTGGCGCAACAATTTTTGCTATTGCAGCCCTATTGGGGCTTAGTGCTCTCTTTTCAGCGATTCCTGTACTTTATATCGTGTTAAAGATACTTGGTGGAGTCTATCTGATTTATTTGGGTTTCCGTATCTGGCAAGGGGCAACACATTCCCTTCCTGAAAAGGCACCTGTCGATGTTGCAGAAAAATATCATCGACATAAATACTTTGGCCTTGGTTTCACCACTCAAGTTAGCAACCCAAAAACAGCTATTGTCTATGCAAGCGTATTTGCTGCTTTAATGCCTAGCGCTGTCTCTGTTCAATTTATGCTAGCGGTTTTGGTGTGTGTATTTTTTATTGAGGCTGGTTGGTATGTCATCGTCGCACTCACTTTGTCAGCGAAAAAGTGGCGAGAGGGGTATCTTGCCTACAAGAAATGGGTTGATCGAATGGCTGGCACTGTAATGGGTGTTCTTGGTGTTAAGTTGGCTTCATCTTTCGCATCATAAATGCCTAACAAACACATCAAAATCGCTCCACTACGTTCCGCTGGACCTCCTTGCGCTGCGCTCCAGTCGGCCTTTTATGTGGGCGTTATAGCGCTCTGGAGTCCATCGATATTAAAGAGGTCTTATGCAAATTGAATTAGATGTTATTGAATCTGAAAAACAGCTTCATATTCACCTTGCGAAGAAACTTGGCTTCCCCGATTTTTATGGACAAAACTGGGATGGGTTTTGGGACTCGATTACAGGTTTAGTTGTTCTGCCCGAGGAGATTCACTTCAAGGGAACTGAGGCATTTAAAATTGCTTTTCCCGATTCGTATCGCCAGTTAAGGCGATGTTTCGATGACTTAAATGCAGAAATACCATCCATAGCATGTAAAGTGTTATGGGAATAAAACGCTATAACAATCCAATGCAATTGACGCAGTCAACCTTCGCAGTTGCGGTTTGAAATTTTTTAAACGCTTTGGTTACGGTGCAATGCGCAATTGATTGGGGCGTTAGATGCTATGCGAATTTGGAGGCTCCACTTTGACCTATAACGCATTTGGGCTTAGCAGAGATATCTCATCTGATGTGAAGCGCCTTGTGCGCCAAAAATGTGGATTTGGTTGTGTTATCTGTGGTCTAGGTATAGTTCAGTATGAGCATGTAGATCCAGAGTTCAAGGATGCTCGCAAACACGATCCAGACGCTATTGCGCTTTTGTGCCCGCAATGTCACGCAAAGATCACTACAGGTATGTGGTCAAAGGCAAGAGTGAAATTAGCAATGCGAAATCCAAAGTGCTTACAGCAAGGCTATTCTAGAGAGTTCTTCGACATTGTTGATGATCATCCCTCTCTGCAATTTGGCGGTGTACTGTTGCGGAACTGCCCAACTCCAATAGCGGTGGCAGGGCATCCTTTGTTCAGTATCGAGCCACCCGAATATCCCGGCGAACCATTTAGGTTTTCTGGCCTTTTTACTGATTCTAATGGTCAAGTGACGCTATCTATCGAAGATAACGAATGGAAGGCGGCTACAAGATCATGGGACGTTGAGGTTAAAGCCAATTCAATCACCATTCGTGAAAAGGCAAGAAAAATTCATCTACTGTTGAAGGTTAATCCTCCAAAAGAGATCATTGTGGAGAGATTAGATATGGTGCTTGCGGGTCTGAGATTTGAAGCGAATGGTGATTTTCTCCGAGTGCATTTTCCAAATGGTGGGTGCAATGAATTTACATCGTGTATTGCCGATAATTGCATGATTGGTATGTCGTTTTAAAGCGAGTAGCCTGGGTAGAGCAAAGCGAAACCCAGGACTGGCTGATGGGTTTCGCTTTGCTCTACCCATCCTACGATTCTGTAAGGCTATCACGTGGCGCAAATATCCAGCGAGTAGCCCGAATTAATAGGGGCGGAGTCATTGATTCGTAGGAGGTATCATCATCTATGACCCTGCCTCCACTGATCACGTCGCTCTTGCTTTGGAGGTGCTTGCTTTGACTACTCTTTGCGTTTTGATTTTATTTGGTTAAATGTAATAAGTGTTTGGCAGAAGGCGACAACATCTCCCATGGTTCTAATGGAGTGGAGCGCTGGCCCCCATTCTTCTGGATCGCCCTCAAAATGATGAACCTGAAGCCAGCCCTCTTCTGCAGCCCTCGGGTGATTAGAATTTTTTACTTTGAAGGCTATCCCATGCTTGGATCGATCAAAGTATATGTAAATGGAGGAGTCCGTCTCTTTTCCTTCCGTCTGATAACCGTATTCTGAACCTATCTGCAGTATCAGCTTTTTTGCTAGTGCTCTATCCATGTAATGCTCGGCGGTCGATGGCTGATGTTCTGTTGGATTTATGCTGGTTCGACTTCAAGTATGAATGTGTCCCTAGCTATGTTGCCAATAGTGTTAGTGGCGACCGAGTCGAACGTGGCGCCTACGATGCCACCAAGAAGGGGCACGGCCTTTCCTAGATTGATAACGCCCTTTTCACCGAATTTTGTGAGAAGGCGGAAGCCAACGCGTTGGTTTATGGCTGTTATAGTTTTACCGCTGATGTTTTTTATTGCGCTTTCCGTAAGCTTTCTACCCACTACAATTCCTACATCTTTCAGTATGTCTTTTGCTGCATTGCCAGTGAGGCATGCATAGACCAAAGATTTGACTCTGTCGTCATTGAGGTTGTGTCCGCCCATGTGTGCTATTGCGGATATCATGCGTATCTGGACGTACATGACGCTTGTTATATTTGCGGGGATCATGACGGGCATGGTTATTAGGCCGCCTAGTCCAGTTAAAAAGCCGGAAGTCCCTGCTTTTGTGTTCTGCCACCTGATGAGCGAGTTGGCCTGATCCCGGCGTGAGCCATTTTGCTTCATGTAGTCACTGGCAAGTTCGCTAGCGGAGTCAAGTCCTGGCACACCGTTCACGGCTTTATCGTAGGCCCAGTCAAGGGCTTGCATGATTTTGTTTTCTGTTATTTTTTCTTTCATATATATGTCCTTATATTTTTTAATAAGAAATGTAGAGAACCTTAGCGTGCATAGTGCCGCTGGCTGTCTAATGGGGAAGGATGAGAGGGGTAGCTGTTCCTTGGCTAAATTTAGCTGGATGGCACTGTGCCACTCCTTGTCGGCAACCATATTACGTTGTCATGCAACAGGCAAGTCGCCTAGGCATCGCACTGCGCGATCCAAGTTGCATGGTCAGGGTGGGTTTCGCTTTGCTCGACCTATCCTACGACTTTGTAACGCTGCCGCGTGGCGCAAACCTCCAGCAAGCAGCCCTTACACCCACCGCAAAACCGGTGGATGAAAAGAGCGTCATCCACCCTACAGTTAAACTCTAAACTTTCAGGCGTAGGGTGGATAACGCGAAGCTTATCCACCACTTGCGGCACGTATGCAGTGCCCGCGTTTAAATAAACACCCCCACCAGCACAACCATCCATAGCAATGCGCCCGGAATGATGAACAGCAGGTTTTGGCCGCTGATCCGTGCATTGCTTTGGCCGTTGTCATCGACGCTGGCTTGGTTGGCTTGCTGTTGGATCTGTGCCAGGGGTACCGCCGGGGCCATGATGCAGCCGATTAATAGCAGCAGATCAAGAGCGCTGCTTTGCACCTCCATGCGTGACAGGCCATTGCTGGTGAATACCAGCACGACATAAATCCAGGCCGTGCCCGAGTAAGCCCATGATCCCAGGCCTTGGCGCTGCTTGTGCTCGCTGATCAGGCGGCACAGTGAGTGGGTGTAGAAAATATGAAAGATCGAGCGCGCCGCCGGCATGATGTGTTTCGGCAGCATCGCGGTGCGCTGGCTGTCCCACTGTTTGTAGAACCAGTAGATGGCGTAAATGCCGAAGGTGAAGAAATACAGCAGGTAGAGTTTGTTCTCTGAGGTGACGAAGAAGGCGTTACGGGAGGGGGATTGTTCGTCCAGCAGTTCGGCTTTGGGGGGCTGATACAGGTTGTCCATTGACCTGGCTCCGATTGACGGGTGGGAGGCTCGCATCCGGCGAGTGTTTGTAGGGCACCTCTAACAACTACCTCGGCTTTGGCTTCCTGCGTCGCTCTACCTCCTGCATCCATGCAGTCGTGCGTTGCCATCGCTGCGTTAAAAACAGGCTCGTGCGCGAGTCCGATCAAAATGCTCATTTACAACGCGTAAACCCGAGTGCGGGCCCAGTGCTTTTTTCGCCTGTTTTTGCGGGGCCGCCATCGGTATTGCGCTGGCTGCCTCGCTGACGTTGTTAGAGGCGCCCTGTAGCGGGCAGCAGTATACGAATGTCAGGGTGTTCTGGCTGTGCGCTCTGGCGCATCAGGCCCGATCGCGTTGCGGCATGGCTCCCACGCCGGAGCGTGGGAGCTATCGCCTAGTGGTTTTGCTGGTCAGGCGCTTACCAGGGCAGCGGATTGCCTTGGTAATCCAGATAGCGCAAGCCAGTTTGGCCGACGGCGGCGCTGACCTGTTCGACCATGCCCTTGCAACTGCTGTCGATATCCAGCGGGGCGTTGGCGCCGCCCATGTCGGTGCGTACCCAGCCTGGGTGCATCAGCAGCACGCCGAGCTTGGGGTTGTCCTGGCCGCGCACGAAAGATTGCACGAGGTGGTTGAGGGCGGCCTTGCTGGCGCCGTATAGCGGCATGCCCATGCCTGCGCCGGTCTCGATGCTGCCGAGGATCGAGCTCATGAATACGATCAGTCCGTGCTCGGCGGCCAGGTTTGGCAGCAGGCGCTCGGCCACGCGCAGCGGGGCGACGGCGTTGGTGAGGAACAGGTGGCCCATTTCCTCGGCGGTGGCCTGGGCGTTGCTGTGGTGGTCGGGCCCGGCGACGCCGGCGTTGACGAAGATGACGTCGAAGCGTTGCCCGTCGAGGCGATTGGACAGTTGTTCGAGGCTGGCCGGGGCGGTCATTTCCAACTCTTCCACGCGCACGCCGAGTTCTTGCAGCGGGGCTTGCTGCGCGGCGCGGCGCACGGTGGCGGTCACGGCCCAGCCTTGGGCGGTAAATTCACTGGCCAGGCCAAGGCCGAGGCCGCGGGAGGCTCCGATGATCAGGATGGATCGGGAGGCAGTCATTTCAGGCTCCATGAGGGTGAAAAGGACGCGCCAGCATAACCCACTTAGTCGCTCAGCCAGGCGCCTTGGCTGCGGCCATGGCCGGTGTCGCGGTCATACTGGCGCTCCTGTTCGGCATGCCGTTGCAACACGGCGTTGGCGCGCTGGTTGGCCTGTTGTTGCAGCTCGGCGCAACTGGGGTATTCCGGCGTTGCCAGCAGGGCCGCGTCGATTTCGGCGGCGGCGGCCTGGCCGATGCGGTAGTGCCCTTGTTCGTGTTCGCGCAGGGCTTGCAGGTATTGGGCGAAGCGCTGGCGTTGTGCGGCGTCACCGCCGCCAAGGCGTGGCAGGGTCATCTGCGTGAGCAGTTGGGTGCGGGTCAGTGTCAGGCGGCAGCGGCCATCGCGTTCTTCTTGCCACCAGTAGTTCCAGGTTACGTTCCAGCGGGTGTAGGCGTGGTAGGTCTGGCCGTCCTGGCGGATCGTCGAGGCTTGGTTGACCGCCTCACGCAGGGAGTCCCCAGCCTTGATTTGCACGTCGTAGTAGCGGTACTGCAAACGGTCTTCCACCTCTGCCTGTGCGAGCAGGGGGAGGGCCAGCAGCAGAGCGAGGCTGAGGCGCTTCATAGGCTGTGCAACTGTTCGCGGCCACGGCTGATATCGCCCAGCAGGCGTTCCAGCTCTGCGCGCTCGGCGGGGGCCACGGCCAGGTGCAGGCGGGCGCCGGTGGCGTCGTAGTCTTCGCCTTCGATCAGGCTGTCGAAGTCGTTCAGGCGTGCCTTGAACAGCGCCAGTTCGGCGAACTGCAAATGACAGGTGAAGGCCTGGCGCACGATCAGTTCGCGCCGCTCGCCCGCTTGCAGGCATTTGGCTGCGCTGCCGCCGTAGGCGCGGGCCAGGCCACCGGTGCCGAGCTGGATGCCGCCGTACCAGCGGATCACCAGCACCGCCACCTGATCGCAGTCTTGCCCTTCGATGGCGGCGAGGATGGGGCGGCCAGCGGTGCCGCCGGGTTCGCCGTCGTCGTTGAAGCGGTACTGGTTGCCCACCTTCCACGCCCAGCAGTTGTGCGAGGCGGCCAGGTCGCTGTGGCGCTCGATAAAGGCTTGCGCGTCGGCGGCGCTGGCGACCGGGGCGGCGAGGGCGAGGAAGCGGCTCTTGCGGATTTCCTCGCGGTATTCGCAAGGGCCGAGCAGGGTACTGGGCATGTTGGTTGGCCGGGCAATAAAAAACGCCCGCCAGTATAAGCCTGGCGGGCGTTGCTCTACCCAGGGCGATTTCAGGCGCCGATCACGCCACCGTCGTCGCGGCGGATCATCACCACCGAGGAGCGCGGGCGCATGCCGTCGCGGTGGTCGGGGAAGCTGGACTTGCCGTCTTCGCCCGGATGCTGCACGCCGACGAACATCGTGCGTTGATCCGGGCTGAAGGCCAGGCCGGTGATCTCGCAGCCGCGCGGGCCGACCAGGAAGCGACGCATCTCGCCGCTGACCGGGTCGGCGCAGAGCATCTGGTTGTTGCCCATGCCCGCGTAATCGCCGCTGTCGCCGTAGTTGCCATCGGTGAGCACCCAGAGGCGGCCATCCTTGTCGAAGCCGAGGCCGTCGGGGCTGTTGAACATGTTGTCGGCGTTGACGTTGGCCGAGCCGGCGTTGGGCGTGCCGGGGTGCACCACCGGGTTGCCGGCGACCACGAACAGATCCCAGGTGAAGCGCTCGGCGCCTGCGTCGTCACTGGCTTCACGCCAGCGCAGGATTTGCCCGTAGACGTTGTTGGCGCGCGGGTTGGCGCCGTCCACCGGCTGGTCTTCGTTGCCGCGTTTGACGTTGTTGGTCAGGGTGCAATAGACCTGGCCATCTTTCGGGCTGACGGCGATCCACTCCGGGCGGTCCATGCGCGTGGCGCCCACATGGGTGCCGGCAGCGCGGGCGCGGATCAGCACGTCGCCGTGGTCGCTGAAGCCGTGCTCGGGGGTCAGGCCGTTTTCGCCGAAGCTGAGCTTGATCCATTTGCCTTCGCCGCGCGGCTGCAGGGCTTGACCGCCGAGGTGCGCGACGTACAGATCACCATGGTCGAGCAGGTGGCGATTGGCTTTGGGGTTGCTCTTGTCGAGGCGGTCACGGCTGATGAACTTGTAGATGAACTCGCCGCGCTCGTCGTCGCCCATGTACACCACCACGCGACCGTCGCGGGTTTCGGTGAGGGCGGCGTTCTCGTGCTTGAAGCGGCCCAGCGCGGTGCGCTTGATCGGCTTGGAGTCCGGGTCGAACGGGTCGATCTCGGTGATCCAGCCGTGGCGGTTGACCTCGTTGGGGTGGCGCGAGATGTCGAAGCGTTCGTCGTACTGGTGCCAGTGGTTGTCGCTGGCGCCTTCGAGGTTGACGCTGTAGCGCTTGAGCGCCGGGCTCAGGGCCAGCTTGGCATCGGTGCTGCCGAAGCAGTCGGTGAAGTTCTCTTCGCAGGTCAGATAGGTGCCCCACGGCGTCATGCCGCTGGAGCAGTTCTGGAAGGTGCCGAGCACTTCGATGCCGGACGGATCGGCTTTGGTCTTCATCAGCTCATGGCCACGCGCCGGGCCGCTGATTTCCATGGGCAGGTTGGCGTGCACGCGGCGGTTGTAGCGCGAGCCCTGGACGAACTGCCAGGCGCCGCCAGCATCACGTTTGACTTCGATGACGGTAACGCCGACGGCGGCCTGCGCCTTGCGCACATCTTCCAGCGACTGCGGCGGCTTGCCGTGCTGCAGCAGGTATTGGTAGTTGCAGTATTCGTTGTTGATCGCCATGAGCGCGCGGTTGGCGTCGCCCGGCCAGGGGAAGAAGCTCATGCCGTCGTTGTTTTCGCCGAACTGGCCGAGCTGCTCTTTGGCGTTATGGCTGCCATCGCCGCGATAGGGCGTGGAGTCGGCATGCAGCGGCTGGCCCCAACTGATCAGCACGTCGAAGCGATAGCCTGGCGGCAGGGTGATGGTATCGGCGGTGCTGGCGGCGATGTTGTCGAAGCCGAGCAGCGGGCTGGCGCTGATGGCATTGGCCAGTGCGCTGCGGCCCAACGGGCTGCCGGCAAGGAACAAGGCTGCGCCGGCCAGGGCGCCGGTGCCGATGAAACGACGCCGGCTCAGTACCAGGCGCTCTAGGTCAGTCAGTTCTTGGTTGTTGTCCATCAGGGCTGCTCTCCTCAACAGGTGGAGGGCAGCCTAGTGGGCGAATGTGACGGCCTTATGAAGCCTTGGTTGCAGGGGTGAGGCCGCAGCCTTTGAGGATGATGTGCACCAGTTGGTCGGCGGCTTGCTCGAAGTCCTGCTTGGTCAGGCGCGAGCACTGTTTGACGCGGCAGATCTGCGAGGCGAAGTCGGCGTAATGCTGGGTGCTGCTCCACAGCAGGAAGATCAGGTGCATGGGGTCGACGGCGTCCATCTTGCCGGCGGCGATCCAGGCTTCGAACACGGCCGCGCGGCCACGGAACCAGTCCAGGTAGTTCTGGTTGAAGTATTGCGACAGGCATTCGCCGCCGCTGATTACTTCCATGGCGAAGATGCGCGAGGCCTTCGGCTGGCGGCGGGAGAACTCCATCTTGGCGCGGATGTAGCGCTCCATGGCTTCGGCTGGGTCATCGTCGACGGTCAGGTTGTTGAAGGTGCTGTCCCACAGTTCGAGGATGTTGCTCAGCACCGCCAGGTACAGCCCCAACTTGTTGTTGAAGTAGTAGTGCAGGTTGGCCTTGGGCAGGCCGACGTTCTGCGCGATGGTGTTCATGCTGGTGCCCTTGAAGCCGTGCCGGGCGAACTCTTCCTCGGCGGCCTTGATGATGGCCTCTTCGTTCTTCTGGCGGATGCGACCGGCGGGTTTTTCGTGGGCGGTGTGAGCATGGACTTCGAAGGTCATGGGCGTTTCCGAACTGATCGTGGAGCGGAGCGAGTGCACTGATACTCCAGTGTCTCTTGGGTGACAAGCGTTATGGCAGGAAATCTATACGGCGGCCTGTCGGCTTTACCTCGCGATAGACACCAGGCGCGGCCGTAGTCCCGCCAGTGAGTCAGACTCTGAACGCCGCGATCAGCCCGTGCAGGTCACGGGTCATGCCGCTCAGCTCGTCGCTGACGTGCACCGTGCTCTGCGCCTCGTGGGCGTTGCTCTCGCTCAGGGTCTTGATCTCCAGGGTGTTCTGTTCCACGCCTTGCACCACCGCTGCCTGCTGCTCGGCGGCTGAGGCGATCTGGATGTTGTGATCGATGATCTGATCCATGCTGCCGGTAATGGATTCGAAGATGTTCGCCGTCAGGGTCACCTGCTCGACGCTTTGCGCCGCACTTTCGTGGCTGCCGCGAATGGTCTTGACCGCATTGCCGACCTGCTGGCGCAGGCGGCCAATGGTTTGGTCGATCTCGCCGGTCAGCTCATGCGAGCGGATCGCCAGGCTGCGCACCTCGTCGGCGACCACGGCAAAGCCACGGCCTTGCTCACCGGCACGCGCGGCCTCGATGGCGGCGTTGAGCGCGAGCAGGTTGGTTTGCTCGGCGACGCTCTTGATCAGGCCGACGGCTTTGACGATTTCCTGGCTTTCCTGCTCCACCGAGGTGATGGCGCCGATGGAGTTGTCCATTTCAGTGAACAACTGGTTGATCCGGGCCACGGCGTGGTCGACCTGCACACGGCCTTCGCGGCACTTTTCACCGGCATTGTTGGCCTTGTCGGCGGTGACCTGAGAGCTTTGGCTGACTTCCTGCACGTTGCTCACCAGCTCGCTCATCGAGGTGGCGATCAGCTCCAGCTCGCTGGCCTGGCGCTCGACGCTGCGCTGACTGGTGGACGCGCTTTCGGCGACATTCTGCGCCTTGCCCAGGGTGCTTTCGGAGAAGCGCACCACCTCGGTGATGAGCTGGCGCATACGCGCCTGCATGTCGTTGAAGTCCTTGGCCAGATCGCCCAGCTCGTCGCGGGCGGCGGTGCTGACCTGCTGGCGCAGATCGCCGTCTGCCATGCGCCGGGTGCCATCGGTCAGGTCGCGAATGGCGCCGCGTACCGACAGGTAGAAACCGATGAACAGGTACAGCAGCAGCGCCACCACCAGGGTCATGGTGCCGGCCCAGAGCAGCAGCTCGCGCAGGTTGGCGTCGGCGCGTGCTTGCAGCAGGGCGGTGGTTTCGCCGAGCAGCAATTCACTGGCTTGATCGAGCTGGGCAACCTGGGGGGCGTAGGCGTCGTAGCGCTGCTGCCATTGCTCGGTCGCCTGTTGGTCGAAGTAGCCGCTTTTGGTGTATGGCTCGATGATCTCGCGTTTGTAGCGCTCGGCAGCCGCCAGGGCCGCCTCGCTCATCAACTGGCGCGCCTGCGCGTTGCCTTTGCCCTGCGCGTTGTCGCCATACAGCGAGATGCTGCCGAGCTGGTTGATGATGGTTGGCCGCGTCGAGGATTCGAGAAAGCCATAGGCGGTCATGTAGCTGGCATAGGTGCGGGTCTGCATCAGGGCCTGATAAAGCGGCAGCAGCTCGTTCAGTAGCAGGTCGATGTTGCGGTAGATGCTCGGGTCGCTGTCCTGGCGCAGGCGCGAAATGGCGGCAATCTCATGAATGTTGCTCTGTAGCACCTTGATGAAGCGATCATGCTCGATCATCTGCGCGCTCAGCCCTTGCACGGAGATTTTCTTGTCCGGTGCGGTGCCCTTGGCGCTGTCGCCCAGGGCGAACTCGGCGAAGGTGCCGCTTTGCAGCCAAGCGTCGAGGCTTTGGCTCTGCTGCTGGTAAGCCTGGGTCTGGCGCTCGATGGCTTGCTTGGCATCGTCCTTGTTGCGTGCATAGCCGATGACTTGCATGGCGGCCATTTCCAGCGCCTGGCGGTAGACCGGCAGGTAGCGCTGCAGGGCTTGCAGGCCCTGCAGTTCATGCTGCGAGGCTCGCAGCGTGTGATTCACGTCCAGCAATTTGCTGGTCGACAACCAGCAGTACGGCAGCATGAAGATCGCGAAGATCAGCAGGAATTTCTGGGCATAGCGCGCGCGGTTCATCAACGCCAGAACCGGTTTGAAGAAAAACATCATGGCCCCTCGACAACCTGGGAAATCATGGCGGCGCCAGTAATACAGCAGGCGCCGTCTGAGTGATGGCGAGCGTCATGGCGGACGCTCTGGCCAGTTGCCAGCAAGAAGCTTGCCGTCATTAATTCGGCGGCAGTGAATTGACCAGCAATGTCATCGTCATTCCGGTGGCGTGGTGCGCTCCAGTGGCAGCAGCAGGTTCAAGACGATGGCAGTCAGGCCGCCGCTGGTGATGGCGGAACCGAACACGTTCTGCACCAATTTGGGCATCTGATTCAGCAGCTCCGGCTGGCTGGAAATACCCAGGCCAATGCCGAAACTGGTGGCCATGATCAGCAGGCTGCGTCGATCCATCGGCGCCTGGCCAAGGATGCGGATGCCGGCGGCGGCCACCGTGCCGAACATCACCAGTGTGGCGCCGCCGAGCACCGGCTTGGGAATCTGCTGCAGCACTGCGCCGAGCATGGGGAACAGCCCGAGCACGATCAGCAACGCGCCGATGTAGTAGCCAACGTGGCGGCTGGCCACGCCGGAGAGCTGAATCACGCCGTTGTTCTGGCTGAAGGTGGTGTTGGGGAAGGTGTTGAATACGGCGGCGATCAGCGAGCTGACGCCATCACCGAACACGCCGCCCTTGATGCGTTGCAGATACTGCGGCCCGTTGATCGGCTGGCGCGAGATCATGCAGTTGGCGGTCAGATCGCCGGTGGTTTCGATGGCGGTGATCAGGTAGATCAGCGCCACCGGCACGAAGGCCATCCAGTCGAAGGCGAAACCGTAGCGAAAGGGTATCGGTAGGCTGATCAGTGGCAGCTCCGGCAGCGCCTTGGGCACCAGCACGCCGCTCAGCCAGGCCACCAGCGAGCCCAGCAGCAGGCCGATGATGATGGCCGACAGGCGTAGCCAGGGATTGCTCAGGCGGTTGAGGGCGATGATGGTGGCCAGCACCAGCACACCCAGCGCCAGATTGGCCGGTGCGCCGAAGTTTTCCGCTTGGGCGCCGCCGCCGAGGTCGGTGATGCCGACCTTGATCAGGCTGATACCGATGATGGTGATGACGATGCCGGTCACCAGCGGCGTGACGATGCGCTGCAAGCGCCCGATGAAGCGGCTCAGCACCATCTCGATAAAGGCGCCGAAGAAACACACACCGAAGATCATCGCCAGAATCTCATCCGCGCTGCCGCCGCGCGCCTTGACCAGCATGCCCGCCGCCAGCACGGCGCTGAGAAAGGCGAAGCTGGTGCCCTGCACGCAGATCATCCCGGCGCCGATGCCGAACGGTCGGCGAGCCTGGATCAGCGTGCCGACCCCCGACACCATCAAGCCCATGCTGATCAGATAGGGCAGTTGCTCGTGCAGGCCGAGTACGCCACCGATGATCAGCGTCGGCGTGACGATGCCGACAAAGCAGGCCAGCACATGCTGCAGTGCGGCGAAAAAGGCCGGCAGCGGGGCAGGGCGGTCATCCAGGCCGTAGATCAGGTCGCTATGGGTGGGGTGTTCGGGGCTCATGGCGCATTCTCGTGATGGGCTGCAGGGGCGGGCCAGGATTGGCGTCGGGCTGCCAGGCTGGCAGCGGCTGTCGGCGCGGATGCAAAAAGCTGTCCATCTGATCAGTTTCGGTGGCCGCCATGAGACAAACCGGCGCAGTGCTTTGGATACGATTTTTGAAGTTTTTGTGCGCTATATCCTTATCGATTTGCCTTGTGCACTGTATTGGTTCGCACCGCTCTGCGGTAGTGCAATGTCAGGCCTCTGCCAGTGCATCGACAAAGCTCTCCAGCACCAGATGGGCGCGACGGCCCTTGCGCGTAACCGCTGCCAGGTTGATGTCGTAAAAGCGCTCGCTGGGCTTGAGCGCGCGCAGACGCCCCTGCTGCACCCAGGCCTGGGCGTAATGATCGGGCAGGTAGCCGATATAGCGCCCGGTGAGGATGAGAAAAGCCATGCCTTCGCGATCCGAGGCGCTGGCGGTGCAGTTCAGCGCCTGGTAGTGGCTCTGCACCTCGGGCGGCACGCGGAAGGTCGGCGCGATGGCTTCCTGGGCGTTGAGCCTTTCGTCTGCAAGCTGCTGGTCGTCGACATAAAACAGCGGGTGGCCGACGGCGCAGTAAAGCAGCGAGCGCTCGCCGTACAGCGTCAGGTATTCCAGACCCGAGAGGGCGCCGACCTGCGGCACCACGCCGATGTGCAGGCGGCCATCGAGCACGCCCTGTTCCACTTCTGACGGCGGCGTCATGCGGATATTGACGCGCACATCCGGCCCTTGCTCCTTGAGGCGGGCCAGGGCGTGGGTGATACGCATATGCGGGACTGTCACCAGATTATCGGTCAGGCCGATGTTCAGCTCACCGCGCAGGTGCTGGTGCAGACCGTTGACCTCGGTGCGAAAGCTCTCCAGCGCCGCCAGCAGTTGCAGGGTGCTCTGGTAAACCTCGCGGCCTTCCTCGGTCAGGGCGAAACCGGCGCGGCCGCGCTGGCACAGGCGCAGGCCGAGGCGTTGCTCCAGATCGCTCATCTGCTGGCTGATGGCCGAGCGGCCGATACCCAACGCGCTCTCGGCAGCAGAAAAACCGCCGCACTCCACTACGCTGCGAAACAGCTTGAGCAGGCGGATTTCAAAGTCACTGACCTGGGCCAGCGGATCGGGACGGCGGCTGCTCATTTGTTTAGTGAACCTTGAACTGAAGATAAGAAGAGTGCTGTTTTACTGACTCTATGCCCGTGGCACCTTTGCTGGCAACTGATGCCCTTACTCGTAGGAGCGGCTTCAGCCGCGATGGCTGTCGATTCTCGCGGCTAAAGCCCTCCCACAAAGCCCCCGATCACGCCGCCACTGCCGAGGCCACCCCGATGAACATGCCGCAGACCGCAACCCCGTCCCTGGCCAGCCAGCTCAAGCTGGATGCGCACTGGATGCCGTTCTCCGCCAACCGCGCCTTCCAGCGTGACCCACGTTTGATCGTGGCCGCCGAAGGCAACTGGCTGACCGACGATAGCGGGCGCAAGGTCTATGACAGCCTGTCCGGCCTATGGACCTGCGGCGCCGGCCACTCGCGCAAGGAAATTCAGGAGGCCGTGGCCAAGCAACTCGGCACCCTCGACTACTCGCCGGGCTTTCAGCACGGCCACCCACTGTCGTTCAAGTTGGCCGAAGAAGTCGCCGACCTGATGCCGGGCGAGCTGAACCACGTCTTCTTCACCGGCTCCGGCTCCGAGTGTGCCGACACCGCGGTGAAGATGGCCAAGGCCTACTGGCGCCTGAAAGGTCAGCCGGCCAAGACCAAGTTCATTGGCCGCGCCCGTGGTTACCACGGCGTCAACATCGCCGGCACCTCGCTCGGCGGCATCGGCGGCAACCGCAAGATGTACGGCCAGTTCATGGATGCCGACCACCTGCCGCACACCCTGCAACCGCATCTGGCCTTCACCAAGGGCATGGCCGAAACTGGCGGCGTGGAACTGGCCAACGAACTGCTCAAGCTGATCGAACTGCACGACGCCTCCAACATCGCCGCCGTCATCGTCGAACCGATGTCCGGCTCTGCGGGCGCCATCGTGCCGCCGGTGGGCTACCTGCAGCGCCTGCGCGAAATCTGCACGCAGCACAACATCCTGCTGATCTTCGATGAGGTCATCACCGGCTTTGGCCGCATGGGCAAGTGGAGCGGCGCGGAGTACTTCGGCGTCACCCCGGATCTGATGAACGTCGCCAAGCAAATCACCAACGGCGCCATCCCGCTCGGTGCGGTAATCGCCAGCAGCGAGATCTACACCACTTTCATGCAGCAGCCGTCGCCGGAGCACATGATCGAGTTCACTCACGGCTACACCTATTCGGCGCACCCGGTCGCCTGCGCCGCCGGCCTGGCGACGCTGGAACTGCTCAAGCGCGAGAACCTGATCCAGCAAGCCGCCGAACTGGCGCCCAAGTTCGAGGCCGCCTTGCATGGCCTCAAAGGCGCCAAGCACGTCGTCGACATCCGCAACTGCGGCCTGGCCGGTGCGCTGCAAATCGCCCCGCGTGACGGCGATGCGGTGATCCGCCCTTACGAGGCCGGTATCGCCCTGTGGAAGGCCGGCTTCTACGTGCGCTTCGGCGGCGACACCCTGCAGTTCGGCCCAACCTTCAACGCCAAGATCGAAGACCTCGACCGCGTGTTCAACGCCGTTGGCGACGTGCTGAACACACTCGACTGATTCCTGTGGGAGGGGCTTTAGCCGCGACGCTCACTCAGTCGTGGCTGAAGCCCCTCCCACCCACCTGACTTTGGAGATTCCCATGAGCCACATCCCGCACCTGATCAACGGCGAGCGCGTTGCCGGCACCGGCCGCACCGCCCCGGTATTCAACCCGTCCACCGGCGACTCCACCGCCGCCGTCGGCCTGGCCGACCGCGCCACCTTGCAACTGGCCATCGACGCCGCCAAGGCTGCCTTCCCGGCCTGGCGCAACACCCCGGCGGCAAAGCGCGCGCAGATCATGTTCCGCTTCAAGCAACTGCTGGAGCAGAACGAGAACGAAATCGCCGCGCTGATCAGCGCCGAGCACGGCAAGACCATCGAAGACGCCATCGGCGAACTCAAGCGCGGCATCGAGAACGTCGAATTTGCCTGCGCCGCCCCGGAAATTCTCAAGGGCGAGTACAGCCGCAACGTCGGCCCGAACATCGACGCCTGGACCGACCTGCAGCCGGTTGGTGTGGTGGCTGGCATCACCCCGTTCAACTTCCCGGCCATGGTGCCGCTGTGGATGTACCCGCTGGCCATCGTCTGCGGCAACTGCTTCATCCTCAAACCCTCCGAGCGAGACCCCAGTTCCACCCTGTTCATCGCCGAGCTGCTGAACCAGGCCGGTCTGCCCAAGGGCGTGCTGAACGTGGTCAACGGCGACAAGGACGCGGTCGACGGCCTGATCGAAGCGCCCGAGGTCAAGGCCCTGAGCTTCGTCGGCTCGACGCCGATTGCCGAATACATCTACAGCGAAGGCACCAAGCGCGGCAAACGCGTGCAGGCCCTCGGTGGCGCCAAGAACCACGCCGTGCTGATGCCCGACGCGGACCTGGACAATGCCGTCAGCGCGCTGATGGGCGCGGCCTACGGCTCCTGCGGCGAGCGCTGCATGGCCATCTCGGTGGCCGTGTGCGTGGGCGACCAGATCGCCGATGCACTGGTGGAGAAGATCGTCCCGCAGATCCAGGCGCTGAAGATCGGTGCCGGTACTTCCTGCGGCCTGGACATGGGCCCGCTGGTCACCGCCGCGGCGCGCGACAAGGTCAAGGGCTACATCGATGCCGGCGTGGCGCAGGGCGCCAAGCTGGTGGTCGACGGTCGCGATCTGGTGGTGCCGGGTAACGAAAACGGCTTTTTCGTCGGCGGCACCCTGTTCGACCAGGTGACCCCGGACATGACCATCTACACCGACGAAATCTTCGGCCCGGTGCTGTGCATCGTCCGCGTCGGCAGCCTGGAGCAGGCCATGCAACTGATCAACGATCACGAGTACGGCAACGGCACCTGCATCTTTACCCGTGACGGTGAAGCCGCGCGCCTGTTCTGCGACGAGATCGAAGTGGGCATGGTCGGCGTCAACGTGCCGCTGCCGGTGCCGGTGAGCTACCACAGCTTCGGCGGCTGGAAGCGCTCGCTGTTCGGCGACCTGCACGCCTACGGCCCGGACGGCGTGCGCTTCTACACCCGCAAGAAAGCCATCACCCAACGCTGGCCGGCGCGCAAGAGCCACGAAGCGGCGCAGTTCGCCTTCCCCAGCAATGGCTGAGTGAGCACTTTCTCCGGTAGCCTGGGTAGAGCGAAGCGAAACCCAGGGAACGGTTGACGGGCTTCGCCGAGCTCTACCCCTCTACGGGTTGCATTCCCGTAGCCTGGGTAGAACGCAGCGAAACCCGGGAAAGGGTCGATGGGTTTCGCCGAGCTCTACCCATCCTACGGTTTCACCCAACCACCTCAACCGCCTCGCTCTCCACCCGGCCACTCGTCATCACCACCTGCCCAATCCGTCGGCAACAATCCTGCCGCCACGTAACGATGAAACGATGACCACGGCCAATCGATGACACGTTCCACATAGCCGTGGTTACGTGGATTGTGATGGATGTAATCGACATGCCGGGCGAAGTCTTGCTCATCGCGAATCCGATGCTCCCAATAACGTCGTTGCCAGATTCCCCGCTCGCCTTTGCCGCGCCGGCTGGCGGAGATCGATTCACCATAGGGAAGCTGGCGAGAAAACCCGCTCTTGATCTGACGCCAACGCAGCGCGAAGTCGGCATCACCTGGCGGCAGCGTACAGATGGCATGCAAGTGCTCAGGGAGAATGACGATGGCATCGATCGCCCAGGGATGCCGACGCATCACATCCGCGAAGCTCGCACGTAGCAAATCGAAGCGATCAATCAACAAACGACTCTGCCGATCCGCCAGATTGACGGTAAAAAACCACGTAGCTCCGGGCGTGTTGTCGCGACGATAAAGCACCATGGCGCGCAATCCTTTGCAGACAGCTCAATGCCCTTGAGCGTAGCCTGGGTAGAGCGAAGCGAAACCCGGGGAAGGGTTGATGGGTTTCGCGGAGCTCTACCCATCCTACGGGCTCAGGCGTTTCAGGCTCTGCACCGAACTGCTCGATGCCGCTTGCGAGGCGTAAGCTGAAACGGCGAAACATCCATAGCCGTTGTCACGGGCAGGGCAGGTGGCTGCCGGAAAATAACCCTGTGGGAGCGGCTTCAGCCGCGAAAGAGTTGGCAGCCACTCAGGCGTTTCAGGCTCTGCACTTCGGCCTCGCTCTGGCATTAACTGGGCCTCTCTGTTTCGCCCCCTCGGGCGAGTTCCTTTTGGCAAACGCCGGATGGCCGGCCCCGCCAAAAGGAACCAAAAGGTTTATGCCCCACCATCCGGAACTAGGCGTCCCCGTCATGCTGCGCTCGACTTCCCTCACTCCATCGTCGCTCCGAGGGCCCGACCTAGGCGGCCCCCCGACGAAGGGCCATCCCTGGCCCATCGCGGCTCTCGGCTTTGGCATCCTGCGTCGCTCTACCTCCTACATCCATGTAGTCGTCGCGGCATCCATGCCGCTCAACCCTCTACGGATGGTCTGAAATAGCCCGACATTTCCGGCCGACTTCGACCTCTGCCGATTTTGAACGCACCGACCAGTCAAAACCGGTCAGGTTGTCCGCTCAGCGCTTCGTTTTTGGCCGTCACGAGCACCTCGTAGCGGCCATTCCTCACATTACAGGTGTACCTCTCCTGCGGTAGTCAGCAAATGTCGGCGCGTCATCCATAGGTTCGACAGGGCAAACAAGGTCATCAGATGAGCCGTGTTCTTCGCCAGACCTCGGAAGCGCGTCTTCATGTAGCCGAACTGCCGCTTGATCACCCGGAACGGGTGTTCAACCTTGGCACGCACCTGGGCCTTGGCTTTCTCAATCTTGCGTCTGGCTTTGTAGAGCGGATTGTTCTTGCCCAGCTTCTTGTACGTGCTCCGGCGCGCCGCAATCTGCCAGATGACTTCGCGTCCTTCATGCTCAAGCCGCTTCTCGACGCCGGTGTACCCAGCATCGGCCGCAACCATGTTCTCTTGGCCGTGCAGCAGTTTGTCGACCTGAGTAACGTCTGCAACATTGGCTGCCGTCCCGACCACGCTGTGCACCAGACCCGATTCCTCATCGACACCAATGTGAGCCTTCATGCCGAAGTAATACTGGTTGCCCTTCTTGGTCTGGTGCATTTCCGGGTCGCGCTTGCCGTCCTTGTTCTTCGTCGAACTGGGGGCATGGATCAACGTGGCATCGACGATGGTGCCTTGGCGCAGCGACAGGCCACGATCGCCCAGGTAGCCATTGATCACGCCAAGGATGCCGACCGCCAGCTCATGTTTCTCCAACAAACGACGGAAGTTGAGGATGGTGGTTTCGTCGGGAATGCGCTCCAGGCTTAGCCCAGCGAACTGACGCAGGATGGTCGTCTCGTACAGCGCTTCTTCCATAGCAGGATCGCTGTAGCCGAACCAGTTCTGCATCAGGTGCACACGCAGCATCGCCATCAGCGGGTAGGCTGGACGGCCGCCGTCACCCTTCGGGTAATGCGGTTCGATCAAGGCAAGCAACCCCTTCCACGGCACCACCTGATCCATCTCGATCAGGAACAATTCTTTGCGGGTCTGCTTGCGCTTACCTGCGTACTCGGCGTCGGCGAAGGTCATCTGCTTCATGGAAAAACTCGGCTGGCGGGATCAGCGTATTTCAACAGATTCGGGAAGTCTTTTTCAGACCATCCTTAGCGGCTTAGAAAACCAGTTATCTTCAACGCTCAGAAGCTACTGTTCGTTTGTGGCCGGTTCGAGCCCGTCATCAACCGGCTGGAGTCGGCCAATAGCGGGCGGTCTGCTTGAAAATATCTGTTCTTTTTTCCTTCGAACGCCGAGAGAGCGGTCAAGGCAAAGCAGGAGGGCTTCAGAGAAAAACACGCGCTCTGGGCAAGCCCTAGCGGTATCGCCCGTTCCCAGCTCTTGCTAGATCAGGTGCGACTTGCCCGTAAGCCGGGGCGATTAACACAGCTCACATACTGACCCTATACAGGGTGGTCAGAATCGTCATCAAGGCGTGCAATGCATGCGTCGAGCAATTGATGTAGCGAAACAACGCAGTCAAGGCCTAGTAGGTCATTGAGTGCCTCCTGAGCCTCTTTCCATGCACGCTGCCCTTCGGCCTGCTTTATGCGACCCGCTTCTGTCACGTCGACAAGACGACTACGAGCATCGCTGCCCGCTCCAATCGACAACCATCCTTGGCCAACCAACGGCTGCATATTGCGGGTCAGGGTCGAGGCATCCATCTGCATATGCTTGGCAAGGTCACTCGGCCGAACAGGCCCAAGCCTGACGACCCGTGACAATAGGGCGTACTGAGTGTTCTTCAATCCGGATTCGGCAACGTAGCGATCGTAGTGACGCGTCACCATACGATTGAGCTGACGAAGCTTCAGATTTGTACAGCCCTGGGGCTTGATAGTGGTCTGCATGCGGTATATTGTATCTGCAAGTGTTGCATATGCAACTATTGGTGAAGTAGGTAATCCTATGGAAGTCGCCCAAGTCTTCGCCCGACGGCAAGCGGATGGAGCTCCTATTAGCTCTCTAGTGCTGGAGGTCGACGCCACACCTCAAGATCAGATCGCAGGACTGTCTGATATGGAAGTATTCGAAGCCATTTTCGCTGGCCATTTTCCTCTCGCGCCCATCAGAGCATCACGCGACTTTATTCCAAATCACATGACACCAAGCTTTGCGATTCTCCAAGGTCGGGCACAGCGCGGGCAATATAACTCGCGGGGTACCGTACATGGTGGTTGTTTCGCTACCTTGCTCGACTCTCGGTTACGCTATGAGGTGCACTCCCCTCTGCCAGCCAGGCCGGGCTACACCACACTGAAACACGGTGCGCCCCTTAGCGATCGCATGCCGATGGTGCGTGCGAAGGGTAAAGTAATCCGTGTAGGGTACAAATTGGCCACTGCCAAGGGACGGATCTTCGGTCCAGACGGCGAACCATATGCACACGTGACCGCGGCTTGCCTGACCTTCCATCACTTAGTACCTATTAACCCGGCAATCTAACAGGGCAAGTAGCGATTGAGCCGTAAAGTCATAAATCATATGAAAAATATGCTTTTCTCCACAGGGCATAGAGGTCCTATTTGGTTGCCGCGTTAATATCTCTGAATCAATGAACCAGCTTGATGCCGCTCTCGATCTGCTGGGGCGAGCACCTATTGGCGCCTGTAACCATCTACAGAGATATACGGCGACACAGAACGATGGAATTGCCACACTTGGTGATACTTCGTAGCGTGAAAAAAATCTATAGACGCCATTAATACTTATGGCGCTGGTTCAGCGCTTCATATCGATTATTACTCAATCGAGCGATATATAGCGCATGCAATTTAACTATTTCATGAGGCTAATTAATCGCAGCACCATGCTTAGAATATATCGAGTCTATGTTTTTGATGCTGTAAGCAAGGGCGCCGTCAGGGTTTTGCTAAAAATTTTCGCAACGTGCTATCCGGAGAAACTATGAAATATACAACTTTTGGAAAAACAGGCCTGAATGTCTCTCAATTGGCACTTGGCACAGGTAATTTCGGAACTCGCTGGGGGTATGGCGCAGACCCCGAGGTCAGTAAGGCTATTTTCAATAATTATGCTGAAGCAGGTGGGAATTTTATTGACGGGGCAGACGTTTACCAATTCGGAGAATCCGAGGAACTGCTAGGCACTCTATTAGAAGGGCGTCGCGAGAATTTTGTCCTGGCGACCAAGTACGCCCGGGGTGTACAGCCAGATGCGAATCGCCTTGTAACAGGCAACAGCCGTAAAGCGATGGTGGCCTCGGTAGAAGCAAGTTTAAAGCGGCTTAAAACAGACCGTATTGATCTCTACTGGGTTCATTGGCCAGATGATGTTACGCCCGCAGAAGAAATCGTTCGAGGGTTCGAGGATCTCGCACGGGCAGGTAAAATTATCTATGCAGGCCTCTCCAACTTTCCAGCCTGGCGGCTTTCTCGCGCGGTTACTCTATCTGAGTTTCGCAATGCGGTACCAATCGCGGCTGCGCAGTTTGAGCACAGCCTAGTGCACCGAGAACCTGAAGCTGATCTATTCCCGGCTTCGCATGCACTGGGACTCGGGGTCGTGACCTGGTCACCACTGGGCGGAGGTATGCTGACAGGCAAATACCGCAAAGGTGAGAAAGGACGCGCGGAGGGCTTCGGCGGTAACGTATTCCAGCCAGAGAACAGTGAGCAGCGTACTCGGGTGCTGGACACTGTTATGGACATTGCCAACGAACTAGGCGTCAGTCCAGGGCAAGTTGCTATCGCATGGTCAGGCACACACGGGTCAGTGCCGATCATTGGGCCACGATCAGTAGAGCAACTGCTCGACAACCTAGGGGCCCTCTCGGTCGAATTGACACACGAGCAAATTCAACGCCTCGACACCGTTAGCAGCACGGCTCCTTCAACGCCTGCAAGGACAGCTACACCCTGGTCTGCCAAGCCATTCCGGGTCGTGGCTTAAAGCCAGGCACAGCGACCATAGACATATAGTGCTAGCAACCGGCCACACCTAAGTGGCCGGCTTTTTAACTAGGTATTGAAATTCCGAAGCGCTGTACCAAGCGCTCCCGCCGTAATAGGTCGTTTGGAAGTTATGATGAGCGTAAGCAGTACACACCACTATTCAAGAACCTCACCTAAAGCGATCTGGCTAGTATTGCTGGCCGCTGCGGGCACATTCGCACTGACAATGGGAGTGCGCAATACGATGGGGGTGTACCTTTCATCGTTGAATAACTCAACTGGTCTAGGCATCGCGAAGATAAGTCTCGCGTTTGCTTTCGGTCAACTATGGTGGGGACTGACGCAGCCATTTGCTGGTGCTATTGCTGATCGTATTGGCACAGGGCGTGTAATTTTCGTGGGCTTGCTGTTAATTGTTACCGGCACGCTTCTAACGCCGCTTATGACCACGACCCTGGGTTTGATATTTACGGTAGGTGTCTTGGCAGCCGGCGGCGCCGGAATGGCAGGCCCATCTGTATTGATGGCAGCCAGTAGCAGATTAGTTTCATCAGAAAAACGCGGAATGGCGACCGGTATCGTCAACGCAGGCGGTTCGTTCGGCCAGTTCATGATGGCTCCCATAGCGATCGGCCTCACTGCGACTATGGGCTGGGCTGCTTCAATGCAATGGTTGGGTGTATTCGCACTACTTGCATTGCCAGCCATCTGGGTGCTAAAGGGTAACTCCAAAGCTATCGCTGCCGCCCAGGCAATTGCTTCAGGTAAAAAGCCTCTCACAGCACGTGAGGCACTACTGCAAGCATTAACAACTCCAAGCTACTGCCTACTGGGCATAGGATTCTTGGTTTGCGGTTTTCATGTGGCTTTTCTGGCCACTCACCTACCCGGCATAGTGGAGCACTGTGGTATGGCACCGGCAATTGCAGGTGGATCACTTGCCATGCTCGGTCTATTCAACATATTCGGAAGCCTTGCAATGGGCTGGGCTGTAAATCGATGGCGGATGAAGTCATTGCTCTCTCTGGTCTACACGATACGTGCCGTAGCCGTAGCCCTATTTCTGATAGCCCCAAAGACCCCACTAGTGATGCTGATATTCGCAGCAGTCATGGGAGTCACCTTCTTAGCTACAGTACCTCCAACGGCGGGCCTAGTGGCAAAGATGTTTGGTCCAACAAACATGGCGATGTTGTTCGGCGTTCTGATGCTTGCACACCAAGTCGGAGGTTTCATGGGGGCCTACATCGGAGGTCAAGTCTTCCAGGCTACAGGTAGCTACGACTGGGTTTGGTATGTAGACATCTTCCTCGCTGTGGCCGCCGCGCTGATCCATTTAAGAATTCGGGAAGCGCATCCTGCAAGACAATCATTGCCGGTAATATCGTGAACATTGTCGAAGCGGGTTAAACCACTTTCTCGCTCCGAACAATGTCTGGGCAGCCGCCTGCTGACGATCCCCTGTGTAGGCACAATTACAGCCAGTCTGCTGTGCGCCGAAATGGGCGATGGCAAACAGTATGGCCGTAGTCGTGATTTTGCCGCTTCAGTGGGGCTGGTGCCGCGCCAGTACAGTACGGGAGGCAGAGCCAATTTGCTGGGAATCAGCAAGCGCGGTGACAAGCATCTGCGCCGCTTGCTGGTGCAGTGTGCCAAGGTTTATTTGCAGCGCCTGGAGTATCAGCAGGGCGCCTTAGCCGATTGGGTACGCTCGCTTCTTCAACGGCGTCACGCGAACACCGTGGCCTGCGCCCTGGCCAACAAATTCGCCCGGATCGCCTGGGCAATTGCAGCTAATCATTCGCAGTTTGAAGCGAGACCAGGCACTGCCGCCGCCTGATCCCGGCCTTACTGTGTGCAACACGAAAACCCCTTACAGGTTTTGCGATGCTGAACGACCGATGACATGAACGGCACACCGGCCTGGTGAAGATCCTGGCAAAGAATCGGCTTTTGAAGCCGCTGCGTTTATAAGGATCACCAGGCGCGACTCTCATCGTGGCGCGGGGCATGCCCTATATAGACGCCGGATAGATTTAGGCAAGCTAATCATCCATCGCTGATCAGCGTTGCAAAAACGGGGGTGACCATAGATTTCTTTTGCTTACTTTTCTTTGCGCTGGGCGGCAATCCGATTTCAAAGAAAAGTGAATCGCCCGAGGAGGCGAAACCCGGACATCTGAAACATCCAAAGCGGCGTCCAGAACACCAACGCAAGCCAAAGATAACCCAAACTTGCCAGTCCGGTATCAACCAAGCATTCCCTAAACCTTGAATAACCTTTCCGTTTCCGAGAGCGTGGAGTGGCATTTTGGCATCGTGCAGGCTGCCCGAGCGAAAGGGCGTATATCGGCGAAATGCAAGATCGACCTATCTGGCGATAAAATTCAAGTAATTGATTTATAAAGACTTTATTGGTTTTAAAAACCTGGCACAGGCATTGCGATAGTTACAGTGAACCTGCAACCTGGAGATGGCTTGCAGATTGTCTGGAATGTACAGGAGTCAAACCATGAAACAGTCCATCAATCGTTTCGCCGTTGCTACCCTGACCGCCACCGCTCTGAGCCTGTCGCTGACTTCGGCTGCTTTTGCCGAGCCGACCATGCTCGCGGCTAACGACACCGTGGACAAGGCTGAGCAGGCGGTGTCTGACACCTGGATCACCAGCAAGGTCAAATCGAGTTTCATCGCGGACAAGAACCTGAGCGCGCTGGATATCAAGGTTGAAACTAACCAAGGCGTGGTGTCCCTGTCTGGCGTAGTTGCCACCGACGCTGAGCGTGATCTGGCTGTGGCCAAGGCCAAGGAAGTCGAGGGGGTTAAGGCGGTTGCCGGTGATGGCCTGAAATCCGTTGAATAACCCGCGCTTCGGTCGGGCGCAAGCCCGGCCCACAGGAGGACTAGCATGAACAGTGACATCATCGAGGGTAAGTGGAAGCAGCTCAGTGGTCGTATCAAGGAGCGCTGGGGGAACCTGACCGACAATGATCTGAATGTCGCCGAAGGACACAGCGATTACTTGGTTGGCAAGCTTCAGGAACGCTATGGCTGGAGCAAGGAAAAGGCCCAGCAGGAGTTACGTGACTTCAGCTCCAAGCTGTAACCCTCTTATACGACAAAGCCCCGCCAGTGCGTTCTGGCGGGGCTTTTTCGTATCAGTTACCACGCTTGCTGCGGATATCGCTCAGGCGGCCGCCTTCGAAACGCAGGAAGTGGTACATGCCGTTGTTGGGGCCATAGATCCATTCCTCCACGGCCACCTCGTTACGAAATCCATAACGGTCGAGTACTTCCTTGTAGCCGAGAAAGTCGCGGCTGGCGGGCTCACCGCATTTGTTTTGCACTTCGCCGACAGGGGCATCCTTGCTGACCAGTGCACTGCCGCAACGATAGGTGGAGGAGGCTTCGGCCAGCAGCGGTAGGGTGAGAAGCAAGGGCAGGTATTTCAACAGGCGCATGGCATTTTCTACTCAATGTTCGCGGCGTCGCTCGATGCTAACCAGGCGGTTGCCCTCAAAGCGCAGGATGCTGAGCATGCCATTGCTCGGGCCGTAGACCCATTCTTCGACAACATATTCGCGGCGGTCATAGGAGCCTAGGGTGTAACCGATTGGGTCGCGGTACATGGGGGCGCCGCATTTGCGCTCCACCTCGAATGCGCGATCACCAACGCTGACCAGTTGGCTGCCGCAGCGCAGTGTTTCAGCTTGGGCCACGCCGCCTAAGAGGGCAGCGAGCAGGCCGAGGCAGGTGCTGATCGAGTGGCGAGGTGTGCTCATTGACTGTCCAGATGCAGGGCGGAAAGGACTCGGCCATCGGGTTCGGGATTGGTCAAATTGACATCAATCAGGTAGACACGTTCATCGCTCATACCGGCGCGCTCGACCAGATAGTCCTTGATCGCGGCAGCACGTTGTTGGGCCAGTTGGCGCAGCAGCAGCTTGCTCTGTGCCCAGGAGCCGAGCACGGCCTGACGCATATTGTGCAGGCGTTGCTCTTCGCTGAGTTCGGTCCATTGAGCCGGGGGCTGCTGTTTGAGACGTGTGCGATAGATGCCTTCGAGCAAGGCTGCCTGCTCGCTCTCGCCTACGCTTAGCTCGTCCGGGCTTGCAGGCACCTTATCACCTCGGCGTTGCAGCACTTTGTACCAGGCTTCGCGAAATTCGCGTTGCAGGCGTTGTTCGGCGAGCAATGGGCCGTCGGTACCTTGGGCGCTCTGGCCTTCGACTTCCAGGCGTAGGGTCGGGCGTTCCTGCAGCGCCTTGGCCAGCGTGTCGAGGTTTTGGCGGGCATCATCCGATAGCGTGTCGGAGCCCGCGTCGAAGGGCACGCTGCTCAGATCCTCTTCGCTGCCTCCGGTGACCAGGCCCGCGACGAATTTGAAAGGCGCTTGTGCGGTGCGCAGCACGAGGTTGCGTAGGGTCTGCCAGACGATGGGCATGACGCTGAACTGCGGGTTGTTCAAGTCGCCCTTGACCGGCAACTCGATGGCGATGCGGCCCTGGGTATCCTTGAGCAGCGCTACTGCCAGGCGAATGGGCAGGTCTACGGCGTCGGGGCTGTCGACCTTCTCGCCCAATTGCAGGTTTTCTACCAGAACCTTGTTTTCGGCGTTGAGCAGGCCGCGCTCGATGCGGTAGTGCAGGTCGAGGTTCAGCCGTCCCTTGCGGATGCGATAGCCGGCGAATTTGCCGGAGTAGGGGGTGATGGTGGTCAGCTCGACATTGCGGAAACGGGTGGCGATATCCAGGCTGTTGAGCGGATCGAAGGGCGTCAGCTTACCTTTGATGCTCACTGGCGCATAACGATCGACCTTGCCGGTGATGTCGACACTGGCCGCCTGCGGGCTCTGGTTGTCGAGTGTGCCGATCTGGCCGTTGAGTTGTTGGATGGCCGTGGCGAAGTTGGGCGTCAGGCTGAGGTCGGCGAAGTTGGCCGAGCCTTGATTGACCTGCACGCCACCGATACGCACTGCTAGCGGTTTGCCGCTGCTTTTCTCGGCGCTGGGCGGTTGCGGCACGATCAACTCGCTGACGTTGGTGGTGCGATCCTCGTTGATCATGAAGCGTGCGTAGGGCTGCTCCAGCTCTATCCGCTCGATGTTGAGGTGCTCGCCGTGCTGGTAGTCCAGGCCATTGACGCGCACCTGCTTCCAACGCACGAAGTCGCGTTCGCGAAGGGTATCGAGGGTGTGCAACTGGTCGACGCGGGCATTGCCGCTGACGCGCAGCGCCAGGGGCTCGGTGCCATCGAGGCGCACGTCGAGGTCGCTGCCGAGCAAGCCGCTGCGCAGTTCCAGGCGGATGAAGGGGCTGAGGTAGGCCTGGGCCACGCGCAGGTCGATGTCTTCGCTGCTGACCTTGAGCTGTGCGCTGGTCGGCTTGAGCTGCACCTGGCCACTGGCCCGTAGTTTGCCCTGCTTGCCGATGCCGGTGTCCAGCTTTAGCGTGAAGGGCTTGTCGCCCTGGCTGTCGAAGTCGTTGATGTCCAGCGTCAGCGGCCCCAGCTCCAGCGCGACGTCTTGCTGCGGGACGCGGTCGACCAGATGGGCGCGCCCCCCCAGGTGCACGCCCTGTACTCGCACTTGCCAGGGCTTGCTCGTTTCCTGGTTTGCGGCGGGGGTGTCGTTCTTGGTGTCGGAGGGTTTGGCGAATAATTTCTGCCAGTCGAGTTGGCCATCGGCCTCGCGTGTGGCCCAGGCTTCGATGCCCTGGCTGAGTACGTCGCCGATCTGCACCTGTTGCTTGGCCAGGTCGAGTTGAGTCTGGACGATGGCCAGGCGTGGCACGCGCAGCAGCGGTTTGCCTTGTGCATCGTCCAGTGCGATGGAATCCAGGGTGGCGCTGAAGTCGTTCAGTTGCAGTTCGGTTGCGCTAGAGAGATCGAGACGATATTTGCCGGTCAGGGTTACCAAGCCATCTTTGAGCTCAAGGGGCACGGCGTCGCGTACATAGGGCCAGAAAGGTTTCAGGCGAGCATCACTGATGAGCAGAGAGCCGTTGGAGGTGATCGTGGGGGACAGACCGAATTGCCCCATCAATTCGACGCGAGCGCCATCGGGGCCGTTGGCGGTGAGGCTCACCTTGGTATTGTCGCCAGCCAGGGTACTAAGGTCGTACAGGCGCAGGTCTAGTGTGTCGTAGGCGAACTCCACGGGCTCACTGGGGCGCAGATCCTGATAGTGCAGGGCGTTTCCCAGCAGTTTCAGGCTGTCTATGCGCAAGGGGAAGGGCTTACTGTCGTTTGGCTTGCTGTCGTCCGTGGGGGGCAGCTTGAACAGTTGCGCGAGGTTCAGGTTGCCCGCTTTGTCGAACTGCACGGCGGCGCGCGCGCCTTGCAGCGAGAGATCGGCCAGATGCAGGGCGCCTGTCCACAGGCTGTCACTTTGCAGATTGGCGTACAGGTGCTGGAAGGCCAGTGGTTGTTGCTCCTGCTCGCCGATATTCAGGCCCCAGAGATTCAGCTCCAGGCTGAACGGGTTGAACTGCAGGCGTTGCAGCGACGCGGGCACGGTCGCGTAATTGGCCAGTTGCTGATTGGCGATACGCAGGGCGATACCCGGCAGAATCAGAAAGCCGATCAGGCTGTAGAGCGATACGGCAATTAGTAGGGCGCTCAGGGCGCGCTGCAATCCTTTGGGCATGGCGAGGCGTCATCTATCCAGGCGATGAGATGATTTGGAGTATGGCATGCGCGCTCGGTTCCTGAGAGATGCCGTAATGTGTGCTCAGAAGCGCAGAATCAGCGTTTTCAGTGGCGGTTTGCTATCGAGCGAGGGGAAGTCGGCAGCCGGTGCGAGCATCTGGCAGTCGCGCACTGGGCGCCCGATTTTCTCGGCGCAGCGCAGCACCTGCGTGCGCCAGTCGTCGATGTCCACCTTCGCCAGGTTGTTGCTGCACACCAGGGTGCCATCCTCGGCCGTGGCCAGTACGGCCGGCTTGAGTAGGCTCTGGTAGTCGCGCAGCAGGTCGACGGTGCCGAAGGCACTCTTGGCCCAGGCCGGTGGGTCGAGGAAGACCAGATCGAACTGGCGCGGCTGCAAGCGCGGGTAGCTGGGCAGTTTCTGCCCGCGGCGGCTGCTGATCGGCAGGTCGGCGAATTGGCGGATGGCCGGGAAGTAGTCGCTCTGGATGAACTGCATGGTCGGCAGCGTGGAATTGAGCGCGGCGTTTTCTCGGCCAACCGCCAGGTTGCCTTCGGCGAAGTCCAGGTTGACCACTTCGCGGGCATCACCCGCTGCGGCGCACAGGCCAACACCGCAGGTATAGGCGAACAGGTTGAGCACCGTCTTGCCGGCCGCGTTGGCCTTGACCCAGCCACGCGCGTTGCGCAGGTCGAGAAACAGCAGCGGGTCCTGCCCGGCATGGCGGCCACGCACCCGGTAGTTCAGCCCCCACTCCTGGCCGATCAGATCCTCCAGGGCAGCCGCCTCGGCCTGATGCAGCTCGGGGTTGCGGTCGATGCGCGAATGGCTATTCGAGCGGTCGTTGTAGACCAGCAGCAGGGGCAGGCCGAGTCTTTCCCGAATCTGCTTGGTCAGCGCCAGCAGGGCGTCGTGCTCCAGCGGCTCATGGAAACTCTGCACCAGCAGTTGCGGGCCGTAGCGGTCGACGGTCAGGCCAGGCGAGCCTTCCTGCGTGCCATGGAACAGGCGGTAGCAGTCGGTGCCTTGCGTGTGCAGTTCACTGAGCAGGTTTTCACGGGCGTCGAGGGCGGCGCGCAGCGCCTGATCAAGAGCGGGCATGCGCGGCATCTCGGGGTAGGAAAGGGCGGCAGTCTAGCAAGAAAAGCCGCCAATCGAGAGCGTGGCGGCGGGTTGCACCCGCCCTACGTGTCTGCCAGCAGGCGGCGCCGGGCGCGCTGCGCGGCGCTGTTGCGCACGGCCCAGCGCAGCAGATTGGCGGTGCGCTGTACGCTGGCGCGGATCAGCGGACGGCGCCAGGCGGCCTGGTGTTCGCCGAGCAGGTCGCTGGCCCAGTCCGGCAGCAGGTCGACGCCCGCCTGCATCATCAGACCGCCGAAGGGCTTAGCGAGGATGCTGGGCATTGGTGCGTCATACAGCAGGCGCACCACTTCGCGCGTGCGCTCATCGCACAGCAGTTGCGAGCGCATATGCTGCAGGTAGTCGGCGATGGCCTGCGTCGATTTGGGCACGTCCTGCGCGCCGAGGCGTTCGGCGATCAGCGCCACTTCGCGGTAGTAGCGATCCTGTTCGGCTTGCGGCAACTGCGCATCGACGTAGCGCAGGTAACCGGCGAGGAACTGGCTGACCTCGGAGACATGCACCCAGGTCAGCAGCGCCGGGTCGCTGGCGGCATAAGGGCGGCCATCCGCTGCCTGGCCGACTACCTTCAAGTGGATGCGGCGCACCTTGTCGATCAATTGCTCGGCATCGTGCAGGCCGCCATAGCTGGTGCCGGCGATGAACAGGCTGGTGCGGCGCAGGCGGCCGAGCATGTCCTGGCGAAAGGTCGAGTGATCCCACACCCCGGCCAGTGCCAGCGGGTGCAGCATCTGCAGGAGCAGGGCGGAGATGCCGCCGACCATCATCGCGGTGAAGTCGGCGTGTACCTCCCATACCATCGACTCGGGGCCGAACAGGCCGGCATCACCGCGCGGCTGGTCGAGGTCGAGCACACCCAGCGAGGCGCCGGTGAGGCTGTGCACCTGTTTTTCGATCTGACGACGTAGGATTTCCATGGCGCGCAGTTTCGGCGCTTGGCTGATGCAAGACAAGATGCGTCCGGCCCTTTCGGGCCGGGCGTGAGGCTCAACGGTTGAGGCGCTGCCCAATCAGGCTGTCAACCACGCTTGGGTCGGCCAGGGTCGAGGTGTCGCCCATGTTCTCCAACTCGTTGCAGGCGATCTTGCGCAGGATGCGGCGCATGATCTTGCCCGAGCGGGTCTTGGGCAGGCCCGGTGCCCACTGGATCAATTCCGGTTTGGCGAAGCTGCCGATTTCCTTGCCAACCAGGGTCAGCAGATCTTTCTTCAGCTCGTCGGAGGGCTCCTGGCCGTTCATCAGGGTGACGTAGGCGTAGATGCCCTGGCCCTTGACGTCATGCGGGTAGCCGACCACGGCGGCTTCGGCCACGGCGTCGTGCAGCACCAGGGCGCTCTCCACTTCGGCGGTGCCGATGCGGTGACCGGAGACGTTAATCACGTCATCCACGCGACCGGTGATCCAGTAGTAACCGTCCTCGTCGCGGCGCGCGCCGTCGCCGGTGAAGTAGTAGCCGGGGTAGGGCTTGAAGTAGGTGTCGACCATGCGCTGGTGGTCGCCATAGACGCTGCGGATCTGGCTCGGCCAACTGGCCTTGATCGCCAGCACGCCGCTGCCGGGCCCAATGATTTCCTTGCCCTGTTCATCGAGCAGCACCGGTTGCACGCCAAAGAAGGGGCGGGTGGCCGAGCCGGGTTTGAGGTCGGTGGCGCCGGGCAGCGGGGTGATCAGGATGGAGCCGGTTTCGGTCTGCCACCAAGTGTCGACGATGGGGCAGCGCATGTCACCGACCACATGGAAGTACCATTCCCAGGCTTCCGGGTTGATCGGCTCACCTACTGTGCCAAGCAGACGCAGGCTCGAACGCGAGGTGGCCTTGACCGGGCCTTCACCCTCACGCATCAGTGCGCGCAGGGCGGTCGGTGCGGTGTAGAAGGTGTTGACCTGGTGCTTGTCGATCACCTGCCAGAAGCGCGAGGCGTCCGGGTAGTTCGGCACGCCCTCGAACATCAGGGTGGTGGCGGCGTTGGCCAGCGGGCCGTAGACGATGTAGCTGTGCCCGGTGACCCAACCGACATCGGCGGTGCACCAGTAGATGTCGCCTTCGTGGTAGTCGAACACGTACTTGTGGGTCATCGCCGCGCCGAGCAGGTAGCCGCCGGTGGTGTGCAGCACGCCCTTGGGTTTGCCGGTGCTGCCGGAGGTGTAGAGGATGAACAGCGGGTCTTCGGCGTCCATCGGCTCGGCCGGGCAGTCGGTGTCGACGTCCTTGAGCGCCTGGTGATACCAGAGGTCGCGGCCTTCGACCCAGGCGACATTGCCCTGGGTGCGCTCGACCACCAGCACGGTGGAGACGTCCGGGCAACTCAGCAGCGCCTTGTCGACGTTGGCCTTCAGTGGGATGCACTTGCCGCCGCGTACGCCTTCGTCGGCGGTGATCACCGCGCGGCAGTCGGCATCGAGGATGCGGTCACGCAGGGCGTCTGGGGAGAAACCGCCGAATACCACCGAATGCACGGCGCCGATGCGCGCGCAGGCGAGCATGGCGTAGGCTGCCTCGGGGATCATCGGCATGTAGATGCACACGCGGTCGCCCTTCTTTACGCCACGGCTTTTCAGCACATTGGCCAGACGGCTGACCTGCTGGTGCAGCTTGTTGTAGGTGATGTGCGCGGATTCGCTCGGGTTGTCGCCTTCCCAGATGATGGCCACCTGTTCGCCGCGTTTTTCCAGATGGCGGTCGATGCAGTTGTAGGCGACGTTGAGCAGGCCACCCTTGAACCACTCGGCGCGGCCCTGTTTCAAATCGCTGTTATGCACCTGATCCCAAGGTTTGAACCAGTCGAGAAAGGCCTTGGCCTGCTCGGCCCAGAAGGTTTCGGGCTGCTCGACGGACTGCCGGTAGAGGCGCAGGTAAGCGTCATTGTCCAGGTGCGCGCGCTGGCGCACGGCATCTTGCACAGGATGGCGGGTGATCTCGAACATGGCGGATTCCTTGTAATTGTTTGGCCGCAACAATCACAAGGGTGCACCCAGCGAGTAGTGGGTTCAAGCCTGATCTGTACCGCCATGTCTCATGCCATGGCGGTACAGATCGCGTCAGCCGCGATGCTGCGAGCGGAAGTGCGCGATCAGGCCCTGGGTGGAGGCATCGCTGGCGGGGTCGTCGGTGCTACCGGTGAGGCGCTGGTAGACCTCCTTGCCCATTTCCTTGCCCAGCTCCACGCCCCATTGGTCGAAGGCGTTGATGCCCCAGATGGCGCTCTGCACGAACACCTTGTGCTCGTACAGCGCCACCAGGGCGCCGAGGTTGAATGGGGCGATACGGTTCATCACCAGAATGTTGCTCGGGCGGTTGCCAGGGATGACCTTGTGCGGTGCCAGACGCTGCACTTCGGCCTCATTCATGCCCTTGGCACGCAGTTCGGCTTCGGCCTCTTCGCGCGTTTTGCCCTGCATCAGCGCTTGAGCTTGCGACAGGCAGTTGGCGAACAGCCACTGGTGATGGTCGGCCAGCGGGTTGTAGCTGTTGACCGGGACGATGAAGTCCGCCGGCACCAGCAAGCGGCCCTGGTGCAGCAACTGGTGGTAGGCGTGCTGGCCGTTGCAGCCGACGCCGCCCCAGATGATTGGCCCGGTGCTGATGTCCAGATCGCTGCCATCCTGGCGCACGCTCTTGCCGTTGGACTCCATGTCGAGCTGCTGCAGGTGCTTGGTGAAGTTACGCAGGTAGTGATCGTACGGCAGGATCGCCTGGCTCTGTGCGCCCCAGAAGTTGCTGTACCAGATGCCCAGCAGGGCCATCAGCACTGGCATGTTCTCGCTCAGCGGCGCCTGGGTGAAGTGCTCGTCCATGGCATAGGCGCCGGCCAGCAGTTCCTTGAAGTTGGACACACCGATGGCCAGGGCAATCGGCAGACCGATGGCCGACCACAGCGAATAGCGCCCGCCGACCCAGTCCCACATGGGGAAGATGTTCTCTTCGCGGATACCGAACTCAATGGCCGCCTTGCGGTTGCTGGTCACCGCGATGAAGTGGCGGTGCAGTTCCTCTTCCGGGCCGCCCATGGCCAGGTACCAGTCGCGCGCGGCCAGGGTGTTCTTCAGGGTTTCCAGGGTGCCGAAGGACTTGCTGGAGACGATGAACAGGGTGGTTTCCGGGTTCAGGCGGGCAGTCAGCTCGCGGAACTCGCTGCCGTCGATATTGGCCAGGTAGTGGCAGCGTACGCCGCGCTGGGTAAAGGGGCGCAGCGCTTCGGACACCAGTTGCGGGCCGAGGAAGGAGCCACCGATACCGATGTTCACCACTTCTTTGATCGGCTTCTCGCTGTAACCGCGCCACAGGCCGCTGTGCACGCGGCTGACCAGCTCGGTCATCTGGTGCAGCACGCGGTGCACCTGCGGAATGATGTCCGCGCCGTCGACCACCAGGCGCCTGCCAATTGGGCTGCGCAGGGCGGTGTGCAGGGCAGCGCGTTGCTCGGAGGCGTTGACCTGCTCGCCGTTGTACAGCGCCTTGATCGATTCGCCCAGGTGCGCTTGTTCGGCAAGCTGGATCAGCAGTTCCAGGCTTTGTTCGTTGATCAGGTTCTTCGAGTAGTCCAGCAGCAGGCCACAACTGTCCAGCGAGAAACGCTGGAACCGCTCGGGATCGCTGGCGAAGGCTTCACGCATGCTGAACCCGGCCATGTCCTCGCGGTGTTGGCGCAGAGCCTGCCAGGCGGGCAGGGTGGTGACGTCGTGAGGCTGCTGGTAGTAGGCCATCGGGGCTCCTGATCTGCAAAAGCAAAAAGGCCCGGATCGTTCCGGGCCCCAAGAGTGTAACCGTCCGTGTTCAGACGCTGCTACTGGCCAGGCAGTTCCACCACCAGATTATCGATCAGGCGTGTGTTACCCAGGTGCGCGGCGGTGAGTACCACCAGGTAACGGTCGTCGATAGCCGCTGGGCGCAAGGTGATGGCGTTGCGGATTTCCAAGTAATCCGGTTTGAAACCTGCCTCACGCTGCTGGCTCTGTGCGGTATCGATCAGGCGCTGATAATCACGGGCGCCACGCTGCAGTTCCTGAGCGATGCCCTGCAAGCCGCGATAGAGCGCCGGGGCGATGGCGCGCTGGGTGTCATCGAGGTAGCCGTTGCGCGAGGACAACGCCAGGCCATCTGCTGCGCGCTGGGTCGGCGCGCCGATGATCTGGATGGGTATGTTCAGATCGCGCACCAGGGTGCGGATCACCGCCAACTGTTGATAGTCCTTCTCGCCGAACACGGCTAGATCGGGCTGGACCATGTGAAACAGCTTGGTTACCACAGTCGCCACACCCTCGAAATGACCAGGCCGACTGGCGCCGCACAGGCCCTCGGAGACGCCCTGTACGCTCACGCGCGTCTGGCTGGTCATGCCGTGTGGATACATCTCGCTGACGTCGGGGTGAAACAGCAGATGGCAGCCTGCTGCGAGCAGTTTTTCCTGATCGGCGGCGAGGGTGCGCGGGTAGTTGTCCAGATCTTCACCCGCGCCGAACTGCAGCGGGTTGACGAATATGCTGGCAACCACGAAGTCAGCGCGTTGGGCTGCGATCTCCACCAGCGAGACATGGCCGTCATGCAGGTTGCCCATGGTCGGCACGAAGCCGATTTGTTTGCCTTCGGCGCGTGCCTGAGCCACGGCGGCGCGCAATTCGCGCAGGGTCTTGACCGTGTTCATGCGGAGAAACCGTGTTCGGCGGCGGGGAAGCTACCGTCCTTTACCGCCCTGACATATGCGTTCAGGGCATCGGCGATGGAGGGCTGGCCGTCCATGAAGTTGCGCACGAACTTCGGCGCGCGGCCCGACAGGGAGAGGCCGAGCATGTCGTGCAGTACCAGTACTTGGCCATCAGTAGCCGCTCCGGCGCCAATGCCAATGACTGGAATCTTTACCGCCTGGCTGATTTCGGCCGCCAGCTCACTGGGCACGCATTCGAGCAGCAGCATGGCTGCACCGGCCTGTTCGAGGGCCATGGCGTCAGCACGCATCTGCCGGGCCTGGGCTTCCTGGCGGCCTTGTACCTTGTAACCCCCGAGGATGTTCACTGCCTGCGGAGTCAGACCCAGGTGCGCGCACACTGGCACACCTCGTTCGGCCAGCAGGCGAATCGGTTCGGCCAGCCAGGCGGCGCCTTCGAGCTTGACCATATGCGCCCCGGCTTGCATTAACGCAGCGCTATTAGCCAGCGCCTGCTCGGTGGTGGCATAGGCCATGAAAGGCAGGTCAGAGATGATCAGTGCGCCTTGATTGCCACGTTTGACTGCCGCGGTGTGGTAGGCCATGTCCGCGACGCTGACCGGCAGGGTGCTGTCATGGCCTAGCAGCACCATGCCAAGGGAATCGCCGACCAGCAGCACATCGACACCCGCTTGGCTGGCAGCCTGGGAAAAGGTGGCGTCGTAGCAGGTCAGCATGGCAATTTTCTCGCCGTTGTGCTTGAGGCTCTGCAAGGTGGTCAGGGTAACGTCAGGCATTTCTAAGGATCCTCGCTCAGGCCTGGTATACGGCTTCTATCCGGCGTAATCCGGCCTGGATTGGCATAAAGGTGCACCCGGCGCCAGGCGACGGGACGCCTATAGTCCCGATGGGGGGGCATGAAGTCAATTGCGTGTGTTACCGCCTTGTTACTGGCGTTACCGTCAATGCCTCTGAGCCGTGCTCGTGCTTGAGCGGCTTGCCCGCGCAAGGTTGTCGAGTTACGCGGGCAGGCGTTCCAGTCCGGTGAAGGGACAGGCGGCGAGCAGCTCGCGCAGGGCGCGGCCATCCGCTAGCACCAGCTCAGGAGCCAGTTCGGCCAGTGGGTAGAGTACAAAGGGGCGGGCATGCATGTGGTAGTGCGGCACGGTGAGGCGCTCGTCGTCGATGCGGCGTTCGCCGAACAGCAGGATATCCAGATCCAGTGTGCGCGGCCCCCAACGCTCGGCTTTGCGCACGCGACCTTGCTCCTGCTCAATGCGTTGCAGGGCATCGAGCAGTGCCCACGGCTGCAGCTCGGTATCCAGCGCTGCTACGGCGTTGACGTAGCGCGGCTGGTCGGCAGGGCCGAGCGGGTCGCTGACATACAGCGATGAGTGGCAGGCCAGATGGCTCTGCGGTAGCTGGGCGAGGGCCTCCAAGGCGCTATGCAACTGTTGCCGCGGTGTGTCGAGGTTACTGCCCAGGCCGATGTAGACGCGCTCCATCACTCGCCGCTGCCGCCGTTTTCGCCCTCAGCCTTACGCTTGCGCTGGCCACTGCTGCGGCGGCGTTTGCGCGGTGCGTTGCCGCTGCCAGCCTCAGGCTTGCCAGCCAGGTCGCGAATCATCTGGCGGCGCAGGCTGTCACTGGCGTGCTGATATTCTGTCCACCATTCACCGAGGTCTTCGGTCTTCTCACCTGCGCGTTCGCGTAGCAGAAGGAAGTCGTAACCGGCGCGGAAGCGTGGGTTTTCCAGCAGCAGATCGGCGCGCTTGCCGCTGCGCCGTGGCAGGCGCTCCTGCATATCCCAGATCTCGCGGATCGGGATGGTGAAGCGCTTGGGTACGGCGATGCGCTGGCATTGTTCGGTGATCAACTCATGGGCGGCTTCCTGCATCGCCGGGATCGGTGGCATACCTCTGCTTTGCAGTTGTAGCACGCGCGTCGGCAAGGCTGGCCAGAGCAGAGCGGCAAAGAGGAATGCCGGGGTGACCGACTTGCCGTCATGAATGCGGTCGTCGGTATTGATCAGCGCTTCACGGATGAGTTTCTCGGTGAATTCCGGGTTGTGCTTGAGCGCTTCGCCGCTGGCTGGGAATAGCTGGGCGAAGAGGTCGAATTCGACCAGCAGATCGAAGGTGTATTCGGCATACCCGGAGAGGAATAGCTTGAGCACTTCATCGAACAGGCGCGCCGAGGGAATGTCGCGCAGCATGGGGGCCAGGCGGCGGATCGGCTCGGCGCTGTGTTTCTCGATGTCGAAGTCCAGCTTGGCGGCGAAGCGTACTGCGCGCAGCATCCGCACCGGATCTTCCAGGTAGCGCTGCTCGGGATCGCCAATCAGGCGTACCAGGCGGTTGCGCACGTCATGCATGCCGCGGGCGTAGTCGAGGATGTGTTCCTGGGTCGGGTCGTAGTACAGCGCATTGATGGTGAAGTCGCGGCGCTGGGCGTCGTCTTCCAGGGTGCCATAGACGTTGTCACGCAGGATGCGACCGCTTTCATTGCGTGCGGCCAGGTTGCTGTTTTCTTCTTCCTCACCCTGTGGGTGATTAGCGCGGAAGGTAGCAACCTCGATGATCTCGCGACCGAAGTGCACATGAACCAGCTTGAAGCGGCGACCGATGACCCGTGCGTTACGGAACTCCGCACGCACTTGTTCGGGGGTGGCACTGGTGGCCACGTCGAAATCCTTGGGTTCGATATCCAGCAGTAGATCGCGTACGCAACCGCCGACCAGATACGCCTGGTAACCGGCCCGCTGCAAGCGCTCGACCACGCTGATGGCGTGGCGACTGATCTCATTACGGTTGATTGGGTGTTGGCGACTGCTCAGCACTTCGGGAGTGCTGCGAGGATGCGGCGCGCGGCGCAAGGGAGAGCGAAAGGACGTGAACAGCTTCTTCAGCATGGGATGCACTGTTTGGAGTAGTGACCGGCCAGACTAGCATGCTGTCGAAGGGCGTGCGGCGTATACAGCACGATGTGCAGGCGTTGGGTGCGCAGGCGCATTTTCGGCTGCTGCTGTCTCGTGTTACCTGTAACGGCAAGGCTTTTCGACGGCACGCGACACAATGGCCGCATGATTGCTGCGGATTCTAGCATTGTGACGGGGATAGTGTGTAAAGCGGCAGGCGGGGATCCGGGAACCGGAAGCTACTGGGGGAGCCGAAGCTCCCCCCCAAGTTGGTGCGTGCTCATTTTTTATTGTTATTGAGGGCCTGTTGTTTTTGTTGTATGGCCCTTCCCGGTTTGCCGTGGCTTGCCGGGTGCTCCCTAGTGTGGGGAGCCAATAGCAAACGGATTTCTTTGGACGCTGATGTTGCCAGTACCAACCAGTTCAGGCGCTGCCTTAGGGCAGTTTTATTATTCTCAGCCTGGCTGCAGGGGCTAACCCCTAGCGGCAACTCCTCTCCAAAAGAATCAGTTAGCTGCGCCTCCGTACCTTGTTGTTTTTGTTGTTCTGGAGTCGTTACGTCTTGTTCTTATTGTGTAGGGCATTGCTTGTTATTGTTGTTGTGCCAGAGATAAAGCAGATGCCGTGCCAGTTTTTGTGATTCCTTATAAATCAAGGGTTTGTGGCTATTGTGGGGTGATGGCGGGGCAGAAAAAAGCCGGGTCTTCGTTACCGTTAGACCCGGCTTTTGTTACGAGATATGGCGTCGGTAACAACCTGCGGGAACTTGCGTGATGGCAGATTGTCACCTTGTGGGTTGTCAAGGGGCGCTAGCGACACCTGCCTTGCGGCGCGGAATCCCCAGGCGCTGACGGCGTTCCCACAGGCATTTGCGGCTGATGCCCAGCTTGCGCGCCAGTTCGGTCTCGGTCATGTGATCCTGATGCTCGAGCACGAAGTGCTGGAAGTAGTCTTCCAACGACAGATCCTCGGTCGGCTCATGGCTGGCATTGCTCTGGCCCGAGGCGGCGCTGGGTAGGTCGAAGTCGTCGTCCTCAAGGTCATCGAGCTCGATATCGATGCCTAACAGGTCAGCACTAATCTCCGATCCTTCGCAGAGAATCACTGCGCGCTCGATAGCGTTCTCCAGCTCACGCACGTTACCTGGCCAGGAGTAATGTCGAATCGCTTGTTCCGCATCATGAGCAAAGCGCAGTGTTTCGCGGCCCATGCGGGTGTACTGGCGCACGAGAAAGGCCTGGGCGATCTCGATGACGTCGCTACCGCGCTCACGCAGTGCTGGCAGCTTGAGTGCGATGACATGCAGGCGGTAGTAGAGGTCTTCACGAAACTGGCCGGTCTTGGCCAGTGTTTTGAGGTCGCGGTGGGTTGCGGCGATCAGGCGTACGTCGACCTTCTGCGATTGCACCGAGCCAACCCGGCGAATCTCGCCTTCCTGTAGCACGCGCAGCAGGCGTGCCTGGGCTTCGAGTGGCAGTTCGCCAATCTCATCCAGGAACAACGTGCCGCCGTCTGCCGCTTCCACCAGGCCGGCGCGGCTGGCGCTGGCGCCGGTGAAGGCGCCTTTTTCGTGGCCGAACAGTTCGGACTCGATCAGGGTTTCCGGGATGGCCGCACAGTTCACCGAAATGAGTGGGGCTTTGGCGCGCTTGGATAGGTTGTGCAGGGCGCGTGCGACCAGCTCCTTACCGGTGCCGGACTCGCCCTGTACCAAGACGTTGGAGTCGGTAGGGGCGACCTTGCGAATCTTGCTGTAGAGATCCTGCATGGCGCTGCATGAGCCGATGATGCCGATTTCGCCGTTGGCGTTCTCGGCAGGTTTCTCCGCGCTGGCTGTGCGTGAGTTGGCATTGGCCGTGGGTACCGGAGCGCTTTTGGCACTCTGGCGGTCGCGCAGGATGCGGGCCACGGCTTGCAGCATTTCATCGTGGTCGAAGGGTTTGGCGATGTAGTCCACTGCGCCCATCTTCATCGAGTCCACTGCCGAGCGCAGGCTGGCGTAGCTGGTCATGATCAGCACCGGGGTGCCTTCGGCCAGTTTGATCAACTCAGTACCGGGGGCGCCGGGTAGGCGTAGATCGCTGACGATCAGGTCGAAGCCGGGAATGCTGTAGCGATCCTGGGCTTCCTGTACCGAGCCAGCTTCGCTGACCTGGTACTGATTGCGTTCGAGCAGGCGGCGTAAGGCAGAGCGGATAATGGTTTCGTCTTCGACGATAAGAATATGTGGCATCAATTCGTTCTCTCGGCGGTCACGGAGGTGTTAGCGGGGTAACACCTTCTCTCGCTGTTTACATCGCTACGGACGTCGCCTCGACATGCCTGGGCAGGGTGACCCTGAAACGAGTGCCGAGTTGGCGCTCGATGTCAGCCGGGCTGTCGATTGTTATTTGCCCATAATGCTCTTCCACGATCGAATAGACCAGCGCGAGCCCCAGTCCGGTTCCTTCGCCTGGATCCTTGGTGGTGAAGAAGGGCTCGAACAGGCGGTCGATGATGGCCTTGGGAATGCCGCTGCCTTCATCCTCGACGATCAAATCGACGGTGTGTTCGCTGGCCTCGCTGCGCACGCGGATCACCCCGCCAGATGGCGAGGCATCACGAGCGTTGGACAAAAGGTTGATCAGTACCTGAGCCAGGCGCTGAGGGTCGCCACAGGCCCAGTGTTGCGGATCGCACAGGTTGTAGAACTGGATGTCGAAGTTGCGTTTGTTCAGCGACAGCAGGCCGATGGCGTCTTGCGCCACGTCTGCCAGGCAGACGGGTTCGTCACTGCGCTGGTGGCTGCCGGAGTGAGCGAAGCTCATCAGCGACTGAACGATGCGCGATACGCGTTTGGTCTGTTCGAGGATTTGTCCACTGAGCTCGGTCAGTTCTCCATCGTGCTCGCGCTCTTCACGCAGGTTCTGCGCCAGGCAGGCGATACCGGTGATGGGGTTGCCGATTTCGTGTGCCACGCCGGCAGCCAGTCGGCCGATGGAGGCCAGGCGTTCGGAGTGCACCAGCTTGTCTTCGAGCATTTGTGTGTCGGTCTGATCCTCGACCAGTAGCACCAGGCCACTGTTACCGGTTGCCAGCGGCTCGTCGATGGTTGCCTTGTGCAGGTTCAGCCAGCGTGTTTGCCCGTCGAGTGCCAGGTGCTGCTTGTGCAGGTGCTGATCCGGGCGTTCGATGAAGTCTTGCAGCAGGCTCTGCCAGGGTTCGCCGAGGGTGCTCAGGCGTGAGCCCACGACGCGCAGGGCGGGGATGTCGGTGAGGTCTTCCATGGCCCGGTTCCACATCAGGATCTCCTGATCCTTGGCCAGCGAGCACACCCCCATCGGCAGTTCCTGCAGCGTTTGCCGGTGGAAGCGGCGTAGCGCGTCAAGCTCGGCAGCCAGGCCGGTGAGGCGCGACTGATAATCCTCCAGGCGACTCTCGATGAAGTGGATGTCTTCGGTGACATAGCCTTCGCTGCCGGACTTGTAGGGCAGGAAGGTTTCAACGATATCCTGCGCCACGCTCGGCCCCATCAGCCCGGAGAGGTTGGCCTCGATCCGGTCGCGCAGGCGGCGTAGGGCGTAGGGACGGCCTTCATCGAATGGCAGGTGCAGGTCGCGCAGGGCTTGTTCCACCTCACGTTGGGCAGTCTTGGCGCCCAGCGGCTTGGCCAGTTGCGCGGCGAACTCCTGTGGAGTTGCCGCTACCAGCTCACGTCGTTGTGGGCGGCGCACGTTGTCCACTGCGCAGGCTTCAGCGGCACTCTTCTCTTCGGGGCTGATTTCGGTGAACAGTGACACCAGGGTAAATACCAGTACGTTGGCGGCCAGCGAGGCGATGGCCGCCAGGTGCCAACTGGCATCGTCGAGCACGTAGATGACGTCGAACACTGGCAGGTACAGGCCTTCCAGATTGCCCAGCAGCGGCAGCAGCATGGTCACTGCCCAGACGCCGATACCCGCCAGCAGGCCGGCAATGAAGCCGCGACGGTTGGCTGTCTGCCAATACAGCACCGAGAGCACGCCAGGCAGGAACTGCAAGGTGGCGACGAAGGCGACGATGCCCAGGTTGGCCAGATCCTGCTGTGCGCCGAGCAGTAGGTAGAAGCCGTAGCCAGCCATGATGATGGCGGCGATCAGGGCGCGGCGCGTCCACTTCAGCCAGCGGTAGATATTGCCTTCGGCCGGCGGCTGGTAAAGCGGCAGCACCAGATGATTGAGCGCCATACCGGACAACGCCAGGGTCGAGACGATAATCAGGCCACTGGAAGCTGAAAGCCCGCCGACGTAAGCGAGCAGGGCAAGCGTCTGGTTGTTGGCTGCGATGCCCAGGCCGAGGGTGAAGTACTCGGGGGTGGTGGTGGCGCCTAGCTTCAGGCCGGCCCAGAGGATCAGCGGTACGGCCAGGCTCATTAGCAGCAGGAATAGCGGCAAGCCCCAACTGGCGCTAACCATGGCGCGCGGGTTGAGATTCTCGGTAAAGGTCATGTGATACATGTGCGGCATGACGATGGCTGAGGCGAAGAACACCAGCAGCAGCGTGCGCCATGGGCCTTCCTGCAGCGGCGTGTGCAGGGTCAACAGCGCCGCCTGGTTCTGCACCAGCCAGTGCTCCAGCTCATGTGGGCCACCGAATACGCCATACAGCGCATAGAGGCCGATGGCACTGATAGCGACCAGCTTGACCAGCGACTCGAAGGCGATGGCGAATACCAGGCCCTCGTGCTTCTCACGGGTGGCGATATGGCGTGCACCGAAGAGGATGGTGAATAGGATGATCAGCGCGCAGTAGCTCAGGGCGATCTTTTCCTGCAGCGGCTCGCGGGTAAGGATGCCCACCGAGTCAGCCACTGCTTGCATCTGCAGGGCCAGTAATGGCAACACGCCGATCAGCATGAACAGCGTGGTTAGCGCCCCCGCCCAGGTGCTGCGAAAGCGGAAGGCGAACAGGTCGGCCAGGGACGACAATTGGTAGGTGCGGGTAATGCGCAGGATGGGATAGAGCAAGACCGGTGCTAGTAGGAACGCGCCGGATACGCCCAGATAGCTGGCCAGAAAACCGTAGCCATATTGATAGGCCAGGCCCACGGTGCCATAGAAGGCCCAGGCACTGGCGTATACGCCCAGCGACAGGGTGTAGATCAGTGGATGGCGAATTATTCGATTGGGAATCAGCCCGCGTTCACTGACCCATGCCACGCCAAATAACGCCAGCAGATAGCCGGCGCTAATCAGGATCATTTCGCTCAGACTAAAGCTCATCAGCATCACGCTGGCTCTGTAGGATGAAGGTGACGACGATAAGGATCAGCCACAGCAAATAAGGCCGATACCAGGCGTCGTTAGGATCGATCCACCAGTCCATGATGGCTGGGGAGAACAGGTAGATCCCCACCACCAGGATCAGAACCAGTCGGTAGATATACATGAGGCCACTCGTCGGAAGATGAGCCGATGGTAAAGGAAGCCGCGTGTTGTCGGCCACCGGCGTGATGGTGGGAGTGGCAAATCGGTTATGCCCTTAGCATCGATCCCGGAAATCCATCCGACGGTTGATTCAACGACGCCTCGACCCGCGCGCACGGCCCTTGGTAGGAGCGAGCCTGTACCCTCGTTCCCGGATTGTATCTGGGCTGCGGTTATTTCAGTTGCGCTTCGGCCAGGGTACGACTGCGTGGGATGCGTGTGGCGTCCCAGTGCTTGATGCCCCAGGACAGCAGTTCGCCAGGCGCGGCACCGTACAGCTCGGCTATGGGGCGCTGGCCGAGGGCGCGCAGAGCGCGTAGCAGTAGTGGTCCAGCCTGATCAGCGGGCAGGGGCGGCGAGCGGTAGCTCTTGCCTAACTTGTGGCCGTCCGGCTGGATGATCAGTGGTACATGCAGGTAACGCGGTTGTGGCAGGCCGAGCAGTTCCAGCAGGTATAGCTGGCGTGGTGTGGAGTCCAGCAGGTCGGCGCCGCGTACCACATCGGTAACACCTTGCCAGGCGTCGTCGAGGATCACCGCGAGTTGGTAGGCAAACAGGCCATCACGACGCCGAATCACAAAGTCGCCCACCTCACGGCCCAGATGCTGGCGAAACTCGCCTTGTACGCGGTCGATGAAGTGATAGTCCAGTTCCGGCACGCGCAGGCGGATGGCGGCGTCCTGGTCGGGGTGGCAGGCGTTACGGCAGAACCCCGGATAGATACCCGCGTAACCTTCGAGCTGCTTGCGTGAGCAGATGCAGGCATAGGCCAGGCCCTGGGCGAACAGGCGGGCGATCACCGCCGCGTATTCGGCATGGCGTTCGCTCTGGCGCACCAGCTCGCCGTCCCATTCGAAACCGTAGGTTTCCAGGGTGCGCAGGATGGCGTCTTGCGCGCCGGGCATTTCCCGTGGCGGGTCGAGGTCTTCCATGCGCAGCAGCCAGCGGCCGCCAGCAGCGCGGGCATCGAGGTAGGAGGCGAGCGCTGCGACCAGTGAGCCAAAGTGCAGGTAGCCACTGGGCGTTGGGGCGAAGCGACCGATATAAGCTGTGTTCATTGTGAGGTGGTTGGCAGCGTGGGAGCTTTAGCCTCTCTCACCGGGGAGGGCAGAAACAGAACGGGGCGCCTGAGCGCCCCGTTGATCAGTCAGGAACCGATCTGTTTTTCTTTGATTTCCGCCAACGTCTTGCAATCGATGCACAGCGTTGCGGTAGGGCGGGCTTCCAGACGGCGGATGCCGATTTCCACGCCGCACGACTCGCACCAGCCGTAATCGTTGTCTTCGATTAGCTGCAGGGTTTCGTCGATTTTCTTGATCAGTTTACGCTCGCGGTCACGGGCGCGTAGTTCCAGGCTGAATTCCTCTTCCTGGCTGGCGCGGTCGGCCGGATCTGGGAAGTTGGCAGCTTCGTCCTGCATGTGGTGTACGGTGCGGTCGACTTCCTGCATCAGTTCCAGCTTCCATTTATTAAGGATGCTGGTGAAGTGAGCGCGCATCGGATCGCTCATGTATTCCTCGCCCTTCTTTTCTTGATAGGGCTCGAAACCACGAATCAGCTGGCTGGAGCTTTGTGCTTTGTCTTTTGTGGGCATGGATGACGCCTCTCACTCTCTCGAATCCATCACGCAGGTTATTCCATGAGCAAGCGAATGTCGGCCCTGCGGCTGCAAGCGGGCGAACTTACCAGATCGAATCAGGGCGCGCTACTCCCGGTTGTCTACGTCGTGGCGGGTTGTGAACGAAACCTGCATGTCGGCACGTTGTCAGCTTAGTTGCGCCATTCAATGGTGGTTAGCGCACTGAAAATGGGCTTTTGCTTTCTTGCCGAGTGATGTGCGTGCCCTGCTAGAATCCGCCGCTCGCAACCGTGCAGGCAGACCCATGGCTCTCTACAGTGGGCGCAGTCGCGCCATCGAACCCTTTCATGTGATGGCCTTGCTGGCGCGTGCCAATGAACTGCAGGCTGCCGGTCACGATGTCATTCATCTGGAAATCGGCGAGCCAGACTTCACCACCGCTGAGCCGATCATCCGCGCTGGCCAGGCCGCGCTGGCTGCCGGGCACACGCGCTATACGGCCGCTCGCGGTCTGCCGCAGTTGCGCGAGGCCATCGCGGGCTTCTACGCCGAGCGTTACCGCTTGAGCGTTGATCCGCAGCGCATTCTCGTCACACCGGGCGGTTCAGGTGCGCTGCTGCTGGCCGCCAGCCTGCTGGTCGATCCAGGCAAGCACTGGCTGCTGGCTGATCCTGGCTACCCATGCAATCGCCACTTCCTGCGCTTGGTCGAAGGCGCCGCGCAATTGGTGCCGGTTGGCCCGGACGTGCGCTACCAGCTCACTCCTCAACTGGTCGAGCGGCATTGGGATGCACAAAGCGTGGGTGCTCTGGTTGCCTCGCCAGCCAACCCCACCGGCACACTGCTGCACAAGGATGAGTTGGCGGCGCTGTCGAGCAGCCTCAAACAGCGTGGCGGCCACCTGGTAGTGGACGAGATCTACCATGGCCTGACTTACGGTTGTGACGCGCCGAGTGTGCTGGAGGTGGATGATGACGCCTTTGTACTTAATAGTTTCTCCAAATATTTCGGCATGACCGGCTGGCGCCTGGGCTGGCTGGTGGCGCCCGAGGCGGCGGTGCCGGAGCTGGAGAAACTGGCGCAGAACCTTTACATCAGCGCGCCGAGCATGGCCCAGCACGCGGCGCTGGCCTGCTTCGAACCGGCCACGCTGGCGATCCTCGAAGAGCGCCGCCATGAATTTCAGCGTCGTCGCGATTACTTGCTGCCAGCATTGCGTGAGCTGGGTTTCGGTATCGCCGTTGAGCCGGAAGGCGCCTTCTATTTATATGCAGACATCAGCGCCTTTGGCGGCGACGCCTTCGCCTTCTGCCGTCACTTCATCGAAACCGAGCATGTGGCTTTCACGCCAGGTCTGGATTTCGGTCGTCATCAAGCGGGGCATCATGTGCGCTTCGCCTACACGCAGAATGTCGACCGCCTGCAGCAGGCGGTCGAGCGCATCGCGCGTGGTTTGAAGAGTTGGCGCCCTGATGCAGTTTGATCCGCCGCTGGAGGAAGGCCGCCTGCTACGCCGCTACAAGCGCTTTCTCGCCGATATCGAGACGGCCAGCGGCGAGCAGATGACCATTCACTGCGCCAACACCGGCTCAATGCTCAACTGTATGAGCGAAGGCTGTCGGGTGTGGTTCAGCCGCAGCAATGATCCCAAACGCAAGCTGCCGGGTAGCTGGGAAATCAGCGAGACGCCGCAAGGGCGTCTGGCGTGCATCAACACCGCGCGGGCCAATGCCCTGGTGGAGGAGGCGCTGCGTGCCGGGCTGATCGCTGAGTTGGTCGGCTTTACCGCGCTCAAGCGCGAGGTGCCCTACGGAGTGGAAAATAGCCGCGCCGACTTTCGCCTGGACTACCCCGATGGGCCGGTATTCGTCGAGGTCAAAAGTGTCACGCTGGGTTTTGACGACAGTGACGTGGCGGCTTTCCCCGATGCCGTGACCCAGCGCGGCAGTAAGCACTTGCGCGAGTTGGCGACTCTTGCACGGGCGGGCGTGCGTGCCGTGCAACTGTATTGCGTGAACCTCTCTGGCATCCGCGCCGTGCGCGCCGCTGTGGAGATCGACCCAGCCTACGCCGCTGGGCTGCGTGAAGCCAAAGCGGCGGGAGTCGAGGTGTTGGCCTATGGCGCCGAGTTGAGCTCGGCAGGCATCGCCCTGACACGTCGTTTGGACGTACAGCTCTGAAGCCGTCGAGCGGCTTGCCAATATCGACATGCCTCCGTATGGTGCAAAATCGTTCGATTCGTAAGCTGCCTAATAAATGTCCCGTTCTGCCCATTCGATGAGCACGCGCGCCCGGTCGTGGATAGTTGATATATGACGGCGCTCAATCACTCCCGCCCGCTGGCCTTCGGTGGCCTGCTGTTGGCCAACCTGTGCTGGTCCGGCAACGCCCTGGTGGCGCGGGCATTCGCCGGTGAGATCGGCCCCTTCACCTTGTCGTTCTGGCGTTGGTGCCTGGCCCTGACTCTGCTATTGCCCTTTGTCGTGTTGCCGCTATGGCGTCATCGCAGTGCATTGCGCCATGCCGGTTGGCGCCTGCTGGTGCTCGGTGGCCTGGGCATCGCTGGATACAACTCCTTGCTCTACAGCGCGGCGCAAAGCACGGTGGCGATCAATATTTCGCTGGTTAACACCTGCTTGCCGCTGGTGACCTTCATCGGCGCCGGACTGCTGCTCAATGAGTGGCCCGCACGGCGCGCCTGGTGGGGCATGGCCGTGGCCGTGCTGGGCCTGGCGGTGCTGATCGGTCAGGGCCAGTGGAGTCGCCTGGCCAGTCTGTCTTTCAACCATGGCGACATGATCATGCTGCTGGCGGTGGTGGATTGGGCGTTGTACTCGCTGTTGCTGCGGCGCTGGTCGGCCTATTTGCAGCCTATTCCACCGCTGGCGCTGCTGGGCGTGTTCATCCTGCTGGGCGTGCCGCTGATCCTGCCGTTTTACCTCTACGAGCTGAGCCAGGGTGCACACCTGGCGCTGAGCGCCGCCAATCTCTCGGCCATCGCCTATACCGCCGTGTTTGCCTCGCTGCTGGCCTATCTGGCGTGGAACCACGGCATCAAAGTAGTGGGCGCGGCGCGCGCGGCGCTGACCAATTACGTTATGCCGGTCTTTACAGCGCTACTGGGATGGGTGCTGCTGGGGGAGAGCCTGCAGTCCTATCACTGGGTTGGTGCCGCGATGATCTTTGTCGGCCTGCTGCTGGCCACCCGTCCACGCAAGCATGCCTAGCGCCGTGGCGGGTATCACGCTTCAGCGATCCCCCGTGAAGTGGGTGGACGAAAAAGGCGTCATCCGCCCTCTCACTCCGGCTTGAGCATCATGAAGGCTTCGCCGCCTTCGCGGTCATGCATCACCGTGAACGGCTGTCCAGCGATTATCAGCTTCGCAGGTGCATGACGGGGCACTTCAGTGCCCGCGCTCTCGGCGGCAGCGCTGAGCAGTTGCCGAGTGAGGCTCTCGTCTTGTTGGCTGTCGGTGGTGATGACGCACTCATGACTGGCTTTGACCTGTAACCCGAGGCTCTTGTCGGCATTGAAGCCCACGGTGGCAAAGCCCATGTCGGTCAAATCCTTGATGCCATGTTGACGCGCCGCGCTACGCGCCTCGGCGAAGCTCGGCGCTGTCTTCAGGCAAATATCGCGGAAGGCCTGCACGGCTTTCGATGTCACGGGCACCGGAGGCTGCGTGCCCAAACCAGCGCAGGCTGCGAGCAGAGTGATGCTGGTAAGCAGAGTGAGCTTCTTCATTGCATCATTCCTTAATGAGGGATAAGGCAGGTGTTGTCGTGAGCATATTCAAGCAATTGCGAGGCCAGTCCCTGGTAGGGGCCTTTAACACCGCAGCACGAATGACCCCAGGCCAGCGTTCCATAGTGTCATGGCGCGAAACAGGCAGGCAGAATGAATAGGTGAGCCGGGGATGGCAAGTGCACCAGTGCGCAACTCCAAGTATTTGCAGGCTGTATGGCGGCGCGCTATGCGGGGAGGGATATGTGCAGATATCGTCACCTTGCCATGCAGCGACGGACACAGAGCAAAATCATCAGGATGGCCTGAAGTACCTGATCCAGAGGCTACGACCTAACCGCTTGATAAAACGTAAATTTATCGATGAGGTGGGGTTGACAGCCGTGGGTGAGATGCGGAAAATGCGCGCCACGTTGGCTACATAGCTCAGTCGGTTAGAGCGCAGCATTCATAATGCTGATGTCCCAGGTTCAAGTCCCGGTGTAGCCACCATATTTTTCAAGGGGTTAGCGCAAGCTAGCCCCTTTTTCGTTTCTGGGGTAGTGACTACACCTGTCTACAGCGGCTGATTCTGGCTAGTTGCTCCAGGGGTCTACCAGAGCAACGCCCAGCGTTTCGAAGTGGCGAATATTGCGAGTTGCGATCACGGCATCATGTAGCCGACCAATTGCAGCGATCTGTGCATCGGCCATGTCAACCACCCGCCCTTTAGCCTCAGTTTCTGCTGCTATACCTGCGTAGTACACAGCGGCATCTGCATCGAACGGCAGAATATTGCCTGCGAAGTCTTCATCAAACATGACCGAGGTTACATCGAGCAATCCTTGCTTGCGCTTCCCGTCTGGCATTCTGGCAATGCCATAGAGAATTTCCGCAACGGTGATCGAGCTAATGACCAGGTTCCCGGCAGGCTGAGCGTCAACCCACTCTAGAACTTGGGCCGAAGGCTTGGCACGCATGAGTTCCGACAGCACGTTGGTATCGAGCAGGATCATTAATCGAAGCTCGCTGCACGGGCTTTGGTTTTGCGCTCTGGCAACTCAAGGTCAGCCCCACCGACAGCGGCAAAACGGGAGTGAATACGACTGCCTAGGCCCCCACGCTTTTCTTGGCGTGACAGAGCCTGGCGAATGATGAACCGGACTTCTTCCTCCATCGAGCGACCATGGCTAGCCGCGACAATACGCAGCTGGGCTTTCAAGTCGTCGTCGAGGTTTCGAATAGTGATAGCAGCCATAGTGACCTCCCATGGGTTCAGTGCAATCATTGATAGCATACATGCACGCAAGTTACACGAATACCAATGCATGACCGTTTTGGTTGAGAGCGGAGAGCCTAAGCTCCGGCTCCAAATGATCAGGCTGCGCGTGCATAGCGCATGGTCATGGCGATGGACGAGTGCCCGAGGATGCGCTGCAGGCCCAGGATGTCACCACCGCCCATCATGTAATGGCTAGCGAGGGTGTGCCGGAGGGTGTGGGTTATCTGGTCAGGCGTATGGAATCCGCAACACATGTAGGCAGAACGCAATGCCGACCGGCAAGGCATGAACAGACGACCATTGCTGGACTTCTTTGCCATATCGGCGATGTAAGATTGGAGACATTCTGCCCGGCGTATGTGGGCCGCAATGTTAGGCGTTCTATGCTATGAACAATGGCTTGTGTGCCGTGGAGCGAAAGTGCCGTGATGAGTCGGTTGTTCCCTGTGCTGGACCCATTGCATGGGATGCCTCAGGAGACTCTGCAGGCCTTCGAGCAGTGGTATCGGCTGGCGAAGATTGCGCAGATTCGCTATGTCGCTTTTCTGACCGCAGCGCTTTACCTGATATATGCGGCCATCGAGCAGAGTGTTGCGGATGATTTGTCGCTAGCACGTCTGATCGTGCATGGGCTGTTGGTACCGGGGGCGCTGCTGCTCACCGCGTTTCTGAGTTTTCGTCCGCAGCGACAGGCGTTGATGTTGGGGTTGCTGACGGTTGCGCCGGTTTTGGCTGTGTTGGCCAATCTCTACTTCAACTTCGGTACGCCAAATTTTGCGGTTTACGCGCCAGAGATTTACTTGAACCTGATCTGGACGTTTTCCGTCGCGGGATTGGCGCTCAAGCGCGCCATGGTTGCGTCTTTGATGTCGTTGTCAGCGATTGTGCTGGTCACTTTTGAGCCTTCGCTTGCGCCAGGGCCGCAGCGCCTGCATCTGATCTGGGTGTTGGCGTCATTTTCCTTTGGCTTTCTCAGTGCCTTTATCCTGGAAAGGGCGCATAAGCTGATGTTTCTGCACCAGGATCGTCTGGAGTTGAGTGCCAATCTCGATGGTTTGACGGGGTTGTGGAACCGTTTGTGCACGGAGCGGTTTCTCGCCGAGCAAGCGGAGCGTGCCAATCGTTATGGCACGCGGTTTTCTGTGGCGCTGATTGATATTGACCATTTCAAGAGTGTCAATGACACCCATGGTCATGCCGTGGGCGATGTGGTGTTGTGCCAGTTCGCGGCTTTGTTGCGCGAGAACGTGCGCTCTGTGGATAAGGTTGGGCGCCTGGGCGGTGAGGAGTTTCTCATCGTGCTGCCGGAGATTGGCGCGCCCCAGGCAGAGTTGGCCGTACGAGCTTTGCGTCAGCGTATCAATGGTTTTATTTTCGACACGGTGCAGCGCAAGACCGCCAGTGTCGGTATTGCCGAATATTGTCCGGGAGAAAGCCTGCAAGACCTGCTGCTGCGCGCTGATCAGGCCATGTACAAGGCGAAGGCCAAGGGCCGTGATTGCATCGAAGTGCTCTGACAACAAGGCTGCGCCTGCGCCAGGATATGCCAGAATGAGCGCCTTCAACGGCTTACGACCTGTGCATGAAAATCCTCAGCCTGCGCCTCAAGAACCTTAATTCCCTCAAGGGTGAATGGAAGATCGACTTCGCCGCCGAGCCCTTTGCCGGTAGCGGTCTGTTCGCCATTACCGGGCCTACCGGCGCGGGCAAGACCACGCTGCTCGACGCCATCTGCCTGGCCCTGTATCACCGTACGCCGCGCATGAGCACGCTGTCGGCCAACGGTAATGAACTGATGACCCGGCACACTGCCGACTGCCTGGCCGAGGTCGAGTTCGAGGTGAAGGGGCAAGGCTACCGCGCCTTCTGGAGCCAGCGCCGCGCGCGCGACAAGATCGATGGCGCGTTGCAGGCGCCCAAGGTGGAGCTGGCGCGTATCGCGGATGGCGAAATTCTGGCGGACAAAACTAAAGAGAAAGAGAACTTAACTGTTGAACTAACAGGGTTGGACTTTGGCCGCTTCACGAAATCCATGCTGTTGGCCCAGGGTGGTTTTGCCGCGTTTCTAGATGCTGACAGCAAAGAGAGAGCCGCATTGCTGGAGCAACTCACTGGCACCGAGGTCTACGGGCAGATTTCCCAGCAGGTCTATGAGCGCACCAAGTCCGCCGAACAGGCGTTGGGCCTGCTGAAAAGCCGCGCTCAGGGCATGGAGTTGCTGGACGAGGCGCAGCGTGCCGAGCTGCAGGCCGAAACCGAGCGTTTGGCGCAGGAGCAGGCTCCGCTGCTGAGTGAACAACAGACGCTGTTGGCCGGGCAGCGCTGGCGGGAGGCGCTGTTGCGTGCCGAACAACAAGTCGGCGAGGCAGAGCAAGGACTGGAGCAGGCCCGACAGCGTCAGGTCGCAGCGACCGATGACCTGCAGCGCCTGGCCGCCAGTGAGCCTGCCGCACGCCTGCTGCCACTGCATCAGGCCTGGCAGCAGGCGCAGCACGATTGCCAGCAGGCTGAACAAGGGCTTCTCACGCTACGCGAGCAGATGCAGGCCTGCGCCGAGCGTGAGCGTCAGGCGCTGTGGCAGGCCAGCCGCTATGCCGCGCATTGGCGTGACGAGTGCCAGGCCGCTCTGACGCAGGTGCAGCATCAGTACGCCGAGATGCAAGCCTGGTTGAGCGAGCGCAGCCAGCAGGCGCGCTTGGGCGAGCTGCTCAGTGGCTGGGATGAGCGCTTCACGCAGAAGGCCAAGGCTGAGCAAGCGCTGCAGGTCGCGCAAACGCGCTTGAGCGAATCCACCGCACAACTGGCGACGTTGCAACGCCAGCGTGACGAGCAGGGCGTGCGCCTGGCAACGCTGCAGCAGCAGGTGCAGCACGCGCATGATGCCGAGGTGCAGCAGCATGACGCCGTGCAGCGTTTGCTGGATGAGGCGGGAGAGGCGGGCTTGCACCAGGACTGGCTGCGCCTGCAAGCCCGCAGCCGAGTGTTCGACCGCTTGCAGCAACTGGCGCAGGGCCGTGAGGCGCTGAGCACCCAACTGGCCGAATTGCCGCTGCGTCTGGCCGATCTGCAGAGGCGGCAGGCAGACAAGAACACCGAGATCAATGCCCTACGCGAGCGTTACAAGGCGCTCAAGCAGCAGATCAGCGACAAGGAAAAGCTGCTGGAGCAGGAACAGCGCATTCAGGATCTGGAGGCCCATCGCGCCCGCTTGCAGCCAGGTGAGGCCTGCCCGCTGTGCGGCTCGCACGAGCATCCGGCGATCAGCCAGTACCAGGCGCTAAACGTCTCCGCTACCGAGCAGGCACTGGCGCAGTGCCGCAGTGAGTTGGGCGAGCTGGAGACTCAGGGCGCCAATCTGCGTGATGAGCTGACCCGCCTGGCCACGCAGATCGAGCAGGTGCAGGCGCAACAGGCTCAGGCCCAAGCGCACTTGCTGCCGTTGGATCAGCAGTGGCAGCAGCAACTAAACGCGCATGACATCCATCTGCAGAACGTCGCCGATCTGGGCCACATGCTGCAGCAGCACGAGCAGGAACTGGCTGCACTACAAGTGCGTCAGGATGCCGTACAGGCGCAGCAAAGCGAATTGCAGCGCCTGCGTGAACAACGCGAAAAAGCCGAGCGCGAACAGGCCGAAGCCGAGCGGCAGCAGGCGTTGCTCAGCCGTGATCTGGACAACCTCCAGGCGCGTCTGGCCGAGCAGCAGGCGCATCTGAGTCATCTGCACAACGAGCAGGCGCAGCAGGCCCAAGCGCTACTGGCCAGTCTGCAAGGCTTCGTCAGCGAGCTGCCCGCCGACAGCGCAGGCTGGTTGATGCAGCAGAAAACCGCCTGGCAAGCCTGGCAGCAAGCGCAGGCTCGCGAACAGCAGTTGTTACAACTCGCACGTGAGGGTCAGAGACAACTGGACGAAGCCCAAACGCAGGCCGAGCACTGGCAACAGCGTTGGCAGGGGACGGGGGCGCTGAGCCTGGAGGCTCTCGTACCGGCAGCCGACCCGCAGCAGGCACTGCGCGAGGCGGCCGAGCGGCTGGCTGCCACCCAGCGTGAACGCGATGGCCTGGCCGGTAGCGAACAGGCCCAGGTCGCCTTGCACCAGCGCCAGCGGGCGCGTCTGTTCGAGTGCCAGCAGGCCTGGGAGCAGGCGTTGGCGAGCAGCCCCTTCGCTGATCAGGCCGCGTTCGAAGTGGCTGTGCTAAGCGATGACGAACGCCAGCGACTGCAGCAGCTCAAGACCGAGCTTGAGCGCACACATACCCAGGTCGCCACGCTCCAGGCAGCGGCGCAGACCGAGGTGCAGCGTTTATTGGCTGCGCCGCAGACCAGCCTGAGCCTGGCTGAACTGGCCAGGCAGATGCAGGTGCTGCAGGAGCGTGTGCGTGCGCTGAATGAGCGCCAGGGCGAGCTGCGCGCGCAATTGCAGGCCGACGAGGCGCGGCGCAGCAGCCAGCAGGCGCTGTTCGCCAAGATCGCTGCGCAGGAGAGCGAGCAGCACCTGTGGCAGCAGCTCAATGGCCTGATCGGATCGGCCGATGGCGCCAAGTTCCGCAAGTTCGCCCAGGGCCTGACCCTCGATCACCTGATCCACCTGGCCAACCGACAACTGATGCGCTTGCACGGGCGCTACCAGTTGGCGCGCAAGAGCAGTGGTGAACTTGAGCTGGAAGTGCGCGACACCTGGCAGGCCGACGTGGCGCGCGATTGCCGCACGCTTTCCGGTGGCGAGAGCTTTCTGGTCAGCCTGGCCTTGGCCCTGGCGCTGTCGGATCTGGTCAGCCACAAGACCAGCATCGACTCTCTGTTCCTCGACGAAGGCTTCGGCACGCTGGACGGCGAGACGCTGGAAGTGGCGCTCGACGCTCTGGACAACCTCAACGCCAGCGGCAAGACCATCGGCGTGATCAGCCACGTCGAGGCGATGAAGGAACGCATTCCCGTGCAATTGCGGGTACACAAGGGCGTCGGCCTCGGCTACAGCCGGCTCGACGCGCGTTTTGCGCTAAAGGAAGGAGCGTAGCGATGCTGATGCGAGTGAAGGATTCCACTCTCTTGGTGATCGACCTGCAGGAGCGGCTGTTGCCGGCCATCGACGGCGGGGCGGCGGTGGTCGAGCAGGCCGCCTGGCTGGTGCAGGTGGCGCAGCGCCTGCAGGTGCCGGTGATCGCCACCGAGCAGTATCCCAAGGGGCTGGGTTACACCGAACCGAGCCTGCATGAGCTGCTGCCGGGGGACGGGCTGCGCGAGAAGATTCATTTCTCGGCAACCTCCGGTGCCGGGGTGTTCGATTTGCCCGGTGGCGAACGCCAGCAGTTCGTGGTCTGCGGCACGGAAACCCATGTCTGCGTGCTGCAGACGGTCATGGGCCTGTTGGCCGCAGGGCGCGAGGTGTTCGTGGTGGACGAGGCCGTCGGTTCGCGCCGCCCGCGTGACAAGGCGCTGGGCCTGGCGCGTATGGCGCGTGCCGGTGCGGTGATCGTCTCGCGTGAGATGGTTGCCTTTGAATGGCTGGAGCAGGCCGGAACCGACATATTTCGTGAGATTAGCCGGGGCTTTATCCGCTGAACAATCGCGCCCCAAGCCTTTTTCGGCGGGCTTAGCGCCAGTGATTCTGGCGCCAGGTGTTGCGCTGGGCGGCGTCTTTGAACGTCCAGGCCACCAGGCGGCTCTGCTTCTGCCCCTGGGACATACCGAGAATCCGCACGTCGATGGCGCCGGCCTTGTCTAGCCACGCTTGCAACAGTTCGACGTTACTGCCCTTGGACACCAGGCTGCTGAACCACAGGATCTGCTCGGCCACCTGCGCGCTTTCGCTGGCCATGCGTTTGAGGAAGGCCGCTTCACCGCCGGGGCACCAGAGTTCGGCGGCCTGACCGCCGAAGTTGAGCAGCGGCAGCTTGCGCTTCGGGTCGAGCTTGCCGAGGTTGCGCCACTTGCGCGTGCTACCGCTGCTGGCTTCGGCGGCGCTGGTATGGAAGGGCGGGTTGCACAGGGTCAGGTCGAAGCGCTCATCGCTATCGAGCAGGCCGAGAAAGATATGCTCGGCGTTGCTTTGCTGGCGCAGCTCGATGGCGCCGCTCAGTTGCGCGTTACCGTCGACGATGGCGCGTGCCGAGTTCAGAGCGGCGGCTGTGATATCGGCACCGAGAAAGCGCCAGTGATATTCGCAATGTCCGATCAGCGGATAGATGCAGTTGGCGCCGACGCCGATATCCAGCGCGCGGATGTGCTCGCCATGGGGAATCTGCCCATTGTTGTCGCTGGCCAGCAGGTCGGCGAGGTTGTGCAGGTAATCGGCGCGCCCAGGAATCGGCGGGCACAGGTAGCCTTCGGGGATATCCCAGTGCGCGATGCCGTAGTACTGGCGCAGCAGGGCGCGATTGAACACTTTGACCGCCGCCGGGTTGGCGAAATCAATGCTCGGCTTGCCGTAGGGATTGGTGATGACGAAGCCGCCCAGTTCGGGGCTGACCTTGATCAGCGCGGGAAAGTCGTAGCGCCCCTTGTGGCGATTGCGTGGGTGTAGCTCGCCTTTGGCCGGCGTTGTCTTCACGGCAGCGGGAGATGGCTTGCGGGGGCGCTTAGGTGGTTGCGGCATGGCGATCATCTGGTAGGCGGGCGCCGGATTTTCCCATAGTCGGGCTGGGCTTTGTAGGCGCGAGGAGTACAGCGGAAAAATCAGCGGCATAACCGTTGTAGGGCGGGTGTAACCCGCCAAAAGGCCTCCGAGCGGGAAGATCAGTGGCATCAACCGCTGTAGAGCGGGTGTAACCCGCCAAAGGCCCTCAGAGCGGAAAAAGCAGCGGCACCAGTGCCACGCTGACGATCATCACCAGCAGGGTGAAGGGCACGCCAACTCGTACGAAGTCGCCAAAACGATACTGGCCGGGACCAAGCACCAGCGTATTCACTGGCGAGGAGATCGGCGTCATGAATGCCGCCGAGGCGGCCAGGGCCACGGTCATGGCAAAGGGAAGCGGCGAGACGCCCAGCGCCTGCGCGGTGGCGATGGCTACCGGGGCCATCAGCACTGCCGTGGCGGTGTTGGAGATAAACAGGCCGATCAGTGCCGTGAGAGCGAAGAGGCAGGCGAGAATCAGCCGTGGCCCCGCATTGCCCAGGCCGCCAACCAGGCCCTGTACCGCCAGCTCGACGCCGCCGGTCTGTTGCAGTGCCTGGGCGAAGGGCAGCATGCCGACAATCAGGATCAGTGTTGGCCAGTGGATAGCGCGGTAGGCGCTGTCCAGGTCGATACAGCGGAACGCGCCCAGCAGCAGGCAGGCAATCAGCGCAGCTTGTACGTTGGGCATCAGGCCGCTGACCATCAGCCCCACCATCACCGCCAGGCTGAGCAGGGCGTAAGGCGCCTTGCGTGCGGCGGGTGCCACCTCGGCGACTTCCGCCGGCAGGCTGAGCACCAGAAAATCGCGGCTAAGCCCCTGCAAACGGTGGATATCGCGCCAGGCACCGGCTACCAGCAGGGTGTCGGAGGACTTGAGTTTCTCGTCCACCAGCACGCCCTCCAGCGCCTGGCCCTGGCGGCGTAGACCAACCACGTTGAGTTTGTGCTGCGAGCGAAAGCCCAGCTCCTGAATGGTCTTGCCCGGCAGTTGCGACTCCGGCGGCAGCGCCACTTCGGCCAGGCCCAACTCATGGGCGTGCAGGCTGAAGTAGGAGTGCGGCAGCGGCATGGGCTCAAGCCCCAGCGTTTGATAGCTGCCGAGTAGACCGATGGCGGGGCTGGCGATGTCCACCAGCAGCACGTCATTGGGCTCCAGTTGGGTATTGCCGCTGGCCATCAGCAGCAAGGTGCGCAGGCGCTGGCGGCGCTCGATGGCGATGACGTTGATGCCATGCTCGCGGCGCAGTTGCAACTCGTTGAGCACCTGATTGGCCAGTGGCGAATCGGCGCGTACCTGTAGGCGCCGTTCACGTTCGCTGAGGCGATAACGCTCGGCCAGATCAGCCAGGGTCAGGCGTGGCGGTTCGGCGTTAGCGGCATCGCGGCGCACCAGCCAGCGTCGTGCCAGCAGCATGTAGCCAACACCGAGCGCCAGGATGCTCAAACCGATGGGGGTGAAGGCGAAGAAGTTGAAACCATCGAGCCCGGCGCGGCGCAGTTCGGCATGCACCACCAGATTCGGCGGCGTGGCCACTAGGGTGAGCATGCCGCTGATCAGCCCGGCGAAGGCCAGCGGCATCATCAGTCGCGCCGGGGCAATGCGTAGGCGTGCGGCAACGCCGAGCACCACGGGGATGAAGATGGCGACCACGCCGGTGGAGCTCATCACCGAACCCAGACCGGCCACGGCCAGCATCAACAGAATCAGCAGACGCGTTTCGCTGCTGCCGGCTTTGGCCACCAACCAGTCGCCCAGGCGGTAGGCGATACCGGTGCGTACCAGGCCGTCACCGATGATGAACAGGGCGGCAATCAGGATGACGTTGGCGTCGCTGAAACCGGCCAGCGTTTGCTGTAGATCGAGCACGCCGGTCAGTGGCAGTGCGACCAGCACCAGCAGGGCAACTACGTCCATGCGTGGCTTGCCGATGACGAAGAGGGTGACGGCGCCGGCCAGCAGGCCCAGCACCCAGAGCAGATCAGGATTCATCGCGCTTCCTATTGGCTAGGGCGCGATTATCTCAGGGATAACCGAGTGTGTTCTTGATCTGCTGCAGGTTGGCGGCGATCCAGCGCTTATCGAACGGCCCCCAGTCGCGGATGCGATAGTGCCCAGCATTGTTGCGTTCACCTGCGCCCTGCTCGAACTGGCAGTCGATATCCAGCTCGACCAGCGCGCTGAGCGTGTCTTGTGCTGTGCGCCGGGGCATGCCGGTGGCTTCCATCAGAGCCGGCACGCTGGTCGCTGCGCCGCTGTCGATCAGCCAGGCGACGTAGAGGCGGCGGTAGAAGCTGGTGCGGGTCTTGCTGATTTCCATGGCAGGTCCTTGTCGAGGCAGGCGAGGGGGCGTCGAGCCAGGGGCTGGGGCGCTAATCCGTGGCGGTGGCTCGGTGCCGGAGTACCCGGTGGCGTTGATTGAAGAAGAAACGGGTGAGGGTGCGAACCAGCGTAGCGGCCAGGTAGGGCTCAAAGATCAACCGGTCGCAGAGCCGCACGCCGCCTTCGACGGCATACAGGGTGCGTTCGTGGCGCCACAGGCGCATGCCGGTCATGGGGGAGCATTCGACGAAACCGTGGCCGGGTTCGAGGGATTCCAGTGTGAGGTGAGAGTGGCCCATGGGCAGGCAGCCGAGCAGCCAGAGGCGGCTGGTGAACAGCGGGCGTCCCGGTACGAGGGTGAGGTCGTCGAGGGAGCGGACGCCGGGCGGGAAGCTCATGCGCAGCCAGGGGCGCATTTCCGCGCGCAGCAGGTCGACGTCGGTGATCCAGCGCCAGGCTGTGTCCGGCGTGATGGGCAGGGTGGATTCGAATTGCAGTTGGATCGGGCTGGACATCCGTGTCGCTCCTTTCAGAGTTGGGCGAGGCCGATGTAGGTGGCGGCGCCGGCCAGGTAGCCGAGCAGGGCCAGGCCGCTGATGCGTTTGAGATACCAGATGAAGTTGATCTTCTCCATGCCCATGGCTGCCACGCCAGCAGCCGAGCCGATGATCAGGCAGCTACCGCCGGTGCCGGCGCAGTAGGCGAGCATTTCCCAGAAGTTGCCGTTGACCACAAAGTTGTTCAGCCAGGGCAGTTCGCCGCTGTTGGCGGCCAGGGCCAGGGCTTCGGGAGTGACCAGTGGGTACATTTTCATCGCGCCAGCGACCATCGGCACGTTGTCCACCACCGCCGAGAGCATGCCGATGGACAGGGCGATGCTGTAGACGTTGCCAAGGCTGTCCTTGAGCAGGGTGGCGACCTGAATCAGGTGCCCGGCGCTCGATAGCGCGGAGACCGCCAGCAGGATGCCGAGGAAGAACAGCACGCTGGTGATGTCGATGCGACGCAGCACGCCGACCACCGAGAGCGGGTCTTTCTCTTCGCTGTTCTTGCTGCGGTGGATGATCTCGGTTGTCACCCACAGCACGCTCAGGCCGAAGAGGATGCCCATATAAGGCGGCAGGTGGGTGATGGTCTTGAAAATCGGCACGAAGATCAGCGCGCCCAGGCCCAGGCCGAAGATCAGGTTGCGCTCGAAAGGGGTGGTTGGGTCGCGGCGGCTTTCGTCGCTCTCTTTGATACGTGGCGACTCGACTTCGCCGCGCAGGATGAAGCTCATGACGATCAAGGGCGCGACCAGGCATACCAAACTGGGCAAAAAGAGCTGAGCCACGATGCCGCTGGCAGTGATCTGGCCACCGATCCACAGCATGGTGGTAGTCACGTCGCCAATTGGCGACCAGGCGCCGCCTGCGTTGGCGGCGATCACCACGATACCGGCGTAGAACCAGCGTTCGTGCTGGTCGGCGATCAGCTTGCGCAGCAGCGAGATCATCACGATGGTGGTGGCCAGGTTATCCAGCGCCGAGGACAGGAAGAAGGTGATCAGGCCCACCAGCCACAACAGGTGCACGCGCTTTTGCGTGCGGATGCGGTCGGTGATGACCTTGAAACCCTCATGTGCATCGATCAGTTCAACGATGGTCATGGCGCCCATGAGGAAGAACAGAATCTCGGAAATCTCGCCCAGATGGTGGCGCAGTTCCTCGATGGCATGATGGGTGTTGACGCTTGAACCAGCCGTACCTGAGCCGAGCATCGGCAGGATGCTGTCGGCGCCCATCACCAGCAGCGTCCAGACGACCACCGCAGTGAGCAGGGCCGAGGCTGCTTTGTCGATTTTCAGTGGGTGTTCCAGGGCAATGCACAAATAGCCGAGGACGAATACGGCTGCCATCAACGCATACATGAACAATCCGCCTTTATTTCTTATCTGAGGGCTGAGGTCGGTAGGCGGTGGAAGATGCCTGAAATACCTTGTAGAAGGGAAGGCTTTTATTGCCAAACTGATGGCTCAATCGTAGCCCCAATAAAAAGGCCCGCGCCAGGGGGCGCGGGCCTTGTCAGGTGCAGCGGGAAAATGTGGCGTTTAGAGTGCCGCGATCTTGCCGCGTTGTTCGACCATCTTGGCCAGGGCCTGCTCGGCCTCGGCCAGTTTGGCGCGCTCCTTCTCCAGCACTTCAGCCGGGGCCTTGGCAACGAAACCTTCGTTGCTCAGCTTGCCACCGACGCGTTTGACTTCACCTTCCAGGCGGGCGATTTCCTTGTCCAGGCGCGCCAGTTCGGCGTCCTTGTCGATCAGCCCAGCCATCGGCACCAGCACTTCCATCTCGCCGACCAGAGTGGTGGCGGACATCGGCGCTTCTTCACCGGCACTCAGCACGCGTACCGATTCCAGCTTGGCCAGCTTGTTCAGCAGCGGCTCGAAGTCGGCCAGGCGGCGTTGATCTTCCGCCGAAGCGTTGGCGACGATGATATCGATGCGCTTGGCCATGGAGATCTTCATTTCGCCACGGATCTGCCGTACGCCGAGCATCAGTTGCTTGACCCACTCGATATCGCCTTCGGCGGCAGCGTCGATGCGGCCCTCATTGGCCACCGGCCAGGGTTGCAGCATCAGGGTGTCGCCCTGCACACCGGCCTGGCCCTTGATGCGTTGCCAGATTTCTTCGGTGATGAACGGCATGAACGGATGAGCCAGGCGCAGGATGACTTCCAGCACACGCACCAGGGTGCGGCGGGTGCCGCGCTGACGCTCGATGGGCGCGTTCTCATCCCACAGCACCGGCTTGACCAACTCCAGATACCAGGCGCAGTACTGATCCCAGACGAACTCGTAGAGCGCCTGGGTGGCCAGGTCGAAGCGGAAGGCGTCGAGTTGGCGGGTGACTTCGGCTTCGGTGCGCTGCAGTTGGCTGATGATCCAGCGATCCACCGAGGACAGCTCGACTTCTTCGCCATTCACGCCGGTGTCCTGGCCATCGGTGTTCTCGATGACGAAGTTGGCGGCGTTCCACAGCTTGTTGCAGAAGTTGCGGTAACCCTCGACGCGGCCCATGTCGAACTTCACGTCGCGGCCGGTGGTGGCCAGCGAGCAGAAGGTGAAGCGCAGGGCGTCGGTGCCGTAGCTGGCGATGCCTTCGGGGAACTCGGCCTTGGTCTGCTTGGCGATCTTCTCGGCCAGCTTGGGCTGCATCATGCCGCTGGTGCGTTTGGCTAGCAGCTCGTCGAGGGTGATACCGTCGACGATATCCAGCGGGTCGAGCACGTTGCCCTTGGACTTGGACATCTTCTGCCCCTGGCCGTCGCGCACCAGACCGTGCACGTAGACGGTCTTGAACGGAATCTGCCCGGTCAGGTGAGTCGACAGCATGATCATCCGGGCGACCCAGAAGAAGATGATGTCGAAGCCGGTGACCAGCACGTCGGTGGGGTGGAACGTCTTGAGAAAATCAGTCTGCTGCGGCCAGCCGAGGGTGGAGAAGGTCCACAGGCCGGAGCTGAACCAGGTGTCGAGCACGTCTTCGTCCTGGCGCAGGTTGGCATCGCCGAGGTTGTGCTTGGCACGTACTTCCGCTTCATCACGACCCACGTAGACGTTGCCGGCTTCGTCGTACCAGGCCGGAATGCGGTGGCCCCACCAGAGCTGACGGCTGATGCACCAGTCCTGAATGTCGCGCATCCAACTGAAGTACATGTTCTCGTACTGCTTGGGCACGAACTGGATTTCACCGCTCTCGACCACGGCGATGGCCTTTTCGGCCAGCGGTTTGGTGGAGACGTACCACTGGTCGGTCAGCCACGGCTCGATGATGGTGCCGGAGCGGTCGCCCTTAGGCACTTTCAGCGCGTGGTCTTCGATCTTCTCCAGCAGACCGGCAGCCTCGAAGGCGGCGACGATCTGCTTACGCGCCTCGAAGCGATCCAGACCAGCGAACTGCGCCGGAATGTTGGCTTCGATCTGCTCGTTGACGCTGCCGTCGAGGTTGAACACCTGGGCAGTGGTCAGCACGGCGGCGTTCTTGTCGAAAATGTTGATCAGCGGCAGGTTGTGGCGCTTGCCCACTTCGTAGTCGTTGAAGTCGTGCGCCGGGGTGATCTTCACGCAGCCGGTACCGAATTCCGGGTCGCAGTAATCGTCGGCGATGATCGGGATGCGGCGGCCCAGCAGCGGCAGGTCGACGTAGCTGCCGATCAGCGCCTTGTAGCGCTCGTCTTCCGGGTGCACGGCCACGGCGCTGTCGCCGAGCATGGTTTCCGGGCGGGTGGTGGCGACGATCAGGTAGTCATTGCCTTCGGCGGTTTTCTTGCCGTCGGCCAGCGGGTAACGCAGGTTCCACAGCGAGCCTTTCTCGTCGTGGCTTTCCACTTCGAGGTCGGAGATGGCGGTGTGGAACTTGGTGTCCCAGTTGACCAGACGCTTGCCACGGTAGATCAGGCCGTCGTTGTGCAGACGCACGAAGGCTTCCTTGACCGCTTCAGACAAGCCGTCGTCCATGGTGAAGCGCTCGCGCGACCAGTCCACCGAGCTGCCCAAACGGCGAATCTGTCGGGTGATGGTGCCGCCAGACTGGTTCTTCCACTCCCAGACCTTCTCCAGGAACTTCTCGCGGCCCAGGTCGTGACGACCAATGCCATCGGCGGCTAGCTGGCGCTCTACCACCATCTGCGTGGCGATACCGGCGTGGTCGGTACCCGGTTGCCACAGGGTGTTGCGACCCTGCATGCGACGGAAGCGGATCAGCGCATCCATGATGGCGTTGTTGAAACCGTGACCCATGTGCAGGCTGCCGGTGACATTCGGCGGCGGGATCATGATGGTGTACGGCTCACCGCTACCTTGGGGGGCGAAGTAGTTGTTCTGCTCCCAGTTCTGGTACCAGTTGGATTCGATGGCGTGCGGCTGGTAGGTCTTGTCCATGCGCGGCGGGACCCTTGTGACGGCTGATCGGAAAAGCCGACAAGTATACCGCTTCTCGGTGCCAAGCCATAAGCCTCGGCTGTAGGGCGGGTGCAACCTGTCATTTACGGCGTAGCTGCAGGCAGGCTGATCAGCTCAGTAGGGTGTGTGGAGCCCGCCTTGTACAGCGTGTGTGGATCAGGGTTTGCGCGAAGTCAGCAGGCGCGGCAGGCGTGCTTCGAGGCGGCGCTTGAGTTCGGCCTCGATCTGCGGGACGAAGTCGTCGATCACATCTTGCAGGATCAGTTGTGCGGCAGCGCGCAGTTCACCGTTGAGTTGCTGCAGAGCTCTGGCGCTTTCGTGCAAACGCGGCTCGAGCTGTTCGTGCACCGGGCTTGCGGGTGGCACTACGCTTGTTGACGGCTGCGGCTGCGGCTGCGGCTGCGGCTGCGCGGCTGGCTTGTTGATCTGCGCGGCATTAAATGGCGGCAGCGGGCCAGGTGGGGCGCTGACGATATCCGAGAGCACGGGAATGCTGTCCGGGTCGAGCGAGTCGATCAGCAGCGGTGGTTCACTGTTGCTGTCGTCCAGCAGTTCGCGAATCGACTCCAGGTCGTGCAGCAGTTGAGCGGGTTTTTGCGGAGGTTTGGGGGTGTCCATGACATTCGGCGCAGCAAGGGAAAGGGCAGGGGTGACCTGTGTTGTGAGCGCAGGTAGGGACTAAAGTTCGACGCGTTTGGGATCATACCCGCGCTGGCGATACGCGCGGAAATTCTCGCGGCAGGCGTTCAGCAGCTCGGGCTGCTGGTTGACGATTTCGATGATGCGGGAGAAGCGTTCGACATGTGGTGACAGGCTGCTACCGAGATTGATCAGTACGCCTTGCTCGGCACTGGGCACTTCATCGACGCCCAGCACCACAGGTGATAGCGGTGCATCGCGGTGCAGGTCGTGAGGCACGAAACGCTCGGCCTTGAAGTGCCAGAGCATCTCGTCGAGTTCGCCGCACTGCACCTCGTCGCTGCCGCGCACGAACACCGGCAAGCCGGCGCTCCAGGCTTTGAGCGCTAACTGACAGGCCGCGCGTAGACGACCTTCGGCATCGCTGGAGGAGAGAACGTAGAACTCGATTCTGGGCATTCGGTTTTCAACGGTTGGAAGGTAATGGGCTGGATGTTGTAGGAGTGGATTCATCCGCGAATTCATCGCGAATTCATCGCGAATTATCGCGGCTGAAGCCGCTCCTACAGGGGCATGGCCCGGTTGCAGCATTAGGCCTTGGCGCGATCGAGCAGATACTGGGTCAGCATCGGTACCGGTCGGCCTGTGCCGCCCTTGTCCTTGCCGCCGCTGATCCAGGCGGTGCCGGCGATATCCAGGTGCGCCCAATGGAAGTTCTTGGCAAAGCGCGACAGGAAACAACCGGCGGTAATAGTGCCGGCCTTCGGCCCGCCGATGTTGGCGATGTCGGCGAACGGGCTGTCGAGCTGCTCCTGGTATTCGTCGTACAGCGGCAGTTGCCAGGCGCGGTCGTCGGCTGTTTCACCTGCCTTGAGGATTTGCTTGATCAGCGCGTCGTTATTGCCCATCAAACCGGAAACATTGCTGCCCAGGGCGACGATGCAGGCGCCGGTGAGGGTAGCGATATCGATGACCGCCTGCGGCTTGAAACGCTCGGCGTAGGTCAGGGTGTCGCACAGCACCAGGCGGCCTTCGGCGTCGGTGTTGAGGATCTCCACGGTCTGCCCGCTCATGGTGGTGACGATGTCACCTGGGCGAGTGGCGCGACCGCTGGGCATGTTCTCGGCGCAGGCCAGCAGGCACACCAGGTTGATCGGCAGTTGCAGTTCGAGCACGGCCTTGAGGGTGCCGAACACGCTGGCAGCGCCGCACATGTCGTACTTCATCTCGTCCATGCCGGCGGCCGGCTTGATGCTGATGCCGCCGGTGTCGAAGGTGATGCCTTTACCCACCAGAGCGAAGGGTTTCTCATCCTTCTTGCCGCCCTGGTAGTGCATGACGATCATCCGCGGCGGCTGCTCGCTGCCCTGGGCCACGGCGAGGAAGGCGCCAGCCCCCAGCTCCTTGAGCTTTTTCTCGTCGAGAATTTCTACCTTGAGGTTCTTGTGTGCCTTGCCCAGGGCCTTGGCCTCTTCGGCCAGGTAGCTGGGGTGGCAGAGGTTCGGCGGCAGGTTGCCCAGATCCTTGGTGAAGGCCACGCCACTGGCGATGGCAAGAGCATGCTGCAGGGCGCGCTCGGCATCGGCCTGCTCGGTTTTGTCGACGGCCAGGGTGATTTTCTTCAGCGCACGCGGATCGCTCTTCTTGCTCTTGAACTGTTCGAACAGGTAACTGCCATCGGCCAGGGTTTCGGCGATCAGGCGGGTCTTGCCGTAGGCATCGCGGCCCTTGACCTTGAGCTCGCTGAGGGCGAGCAGGGCATCGCTGCCGCCCAGGCCCTTGAGCACGCCGTGCACGCTGGCAACCAGCTTGCGCAGTTGGCGGTCGGATAGATCGCCCTTTCCGCAGCCCACCAGCAGTACGCGTTCGGCCTTGAGGCCCGGCAGGCTGTGCAGCAGCAGGGTCTGGCCCGGCTTACCGGCGATGTCGCCACGCTTGAGCACGGCACTTAGTGCGCCATTGCTGGCCAGGTCGACAGCCTTGGCGGTATCACTGAGTTTGCGGCCTTCGCCGAGCGTGACGACCAGGGTGGCGGTTTTCAGGGTTTCCGGGCGAGTGCTTTTGACGAGCAATTCCATAATGAGCTGTCCCCAAGACAAATAGTCGGGTTTGACGGATAATGGCCGCCATTTTTCGAGGGCCTGCCCTGTGGCGGGCCGGCAAGTAGGTGCGGCTAGTTTGAGCGTTCGCGCCTGAGCCTGACAACCCTGGAGCGTCCGGTTTGATCGTCTTCCGTTATCTGTCCCGTGAAGTGTTGGTGACCCTCAGTGCGGTGAGTGCCGTGCTGCTGGTGATCATCATGAGTGGTCGTTTCATCAAGTATCTGGCCCAAGCGGCGCAGGGCGTGCTCGATCCGAGCGTGCTGTTTTTGATCATGGGCTACCGGATTCCCGGCTTCCTGCAATTGATTCTGCCGCTGGGCTTGTTCCTCGGGTTTCTGCTGGCCTATGGGCGCATGTATCTCGACAGCGAAATGACCGTGCTGTCGGCCACTGGTGTCAGCCAGCAGCGCTTGACTGTGTACAGCATGGCGCCGGCGCTGGTCGTGGCTTTGCTGGTTGGCTGGTTGAGCATGGGGCTGGCACCGCAAGGTGTGGCTAGCGTCGCGCGGATTCTGAGTGAACAGGATGCCCTGACTGAACTCGATACTCTGGTGCCTGGGCGCTTCCAGTCGCTGCGCGATGGCTCGCGCGTGACCTATTCGCAGGAGCTGTCGCAGGATCGCAGCGAGTTGCGTGGCGTGTTTATGTCGGAGAAGCGCTTCGCCGCCGATGGCCGTTCCCAGCGTGGTATCACGGTGTTGGTGGCTGACAGCGGCCGCCAGGAAATTCGGCCGGACGGCAGCCGTTATCTGATTCTGGAAAACGGCTACCGTTATGACGGTGAGCCGGGGCAGGCCGATTACCGCGCGATTCGCTACGACACTTACGGCGTACTGCTGCCTAAGCCAGAGGTGGCCATCGAGGCCAACGAGCGTGAGGCGATCCCGACCCGCGATTTGTTCGGCAGTGCTGATCCTGTGATGCAAGCCGAGCTGCAGTGGCGCCTGTCTCTGCCGCTGCTGGTCTTCGTGGTCACGCTGCTGGCCGTGCCGTTGTCCAAGGTCAATCCACGGCAGGGCCGCTTTCTCAAACTGCTGCCAGCGATCTTTCTCTATATGGCCTATCTGGGCTTGCTGATCGCCGCCCGTGGCGCGCTCGACAAGGGCAAGCTGCCGCCCGCGCTGGGGTTGTGGTGGGTTCACGTGGTCTTTTTGGGGGTCGGTTTGGCGTTGCTTTATTGGGAGCGTTTGAGCTTGTGGTGGGCCAGTCGTCGTGTGTCGGAGGTGGCCCATGGCTAAGTTGGATCGCTACATCGGTGTGCAGGTGTTTATCGCCATTCTGGCGGTGTTGGGCATTATTCTCGGTTTGGCGATGCTGTTTGCCTTCATCGATGAATTGGGCGACCTGAACAAGGGCGACTATGGCTTGGCTCAGGCACTGTGGTATGTGTTGCTAACCGCGCCGCGCCGGGCTTATGACATGCTGCCGATGGCGGCCTTGATCGGCTGTCTGATCGGCCTCGGCTCGCTGGCCAGTAGCAGCGAGTTGACCATCATGCGTGCGGCGGGTGTGTCCATCGGGCGCATCGTTTGGGCGGTGATGAAGCCCATGCTGGCCTTGCTGTTGGTCGGCATTCTGATCGGCGAGTACGTGGCGCCCTGGAGCGAGAGCCAGGCGCAGACCAGTCGCGCAATCGCTCAGGGCGGTGCCGAGGCGCAAAGCTCCAAGCGCGGCATGTGGCATCGCCAGGGGCAGGAGTACGTGCACATCAACGTCGTGCGCGCCGATGGCGTATTGCTCGGAGTGACCCGTTATCGCTTCGACGACGAGCGCCGCCTGCAGTCCGCCAGCTTTGCCCGGCGTGCCGAGTACAACGATGGGCACTGGTTGCTGCGCAATGTGGAGACTACCCATCTGTACGCCGACCACTCCGAGGTCAGCAAGCAGGATGAAGAGCGCTGGGATATCGAACTCAATCCGCAGTTGCTAGGAACGGTGGTGATGGAGCCGGAGACCCTCTCGGTCACCGGGCTGTGGCAGTACATCCATTACCTGGCGGATCAGGGCTTGAACAATGCCCGTTACTGGCTGGCGTTCTGGAGCAAGGTATTGCAGCCATTGGTCACTGCAGCGCTGGTGTTGATGGCGATTTCCTTCATCTTCGGCCCGCTGCGCTCGGTGACCCTTGGGCAGCGCGTGTTCACCGGTGTGCTGGTGGGCTTCGTATTCCGCATTGCCCAGGATCTTCTGGGGCCGTCCAGCCTGGTGTTCGGTTTTTCGCCGCTGCTGGCGGTGCTGGTGCCGGCCGGTATTTGCGCGCTGGCGGGTGTCTGGTTGTTGCGGCGCGCTGGCTAAGGTTTGCCGATATGAAAAATCCGGTTCTGTGAACCGGCTTTTTTGCATCTGAGTGGTGGTTATTTTTTGTGCGCGTTCTTCGGCAGTTGGACCATGCGACTGTCCGAGTAAATGTCATGCCAGGTACGGCTTTTTTTGTCCCATAGCATCCACAGGAAGCCCAGCCCGGCGAACAGCCAGGAGCCGATGGCGACCACGAAGCGAAGCAGCGCCTGCCATAGGTCGATGGCCGTGCCGTCGGCGTTCTGGATGCGTAGCCCCCAGGCTTGCATGCCGAGTGTCTGGCCGTTGTGCGTCCAGAATTTGGCGAAGAAGCCGAACAAACTCAGCAATACCAGGCTGGCCAGCAGTGGGTCGTGGTCGAGCGCACCGTGTTGCGACATGCTCATCAGCTTTTCGCTGCCATGGATCAGACGCAGGATGCCCTGTTGATAGACGAGCGTGACGACCATCATCAAGGCGACGCAGAGTAGGGCGTCATAAAAGAGGGCGGCCAATCGGCGGATTGGGCCAGCAGTAGGGAAGTCGCCTTGAGGGCGTAGCTGATGTCTCGGCATGATGGGCTCGCTGTAGGTTACTGCGTGCCATTCTAACCGCGACTGTGGGCGGGATATAAAAAACCCCTGATGTCGCCATCAGGGGTTTCTAAGGAAGTCTTAGCTGACTACCTGAACCTTGTCAGCCTGCATGCCTTTCTGGCCTTGCACGGCTTCAAAGCTGACCTTCTGGCCTTCTTTCAGGCTCTTGAAGCCATTGCCTTCGATAGCGCGGAAGTGCACGAACAGATCCGGACCGCTTTCGGGAGTGATGAAGCCGAAGCCTTTCTCGTCGTTGAACCACTTGACGGTGCCGGTTTGACGATTCGACATGTCTTTTTCCTTGAAACTAGTAGTTGATGACAGCCTCAAGCGAAATTGCATAGAGGACTGAGACTGTTGCAAGGAGTAATAGAAGTCGAGCGGGATGTAGCGGATCTGACGATCTGCCGCACCTGAGTCACGATTCACAGCGACCCATGCAAACAGTTTGGTCACTCTACGCTAACTTTTGCGCAATTGCCAACCCCTGAAATGGCGCTGTCAAGTGGCTTTACAGGGAGGCTTTGTTGAACGCATGCAAGCCATGCTCTACGAGACGGGCAGTCAGATCGTTAAGGCTTTGGATTCGCTTCGCTCAATGAATTCGAGCATGGTTTGGTTGCCGTCGAGAATATCTGTGCAGATGGCTTGGCGTGCGCCATCGCCATCCCCGCTCAGCACTCCCCAGTGATGTTTGATAGCCATGTGCTCATTGACGCTGCCGTAGGTCTTGGCGATCAGTGGGGCGGTACGCATCCAGAGGCTGTTGAGAAAACCTTGCAGCAAGGGCATTGCGGCAATCTCGGCCAGGCTGAGCTTCAGGGCTGAAGGCAAGTCATCTCTGTGGATGGCTGCGAGGTTGTCGTGGATGTTCGCTTCAAGCCCATACAACTGCCTCTGGCTGGCGCGTTGTCAATGCCATGCGCGAGCGGGGCGTGCTGATCAGTGCGGCCGGGCCGCTGGAGAATATTCTCAAGATACGCCCGCTGCTGGTGTTCGAGCGCGAGCATGCCGACTTGCTGTTGGAGTGCCTGGATGCGGCCTTGAGTGAAGTCTGACTCACTATTGCTGAGGCGAAGACTTCATGGCTGAAAATAAAAAACCGGCATAAATGCCGGTTCTTTTGTGGCCAGAAACTATCGTAGTAGTTCTTGACTGTATCTGTGGTGCCCCGGGGGAGACTCGAACTCCCACTCCTTTCGAAAACGGATTTTGAATCCGCCGCGTCTACCGATTCCGCCACCGGGGCACATTGGCGGCGCAGTATAGGGATGCGCCTGGCACTGGTCAATCGATGTTGTGAATCGTGTTGCACGGCACATTTTTTTGCGCTGCTGCTACAGGTTGAAATCATGGGGAGTAGGCTCTTGCTTGACTGGTGCGAGTCATGCGGCGCCGATGCGGAGATCATTTATGAGATGGTGCGGACTGTTTGGCCAGCGGCGTGTGAGCAGTTGCTTGTGGCGTGCTCTTTATGGCGTGCTGCTTGGGCTATGCCCGTCCGTACTGATGGCGGCTGACGATACGCTCACGTATGCCGTGACTGATGAGAGCTGGGCGCCTTATTGGATTGTTCAGGACGGACGTGTCGAAGGTGTTTTGCAGGATGTCATGCTGGCCTTGCGTGAGCGTGTACCCGTAAGGCTTGAAGCTAGTCATCCTTTGCCGCCCTTGCGAGCGCAGAAGCTGTTTCGCGAGGGGCGGCTGCAGATTGAGTGCTGTGTGAGTCGCGCTTGGCGTTCCGCCCCGAGGCAGACCGAGGTATCGCTTTGGTCGATACCTGTGCTGGAGGCTCAGGAAATGTTGTTGTTTGCGCCAGGCAGAGCCTTCCCGTTTAGCAGGCTCGAAGACTTGCAAGGGCGATCGATTGCGACGGTTCGCGGTTATGGTTATGTCGGCAGTGAATACTTCCAGCGCCGCGATGTCGCGGACACCATGGCGCTGATCTATAACGTCGCGCAGGGACGCAGTGATGCGGGAATTGTCGATCGCCTGGAGTGGAGTTACCTGCGTCGCCATCGGGCGCAGTTCGACATGCCGCAATGGCAGGTTGAGGAGGGGCCGCTGATTAACCAATCCGAATTGCGCATACGCCTGCATCGTGATCAAGCGCAATGGTTGGGCGCCTTGAACAGGGCAATCGCGAGCCTGCATAAAGATGGCAGCATGGCGCGTATTCTTGCGCGCTACCTGTCGCCGCAGGATCTCGAGGAGCAGGCGCACATGGCTGCCAAGGGCGAAATCCGGTAAGCTTCGCCGCCCTGCAGAATCACTCCCTCGTCCATCCATGCGTGTTACCGACTTTCATTTCGACCTTCCAGAGGCGTTGATCGCCCGCCATCCGCTCGCTGAGCGCCGTGCCAGTCGCCTATTGCAGCTCGATGGCCCCAGTGGTGAGTTGCGTCATGGCCAGTTCACCGATCTGCTGGCGCAATTGCGCGCCGACGATTTGATGGTGTTCAACAACACGCGGGTAATTCCGGCGCGTCTGTTTGGCCAGAAAGCATCTGGTGGCCGCCTGGAAGTTTTGGTCGAGCGCGTACTCGATCAGTACCGAGTGCTGGCGCATGTACGAGCCAGCAAGTCGCCCAAACCAGGTTCGAGCATCCTGATCGAGGGCGGAGGTGAGGCCGAAATGGTGGCTCGCCATGACGCCTTGTTCGAGCTGCGTTTCGCTGAGCCGGTACTGCCGCTGCTGGAGCGCGTCGGCCATATGCCGCTGCCACCGTATATCGATCGCCCGGATGACGAGGCTGATCGCGAGCGCTACCAGACGGTGTATGCGCAGAAAGCGGGGGCCGTCGCGGCGCCTACTGCGGGCTTGCACTTCGATGACGAGATGCTGGCAGCGATTCGCGCCAAGGGCGTGGAAACTGCCTTTGTCACCCTGCATGTCGGGGCTGGGACGTTCCAGCCGGTGCGCGTCGAGCGTATCGAAGACCATCACATGCACAGTGAGTGGCTAGAGGTCGACCAGGACGTGGTCGATGCCGTTAGCGCCTGTCGTGCTCGGGGCGGGCGTGTGATCGCCGTTGGCACCACCAGCGTGCGTTCGCTGGAGACGGCGGCACGCGATGGCGAGCTCAAGCCCTTTAGTGGTGATACCGATATCTTTATCTACCCCGGCAGGCCCTTCCACGTGGTCGATGCCTTGGTCACCAACTTCCATCTACCGGAGTCGACCTTGCTGATGCTGGTGTCGGCTTTCGCCGGTTATGCCGAAACCATGGCGGCCTATCGCGAGGCTGTGGCGCAGGGCTACCGCTTTTTCAGTTACGGTGATGCCATGTTTATCACCCGCAATCCCGCTGCACGCGGGCCCGAGGCTTGAGTATGTCGCGCACCTGTCGCATGTCCTTCGAATTGCTGGCTACCGACGGCAAGGCTCGTCGTGGTCGTCTGACTTTCCCGCGAGGCGTAGTGGAAACCCCGGCGTTCATGCCAGTGGGTACTTATGGCACGGTCAAGGGCATGTTGCCGCGCGACATCGAGGGTATCGGCGCGCAGATCATTCTCGGCAATACCTTCCACCTGTGGCTGCGCCCAGGCATGGAGGTGATCAAGAAACATGGCGACCTGCATGACTTCATGCAATGGAAGGGGCCGATCCTCACCGACTCCGGTGGTTTCCAGGTCTTCAGCCTGGGGGCGATGCGCAAGATCAAGGAAGAGGGCGTGTACTTCGCCTCGCCGGTCGATGGCGCCAAGGTATTCATGGGGCCGGAAGAGTCAATGCAGGTGCAGCGTGACCTGGGCTCGGACATCGTGATGATCTTCGATGAATGCACGCCGTATCCGGCTGAGTTCGATGTGGCCAAGCGCTCCATGGAGCTGTCGCTACGTTGGGCCAAGCGCTCCAAGGTTGCTCATGGCGAAAGTACGGCTGCGCTGTTCGGTATCGTCCAGGGCGGCATGCATGAAGAGTTGCGTATGCGCTCGCTCGAAGGGCTGTGCGAAATCGGTTTCGACGGCCTGGCCATTGGCGGGCTGTCGGTCGGCGAGCCGAAGGAAGAGATGATCCGCGTGCTCGACTTCCTGCCGCCACAGATGCCAGCCGACAAGCCGCGCTACCTGATGGGTGTTGGCAAGCCGGAGGATTTGGTCGAGGGCGTACGCCGTGGCGTGGATATGTTCGACTGTGTGATGCCGACGCGTAATGCGCGCAATGGCCACCTGTTTATCGATACCGGCGTGGTGAAGATCCGTAACGCTGTGCACAAGCACGACGACTCGCCGCTGGATCCGACCTGCGACTGTTACACCTGCACAAACTTCTCTCGCGCTTATCTGCATCATCTGGACAAATGCGGCGAAATGCTCGGTAGCATGCTCAATACCATCCATAACTTGCGGCATTATCAGCGGGTTATGGCTGGTTTGCGTGAGGCTATCGGACAGGGTACATTGGCCGCCTTTGTCGAAACCTTCTATGCCAAGCGTGGCCTGCCTGTGCCGCCGCTGGACTGATCCCTTTACGATTCCAAGAAGTCCTTTTCCATTAGGAGTGTTACATGAGCTTTTTCATCCCCGCTGCCTACGCTGACACCGCTGCGGCTGTTGGCCCTGCCAGCACTGGTTTCGAGTGGGTGTTCCTGGTTGGTTTCCTGGTCATCTTCTATTTGATGATCTGGCGTCCTCAGGCCAAGCGCGCCAAAGAGCACAAAAACCTGCTCGGTGGTCTGCAAAAAGGCGACGAGGTCGTGACCAACGGTGGTATCGCCGGCAAGGTCACCAAGGTTGCTGATGACTTCGTCGTCGTTGAGGTCTCCGATAACGTCGAGCTGAAGTTCCAGAAGCAAGCCATCGCCGCGACGCTGCCCAAGGGCACGCTGAAAGCCATCTGATCCGGTTCTTAGTTTTCCACTCGACGGGGCGCTTTTAGCGCCCCGCGTCTTAGGCGGGCGTCTCGTTCATGCTCAATAAATACCCTCTGTGGAAGTACCTGCTGATCACTGCCGTCCTGGCGGTGGGGTTGGTGTACTCCATTCCTAATCTTTACCCGGACGATCCGGCTGTGCAGATCAGTGGTGCCAGCTCGGCGCTGACTATCGAGCAGACCGATCTCGACCGTGCCAGTAAGGCGCTGCAGGATGCGGGCATTCAGGTCAAGGCCGCGAGCCTCAGTGAAAACGGCCGTGGTGGCTTGCTTCGTCTGACCAAGCAGGATGATCAACTGCCAGCCAAGGATGTGGTGCGCCGTGTACTTGGTGATGACTACGTGGTGGCCCTGAACTTGGCGCAGACCACGCCGCAGTGGTTGCGCAATCTGGGCGCTAGCCCGATGAAGCTGGGGCTGGACCTTTCCGGTGGTGTGCACTTCCTGCTGGAAGTCGACATGGAGAAGGCGCTGGATGTTCGGCGCAAGGTCTATGAAGGCGAGATCAAGAGCCTGTTGCGCAAGGAGCGCGTGCGTTATCGCAGTATGCCGGAAAGCAATGGCCGCATTCAGCTCGGCTTTGCCGACAGCGAGGCGCTGGACAAGGCTGAGAGCTTGATTCGCAAGGATTACCAAGATTTCGAGCTGAGCACCGTCGAGCGCGGTGGTCAGCAGGTGCTGCAACTGGCTCTGACTCAGGCGAAGGTCGCCGAGATTCGTGAATATTCGATCAAGCAGAACCTGACCACCGTACGCAATCGCGTCAACGAGCTGGGTGTTGCCGAGCCTCTGGTACAGCGTCAGGGCGCCAACCGCATCGTGGTCGAGCTGCCGGGCGTGCAGGACACTGCCGAGGCCAAGCGTATTCTCGGCAAAACGGCCAACCTGGAGTTTCGCTTGCAGGCCGCGGCCGATGCTTCTCGGGCATCGACCGAGACATTCGAGTTCCGCGAGGCGGGTCGACCTCCCGTTCAGCTTGAGCGTGAACTGATCATCACGGGTGATCAGGTGACCGATGCGCAGGCAAGTTTCGATGAAAATGGTCGTCCGCAGGTCAATATCCGCCTCGATGGCCATGGCGGTGACCTGATGAACCGTGCCACTCGCAATAATGTCGGGCGCAGCATGGCGGTGGTGTTCATCGAGCAGAAACCGGTGACGCGTTACGTGCGTCAGACCGTGGACGGTGTCGAGCAGGAAGTGGCCGTACCGTCGTTCGTCGAAGAGAAGAAGATCATCAGTCTGGCGACCATTCAGTCGGCGCTGGGCAGTCAGTTCCGCATTACTGGTCTCAATGGTCAGGGCGAGTCCTCCGAGCTGGCGTTGCTGCTGCGCGCCGGTGGTCTGGCGGCGCCGATGTACTTCGCCGAAGAACGCACCATCGGCCCGAGCCTGGGTGCTGAGAACATTGCCAAGGGTATTGCGTCCACCGAGTGGGCAATGGTCTTCGTAGCGGTGTTCATCGTGGCTATCTACCGTTTCTTCGGTGTACTAGCGGCGGTTGCTCTGGCGTTCAACCTGGTGTTGCTGGTTGGTCTGATGTCGGCCATTGGTGCGACCCTGACCTTGCCGGGTATCGCCGGCATCGTGCTGACTCTGGGTATGGCGGTGGACGCCAACGTGCTGATCTTCTCGCGCATACGCGAAGAGTTGGCCAACGGTCTGCCTGTGCAGCGAGCTTTGCATGAAGGTTTCGACCGAGCTTTCTCGGCGATTCTCGACAGTAACCTGACCACACTGCTGGTCGGCGGCATTCTGTTCGCCATGGGTACCGGGCCGGTTAAGGGCTTCGCTGTCACCATGTCCATCGGCATCATCACTTCGATGTTCACGGCCATCATGTTCACCCGTGGCATGGTCAACCTGATCTTCGGTGGCCGTAACATCAAGAAGCTGTGGATCTGAGGTGCAGCCATGATCAAGTCAACCATTCGTTTCATGGCGGTGCGCAACATCGCCTTCGGCATGACCGTTGTGCTCACGCTGATCGGTCTTGGCGCATTGTTCGCCAAGGGCCTCAACTTTGGTCTGGATTTCACTGGCGGCACGCTCATCGAGCTGCAGTATGAGCAGGCGGCCAACCTCGATCAGATCAAGACCGAACTGGTGCAGGCCGGTTATACCGATGCTGTGGTGCAGAACTTCGGCGCCAGTACTGACGTGCTGGTGCGTTTGGCAGGTGACTCCCCGGATCTGGGTAATCAGGTTGCGGCTGCATTGCGCAAGGCTGACGGTGTCGCCCAGTTCGAGGTCAAGCGCGTAGAGTTCGTCGGCCCGCAGGTTGGTGAAGAGCTGCGTGATAAAGGCGGTATCGCCATGCTGCTGGCGCTCGGTGGTGTGCTGCTGTACCTGGCTTTCCGTTTCCAGTGGAAGTTCGGTCTGGGCGCTATCGCCTCGCTGGTGCATGACGTCATTATCACTCTCGGTGTGCTGGCGTTCTTTCAGGTGCCGTTCGACCTGACGGTGCTGGCGGCGGTGCTGGCGATGATCGGTTACTCGCTCAACGACACCATCATCATCTATGACCGTATCCGCGAGAACTTCCGTATGTTGCGCAAGGCATCGCTGATCGAGAACATCGATATTTCGGTTACCCAGACGTTGCTGCGTACCATCGCGACCTCGCTTTCTACTGCCCTGGCGCTACTGGCACTACTGTTCTTCGGTGGTGATGTGCTGGCGGGCTTTGCCCTAACACTGCTGATTGGTGTCGTGGTCGGTACTTACTCTTCGGTCTACATTGGTGCGGTGGTGCTGGTGTGGACGAAGCTGAGTGTCGAGGATCTGATTCCGCCTGCAGTCGAGGCTGAGGCCGACGACGGGCGGCCTTGATCGCCCTGATCCTGTGCCCGTAAGTGGCACTTTGTGATCGAGTTCGTGAAACATGATGAAGGCCACGACTAGTCGAACTTGTCGTGGCCTTTTGCTGTCTTAGGCAGGGAGAAAGGCGCAAGACGCCATGCTAGGAGACAATGATCATGAACAAGTCGATGTTGGCGGGTGCCGTACTGGGTGCTGTTGGTGTAACGGCGGGTGGGGCGGTTGCCACTTACAGCCTTGTGGATCGCGGCCCATCTTATGCGCAGGTGCTGGCGGTTACGCCGGTCAAGGAAACCATCAATACGCCGCGTGAGGTTTGCAAGGATGTAGCCGTAACGCGTCAGCGTCCGGTGCAAGACCAGCATCAGATTGCGGGTACGGCTATTGGCGCTATTGCTGGCGGCCTGCTGGGTAATCAGATTGGTGGCGGCAACGGCAAGAAGATCGCTACCGTGGCTGGCGTTGTGGGTGGTGGCTATGCCGGCAACAAGATTCAGGAAGGTATGCAGCAACGTGACACCTACACCACGACCGAAACTCGCTGCAATACGGTGACCGATACCACCGAGAAAGTGGTTGGTTATGACGTGAAGTATCAGTTGGGTGAGAGCGTCGGCAATGTGCGTATGGACCGCGATCCGGGCGGTCAGATTCCGGTGGACAAAAATGGCCAGTTGGTGATGGCGCAGCAGGCGCAGTAAATTCGATGCAATAAAAAACGCCCTTCGGGGCGTTTTTTATTGGGGCGAGTCGCGCTTAGCGTTTCATTGATGGCGGCAGGTGCGGCTGGATTGCCGTGAGCACGGCCTTGAAGCATTTGGTGTTGCCGGCGACGATCTGGCCTTTTTCGAGGAACTCGTGTCCGCCGGTGAAATCGCTCACCAGGCCGCCCGCTTCCTGAATCAGCAGGGCGCCTGCTGCCATGTCCCACTCGGACAGGCCAAATTCCCAGAAGGCATCGAAACGCCCGGCGGCAACATAGGCCAGATCCAGGCTGGCGGCGCCTGCGCGGCGAATGCCGGCGGTTTGCCCGGTCAGGCTGCGGAACATGCCCAGATAGTTTTCCAGGTGGTCGAGTTGGCCGTCACGGAAGGGAAAACCGGTGCCCAGCAGGGCGCCTTCCAGGCTCTTGCGGTTGCTAACGCGCAGGCGGCGGCCATTGAGGGCGGCGCCGCGGCCACGGCTGGCGGTAAATTCTTCCTGGCGCACAGGGTCGAGAACGATGGCGTGTTCGAGGCGGCCGCGATATTTGCAGGCGATGCTGATGGCGAAGTGGGGGACGCCGCGGATGAAGTTGGTGGTGCCATCCAGCGGGTCGATGATCCATTGGTAGTCGGCGCCGTCGCCGCTACCTTCCAGTGCGCCGCCTTCCTCGCCCAGGAAACTGTGGGTTGGATAGGCCTTGCGGATGGCCTGGACGATCATCAGTTCGGCGGCCTTGTCGACTTCTGTGACGTAATCCTTGGCATCCTTCTCGTCGACCGAGATGACATCCAGGCGCTCGATCGAGCGAAAGATCATTTCACCGGCGCTGCGGGCGGCGCGCAGGGCGATATTCAGCATGGGCTGCATGGGGCGGTTCACCTGGGGCTTTAAAGAAAGCCGATCATGTTAGCAGAAAACCTTGGTCGATGAAGCGCCGCCTGTAGCCTGCTATGCCGAAGTTGGTTCAGGGTTGTTGTGTGCGTGAAGGGCGGTGGCCGTTCAGCATGACAATGAAGCTTTGGCTTCGGTAAGATCGTTGCCCCTTTTGCTTGTGTGGATGGTTTTGGCCGTGCTGGAAAGAATTCGTGTTGTGCTGGTCGGCACCAGTCATCCGGGAAATATCGGCGGCGCTGCACGGGCAATGAAGAATATGGGGCTATCGCGGCTGGTGCTGGTTGCGCCGGAAGATTTTCCCAGTGGTGATGCTGTGGCCCGCGCCTCGGGAGCTACCGACATACTCGATGCTGCGCAGGTGGTTGAGACGCTCGAGGATGCTCTGGTGGGCTGCACATTGGTGGTTGGCACCAGTGCGCGGGATCGTCGTATTCCCTGGCCGATGCTTGATCCGCGTGAATGCGGAGTGGTGAGTTGCGAGCAGGCAGCGGCCGGTGGTGAAGTGGCGCTGGTGTTCGGTCGTGAGTACGCCGGCCTGACCAACGAAGAGCTGCAGCGATGTCAGTATCACGTGCACATTCCATCCAATCCTGACTTCAGTTCGCTCAATCTTGCGGCTGCGGTGCAGGTGCTGAGTTACGAAGTGCGTATGGCCTGGTTGGCGGTGCAGCAATTGCCGACCAAAGTGGCGAAGCTGGAAACCACGGCGATGCTCAATACACAGTTGGCGACGGCGGACGAGTTGGAGTCCTACTATGTGCATCTGGAGCGCGCGCTGGTTGCGATTGGCTTTCTCGACCCGGAGAAGCCGCGGCACCTGATGAGTCGTCTGCGTCGCTTGTATGGGCGCAGTGATGTGAGCAAGTTGGAAATGAATATTCTGCGCGGCATCCTAACCGAAACCGAGAAGGCGGCGCGCGGCGAGCACCACAAGCGGGGAAAAACAGATGTTTGAGCGCATGCGAGAAGATATCCAGAGCGTGTTTCATCGAGATCCGGCGGCGCGTAATGCCTTTGAGGTGGTGACCTGCTATCCAGGATTGCATGCGGTTTGGCTGCATCGGGTTGCGCATGTGCTGTGGAGTTCGGGTTGGAAGTGGCTGGCGCGGGTTGTCTCCAACTTTGGGCGCTGGATGACCGGGATCGAGATTCACCCTGGCGCCAAGATCGGGCGGCGTTTTTTCATCGATCATGGCATGGGTATCGTGATTGGTGAGACCGCTGAGATTGGCAACGATGTCACGCTTTATCAGGGGGTTACTCTGGGGGGCACTAGCTGGAACAAAGGTAAGCGCCATCCGACTCTGGAGGACGGTGTCGTCGTCGGCGCTGGTGCCAAGGTGCTGGGGCCTTTCACGGTGGGTGCGGGGGCTAAGATTGGCTCGAATGCCGTGGTGACTAAGGCGGTTCCTGCTGGTGCTACTGCGGTAGGGATTCCGGGCAAGATCATCGTCAAGTCCGATAACGAGCAAGAGGCCAAGCGTCAGGCTATGGCTGAGAAAATTGGCTTTGATGCGTACGGTGTTAGCCAGGACATGCCTGATCCTGTGGCGCGTGCTATTGGCCAGTTGCTTGATCACCTGCATGCGGTCGATGGGCGTTTGGAGGGTATGTGCAAGGCGCTGACGGGGCTGGGAAGTGATTATTGCGCCAAGGATCTTCCAGTGTTGAGGGACGAGGATTTTGCCGGTGTCTGCAAGGATCAGCCGGTCGATGACAAGCCTGCGGCGTGATGCGTGGTGGGGTGGCCTCTGCTATCATGCTGCCTCCGTTCGTGATCAATTCCGAGTGAATCAATAGGTCTTATAGTTGACTTAAATACTCGGAAATCGCATACTTCGCCGCATTCAAGTAACTCGTGGTAGAGCCATGCGACTGACTACCAAAGGCCGTTATGCAGTTACGGCCATGCTCGATCTGGCGTTGCATGCGCAGCGCGGTCCTGTATCTCTCGCCGATATATCCGAGCGACAAGGCATATCCCTGTCTTATCTGGAGCAGCTATTCGCCAAATTGCGCCGTGGCAATCTGGTTTCTAGTGTGCGTGGACCGGGAGGTGGCTATCAGTTGTCACGCGATATGGGTGGGATTCAGGTCGCGCAGGTGATTGACGCTGTCAATGAATCGGTCGATGCCACGCGCTGCCAGGGGCAGGGTGATTGTCACTCCGGCGATACCTGTCTGACGCATCATTTGTGGTGCGATCTCAGTCAGCAGATTCATGAGTTCCTCAGTGGCATCAGCCTGGCCGACCTGGTCGCGCGTCATGAGGTGCAGGAAGTCGCGTCGCGCCAAGATCAGCGCCGCTGCACGGGTGCGTCAGCGCGCCTGGATAAGATTGAAGCGTCCGCCATCGAGTGAGCAGGGCGTTGCCTGATAGGAGAAACCCAATGAAATTGCCGATCTATCTTGATTATTCCGCTACCACGCCGGTTGATCCGCGCGTGGCGCAGAAGATGAGCGACTGCCTGTTGGTCGATGGCAACTTCGGTAACCCGGCTTCGCGCTCTCACGTCTTTGGCTGGAAGGCTGAGGAAGCCGTGGAGAATGCCCGTCGCCAGGTTGCCGAGCTGGTCAACGCTGACCCGCGTGAGATTGTCTGGACTAGCGGTGCTACCGAGTCCGACAACTTGGCCATCAAGGGCGTTGCGCACTTCTACAGCAGTAAGGGCAAGCACATCATCACCTCGAAGATCGAGCACAAAGCCGTGCTGGATACGACTCGCCAGCTTGAGCGTGAAGGTTTCGAGGTCACTTATCTGGAACCCGGCGAAGACGGCCTGATCACGTCGGCCATGGTCGAAGCTGCGCTGCGTGAAGACACCGTTCTGGTGTCGCTCATGCACGTCAACAACGAAATCGGCACCATCAACGACATCGCTGCCATTGGTGAGCTGACTCGCTCTCGTGGTGTGCTGCTGCATGTCGATGCTGCGCAGTCTACCGGCAAGGTTGAGATCGATCTGGAGAAGATGAAGGTCGATCTTATGTCCTTCTCCGCGCACAAAACCTATGGCCCGAAGGGTGTCGGTGCGCTGTACGTGCGCCGCAAGCCGCGCGTACGCCTGGAAGCGCAGACTCATGGCGGTGGTCACGAGCGTGGTATGCGTTCCGGCACTTTGGCCACCCATCAGTGCGTTGGTATGGGTGAGGCCTTCCGTATCGCTAAAGAGGAAATGGCTGCCGAGAATCAGCGTATCGTCGCGCTGCGCGACCGTTTCTACCGCCAGCTCGAGAGCATGGAAGAGTTGTACGTTAACGGCAGCCTGACTGCACGTGTACCGCATAACCTGAATCTGAGCTTCAACTACGTCGAGGGCGAGTCGCTGATCATGGCGCTCAAGGATCTGGCTGTATCGTCCGGTTCCGCCTGTACCTCGGCCTCGCTGGAGCCGTCCTACGTGTTGCGTGCGCTGGGTCGTAACGACGAGTTGGCGCACAGTTCGATTCGTTTCACGTTCGGCCGTTTTACCACTGAGGAAGATGTCGACTACGCCGCTGCCAAGGTTCGTGAGGCCGTGGACAAGCTGCGCGAGTTGTCGCCTCTGTGGGATATGTTCAAAGAAGGTGTCGACCTTTCCACCGTGGAATGGGCAGCACACTAAAAAGCTGCCAGGGCGGATCGCTCGCTAGGCGGTCTGCCTGAAGAGCGGCACCTGATGAGAGAGGAAGTTCAGCATGGCATACAGTGATAAGGTCATCGATCATTACGAAAATCCGCGTAATGTCGGCAAAATGAATGCGGAAGATCCGGATGTCGGCACTGGCATGGTCGGTGCGCCGGCTTGTGGTGACGTGATGCGTCTGCAGATCAAGGTCAACGAAAGTGGTGTTATCGAAGACGCCAAATTCAAGACCTATGGCTGTGGTTCGGCCATCGCCTCTAGCTCCCTGGCCACCGAGTGGATGAAGGGTAAGACTCTGGATGAGGCTGAGAGCATCAAGAACACCCAGCTCGCCGAAGAGCTGGCCCTGCCGCCAGTGAAAATCCACTGCTCGGTGCTCGCCGAAGACGCTATCAAGGCGGCTGTGCGCGACTACAAGCAGAAGAAAGGCTTGCTTTAACACGAGGTGCGGAATGGCTATCACCATGACTGAAGCAGCGGCCCGCCACGTTCAGCGCTCTATCGAAGGGCGTGGTAAGGGTGAGGGCATTCGCCTTGGTGTGCGTACCACGGGGTGCTCTGGCCTGGCCTATGTTCTTGAGTTCGTCGATGAGCTGGCGGCTGAGGATCAGGTGTTCGAGAATCACGGCGTTAAGGTGATCATTGATCCGAAAAGTTTGGCTTATCTCGACGGAACCGAGCTGGATTTCGTCAAAGAAGGCTTGAACGAAGGCTTCAAGTTCAATAACCCCAACGTGCGTGGCGAATGCGGCTGCGGCGAAAGCTTCAACGTCTGAGGTTTGCGTGGGTAAACCCTGTCATTTCGCGTTGTTCGACCTGCAGCCGGCTTTTCGTGTAGACCTTGATCAGTTGGGTGTTCGCTATCGTGAGCTGGCGCGTCAGGTGCATCCTGATCGATTCGCTGACGCCGAAGAGCGCGAGCAGCGCCTGGCGTTGGAGCGCTCGGCGAGCCTCAATGAAGCCTATCAGGTGCTCAGGAGTCCCTCTCAGAGGGCGCGTTATCTGCTGACCTTGCGTGGCGGTGATGTGCCGCTGGAGGTTACGGTGCAGGATCCAGATTTTCTCATGCAGCAGATGCAGTGGCGTGAGGAGCTTGAGGAGCTGCAGGATGAGGCGGATATCGATGGCGTGATCCCCTTTAAGCGTCGGCTCAAGAGCGCCCAGGATGAACTGGGCGAGCGTTTTGCCGAATGTTGGGATGACGAGGGTCGTCGGCATGAGGCTGAGCGCCTAATGCGGCGCATGCAGTTCCTCGACAAGCTGTCTCATGAAGTGCGCCAGTTGGAAGAGCGCCTCGACGACTAACCGTGGGTTGCGTAGGCAGCCTGTCAGATGATTTCAAAACGACCATGGCCTTATTGCAGATTGCCGAGCCAGGACAGAGCCCGCAGCCCCATCAGCGTCGTCTGGCGGTGGGTATTGACCTAGGTACCACTAATTCTCTGGTTGCTGCTGTGCGCAGCGGCCTGGCCGAGCCGCTGGCTGATGCTGCGGGCGCGGTGATTCTCCCGTCTGCCGTGCGTTATTTGGACGGCTCTGTTGAGGTTGGCGAGGCGGCCAAGCGTGCCGCTGCGCAGGACCCTTTCAATACCGTGCTGTCGGTCAAGCGCCTTATGGGGCGTGGCCTGGCTGATGTCCAGCAGTTGGGCGAGCAGTTGCCCTACCGCTTTGCGGTGGGTGAGTCGCACATGCCTTTCATTGAAACCGTGCAGGGCGCCAAGAGCCCGGTCGAGGTTTCGGCTGAGATTCTCAAAGTGTTGCGCATGCGTGCCGAGCAGAGTCTGGGTGGTGAGCTGGTCGGCGCGGTAATTACGGTCCCGGCTTACTTTGATGATGCTCAGCGTCAAGCCACTAAGGATGCTGCGCGTCTCGCGGGGCTTAATGTCCTGCGTTTGCTCAATGAGCCGACCGCTGCTGCTGTCGCTTACGGTCTGGATCAGAAGGCCGAGGGCGTGGTGGCGATCTACGATCTGGGTGGCGGCACGTTCGATATTTCCATTCTGCGCCTGACAGGTGGTGTGTTCGAGGTGCTGGCAACCGGCGGCGACAGTGCTCTGGGTGGCGATGACTTCGATCATGTCGTGGCGGATTGGATCATTGCTCAGGCTGGGCTCTCCAGTGATCTAGCGCCGGCAGCGCAGCGCACTTTGCTGCAGGCTGCATGTCAGGCCAAAGAGGCGCTGACGGCTGCAGAGCATGTCGAAATTGCTTACGGCGACTGGCGTGGCACGTTGTCACGCGAAGATTTCGATGCCTTGATCGAGCCTATGGTGGCGCGCAGCCTCAAGGTGTGTCGTCGCGCTGTGCGTGATTCGGGTGTCGAGCTCGAAGAGGTTGGTGCGGTTGTCATGGTCGGTGGTTCTACGCGTGTGCCGCGTGTTCGTCAGGCTGTGGCGGAGCTGTTCGGACGCCAGCCGTTGACCAATATCGACCCTGATCAGGTGGTTGCCATCGGTGCTGCAATTCAGGCCGATACCTTGGCAGGCAATAAGCGCGATGATGGTGAGGCGCTGCTGCTGTTGGATGTGATTCCGTTGTCGCTCGGCCTGGAAACCATGGGTGGGCTGATGGAGAAGGTGATTGCGCGCAATACCACCATACCCGTTGCGCGTGCCCAGGATTTCACCACCTACAAGGACGGCCAGACGGCCATGATGATCCATGTCCTGCAAGGGGAGCGCGAGTTGATCAGTGCTTGTCGTTCGCTGGCGCGTTTCGAGCTGCGAGGCATTCCGCCGATGGTGGCTGGGGCGGCGAAGATTCGCGTGACCTTCCAGGTTGATGCGGATGGCTTGCTCAGTGTGGCGGCGCGTGAGTTGGCTTCGGGCGTCGAGGCCAGCATCCAGGTCAAACCGTCATATGGCCTGACCGATGGCGAGATCACTCGCATGTTGCAGGACTCTTTCCAGAATGCTGGTGGCGACAAGGCGGCGCGTGCTCTGCGTGAGCAGCAAGTCGATGCCGAACGTCTGCTCGAGGCTGTGCAGGCTGCTCTGGAGGCCGACGGTGATAGCTTGCTGACTGCCGACGAGCGCCTGGCCATCGAAGCGCAGATGGACTTGTTGCGTGAGCAGGTGGCGGGTGATGACGTGCAGCTCATCGAGCAGCAGGTCAAGCGCCTGAGTCAAATTACCGATGCCTTTGCGGCGCGCCGGATGGACGCTAGCGTCAAGGCGGCCCTGGCAGGCCGCAGCCTTAACGAGATCGAGGAATAAAGTTCATGCCACAGGTGATTTTTCTGCCGCACGAGCGCTTCTGCCCGGAAGGCTTGGTGGTCGAGGCTGAGCCCGGTGTCTCCATTCTCGAGTTGGCGCATGAGCACCATATCGAAATGGAAAGCGCCTGCGGTGGTGTATGTGCCTGTACCACCTGTCACTGCATCGTGCGTGAAGGTTTCGATTCGCTGAACGAGGCCGACGAGTTGGAAGAGGACTACTTGGATAAGGCCTGGGGGCTGGAGGCGCAATCGCGCCTGGCGTGTCAGGCGATCGTCGGCGAGCAAGACCTGACCGTCGAAATTCCCAAGTATTCGCTCAATCATGCGGCCGAAGCGCCGCATTGACGCCGGAGAGCATCGTCATGAGTTTGAAATGGGTCGATGTGTTGGATATCGCTATCGAGCTAAGTGAGCAGAAGCCGGAGGTTGATCCGCGCTATGTAAACTTCGTCGATCTGCACCGCTGGGTCGTGGAGTTGCCGCAGTTCTCCGACGATCCGCAGCGTGGCGGCGAGAAGGTGCTCGAAGCCATTCAGGCTGCCTGGATCGAAGAGGTCTAACGGCTGACGGTAATTTTCAAGCCGTAAGGGCGTTCTCGTCGCGCTGCGTTTACGCGTCTTCTTGCTGCTTGAAACCTGCAGTGCATCGCTGCTCCGTAGTTTTACTTGCAGCTTGTGGCTTAGCGCCTGTGGCTGCTGTCTCAGAACCCGCGTATAATTCGCGGGTTTAATTTTTCGCTTTAACCCTAAGTTTTTCTGGAGCTACACAATGGCTGTTCAACGTACTTTCTCCATCATCAAGCCTGACGCCGTCGCCAAGAACGTCATCGGTGAAATCACCACTCGTTTCGAAAAAGCCGGCCTGCGCGTCGTCGCTTCGAAAATGGTGCAACTGTCCGAGCGTGAGGCTGCTGGTTTCTACGCCGAGCACAGCGAGCGTGGCTTCTTCAAGGATCTAGTCGCTTTCATGACCTCCGGCCCGGTTATCGTTCAGGTTCTGGAAGGCGAAGACGCCGTTCTGAAAAACCGTGAGCTGATGGGCGCCACCAACCCGAAAGAAGCTGCTGCCGGCACCATCCGTGCTGACTTCGCTGTTTCCATCGACGAAAACGCCGTTCACGGTTCGGATTCCGAAGCGTCCGCTGCTCGCGAGATTGCTTACTTCTTCTCCGCTACCGAGCTGTGCGCGCGCATTCGCTGATCGGCGAATGAAGCGAGGGTGAAGCCATGACCAATACCGCCGGCAAAATCAACCTGCTGGGCCTGACCCAGCCGGAAATGGAGCAGTTCTTCGAGTCCATAGGCGAGAAGCGCTTTCGTGCCGGCCAGGTAATGAAGTGGATTCACCACTTTGGCGTCGATGATTTCGCCGCCATGACCAATGTCGGCAAGGCCTTGCGCGAGAAGCTCGAGGCCTCTGCCGAGATTCGCGGCCCGGAAGTGGTCAGCGAAAATATTTCCGCCGATGGCACGCGCAAGTGGGTAGTGCGCGTGGCGTCGGGTAGCTGCGTGGAAACCGTGTATATCCCGCAGAACGGCCGCGGCACCCTGTGTGTGTCGTCGCAGGCCGGTTGCGCCCTGGATTGCAGTTTCTGCTCCACCGGCAAGCAAGGCTTCAACAGCGACCTGACCAGCGCCGAAATCATCGGCCAGGTGTGGATCGCCAACAAATCCTTCGGCACCGTGCCGGCCAAGATCGATCGCGCCATTACCAATGTGGTGATGATGGGCATGGGCGAGCCGCTGCTGAACTTCGACAACGTCGTTTCCGCCATGCAGATCATGATGGACGACCTCGGTTACGGCATCTCCAAGCGCAAGGTGACCTTGTCCACCTCCGGCGTGGTGCCAATGATCGACAAGCTGGCTGAAGTGATCGACGTGTCTCTGGCGCTGTCGCTGCACGCGCCTAACGACGAGTTGCGCAACCAGTTGGTGCCGATCAACAAGAAGTATCCGCTGGAGATGCTGCTCGCTGCTTGCAAGCGCTACATCTCCAAGCTCGGCGAAAAACGCGTGCTGACCGTCGAGTACACCCTGCTCAAGGGGGTCAATGATCAACCTGAGCATGCTGAGCAGATGGTCGCACTTCTGGCCGACATGCCTTGCAAAATCAACCTGATCCCGTTTAATCCCTTCCCTCATTCGGGCTACGAGCGGCCAAGCAATAACGCTATTCGTCGCTTCCAGGATCTGCTGCACAAGGCTGGGCACAATGTCACCGTACGCACCACCCGTGGTGACGACATCGATGCCGCCTGTGGCCAACTGGTTGGCCAGGTCATGGATCGTACCCGCCGCAGTGAGCGTTACATCGCCGTACGCCAGTTGGCCGGTGATGCGGCGCCTGCTGCAGTCAATCGAAGCTAGAAGAGAGGATGCCAATGCTCCTGCGCTCCAGCCTGGTGTTGTTACTGGTCAGCCTGCTTTCCGCTTGTGTGACCACTGGCGATGTGAGTCCGCTGAAAACCGAAAAGGGGCGCAAGGAAGCCGTTGATGCATACGTGCAACTGGGTATTGCCTACATTCAGCAGGGTGATACTCAAAGCGCCAAGGTGCCGCTGAAAAGTGCGCTAGATATCGACTCTTCCAATGCCGATGCACATGCTGCGCTGGCTTTGGCGTTTCAGGTGGAAATGGAGCCGAAACTGGCCGACGAGCATTATCGCAAGGCGCTGTCGCAGCGACCGGGAGATGCGCGCTTGCTCAACAACTATGGTGGCTTCCTGTTCGAGCAGAAGCGTTACAAGGAAGCCAACGAGAATTACCTCAAAGCTTCCGAAGACAATCTTTATCCTGAGCGCTCGCGGGTGTTCGAGAACCTCGGGCTTACGGCTTTGCAACTCGGTCAGCGCGAGCAGGCCAAAGAGTATTTTCAGCGCTCGTTGCGCCTGAGTAATCGTCAACCTCGTGCGTTGCTGGAGATGGCGCAGCTCTCCTATGAGGATCGCGAATACGTCCCCGCTCGTAGTTATTACGATGCCTACAGCGAAATAGCGCCGCAGAACGCGCGCAGCCTGCTGCTTGGTGTACGTCTGGCCGGAGTGTTCGAGGATCGAGACAAGGCTGCCAGTCTGGGCCTGCAGTTGAAACGTCTGTATCCGGCGTCCGAGGAATACCAGCAATACCTGTCGGGGAAACAATGAAAGCGGCGCAAAGCGAAATCAGCCAGCCAATGACTGGCAATCCAGGCGACACTCTACGTCAGGCGCGGGAAGCGAAAGGCTGGAGCGTTGCTGAGGTGGCCAGCCAGCTAAATCTGACACCCCAACGACTGTCGCAACTCGAAGACGGCGCATTCGACAAACTACCGGGCACTACTTTTGCCCGTGGTTATATCCGCGCCTATGCCAAACTGCTGGAACTGGATCAGAATCGCCTGGTACTTGAGTTCGACCAGTTCACCGGCACTGATGCAACTGGCAGCAATGTGCATGCACTGGGGCGCATCGAAGAGCCCGTTCGCTACTCACAGAGCATCCTGCGACTGGTCAGCTTCCTGCTGCTGCTGGCTCTGGTCGGTGGTGGTTTCTTCTGGTGGCAGGACAAGGGCAGCGATACCGCTCTACGTCTGCTCGATCAGGGAATCGAGCATGTCGAGGTCGAGGCCGCTGATGGCACGACAGAGATTCACTCGCTGGCTGAGCCCGAAGATCAGGCCGTTGCCGATGCGCAAGTCGATGAGTCGGCTACGCCACTGCTGCTGCCAAACGAGCAGGGTAAAGAGGCGCAGGCCAGCGAAGCGGATAGCGAGCCGACAGTACAAACGCCTGCGGCCACTGAGCCCGAGCGTGTGGGCGCAGAATCTGCTCCTGCTCCTGCTCCTGCTCCTGCTCCTGCTCCTGCTCAGCCACAGGCACCTGTTGCCACGGCTCAGGCCGAAAGCGCCGCGCCTGTTGCCGCTGCGCCTGGTCAGGGGCTGTTGAAAGTGCAGTTCACGGCCGATTGTTGGACTCAAGTGACCGATGCCGATGGCAAGGTGCTGCTCAGCGGGCTCAAGCGAGGCGGTGATCAGCTCGAAGTGAGCGGCAAACCACCACTGGAACTGCGCCTGGGCTTTGCCCGAGGTGCCCAGGTGACCTACAACGGCGAAAGCGTCAACGTCGCGCCGCACATGACGGGCGAGACCGCTCGCCTGAAACTGGGGTTGTAAAGAATGCATTGCGAATCGCCGATCAAGCGCCGAGTGTCGCGCAAGATCTGGGTTGGCTCGGTAGCGGTGGGCGGTGATGCGCCGATTGCCGTACAGAGCATGACCAACACCGACACCAACGATGTGGCCGCTACTGTGGCGCAGATCCGCCGTCTGGAAGATGCCGGCGCTGATATCGTGCGCGTATCTGTACCGGACATGGATGCTGCCGAGGCCTTTGGCCGGATCAAGCAGCAGGTTCGTGTGCCGCTGGTGGCCGACATCCACTTCGATTATCAGATTGCCCTGCGTGTGGCTGAGTTGGGCGTCGATTGCCTGCGCATCAATCCCGGCAATATTGGCCGCGAAGATCGCGTCAAGGCGGTGGTCGAGGCGGCGCGTGACAAGGGCATCCCGATCCGTATTGGGGTCAACGCGGGGTCTCTGGAAAAAGATCTGCAGAAGAAATACGGCGAGCCGACTCCCGAAGCACTGGTCGAGTCCGCGCTGCGCCATGTCGAGCACCTGGATCGTCTGAACTTCCCCGACTTCAAGGTCAGTGTGAAAGCCTCCGACGTGTTCATGGCCGTCGAAGCCTATCGTCTGCTGGCCAAGCAGATCGAGCAGCCGCTGCACCTGGGTATCACCGAGGCCGGAGGCCTGCGTTCCGGCACCGTGAAATCCGCTGTCGGCCTGGGCATGCTGCTGGCTGATGGCATTGGCGATACCATCCGCATTTCCCTGGCCGCCGATCCGGTGGAAGAGATCAAGGTCGGTTTCGATATCCTCAAGTCTCTGCGTCTGCGTTCGCGCGGTATCAACTTCATCGCTTGCCCGAGCTGCTCGCGGCAGAACTTCGATGTGGTCAAGACCATGAACGAGCTGGAAACCCGCGTCGAGGACCTGCTGGTGCCGCTGGACGTGGCCGTGATCGGTTGTGTGGTCAACGGCCCAGGCGAAGCCAAGGAGGCGCATATTGGCCTCACCGGCGGTAGCCCGAACAATCTGGTCTACATCGACGGCAAACCCGCCTCGAAGCTGACCAACGAAAACCTGGTGGATGAGCTGGAGAAGCTCATCCGCGATAAGGCGGCCGAAAAGGCCGCCGCCGATGCTGCCGTGATCGTGCGCGGCTGATCGCTGCGCTTTAAGGATTCTTAGTGAGCAAGTCCCTACAAGCCATTCGTGGCATGAATGACATTCTGCCGGAGCAGACGCCTGCCTGGCGCTATCTGGAAAGTACCCTGGTCAACCTGCTCGACGGCTACGGCTACAAGGAAATCCGCCTGCCCATCGTCGAGTACACCGAACTGTTCGCCCGTGGTATCGGCGAAGGCACCGATGTGGTCGACAAGGAGATGTACACCTTCCGCGACCGCAACGAGGAGTCTCTGACTCTGCGCCCGGAAGGCACCGCTGGTTGTGTGCGTGCTGTGCTTGAGCATGGTCTGGCCGGTGGTGGTCAGGTGCAGAAGCTGTGGTACGCAGGCCCGATGTTCCGCTACGAGAAACCGCAGAAGGGTCGCTACCGCCAGTTCCACCAGGTTGGCGTGGAAGCCTTCAACTTGCCCGGCCCGGACGTCGATGCCGAGCTGATCGTGCTCACCTGGCGGCTGTGGAAAAAAATCGGCCTGGCCGACGCCGTGACCCTGCAACTCAACAGCTTGGGTTCCAGCGAGGCGCGCGCAGCCTATCGCGACGCCTTGGTGGCTTATCTGCAGGAGCGTTTCGATCAGCTCGACGAAGACAGCCAGCGCCGCATGACCACCAACCCCCTGCGTATCCTCGACAGCAAGAACGAGGCGACTCAGGCCGTGCTGGTTGGTGCACCGACCCTGGGCGATTACCTCGACGAGGAGTCGCGTCAGCACTTCGAGGGCGTCAAGGCGCGTCTGGATGCTGCTGGTATCGCTTACCAGATCAACCACAAGCTGGTGCGCGGCCTGGATTATTACAACCGCACCGTGTTCGAGTGGGTCACCGACAAACTCGGTGCCCAGGGTACGGTGTGCGCCGGTGGTCGTTACGATGGCCTGGTTTCCATGCTGGGCGGTAAGGCGACACCGGGGGTTGGTTTCGCCATGGGTGTCGAGCGCCTGGTGCTGCTGCTGGAAACTCTCGAGTTGCTGCCGTCGGATCTCAACCAAGCGGCCGATGTGTACATCTGCGCCTTTGGTGAGGCTGCAGAACTGGCCGCATTGACGCTGGCCGAGCGCCTGCGTGACGAGGTGCCGGGGCTGCGTCTGTTGCTCAACTCCGGCGGTGGCAGTTTCAAGAGCCAGTTCAAGAAAGCCGACAAGAGCGGTGCACGCTATGCGCTGATTCTGGGGGACGACGAATTGGCAAGCCGCGTGGTAGGTTGCAAACCGCTGCGCGACGACAGTGAACAACAAAGCGTTGCCTGGGATGCTCTGGCTGAGCATCTGGCTGCCTGCCTTCAGCACGCCTGAGCAGGCTCTCGATTAGGAGTACGGGGTTAGACATGCAGACCGAAGACGAACAGATCGCGCAAATAAAGGACTGGTGGGATCGCAACGGCAAGCCTCTGCTCGCCGGTGGCGTGTTGGCGCTGGTTGCTGTGCTCGGCTGGCAGGGCTGGCACAAGTACCAGAGCAATCAGGCTCAAGGTGCATCCACGCTGTACCAACAGTTGCTGGAGACTGCGCTGGATCCGTCTGGCAAGCCCGATGCGGCCAAAGTCGCCGAGCTGAGCGAGAAACTGCAGAGCCAGTTTGGTGGCACGCATTACGCCCAATATGGTCGTCTGTTCGTGGCCAAGGTCGCGGTCGAGGCGGGCAAGCTGGACGACGCCGCAGTCGAGCTGCAGGCCGTGGTCGATAAGCCAGCCGATGCCACTCTGGGTGAGCTGGCCCGTCAGCGCCTGGCCCGTGTACTGGCTGCGCAAGACAAGGCCGATGCCGCCTTGAAGCTGCTCGATGCCAAGGTCGATGACGCGTTCGTGGCCAGCCGCGAAGAGCTCAAAGGTGATCTGCTGGTGCAACTGGGGCGTAGCGATGACGCTCATGCTGCTTACCAGAAGGCCAAGGACGCTCTGGCCGAAGATGCCGCCGTTGGCGGTTTGCAGATGAAACTGGACGACCTGGCCAAAGGGGATGCCTGACGTGATGCGTTGGAAGAATGCCGCACTGCTGGCCCTGGCCGTTTTGGTCGTAGGTTGCAGCAGCAATAGCAAGAAGGAACTGCCACCAGCCGAGTTGACCAAGTTCGATGAAGAAGTCGAGCTGCGTAGCGAATGGAGCCGTTCGGTTGGCGATGGCCAGGGCGAAACCTTCAACATGCTGGTGCCCGCCATCGACGGCGAGGTGATTTACGCTGCCGACGTTGAAGGTTTGGTGATGGCCATGGATCGCACTAGTGGCGACGTGCTGTGGCGCAAGAAACTCGACATTCCGGTATCCGGCGCCGTAGGTGCTGCTTACGGCCAGGTCTTGCTGGGTACGCTCAAGGGTGAGGTGATTGCTCTTGATTCCAGCAACGGTGAAGAGCAGTGGCGCTCGCACGTGACCAGTGAAGTGCTGGCTGCGCCGGCTAGCAACGGTGACATCGTCGTGGTGCAAACTCAGGACGACCGCCTGATTGCGTTCGATGCCAGCACCGGTAACCAGCGCTGGATCGTTGAAAATACGCCCGCTGTACTGACCCTGCGTGGCACCGGCGGGCCGCTGGTGACCAACCGTCTGGTGGTCGCGGGTCTGTCCAGCGGAAAGGTGATCGCGGTCGATGCTCAGCGCGGCCTGCCTGTGTGGGAGCAGCGTGTAGCTGTGCCACAGGGGCGTTCGGAGTTGGAGCGGGTGGTCGATATCGATGGCGGTCTGCTGCTGTCTGGCGGCACCGTTTATGCGGTGAGCTATCAGGGTCGTGTGGCGGCGATGGATCTGGAATCCGGTCGCATCCTTTGGCAGCGTGAAGCTTCCAGCTCCGTGGGCGTTGCCCAGGGCTTCGGTAACGTCTATGTCAGCATGGCCAGCGGTACTGTCGAGGCCATCGACGAACGCAGCTCTTCGGCGCTGTGGAGTAATGAATCGCTGGCGCGTCGTCAATTGTCGGCTCCGGCGGTGTTCTCCAGTTACGTTGCGGTGGGTGACTTCGAAGGTTACTTGCATCTGCTGAGCCAGGTCGATGGCCGTTTTGTCGGTCGTACCCGTATCGACAGTGACGGCCTGCGCGCCCAACCGCTGGTGGTTGGTGACTGGCTGTACGTCTACGGCAACAGCGGCAAGCTGGTGGCCCTCAAGATCAAATGACACGCTATGCTGCCGGATACCCTTCGGTAGCACGCACCATCCTGGCCGCTGCCCCTGCAGCGGCCTTTGCATTTTCTGAATCAACCGAGTGGAGAGCCTGATGGTTCCCGTAATTGCCCTTGTGGGCCGGCCGAACGTCGGCAAATCCACACTCTTCAACCGCCTGACCCGCAGTCGCGACGCTATTGTCGGCGATCTCTCCGGCCTGACCCGCGACCGCCAGTACGGCGAGGCCAAGTGGCAGGGGCGCACCTATATCGTGATCGACACCGGCGGTATCTCCGGTGACGAGGAAGGCATCGATGCGAAGATGGCCGAGCAGTCGCTGCAGGCCATCGAAGAAGCCGATGCTGTGCTGTTTCTGGTGGACGCGCGTGCCGGCATGACCGCTTCCGACCAGATGATCGGTGAGCATCTGCGCCGCCGTAACAAGCAGAGCTTTTTGGTGGTGAACAAGGTCGACAACCTCGACGTCGACCTGGCTCGCGCCGAATTTAGCCCAATGGGCCTTGGCGAGCCGCTGGCGATTGCCGGTGCCCATGGCCGTGGCATCACCCAGATGCTCGAAGTGGTGCTCGGTAGCTTCCCCAAGGATGCCGGCGAGCCGGAAGAGGGCGCCGAAGAGGAAGAAGTGCTCGAAGGCCAGGAAGCCGCGCGCATCCCCGGCCCGAGCGAGAAGGACGGCATCAAGCTGGCCATCATCGGCCGGCCGAACGTGGGCAAGTCCACGCTGGTAAACCGCATGCTCGGTGAAGAGCGGGTCATCGTCTATGACCAGGCCGGCACCACCCGCGACAGTATCTACATCCCCTTCGAGCGTGACGACGAGAAGTACACCCTGATCGACACCGCCGGCGTGCGTCGCCGCGGCAAGATCTTCGAGGCCGTTGAGAAGTTTTCCGTGGTCAAGACGCTGCAGGCCATTCAGGACTCCAACGTCGTGGTATTCGTCATGGACGCGCGTGAAGGGGTGGTCGATCACGACCTCAACCTGCTCGGCTTCGTGCTGGAAAGTGGCCGCGCGTTGGTCATCGCCCTGAACAAGTGGGACGGCATGGATCAGGGCCAGAAGGACTACGTGAAGACCGAGCTGGAGCGTAGGCTGTTCTTCGTCGATTTCGCTGATATCCACTTCATTTCCGCTTTGCATGGCACCGGTGTCGGGCACCTGTACAAGTCGGTGCAGGCCTCGTTCAAATCGGCCATCACCCGCTGGCCGACCAGCCGCCTGACGCAGATTCTCGAAGATGCCATCAGCGACCACGCACCGCCTCTGGTCAACGGTCGCCGCATCAAGCTGCGCTACGCTCACCTCGGTGGCGCCAACCCACCGTTGATCGTGATTCACGGTAACCAGGTCGACGCCGTACCGCGCGCTTACACCCGTTACCTGGAGAACACTTATCGCCGCGTGCTCAAGCTGGTCGGTACGCCGATCCGCATTGAGTACAAGGGCGGTGAGAACCCCTTCGAGGGCAAGAAGAACACCCTTACCGACCGCCAGGTGAACAAGAAGCGCCGTCTGATGAGCCATCACAAGAAGGCCGAGAAGAAGCGCAGGGACAAGAAAAAGTAGCTTTAAGCGGCAAGCCACAAGCTGCAAGCAGAGGTGCCAGGCGTGCAGGCCGGCTTTTTCTTGCGGCTTGAAGCTTGTAGCTTGCAGCTCTCTGCATACCCGCGATCAGGAGCGCGCCATGCTCACCAGTAAGCTGCCCAACGTCGGCACCACCATCTTCACCCGCATGTCCCAGCTCGCTGCCGAGGTTGGGGCGATCAATCTGTCTCAGGGCTTCCCTGATTTCGATGGGCCGCAGGCGCTACGCGAGGCGGTTGCGCGCCACGTGATGGAAGGGCGCAACCAGTATTCGCCGATGACCGGCTTGCCCGGTCTGCGCCAGCAGGTGGCGGCGAAGATCGCCCGCAGCTATGGCGTGCAGCGCGATGCCGACCGTGAAATCACCATCACCCCCGGCGCCACCGAGGCGATCTTCTGTGCGGTGCAGGCGCTGATTCATCCAGGCGACGAGGCCATCGTCCTGGATCCTTGCTACGACAGCTACGAGCCATCGGTGGAGCTGGCGGGCGGGCGTTGCGTGCACGTACCGCTGGCACTGCCAGATTTCGCCGTGGACTGGCAGCGCCTGGCCGATGCCATCGGCCCGCGTACCCGGCTGATCTTCCTCAACTCGCCGCACAATCCCAGCGGCGCACTGCTGAGCCGCGCCGATCTGGACAAGCTGGCCGAGCTGATTCGCGGGCACGATATCCATGTGATCAGTGACGAGGTCTACGAACACCTGATCTACGACGGCGTACAACATGCCAGCGTGCTGGCTCACGAGGAGCTGTATCAGCGCGCCTTTGTGGTCAGCTCCTTCGGCAAGACCTACCACGTCACCGGCTGGAAGACCGGCTACGTGGTGGCGCCGCCGACATTGACCGCCGAGCTGCGCAAGATCCACCAGTACGTCAACTTCTGTGGCGTGACGCCGCTGCAATTCGCCCTGGCTGATTTCATGGCGGCGCACCCGGAGCATGTCGAGGAGTTGCCTGCCTTCTATCAGGCCAAGCGTGACCTGTTCTGTGACCTGCTGGCCGACTCGCGTTTTTCCTTCACCCGCGCGCCGGGCACCTACTTCCAGTTGGCTGACTACTCGGCGATTCGCCCGGATCTGGACGACGTGGCCATGGCCGAGTGGCTGACCCGTGAGCACGGCGTGGCGGTGATCCCGGTGTCGGTGTTCTACCAGTCGGCACCTGCGGGTATGCGCCTGGTGCGTTTCTGTTTTGCCAAGCGTGAGGACACCCTACGCCAGGCGGCCGAGAAGCTGTGCGCGGTGTGAGAGTAGGGCGGGTGTAACCCGTCTGTGAGGTGTTGGCGGGTTTCACCCGCCCTACGGTGAGCGAGGCCCACAAATGAGCAACAAACCCGATCTGCAACTGGCGCTGATCCAGACCACCCTGGCCTGGCATGACCCCGCGGCCAACCGTGAGCATTTCGACGGCTTGCTGGAGCAGGCGCGTGGTGCCGATTTGGTGATTCTGCCGGAGATGTTCAGCACCGGCTTTTCCATGGAGTCGGCGGCACTGGCCGAGCCCGAGGATGGCCCGACCACAGGTTGGCTGTGCGAGCAGGCGCAGCGTATCGACGCGGTGATCTGCGGCAGCCTGATCATCCAGGCAGCAGACGGCAGTTACCGTAATCGTCTGCTCTGGGCGCGCCCGGACGGTTCGTTGGCGCATTACGACAAGCGCCATCTGTTTCGCATGGCCGGTGAGCACAAGCACTACAGCGCCGGTGACGAGCAGGTGGTGCTGGAGCTAAAGGGCTGGCGCGTGCGCCCGCTGATCTGTTACGACCTGCGCTTCCCAGTCTGGAGCCGCGATGCCGAGAGCACCGATCTGCTGCTGTATACCGCCAACTGGCCCGGTGCGCGCCGTCAGCACTGGAATCGTCTGTTGCCCGCGCGAGCGATCGAGAACCTGTGCTATGTCGTCGCTGTGAACCGTGTCGGCGAAGATGGCAAGGGGCATGTTTACACTGGCGACTCTCAGGTTCTGGACTTCCAGGGTGAGCCGTTGCTGCTGGCGGAGTCGGGCGATGGCGTGTTCCGCCAGCGTCTAGCGTGCGAACCACTGCGCGCTTACCGCGAGCGCTTCCCGGCTCACCTGGATGCGGATACCTTCACCATGAACTGAACGATCAGGAGTTTCACCACATGGACGTACAGCAAGACAACCCTTTCCAGACCCCGCAGGCAGAACTGCAACAGGCTGACGCAGGTGTCAGCCAGCAACCGCTCTATCGCATTGCCGCCATTGGAGTTGGCACCTTCCTGGGGACACCGCTGGCGGGCGCCTGGATGCTTGCGCATAACCTGCAGCTATTGGGCAAAGCGCATCAGGTGGCGATGGTCTGGGGTGTCGCCGTGGCACTTTTTGTCCTGACCATCGCGTCGGGCTTCGTGTTGCCCGAAGAGGTGCCCGCGATGCCATTTGCCATCGCCCAACTGGTCGCTATGGTCATGCTGGCCAAGCACCTGAGCGGGGCTGAAATCCTGCGCCATGACCTGGCAGGGGGCGCCTTTCTTTCCAATTGGCGCGCGGCAGGTGTCGCCATTCTCTTTTTAATCGGGGCGGTTGCGCTGCTGTTCGCCATGCTGATGATTCTCGGTTTTTGAAACGCACAGCGCCGGACATGATGTCCGGCGCTGGCATTTTTAAAGCAGCGGTCAGGCCTGCAGGCTGGCCATATCGATGACGAAGCGATATTTGACGTCGCTTTTCAGCATGCGCTCGTAGGCTTGGTTGATGTCCTGCATGGCGATCATCTCGATATCCGAAACGATGTTGTGCTGGGCGCAGAAATCGAGCATCTCCTGAGTCTCGGCGATACCGCCGATCAGCGAACCGGCAATGCGGCGGCGCTTGAAGATCAAACCGAACACATCCGTTGCCGGGTGTGGTGAGTCTGGTGCGCCGACCAGGCACAGGGTGGCGTCACGCTTGAGCAGATTGAGGAAGGGGTTGAGGTCGTGCGGCGCTGCCACGGTGTTGAGAATGAAGTCGAAGCTTATGGCATGCGCGGCCATCTCCTCGGCGTTCTTCGACACCACCACTTCGCTGGCACCGAGGCGCAGAGCGTCTTCGCGCTTGTTCGGCGAGGTGGTGAACAGCACCACGTGAGCACCCATAGCGGCGGCGATCTTCACGCCCATATGGCCAAGGCCGCCGAGTCCGACGATGCCGACCTTCTGCCCTGGGCCGACCTTCCACTGGCGCAGCGGCGAGTAGGTGGTAATGCCGGCGCACAGCAAGGGGGCGACAGCGGCCAGTTGGTCTGCGCTATGACGGATCTGCAGAACGAAACGCTGATCGACCACAATATGCTGCGAGTAGCCGCCGAAGGTGTTTTCGCCACCAAACACCGGGCCGTTATAGGTGCCGGTGAAACCGTTCTCGCAATACTGCTCCAGGCTTTCGCCGCACGAGGCGCAGTGCTGGCAACTGTCGACCATACAGCCGACGCCTGCAATATCGCCGACCTTGAATTGCTTTACGTTGCTGCCGACGGCGCTGACTCGTCCGACGATCTCATGGCCGGGCACCGACGGGTACAGGGTGTTCTTCCACTCGTTGCGTGCGGTGTGCAGATCCGAGTGACACACGCCGCAGTAGAGAATGTCGATAGCCACATCGTTCGGGCCAACGGCGCGTCGCTCGATGACGTGTGGCGCCAATGGCGATTGTGCATTCTGGGCGGCGTAGGCGAGGGTGCTACTCATGAGGCTCTCCTTTACGGGGCGAACAAACAAGGGAGCAGACTAGTGCATAAGCGTGACGAGTTGATTGCTTGATCCTGTCGCATCACTGCCCATAAGTGTTTGATTCAATGGCGTCATTGGTGGCGTTGTGATGTTAAATAACCGTGAATACCGCGCAAAATTACGTGCGTTGCTCCTTCATCGCTGGCGATTTTGCAGGCGTTGCTATGTCGAAGGCTTGGCGGTTCTGAGCGTTTTTTCTGTGCCATCTCATCTGCCGATCAGCGCTGTAACGACTGATATAGGAGCTCTGTGTAGGTTTTTTGCAGGCGTTGAATAATTTCTGACGGTCGCCGATTTTGTCTCTAGCATGAAGGGCGCAGGGACGCGTCGAGGCAGTAGGCACACAGGTTGTGTCCGCCGCTCTCTGCCTAACCAACGCATGGAGCGAACTCAATGTATAAAACACTTATGGCGCTGCTCGCTTGCCTGATGATGGGGAAAGCGATGGCCGCCACTTATTGCGACAGTCGGGGCAGCAGTAGCAGCGAATGGATCGCTGGGGTCAGCATCAATGGCGTAATCCAGGCGTCTGGTAGCGATGGCGGTTACCTGGATGGCACCGCTAAGCCACTCTTTCAACTAGCGGGGCAGGGGGATCGTCTTGAGCTACGTCCAGGTTTTAGTGGCTCTCAGTACATCGAGAACTGGGGCGCCTGGATCGACTTCAATCAGAACGGTAGTTTCGAAGCGAGTGAGCAGGTGCTGAGCGGGCAGGGCAGTAGCACTGTTTCTTCACCTATTTCCGTGCCTGCTTCTGCTACGGGCACAACGCGCATGCGGGTACAGATGCGCTGGGGCTCTGCTGCACAGCCTTGCGGCAATTTCAGTTACGGTGAAACCGAGGATTATCAGGTCAAACTGCCGGACGGCTCGCTACCATCAGCCTTCCCTTATAGCCTGACCCTGGAGCCTGATTTCTGGGTTTCTCGCACGGGTGATCTGGGCGACAAGCTGACCTTGGTAGTCGAACGAGACGGTACTCGCGTGCTTGCGAGCAACGCTGCCAGCAAACTGCGTGACCGATATTGGAACAATACGCCAGGTAGCCACTACCGAGTTTGGTTGGAAAGCAACATCGATGGTGGCAACAAGATCGTCTCCAACACTGTGGCCTACCAGCCAGGTGTGACGGATCGCGTTCTGCTGAGCCGTGATCCTGTGCAGAGCAGTATCCGTTCGTCGACCGATTTCCAGGGCAATTGGGTGATCGCCCGCGAGGGCGCCGAGGAGATACGCCAACCTGCCCAGGCAGGTGTGCCGCTGCAGTTTGCCTTCATTTACGCTGAGCGCTATCAGGTTTGGGCGCAAACCCAGATCAATGGCAAGAACGAGGCGATTTCCGTTGCCTTGAGCTTTCGTGAAGGCTTTCCCTCTCGTTATATCGATGTAGAAGTCGAGCCGGACTTTCAGCTTAGGCACGATGGCCCGAGCGACAAGCCTTTGAGTTGGGTGATACGCGAGGATGGCGTGGACGTGTTGCACCAACCCACTGGCGGGGCTGCTGAACTGCGCTACCCCTTCCGTCAAGGTCACCAGTACAAGGTTTGGCTTGAGCAGCTTGTTGGCGGTGAAGCGGTGCAGGTTTCCGATTCCGAATATTTTTCGCCCGGCCTGACCGATCTCTACCAGTTGAGCATCGACGATAATCGCCAGGTCACCCGCAGTGGCAATCTCAGTGAGCCTTTGACCTGGGTGTTCGAGGAAGATGGCAACATAGTGTTGGAGCGCAATGCCGCGAACGAGCAGGCGTATACCTACACACGCTTCGACTCAACCAAGCGCTACCGGGCCTGGTTGATTCGCTTCGAGAACGGTTACTACCAGCGTGTTTCCAACGTGGTGCGCTATGGCCGTGGTGCTGAGGACTACCTGCCGCTCTATCAGCTATCGGTGAATAGCAACCAGACGCTAACCCGTACTCAGGGCACGCATAACGCACTGACCTGGGTGATCGAACAGGACGGCAGCATCGTTCTGGAGCGCAATGCCAGCAATGAGTTGAGCTATCGCTACTATGGCTACACAGCCAGCAAGCGTTATCGCTCATGGCTCAAGGCATTTATCGACGGGCGTTACCAGCGGGTTTCACCGATCGTGAGCTATTGAACCGATACATCCCTTAAAAACAAAGAACCCCGCCAATTGGCGGGGTTCTTTTTATCTATTACGGCTATCAGGCTGCCTGCGACTCAGCTTGGCTCAGCGCACGGTTGAGGGCGCTGAAGAGGGCACGGAAGCTCGCCGTGGTCAGGTTCTCGTCGATGCCGATACCGTGCAGGGCACGACCACCGTTGACGCGCAGCTCGATGTAGGCTGCCGCCTTGGCATTGGCCCCGGCGCCGATGGCGTGTTCGCTGTAGTCCATCACCTCGACCGCAACCGGCAGGCTAGCGGCCAAGGCTTCCAGCGGGCCTTTGCCGATGCCGCGCCAGTGGTGTTTTTCAGCCCCTTCGATGACTTCGATATCCACTGCGCTGGTGCCATTCTCTTCCTGCAGGCGATGGCCTTTCAGTGCATAGGGAGTGGTGGTTTGCAGGTACTCGGTTTCCAGCAGCTTGTAGATCTGCGCGGCAGTCATTTCCAGGCCGAGGCGGTCGGTTTCGCGCTGCACCACCTGGCTGAACTCGATCTGCATGCGGCGCGGCAGGCTGATGCCGTATTCCTGTTCGAGCAGGAAGGTGATGCCGCCCTTGCCTGACTGGCTGTTCACGCGGATCACCGCCTCGTAGTCACGGCCAATATCGGCCGGGTCGATTGGCAGGTACGGCACCTCCCACAGCGCATCGGCCTGCTGCTGAGCGAAGCCCTTGCGAATGGCATCCTGGTGCGAGCCAGAGAAGGCAGTGTGTACCAGGTCGCCAACGTAGGGGTGGCGTGGGTGTACCGGAAGCTGGTTGCAGTCCTCGACCACCTTGCGCACGGCGTCGATGTCGGAGAAGTCGAGCTGCGGGTCAACACCCTGGGTGTAGAGGTTCAGCGCCAGGGTCACCAGGCAGACGTTGCCGGTACGCTCGCCGTTACCGAACAGGCAGCCTTCGACGCGATCAGCGCCGGCCATCACCGCCAGCTCCGAGGCCGCGACGCCGGTGCCACGGTCGTTGTGGGTGTGCACGCTGATCAGCACGCTGTCGCGACGGTCGACGTGGCGGCCGAACCACTCGATCTGGTCGGCGTAGTTGTTCGGCGTGGCGCACTCGATGGTAGCCGGCAGGTTGAGAATCAGCGGGTTGGCCGGGGTCGGCTGGAACACGTCAATCACCGCGTTGCACACCTCGACGGCGAAGTCGATTTCAGTGCTGCTGAACACTTCCGGCGAGTACTCGAAGCCCCACTGGGTCTCTGGTGCTGCATCGGCCAGACGCTTGATGGTGCTGCCGGCGGCCACGGCGATGGCTTTGACGCCCGCCTTGTCCTGGTTGAAGACGATCTTGCGGAAGCTCGGCGCGCAGGCGTTGTAGTAGTGAACGATGGCCTTCTTGGCGCCTTTGAGCGACTCGAACGTGCGCTCGATAAGATCATCACGGGCCTGGGTCAGTACCTGGATGGTAACGTCGTCAGGGATGTGGCCACCTTCGATCAGCTCACGGACGAAGTCGAAGTCAGTCTGCGAGGCCGACGGGAAGCCCACTTCGATTTCCTTCAGGCCCACGGCGACCAGGCACTTGAAGAAGCGCATCTTCTTCTCGGCGTCCATCGGCTCGATCAGCGACTGATTGCCGTCGCGCAGGTCGGTGGACAGCCAGATCGGCGCCTTATCGATGATTTTGTCCGGCCAGCTGCGGTCTGGAATCTGGATCTGAGTAAAGGGGCGGTATTTCTTCGACGGGTCTTTGAGCATGGTCATGGTGTAAATCCTTGGTCCAGACGCCTGGTCTGGGAAACGAAATAGGGCGATTGACGGTGGCCGACTGGCCGCAGAAATTCAGCCCCGCAGTCGCGGGCTGACCAGGCGTAGGCAGCGATGTTGTCGCATCAAGATGAGGGTATGTGCAGTGTTCATGCTGCTAACCCTACGTTCGGTAGGGAATGATGGCAATGCCTGTAAAAAAAACGCCTGAAAATTTCGCGTTTTCTTTAATGCAGGGGATTAATTGCGCCTCTTGGTGCGAGGCGTGGGTTGGATTGCGCAGGGGTTAGTTCAGCAGATCGAGTACGGCCTGCGGGCGCTGGTTGGCTTGAGCCAGGATGCTCTGGGCGGCCTGCTGGATGATCTGGTGTGAGGTGAGGCTTGCCGTTTCGGCGGCAAAATCGGTGTCGAGAATGCGTGAGCGGCTGGCGGCGGTATTTTCGCTAATGTTTTGCAGGTTACTGATGGTGGATTCCAGGCGATTTTGTATCGCCCCCATGTACCCTCGTTGGCGGTCGATGTAGGCCAGGGCGTCGTCGACATCCATCACGGCCAGGCCGGGCGTATCCTGCAGGCTCAGGCGGTTGAGAGCCATGCTGGCGGTATTGAACGAGCCCATGCCGATCTGAATGGTTTCATAGGCTTCACTGCCGATCTGGAGCTGAGTCAGGGTGCTGCCGCCAACAGCGGTGTTATCGAACAACTCCGGTTCTACCAGACGAAAGCCCTGCGAGCCTGGCAACCCTGTGCCCTGGTTCGGCAAGACGTTTTCTGCGCTCAGGGTCGGGCCGCCATCGGCATCCAGGCCGCCGATGGCGCCGGTGTCATCATTGCTCAGATCCAGACCGGCGACGAAACTGGCCGCATCAGCATTGAATTTGCTCTGGAAGTCCGCAAGCCCGGTGAATGCACCATTGCTGGCGTTGCTCAACGCCTGATCAAGAGTGCTGCCGGGGTTGCTTTGCATATAGCCCATGATGTCCTTGATGCCCTTGCCGCCCTCGGCCTTGATGCTGGCGTGCATATAACGCACGGCTGCATAGCCGCCGGAATAACCCGCAGAACCACTAACATCGTCAGCATTGAACGCGGCAAGGATGGCCGTGGTATTGGTGCCGTTGGCGGTATCGGCGGCCAGGCGTTCGTCGGCGCCCTGTACCGCCTCCGCGCTGCCTTCGATAAACCACGAGGGCAGGCCGGAGGCGAAGTTCATGGTGCGCCCCATGACTGCATGCGCCATCTCATGTGCGATCACCCGGTCGGTGTACTGTGGGAAACTCCCGCCATTAGGCAGAGAACTGGCATCGAAATAGGCCATATTGACGTTGAGCACCTGATTGAGTACCCGGCCATTGCTGTCGGAGCCCGTGTAGGACACCGAGGCCAGCGTCTGGCTACTGCTGTCGTTGCTGAAGGTGATTTCCAACTCTGCGCCATCTGCACGCAAGCCGAAGGCATCGAATACACGCTGCTCGCCCTCGCTGATCCAGAATCCCTTCAAGGAGTTGAGCACGGCGCGCTGGTCTAGATCGCCCAGCGCCGAGTTTTGCCCTTGATCGAAGACTTTGCGCCCGGCAAAGGTCGTGGTTTCGTTGACTCGGTTTATTTCCTGCAGCAGTTGCTGCGCTTCCTGATCGAGGGCGCGACGTTCTTCTACACCGTTAGAGCCGTTCATGGCCTGTAGGCCAAGCGAGCGGACGCGCTGCAAGGCATCGGTCACGCTTTGTAGCGAGCCCTCTGCGACCTGCAGCAGCGAAATACCGTCGTTGGCATTACGCATCGCCACACCCAGCCCACGCACTTGCGAGTTGAGCCTGTTGGAGATTTGCAGGCCTGCCGCATCGTCCTTGGCGCTGTTGATGCGCTGCCCTGTAGACAAACGCTGTAGCGCAAGATCGAGACCGCTGCCGTTGCTCTCCAGTTGGCGACGCGTGAATGACGAGGCGATGTTGGTGTTGACTGTTAGCATCATCGGCCCATGAATAACCGCCGGGCGATTACCCTGCTCGCATTAATAGTCGGCTGTGGAACGGCTGGCTGAAGAGCTTGAGCGCGTAGGGCGACGAACGGTCAGTTCGCATGCCAGGGAATATCGCCTGCGTGGCCCCGCATTAGGCCTCGGTGAGTGCGAGCGATGTGCGCAGGCAACGCGCAGAGCGGGCTGACCCCTCATGAGTGAGCCTGCGGCGCAGGTGGCAATTTTCTGGATGGCTGCAATGGCGCGCTTGGATAGGCAGCAGAGGGATCGATAAATTTGCCCTTTTTCGGCGCGCCCACGCATTCCCTTCGTAAAAGGGGGCGTGCGAGAAAGGGGACGAATTGGACGAATTTATTTTCTGCGGCGGATTGGTCAGCTTGCTATCTGCAGTTGCTCGATTGCCTGCTCGATGGCTTTGCCAGACTCGGCGCAAGTGGTCGCCAAGGCATACTCAGTCTGCAAGTTCATCCAGAATTGAGCTGAGGTGTCGAAGTAGCGGCCTAGCTGAATCGCCGTATCGGCGGTGATGCCACGCCGCTCCCGCATGATGTCATTGATGATCGGCGCCGATACATGCAGCGCGCGAGCCAGTGCGGCTGGGGTCATGCCCAGCGGTTCAAGGAACTCTTCGCGCAGCACTTCGCCAGGGTGAACGGGGTGCATGCCGTTGATAGCCATGTTGCCACTTCCTCAGTGGTAATCGACGACGACAATCTATCCCGTGTTGGCTAGCCATCAGCGCCACCAGCGATTGAGCAGGGTGCGCAACGAGCGCTCGCCGGGTGTGGGCGGTGGGGCGAAGCGCGGCATGTCGCGCAGGGCGATCCACAGGTCGCCTTGCCATTCCAGCAGGCTGATGCCTTGAGCGCTGAGTGTGTTGGTTTTGGAACCGGCCGAGCGCTATCATCCAATTATCTGCGCCAGAGCGTCATATCTGAGCATGGTTGACAGAGCGATAAATAAATCTGTGTGCGCCAGTACAAACTGGCAAGAGGTAGTCGGTGCAAGTCCGATACGAGAACGAAGTGGCGAATCATCTTGGCCCCGAGTCATGCGTTGGTCGTCGTGAGGCGGGCAGCGAAGCCCCGCTGCGCGAACTACAGAATGGCCAGGGCGTGAGCGCCCACAACAGGCCGGATATACGAATGCAACCGCGCTGACGACAGGATCGAAAAGCTATTACTCACTACTTGTGGGGAGAGTCCATATACGATTTGTTAGGCATTTACAGTTTCACTGAGGTTTCAGGAATTATTTTACCGCCAAGCCAACCAACAAAAGCTTCATAGGATTTACCTGATGTTGCTGTGAGTTGAGCACAACAATTACTGCAATAATCATCATTGAAACTTGGTTCAAACTCAAACCTGAGTTTCGCAGAAGTTAGCTCACTTAAAGAGTAACCTTCTGAAATTAATATTTGTGACAATTTTTCTTTTAAAGCTAATAGTGCCAACTCAAGCGGCTTGCATGATTGAAGACATTCTGGGTAAGGATTTTCTTCTAGCAGTTCTACCGTTACTGAATTCAATTTATCGAGTTTACATGTTCGCCGCAAATGTGGATGAAGATAAGATAATCCACTTACCGCATGATGGGCAATGCTGTGAGAAACACTATTTAATCTTTTGTGAGTTGCCATACACTTGCCTAACGTCTGAATTCACCGGCCTTGCGCGGCTTTGTGCGCAAGGTCCGGTGGAATGATGGGTTCGGCATCATTGTTTTAACGCGCGCTCGTTTCGCTGCTCAATTGCCGTTCGCTTTCCTTCGGGCAATTTTTCGTATATGGACTGAATTGCCTTGGGGAGCGTGATCATTTGTTCGGCAATCAGGTTCACCAAATTGAAGAGTTGCAATGCAGTGTCACGATCATCACGGAGATCAAGTGATCCGGGGTGTACCGCCTCGTTGCCAACGACTCGTACAACATCAAGCGACTGCTGTACGAGTGGATTCAGGCCCTTGGCGACCAAACTAGCAATATCGTCATCAATGTTCTTTCCCTTCTCCCCAAGGAACGCACATAGCTTTTGCACACAGAGCCTGAGCAGTGCGGCAGCACCACGCGGAGAACTGTTAAAGATACTTCGCGCCTCTTCGAAGTCTCTTGCTATGTCAATTGGCAGGTCCGCGTTTGGCGATGCGCCTTCGCGCTGCAGTGGGAACACAAGGGACTGATGAACCCACACGGCAGCTTTGTTGCAATTAAAGCACTCGCTGATATTTAGATTGTGGACATCTCGATAGACGTACCGGCCCTTATCGTTCTTTTCGAAAAAGACAAGCCCGCTGTTCATCTTTTCCGCCCATTCAATAACGGAGGCGCGTACGTCCGGCTCTAAGTCTTTGTCCTTTTCAATCCGTTCTCTCAGATCAGTCGCGGGAATAATAGGAGTACGGTGGTCCTCGTCCATCTGTACAGCCGCAAGTTGATACCAGTGCTGAGTGGTATATGCCCCGCAATGGGGGCATTCAAAGGCCGTTTCAGATATGGATGGCGGGCTCGATTTTCCGTTCATTTAATCAAAGCTCCTGTGCGACCTAATAGGTCGAGATAATGATGCCGAACGTTTGGTTAAGGGGCCGGCTTTAGCCGGTCCCGAGTGAGCGAAGCGAACGACTTGAATGCTGTAATGGACTCTCCCCACACCACAGTTCTATACCAAGGTGTCGAGGTTTTCTGAGCGGGAGAGTCGTTATGAAGCGCATTGCCGTTGATCTGGCCAAGTCCGTTTACCAAGTTGCCGAGAGTGTCCGCTTCGGCCAGGTGGTGCAGCGCACGCGGCTGAACCGAGAGGCGTTCCGGCGATATATACAGGAGCAAGCCGAGCCGGTCGAGTGGGTGATGGAGGCCTGTGGCACGGCGCATTACTGGGGGCGGTTGGCGCAATCGCTGGGTCATCAGGTCAAGCTGCTGCATCCTCGCTACGTGCGGCCCTATCGTCGGCGCAACAAGACCGACCGCAACGATTGTGACGCTATGTTGGAAGCGGCGCGCTGCACCGACATTCATCCCGTGCCAGTAAAGAGCCGTGATCAGCAACAGCTCCAGCAATTGCACGGGCTGCGGGAAACCTGGAAGAAGAGCCGCACCCAGCGCATCAACCTGCTGCGCGGCATGCTCCGAGAAGCAGGTATCGAAGCGCCAGCGTCAACCACGGCCTTTATTCGGGCAGCCAGTGAGCTGGTTGATCAGCCTGAACTCGCAACCTTGAGCCGACTGCTGCATATCGTTCTGGCCGAGATCGACCTGTATGAGCAGTGCATGGCCGAATGCGAGCAGCAGCTCAAGCGCTGGCATGCTGACGATGACATCGTGCGCAAACTGGATGAGGTCAGTGGCATTGGTCTGCTGACTGCCAGCGCCCTGACTGCTGCCGTCGGCAAGCCCGAACGCTTTGCCAATGGTCGCCAGCTCAGCGCCTGGCTGGGTATGACGCCGCGTGAGTTCAGCAGTGGCAATAGCCGCAAACTCGGCCATATCAGCCGACAGGGTAATGTCTGTAAGACTGAGAGTCGAAAGATTATCAGCATCACAAAGCAACACTCGTTAATTCGAGAGTTAACTCTTTAGTAATAAAGAGATTTGCGATTGCTGAGCCAAGTTTAGGGTTTTCTCAAAACCCAAGCAGTATTGAACTGAAGAGTTTGATCATGGCTCAGATTGAACGCTGGCGGCAGGCCTAACACATGCAAGTCGAGCGGATGAAGAGAGCTTGCTCTCTGATTTAGCGGCGGACGGGTGAGTAATGCCTAGGAATCTGCCTGGTAGTGGGGGATAACGTTCCGAAAGGAACGCTAATACCGCGTACGTCCTACGGGAGAAAGCAGGGGACCTTCGGGCCTTGCGCTATCAGATGAGCCTAGGTCGGATTAGCTAGTTGGTGAGGTAATGGCTCACCAAGGCGACGATCCGTAACTGGTCTGAGAGGATGATCAGTCACACTGGAACTGAGACACGGTCCAGACTCCTACGGGAGGCAGCAGTGGGGAATATTGGACAATGGGCGAAAGCCTGATCCAGCCATGCCGCGTGTGTGAAGAAGGTCTTCGGATTGTAAAGCACTTTAAGTTGGGAGGAAGGGTTGTAGATTAATACTCTGCAATTTTGACGTTACCAACAGAATAAGCACCGGCTAACTTCGTGCCAGCAGCCGCGGTAATACGAAGGGTGCAAGCGTTAATCGGAATTACTGGGCGTAAAGCGCGCGTAGGTGGTTCGTTAAGTTGGATGTGAAAGCCCCGGGCTCAACCTGGGAACTGCATCCAAAACTGGCGAGCTAGAGTACGGTAGAGGGTAGTGGAATTTCCTGTGTAGCGGTGAAATGCGTAGATATAGGAAGGAACACCAGTGGCGAAGGCGACTACCTGGACTGATACTGACACTGAGGTGCGAAAGCGTGGGGAGCAAACAGGATTAGATACCCTGGTAGTCCACGCCGTAAACGATGTCAACTAGCCGTTGGGATCCTTGAGATCTTAGTGGCGCAGCTAACGCATTAAGTTGACCGCCTGGGGAGTACGGCCGCAAGGTTAAAACTCAAATGAATTGACGGGGGCCCGCACAAGCGGTGGAGCATGTGGTTTAATTCGAAGCAACGCGAAGAACCTTACCTGGCCTTGACATGCTGAGAACTTTCCAGAGATGGATTGGTGCCTTCGGGAACTCAGACACAGGTGCTGCATGGCTGTCGTCAGCTCGTGTCGTGAGATGTTGGGTTAAGTCCCGTAACGAGCGCAACCCTTGTCCTTAGTTACCAGCACGTTATGGTGGGCACTCTAAGGAGACTGCCGGTGACAAACCGGAGGAAGGTGGGGATGACGTCAAGTCATCATGGCCCTTACGGCCAGGGCTACACACGTGCTACAATGGTCGGTACAAAGGGTTGCCAAGCCGCGAGGTGGAGCTAATCCCATAAAACCGATCGTAGTCCGGATCGCAGTCTGCAACTCGACTGCGTGAAGTCGGAATCGCTAGTAATCGTGAATCAGAATGTCACGGTGAATACGTTCCCGGGCCTTGTACACACCGCCCGTCACACCATGGGAGTGGGTTGCTCCAGAAGTAGCTAGTCTAACCTTCGGGGGGACGGTTACCACGGAGTGATTCATGACTGGGGTGAAGTCGTAACAAGGTAGCCGTAGGGGAACCTGCGGCTGGATCACCTCCTTAATCGAAGACTTCAGCTTTCTCATAAGCTCCCACACGAATTGCTTGATTCACTGTAGAAGACGATGCTGTAACGCGGCGACCCTGTTATAGGTCTGTAGCTCAGTTGGTTAGAGCGCACCCCTGATAAGGGTGAGGTCGGCAGTTCAAATCTGCCCAGACCTACCAATTTTGGTGCAGATGCTTACGGGGCCATAGCTCAGCTGGGAGAGCGCCTGCTTTGCACGCAGGAGGTCAGCGGTTCGATCCCGCTTGGCTCCACCATTACAGCTTGATCGTAATTGAGAGTTCAGAAATGAGCGCTTCAGGTAATGACCTGTCGAGTGCTGATTTCTGGTCTTTTGACCGGTACTAATCGTTCTTTAAAAATTTGGATATGTGATAGAAGTGACTAACGATGTGTTTCACTGCACATTGTTAATCAAGGCAAAATTTGTAGTTCTCAAGACGCAAATTTTCGGCGAATGTCGTCTTCACGATTGAGACAGTAACCAGATTGCTTGGGGTTATATGGTCAAGTGAAGAAGCGCATACGGTGGATGCCTTGGCAGTCAGAGGCGATGAAAGACGTGGTAGCCTGCGAAAAGCTTTGGGGAGTCGGCAAACAGACTGTGATCCAGAGATCTCTGAATGGGGGAACCCACCCAGCATAAGCTGGGTATCTTGCACTGAATACATAGGTGCAAGAGGCGAACCAGGGGAACTGAAACATCTAAGTACCCTGAGGAAAAGAAATCAACCGAGATTCCCTAAGTAGTGGCGAGCGAACGGGGACTAGCCCTTAAGTTGATTTGAGTGTAGTGGAAGGCTCTGGAAAGTGCCGCCGTAGTGGGTGATAGCCCCGTACACGAAACGCTCTTATCAATGAAATCGAGTAGGACGGGGCACGAGAAACCTTGTCTGAACATGGGGGGACCATCCTCCAAGGCTAAATACTACTGACTGACCGATAGTGAACCAGTACCGTGAGGGAAAGGCGAAAAGAACCCCGGAGAGGGGAGTGAAATAGAACCTGAAACCGTATGCGTACAAGCAGTGGGAGCCTACTTTGTTGGGTGACTGCGTACCTTTTGTATAATGGGTCAGCGACTTATATTCAGTGGCGAGCTTAACCGAATAGGGGAGGCGTAGCGAAAGCGAGTCTTAATAGGGCGCTTTAGTCGCTGGGTATAGACCCGAAACCGGGCGATCTATCCATGGGCAGGTTGAAGGTTAGGTAACACTGACTGGAGGACCGAACCGACTACCGTTGAAAAGTTAGCGGATGACCTGTGGATCGGAGTGAAAGGCTAATCAAGCTCGGAGATAGCTGGTTCTCCTCGAAAGCTATTTAGGTAGCGCCTCGTGTATCACTGCTGGGGGTAGAGCACTGTTTCGGCTAGGGGGTCATCCCGACTTACCAAACCGATGCAAACTCCGAATACCAGCAAGTGTCAGCACGGGAGACACACGGCGGGTGCTAACGTCCGTCGTGAAAAGGGAAACAACCCAGACCGTCAGCTAAGGTCCCAAAGTTATGGTTAAGTGGGAAACGATGTGGGAAGGCTTAGACAGCTAGGAGGTTGGCTTAGAAGCAGCCACCCTTTAAAGAAAGCGTAATAGCTCACTAGTCGAGTCGGCCTGCGCGGAAGATGTAACGGGGCTCAAACCATACACCGAAGCTACGGGTTCACACTTAGGTGTGAGCGGTAGAGGAGCGTTCTGTAAGCCTGTGAAGGTGAGTTGAGAAGCTTGCTGGAGGTATCAGAAGTGCGAATGCTGACATGAGTAACGACAATGCGAGTGAAAAACTCGCACGCCGAAAGACCAAGGTTTCCTGCGCAACGTTAATCGACGCAGGGTTAGTCGGCCCCTAAGGCGAGGCAGAAATGCGTAGTCGATGGGAAACGGGTTAATATTCCCGTACTTCTAGTTACTGCGATGGAGGGACGGAGAAGGCTAGGCCAGCACGGCGTTGGTTGTCCGTGTTTAAGGTGGTAGGCTGATTTCTTAGGTAAATCCGGGAGATCAAGGCCGAGAGCTGATGACGAGTGTTCTTTTAGAACGCGAAGTGGTTGATGCCATGCTTCCAGGAAAAGCTTCTAAGCTTCAGGTAACTAGGAACCGTACCCCAAACCGACACAGGTGGTTAGGTAGAGAATACCAAGGCGCTTGAGAGAACTCGGGTGAAGGAACTAGGCAAAATGGCACCGTAACTTCGGGAGAAGGTGCGCCGGTGAGGGTGAAGCATTTACTGCGTAAGCTCATGCCGGTCGAAGATACCAGGCCGCTGCGACTGTTTATTAAAAACACAGCACTCTGCAAACACGAAAGTGGACGTATAGGGTGTGACGCCTGCCCGGTGCCGGAAGGTTAATTGATGGGGTTAGCGCAAGCGAAGCTCTTGATCGAAGCCCCGGTAAACGGCGGCCGTAACTATAACGGTCCTAAGGTAGCGAAATTCCTTGTCGGGTAAGTTCCGACCTGCACGAATGGCGTAACGATGGCGGCGCTGTCTCCACCCGAGACTCAGTGAAATTGAAATCGCTGTGAAGATGCAGTGTATCCGCGGCTAGACGGAAAGACCCCGTGAACCTTTACTATAGCTTTGCACTGGACTTTGAGCTTGCTTGTGTAGGATAGGTGGGAGGCTTTGAAGTGGGGACGCCAGTTCTCATGGAGCCATCCTTGAAATACCACCCTGGCAACCTTGAGGTTCTAACTCTGGTCCGTTATCCGGATCGAGGACAGTGTATGGTGGGTAGTTTGACTGGGGCGGTCTCCTCCCAAAGAGTAACGGAGGAGTACGAAGGTGCGCTCAGACCGGTCGGAAATCGGTCGTAGAGTATAAAGGCAAAAGCGCGCTTGACTGCGAGACAGACACGTCGAGCAGGTACGAAAGTAGGTCTTAGTGATCCGGTGGTTCTGTATGGAAGGGCCATCGCTCAACGGATAAAAGGTACTCCGGGGATAACAGGCTGATACCGCCCAAGAGTTCATATCGACGGCGGTGTTTGGCACCTCGATGTCGGCTCATCACATCCTGGGGCTGAAGCCGGTCCCAAGGGTATGGCTGTTCGCCATTTAAAGTGGTACGCGAGCTGGGTTTAGAACGTCGTGAGACAGTTCGGTCCCTATCTGCCGTGGACGTTTGAGATTTGAGAGGGGCTGACCTTAGTACGAGAGGACCGGGTTGGACGAACCTCTGGTGTTCCGGTTGTCACGCCAGTGGCATTGCCGGGTAGCTATGTTCGGAAGAGATAACCGCTGAAAGCATCTAAGCGGGAAACTTGCCTCAAGATGAGATCTCACTGGGAACTTGATTCCCCTAAAGGGCCGTCGAAGACTACGACGTTGATAGGTGGGGTGTGTAAGCGCTGTGAGGCGTTGAGCTAACCCATACTAATTGCCCGTGAGGCTTGACCATATAACACCCAAACAATCTGCGAAGGCATAAGCCAGAGACAGAGGGTGTCGATGGTGAAGTCGACAGAAAGCCGAAAATTTGCGAGAGCTACAAGCCTCTATCACGTATCCAAGGGATAGCGCCTAACCGCGAGATCCCAACCGAATTGCTTGACGACCATAGAGCGTTGGAACCACCTGATCCCATCCCGAACTCAGTAGTGAAACGACGCATCGCCGATGGTAGTGTGGTGCTTCACCATGTGAGAGTAGGTCATCGTCAAGCTCCTATACGAAACCCCAGATCGCACTCATGGTTATCTCCTCGACTCTTTTTGTTCTGCTGAGCTGTGCATAGTGCGTGTAGGGTGGGCTGAAGCGAATCGTCGCCCGGCCCACCCTACACGCACTATGCACAGCTCAGCAGAACAAAAAGAGTCGAGGAGATAACCATGAGTGCCACCGAAACCACCCCTGGCTTCAAACCGAAAAAATCCGTCGCCCTGAGCGGTACCGCCGCCGGCAACACCGCGTTGTGCACCGTTGGCCGCACCGGCAACGATCTGCATTACCGTGGCTATGACGTGCTCGACTTCGCCAACCGCTGCGAGTTCGAGGAAATCGCCCATCTGCTGGTACACGGCAAGCTGCCCAACGTCGCCGAGCTGGCCGGTTACAAGGCCAAACTCAAGGCCCTGCGCGGCCTGCCGGCTGGGGTCAAAGCGGCGCTGGAGCAACTGCCGCCGTCCGCCCACCCGATGGACGTGATGCGTACTGCCGTGTCCGTACTCGGCTGCCTGGCGCCGGAGAAGGACGACCACAACCACCCCGGCGCCCGCGACATTGCCGACAAGCTGATGGCCTGCCTCGGCTCGGCGCTGCTGTACTGGTATCACTACAGCCACAACGGCAAGCGCATCGAGGTGGACACCGACGACGACTCCATCGGCGGCCACTTCCTGCATCTGCTGCATGGCGAGAAACCGCGCGAGTCCTGGGTGCGCGCCATGCACACCTCGCTGAATCTGTATGCCGAGCATGAATTCAACGCTTCGACCTTCACCTCGCGAGTGATCGCCGGCACCGGCTCCGATTTGTTCTCCTGCATCGCCGGCGCCATCGGCGCGCTGCGCGGGCCGAAACACGGTGGCGCCAACGAGGTGGCCTTCGAGGTGCAGAAGCGCTATGACAGCCCGAACGAGGCCGAGGCCGATATCCGCGAGCGAGTAGGGCGCAAGGAAGTGGTGATCGGTTTCGGTCACCCGGTCTACACCGTGAGCGACCCGCGCAACAAGGTGATCAAGGAGGTGGCCCGCGAGCTGTCCGTGGAGCAGGGCAACACCAAGATGTTCGACATCGCCGAGCGCCTGGAAACCATCATGTGGGACATCAAGAAGATGTTCCCCAACCTCGACTGGTTCAGCGCCGTGAGCTACCACATGATGGGCGTGCCCACCGCCATGTTCACCCCGCTGTTCGTCATCGCCCGCACCGCAGGTTGGTCCGCTCACGTCATCGAGCAGCGCATCGACGGCAAGATCATCCGCCCGAGCGCCAACTACACAGGCCCCGAAGACCTGAAGTTCGTGCCGCTCAAGGATCGTAAATAAGATGAATGACACCGTGAATAGCCAATACCGCAAGCGCCTGCCCGGTACCGTGCTGGATTACTTCGACACCCGTGAAGCGGTCGAGGCGATTCACGCCGGTGCCTGGGACAAGCTGCCCTACACCTCGCGCGTGCTCGCCGAACAACTGGTGCGTCGCTGCGCCCCGCAGGATCTGACCGCCTCGCTGGAACAACTGGTCTACCGCAAGCGCGACCTGGACTTTCCCTGGTACCCGGCGCGGGTGGTCTGTCATGACATCCTTGGGCAGACTGCGCTGGTCGACCTGGCTGGCCTGCGTGACGCCATCGCCGAAAAGGGGGGGGACCCGGCCAAGGTCAACCCGGTGGTGCCGACCCAGTTGATCGTCGACCACTCGCTGGCCGTGGAAGCGCCGGGCTTCGACCCGGACGCCTTCGAGAAGAATCGCGCCATCGAGGATCGCCGCAACGAGGATCGCTTTCACTTCATCGACTGGACGAAAACCGCGTTCAAGAACGTCGACGTGATCCCGGCCGGCAACGGCATCATGCACCAGATCAACCTGGAGAAAATGAGCCCGGTGATCCAGGCGCGTGGCGGCATCGCCTTCCCCGATACCTGCGTGGGCACCGACTCGCACACCCCGCACGTCGATGCGCTGGGCGTGATCGCCATTGGCGTCGGCGGCCTGGAAGCCGAGACGGTGATGCTTGGCCACCCGTCGATGATGCGTTTGCCGGATATCGTCGGCGTCGAACTGACCGGCAAGCGTCAGCCCGGCATCACCGCCACCGATATCGTCCTGGCGTTGACTGAGTTTCTGCGCAGGGAGCGCGTGGTCGGGGCCTACGTCGAGTTCTTCGGCGAAGGCGCAGACAGCCTGTCCATCGGCGACCGCGCCACGATTTCCAACATGTGCCCGGAATATGGCGCCACCGCCTCGATGTTCTATATCGACGGCCAGACCATCGACTACCTCAAGCTCACCGGGCGCGAGCCGGAGCAGGTGGCACTGGTGGAAAATTACGCCAAGACCCTTGGCCTGTGGAGCGATGCGCTGAAAACCGCCGAGTACGAGCGCGTGCTGCGCTTCGACCTAGGCAGCGTGGTGCGCAATATGGCAGGTCCCAGCAACCCGCATCGGCGCCTGCCGACTTCGGCTTTGGCTGAGCGCGGCATTGCCGATGAAGCCAAGCTGCAGAGCGGCAAGGGCGAGGAAGCCGAAGGTCTGATGCCGGACGGCGCGGTGATCATCGCCGCCATCACCAGTTGCACCAACACCTCCAACCCGCGCAACGTGATCGCTGCCGGCCTGGTGGCGAAGAAGGCCAATACCCTGGGCCTGGTGCGCAAGCCCTGGGTGAAGACCTCCTTCGCGCCGGGCTCCAAGGTCGCCAAGTTGTATCTGCAAGAGGCGGGTCTGCTGCCGGAGCTGGAAAAGCTCGGCTTCGGCATCGTCGCCTACGCCTGCACCACCTGTAACGGCATGTCTGGTGCGCTCGATCCGAAAATCCAGAAGGAGATCATCGACCGCGACCTGTACGCCACCGCTGTGCTTTCGGGCAACCGCAACTTCGACGGTCGTATTCACCCCTACGCCAAGCAGGCCTTCCTGGCTTCGCCGCCGCTGGTGGTGGCCTATGCCATCGCCGGTACCGTGCGCTTCGATATTGAGCAGGATGTGCTGGGCACCGATGCCCAGGGCAAACCGATCACGCTGAAGGACTTGTGGCCCAGCGATGAGGAGATCGACGCCATAGTCGCTGCCTCGGTGAAGCCCGAGCAGTTCAAGCAGATTTACATTCCGATGTTCGACCTGGGCAGCGTGCAGGAGGCGGAAAGTCCGCTGTACGACTGGCGCCCGATGAGCACCTATATCCGTCGTCCGCCGTACTGGGAAGGCGCGCTGGCTGGCGCGCGCACGCTCAAGGGCATGCGGCCCCTGGCGATCCTGCCGGACAACATCACCACCGATCACCTGTCGCCGTCCAATGCCATCCTAGCGGACTCGGCGGCCGGCGAGTACCTGGCGAAAATGGGCCTGCCGGAGGAGGACTTCAACTCCTACGCCACCCACCGTGGCGACCACCTCACTGCGCAGCGCGCCACCTTTGCCAACCCGCAACTGGTCAACGAGATGGTCGTGGTTGACGGACAGGTGAGGAAGGGCTCGCTGGCTCGCGTCGAGCCCGAGGGCAAGGTGCTGCGCATGTGGGAGGCGATCGAGACCTACATGAACCGCAAGCAGAACCTGATCATCATTGCCGGTGCCGACTACGGCCAGGGCAGCTCCCGCGACTGGGCGGCCAAGGGCGTGCGACTGGCGGGCGTCGAGGTGATCGTCGCCGAAGGCTTCGAGCGTATTCACCGCACCAACCTGGTGGGCATGGGTGTGCTGCCGGTGGAGTTCAAGCCGGGCACCACGCGTCTGACCCTGGGGCTGGATGGCACCGAGACCTATGACATCGAGGGCGACATTTCCCCGCGCTGCGACCTGACCCTGGTGATCAATCGCCGTAACGGTGAAGTGCTCAAGGTGCCGGTGACCTGCCGCCTGGATACCGCTGCCGATGTCAGCGTGTACAAGGCCGGTGGTGTGCTGCAGCGCTTCGCCAAGGACTTCCTCGAAGGCACGGTGGCGTGATAGCTCCCTCTCCTATTTATGGGAGAGGGTTGGGGAGAGGGTGGTGCAGGCGGCTCGGTGTTGTCTGATAGACCCTATCCCCCGGCCCCTCTCCCGCAAGCGGGAGAGGGGAGGCAATCGCGTAGCCCGGATGAAATCCGGGAATGAGGGTATTCAATTCTCCCCGGATTGCATCCGGGTCAATTTTTCAGGACTGCACTCATGGTTCATCTGCCGCAAGTGAAAATCCCCGCTACCTACATCCGTGGCGGTACCAGCAAGGGCGTGTTCTTTCGCCTGCAGGATCTGCCCGAGCGCTGCCAGGTGCCAGGCGAGGCGCGTGACCGGTTATTCATGCGCGTCATCGGCAGTCCTGATCCCTATTCGGCGCATATCGATGGTATGGGCGGTGCGACCTCGTCCACGTCGAAATGCGTGATCCTGTCGGCCAGCAGTCAGCCGGAGCATGATGTCGATTACCTCTATGGCCAGGTCTCCATCGACAAGGCCTTCGTCGACTGGAGTGGCAACTGCGGGAATCTGTCCACGGCAGCGGGGGCGTTCGCCGTCCATGCCGGTCTCGTGGACCCTGCGCGGATCCCGCAGAACGGTACCTGCGTGGTGCGCATCTGGCAGGCCAATATCCAGAAAACCATCATCGCCCATGTGCCGGTCAGCAATGGTCAGGTGCAGGAAACCGGCGACTTCGAGCTGGACGGCGTGACCTTTCCGGCGGCAGAGATCGTGCTGGAGTTCCTCGACCCGTCCGACGACGGCGAAGAGGGCGGCTCAATGTTCCCGACCGGCAACCTGATCGATGACCTCGAAGTGCCGGGTATCGGCACCTTCAAGGCGACCATGATCACCGCCGGTATCCCGACGATCTTCGTCAATGCCGAGGACATCGGCTACCAGGGCACCGAGCTGCGCGAGGCCATCAATGGTGATCCGGCGCAACTGGCGCGTTTCGAGCAGATCCGTATTGCCGGTGCGTTGCGCATGGGCCTGATCAAGACGGCCGAGGAGGCGGCGACCCGTCAGCACACGCCTAAGATCGCCTTCGTCAGCCCGTCCAAGGATTACCGCACCTCCAGCGGCAAGGATGTAAAAGCTGGCGATGTCGACCTGCTGGTGCGGGCGCTGTCCATGGGCAAGCTGCACCACGCGATGATGGGCACCTGCGCGGTGGCCATCGGCACTGCGGCGGCGATACCGGGCACGTTGGTCAATCTGGCCGCTGGTGGCGGCGAGCGTGAAGCGGTGCGCTTCGGCCATCCGTCCGGCACCTTGCGGGTCGGTGCGCAGGCTCGTCTGGTCGATGGCCAGTGGACAGTGACCAAGGCCGTGATGAGCCGTAGTGCGCGCATTCTGATGGAAGGCTGGGTGCGGGTGCCGGGCGACAGCTTCTGAGTTGCTCAGTGCTGGCTGGTGCCCAGCAACAGGCCGCCGGCTCCGACGAAGAAGGCGCCGGTGGTGCGATTGAGGTTGCGCACACCGCGGGCGGTACGGATCAGGCGACGAATCTGCACGCCGAACAGTGCATACAGCAGCGAAGCGGCGTATTCCGCCAGCAGATAGGTCGTACCCAGATAGAGAAACTGTTCGGCAGCCGGCTGATCCGGGCGGATGAACTGCGGGAAAATCGCCGCGAACAGCAGGATGGCCTTGGGGTTGCTGATGCCAATGAGAAACTCCTGGCGCGTCGCCAGCCATAGAGTGCGCCTGGGTTGTGCGAAGCCCTGCTGTTCGTCCAGGGCGAAGGCGCGGCTACGCCAGGCACTGACACCCAGATAGAGCAGGTAGGCGGCACCGACCCATTTGATCGCGGTGAACAATTGTTCGGAGGCCATCAGCATCGCGCCGAGGCCGACCGCCGAAATGAGCAGGAAGAAGGCGAACGCAATGACTCGACCCGTGGTCGCCAATACGGCGGTCGCCACACCATGGCGGATACCGTTGTTCATCGCGCAGAAGTTGTTGGGCCCTGGGGTAATGGCGATCAGGAGGGCGATCGGGGCGAACAGCAAGGCATCGTTGAGCGTCATGGCGGGCTCGCGAAAGATTATTTGAGACGACGCTCGACGCCTTTTTCGACGAGGATCTTGGCCGAAATTTCCTCGACCGAGAAATGCGTGGAATTGATGAAGGCGATATTTTCGCGGCGGAACAAGCCTTCCACCTCACGCACTTCGAACTCGCACTGGGCGTAGCTGGCGTAGCGGCTGTTGGGCTTGCGTTCGTGGCGGATGGCAGTGAGGCGATCCGGGTCGATGGTCAGACCGAACAGTTTGTCGCGGTATTTTTTCAGTGACTCAGGAAGCAGCAGGCGCTCCATGTCGTCTTCGGTCAATGGGTAGTTGGCCGCGCGAATGCCATATTGCATAGCCATATAAAGGCAGGTGGGCGTTTTGCCGCAGCGCGACACGCCGACCAGAATCAGATCGGCCTTGTCGTAATAGTGGGTGCGCGCGCCGTCATCGTTGTCCAGAGCGAAGTTGACCGCCTCGATACGCTCCATGTAATTGGAGTTCTGGCCGATGGAGTGCGATTTGCCCACGGAGTAGGAGGAGTGCGAGCTTAACTCCTGTTCCAGTGGTGAGAGAAAGGTGGAGAAAATGTCGATCATGAAACCATTGGCAGTATCGAGGATCGCACGAATATCGCGGTTGACGATGGTGTCGAAGATGATCGGGCGCACGCCGTCCCTTTCAGCGGCGGCATCGATTTGTTGTACCATGGCGCGCGCTTTATCGACGCTGTCGATATAAGGACGCGTGAGTTTGGTGAATTGAATATTCTCGAACTGCGCGAGCAAGCTCTGACCCAGGGTTTCGGCCGTGATGCCGGTGCCATCGGAGATGAAGAAAGCGGTTCGTTTCATTGTGCCAAAGGCCTTAAGCTGAGTTCGATTCTTGGCTATGATAGGCCGCGTTTTGCGCCGAGCCCACTGGGTTTCGGCATTGTTACTTATTCAAGGGCAAGGCCACAATCGCACGAATTTGCTCGTCCGACATTGCGCAGCCCACTGAGCTTTTCCAACACCGTTAGTGGAGAGATCACCTTGGTAGAGTACGTAGTTTCCCTCGATAAGCTCGGCGTCCACGATGTAGAGCATGTGGGGGGCAAAAACGCATCCCTCGGCGAGATGATCAGCAACCTGGCCGGTGCTGGTGTTTCGGTGCCCGGCGGTTTCGCCACTACGGCTCAGGCTTATCGCGATTTTCTCGAACAGAGCGGCCTGAACGCGCAAATTCACGCAGCGCTGGATAGCCTGGATGTCGATGACGTCAACGCCCTGGCCAAGACCGGTGCGCAGATTCGCCAGTGGGTGATGGACGCCGAGTTTCCCGCCGAGCTGGACAAGCAGATTCGCGAAGCCTTCGCCATCATGAGTGCGGGCAACGACAATATGGCCGTGGCGGTGCGTTCCTCCGCTACCGCCGAAGACCTGCCGGATGCATCCTTCGCCGGCCAACAGGAAACCTTCCTCAATATCCGTGGCGTAGACAACGTGATTCGCGCGACCAAGGAAGTGTTTGCCTCGCTTTTTAATGACCGCGCCATTGCCTACCGCGTGCACCAGGGTTTTGACCACAAGCTGGTTGCCCTGTCCGCAGGCGTGCAGCGCATGGTGCGCTCGGAAACCGGCACCGCTGGTGTGATGTTCACCCTGGACACCGAGTCTGGCTTCCGTGACGTGGTGTTTATCACCGGCGCCTACGGCCTCGGCGAGACCGTGGTGCAGGGCGCGGTCAACCCTGACGAATTCTACGTGCATAAAACCACGCTGGAAGCTGGTCGTCCGGCGATCCTGCGGCGCAATCTAGGCAGCAAGGCGATCAAGATGATCTATGGCGACGAGGCGAAAGCCGGTCGTTCGGTCAAAACCGTCGACGTTGATCGCGCCGAGCGTGCACGTTTCTGCATCAGCGATGCCGAGGTCAGTGAGCTGGCCAAGCAGGCGCTGATCATCGAGAAACACTATGGCCGTCCAATGGATATCGAGTGGGCCAAGGACGGTGACGACGGCAAGCTGTACATCGTGCAGGCTCGCCCGGAAACCGTGAAGAGCCGCTCCAGCGCTACCGTGATGGAACGCTACCTGCTGAAAGAGAAAGGCACCGTTCTGGTCGAAGGCCGCGCCATCGGCCAGCGCATTGGCGCCGGCAAGGTGCGGGTGATCCATGATGTGTCCGAGATGGATAAGGTGCAGCCCGGCGATGTGCTGGTCTCCGACATGACCGACCCGGACTGGGAGCCGGTGATGAAGCGTGCCAGCGCCATCGTCACCAACCGCGGCGGGCGTACCTGCCACGCGGCGATCATCGCCCGTGAGCTGGGTATTCCGGCCGTGGTCGGTTGCGGCAATGCCACCAGCGTGCTGAAGGATGGCCAGGGCGTTACCGTGTCCTGCGCCGAAGGCGATACCGGCTTCATCTTCGAAGGCGAGCTGGGCTTCGACATCCGCAAGAACTCGGTCGATGCCATGCCCGAGCTGCCGTTCAAGATCATGATGAACGTCGGTAACCCGGATCGTGCTTTTGACTTCGCCCAACTGCCGAACGAAGGTGTGGGTCTGGCTCGCCTGGAATTCATCATCAACCGCATGATTGGTGTGCATCCGAAGGCGTTGCTGAACTTCGCCAGCCTGCCTACGGAGATCAAGGACAGCGTCGAAAAGCGTATCGCCGGTTACGGCGATCCAGTCGATTTCTATGTCGAGAAGCTGGTTGAGGGCATCAGTACCCTGGCTGCTGCCTTCTGGCCGAAGAAGGTCATCGTGCGCCTGTCGGACTTCAAGTCCAACGAATACGCCAACTTGATCGGCGGCAAACTGTACGAGCCGGAAGAAGAGAACCCAATGCTCGGCTTCCGTGGCGCTTCGCGCTACATCAGCGACTCCTTCCGCGACTGCTTCGAGCTCGAATGCCGCGCGCTGAAGAAGGTGCGTAACGAAATGGGCCTGACCAACGTAGAAATCATGGTGCCCTTCGTGCGTACCCTGGGTGAGGCCTCGCAAGTGGTCGAGCTGCTGGCCAGCAATGGCCTGGCCCGTGGTCAGGATGGCGTAAAGGTCATCATGATGTGCGAGTTGCCGTCCAACGCCCTGCTGGCTGATGAGTTCCTTGAGTTCTTCGACGGCTTCTCCATCGGTTCCAACGACCTGACCCAGTTAACCTTGGGCCTGGATCGCGACTCCGGCATCGTCGCTCACTTGTTCGATGAGCGTAACCCAGCGGTGAAGAAGCTGCTGGCCAACGCCATCGCTGCTTGTAACAAGGCCGGCAAGTACATCGGCATTTGCGGCCAGGGCCCATCGGATCACCCGGATCTGGCCAAGTGGCTGATGGAGCAGGGGATCGAAAGCGTCTCGCTGAACCCTGATTCGGTGCTCGATACCTGGTTCTTCCTGGCCGAAGGCACATCTGCCTAAGCGTTGCTGCTGGTGACAAAAGGGCGGGTTTAACCCGCCCTTTTTCGTGCTTGGCGTAACGGCTTTAGAGCTCGTTGCGAGTTTGGTTTTTTCATGGCAAGTCGCCTGTGCGGTCGTTCGATTCATGCAAAGCAGCAGTGAGCTTTTCCCCGTCGCACTGATCAGCGCCGAGTTGCGCGCAGATCTGAGTGAAGATATTTACCGTCTCAAACCCAACAACAGTCCAGACTCCAGCGTTGAACTGGCGCTGACCCGATTGGGGCTGGCCAGCGAGCTGGCGACACGCGGTACGCCAGTGGTGTTACTGCATGGCAGCTTTTCCAACCGGCGTTTCTGGTACTCGCCCCGAGGTATTGGTTTAGGCGCCTACCTGGCGCGTGCCGGTTTCGATGTCTGGATCGCCGAGATGCGTGGCCATGGTCTGTCACCGCGCAATGAGCGCTACCGGGACAATACTGTGGCGCAGTACGTGCGTTATGACCTGCCAGCCATTGCCGAATTTGTCTATGAGCAGACCGGGCAGGCGGCGCATTGGTTGGGGCATTCCCTTGGTGGGGTAACTCTGGCTGCAGCGCTCGGTGCGGGATATTTGGATGGGCGGCGGGTTTGCTCGGCCGCTCTTTTTGGCAGCCAAGTCAGCCGACTGTACTGGCCGCTCAAGTTGCCGCCGGTGGAGTGGGGCGCGCGGCTATTGTTACGCGCGTTTCCTTACTTATCCGGCAGGCGGCTCAAACGTGGGCCGGAAGACGAGCCCATTGGCATTGCCCGAGAGACGTTGCGCAGACTGGGCCTGTTTGGACGTTTTGGTGACCATGAGCAGGACTGGTGGGGTGGTCTGGCACAGGTGCGCTTGCCGATTCTGGCCGTAAGCGCGGCAGGTGATCAGCAGGATCCGGCCTGGGCCTGCCGCAAGCTGTTGCAGCAATGCAGTGCCGCGCCTACAGCCTTTCTCCTTTTGGCCAAGGCGCGTGGATTTTCCAGTGACTTTGGCCATGTCGAGATGCTGGTTAGTAAGGACGCGCAACGAGAGGTTTGGCCTTGTGTCGAGCATTGGTTAAGGCATCTGCAGTTGCCGCCGGAGTTGGATAGTTCGCGCGAAGTCGGGGTATGACGGCGTTTCTTCGGGCATGGCTTCTCGGTAAGATGTGACGCCTGCAGTCGCTACGGTCATTCTCCGGGCGATCTGTCGAGACAATGTTCGTCAAGCGTTGTCTCAGCTACATCTTGGTGCGCGCTGATGCCTGCCATCCCTGCTCAAAGGAGTCTTGTCATGCACTACATCACCCCAGATCTATGCGATGCCTACCCGGAACTGGTGCAAGTGGTCGAGCCGATGTTCGCCAACTACGGTGGTCGAGACTCCTTCGGTGGACAGATCGTCACCATCAAATGTCATGAAGACAACTCCCTGGTCAAGGAGCAGGTCGATCAACCTGGGCAGGGCAGAGTGCTGGTAGTCGATGGCGGTGGTTCGCTGCGTCGTGCGTTATTGGGCGACATGCTGGCCGAGAAAGCGGCGAAAAATGGTTGGGAAGGGATCGTGGTATACGGCTGCATCCGTGATGTCGATGTCATCGCTCAGACCCATCTGGGTGTGCAGGCCATAGGCAGTCATCCAATGAAAACCGATAAACGTGGCATCGGCGATCTCAATGTCGCAGTGACCTTTGGTGGTGTGACGTTCAGGCCGGGCGACTATGTGTATGCCGATAACAACGGCATCATCGTTGCCCCGCAAGCCTTGAGCATGCCGGAATAAACCATGGTGGAGCAGAACACGGCTTTGCTGCATGCCTTTGTCCTCGATGGTCTTGGTGGTGCGCGGAGTATTGATCGGCAACGTCTCGATGATCTCCAGCTCGGCGAACAGGAAAGCCTTTGGCTGCATTGGGATCGTAGCCAGCCACAGGCGCAGCGTTGGTTGCGTGAAAACAGCGGGTTAGATGAGTTCAGTTGCGACCTGTTGCTGGAGGAAAACACCCGGCCTCGTTTGTTGCCGTTACCAGACAACGAGTTGCTGGTGTTCTTGCGAGGCATCAACCGTAATCCGGGTGCCGAGCCTGAAGACATGGTCTCGGTGCGTATCTTCGCTGACGCACGGCGGGTCATCTCCTTGCGTTTGCGTCCATTGCTGGCCACTGATGCCCTGATTGCTGACCTGCAGGTCGGCAAGGGGCCGCGTACGGCGTCCGAGCTGCTTCTGGAGCTGGCTAGACACCTGACTAACCGCGTTGACGAGCTGATCGCCGAGCTTAGCGAACAGCTTGACCAGGAAGAGGACCGGTTGGATGCCGACGAGCGTTATCGTCCAGACCACAGCCTTATGTTGCAGGTGCGCCGACGGGCGGCGAGTCTGCGCCGCTTCCTGGCGCCACAGCGAGATTTGTACGCACAGCTTGCACGCAATCGTCAGCCCTGGTTCGTCGAGGATGATGACGACTACTGGAATGAGCTGAACAACCGTCTTACACGTTATCTGGAAGAACTGGAACTGGTGCGCGAGCGGGTCAGCTTGGTGCTGGAAGCCGAGAGCCAGCGTATGAGTGAGCGGATGAACCGCATCATGTACCGCTTTACCGTCATTACCGGGATGTTCCTGCCCCTGACCTTTATCACGGGGCTGCTTGGTATCAATGTCGGCGGCATACCAGGGGCGGATAACCCCACCGGATTTCTCGTTGCCTGTGGCCTGATGGTGCTACTGGCTGTCGTCCAATTGCTGCTCTACCGCCGCTGGCGCTGGTTGTGAACTGTGACCCGCTCTGGCGCTCTGGCGTCTAGGACAAACAGTCTGTGAGGTGCCCATGCACGATCCATTCGAAGAATCCCTGCGCGATTTGCTCAAGGCGACGCCATCCGCTCGCGATGACGACGCCTGCCTGCATCGGGTGCTGAAAACCGCCAATCGTCAGGTTGGCGCCGGTGATCTGTTCAGCCTGCTGGGCCACTGGCTGCAGGCGCTCATGATCGCCTTGAATAATGGCTCGGCGCACGTGGCGCCGGTGCGCCGTAACTCATCCTCCGCTTCTGCTGATAAGGCCGATTGAAATGGAACTCGACCCCTGGACTCAAAGCCTGATTTCCGCCATGACCGCCCTGTGGACCAAGGTGGCGGGGTTCATTCCCAATCTGTTCGTCGCTCTGGTACTGGTGCTGCTGGGTTTCGTCGTGGCCAAGCTGCTCGACACCTTACTGTCCAAGCTGCTGAACAAGGTCGGCCTTGATCGATTGATGACCGGTACCGGTCTGACCAAGATGCTGTCTCGTGCGGGCATCCAGGTTTCGGTTTCGACTCTGATCGGCAAGATCGTTTACTGGTTCGTGCTGCTGATTTTCCTGGTCTCGGCGGCTGAGTCGCTCGGCCTGCAGCGCATTTCCTCGACCCTCGATGTGCTGGCCTTGTATCTGCCCAAGGTATTTGGTGCGGCGTTGGTATTGCTCGCGGGCGTGCTTCTGGCGCAACTAGTCAGCAGCTTGGTGCGTGGCGCGGCGGATGGTGTCGGGTTGGAGTATGCGCAAGGGCTTGGTCGAGTGGCTCAGGGCCTGGTCATCATCATCAGCATCTCCGTGGCTATTGGCCAGTTGGAGGTCAAGACCGACCTACTCAACAATGTCATTGCCATCGTGTTGATTTCCGTGGGGTTGGCGGTTGCGCTGGCACTTGGTCTGGGCAGTCGGGAAATCGCCAGCCAGATTCTGGCGGGCATCTATGTGCGCGAGTTGTATCAGGTCGGGCAACAAGTGAGCGTCGGTGAGGTCGAAGGCCAGATCGAGGAGATCGGTACAGTGAAAACCATTCTACTGACCGACTCTGGAGAGCTGGTTTCAGTGGCCAATCGAGTGATGCTTGAGCAACGCGTGAACAGCCGCTGACGCCAATCTGGTATTTTATGTAGCTGCCCGGCCGGGATGACCTGCTGGGCACTTTTCGTCCTGTCCGTCGGCCCGACCTGTTTTGAACAAAGCTCAAACCCTGCCTACGCGTTATGACCCCCGCGAGCTCACCGATGAAGAGCTGGTGGCGCGCGCTCACGACGAGCTGTTCCATATAACCCGTGCTTATGAAGAGCTGATGCGGCGTTATCAGCGCACGCTATTTAATGTGTGCGCCCGTTATTTAGGGAACGAAAGAGATGCCGACGATGTCTGTCAGGAGGTCATGCTCAAGGTGTTGTATGGCCTGAAGAACTTTGAGGGAAAGTCCAAGTTCAAAACTTGGCTGTACAGCATCACCTATAACGAGTGCATTACGCAGTATCGAAAAGAGCGTAGAAAACGTCGCTTGATCGATGCATTAAGTTTGGATCCGCTTGAAGAAGCGTCCGACGAAAAGGCTCCAAAAGTAGAGGAGCGTGGCGGTCTGGATCGTTGGTTGGTGCACGTCAACCCGATTGATCGCGAGATTCTGGTGCTACGTTTTGTCGCAGAACTCGAGTTTCAAGAGATTGCCGACATCATGCACATGGGCTTGAGCGCCACGAAAATGCGCTACAAGCGAGCATTGGATCGATTGCGCGATAATTTTTCGGAAACATCTGAAACTTAGTTCAGCTTTCCGACCACTAAGGGAAGGGCGAATCCTGATAATATCGCCGCCAAGTTGCCACCTGCCGTACTAGGCAACTTATTAACCATCAAGATGGGGATTTAACGGATGAAAGTAAAAAACACCTTGGGCGTAGTCATTGGCTCTCTCGTTGCCGCAACTTCCTTCGGTGCGCTGGCACAAGGCCAAGGTGCAGTCGAGGTGGAGGGTTTCGTCAATCGCTATTTCGCCGACTCTCAGCGTGACTTCGCTCACGATGAAGGCAACCTGTTCGGCGGCAGCATTGGCTACTACCTGACCGACGACGTCGAGCTGGCGCTGTCCTATGGCGAGTACCACGATCTGCGCGGCGAAGGCTCTGCAGGCAGCAAGAACATCAAGGGTAACCTGACCGACCTGAAGGCCATCTACCACTTCGGTCAGCCGGGTGTGGGTCTGCGTCCTTATGTGTCTGCCGGTTTCGGCCATCAGAGCATCGGTGATGCCAACGATGGTGGTCGCAACAGCTCGACTCTGGCCATCGCTGGCGCTGGCGCCAAGTACTACTTCACCGAGAACTTCTACGCCCGTACCGGCGTTGAGGCTCTGTACAACATCGACCAGGGTGACACCGAGTGGCAAGCTGGCGTGGGTGTTGGTCTGAACTTCGGTGGTGGCAGCAAGCCGGCCCCGGCTCCTGCTCCTGTCGCTGCTGCTCCGGAGCCGATGCCTGAGCCTGCCGCTGAACCGGCCATGGAAACCGTTCGTGTCGAACTGGACGTCAAATTCGACTTCAACAAGGATAGCGTCAAAGAAGAAAGCTACGGTGATATCAAAAACCTGGCTGACTTCATGAACCAGTATCCGCAGACAACTACCACCGTTGAAGGCCACACTGACTCCGTCGGTACTGACGCCTATAACCAGAAGCTGTCCGAGCGTCGTGCCAATGCCGTGCGTAATGTACTGGTCAACCAGTATGGCGTAGATGGCAGCCGCGTGAACGCTGCTGGTTACGGCGAGAGCCGCCCGGTTGCCGACAACGCCACCGACGCTGGCCGTGCTGTCAACCGTCGTGTTGAAGCTGAAGTAGAAGCCCAGATCCAGCAGTAATGCCTCTGGTGCAGTAAAGAGAAACCCGGCTTCGGCCGGGTTTTTCTTTTTCTATCGCCCGCAAAGAGTCAGCCGTGAGAGAGCTGGAGCAGGCTAGCCTGTACGGCGTGGCGGGCAACTTCGCCTATCACCAAGATGGCTGGGCTTTGCAGAGCGAAGCAGGCAGCATCCTCCTGCATCGTGGCCAGTCGGCTACGACATTCGCGCTGCGTGGGTAGTGAGGCGTTCTCGATCATCGCTACCGGCATCTCGCCACTCATGCCGCCAGCAAACAGGCCAGCCTGGATTTCTGCCAGTTTGGCTACGCCCATATAGATCACCAGCGTCGTGCCGCTCTGGGCCAACGCCTGCCAGTTCAGTGAACTGTCGTCCTGAGTGTGCGCAGTGATCAGGGTTACCCCTCGTGCGACTCCACGCAAGGTCAATGGAATACCGCAGCTTGTGGCGCCTGCTAAACCAGCGGTGATGCCGTTGACCAGCTCCACCTCTATGCCGTGTGCACCGAGCCAGTCGGCTTCTTCGCTGCCACGCCCGAAGATGCAGGGGTCTCCGCCTTTCAGGCGCACCACGCATTTGCCTTGGCGTGCGTAGCGCAGCATCAGGCGATGGATGAACGCTTGTGGTGTAGAGCGACAGCCGCCGCGCTTACCTACCGAGACGATGCGCGCGGTGCGACAGTGCTCAAGCACGGCAGGATTGACCAGATCGTCGATCATCACCACATCGGCCTGCTTGAGCGCCTTGACGGCTTTGAGCGTGAGCAGTTCGGGGTCGCCAGGGCCTGCGCCGACCAGCCAGACTTTTGCATTCATATCGATATTTCCTCCACAGCCTGCTCTTGCACCAGCAGCCGCTTGATCTCAGGTACGCAGGAGCCGCAACTGGTGCCGCATTTGAGATGTTGTTTGAGGCCGTCAAGATTCAGGCCTTGCTTGATGCCGTTACGAATCGCGTTTTCGCTGACATTCAGGCAGTTGCATAGTGTGCGGCTGGTTGTGTTTGCCGCTTTGCCCGGTGCTGCCGACAGCGGGGCCAGCAGCCAGCGGCGCAGCTCGGCATCGGCCTGCCCGCTCTGCCATAACCCTTTTAGCCATTGGCTGGCAGCGGTTTCACCGGCCAGACGGATGCTGACGATGCGCCCCGACTCGATGCGTACACGCTTGCCCACGGCGCGGCGGGCGTCGTCGTAGGCCAATACCGGCCCGCAATCCAGGCCCAGCAAGTGATCGATACGGGCCAGCAGTTGTGCTTCTGGTGCGACGGCGCAGGCGGCGCGGATCAGCAGTGCAGGGCGCTCGCGGCCTGTAGGCGTGAGGCTGGCGTAGGCGAAGTCGTTGAATAGCGGGCGCAGCGCCTCGAAGCGTATCTGCACCTGGCCTTCGACCAGGGCGAAGAACTGCCAGGGCAGCTCGACGCGCTCCACTTCAACGCCGGCGTGCTTGAGTTCCGGTTGTTTGGACAGGGTATCGAAGGCCGGTTGGGTCAGCACATTGGTGCCCAGGCCGCGCAGGAAACGATTGCCCCAGTGCATGGGCAGCCAGGCTTGGCCGGGGCGCACGCTGTCGTCGGCCTGTACCGGTACGATCAGGCTGCCACGGCGGCTGCGTAGCTTGATCAGGTCGCCGTCGGCCAGGCGGCGACGGCGCAGTTCATCGGGATGTAAGCCCAGCACGGGCCCTTCGACGTGGCCGAACAACTGCGCGGCAGTGCCGGTGCGGCTCATGCCGTGCCATTGGTCGCGCAGGCGACCGGTGTTTAGGGTCAGCGAATAGCGTGCTTCGCGGCGCTCCTTCGCTGCGCGATAGGGCTCAGCGAGAAACTGCGCGCGACCACTGACAGTAGGAAAGCACCCGTCCGCGTAAAGGCGTGCAGTGCCACTGCGGGCGCCAGCCGGGAAGGGCCATTGTTGCGGCCCCTGATCGTCCAGCAGGCTGTAGCTCAGCCCTGATAGGTCGAGGTCGCGCTGGGCGGTCAGGTGTTTGTATTGCTCGAACAGCGCTTGGCTGTCGGCAAAATCGAACAGGCTGGGCAGGCCAGGGCGTAGCCGTTTTTCCAGGCGCTGGGCGAAGTCGCAGGTGATCGACCAATCGGGGCGCGCCTCGGCGGGCGCTGGCACGGCGCGGCGCACATGGCTGACGCGGCGCTCGGAGTTGGTCACCGTGCCTTCCTTTTCGCCCCAACTGGCGGCAGGCAGCAGTAGGTCGGCGTAGTGGCAGGTCTCGGTGGTGAAGAAGGCTTCCTGCACCACGACGAAGGGGCAGGCGGCCAGGGCTTCGTGCACCTTGCTCTGATCCGGCAGCGATTGGGCCGGATTGGTGCAGGCGATCCAGACGGCTTTGATACGCCCGTCATGCATGGCGTCGAACAGTTCGATGGCAGACAGCCCCGGCGTTGCTGGCAGGGCATCGATGCCCCAGTACGCGGCGACTTCGGCGCGGTGCGCGGCATTGCCGACTTCGCGGTGGCCGGGCAGCAGGTTGCTCAGGCTACCGGTTTCACGCCCGCCCATGGCGTTGGGTTGGCCGGTGAGGGAGAACGGGCCGGCGCCAGGCTTGCCGATCTGCCCGGTGGCCAGGTGCAGGTTGATCAGGGCGCTGTTTTTCGCCGTACCGGCGCTGGACTGGTTAAGGCCCATGCACCAGAGCGAGAGAAAACTCGGTGCCTGGCCTATCCACTGCGCGCAGGTTTGCAGCGCGTCGCGACTGATACCGCAGATTTCCGCGACGGCAGCCGGGGTGTAGTCGCGCACCAGATTCTTCAGGGCATCGAAGCCTTCGGTATGGGCGTCGATATAGGCGCGGTCGATCCAGCCTTCCCACAGCAGCAGGTGCAGGATGCCGTGAAACAGGGCGACGTCGGTGCCAGGCAGGATCGCCAGGTGCAGATCGGCCAATTCGCAAGTGTCGGTGCGCCGTGGATCGACGACGATCACTTTCATCTCTGGGCGGCGCGCTTTGGCTTCCTCCAGGCGGCGAAACAGCACCGGGTGGGCGTAGGCCATGTTGGAGCCGGCGATCAGCAGGCAATCGCTCAGTTCGATGTCTTCATAGGAGCAGGGCGGCGCGTCGGCGCCGAGGCTGCGTTTGTAGCCGACCACCGCGCTGGACATGCACAAGCGTGAGTTGGAGTCGATGTTGTTGGTGCCGACCAGTGCGCGGGCCAGTTTATTGAAGGCGTAGTAGTCCTCGCTCAGCAACTGGCCGGAGATGTAGAAGGCGACGCTGTCCGGGCCATGCTCGCCGATGGTCTCGGCGAAGACGTTAGCGGCGTGCTCCAGGGCGTTGTCCCAGTCTGTGCGTGATCGGGCCAGCCCTTTGCCTAGGCGCAACTGGGGGTGCAGGCCACGGGCGTCGAGGTCGCCAGTCAGGTGCAGGGTGGCGCCTTTACTGCAGAGCTTGCCGAAGTTGGCCGGGTGGCTGGGATCGCCAGCGACGCCGAGGATCTTCTCGTCGTCGTGTTCGATCAGCACGCCACAGCCGACGCCGCAGTAGCAGCAGGTCGAAGCGGTGATTTGCGTGGGGCTGGCCATGTTCGTGGTTCCTGCGGAAAACGAGAAAAGAGTGGGAGGTGTCGCGGCTAAAGGCCCTCCCACATGGCGTTAGGCTAAGGCCAGCAGCACGCGGCCATTCTCCACTCGCGCCTGATGGCGGTGCGCGCAGCCCACGTCCGGGGCAACGGCCGCGCCGCTATCGAGCTCGATCTGCCAGTTGTGCAGCGGGCAGGCGACGCGCTTGCCGTAGATCAGCCCTTGGGATAACGGGCCGCCCTTGTGCGGGCAGCGGTCGTCGAGAGCGAACACGTCGTCGTCGCCGGTGCGGAAGATGGCGATGTCACCTTTGGGGCCGGCGACGATGCGCGAACCCAGCGGGTTGATTTCGTCCAGAGCGCAGATGTCCAGCCAGTTCATACGGTGGCCTCCTCAAGTTGCACGACCTTGATGGTGTCGAATTCCTTTTTAAGGCTCGGCGTTTCGATGCGCTGCTTCCACGGATCCTGTTCGAGCGACAGGGCATAGTGCAGGCGTGCAGCCAGGGCCTTGCGGTTGGCCTCGTCGTCGATCACCGCCTTTTTGATGCGCTCCATGCCAACGCGGTGCAGGTAGTGCACGGTGCGTTCGAGGTAGAAGGCTTCTTCGCGGTAGAGCTGGAGGAAGGCAGCGTTGTATTCGCGTACTTCTTCGGCGGTCTTGACCTTGACGAAGAACTCGGCGACTTCGGTTTTGATCCCGCCATTGCCGCCTATGTACATCTCGAAGCCCGAATCCACGCCGATGATGCCAACGTCCTTGATGCCGGCTTCGGCGCAGTTGCGCGGGCAACCGGAGACCGCCAGCTTGACCTTGTGCGGCGACCACATGTTGAACAGGTCGTGCTCCAGATCGATACCGAGCTGGGTCGAGTTTTGCGTGCCGAAGCGGCAGAACTCGCTGCCCACGCAGGTCTTCACGGTGCGGATGGATTTGCCGTAGGCGTGGCCCGAAGGCATGTCCAGCTCCTTCCACACCGCTGGCAGGTCTTCTTTCTTGATGCCCAAGAGGTCGATGCGTTGGCCGCCGGTGACCTTGACCATCGGCACCTGGTATTTGTCGGCGACATCGGCGATGCGCCGCAGTTCGGCGGCGTTGGTCACGCCGCCCCACATGCGCGGCACCACCGAATAGGTGCCGTCTTTCTGGATATTGGCGTGGGCGCGCTCGTTGATCAGGCGTGATTGCGGGTCGTCCTGCGCTTCGCCCGGCCAGGTGGAAATCAGGTAGTAGTTCAAGGCCGGGCGGCAGGTGGCGCAGCCGTTGGGTGTGCTCCAGTTGAGCGCGGCCATGGTTTGCGCCATAGAGGTCAGGTGCTGCTCGCGGATGGCCTGACGGATCTGCCCGTGGTTGAGCTCGGAGCAGCCGCAGATGGCTTTCTCGCTCTTGGGTTTGACGTCTGCCGCGCCGCCGACGGTGCTGATCAAAATTTGCTCGACCAGGCCGGTGCAGGAACCGCAGGAGCTGGCGGCCTTGGTGTGCTTTTTCACCTCGTCGACGGAGAACAGGCCGTTCTCCTGAATGGCCTTGACGATGGTGCCCTTGCACACGCCGTTGCAGCCGCACACTTCCATGCTGTCGGGCATGTTGGCGGTCTTGTCCGCCCCTTGATGGCCGACATCGCCAATGACGCCCTCGCCGAACATCAGGTGGTCGCGGATTTCGCCGATGGGGTGCTTCTCGCGGATCTGCCGGAAGTACCAACCACCGTCGGCGGTGTCGCCGTACAGGCAGGCGCCGACCAGCACGTCGTCTTTGATCACCAGCTTCTTGTACACGCCGCCGATGGGGTCGGAGAGGGTGATGCACTCGGTATCGTCCGAGCCCATGAAGTCGCCGGCGGAGAATAGATCGATGCCGGTGACCTTGAGCTTGGTCGAAGTCACCGAGCCCTGATAGCGCGAATAACCAAGCTGAGCCAGGTGATTGGCGCAAACCTTGGCCTGCTCGAACAACGGCGCCACCAGACCGTAGGCGATGCCGCGATGGCTGGCGCATTCGCCGATGGCGTAGATGCGTGGGTCGAAGGTTTGCAGGGTGTCGTTGACCAGAATGCCGCGATTGCAGGCGATGCCTGCGCTTTCCGCGAGGGTGGTATTGGGGCGGATACCGGCGGCCATCACCACCAGATCGGCTGGGATCACCTCGCCGTCCTTGAACTTCACCGCACACACGCGGCCATCGCCGTTATCCAGCAGTTCGGCGGTGTGCTTGGGCAGGAGGAACTTCAGGCCGCGATCTTCCAGGGATTTCTGCAGCAGCTCACCGGCGGTGCGGTCGAGCTGACGCTCCAGCAGCCAGTCACCGATATGTACCACGGTGACGTCCATGCCGCGCAGCTTGAGACCGTTGGCCGCCTCCAGGCCGAGCAGGCCGCCGCCGATGACCACGGCGTGCTTATGCGTCTTGGCGGTGTCCATCATCACGCGGGTGTCGGCGATGTCGCGGTAACCGATGACGCCGTGCAGATCCTTGCCCGGCACCGGCAGGATGAACGGCGTGGAGCCAGTGGCGATAAGCAAACGATCGTATTCGGCTTCGCTGCCATCGTCGGCGATCACCCGGCGCGCCTTGCGGTCGATCTTCACCACCGTACGGCCGAGCAGCAGCTTGATGCCGTTGTCCGTGTACCAGTTGAGGTCGTTGAGGATGATGTCTTCGAAGGCTTGCTCGCCGGCCAGAACGGGCGAGAGCAGGATGCGGTTGTAGTTCGGGTGCGGCTCGGCGCCGAACACGGTGATGTCGTAAAGATCGGGAGCGAGCTTGAGCAGCTCTTCGAGGGTGCGTACACCCGCCATGCCGTTGCCAATCATCACCAGCTTGAGTTTTTGCATGCCGGCTGTCTCCTGGAGGAAAAATCACGGAAACCTGGCCGTCGCAATGACGAGCCAGAAAGGGTTACCGCCAGGAACTACCGGGAACAAAAAAGGCGTCCCGCCAGTTGCCTAGCGAGGACGCCTTTGTCCAGATCCCGAACTATCGGGCAGTGCGCTCTCTTCGTTGACAGCGCGCTTTAATCGGTTGTGCTGAACATGATGCAGCGCTTGTGCCAAGTTGCTGAGCCGCCGCTTCTTCAGGAGATCGCTGGCTGACTGCAGGCGCTATTGGGTTTTTCGTGCACTGTTTTGAGTCTTTTTGCGCCGCGCTGGTGCGTTTCCTGCGTGCGTGGCAGGCCTGGGTGGCTAGAGCAATAGCGCAATCACTAGGCCTAGGTTCAGCAGCAGTGAGACGAGTGCCAGGCTGCGCCAGACCAGTAGCGGCTCGCGTTCGAGCAACGGGCGTGGGCGCACGGACAGCGACAGGCGCTCGCCTTGCTCCAGGGCCAGCAGCCATTGCTCGGCGGTTTCGAAGCGCTGCGCCGGGTCGTTGGCCAGGGCGCGCGCAAGGATTTCGTCGAGCCAGGCGGGCAGATCCGGGCGATAGCGGCTGGCGGCGACGGCAAGGCCGAAGCGCGGGCGCTGAAAGGCTTCCACCTCTCCATGTGGATAGTGCCCGGTCAGCAACCGATATAGCGTCACGCCCGTGGCGTAGAGATCCTGGGCCATGCTCGGCGGCGCCCCAGCGTAGGCCTCCGGGGCGATATAGCTGGGCGTGCCAGGTACGCCGTGAGCATCTTCGCTCGACAAACCGGGGCAATAGGCCAGGCCGAAGTCCAGCACGCGCAACACGCCGTCATCGCCGAGCAGCAGGTTTTCCAGCTTGATATCGCGGTGCAGGATGTTGCGCCGGTGCAGCAACCCAATGGCCTTGATCAGATCCGCTGCCAGCAGGCGCCAATCCGCCAGTGGCATAGGCCCTTGGCTGTGCAGGTGCGCCGCCAGGGTTTGCCCTGAATACTCGCGTTGCACGTAGTACAGGTGCTGACGCTGCGGCAGCGCATGCAGTTGCGGGAAATGCGGCCCCGCGACGCGACGCAGAAACCATTCTTCCTGCAGCAGGGCGGGGCCGGCTTCGGCTTCTTCGTGGCGTTGCGGCGGCAGGGTCTTCAGTAGCCAGGGTCGTCCCTCATCATCGCGCACCCGGTACATGAGTGATTGGCGTGAGCCATGCAGCAGACTTTCGACATACCAGCCTTCGAAGTGCTGACCGGCGCGCAGCGGTGGCGGCAGCGGCCAGTGCTCCAGTTGCGCCAGGGTATCGGCGAGTGAGGCGTCCGGCAGTCGTTCGACTTTGACCAGCAGCGCGCTGGCGTTGTCCTGGCTGCCTGCACGGTGGGCGTCCTCGACCAGGCTGGCGCAGATTGCCTCTGGCGCGTCCTCACTCTGCAGGGCGAGTGTCAGGATCTGCTCGCTGAGTGTGGCCCAGATGCCATCGCTAAGCAGCAGAAAGGCATCACCCGGCTGCAGCTCGCCGTCCCGGTAGTCCACCACCACGTGCTGATCCAAACCGAGCGCGCGGGTCAGCACATGCTGCATGCCGGGTTGTTCCCACACATGCTCCTCGGTTAGGCGCAACAACTGGCCGTCGCGCCACAGATAGGCGCGGCAGTCGCCGACATGGGCGAGAAAGTAATGCCGCCCACGCAGTACCAGCGCCGTCAGCGTGGTCAGCAGCGGCTGGCCGCCGCCGTTGGCTTGCAGCCAGCGGTTTTGAGCCAGTAGCAGACGATCCAGGCTGTGCTGCACCGGCCAGGTTTCCGGCGTGGCGTAGTAGTCCAGCGCCAGCGCCTGCAGCGTTGCGCGCGAGGCGAGCGCACCGTCTGCGCACTGACTGACGCCGTCAGCCAGTGCGCAGAGGTAGCCTTTGCTGGCCGCCAGTGCGGGAGCAGGCGTGACCACACGCAGAGCGTCTTGGTTGTCACAGTGTGGGCCACTGGCGCTGGCTTCGCCGGTGACCAGTTGCAGGCTACTCATCAAACCCGCGCGGCGGTGATGGCGGCGCTGCCCCAGGTGGTGCGCCAGCGCTGTTTGACGCCATACAGACCGATCCAGGCCAAAACGCCAAGGCTGGCGAACAGCCACAGGCCAAGCTGATAACCGCCGGTATGCTGCTTGATGGCGCCCAGGCCGGCTGCCAGCAAGAAACCGCCAATGCCGCCGGCCATGCCAATCAGGCCGGTCATGACGCCAATTTCCTTGCTGAAACGCTGCGGCACCAGTTGGAACACCGCGCCGTTACCGGCTCCCAAGCCAAGCATGGCGACGACGAACAAGGCCAGTGCCGCATTGGAACTGGGCAGGTTGAAGCCGACGATGGCAATGCACGACGAGGCGATGGCGTACATCACCAGCAAGCTGCGGATACCACCGATACGGTCGGCCAGCGCGCCGCCCAGTGGGCGCAGCAGGCTGCCGGCGAAGACGCAGGCCGCGGTGTAGTAGCCGGCAGTCACCGGGTTGAGCTGGTACTGGTCGCTGAAGTAGCCGGGCAGGGCGCTGGCCAGGCCGATGAAGCCGCCAAAGGTGATGCTGTAGAAGAACATGAACCACCAGCTATCACGATCACCCAGGGCTTTGAGGTAGTCAGCGAAGGCTTTGGGTTTGGGGCGGCTGGGTGCGTTGCGTGCCAGCATGGCAAAGAGCACCAGCGTCACCAGCAGCGGTGCCAGGGCCCAACCGAAGACGTTCTGCCAACCGAACAGTGCCGCCAGGCCCGGCGCAAACAGCGCGGCAAGCACGGTGCCGGAATTACCGGCACCGGCGATACCCATGGCTTTACCCTGATGCTGCGCGGGGTACCACTGCGACGCCAGCGGCAAGGCGACGGCAAAGGAAGCCCCCGCGAAACCGAGGAACAGCCCCAGCAGCAACGCCTGTTCGTAGCTGCCGATACCGATTTGCCAGGCGCCGAACAAGGCTGTGATGACCACCACCTGACCGATCAGGCCAGCGGTCTTTGGCGAAAGTCGATCCGCGAGAAAACCCATGAGCAGGCGCAGCACCGCGCCAGCGAGAATCGGGGTGGCTACCATCAGGCCGCGTTGCTGGGCGTTCAGCGCCAGGTCGGTGGCAATCTGTACGGCAAGCGGGCCGAGCAGGTACCAGACCATAAAACTCAGGTCGAAATAGAGAAAGGCAGCAAACAGGGTCGGGGCGTGGCCGGCCTTCCAGAAACTCGTGTTCATCGATCACCTCGTCAGCTTGATGAGCCCGGCGGACAGGGACGCGCGAGTGGAAACGGCGGCCGTGTCTGCGGAGCTACGTGTTTAGCGTAGTTCGTGGCCTAGGCCACGGCAGGTTCGAACGAATGGCGATGGCTCGTATCACGAAGCTAACGCCAGCCCCGAGCATTGGGGCAGGCACAAAAAACGCCGCTTCACCACAAGCTTTGAGGCTGGGTGAGGCGACGTCGTTGTCATGCAAAAGGTGGCCGCCGTTGGCTACCTTGAGGCGAACTTAGCAAGAGCCGCGCCAGAAGCTGAGGTTGCTGCTGGCGCTGGTTTCGTAGCGTTTCAGGTTATCGGTGGGTTATTTTCTGCCCCGCATTGGGGCGCTCAGCGCTGCGCTTGCACCGTTGCGCTGCCAGCAGAGGCGACAGTGGCATGCGTAGGCAAGGGCAGGATAAGCAGTGGCCAGGCTGAGAGGCTGGCGATCAGGGCGGCACGTTGAGCTCGTTTGCGCATGGCTGGCATTGTTGTCACTCCCAGAGAGCCCAGCCCTATCAGGCGGGGGCATTGTGCGGATGTGCTCTGCAAACCGTTGAAAAATTACCTGCGTTTTGCAACGGTCTGTCAGGCGTGTGCAGCAACTGTCGCGCCAAACAGTCGCTCAGCCCGTTATGCGGTTGACCTTGGGAAACTTGGCGCTGAAGGTCTGCGGCATCGCTACCACCTTCGACGCCTGGTAATCGAAGAAGACGAATCCCGACTTGGCCATGGCCACCAGCGTGCCGTCGGCCGGTCGGGTAATGCGGAAGGTGATGTCGCCGCCGTATTTGTTGAAATCCATCACCCCGACTTCGAACAGCAACTGATCACGGGCATGGGCCTCGGCGCGGTAGGTGGTGGCCAGGTCGGTGACGATGATGCCAGTGCCGTTGCCATCGGTTTCGTGGATGCCGAACTCGAAGAGAAAGCGGGCACGTGCTTCGGAAATCATCGAGATCATCGAGTCATTGCCCAGATGATTGGCGCCGTTGATATCGGTGACGCGCACGGTGAGGTGGGTGCTGTAGCAATATTGATCTTCGGGGAAATCCAGCGTCAGACGGGCCATGTTTAGGTTTATCCGGTGGCAAAGCGGCGATTGTAAGTCGCCGCTACGCTCAGCGGTGCAAGGTGTTCAGGTGATAAAACGTGACGCGGCCTCCCTCGCTGCTCGAACCGCTGTTGTCCTGAATGTAAGCACCGGCCTTGAAATACAGCAGATCATTGCTCCAACTGCTGCTCAGTTGGCGGTAGTACGAGCCTTTGTCGCCGTCGGCGCTCTCGACCTGAATGCCCAGGCGACCGCTCGATGTCAGGCGCAGTTCGTAGCTGAAGCGCTCGTTCAGGTCGATACCTTCGGCAATCAGGATGTTCTTTACCTTGCTGTCTCCGGGGTGCAGGCGCAGCAGGGCCTCCAGCCGACCAACACCAGCGCTGTTGCGGTAATACTGCAGTTTGACGAGTGGGTCGTTCTGACTACCTGCGGCGTCAGTGCTATGGATTTGCCCTATTACGACCTTGTTGCGGCTGGGCAATTGATTGACCGTGAGCACGGCATTGAGATAGTTGTCGGCGGACGCATAAAGCCAGTTATCCAGCGCGCCATCGCTCTGCGTCTCACGCAATTCGCTACGGGGGTAGCGTGCATCCTCTGTGGTGGAGCCCGTCACGGGTACCCAGAAGGTGACGCTGCCGTCGTCGTTGCGGCGAAAATATTGGCTTTGATAGCCGTTGTTCAAACGCGCAGTGGTGATTTCCGTCGGCGCGGGGTCGGTTGGAATCGACAAATTCCAGGTGGAGAGGTCTAGCACGGGGGTTGCCTGCCTGGTCGTTGGGGGTTCCTGTTCGTGTTCAAACGAAGCGATTGGTTCCACCGCTACGCTGTACAAGCCGAAACGGTGGCAATGGATCAGGCTGCCGGGCGCTGCTGGCGTTGGTAGAGAAACTCCAGTACGGCAGCCCGGTAAGCGTGATAGCGGCTGTCGTGAGCCAGCTCCATGCGCTGGCGCGGGCGTGCCAGTTCGACCTTGAGAATTTCTCCGACGGTTGCCGCCGGGCCGTTGCTCATCATCACGATACGGTCGGAGAGCAGCACGGCTTCGTCGACATCATGGGTGATCATGATGACCGTGTTGCCCAGCTCGGCATGAATCTCCATCAACGAGTCCTGCAGGTGAGCGCGGGTGAGGGCGTCGAGCGCGCCGAATGGCTCGTCCATCAGCAGCACCTTGGGCTGCATGGCCAGGGCGCGGGCAATGCCGATGCGCTGCTTCATGCCGCCGGAGATTTCTCCGGGGCGTTTGTCGCGCGCGTGCGTCATGTGCACCAGGGCCAGGTTGTGCTCGATCCAGTCACGCATTTCTGCGCGCGTTTTCTGTTTGCGAAACACCTGCCGTACCGCCAATTCGACGTTCTCGTAACAGCTCAGCCAGGGCAGCAGGCTGTGGTTCTGGAACACCACGGCGCGCTCCGGGCCGGGTTCGTTGACCTCGCGACCGTCGAGAATGATGCCCCCAGCCGTGGCCTGATAGAGCCCGGCGACGATGTTCAGCACCGTGGATTTGCCGCAGCCGGAGTGGCCGATCAGCGAGACGAACTCGCCCTTGGCCAATTTCAGATTGACGTTCTGCAAGGCGCAGAACAGCCCCTTGTCGGTGGGGAAATCGATACCAACATTGGTCAGTTCGAGGTAGGCATTGCTCATGATGATTCTCCTGATCAGCGCAGTACGGCGTTCTTGTCCCAGCTAAACAGGCGCTGGAGCACAAGCATCAGACGGTCGAGGATGAAGCCGATCAGGCCAATGACGATCACCGCCACCATGATCCGGCCAAGGGAGTTGGAGCTGCCGTTCTGGAACTCGTCCCAGATGAATTTGCCCAGACCTGGGTTCTGCGCCAGCATTTCGGCGGCGATCAGCACCATCCAGCCCGTGGCCAGCGACAGGCGCAGGCCGGTGAAAATCATCGGCAGCGCCGCCGGCACGACAATGCGCCGCACGTGGCTCAGTGGTGACAGACGCAGCACTTTGCTGACGTTGTTGAGATCCTTGTCGATGCTGGCCACGCCCACCGTGGTATTGATCACGGTGGGCCACAGGCAGCACAGCGCCACGGTGAAAGCCGAGGTGAGGAAGGACTTGGCGAACAGTGGATCGTCACTGACGTACAGGGCGCTGACCAGCATGGTCACCAGTGGCAGCCAGGCCAGTGGCGACACCGGCTTGAATACCTGAATCAGTGGATTCAATGCGCTGTACAGCGTTTTGCTCAGACCGCAGACGATCCCCAGTGGGATGGCCAGCAGCGAAGCGATGAGAAAGCCGGCCGCGACGGTGTAGAGGCTGGTGAAGATTTGCTGGATGAAGGTCGGCTTGCCCGTATAGGGGCGGACAGTCACCGTAGCGCCAGGGTCGGCGGCCAACAGCTTGGCGTTGCGTTCCTCCTGGCGCTGATAGAAGGCAGCAGCCTTGTCTCGTTCGCGCTGGTGGGCCGCAATCAGTCCACCAAATTGCTCAGCAACTTGTACGGGGCCGGGAAACTGGCCGAGGCTGGTCTGTACATGGTTGGCCAGCCCCTGCCAGCACAGCAGGAACAGGGCAATGCCCAGCCCTGGCAGGATCAGGCCATTTACCAGGCGCTTGAGCAAGACGCTGTGGCGCGCCGTCTTGAGGGTCTGCTGGATCGGCGTGGCGATGTTCGGGTTGCTCATCGTCCTGTCCTCAGGTCGTTAGCGAGGCCGCGACAGGCGCGGCCCATTGTGGTGTGGCAGACGGTGGTGCCAGCCTTTGTCAGAGGGTGCTGTCGCCCTTCAGACCAATGCTGAATTGCTGCAGGTAGGCGTTGGGCTTGTGGCCGTCGTAGACCACACCGTCGATGGTGTCTGCCAGCGGCTTACGGAAGCCGTCCTCATCGGCAGGTGGGAAGTCGCTCGGTTCGGCCTTGCCTTCGGCGATCAGCTCGGCGGCGGCCTGGCGGTAGATGTCCGGGAGGAACACGCGCTTGGCGGTTTGCACGTACCAGTCGTCCGGCTTGGCTTCGGCGATCTGCCCCCAGCGGCGCATCTGCGTCAGATACCAGATGGCATCGGAGTAGTAGGGGTAGGTGGCGTGGTAGCGGAAGAACACGTTGAAGTCGGGGACTTCACGCTTGTCGCCTTTCTCGAACTCGAAGGTGCCGGTCATCGAATTGGCAATGACCTTGGCATCAGCGCCGACGTATTCCGGGCGTGCGAGAATCTCCACCGCTTCGGCGCGGTTGGCGTTGCCATCGGCATCGAGCCACTTGCCGGCGCGGATCAGCGCCTTGACCAGACGCTTGTGCGTTTCCGGGTTGGCTTCGGCCCAACTGCGCGAAACGCCGAAGACCTTCTCGGACATATTCTTGCGAATGGCGTAATCGGCCACCACGGGGACGCCGATGCCCTTGAACACGGCGGCCTGGTTCCACGGTTCACCGACACTGTAGCCGCTGATGGTGCCGGCCTCCAGAGTTGCCGGCATCTGTGGCGGCGGGGTGACCGAGAGCAGTACCTGAGCATCGATTTGCCCCGTGATATCGCCTTTGCTCGGCGCATAGTAGCCAGGGTTGATGCCGCCAGCGGCCAGCCAGTAACGCAGCTCGTAGTTATGAGTCGAGACCGGGAACACCATGCCCATATTGAAGGGCTTGCCAGCCGCGGCGTATTGCTCGATCACCGGTTTGAGGGTATCGGCCTTGATCGGGTGCACGGGCTTGCCATCAGCCATGGGCACATGCGGTTTCATTGCTTTCCAGACATCGTTGGAGACAGTGATGGCATTGCCGTTGAGATCCATGGTGAAGGCAGTCACCACATCGGCCTTGGTGCCGAAACCAATGGTCGCGCCTAGCGGCTGGCCAGAGAGCATATGGGCACCGTCCAGTTCGCCGTCGATCACTCGATCCAGCAGCACCTTCCAGTTGGCTTGTGCCTCTAGGGTGACGTACAGCCCTTCATCCTCGAAGTAGCCTTTCTCATAGGCGATGGCCAATGGCGCCATGTCGGTCAGTTTGATGAAGCCCAGTTTCAGCTCCACTTTCTCCGGCTCGGCGGCGTGCAGCGGCGAAGTAGCCAGTAGACCGAGGGCAAGACCCAGCAATGACAGGCGGTGATGCAGCGATAGACGATGGAGCATGGCAATTCCTCGACTGACAGAAACGAAAAAAGACGTCGCAGACAGCCTGTTGCCGGTGGGCAACGAGCAGCCTTTGACGTCTTTGTCGGTGTGTCCGAATCACCGCCGTTGGCGATCAGGAGCGTGGTTGAGGTTTGCTTAGCAAGGCGTTTGCCAGGTCTCTACGCCGTATGGATATCTCTATATCTTTCAAGGATATAGCTCGATCAAGTTGCACTCGGAGAAAGGGCCGCTGCTGCGTAGCATTGCCCAAAGACCGTGCAGCAGGCTGATCGGTGGCCAATTTCGGAGCGCTGCGCATAGGGTCAGTGGCACGGTTGCTGCTGCTTCATTTCGACGAAATCGCGCAGCCAGCGCAGCACTTCGACAGCCTCCCAGCGGGCCGGATCGAAGAGGGCATAGGCCAGGCCCTGATAGCCGACCACATCCAGTTGCCGGTGATAGCCCGCGCGTTGCAGAAGAGCCTCGATCTCGGCGAAGCAGGTATTGAAGTGCAGGCGATTGAAAGGGGTACGCCCCTCCATGACCAGGCCTTCACGCTGCAGCTCCTCGATGATGTGATGCACCCTCTCCAACGGCATGCGATTGACCTGATGTTTGATCTGCAATACGTCCAGCATGCTGATGCTCCTGTAACTCATGCCCATTGATCTGTGCTTTCAAGCCTACAGCAAAAATACTGTACAAATAAACAGTATCGAGTGATAGTTGAGTCACTGCAGCGACATCGACCCGCCGACTCATGAATCGGCGCCCTGATGAAGGAGTGAGAGGTAATGCAACAGATGCTGATGACGATTGTGCTATTGGCCCTGCTCGGTGGTTGTGCGCAACCCCAGGTGGAGAGGCCGCAGGCCAATGGTGCGTACCTGGTGATAGAAGGTGAGCAGGCGTGGGCTGTGCTGGTTTCCGACGGGCGGCGAGTCGAGGAAGCGGGCAGGGTGCTGGATGTGATTCATCTGCCGGGGTATCACTCGGCGGTGGCCGCCAGCTATGTGATCGAGACGCCCAACTGCGGCAAGTTGCAATGGCTGACCGAGCGCCATGGTGAGGCTGAGGGGCAGACGACGTTACTGCCTGTCGCGTTCAATGAAGCATTGCAAAGCCCGCATTGCGTGTTGTCGCAGGCCCTGAGTCGCAACTGGACGGCTTTGGATTATTCCGGCTGAAATGAAGAGGGCGCCTGTGCGGCGCCCTTGTTTCATTCGTTGTCTGCTTTGGTTTTTTTCGTCGGCAGCAAGCCATCGGCGCGGAACATGGCCTTGATGCCCCGTAGCGCCTGACGGGTACGATCCTGATTCTCGATCAAGGCAAAACGCACGTGGTCGTCGCCGTAGTCGCCAAAGCCTAGGCCGGGCGATACGCAGACCTTGGCCTCGGCCAGCAGCTTCTTGGCGAACTCCAGCGAGCCAAGGTGAGCATAGGCCTCGGGAATCTTGGCCCAAATGTACATCGAGGCTTTGGGGTTCTCGACCATCCAGCCAATTTCGTGCAGGCCCTTGACCAGTAAATTGCGGCGCTGGCGGTATTGCTCGGCGATATCGCGCACGCATTGCTGGTCGCCTTCCAGTGCGGCAATGGCCGCCACCTGTAGCGGAGTGAACGTGCCGTAATCGTGGTAGCTCTTGATTCGCGCCAGGGCGCTGACCAGCTCCGGGTTGCCGACCATGAAGCCGATACGCCAGCCAGCCATGTTGTAACTCTTGGACAGGGTGAAGAACTCCACCGCGATGTCCTTGGCGCCTGGCACCTGCATGATCGACGGTGCTTTCCAGCCGTCATAGACGATGTCGGCGTAGGCGAGGTCGTGCACCACCAGCACGTCGTACTGTTTAGCCAGGGCGACCACGCGTTCGAAGAAGTCCAGCTCCACGCACTGTGCGGTGGGGTTGGAAGGGAAGCCGAGAATCATCATCTTCGGCTTGGGGATCGATTCGCGGATGGCGCGTTCCAGCTCGGCGAAGAAATCCACGCCCGGCACCAGCGGCACTGAACGCACCTGCGCACCGGCGATCACGGCGCCGTAGATATGGATGGGATAACTGGGATTGGGCACCAGTACGGTGTCACCGTGATCCAGAGTGGCCAGCATCAGGTGCGCCAGGCCTTCCTTGGAGCCGATGGTGACGATGGCTTCGCTTTCCGGGTCGATCTCCACCTCGTAGCGATCCTTGTACCAGCGCGAGATGGCGCGGCGCAGGCGTGGAATACCGCGAGAAGTGGAGTAGCCGTGGGTGTCTTCACGCTGAGCGACCTGTACGAGCTTTTCGACGATGTGCGGCGGAGTCGCACCGTCAGGGTTGCCCATGGAGAAATCGATGATGTCTTCACCGCGACGGCGCGCGGCCATCTTCAGTTCAGCGGTGATGTTGAAAACGTAGGAGGGGAGACGATCGATGCGCGCAAAGCGGCGCTTGGCATTGTCAGCCATGATTTCCTCGAAAGACGTAAGCGCCCGGAACCGTCCGAGCGACGTTGGCCACTGCTGTGGCCGCCGCTGACAATACGTCGCGATGAATAGGGCTGTCCAGTACAGTCAGGCGCTGCGCAGGTGTAACAGTCAGCCCCCAAGCATGTCGTGCATGGCGATGACCTGCTCGGCCACCTGAATCAGCTTCTGCTGGCGGCTCATGGCCTGGCGGCGCATGAGGGTGTAGGCCTCTTCTTCGTCGCAACTTTTCATCTTCATCAACAGGCCCTTGGCCAGCTCGATGCGCTTGCGCTCGGCCAACTGTGCATCACGCGCCTGCAGCTCGGCACGCAGCGCCTGGTCGCTTTCGAAGCGGGCCATTGCAACGTCGAGGATCGGCTGCAGGCGTTGCGCATGGATACCTTCGACGATGTAGGCGCTGACGCCGCTCTTGATCGCCTGGCGCATCACACCGGGGTCATGCTCGTCGGTGAACATGACGATGGGGCGGGGTTGGTCGCGCGTGACCAGCACCACCTGCTCCATGACGTCGCGGCCGGGGGATTCGGTGTCGATGAGGACCACGTCGGGGCGCACGGCTTCGACGCGGGCGGGTAAGTCGATGGTCAGCCCGGACTCGTCGATGACCTCGAAGCCAGCCTCGATCAGGGCGTGCTTGAGGCGGCCGACTTTTTTCGGGGTGTCATTGATCAGCAGGATGCGCAGCATGGTGGGCTCTCCTGCGAGTCAGGCGCTGAGCGCCGGCTGATCGGCCATGGCATGCAGGGCGAAGCTGCGGGCGTAGCCAGCCGGATCGCTGCCATCCCAGCGTGGGCCGTCCTTGAGCGTGCTGCTGCGCATCGGTTCGGGGCAGGCGATGCCCAGTGCATCTGCGGCCTGTCGGTAGAGTGTCAGTTGCTGTACTTGCTGGGCGATGCCGAGGTAGTCCGGGTCATCACGCAGCAGCCCCCAGCGGCGGAACTGGGTCATGAACCACATGGCGTCGGACAGGTAGGGCAGGTTGACTGCGCCGTCGCCGTGAAAACGCAGGCGGTGGGCGTCTTGCCAGGCGTTACCGAGGCCGTCCTGATAGTGGCCGAGAAATCGCGGCAGGATCGCGGACAGCGGCGCATCGACATAGTCGCTGCCGCTGAGCAGTTGCGCCGTGCTGCGTCGGTTCTCTTCGTTGGCATCGATGAATTGGCTAGCTTCCAGTACGGCCATGATCAGTGCGCGCACAGTATTGGGGTGCTGCTCGACGAAGGCGCGGGTGCTGCCAAGCACCTTTTCTGGATGATCGGGCCAGATCGCCTGGGTGGTGGTGAGCATGCAACCGAGATCGTCCTCTACGGCTTTGGCGGTCCAGGGTTCGCCGACACAGAAACCATCGATGCGCTGCGCTTTCAGGTGCTCGATCATCTGTGATGGCGGCACCACGACGCTATCCACGTCGCGCAATGGGTGAATGCCTTGGCTGGCCAGCCAATAGTAGAGCCACATGGCATGGGTGCCGGTGGGGAAGGTCTGGGCAAATTTCAGGCGTGCGCTGCTTTGGTGCGCGCGTTGCGCCAGTGCTTCGCCGTTGGTCACTCCTGCCTGCTGTAGGGCGCGCGACAGGTTGATGCTCTGACCATTTTGATTGAGCCCCATGAGTACCGCCATGTTGCTCGGCATTGCGCCGTCGAGGCCTAGCTGTACGCCATAGATCAAGCCGTAGAGGCAGTGAGCGGCATCCAGTTCGCCACTGATCAGGCGATCGCGCAACGCAGCCCAGGAGGCCTGGCGCTGCAAGCGCAGGCTAAGACCGTGCTTTTCGGCAAAGCCTTGAGTCGCGGCGACCACCACAGATGCCGAATCGCTCAAGGCCATGAAACCGATGTTCAGCACGCGCTTTTCCGGGGCGGCGCTGCCATGGGCCCAGGTTCGAGCATCGCTGCGTGGAGTGTCGAGTTCGCTCATGGGGTGTCCTTACAAGCTCGTCACCGCCGGTTATTCGCCAAGCGGCAGCCATAAAAAAACGTCGCACCGGAGCATACCTGTTGAACAGGTATGCTCCAGAACGACGCCATTGTCGAAAGCACCTTCCACCGTTGGAAGGGCGTATACCTTGTAGCGAAGCAATGCCTATGCCAGTGCGTCGAGGACGGACGGGGCAGGCAGAAATGAAGAGCCCCGCACGGGGCGGGGCTCTTGTGACGCTAGAAGATCAGGCCTGAACGACCGGGATCTTGGCGTTTTCGGCGGCTTCGCGGAACTCGGCGATCTGATCGAAGCTCAGGTAGCGGTAGACGTCGGCAGCCATGCTGTCGATGTCCTTGGCGTACTGCAGGTACTCCTCGACGGTCGGCAGTTTGCCGAGAATCGAGGCCACTGCGGCCAGCTCAGCCGAGGCCAGGTAGACGTTGGTGGCGTCGCCCAGGCGGTTCGGGAAGTTACGGGTCGAGGTGGAGACCACGGTGGAACCGGTCTGTACGCGCGCCTGGTTACCCATGCACAGCGAGCAGCCTGGCATTTCCATACGCGCACCGGCCTTGCCGTAGATGCCGTAGTAGCCTTCTTCGGTCAGTTGGTGAGCGTCCATCTTGGTTGGCGGAGCCAGCCACAGACGGGTCGGAATGCCACCTTTGACCTTGTCCAGCAGCTTACCGGCAGCGCGGAAGTGACCGATGTTGGTCATGCACGAACCGATGAACACTTCGTCGATCTTGTCGCCAGCGACGGTGGACAGCAGGCGGGCGTCGTCCGGGTCGTTCGGCGCGCAGAGTACCGGCTCCTTGACGTCGGCCAGATCAATCTCGATGACGGCGGCGTATTCGGCATCGGCGTCAGCAGCCAGCAGGTCCGGCTTGGCCAGCCAGGCTTCCATGGCCTGAGCGCGGCGTTCCAGGGTGCGCGGATCACCGTAGCCTTCGCTGATCATCCAGCGCAGCAGGGTGATGTTGGACTTCAGGTACTCGGCGATCGACTCTTCCGGCAGCTTGATGGTGCAACCGGCAGCGGAACGCTCGGCGGAGGCGTCGGACAGCTCGAAAGCCTGCTCGACGGTCAGCTCGTTGAGACCTTCGATCTCCAGGATGCGGCCGGAGAAGATGTTCTTCTTGCCTTTCTTCTCGACAGTCAGCAGACCTTGCTGAATGGCGTAGTAAGGAATGGCATGCACCAGGTCACGCAGGGTGATGCCCGGTTGCAGCTTGCCCTTGAAGCGCACCAGTACCGACTCCGGCATGTCCAGCGGCATGACGCCGGTGGCAGCGGCGAAGGCGACCAGGCCGGAACCGGCTGGGAAGGAAATGCCGATCGGGAAGCGGGTGTGCGAGTCGCCGCCGGTGCCGACGGTGTCCGGCAGCAGCATGCGGTTCAGCCAGCTATGGATGATGCCGTCGCCCGGACGCAGGGAGACGCCGCCACGGGTGCGGATGAAATCCGGCAGGGTGTGGTGGGTGGTGACGTCGATCGGCTTCGGATAGGCAGCGGTGTGGCAGAAGGACTGCATCACCAGATCAGCGGAGAAGCCCAGGCACGCCAGGTCTTTCAGCTCGTCGCGGGTCATCGGGCCGGTGGTGTCTTGCGAACCCACGGTGGTCATCTTCGGCTCGCAGTAGGTGCCCGGGCGTACGCCTTGGCCTTCGGCCAGGCCGCAAGCACGACCGACCATCTTCTGCGCCAGGGTGAAGCCCTTGCCGCTGTCAGCCGGAGCTTCCGGCTTCTTGAACAGATCGCTAGCACCCAGACCCAGTTCGGCACGCGCCTTCTCGGTCAGACCGCGACCAATGATCAGCGGAATACGGCCGCCAGCGCGGACTTCGTCAAGCAGTACTTCGGTTTTCAGTTCGAAGCTGGTGACCAACTCATCGCTGCCATGACGGCGGACTTCGCCCTTGTACGGATAGACGTCGATGACATCGCCCATGGCCAGGTTGGTGCAGTCGAACTCAATCGGCAGAGCGCCGGCATCTTCCATGGTGTTGTAGAAGATCGGAGCGATCTTGGTGCCGAAGCAGAAGCCGCCAGCGCGCTTGTTCGGCACGTAGGGGATGTCGTCACCGAAGAACCACAGCACCGAGTTGGTGGCGGACTTACGGGAAGAACCGGTACCGACCACGTCACCGACGTAGGCAACCGGGAAGCCCTTGGCGCGGACTTCTTCGATCTGCTTCAGCGGGCCGACCGAACCGGGCTGCTCGGGCTCGATGCCGTCACGGGCCATTTTCAGCATGGCCAGAGCATGCAGCGGGATGTCGGGACGCGACCAGGCGTCCGGGGCAGGGGACAGGTCGTCGGTGTTGGTTTCGCCAGGCACCTTGAATACGGTCAGGGTGTACTTCTCGGCGATGGCCGGACGGGCTTTGAACCACTCACCGTCAGCCCAGGACTGCATCACGGCCTTGGCGTTGGCATTGCCAGCCTTGGCTTTCTCGGCGACGTCGTGGAAGGCGTCGAACATCAGCAGGGTGTGCTTGAGTTGCTCGGCGGCTACGTCAGACAGTTCGGTGTCATCGAGCAGCTCGACCATGGTGGCGATGTTGTAGCCGCCCTGCATGGTGCCCAGCAGTTCGACGGCGCGCGCCTTGCTGATCAGTGGGGAGGAGGCTTCGCCCTTGGCGACAGCGGAGAGGAAACCGGCCTTGACGTAGGCGGCTTCGTCGACGCCCGGCGGAACACGGTTGGTGATCAGGTCTACGAGGATTTCTTCTTCGCCGGCCGGCGGGTTCTTCAGCAGCTCGACCAGGCCTGCGGTTTGTTCGGCGTTCAGCGGCTGGGGAACGATTCCCAGGGCGGCACGCTCTTCTACGTGTTTGCGATAGGCTTCAAGCACAGTATTACCCTCATCAGTGGTCCCAAAGGGTTGTCCGGGACGCGATCCAGAAAGTCGTTAACCAGGCGCTTTTCGGCTTTATGGGCCGAGCAGCCGAGGTTTCACGAATTTCTTCCAGAAGCTGCTTTCAAAGTTTTACGCCGGCAGGACGGTTGCGATGTTGGTCGATGCAGGCGCCTGGGGGGACTCCAGGCTGCCGCATCGCCATCGTACCTGCAGGATCGACTGTGCTCGTGACGCTTTGAAAACAGCTTCCAACGGACATTGGCGCCATAAAAGGCGGGCCGATTCTACTGGAAAGCGCAGATAAAGTTAAGCTGAAGTCCAGCCCCTGTCAGGGGTGATATGGATTAGACAAAGGGCTAAGATGCTGGGCCGTTTTGCTTTTCGTGCTGCCTTGCCATGTCTAATCAGCGTATCAAGACACCCTGTGTAGGTCTGTGTTCGACCGTGTATGGCGATGTCGTGTGTCGCGGCTGCAAGCGCTTTCATCACGAGGTGATCAACTGGAACAGCTATGGCGAAGAGGAAAAACGTGCCGTTTGGTCACGCCTCGAAGCGCTTCTGGTGCAGGTGATGACGGCAAAGCTGGAGGTGTTCGATGAAGCTCGCCTGCGCGCCCAGCTCGAACAGCGGCAGATTCGCTTCGTGCCGCAGCAGTCGCCTTACTGCTGGGCGTATCAATTGATCGCGCGTGGCGCGCGGATGATCAATCAGTTGGAGGCTTACGGCATGGCGTTGTTGCCGGAGTTTCGCGATTGGGCGCTGCCGGAGCTGCGCGACGCCATCGACCGCGAGTTCTTCCTGCTGTCAGAGGCGCATTACGAGCGCTATATCGCGCCGAAATTTCTTCGCGAAGGATTGCAACTGCGGGTCTAGCCATCTGCGCAGAGGCGACGCCTACTGGTTTCAGCGTTGCGCTACTCGTTCCTCCAGCAGCGCGATGATCTCATCGGGCTTGAGCACCAGCACATCGCTTTCCAGCGTATCGAGCACCACTTCGGCGGTGTTGCCGATCAGTGCACCGGAAAGCCCGGTGCGTGCCACTGTGCCGATTACCGTGACTACGGCCTTGAGTTGATGGGTCGTCTGCGGAATCAGGACATCGGCGGGGCCTTGCGCCACATGCAGGTGTTCATCGCTGATGTGGTACTGAGCCTGGAAGTTCTTGCATTGCTCGCGGTAACGCGCCTCGATGGTTTCCTGTAGCTGGAACGTCGGGTCGGCTGCGGAGAGCATCGGCGAGGGGTGTGCTGCAATCACGTGCAGATCGCCTTTGGCCAGGCCTGCGATGTCGTAGCCATGGCTGATGATGCTGGCGTGCAGCGTACGGTGCTCGTGGTCGGAATTGCCCACGTCGACGGCGGCGAGAATGATGCCGCCAGTCCAGGGAGTATCGGTCTTGACCATCAGCACCGGTGCTGGGCAGTAGCGCAGGAGCTTCCAGTCTTCTGGGGTGAGGATGGCTTTTTTCAGCGGGTTGTCCGGCAGGTGCTGCTTGATCACCAATCCACAGCCTTCGGCCTGCTGGATGGTGATGATGGTCTGGTGCACATTCTCATCCCAGGCCTGTTGCGTGGTTGCGCTGAAGCCCTCCAGGGTCAGGCTGCTGCGCAGATCGTCTAGCAAGGCGCTGTGGTCGCCTTTCTTATCGCAGACCAGTAGGTGCAGATGTGACTGGGTTACGCCGGCGATCAGCTTGGCGCGTGTGAGTGCGAGGCCTTCGGGGAGTTGTGGCTCCACTACTACTAGGATGCGGCGAATCGTTTGCATGGTCGGCTCCTAAGAATGCACGACGCACTATAGGTGCGTCGCGGTCTGCGGCGTTTTGACCTGTATCAACCTGTGCTGGCTGTCTTGCTGACCATTCGTATAATGGCCCGCCCCATCTAACCTCGCCAGCACGAGAGCGTTTTATTGATGATGTCAATTGCCGAGCATGTTCCAGCAAAAGTTGAGGAGCCTGTGTCGATCCTGCAGGAAATCCTAGCGTTTCTCGGCGGTATCGCCACGCCTGACGCCTGGCTGGAGGAGGCTTTGCGTCAGCAGGAGATCCTTCTGCTCGACCACCGCAACCTGGAATACAAGGCCGCGCAGACAGCGTTGAGCCTGATGGGGCGTTACCTGACCAAGCCCGAATTGACCGCGAGAATGTCGCGCCTGGCTCGTGAGGAATTGGTGCACTTCGAGCAGGTGAGCAAGATCATTCGTGGCCGAGGTATCGAAATTCGTCATGTTTCGGCCTCGCGCTACGCTGCCGGTCTGCGGGCCTTGTTGCGCGGTGGCGAGGTGGAGCGGCTGGTGGACGTGCTGGTGGTCGGCGCCTTTATCGAGGCGCGTTCGTGCGAGCGCTTCGCTGCGCTGGTGCCGCGCCTGGACGCCGAACTGGCCAAGTTCTACGCCGGATTGTTGGAGAGCGAAGGACGCCACTATCGCGGCTATCTCAAGCTTGCCTATCTGTATGGTGACGCCGCTGACGTGGATGCGCGTATTGAGGTGGTGCGTGCAGTGGAGCGGGAGCTGATCACCTCGCCGGATGAGCAGTTCCGTTTCCATAGTGGAGTACCTGCATAAGGCTGCGGTGTGGTCTCCAGATTGGCGAGATTCGCCAAGCGCTGCAATAGACGGGTAGGGCGGATGAAAACCGCTGCGAGGGAAATGGCGGGTTGCACCCGCCCTACAAACAGGCGCAGTTGAGTAGGGCGGGTGAAGCCCGCCGCGTCTAGGTCAGGCGGGCGTCAGCTCGAACGGCGCCTGGTTGAAGCCCGTTTCGTCGATCTGCAGTGCCCAGCCCTGGCGATCCCAGTCGCCCAGCACGATGCGCCTGGCCGATTGGCCTTCGACCTCCAGCTCATGCACTGCCGGGCGGTGGGTGTGGCCATGGATCAGCGTGTGCACGCCATGGGCAGCCATCACTTGGATCACTTCCTCGGGCGTGACATCGATGATTTCGCTGGCCTTCATTTGCGTCTGTGCACGGCTTTCGTTGCGCAGCTTGCGCGCTAGCTTCTGTCGGGTGGTGAGTGGCAGATTGCGCAGGATCAGCAAAACCAGCGGATTGCGCAGCCAGCGGCGCAGCTTCATGTAGCTGACATCGAGGGTGCACAGGCTATCGCCGTGCATCAGCAGTACCGGCTCGCCATTGAACTGCACTTTGTGCGGATCGCTGAGCAGCGTACAACCTGCCTCGCGGCAGAAGCGCTTGCCGATGAGAAAGTCGCGATTGCCGTGCATCAGGTAAATGTGCGTACCGGCATCGCTCAGCTCGCGCAGGGCGCGGGCGATCTCGTGCTGGAACGGCGTCATGCCGTCGTCGCCGATCCAGACTTCGAAGAAGTCGCCGAGGATGTACAGCGCCTCGGCCTGGCGCGCGCGCGTGGCGATAAAAAGCAGAAACGCCCGGGTGATATCCGGGCGTTTCTCTTCGAGGTGCAGATCAGAGATCAGCAGAATCATCGACTTACTCGGCTACGACTTCGGCCTTCTCGATGATCACGTCTTCCACTGGAACGTCCTGGTGGCCGGCTTTCATGGTGGTGGAAACGCCTTTGATCTTCTCGACCACATCCATGCCTTCGACCACTTCACCGAATACCGCGTAGCCCCAACCCTGAACGGTCGGTGCGCTGTGGTTGAGGAAGCTGTTGTCGGCGACGTTGATGAAGAACTGCGCACTGGCCGAATGCGGCTCCATGGTACGAGCCATGGCGATGGTGCCGACCTTGTTGGCGACGCCGTTGTTGGCTTCGTTCTTGATCGGGGCGCGGGTCGGCTTCTGCTTCATGCCCGGCTCGAAACCGCCGCCCTGGATCATGAAGTTGCCGATCACGCGGTGAAAGATGGTGCCGTCGTAATGGCCTTCCTTCACGTATTGCTCGAAGTTGGCCACGGTTTCCGGGGCCTTGTCGGCGAACAGGTTCAGGGTGATGACGCCGTGGTTGGTGTGCAGTTTGATCATGATCGTATCCGTGATGAGGCAGGTTCGAGCGGGTGGCTCGTGGGTAAACAGCCCGTGTCAGGGTGGTATGCACCCTGTCAGGGGCTTGACAGGTTGGTTATGATACGGACTTTGCCCGAAGCGGCCTACCCTGCGCCGCGCCAGTATTGTTAAGGACACCATGAGCAAGCCTACCGTCGAAAAAGCTGCCAACTTCCTGCGTCCCATCGTTCAGGCAGACCTGGACAGCGGCAAGCACGCCACGATCGTGACCCGCTTCCCGCCAGAGCCCAACGGCTACCTGCACATCGGCCATGCCAAGAGCATCTGCCTGAACTTCGGCCTGGCCGAAGAATTCGGCGGCCAGTGCAACCTGCGTTTCGACGACACCAACCCGGCCAAGGAAGACCAGGAATACATCGACGCGATCAAGGCTGACGTCGAATGGCTGGGCTTCAAGTGGGCGGGCGAAGAGCGTTACGCCTCCAGCTATTTCGACCAATTGCATGCCTGGGCTGTCGAGCTGATCAAAGCAGGCAAGGCCTTCGTCTGCGACCTCAATGCCGAAGAAATGCGCGAATACCGCGGTAGCCTGACCGAGCCGGGCAAGCACAGCCCGTTCCGCGAGCGTAGTGTCGAGGAAAACCTCGACCTGTTCGCCCGCATGAAGGCCGGTGAGTTCCCCGATGGCGCGCGTTCGCTGCGCGCCAAGATCGACATGGCCTCGCCGAACATCAACCTGCGCGACCCGATCCTCTACCGCATCCGCCACGCTCACCACCACCAGACCGGCGACAAATGGTGCATCTACCCGAGCTATGACTTCACCCATGGTCAGTCCGATGCCATCGAAGGCGTGACCCACTCCATCTGCACCCTGGAGTTCGAGGATCACCGTCCGCTATACGAATGGTTCCTGGCCAACCTGCCGGTGCCAGCGCAGCCGCGTCAGTATGAGTTCGCCCGCCTGAACCTGAACTACACCATCACCAGCAAGCGCAAGCTCAAGCAGCTCGTCGACGAGAAGCATGTCAATGGCTGGGACGACCCGCGCATGTCGACGCTGTCCGGCTACCGCCGCCGTGGTTACACCCCGGCCTCAATCCGCACCTTCTGCGACATGATCGGCGTCAACCGCGCCGGTGGTCTGGTGGATATCGGCATGCTGGAGTTCGCCATTCGTGACGATCTGGATGCCAACGCTGCGCGCGCCATGTGCGTGCTCAAGCCGCTGAAAGTGGTCATCACCAACTATCCAGAAGGTCAGGTCGAGAACCTCGAACTGCCGCGCCATCCCAAACAGGACATGGGCGTGCGCGTGCTGCCGTTCTCCCGCGAAATCTACATCGACGCCAGTGATTTCGAGGAAGTCCCGCCGGCCGGCTATAAGCGCCTGATCCCCGGTGGCGAAGTGCGCCTGCGAGGCAGCTACGTGATCCGCGCCGACGAGGCGATCAAGGATGCTGACGGCAATATCGTTGAACTGCGCTGCAGCTATGACGAGAACACCCTGGGCAAGAACCCGGAAGGGCGCAAGGTCAAGGGCGTGATCCATTGGGTGCCTGCGGCCGAGAGCGTCGAGTGCGAAGTGCGTCTGTACGATCGCCTGTTCAAGTCCGCTAACCCGGAGAAGGCCGAAGAGGGCGGCAGCTTCCTCGACAACATCAACCCGGAATCGCTGGTGGTGCTCACCGGCTGCCGCGCCGAGCCGTCGCTGGCCCAGGCTGCTGCCGAGGATCGCTTTCAGTTCGAGCGCGAAGGCTACTTCTGCCTGGACAGGGATTCCCAGCCTGGCAAGCCGGTATTCAACCGTACCGTGACCCTGCGCGATTCTTGGGGGCAGTAATGGCACTGTCGATTTACAACACGCTCAGCAAGGTCAAAGAACCTTTCAAGCCGCTAGAAGGCAACAGCGTACGCATGTACGTGTGCGGCATGACCGTTTATGACTTCTGCCATATCGGTCACGCCCGAGTGATGGTGGCGTTCGACGTGGTCACCCGCTGGCTGCGTCAGCGCGGCTACGATGTGACCTACGTGCGTAATATCACCGACATCGACGACAAGATCATCAAGCGTGCCAATGACAACGGCGAGCCGTTCGAAGCGCTGGTCGAGCGCATGATCGCGGCGATGCATGAGGACGAGGCGCGTCTGTCCGTGCTGCGCCCGGACATCGAGCCGCGCGCCACCGGCCATATCGCCGGCATGCACCAGATGATCCAGACCCTGATCGACAAGGGCTTCGCCTACGCACCGGGCAACGGTGACGTGTACTACCGCGTCACTAAGTTCGAAACCTACGGCAAGCTGTCGCGGCGCAAGATCGATGAGCTGAAGATCGGCGCACGCATCGAGGTGGACGAAGTCAAGGAAGACCCGCTGGACTTCGTGCTGTGGAAAGGCGCCAAGCCGGGCGAGCCGAGCTGGGACTCGCCGTGGGGCAAGGGCCGTCCGGGCTGGCACATCGAGTGCTCGGTGATGTCCACCTGCTGCCTGGGCGAGACTTTCGACATTCACGGCGGCGGCCCGGATCTGGTTTTCCCGCACCACGAGAACGAGATCGCGCAGAGCGAGGCAGCCACTGGCAAGCAGTACGCCAATGCCTGGATGCACGCCGGCGCGGTGCGCGTCGATGGCGAGAAAATGTCCAAGAGCCTGGGCAACTTCTTCACCATCCGCGAGGTACTGGAGAAGTATCACCCGGAGGTGGTGCGCTACCTGCTGGTGTCCAGCCATTACCGCAGCCCGATCAACTACTCGGAAGACAGTCTCAAGGAAGCCAAGGGCGCTCTGGAGCGCTTCTACAATGGCCTCAAAGGCTTGCCGGAAGCCGCGCCAGCCGGTGGCGAGGCCTTCGCTGAGCGCTTCGGCGCGGCCATGGACGACGATTTCAACTCGCCGGAAGCCTGCGCCGTGTTGTTCGAGATGATTCGTGAGGTCAACCGTCTGCGCGAATCCGACGTACAGGCCGCTGCCGGTCTGGCGGCGCAGCTCAAGCAACTGGCTGGCGTGCTCGGTGTGCTGCAGTTGGAGCCGGAGGCATTCCTCCAGGCTGGCGCTGCCGGTAAGGTCAATGCCGCCGAAGTGGAGGCGCTGATCGCTGCGCGTCTGCAGGCTCGCGCCGACAAGAACTGGGCAGAAAGCGACCGCATCCGCGACCAGATCACCGCCATGGGCGTGGTGTTGGAAGACGGCAAGGGCGGCACCACCTGGCGCCTGGCCGAATAAGGCTGGAGCTCAACGACAAAGGCCGCTCTTCAGCGGCCTTTGTCGTTTCTGTATCCCCCGGCGTAGGGTGTGCTGTGCTCACGCGTATCCTGGATGCAACCCATGGTTCCCGGATTTCATCTGGGCTATAGAGGGGCGGTGGTGTGTATAGCGCACCCTAATTTATTGGCAGCCTTCCGGCAGGGTAATCAGCTCTCCGGTGAACTCGTCGACGCGTGTGGTCGCAGTCGATGAATGTGCAAGCAGTTCATTGCTTGTTGCCTTTGGCTTGCGTGTTTCTGTCCTCTTCGATCGCCTGTGGCAGGGTTTTCAGATATTCAACAGAGGCTTCTTTATCCTTACTCAATTGTTCCAGGAACTGCGCTGCTTTGGCCGAGGCGTCTTGAGTTAATGCTTGAACGTGATCTTCACGGGCAACGCGTACGAGTAGCCAAGAGCGATCCTTGTAAACCCGGTAAGGCTGATTGGGCGCATCTTTTATTGCCAGTAGAGGATTGTATTTACCCTGGCTGACACGAAGTTTTTCAAAGGGTGGAAGCTGGTCACGATTTTCTTCTCGAACGATAACGTAGTACCCCTCTCGCAGGGGGGCATGGGCAGTGACGCGCTTTTGGATGGTCTTGCTGTCTTTCTTCGTTTTTCCAGAGTATGGCGGGTCGAATTCAACTTGGTAGCGAAGTTCAATGTCATCGCCGTTCGCGCCTAGTAGCGCCCCTCCGAGAGTATTCAAGAGATTGAGTACAGGAGTGCCCGGAGCATAGGCTGCACTGCCGATCTTGGCCAGTTCCTGAAGCAGTTGACGGCTCTGGGCGCTTTCGTCGTTGTCCAGTTCGAGGATTGCCCAGTCCATGAAAAACGACCCGCCTTCGTAGGTCTTCGGACCATAGACGGGAATATTCAATGCGTTGATGAGTTGGCCACTCTCTCGAATGTCTTCGTTGTAATAAACAATTCGGCCATTGCGTTGTATGTCTGCGGGGTTGAATGTCAGCCCTGCCACTGCATCGTTGCGCTCTCCCGCATTGACGATGATGGCGATTTCTCCTCTTGTGTAATTGGTGACGCCTAGCAGGCTTGTGTTGCCATCGCCGCCTTCACAAGGCGAGGCGTCTGTATTGCTTCTGGAAAACCAGTCTCTGGGACCGCTACTCTCGCGGAAATCGCAAACGTATGCCGAAATCAACTTGATGGAGAACGCTTCTCCCTTTTCGATGGGATGGTCGTTGGCTTGAGGGTTTCTGCCCGAATCTGGAATGAATATGCTGCGAATTTGTTTGCCATCGGGGGAGTGTGCTATCTGTGTCGCGCCTTCGTTGTGATGAAGGCCTTGTACGCAACCAGCTAGTGCTAACAGAGTCGCAGAGCAGATCCAGTACCTAGAGAGTCTTCGTTTCATCGCTTGGGCATCCCTGTACGTGGTTATTCCAGGGAGAAAGCTAGATGAGATCTGGCTGATTGCAAGGCGCCATGAGCGTGAGTTGTATTCGGCTGGTCTGTTTTCCAGGGATACCCTGAAAATCAGTCATGCTTACTTGCGTGAAGGGGATTCCAGGTTTTCCGTGACTCACCTGTCGAGCTGGCGCAAGTGCTGAAGCCACTGCTTAGCCCGCGCGGGATGATGGCTATATTCGATTTTCAGCCTCTGCTCGCGCAGGCGTTTGTGCAGGGGGTTGTGGCTCAGGCCAAGATGGCGGGCCAGGCAGGAGATATTGCCGCCGCAGGCCTGGTACTGGCTGGTCAGGTCGTTGGGTCAGCTTCGGCTAGCGGTTGCGTGGTTGCATCGGTTGGCAGGTCGGGGAAGAAATCGTCCGGTAGATGCTCGGTGCGAATGGTTTGGTTATCAGCGAGCGTAGCTCGGATGCAAGCCGGGGATGGTTGGCGCTCGCCATGGCCCCCGGATTTTATCCGGGCTACGGGGGGGGCAGGCCGGGTCTTATGGTTCGATGGCGTCCAGCAACTGCAAAGCCAGGCGCACGCGTTCGGCATTGGGGTAATTGCGGTTGGCGAGGATCACCAAGCCGGTATCGCGTGCAGGCAGCAGCATAATGTAGGCGCCAAAGCCATTGGTCGAGCCGGTCTTGTTCAGCAGCAGATCACCTTCAGCGGGTTTGGGGGCGGTAAAACGCTCCACTCGGTGTGGCTGTAGTGCCATCTCGAAGGAGTTGCCTGCTTGTAGTTTCTCCAGGCTGATGGGGTAGCTGTAGCGTTCCCAACCGAGGCCCTGAGTCATCTCGCCGATCTGGTAGTAGCCGCGATGGGCCGAGTTGACGGCTTGGCGCAGTGCTGCGTTCAGCGTGTTCGGGTGCAGGTTGGCTTCGATGAAATGCAGCATGTCAGCGCTGCTTGATTTAACCCCATAAGCTTCGGCGTCCAAGGCTCCAGCACCGACGCGTACCGGCTTGTTGCCACGATAGCCCCAGGCGTAGCGCTTCATGCTGGGCTCTGGAACCTGCACGTAGCTCTCCTGCATGCCGAGTTGCGGCAGTAAATCTTGTTCCAGCAGTTTCTGAAACGGTTCGGCCAGGCTGGCCGCCGCCAAATGGCCGAACAAGCCGATACTCGGGTTGGAGTAAAGGCGCTGCATGCCGGGCGGATAGACGGCCTGCCAGTTGCGGTAGTAATCGAGCAATTGGCGTTGGCCCGTCACCTCATCTGGGAACTGCAGCGGCAGCCCGCCAGCGGTGTAGGTGGCGAGATCGAGCAAGGTGATGTGGTCGAACGCACTGCCTTGCAAGGCTGGCAGGTACTGGCTGGCGTTGTCGCTGAGATTCAGCGTGCCGCGCGCCTCCGCGTAGGCGCCGAGGGTGGCGGTGAACAGTTTGCTGATTGAGCCCAATTCGAACAGCGTGTGACGATCCACGGCCTGGCGGCTTTCGCGGGAGGCGACGCCATAGTCGAAAAAGTGCTGCTGCCCCTTGTGGCTGATGGCGATGGCCATGCCGGGGATGGCGTAGGACTGCATCAGTGGCTGTACGACGGCGTCCACCTGCTTGTGCACTGACATCGATGCCAGTGCCTGATTACAGGCCAGCAATACTAGAGAGGTGAGCAGTGGACGGTGCAGGCGGCGCATGGCGGCCTCCTTTCATGGCGGGATTGTGCGAGCTGCTCAGTGCGACATTGCAGTGGCAAATGTATGGCTTGGGCCGGATCTTCGAACAAAGGTTCAGGTTCTGACGCCCTGTTCACGCAGGCGCTTGTACAGGGTGTTGCGGCTCAGGCCAAGGTGGCGCGCCAGGTAGGAAATGTTGCCGCCACAGGCCAGGTATTGGCTGGCCAGATCGTCGCTGTCCGCCGCGGGCAGTGACGGCTGCGGCGCTGCGCTGGGCAGGTCGGTGAAGAAGTCGTCCGGCAGGTGTTCGGCGCGAATCGGCTGGTCGTCGGCCATGGCCAGCGCGACGCGCAGCACGCTGCTGAGCTGGCGCAGGTTGCCCGGCCAGGGGTGACGCTGGAACAGTTCGAGTACCTCGCGACTGAGCCCCGCCCACTGTCTGGGTTCACGGTGCTGTTCCCAGAGTTTCTGGAACAGGGCCGCCTTGTCGGTGCGTTCGCGCAGCGGCGGCAGCTCCAGGTTCAGGCCGCTGATGCGGTAGTAGAGGTCGGCGCGAAACTGGCCGTTGTCGATGTCCTGGCGCAACGGGCGGTTGGTGGCGGAGATCAGGCGTACGTCCACCGGGTGCAACTCGCTGCTGCCCAGCGGCTGCACGCAGCGTTCCTGCAGGACGCGCAACAATCGGGCCTGGACGCGCAGCGGCATGTCGCCGATTTCGTCGAGAAACAGCGTGCCCTTGTGCGCCTTGCGAATCAGGCCGACATGGCCCTTGTGGCTGGCGCCGGTGAAGGCGCCTTTCTCGTAGCCGAACAGCTCCGATTCCACCAACTCTGCCGGAATGGCGGCGCAGTTGACCGCGATAAAGGCCTGGCTGGCGCGTGAGCTGGAGCGGTGTAAAGCCTTGACGAAGACCTCCTTGCCGGCGCCGGTTTCACCCTGTACCAGAATCGGAATGTCTTTCTCCAGCAGGCGCTCGGCCTGGCGAATGGCTTTGTCCACTCGCGCATCGCCCAGGTTGAGTGCGTGCAGGTGCGGCTCTTGCTCACTATTGGTTGTGACGGGCGGGCGGAAGTCGCGAGGTCGAACGGGTGCTGGCCGGGTAGGGCGGCGTACCCGCGCGTGGAAGCGAAATTGGCCGCTGCTGCGTAGGCTGAAAGGCTGGTCGTCTGGCTGGTTGAGCAGTTGTTGCAGCGGTACGTCGAATAGTTGCTCGATGGCGCAGTAGGTAAGCGGTTGTCCGAGCAGGTTGTCGGCGCGGCGGTTGGCCGATACCACGTGGCCTTGCTCGTCGAACACCACCAGCCCGGCCCAGGGGCTGTCGAGGTTGTTCAAGCTGGTATTGAAGCTGAGCAGGTGGTACTGCTCAGCGAACAGCTTGAGGATCAGCCGGTTCTCCACCGACTGGCTCATCATCTTGACCATGCCAAGGGTGTGCGCGGGCGGCAGGTAGCTGTCGCTGGACACGTCGAGCACGGCGATCATGCGCCGCTGTTCGTCGAAGATTGGCGAGGCCGAACCGGTCATGAAACGATTGGCCTTGAGAAAGTGCTCGTCGTGCTGGATATGCACGGCCTGGCCGCAACTGAGCGCGGTGCCGATGGCATTGGTGCCGGTGTAGCGCTCCAGCCAACTGGCGCCCGCGACGAAGCCAGCGGCCTGGCGCGGTTCGATGAAGCGTTGGTCGCCCCAGGACTGTAACACCCGGCCCTGTTCGTCAGTGAGCATGATCAGGCAGTTGGAGTTGGCCAGGATGGTGCCGTAATAGGGCAGCACTTCCTGGTGAGTGGTCTGTACCAGCGTCTGGCGGCTTTCCAGTAGCGCCGAGAGTTCACTGGCAGGGGGCGGGTCGAAGCAGGGTGGGCTCTGGTGAGTCAAGCCGTAGTCACGGCAGCGCGACCAGGACTGTTCGATGATGCTGTCGTGCGCTTGCGCGCGGGCCGCTTCTGTCATGTGCGATCTCTTCTTGTAATTTCGCGATCTGCGTCGCGTTCGCCCAGTTTTGTTCAAAACTGCTCAAAGTCAACAGTCAAAGTGTTCAGTTGTTCATGTCTGACTGTTCAAAATTGTTCGGTGGCAGAGTCGTGCTTTTTCGTGTTTAGGCGTCTTTCTCTCTGTTTTTCAGATAGATAGATAAGCAAATAAAGCCCTGGCACGCTTGTCGCTATAGGTGTTCGTAACCGAATGGCACGACAAGAAAAAGGACAGGCCATGTCGCTCACGCTCGAACACGTCACCCGTATTATCGACGGCCAGGTGCATATTGACGACGCCTGCCTGAGTTTCGAACCGGGCTCCTTCAATGTTCTGCTCGGTCGCACCCTTGCCGGCAAGACCAGCCTGATGCGCCTGATGGCCGGATTGGATCGGCCCAGCAGCGGCCGCGTGCTGATGAATGGCGCGGATGTCACTGGCGTCCCGGTGCGCCAGCGCAACGTGTCGATGGTCTATCAGCAGTTCATCAACTACCCGACTCTGACGGTGTTCGAGAACATCGCCTCGCCGCTGCGCCAGGCTGGCGTGGCTAAGGAGCAGATTGTCGAGAAGGTTGAGGCCACGGCGCGCATGCTGCGCATCGACAAGTTGCTGTCGCGTTATCCGCTGGAACTCTCCGGTGGCCAGCAGCAGCGCACGGCTATGGCGCGGGCGCTGGTCAAGGATGCCTCGCTGATTCTCTTCGATGAGCCTCTGGTCAACCTCGACTACAAGCTGCGCGAGGAACTGCGCCAGGAGATGCGCGAGCTGTTCCAAGCGCGCCACACCATCGCCGTCTACGCCACCACCGAGCCCAACGAGGCGCTGGCCCTGGGCGGCACCACCACTATCTTGCACGAGGGCCGGGTGGTGCAGAGCGGCAAGACCGCCGAGGTCTACCATCGCCCGCAGCAGGTGCTGGCTGCCGAGCTGTTCTCGGAACCTGCGATCAACCTGATGCCGGGGCGTATCAGCGGCTCCGAGGTGAGCTTCGCTGACTGCGTGCACTTTCCGCTCAACCCCGATCTGCGTGGCATCGCCGAGGGCGAGTACCGTTTCGGCGTGCGCCCCAGCCATATCGGTTTGGTGCCGTCCAATGACGATGATCTGGAGCTGGCGGTGACCGTTGAGCTGGCCGAGATCAGCGGTTCGGAAACCTTCCTGCATGTGCGCAACGAGCAGTTCGTGCTGGTGCTGCATCTGCCGGGGGTACATGAGTACGCGGTGGACACGCCGATCCTCATTTATATCCCGACCCACAAGCTGTTCGTCTTCGCCGCCGATGGGCAGTTAGTGCAGGCGCCCAGTCGCCGCCAGGGGAGGGCCGCCTGATGGCCGAGATTCGTTTGCACAACCTAGCGCACAGCTACAGCGCTGCGCCGAACGCGCCGCAGGATTATGCGATTCGCGAGATGAACCACGTCTGGCAGCAGGGCGGTGCCTATGCACTGCTGGGGCCGTCGGGCTGCGGCAAGTCGACCCTGCTCAATATCATCTCCGGCCTGCTCAGCCCCTCCCAGGGGGAGGTGCAGTTCGATGGCAAGGCGGTCAACACGCTGTCGCCGCAAGCGCGCAATATCGCCCAGGTTTTCCAGTTTCCGGTGGTCTACGACACCATGACGGTGTTCGACAACCTGGCCTTCCCGCTGCGTAACCAGGGCATGAACGAGGCCCGGGTGATGAGCAAGGTGCACGAGATCGCCGAGGTGCTCGAACTTCATCCGTTGCTACATAAGAAGGCGCGTAACCTCACCGCCGACGAGAAGCAGAAGGTGTCCATGGGCCGTGGCCTGGTGCGTGACGATGTATCGGCGATCCTCTTCGACGAACCGCTGACAGTGATCGACCCGCACCTGAAGTGGAAGCTGCGGCGCAAGCTCAAGCAGATCCACGAGCAGTTCAACATCACCATGGTTTACGTCACCCACGACCAACTGGAGGCCTCCACCTTCGCCGACAAGATCGCGGTGATGTACGGCGGGCAGATCGTCCAGTTCGGTACGCCGCGCGAGCTGTTCGAGCGCCCCGGACACACCTTCGTCGGCTATTTCATCGGCAGCCCTGGGATGAACCTGATCGAGGTGCAGCGCTGTGAGGGTGGGGTACGTTTCGCCGATACCGTGCTGCCGCTGCCGGACGCACTCAACCAGCGCTTGGCCGAACTGGGCGGCAAGCGCCTGAAGATGGGGATTCGCCCCGAGTTCGTGCACATCTGGGATGGCGCCTACGAAGACGCGCTGTGTGGCCAGGTGCTGCATGTCGAGGATCTGGGCACCTACAAGATCCTTACCTTCGACCTCGATGGCCAAGTGCTCAAGGCGCGCCTGCAGGAAGACCAGCCAGTGCCGCGCGAGCAGGTGTATCTGAGCTTTCCGGCGCAGTGGCTGATGCTCTACGCCGATGACTACCTGGTGGAGGTGGCGCCATGAAGGTGCAGAACAACAAGGCCTGGTGGCTGGTGCTGCCGGTGTTCCTGCTGGTGGCGTTCAGCGCCATCGTGCCGATGATGACGGTGGTTAACTACTCAGTGCAGGACATTTTCGACCCGGCCACGCGCTACTTCGTTGGCGTCGACTGGTTTCGTCAGGTGCTGCAGGATCCGCGTCTGCATGACTCGTTGCTGCGCCAGTTCATCTTCTCCGCCTGCGTGCTGCTGATCGAGATTCCCTTGGGCATTGCCATCGCTCTGTGCATGCCAACGCGCGGACGCTGGGCCTCGTTGTGCCTGATCCTGATGGCCATTCCGCTGCTGATCCCATGGAATGTGGTGGGCACCATCTGGCAGATATTCGGGCGCGCCGACATCGGCCTGATGGGCTGGGCGCTGAACAGCCTGGGCATCAGCTACAACTACGCGGCCAATACCATGGACGCTTGGGTGACGGTGCTGGTCATGGACGTCTGGCACTGGACGTCGCTGGTGGCGCTGCTCTGCTACTCGGGGCTGCGCGCCATTCCCGACGTCTATTACCAGGCGGCGCGCATCGACCGTGCGTCGAACTGGGCGGTGTTCCGCCATATCCAGCTACCTAAGCTGAAAAGCGTGCTGTTGATCGCGGTGATGCTGCGCTTCATGGACAGCTTCATGATCTACACCGAGCCGTTCGTGCTCACCGGCGGCGGGCCGGGTAACGCCACCACCTTCCTCAGCCAGACCCTGACGCAAATGGCTATCGGCCAGTTCGATTTGGGCCCGGCGGCTGCGTTTTCGCTGGTGTACTTCCTGATCATCCTGCTGGTGTCCTGGCTGTTCTACACCGCGATGACCCACGACGATAAAAACCGCTGAGGCCGACCATGATGCTGCGCAAACGTCTGGCACTGCTGATCTATTTCCTGTTCATGCTGCTGCCGATCTACTGGCTGCTGAACATGTCGTTCAAGACCAATACAGAGATTCTTGGTGGGCTTAGTCTGTGGCCACAGAGCTTCACTCTGGACAACTACCGAGTGATCTTCACTGACCGTAGCTGGTACGAGGGCTACCTCAATTCGCTGTATTACGTCAGCCTCAACACCTTGATCTCGCTCAGCGTGGCGTTGCCGGCGGCCTATGCCTTCTCGCGCTACCGCTTCCTCGGTGACAAGCACCTGTTCTTCTGGTTGCTGACCAACCGCATGGCGCCGCCGGCGGTTTTTCTGCTGCCGTTCTTTCAGCTCTATTCATCCATCGGCCTGTTCGACACCCATATCGCCGTGGCGCTGGCGCACTGCCTGTTCAACGTGCCGCTGGCGGTGTGGATTCTCGAAGGCTTCATGTCCAGTGTGCCGAAGGAAATCGACGAGACGGCCTATATCGATGGCTACAGCTTCCCGAAATTCTTCGTGAAGATCTTCCTGCCGCTGATCCGCTCCGGCATCGGCGTCACGGCCTTCTTCTGCTTCATGTTCTCCTGGGTTGAGCTGCTGTTGGCGCGCACCCTGACATCCGTGGACGCCAAGCCCATCGCGGCGGTGATGACCCGTACTGTGTCCGCTTCGGGGATCGACTGGGGCGTGCTCGCTGCGGCTGGGGTGCTGACCATCATCCCCGGCATGCTGGTGATCTGGTTCGTTCGCAACCATGTGGCCAAGGGCTTTGCCCTCGGTCGTGTGTAAAGGAGGTTCGTCATGAGTTGGATGGCCTGGACTCTACCAACCGCGCTGTTCTTCGCCGGTATTGCCGTGCTGCTGGCCGGCATGACGCTGGTGGAGCTGCGCTGGCCGTGCGTCGAGCGCAAAGGTTTTCTGCCGATTACCACCACGCGGGGTGATCGGCTGTTTATCGGTCTGCTCGGTAGCGCTTATCTGCACCTGCTGCTGATAGGCGTGACCGACTGGAGCGTGTGGATCGCATCGGTGCTATCGCTGGTGTGGTTGTGCGCAGTCATGCGCTGGGGCTGAGCCGGGCTGCCACCGGTTTGCCTCTCCCCAAATCCTGAGATGGAGGTCTCTATGTTCGACAATAACAACAAGACCCGACATAGCATGGCGTTGGCTGCCCTGCTGGCGTTGTCCGGTTTGAGCGGTGCGGCCTGGGCGGATGCCTATGAAGAGGCCGCCAAGAAATGGATCGCTAATGAATTCAACCCCTCGACCCTGACGCCCGAGCAGCAGCTCGAAGAGCTGAAATGGTTCATCAAGGCTGCTGAGCCGTTCCGCGGCATGGACATCAGCGTGGTGTCGGAAACCATCACAACCCATGAGTACGAGTCCAAGGTGCTGGCCAAGGCCTTTAGCGAGATCACCGGGATCAAGCTGCGTCATGATTTGCTGCAGGAAGGCGATGTGGTCGAGAAACTGCAGACGCAGATGCAGTCGGACAAGAACATCTATGACGGCTGGGTCAACGACTCCGACCTGATCGGCACTCATGCGCGCTATGGCAAGGCCGTGGCCATCAGCGACATGATCAAGGGTGAGGCCAAGGACTTCACGTCGCCGACTCTGGATCTTCCTGACTTCATCGGTACGTCCTTCACCACTGGGCCGGACGGCAAGCTCTATCAACTGCCCGACCAGCAGTTCGCCAACCTTTACTGGTTCCGCGCCGACTGGTTCGAGCGCCCGGAACTCAAGGCCAAGTTCAAGGAAATCTACGGTTACGAGCTAGGCGTGCCGGTCAACTGGTCAGCCTACGAGGACATCGCCGAATTCTTCTCCAAGCACGTCAAGGAGATCGACGGTCAGCGCGTCTACGGCCACATGGACTACGGCAAGAAGGATCCGTCGCTGGGCTGGCGCTTCACCGATGCCTGGTTCTCCATGGCGGGCGGCGGTGACAAGGGCCTGCCCAATGGCCTGCCGGTGGACGAGTGGGGCATTCGCGTCGACGGCTGCCGACCGGTGGGTTCCACTGTCGCGCGTGGCGGTGCCACCAACGCCCCGGCGGCGGTGTTCGCCACGCAGAAATACGTCGACTGGATGCGTCAGTACGCGCCGCCGGAAGCTCAGGGCATGACCTTCTCCGAAGCCGGCCCGGTGCCGGCGCAGGGCGCCATCGCCCAGCAGATCTTCTGGTACACCGCCTTCACCGCTGACATGACCAAGCCAGGCTTGCCGGTGGTCAATGAGGACGGCACGCCCAAGTGGCGCATGGCGCCGTCGCCCAAGGGTCCGTATTGGGAGGAGGGCATGAAGCTCGGTTACCAGGACACCGGCTCCTGGACTTTCCTCAAGTCCACCCCGGAGAAGCAGCGCCTGGCCGCTTGGCTCTACGCCCAGTTCGTCACCTCCAAGACCGTCTCGCTGAAGAAAACCCTGGTCGGCTTGACGCCCATTCGCGAGTCGGACATCAACTCGCAGGCTATGACCGACGTGGCGCCCAAGCTTGGCGGGCTGGTGGAGTTCTACCGCAGCCCAGCGCGCGTGCAGTGGACGCCGACCGGCACCAACGTGCCGGACTATCCGCGTCTGGCGCAGCTCTGGTGGCAGTTCATCGCCGAAGCCGCGAGTGGCGACAAGACGCCGCAACAGGCGCTTGATGGCCTGGCTGCCGCGCAGGACACCATGCTCGGACGTCTTGAGCGTTCCGGTGTGCTGGGTGAGTGCGGGCCAAAGTTGAACGAGCCGCGTGATCCGCAATACTGGTTCGACCAGCCGGGCGCACCGAAACCCAAGCTGGCCAACGAGAAACCCAAGGGTGAAACCATCGCCTACGATAAGTTGCTCAAATCCTGGGAGCAGGCGCGCAAGTGAGGCCGATGCCTGTGTTATAGGAGCGGCTTCAGCCGCGAAAAAAACGGCACCCTTGGGTGCCGTTTTTCATTCAACCGTACCGCTTATTTATGCAGGTGCTCGGCCGCGTGCAGGGTATTTTCCAGCAGCCCGGCGCGAGTCATCGGGCCCACGCCACCCGGAACCGGAGTGATCCACCCTGCGCGGGGCAAGGCTGTGTCATAAACCACATCACCCACAAGCTTGCCGTCGTCCTGGCGGTTGATGCCGACATCGATGACGATGGCGCCTTCCTTGATCCACTCGCCCTTGACTAGGCCCGGCTTGCCTGCTGCGACCACGACGATATCGGCTTGACCGACATGGCCTGCCAGGTCCTTGGTGAAACGGTGGGTGACCGTCACGGTACAGCCTGCCAGCAGCAACTCCATGGCCATCGGGCGGCCGACGATATTTGAGGCGCCTACTACAACGGCATGCATGCCGTACAAATCGGCGCCAGTGCTTTGCAGTAGGGTCATGATGCCTTTCGGGGTGCACGGGCGCAGCAGTGGCATGCGCTGGGCCAGACGGCCAATATTGTAAGGGTGGAAGCCATCCACATCCTTGTCTGGGCGAATGCGTTCGAGCAACAAGGAGGAGTCGAGATGCTCAGGAAGCGGCAGTTGCACCAGGATGCCGTCGATGGTCGGGTCTTCGTTGAGTTCGTCGATCAGTGCGAGCAGATCGGCCTGGCTGGTCTCGGCCGGCAGATCGTAGGCGCGGGAAACAAAGCCGACCTCTTCGCAGTCCTTGCGTTTGTGTGACACATAGACCTGAGAGGCCGGATCGGTACCGACCAGGATCACGGCCAGGCCTGGCGCACGAAGGCCTTGCTCGCGGCGTTCGGCGACACGTTGGGCAATCTGCTGGCGGAGGCTGGCGGCGATCGCCTTGCCGTCGATCAGTTGTGCGGTCATTACGCTGGTTAACCATTAATAAGGATGAAAAAAGGACGCGCATTCTCGCATGGGTGCTCAACGGGGCAAAGGCGCCTACCGTCGTTTTCGCGTAACTCCTTTATATCGCTGAACTTTTTTTAAAATTTATGTTGACGAGGTGAGGGGGCGTCTATAACATTCGCCCCGCTTCTCAGGAACAGCCACTCGCTGGGTGAGACGGCAAAGGCCAAGCCCTTGTGGCAAGGCTGGAGTCGAAAGCTTTAAGTCTGCTCTGGCGGATGGATAAGCGCCCGTAGCTCAGCTGGATAGAGCATCCGCCTTCTAAGCGGATGGTCGCAGGTTCGAGTCCTGCCGGGTGCGCCATTTGGCGGTCAGGCAATTTGAGTAGCAATGCAATATGGTGGGCGTAGCTCAGTTGGTAGAGCACAGGATTGTGGCTCCTGGTGTCGTGGGTTCGATTCCCATCGTCCACCCCATATTCCAGAGCGCCAGGCCAAAAGCCTGGCGCTTTTGTTTTAAGCTGCAAACCACGCGGACGTGGTGAAATTGGTAGACACACCAGATTTAGGTTCTGGCGCCGCAAGGTGTGAGAGTTCGAGTCTCTCCGTCCGCACCATCTTACAAATCCCCCCGATTGCCGCCTGCTTCTAGGGTGACTTCTGCAAATTGACCCTCTAGAATGCTTGGCCTTGAATCGGGGCCGGTTCTAGTCGGCTTTTGTCTGTGCAACGAGGAATATCCATGCAAGTTTCTGTTGAAAGCACTTCTGCTCTTGAGCGTCGTATGACCGTCGGCGTACCCGTCGAACGTATCGAGACCGAAGTCAACAAGCGTCTGCAGCAGACTGCCCGTCGTGCCAAGGTTCCTGGCTTCCGTCCCGGCAAAGTGCCGATGAGCGTAATTCGTCAGCGTTATGAAGATGCTGCTCGTCAGGAAGCCCTGGGCGACCTGATTCAGGCCACCTTCTATGAGGCTGTTGTCGAGCAGAAGCTGAATCCGGCTGGCTCCCCCTCCGTTGAGCCGAAGTCCTTTGAGAAGGGCAAGGATCTGGAGTATGTCGCAACTTTCGAGGTATTTCCTGAGTTTCAGGTGACTGGTCTCGACAGCATCGCCATCGAGCGCCTGCAGGCCGAAGTGGTCGATAGCGATGTCGACAACATGCTGGACATCCTGCGCAAGCAGAACACGCGCTTCGAAGGTGTTGAGCGTGCTGCCGAGAATGGCGATCAACTGAACATCGACTTCGTTGGTAAGATCGACGGTGAAGCTTTCGCAGGTGGCAGCGCAACTGGTACTCAGTTGGTGCTGGGCTCCGGTCGCATGATTCCGGGCTTTGAAGACGCTCTGGTTGGCGCCAGCGCCGGTGAAGAGCGCGTGATCAATCCGGTCTTCCCTGAGGACTACCAAAACCTCGACCTGGCTGGCAAAACCGCGGAGTTCACCGTTACCGTGAACAGCGTTTCCGCGCCGCAACTGCCTGAGTTGAACGACGAGTTCTTCGCTCTGTTCGGCATCAAAGACGGCGGCCTGGAGGGTTTCCGCGCCGAAGTTCGCAAGAACATGGAGCGCGAACTGCGCCAAGCCATTAAGTCCAAGGTCAAGAATCAGGTAATGGACGGCCTGCTGGCTGCCAATCCGGTCGAAGTGCCGAAGGCGCTGATCGGCAATGAAGTGAACCGCCTGCGCGTGCAGGCCGTTCAGCAGTTCGGTGGCAACATCAAGCCTGATCAACTGCCAGCCGAACTGTTCGAAGAGCAAGCCAAGCGCCGTGTTGTGCTGGGGCTGATCGTCGCTGAGGTGGTCAAGCAGTTCGACCTGAAGCCTGACGAAGCCCGCGTGCGCGAGCTGATCGAAGAGATGGCCTCGGCTTATCAAGAGCCTGAGCAGGTTGTTGCCTGGTACTACAAGAACGACCAGCAGATGAACGAAGTACGTTCGGTTGTACTGGAAGAGCAAGTTGTAGATACTGTTCTGCAGAAGGCCAACGTGACCGATAAAGCGGTTTCCTACGAAGATGCAGTCAAGCCGGCGGAAGCTCCTCAAGCCGAGTGATCTAGTAACCTCGTTCGAGTACACCACCATAAGCCAGCCTTCGTGCTGGCTTATGCGTATTTGAGACATGACTATTTGGGAGTGAGCGCAAGACATGTCCCGTAATCCTTTTATGCAAAACATGCCTGAAATCCAGGCTGCTGGCGGCTTGGTGCCGATGGTTGTCGAGCAATCCGCTCGTGGCGAGCGTGCCTATGACATCTACTCGCGCCTGCTCAAGGAGCGTGTGATTTTCCTTGTGGGCCAAGTTGAAGACTATATGGCCAACCTGATCTGTGCCCAGTTGCTGTTTCTGGAAGCAGAAAACCCAGACAAGGATATCCACCTTTATATCAACTCTCCGGGCGGCTCCGTGACTGCAGGCATGGCCATCTATGACACCATGCAGTTCATCAAGGCTGATGTGTCCACCACCTGTATCGGTCAGGCGTGCAGCATGGGGGCTTTCCTGCTGGCGGGGGGGGCTAAGGGTAAGCGTTTCTGCCTGCCGAACTCGCGCGTGATGATTCACCAGCCGCTTGGCGGATTCCAGGGGCAGGCTTCTGATATCGAGATCCATGCCAAGGAAATCCTTTTCATCCGTGAGCGCCTGAACGAGCTGCTGGCCCAGCACACGGGGCAGAGTCTGGAGACCATCGAACGCGACACCAATCGCGATAATTTCATGAGCGCGTCGCGTGCTCTGGAATACGGTTTGGTCGATGCGGTGCATGAGAAGCGTCAAATGCCGGTTTAGATGCGGCGCTGAATGCGGGCATTATTCAGTGGCATAACCTGCGCCCTTGAAAATGCCCGCATTTGCCTTCATCTTGTGTTTCAAGCCTACCGTATTGGATTGATCGAATGACTGATACCCGTAACGGTGAGGACAACGGCAAACTGCTTTATTGCTCCTTCTGCGGCAAGAGCCAGCACGAAGTGCGCAAGTTGATCGCCGGTCCTTCCGTCTTCATCTGCGACGAATGCGTCGACCTGTGCAATGACATCATCCGTGAGGAGGTGCAGGAGGCACAGGCTGAGAGTAGTGCGCACAAATTGCCTGCTCCCAAGGAGATCAGTGGCATCCTGGATCAGTATGTGATCGGTCAGGAGCGTGCCAAGAAGGTGCTATCGGTGGCGGTATATAACCACTACAAGCGCCTGAATCAGCGCGACAAGAAAGATGATGTCGAGCTGGGCAAGAGCAACATCCTGCTGATTGGTCCGACAGGTTCGGGTAAAACGCTGCTGGCAGAAACGCTTGCGCGTCTGCTCAACGTCCCATTCACTATCGCTGACGCCACCACCCTGACCGAAGCTGGTTATGTGGGTGAGGACGTCGAGAACATCATTCAGAAGCTGTTGCAGAAGTGCGATTACGATGTTGAGAAGGCCCAGATGGGCATTGTCTACATCGATGAAATCGACAAGATCTCGCGTAAATCTGATAACCCTTCTATCACTCGTGACGTGTCGGGCGAGGGTGTGCAGCAGGCGCTGCTCAAGCTGATCGAAGGCACTGTGGCCTCGGTTCCGCCGCAGGGCGGGCGCAAGCATCCGCAGCAGGAGTTTCTGCAGGTAGACACGCGCAATATTCTGTTTATCTGTGGTGGCGCGTTTGCTGGCCTGGAGAAAGTTATCCAGGCGCGCTCTACCAAGGGCGGCATCGGTTTTGGTGCGGAAGTACGCAGCAAGCAGGAAGGCAAGAAGATCGGCGAATCCTTGCGTGAAGTTGAGCCTGACGATCTGGTCAAGTTCGGCCTGATTCCCGAGTTTGTCGGGCGTCTTCCGGTAATCGCAACGCTGGAAGAGCTGGATGAGGCTGCGCTGGTGCAGATTCTTACCGAACCGAAGAATGCGCTCACCAAGCAGTACGCCAAGCTGTTCGAAATGGAAGGCGTGGATCTGGAATTTCGCTCTGATGCGCTGAAGTCCGTTGCGCAGAAGGCGTTGGAGCGTAAAACGGGCGCTCGGGGCTTGCGTTCGATACTCGAAGGCATTTTGCTCGATACCATGTATGAAATCCCATCCCAGCAGGATGTGAGCAAAGTGGTAATCGACGAGAGTGTTATTGAGGGCTCGTCCAAGCCGCTTTTGATCTATGAAAACAGCGAGCCGCAAGCCAAAGCGGCACCAGACGCTTAAAGGGTGTTTGCTGTCATATGATGCAAAGAAGGGGCCTCACGGCCCCTTCGCTTTTCTGGATATTGCGCTTGTTTTTTGTGGGAGCTACCCCCATCTTTAAAGCCAAGGGTAATCCCGCCTGTTCACGGCCTTAGGGCCGCCGCTGAGCCGAAATCATGAAGACAACCATCGAATTGCCTCTCCTGCCATTGCGCGATGTAGTGGTTTATCCACACATGGTCATCCCGCTTTTCGTCGGGCGCGAGAAATCCATCGAGGCCCTTGAGGCAGCGATGACGGGCGACAAGCAGATTCTGCTGGTGGCCCAGAAGAATCCGGCGGTGGACGATCCAAGCGAGCAGGATCTGTATCGCGTGGGCACAGTTGCCACTGTATTGCAGTTACTCAAGTTGCCCGATGGCACTGTCAAGGTGCTGGTCGAGGGTGAGCAGCGTGGTGCCATTGAACGAATTTTCGAGGTCGAGGAGCACTGTCGTACAGAGGTGCAACTAATCGAAGAGGGTGAAACTGCCGAACGAGAGTCAGAAGTCTTTACTCGTAGCCTGCTGAGCCAGTTCGAGCAATACGTGCAGTTGGGCAAGAAGGTGCCGGCGGAGGTGTTGTCCTCGCTCAACAGCATCGACGAACCCAGCCGTTTGGTCGATACCATGGCTGCTCACATGGCCTTGAAGATCGAACAGAAGCAGGAAATTCTCGAAATTACCGGCCTATCTGCACGGGTTGAGCACGTCCTGGCGCTTCTGGACGCCGAGATCGACTTGCTGCAGGTCGAGAAGCGTATCCGTGGTCGCGTGAAGAAACAGATGGAGCGCAGCCAGCGTGAGTACTACCTGAATGAGCAGATGAAGGCCATTCAGAAAGAGCTGGGTGACATCGACGAGGGGCACAACGAGCTGGATGAATTGCGCAAGCGCATCGATAACGCTGGTTTGTCCAAGGAGGCGCTGATCAAGGCCAATGCGGAGCTGAATAAGCTCAAGCAGATGTCACCGATGTCGGCTGAGGCTACTGTGGTGCGCTCCTACATCGATTGGTTGGTGAACGTGCCGTGGAAGGCAGAGAGCAAGGTGCGCCTTGATCTGGGGCGCGCCGAGAGCATCCTTGATGCCGACCATTACGGTTTGGAGGAGGTTAAGGAGCGCATCCTTGAGTACCTCGCCGTGCAGAAGCGCGTGAAGAAGCTCAAGGGGCCGGTGCTGTGTCTGGTTGGCCCGCCTGGTGTGGGCAAAACCTCGCTGGCCGAGTCCATCGCTACAGCAACCAATCGCAAGTTTGTGCGTATGGCGCTGGGCGGCGTGCGTGACGAAGCGGAGATTCGTGGCCACCGCCGTACCTACATTGGTTCGATGCCTGGTCGTTTGATCCAGAAAATGACCAAGGTAGGCGTGCGCAATCCGCTGTTTTTGCTCGATGAGATCGACAAGATGGGCCAAGACATGCGCGGCGATCCTGCTTCTGCGCTGCTTGAAGTGCTCGATCCAGAGCAGAATCACAACTTCAATGACCACTACCTTGAGGTCGATTACGACCTCTCGGATGTGATGTTCCTTTGCACGGCCAACTCGATGAACATTCCTGGGCCGCTGCTAGATCGCATGGAAATTATCCGCCTGCCGGGTTACACCGAGGACGAAAAGGTCAACATCGCCACCAAATATTTGGCTCCCAAGCAGATCAAGGCCAATGGGCTGAAGAAAGGTGAGCTGGAGTTTGAAGAGGCTGCGATTCGCGACATCATTCGTTACTACACCCGTGAGGCGGGCGTGCGTAGTCTGGAGCGGCAAATCGCCAAGGTGTGCCGCAAAGCAGTCAAAGAGCACATCAGCGATAAGCGCTTCCAGGTCATCGTGACAGCGGACTCGCTTGAGCACTTCCTGGGGGTGCGTAAGCATCGCTATGGGCTGGCTGAGCAGCAGGATCAGATCGGTCAGGTAACAGGCCTGGCCTGGACGCAGGTTGGTGGTGAGCTGCTTACGATCGAGACAGCCGTGGTGCCTGGTAAGGGCAATTTGATCAAGACCGGCTCACTGGGTGATGTCATGGCCGAGTCGATGACGGCGGCGATGACGGTCGTGCGTAGTCGTGCAAAGAGCTTAGGTATCCCTGCAGACTTCAACGAGAAGCGCGACGTTCACATCCATATGCCTGAAGGTGCTACACCCAAGGATGGTCCGAGTGCAGGTATCGGGTTGTGCACGGCTTTGGTATCTGCGCTAACGCAGATTCCTGTTCGTGCTGATGTTGCTATGACGGGCGAGATCACTCTGCGTGGTCAAGTGCTGGCCATTGGGGGGCTCAAGGAGAAACTTCTGGCCGCTCACAGAGGGGGAATCAAAACTGTGATCATCCCCGAAGAAAATGTGCGAGATCTGAAAGAAATCCCAGAAAATATTAAGCAAGACCTGCAGATTAAACCGGTTAAATGGATTGACGAGGTCCTGCAAATTGCGCTGCAATACGCGCCGGAGCCCTTGCCCGATGCGGCTCCCGAGATAGTTGCAACGGATGACAAGCGCGAGTCTGATTCCAAGGAGCGAATCAGCACGCATTAGTCGGGTGGCTTCCTTGACACAATTTTTGAGCCCTTGTTATAAAGCGGCTCTTATTGTGTCAGCAGGCCATCCAGCGCCCGCTTTGCTTACACTAAAAATCAGAAACAAACTCAACAGAAATAAGGGGACTTAGAGTGAACAAGTCGGAACTGATCGATGCTATCGCTGCATCTGCTGATATCCCGAAAGCTGTTGCTGGCCGCGCGCTGGATGCAGTGATTGAATCCGTCACTGGCGCTCTGAAGGCTGGTGACTCCGTCGTACTGGTTGGTTTCGGTACCTTCGCTGTAAAAGAGCGCGCTGCTCGCACCGGCCGTAACCCGCAGACCGGCAATCCAATCAGCATCGCTGCTGCCAAGATCCCGGGTTTCAAAGCTGGTAAAGCTCTGAAGGACGCCGTCAACTAAGCGTCTTCTGGTTTGCCTCGTTATCTGGCTACTTGTCAGGTAATCGCCTGAAGGCGGAGCCGGGCGTCGTCGACGCCCCAGCAATCACTTCGGCACGTTACGAGAAGGCGCATCCATGGATGCGCCTTTCTTATATCTGGACATTACCCACACTGCGCGGCTGGTGATTTTGTACGGTCGCTCTGGGGGAAGCATGCTGCAAAATATCAGGGACAATTCACGCGGTTGGATTGCCAAAATCATTATCGGCCTCATCGTGATGCTGATGGCCTTTACTGGCTTTGAAGCCATTGTTACGGGTGCCAGCAACCGTAACAACGCCGCGGAAGTCAACGGCGACACCATTACGCTCAATGAGCTGGGGCAGGCGGTTGAGATGCAGCGCCGTCAACTCTTGCAGCAATTGGGGCGTGATTTCGATGCATCGCAACTCGATGAGAGGCTGCTGCGTGAGGCTTCGCTCAAGGGGCTGATCGATCGTAAGCTGCTGCTGCAGGGGGCTCATGATGCTGGGTTTGCCTTCTCGCAACCGGCGCTGGATCAGGTCATCTTGCAAACACCAGAGTTCCAGACCGAGGGGCGTTTCGATCCTGCGCGTTTCGATCAGGTCATCCGCCAGATGGGCTATACGCGCCTGCAATTCCGCGAGATGCTTGAAGAGGAAATGCTGATCGGGCAACTGCGTGCAGGGCTGGGCGCGAGTAGTTTCGTAACCGAAGATCAGGCGCGTGCATTCGCCAACCTGGAGCGTCAGACGCGCGATTTCGCTAGCCTCGTGATCAAGGCTGATAGCGCTGCGATGAAGGTTAGCGATGAGGATGTGAAGTCCTACTATGACGAGCATGCCGCTGACTTCATGAGTCCTGAGCAGGTTGTGCTGGAGTACGTTCAGCTAGATAAGGACAGCCTCTTTGATTCGGTCAATGTGACCGATGAAGAACTGCAGCCGCTCTATCAGAGTGAAATTGCCAATCTCGCTGAGCAGCGCCAAGCAGCGCATATCCTGATAGAAGGCGATGACGACGCGGCGAAGAAGAAAATCGAAGAAATCAAGGCGCGTGTCGATGCTGGTGAAGACTTTGCGGCATTAGCCAAGGAGTTTTCTCAGGATCCGGGTTCTGCTGCTAATGGTGGTGACCTTGGCTATGCAGGCCCTGGTGTCTACGATCCAGCTTTCGAACAGGCCCTGTATGCGCTCAAGCCTGATCAGGTCTCTGAGCCTGTGCGCAGTGAGTTCGGCTGGCACTTGATCAAGCTTTTAGGGGTTCAAGCGCCCGAAGTACCTAGCTTTGATAGCCTCAAAGATAAACTGGCTCGTGATTACAAGGCTCAGCAGGTCGAGCAGCGCTTCGTGGAGGTGAGCAAGCAACTTGAGGATGCAGCGTTCGAAGCTTCGGACCTGGCTCAGCCAGCCCAGGATTTGGGGTTGCAGGTCAAAGTCACCGAGCCGTTTGGTCGAGAGGGTGGGGCCAGTGGGATCACGGCAAATCGCCAGGTACTGCAAGCTGCTTTCAGCCCGGAAGTGCTGGAAGACGGTAATAACAGCTCTACCATTGAGCTTGATCCGAACACTGTCGTAGTGGTCCGCGCCAAGCAGCATCTCCAGCCTGAGCAATTGCCTCTGGAGCAGGTTGCCGAAAGTATTCGCGGTCATTTGCAGCAGGAGCGTGCGACTGCTGAAGCCAAGGCCGAGGGTGAGCGTCTTCTTGCCGAGGCCAAAGCAGGTAAGGGCGATAGCAAGGACTGGTCGGTGCAAGAGGCTGTCACTCGCAGCCAGGACGGCATTGAGCCCAAGGTGTTGCAGGCGCTGTTCCGCATGCCTAAGCCGGAGTCCAAGAATGCGCCTTCCTATGCCGGTGTCGTGCTCAACAATGGTGATTACGTGGTGCTGCGTCTCGATGGCGTCAGCGTCCCTGAGGCGGCACTGAGCGCTGAGGATTTGGCAACGTATCGCAACTTCTTGGCGTCGCGTGAAGGTCAGCAAGATTTCGCGGCTTACCGCAAAGAGCTGCAGGCCAAGGCTGACATCGAGCGCTTCTGATCGAAGGCGCGGTGTCTCCCCGAGGCGTCGATGCAAACAATAAAAAACCCGCACTTTGTGCGGGTTTTTTATTGGCTCGGAGAAATTACTCTTCCATCGGGCCCATCGCGGTGGTGTTGAAACCGCCGTCGACGTACATGATTTCACCGCTGACGCCGGAGGCAAGGTCGGAGCAGAGGAAGGCCCCGGCGTTGCCGACTTCTTCGATGGTGACGTTGCGGCGCAGCGGGGTCTGACGCTCGTTGGCGGCGAGCATCTTGCGGAAGCTGGCGATGCCGCTGGCGGCCAGGGTGCGGATCGGACCGGCGGAGATGGCGTTGACGCGAGTGCCTTCCGGGCCAAGGCTGCCTGCCAGATAACGTACGCCTGCTTCCAGGCTGGCCTTGGCCATACCCATGACGTTGTAGTTGGGCATGGTGCGCTCGGCACCCAGGTAGGAGAGGGTGAGCAGGCTGCCGTTGCGGCCTTTCATCATCTCGCGACCTGCCTTGGCCAGGGCGACGAAGCTGTAGGCGCTGATGTCGTGAGCGATCTTGAAGCCTTCACGGGTGGTGACGTCGGTGAAATCGCCGTTGAGTTGATCACCTGGAGCAAAACCCACCGAGTGAACGATGCAGTCCAGGCCGTCCCACTTCTTGCTCAGCGCTTCGAACACAGCGGCGATTTCTTCGTCGTTGGCCACATCGCAAGGGAAGCACAGGTCGGCGCTGGAGCCCCAGCCTGCAGCGAATTCTTCGACGCGGCCCTTGAGCTTTTCGTTCTGATAGGTGAAGGCCAGCTCGGCACCTTCGCGGTGCATCGCTGCGGCGATGCCCGAGGCGATGGACAGTTTGCTGGCTACGCCAACGATGAGTACGCGCTTACCGGTTAGAAAACCCATTGTGCTATTCCTCTTCCTGTTTCAAGGATCAGTGAGCAACTGCTGGAGCCAAAAAGGCAGCTTCCAGCAGTTGCTGCGTATAAGGGTGCTGTGGTGATTTGAAAATCGCGTCTGCCGAGCCGTGTTCGACTACCTGGCCCTGCTTGACCACCATCAACTGGTGACTCAGCGCTCTGACTACCGCCAGGTCATGGCTGATAAACAGATAGGTCAGGTTGTACTTGGCTTGTAAGCCGCGCAACAGTTCCACCACTTGGCGTTGAACCGTGCGGTCGAGCGCCGAAGTGGGCTCGTCCAGTAGGATCAGCGCCGGTTTCAACACCAGTGCCCGAGCAATGGCAATCCGCTGCCGTTGCCCGCCTGAAAACTCATGGGGGTAGCGGTGCCGCGTTTGCGGATCCAGCCCTACCTCCAGAAGTGCGTCGATGATCGCTTGTTCCTGTTGCGCGTCAGTACCGATGCCATGGATGCGCAGGCCTTCGCCGATGATCTGAGCCACCGACATGCGTGGGCTAAGACTACCGAACGGATCCTGAAACACTACCTGCATCTGCCGTCGTAGAGGGCGCACCTCTTTTTGCGACAGCCCCTGCAACTGCTGGCCCTGAAAACGAATATCTCCGCGGCTACTCAGTAGCCTGAGGATTGCCATGCCCAGCGTGGATTTACCGGAACCACTCTCACCGACTATACCCAGGGTCTGACCCTGGGGTAGGGTGAAGTTGATGCCGTCCACAGCCTTCACATGATCGACGGTTCTGCGTAGCAGGCCCTTTTTGATCGGGAACCAGACACGCAGATCATCGACCGCCAGCATAGTTTCACCTGCTGGGTTGGCTGCAGGCTCGCCGCTAGGCTCGGCACCCAGCAGCTCCTGGGTATAGGGATGCTGCGGAGCTTGGAACAATTGTTCACACGACGCTTGTTCGACGATGCGACCGCGCTGCATGACACATACTCGATGCGCAATTCTTCGCACCAGGTTCAGATCGTGGCTGATCAGCAGCAACGACATGCCCAGACGGGCCTGTAGATCCTTGAGTAGCTCGAGGATTTTCAGTTGCACGGTGACGTCCAGCGCAGTGGTCGGCTCGTCAGCGATTAATAATTCCGGCTCGTTGGCCAGCGCCATGGCGATCATTACACGTTGGCGTTGGCCGCCGGAAAGCTCATGCGGGTAGGCCTTGAGGCGTTTCTTCGGTTCAGGGATGCCGACCAGTTCCAGTAGCTCCAGCGTGCGTGCGCTGGCGGCCTTGCCGCGCAGCCCTTTGTGCAGGGCCAGCACCTCGTTGATCTGCTTCTCGATGCTGTGCAGCGGATTGAGCGAGGTCATCGGCTCCTGGAATACCATGGCAATGCGGTTACCACGGATGCCACGCAAGCGACCCTCGCTCAGTTTGAGCAGATCCTCGCCAGCATAGTCGATGCTGCCGACTGGGTGACGGGCGAGCGGGTAGGGCAGCAGGCGCAGGATGGAGTGCGCGGTGACCGATTTGCCCGAGCCGCTCTCGCCGACCAGGGCCAGGGTTTCGCCTTTGCGGATCTCAAAGCTGACGTTTTCCACGACCCGTTGGGCGTGCTCGCCGGTTACGAATTCGACGGCCAGGTCGCGAACCTGCAGCAGGGTTTCAGGTTGGCTCATGTCATTTCCTTGGATCGAAAGCATCGCGGGCAGCTTCGCCGATGAACACCAGCAGGCTCAGCATGATCGCCAGCACAGCGAAGGCGCTGATGCCCAGCCAGGGTGCCTGCAGATTGCTCTTGCCCTGAGCGACTAACTCGCCGAGTGACGGCGCGCCAGGCGGTAGGCCAAAGCCGAGGAAATCCAGGGCAGTGAGGGTGCCGATGGCGCCGGTGAGGATGAAGGGCATGAAGGTCATGGTCGAAACCATGGCATTGGGCAGAATATGGCGGAACATGATGGCGCCGTTGCTCATGCCCAGCGCGCGGGCTGCGCGCACGTACTCCAGATTGCGGCCACGGAGGAACTCGGCGCGTACTACGTCGACCAGGCTCATCCAGGAAAACAGCAGCATGATGCCCAGCAGCCACCAGAAGTTCGGCTGCACGAAGCTGGCGAGGATGATCAGCAGATAAAGCACTGGCAGGCCCGACCAGATCTCCAGAAAGCGCTGGCCGATCAGGTCTACCCAGCCGCCGTAGAAACCCTGCAGGGCACCGGCAATTACGCCGATCACCGAGCTGGCCAGCGTTAGCGTCAGAGCAAATAGCACCGAGATGCGGAACCCGTAGATCACGCGTGCCAAGACGTCGCGCCCCTGATCATCGGTGCCTAGCCAATTCTGTGGCGAAGGTGGTGCGGGTGCCGGAACCTGCAGGTCGTAGTTAATGCTTGAGTAGCTGAAGGGAATCGGCGGCCAGATCATCCAGCCTTCTTTGGCCGCGATCAGCTCCTGGATGTAGGGGCTTTTGTAGTTGGCCTGCAGGGGAAATTCGCCACCGAAGACTGTCTCCGGGTAGCGCTTGAGCACCGGGAAGTACCACTGCCCGTCATAACGTACCGCCAGTGGTTTGTCATTGGCGATCAGTTCAGCGCCGAGGCTGAAGACGAACAAGATCAGAAATAACCAAAGTGACCACCAGCCACGTTTGTGGGCTTTAAAGCGCTCGAAGCGGCGCTGGTTGAGCGGCGATAATTTCATATCTCAACCCTCCCGGCTTTCGAAGTCGATGCGTGGATCGACCAGGGTGTAAGTGATATCACCGATCAGTTTCACGACCAGCCCTAGCAAGGTGAAGATGAACAGGGTGCCGAACACCACTGGGTAGTCGCGGTTGATCGCCGCCTCAAAGCTCATCAGGCCCAGGCCGTCGAGGGAAAAGATGACTTCGATCAGCAGGGAACCGGTGAAGAAGATGCCGATAAAAGCTGCCGGGAAGCCGGCGATGATCAGCAGCATGGCGTTACGGAACACATGCCCGTAGAGCACGCGCCGGTTGTTCAGGCCCTTGGCGCGTGCGGTGGTCACGTATTGTTTACCGATCTCGTCGAGGAAGCTGTTCTTGGTCAGCAGGGTCAGCGTGGCGAAGTTGCCAATCACCAGTGCTGTCACTGGCAACACCAGATGCCAGAGGTAATCGAGAATCTTGCCGCCCAGGCTAAGCTCGTCGAAGTTGTTGGAGGTCAGCCCACGTAGCGGAAACCAGTCCCAATAGCTGCCGCCGGCGAACAGTACGATCAGCAGGATGGCGAAGAGGAAGGCTGGGATGGCGTAGCCGATGATGATGGCTGAACTGGTCCAGACGTCGAAAGCGCTGCCATGCCGGGTGGCCTTGGCGATGCCCAACGGGATCGACACCAGGTACATGATCAGGGTGCTCCACAGGCCCAGGGAGATGGACACCGGCATCTTCTCGATGATCAGGTCGATGACCTTGGCGTCGCGGAAGAAACTGGAGCCGAAATCCAGGTGCAAGTAGTTGTTGAGCATGATCCAGAAGCGTTCCGGCGCCGATTTGTCGAAGCCGTACATCTTCTTGATTTCCTCGATCAGTTTCGGGTCCAGGCCTTGCGCGCCACGGTAGTCGGAGCCAGCCACCGAGACTTCGGCGCCGCCACCGGCGATGCGGCTAGTGGCGCCATCAAAACCCTCAAGTTTGGCGATCATCTGCTCCACTGGGCCGCCAGGGGCCGCCTGGATGATGATGAAGTTGATCACCAGAATGCCGAATAGGGTTGGGATGATCAGCAGTAAACGGCGCAGGATATAGGCCAACATGTTATTGCGTCGCCTCCGTGTCGGCCGGTTGTGCGGGTATGTCTTGGCGTACCCACCAGGTGTTTTGGCCGATATCGTAGAGCGGCGTCACTTTCGGGTGCTCGAAGCGGTTCCAGTAGGCCACGCGCCAGGTTTTGATATGCCAGTTGGGAATCACGTAGTAGCCCCACAGCAGCACGCGATCCAGGGCACGGGTATGCTCGATCAGGCTTTGCCGCGAATCAGCGTTGATCAATCCCTCGACTAACTGATCCACGGCTGCGTCCTTCAGACCAATGAAATTGCGGCTGCCAGGGTTGTCCGCGCTGGAGGAGTGCCAATATTCGCGCTGCTCGTTACCCGGAGAGTTGGACTGGCCAAAGCCGCCAACGATCATGTCGTAGTCGCGTGAGCGCAGGCGGTTGATGTACTGCGAAACGTCAACGCGGCGGATGACCATATCGATCCCCAGATCAGCCAGGTTGCGTTTGAAGGGCAGCAGTACGCGCTCGAACTCAGCCTGCGCCAGAAGAAACTCGAAACTTACCGGTTGACCATTGGCATCAAGCATGCGGTCGCCATCGATGCGCCAGCCGGCCTGCTGCAGGAGTTGATAGGCGCGGCGCTGTTGCTCGCGGATGATGCCGCTGCCGTCGGTTTGCGGCACGCGAAACTCCTCGTTGAACACCTCGGCGGGGATTTTGCCACGCAGCGGTTCGAGTATTGCCTGTTCGGCCTCACTCGGCAGGCCGCTGGAGGCCAGCTCGGAGTTGTCGAAGTAGCTGCGTGTGCGTGTGTAGGCACCATTGAACAAGCGCTTGTTGGCCCATTCGAAGTCAAATAGCAGACCCAGCGCTTCACGTACTCGGCGATCCTGAAAGATCGGTTTGCGTGTGTTGAAGATGAAGCCCTGCATGCCGGTGGGGTTGTGGTTCTGTATTTCTTCCTTGATCAACTGACCGTTGGCCACAGCGGGGGTGCTGTAGGCACTGGCCCAGTTTTTTGCGCTCATTTCCAGCCAGTAATCGAACTGTCCGGCTTTGAGTGCCTCAAGCGCGACCGTGTTATCGCGGTAGTAGTCGATATGGATACTGTTGAAGTTGTAGAAACCGCGGCTGACTGGTAGGTCCTTGCCCCACCAGTCTGGAACGCGCTCGTAGCGGATGCTGCGCCCGGCCTGAACGTCACTGACCTTATAGGGGCCGCTGCCCAGAGGGACTTCCAGGTTGCCTTTGCTGAAGTCGCGCTTGAGCGGCAGCACGCGGAGCTGGCGCAGCGCTTCAATCAGCAAGTCATTGGCAGGGTGGCGCAGCTTCAAGCGCAGGCTGTGCGTGTCTGCATCGTCGATATCGGTAATTGCCGTCAGAGGGGATTTGCTCTGGCTAGCGCTCTCGATGGCGACCTGCAGATTGCGACGTAGTGTGTCCAGATCGAGCCGCTTGCCATCTTCCAGGTGCGGCTCATCCTGCAGGCGCACGATGATCGCATGACCTTCTTCCTCAGGTTGGATCGCGGCACTGATGCGCTCATCACCGAGCAGTGGCTGCTGCTCGGCCTGGCTGTCGTCGAGGGCATTCCACCAGTGCTCTGGCAGAACGGGCAATTGGCCAAGAATCAGAGGTAACTCTCGATTGCCTGCATGCTTGAAGATGAAGCGCACGCTGCGTGCAGACTCGATTTCGACCCGTTCGACGTCGGCGTAGTAACCGCGGTACATGGGTGTGCCTTTCTTCATCAACGTGTCGAAGCTGAATTTCACGTCCTTGGCGGTGATGGGCGTGCCATCGTGAAAACGAGCTGTGCTACGCAGGTGAAAGCGCACCCAGGCGTTGTCGGGAGCTTTTTCGATCGTGTCGGCGATCAGTCCATATGCGGTGAAGGGTTCATCCAGACTCTGCACGGTCAATGTGTCATAGATCAGGCCGATGTCGTCGGCAGGCACGCCTTTGTTGATGAAGGGGTTGAGGCTGTCAAAACCACCGAACCCGGCCTGGCGGAAGGTGCCGCCTTTGGGGGCGTCGGGGTTGGCGTATTCGAAGTGCTTGAAGTTGGCTGGATACTTCGGGGCCTCGTCGTACAGCGTGACGGCGTGCTGAGGCGCGGCGAAGGCAAGGCTGGACAGGCCGAGCAGAATAAGGCTGCTGCCGTGAAGCAGGAAGCTGCGCAGCGGGTTTGTCATCGGGCGTTCTCCGAGGGCTTCAGCCACCAGGTACGCAGGCCCAGGGTATAGGGCGGCGTGGTGACGAAGGCGAACCGGTTGCGGTACGCCAGGCGGTGATAATTGATGTACCAGTTAGGGATGCTGTAGTACTGCCAGAGCAGCACGCGATCCAGTGTGCGGGTGGCGGCGATCTGCTCGTCGCGGGTTTGTGCAGACAGCAGGCGGTCGATCATTTCGTCCACCACCGGGTTGTTGACGCCTGCGTAATTCTTGCCACCGCGCACATCAACCTGGCTGGAGTGGAAATACAGTCGTTGCTCCAGGCCTGGGCTCAGGGTTTGTGGCAGGGTCAGCAGGATCATGTCGTAGTCGTACTGATCGAGGCGCTGTTTGTATTGGGCGCGGTCGACGGTGCGCAGGTTGGCGTTGATGCCGATGCTGGCCAGGTTGGCGGTGTAGGGTTGGAGGATGCGTTCGAGGCTGGGGTTGACCAGCATGATCTCGAATTCGAGGCGTTCGCCGCGGGCGTTGCGTAGTTCCTGGCCAACAGGCTTCCAGCCGGCCTCTGCCAGCAAGCTGAGTGCGCGGCGCAGGGTTTCACGCGGGATGCCGCGGCCATCGGTCATCGGTTGAGTGGGCGCCTGGGTAAATAGCTGTGCTGGCAACTCGTCTCTATGCGGTGAGAGCAGCAACCACTCGGCGCCTTCGGGCTTACCGGTCGCGGAAAATTCGCTATTGGGGTAATAGCTGGCTGCCCGCACGTAGGAATTATTGAACAGTGCGCGGTTGGTCCATTGGAAGTCGAACATCAAACCCAGCGCTTCACGTACACGTCGGTCGCTAAACAGCGCGCGGCGTGTGTTCATGAACAATGCCTGGGTTTGTGTCGGTATTTGGTGTGGGATTTCGGCGCGAATCACATCGCCACGCGCGATGGCAGGGAAGCGGTAACCATTGGCCCAGTTCTTGGCCTGGTTTTCGATGTAAAAATCAAATTCACCGGCCTTGAATGCTTCGAAAGCCACATTGTTGTCGCGGTAGAACTCCACCTCGACGCGGTCAAAGTTGTACTTGCCGCGATTGACGGGTAGATCTTTACCCCACCAGTTTTTGACTCGCTCGAAGACCAGGCTGCGCCCTGGAACCACCTGAGTGATACGGTAAGGGCCACTGCCCAGTGGTGGTTCGAAGGTAGTGGCTTTGAAATCGCGACCTTTCCAATAGTGCTGAGGCAGCACTGGCATTTCGCCCAGACGCAGGATTAGCAGTGGATTGCCCACGCGTTTGAAGACAAAACGAATGCGGTGGCGATTGAGGATGTCGACGCGTTTGACTTCCTGAAGGTTGGTGCGGTACTGCGGGTGGCCCTCGCTGCGCAGCAGCCGGTAGGAGAACGCCACGTCATAAGCGGTGATTGGCTTGCCATCATGAAAGCGGGCCTCGGGCCGCAAGTTGAATACGACCCAGCTACGATCCTCGCTGTATTCGACGCTCTTGGCGATCAATCCATAACTCGATGCCGGTTCGTCGCCGGATGGATCATAAGAGCCGGTACCCACCATTAACGGCTCATTCAACTCGTTGACCCCGTACTGCAGGAAGTGTGCAGTGGAGACAGGGCTGCTGCCTTTGAGCGTGTAGGGGTTAAGCGTGTCGAAGGTGCCGGACGCCATGACCCGCAGAGTGCCGCCTTTCGGCGCTTCTGGGTTGACCCAGTCGAAATGGGTGAAACTGGCCGGGTATTTGAGTGCACCGAACTGCGCATAGCCGTGGCTTTCGCTGATGGCCGCATAGGCGGGAAGGCTCAAGACCACGCTGAGAAACAGTAGGGAGAGAAAACGCATCGGGGGGAAATCCGATCCTTCGCGGCTTTTGGGCTTCTAGCTCGGTACAGTAACAGCTTGTCCTGACAGGAAAAAGAGTGGCGTTTGCGACCGCTGACAGAGCAATGAGCGGTGTATGCCTGAAGCAGACTCGCGATAGCGGCACTTTGGCATACACTTGAGAAAAACGATGAGGATGCCAACTTGGTCGAACGCACTCATGGTATGCAGTCATGGATCGACCGTCTGAGCCAAGCCGAACTACCTGCGCTAACTTCCGTTGTCCGTGATTTGCAGCACCTGTCTCAGCAGAGTGATGCCTCCGTTCAGCAACTTGCCGACATCTTATTGCGTGATGCGACGCTCACGTCCAAGGTGCTACGCGTTGCTAACAGTGTTTATTACAACCCATCTCAAGAAAGCATTCGAACCATCTCGCGGGCTATCGTGCTGATTGGCTTTGACAACGTGCGCCTGATCAGCCTGTCGGTAAGCCTGATTGACGGCTTACTGACTTATGCGCCGCGTCAGCAATTGCTGGAGTTACTGGCGCGTTCGTTCCATGCCGCCGTGCAGGCGCGCAATTTGGGCAGTTATGTGCTCGGTAGCCATGCCGAAGAGGTGTTTATCGCGGCGCTGCTTCACCATCTTGGTGAGCTGGCTTTCTGGAGTTGCGGCGGGGGGCAGGTCGACGAGCTAACGCTTGCACTTGAGGCGCCGGGAGTGGAGCAAGACGAAGTCGTGCGCGAGGTGCTGGGCACCAGTTTCAGGCAATTGACTCAGGGGTTGGCGAAAAACTGGGGGCTTGGTGAATTGGTCAGTCTTGCGCATGGCGGCAGCAGCCATGCCGATCCGGCGCTGAAGGCTGTTCAGTTGGGCGTCAAAATCAGCGAAGCGGCTTTGCAGGGTTGGGGGGCGCCCGCTATGGAAGACGTGCTGGCCAAGGTTGCGCCTTTTGTTGGGCTGACGGCCGAAGAGGCCTTACAGCAGGTGCTGGCCAGTGCCGATGAGGCGGTCAAGGTGGCTTCGACATTCGGCGCCGGAAAGTTGTGTCGGCTCATTCCCAGTACCGATCCCGAGCAGGTTCTTGGGCAGCAGCAGATGCGCAAGGCGAGCCTGTTGCAGCCAGATTTGCTGGTGATGCAGCAGGCGTTGCAGGATCTGGGGTTAATGGCCAATCAGCGTGGTGATGTTGGCCTCATCCTTGAAACTTTGCTCAAAGGTTTGCACCGTGGCGCTGGTCTGGAGCGCGTGATGCTTGCCGTATTGGCCGATGAACAGCGTTTTTTCAAGGCCAAGCGCGTTGTTGGTGAGCAGGCCGAGCAATGGCTGAGCGAGTTCATCTTGCCGGCCGTGCAGGCGGAGCAGCCACACATCTTCAGTTACGCACTGCGTCATCGCGAGGCTATCTGGATGGGGGTGCCCGCTACCTACAGCCTCAACGAGCTGGTGACCTTGCCCATTCGGCAGAGCCTCGGTACGGGCATGTTCTTCATCGCCCCACTGATGGCCGGTAATCGGGAAGTTGGCGTGCTGTATGGTGACTGCCGCGTCTCAGGGCGAGCGCTGCGGCATGAGCAGTTCGTGGCGTTTCAACGCTTCACCTTGCTGGCCGGGCGTTGCCTGGGGGCGCTGAGCCGACGCTGAATCTCAGGGAAGGTAAAGCGTCAGCATCTGGCCAGGTTGCAGGGCATGGCTTTCCAGGCGATTCCAGCTCTGCAGAGTTTTGGTATCGATATTGAAACGCTTGGCGATGACGTAGAGCGAGTCGCCCTTTTTGACGCGGTAGTAGGTGGCTTTGTCGCGACTGGGGTTGCTCGTGCGTTTTTCGTTACTGCTAGCCAGTGCCGGAGCTGACCCCATGCGTAGGGTTTGGCCAACCGTGAGCGCGTGACCCTGCAGTTTGTTCCAGCGCTGCAGCTCTTGCACCGAAACCTGGTTGTCACGGGCAATCTGCCAAAGGTTGTCACCTTGTTTGACCTTGTAGGTGCGTGCGCTGCTGCGGTTGTCGGTGCTCTGGGCGAGCGCACGCTGATAAAGCGGCTCGCTCGGCTGAGCGCCTGGCTTGGCTGGAATGGTCAGTTCCTGACCAATGCTGAGTCGATTGCCGGCTAACTGATTGACTTCGCGCAGCATGTCCACGCTCAGATGGTAGCGGTTGGCAATGCTGTGCAGGCTATCGCCGGCGCGCACCTGATAAGTTTGCCAGTCGACCAGATCCTGGGGCTTCATCATGGCCAGATTGGCGTTGAACATCTCGGCCTTTTCGGTGGGAATCAGCAGATGCTGTGGGCCGTCTAGGGTGATGCCGCGCTTGTAGGCAGGATTTAGCTGCAGCAGTTCGCTTTCGTCGAGATTGGCCAGTTGCGCCAGGCGCGACAGATCCATGTGTTGCTTGATTGCGATTTGTTCGAAGTAGGGCTCGTTGGCAATGGGGGCCAAGGTTACGCCATAGGCTTCAGGTGTCATGATGACCTGAGACAGCGCCAGCAGCTTGGGCACGTATTCTTCGGTTTCCTTGGGCAGCGAGAGGTTCCAGTAATCGCTGGGTAGGCCCAGCTTCTCGTTACGTTCGATGGCGCGGCTGACCCGACCTTCGCCAGCGTTGTAAGCCGCCAGTGCCAGCAGCCAGTCGCCGTTGAACATCTCATGCAGACGGCTTAGATAATCCAGCGCGGCCCGCGTGGAGGCGGTTACATCACGTCTGCCGTCATACCAGTTGGTTTGGCGCAGGTTGTAGTTGCGGCCAGTAGATGGGATGAACTGCCACAGACCCACCGCTTGAGCGGGAGAGTAGGCTTGCGGGTCGTAGGCACTCTCGATGACTGGGAGCAAAGCCAGTTCCATTGGCATATCACGCTCAGCCAGGCGTTCGACGATGTAGTGAATGTAAGGTGCTGCGCGTTCACTGACGGTGTCGACATGCTGCGGGTTACTGGCGAACCAAAGACGTTGGCGCTCGATGCGTGGGTTGGTGCCGATTTCATCCTGCAACTTATAACCATCACGCAGCCGCTCCCATATATCGCGGTATTCGTGCGTGCGGGCATCGGTGTTCAGCCATTGCGGCTCGCGCTCAAGTCCGATTGCGCGCTGGGCAGCGCTGCGGTCACCGCTGGTTGGTGGCGGAAGGCTCTGGCAACCTGCAAGGGCTGCACAGCAGAGTAGCGCAGATAGCCGCGCACTCTGCGCCAATGCCTTAATATTCAATGGCTTGCGCTTAGTAAAAGGCATTGGGTGAGAGGCTTTTCCCGAACAAAAGGTCGGGCGATTCTAGGAATCGGGCCGGGGGTGGTCAAGTTTTCGCCAGGCTTTTGTGACTTACATCGCCGTCAGACTCTATTTCGAATTGTGGCAAATGACATCAAAAAGCCTGTACGGAGGTTGTTGCGCGCGGGCAGGGCGCTTAGAAACGATCCTTCCAGGCGCGCAGCCCGGCAAACACGCTTAACGCATCGTCATAACGCTTGCTGTCATTTTGCTCAAGCGTTGCTATCACTTCAGGCACGTCCGTGCGCAGGAAGGGGTTGCTGGACTTTTCCAGTGCGACGGTCGATGGCAGGCTGATTTGACCCGCTTCCCTCCACTCGCTGACCTGTTGCAGGCGTGCCTTGATCTGCTCATTGCCAGGTTCGGCTGCGCAAGCGAAGCGCAGGTTGTTCAGGGTGTACTCATGAGTGCAGTACACCCGCGTCGTGTCTGGCAAGGCAGCCAGGCGCTGCAAGGATGCATGCATTTGCTGTGGTGTGCCTTCAAAGAGTCTGCCGCAGCCAGCGGCGAACAATGTATCGCCACAGAACAGCAAGCTCAGGTCGGCCTGGTAGTAGGCGATATGGCCGAGGGTGTGGCCGGGAACCGCAATCACTTGAAAATCCTGATCGAGCACCTTGATGGTTTCGCCGCCTATCAGGTCGACGTCCCGCTCGGGGATTTTTTCCATGGCCGGGCCGTGCACCCGCGCGCCGGTGGCCTGCTTGAGTTCAGCAACGCCGCCTACGTGGTCGAAGTGGTGGTGGGTGACGAGAATATCGCTCAGTTGCCAGCCAGGGTGCGCCTGAAGCCAAGCTAGAACCGGGGCCGCATCACCGGGGTCGACCACCGTGCAGCGGCAAGTGCTGGCATCCTGTAACAGCCAGAGGTAGTTGTCGCTGAAGGCGGGCAGGGCATCAATCTGGATCATCATGGGTCGCTAAGCCGTCAATAAAGGTTCATCTTATAAGAGCAGCTCCTGAGGGCAACCCTGGCTGCAAGACAATGCCGACGCTAATGCCTGCGTTCAGGCAATCCGTGCAATTACCCGTAAGGGAGGAATCGCGATGAGCGATCAGCCATCGGTCCAGGCCGACCCACAGTGGTTAACGCTTATGGATGATGCTCGCGGTTGGTTAGCCGGGCCGCTGGGGCAGCTCCTTCTGGAAGAGGAACGGTGCCTGCTTGAACAGGAGCTGGCGCGTTTCTTCGGCGGTTATCTGGTCAGTTATGGGCCCGCTGCGGAGGGGCCGCCAAAAGCCGGGCAGATCCAGCATAACGTAAGGCTTGGCCCGCCTATGCCGGGTGTGCAGATCGTGTGTGAAGAGCAGTCCTGGCCGCTGGGTGAGCATGCTGCCGATGTGGTGGTGCTGCAGCACGGCCTGGATTTCAGTCTTTCGCCTCATGGGCTGCTGCGTGAAGCTGCGCGCAGCGTCAGACCTGGTGGGCATTTGCTGGTGGTGGGCATTCATCCGTGGAGCGCTTGGGGGGCACGGCATTTGTTTGCTAAGGACGGCCTCAAGCAGGCGCGTTGCATCGCGCCGAATCGGGTGGTGGACTGGTTGGCCTTGCTGGGCTTCGCGTTGGAGAAACGCCGCTTCGGGTGCTATCGTCCGCCGCTCGCGTCGCTCGCCTGGCAGATGCGGCTGAGGCGCTTGGAGCGCTGGGGCGATGCCTGGCAACTGCCAGGCGCCGGGGTCTACCTATTGGTAGCGCGCAAGCTGGTGGTCGGTTTGCGCCCTCTGCGACAAACGCGACGCGAGCCCATGGGCAAGCTGCTGCCATTGCCGGTAGCCAAGATCAGTCGTCGGGATGTCGATAACTGATCGTGCCGTGCCCTCGCTGGTCAATACCGTACAGAGCCTGTGAATGTCTGAAGCCGATCAAGTCGTGATCTATACCGATGGTGCCTGCAAGGGCAACCCTGGCCCTGGAGGCTGGGGCGCGCTGCTGGTTTACAAGGGCGCGGAGAAGGAATTGTGGGGGGGTGACCCCAGTACTACCAACAATCGTATGGAGCTGATGGCGGCGATCGCCGGGCTGGTCGCTTTGACTCGACCATGCACGGTGAAGCTGGTCACCGATTCGCAATACGTGATGAAAGGTATCCAGGAATGGATGCCTAACTGGAAGAAGCGTGGTTGGAAAACCGCATCGAAGGAACCCGTGAAGAATGCCGACCTGTGGCGCAAGTTGGACGAAGAGGTGAATCGTCATCAGGTGACTTGGCAGTGGGTGCGCGGTCATACCGGCCACCCTGGTAACGAACGTGCCGATCAACTGGCCAACCGCGGTGTCGACGAAGTGCGCGGGCAGTGAGTCATTGGGGGCGCGTGTCGGGCTGCGGTAACATGCCGCCTGCAGCGGCCCCCGAGTTTCAAGAGAGAGTGTGAGCGTGAGTACAGAAAACGGCGTCATCAGACGGGTCGTGCTGGATACCGAAACCACCGGTATGCCAGTCACCGACGGCCACCGCATCATCGAGATTGGCTGTGTCGAGCTGCTCGGTCGGCGTCTGACCGGGCGACATTTCCATGTCTACCTGAACCCGGATCGCGAGATCGATGAAGGGGCCATCGCCGTTCACGGCATCACCAATGAATACGTCGCTGACAAGCCGCGTTTCCGCGATGTTGCTGATGAATTCTACGAATTCATCAAAGACGCCCAATTGATCATCCATAACGCGGCGTTCGACGTTGGCTTTATCAATAACGAGTTTGCTTTGCTGGGGCAGAGTGACCGTGCCGACGTTAACGATTATTGCAACGTGCTCGACACCCTGATGATGGCGCGTGAGCGTCATCCGGGGCAGCGCAATAGCCTGGATGCCCTATGCAAGCGTTACGGCGTCGACAACTCCAACCGCGAACTGCACGGCGCTTTGCTCGACTCGGAAATTCTGGCCGACGTCTACTTGGCGATGACGGGTGGGCAGACCAATCTGTCGTTGGCCGGTGAAGAAGGTGAGGGCGATGGCAGCGGTCGTCAGCAGGCGACGCCGATTCGCAGGCTCGATCCAAACCGCGCGCGTAGCCGTGTAATTCGTGCCAGTCCCGATGAACTTGCAGCGCATGCCGCACGCCTGGCAGTCATCGAAAAATCCTCAGGTGGCCCGGCATTGTGGGCGCAATTGGAAGAGCAGTAAGGCTGCAAGCTGCAGGCTTCAGGTAAAAGCCAGAGCCTCGTTAGCCCGTACCTCGGGGTAGATGAGCCCGCCTGCCGCCTGTAGCTGCTTATTTGCGATCTTTTCGTACAGCCTGATGTATCAGGGGGTCCGTCTGTCGAGGGGAGCCTCTAACCTGACTCGATAGACAGGCCATGTCTGTCACCGCTCAGGATGTCGCCATGTACAAAGACCTTAAATTTCCCGTCCTTATCGTCCATCGTGACATCAAGGCCGATACGGTCGCCGGTGATCGCGTGCGGGCCATTGCCCGTGAGCTGGAGCAGGACGGCTTCAACATTCTGCCTACCGCCAGCTCTACCGAGGGGCGTATCGTCGCCTCGACCCATCATGGTCTGGCCTGCATTCTGGTCGCCGCCGAAGGCGCCGGTGAGAACAGTCGCCTGTTGCAGGATATGGTCGAGCTGATTCGCGTTGCGCGGGTTAGAGCGCCACAACTGCCGATCTTCGCACTTGGTGAACAGGTCACCATCGAGAACGCACCGGCCGAAGCCATGGCCGATTTGAACAACCTGCGTGGCATCCTCTATCTCTACGAGGACACGGTTTCCTTCCTGGCGCGGCAGGTCGCGCGTGCTGCGCACAATTACCTCGACGGCTTGCTGCCGCCGTTTTTCAAGGCGCTGGTGCAGCACACCGCGCAGTCCAACTACTCCTGGCATACGCCAGGTCACGGCGGCGGCGTGGCCTATCGTAAGAGCCCGGTGGGCCAGGCCTTTCACCAGTTCTTCGGCGAGAACACGCTGCGTTCGGACTTGTCCGTCTCGGTGCCGGAACTGGGCTCGCTGCTCGATCACACCGGCCCGCTGGCCGAGGCCGAAGCCCGCGCGGCGCGCAATTTCGGCGCCGATCACACCTTTTTCGTGATCAACGGCACCTCGACGGCGAACAAGATCGTCTGGCATTCGATGGTTGGCCGTGACGATCTGGTGCTGGTGGATCGCAACTGCCATAAATCGATCCTGCATTCGATCATCATGACTGGCGCCATCCCGCTGTACCTGACGCCAGAGCGCAATGAGTTGGGCATCATCGGGCCGATTCCGCTTACCGAGTTCAGCAAGGAGTCGATCCAGGCCAAGATCGACGCCAGCCCGTTGGCGCGTGGCCGCGCGCCCAAGGTCAAACTGGCGGTGGTGACCAACTCCACCTACGACGGCCTGTGCTACAACGCCGAGCTGATCAAGCATACGCTGGGCGACAGCGTCGAGGTGCTGCACTTCGATGAGGCCTGGTACGCCTATGCGGCGTTTCATGAATTCTATGCCGGGCGCTATGGCATGGGCACCGAAGGTGGCGAGCAGACGCCGCTGGTATTCAGCACCCATTCGACGCACAAGCTGCTGGCGGCCTTCAGTCAAGCCTCGATGATCCATGTGCAGGATGGCGGGCGTCGTCAGCTTGACCGTGACCGCTTCAACGAAGCATTCATGATGCACATTTCCACTTCGCCACAGTACGGCATCATCGCCTCGCTGGATGTTGCGTCGGCGATGATGGAGGGCCCTGCCGGGCGTTCGCTGATTCAAGAAACCTTCGACGAAGCGCTGAGCTTCCGGCGGGCACTGGCTAACGTCAGGCGTAACCTAGCGGAGAATGATTGGTGGTTCAGCATTTGGCAGCCGGGTCTGAGTGAGGGTGGCGAAGGCGTCGCAACCGCAGACTGGCTGCTCGAGCCCAACGCCGACTGGCACGGTTTCGGCGAGGTGGCCGAGGATTACGTGCTGCTCGATCCGGTCAAGGTGACTCTGGTGATGCCTGGGCTCACTGCGGCTGGGCGTCTGGCGCAGGAGGGCATTCCTGCTGCGGTAGTCAGCAAGTTTCTCTGGGAGCGCGGGCTGGTAGTGGAGAAGACGGGCCTGTATTCATTCCTCGTACTGTTTTCCATGGGCATTACCAAGGGCAAGTGGAGCACACTGTTGGCCGAGCTTTTGGAGTTCAAACGCAGTTACGATGCCAACCTGCCGCTGAGTCAGGTGCTGCCTTCGATCGTTCAGGCCGATGGCGTGCGTTATCAGGCAATGGGGCTGCGCGATTTGTGTGCGGCCTTGCATGGTTGCTATCGCGACAATGCCACCGCCAGAGCCCTCAAGAGCATGTACACGGCCTTGCCAGAAGTGGCGATCAAACCGGCGGATGCCTATGACCGTCTGGTGCGCGGCGAAGTGGAGTCGGTGCCGGTCGAAGCTTTGGAAGGGCGGATTGCGGCGGTGATGCTGGTGCCTTATCCGCCAGGTATCCCATTGATCATGCCGGGGGAGCGGTTTACGCAACAGACTCGCGCGATTCTTGACTACCTGCGTTTTGCGCGCACATTCGATCAGGCTTTTCCGGGCTTCGACATGGACGTTCATGGCTTGCAGGTGGAGGATGGTCAATACTGCGTTGACTGCCTGATCGAGTAAGTTTGCGTTTGACCTGTATGGAAAAGATTCCTGACAGATCAACTCCTTATTCACGATACTCAAAGCAGTTCTTAACTTCTCAGGCGTGCCCTGCGTCACAGTGGCAAGCATCGACATTTATTGCGTGCTTGCTATAGTTGCGCGGTTATCGAACCCGAATAATTAGCCCCTTGCCTAGCCTGTGACCGAGGATGACTGCCATGTCCGACTACCAAGCTTTCCGCGTCGATCTGGCGGACAAAATCGCCCATGTGCAGATCAATCGCCCAGAAAAGGTCAATGCGATGAACGCCGATTTTTGGCGTGAAATCATCGAGGTTTTTCAGTGGGTCGACGCGACAGATGCCGTACGTGTCGTGGTGCTCTCCGGCGCGGGTAAGCATTTTTCTTCGGGTATCGATTTGATGCTGCTGGCGTCGGTCGGAGCGCAGTTGGGCAAGGATGTTGGGCGTAATGCTGATGCGCTACGGCGCAAAATCCTCGAATTGCAGGCCTCGATCAACGCCGTGGACAATTGCCGCAAGCCAGTTCTGGCAGCGATTCAGGGCTACTGCCTGGGCGGTGCTATTGATCTGATCAGTGCATGTGACATGCGCTACGCCAGCGTTGATGCTCAGTTTTCCATCAAAGAAGTCGACATGGGCATGGCGGCTGATGTCGGTACGCTGCAGCGCCTGCCACGCATCATCGGCGACGGCATGATGCGTGAGCTGGCTTTTACTGGGCGCACCATCGACGGCGAGGAGGCTGCTCGTATTGGCTTGGTCAACCGTGTTTATACGGATCACGAAGCCTTGTTGGCGGGCGTCATGCAACTGGCTGGTGAGATTGCCGCCAAGTCGCCAATCGCCATTCGTGGCACCAAAGAGATGATTCGCTACATGCGTGATCACCGTGTCGACGATGGTCTCGAATACATCGCTACCTGGAATGCCGCGATGCTGCAGTCCGAAGACCTGCGCCTGGCCATGGCTGCGCATATGACCAAGCAAAAGCCGGAGTTCGCTGACTGATGGCTCACCCAGCGTTGTCCATCGTCAATCGTGAGGTGCCATGCGTATGGTAAGTGGCGCTACATCCTTGAATCTGGTGCGCGACGAGCTGTTCGTCACCATGGAAGAGGCTGAGCAGAGCCTCGAACAGTTCATTGCCGAGCGGCATAACGGCAGCCTTCTGCAGCAGGCTGTGGAGAGTCTGCACCAGGTGCGTGGCACGCTCAATCTGGTTGAATTGGCTGGCGCTGAACTGCTGGCTCAAGAAGTGCTCGACCAGGCCACCGATATTCCGGCCGGCGCCAGCGAAGAGCGGGATGTGCAGTTGGCGGCACTGAGCAATGCCCTGCACGTGTTGCGCCGTTACCTTGAAAGTGTCGACGCGCATCGCCAGGAGATGCCTGAACTACTGCTGCCCGCGATCAATGATTTGCGTCAGGCGGGTTCGCAGCAACCTTTGCCCGAGAGCTTCTTCTTCAGTGTGCGTCTCGATCAGGCCCGCCCACATACGCCTTCAATGCCGCTCGATGGTGCTGCCAAGCAAGCCGAAGCGAAGCGTTTGCGGCATATGTATCAGGTTGGCCTGCTCGGCTTTATCCGCGAGCAGAACCCGCAGGGCAGTCTGAAGCTTATGGCGCGTGCGATGGAGCGGCTGAGCAAGCTGTTTGTCGAGGAGCCCAGCGGGCGTATGTGCTGGATTGGCAGTGCGGCCATCGAATCTCAGGCTGACGGCCAATTGCTGCCGCGTAAGTCGCGCAAGCAATTGCTTTCTCGTCTTGATCGAGAGCTGAAGCTGATTGTGGCCAACCCTCACTATGAGGCGCCGCGTAGCCTGCTCAAAGAGTTGCTTTATCTGGTGGCCCTGGCCGATAGCCGAGGCGCCAATGCCAGTGCTGTGCGGGAGGTGTTCGGGCTTACTCCATTGCCGTTCACCGACCACATGCTGGAAGAGGAATACAAGCGCCTGTCCGGGCCGGGTCAGGCTGTGATGCGTTCGCTCTCGGCTGCAATTCGTGAGGAGCTGGCCAGCGTCAAGGATATGCTCGATCTGCTTGAGCGTGGCTCCCAACACGAGGAAACCTTTAGCACCCTGCATGCGCTGCTGGGTAAGCTGGGCAAGACCTTGAGCATGGTCGGCCTGAGTTCTGCCGGTAATGCACTGAGTTCCCAGCTACCTCAGATCGCTGCCTGGAGTGAAAGTACGCCGATGCAGCCCCAGCAGCTACACGCGCTGGCCGATGCCGTTCTTTACGTGGAAGGCATGGTTGCCAGCCTGGAAAGTGGCGAGCGCCGCGATAGCAGGCCGCTCCCTGCCGAGCCTGGTAATGAAGCGCAGTCCTTTGCCCATCATCAGCTCGTTGAGGCGCGTATCGTTGTGGTCGATGAGGCGCAGGCTGGATTGGCATTGGCGAAGCGGGCGATCACCGCTTACCTCGAATCCGCTGGTGACAAAATGCACCTGGCCAACGTGCCATTTAGCCTGCAGGCAGTGCGCGGCGGGTTGTGGTTCCTTGAGCAGCGCCGTGCTGCGGCGCTGGTTGGCGCCTGTGCTGACTACATTCAGACACGCATGCTTGACGCCGGACAGATGCCCTCCGAGCAGATGTTGGAAACTCTGGCCGATGCGCTCAGCAGTCTGGAGTATTACCTCGAAGCCGGTGCTGTGCTGCGACCCGAAACACAGCCGAGTGTGCTTGATCTGGCCGAGGAAAGTATCAAGGCACTTGGCATGCCGGTGGCAGCCTGAGATGGCTTGGCGCCACGCTTATCTCGATCCGACTCAGTCAGGTGGCTGGGCTTTGCTGTATGACCGCCAGCAGTTTCTTGCCGACAGTAATGGCGTGCTGTTCCCGCGTGACTGGATCAAACGCCAGGATCTGCCCATCGTTAGCGAGCAGGGCATCGGCTATTTCGGCAAGGATGCGGTCTTCCTGCTGCAGGTAGAGTCCTCGACCATGCTGGAAGGCTGCAGTTGGCAGAGTCTGCGTCAATTCATGTTGCACGGTGATAGCGAGACTTTCCGCATGCTGGCCTATGCGGCGCAGATCGGCACCTGGCAGCGCGAGCACCGTTTCTGCGGCAGTTGCGGCGCAGCTACGCGGCAAGTGCCGGGGGAGTGGGCGATGCGTTGTGATGCTTGTGAGTCGCAGCACTACCCGCGCTTGTCCCCCAGCATGATCGTGCTGGTGACCCGTGGCGATGAAATCCTGCTGGCGCGTTCCCCGCGTTTCGTCACGGGCGTCTACAGCACGCTGGCCGGCTTCGTCGAGCCGGGTGAGTCGGTCGAGCACTGCGTGGCGCGTGAGGTGCACGAAGAGGTGGGCCTGCAGGTGCACAACCTGCAGTACATCGGCAGCCAGGGCTGGCCGTTCCCGCACTCGCTGATGCTGGGCTTCCATGCCGAATATGCAGGCGGCGAGATCGTCATGCAGGTGGACGAGATCGAGGATGCCCGCTGGTTCCGCGTCGATGAGTTGCCGCCGTTGCCGGCTTCGCGCTCCATTGCCCGGCATCTGATCGATCTTTACGTGGCTCGCCGTTTGGGCTTGCCTGAGCCGAGTCTGCCGCAATAAGCGGGCCCCGGATGCTGCGCCGGGGCTTGTATCAGCCGATCCAGTGTTGCCAGACCAGGCGCGCAGTCAATGCCAGTACCACCAGAATGAACACCGGGCGAATGAATTTCGAGCCGCCCTTGATAGCAGTGCGTGCCCCGAGGAAGGCGCCGATCATCAATGCCGCGCCCATGCTCAGACCGAGCACCCAGGCTACCTGGCCGAAGGCGATGAACACCGCCAGTGCCGCTGCGTTACTGACAAAATTCATGGTGCGCGCCACACCGCTGGCGCGTACCAGGTCAAGCGGGTACATCAGCAGGCTGCTGACCGTCCAGAAGGCTCCGGTGCCTGGGCCTGCTATGCCATCGTAGAGCCCCAGAGCCAAACCTTGTGGCCACTGTCGGCCGCGCGCGATGGGCAGGTTCTGCTCTTTGGGGGCTTGCGGCGTAGGGCCGAACAGCAGGTACAGGCCGCAGGCGAAAACCACGGCGGGCAGCATCTGATTGAGCCAGGCTGCCGGGACCCAGTGAGCGATCACCGCACCCAGCAGAGCGCCGATCAGCGTCGCCAGGAGGGCGTTACGCCATTGGCCGGGATCGAAGAGCTTACGTCGGTAGAAGGTGAAGGCCGCAGTGCCAGAGCCAAAGGTGGCAGAGAGCTTGTTGGTGCCCAGCACCAGATGTGGTGGCAGGCCAGCGGTAAGTAGTGCCGGGATGGTCAGCAGGCCGCCGCCGCCAGCGATGGCGTCAATGAAGCCGGCAATGAACGCGACGAGGGCGAGGATGGCCAGGGTACTGGGGTCGATAGCGAGTTCGAGCGCGAAGGGCATGAAAGTGTCGACTTGTTGGCGAGTGTGCAGACTCTCGGCTGTTCGTTGGCAGAAGAGCTGCGCATAATGCCCGCATTTCACCAGAGAAGGAACGCGAACGATGCAATACAACGGCTTGGCCTGGGCAATCGCTTTACTGGCGCTGCTGGTACTGCTGGTGGCTCTGCGTATCCTGCTCAATACCGGCTGGTTTCTGGGGTGGTTGCGTGGCACCGTTGGCCTGGCGTTCCTGGGGGTGGCGGTTATGGTCGGGCTGGTGGCGTACGACCTGTATAGCTATGAGCGGCTGCCCGAGGGCAAGCCGTTGGTTACCCTGAGTTTCAAGGCTGATGGGCCGCAGCGTTACAGCGTGAGCTTGTTGGAGGGTGGTCGAGAGCGCATCGTCACTCTGGAGGGGGACTTGTGGCAGCTTGATGGGCGTTTGATTCGCTGGAAGGGGCTGGCTAATTTGATCGGTCTGGAGCCGGGCTATCGCCTGGAGCGTTTGTCGGGGCGCTTTCTCGCCATCGAACAGCAGGCCCTGGCCCAGCGCGGGCGCGTGCAATTGGCTGAAAGCGCTTATGGCATTGACCTGTGGCGCTGGCTGCGGCTGAACCAGCGCGACCTGTTCCTCTTCGATCCGCAGGCCTTGCGTGTGACCTATCTGCCGATTGCCGATGATGCGGTATACAGCGTCAGCCTCACTCCGACTGGCCTTCTGGCCGAGCCGATGAACTCGGCAGCCAAGGCAGCGTTGAAGGATTGGTAGCGGCAGGGCGTATGGCGAGGGAGTAGGGTGGGCTTCAGCCCACATTGACCAGGATGGGCTAGAGACGAGCTCCGCCCACTTACAAAAAAGGCACCTACTAGGTGCCTTTGTCGTTCATGACATCGGCCCTCAGGAGAGGAAGCCGCCGTCCACGTTCAGAGCGACGCCAGTGGTGTAGCTGGAGGCGTCGCTGGCCAGGTAGAGCACGGTGCCAGCCATCTCGCTCGGATCAGCCACGCGCTTGAGCGGAATGCGCTGCAGAGCCATGTTGAGAATGGCGTCATTTTTGGTCAGTGCCGAGGCGAACTTGGTGTCGGTCAGGCCCGGCAACAGGGCGTTGCAGCGAATGCCGAACTGCGCGCACTCCTTGGCGAATACCTTGGTCATGCTGATCACGGCGGCCTTGGTCACCGAGTAGATGCCCTGGAACTCGCCCGGAGAGACGCCATTGATTGAGGCGACGTTGATGATCGAGCCGCCGCCGTTTTCCTTCATCAACTTGCCGCCTTCGATGGACATGAAGTAGTAGCCGCGAATGTTCACATCCACGGTCTTCTGGAAGGCGCTCAGGTCGGTGTCCAGCACGTTGCAGAACTGCGGGTTGGTAGCGGCGTTGTTGACCAGAATGTCGAGACGGCCGAACTGCTCGCGGATTTGCGCGAAGACGCTCTGGATCTGCTCTATTTCACCGATGTGGCAGGCGATGGCAGTGGCCTTACCACCGTCAGCAATGATGGCGTCGGCCACGGTCTGGCAGCCATCGATCTTGCGGCTGGAGACAATCACGTGGGCGCCTTGCTGGGCCAGTAGCTTGGCGATGGCCTCGCCGATGCCGCGGCTGGCGCCAGAGACGAAGGCGATCTTGCCGTCGAGGTCGAACAATTGGGTCTTGGACATTGTGATTACCCCAGGTTAGAGAGTGGATTTACCAATGACCTGCAGGCACATGTGCTCCAGCAGCTTGTTCATGTGAATGAACTGGGCGAAGCGCTTGTCCTGAGTCTGGCGGTGATAAAAGCGGTAGTAAATCTGCTGCACGATGCCAGCCAGGCGAAACAGGCCGTAGGTGTAGTAGAAGTCGAAATTGTTGATTTCGATACCGGCCCGTTCGGCGTAGTAGTCGACGAACTGCTGGCGCGTGAGCATGCCGGAGGCATTGCTTGGCTGGCGTCGCATCAGTTGCACGGGGGGCGGATCACCGGCCTCGATCCAGTAGGCGAGGGTGTTACCCAGATCCATCAATGGGTCACCGATGGTGGTCATTTCCCAATCGAGCACGCCAATGATCTGCATGGGATCGTTCGGATCGAGGATGACGTTGTCGAAACGGTAGTCGTTGTGCACGATCCCAGGTTTAGGGTGGTCGGCTGGCATCTTGTCATGCAGCCAGGCTTTGACTTGTTCCCAGGTTGGCGCGTCCGGGGTCAGGGCTTTTTCGTAGCGCTCGCACCAGCCCTTGATCTGGCGTGCAACATAGCCTTCTGGCTTGCCGAGATCGCTCAGGCCGCAGGCCTGGTAGTCGACATTGTGCAAATCGACCAATTTGTCGATGAAGCTTTTGCATAGCGCCGTGGTTTGCTGCGGCGTGAAATCAAGTTCGCTGGGCATATCGGCGCGCAGGATGATGCCCTTGACTCGCTCCATGACGTAGAACTCGGCGCCGATTACCGATTCGTCTGTGCAATGCACATAGGCTTTGGGGCAGTAGGGGAAGCCTGCGTTGAGTTGGTTGAGGATGCGGTATTCGCGGCCCATGTCATGGGCAGATTTGGCTTTGTGACCGAAAGGCGGACGGCGCAGCACGAACTCTTGCTGCGGGTACTCGATCAGGTAAGTGAGGTTTGAGGCGCCGCCTGGGAACTGGCTGATGCGCGGGCTGCCATTGAGGCTGGGAATATGCAGCTTGAGGTAAGCGTCGACAGTACCCGCGTCGAGATCTTCGCCCTCGCGGATGGCGGTTGATTGATCAGTGAGCGCCATATCTATCCCTTCTATTTATGATGGGGGCCCCAGATAATTTTCTAATCTAATGTTGCTCCCAAGTCGTCACAAGCAATACAGGCTGTTATAGGTGGGCGTGTTGCCCTTCGATCAAGCTGCCTGATCAGTCATTTTGAAGCCGCTTTGCTTATGTTGGGCAGGTATAAAAAAACCGGAGTTTCAAGGCTCCGGTTTTCAGGTATTACGATCTGCCTGGCAATCAGACAGGGAACAGCTCGCTCAGCTTCATAGCCAGCATCATGTCACCTTCGGCGCGCAGTTTGCCGGCCATGAACGCTTGCATGCCATCGGTCTCGCCGCTGACGATACCTTTAAGCGTTTCGCTGTCCATGATCAGAGTTACGTTGGCATCCGGGTTATCGCCTTGCTCAAGGGCACAGGTGCCATCCTTGACGATCAGCGCATAGTTGTCGCCATCTTCGATATTGAACTGGAATACCAGATCCAGGCCGGCAGCGGCGCTGGCGTTGAACTTCGATTGCATGGTTTGGACGATGTCAGCAACGCTCATGGTCGTATCCTTTTTCAGTATTTTCGCGCGGCGCGGAGGCCGTGTTGGGCCGGGCTCATCGGTAAGTGATGAGCTCCGGCGCCTTCAGCAGTTGCAAATGCACATAACTGTTGAAGGAAGCCAGGCTCACCTCGCGGCCGCGAAACTTCAGCAGGCTGAGCGAGGTGTTGACGATTTGCCAGTTAAGTTCGAATGCCTTGTGGGCTGGTACGTCGGTGATCAGGCGCAGCAGGGCTGTAATGGTGCCGCCGGACGTGAACACGGCGATATTCTGCTTGTTGCTCGCGCGCTCCAGGATACGCAGCAGGCCGCCTTCGACCTGACTGACGAAGGCCTGCCAGCTCTGTAAGCCGGGAACATCGTGCTCGCCGGATACCCAGCGCTCGATCAGCATGGCGAACAGGCGCTGGAACTCGGCGCGATTGTTTGCGCCATTGCGTAGGATTGTCAGGGCTTCGGGTTCTTGGTCGAGGATGCCGGGCACCAATGCGCGGATTACCGCGTCGGCGTCGAACTCATTGAAGGCATCGTCGATTTCCAGGGTGGGCGCGGTATCCAGTTGCTCCAGTGCCGCGCGAGCAGTGTGCTGTTGGCGCTGCAAGCTGCCGCTGATGCAGCGATCCATGTGCACGCCCAATTGGGCAAGGTGCCCACCGAGCACTTGCGCCTGGCGTATACCGGTGGGGGACAGCACGTCGTAATCGTCTGCGCCGAAAGAAGCCTGGCCATGTCGAATCAGGTAGATGCTGCCCACGTCCGTTTTCTTCTCGGCGCGTTGAAAGTTTCGCGAGGGTATGAGGAAGGCAGGGTACTGTCAACGGAAAATCATACGTTTGTTTGAATTGGCCGGGAGCCTTACACACGCCTGTAAATCATGGCCGATAAGTGATTGCCTCGGTATGCTTGAGTGCTTGTCCAGGTGCCAAGAAGTCGCCAGTCTTTGACCTGTGCGCCTGGCTGAACCGTTTTCCAAGGGGGATCTGTGGAGTTTTTTAGCGAATATGCCAGCTTTCTGGCCAAAACCTTGACCGTCGTGGTCGCCATCGTTGTGGTATTGGTCTTTATCGCTGCTTTGCGGGGTAAGGGGCGCGCCACAGGTGGGCGTTTGCAGGTGGCGAAACTCAATGATTTCTACAAGGATCTGCGCGAGCATCTTGAGCACTCGGTGTTGCGCAAAGACGAACTGAAGGCTTTGCGTAAAAGTGAGGCCAAGGCCGCCAAGCAGGAAAAGAAGACGCCGGCTAGTAAGCCGCGCGTATTCGTGCTGGATTTTGATGGTGATATCAAAGCTTCGGCCACCGACAACCTGCGCCATGAGGTCACAGCACTGCTGTCGATGGCCAAGGCTGAGGATGAAGTGGTGCTGCGCCTGGAAAGCGGTGGCGGCATGGTGCATAGCTATGGCCTGGCATCCTCGCAATTGGCGCGTATCCGTGAGGCCGGTGTGCCTTTGACGGTGTGTGTAGACAAGGTGGCGGCCAGTGGTGGTTATATGATGGCTTGCATCGGGCAAAAGATTCTCGCCGCACCGTTTGCCATTCTCGGTTCTATCGGCGTGGTCGCGCAGTTACCCAACGTGCATCGCTTGCTGAAAAAGCACGATATCGATTTCGAAGTGCTGACGGCCGGCGAATTCAAGCGCACCCTGACGGTATTTGGTGAGAACACCGACAAGGGCCGGGAGAAATTCCAGGAAGACCTGGAAAGCACTCATGAACTGTTCAAAGGTTTCGTTGCCCGCTATCGCCCTCAGTTGGACATAGACGCGGTGGCCACCGGCGAAGTGTGGTTGGGGATGGCGGCGCAGGAGCGCCTGCTGGTCGACGAGCTCAAGACCAGCGATCAATACCTTGCTGAGCGCGCGGCGCAGGCCGATTTGTTCCATTTGCATTTCGCCCAGAAGAAGAGTTTGCAGGAGCGAGTCGGCTTGGCTGCCAGTGTGGCACTCGATCGCTTCGTTCTGACCTGGCTGAGTCGTCTGAATCAGCAGCGCTTCTGGTAAGTTGAGCAATCATTGTGAGAGGAGGCGGTAATGAGTGAATTCAAGGCATTGCTGGTCAGCGAAACGGCTGATGGCAGCTTCCAGCGTCAGGTGACGCAACGTCGGCTGAGCGATCTGGCCGATGGCGAGCTGCTGATTCGGGTGCGTTACTCCTCGCTCAATTACAAGGATGCGTTGTCGGCCAGTGGCAATCGTGGTGTCACCAAGCAATATCCGCACACGCCTGGGATTGATGCCGGCGGCGTGGTCGAGGCGTCGAGTGTTGGCGAGTTCGCCGTCGGTGATGAGGTGATCGTCACGGGCTACGACCTGGGCATGAATACCGCCGGTGGTTTCGGTCAGTACATCCGTGTGCCGGCGGCCTGGGCGATCAAGCGCCCGCAAGGGCTGTCGCTGCGTGAGGCCATGCTCCTGGGTACAGCAGGCCTGACGGCGGCGTTGTGCGTGGACAAGCTGGAGCGTGCTGGCGTCGCACCGCAGGACGGCTTAGTGCTGGTCACCGGCGCCACCGGTGGTGTTGGTAGCGTGGCCGTGATGCTGCTGAAGAAGCTCGGTTATCGCGTCGCGGCAGCTACTGGCAAGGCCGATCAGGCCGATTTCCTACGCTCCTTGGGGGCCGACGAGATCGTTACGCGCGAGGAGTTGCAGCAGGGCGTCGAGCGGCCACTGCTCAAGGAGCGCTGGGCGGCTGCGGTGGATACGGTGGGCGGCGATATCCTTTTCAACGTGGTCAAGTCACTGCGTCACAGCGGTAGCGTGGCCTGCTGTGGTCTGACGGCCGGGGTCGCTTTCCAGGCTTCGGTGCTGCCCTTCATTCTGCGTGGCGTCAATCTGCTGGGCGTGGACTCAGTCGAGCTGCCGTTGGTGGTCAAGGCCTCGATGTGGGACAAGCTGTCTTTGCAATGGAAGCTGGATCTGGAGCCGTTGGCTCAAGAAGTCGCGTTGGAGGCGCTGCCGACCGCCATCGAGCAAATTCTGGCTGGTGGTATGGTCGGGCGGGTAGTGGTGCGTCTGGACTGATCCTGCGAGGCCCCGCCCATAAGGCGGGGCTCATCATTTCAGCTCTTGCTGACATACATGGTGATTTCGGCTCTGAATACAGCCGTGTCCCCCACATAGGCCATCACGGGCACCTTGATGTCTCCTTCTTGCGTCCAATCAATAGCGCTGCCGTCAGCTATGGCGCGTACATCGCCTTTGGCCTTGGCCAGGTACTCCACTGTCATGCCGCGAGGAATCCAGCGGTAGTCGGTGGGAATTGATACGTCAGTCATGGTGCCGGCAGCCAGTTCAGCGGCGTTGCACAGGGCAATGGCATGCACGGTGCCGAGGTGGTTGAGCACTTCACGACGCTTGGGGAATGTCACTTCGGCGTAACCTGGGCGCAGTTCGATGAATTGTGGGGATATGCTGGCGAAGTAGGGCGCTAGCTGGCCGATCATCGCGCTGAATTGGGCGGGGCCGACCTGTTCATACATCTGCATCATCTGGCTCATAGGTGCTCCTGTGTGATAAGTGAGGAGTGGCGCCTAGGCAGTATAAGTAAACTAGAAAGTTATTCTAGAAATGTTTTCCATTTTGCTGGGGGCTTTATGGCTCGTCGCTCTCGTAAAGACGAGATTCTCCAGGCTGCGTTAGCCTGTTTTACCGAGTTTGGGGTGGATGCCACCACCATCGAGATGATCCGTGATCGCTCGGGCGCCAGCATTGGTAGCCTCTATCACCATTTCGGTAACAAGGAGCGCATTATCGCTGCGCTTTATCTGGAAGGTACGGCTCAGTATGCGGCGCAACTAGAAGCTGGTTTCACCAATGCCGCCAGTGCCAAGGCGTGTATTGAACTGGTAGTGACTGGCTATATCGATTGGGTCGTGGCTAACCCGGATTGGGCGCGTTTCATCTTGCACAGTCGTGGCCGGGTCGAGGCCGGTGAAATGGGTGATGCATTGCGCGAGGCTAATCGTCTGCACGTGCAGCGTATGTTGCAGATGCTGGCCGAATACCAGCGGCAGGGTGCGTTCAAGGCCATGCCGGTCGAGTGTTTCTTCTCGGTGGTTATTGGCCCGAGCCATGATTTCGCCCGTAATTGGCTGGCTGGGCGTACTCAGGCGGCATTGACTGAATGCCGCGACCTGCTGGCGCAAATCGCTTGGGAGTCAGTTAGCGCTTGAAAAAAATAGCCCCGCAATGCGGGGCTACTTCATGCTGCGGCAGATCAGGCTCTGCGGCGGAACAGCGGCAGTGGCTGGTCGGCAGAGGCCTGGTAGACCTCGCTGTAATCCTCGAATGCCTTGAGGGCGTCGATGGGATCCTTGTCCGCACGCAGGGCGAAGGCGTCAAAGCCAACACGCTTGAGGGCGAATAATTGGTCACGCAAGACATCGCCAATAGCGCGCACTTCGCCTTTGTAGCCGTAGCGGGTACGCAGCAGGTAAGCCGTGGAGGAGTGACGGCCATCGGTGAAGGCCGGGAACTCCAGGGCGATCACCTGGAAATGCGCCAGGTCATCGGCGATTTCCTCGATTTCATCGCCTGCTTCCAGCCATACGCCCAAGCCGCCATCGCGAGCCTTGAGGGCGTGGCCGTGCTCGATCCACAGTGCCAACGGAACGATGACGTCGTCGCAGTTGGGGATGGCGTCCAGGGTCACGTCCTTGGCCAGCAGGTGCCAGGTTTCGTCGATCACCTGGCCGTTCTTAATGATTCGCTGCATAGACGCGCTCCTTGAACGGGTCGATACCGATGCGGCGATAGGTATCGAGGAAGCTTTCTTCTTCGGTGCGTTGCTCGACGTAGACCTTGATGATCTTGTCGACCACGTCCGGCATGTCGTCCTGGGCGAAGGACGGGCCGAGGATCTGTGCCAGGCTGGCATCACGACCGGCGCTGCCGCCGAGCGATACCTGGTAGAACTCCTGGCCTTTCTTGTCCACGCCGAGAATGCCGATGTGGCCGACGTGGTGGTGACCGCAGGCGTTCATGCAGCCGGAGATGTTCAGGTCGAGGTTGCCGATATCGAACAGGTAGTCGAGATCGTCGAAGCGGCGCTGGATGGCTTCGGCTACCGGGATCGACTTGGCGTTGGCCAGCGAGCAGAAGTCGCCGCCTGGGCAGCAGATGATATCGGTCAGCAGGCCCACGTTTGGCGTGGCGAAACCGTGCTCACGCAGTTCGCCCCAGAGGGTGAACAACTGACGCTGCTCGACGTCGGCGAGGATGATGTTCTGGTTGTGGCTGTTGCGCACTTCACCGAAGGAGTAGCGGTCGGCCAACTCAGCGATGGTATCGAGTTGCTTATCGGTGACGTCGCCTGGCGCCACACCGGTGGGCTTGAGCGACAGGGTCACGGCGACATAGCCAGGCTTCTTGTGGGCGAAGGTATTGCGTTGGCGCCAGCGAGCGAAGCCAGGGTGTTCGGCGTCATGTTGAGCGAGCAGGGCGTCTTCGTCCTGCAGCGACAGATAGGCCGGATCAACGAAGTGCGCGGCGACGCGCGCCACTTCGGCTTCGGTCAGGGTCATTGGGCCATCTTTGAGGTGTGCCCACTCGGCGTTGACGCGTTCGGCAAACACCTCAGGGGTCAGCGCCTTGACCAGAATCTTGATGCGCGCCTTGTATTTGTTGTCGCGACGGCCATAGCGGTTGTACACACGCAGGATGGCGTCGAGATAGCTGATCAGGTGCTGCCACGGCAGGAACTCATTGATGAAGCTGCCGACGATCGGGGTACGGCCCAGGCCGCCACCGACGGAAACGCGGAAGCCCAGCTCACCGGCTTCGTTCTTCACCGCTTCCAGGCCGATGTCATGCACTTCAATGGCGGCGCGGTCGCTCACAGAGCCGTTGACGGCGATCTTGAACTTGCGCGGCAGGTGGCTGAACTCGGGGTGGAAGGTCGACCACTGACGAATGATCTCGCACCAGGGGCGCGGATCGACGATCTCGTCCTTGGCCACGCCGGCGAATTGGTCGGTCGTGGTGTTGCGGATGCAGTTACCGCTGGTCTGGATGGCGTGCATCTGCACGGTGGCCAGCTCGGCGAGAATTTCCGGCACGTCCTCCAGCTCCGGCCAGTTGAACTGCACGTTCTGCCGGGTACTGATATGGGCGTAGCCCTTGTCATAGTCGCGGGCGATCTTGGCCATCATCCGTACCTGCGCCGAAGACATCAGGCCGTAGGGCACAGCGACGCGCAGCATCGGCGCGAAGCGCTGGATATAAAGGCCATTTTGCAGGCGCAGCGGGCGGAACTCCTCGCCACTCAGCTCACCGGCGAGATAGCGACGGGTTTGATCGCGGAACTGCTTGACGCGATCCTCGACGATCTTCTGATCGTACTGGTCATATACGTACATGAAGGGTCCTGTATTTCAGGCTACTGCCAATCAGCGCGCACGGCCGCGCACCCCGTATGAACACGGAGCCGGGGCACGATACCAGCTCAGCTTTATGCGTAAAAGTGAAGTTTGAATATATAAGCTGATCATTTAGTAATAAGTAGGATTGATGCCTCCTCGGTAGAGCCTTGAGCGATGAATAGGGCTGGTCTTAACTCCTATCAACCGCTTACGCAAACAGGCAGGGAAAGGCATGAGCAAGCATGGTGATGTCGAGCTTGGCGATGGAGCGGTGGATGTCTGGCTATTTTTCTCGTCCCTAACGGCGCGTTTTCGGCAGTGCTCGTTAGTCGTTTTGGTTGATCTGGAGTCTGCGGTTCTGTGTTTTTCTGTCGCTATGCTTATACTGCGTCCACTCAGGGAGGGTGTCTTGCGGTGATCAGGTGGTTGCTGGGCCTCAGCGTCATGCTATGGGCTGCCTTGGCTACAGCGGCAGGTAACCCTGTCACTGTGGTATTCATCAACCCTGGCTATAGCAGTGAGCCATTCTGGGTCGACTACAGCCGTTTCATGCGCGAAGCGGCTGAGCAGCTCGGCATGCAGTTTGAAGTGTTATATGGCGAGCGCGACATCACGCGTATGCAGCAAATGGCTCGCCAGATAAGCCGTTCAACCTCGCCCCCGGATTACCTGCTTTTCACTAACGAACAGTTCGTAGGTCCGCAGATTTTGCGTGCGTTCGAAGGGGGGCGGACACGCTTGTTTGCCTTGCACAGCACCCTCAGCCCTGAGCAGCAGAAGCGCACAGGTGGTAGTCGCGAGCGTTATACGAATTGGATTGGCAGTCTGGTTCCCAATGATGAGGAAGCCGGTTACCTGTTGGCGCGTGCCTTGGTTGCGCAGGCCGATGGCAAGCCTGTACAGATGCTGGCGTTCACAGGCGTCAAGCAGACGCCATCAGCCACCTTACGTCTTGATGGATTGCGCCGCGCCTTGGCTGATGCGCCTAACGTACACCTCGAACAGGCCTTGTATGGTGAGTGGCAACAGCGGCGCGCCTATGAGCAATCTCGGGCATTGTTACCGCGTTACCCTGATTTGCAATGGATCTGGTCTGCCAATGACGAAATGACTTTTGGTGTCATGCAAGCGGCACAAGAGCTTGGTCGCAGCCTTCGCTACGCAAGCATGAATAACTCTGCGCGCGTGCTGCAGGCGCGTATCGATGGGCGTATCGATGTGTTGGCCAGTGGGCACTTTCTGCTCGGTGGTTGTGCCTTGGTGATGATCTACGATCATGCCAATGATGTGGACTTTGCTGAGCGAGGCGGCAAGGATCAGATTGCTCGTTTGTTGCGGCTGATCGATGCGGAGCAGGCGCGCACGCTTGCGCAGCATCTGCAACGTAGGCGAATCGATGTCGATTTCACTCGTTTCAGTGCCGCCCTCAACCCCGCAGGGGCCGGTGCCTGCTCCATCGATTCGTTGCTGCAATGATCAGCTACTGGCAAGAGCAGCGTTAGCACGAACCAAGGCATGAAAATCATCCCCTTTAGCTTGTCACGACTAGATTGCCGACCTTGGGCTTGTTGCTCTGCTGTTGGGCGCGTCGCAAGACATCAAGCAATCGTCACTGCTAGCCTTGCGTCATCGTTCGATGGCGGAGGCGTAGATGAACACTGGGTGCAACATCAGCTTGTGGATGGATCTGCTCGATGATTCGTTGCAAGCCAGGCCAAGCTTGCAGGCTGATATTCAGGCCGATGTAGCGATTATTGGGGCCGGCTATACCGGGCTGTGGACAGCCTATTACCTCAAACGCCACGCGCCACAATTGCGTATCGTGATTCTGGAGGGCGAGACGGCCGGTTTCGGCGCCTCCGGGCGTAACGGTGGTTGGTTGATGGGTAACTTGCTCGGCGAGGATCGTCTGCTGACAGGCCTTTCGCCTGCTCAGCGCAAGGCATCCTTCGAGCTGCTGCACGGCATTCCTGATGAGGTGGCTGAGGTCATCGCCCGTGAAGGCATCGACTGCGACCTGCGTAAAGGCGGCGTGCTGTATTGCGCTGCACGTTACCCTGAGCAGGAAGTGCGCCTGCGCGAATATCTTGCGCACTTGAGAGCGCTGGGGCTGGGTGACGAAGACTATCGCTGGCTGATGCCGAACGAGCTGGCGGAGCAACTGCACGTGGCCAATGCCAACGGCGCGCTATACAGCCCGCATTGCGCGACCATTCAGCCAGCCAAATTGGTGCGTGGCTTGGCGCGCTGCGTCGCAGGTATGGGCGTCGAACTGTATGAGCGCAGCCCGGTGATTGACTGGCAGCCAGGCTTGGTGCGTACCGAGAAGGCTCATGTCACAGCCGATTGGGTGGTGCCGGCCATCGAAGGCTACGCCACGACCCTGCCGCCGTTTGGCAATCACCAGCTACCGGTACAGAGCCTGATCGTTGCCAGCGAGCCGTTGTCGGCGGATACCTGGGCAGGTATCGGCCTTGCACGCGGTCAGGCCTTCAGCGAGTTCAGCAGGCAGGTCACCTATGGCCAGCGCAGCCTTGATGATCGATTGATTTTCGGTGCGCGGGGCGGCTACCGCTTTGGTGGTGGACTGCGCAGTGACTTCAATTTGACAGATGGCGAGCTCGCGCTACGCCGCTACTTGATTGGGGAGATATTCCCGCAACTGCGCAATGTGCGTTTCACCCATTCATGGGGCGGCAATCTGGGAATGGCAAGGCGTTTCAAGCCACACATGCTGCGTGATAGGGGAAATCGCATTGCGCTGTCTGGTGGTTATGGTGGCGAAGGTGTCGGCGCCAGCAACCTAGGTGGCCGTACCCTTGCGGATCTTATCCTTGGGCGTGACAGCGAACTGCTGCGCCAGCCCTGGGTGTTGAGTGACAGTCCAGTTGCTCGTTTGAGTCGCTGGGAGCCCGAACCCTGCCGTTGGCTGGGGTACAACGCGATCATTCGCAGCTTCGTGCATGAGGATGCGGTGCTCGCCAACCCGCGTAGTGCAGTCTGGCGTCGGCGCCTGGCGCAAGCATTGGCGGCACGCCTGGAGCGCCTGATGTGCTGAGCGAGATGGCGGCGAGTTGGCCGCCGCCAGGCTCAGCGTCTTGGCTCAGACCTTGAAACGTCCCAGCAAGCGATCCTGCTGGCTCACTTGCTCAACCATCGATGCACACTGGCTTACTTGCTGCTCAGCGCCACCTGCCAGCTCCTGACTGATGTCACGGATATTGGTGGTGTTGCGGTTGATCTCTTCGGTCGTGGCGCTTTGCTCTTCAGCGGCTGTGGCGATTTGCAGGTTCATATCATTGATGCGGGTGATCGCTTCGCGAATGCGACCGAGCATATCGTTGGCCGCGCTGGCTTCTTCGGCCGTCTTGCTGGCCGTGTCACGATTTTGCTGCATACGGCTCTCGGCCTGGCGTACGCCGCCTTGCAACTGATCGATCATTTGGCGGATTTCTTGCGTTGCCTGTTGTGTACGAGAAGCCAGTGAGCGGACTTCGTCGGCCACCACGGCAAAACCTCGCCCTGACTCGCCTGCCCGTGCGGCTTCGATGGCCGCATTGAGTGCCAGCAGGTTGGTCTGTTCGGCAATGCTGGTGATGACTTGCAGGATCGACTCGATGTTTTGGCTGAGCTTGGCCAACTCATTGATCGCCTGGCTGGTTTCGTCCATCTCGTCGGCTAGATGGCGGATCGCCGAGCTGGACTTGGATACCACGCGTACGCCGTTCTCCGTCTCTTCGTTGGCGGCTTGCGCAGCATGTGCGGCGCTTTGTGCGTTGCGTGCCACTTCCTCGGCGGTAGACGCCATTTCCTGCATTGCGGTGGCCAGTTGATCCAGCTCCTGCAACTGCACCTGCAGGCGGCGGGCGGCCTGCTCCGATTCGTTGGAGGTCAGCGCGGTGCTCTCACGCACCTGGTGCGCGCTGCCCATTACGTTGCCGATCAGGTTCTGCAGGGTCTGCAGGAAACGGTTGAATTCCTGCGACAGCTCGCCAATTTCGTCCTTGCTATGGATGGGCAGACGATAGGTCAGATCGCCTTCGCCGCTATTGATTTCGCGCAGAGACGTGCTGAGCAGGGCGAGTGGTTTGAGCAGATGGCGCATCAACAAACCCAGCGCCAGGAGGCTGATGGCGACACCGGTAACAGTACCGATTACGGCCAGCCAGGTAAGGTGATTGGCTTCGGCCATGACGATGCTTTCATCCAGTACCACGCCGATATACCAGTCCATGCCGCGCAGGTTGGGCAGTGGCGTGAAAGACAGCAGCAGGCGTTTGCCGTCGATATCGATTTCACGCAGTTCTTTGTCCAGCGAGAGTTTCTGGTTGCCGAAGAGTTCGCTGATCGGTTTGCCGTTATGCTCGGCCTGCGGATGGGAAATGATGTTGCCCGAGTGACTGAGCAAGAAGGCATAGCCGGCGCCGTTGAAGTCCAGCGTGTTGATTGCGTCGGCAACACTATTGAGACGAATATCGCCGCCGAATACACCGAGGAATTTACCCTTGTCACTGATCTTGGCGACGGCTGAGATGAGTGTTTCGCCAGTGGTGGAGTCGACATAGGGTTCGGTCAATACAGCCTGGTTCGCCGCCTTGCCGGTTGCGTACCAGGGGCGCACACGGCCGTCATAGTCGGGGCGCGGATTCCAGCTATCACTGTTCTTGAGCGTCTGGCCGGTGGCATCCAGTGCGCCAAATATCAGGAGGAACTCGCTCTTGAGTAGCGGCAGATCGAATATTCGTTGGTTGGCTTCGGGGGTGTACTCGCTGTCGATGGTGGCGGCGAGCAGATCCATCAGGCGCAGTTTGGCGTTCAGCCAGTTTTCGATCTGCCGGGCCAGTGAGTTGCTGGTTTCGGAGATGCTCGACTCGACCTGGCTGCGCAATGTCTTATGCAGTTGATTGACTTGCAGCATGGATAGCAGGCTGATGGTCAAAACCAGTACGCAGGCTGCGGCTATGCCAGCCTTATGGGCAATTTTCATGGGATCTCCTGCGGCACTATGCACGCGTCCGTTCAGCATTTTTCACGCAGATGTGTGGCATCTGCTGAGATTTTCTTTTCAGTGCTATCGGCTTCAAACCGCCGGACTTGAGCGATTGAGGGCGATTTTAAGGGGCCAGGCGACCGGGCAATTTGCGATCGAGGTTACGCACCTTGATCAAGTCGGTGGCACGGGCGCGTAGTTGTCCGCAGCCGCCGTCAACGTCCTGGCCAGCCGAGTTGCGCACCTTGGTTAGCACGCCACGACTATGCAAGTAACGCACTATCTCGACGATGCGCTCGCCATCCGGGCGCTGGTAGTCGTCGGCTTCCAGGCTGTTGTAGGGAATCAGGTTGAGCACAGCGAACTTGCCCTTGAACAGGCGCAGGATGTTGTCCATTTCCTCCTGGCTGTCGTTGATGCCCTTGAGCAGCGTCCACTGGTACTGGATGGGGTAGTCGATGGTGCGGGCATAGGCCTCGCCCAGTTCCATCAATTCCTCGGGGTCGATGCGCGGCGCTTTGGGCAGCAGCCGCTGGCGCAGCTCGGCATCGGTGGTATGCAGCGACAGGGCCAGGGCTGGGCGTACACGCTGCTGTGGCAAACGCTCGAAAACGCGCGGATCGCCCACCGTGGAGAACACCAGGTTGCGTTGGCCGATACCACCCTCGGTGCCGAGCAGGTCGATGGCCTCCAGCACGTTGTCGAGGTTGTGCGCGGGCTCGCCCATGCCCATGAATACGACTTTCTTGACCGGGCGAAAGCGTCGGCCAAGCGCGACCTGGGCGACCATCTCGGCGCTGCTGAGCTGGCGCAGCAGGCCGCTCTTGCCGGTCATGCAGAACACGCAACCGACGGCGCAACCAACCTGGCTGGAGATGCACAGGCCGTCGCGTGGCAACAGCACACTTTCCACCATCTGCTTGTCGGCCAGCTCTACCAGCAGGCGTGCCGAGCCGTCGGCGCCGGGATGCTCTGAGCGTAGACGGGCAAGGCCGTCGAGATCCGCCGCCAAGGCTGGCAGCGCTTCGCGCACCGTTAGCGGCAGGAAATTTTCGGTCTTCTGGTGCTTGGTGCCGGTGTCCAGCGGCTTACCCTGCAGCCAGGCACGGGTAATGCGCCCGATGTGCTGGGGTTTGGCGCCAAGGTCGGCGAGGCGTTGGGTGATGTCGGAGAGCTGCATGGGCGCGGATGCTATCACTTGGCCGGTGCGTCGAGTACGTCGAAGCGCAGCACGCCGATCATCTGCCCGGCTTCGGTCACAACCTGTACCTGCCATTTGCCAGCGGCATCGCCGGGGAAGCGCAGTTTGTGTGTCCAGGCGCGGTAGCCTTGCTTGCGCCCGCCGTGGATATCCAGGGCGATACGGTCGACTTCGCGGCCATTGTGCCGCCAAACGTGGTAAATGCGCTCGTTTAGGCCGCGCGGCGCGTTGATCGCTGTGTAGGCATACAACCCGTCATCCTGCAGTTGTGCCAGGGTCACGCTCTCCAGTTGTTCGCCCGGTGTGCGTAATTGGCCGTCGAAGCGATCACTAATCGCCACATCGGTCAGCCATAGGGTGGCCGGCGGCACCCAAACGCGCGCCATCCAGCCACCGCCTGCCAATAACAGTGGCAGCAGGGTGAAGGTAAGCACGCGGCGCCAACCGCTGAAACCTATTACGCCCGCTAGGCTGGGCAGCGACAGCAGAGTGGCCAAGGCCAGTGAGATGCCATAACTCTGGGGGGTGCTCAGATGGAAGATGATTGGCAGCGCGGTGAGCATCACCGCAAACAGCGTCAGGCTATGGAAGATCAGTAGCAGCCAGCGGCGCGGTGCCAGCCAGCGGTAATACAGCGGGTCGGTGATCGACACCAATGCTGCACCGCCTAGCAGGCCGCTGAACAGCAATTGTCCGCTGTTCCAGGTTGTGGTGATGAAGAAGAACGGCAGGACGAAGAACAGGCTTTCCTGATGAATCACCTGAGTAGCGTAGCGCAGCAGCGGCAATGGCAGCTCGAAGCCAAAGCGTCGGGCGATGCGTTCGCGCAGCAGGTTTTCCAGAATCAACCAGATCCAGCTCAACAGCAGTACCAGCCCCAGCACTTTGGCCAGGTGTGCCTGGCGATCCACCAGCAGGAAGCTGGCGAGCCCAGAGCAGAAACCAAATGCGGCGATCAGGCCGGGGTAGCGACGAATCCAGGCGAGTAGGGTAGGGATCTTGGCGAGCAGGGCTTTCATGGACAATCAGGCGAAGGTGAGTAGGGCGCGCATGCTAGGCAGGCTGGGCGCGTCGTGCAAGCGGCTCGTCGACTGGGCTGGCGATGCCGCGCTGCTTACGGCACTATTGCGCCCCCGTTTCACCACCGAGTCCGAATCGATGAAATTCATCCATCAACGCGAGCAACTGGAAGAGGGCGATCTGGTGGTCATCCAGTGCTCGCAGCCCTGCAATATCCGCCTGATGAACGACGCCAACTTCCGCGCCTTCAAAAACCGTGGCCGCCACAGCTACCACGGCGGCGCCTTCATCAAGTTCCCGGCGAAGATCAGCGTGCCTTCCAGCGGCTTCTGGAATATCACCATCGACACGGTGAGCCGTAAGGCCGTGAGCATGACGCGCAAGCCGCAGCTCGACTACAGCATCACCATCAAGCGCCAGCGCCGTGAGGGTGTTTGAAGCCTTAGTCCTTTTCATCGCCGCAAAATGAACAGAGCCCGCTATTGCGGGCTCTGTCGTAACGGTTGGTTTTAAATTTGAAACTGCTTGGTCAGGCGGTTCAAATCGTGGGCCAACTTGGTTAGTTCTTGAGTGGCTGTGCTGGTCTGGCTCGATCCTTCGGATGTTTCACTAGACAGATCGCGAATGCGGACAAGGTTTCGATCAACTTCACGTGCAACCTGAGCTTGTTCCTCGGAGGCCGTGGCGACCATGATGTTCCTGTCATTAATTTGGTTCAGTGCATCCGTTATCGTGGCCAGTACTTTTCCAGAGCCTTGTGCCATTTCCAGTGTTTTTTCAGCTTGCAGGCTGCTTTTCTTCATGGAAGAAACCGCGTTGGACGTGCCCGACTCTATGGATGTAATCATGCCCTCAATTTCCTGGGTCGACTGTTGCGTACGATGTGCCAGCGCTCTGACTTCATCCGCTACGACAGCAAATCCGCGACCTGCCTCGCCCGCTCTGGCGGCTTCGATTGCTGCATTCAACGCCAGAAGGTTGGTTTGTTCTGCAATGCCCCGGATCACATCAAGAACTTTGCTGATATCGGCTGACATGAGCGCGAGTTCTTGAACTTCGTTCGAAGTGGACTGAACATTCGAGGCCAGTTGAACTATCGCGGTGACTGTTTCATCTACTTGAGCGCGCCCTGCGATAGCCGATGAACTTGACTGCGATGTCAGTTGGGATGTCGAAACCGCGTTGCTTGCAACCTCTTCAACTGCGGCCGTCATCTCATTGACGGCTGTTGCGGCCATTTCAATTTCGTGACCCTGCTGCTGGACGATGCGCGCAGCCCCTTCGGTAACCGTATGCATCTCTTCAGCGGTCGAGGCTAGCTGGTTGGATGAATCACCTATCATAACCATGGCGCTGCGCAAGTTGGTTTGCATGACGGCGAGTGCTTTGATGAGTCGCCCCACTTCGTCCGTGCCATTGTGATCGATGTTTGTACTCAGATTTTTTGCCGCGATTCGCTCGGCAATGCTTAACGATTGTGCAATTGGAAGACTAAGGCTGCGCGTGAAAAAGAACGCGATCAGTACGGTCGCAAAAATAGCGATGGCCGAGCTCAGTGCGACGATTATTTTCGTATCTGCATAGACCTTGTCGGCGACATCTCCCGATTTGATCGCTTTCTCTTCATTGAAAGAGATGAACGCTTCCAGGGTACTGTCGACCTTTTCGGCTGCGACCGTCATGTCAGTTTTAGAGAGTTGGCTTGCGGATTCTATGTCGCCACTTTGCGTGTATCCGACATATTTATCGTGCACTGCGTTGTAGTGGGTGATGCTCTCTATCAGTGTATTGAGTTGCTCGCTGCCGTGATCAGTGACGACGAGCTTCTTGAATGCTTGAAGCTGCGTATTGATGCTGTTTTTTGAGTTGGCAATATCGGAAATGGCTTTGGCTTTTCGTTCGGCGGTGTCCAGTGGGTTGCGCAGGCGAACATTGTTCGCTTTGATGGTACTTAGCTCGTATTTTATATTGCCTAGCAGTCGGACTGAGGGCAGGACGTTTTCTTCTACGAATTTCTCGGCCTCGCTCAGGGCGCGAGATTGGCGCAAGGCAATAAGGCTAACAATTATTATGATTAAAAGAAGGCTGCCAAAACACAGGGCGGATCTTGAAGCAAGGCTAAGTTTTCGTAGCATGTTCTTTCCTTAGATATAGGGGCAGATAGAGCGTTATGGTATGGCGCTAACTTTTAGTTATTGTGAGTTATGCGGCTCTACAGCGTGCTTCCAAGCGGCATCCGTGTTGTGCGGACAGATACGATTAGCCTTTCGGCTCGCAATGGGGGCGGTGCCCGCAAGGACACTTCTAAAAACGTAGGCGAGGCAGCCAGCACAAGGTGAAAATAGGCGAAAAAGCGAAGTTTACGAGCTGTAAATGAGCATTTTGAGCCTGTTTTAACGCAGTGATGGCACGCAGGTAGTTTTTAGCGGTGTTCGCAAGTGGCGTGGGCGGTGCAGGATAGAGGCAGAGGGCCTGCCCAAGTCAATCGTTATCTGATTTTTTGTGGTGGCAGGTATACCTATAGAGCAGTCGGCGTAGCGCGTCGCCATTAATCTCCGGCGAGTTCGACACGCGACCGCAGTGCTTGGTCGAGCCTGGCAGCGCCTGGGGGCGCTGCGATATCGGCAGGAAGGTGGTGCGGGTGTGCGCCCGCACGGGTATCAATCGTCGTAGCCGAGGTTCGGCGCCAGCCAGCGCTCGCTGACGGCGATGTCCTGGCCCTTGCGCGCGGTGTAGCTTTCGATCTGATCCTTGTCGACCTTGCCCACGGCGAAATATTGCGCCTCGGGGTGGGCGAAGTACCAGCCGGATACCGCTGCCGCCGGGAACATGGCGTAGTGCTCGGTGAGGAACACGCCGCTGCAGCCCGCCTTGTTGTAGTCCGCTTCCGGGTCGAGCAGTTTGAACAGCGTGCCTTTCTCGGTGTGATCCGGGCAGGCCGGGTAGCCTGGGGCAGGGCGGATGCCCTTGTACTGCTCGCGGATCAGCGCCTCGTTGTCCAGTTGCTCGTCCGCCGCGTAACCCCAGTATTCCTTGCGCACGCGCTCGTGCAGCCACTCGGCGCAGGCTTCGGCCAGGCGGTCGGCCAGGGCCTTGACCATGATCGAGTTGTAGTCGTCGCCCTTGGCCTCGTAGGCCTTGGCCACTTCCTCTGCGCCGATGCCGGCGGTGGTGATGAAGCCGCCGACGTAGTCGGTCACGCCGCTGGCCTTCGGCGCAACGAAGTCGGCTAGCGACAGGTTCGGCTTGCCGTCCGGCTTGATGGTCTGCTGGCGCAGGTGGTGCAGGGTGGCGAGCTGTTCGCCGTTGTTACCGTAGACTTCGATATCGTCGTCACGCACCTGATTGGCCGGCCAGAAGCCGAATACGGCGCGGGCCTTGATCAGTTTCTCGTCGATCAGCTTGCGCAGCATCGCCTGGGCGTCGTTGAACAGGCTGGTGGCCGCCTCGCCGACGATTTCATCGGTGAGGATGCGTGGGTATTTGCCGGCCAGATCCCAGGAAATGAAGAACGGCGTCCAGTCGATGTACTCGGCCAGCACGTTGAGGTCGATATCGTCCAGCACCTTGGCGCCGATGAAGCTCGGCTTGGGCGCAACGTAGCCGTTCCAGTCGAAGGCCGGTTTGTTGGCGATGGCGCTTTCGTAGCTCAGGCGCTCGGTGCGGGTCGCGCGGGCGGCGGTGCGCTCGCGTACCACCACGTAGTCGTCGCGGGTCTTCTGCACGAAGTCGGCTTTCAGCTCTTTCGATAGCAACTGGGTGGCCACGCCCACGGCGCGCGAGGCGTCGGTGACGTAAACCACGGCATCGTTCTGGTACTGCGGTTCGATCTTCACCGCCGTGTGCGCCTTGGAGGTGGTGGCGCCGCCGATCATCAGCGGCAGGTGGAAGCCCTGGCGCTGCATTTCCTTGGCGACGTGGACCATCTCGTCCAGCGACGGGGTGATCAGCCCGGACAGGCCGATGATGTCGCACTTCTCGGCGATGGCGGTCTGCAGAATCTTCTCCGCCGGCACCATCACGCCCAGGTCGACGATGTCGTAGCCGTTACAGCCCAGCACCACGCCGACGATGTTCTTGCCGATGTCGTGCACGTCGCCTTTCACAGTGGCCATGAGGATCTTGCCCTTGGCTTCCGGCTTGTCGCCTTTCTCGGCTTCGATGAAGGGGATCAGGTGCGCCACGGCCTGTTTCATCACGCGAGCGGACTTGACCACCTGGGGCAGGAACATCTTGCCCGAGCCGAACAGGTCGCCGACCACGTTCATGCCGCTCATCAGCGGGCCTTCGATGACCTCGATGGGGCGCGCGCATTGCTGGCGGCACTCTTCGGTATCCTCGACGATAAAGGCGGTGATGCCCTTGACCAGCGCGTGTTCCAGGCGCTTGTCGACCGGCAGCGAACGCCACTCTTCGTTCTCGACTTCCTTGGCGGCGCCGTCGCCCTTGTACTTGTCGGCGATGGTCAGCAGCGCTTCGGTGGCGCTGTCGTTACGGTTGAGCACCACGTCCTCGACCGCGTCGCGCAGCTCCTTGGGAATCTCGTCGTAGATTTCCAACTGGCCGGCGTTGACGATGCCCATGGTCAGGCCGTTCTTGATCGCGTAGTAGAGGAACACCGAGTGGATCGCTTCGCGCACCGGGTTGTTGCCACGGAAGGAGAACGACACGTTGGACACGCCGCCGCTGGACAGGGCGAACGGCAGGTTGTCGCGGATATAGGCGCAGGCTTCGATGAAGTCCACCGCGTAGTTGTTGTGTTCCTCGATGCCGGTGGCCACGGCGAAGATGTTCGGGTCGAAGATGATGTCTTCCGGCGGGAAGCCCACTTCGTTCACCAGAATGTCGTAGCTGCGCTGGCAGATTTCCTTCTTGCGCGCGGCGGTGTCGGCCTGGCCCACTTCGTCGAAGGCCATCACCACCACGGCGGCGCCGTAGCGTTTGCACAGACGGGCGTGGTGCTTGAACTGCTCGACGCCTTCCTTCATCGAGATCGAGTTGACGATGCCCTTGCCCTGGATGCATTTGAGGCCGGCTTCGATCACGTCCCACTTGGAGGAGTCGATCATGATGGGCACGCGGGAGATGTCCGGCTCACCGGCGATCAGGTTGAGGAACCTGACCATGGCCGCCTTGGAGTCGAGCATCCCTTCGTCCATGTTGATGTCGATGACCTGCGCGCCGGCTTCCACCTGCTGCAGGGCGACTTCCAGGGCTTCGGTGTAGTTTTCCTCGCGGATCAGGCGGGCGAACTTGGCGCTACCGGTGATATTGGTGCGCTCACCGACGTTGACGAACAGCGAGCTGCGGTCGATGGTGAACGGCTCCAGACCCGACAGGCGGCAAGCCTTGGGGATATCTGGAATCACGCGCGGCTTGTACTTGCTGACGGCCTCGGCGATGGCCTGGATATGCGCCGGGGTGGTGCCGCAGCAGCCGCCGATGATGTTGAGGAATCCGCTGGCGGCGAACTCTTCCACTACGGCAGCCATCTCGGCGGGCGACTCGTCGTACTCACCGAAGGCGTTGGGCAGGCCCGCGTTAGGGTGGGCGGAGACGTGGGTGTCAGCCTTGTTCGACAGCTCTTCCAGATACGGGCGCAGATCCTTGGCGCCGAGGGCGCAGTTCAGGCCGACCGAGATGGGCTTGGCGTGGCGCACTGAGTTCCAGAAGGCTTCGGTGGTCTGCCCGGACAGGGTGCGGCCAGAGGCGTCGGTGATGGTGCCGGAAATCATGATCGGAAGCGTGACACCATCTTCCTCGAACACCTGCTGCACAGCGAAGATCGCCGCCTTGGCGTTGAGGGTGTCGAAGATGGTTTCAATCAGGATCAGGTCGGCGCCGCCCTCGATCAGGCCGCGGGTGGCTTCGGTGTAGTTCTCCACCAGCTCGTCGAAGGTGACGTTGCGGTAGCCGGGGTCGTTGACGTCCGGTGAGATCGAGCAGGTGCGGCTGGTTGGGCCGAGAACGCCTGCGACGAAACGCGGGCGATCCGGGGTTTCCAGGGTCTTGGCATCCGCCACTTCACGGGCTACGCGAGCACCAGCGACATTCAGCTCGTAGACCAGTTCCTCCATGTCGTAGTCGGCCTGCGACACGCGGGTGGCGTTGAAGGTGTTGGTTTCCAGAATGTCGGCGCCGGCATCCAGGTAGGCCTTCTCGATCTCGGCGATGATCGTCGGTTGGGTCAGCAGCAGCAGGTCGTTGTTGCCCTTGACGTCGCTCGGCCAGTCGGCGAAGCGCGCGCCACGGTAATCGGCTTCGTCCAGCTTGTAGCTCTGGATCATGGTGCCCATGCCGCCGTCGAGGATCAGGATGCGTTCCTTGAGGGCTTGCTGGAGGGCTTGCAGCCGGGCGCTGCGATCGATGAGCGTGGACATGGGCAACCTGTCTGGCCGGATAAAAAGGGCGCAAATCATAGCAAGGATGCAGGGCTTTCGGACGCATACCGGTTTTCCATGAATTTCATTCATGTTGCGCGCAGGGCAGGCCGCCAGGGTGCTGGATTGCAGGGCTGTGGCAGGCGGTGTGCAGTCTGGGTAGTCGCTGAATCCGGCTGATGCGTGAATGTCTTTCAGGGCTGGGTGGCGCGTATCGCGCTATCAATGAACGTCGTTACCGGTAGAATCTGCGCTCTCATCGATTCCGGATGCCATTCCATGCCCACCCGCTTGTTGCTCGCCTTCGCGTTGCTGTTGGCTTCTCTGGGCGTGCGCGCCGCTGCCATTTCCTATGTCGATGAGGTGCAGCCGATCCTCACGCAGAAGTGCGTGGCCTGCCATACCTGCTACGACGCACCCTGCCAGCTCAACCTGGGCAGTGGTGAAGGCGCACTGCGTGGCGCCAGCAAGCAACTGGTGTATGACGGCACGCGTACCGAGGCGCAGGCGACCACTCGCCTTTACTATGACGCGCACGGCGAGGCAGCCTGGCGCCGGCGGGATTTCCATTCCGTACTCGATGCGCAGGGCGGCCAGGCCGCGCTGATCGCGCGCATGTTGGAGTTGGGGCGGAGCAATCCGTTACCGGCCAACGCCAAGCTGCCGGAGGATCTGGATATTGCCATCACCCGCAGCAACACCTGCCCGCTGCCGGGGGAGTTCGCCGAGTACGCCAGCAAGAACCCGCACGGCGGCATGCCGTTCGCCGTGACCGGGCTCACCGATGGCGAATACGCCACCCTGACCCAATGGCTGCAGCAGGGCGCTCCTGTACAAGAGCAGGCCCTTACGCCAACGGCTGCCGAACTCAGCCAGGTGGAGGCGTGGGAGCGTTTCCTCAATGCACCGGGTGCGCGCGAGAACCTGGTGTCGCGCTGGATCTACGAGCACCTGTTCCTCGCGCATCTGTATATCGAGGGCGGGGATCAGCGTCATTTCTTCCAGATGGTGCGTTCGCGCACGCCCAGTGGTCAGCCCATCGACCCCATCGCCACGCGCCGCCCCAATGACGATCCAGGCACGACCTTCTATTACCGCCTGTGGCCGATCCAGGGCGTGATCGTGCACAAGACCCACATCACCTATCCGATTGGCAGCAAGCAGCTCGAACGCGTACGCCAGCTGTTCTTCGCCAGCGACTGGACGGTCGATGCCGTGCCGGGTTACGGCGCCCAGCGCCGCGCCAATCCGTTCGAGACCTTCGCGGCCATCCCGGCGCAGGCGCGTTACCAGTTCATGCTGGATAACGCCGAGTACTTCGTGCGTACCTTCATCCGTGGCCCCGTGTGCCGTGGTCAGATCGCCACTGACGTGATTCGCGACAACTTCTGGGCACTGTTCCAGGATCCGGCCCACGACCTCTACATCACCAATGCCGAGTATCGCGAGCAGGCTACGCCGCTGTTGGCCATGCCTGGGCAGTTCGACGACATCGGCGATCTGCTGGGGCTGTGGCGCAACTACCGCGACAAGCGCAACGAATACGAAGACCTGCGCCGCGACACCTATGCCGCTGCACCGCTGCCGGGCTGGTCGACGATCTGGACGGGCAACGACAATGCGCTGTTGTCGATCTTCCGCCAGCACGACAGCGCCTCGGTGCGCAAAGGCCTGCTGGGCGAGATTCCGCAGACCATCTGGTTACTGGATTACCCCTTGCTGGAGCGCACCTATTATCAACTGGTGGTCAACTTCGACGTGTTCGGCAACGTCTCCCATCAGGCGCAGACACGCTTGTACTTCGACCTGATCCGTAATGGCGCCGAGGTCAACTTCCTCCGCCTGCTGCCCGCCGAATCGCGCCAGGCCTACCTGGACGATTGGTACCAGGACAGCGGCAAGCTGAAGATGTGGCTGGACTACACTCACGTCGACCACCGCACCCCGAGCGCTCTGTATCTGCCCGGCCCTGATGCCAAACGCAGCTTCGCCGGGCAATTGCTCAGCCGCTATGCCAGCCTCGATGCGCGGCCTGATCCGATCAACCGCTGCAGCAATGGTCGCTGCTACCGTGAAGGGCTCAAGGCTGAGCAGCGCGATGTCGAGCAGCGCCTCAGCCGCCTGGCCAGTCGCCCGGCAGCGGGGCTCAAGGTGATCGAACAGATGCCCGAGGCGACGATGGTGCGGGTCGAGTTCGCCGATGGCTCGCGCGAGGTCTACAGCCTGCTGCGCAACCGCGCGCACAGCAACGTGGCCTTCATGCTGGGTGAGGAACTGCGTTATCAGCCGGGCCTGGACACCCTGACGCTCTACCCGGAGGTGCTGAGCAGCTACCCCAACTTCCTCTTCAACCTCAAGGCGAGCGAGGTCGAGGATTTCGTTGGCCAGATGCAGCAGGTGAGCGACGCCAAGGGCTTCGAAGCCATCACGCAGCACTGGGGCATTCGCCGTAGTCATCCGCAGTTCTGGTTCTACTTCCATGACCTGGACGCGCGCATTCGTGAAACCCAGCCCATCGAAGCCGGCGTGCTGGACATGAACCGCTACGAGAACCTTTGAACCGTACCCTGGCAGGCGGAGATTGTCCGCCTGTCAGGGCGCGGAACCTTTATAGCGACCTTTCTCCCGCTACTGCGGTCGGACGCAGTGGCTGCCAAGCCAGGCGGCCCGTATCGATCGCGAAGAGAGGGGAAAGGCGTTTCCATGCTGGTTTCTGTACAAGCTTTACGGGCGTTGGCGGCCTGGGTCGTGGTTTTTCATCATGTCATGCAGGTGTTCTTCAATTTTCAGGCCGACAGTTTTATCGGGCGGCTGTTTGCTGAAAGAGGCGCGGTTGGCGTCGACATCTTCTTCGTCATCAGCGGGCTGGTGATCTATCTCTCCACTCAAGGTAAGGACATCACCCCCTGGCGTTTCATGCTCAATCGGGTGTTACGCATCGTCCCGGCCTACTGGCTGTACTCACTGATCGCGGCCTCGATCATCGCCTTCGCCAATCCGGTGATGCCGGTGCAGGAGTTCGACCTGCACCATCTGCTACTTTCTCTATTGTTTATTCCTGCCGAGAACCCAGGCGGCTTCGGCCTCTATCCCACGCTCAATGTTGGCTGGACGCTGAACTACGAGATGTTCTTCTACCTGTTGTTCGCCTTGACGTTCATGCTCAGCGAGCGTCTGCGTTTGGTGTTCGTGATCGTCGCCTTGATGGTCTTCGGCTTACTGGCGACGACTCAGCCATGGATGAGCGATTTCTACCGCAACAGCATCGTCTATGAGTTCGTTTTCGGCATGCTTCTGGGCGTTGCCTACACGCGTGGCTGGATTCGTCAGGGATTAGGCTGGCCACTGTTGGTCATTGCAGGCTCGCTGCTGACTATCTACCACTTCGACAATTCCCTGCGCCTGCTGCATTGGGGCGTGCCGAGCGCCTTGATCGTTGCCGCCTGCATCGCTCTGGAGCCATGGCTCAAGGACAATCGACTGTTGAGCCGAATGGGCGACTGCTCGTACTCGGTTTACTTGCTGCACGTGATCATCCTGTCGCTGGGCTGGTATTTGCAGGCCAGTTTGAATCTCTCACCTGCGCTGGTCATCGCCGCCTGCATACCGCTGATTGCTGTAGCAGCCTGGGGCAGTTACGAGCTGATCGAGCGGCGTTTCTTCGTCCGCGCCAAAGCCTGGATCGATGAGCGAAGCGCTGAGCAAAGGCTGCGGCCTTTATCCTGAGTAAATTAGTAGGACTATGTTCAACGCCTCACTTGGCGTACACTGCGCGGCATGACCGTGAGGAGCTGCCATGAGCACTATTACCATTACCGATGCCGCCCATGACTACCTGGCTGACCTGCTGAGCAAGCAGGACACTCCGGGTATCGGCATTCGTATCTTCATCACCCAGCCGGGTACGCCTTACGCGGAAACCTGCATCGCCTACTGCAAGCCGGGCGAGCAGAAGCCGGAGGATACCCCGCACAGTCTGGCCAGCTTCACGGCCTGGATCGACGCCCTGAGCGAGCCCTTCCTCGAAGATGCCGTGGTCGACTACGCCACCGACCGCATGGGCGGCCAACTGACCATCAAGGCGCCGAACGCCAAGGTGCCGATGGTCAACGAAGACAGCCCGCTCAACGAGCGCATCAACTACTACCTGCAGACCGAGATCAATCCGGGCCTGGCCAGCCATGGCGGCCAGGTGTCGCTGGTCGACGTGGTGGAAGAGGGCATCGCCGTTCTGCGCTTCGGCGGCGGCTGCCAGGGCTGCGGTCAGGCTGATTTCACCCTCAAGGAAGGCATCGAAAAGACCCTCCTTGAGCGCATCCCGGAACTCAAGGGTGTGCGTGACGTGACCGACCACAGCAATCGCGAGAACGCCTACTACTGATGTCTTGCGTGTACAAAAAAGGCGACCTGCGGGTCGCCTTTTTCGTTGTACCTACGCTCACCAGTACTTGGGATAGCGCCCTGCGCGCGTGGCGTTGTTGTAGAGCAGTGCTACCAGCACCAGGATCAGCGCACCACTCAAGGTAGGAAACAGCAGGAAGCTCCAGCCGGGTTGCGTCAGGAAGATGATCACCGGGTTCGAGCCTGCTGGCGGGTGCACGCTGCGGGTCAGCATCATCAGGGCGATGGCGCTGCCCACTGCGATGGCCAGCGACCACACCCCTGGTCCCAGCAGATGCAGGCAGAGCAGACCGACCAAACTGCTCAGCAGGTGCCCCAACAGTACGTTGCGTGGCTGTGAGAAGGGCAGGTCAGGGAAACCGAACACCAACACGCACGAGGCACCGAAGGAACCCAGCAGCAAGCTGGCCGACAGCAGATCGGCGCTGAGGGCGATGCTGCTGATTGCGAGAAAGCCACCGAGCCAGGCCAGGGCGATCTGGCGGGCCGATGCCAGGGGCGGCAGCGCAGCGCCGTCACCTTTCAGTTTGCCGAGGAACTTCAGCATGGCGTGGCACTCCTGACGCGCGTGGTCGAGGCGGGGTTGTTAGCCAGTTTGTTCGGCGGGCGGATCGGGCGACGCACCAGCTCTCCGCCACAGTTGGGGCAGTGCTGGTCAAGCCGCTGTTCGGCGCAGTCGCTGCAATAGGTGCACTCGAACGAGCAGATGCGCGCGTCCAGGCTTTCGGGGGGCAGGTCGCGATCACAGCATTCGCAGTTGGGGCGCAGTTCGAGCATGAGTGGTTTCCTAGTGGCGTTGACCGAAGCGTTGCAGGTATTCCTGAGGGCTGATGGCCAGGTGTTTGTGGAAGCAGCGGCGTAGATTCTCGGCGTGGCCGAAGCCTGTCAGGCGTGCCACCGTGCTGATCGAAGCCTGGGCGTCATGCAGGAGCTGGCGCGCGGCTTCCAGTCTTACGCGCTCGACGTAACGTCCTGGGCCCATGCCCAGTTCGTTGACGAAGGCGCGTGACAGGCTGCGCGGTGCCATACAGGCTTGTTCGGCCAGGCGTGGCAGTGATAGGTCCGCTGCCAGATTGGCGGGAATCCAGTCCAGCAGGGCAGCCAATTTGGGGGTGCGGCTGGGCTCTGGGCTCAGCAGTTGACTGAATTGAGCTTGATCCCCAGGCCTGCGCAGGAACAGTACCAGGCGGCGAGCGACTGTCAGCGCCATCGGACGACCTAAATCCGCTTCCAAAAGTGCGAGGGCCAGGTCGATACCTGCCGTTACGCCTGCTGAAGTGAAAATATGCGAATGCAGCTCATCGTTAGCATCGAAGGTGTGCAGACAGTCGGCCTGCACGATGACTTTCGGGTTTTTCTGCGCCAGTTGTTCGGCATCTGCCCAGTGAGTGGTGGCACGGTGGCCATCGAGCAGACCGGCGGATGCCATAACCAGGGCGCCCGAGCAGACCGAACCGAGCCGACGTACGTGTGGCTCACTCGCGTGTAACCAGCGCAGGAGTTCGGCGTTGCGGCATTGCTGCGCTTCGCCCGGCCCTCCTGGGATCAGCAGGGTATCTAGCGAGGCGCTATCAACAGTGCGCCAACTGTTATCGGCGACGAGCTGGAAGCCAGCGGACGTGGCGATAGGACCCACTTCTTCGGCGAGCAGTTGTAGGCGGTAGTAGGGTGGCAGTCCCTGACGTTGGCGTTCTACGTTGGCAGAGGCGAAGACCTGCAGCGGCCCCGTAACGTCCAGGCTCATGACGTCGGGGTAGATCAGGCAGGCGATAGTTTTGAGCGCTTCCATGAGCGACCTCCGGGGTGGTTGGAGGCAGTGTGCGCTGGGCGGGGGGTGGCAACAAGGACATTAAGCCCACAGATATTGCCAGTCTCTTTGGGGGCGCCAGAAGGCGCCCCGTCTGCGATTACTCGGGCATGCTCCAAGGCGCCAGTTCGAAGCCTTGGCTGCGCAGTTCTTCACGGGAACGGGTCAGGGCATTGGCCAACTGCTGCGGATCACTATAGGTCGCGCTGGAAAGCTGGGTGCGGCCGAGCAGGCGAGTGTTGGTGCGGTCGATGACGCTGATGCTGACCACGCCAGTGCCGTCTTGGGGGGACCAGGCTACGCATTGGAACGGTTGAAAGGCGCGATCAGCAATCAGCAAGGCATCATTAAATCGCAGCGGTGTATTCATGGGGGCAGTTTCTCCGATTCATTCTCAATAACTTGAGGGGTGGTCGAGCATTAATTAGCTGACCTGTCAGTTCTGTTGATGAGCTGACTCAAGCATTAAGTCACATGCTTTCGGAAAAAGTTTTAACACTGCGTAAAAGTGCCGCACCGAGCAACTTAGAGGCGCCGTGAATGGCAACTTTTCCTATCAAAAGTTCCCTGGGCGGCACTCGCACCGTCGGCTACAGGCCAGAACCTTCGGGGGCTTGCGCCTGAGCTGAAGCGTTGCGCTCGTGGCGATAAGCGCTCACGGCTTCATATACCGCTTTGCGTAAACGATTTATGCCACCAATGGGGCGGTGTGCTTCCAGTGCATGCCAGGGGTTGAAGGACAAGTTGTCGCAGAACTGGTTCTGTTCGCGACTATCGAAGTCCTGCGCCGCAATTGTGATGCGCGCCACGCTTTGAAATGGAGAAATCGTCTCGCTCCATTGCACGCTGGTGTCTTCGATGGGCATGTAGTGCTGTGCATTTTGCTTTTGCACTTGCAGTTCAAAGCAGGCTGGGATCCGGTCGAGCGACAGTTGCTGGTAAAGAGCGCTACGCAGGAAATTCGGCAGGTCGGTATTGGCTTGCGGTAATGCGTAGGTCGGGCAGTTTTGCGGCGCCGGTACGACTCGATACTTGATGTTGAGCGGGCCGAGCTTATAAGGCGCGATGGAATTGTAGGTGGTCGAGACTGGGCTTTCTGGCGCGGGAGCCAGGGTCTTCAGGGCGATGATCAAATGGCGGATTTCCCAGGTGCGTGGATCCCAGCTCGGGAAGAACGCCAGCACCTTCTTGCCATCGGCCTGAGCCGCAAAATTATTGCGGTACTCGGCTACGTCGCTGACGAAGAAGGTCGGGTGATTGAACATCACGAAGTCCTGTTCCCCTGCATGAGCTGCGCCTGGCATTAGTTTTTCGCCCGGCACGTCGAGCAATTTGACGGCCATGCCGCGTGCGTCGCGCGCACTGTCGAACTGCGGATAGGCATTGCCGTTGGAAAAGCGTATCCAGGCTTGCCAGGTTTTCCCCGGTTCGGCGAGTACGCCCTGGCGCAGATCGCTGTCCAAGCCATCGAGCACTTGCACATCACCTTTTACGCAGCCGTGGGCTTTGGCATGGGCGTCGCGCAGCACGCGGGTGTTGTCGCGGTGTTGTTCGACCACGCGCACGGCGTCTTCAATGATCGCGCGGGTTAGCGCCGCCTCGGCGCTTGGAATCTGCTCCTCGCTTGATACTGGGCCGGAGAATTTCCAGGCGTAATAGGCCTCACCAGCCCCCCAGCCGACCAGGCCGACGACTGCGAGAACGAGCACAAGCTTGCCGAGCAGGCGACCGAGCCACAGCCAGAGACGTTTCAACATGCGGGCATTCCTTCTTGTCGGTTGTCGCGAGTGTCAGCCTTCACAGCTCGGGCCGGGTGTCCAAGGGCGAGCGGGCACCTCGCTCAATTGCGTTTCCAGGCGTTCGTTGCCCAGCACCTTGAGGTATTCGATCAGCGCCAGGCGTTCGTCCGGCGACAGCGCGCGGCCAATCACGCCTTGCTGGCGGCAGCCATCGCGGAACTCATGACCACCGTTGCCGTTGCCGGTCACGCGGGTATCGAAGAAGAAACCGCCAGGGAATTTCTCCGTCTGGAAGCCAACGAACTTGGGGTCGAACTCGAAGTTGCCGACCCAAAAGCTGCTCTGCCGCTCGTAGATTGGTGAGAGCAACTGGAACAGCGTCGGTACCGAGCCGTTATGCAGGAAGGGTGGCGTCGCCCAGATGCCATCCAGCGGGCGTGCCTTGTAGCCACGTAGCTCTTGCACGCCAATAGGCAGACCGTAGCCGTCCATTTCACTGCGCTGCGGCGGCTTAATACCTGCGTCCTGATAGGCGCGGTTCTCGACATAGGCGGTGATGTAAGCCAGCCCCTTGGCGCTGGAGATGCTCTTGAAGTCGACATTATCGAGGTTGGCACCGAACAGCTTGACGTCGAGTCGGCTCAGCTCGACCTTGCTCCAGCCCAGGCGGCTGATGTCGAAGCGGTGATCGGCGATGTTGTCGGCGGTGGTCGGATCGGTGCCGATGACGCTGGTGGGCACTATATGCATGCGCCATTCTGGATCGCGCGAGGGGGCCAGGCGCTGATCTCTTGGCTTCGGGTCTGGCGCGTGGCAGTGGGCGCAGTTTTCCTTGAACAGGGCTTTACCACGGCTGGCCTGGGCCAGGTCTATCTTGCCCAGTACCGCCTCCGGCCAGTGCGGTGGTTTGAGCTGTTTGAGGGTTTCTTCGAGGGTGTAGAGATCGCGCAGGCGCACGCTGGAGGCATAACGATCGGCCTCGGCAATGGGCTGGCCGTGGTTGTCGAGCAACTGCAAGGTGGCGCCGACGCCGAGGGACTCGCCCACGTTACGGGCCATCGGTTGCATGGCGGAACCGTTCCACTGCACCCAGTCGAATTTCCAGATATCCCAGAGCTGCGGGTAGCTGACCGGGCCGTCGGCAACGCGGTAGTTGGCTTCATCGATGGCGTCACCGAACACGGTGTTGGCGATGCGGCCGAAGGCATCGGTGCGGCCAAAGCCTTCTTCGGTGGGGTAAAGCCCGCGATGCCAGTCGTTGGCGGCGGTTGCCAGCAAGGTGTCGAGCACTTGCTTGAAGTCTTCGCGCAACTGCTCGCGACCTTGCGGATACTGCTCGCCCAGCACCTCACGGGCGAAGCGGCGGAATTTCAGCGGGTTGTAATAGGTGAATGCCATGCTCATGCCCAGCGCTTGGCCGAAACCGCCACCGCGCAGGGTCGGTACAGTCGAGGCCAGCGAGTGCAGGGCGGCACCGCCGTCGATGCGTATGGCTTGACCGCGATAGTGCAGTTCGCCGGTATGGCAGGCGGCGCAACTGATGTCGAGAAAGCGCACGCCGCTTTCAGCATCCTGGTGACCGGTGAAACCGACTGGCAGATTACCGGGGTTCAGCGCTGTGGGCTGTTGCTGCGGGTCGATCAGAAAGCCGAAACGCGCCAGGTATTCGGGGCGGGCGAACTTGTCCGAGCCGAAGGGCATCTCCAGCGCGGTGAACCACTCGTAGCGCAGGCCTTTAACCTGAGTGCCTTGCGGTGTGTAGTAGTAGGTCTGACGCTGGGAGTCGCTCCACTGGTCGAGGTAATGCAGTTGCTCGGGCTTTTTATAGAGCGGTAGGTTGGGGTAGGCGATGTAGTAGAGCACTACGCCCAGGAGGATCAGCGCCACCATCAGGATAAGCTTGAGGATACGGCGGAGCGTTCGCATCGAGGACTTCCTGTGGCGTCTGATAAGTGACATCGTTATGCCAATCTCATGACCGCTTGGCAAGGTGCCATCATGCAAATCGCTGAGTCGCCGCAAAGCTCTTGCTGCGCAGCAGGGGTAGGGCGCTTGGTAAGTTACGAGGACAGCAGGGTTTCGACTTGCTGCAGAGCCTGCTGTCGACGCTGTTGCCAGTTGCCGTCGATGGCGCTGAAGCGCTGTCCAGTGCGCTGCAACCATTGCTGACAGGCATCGTGAAATAGCTGCCGGTCAGCGAGCACAGGTTGGCAGCGTTGCCCGTCCTGCACCCAGGGCACGCCGCGTGGGTCAAGGAGCAGGTGCAGGTCGTAATGGCGTGAGAGCAGTTCGTGCTCCAGCCAATCCGGCGTGGCACCGAACAGGCTGCGGCTCCAGATAATATTGCTGAGCAAATGCGTATCCAGAATCAGCAGGGCAGGCTTTTGCGCGCGAGCCTGATCTTCCCAGGCCAACTGCCCTCGGGCGATGACGGGTATGTCGGCATAGCAGGTATCACGTTGTTCCTGTTCGATGAAGTAGCGGACGTACTCGCCGACCACCCTGCCGTCAAAACGCTCGGCTATTAGGCCGGATAGCCAGCTTTTCCCGGCGGACTCCGGCCCGGTCAGAACGACGACCTTCATGCCGCGTCACGCAGTGCTGGATCTTTGCGCCAGCCGATCCAGCCGCTGATGGCCAGCAGGGTAAAGGCCGCGTAGAGCCCGGCAGTTAGATACAGCTCAGTAGCGATGAAGAAAGCCACGTAACAGAGGTCTACCAGCGTCCACAATGCCCAGCACTGCAGACGTTTCTGTGCCATCCACCACTGCGCCACCAGGCTGAAGGCGGTCAGCGCTGCATCCAGCCAGGGCGAGCTGGCATCGGTGAAGCTGGCCATCAGATAACCGAGTACAAGCGCACCGAGGGTGCCTGCGGCAAGATCCCGCGTAATACCCGCAGCAGGTAGCAGGCTGACCTGGCGGCCATCGTGGCGCTCACCGCCGCGTGTCCACTGCCACCACCCATAAATTTGTAGGGCAGCGAACAACACCTGCAACAGGAGATTGGAGTACAGGCGCCAGTCGTAGAACAGCCAGGTATAGAGCAAGACCATGATCAGGCCGATGGGCCAGCACCAGGGATTTTGGCGCACGGTCAACCATACCGAGATGATGCCGAGACCGGCAGCAACGAGTTCGAGCCAGGACATCCGGCATCCTCATGACAAAGGCGGGGCGCGATTGTAACGGGATGCCCAGCTCAACACACCAATCCATCGGCGAGGCGGTAAAGAAGCAGCAATTTGCGTGTGATGGTGTGCTGGATATCGTCGCGCTCGAAGCTGGACAGCCGTGTCAGGCGTGCCACTTGTAGCCTATGCAGGTGCAGATAGGGCATTTGTTGGTTGAATTCGCGCAAGTCGCCCTTCACCAGCAATGGCAGAAACAGATCGCCCACCTTCTTCTGGTTGCTGATGATCTGCGCCAGTGCAGGTTTGAATGGCATGCTCTTGGGCGCCGGGCCTTCGCCCCTGATCTGTGTGCTCAGCAAAAGGCCCGGCTTACCCTGCACCTTACCTGGCAGCACGCACAGGCCGGTTTTACGAATGGCCTGGGCGTCGATGCCATGCAAGGTGTCATGGAAGGCGTACGGGTTGGGCAGGACGACCATCTTACGGCCCAGGTCGCTGGGAAAGTGCAGGCTGTAGTTGGTGTAGAGCTGGCCCACCGATTCGGAGTAAACGCACAGACGGTTCTCGAACAATTTGATGAAGCGTTCCGCCAGTTCACGGCGCGCCATATTGTCGAGATCCCAGACCAGATCCTGGTTCTGGGGGCTGCTGAAGTCGACTTCCTGGTGTTCCATCATGCTCATGGCGCCCTCAAACGCGAAACTGGCCAAGCAGCCGATGGAGTTGCTCGGCTAGCTGCCGGAGGTGCTGACTGGCCGCACTGGACTGGTCGGCGGCTTCTGCCGTGTTATGGGCGAGGCTCGCGGCCTGGGTGATGTTGCGGTTGATATCGTCGACGACATGCGTTTGCTGCAGCGTAGCACTGGCAATCGACGCATTGAGGCCCGTGAGATTGCGCAGTGAGTGGGTTATTTGCTCCAGGCTTTGGCGGGCCAGCCCGGCCTGCTCGATGGTTTGCTGCGAGGCCTGGTTACTGTCATTGATGACCTTGACCGCCGCCTCGGAATTACTCTGCAGGCGCTCGATCATGCCCTGGATCTCTGCGGTCGATTGCTGCGTGCGCTGGGCTAACAGACGCACCTCGTCGGCCACAACGGCGAAGCCTCGGCCTTGCTCGCCTGCACGGGCGGCCTCAATGGCCGCGTTAAGCGCAAGCAGATTGGTCTGCTCGGCAATCGAACGAATCACTTCCAGCACACCGCCTATCTGCGTGCTCTCGGTGGCCAGTGACTGAATCACTTCGACCGCCTTGGCAATGGTGCTCGACAGTTGTTCGATCTGCTGCAGGCTGGCGTTGATGCTCTGTTGCCCCTGGCCAGTCAGTTCTTCGGCTGTGTGCACTTCACTGGAGGCTTGCTCGGCGTTTTTTGCCACCTCCTGCACACCGTAGGTCACCTGGTTGATTGCCGTGGCCACCAACTCCATTTGTTGCGCTTGCTGCTGGCTGTGCTGTTGCGCTTCACTGGAAATATCACCCAGGCTGCGCGCTGCCTGATCCAGTGAGCCGGAGGAGTCGAGCGATTGGCGAATGACCCCGCGCACCTTGTCGGTAAAGGCATTGAAGTGCCCGGCGAGCGCGGTCAGCTCATCGTGCCCATGGTGATCGAGGTTGTGTGTCAGGTCACCCTCGCCACTGGCGATATTGGCCATGGCGTTGACCGCATCTTGTAGCGGACGCGAGATGCTGCGCGAGATCAGCAGAACCAGAGCGGCCAGTAGCAGGGCGATCAGCAGCCCCACGGCCGATGCCTTGAGCGCTTGGGCGCGAAATTCGGCCTGAACGTCGTTGACATAAACGCCAGAGCCAATGATCCAACCCCAAGGTTGAAACAGTTCGACGTAGGAAATCTTCGGTACAGGCTCGTCTGCCCCTGCTTTGGGCCAACGGTACTCGACGTGGCCGGCACCTTGGCTGCGGGATATGGCCACCATCTCGTTGAACAGCGCCTTGCCGTCCGGGTCTTTGAAGCCCGACAGGTTCTGGCCTTCGAGTTTGGGGTTGGTTGGGTGCATGATCATCACGGGCTGCTGATCATTGATCCAGAAATACTCCTGGCCGTCATAGCGCAGCTCACGGATCAAGGCCATGGCCTGCCTTTGTGCTTCATCACGGCTCAGCGAACCTGCTACCTCCAGCTTCTGGTATTGCTTGAGAATACTGGCTGCGGTCTGCACCACATGTTCGGTTTTCTCCAACTTGCCTGCGTAGAGGTCAGTGTTGATCTGCTGCAGCATTAGGCTACCGAGTAGCACCAACATGAAAATGGCAAGCGCAAGGATCAGCCAGAGACGGCGGCTGATGGGGATACTGCGTAAGCTATTCATAGATAATTCCCCGTTTATTGTCGTTATGCTGGGCGATTGTCAGGGCGCCACGTCAAGGGCGCTCTTTTATCTCACTCATCTGATAGCATTTCGGCATCCTGCTGGGGAAGCTGAATTTTTATTGCGGCAGCCCAGAATAAGGAACCTCGCCGGTGTGCCTCTGTCCCAGCGCCGGGACAATGCGTCTACAACTTTTCCGCGCTTTAGCGCGACTCTTTGGGGGAATGATGGATATTTGGGTAGCCTTTCAAGCCTTGATTCTGGGCATTGTGGAGGGCTTGACCGAGTTTTTGCCAATCTCCAGTACCGGGCATCTGATCGTGGTCGGAGACCTGCTGGGTTTTAATGGCGAAACCGCTACAGCGTTCAAAATCATCATTCAACTCGGCGCCATCCTGGCCGTGATGTGGGAGTTTCGCGCTCGTGTTCTGGGTGTCGTGCTAGGCCTGCCACGCGAGCGTAAAGCTCAGCGCTTCACAGTCAATCTGATACTGGCGTTCATTCCGGCGGTGGTGTTTGGCCTGGCCTTCGCCAGCCTGATCGAGCACTGGCTGTTCAACCCTATTACCGTCGCCACTGCGCTCATCATCGGCGGTGTGATCATGCTTTGGGCCGAGAAGCGTGAGCAGCCGATCAAAGCAGAGACGGTTGACGACATGACGTGGAGCCTGGCCTTGAAGGTCGGTTTTGCGCAATGCCTGGCGCTGATTCCCGGCACCTCGCGCTCCGGTGCGACGATCATCGGTGGCCTGCTGTTTGGCTTGTCGCGCAAGGCTGCCACCGAGTTTTCCTTTTTCCTGGCGATGCCAACCATGGTCGCGGCGACCGTATATTCGCTGTTCAAGTACCGCGACATCCTGCAGCTCTCGGATTTGCCGATCTTCGCTATCGGTTTCGTGACCACCTTTATCGTGGCGATGATCACCGTACGTGTGCTGCTGAGGTTCATTGCCAATCACAGCTATGCAGTGTTCGCCTGGTATCGCATTGCTTTCGGCCTGGTGATTCTGGCGACCTGGCAATTGCACCTGATCGACTGGAGCACTGCTCAGCCGTGATTAGCCAGGAGCGCCAGGGAAGACTGAAAAGCTGGAACGACGACAAGGGTTTTGGCTTCATCCAGCCGCAAGGTGGTGGCGCCGAACTATTCGCCCATATCTCGGTGATGCGTGGCGAGCGGCGCCCACAGGTCGGCGATGAGGTGCTCTATGTCGCAGGGCGTGATGCGCAGGGCAGGCCGCGTGCCGAGCACATGCGTCTGGCAGGCGAACTGAGCCTCGATCGCCAGGCGATTCGCCGTAAACCGGCGCCCAAGCAAACCTCCAAAGCCTCTGCACCATGTAAGGTGGCACACAGGGGGCAGCGAGCGAATCGTGAAGGGCCTATCCAGCACTTCGGCGCCAAGACACTGCTGTTCGTGCTGCTCTGTGGTTTGCCGTTGACAGGGGCCATGTTGCAACTGCGCAGTGCCTTGTGGTGGGCGCTACCACTGTACTTCGCCGCCAGCCTGGCCAGTTTTCTTCAGTACTGGATGGACAAGCGCAGTGCGCAGCAGGGCATGCGGCGCACGCCGGAGAACAGCTTGCATCTGGTCGAGCTGATCGGTGGCTGGCCGGGAGCGCTGATCGCCCAGCAGACCTTTCGCCACAAGACGCGCAAGGCGTCTTATCAAGGCGTGTTCTGGTTGATCGTCGCCGCGCATCAGGCGTTCTGGCTCGATCTACTCTGGTTCGACGGTGCCTTTATCGCTCGGCACGTGCCTTTATTGATCCAATAGCAGCCCAGGTTGCAGACGCTTGGGCAAGCGCCGCGCTACCAACTGATGCGAGCGTGTCAGCAGCTCGCACAGCTCCTCCGCGCTTAGCGGCAATCGATGGGCGCTCATGCTGATCAGGGCGCGGGACGGATGCCGGGGCGATCCACGTAACCCAGGAACAGGTCGTTGTCGACCTTGAAGGCCAGATCCTCACCGAGAAAGTCGAGGATGGCGAACATCTTGTTGCCCGCGATAGAGAAAACCCGGTTATTGCCCCATTTGAGGTCTTCACGGGCGCCAGGCAGGTTGAGGCAGAAGGTGGCGATTTGCTCGGGAGTCATGAAAAAGCAGCTAGTGTGAACTCATAAGGCAGCGCATGACATTAGGCGCTAATTGCTCTGAGAGCCAGTCTTTACAGTCGATTCGCTGATTTCTGCGCGCTTGTCTTATAGGTGCCGTCTGCTTGGCTCATAAACTGTAACATTTGATTCATATTTCACGTCGCCCCACCTTATGAACATTGCTCTTCATTTGCGCTTTGCCTGGCTGTTGTTGGGGTTACTGCTGCCCTTGTCGATCTATGCCGACAGTCGAGTCGTTGACGTTTCGTCAACCGCTCAGTCGCCGTTGTCTCTGACGAGCCATGTTGGTGTCGTGGAGGATGCCACGCAGGCGCTGACCCTGGAGGCCATTGACGCGCCAGAGATGGCTGAACATTTCGATTATGAACAATCGCCTAGCGCCTCTTTCGCGCTGGGTTTTACCCGTTCGGCATACTGGTTTCGTTTGGTTCTTGGCAACTCTGCCGATCAGCCCCTCAAGCGCTTGCTGGAGGTGGATAATCCGCGGATTTCCCTCGTAGATGCTTATGTCGCGGATGGTCAGGGGGGCTATCGGCGCTGGCTGACAGGTGCTGACAGGCCAATGAGTGGTAAGGCCTACGACAATCGCAATTTCGTTTTCCCCATTGAATTGCCTGCACGTTCGCAGCGGGTGGTTTATCTGCGCGTGCAATCGAACATCGCTTTGCTGGTGCCATTGCGGCTGTGGTCGGTGGAGGGCTTTCATGCCCATGAGCGTGCCGACTACATGGCGCGCAGCAGTTACATGGGCATTGCCGTTGCGATGATCTTGTTCAACCTGATGCTGTTTATCGCGCTTGGCGATCGTATCTACTTGCTATACGTGGTTTTCGCGTCGTGCGTGGTGTGTAGCCTGGCCATCAAGGTTGGTATGGCGCCGGACTGGTTGCTGTTCGGCGTGTCGCTGCAGTCCAATGTGGCCTACTACGTCAGTGCTTCTTGGGCGTTGAGTGCGCTGGTGCTGTTCATGCGCAGAATGCTTCAGACAGATCGGTTATTGCCTGCGGCAGATCGCTTGTTGCAAGGCATGTTCCTGTTCTACTTGATCAGCCCCTGCCTCTATCTGGTCGCGCTGCCACAAGTTGCGCGTTTTGCCATTTTCTTCTTTTTATTTGCGCCTATCGCAATATTCGCGGTGGGTCTGGCTTGCGCATTGAAGCGCCAGCGCAGTGCTTATTTCTTTCTAGCGGCATTCGGCTTGCTGATGCTCGGTGGCGCGAGCACCACTCTGCGAGCCATGGGCTTGTTGCCCACCAATGCATTCACCGAAGATGGCTTGTTGCTCGGTTCGTCGCTGGAGATGCTCTTGTTGGCCTTCGCGTTGGCTGATCGCATCAATGTGATGCGCAAGCAGCAGTTACAGACCAAAACGCAGTTGCTGCAGGCTCAGGAACAATTGGTGGAAAATCTGCAGCACTCAGAACGTGAGCTGGAGCAGCGGGTCACTCAGCGCACTGAAGAGCTGCAGGTGCTTAACCAGCGCCTGGAAACTTTGAGCATGACGGACGCCCTTACCGGCATTGCCAATCGTCGAATGTTCGATGAGGCTCTGCAGCGCCAATGGTTGCATGCACAGCGTTGCTCTGCGCCTTTGACCTTGGCGGTGATGGATGTCGACTGGTTCAAGCCGTACAACGATTTGTATGGACACCCGGCAGGTGATGCTTGCTTACGTCAGATCGCTCAGGCATTGCAGGCGGCCGTCAGTCGTTCCACGGATACAGTGGCGCGCTATGGCGGTGAGGAGTTTGTCTTGCTCGCACCCATGACTGATCTGGCGGGTGGTTACCTCATGGCCGAAAAGCTCGCCGAAGTCGTCGCGGCGCTGAATTTGCGTCACGAAGGTTCGCCTTTGGACCGAGTAACGCTGAGCATTGGTGTCGCCTCGACAGTGGTGACGCCCGGCATGCAGCCGCAAGCACTGATACAGCAGGCCGATAGCGCGCTGTACCGTGCCAAGCTGGCAGGGCGTAACTGCATCGAGTGCGACCCTGCCATGTAACGCATCAGGCCTGCGGCTGCCAGCCGCCACCCAGCGCCTTATAGATCGCCACGATGCCGCTATACAGCTCGACTTCGGCTGAAGCTTGGGCATCTTCCGCAGCGAGGCGTTCACGCTCGGCGTCGAGCAGTACGAGGAAGTCCACCGTACCTTCGCGGTAGCGAATCGCCGCCTGCTGCGCCGCCGCACGACTGGCTTCGGCTTGGCGCACCAGGGCGATCAGGCGTTGCTGACGTTTGCTGTAGTCGCTGAAGGCGTTTTCCGATTCCTCCAGGGCTAGCAGTATCTGTTGCTCATACTGCGCCAGGGCACCGTCGGCCTCGGCTTCGGCGCCGCGCAAGCGAGCGCGCACGCTGCCCAGGTCGAAGGCAGCCCAACTCATGGTTGGTGACACGGCCCAGGCGCGTGCGGCTGAGGCGCCCAGTTGCGAGCCACGTCCGGCGGTGAAGCCGAGAAAGCCCGACAGACTGACGCGCGGGAACAGGTCAGCCGTGGCTACACCGACTTCGGCCGTGGCCGCCGCCAGTTGTCGCTCGGCCGCTTGCACGTCCGGGCGGCGGCGCAACAGCTCAGCCGGGTTGCCAATCGGCAGCGCCTTGGCGATGGCCGGTAGCGGCTTGGGCGCCAGATCCACCTCCAGTTGCTCCGGGCGCTGGCCGAGCAGGGTAGCGATGCGGTTGCGCGCACGCACCTGCTGCGCCTGCAACTGCGGCACGCTGGCTTCCACCGCCGCCAGGCGGGCATCGGCGCGCAGCACGTCCAGCTCGCTGCCGATGCCGGCATCGCGCAGTTGTTCGGTGATGGCGCGCGATTCCTGCTGGTTCTTCAGGTTTTCCAGGGCGATATGTTCACGCAACTGCGCACCGCGCAGCGTGCCGTAGGCATCCACCAGCTCGGCAATCAGACTGACCTGAATCTGGTAGTAGTCGGCCTCGGCCACTTCGATGCGCGCTTCGCTGGCTTCGAGCTGGCGCTGGATGCGGCCGAACAGATCGAGCTCCCAGGCGGTGTCCAGGCCCAGGTCGTAACGCTCCTGGCGAATGCGCTCCTCCGTGGTAGGTGGCTGCTGGGCCTTGCCAAACTCGCCGCTGGCGCGGCTGGTGACAGTGGGCAGGCTGTCGTTGGCCACGTCATCACGTATGGCTCGTGCTGCACGCAGACGGCTGAAGGCCACGCGCAGCTCGCGGTTGTCCGCAAGCGAGCGCTGTACCAGTTGATTCAGTGTCGGGTCTTCGAACTGTTGCCACCAGGCGGCATCGAAGCGCGTGCGGTCGTAGTCGCCGGACTCCAGCGCGGCAATGCGCGCCGGGTCGGTTTCGGGTGTCCGGTAGTCCGGGCCTACGGCGCAGGCCGACAGCGCCAGAGCGAGCAGGGCGGGGGTAAAGGCCTTCATACATGTACCTCTTGCAGACGAGCCGCTTTACGCGCTTGGCGTTTTTCGACAAAGGCGCGGATCAGCACATAAAACACCGGCGTCAGCAGCAGACCGAAGAAGGTCACACCGATCATCCCGGAGAACACCGCCACGCCCATGGCATGGCGCATTTCGGCGCCGGCCCCGGAACTCAGTACCAGTGGCACCACGCCCATGATGAAGGCGATGGAGGTCATCAGAATTGGGCGTAGACGCAGGCGGCAGGCTTCCAGCACGGCGGCGACGCGGTCGAGGCCTTCTTCCTGTTTCTCCTTGGCGAACTCGACGATGAGGATAGCGTTCTTGCAGGCCAGGCCCACCAGCACGATCAAGCCGATTTGGGTAAAGATGTTGTTGTCGCTACCGGCCAGGATCACCCCGGTGATGGCCGACAGCAGCACGGTCGGCACGATCAGAATGACCGCCAGCGGCAGGCTCCAGCTCTCGTACTGAGCAGCCAGCACCAGGAAAGCCAGCAGCACGCAGAGCGGGAAGATGAACACGGCGGTATTGCCAGCGAGAATCTGCTGGTAGGTCAGATCCGTCCATTCGTAAGTCATGCCGTTGGGCAGTTCCTCTTCCAGCAGCTTGGCGATGGCGGCCTCAGCCTGGCCGGAGCTGTAACCCGGTGCGGCGGCGCCGTTGATCTCGGCGGTGAGGAAGCCGTTGTAGTGCATCACTCGATCAGGGCCAGAGCTATCACTCACCTTGACGAAAGTGGACAGCGGCACCATTTCACCACGGTTGTTGCGCACCTTGAGCTGGCCAATCTGCTCTGGCTCCAGGCGAAATTGCTGGTCGGCCTGGACGTTGACCTGATAAGTGCGGCCAAAACGGTTGAAGTCGTTGGCATACAGCGAGCCCAGGTACACCTGCAGCGTGTCGAAAATATCGCTGATGGCCACGCCATGGGTCTTGGCCTTCTCGCGGTCGATATCGGCATCGACTTGCGGCACGTTGACCTGATAGCTGGTGAACACCGACATCGGGTTCAGCTCCGGCAACTGACGGGCCTTGCCCAAGATGTTCTGCGTCTGCGTGTACAGCTCCTCATAGCCCAGGTTGCCGCGATCCTGAATCTGCAGGCGGAAGCCGCCGATGGTGCCGAGGCCCTGAACCGGTGGTGGCGGGAAGATCGCCAGATAGGCTTCCTGGATGCTCGCGAACTGGCCATTGAGTTCGGCGGCAATGGCGCCGGCGTTTAGTGAAGGATCCTTGCGCTGGTCGAAGTCCTTCAGCGTGACGAAGACGATGCCGCTGTTCGGGCTGTTGGTGAAGCCATTGATCGACAGGCCGGGGAAAGCCACGGTGTTCTCCACGCCCGGATGTTTGGCCGCGATCTCGCTCATGCGCTTGATCACCGCCTCGGTACGGTCGAGGGTGGCCGCATCCGGGAGCTGGGCGAAGGCCACCAGGTACTGTTTGTCCTGCTGCGGTACGAAGCCAGCCGGTGTGCTGGAAAAACCCAGGTAGCCGAGCACCAGTAGGCCGCCGTAGACCAGCATGGCGATGCTGCTGCCGCGCAATACGCGGCGTACGGTGGCGACATAGCCATGGCTGGCGCGCTCGAATACGCGGTTGAACGGGCCGAACAACCAGCGGCCGAACAGTTTGTCGAGCAGGCGCGAGAAGCCATCCTTGGGCGCGTGATGCTCCTTGAGCAGCACGGCCGCCAACGCGGGCGACAGGGTCAGCGAGTTGATTGCCGAAATCACCGTGGAGATGGCGATGGTCAGCGCGAACTGCTGGTAGAACTGCCCGGTGAGGCCGGAGATGAAGGCAGTCGGCACGAACACGGCGCACAGCACCAGAGCCGTGGCAACGATAGGGCCGGTCACTTCCTTCATGGCCTGGCGGGTTGCCTCCACAGGCGACTTGCCCAGGGCGATGTTACGCTCGACGTTCTCCACCACGACGATGGCGTCGTCCACCACGATACCGATGGCCAGCACCAGGCCGAACAGCGACAGGGCGTTGAGCGAAAAGCCGAACAGGTGCATCACCGCGAAGGTGCCGATCAACGACACCGGCACGGCGGCCAGCGGGATGATCGAGGCACGCCAGGTCTGCAGGAACAGGATTACCACCAGCACCACCAGCACGATGGCTTCGAGCAGGGTGTGCACCACCGCCTCGATGGAGCCACGAACGAAGATGGTCGGGTCGTAGACGATCTCGTAGTCCATGCCCTGCGGGAAGCTCTGCTTGAGCTCAGCCATACGTGCGCGCACCGCATCGGAGATGGCGATGGCGTTGGAGCCAGGGCGCTGGAACACCGGAATGGCCACGGCCGGCTTGTTGTTCAGTAGCGAGCGCAGGGCGTACTGACTTGAGCCCAGCTCGACCCGCGCGATGTCGCGCAGGCGGGTAATTTCGCCGTTTTCGCCCGCACGAATGATGATGTTCTCGAACTCTTCCTCGGTGACCAGGCGGCCTTGGGTATTGATCGACAACTGGAAGCTGTTACCCGCATCGGCAGGCGGCGCGCCCAGGGCACCAGCGGCAACCTGACGGTTTTGCTCGCGAATGGCTTCGACCACGTCATTGGCAGTCAGCCCGCGTGACGCGACCTTGTTCGGATCCAGCCAGACGCGCAGGGAGTAATTGCCCATGCCAAACAACTGCACATCGCCCACACCGTCCAGACGCGCCAGCTCGTCCTTGACGTTGAGCGCGGCGTAGTTGGACAGGTAGAGCATGTCGTAGCGGTTATCCGGCGAGGTCAGGTGTACCACCATGGTCAGGTCGGGGGAGGCCTTGTCCACGGTCACGCCAAGACGCTGCACTTCGGTGGGGAGCGTCGGCATGGTGCGGGTGACACGGTTCTGTACCTGCACCTGGGCGTTGTCCAGATCGGTGCCGAGGGCGAAGGTGACAGTCAGGGTCAGCTTGCCGTCGTTGGTCGACTGCGACGACATATAGAGCATGCCTTCCACGCCGACGATGGCCTGCTCCAGCGGCGAGGCGACGGTTTCACCGATGACCTTGGGGTTGGCGCCAGGGAAGTTGGCGCGCACCACTACGGTTGGCGGCACCACTTCTGGGTATTCGCTGATCGGCAGTTGGAACAGTGAGATGGCGCCACTAATCAGGATCAGCAGCGATAACACAGCGGCAAAAATGGGCCGCTGAATGAAGAATTGCGAGAAATTCATGAATCGGTCCTCTGTGCGCGAGCGTGATTAGCCGCGCGGCGAGCGGGTAGCAGTACGTTCAGCGGCTAGGCGGGGCGATGCGTCAGCGTTGGCGGCTTCGCGCAGGCGTGCCAGTTGGGCCAGGGTGTCGGCGTCGGCCATCGCTACGGGCTGCGGGTCGACAGTGGCGCCCGGCATGACACGTTGTAAGCCGTTAACGACGATCTTCTCGCCTTTGCTCAGGCCGCTACGCACGATGCGCAGGCCTTCGAGCTTTGGCCCCAGTTCGATGGAGCGATAGGCCAGGGTGTTGTTTTCCCCCAGCACCAGCACATATTTTTTGCCCAGGTCGGTGCCCACGGCTTCATCCTTGATCAGCGTGGCGGAGTAAGGCTTGCTGCCTACCAATTTCAGGCGTGCGTAGAGGCCAGGGGTGAAGCGATTTTCCTGATTGTCGAACACCGCCCGGCCACGAATGGTGCCGGTGCTCGGGTTGACCTGGTTATCGAGGAAGTCCAGTTGGCCTAAGTGTGGATTGCCCTCTTCATTGGACAGCCCCAGATACACCGGGCTGGCGCCACGGGCGTCGGTACCGGCTTCACGGGCCAGCTCAGTGTATTTGAGGAAGGCCCGCTCATCGGCATCGAAGTAGGCATACACCTTGTCGGTGGACACCACCGAAGTCAGCAGACTTTCGCCCGCATTGACCAGGTTGCCCAGGGTGATTTCGGCGCGGCTAACGCGGCCATCGATAGGTGCGGTGATGCGGGTGAAACCGAGATTGAGACGAGCGTTATCCAGCTCTGCCTGGATAGCTGCCACTTGCGCTTGTGCCTCTGTAGCGGCGCTGTCACGGGCATCGGCCAACTCGGCGGAAATGGCGTTGCTCTGGCGCAGGCGTTCGCCACGGCGCGCCTCGTTCGCTGCACGCGCTTGACTGGCGCGCGCCTGCTGCAGTTGCGCCTCCAGACGTTTGACTTCGGCCTGGAACGGGCGGGGATCAATTTGGAACAGCAACTGGCCTTTTTTCACCAGACTGCCTTCCTCGAAAGCGACGCGGTCGATATAGCCGGAAACACGCGGGCGGATTTCTACCGATTGCGGGGCTTCCAGGCGACCTGTGAACTCATCCCACTCGTTGACCGGCTGTTCGATCACCTCGGCCACGCTGACCTTGGGTGCGGTCATTTGGGCCTGGGCTTGCGGGGCTTGCTCGCAGCCATTGAGCAATAGGGTGCCGACAAGGGCCAGAGGGAATATCCAGATGCGCTTGTGAAACTGTTCCATAGGTGACTCCGCCAGTCGGTTTTTTGGATTGGCGGAGTCTGCAGGGCGCGCTGGAAAGCTACGAATCGAACGCCATGAACATGAATATCATTGGGAATGATAAAACGCAGAAGTTAATTAGTTGTGATTAATGATGGTGCTCGAAAGTTCCATTGTGCTCACTAACTGTGCGCGGTGTGGCGGGGCGGTTCAGAGGCTGTCTGGATCACCGCAGAACATCTGAATACGTGAGCGTAGCCAGCGCTCGGCAGGGTCGTTGTCCTGAGCGCCGCGCCAGGCCATGTGTAGCTCGAAGCTTTGCGGTTCCAGGGGCAAATCTTCGGCGCGCAGGCCGCCCGAGGCAGTCAGTGCGGCTGCCGTGTAATCGGGTACGCTGGCGACGATGTCGGTCTCCGCCAGCAGTGTGCCGAGGCCGTTGAACTGGGGCACGGCCAGCACTACGTGGCGTTTGCGCCCGAGCTTGGCCAACTCGTCGTCGATGAAACCGGTAAGGTCACCAGCGAAAGACACCAGTGCATGTGGCCGCGCGCAGTAGTCGTCCAGACTCAGTGCGCCGGGAATCGAATCGGCACGCAGCAATTTGGGCTTGCTGCGGCGCAGCACCTTGCGTTTGGCATTGGCAGGCAATTCATCGGTATAGGAGACCCCGACAGAGATTTCGCCAGAAGTCAGCATGCCGGGTATCGTCAGGTAGTTGGTTCGTCGAATCACCAGCACTACGCCAGGCGCTTCGGCTCGCAGGCGGCGTAGCAAGGCGGGAAGGAGGGCGAACTCCACGTCGTCGGACAGGCCTATACGAAACACTGCCGTGCTGGTGGCCGGATCGAAGTCGGCAGCGCGGCTGACCGCCGTGGAGATTGAGTCGAGTGCCGGCGAGAGCAGGGCGAAGATCTCCTGCGCGCGCGGGGTCGGTTCCATGCTGCGGCCGGTGCGGACGAACAGCGGGTCATCGAACAGGGTGCGCAGGCGTGCAAGCGCAGCGCTGATCGCAGGCTGACCGAGAAAGAGCTTCTCTGCGGCCCGGGTTACGCTGCGTTCGTGCATCAACGTCTCGAAGACGATCAGCAGGTTCAGATCGAGGCGACGCAGGTCGTTGCGATTCATCCAGATACCATCCGAGGAAAACGGGCCTTGTCAGCACGGCGGTGCAAATGAGAGCCTTTGCCCCAGCAATAGTACGGGCAGTGCGAGGCGTATTGAAAGGCGCCGAATCACTGACAGGCATGACGACTATCGATAGAGTCGGATAGTGCCACCGCCGCACAGCGGATAGAGTCCACAGTCATTGAAGTGTTAATCCGCGATCAAGCCCGAGGTGAGCGATGTCCCGCATGATCCGTTTTCATAAGTTCGGCGCTGCCGACGTGCTCCAGTACGAAGAGGTTCCGACGCCCGTACCCGGCCCTAATGAAGTGCTGGTACGTGTGCAGGCCGTCGGACTGGGTTGGAAGGACGTGCTATGGCGACAGAATCTCGCTGCCGAGCAGGCCAGGCTGCCTGCTGGTATCGGTAACGAGTTGGCGGGAACTGTGGCTGCGCTGGGCGAGGGTGTCGAGGGGCTGGATATCGGCATGGCCGTGGCAGGCTTCCCGAGCAGTACCCCTAGTCGCTATCCGACCTGGGGCGATCTGGTGTTGATGCCTGTTCATGGCCTGACCCGCTACCCGGATGTGCTCAGCTCGGCAGAAGCCAGCGTGCATTACAGCGCACTGTTGTCCGGCTATCTGGCAATGGTGGAGCTTGCTCAGCTCAAGCCGGGCCAGCATGTGCTGATCACCCATGCCACGCATTGCCTGGCGCCACAGAATGTGCAACTGGCCAAGGCTCTGGGGGCGCATGTCATCGCATCCACGGAGTCCGCCGATGATCGCGAGTTCCTGCGCACGCTGGGTGCGGATAAGGTGATCGTTACCGAAGAGCAGGATCTGGTTCTTGAGGTCGAGCGTTATACCGAAGGCAAGGGCGCCGAGGTGATTCTCGATCAATGCGCAGGCCCGCAGATGAAGCTGCTAGGTGACATCGCGGCACAGCGTGGCAAGTTGATCCTTTACGGAAACAACGGCGGAAATGACACTGCGTTTCCTGCTTGTGCCGCCTTCAAGAAGCACCTGCAGTTCTTTCGTCATTGCGTACTGGACTTCACGGGCTGCCCGGAACTGGGCATCGAGCCCAATGCTGAGGCCGTTCAGCGCGCGCTCACGCACATCAATCAGATGACGGCAGATCGCCTGCTAACCCCCTTGATCGACAAGGTCTTCGACTTCGAGGATTTTGTTGCCGCGCATCGCTATATGGAAACTTGCCCGAGTCGTGGGCGGGTCGCCCTGACGTTGGCTGTCGATTAAAGTACGTGGCCAAGCGGTCGCTATAGCCCGTAGAGCCAACGTTAGTTCAAGGAATTTTTAATGAGTCTCGCCACCGGTGAAGCCCTGTCGCTATTGTTGTTTCGTCTGCATAGCGGCAGGCTGCTCGGGATCAACCTGCTCAAGATCAACGAGATCATCGATTGCCCGGCTTTGACCAAGCTGCCTAGTCGTCATCCTAATGTTCGTGGCATCGCCATGTTGCGAGGGGCGGCTGTTACGGTGATTGATTTGGCCAGCGCTATTGGTGAGCGTGGCGGCAACAGCGAGGATGATGGCTGCCTGATCGTTACCGAGCTCAGTCGCTCACGGCAGGGCCTGCATGTTAAGAGCGTCGAGCGTATCGTGCAGTGTTCGACCCGTGATGTGCGCCCGCCACCACCGGGGTCTGGTAGTCGTGCCTTCATTACCGGCGTTACACAGATTGACGATACCATCGTGCAGATTCTCGATATCGAGAAAGTCATGCACGACATCGCACCAGCAATGGAGGTGGCTCCGGTCGATCAATTGCTGGAGACACAAGATGAGCGGCTGCTGCAAGGCCGTCGCGTACTGATCGTCGATGATTCTCAGGTTGCTCTGCAGCAGACCGTGAATGTGTTACGACAGCTCGGGCTCGATTGCTCGACCGTGCGCAGTGCTCAGGCGGCCTTACAGCAACTGCATGACTATCATGAAGCCGGTATGCCGTTCGAGTTGCTGGTTTCCGACATCGAGATGCCTGAGCTCGATGGTTATAGCCTTGTGCAGGAGATCCGCAGCAGCAATGACATTCGCGATACCTATGTTTTGCTGCATACCTCTCTGGATAGCACCATGAATACCGAGAGGGCTCGTGCTGTAGGTGCCAACGCGGTGTTGACCAAGTTCTCTGCTGTGGATCTGACCCACGCGACGCTGGAAGCCTTCCGCAAGATGAGCGAGCGCTGAGCAAGCCTCAGTAGCGGGCAGCAGTGTTTTGCTGCCGACTGCAGCGCCTGGCTTTATGAGTAATATTTCTTAATAATCAAATACTTATCACTGCATTTTCATGCTGGATGAGACTTCACTTGAACTTGCATGCGCTTTGTTCATGACGGCTGTAATAAGCACGATGACCTGCATCCAGGTGCTCTGCGTTTCTTCGCCACTCACGCGGATCGATGAGCACTATCGATCCTTTCGATGAGGCTAATAGCAGCCATGGCGTTAGGCTTGCCCCCGATGAAGTTTCTTGGGCAGCCGCTCGATTCCTCCCGGTGCTGCTGCTCTAGCTCCGCTTCATCTCTCCTTTGGTTATGACTTCGGCCGCATGGTTTACGCCATGCGGCCTTTTTTATGGCCGCAGATCAGGTACGAAAGCGCTGCACCGAACCCTGCATGGCCTGCGCCACCTCGCTCAGGGCGTGTGCTGCCGTGGTCAGTTCGCCGACTGTCTGCGTATTGCGCTGAGACATCTGTGCGATTTGTTCCACGCGCTGGGCAACTTCATGGCTGGCCTTGCTCTGCTCGTCGATGTTGTGCGAAATCTCTTGCACCACATGAGCAGCACGCTGAGTGCCGTTGCGAATCGAACTGATCGACTCTCCCGCCTGACGTGCCAGGGAAACACCTTGGCCAACGCTGGTCACGCCGCTTTGCATGCTAGCCACCGCTGTACTCGTACTGCTGCGGATGAGCTCGATCATCGCGGTGATTTCCTGGGTTGACTGGGCCGTCCGGGCTGCCAGATTACGCACTTCGTCTGCGACCACGGCAAACCCACGACCTGCTTCTCCAGCGCGGGCGGCCTCGATGGCTGCGTTGAGTGCGAGCAGGTTGGTCTGTTCGGCGATGCTTTTGATGACCTGGATGATTGAGTTGATCTGCTCTGAGGACTGTCCGAGAGCGGTTATGCTCGTTGAGGATTCATTGACCGCTGCAGCGATGTGATTCATGCCCTCGACAACGTCGAGAATCACCTGGCCGCCGTTGCCAGCCAGCTCTTCGGACTGGGCGCAAATGCTCTGTGCATCGCGGCTGTGGTGGGCGATCTGCGCGATGTTCTGGATCATCTGCTCCATTGCGGCGGCGATGCTGGTCGCTCCCTCTGATTGCTCGGTGGCGGCATGCAGAATGCTTTGCGATGTGGCCCCCAGACCATCGACGGTCTGCTGCAGATGCTGGCTTTGCTGGCGGATGCTGTCGATCATCTGGCGCAGATTGCTCTGCATCTCGGCCAGAGCTTGTTGTAGCTGACCGCTCTCGTCATCGCTGTCGATATCGATGTGTTCGCGCAGGTTGCCCTGAGCGATGGCTTTGGCTGCGGCCACAGATTTTTCCAGCGGGGGTAAAACACTGCGCATTAAGCGCCAGGTGATCAGGCCTAGCAGGGCGCACGTCAGGCCAATGCCCAGCATCAAGATCGCCGCCGCCTGGCTGACTGCCGCCTGACTGGCCTCACGAGCGTTACTGGTATGCGCCTCAATCAGACTGCTAAGTGCTTCGTTCTTGTCTTCCAAAGCCGTGAAGCTGCTGCGAAAGGCCGGCATGTCGGCCTGCGCGGTGCGAGGCTCGCGCAAGGCTTTGTCGACGATGCTTCTGGCCTGGTCGATATAGGCCGTCAGGGCCGGCTGTGAGGCGTCGATGGCTTGGCGAATCGTTGTCGGCAACGGCAGCTTGGCGTTGGCATCCATAGCCCTCTGGAACCATGCGCTGTGCTCGGCGAGGTCGTCTCGTACCTGCTGTACGGCAGCGCTGTCGTTCGGGTCGGTGGTGAATGCGGCAAGTACATCGGCACGCAGGGCGTCATGCATCATGTCGCCTTCGAGGTGATTGCGTAGCGCGCTGACGCTCAGCTCGTTGTCTGCCATGGCCGCTGCCAGGCGTGTCACACCCCAAAAACCGACTCCGCCGAGCAAGGCGGCAGTGAGGATGCTGACAACACCGCAGGCGATCATCTTGTGTCGAATCTTCATGAGTCGAACCTGATCCTGAAGTGATACAGCGATCAGTCTAGACGAGCGGCGGACAACCGCAGGACATGAGGCGTGCAAACAGCGATAAGGGGCAGGACGGCGGCGCGCTCGGCATGGGCGAGGCGCCGCTTGATGAAAGTTAACGGCGGTAGTGCGCCAGCAGGGCTTCAATCGGGTGGCGTAGCGTCTGTTCCTGCAGGCGCTTGGTTTGGCTGCGGCAGGAATAGCCTGTCGCCAGTGGCTCGGCGCCGTTCTCCTGGGCCAGAGCGGGGGCCCAGGATTGGGCGAAGATGGTCTTCGACGTTTCCAAGTTGCGCGCTTCGTGGCCGTAGGTGCCGGACATGCCGCAGCATCCGGTGGCCTGGGTTTCCAGCGTGAGCCCGGCTTGAGTGAAGACCTTGCTCCACAGCGCGGTGGCTGCGGTCGCGTTGGTCTTTTCCGTGCAGTGCGCCAGTAGCCGATAGTGGGTGGCTGTTGCAGGTTGCGCCGCCGTGGCGGGTAAAGCATCTGCCAACCACTCCTGGGGCAGCAGCACAGGTGGGCATTGCAGACCGTCGATCTTGGCGTATTCCTGGCGGTACACCAGCGTCATGGCTGGATCGAGGCCTACCAGCGGAATGCCGAAACGCGCCAGTGCCTGCAGACGTTTGGCCGTGCGCCGTGCCGTGCGGGCGAAGGCGCCGAGAAAACCTTGTACATGCAGCGGCTTGCCATTGGCAGAGTAGGGCGCCAGGTAGACGCGGTAGCCCAGGCGGCTGGCCAGTTCGATAAAGGCCGCCAGCAACGGCGTTTCGAAATAGCGGGTGAAGGCATCCTGCACCAGAATCAGGCTTTTGCTGCGCAGTGTTTCATCCAGTTCGGCAAGCAACTTAGGCGTTGCCACCGGTACGTCCCAGCGGCGGCAAGTGGCCTTGAAGTCGAAACGGCTGAGCAGCGGACTGTCGACCATGCCAATGCGTTCGACCAGCAGTTTGTCGATTGCGCTTGAACCCATAACTGCGTTGTACAGCCATGGCACTTGCGCAAATAGCGGCAGGCTGAACTCCAGCGAGCCGATCAGATAATCGCGCACCGGGCGCAGATAACGGCGGTGGTACAACTCCAGAAAGCGCGAGCGGAATTCGGGCACGCTGACCTTGACCGGGCATTGCCCCGAGCACGATTTACACGCCAGGCAGCCAGCCATGGCGTCGTAGACCTCATGGGAGAAATCTTCGTCGCGATTACGGCTATTGCGCCAGCGCTCGGGCAGCTTGCGCAGGAAGTTCAGCGGCCCAGCGGCAACCGGGGCGAGCACATCGGCACCGGCATGGCCTTGTAGACGCAACCATTCGCGGATCAGCGAGGCGCGGCCCTTGGGCGAATGCACGCGCTCGCGGGTGGCCTTCCATGACGGGCACATGGCGTCATCCGGGTCGAAGTTGTAGCAGGCGCCGTTGCCGTTGCAGTGCATCGCCGTGCCATAGCTCTGCCAGACGCGTTCGTCGATCTGTCGATCCAAGTCGCCGCGCATGGTCACTTCATCGACCTTGAGCAGGGCCTCAGGGCTGTGCAGCGGCGTAGCGATCTTGCCAGGGTTGAGCTGGTTGTGTGGGTCGAAGGCGCCTTTAAGCGTCTGCAATGCCGGGTATAGCTCGCCGAAGAAGGCGGGCGCGTATTCCGAGCGCACGCCTTTACCGTGCTCGCCCCAGAGCAAGCCGCCGTAGCGCTGTGTGAGGGCGGCGACGGCATCGGAGATGGGCCGCACCAGTGCGGCCTGTGCTGGGTCTTTCATGTCCAGGGCCGGGCGCACGTGCAGCACGCCGGCATCGACATGGCCGAACATGCCGTAGGCCAGGCCGTAGCTGTCGAGCAGCGCGCGAAATTCGGCGATGAAATCGGCCAGGTTTTCCGGCGGTACGGCGGTGTCTTCGACAAACGGCTGTGGGCGTACTTCGCCTTCGACATTGCCGAGCAGGCCAACCGCGCGTTTGCGCATGCCGTAGACACGGGTAACCGCTGCCCGGCCAACGGCCAGGGTGTGGCCCAGGCGCTGCACGCTGGTGTCGCGTTGCAGGTACTCGACGAAAGCGGCAACGCGCGCGTCGACTTCTTGCGGCTCATCGCCGCTGAATTCGATGAGGTTGATGCCCAGCGTCGGCGTCTGCGCATCTTCCGGGAAGTATTGCGCCACGCCATGCCAGACGATGTCCTGCATGGCCAGCAGCAACACCTTGGAGTCGACCGTTTCGATCGACAGCGGCTTGTGCTCGACCAGTGCCCGAGCGTCACGCAGGGCATCCATGAAGCCGGCGTAACGCACGTTCACCAGCACCGAATACTGCGGAATCGGCAGCACCTTGAGCTTGGCTTCTACGATGAAGCCCAGCGAGCCTTCGGCGCCGCACAATACGCTGTTGAGGTTAAAGCGGCCGTCGGCCTCGCGCAGGTGCGCCAGGTCGTAGCCAGTTAGGCAGCGGTTGAGTTTGGGAAAGCGCGCTTCGATCAATTGCGCCTGCTCGCGCTGGATGCGCTCGGCACAGCGGTAGACTTCGCCGACCCGATCCTGCCGCGCCAGCGCCTGCTCCAGTAGAGGCTGTTCCAGCGCGGCGCTGCTGAAGTGTTCGCCGCCGAGCAGCACGCAATCGAGTGCCAGAACGTGGTCGCGGGTCTTGCCATAGGCGCAACTGCCCTGGCCGCTGGCATCGGTATTGATCATGCCGCCAATGGTGGCGCGGTTGGAGGTCGACAACTCCGGGGCGAAGAAGAGGCCGTGTGGCTTGAGCGCAGCGTTGAGCTGATCCTTGACCACGCCGCTCTGTACCCGTACCCAACGCTCTTCGACGTTGATTTCGAGAATGCCATTCATGTGCCGCGACAGATCGACCACGACGCCGTCGGTCAGCGACTGGCCATTGGTGCCGGTACCACCGCCGCGTGGCGTCAGTTTGATGCTCTGATGCGCCGGTTGCGCAGCAATGCGGGCGAGGGTTTGCACATCATCGGCATCGCGTGGAAAGACCGCCGACTGTGCGAAGCGTTGGTAGATGGAGTTGTCGGTGGCCAGAACGGTACGGCTGGCATGATCCTGGGCGATCTCGCCGCGAAAGCCCGCCGCGCGCAGAGCGTCAAGGAAGGCGAGGTAGGGCGCGGCTGGCGCGGTTTGGGGAACGAGGCGGGCAATCATGGCGGCTGATCTCATCGGGCTCGATAGGTTCGTATTGCGAACCTATCGTATTAAGCAAACTCTAGTTGTGATGGGCATTTTCCGGGCGCCTGGCGCATGCTACAAGGGTATTTTTCGCAGCCGATTCATGAGTTTTATGAATGAATTATCGACGCCTAACACCTTCGATGTCGTTATTACTGGCCTTCGAGGCCTCCGCCCGGCATGAAAGCTATACCCGTGCGGCCAGTGAGCTGTCGCTGACTCAGAGTGCGGTCAGCCGCCAGGTTCAGGCGCTGGAGGAACAATTGGGGGTCACCCTGTTTCGCCGTGAGGGCCGCCGCATTGTGCTTAGCGAAGTGGGCCGCCTGTATCTGCGTGAGTTGGGTGGGGCGCTGGCGCAGATTCGCAACGCCACCTTGCAGGCGGTGGCCTACGGCTCGGGCACCGGGACGTTACGCCTGGCGTTGTTGCCGACCTTCGGTTCGACCTGGCTGCTGCCACGGCTCAATCGTTTCTACGCGGCGCATCCGGGCGTGCAGATGCACATTCATTCACGTATTCAGGCGGTGGACTTCGATGCCGGGGAAATCGATGCCGCTATCACCGTGGGGCGCGGCGATTGGGGTGATCTGGTGGTACATCGCCTGCTTGAGGAAACCATGCTGGTGATCGCCAGCCCTGCGCTCGTCACCGAGCATGAGCTGAGCCCGGCGGCTATCGCTGAGCAACCATTGCTGCAGGTGGCCAGCCATCCGCCGTTATGGGCCGAGTGGTTCGCGCGTCATGAATTGCCGCTTGAGCGTATGCGCAGTGGGCCGAACTTCGAACTCACCTCGCATTTGATTCAGGCAGTGCGAGCCGGTATCGGTGTCGGCCTGGTGCCGCGCATGCTGGTGGACGATGAGCTGCGCCAGGGCCTGTTGCTCAGTGTTGGCCAAGCCGTGCCCAGCCAACGTACCTATTGCCTGGTCTACCCGCCGCGCAATGCGGTGCTGCCATCACTGGAGGTGTTTCGCCGCTGGCTGCTCGCAGAGCTGGAGGCGCCATGAGCACCTGGCCGCGCGGCGAAATAGGGGCTTATGCCGGGAAGATTTCGCGCAGGGTGTTGCGGTAGAAATCGAAGGCGTCGATGGCGCCCTGAATGGCTTCATCGCGCTGTGCGTCGCTCAGTTCCAGGCCATCGAGCAGAGCGACGAACTGACGCCAGTGCAGGGCGCGGCCGTCGGGGTGGGCTGCTAGGTGGCGTGCACCGTTTTCGCCATCGAGGCCGATTTTCTGGGTTTGCTTGAACAGGAAGGCCGCACCAAGGTTCGAGCCTTCGGCGCAATACAGCCAGCCGAGCGCGGCGTAGCTGCTGGCGGGTTGGATGGCTTGAGGCTGCTCAGGTAGCGGCAGGCCAAGGTCGCTCAGATCCGCGCAGACGGCATCGAAGCGCGGCAGCTCGTGCAGGCCCGGCAGAAGTTGATTGAGCGCTTCGTCGTGATACAGCCCGTTGATCACCCCGTGGAAGCGATGCTGCAGGCGCAGGAAGTAGGCATAGCGCTCGTGACTTTCGAATGGACGCGCGCCCATCACCAGATTGTCGACGCTGTCATGGTTGCCGCTGGTGTCTGCTTTCAGACGTTTGCTCAGGGGCAGTTCGGGAATGTTCTGGACGATGGCGTTCATGCAAGTACCGGAAGGGGTGAAAAGTGACCGATTGATGATGGGCGTCAGTGCAGTTAAGAACAATTCTCAGATCATTAAGAATGCTTAAGGCTCGGGCTGCCGTTGCAGGTGTGCAGGCGTGGCTGCAGCCACGCCCTCAGCGCGACTTAGAACGCGGATTCGCGAATCAGCACCGCCATCACCCAGCGCCAAGCCTGCAGCAGTGGGCTGCGCGGTTGTGCACTGATACTGGCGCTGCCGCGCAGGGTGTAAGGCTGGATTTTGCCCTCATCCAGAGGGCGCAGTAGCACGCGGTACAAGGCGCGCTCGGGCACGGGCACGCGCTGGTCGTCGAACTGGCTGGCGATACTGCCCTGGTACACCGAGGCCAGCTCCGGTGCTGAGGTCAGCTTGCGCACGGCCGTTTGGCCGATGTCTTCGATGATCAAGGGGCGACGTGGCTGGCCGGGATCTTCCGGCAGAAACCAGGCCTGCGCGCCGATTTGCAGGCGCTCACGATCAGCCTCCGCGACAAAGGCCTCGATTCGCTCGTGCTTTGCCCCGATCAAGGTACCCAGCCATTCTCCGGGCGGCAGCCATTCACCAACCTGTAACGGTTGCGCCATGTCGACCAGTTCGCCTGCGAACGGCGCGCGCACCTCTAACTGCTCAAGACGCTGAAGCAGGGCGGCGCGGCGCTCCAGGGCCACGTTAAGCTCCTGAAGCGCCACGCTTTGGCGTGCCGCCTGCTCGGCGGCGCGTAGCTGGAAGCTGCTTTGCTGACGCAGCAGCTCGATTTCACGCTCCAGGCTAGCCAACTCGTGCTCGACATCCGGTGCTTGCAGGCGAAACAGGGTTTGCCCAGCGCTGACCGTCTGCCCCGGTGCGACCTCGATACCTTGCAGATGAGCGCCAAGCGGCGCCAAGAGGATCGCTTGTTGCTCGGCGCGCAGCAGCGCAGGTGCTTCGACATGGCTGCGCCAGGGCAGGGCGGCGGCCAGCAGCAGGATCAGCAGCGCGGCGCCGCTGATCAGGGTATTGCGGTTCATGCGGTAGTCCTTGCGGCGTTGGTGCCAGTGGCGCAATTCGTTGTAAATCGGGCGCAGGATGAAGTGAACGATCTCCACGGCAAACAGCAACAGCCCCAGCAGTTTGAAGGCGAAGTGATAGACCAGCAGGGCGATGCCGAGGAACAGGAAGAAGCGGTAGATCCAGGTGGCGAAGGCGTAGCCCAGCAGCACGCGCTGCAGCCAGGGCTGGAAGTGTTCCGGTTGCGGATCGCCGAAGCCGAACAGGGTCTCACGCAGGCGCCAACGCGCCAGTTCGAAGGCACGTTCCTGCAGGTTGGGCACGTCGATCAGGTCGGAGAACAGGAAGTAGCCGTCGAAGCGCATCAGCGGGTTGAGGTTCACCGCCAGGGTCAGGATCCAGGTGGTGCTGGCGAGCATGAAGGCGGCGCTACGCAGCATGCCGTCGGGCAGAAAACTCCAGGCCAGCGTGGCCCAGGCTGCCAGGCACAACTCCCCCCCCATGCCGGCAGCGCCGATGGCCAAGCGTTGGTGGCGTTTGGTCAGGCGCCAGGCGCCACTGGCGTCGGTGTAGAGCACCGGCCACAGCACCAGAAAGGCCACGCCCATGGTTGGCACACGGCAACCGTAGCGTTTGCAGGTGTAGGCGTGGCCGAACTCGTGCAACACCTTGGTCAGGCTCAGGGTAAGTGCGGCCAGAGCGGCGCCTTCGAGGCTGAAGAAATGCAGGAAGGTATGCACGAAGCTGTCCCACTGGCGCGCCGCCAGGTACAGGCCAAGCAGGGCAGCCAGTGCTGTGGTGATGACGAAGCCACGGCTGAACAGCGGTGCCACACGCGGATAAGTGCGTGTCAGGAAGGCGTCCGGGCGCAGCAGCGGAATGCGGATCGACAGGTAGTTGCCGAGCAGCCAGGATGCCCAACTGCCGCCTTTGCCTGCCTCGGCGCGGCGGCGCAGATCGGCCATTGCTTGCTCGCCACTGGTTTCCACCAGTTGCACGTTACGCAGAAACTGCACGAATCCGCCTACATCTTCGGTGCTCAGGTGCAGCGTCGTTTCCTGGCGTATGGCGCTGGCCACCGCCTCGGCGTTGCCCAGCGCCCAGCGCGCGAGGATTTCCGCCTCGGCCCAACCAATGCGGTAGAAGCGCCCGCGCGCCTGGTCTTCCAGCGTCCAGGTTGGCGAACCATCGCGCGAGCGCGGGCCAGGGTGCAGGCGCAGGGTGCGGCGCAGCACTGGCAGCGGTTGCGGGCGAGATTGGCTGGGCAGGGTGGCGGCGAGGGTCATGGGTGGGTGCTCGCCGAGATTCGAGGTTGCAGGTGCTCGCGGCTAAAGCCGCTCCTACGGCTTGGGATTCGCTGCGCTCGTAGGAGCGGCTTCAGCCGCGAAATGTTGGCGCGTTCGTTCAGCATGCCGCTACCAGCCGAGATACACGCGCAGGGCGGCCAACGGGCGGCGTAGCACGTAGTTGAACAACAGGGTGCTATGCCCGTAGAGCTTGGCGGTGCCCTTGAGGCCGACGCGGATGCGCGGATCCTGCTCGGCAAAGTTAGCATCCAGGCGATAGGCCATGCTGCCGTCGGCGGCTGGCGAGGCGCGGTAGCCGTAGCGTTGCAGGCTGGCCTGTAGCGGGCTGCCGGGCTGGCTGTTGAGAAACAGCAGCACCTCGGCGCCAGGCTCCAGAGCGATGGCGTCAGCCACCGGCAGGTGGATATCCAGACGCGCATCGTGCGGGTCGGCGACTTGCAGGATGCGTTCACCGAGCGACACCGGACGACCGATCCAGTCGCTGGGGTCATCGAAGATCGCCACGCCATCGCGCGGGGCAAGGATCAGCGAGCGTTCGAGGTTGCTTTGCAGGTAGTCAACATCGGCGCGGGCCTGGTCGCGACGGGTGATCAGTTCGGCCAGGGCGGCTTTGGCACGCTCATCGAACAGCGCCTGCTGGCGTGTCTGGCGCAGTTGCGCATCGGCGGCGGCCAGGCTTTGGCGGGCCGATTCCAGACGATTCTCCAGCTCGCGCTTATCCAATTGCACCAATGCATCACCGGCCTTTACCGGTTGATTGGGTTGTACCAGCATGCCTTCGACCACGGCCTGGAGCGGGGCGCGCAACACGGCAGGCTCACGCGCAACGATTTCTGCTGGTGCCAGCACCGTTTGCCGCACAGGCAACAAGGCGAGGGCTAGCAGGGCAGCCAAGCCGATCATCAGCGCGCGGCGTGGGCGTTTGCGCAGCCAACCCAGACTATGCCTGCGTTGACTGTGAGCCAGGCTTGCCCAGGCATGGGCGTAGGCATCTTGCAGCAGTTCCAGCATCGCCCGCTCGGGGCGTGCCAGCGGTTGTTCGCGGCTGAGCAGCAGGCAGCCAAGCAACTGGCCGTCGCGGCGACGCAGCGGCACCCACAACAGGTACTGGCTGAGGTATTCAGACCATTCATCGCGGCTGTGCGCGTCGGCGTCCGCGGCGCTCAGCTCACGCAGCTCTGCTGCCCAGGGCTGCGCTTGCCAGTGCTGGCAGTGACGGCGCAGAAACAGCATGAACGGCGCGTTGGCTTCCAGTTGCGCCAGGCCCGAGCAGGCGCTGATGCGCCCCTCATCGTGGTGCCAGAGCAACGCCTCGTGGTAGTCGAGCAACTGGCGGCTGTCGTTGACCATCAGAAAGCCGAGGCCGAGCAGGTCGGCTTCGGCGCGGGCACGGCGTTCGAGTTGCAGGAGTACGGCCAGGCGTTCGGCACGCTTGTCGCGCAGAGGCGTCACGCTGGCATTCACGAACCGCTCTCCGGTGGTTGCAGACGCGCGACACCGCTCATGCCGGGGAGCAAGCCAGCGGTGTCGCCGGTGATGCGGGCGAAGACCTTCAGCGATTGGCTTAGCGGGTCGATGGCCGCGCCGAGGCGTTCGATCTGCGCGGGATAGTCCTGGCCGGTTTCATCCAGACGCACTTGAAAATCAACGCCAGGCTTGAGCCAGGTGAGCCAACCCGAGGGCACGATCAGTTCCAACTGGTAAGCGCTGTCGTCGTAGATGGCCAGCAACTCGGTGCCTTCGGCGACATGCTGGAAGCGCTGCACCATGCGCTGCGAGACGCGCCCGGCAAAGGGCGCCTCCAAATTGCAGCGTTTGAGCATGGCGCGGCCCACGGCGCTTTCTGCTTGGGCCACGGCCAGGTCGGCCTGAGCCTGTGCAACCTCGGCCTGGCTGATGGACTCCAGCGCGTCGAGGCGCTTGGCCACGCTGAGCTTCTTCTGCGCACCACTTTGCGCGGCTTCGCTGCGGGTCAGTTGGGCGCGCTGTACCGAACAGTCGAAACCGGCCAGGCGCTGGCCTTGCTTGAACGCTTCACCTTCTTTGACTGTCAGTTCGGTGAGTTTGCCAGCCAGTTCGCTGGACAGCACGGTCTGGCGGATCGGGCTGAGCTGCACGCGCAGCTCGCCCAGGTCTTCGGCGTGGGCCATGTTCGCGGCGGTGGCGATCAGAAACGCCAGTATCGACGGCCAGTAGCGGGGCAAAGGCATGGCTGTGGTCGTGGCTGTAGGAGCGGCTTCAGCCGCGAAAAAGTGCGCGTGGAAACTGCCCTTTTCGCGGATAAATCCGCTCCTACAAAAAACCTTCATGCGACTGCCCAACTTTGGCTTAACGGTCACGGATGCTCTCCACGGGCACCAGCTCGGCGCCGCGTAGCGAGCCCAGGCTTTCCCACATATCCAGGCGCAGTGTCTGCACTGATGGCGTGTCGCGCTTGGCGATCAGCGCTGGGGTTGGCGCGCTGCTCGCAAGCGAGGTGCCATAAGGCAGACGCTCAGCAGCGGCGATACCGGCGGGCACCACGCCTTGGCCCTGGTCCAGGCGCTGAGCATTGCCGACGATGGCGCGGGTTAGCTCATCGACGCTGCTGCCGGCGATTTTCTCGGGCAGCGGGTCGAGGCCCGCTGCCTGGTAAACGGCGCCGTGGGCAACCTGCAATTCGGCAAAGGCGCGGTCACGGGTGCGCGTGGCCAGTACGGTTTCGGTGGCGGTGCGTACGCGTTCCAGACGGCTTTGCGCCTGGCTGGAGTAGGCGCTTTCGCTCTGGCGCAGAATGCCGCGCTGCACGGTCTGCAATTCATTGGAACGCGCGAAGACCTGGCTGGAGCGGGCGAACTCGCGCCAGGCCACGTTGACTTGGGTGAGCACGGCCATACGCATGGCCTGGCGGCGCAGCTCGGCGACTTGCTGGCGGGCTTCGCCGGATTTCTTCACCGCCGGGTAAGCCAGCACGTTGAACAGGTTCCAGCTCACTTGCATGCCGGCGTCGGCCCAGTTGTCGTTGACCAGATAGCTGTTGCTGTCGTAATTGGCGCCGACGAACAGGTTGGCGCCCGGCAGCAGCTTGAGCATGGCGGCGCGGGTTTCCAGCACGGCGTTGCGCGCCTGGTAGCTTTCACTGCGGATTTCCGGGCGCTGGGTCATGGCGGTGACTTCCAGGTCGGCCAGGTTATAGGCCAATTGCGGCTGGCTATAGCTGGCGTCGCTGGGCAGTACCAGGCTGTACTCGCTGGCCGGTGGCAGGTTCATCAGGCTGGCCAGGCGCGCCTTGGACACCGCCAGTTCGCCTTCGACCACTTCCAGTTGGCGGATCATCTCCAGCAGGCTCTTCTGGTAGCGCAGCGACTCCAGCGGCGCGACCAGGCGCTGGCGCTCGGTCTGGCGGGCCTGTTCCAGTGCGCCTCTAGCATCGGCCAGGGCGCGCAGCACTTCCGGCTGCAGGCGTTCGGCGCTGGCGGCCTGCCAATAGGCTTCACGCACCTGCTGGATAACATCTGCGACCACTTTGCGCCGCGCCTCCTCGGCGGCCAGCACCTTGTTGGCCTGGGCTTTGGCGCTGAAGTAGCTGACGCCGAAATCGAGTACGTTCCACGACAGACGCAGGTTGGCGTCGCGGCTGGAGCGATCGCTGCTGGTGGACGGTTCGAGGGATTCGCGGCCCGTGGTAACCGATTCGCTGGAGGAGCCGGCAACATTATCGCGGCCTTTCCAGCCCGCGTTGGCAGCCAGTTGCGGCAGCAGGTTGAGGTTGCTGACGCTCAGGGTGTTGTCTTCCAGCGCGCGCTGCATCAGGCCCAGGCGCTGTTGCAGGTTGTACTTCACGGCGCGGGCCATGGCTTCTTCCAGGCTAATGGCGCGGGTGACTGGCTCCTGCGCCTCGAACATGGCGCGGCGATCGCTCTGCGCCTCGGCCAATTGCTGCTCGGGGGTGAGCGCCTCTGGCGTTACAGCGCAGGCGGACAGACCCAGTGCGGCGCAGGCGATGGCCAGGCGCAGAGGGCTGCGGCTAAATAGGGTGCGGTTCATCGTTGAAAAATCCTTGGCAGTGTTCAGGCAATGTGTCGGGTGGTGGCGAGCGGCTCGTCGGCCAGTTCGCTCAACTGATCGAGCAGGTCGAGGGCGTCATCGAGCAGCGCGCTGGAGGTGTCCTGGCGCAGGCGCTGCGGCAGCGATTCGAGCTGTACTGTGGGCTCTGCTGGGGCTTCACGCTCAGCATTGGTCGGTGCTTGCGTGGCGCGAATCTCCACTGGAGTACGTTGTTCGCGGCCTTCGCCATCGCGGCTGATCAGCGTCAGACGCAATTGGCCATCGCGCTGCAAACGCTCGCGGTCGATACGCAGCTCGCCGGTACGGGCATCGAAGCTGGCCCAGCTCGGCAGCGGCAGGCCGTTGGCCAGGGTGACCCGTTGCGCTGTGCTGCCGTCGGCCGACTCCACAGGCAACTGCAGTTCGACGCTGTCGCTACCCGTGTTCTGGTTGAGGTCAACATCGCTGCGCAGGGTGCCACCGTCGAAATTGAAGCGGCTGGGCGATACCTGCTGGCCGCTGTCGGTGAGTACGCTGTCGGCATTAGCCAGTTGTTCGCTGAGCGTGCCACGGCCATCGGCAAGGCCGCTGCCGGTGCTGCTGCGTAGCAGATTCTGAGTGGTTGGCGCTGGCTGCGCCGGGGCTTCTTGTGCGGTAGCGCCGGTATTGGGCTCGAACAGCGGTGCGTCGAAAGCCGGGGCGCCGAAGGTCGTTGTCGAGGCCAGGCTGATCGCTTGTGGCGCGCTGTTGTTCAATACCGGCAGCACGCTATCGACGACAGGCTGCGCTACGTTAAGGGTCAAGGTGCGCGAAACCGCTGCGCCCTGTGGGTCGGTGGCGGTGATGGTGATGCTGTGGCTGCCCACCTGCGGTGCGATACCGGACAGAGTGCGGGTGCTCGGGTCGAAACTCAGCCAATCAGGGAGGTCTGTGGCACTCCAGGTCAGGGTGCTGTCGTTGGCGTCGGTGAACAGGTTTGCCGGCAGCGTGACGTTGTAGTCGGCGCCTGGCGTGGCGCCGCTCAGGCTATACGGGCTGCCGATGACCGGGGCGGAGTTGCTGACGCTTAGCGTCAGTTCCAGCTCAACGCTGGCGCCGCTCGGATCGCTCGCCGTGATCTGTACGCGGTATTCGCCCATGGCGCTGGTGTTGCCAGTAATGACGCGGGTAGCCGGGTTGAAGGTCAAACCTTCAGGCAAGCCGCTGACCGTCCAGCTTAAAGCGTCGCCTTCCGGGTCACTGAACAACTCGGCAGGCAATGTGAGGCTGTAGGGCTGACCTGCTTTGGCCTCGCTCAGGCGGTAGTCGACAAGGCCCACGATAGGCGCCTGGTTGGGCGCTTGTAGGGTGACCTCGACACTGCGGGTCTGGCTGTTTAGCTCGCCGTCGTTGAGTATCAGGTCGATCCTGTGCTCGCCTGCCGTGCCCGAGTCGCTGGAGTAGCTGATCAGGCGCAGCAGGGCGCTGGCATCGCTCTGGCTGATGGCGGCGGTGAAGCGCAGCACGGCGCTGTCGCCGGTTTGTACCAGGGTCGCCACTTCGCTGCCGTCACGCAGGATGCGCTGGCCATCGAGGCTGTAACTGGTGTTGTCGAGCAGGCCGAAGCGATCACCAGCCTGGCCGTTGATGGTCACACTGGCGCCCTGGTAGTTGTTCGCGATGTCCAACTCGGCGTCGTTCAGGGTCAAGGCCGGCACCAGCGCCACGGCGTCGCCACCGACCATGGTGGTGGGGTTGGGGATTGCCGGGGCATTGAGCACGTACAGGCTGTTGCCGCTGACAATCACCGCGCCGTCGGCGGCGAGCGAGATGTGGTTAGCGCCCGTCAGGCCGCTCTGCGAGGTGTCCATCTTTTCCAGGGCGATGGCCGAGTAATAGGCCAGCGAGCCATCGTGGCGGCTCACGAACAGGGCTTTGCCATCCTCCGACAGGGCGATGCTTTCCACGGCTGGCACGTCAGTAATGGTTCCGGCATGGGTAAATGCGCCGGTGCTGGTGTCAAGGGTAAAGGCGTCGATCCGCTGCGGGTTGTTTTCGCGGATGGTGACTAGCGGTTCAGACGTCCAGCCGCCGCCTTCGGTGCGGGTGGTCCAGCCGTTGGCGATGAAAATGGTGCGCCCATCGGCGCTCACCGCGAGGTGTTGGATGTTGCTTAGATCCACGGTATTACCATTGGCATCGGTGTCGCCCGAGCGAATGAAAGCCAGCGTTGTCAGGTCGCCATTGGCGGTGCGCTGATAGACGATCAGGCCACTTTGCGTGGCGACGAACACCTGCTCACCACGCACGACGATTTCTTCGGGGCGCCAGAGGTACGGTGGGCTACCCGATACACCTTCGATCACGGTCTGGCTGGTCAGCGCACCGTTGCTGCCATCGACGGAATAGATGGTGAGGGCTGGCGTGTTCTGGTCGATCACATACAGGTTCCGGCCATCATTCGAGAGTGCCAGTGCGGCGGGCATGAATGGTCCGGTGGTTGTCTCTTGCTGCTGCAAGCTACCGTTATCATCCAGTGCGAAGCGGGTAATCAGGCCGTTACTGCCCTCGGTGTGTAACACGTAAAGCGCACTGTCGTCGGGCGTTACGAGCATTTGCACCAGGCTCATCTGGCCGGGCAGGGTGGTGAGGTAGGTCAGCTCACCGCTAAGGGCATCGCGGCTGAAGTGGGCGATGTTGCCCTGAGCATCGGCCACATAGACGTGAGCACCATCGCTCGAAACAGCGCTGTACGTCGGCGCGCCAAGCCCGGCAATGTCGCTCAGACTTTGCAGGTTCTGCAGATCGCCGAGAGCCAGGATCGGGTTTTCGTTGATTACCGGGGCATCGTTGATCGCGGTGATATCGATAGTGAGCGATTGCGCGGCCGACGCCAGGCCGCGCTGGTCGGTCAGGGTGATGCTGACTGCGACGCTGGCGACAGGGGCGTCGCTGCTGTTGGCGTAGGTGATCTGGCGCAGCGTGTTCTGCACATCGGCGGTAGTTGGGCGAGTACCTGCGGCATCGCTGAAGGTGATGCTCAGCGTGCCGTTGGCCATGGTTACCTGGCCGATGGTCACGCCATCCTTCTGCAAATTGCTGCCATCGAGGGTCAGTCCGTTACCGGTCTGCAAACCTAGGCTGTCCGCCGCAGTGCTGCCCTCGCCAAGGGTGATGGTGAGTGTGGCGCCGTCGTAGTTGCCCGCATTGTCGTTGAAGGCGTCCAGGCCGCTGTCGGCCACGTTCGCGGCGGGTGCCAGTAGTACAGGTGCGCCTTGCTCGGTATACGGCACATTGCTTTGCAAACCATCCACGGTTGGGGCGGTATTGGGCGTCGTCGCCGCAACGAGGGTCACCACGGAAGACTCCGCCAACGTGGTGCCGCTGACAGCCTGGCCGCTAGGGTCGTATGGCAAGTCCTCCTCGATGGCCAGCGTCACCGTGCGTTGACCGCTGGTGTCGGAGCCGGTGTGGCCATAGGTGATGCTGTCGATCAGGGTGGCCACCTCGTTGACGGGCAACTGAGTGGTGTAGATCCAGACCGTGGTGGAGCCATCGGCATTGCGCGGCAGGATGTTGTATTGCTGCCCCGTTTCCGTGGTGCGGCTGCCGGGCTCGGCATCCAGCGCAATACGGCCGTTGCCGACGCCGAGCACGTCGCCGGGGCGAACATTGTCGATGGTGATGGCCACGTACCAGATGGCCTGACCGGCTTCCACCGTGTCGATACGGGTGTTCTCGAACAGCTTGACCCGCTCGCCCTCTGCGGTGAACGTCGGGCTGAGCACGGTGGTTTCGACGATGGCCGGGTCGTTGACTCCGATCAGATTGACGTCAACCAGTTGCTGATCGTTAAAGCCGTCGCCATCGTTCAGCGTGATCGAGAACGTAGCCTTGCTGCCCTGCGCTGTCGGGTCTTCGCTGGCATTGCTGTAGGCGATGCTGCGCAGCACTCGCTGGGCATCGGCACGGCTGACGTTGGCGGTAAAGGTGATGCTCAGCACGCCCCCGTCATTGCTCACCGAGGCGATGCTCACGCCGTCGAGCACGAGCGTGTCGGCGCTCAGCTCTACGCCCGAGCCTTCGAGGAAGCTAAATACGTCATCGCTATTTGCCGCATCTTCACGGCTGACGACGATACTCGCGCCATTGTAGTTGCCGCTGTCGTTTTCCAGGGCATCGAGCTGCGGGTCGGCCAGAGTGCCGCCTGGCAGCAGGGCGACGGCCTCAGCGCCTTCGGTGAAGGTGGCGGACGCCGGTTTGAGATCCAGCACCAGCAGGCCATCATTCCAGGTGAAGGTTCCGCTCAGGTAGAGCTGGCTGCCATCTTCACTCAAGGTGGCGCCGCGCAGCACATCGAAGCTGGCCTGTTGGGAGCCCCACTCATCGATTTCACCGGCGCCGCGAATCTGCGCGCGCTCGCTGAGCGAGCCGTCCAGCGCACGGCCAAACAGGACAATGCTGTTTTCGCTGACGACGATCAGCAGCGATCCTTCGTCATTGATCAGCAGTTGTTTGCCTGAGTCTTCTAGCACCAGCGCATCACCGACGATTTGCGGCGTGCCATCGGCACCCACGGCCAAGGTGTAGAGGTTATTGCCATCGATGACATAGAGCGATGTGCCGTCGGCGGAAAGCGCCAGGCGATCGGCAAAATGTTCCGATTGCCCGCCAGTGATGGATGTCGATGCACCCAACGAGCCGTCAGGGTTGATCGAGAAGGCGCTGAGCAAGGTGGTGCCACCGGTGGTGGCCGCGTACAGGTAGCGGTTGTCGCTGGAGAGTTGCAGATCGGTGAAGGCGCTGTCGCCGGGGGCAGTGACCGTTGCGCCGCTGCTCCAGCCATTTACGCTGCGGTTGAACAGGGTGATGCCGTCGAAGCTGCTGATGTAGGCCACATCACCATTGATCTGCACATCGTTGACAAACCCGAGATCGCTGGCGATCAGGCCAAGCGCGGTCAGTTCACCGCTGGCGGCGTCACGGCCAAACAGTGCGACACCGCTGTCGGTGATGGCATACAGCGTAGTGCCATCAGCCGAGATGCCCAGCGCGCTGGCACTGAGCAGACCGTTTTCCGTGTTCGATTCGATGCTGCTGAGCAGGCTCAACGTGCCGTCCTGGCCACGCTGGAAGATATACAGGGTGCTGACTGGCACATCGCTGAAGGTGTCTGGATCCGTCCCCACCCCTGTGCGTACGGCGTACACCAGGTCACCTGCTAGAACCACACCGTTGAGGCCGTCGTAGGGGCTTGGGTATTCGGCGGAGGTGATCAGTTCGGCGAGATCGGCGGCGCCGATCTCGGCAGCCAGGGTGGGGCTCTGGCCAACGGTCACGGTCACTTGGCTGCTGATCTCGGGGGTCGCTGTGTCCTGGCCTTCGTTGGCGCTGCCGCCATTGTCCTGAACGGCTGCCAGGGTGACGATGCGCTCGCCGGTCGTGCCTGTTGCGCGGTCAGTGTTGGCGTAGGTGAGGTTTTCGATCAGTGCGCTGGCGATCTCACCCGTAAAGCCCGATGTGCTGGACAGGGTGAGCGTGGCCGCAGTGCCATCACTCGCTGCCTCGACGCGCCAACTATAGCCATTGCTGGTGGTGCCGCTGCCTTCTACCAGCTCAATGCGCGTGCCGTCGATGCGCAATGTCTCGCTAGCGCCATCACTGAGCCCCGTAACGGTGAGGCTCAGGCTGTTGATCAGTTGCTCGTTTTCGACCGTGGAAATATCAACGCCGCTGAACAGGCGCGCGCCTGCGCCACCAGCATCCTGAACGGCATTGGCAATAGCAGTTGCCGTTACGTTCGGTGCATCGTTGATGGGGGTAACGGCAAGCTCCAGGGCGATGCTATCGGTGCCACTGAGGTACTGATCCTGCACCGATAGAAGCAATCGGATACTGGCGGCAGGATCCTGCGAGGCGTTGCTGTAAGTGAGCTGCTGCAGCACGGCATTGGCTGTGGCGGTGGAAACATCCGCCGTGAAACGGACAGTCAGTGTGCCGCCTTCACTGCTGAAGTCGGCTATCTTGCTGCCGTTGAGATGGATTGCGTTACCGTCAACCAGGGTTAGGTCGTTAGCCTCACTGAGGCCGAAACGGTCGTCTGTGTTGGCGGTGCCTTCGCGTTGCAGGGTGAGCGTGGCGCCGTTGTAGTTGCCGGTGCCGTTGGCCAGGTTGTCGTAGTCTGCGTCGGAGAGCGTCAGCCCGGCAGCGGGGGTGATAGTTTGGCCTTCGGTGTAGGAAGCGGTGATCGCATTTTCAACGTCGATGTGCCCCAGGCCTGCGAAGTTGTAGAACGAGCCCACGTACAAGGACGAGCCATCAGGGGATACGGCAATGCGCAAGGCTCGATAATCACCACTGTCGCCGTTGTAGCCCACGGTTTTCACGAAGCTGGGCTGGCCATCCTCTGCAATGTTGTAAACATGCAGCGCACCGGTACTGTTTCCGGCGAAGAGGGTTTTTCCATCTGCGGACAGTTGCAGCCCCCAGACCTGACTTGCAGACAGAGAGCTAGGCGTGCTGAGCGTCTTTTGCGCCTCGTCGTAGTGGAAGGTCAGGATGCTGCCGGGAGAACCTGTCGAGATATAGACATAGCCGTCAGCCGATACGGCAATGGTACGCACGAAGTTGCCGATATTGCCGGTGTGGCTGGCAACTCTGAGCAATTGCCCATCGCTATCACGCTCGTAAACGGCCAGGTAGTTGGTGCCGGTTACGAAAACGCGGCTCTCGGCATCGATGGCGATGGCATAGCCTGTGCCGTTGTATTCCTGATCAACAAAGGTCTGCGCCGAATCCAGTGCGCCATCTGTGCCGATAGAGTAGGCATACAGTGTGTTACCGGCGACGGCGTAGACATGGCCGTCGGCAGACGTGGCGATATATTTGACGGCTGTGCTGCCCAGCGTGACGCTTTGCCCGGTTGCGCTGAGCGTGCCGTCGGCATTCACGGCGAACGTGCTCAGCACATAGTTGCTGCTGCCCGCATTCTGACCGGTCAGGTAAAGGAATTTCCCGTCCGCCGAGTAGGCGGCCGATGCAGCGACCACTAGACCGTCTACCTCGATGCCATTGGCATCGTTGTTGTCGTTGCTAACCCCCTGAATGAAACGCTGTAGTTCGGTGAGTACGCCAGTGGCCGGGTCACGGCTGTAAACGGTGAGGGTGCTGTTGCCCGTAGGGTTCAGCGCATGTTGGGTCGAGTCATTACCCAGTACGATCACGGTGCGGCCGTCGTCGGATATCTCGATGCTGTAGACGGCTGAGCTATAGCCGTTAATGCGGCCATCGGCGGTGTAGATCAGTGCGCTGCCGTCGGCAGAGATGGACGGCACCGTGTTATCGGCCTCAGCCTGACTGATTACGCGCAATGTCACCGTTTGCTCGGCCGTAGCACCATGCTCGTCGGTGACGGTTATGGCGATGCTGTAGTCGCCAATGACCGTTGGCGTACCGCTCAAGGTACGTGTCGCTGCATCGAAACTCACCCCGGCTGGCAAGCCGCTCGCGCTCCAGGTCAGCGTGCTGTCGCTGTATTGGGCGTCTGCATCCTGGAACATGTCAGCAGGCAGTACCTGACTGTAGGCGTTCGTGCCAACCACCACCAAAGGCAGGCTGCCGGGAGCGTTCGTGCTTACTTCAGGAGACCGGTTCGCGATTTGCTCAACGACAAGGTCGACTTCGCGCGTGGCGCTCAGACCGGCGGTATCGGTCACAGTGACGCTCAGTCGAAACGTACCTGTTTCAGTGGTGGTGCCGGCAATGGTGCGTGTGGCCGGGTTGAAGGTCAGTCCCTGCGGAAGGCCGCTGAGTGTCCAGGTCAGTGCGTCGTTGTCACGATCCGTGAAGAGATTGCTGGGGAGGTCGAAGCGGTAGGCCGTTTCACTCGTCGCAGGCGCCAGGGCGGCAGACACCGCTGTATTGGCCTGCGGCGCTTCGTTGCTGCGCAGCAGTATCGACACACTGTTGCCGTCGAGCAGACCGTCATTGGCTTGTACCGAAAGTGTCACGATGCTGCTTGGCTGGGTGCCGCTAGCGCTGGTGTAGGTAATCTGCTGCAGGACCTGGTTGGCCACCGCTGTACTGGTATCAGCCGTGAAGCGCACGTTTAGCGCACCACTGGCATCAACCACGAAACTGGCGATAGGGGTGTTGCCTAGCGTGATTGAGTTTCCAGAGCGTGCAAGGTTATTGCCGCTGGCAAAGGCGAAGCTGCCTCCGCTTGCATCCGCGCTGATACTGAAGCCCCCACCGTTGTAATTGCCGACGCCAGCGGCCAGTGCATCGAAGTTGCTATCGCTGAGCGTGAGGCCGTTGGCGAAGGTGAGTGGTTGGCCAATATTCAGTGCCTGAACATTGCTGAGGCGGGTCACTTGGCTATTGCCGGAAACGAGCAGCGACATGCCGTCGCTGGCCACAGCGATGTCACTGATGGGCGAACCGCTGTCGCTACTGCCAAGCAATGCCAGGCCACCACCGCTGGCGAGGCTGTAGACATTGATCGCACCTTGCGCGGTGCTGGCGTACAACAGGCGCCCGTCTTCACTCAAGGCAATGCTGGTGACGCCGTTGAGGTTGAGGCTTTCCACCAGGGCCAGTTCGGTGCCGCTGACCGAGTAGGTAGCGAGGGTTCCATCTCCCGGATGGGCGACATAGAGGTACTGACCGTCCTGAGAGACCGTCATGCTGTACGCGACAGCGCCGAAACCCGCGGCGCTGGTGTTGAGGCTGGACAGTTTGCTCAGGGTGCCATCGCTGTTGCGCTCATAGCTGATCAGCACATGGTTAGTGCCGGAATAGATCACATAGACATTGTTACCCGACACGGCAATCGAGCCATTGCGGCTGTTGCTGTTGCCTTCCCCGACTGTGCGCGCCAGGAAAGTCAGCGCACCGGTGCTGGCGTCGCGGCTGAAGATTGCAACGTCGTTGCTGGCTGTGCCGATGTAGAGGTAGGCACCGTCGTCCGACAGGGCCATGCCGCCGGTTATACCGCCATTGCCGCTATCGACCGTTGCCGTGTGGCTGAGTTGGCCGTTGTCGACGCTAAGCACGTAGATGGCGTCGGGGTTATAGCTTTGTTGCTCGGCACCTAGCGTATCGATCAGATAGATCGAGCGACCATCTGGGCTAATGACCATTTCGGTGGCGGTGTTCATGCCCTCGATGAGCAGCGTGTCGAGCTGCGTAAGACGCCCCGCAGCATCTACCGAAAACGCGGTAACAGCACCGTTGCCTGCCACGTAGGCATAGTCGCCATCGGCGGAGTAAACCACTTCGGCGCCGCTACTGATGCCCAGGTCTTCGGGGCGGAAGCTTTCTCGCGAGTCGAGTGAACCATCGCTGACAATCTGCGGCGCCACATTGATTCGGTTGTCCACGCTGACGGTTGCGCTGATATTCAAATCAACGGTGTCGCCTTCATCGCTCAGGCTGTCGAGGGTGAAACGCACCGGGCCGCTTTCGACGGCCGTGCTCTGCACCTGATACTGCAGGCCGTCGATCAGTGCTTCGACACTTTCTGCTGTTGGAGCAAATTCGGTCGTGTCAAAGCTCAGATTGACCGTTGTGACGTCACCACTGACGTTGATGCTGTAGCTGTAACCGGTAGCAGCGGTCATGCCGGATGCACCATTGACCAGCGCGACCGACTGGCCGTCGATGTTCAACGCCTGATTGGCGCCATTGCCTTCGATGCGGATGACCAGAGCGCTCAGTTCTTCAGCGTCGTTGGCCAGCGTGACGTCGACATCCGCGAACAGATCGATTGGCGGAAAGCTGTCAGTGCTGTCGGTGATGGTGATAACGCTGTTCTGCGGTGTCGCCTTGACCCCAGGAGCATCGGCGCTCGCCGGTGTATCGACTTGCGCCGCCACTTCCGCCGCGGTGGTAACCGCCGCAGCATCGAGCAGGATGCGCGGCTCCAGGGCCAGGGCGCGGAAATAGCGTGACGATGGCTTGCGTGGGGTCATGGCAGTCTTCCGGGACATAAGAGTAGAAATAAATAGCGGTCGTGGCAGGGCGGGTTATTCGACCAGGCGAACGTAGGAACCCTGCTGCCGGATATCTTCGAGGATCTGATCTAGGCGCTCTTCGAGGCGGCCCTCGGCGGCAACGAAGTCGAAACCTTGCAGGTAGGTGATGTCGCCTGCCTTCTCGGCGCAGCGGGCCAAGCCAGGCCCTGCAATGTTCCTGAAAATCGAGGCACCGTTGACTGTGCCTTCAGCGCCTAAGTCGTCATTGGCAATTTCGTCCTCGCCGACGGCAATCATGAAAAAGCGCAGGTCGCGTTCTCGGAAACTCTCGCAGAGGTCGGCGAAACGTCGCGTAATGGTTTGCTCGCCGCCAATCTCTCTGATGTTTTGCCCAACCGGGCTGTTGTACAAATCGGTGTCGAACCAGCGCTGATCTGTCGTGTTGACCAACATGACGATGGCTTTGTAGCTGTCGCCGCCATCGTCCTTGAAGTCCTTGGGCAGGTCATCCGGCAGGTTCCAGCCACTGTTGCCACGGAATGCCGGGGCAAGCGCCATGGCGCTCCAGCCCATGGCGATGGCGTAGTTGGTGTTGAAACGCGTGGACATTTGATCAAGGCGCTCCTCGATCTTGTCCAAGTCATTGGTCAGGGGCAGCAGGGGGGCCGATGGGCAGCCACGGTCGGCGACCATCCAGCGCGTGTCGTTGACGCCTGTGGCTTGCCCATCGAGGGGCACCGGGCCAATCCAGCTAATCGGGTCGGCACCGGGGCTGCCGTTCTCGCGCAGGTCGTGACGGTAGTAAATGCGGAACTGGCCGCCAGGAGCCCGATCCCAGAAGTAGTTCTCGCCCCGGTTCAAGCCACGGTACATGCACAGCAGATTGGCGCGGCGATCCGGTATGCGGCGATCATCCAGGCCTCTGTAGCCACTGCGGAATAACGTCGTCAGCTCGACAGGGCGTAATGCCGCTGCCATGGCCCAGCTACTCAAGCGTTGTGCATGCGCTGCACTAGGGCCTTGAGGTGCGCGGGATTCGGGGTTGGTGTAATCGGGTGATACGTTGACCGACTGGCTATAAGGCACCAGGGCCAGCCAGGCATCGTCACGATCTTGCACGAGGTTTTCGGCGAAGCGCTTGCCCAGGCGGCGCAGTACAGCCAGGTTGGCGGCGTTCTCCGAGCCGCTGTTGGGCAGCGTCAGCGCCACTTCCAGCGCGCTGGGCTGCACCTCGACGGTGGAGTGGACGCTGATGTCGCGCGGCTCGCCGCCGAGAAATTCCGGGCTGGCCTGGAAGGTGACTTCGACCCGATAACGGGTGCGGCCCTGGTCATCCTCTTGCTGGCTGAGTAGCAGGCTGTCTGGATTGATCTGTTCGGCTAGCGTGCTGTCGAGGCCCAGGTTGTTGGCGATATAGCCATAGGCCAGTTTCTTGAGCGCTTGCTCACTTTTTTCGCCGCTGGTTACACGCTCCTGGCCGATGGCCAGAGCGGCTGCATCTGTAGCCCGCTTGAGCTGCGCGGCGCTGTTGGTCATGCGGCTGGTATCGATGGCGTAAGCCGTAGCCAGCAGAGCGCCGCCCATCGCCAGTGCCATGAAGGGTGCGACACTGCCACGTTGCTGCCTGGCTCCAGGCCGGGTTACGGCGTGCCGGAGGGGGAGGTGTAGCCATGCGCGCATCGGGTATCTTGCCTTTTTCTTTGACGCCCGACCGATAGCAGTGGGCTAGGAGCGGCAAAGATAAGAATTATTCCCAAGCGCAAGCAATGCTCGTTTCATTAAGAATGCTTAAGGGAGAAGCCTGGTAATCAATCAACAGGCGGCGTGTGATCGGTGCGCGGCGCGTAGATACGCCAATCAAGGCCGTTCGCGAATGGTTTGTAGGAGGCGCTTGAGCGGCGAATCATTGCTCATGGCTGTCGCGGCTAAAGCGCTTCCAACGGGAGCAGGGCTCAGGCTACCGAGCGCTCCGTCGGCAAGGACTCAGGCCTCGACCAGATCCAGCAGGCGCCGCAGAACATGCCGCCGCCTGCCGTGAGCAAGAGCCACAGCGGTGGTTCGTGCCACAGCAGCAGGGCTAAGCAGGCCAGCATGCTGAGGCTGGCGTAGAGCTTGTGGCGGCGAGCGATCACACCGCCCTGGGCCCAGTTGTTGAGCATCGGGCCAAACAGCCGGTGCTCGTGCAGCCAGCGATTGAGGCGCGGTGAACTCTTGCTTGAAGCCCAAGCCGCCAGCAGCACGAATTCGGTGGTGGGCAGCCCCGGCAGGATGGCGCCAAGAATGGCGCAGCCTAGGCTCAAGTAAGCCAGTGCCAGGTAGCAAAGTCGTTTGGCGCGGCTGGTGGCGGGTGTGAGCATGAGTCGTTGCAACCGATGAAAACGGATTGATCCGTGACGAAACCACTCGAACGAGCAAGCCTAATGACTTATCGGCGGGTGACGTGAACGTGAGTCAGTAGAAAGCCTAGCTGGGTTCAGGACAAGTTAAGAGGCCTTCATTCTTTCGTGACTTTAGCTGTCGTCCTCGTCCTGCAGCCCAGCTTCCAGCGTTAAGGCTTCGTCCAGTTCGATGTCGCGGTAGCTCATGCGGACGAAGGATATGGTCTGAATATCCTTGCTCGCCAACAGGGCGCCACTGAGCGCCAGATTATCGCTGTTACGGCAAAGCTGCACGACCATGATCGAGGTGCTCGATGGCGCCTGTTCTTCATCATCGGCGTTGTTTTCCGGCAGTGGCTCAGGCAACTCACCGGTGTAACGGTCACCGCTGAAGAGCTGCGGGCAGAGCCCTTCGGTGTTGCCTCGGTACAGCGGTTTCCAGGGCATGCTGCGGTCGAGCATCACGCGGCTGATGACCATTTGGTAGTCGCCCAGTACGCCCGGCGCCGCACTTTGCTCGGTAAGCGCCTGCAAACCATCCTTGTCCAGGCGGCTCTGCGCCGCCAGGGTGCTGGCCACCGTGTAGGCGGACTGTTCCATATAGGCGCGCGCTAGGTTGATGTTGTAGAGATCGGCAATCAGCAGTGCGCCACCGATCAGCAGCGGCAGGGTCAGCGCGCTCTCGACCAGGGCGTTGCCGCGTTGTTTGCGTTGCAGATCAAGCATCGTCTTGCTCCTCGTCATCGCTCTCGCTGGTGAGGTTGCCGAGCAACTGGCGGTACTGGTACTGGAAGGCATCGCCAAGGCCAAACAAGGCCGGCAAGGGCGTCATGAAGGTCTGGGTCAGATCCACGGTGACGCTAAGTACCGGCGGCGAGCGGTCGTCGCTATCGTTTTCTTCATCGGCTTCGGCACCGCCCAGACGGCGCAGGTTGTCGAAAGCCAGCACGTCGACCTCGAAGTTGTTTTCGGTGAGAAAACCGTAGGACGAGTCGATCAGCCGCTGCTCGATGGCCGCCTGCAGCACCTCTGGCGTTTGTTCGTAGAAGTCACGCTCCTGGCGAAAGTCCTGCAGGGCGCGCTCCAGCGCGAGGTTGCCGACGCCGATCATCAGGCTGATGCGCGCCAGCTCGAACAGCATCATCACGCCGAACAGCAACACCGGCAGAATCAATGCGGTTTCCACCGCTGTTACGCCGGCTTGCTCGCGCAGCAAGCGGCGCCAGGTGAACGGGGCCATGGCTCAGTTTTGCTCGCTCAGGGCTAGCGGCTGCTGGCTCGCCGCTAGCAGTTCGCTGGCCAGTGGCGCACCGGCATTGACCCGTGCGCGGGCAGTGCGAAATTGCCCGATGATACGCTCGGCGTATTCGGCTTCCAGGCTTTCCAGTAGCACGGCTTGAGCGGTGTCGTCGTGACCGGCGAAGACATAGGCCAGCGCCAGGTTCAGTTGCAGGGAAATGTCACCCTGGCCGCGCGCCTGGTTGAGCAGGCCGATGGCCTTGGCGTTGTCGCCGCTGGCCAACCAGGCCAGCGCCAGGTTGTTCAGCGCTGGGGCGTAGCCGGGGTTGATTGCCAGGGCTTTCTCGAACTGCTGGCGAGCATCGGCATCGCGACTTTGCAGGTTGTAGGCCACGCCCAGGCCGTTGAGCGCCTGCAGATTGTCTGGCTCGGCATCGATGGCGCACTGGAAATCACGCTCAGCGAGGCCAGCCTGACCGAGGGCCAGGCGCGCGCGGCCCAGGCCTGCGCACAGCGCCACGCGCTGTGCATCCGGCAGGGCCTGGATGTTACCGCCGAGTGCGTCACGGGCACGCTGGTACAGTGGCAACACTTCCTGAGCTGGGCGCACGGCTGCGGCGACACTGGCGTATTCCAGCATGTAGCTGTTCTTTAGCTGGCCGCGCTCGTCCATGCGCGCATAGACCTCGTAGGCCGCTTGAAAGCGCTGGTTGTCGCGTAGGGTGTGAGCTAGGCGCAAGGCTTCAGCGGCTTCCTGATCCAGTTTCGGTTGGGTCAGCGGCGCAAGGCTGGCGCAGCCGCTTAACGTCAGGGTCAGCAGCAGGGGCAGTAGGGCGGTGCGGTAGGCAGGCATGAAGAGGTCTCGCATCATTGGCTGAGCAGGCGGATGACGCGCACCATCGCCGGTGCGCCCATCATCGCCACGATAGGCGGCAGGATCAGGGTCATCAGGGGCACGCTCAGTTGGGCAGGCAGCTTACCGGCGCGCTCTTCGAGGTTGAGGATCAGCGTCTTGCGGCTTTCCTCGGAAATGGTACGCAGCGCCTGCGACAGGGGTGTGCCGTAGCGTTCGGCCTGGATCAGGGTGGCGACCATGCTTTCGATGCCGCTGACGCCGGTACGCTCGGCCAGGTTGAGCAGGGCGCGCGGGCGGTCGCTGAGAATCTGCAGCTCGGCATAGGTGTAGCGCAGCTCGTCGGCCAGTTCTGGTGCCGACAGGGCCAGTTCCTTGGACACCACTTGCAGCACGCGGCCCAGCGGCAGGCCCGCCTCGGCGCAAATTACCATCAGGTCAAGACCGTCCGGCAGGCTGCGTGACAGGCGCTCGCCGCGTTTGGCGCTGCGTGCTTTCAACCACAGCTCAGGCGCGGTCGTACCGGCGAACAGCGCCATCAGCCCACCGGCCAAGCCATTCATGCCCAGGCGCGAGCCGGGTTCGAGCACGCCGAACAGCACCACCAAGGCCAGCAACAGACCGAGCGCATACTTGCCGACCATCAAAAGGCCAAGCGCTTGCTGGCTGCGAAAACCGGCCATGCTCAGCAGACGGCGCAGTTTCTGCCGGTCGTTATCGGTGCCCGCTAGGCCTTCACCGACGCGCGCTGTCGGTAGCAGCAGGGCTTGCAGACGCGGCGGTAGTTGCAGGCCCTGGCCGCGCAGGATGTCGTCCTGGCGAAGCGGCGTGCTGGCTTGCGGGGTATCCGGGCGCAGGCGCTGACGCAGCGGGGCGAGCTTGCTGCGCTGGTGCAGGCCGATCAGCAGCAGACCGCTGCCGGCCAGCAGGATGGCCAGTGCGCTGGCCGCCAATGGGTTGTCGAGCAGGGCGCTCATGTCACCCTCCTTACCATCAGGTGGGTGAGGGTCAGGCCCAGGGCGACGCTGCCGAAGGCGTAAAACAGCACCATGTTGCCGGTTGGGTCACCGAGCAGGAAGTGAAAATCGCGCGGCGAGTTGAGGTACATGTAGCCGAGGGCAAAGGGCACCAGCGAGGCGACGATCTTCGCCGAGGCGCGTGCCTCGGAGGTCTTGGCCTGGATCTTCAGGTGCAGTTCGTGACGGTCGCGCAGGGTAGCCGACAGGCGATCCAGCGTTTCGCCCAGGCGGCCACCGGCTTCCTGGTTAATGATCAGAATGACCGCGAAGAAACGGTACTCGTTGAGCGGGATACGCTTGGCCGAATCCTGCATGGCCTGGCGCAGCGGCACGCCCAGGCGCAACCAGTTGTCGATCAGGGCAAACTCCACCGACAGCGGCCCGGCCAGGTTCGGCGCCACCAGGGCAAAGGCGTTGCTTACCGGCACCCCTGCGCGGGCGGTGCGGGTGATGGCGTCGATGGCTTCGGGCAGGCTCTGCTTGAGCTCGGCCAGGTGTTTGGCCAAGCCCTTGTTGTAGCCCACGCTCGCCAGCACAGCGAAGAACACCAGCGTCATCAGCAAGCTGGCCAACACCGGCAGCGGCGTTTCACGCCCCAGCAGCACGCCGCCGATCAGGCTGGCCAGCGCGGTCAGAGCCACGCGCATGGTCAGGCTCTGGCGCCAGCCGAGTACGCTGATGCCCAGCCAGATGCGAGCGATATGCGGGCCTAGCACGGGTAAATCGGCAAAGGGCGCTTGCTGCATCTCGCGCAGGATGCCGTCGACCGACATCTGCGGGCTGTGTTTGATCGCCTCGCCGACGAGCTCACCCTTGAGTTTTGCCAAGCGCTGCAGCACGGCTTTGTTTGGCACGTTGCGGCGGCGCAGGCTGCGTACTGCCAGCACCGCGAGCACCACGCCCGCGAATACCAGCAGGGTCAGCAGATCGAGTACGGCGTCCATCAGATCTGCCCTTCGAACAAGTGGGCATGCTCGTTGTAGAAGTGCGGGCGCTGACCACTGGACACGTACTGGCCGACCAGGCGCCCCTGAGCATCGACGCTGTGGGTCTTGAAGGCGAACAGCTCCTGGGTCTGGATGACGTCATTCTCCATGCCACAGACCTCGGTGATCGAGACGATACGGCGGCCACCATCGCGCTGACGTTCGACCTGCACGATAAGGTTCACGGCGCTGGCGATTTGTCGGCGGATCGCCTCCAACGGCAATTGCATGCTGGCCATCATCACCATGTTTTCCAGACGCATGATGGCGTCGCGTGGGGTGTTGGCGTGCACCGTACAGAGTGAACCGTCGTGGCCAGTGTTCATCGCCTGAAGCATGTCGAAGCACTCGCCACCGCGTACCTCGCCGAGGATGATGCGATCGGGGCGCATACGCAGGGCGTTGCGCACCAGGTCGCGCTGGTCGACCTTGCCGGTGCCCTCGGCGCTGACCGGGCGGGTTTCCAGGCGCACCACGTGAATCTGTTGCAGTTGCAGTTCGGCCGCGTCTTCGATGGTGATGACCCGGTCGTCGTTGCTGATGTTCTGCGACAGGGCGTTGAGCAGGGTGGTTTTACCCGCACCCGTACCGCCAGAAACGATGATGTTGAGACGCGCGATCATGGCGCGGCGCAGCACCTCGACCATCTCGCCCGACAGCGCGCCGCGTTCGGCGAGAATTTCCAGCGACATGTTGCGGCGCATGAACTTACGGATCGAGATGCTGGTGCCGTCGATGGCCAGCGGGTAAGTGATGACGTTGACCCGGCTGCCGTCGGCCAGGCGCGCGTCGACCATCGGGTGGCTTTCGTCGATACGGCGGCCCACGGCGGCGGCAATACGCTGCGCGGTGTTGAGTACGTGTTCTTCGTCAACGAAGGTGATCGGCGACAGCTCCAGCTTGCCGTAGCGCTCGACGAACACTTGCCCGGCACCATTGACCAGGATGTCGTTGACCGAGTCGTCGTGCAGCAACGGCTGAATCGGGCCAATGCCGATCATCTCGTTGAGCATTTCCTCGGCAATGGCTTCCTCTTCCTGCCGTGACAGTTGCAGGCGGTTGTCATCGCAGATGCGCCGGATCAGCGATTCGATCTGCACGCGCAGCTTGTCGCGCCCCATGGCGGCGGCCTTGAGTGGGTCGATCTGGTCGTACAGATAGCCACGGATCAGCTTGCGGTTCTGTGTGCTGGCGTTGTCTACCGGCTTGGCTGAGGCGCCACGCTGCACGCTGGTGGCACGCACCTCCTGCTGCGCGGGCTGCGGCTCGCTTTGCGCCTGTTGGCGCAGTTCGCGATTCTTTTGCGGATGACGGATAAGCATGCGCGAAGTCCTCTCAGGCCGCTTGGCGGTTGAGCACGCGCTTGAGGCGCGAGAGCAGGTTGCTGGTAGCGACCGTGGTGCGTTTGGGGGTGTGTCCGGTGGCCAGGTCAGCCAGATCCTGCAGGGCCAGTTGCAGCGCCGGCGCGCCATTGAGGTTCAGCGAGCCAGTGAGCAGGCTGCCCGCCAGGGCCGATCCTGCGTGCGGCAATTGCAGATCGATACGGCGTTCGATGAAGTCTTCGAACTGGCTGCGCTCGACCACACCTGCTTGGTTGCCACGGGCAGCGTTGGCCACCACCAACAGGTGCTGACCGTCGCTTTCATCACCGATCTCGCGAAGCAAACGGTGCAGATTGCGCGCATCCTGCACGGTCAGGTCGGTGAGTAGAATCCGCGTCTGTGCGTGGGCCAGCACGTCGAGGGTGCCGTGCGGGCGACCGGCCGGCAGATCCCAGATCACCTGATTGAACATATGGCAGAGGTTGGCGCCAAGAAACAGCAGGTGCTCGGCGCTGAAGTTCTGCTCAGGACGCAGTGTCGGCGCTTGAGCCAGCAGGTGCAGGCGCTCGTTGATCTGACCCATGGCGCGTTGCAGCAAGCGGCTGTCGATCTCGCCGCTGCTCAGCGCGCCAGCCAGGCCCGCATCGCCTTCGTAGCCCAGCAGCAGGCTCTGGTCACCGTTATGGCGGTCGAAATCGACCACGGCGCTGGCCATATGCCGATCCAGCGAGAGAATCTGCGCCAGGCCGGCCACCACAGTGCTCACACCGCAGCCACCAGAGGCGCCGCTGACGGCGATGGTGCGGCCACTGCGCGCGCCATGGCTGGTGGCTTGGCCCGCGCGGGCACGGCCCAGGGTCGCCGCCAGCAGATCCAGCGTCACGGGTTTGGCCAGGTAATCGAACACGCCGCTGTGCAGTAGGTTGCGGTACAGGTCAACGTCCTGCTTGCTGCCGATGGCGACGATGTGACAGGCCGGATCGCAGACCGCGCCCAACTCGGCCAGCGACTGCAGCGGCATGGCATCGCCATCGATGTCGACGAGCAGCACCTGTGGCGGCGGGTTGTTGCGGCTCCAGGCAATGGCGGCAGCGATGCCGCCGGCGCACGCCAGGCTGGCATCCTGGCCGAGACGCTGCAGTTGCTCGCCGAAGCGCCCGGCTTCCTCGCTGGTGGCGGCGAATAGCATCAGGTTGGACGAGTCGTTGTTGAGCGTTTGCGTAGTGTCGTTCATGTCACGAGTCTCTTTGCTTCGGGGCTATATCCGCGTGTTCGGTCAGGGTGTGCAACGGCTGACGCGGATATGGCTGTTCAGTCCTGGAAGTCGATGTCGAGCAGTTCGCGGACGTCGTCGTCGTGGTAGCGGCCCACGGCGTTCACCGCGCCGATGCCATCGCCACCATCGAGCGCTTGCGGACGCACCAGGTCGCGCGGGTCGGACACCATGGCAGCGATATTGGCGCGGTTGGCGCAACCCAACGTACCAATGGCCTGATAGGGCTTGACCGTCCAGGCGTCGGGGTTGGCGATGCTGCAGTCCGGCACCTTGACCACCAATGCCTCGGAGACCACCTGCAGATCCCATTCGCCGGCTTGCGGAGCTTCAAGCCGCGACGGCATGACGATCACCTGCTCGCTAACCGCACCCTGGGCGCGCAGCACATCAGCCAGGCGCTGTGCCAGGCGCTCGCCAGACGGCGTGTACGGCTGCAGGGTGAGGGTTTGTTGGCGCAGCCGACCTTGAGCGCGCAACAGCGTGTTGAGGTTGGCCAGCGACTCGGCGGTGAAGCTGCCGCTGCCATTGGCCTTGAGCGAGGCGACCAGCGCTGAGGGCGCAACTTTGACGGGTTCAATCTCGCTGAACGGCGCGAAGCGCTGCTCACGTAGCTGATTCACGTGGCGGTCGCATCCGCTCAGCAGCAGGGCGAGTGCCAGTAGGGAGAGCAGGGGACGGACGGGCATGGCGGGGTCCTCAGTACAGGTAGCCGGCGGTGGCCTGGGGCGGAATCATGGTGTCCAGTGCGCGGATACCGCGCCCTGGCGATTGCAGCGTGCCAGCGGCCGTTGGCTCGACCACGTAGGCGGTGGCGATGATCACCAGTTCACTGTCGCTCTGCTCGCTGGTCTCGGTCTCGAACAGGCGGCCAAGCAGCGGCAGGCTCTTGAGGCCCGGCACGCCGATGACCTGCTGGTTGATGCTGCTGCGCAGCATGCCGGCCAAGGCGAAGCTCTGCCCGCTGGCCAGCTCCACCGTGGTATCGGCGCGGCGCACCTTGAACGCCGGGATGGTGAAGCCGTCCAGGGTCACGGCGCCTTCGTCGGACAGGTCGCTGACTTCCGGGGCCACGTGCAGGCTGATGCGGTTGGGCGACAGCAGGGTCGGGGTCATCCGCATGATCACGCCGTACTGCTTGAAGTCGATGTTCACGCTGTTGTTGACGAAGGTGACGATGGGCACCTCGCCACCGGCAGCGAAACCGGCGGTTTCACCGGACATGGCGGTCAAATTCGGCTCGGCCAGGATGGTCGCCAAGCCATCATCGGACAGCGCGGTCAGCAGGCCGCCCACGGTGACTGAACCATTGCGGTGGAAACCGCCAGCCACGGCATTGGTTACCGTGCCACCGCTGAAGGCGCCTGTGCCTGCGTCGAACAGCGAGGCACCGTTGCGCATGAAGTAGTTGCCATCCTTGAGGGCGACATCCCAGTTCATACCCAGCGAAGAGGTCAGGCTGCGCGACACCTCGACGATTCGCACGCTGATATTGACCTGGGCAGACAGTTCCACCTTGAGCTGGTTGATCACTCGCGGTGCACCTTGGCCGCCGCCTTGCGGTTGCGGACGAGCGCCGCCACCGCCGCCCTGGCTGGAACTGGCGCCGAGGTTGGCTTCGACACTATCCATAACCTGCTTGGCTTGCTGCGGCGTACGCACGCTGCCGCGCACGATCAGGCTGCTGCCGGACGGTATGAACTCCACCTTGGCACCGGGGATTTCATTGGCAATCTGCTCGCTCAGGCGGGTGAGGGCGGCGCTATCAGGTTTGGCCTCCAGGCGCACGGCGGCAACGACTTCGTCATTGGCGTCCAGCGCGTAGAGGGTGGTGCTGCCGGGAATCTTGGCGAATACGAAAACGCTGCCCGGTGAAGCAACCTGGAAGCTGGCGACTTCCGGGTTGGCCACCATGACGTTGGTGGCTTCGCGCGGCAGTTGCAGCAGACGGCCCTGGTTGAGCAGAAGTTTGACGGTTTCGGTTTCCTCGACGGTCCTCAGCCCCCGGCGCAGTTGACGCACCGTTGGTGCCGCCGGCTCGGTTACTTGGCCGTTTTGCTCGTAGTATTCGCGGGCAAACGCCAGGTCGAGGTCAGGGTTGTAAGCGTTGGGTTCCTCAGTCTTGCTATCGGCGGTATCCGAGGTCTCAGCATGAGCCAGCCCTGGGCTAGTGAGCAGGCAGGCCAGCGGCAAGGCCAAGTGTTTGAGCGCGAACTTCATCTATCAAATTCTCTGTTGGCAGAAGGGGCTGAGCGTTAGGCGCTTCAAGGGGTACCGAACTGCACCGTGTTACTGGCGTCGCCGTGAAAGGTCTTGACGGGCGCGCGCTGGCCCGAGGGGGCGGCGACGCGGTACACGCTGGTGGTCTGCGCCAGGGTGGTGACACGACCGCTACCGACCTTGACTTGGCCATCACCGACTTCCTGGCTGCTGCGCAAAATCAGATTCAAGGTGCCGACTTGGCTGGCCAGGGCCAGTCGCTCGGCGTAGACGGGCGGTACTTCCAGTGTCACGGTCTGGGCCGAACGGCTGGGGTAGGCATCCGCGTTTTTCTTGCCGTTGGCAGGCTCGCTGGGACGCTGTTGCAGAGGGCTGCGGGTTTGGTTGTCGAGCGACAGTACGCGCACGTTTTGCAGCAGTGTCTGCGCGGCCAGGCGAGGCGCATTGCCAGCCTCGGCGCTACCTTGTTCATCACGCTCAAGGTTGAGCATCACATCCACCCGATCACCGGAAGTGAGCATGCTGTGCTGACTGGCCGTCTGGTTGGTTGGCACGGTAATGGCGCGCATGCCGGGCGTGATTACGGTGGCGATGAAGCCGGGCTCATTAGGACGTACCACGATGCCATTGGTCAGCGGCGTTCCAGCGGTTATCGCATGGCGCACGCTGGCCCCGGTCAACTGGCTCGCGGCTTCACTGCCTCGTGTGTAATACAGGCGCTCATCGACTTGGCTATCGCTTGCTTTCCACTCCACGGCACCGGCATCGATGAATTCCCCCGGACGCAGATCACGGCTGGCAACCAGCACCGCCGGATAAGTTGGCTTGGGCTTTTCGATAACGGGTTTCTCGACCACTGGCGGTGGTGGTGGCGGTGGAGTCAGCAGCACGCGAGCCAATAAGGCTGCACTGCCGGCAACCAGCAGCGTGCCGGCCACAAGAAGGACGGAAGGGGTTTTCATGGCGTGAACCGTGTCTAGGAATGAATGGGGACGAACAGTGTGTAGAGCGCACCAATGGCGATGGCCACGCCGTAGGGAATGCCTTGTGGAGGCTGTTCACTGAGCGCCACGGGAGGCGCAATCTTCAGCCGCGGGTAGGCGAGCGCCAGGCGTTGCCAGCGTAAGGCCAGCGCCTGTTCGATCAGGTTGAGCAAAGGCAGCCCCAGCGCGAGCAGACCACCCGCCAGGGCGGTGACGATGAGAAAGGCCATCTGATCCGTTTGACTCATCCATAAGCTCACTACCGCCACCAGTTTGATGTCGCCAGCACCGACCCGCCCAAGGCAGAACAGGCCGAAGCCAATGACCAGCACCAGCACAGCGCCCAGTAGGCCGTAGGCAACCTGATCGAACAGCTCGGCGCTGCTCATCACGCCCCAGGGCCCGAAGCCAAGTACGGCGCTAATCGGCAGAACCAGCCAAAGCGCCAACAGCAGCAGGATCAGCAGGTTATGGATGCGCCGGTAGAGCAGGTCGGAGCCGACCACGAACAGCAGCGCCGGCAGCAGGACGATGATGATGAACAGATTGTCCATGCCGCTCTCCAGCACTCGGCCCGCTTACTTGGTAGCGCCTGGGTTGTTGGTGTTGGTGATCTGGTCGGCGATCGAGGAGAAGCGCTCCTTGAGGGCGGTGACGAACACGCCGTCGGAGCCGAAAATGATGCCGATGGCAGCGGCCATGGCTGCGGCCAGAATGCCGTATTCGATGGCGGTGACGCCGCTTTCGTCGGCGAGGAATTGCTTGATGCGATTGGACATGACAGCTCCGTCAGCTAAGGGCGAATGCGTGTTTCTAGGAGGCGCTATTAAGAGTTGTTCTCAAATGCGAGGCAAGTGCGCTTTCATTAAGAATGCTTAAGGAAAAACCCTCAAAGCCCTGTTGGTACTGGTTTGAGTTCCAGAGTCGCGATTAACCCTGGCTGGTTGTCGGCCAGTAGCAGGCGACCGCCGTGCAGGTCGCAAATGGCGCGGGTGAGGGTCAACCCCAAGCCGTTACCGGGCACGTTGCCGCTGGTATCGAGGCGACTGAAACGCTCCACGGCCTTGGCATTGAGTTCATGCGGGATACCTGGGCCGCGGTCAGCCACGCTCAATGCCTGGCGCCCGACAAGATCGCTGGCTGTTAGCACGATAGGAGTGCCAATCGGCGCATACTTCAGCGCGTTGTCGAGCAAATTGGCCAGCGCCTGGAACAGCAGTGCGCGATCACCATAGAGGCTTAGTTCTGCTGGGCAGTCGATTTGCAGCGGGCAATCACGCTCCTCGGCCAGAGGCTGGTAATACTCGCGCACATCTTCCAGCAGCTCACTTGCGCTGATGCTTGCAAATTGGTGGGCGCAGCGCCCGGTTTCCACCTCACCGACCCGCATCACCGCGCGGAACAGGCTTTGAATGCGCTCGCTGTCTTGCACTGCGCGTAGCAACTCCTCGCGCGACTCGCCTTCAAGGCGCTCGCTGACACTGAGCAAGCGACTTTGCAGACGTGTCAGCGGGGTGCGCAATTCGTGGGCGATATGACTGGTGACCGTCCTCACTTCCTCCATCAACCGGTCGATCCGCTGCAGGCTCTGGTTGATCTCGCCACCTAGCTGATCGAACTCATCGCCGTCACGGGCGCTGGGCGCGCGAGCGCTGTGATCGCCGCTGGCGTAGCGGGAGAGGGCGTCACGTATGTGGTTGATGCGCGCGAGGTTGCGGCGGCTGAACGGCAAACTGATCAGCAAAATCAGCAGCAGCACCAGCAGCAGGCCGGCCCCAGCCATCAATGGGATGATGCGCGTGCGTTCCAGCATTGGGCGCAGATCATAGGCACTGAAATAGCGACCGCCATCGGCCAGCGGTACGAGCAGACCGAGAATGTCCAGTTCGCTGCCGTCGCTACTGTTGAGGGTGGCATGGCGCCAATTGCTGGTGCAGACGTCCTGGCAGGCCAGGCCGGGCAGTAACTGTGCATTGCCGTATAGGGCCTGGCCCTGGTGATCGACGACGATTGCGTGGCGCTCCTTGCGGTTCTCGAACGGCTCGCGGTACTGCAAGGCTTTCACCACGTCCTCGGTTCGCAACAGGCGCCCGTGCATTTGCTGTGAGCGCACATCGTTGAGAATCATGTCGCGCACGTGGCTGCGCATGATCATTTCCAGCAGATGGTTGCTGAAAATGATCGATGCCAAGGCGATAAGCAGGCTGATGAAGGCAATGGTGCACGCTTGCTGGAAATTGCTGGTGCTAAAGAGCTGCCTGAGGCTGAACACGTTAACCAAGCACGTAACCTATCGCGCGTATGGTGCGGATCAGTTGCCGGGCAAAACCTTTGTCGATCTTGTTGCGCAGTTTGGACAGGTGAACATCGATCAGGTTGGTCTGCGGATCGAAGTGGTAGCCCCAAACTTTCTCCAGCAGCATGCCGCGCGTTACGGTCTGCCCCTGATGCTCGGCCAGCACTTGCAGTAGCTTGAATTCCTTGTCGGTCAGATCGATGCGCCGTCCGGCACGCACAACCTCGCGCCGACTCAAATCAATGCTCAGATCTTCGATCTGCTGCCGCTCGTCATAGGAGGTCTGCTGGCGTCGTTTTGCCAGGATTTCCAGGCGTAGCAGCAGTTCGGTGAAGTCAAAAGGCTTGCCCAGATAATCGTCAGCACCGGCGCGCAGCCCCTCGACTCGATCAGAAACCTGATCGTTGGCCGAAAGAACCAGAATCGGTGGGCGCGGCTGACCATTGAGGTGGGTGAGCACCTCGATGCCGTCCATGCGCGGCAGCATACGGTCGAGGATGACCACGTCGAAGGCCTCGTCGCGAATCATGCGCAAGGCGCCTTCCCCATTGTCGATCAGGCGGCAGTTGTGGCCGCAAGCATGGAGCTTGCTGCCCAGCCAGTGACTGACGGAAAGGTCGTCTTCTACGACCAGTACACGCATAGTAGAGCCTCTAATGGAGGTGTAGCCGACGATTCTTGCGAATTGCCGTGGGAGGATGGAGTTAAGAATTATTAATTATAATGAGAACGATTATCAATAGTTAATGTCAAATTGCCGCGCCTTTATGCCTATGACTCCGCGCGGGGCCCCGCAAATAAACAGGTTCAAGCCCTGGCGCAGGCGTCACAAGGTCGTCATCGAACTGCCATATCACTGCCACCGGTTTTCGTTGCAATCGCAGCAAAAGCGGAGGAACTGCCATGCGAATCTGTGTGATCGGTGCGGGGTATGTTGGCTTGGTGAGTGCGGTGTGTTTCGCCGAGATGGGCAATCGTGTGGTGTGCGTGGAGCGCGATCCATTTCGCGTGGCACGCCTGAGCCGAGGCGAGGTACCCATCTATGAACCTGGTCTGGATGTCAGTCTCAAGGCACAAATAGCTAATGATCAGCTCAGCTTCAGCAGCGATCTGGCCGTTGGTATCAACCAGGCGCAGATCATCTTCATCGCCGTAGGCACGCCCAGTGGCGAGGATGGCTCGGCAGACCTGAGCCATGTACTGGCGGTGGCCGATGAGCTGGGCGAGCGGCTCGATCACGACTGTCTGGTGGTGAATAAGTCCACCGTGCCGGTGGGCACTGGCGAGCAGGTTGCACGGCGCATCAATACGGCGCTGGCACGCCGCCAACAGCGTGCGCGCGTGGTGCTGGCGAGTAACCCGGAGTTTCTCAAAGAAGGCTCTGCCGTCGAGGACTTCATGCGCCCGGACCGGGTGATCGTTGGCTGCGACGAAGAATACGGTCAGCAACTACTGAAGCGTCTGTACGCGCCTTTTCTGCGCAATCACGACCGCCTGCTGTGCATGGGGCTGCGCGCGGCGGAATTCAGCAAATATGCCGCTAATGCCTTCCTGGCCACGAAGATTTCCTTCATCAACGAGATGGCAGGCATCTGTGCGCGTCTGGGTGTCGACATTGAAGATGTGCGCCGGGGCATCGGCAGTGACAAGCGCATCGGTACTCACTTTATCTACGCCGGTTGCGGCTATGGCGGCTCCTGTTTTCCCAAGGATGTGCGCGCACTGATCCGCACGGCTGAACACGAAGGCATTGAACCGGGCATTCTACGTGCGGTCGAAGCCCGTAATGCGTTACAGAAGACGCTGTTGTTCCAGGCGATCCGTGAGCATTTCAACGGTCACTTACAGGGCCGTGTCGTCGCCCTTTGGGGGCTGGCCTTCAAGCCTGGCACCGATGATCTGCGTGAAGCGCCAAGTCTGGTGTTGCTCGATGCACTGCTCAATGCTGGAGCACGGGTGCAGGCCTGTGATCCAGCGGCCATCGACGGTGTCGCCAAGCGCTATGCGCGTGCCGTAGAAGCCGGGCAGTTGTCGTTGAGTGATTCGCCTTACACGGCCTGCCAGGGCGCCGATGCAGTTGTGCTGGTAACCGAATGGAAGCAGTACCGCCAGCCCGACTTTGCACGGATTCGTGGAGCCATGCGTATGCCTGTGCTGTTCGACGGGCGCAACATCTACGACGCCAGCCAATTGGCGGAGCAGGGTTTTCTGTATCGTGGCATCGGTCGGCCAGTAGTCGGTAGTTGTAAGGCTAGCGCGGCTTGATAGACTGGGCGGCGCAACCTAACCACCCTCCATCAGGGAGTCCCATGATCAAGAAATGCCTGTTCCCCGCTGCCGGTTACGGCACCCGCTTTTTGCCTGCGACAAAGGCAATGCCCAAGGAAATGCTGCCGGTGGTGAACAAGCCACTGATCCAGTATGGGGTTGAAGAGGCTCTGGAGGCCGGCCTCAACGAAATTGCCATCGTTACCGGTCGCGGCAAGCGCTCCCTGGAAGACCATTTCGATGTGAGCTACGAGCTCGAACACCAGATCAAGGGCACTGACAAGGAGAAATACCTGGTCGGCATCCGCCGCCTGATCGACGAGTGCTCCTTCGCATACACCCGCCAGGTCGAGATGAAAGGTCTGGGTCACGCGATTCTCTGCGGTCAACCGCTGATTGGCGACGAGCCTTTCGCCGTAGTGCTGGCAGACGACCTGTGCATGAACCTGGAAGGTGACAGCGTACTGGCGCAAATGGTCAAACTTTACAACCAGTTCCGCTGCTCCATCGTGGCGATCCAGGAAGTGCCGAAGGACGAAACCTCCAAGTACGGCGTGATCGACGGCGAGATGATTCGCGACGACATCTACCGCGTCAGCAACATGGTGGAAAAACCCAAACCGGAAGATGCTCCATCGAACCTGGCGATCATCGGTCGCTACATCCTGACCCCGGACATCTTCGACCTGATCCGCAGCACGCCGCCAGGCAAGGGGGGCGAGATCCAGATTACCGACGCGCTGATGCGCCAAGCCCAGCAGGGCTGCGTCATGGCTTACAAGTTCAAGGGCCAGCGTTTCGACTGCGGCAGCGCCGAAGGTTACATCGACGCGACCAACTTCTGCTTCGAGAACCTGTACAAGACCGGCAAGGCGTTCTGATACGTCGACCAGTCAACAGAACGCCACCTTCGGGTGGCGTTTTGCATTTCAGGCAATGGGCATCGCCTCCGAGCCAGGCCCGAGTGGCTGGCCGTAACTGAACTCCACGTAGTTGCCAGCCGGATCGCGCAGGCCGCAGTAATAGCCAACCGGGTAGGGCTCATCGCACGGTGGCCAGATCAGGCAGCCGTCCTCCTCGGCCAGGGTCGCGATACGCTCGACAGCCTCACGGCTTTCGAGGGCGAAGCCGAAGTGGCTGTAGTCGTTGGCGGCCAGATTCCTGTCTTGCCCGCCGGGCATGATGACGAAGATGAACTGGTGCTCCTTGCCTGGCTCGGCCATCCAGACGATACGGGTGCCTTTGCCGGGGCGCTCGTGGATGACTTGCATGCCGCAGAAGCGCTGGTAGAAGGCGATGCAAGCATCGAGATCGGGAACGTGCAGGGCGATATGGGTCAGGGTAGGGCGCATGGGCGTGTCCTCCGTCTCTGAACTTAGTGATGGGCTTTGCGGTATGCTCCTCGCCTGCCAAGGAGATACCCCATGAGTTACGACTTCGACCTTTTCGTGATCGGCGCCGGTTCCGGCGGTGTACGTGCGGCGCGCTTCGCTGCCGGTTATGGTGCCCGTGTGGCGGTGGCTGAGAGCCGCTACCTGGGCGGCACCTGCGTCAACGTCGGTTGCGTGCCGAAGAAGCTACTGGTTTACGGCGCACACTACGCCGAAGACATCGAACAGGCCGGTGCCTACGGCTGGTCGCTGGGCGAAGCCAGCTTCGACTGGGCCACCCTGATCAGCAACAAGAACCGCGAGATCCAGCGCCTGAACGGTATCTACCGCAATCTGTTGACCAACAGCGGCGTCAGTCTGTTCGAAGGCCATGCCCGTATCATCGATGCCCATAGCGTCGAGGTGAATGGGCAGCGGCACAGTTGCGAGCGCATCCTTATCGCTGTCGGCGGCTGGCCACAGATCCCCGATATCCCTGGCCGTGAGCTGGCCATCAGCTCGAATGAGGCCTTCTTCCTGCCTGAAATGCCCAAGCGCGTGCTGGTCGTCGGCGGTGGCTATATCGCCGTGGAGTTCGCGTCGATCTTCAACGGCATGGATGCGCAGACCTCCCTGTTGTATCGCGGCGACCTGTTCCTGCGCGGTTTTGACGGCGCCGTACGTGAACACCTACGTGACGAGCTGAGCAAGAAAGGTGTCGATCTGCAATTCAATGCCGACATCGCTCGCATCGAGCGTCAAGCCGATGGCAGCCTGATTGCGACGCTCAAAGATGGCCGCGAACTGCAAACCGATTGCGTGTTCTATGCCACCGGACGCCGCCCGATGCTGGACAACCTTGGCCTGGAGAATGTCGAGGTCAAGCTCGATGAGCGGGGCTTCATCGCGGTGGATGACCTCTACCAGAGCAGCACGCCATCGATCCTGGCCATCGGCGACGTGATTGGACGGGTACAGCTAACGCCAGTGGCACTGGCCGAAGGCATGGCCGTAGCACGCTATCTGTTCAAGCCAGAGGAATATCGCCCGGTGGATTACCGTACGATCCCAACTGCCGTATTCAGCCTGCCGAACATCGGCACCGTGGGCCTTAGCGAGGAGCAGGCGATCGAACAGGGGTATCAGGTGCGTATCTTCGAAAGTCGCTTCCGCCCGATGAAACTCACCCTGACCGACAATCAGGAGCGCACCCTGATGAAGCTGGTGGTCGATGCCAAGACTGATCGCGTGCTGGGTTGCCACATGGTCGGCCCAGAGGCCGGAGAAATCGTGCAGGGCTTGGCAGTGGCCCTCAAGGCGGGTGCAACCAAGCAGATTTTCGATGAAACCATCGGTGTGCACCCCAGTGCAGCCGAGGAATTCGTCACTTTGCGCACGGCGGTCAGGTAATCATCGATCATGCAGCAGCTTTTCTATTTCGCCGACCTGTTCGGCGTTGCGGTATTCGCCATCACTGGCGCGCTAATGGCCGGGCGCAAATCCATGGATCTGTTCGGTGTGCTGGTCATGGCTATCGTCACCGCGCTAGGTGGCGGCACCTTGCGCGATCTGATTTTGGATAACCACCCGGTTAGCTGGATTCGTGACGACACCTACATCCTTGTCGCCTCGCTGGGGGCATTGGCAACCGTAGCCTGGGTGCGTATGACGCGGCCTATTCACGAACGCGGGCTATTGATCGCCGACGCCTTCGGCCTTGCGGTATTCACCGTGTACGGCACCGAGCTGGCGTTGCAGCACAACACACCGATCAGTACGGCGGTCATCATGGGGGTAATGACTGGCGTGGTTGGCGGCGTAATCCGCGACGTGCTGTGCAACGAGATTCCATTGATTTTTCAGAAAGAAATCTATGCCACAGCGTGCATCGCCGGGGCGCTGACTTTCATCGTTCTGCGCGAACTGGGTACGCCACATTGGCTCGATACCGCAGCGGCCATGCTGGTGGTGCTGGCTGCACGCCTGGCGGCGATTCACTGGCACCTGGCGCTGCCACGCTTTCACCTATTGGACAAACCCTGAAGCGGCAGATCTTCGGGTTTGTCGACATCGCGCAACACCCCAGCATCCTGCACCGTGATGCGGCTGATTGCCGCCGGATTGCGCTGCAGGATCGCCCTGGCACCAGAATCGCCAGACAGCTCGGTCAACTGCGGCCAGAACTCTCGGCCAAAGATCACAGGATGCCCAGGCTGATCTTCATAGATTGGCAGGACGATTCGCCCAGGCGCGGCCTCGGTAAGCAACTCATGCAAGGTCGAAGCCTGGATTACAGGCATGTCAGCCAGGAAAATCGCCAGCGCATGGGCCGCGCTGCATTGCTGCAGATGGAGCACGCCTGCTGCGATGCTGTGGCCCATGCCCTGTATGGTCTGTTCATCCTGCACAATGTGGACATCATCAGGCAGGGCCAGATCGCTGCGCTGCTCGTCAGGCCTGAGCACCACCCAAACTTCGCTCAATAGCGCGCGCGGCAAAGCCAGGCTGGCGTTGAGTAACGAGCACTCAGGTGTCCAATGCGACTTGCGCTTATCGCTGCCGAAACGACGGCTGTAACCCGCCGCCAGAACTAGGGCTGCCACGGGGCAGGGCAGTGAGGTAGTTGTCATGCGCTCTCCGCTTGCACACACTGGCGCCAGTATAAGGTTGCTCCGTCATGCGTGCCGACGGGTACGCGCCGCAAATCAAGGATTTCTGGATGAATCGCAACGACCTGCGCCGTGTCGACCTCAACTTGTTAGTGATCTTCGAAACCCTGATGTTCGAGAAAAATCTCACACGGGCGGCGGAGAAACTGTTTCTCGGTCAGCCTGCGGTGAGCGCTGCACTGGCTCGTTTGCGCGATTTGTTCGATGACCCGCTGCTGGTGCGTAATGGCCGTACCTTCGAGCCCACGGCGCGAGCGCTGGCGATTCTCAAGGAACTGCAGCCCGCCATGGACACCATCTCCGGTGCGGTCAGCCGAGCACGTGAGTTCAACCCGGCGACCAACCGGGACACGTTCCGTATCGGCCTGTCGGATGATGCAGAATTTGGTTTGTTCCCGGCGCTACTCAATCAGATCCGCGAGGAAGCCCCGGAAGTGGTTGTTGTCGTTCGCCGAGTCAACTTCCTGCTGATGTCGCCAATGTTGGCATCGGGCGAGATTTCCGTCGGCGTCAGCTATACCACCGAACTGCCAGCCAACGCCAAGCGGCGCAAACTGCGCGAGATGAAGGTCAAGGTACTACGCGGCGATGATCAGCCAGGTGTGTTGACGCTGGATGAGTATTGCTCGCGGCCCCATGCGTTGGTGTCATTCTCGGGTGATCTGTGCGGCAATATCGATAACGACCTGGCACGCCTGGACCGTACCCGCCGCGTGGTTCTAGCCGTGCCGCAGTTCAGCGGGCTGCGCTCGATCATCGCTGGTACGCAAATGCTGGCAACCGTGCCTGACTACGCCGCTGAAGCCTTGATTGAAGGCACTCAGTTGCGCGCAGACGATCCACCATTCGAACTGCAGAACTCCGATCTGTCGATGGTGTGGAGCGGCGTGACCGACAACGATCCGGCCGAGCGTTGGTTGCGCAGCAAGATCATTGAGCATATGGCAGAGCAGGGGAGCAATGCCTGGCCGAGGGGGGCAATGGCGAATTTAATTGATGACCCGGATTCATCAATTAAGTGAAATAAATCCAAAAATTCGCGGAAAAATAATCAATAGACTGATGGGCCACCCAATAGGACTGCCTATTCATGTCTGCCTACGAGTCTTCCGTTGAGCGCCCGCCCGCCACGAAACATGCTGCTATCAGCGTGGCGATCCTGGCCTTTTCGGCCTTTCTGATCGTCACCACCGAATTCTTGATCGTTGGCTTGTTGCCTGCGCTGGCCCGTGATCTGGGTATATCCATTTCAGCCGCTGGGCAGTTGGTTACGCTGTTTGCCTTCACCGTCATGTTCTGCGGCCCACCCCTGACGGCTGCCCTGTCTCACCTTGATCGCAAGAAGCTGTTCATCGTGATCTTGCTGATTTTTGCCGCAGCCAACGCACTGGCCGCAGCAGCCAATAGCTTCTGGTTGCTGGCTATTGCGCGCCTGATCCCAGCCATGGCGCTGCCTGTATTTTGGGGCACTGCCAGCGAAACGGCTGCTCAGCTAGCTGGCCCGCAGCGTGCAGGTAAAGCGGTCGCCCAGGTCTATCTGGGCATTTCAGCCGCTATGCTGCTGGGGATTCCACTGGGCACTGTGGCCGCGAACGAGATCGGTTGGCGCGGCGCGTTCTGGCTACTGGCAGGCTTGTCGCTGAGCATGGCTGTAGCCGTGTGGCGCTTCATGCCTGCTGTTGCGCGTACAGCCCGAGTCAACTTCTTAAAGCAGGCGCAGATTTTCAAGCAGGGTTACTTTCTCGCCAATGTGCTGCTTTCGGTAGTCGTTTTCACCGCGATGTTCACCGCCTACACCTACTTGGCCGACATCCTTGAGCGCGTAGCCGATGTAGCGCCTGCGCATGTCGGCTGGTGGTTGATGGGTTTCGGCGCTGTAGGCCTGCTCGGTAACTGGATCGGCGGGCATGCTGTCGACAAATCGCCGATCAAGGCTACGGCACTGTTCCTGATTCTGCTCGCCATCGGCATGGCTGCCATCGTTCCATTGGCGGACACAGGCTCGCTGTTCATCGCCGCATTGGCACTCTGGGGCATCGCCAATACAGCTCTTTACCCGGTTTGCCAGGTCCGCGTGATGAGTTCTGTATCCCAAGCGCAGGCGCTTGCTGGCACCACCAATGTGTCGGCAGCAAACGCAGGTATTGGCCTGGGCGCGATCATCGGCGGAATGACGATTCCGTGGCTCGGCACCGACTACCTGGGGTATGTCGCCGCTGCAGTATCCCTGCTGGCACTGCTCATGATTCCGCTGGTCAGTCGACTCGCGCCGGTGCGCTGAAGCGCCTCAGCACGTGCCGTGCGCGCTTAGCCTTGGCAACAAGTAGTCCAGTAGTGCGCGAACCTTCGGGAGGCCTTCACGGCTTTTCAGCCAGACCAGGTTCATTGACAGGCCATCGGTGGCCAGCTCTGGCAGCACTTCGACGAGCGTACCGGCGTCGATGTGCTGCTGAGTGAGCCAGGTCGGCAACTGACCGATACCGTAGCCTGCCAACACCGCTGCCAACTCGCCTTCACCATCGCCCACGGCGATACGTGCATGCAGTGTACGGCGCTCCATTTCACCTGGCTGGCGCCCCTTGAAGAACCAGGGGCTGATCAGCCCGTCATTCTGCACGTAGACCACGCACTGATGGTTATCCAAATCGCTTTCTGTTTCGGGTGAGCCATGGCGTGCAATGTATGCGGGCGAAGCGCAAAAAATCAGGCGCTGAGAGCCGAAATAACGATGCCCCAAACTAGCTGGCCATGTATCAGCGCCACCAATACGCACCACAATATCGATGCCTTCATAAACAGGATCGACAAAACGATCCGTGAAAGATATGTGTGGCTGAAGCATCGGATGCTGCTGAATAAAATCCAGTATGAGCGGCAAGACATGCAGACGACCGTAAGAAGCGGGGAGATCTATCCTGACTCGGCCGTGCGGCTCATCTTGCGTTGCCAGGATGGCATGCTGTGCTTCTTCCAAGTCAGCTATGACTGATGCACAGGTGCGATAGAACTCGGTACCGGCTTCCGTCAGCGCCAGTGTTCGCGTCGTACGCTTGAAAAGCCGCGTCCCAAGGCGTTCCTCAAGACGCGATATGCTTTTGCTGACGGCGGAACCGGTCAGACTTAGCCGCTCGGCAGCCGCTTTGAAGCTACCGCAGTCGGCAACGGCCACAAACACGTCGAGTCCTTTGAACCGTTCAGATGAATGCATTGCGGCTCCCATTGGTGAAGCTGACTCCAATTAATACTGCTGATGCTGCACAGAAAAGCATGAGATTTCAGCATTTAATCACGCCTTGGTAGAGATGCCGCTCATACCCAAGAGCGGAGGCTTTGAACTGTTTATCGACTGATTGCAAAGGCGAGTCGTACATAACACGAAGAGCGGTAGACCGTCGCTACGAGCCAAACCCATAGTTTCGCATAATGTATATTATGTTAAATAATATGGATTTTGAGCCATACATATTACGCAGCCAAAAGCTGCGGGAGCTGATAGATAACTCACTCATGGGTAAGGCTTACCTCTGGCCAGCGAAGCCAACGCGGAAATCTAGGGCTACTTCAGATGCTCATTGAGACCTTCGATCTGCACACCGAAGAGGTATAAGAAGTTCCTCTCTAAGCCAGGTTGTCGTGAATCAAGCCTCTCGCGGTGCGGTCGTCTTGACCCTGCGGGCTTCCATCCTCACACCTGTGCGCTCCGCTTGCTTGTCTAGCGCATCAAAAGCATCAGTTTTAGAGCCAGAACCACTCAATTGAAAGGCGGATGGTAGTCATCCGCTTTCCTCTGGCATGGATGAGGGCTTGGTAGTCGCAACGATTTCGTCGTCCATCTGAGTCACTTTTGCCAAGTAGCCCTCAGCCTTCAACACGGCAACCAACCGTTGGTTTGACTCCGTATTCTTTACCTTGATCTTCTTGACCTTGCCGCTCAGGGCTTTGAAGCCTTCGTCGTCGAGCGACGCTAACGCTGCGGAAACGTCAGGCCACTTCATCCCTGGAAGGCATTGCGTCAGCATTTCAGAACGATGCTCCGGGGTGAGGCTTGCAGCCCGAACCAGGTGTTGCAGCACTGGGATTAGCGAATCAGCAAACCTCTCGCCTGCTTGGTTGGCCAGCTTAGACACGCGGCCTAGTTCTGACACTGCCTCGGGTTTACTTTCAATCGTCTCCAGGCTACGCCCTGACCACATCTGAATCTTCTGAGTGAGTGGCAATACACTGCTTTTGCTCAGCGTTAGCATCGAGTCGAACTGGAGAGAGCCAATATCGATCTCAGCTTTGGCTTGAGGCCACCGCTCCACCAGGTACCGGCCTTCAAGATGTGGACATTTAATCATTACGATGTCCCTGACTTCCGAGCTGTAAGGCAGAAACGATGAGGTGACCAGCATCGGCCAGCGTCCAGCAGGTATCGCTGCTGTGATCACTGATAGGTTTTGAAGCACGACGCCGCCGAGCAATGCTTTGAGCTCGTCGTTACTGATACTTTCGGAGCTCAGAAGATACTGCTGCAGCGCCAAGTCTGCGTTCGTTGAACGCCACAGTTGCCCTTTGAGAGTCGATGCGTTTCGAGCAATGAATGCGGTGAATGCCGCTGCGGTTTCCGATCCGCTCTCATCGACCGAAACGTGGCCGTCGGACGCAATGACCTTCTCAAAGAAAATCCACACGGCCTCAGCTTTCGCCGTCAGGCGGTCGCTTTCAAATGCCTTTGCCCACAGATGTCTCGGAACATCGGTGAGCGCTTGTAGGTCGCATGTTGTGGCATCGAAGAGCCTTTCTGCCAGGTCATCATTTCCATCCAGCTCCGCCAGTAGACTCGCCAAGGACTCGCTGGATTCGTCTAGCACAGCGGGCTGATCCAGCAACGCGGTGGCAAGCTCGTCAGCGTGCGATAGCAGATAATCACCTAGCCCATTGATGCCCAGCGCCTGCAGCCTGCGCAGAGATATGATTCCCACACTCGCAGGTTCAGCCGCGTCGCCTTTGGAGTCGCTCCCAGGTTCTGACTTTGCGCATACCAGCGTCAGCATTGGCAGGTTGATCTTGATGCAGCGCCAGTCGATCAGTTTTTCGAGCTCCGCGAGAGTCATTGCATTGCCCAGCGAGGCGAACTCGATCGGGTACGCTCTGAGCCATGCCCAGGCTTCCTGATTGCTTTCAAGTCCTGGCATCAGTCGAGATACATCTTCCAAGCGCTCAATCGTCGGCACCAGATCGGTCAGCGCGTCATCCGCCAAGGTCTTGAAATTGGTTTTCGACAGGTTGTCGACGATGGCGTTGACTAGTTTCTGACGGGCCTCGCTTCCTTCAAAAACACCGCCTGCATCTGCGATGTCGCTCGCTTCGAAAAGCCGTAGAAACAGCTTTGGCTCCAGGCGGTAAACCGCCTGGATAAAACCAGCGAGTTCTGGCCGGCTCAAAAGCTCTTGAACTGCCAGGGCCATTCGCGCGGTGTGCTCGCTTAAACCGCTTCTCAGCACGTGCCCTAATTGGTCGTCTGCTTCTGTGCGTGAGTGTGAGGTTGGTCGGTCGGACAAACAGGCAATCAGATCGACGACGATGCCCCTGCCCTCGTCCAACTCATCACTTTTGAGCTTCTCAAGTACGTTGTTCGGGTTGTCTACTGATCTGGATACCTCAGGCAGCACACCACGCCGTAGCGACAAGATCAGCTCTTTATCATCAGGCGTCAGCGATCCCTCATAGAAGTAACCCAGGTAGTCGGTGTAGTCAGCATCGAGAAAGCCATGCTGCATCAGATAGCTCACCACGTCCAACCCCGGGAGATTGTTCCTCACAACCTCTCCGTAGCCTTTTTTTACAGCGGACTTGAAGGACATCCTGTTGATCTGATCAGATTGCCGCTGCGCGGCCGCGATCTCATCCGCAATCGTAGTGAGCCGCCGCCCAAGCAATGCATGGCGCCGCTGATAAGACGTCGCTCTGAGTACCTCAGCCATGGCAACAGTGCCAGATGAGTGGTTAACCGTCTGGTTGTATTGATTCAAGGTAACGGCTGACACCTGCGTGCCCTGATTTCTCAGTGAGTTGAAAACCTCCTCGGTTACAAATTGCTGTGCCGAGTAATATGAATTACTGATTTTTACATGAGTTGCTGTTTCAACGCCGGTCAACCGAAGAATCGTGAACCAGACGTACGCTCGCAGTTCATCCCCATTGCTGGCCATCTCTGACGTTCGATCGTCACGCTCGCGCCGCAGCTCGTCTATCTGCGTGGCATACGCGCTCTTCTGCTGTGCCTTCCAGGCGTCCAGGCCCTTGATGACGCCATAAATCGCCCCCCTTCGCTTGACCAGGTCAGCATAAGCTGCCGGGTGGAGGTTACGAATCACGACGATGGCGAAAAGCTTGTCTGGTTCAAGTTGTAAGCTGCTGGCAAGGATATTCGAGAACATATCGAATTCATTGACGATGTTCTTCACTAGGCGAAGGTCATCGATGTAATAGCAGACTGTCTCCACTAGCCGACGATCGAGGAACTCCCCCAACGGTTTCGATTTGAAGGTTCGAAGGTTCAGAAGCTCCATCATTTTTTCTTGGGAGTTTTCTGAGTTGATCACAGGGATCACGGGGACGATAAGGTCAAAAAACTTCGTTTTCTCGCCGACCACGAACATCTCGTCGCGTAGCGCATAGACGAAGTAGACCGGGCGTTTCACCTGGGGCGACTGTTTGATGATGAAATTGATCTCTCGCAACCGAGTGAACACGTCGTGTATGCCGAACCGGTCAAGATCCTCAATGATCACCACATCAATGCTGCTGCGCTCAAAGCAGTAGATGATTTCGTCAATATTCTTGTGCAGTACGGAGTCATGGTGGGTGCTCTCCAGCTTTCCGCCTTTGAGTGTCAGCCCGTCAATGCTGAACAATGAAAGGAGTTTCAGCCCCCTGTGTAACAGGAGCACGCACCCGAGTGCGGCGATCCCCACGGCGAGTGAGCCTGGGATCAATAGCAGCCACTCCAGAAGCCAGGTAGGCTCTATTTTCGGCAGTTTCTCCGCGACCGGGACGTACAGTCTCAACCCTGCCAGGATGAGGAGGCCATAGCAGAGCGTTTTCCACCAGATCTTGAAGCCAGAGGCCTGGTCGATCCGCTTGAGACGGGTCTTGGGGAGTGTCTTTGCAGGAACGGAATACAGCAGTTGCTGGACGATGGTCTCCTCGATCCGTGCGACGAGATCAGGCTCAGCTTTTGACTCCTGCCCTGCCTTGGTGGGTGGCACCGGAGGCCGTCTGGGTTCGGAGGGCGCTGTTCCCTCCCCGGCCGCGCCGGCCTCAGTCCCGAGTTCATAGGCTCCAGAGATTTCGTTGTCCTTCCCGAACGTGGCCAACGAAACGAATGCATAGACAAATTCTGGGTGACGGTGGACAAAGGTTCGAAGCACGCTGCTCTTGCCTGCCCCGTACTCGCCAGTGAGCGCGATGTTCCTGACCTGATCGTTCCTGAGGCCGTTTAGTAACTCGCGCTCATACCGATTGATTTTCCCCGGCTCAATCAGTACGGGAGTTAGCGGCTCAAACAGGTTTTCATGAGTGGGCGCGGCTAGAAACGCACGTGCGGCCTTATAGGCGCTGACGGCTGCACGCGGGTAGCGATTCAGCGTGGCTATCTTGCGACGGGTCTCGTTGCAATAACCGGTATAGGCGGCTAATGCCCGATGGTAGATAGCGCGCAGGCGAATGAACATCCGTGTCTCCAAACAGGCTGGCGGCTACCAGGCATTCATCTGCCGAAGACTGAACAATCGATCTTAGGTCTGAGCGGGAGGGTGAGCTTCTGGTGAGCCTCATAGGAAGCGTAAAGATGATAGCTTACTGCCATCCTCCACTGCGAACGCTTATTTATCTTGGAGGCGGTTTTGATGGGGCAGTAATCAGTACGAGCCAGGTGTGCACTGGCTCAGGCTCACCGGGTGAATTTCAGTTGATCTACTTGTGAGTGCTGAGATTTCTGGCAACCGGTCGACCACCTCCTAGGTCTGTCCAGCACACAGATGGCCCGCTTATCTCTTCTTTTTACCGTCACGAGCACTTCGCGCCGCTCATTAAACAAAAAACCGGCCAAGAGTGCCGGTTTAGATGGATTCCGCAAATTTGTAGAGACAGCAAGAAACAGATGAGTGGTGCCCGAAGCCGGACTCGAACCGGCACGCCATTACTGGCGAGAGATTTTAAGTCTCCTGCGTCTACCGATTTCGCCATTCGGGCGGTAGCGCTTTGCGAAGGGCGGACTATATACAGCCGCTCGCCTCCTCGCAAGACATGCAAAAGCACATGCCTGTAATGAAAAAGCCCCGTAAATCACTGATCTACGAGGCTTTTTTATTGGAGGCTGAGGTCGGAATCGAACCGGCGTTCACGGATTTGCAATCCGGTGCATAACCACTCTGCAACTCAGCCTTTGAACTTACGAACCGCCGTGGCGATGCGTTTTAAACTGGAGCGGGAAACGAGACTCGAACTCGCGACCCCGACCTTGGCAAGGTCGTGCTCTACCAACTGAGCTATTCCCGCTTGTCTTGTCGACGGGCGCCATTCTATAGATTCGAAATCTGCCGTCAACCCTTTGATTCAAAAATACTTATTTCTTTTCAGTGGTGCTGCTCAGGTGAGGCCAGGCCGCGAGTAGGTACTGCAGCATCGACCACAATGTGAGCACCGCTGCTACCACCAGTAGGATGTATCCAAGTACAACCCAGAAGGTAAATACCGGAGGGTTGCCGAGCAGGATGACCAGCGCGAGCATCTGCGCCGCCGTTTTCCACTTGCCAAGATTGGATACGGCGACATGAGCTCTAGCCCCCAGCTCTGCCATCCACTCGCGCAGCGCTGAGACCACGATCTCACGACCGATAATCACGACCGCAGCGAGGGTCAACCACAGGTTGGCGTGCTCAGCCGTCAATAAGACGAGGGCAACTGCCACCATGAGCTTGTCTGCTACCGGGTCGAGAAAGGCGCCGAAGGGTGTGCTCTGCTCCCAGCGGCGGGCCAGGTAACCATCCAGCCAGTCAGTCGCCGCTGCAATTGCGAAGACAATGCTGGCGGCCCAGTAGTGCCAAGAGAACGGCATGTAGAACAGCAGGATGAAGACGGGAATCAGTAGAACCCGGAGCACGGTAAGCAGGTTGGGGATATTCATCGGCACAACTGGGCGGTGAGGTGATTCGGCATTCTACTCGCTGTGCAAGGTGGCATAAATCGACTCTGCGAGCTTTTTACTGATTCCCGGCGCCTTGGCGATCTCATCGATACTTGCACGTGACAGCTCCTGCAGGCCGCCGAAGTGTTTGAGCAGTTCACGTCGCCGTTTAGGCCCAACGCCCGCCACATCTTCCAGGCTGGATGTCCGGCGGGCCTTACCGCGTCGAGCCCGATGCCCGGTGATGGCAAAGCGGTGAGATTCGTCACGAATCTGCTGGATCAGGTGCAATGCAGGGGAATTACCCGGCAGGGTAAATTCATGCTCGGCATCGTTGAGATAGAGCACTTCTAGACCTGGCTTGCGGGTCGTGCCCTTGGCCACACCCAGCAGGGTCAGGTCTGGCACGGTCAATTCCTGCAGCACTTCACGCGCCATAGCCAGTTGCCCTTTACCACCATCAACCAGCAGAACGTCGGGCAGTTTGCCTTCGCCATCGCGCACTTTGCTGAATCGGCGCGTTAGCGCTTGGTGCATGGCGGCATAGTCGTCGCCAGCGGTGACGCCTTCGATATTGAAGCGCCTGTAGTCGGATTTCAGCGGCCCTTCAGGGCCGAATACGACGCAGGAGGCGACGGTTGCTTCGCCGCTGGAGTGGCTGATATCGAAACACTCCATGCGCTGCGGCGGCTCATCCAATTGCAGAACGACGGCCAGAGCCTCGAAGCGCTCGGTGATATGTTGTCGATTGGCCAATCGGGCACTTAGAGCCTGCTCTGCATTGGTTACTGCCAGTTGCTGCCAGCGCGCGCGAGTGCCACGCACGCGATGGCTGATGCTCAAGCTCCGGCCGCGTAGCGATTCCACCGCCTCAATCAGGGTTGGGAAATCATCGTGCATGACATTGACGATCAACTCACCCGGCAGGTCGCGCTCGACATTGCCCAGATAGTACTGTGCCAGGAAGGCCATGAGCACATCGGCGCCCTCCTCCTCGATCGCCACTTGCGGGAAGAAATTCTTGCTGCCCAGTACGCGCCCGCCACGCACACTGATCAGGTGTACGCAGGCACCACCTGGCGTGAGCATAACTGCAGCGACATCAACGTCCCCTGTACCGCCCTCCATGCTCTGCTGGTCCTGCACGCGACGCAGCAGGGAGATTTGGTCGCGCAGCTCTGCCGCGCGTTCGAACTCCAGGGCCATTGCCGCCTCTTCCATGCTGGTCGAGAGTTCTTGGCTCAAGGCATTACTGCGGCCTTCGAGAAACATCACGGAGTGGCGAACGTCCTGCGCGTACTCCTCGGCAGAGACGAGGCCAACACAAGGGCCTTTGCAGCGCTTGATCTGATACTGCAGACAAGGACGGGTGCGATTGCGGTAGTAGCTGTCTTCGCATTGGCGTACGAGGAAGGTCTTCTGCAGCAGGCTGAGGCTTTCACGAATCGCCAGCGCGCTCGGGTAAGGGCCGAAATAGCGGCCCTTGGCCTTTTTCGCGCCACGGTGGATGCCAAGACGCGGGAAATCCCCATCGGAGAGAAAGACGTAGGGATAGGACTTATCGTCGCGCAGCAAAATGTTGTAAGGCGGACGCCATTGCTTGATTAGCGTCTGCTCCAGCAGCAGCGCCTCGGTCTCATTGGCGGTGATGGTGGTTTCGATCTGCGCGATACGCGCGACCAGAGCAGCCGTCTTCGGCGCCTGGCCGGTCTTGCGGAAATAGCTGGAAAGACGCTTCTTGAGGTTCTTGGCCTTGCCCACGTAAAGCAGCTTGGCCTCGGCATCGAACATGCGATAGACGCCGGGACGGCCGCTGCAGGTCGCCAGGAAAGCGCTAGAGTCAAAAGCGAACATCTCAGGTGACGGCGTCGACCATGCCGTGACGTACGGCAAGCAATGCCAATTCGACGTCGCTGCTGATCGAGAGCTTCTCGAAGATGCGGTAACGGTAGGTGTTAACCGTTTTCGGCGACAGGCACAGTTTGTCCGAGATGTTCTGCACCTTGTGGCAGTTGGCGATCATCAGAGCAATCTGGATTTCGCGCTCGGAAAGCTGATCGAAGGGCGAGCTACCGCTTTGTGGCTGAAAGGATTTCAGCGCCAACTGCTGGGCGATCTGCGGATCGATATAGCGCTGACCGGCAAAGACCAGGCGAATGGCTTGCACCATTTCTTCGAGCGCTGCACCTTTGGTGAGATAGCCTGCGGCGCCAGCCTGCAACAATCGAGTGGGAAACGGATCTTCCTCGCAAACAGTGACCGCAACAACCTTGATATCGGGATGGCTGCGCATCATCTTGCGGGTGGCTTCAAGACCGCCGATGCCAGGCATTTTGACGTCCATCAGCACCACGTCAGGCTTGAGCTCGCGCACTTTGAGTAGTGCTTCCTCGCCCGTGCACGCCTCGCCGACCACCTGCAAGCCGTCGATGTCGGCAAGCATTCGTGAAATGCCTGTGCGAACCAGATCGTGGTCATCGACCACCAGCACCCTAATCAATCGGTCACCTCGCGCACCATTTCAGCCACTGAAAGCCAGTAGCGACAACCTGTTGGCCACCTTAGCAAATAACTCGGGACCGAACCTAGCTTGGCGCATAACAGTCAAAAAGCAAACGCCAGAATTTGGTCTGCTGTTTGAATATGAGAAGAATTGGCGGAGGCGGTGAGATTCGAACTCACGGATAGTTGCCCATCGACGGTTTTCAAGACCGTTGCCTTAAACCACTCGGCCACACCTCCGCTGCAGTGCGGGCGGCAATCTTACCGGAACGCAACACGCTGTCAAACTCTCTCGGTTGGCAGTTTGAGTCTCTCTGCTATGATCCGGGGCGTTTGTTTAGAAACGGCATCCCTTTTTTGCCACAGGAGCGTCGCCATGCAAGAGCAAGACTATGCACTGAACCATTCGCAGACCCAGCAACTGGAGGTCAGCAAGGTGTTGCGCAACACCTATGGCTTGCTGGCCATCACCCTTGCGTTCAGCGGCCTGGTTGCTTTCCTCAGCCAGCGCGCGAACGCCCCCTACCCGAACATTATCGTTTTGCTGGCCGGTTTCTACGGCCTGTTCTTCCTGACCTACAAGCTGCGTGACTCGGCCTGGGGGCTGGTTTCCACACTCGCCCTCACCGGCTTCATGGGTTACACCCTTGGCCCGATCCTCAACCGCTACCTGGGCATGGCCAACGGTGCAGAAATCATCAGCTCAGCATTTTCGATGACTGCGCTAGTGTTCTTCGGCCTCTCTGCCTATGTGCTCACCACTCGTAAGGACATGAGCTTCCTGAGTGGTTTCATCACCGCAGGTTTCTTCGTTCTGCTCGGCGCAGTGGCAGCCAGTTTCTTCTTCCAGATCAGCGGCCTGCAACTGGCAATTAGCGCAGGCTTTGTGCTGTTCTCTTCGGTGTGCATCCTGTTTCAGACCAGCGCCATCATCCATGGCGGTGAGCGTAACTACATCATGGCCACCATCAGCCTGTACGTTTCCATCTACAACCTGTTCGTCAGCTTGCTGCAGATCTTCGGCATCATGAGTGGCGATGATTGATTGGACCTCGATGTCCTGGAGCCCGCCTCGGCGGGCTTTTTTACGCGCGCAATTTTTCTCAAGCGGCAGAACAGGCTTATTATGGGCCGGTTTTCTGCTGCGGATCCGTCATGAAGTTCGCCATTGCCCTGTTCGCCCCTCCTCACGCGCCTGCTGCTCGGCGCGCGCTGCGCTTTGCTGAGGCCACCATTGCTGGCGGTCACGAAATTGTCCGCCTGTTCTTTTATCAGGATGGCGTACACAGTGCGGCCAGTAATGTGGTGACGCCACAGGATGAGCTTGATCTACCGCTCGCCTGGCGCAACTTCATTAACGCAAACCAGCTCGATGCCGTCGTTTGCATTGCTGCCGCCTTGCGCCGGGGGCTGCTCAATGACCAAGAGGCGCAGCGCTACGGACGACCTGGGGCTAATCTGCATGCGCCCTGGGAGCTGTCCGGCCTTGGCCAGTTGCATGAAGCTGCGCAGCAAGCTGATCGCCTAGTTTGCTTCGGGGGACAATGAGCATGCCCAAATCCCTGCTAATCATCAGCCGTCAGGCGCCCTGGAGTGGCCCTAGTGCACGTGAAGCGCTGGATATCGCTCTGGCTGGCGGCGCTTTCGATCTACCTATCGCCCTGCTGCTGCTTGATGATGGCGTATTCCAACTGGCTAGCGACCAAAGCCCCGCATCCTTACAGCAGAAGGACTTGGGCGCGAATCTAAAAGCCTTGCCGCTGTTTGGTGTGGATGCACTTTACGCCTGCAAGCAGAGCCTGCAGGTACGCGGACTTGAGCTCGCACACCTGCAACCCAGCGTTGAATGCCTGGATGATCAGGCACTAACTCAGCTCATTGAGCGTTACGATCAGGTGATCACTCTCTAATGGCCACCTTGCACATGCTTTCTCATTCTCCTTTCGCCGATAACCGCCTGGCTAGCTGCCTGCGCTTGCTGGGCGAGCAGGATGCCATTGTACTGACGGGCGATGCGGTCTATGCGCTGCAGCCTGCTACAGATAGCTGCCAGGCACTGCTACTAATGCCTGCGAGCGTTGGCCTGTATGCGTTAGACGAGGACCTGCAGGCGCGAGCTATCGAAGCGCCTGAACGCGTAACGCCCCTAGACTATCCAGCCTTCGTCGAGATCTGCACTCGCTACAGCAAGGTCAATAGCTGGTTATGAGCGTACTCAATGTCGATGGCCGCGAAATACCGCTCGATAGCGATGGTTACCTAGTGAACCTGCAAGACTGGTCGCGCCCAGTTGCCGAAGCCTTGGCAAGCCGCGAATCATTGTCGCTGGAAAGCGCACACTGGGAGGTGCTGGATTTATTGCGTGCCTTCTATGACGAGTTCCAGCTCTCCCCGGCCAACCGCCCGCTGATCAAGTACGTGGCGCTCAAGCTCGGCCCGGAAAAAGGCAACAGCTTGCACCTCAACCGCCTATTCAAGGGCACCCCAGCCAAGCTTGCTGCCAAGCTCGCCGGCTTGCCGAAACCGACCAATTGCCTATGAACCTGATCACGCCCGCAGAACACCCTTTCGCCCAGTTCGTCCGCATTCTTGGCAAAGGCAAGCGCGGAGCACGCGGCCTGACTCGCGAGGAGGCACGTGAGGCCATGCAGCACCTACTTGCAGGCAAGGTCGAAGACACTCAGCTCGGCGCCTTCCTCATGCTGTTGCGGCACAAGGAGGAAAGTGCCGAGGAACTGGCAGGCTTTACTGACGCTATCCGCGCGCATCTCGCGGCGCCCGCCATTGCCGTCGATCTGGACTGGCCAAGCTATGCAGGCAAAAAACGCCATCTGCCCTGGTATTTGTTAGCCGCTAAAGCACTAGCCGATAGCGGTATACGCATATTCATGCATGGTGGCGGTGCCCACACAGCGGGCCGACTTTATACCGAACAAATGCTCGATACGCTGGGCATCGTCCGCGCCCGCGACTGGCCAGCGGTCTCGACTGCACTCGACCAGCACAATTTGGTGTTTGCCTATTTGGGTGACTGGCTGCCGCCACTGCAGCGCATGATCGACCTGCGCAACACCCTCGGCTTACGTTCGCCAATCCATTCTCTAGCTCGCGTAATCAACCCGCTCTCTGCGCGTTGTGGTTTGCAGAGCATCTTTCATCCCGGCTACCAGGCCGTGCACCGCGAGGCTAGCCGACTGCTGGGCGATCACGCCATCGTCATCAAGGGTGAAGGTGGCGAGATCGAGGTTAACCCGGATAGCGCGACACAGCTCTTTGGCACCCAGGATGGCGTTGCCTGGGACGAGGAATGGCCAGCCCTGTCGCCACAGCGTCACGTCAAACCGGACAGTCTACGCCCTGCTCGGCTGCTGGCCGTGTGGCGTGGCGAGGAGGAAGACGCTTATGGTCACCTGGCTATTCTCGCAACCATAGCTCTGGCCTTGCGCAGCCTGGGGCTGCCGAGAGAACAGGCCTTTGCCGAAGCGGAAAAACGCTGGAGCGAACGCAATAAATCGAAATAACGATTCATTTACTACGGCTTTTTCCACCTTTCCATCGAAACGCTCACGATAGACTGCAGGCTCATTTGCTAGAGCGAGGTACGCGAAATGGGCCTGCTGATCGATGGACAGTGGCGTGACCAGTGGTATGACACGGGTAAGAGCGGTCGTTTCCAGCGGGAAAATGCCCAGCGCCGCAACTGGATCACCGCCGATGGCGCAGCCGGGCCCAGCGGTGAAGCAGGCTTCAAGGCAGAAGCCGACCGCTACCACCTGTACGTTTCCCTCGCCTGCCCTTGGGCGCACCGAACGCTGATCCTGCGCAAACTCAAAGGCCTGGAAGGCCTGATCGACGTCTCCGTGGTGAGCTGGCTGATGCGCGAGCACGGCTGGACATTCGACCCAGCTCATGGCTCCAGCGGCGACGCCCTGGATGGCTTCGACTACCTGCACCAGCGCTATACCGCAGACGACGCCCAGTACACCGGCCGGGTAACCGTGCCGCTGTTGTGGGACAAGCAGCAACAACGCATCGTCAGCAACGAGTCCGCGGAGATCATCCGCATGTTCAACTCGGCGTTCGATGGCTTAACCGGTAACGATCTGGACTTTTATCCAGAGCCCTTGCATAAGCGCATCGAGCAACTCAACGAGCGGATCTACCCGGCGGTGAACAACGGAGTTTACCGTGCGGGCTTCGCTACGACTCAGGCCGCTTATGAGGAAGCATTCGACGAGCTGTTTCTTGCCCTAGACGAACTCGATGCCCTGCTCGGCGATCAGCGCTATCTGGCTGGTGAATACCTGACTGAGGCCGACATCCGCCTGTTCAACACGCTGATTCGCTTCGATGCCGTCTATCACGGACACTTCAAGTGCAACCTACGCCACCTTGAGGACTACGCCAATCTCGCCAACTGGCTACGCGAGCTGTATCAGTGGCCAGGTATCGCTGAAACCGTGGACTTCACCCACATCAAAGGCCACTACTACGCCAGCCACGCCACCATCAACCCAACGGGCATCGTGCCCAAAGGGCCGAAACTGGACTATAACCGCCCGCATGATCGCCAGCGGCTACCGGGCAAAGGCGTTTATCAGGCATAAGCGCCGCGCCGATGGACGAGCCTCTCATCCATCGGCGCGCACGATTCAAGCGTCGGCTTGCGCGCCTTCGAACCAGGCAAGCTTGTCGCGCAAAGTCACCACCTCACCGACAATCACCAGTGTGGGTGCATGCACTTCATGCTCGGACACCAGCGCTGGCAGTGACGCCAGTGTGCCGGTGAACACGCGCTGATTCTGCGTGGTGCCTTGCTGCACCAGCGCTGCCGGTGTTGTCGCGTCACGGCCGTGGGCCACCAACTGCGCACAAATGTCCGGCAAGCCGACCAGCCCCATGTAGAACACCAGCGTCTGCCCTGGCGCTACCAGATCCTTCCACGGCAGATTACTGCTGCCGTCCTTGAGGTGGCCGGTGACGAAACGCACCGACTGAGCATGATCGCGGTGCGTCAGCGGAATACCGGCGTAGGCGGCACAGCCAGAGGCAGCGGTAATACCTGGCACAACCTGGAAAGGAATGCCTTCGGCGGTCAACTGCTCGATCTCTTCCCCGCCACGGCCGAAGATGAACGGATCGCCGCCCTTGAGGCGCAACACACGCTTGCCTTTGCGGGCCAGATCGATCAGTAGCTGGTTAATCTGCTCCTGCGGTACGGCGTGCTCGGCTCGGCGCTTACCGACATAGATACGCTCTGCATCTCGGCGGCACAGATCAATGATTGGCGCCGCCACGAGACGGTCGTAAAGCACCACATCGGCTTGCTGCATCAGACGCAGTGCGCGGAAGGTCAGCAGGTCGGGATCACCGGGGCCGGCGCCTACCAAATAAACCTCACCCAGCGCACGTGGCGCAGCACCAGCAAGGCGCTCCTCCAACAAGCGCTCGCCCTCAACGGGTTTGCCAGCGAACACGCTTTCAGCAATCGGCCCCTGAAAGACATCCTCCCAGAACACGCGACGCTGCTGCACATCAGGAAACATCAGCTTGACTCGCTCGCGGAAGCGCTTGCCTAGGTTAGCCAACTGACCATAGGTGGCTGGAATCCAGGTTTCGATCTTGGCGCGAATCAGGCGCGCCAGTACCGGTGCATCGCCACCACTGCTGACCGCGACGATCAGCGGCGAGCGGTCGACGATGGCCGGAAAGATCACGCTGCACAGCGTCGGCGCATCCACCACGTTGACGGGAATGCCCAGCGCCTGCGCCTCGGCGGAAATGCGCGCATTGAGCGGTTCGTCGTCGGTCGCGGCGATCACCAGGCCAACGCCCTGCAAATCATCAGACTGGTAGCCGCGCAGAAAGACGCCCTGCTCGCCCGCCATGGTCTGCAGCTCGCTGCGAATGTCCGGCGCCACGACGCGCAGTTGCGCGCCCGCCTCGGCCAACAGGCGCGCCTTGCGCAGCGCCACCTCGCCGCCGCCCACGACCAACACCGGGCGCTCTTTGAGTTTGTGAAAAAGCGGAAGAAATTCCATGAAGCAGCCTCAAGCTGCAAGCGACAAACTTCAAGCGCGTCTTGCAGCTTGGGCTTGCAGCTTGCGGCGCTGGTTAGATGACGTCGATACCGCCCATGTAGGGCTTGAGCACTTCAGGCACACGAATGCTGCCGTCAGCCTGCTGATAGTTTTCCAGAACCGCCACCAGAGTACGGCCAACCGCCAGACCGGAACCATTGAGGGTGTGCACCAATTCAGTCTTGCCGGTTTCCGGGTTGCGGTAACGTGCCTGCATGCGGCGCGCCTGGAAGTCGCCACAGTTGGAGCAGGAGGAAATCTCGCGGTACTTGTCCTGGCTCGGCACCCAGACTTCCAGGTCGTAGGTCTTGGTCGCGCCGAAACCCATGTCGCCAGTGCACAGGGCTAGTACGCGGTACGGCAGCTCAAGCGCTTGCAGCACGCGCTCGGCGTTGGCAGTCAAGCTTTCCAGCGCTTCATAGGACTTGCTCGGCTCGACGATCTGCACCATCTCGACCTTGTCGAACTGATGCTGACGGATCATGCCGCGGGTGTCGCGCCCGGAGGCGCCCGCCTCACTGCGGAAGCAAGGGGTGTGCGCAACGAACTTGAGCGGCAGTTGCTTGGCGTCGAGGATCTCACCGGCCACGATATTGGTCAGCGACACTTCGGCGGTCGGGATCAGGTAGAAGTCGGCCTCGCCTTCGCGAGTGATCTTGAACAGGTCTTCCTCGAACTTCGGCAACTGACCGGTGCCCTGCAGCGCCGGAGCCTGCACCAGATAAGGCGTGTAGGCCTCTTCGTAGCCGTGTTCGGCAGTGTGCAGGTTGATCATGAACTGCGCCAGGGCACGGTGCAGACGAGCGATCGGGCCACGCAGCAAGGCGAAGCGGGCGCCAGATAGCTTGGCGGCTGTTTCGAAATCCAGCCAGCCATGCTGTTCACCCAGCGCGACGTGATCCTTGATCTCGAAATCGAAGCTGCGCGGGGTGCCCCAGCGACGTATTTCGACGTTACCGTCTTCGTCCGCACCTACCGGCACCGATTCGTGCGGCAGGTTGGGGATAGTCAGCATCAGGTGATCAAGCTCGGCCTGGATACCGTCTAGCTCGCGCTTGGCCTCGTCCAGCTCGTTGCCCATGCGGTCGACGTCGGCCAATAACGGCGCGATGTCCTCACCGCGTGCTTTGGCCTGGCCGATGGATTTAGAGCGACTGTTACGCTCGGCCTGCAACTGCTCGGTGCGTACCTGCACCGACTTGCGCTGACTCTCAAGCGCCTCGAAGCGGGCGATATCGAGGGCGAAGCCGCGCGTGGCAAGGCGCTCGGCAATTTCGGTGAGTTGTGTGCGGACGAGTTTGGAATCGAGCATGTTCGGGTCTCAATACATCGGCGAAAAAGAGTGCGGCCAGCCAGGTGGCGCGGGTGGTGGAGTGTAAAGCCTTAGCGGGTCAGGACGCCAATCGAGCCAGACTCAAACCAGCCCAGGCAGCCAGCAGACCGCCCAGAATGCTGAATGCCAGGTAGCCGATGGCCTCCGGGGCGCGACCGCCCTCCAGCAGTTTCATGATTTCCAGGCTGAACGACGAAAAGGTGGTGAAGCCGCCCAGCACGCCGGTGATCAACCCGGTGCGCAGCTCCAGCGGCAGATCGGTACGCGTCAGAAACAAGCCGGAGAGTAGGCCGATCAACAGGCAGCCGAGAATATTCACGGCCAAGGTGCCAAGGTAGAAATGACGCGGCCAATTGGCCGCGACCCAGCTAGCGACCAGAAAGCGCAGTACGGAACCGAAAGCGCCGCCAGCGGCTACGGCGAGAGCGACGCGAATCATGGCTTTCTCCTTTGTTTTGGGCTGCTGGCATCTAGGCTGCGCAGGTGTTTGAGCTTCTCGCGAATCTTCGACTCCAAGCCTCGCGGTACCGGTTGATAATACTCACGCGGCTCCATTTCATCGGGGAAATACACTTCACCAGCAGCATAGGCATTGGGTTCATCGTGGGCGTAGCGGTATTGCTCGCCATAGCCGAGCTGCCGCATCAGCTTGGTCGGCGCATTGCGCAGATGCAGTGGTACCTCCAGCGAGCCGAACTCGGCGACATCCTGCTTGGCAGCCTTGATGCCCAGGTAGACGGCATTACTCTTGGCTGCGCAGGCGAGGTAGGTCACCGCCTGAGCCAGCGCCAGATCGCCCTCTGGGCTGCCCAGGCGTTTGACCGCATCCCAGGCTGCCAGGCACAGCGGTAACGCGCGTGGGTCAGCATTACCGATATCCTCGCTGGCCATAGCGACGATACGTCGGCAGATATAGGCCGGGTCGCAGCCACCGTCGAGCATGCGTGCCAGCCAGTACAGCGCACCATCGGGGTTGGAGCCGCGCACAGACTTGTGCAGCGCACTGATCTGGTCGTAGAAGGCTTCGCCGCCCTTGTCGAAACGGCGACGGCTATCGCCCAGCAAGTTTTGCAGCGACGCTGCGCCGATCTCACCGCCATCCTCGGCCAGGTCGGCAGCGTTCTCTAGAAAGTTGAGTAGACGCCGACCATCGCCATCGGCGGCGGCCAGAAGAATCTGGAAAGCCTCATCCGGCAGGCTGAGATGGCGCTCGCCCAGGCCCTTCGGATCGCTCAGGGCACGATCGACCAGCTTGCGCATGGCTGCCTCGTCCAGGCTCTTGAGCACATAGACACGGGCACGCGACAGCAGTGCGTTGTTCAGCTCGAACGAGGGGTTCTCGGTGGTGGCACCAATAAAGATCAGCGTGCCATCTTCCACATAAGGCAGAAAGGCGTCCTGCTGACTCTTGTTGAAGCGATGCACCTCGTCGACGAAGAGAATGGTGCGACGACCGTACTGAGCGGCGTGTTGCTGGGCAATCTCGACGGCCTGGCGGATCTCTTTCACGCCCGACAGGACAGCGGAAATGGTCTCGAAGTGAGCATCCGTGACCTTGGCCAGCAAACGTGCCAGCGTGGTCTTGCCCACGCCTGGAGGTCCCCAGAAGATCATCGAGTGCAGAGCACCCTGCTCCAGGGCTTCACGCAGAGGCTTACCCGGACCCAGCACATGCTCCTGGCCAACGTATTCATCCAGGCTTGTGGCGCGCAAACGCGCAGCCAGAGGCTGCGCGACGGGTTGGCGGCCGAACAGATCCACGCCTTACTCCTGAATGACGTCTGCGCCCTCGGGAATATCGAAGCTGAACAAGTGATCGTCGACCGGCTCGTTCATCTTCACGTTGAGGAACAGGATATTGGTGCGCTGGCCGATGCTGTCGATCAACTGCATGTCATTGAGCACGCGGTTGCGGAACGACAGGCGCAGGCTGTCGAACAGGCTGTCCTTGGCCTTGGGCTTGAGGATAAAGTCGACCACGCTGCCGCCTTCCTTGTACTCGATATCGAAGTTCTCGCGAATCTGCGAGATATCGCCGGACAGCAGCAGCGCCGGGGTGTGAGTCAAACGCTGATCGAGTTTCTGGATAGTGACCTGTTGCAGATCCGGGTCGTACAGCCAAACCTTCTGGCCATTGGAAACCAGCAATTGCTCCATCGGCTGGTCGGTATGCCAACGGAACAGCCCAGGGCGCTTGAGCACGAGCTGACCGGCTGTTTCCTGCAGTTGCGTGCCGCTGGCATCGAGTGTCAGTTGAGAGAAACGGGCACTAATGGTCTGCGCCTGATTGAGCAATTCGGTCAGGCGCTTGGTCGCGGCATCGTCATCGGCTTGAGCCGTCATCAGGGTGAAGCTCAGAGCAGCCAGCATGAGCAGGCGGATAAATCGCATATAAAAAACCTCGTCAGTCCGTATGAGGATCAATCGCGGGACGGCCCAGGCGCGATTACTTCACGCGAGCCATTGGTGTTCATCGGGGTTACCACTCCAGCCATTTCCATGGCCTCGATCATTCGCGCGGCACGGTTGTAGCCGATCTTGAGCTTACGCTGCACCGCGGAAATGGACGCTCGGCGACTCTCCAGTACGAAATTGACCGCCTCGTCGTAAAGCGGATCATCTTCGTCACTTTCCCCGCCTTCGCCGCCACCGCCGCCCTCGAAGCCGCTGCCGCTCTCCTCGACGCCCGCCAGAATATCTTCGATGTAGTCCGGTGCGCCGCGCTGCTTCCAAGCCTCGACCACGCGATGCACTTCGTCATCGGAAACAAAAGCGCCATGCACACGAATCGGCAGACCGGTGCCGGGTGGCAGATAGAGCATGTCACCATGGCCAAGCAGTTGTTCAGCGCCCCCCTGGTCGAGAATGGTGCGCGAATCGATTTTGCTTGAAACCTGGAAGGCCATGCGCGTTGGAATATTGGCCTTGATCAAGCCGGTGATGACGTCCACCGACGGGCGCTGAGTCGCCAGGATAAGGTGAATACCAGCAGCACGGGCCTTCTGGGCAATACGAGCGATCAGCTCTTCGACCTTCTTACCGACAATCATCATCATGTCGGCAAATTCATCGACGACGACGACGATAGTTGGCAGGGTCTTCAGGTGCGGTGGCTCGTCGTCCATCGACTCACGCTTATACAGCGGGTCGTACAGCGGCGTGCCTGCTTCGATGGCATCCTTAACCTTGCGGTTGAAGCCTGCCAGGTTACGCACGCCCATGGCCGCCATCAGCTTGTAGCGACGCTCCATTTCAGCGACCGACCAGCGCAGCGCGTTGGCCGCTTCTTTCATGTCGGTAACGACTGGGCAGAGCAGGTGTGGAATGCCTTCATAAATAGACAATTCCAGCATCTTCGGGTCAATCATGATCATCCGCGCCTCTTCCGGCGTGGACTTGAACAGGACCGATAAAATCATCGCGTTAACACCTACCGACTTACCCGAGCCGGTAGTACCGGCAACCAGCAAATGCGGCATCTTGGCCAGATCGGCAATCACCGGACGACCACCGATGTCATGCCCCAGCGCGAGGGTGACAGGTGACTTGGCATCGTCGTATTCATTTGACGACAAGACCTCGGAAAACCGTACGATCTGCCGGTCTTCGTTGGGTACCTCGATACCCACGGTAGTCTTGCCTGGAATCACCTCGACCACCCGCACGCTGACCATGGCCATAGAGCGCGCGAGATCCTTGGCCAGGTTAGAGATACGGCTGACCTTGACCCCCGCAGCGGGCTGAATCTCGAAACGGGTAATCACCGGGCCAGGATGCACCGACTCAACCACGACCTCGACGCCGAACTCCTTGAGTTTGATTTCCAGCAACCGTGACATGGCTTCAAGCGACTCGGGAGAGAACTGCTTCTGCTTCTTCTCGGCAGCATCAAGGATGGAGATGGGGGGCAGACTCCCCTCTACAGCGGTGTCGACGAACAAAGGCGCCTGCTTCTCCTTGAGCACACGCTTGCTTGGTTCTGCAGGTTTAGCCGGGGCTGGCGGCGTAATTACCGGAGCCGGACGCTTCTCGCGCTCGCTCATATGCTTGCTCAGCGACTCTTCACGCTCAAGCAGCCGCTCCTTGACCTTGGCCTGCTCGCGTCGATCAGCGATGACCGGCGCCGCGACCTCGATCACACGCTCATCCAGTTCGCGCAGTTGCGCCACCATCTGCTTGCGCTCACTGCGAGAACTCCACCAGCCGCTGATCATGCCGTGTACCAGTTCGATCAGATCCAGAGTGATTTTGCCGGTAAGGTCCATCACACGGAACCACGACAGATCGGTGAACACGGTCAAGCCAAACAGGAACAGAGCCAGAAACAGCAATGTACTGCCTTCGACATTGAGGGCCTCTTTCGATAGCTGACCCAGGCTCGCGCCCAACATGCCGCCACCTGAACCTTGCATTCCGGGGGCGGCATCAAAGTGGATATGGGCCAGTACCGCGCCGGACAAAATCAGGAAAACCAGACCGATGCTGTGCCAGGAGAAAAGCCAGCCGTTCCAATGCCAGGGTTGATTGCGCGTACGAAAAACCTGCCAGGTCTTGGCGGCCAGCAACAGCGGGAAGATATAGGCGAAATAGCCCAATGCCCCGAACAGGGCGCTAGATAGCCAGGCGCCAATGCTCCCACCCGCATTGAGGATGCGCTCGACTTGCACGCTGTTGTCCCATGCAGGATCCGAGACGCTATAAGTCACCAACGTCATCAGCACGTACAGACACAACGCCGCCAGGGCGATCAGGGCGCCCTCCTTCAGTCGGTACTGAAGTTTCAGGCGCCAATCCGGATTCTGGGAGGTGGAATTCTTCAAAACAGCCGTATCCTGCGCCCTTGGCGCGTCCATCGATGGTTACCGCAAAGAGCGGATATTGTACGGGTTTGCCCGCGTGCGGCCAGAACTGGCACCGTTATCGACATGCTGCGGCGCTCCCGCAGCCGCACTCCTTCGGTGTAGCATAGCCGCCAGCAGTTTCCATGCGGCTCAATTGGAGCATGCATTCTCTTTTGTGACAAAGGCTTATGGGGTTTTTTTATGAGCGACGTCAAGCATTCCCGCCTGATTATCCTGGGCTCCGGCCCTGCCGGTTATAGCGCTGCCGTTTATGCAGCCCGCGCCAATCTCAAGCCCGTGATCATCACCGGCATCCAGCCCGGCGGTCAGCTCACCACCACCACAGAAGTGGACAACTGGCCAGGTGACGTCGAAGGCCTGACCGGCCCGGCCTTGATGGAGCGCATGCAGAAGCACGCAGAACGCTTCGACACCGAGATCATCTACGACCACATTCACACCGCCGAGTTGCAGACTCGCCCCTTCGTGCTCAAAGGCGATAGCGGCACTTACAGCTGCGACGCGCTGATCATCGCCACCGGCGCCAGCGCCCAATACCTGGGCCTGCCGTCCGAAGAAGCCTTCGCCGGCAAGGGTGTCTCGGCTTGCGCCACCTGTGACGGTTTCTTCTATCGCAACCAGGTGGTCGCCGTCATTGGCGGCGGCAACACAGCCGTGGAAGAAGCTCTGTACCTATCGAACATCGCCAAGGAAGTGCACCTCGTGCACCGCCGCGACAAGCTGCGCTCGGAGAAGATTCTGCAGGACAAGCTGTTCGACAAGGCCGCCAACGGCAACGTCCGCCTGCACTGGAACCAGACCCTCGACGAAGTGCTTGGCGACCAAAGCGGCGTGACGGGCGTACGCCTGAAGAGCACCACGGACGGCAGCACTCAGGAGCTGCCGCTGGCAGGCGTCTTCATCGCCATTGGCCACAAACCCAATACAGAGCTGTTCGTTGGCCAACTGGACATGCATGACGGCTACCTGAAGATCAAAGGCGGCAGCGAAGGCAATGCCACGGCCACCAGCCTCGAAGGCGTGTTCGCCGCTGGTGACGTGGCCGACCACGTCTATCGCCAAGCCATCACCTCGGCTGGTGCTGGCTGCATGGCCGCACTGGATGTCGAGAAATTCCTCGAAGATCTTTGACACCCCAGGGCGGACACCGTCCGCCCTCCCCTCCTCCGGGCCCTGACGCATGCTGACCTGGCTGCAACGCGATTCACTGGATTTCCCGCCCCTGGCCAAGGCCATGCGTGAGCCCAATGGCCTGCTCGCTGCCGGCGGCGACCTCAGTGCGGCGCGCCTCGTAAAAGCCTACCGCCACGGCTGCTTTCCCTGGTTTCAGGACGGCCAGCCAATTCTCTGGTGGTCGCCGGATCCCCGCACCGTGCTTTTTCCCGACGAGCTGCACGTATCACGCAGCCTTGGCAAAGTGCTGCGCCAGCAACATTATCGCGTCACCTTCGACCAGGACTTCGCCGCCGTCATCCGCGCCTGTGCCGCACCTCGTAGCTACACCGACGGCACCTGGATTACCACGCCCATGCAGAGCGCCTACATCGAACTGCACGAACAGGGCATCGCCCACTCCGTCGAGGTCTGGCAAGGCGATGAATTGGTCGGAGGGCTCTACGGCCTGGCGATGGGCCGACTATTCTTTGGCGAGTCGATGTTCAGCCGCGCCGACAACGCCTCCAAGGTTGGCTTCGTGACACTCGTTAGCAAGCTGCAGGAATGGGGCTTCACGCTCATCGACTGCCAGATGCCGACCCAGCACCTGCACAGCTTCGGCGCCCGGGCGATATCACGCGCCAGTTTTGCCGAATACTTGCAACGCTACCTGGATCAACCCAACCTGGCGAACTGGCTTACCTAGTCGATCGAGCAACCCTGGCATACACTGATTATCAGGCCTTATCGAGACACAGCCATGACCGAGCTCGCCCGCCTGAAGTTCTATGCGACTCAGCCTCATCCATGCAGCTATCTGCCCGAAGAACAGGCGACCACCCTGTTCCTCGACCCCAACCTGCCCATGGATGCTCAGGTATACGCTGACCTTTCCGACATGGGGTTCCGGCGTAGCGGCGAACACCTCTACCGACCGCACTGCCAACAGTGCACAGCCTGCATTCCTGCACGTATACCCGCTGCGCTGTTTACCCCCAACCGCCAGCAACGACGCATCCTCAAACGAAATCAGGACATTACCGTACGTCCAGTGCGACCTGCATTTCGCGAAGAGTATTACCAGCTTTATGCCCGTTACATCGAGCAGCGCCATGCCGATGGCGACATGTACCCACCCAGCCGCGATCAGTTCTCGACCTTTCTGGTGCGTGATCTAGCATTTTCGCGATTCTACGAATTTCGCCTTCAAGACAGGCTAGTAGCGATCGCCGTCACCGATGCCTTACCTAATGGCCTATCGGCTGTATACACCTTTTATGATCCCGATGAAGAGCGCCGTAGCCTTGGGCGCTTTGCCATCCTCTGGCAGATAGAAGAAACCGAACGTCTTGGCCTGGACGCCGTCTACTTGGGTTACTGGATCAAGAATTGTCGCAAGATGAACTACAAAACCCAGTACCGCCCAATCGAGCTCTTCGTCAATCAGCGCTGGACCCTTCTGACCTAACCCGTCCACAACACTGCGAACGGACAGGAAAACCAAGCCACTTGGCGCAGACCACTATTTTCGGGCACAATGCACGCCGCTTTTGCCTGGGGCCAGTCGCGCCGGGCCATTTCCTGGATACCGAGGGCTTTACTGCATGTCGAAAGAAGACAGCTTCGAAATGGAAGGCACTGTCGTCGACACCCTGCCTAACACCATGTTCCGCGTGGAGTTGGAAAATGGGCACGTCGTTACCGCGCACATCTCCGGAAAGATGCGCAAGAATTACATCCGCATTCTGACTGGTGACAAAGTGCGCGTCGAACTGACGCCGTACGACTTGAGCAAAGGTCGCATCACCTACCGCGCCCGCTAAACCAAGCGCCAGAAATGAAAACGCCCGGTCTAAACCGGGCGTTTTCATTTCGACCTAAAATAGCGACGACAGGCAACCTACCCTGCCGCCGCCTTGCTCATTAGGCCAGCTCTGCTGTCGTCTCGAACTCGAACGCAGGCTCACCATCTTTGATATCGATGTGCACCACGCCGCCGTGCTCTGCTAGTTCGCCGAACAGAATCTCTTCTGCCAAAGGACGCTTGATCTTGTCCTGAATCAGGCGAGCCATCGGCCTAGCCCCCATCTGCACATCGTAACCGCGCTCAGCCAACCAACTACGCGCCGCATCACTAACCTCCAGCGTAACGCGCTTGTCTTCAAGCTGCGCCTGCAATTCAGTGAGGAATTTATCGACGATGCTTTTGATAACCTCATGACTCAGGCGACCGAACTGGATAATGGTATCCAAACGGTTGCGGAACTCAGGGGTGAAGCTCTTCTTGATGACTTCCATAGCATCGGTGGAGTGATCCTGCTGAGTAAAGCCAATCGATGCACGCGACGCGGTTTCCGCACCAGCATTGGTCGTCATGATCAGAATGACGTTACGGAAGTCCGCCTTGCGTCCATTGTTATCGGTAAGGGTGCCGTGATCCATGACCTGAAGCAGCAGGTTGAAGACCTCCGGGTGCGCCTTCTCTATCTCATCGAGCAACAACACACAATGCGGCTGCTTGGTGATAGCCTCGGTGAGCAGACCGCCTTGATCGAAGCCGACATAGCCGGGCGGCGCACCAATCAGACGCGAAACGGTATGTCGCTCCATGTACTCGGACATATCGAATCGCACCAACTCGATACCCAACGCCTTTGCGAGCTGACGAGCAGCCTCGGTCTTGCCCACGCCTGTCGGCCCGGCAAAGAGGAACGAACCGACTGGCTTGTCTGGCGCTTTAAGCCCTGCACGAGAGAGCTTGATGGCCGTGGACAGTGAGTCGATTGCAGCATCCTGACCAAATACCGTGAGTTTGAGGTCGCGCTCAAGATTGCGCAGCAACTCCTTGTCAGAGCTGGAGACATGCTTAGGCGGAATGCGGGCAATTTTGGCAACGATATCCTCGACCTGAGCAACATCAATACGCGCTACACGCTTATCTTCCGGCTGCAGACGCTGATAGGCGCCCGCCTCATCAATAACATCGATGGCCTTGTCCGGCATATGCCGGTCATTGATATAGCGCGCAGCCAGTTCAGCCGCTGCACGCAAAGCCTCATCGCTGTATTCGATATGGTGATGCTGTTCGAAGCGAGCTTTTAGACCCTTGAGGATGCCGTAAGTATCATCCACCGAAGGCTCGACCACATCGACTTTTTGGAAGCGGCGCGCCAACGCACGATCCTTCTCGAAGATGCCTCGGAATTCCTGGAAGGTCGTGGAGCCAATGCAGCGAATCTCACCAGAAGAAAGCAGAGGCTTGAGTAGGTTAGAGGCATCCATAACCCCACCCGACGCAGCCCCTGCACCGATGATCGTGTGAATTTCGTCGATAAATAGAATGGCCTGAGGTCGCTTACGCAGCTCATTGAGCAGCGCCTTGAAGCGCTTCTCGAAATCCCCGCGATACTTGGTGCCCGCTAGCAGCGCGCCCAGATCAAGCGAATAAACCACGCTGTCAGCCAGTAGATCTGGAACCTGCTCATCAACGATACGCTTGGCCAGACCTTCTGCGATAGCTGTCTTCCCGACACCGGCCTCACCGACCAGTAGCGGATTATTCTTCCGGCGACGAGCCAGAATTTGCGCAACGCGTTCGACCTCGTTTTCACGACCGACCAGCGGGTCAATGCGGCCCTGGCGCGCTTGCTCATTCAGATTGCTAGCGTAGGCATCGAGCGGGTTCGCAGATGAGGACGATTCCCCACCCTCCTCATCTTGCATGTCCTGCTCATGCTCGTGCTGATCACCATGCCCTGGCACCTTGGAGATACCATGAGCGATGTAATTGACTACATCTATACGTGCAACGCTTTGCTGCTTCAGCAGGAAAACCGCCTGACTTTCCTGCTCGCTGAAGATGGCAACCAGCACATTGGCGCCGGTGACTTCACGCTTGCCAGAGCTTTGCACATGGAATACCGCACGTTGCAGTACACGCTGAAAGCCCAGGGTAGGCTGGGTTTCACGGTCTTCGTCATGCTGTGGAATCAGCGGCGTGGTGGAGTCGATGAACTCCTGTAAATCATGGCGTAGCTTGTCGAGATTAGCTCCACAGGCACGCAGCACGCTGGCAGCCGCCTCATTATCCAACAAGGCAAGCAGCAGGTGCTCGACCGTCATGAATTCATGACGTTTGGCGCGCGCCTCCTTGAAGGCTAGATTGAGGGTGACTTCGAGCTCTCGGTTCAACATAGCTTCACCTCATACCCAAGTGGCCGGCGTTAACCGTCCTTCTCTATTTCACAGAGTAGCGGATGCTGGCTTTCTCGTGCGTACTGGTTGACCTGCATCGCCTTGGTCTCCGCAATATCGCGCGTGTAAACACCACATACCGCACGCCCCTCTGTATGAACGGCCAGCATGATTTTGGTGGCCAGCTCACGGTTCATACCGAAAAAGGTTTCGAGCACTTCGACAACGAAATCCATCGGTGTGTAATCGTCATTGAATAAGACCACCTTATACATTGGTGGTGCCTTGAGTGCAGGTTTGGATTCTTGGACAGCAACACCGGAAGAGTCATCATCATGCTCCGCCGGGTGATCCTGATTGAATGTTAGTCGAATCTGGCTACTTGCATGCATGCTGGATCTGGCTTTCAGGGCTGGACGAACGGGGATGCTAGAGGGATTTTGACTGAGTTCTCAGCCATCCGCCGCATAGCCTTGACTATCGGCAAAAGGGTGTTACAAACAATATATACCCTATTCATGGGTATAGGGATTCCACGCCTTCGCCCAGCCAGATCGGTTATTGCGCGGAATTGAGGTGGATGATACTCCAGAGATGGAGTTCTTTGCAGAGGGATATCAGCATGCTCAGTGGTAAGGTCAAGTGGTTCAACAACGCCAAAGGCTATGGATTCATCCTGGCTGAAGGCCGAGATGAGGACCTGTTCGCCCACTACTCGGCCATCCAAATGGAAGGTTACAAGACGCTCAAGGCAGGCCAGCCGGTTCGCTTCGAAATCGTGCAGGGGCCCAAGGGATTGCATGCCGTCAACATCAGCGCCGTCACTACGACGCAGGAAGCTCCAACGTCCACGCCGCAGGTGCAAGTTGCCGCAAGCGCGGTAGAGGCCTGACCACTTCTGGCAATTGCCATGAAAAAGGCCAGTCTTATGACCGGCCTTTTTTTATGCGCAATGTTGGGTATGGATGGCTACATTTGCGCAATCATTGCATCACCAAACGCGGAGCAGGAAAGTAATTTTGCTCCCTCCATCAGGCGCTCGAAATCATAGGTCACGGTTTTCGCAGCAATAGCGCCATTGGTACCTTTGATAATCAGGTCAGCCGCCTCAGTCCAGCCCATGTGCCGCAACATCATTTCGGCGGAAAGGATGACCGAGCCTGGATTGACCTTGTCTTGGCCAGCATACTTTGGCGCCGTACCATGAGTAGCCTCAAACATGGCTACCGTGTCCGAAAGATTGGCGCCCGGCGCAATACCGATGCCACCCACCTCTGCTGCCAAGGCATCGGAGAGGTAATCACCATTAAGATTGAGGGTGGCGATCACATCGTACTCAGCAGGCCGTAACAGTATCTGCTGCAACATGGCATCAGCGATCACGTCTTTGACGACTATGCTCTTGCCGGTATGCGGATTTTTGAATTGCATCCAGGGACCGCCATCGAGGAGTTCGGCGCCAAATTCTTCGCGAGCGATCTCGTACCCCCATTCTTTGAAAGCACCTTCAGTGAACTTCATGATGTTGCCTTTATGCACAAGGGTCACCGAGCTGCGGTCGTTATCGACAGCATACTGTAGAGCCTTGCGCACCAGGCGTTTTGTACCAGCTTCGGAAACCGGCTTGATGCCAATACCGCACATGTCGGTAAAACGGATCTTCTTGACCCCCATCTCCTCAGTCAGGAACTTGATGACTTTCTCAGCCTCTGGGCTGCCGGCCTTCCACTCGACACCGGCATAGATGTCTTCAGAGTTTTCACGAAAGATCACCATATCCACGTCACCTGGCTTTTTCACCGGGCTCGGCACACCTTCGAACCAGCGCACGGGGCGCAGGCAGACATAAAGATCAAGCTCCTGGCGCAGGGCGACATTCAGAGAGCGAATGCCTCCACCTACAGGGGTGGTTAGCGGGCCCTTGATAGAAACGACATAGTCACGAACGGCTTCTAGGGTTTCTTTCGGCAGCCAGGTGTCCTGATCGTAAACCTGAGTTGCTTTTTCACCGGCATAGACCTCCATCCAAGAGATCTTGCGAGCGCCTCCATAGGCTTTCTCGACGGCAGCGTCGACCACTTTGATCATCACAGGGGAAATATCGGCGCCGATACCATCCCCCTCGATAAACGGAATGATCGGATTGTCTGGAACGCTCAGCGACATATCGGCGTTGACGGTGATTTTGTCACCGCTGGCTGGCACCTGGATCTTTTGGTATCCCATTGCTGGACTCCATCTTGTGATTAGACAGTGTGCACTCTCGAGCGTAGCGCAAACTTCAGACCACAAACATATCTGCAAAGGTCTTATGCAATGGGGCATTCTGTGACGCGGTGCCGCAGTGGTATACTGCTTAGGTGACTAACGAGTCATAAGGGGCGGCCCGCTCGGAACTGAGCATCAGCCTCTTGAGATCAGCGGATCCAGACCATTTCCACTGGCTCGAAACGTTCGACACTCTACGGGTGCATCCAACATCACCGCGGCGAGTCCTCGACCCTCCCCATACCCCGGGGTTCGCGCCACCCGCGCAGGTCGAGTTTCTATGCGCGCTCAGCAAAGAAGAGAGTTAACGCTAAATGTCCACCCCTTCGAAGATCATTTACACCTTCACCGACGAAGCTCCAGCCCTTGCCACCTATTCGCTTCTGCCCATCGTGGAAGCCTTCGCCGCATCGGCCGACATCTCCGTTGAAACCCGTGACATCTCTCTTGCTGGACGAATCCTGGCAAGCTTTGCCGACCGTCTTGATGCCGACAAGCGCGTCGACGACGACCTGGCCAAATTGGCAGAACTGACCTTGCAGGCCGATGCCAACATCATCAAGCTTCCGAACATCAGCGCCTCCGTACCGCAGCTCAAGGCAGCCATCGCCGAATTGCAGGCTCAGGGCTACAACATCCCGGACTTCCCGGAAAACCCGCAGAGCGAAGAAGACAAAGAAGCGCGTGCGCGCTATGCCAAGATTCTGGGCAGCGCCGTTAACCCAGTGCTGCGCGAAGGCAACTCTGACCGTCGTGCCCCGGCTGCAGTAAAAGCCTACGCACGCAAGCACCCGCACAGCATGGGCAAGTGGAGCATGGCTTCGCAGTCCCACGCGGACTACATGCGCGGTGGCGATTTCTTCTCCAGCGAGCAGTCCATCACCATGGACAAAGCTGGTGAAGTCCGTATCGAATTCGTTGGCAAAGACGGCAAAGTCGACGTCAAGAAGAGCCTGAAGCTGCAGGACGGCGAAGTTCTGGACAGCATGTTCATGAGCTGCAACAAGCTGCGCGCCTTCTTCGAGAAGACCCTGCAGGACTGCAAGGATACCGGCGTGATGTGGTCCCTGCACGTCAAGGCAACCATGATGAAGGTCTCTCACCCTATCGTCTTCGGCCACGCCGTCAGCGTTTACTACAAAGACGTGTTCGACAAGTACGGCGATCTGTTCAAGCAATTGGGCGTAAATCCGAACAACGGCATCAGCAGCGTCTATGACAAAATCAAGTCGCTGCCGGCCTCGCAGCAGGAAGAAATCCTGCACGACATCCACGAGGTCTACAGCCATCGTCCGGAAATGGCCATGGTTGACTCGGTCAAGGGCATCACCAACCTGCACATCCCGAGCGACGTCATCGTTGACGCCTCGATGCCGGCCATGATCCGCAACTCGGGTCAGATGTGGGGCAAAGATGGCAAGCAGAAAGACACCAAGGCGGTCATGCCGGAGAGCACCTACGCGCGCATCTACCAGGAAATGATCAACTTCTGCAAAACCAACGGTGCGTTCGATCCGACCACCATGGGCACCGTGCCGAACGTCGGCCTGATGGCGCAGAAGGCCGAAGAATACGGCTCCCACGACAAGACCTTCGAAATGACTGCCGACGGCACCATGCGCGTTGTTGCTGCCGACGGCACCGTGCTGATGCAGCACGAAGTTGAAGCTGGTGACATCTGGCGTGCCTGCCAGACCAAGGACGCGCCGATCCGCGATTGGGTCAAGCTGGCCGTTACCCGCGCCCGCCAGTCCAACACCCCGGCCATCTTCTGGCTGGACCCGGAGCGCGCTCACGACCGCGAGCTGCAGAAAAAGGTCGAGTTGTACCTCAAGGATCACGACCTGACCGGCCTGGACATCCGCATGATGGGCTACAACGAAGCTATTCGTGTGTCCATGGAGCGCATGATTCGTGGCCAGGACACCATCTCGGTGACCGGTAACGTACTGCGTGACTACCTGACCGACCTATTCCCGATCATGGAACTGGGCACCTCAGCCAAGATGCTGTCCATCGTTCCACTGATGGCAGGCGGCGGCATGTACGAAACCGGTGCTGGCGGTTCGGCTCCGAAGCACGTTCAGCAACTGGTCGAAGAGAACTACCTGCGCTGGGATTCCCTGGGTGAGTTCCTGGCTCTTGCTGTGTCGCTGGAAGAAACCGGCATCAAGACCAACAACGCCAAGGCCAAGGTATTGGGTAAAACCCTGGATCAAGCCACCGGCAAGCTGCTGGACAACAACAAGTCCCCGGCGCGCAAAGTCGGCGAAATCGACAACCGCGGCAGCCACTTCTACCTGGCGCTGTACTGGGCACAGGCACTGGCCGAGCAGAATGACGATGCCGAGCTGAAGGCTCACTTCGCCCCGCTGGCCAAGCAACTGACCGAGCAGGAAGCAACCATCGTTGCCGAACTGGCCGCCGTGCAAGGCAAGCCGGCTGAAATTGGTGGCTACTACCGCTCCAACCCCGAACTGACGAGCAAGGTGATGCGTCCGAGCGCCACCTTTAATGCTGCTCTGTCCGCACTGAATGCCTGATAAGGCTTGAGTGTCAAATGAACCCCGGCCCCGTGCCGGGGTTCTTTATTTACGGATCTGGACAATCTTTGGAGCACCGAAATGGACTGGCAACCGCATATCACCGTGGCTACGGTCATCGAAGACCAGAGCCACTTCCTCTTCGTCGAAGAGCTCAAGGCTGGGCGCCTGGTACTCAACCAACCGGCCGGACACCTGGAAGCCAACGAGTCGCTACGCGATGCTGCGCTGCGCGAAACCCTCGAAGAAACTGGCTGGGACGTGGAACTCACCGCCCTGCTCGGCATTTATCTCTACACCGCACCAAGCAATGGGGTCACCTACCAGCGCGTTTGCTTCAGCGCCCGCCCCTTGAATCACAACCCGGAGCGCGAGCTGGACAGCGATATCACAGGCATCACCTGGTTGACGCGCGACGAGCTGGCCGCCCAGCCCGAGCGCTGGCGCAGCGAGCTGGTACTGCGCTGCGTGGACGATTACCTGGCGGGTATCAGCGGTCCGCTGGAACTACTGCGCGACTGATCGCGAGCGCATGTCTTTCTTAGGGGGCGCTGCGCACACCATAGTAGATGGCCCGGATGAAGTTCGGGGCCTGCCACGCTCTCCCCGGATTTCATCCAGGCTACGCTCGCAGGCTTTCTGGTAAACTCGGCAACTTTTCAGGCTTCACTCGCAGACTCCCATGCAAGCACCCAGCACCCAACGCGTGATCGTCGGCATGTCCGGCGGCGTCGATTCGTCTGTTTCCGCCCTGCTGCTGATGGAACAGGGCTATCAGGTCGAAGGCCTGTTCATGAAGAACTGGGACGAAGACGACGGCACCGAATACTGCACCGCCATGGATGACCTGGCCGACGCCCAGGCCGTATGCGATCGCATCGGCATCAAGCTGCACACCGCCAACTTCGCCGCCGAATACTGGGACAACGTGTTCGAGCACTTCCTGGCCGAATACAAGGCTGGCCGTACGCCGAACCCGGACATCCTGTGCAACCGCGAAATCAAGTTCAAGGCCTTCCTTGACTACGCCCTGAGCCTCGGTGCCGACCTGATTGCCACCGGCCACTATGTGCGCCGCCGCGATATCGATGGTCGCACCGAACTGCTCAAGGGCCTGGATCCGAACAAGGATCAGAGCTACTTCCTGCATGCCGTCGGCGGCGAGCAGATCGCCAAGACCCTGTTCCCGGTCGGCGAACTGGAAAAGCCGCAGGTACGCGCCATTGCCGAGAAATACGAGCTGGCCACGGCGAAGAAGAAGGACTCCACCGGCATCTGCTTCATCGGTGAGCGTCGCTTCAGCGACTTTCTCAAGCAGTACCTGCCGGCGCAGCCCGGGGATATCGAAACCACAGAAGGCCAGGTCATCGGCCGCCATCATGGCCTGATGTACCACACCATCGGCCAGCGCCAAGGCCTCGGCATTGGTGGCCTCAAGGATGCCAGTGATGACCCTTGGTACGTGCTGCGCAAGGATCTGACGCGCAACGTGCTGATCGTTGGCCAAGGCAACGAACATCCTTGGTTGTTCTCCCGCGCCCTGCTCGCCTCAGACATCTACTGGGTCAATCCGGTAGACCTAAGCAGCCCGCGCCGCCTAACCGCCAAGGTACGCTACCGCCAGAGCGACCAACGCTGCACCCTGGAGAAAACCGAGAACGGCTATCGCGCCGTGTTCGATGAGCCACAGCGCGCCGTTACACCCGGCCAGTCCGTGGTGTTTTACGATGGCGAGGTATGCCTCGGTGGTGGGGTAATCGAAAATGCAGAGGCCTGGTACGAGGACGCGCGATGAGCCCGATACAGGAGCAACTGGTCGCGCTTGGCGCCGTTTTTGAGGCGGCCTCTCTAGCAGACAAGCTCGCTCGCACAGGCCAGATCAGTGAGGCATCACTAGGCTGCATGCTCGGCAGCCTTCTCGCGCGCGATCCTAAGAGCACCCTGGACGTGTACGGCGGTGACGACCTCAATCTGCGCGAAGGCTATCGCGCCCTGATCAGCGCTTTGGAGCGCAACCCTGCGGCCTTGCAACGAGAACCCCTGCGTTATTCGTTGGCGCTCATTGGCCTGGAACGCCAACTGGACAAGCGCAGTGACATGCTCGAAATCATGGGCAGCCGACTCGATCAGATCCAGCAGCAGGTCGAGCATTTCGGCCTGGTGCACGACAACGTCATCGCCGCTTGCGGCGGCCTGTACCAAGACACCATCAGCACCTTCCGCCAGCGCATCCAGGTGCATGGCGACATGCGCTTCCTACAGCAGCCGAACAATGCGGCGAAGATCCGCGCCCTGCTGCTCGCAGGCATTCGCTCAGCGCGCCTGTGGCGTCAACTCGGCGGACATCGCTGGCAACTGGTGTTTAGTCGCGGCAAATTGCTCAAAGAGCTCTACGAGCTGATACGCCATTGACCATGGAGCCCACCAGCCGCAGCGTCAAACCTCTTCAAGGAGCATTGCTGCTGGCGCTCTCGGCGCTCTTGTTCGCCTTTACCGGCGTTGGCATTCGCGAAATATCGGCCAGCGTCAACAATGAGTCTGTAGTGTTCTTCCGCAATCTGGTCGGCGTACTGTTCTTTCTGCCGCTGGTGCTGGTGCGCGGTATACGCCCGCTGCGCACGAAGCGCCTGAAGTCCCACTTGTGGCGCACCACCTACGGCCTGGCGGCGATGTACTGCTTCTTCTACGCCATCGCCCACCTGCCGCTGGCCGACGCCATGCTATTCACTTACTCGGCGCCGGTGTTTACCCCGCTGATCGCGCATATCTGGCTCAAGGAGCCGCTAACCCGACGCATGCTGATCAGTAGCCTGATCGGTTTGGGCGGCGTGCTGCTGGTCGCCAAGCCCAGCACTGCGCTATTCGAAGGCCCAGCACTGATCGGTCTCGCGGCCAGCCTGCTGGCAGCCTTCGCCTTCGTTTCCATCCGCGAAATGAGCGACAGCGAGCCAGCTACCCGTATCGTTTTCTACTTCTCGCTGTTCAGCGCACTGTTTTCCGCCATTCCGCTGACCTGGAGCTGGCAGCCGCTGGACGCCAACCAGCTTGGCTGGCTGCTGGGCATCGGCCTACTGGCCACCGCCAGCCAGGTGATCATGTCGCGCGCCTATGGCCTGGCGCCGCCAGGGCTGATCGGCCCCGTTGCCTATCTAGCCATTGTCTTCGCCGGGATCGTCGCCTGGCTGCTCTGGGGCGAGACGCCAGACAGCCTGTCGCTGCTCGGAGCGGGGCTTATCTTCGCCGCCAGTCTGTTATCGGTCGCAAGACGCAGGGCATAGGCGGCCAAGCGCCGGTTTTCATGTATGATGTGCGCCCTTTTCGTCAGAGGCTGTCCAGGCACCTGCGCGAGCGCCTGCTTCATCGAAGCAGGCACAACGCACAGAGGCCCTCGGATAGCTTTTCAGCCCGACAGCTCGAGAACGCCCACATGCAGCTTTCCTCGCTCACCGCGGTTTCCCCCGTCGACGGCCGCTACGCCGGCAAAACCAGCGCCCTGCGCCCCATCTTCAGCGAATACGGCCTGATCCGTAGCCGCGTACTGGTCGAAGTGCGCTGGCTGCAACGCCTGGCTGCCCACGAGGGCATCCCGGAAGTAGCGCCCTTCTCCGCCGAAGCCAATGCCCTGCTCAACGAACTGGCGGAGAACTTCGCCGTCGAGCATGCCGAGCGCGTCAAGGAAATCGAGCGCACCACCAACCACGACGTCAAGGCCGTGGAGTACCTGCTCAAGGAGCAGGCCGCCAAGCTGCCAGAGCTGAACCAAGTCAGCGAGTTCATCCACTTCGCCTGCACCAGCGAGGACATCAACAACCTGTCCCATGCCCTGATGCTGCGCGAAGGCCGTGATAGCGTTCTGCTGCCGCTGATGAAGCAGATAGCTGCTGCCATCCGCGAGCTGGCGGTCAAGTTCGCCGACGTGCCGATGCTATCGCGCACCCACGGCCAACCAGCTTCGCCGACCACCCTGGGCAAGGAACTGGCCAACGTCGTCTACCGTCTGGAGCGCCAGATCGCTCAGGTCGCCGCCGTGCCCCTGCTGGGCAAGATCAACGGCGCCGTGGGCAACTACAACGCCCACCTGTCGGCTTACCCGAGCATCGACTGGGAGGCCAACGCCCGTCAGTTCATCGAAGGTGACCTGGGCCTCTCCTGGAACCCCTACACCACCCAAATCGAGCCGCACGACTACATCGCCGAGCTGTTCGACGCCATCGCGCGCTTCAACACCATCCTGATCGACTTCGACCGCGACGTATGGGGCTACATCTCCCTCGGCTACTTCAAGCAGAAGACTGTGGCCGGCGAAATCGGCTCCTCGACCATGCCGCACAAGGTCAATCCGATCGACTTCGAGAACTCTGAAGGCAACCTGGGCATCGCCAATGCGATCTTCCAGCACCTGGCCAGCAAGCTGCCGATCTCCCGCTGGCAGCGTGACCTGACTGACTCCACCGTGCTGCGCAACCTCGGTGTCGGCTTCGCTCACAGCGTTATCTCCTACGAAGCAAGCCTCAAGGGAATCAGCAAGTTGGAGCTCAATGTTCAACGTATTGCTGAAGACTTGGACGCCTGCTGGGAAGTGCTCGCCGAGCCGATCCAGACCGTCATGCGCCGCTACGCTATCGAGAATCCGTACGAGAAGCTCAAGGAGTTGACCCGTGGCAAGGGCATCAGCGCCGAAGCGCTGCAAACTTTCATTGACGGCCTGGACATGCCAGCCGCCGCCAAGGAAGAGCTCAAGCAACTAACCCCGGCGCGCTACATCGGTAACGCCGTGGCTCAGGCCAAGCGCATCTGAGGGTAGTCAGCCTCGATAACGCCCGGCTGAGCCGGGCGTTTTTGTTTAAAGGTTTTTATCTATTTCAAGGGCTTACTGATGAATCCTGATACTCCGCTGCAATTGCTGGGTGGCCTCACAGCCCGTGAGTTCCTGCGCGACTACTGGCAGAAGAAGCCGCTGCTGGTGCGCCAGGCTGTTGCCGACTTCGAAAGCCCGATCAGCCCGGACGAACTGGCAGGCCTGGCGCTGGAAGAAGAAGTCGAATCACGCCTGGTGATCGAGCATGGCGAGCGCCCCTGGGAGTTGCAGCGCGGTCCATTCAACGAAGACACCTTCCAGGAACTGCCCGAGCGTGACTGGACGCTGCTGGTGCAAGCCGTCGACCAGTTCGTCCCGGAAGTGGCCGAACTGCTGGAGGACTTCAAGTTTCTCCCCAAATGGCGCATTGATGATCTGATGATCAGCTTCGCCGCGCCCGGTGGCGGTGTAGGCCCGCATTTCGACAACTACGATGTATTCCTGCTGCAGGCTCATGGCCATCGCCGCTGGCAAGTGGGCCAGATGTGCAATTGCGACAGCCCGCTGCTCCCCCACGCCGATCTGAAGATCCTGGCCGAATTCGAACCAACTGATGAGTGGGTGCTTGAGCCCGGCGATATGCTCTATCTGCCGCCGTGCCTGGCCCACAACGGCATTGCCGAGGATGATTGCATGACCTATTCCGTGGGCTTCCGCGCGCCCAGCGCCGCCGAAGTATTGACCCATTTCACCGATTTCCTCGGCCAGTTCCTGCCCGATGAAGAGCGTTACAGCGATGCCGACATCCAGCCGAGCGAGGATCCCAACCAAATCCAGCGTGATGCCCTGGAGCGCCTCAAGGCCCTGCTCAACGAGCACATGAGTGACGAGCGCCTGCTGATGACCTGGTTCGGCCAATTCATGACCGAGCCCAAGTATCCGGAGTTGGTGGCCGGCATCGAGATCGAGGAAGAGGACTTCCTCGGCGCTCTGGAAGATGGCGCCATCGTCATCCGCAACCCCAGCGCACGTATGGCCTGGTCGGAAGTGGGCGAAGATCTGGTGCTGTTTGCCAGCGGCCAAAGCCGCCTGGTCACGGCTCGCCTGCGTGAACTACTGAAGCTGATCTGCAGCGCCGACGCGTTGCATATCGAAAACCTTGGCGCCTGGCTGGCCGACGACGAAGGGCGTACCCTGCTGTGGGAACTGGTCAAGCAAGGCAGCCTGGGATTTGCCGATGAGTGAGATCACCGTCCGTGTCGCGAACTGGCATAGAGACAATGCCGAGCTTCGTCGTATCCGCGACAGCGTATTCGTTGCCGAGCAATCGGTGCCGCCAGAATTGGAGTGGGATGCAGAAGACCCCGAGGCGATTCACTTCCTTGCCGAAGAAGGCGACTATGCCGTCGGCACCGCTCGCCTGCTACCAGACGGCCACATCGGCCGCGTCTCGGTTCTCAAGGACTGGCGCGGCTTGAAGGTTGGTGAAGAGCTGATGCAAGCGGTGATCGCCGAGGCGGAGAAACGCGGACTGCGCCAACAAATGCTGACAGCCCAAGTGCATGCCACGCCATTCTATGAAAGGCTAGGCTTTCGGATTGTCAGCGAGGAATACCTAGACGCTGGCATCCCCCACGTGGACATGGTGCGAACCAGCAACTAGAGATCGCAATGGACGAACAAGACGCCCCGCTCGACAGCCCTGAACTCCCCCCGCTTGAGTTCGAGTCGCCGGGGCGTTTTGCCATCCTCAACCCGGAACAACCCTTGCCGGATAGCGCGCAAGGAGAACCAGCTCCCTGGGTTCTGGGCACTCACGGCTTACTTGAGCGCTTCAATCAACTGCCGCAGGCGCGCGCCCATGCCCTGGCATTGATACAGCAAGCTCAACGCAGCCTTTGCATCTACAGCGATGATCTCGAGCCCTGGCTATACCACAACGCTAGCGTCCAAGAGGCATGTGCCCGCCTCCTGCTAGATAGTCCACGAGCGCGTTTGCGCATCTTGGTGCGCGATATCTCTCGCGCGGTCAAAGAGGGGCATCGCCTGCTCGCCTTGTCGCGGCGCATAACCAGCAACCTGCAGATACGCAAACTCAACCCCGACTACTCCCACGATGAGCAGGTTTTTCTGCTCGCAGACAACTGTGGTGTGCTGGTACGCCCCGAGCCAGCACAATACAGTGGCTACGCTCTCTACAATGACCCAGCACGCGCGCGCCGACTCTTGGCGCAGTTCGATCAGGCCTGGGAAACCAGCATTACCGACCCTGACTTGCGGAGCTTTTTGCTATGACCTTGCGCACGCTGCTTGCCGCTCTACTGCTCAGCCTATGCCTGCCCCTGCAGGCAGCCACCGAAGCCATCGCGCTGAATTACCGCACCGCTGATGATTTGATTGGCGTCGTGCAGTCCATGCTGGGCAATGAGGGGCGGGTCAGTGCTTATGGCAACCAACTGATCATCAACGCCCCACCCGCGAAAATTGGCGAAATTCGTGTCCTTCTGCAGCAACTTGACACCCCTGCGAGGCGCCTGCTGATCACGGTAGAAAGCAGCGACAGCAACTACCAGAACGACCGTGGCTATCGTGTCGACGGCACCTTCAGTACAGGCAGCGCCGATGTTCAGGTTGGGCGCGGCGAAGTCGAGGGTCGAGATCAAGTTCGCATCATTCGCCGTAGCACCGACAGCCGTGGCGGCGGCAGTCAGCAAGTTCAGGCTACCGAGGGATATCCAGCGTTGATTCAGGTTGGCCAAAGCGTGCCATTAACCACGACCAGCACCGGCCCTTACGGGCAGATCTATCAGGACACTCAGTACCGCGATGTCACGCGCGGTTTTTACGTGACAGCGACGCTTTCCGGCGAACTGGTGCACGTCGCCATCAGCAGCCAGCGAGATCGCGTCAACAATACACGTCCTGGCGTAATCGACGTACAAAGCACCGATACCCGTGTCAGTGGTCGCCTCGGCGAATGGATCAGCCTTGGCGGCGTCAGCGAGCAGACCAGTTCGAATGGGCGTGACGTACTCAGACGCCAAACCACCCAGGGTCGCGAAGACATGTCTTTGCGCCTGAAAGTCGAAGCGCTGGACTGACCCCTACTTAAGTCGTACGTCATATGTGGTGCATTCCGAGAAAAAACCTGAAACCGCCGAAAAGCCCGGGCCAGCAGGCTTTTCACGTGACCAAGCAGTCGCCTTGAGAATATGTAGTAGCGAAAAAAATTCACTACAAAAAGTTTGACGAAGCTTTTTGCCAGAGGCATGATGACTTCGCTCCCGCTAGCCAGGGGTCCTGAAAAAGGATCTCCGAGGCGCCAGAGAAGTACTTCAAGGCGCCCCGTGTCCCAACAGCCCAAAAGGCCGTATGACGAGGTTACGACTGGAACGTAGTTGTCCTGAGGGACGGGGAAGCATGATGTACCTGACAGTTCGACCGGCTTGCCATCACGCCAAGGGTTTCCACGAGCCCGACAGCATTGGCTGCCACGCCAGACTGCTGCCCCGCCTTTTTTGGTCAATCCTCGTCCACCAGCCGTCAACTCGCCGTCGAGCGGTAGCCCCGCAGATTCCTGCGCTTGCGCATGGTCTCGGGTAGTCGGTGCTCAACCCACACATTTCTGAAGGATTGACCATGTCCGCATATCAAAACGACATCAAGGCTGTGGCTGCGCTGAAAGAGCAATTCGGTAGCAGCTGGAGCGCAATCAACCCTGAGTCAGTCGCCCGTATGCGCGCTCAGAACCGTTTCAAGACCGGTCTGGAAATCGCCCAGTACACCGCCGACATCATGCGCAAGGACATGGAAGAGTACGACGCCGACTCCTCCCTCTACACCCAGTCGCTGGGTTGCTGGCACGGCTTCATCGGCCAACAGAAGCTAATCTCGATCAAGAAGCATCTCAAGACCACCAACAAGAAGTACCTGTACCTGTCCGGCTGGATGGTCGCCGCCCTGCGTTCTGACTTCGGCCCGCTGCCGGATCAGTCGATGCACGAGAAAACCGCTGTTTCCGACCTGATCGAAGAGCTCTACACCTTCCTGCGTCAGGCTGACAGCCGCGAACTGGATCTGCTGTTCACCGCTCTGGACGCAGCCCGCGAATCTGGCGACCACGCCAAGGCCGCCGAAATTCAGGCCCAAGTCGATAATTTCGAAACTCATATCGTGCCGATCATCGCTGACATCGATGCTGGTTTCGGCAACCCGGAGGCCACCTACCTACTGGCCAAGCGCATGATCGAAGCAGGCGCCTGCTGCATCCAGATCGAAAACCAGGTTTCCGACGAGAAGCAGTGCGGCCACCAGGACGGTAAAGTGACCGTTCCTCACGCCGACTTCCTCGCCAAGATCGCTGCCGTTCGCTACGCCTTCCTCGAGCTGGGCATCGATAACGGCGTGATCGTCGCTCGTACCGACTCCCTGGGCGCCGGCCTGACCAAGCAGATCGCCGTGACCAAAGAGCCGGGTGACCTGGGCGACCTGTACAACTCCTTCCTCGATTGCGAAGAAATCTCCGCCGGCGAGTTGGGTAACGGTGACGTGATCATCAAGCGCGAAGGCAAGCTTCTGCGTCCCAAGCGCCTGCCGTCCAATCTGTTCCAGTTCCGCAAGGGCACCGGCGAAGACCGCTGCGTACTGGACTGCATCACCAGCCTGCAAAATGGCGCCGACTTGCTGTGGATCGAAACCGAGAAGCCGCACGTTGGCCAGATCAAGGCCATGGTTGACCGCATCCGCGAAGTCATCCCGAACGCCAAGCTGGTGTACAACAACAGCCCGTCCTTCAACTGGACGCTGAACTTCCGCCAGCAGGTGTTCGACGCCATGGCTGCCGACGGCAAGGACGTATCGGCCTACGACCGCGCCAAACTGATGAGTGTGGAGTACGACGAGACCGAACTGGCCAAGCTGGCTGACGAGAAGATCCGTACCTTCCAGCGCGATGGTTCGGCCCACGCCGGCATCTTCCACCACCTGATCACCCTGCCGACCTACCACACTGCGGCCCTGTCCACCGACAATCTGGCCAAAGGCTACTTCGCCGACCAGGGCATGCTGGCCTACGTGAAAGGTGTTCAGCGTCAGGAACTGCGTCAGGGTATCGCCTGCGTCAAGCACCAGAACATGGCTGGCTCCGACATCGGCGACAACCATAAAGAGTACTTCGCTGGCGAAGCTGCTCTGAAGGCGAGCGGTAAAGACAACACCATGAACCAGTTCCACTAAGAATGGTTCTCCCCTGCGGGCCACGCACCCGCAGCGGCCAATTGCCTAATCCGCCCCGGCTTGCCGGGGCTTTTTTATCGCTAGGTTTTGTACGAAAAATCGTCGAGCGAAGGTCAGGTACGGTAAATGAGCATTTGCCCGGACTGACGCTCCAGCCCGTTTTAACTAAGCATCATCGAGCGCAGGCGCTTTTCGTCCAGAGCCTGGAAAACAGTCACGGCATTCAATATGTCCGACCTCGTCCAAGCTAAGTTAGACGGCGCATATTATCGCCTCATTTCTCCTGCATCCGCTCAATCAAGAGCCCTCAATGAAGGCATGCGGAAGTTGTACTTCCGCATGCTTGCGTATTAATGCAAAGAGCCATTTGACGCCACTCAACAGGTGAAGCTCATTGCGCTTTAACCATCCTGATCACCCGCTGAGGTGGACGCAACCAACACCAACGCCGTTATCGAAGATTCGTCACGCGGCGCAAGGCTGCGTGTTGCAAATAGACATTCTGACCGGGCTGTCCTGGGGCGATTTCAACTCAGCATCACCGACAGGTAATTTCCGTACAAAGTCTAGGAACCAATAGGTTCATACAGCGCCTGTGTAGTGGCAGTTAGAGGCAACTACCGACATCAATGCCGCCTTCTCTTGCTTGCGTGAGGTGCCGTGAAATTTATTTTTCAAATGGAAATTTACTTATGCCGTTAACCGGGCATAGAATTGATTTCAGGATTTTTCAGGGTTAGTGCTTCGTGCGCAGCCTCATTACAAATAATAGAAGCCGTCTCTTTCCCAAGGGGTACCGGCATGCCTGATGCGGTAACGACCATGTCCCAGAACTGGGCTTTCGCTGTTTTCCTGCTTGGTGTATGCGGGCTCATCGCCTTCATGCTCGGCGTTTCCAGCCTGCTTGGCAGCAAGGCGTGGGGGCGCAGCAAGAACGAGCCGTTCGAGTCGGGCATGCTCCCCACCGGCAGCGCGCGTCTGCGCTTGTCAGCCAAGTTCTATCTGGTCGCGATGCTCTTCGTGATCTTCGACGTTGAAGCCCTCTATCTCTTCGCTTGGGCAGTCTCAGTGCGCGAAAGCGGCTGGGCGGGCCTGATCGAAGCTACAGTTTTCATAGCAATTCTGTTGGCAGGTCTTGTCTATCTTTGGCGTATCGGCGCGCTCGATTGGGCTCCGCAGGGACGTCGTGAACGACAGGCGAAGCTAAAACAATGAGGCTTTGGCGATGCAATACAAACTTACTCGGGTCGACCCGGATGCGCCCAATGAGGCGTATCCGATCGGCCAGCGGGAGGTCGTCTCCGACCCGCTGCTAGAAGATCAGGTTCACAAGAACATCTACATGGGCAAGCTCTCGGACGTGCTTAACGGCGCGGTCAACTGGGGGCGCAAGAACTCCTTGTGGCCGTACAACTTCGGCCTGTCCTGCTGCTATGTGGAAATGACCACCGCCTTTACCGCCCCGCACGACGTGGCGCGCTTCGGCGCGGAAGTCATTCGTGCATCACCGCGTCAGGCCGATTTCATGGTCATCGCCGGCACCTGCTTCATCAAGATGGCGCCAGTCATCCAGCGTCTCTATGAGCAGATGCTGGAGCCCAAGTGGGTCATCTCCATGGGTTCATGCGCCAATTCCGGCGGCATGTACGACATCTACTCGGTCGTTCAGGGCGTGGACAAGTTCCTCCCCGTGGACGTCTACATTCCCGGCTGCCCGCCCCGCCCCGAGGCGTTCCTGCAAGGCTTGATGCTGCTGCAGGAATCCATCGGCCAGGAGCGCCGCCCGCTATCCTGGGTCGTAGGCGATCAAGGCATCTACCGTGCCGAAATGCCTTCGCAGAAGGAACAGCGACGCGAGCAGCGAATCGCCGTTACCAACCTGCGTAGCCCCGACGAAGTCTGAGCCGGTGCTTGCCTGAGCAAGCGTCACGCCCACTTTCTACGTTGATCGACAGCGACCGAGACCATGACTCAAGACACCGTTGTGTCCATACCGCCTTATAAGGCTGACGACCAGGACGTCGTCGCCGAACTGCGCGCCCGCTTTGGCGACGACAGTTTCACCCTGCAAGCGACCCGCACCGGCATGCCGGTACTCTGGGTCGCTCGTGAGCGCCTTATTGAAGTGCTCACCTGCCTGCGTAACCTGCCGCGCCCCTACGTGATGCTTTACGATCTGCACGGCGTCGACGAGCGCCTGCGCACCCAGCGCCGCGGCCTGCCAGATGCCGACTTCACGGTTTTCTATCACCTGATGTCGCTGGAGCGTAATAGTGACGTAATGATCAAGGTGGCCTTGTCCGAGCGCGACCTCAACCTGCCCACCGCCACCGGCATCTGGCCCAACGCCAATTGGTACGAGCGCGAAGTCTGGGACCTGTACGGCATCACCTTCACCGGCCACCCACACCTGAGCCGCATCATGATGCCGCCGACCTGGGAAGGTCACCCGCTGCGCAAGGACTACCCGGCGCGCGCCACCGAATTCGATCCGTTCAGCCTGACCCTGGCCAAGCAGCAGCTAGAAGAAGAAGCTGCGCGCTTCCGCCCCGAAGATTGGGGCATGAAACGCGGCGGCGAGCACGAGGACTACATGTTCCTCAACCTCGGCCCCAACCACCCATCCGCCCACGGCGCCTTCCGCATCATCCTGCAGCTCGACGGCGAAGAAATCGTCGATTGCGTGCCGGAGATCGGCTACCACCACCGTGGCGCCGAGAAGATGGCCGAGCGGCAGAGCTGGCACAGCTTCATCCCTTACACCGACCGCATCGACTACCTAGGCGGGGTGATGAACAACCTGCCCTACGTGCTCTCGGTGGAGAAGCTGGCCGGCATCAAGGTACCGGCCCGTGTCGACTTCATCCGCGTGATGATGGCCGAGTTCTTCCGCATCACCAGCCACCTGCTGTTCCTCGGCACCTACATCCAGGACGTTGGCGCCATGACGCCGGTGTTCTTCACCTTCACCGACCGCCAGCGCGCCTACAAGGTGATCGAGGCCATCACCGGCTTCCGCCTGCACCCGGCCTGGTACCGTATCGGCGGCGTCGCCCACGACCTGCCGCGCGGCTGGGACAAGCTGGTCAAGGAATTCGTCGACTGGCTGCCCAAACGCCTCGACGAATACGAGAAGGCCGCGCTGAAGAACAGCATCCTCAAGGCCCGTACCATCGGTGTGGCGCAATACAACACCAAGGAAGCGCTGGAATGGGGCACCACCGGTGCCGGTCTGCGCGCCACTGGTTGCGACTTTGACCTGCGCAAGGCGCGCCCCTACTCCGGCTACGAGCACTTCGAGTTCGAAGTGCCGCTGGCCGTCAACGGCGATGCCTATGACCGCTGCATGGTGCGCGTCGAGGAGATGCGCCAGAGCATCAAGATCATCGATCAGTGTCTGCGCAACATGCCGGAAGGCCCCTATAAGGCGGACCATCCGCTGACCACACCGCCGCCGAAAGAACGCACGCTGCAGCACATCGAAACCCTGATCACCCACTTCCTGCAGGTTTCCTGGGGGCCGGTCATGCCGGCCAACGAAGCCTTCCAGATGATCGAGGCGACCAAGGGCATCAACAGCTATTACCTGACGAGCGACGGCAGCACCATGAGCTACCGTACCCGGATTCGCACCCCCAGCTTCGCCCACCTGCAGCAGATCCCCTCGGTGATTCGCGGCAGCATGGTGGCGGATCTGATTGCTTACCTGGGCAGTATCGACTTCGTCATGGCCGACGTGGACCGCTGATCATGAGCACGCTAATTCAGACCGACCGTTTCACCCTCAGCGAAACCGAGCGCTCGGCCATCGAGCACGAGATGCACCACTACGAAGACCCGCGCGCCGCCAGCATCGAGGCGCTGAAGATCGTGCAGAAGCAGCGCGGCTGGGTGCCGGATGGTGCCGCTGACGCCATTGGCGCGATCCTCGGCATTCCCGCCAGCGATGTTGAAGGCGTGGCCACCTTCTACAGCCAGATCTTCCGTCAGCCAGTCGGCCGTCACGTGATTCGCGTGTGCGACAGCATGACCTGCTATATCGGCGGCCATGAGTCGGTGGTCAGTGAGATGCAGAAGCAGCTCGGCATCGGCCTCGGCCAGACCACCAGCGATGAGCGCTTCACCCTGCTGCCGGTGTGCTGCCTGGGCAACTGCGACAAGGCCCCTGCGCTGATGATCGACGACGACACCTTCGGCGATGTGCAACCGGGCGGCGTCGCCAAGCTGCTGGAGGACTACAAATGAAGACCCTGACCTCCATCGGCCCAGCCAACCGCATTACCCGCAGCGAAGAAACTCATCCGCTGACCTGGCGCCTGCGTGACGACGCCCAGCCGGTATGGCTGGAGGAATACCAGCAGAAGAACGGCTACGCGGCCGCACGCAAGGCGCTGACCGAGATGGCCCAGGCCGACATCGTGCAGACCGTCAAGGAATCCGGCCTCAAGGGCCGTGGCGGTGCGGGCTTCCCCACGGGCGTGAAGTGGGGCCTGATGCCAGCCGACGAATCCATGAACATCCGCTACCTGTTGTGCAACGCGGATGAAATGGAGCCCAACACCTGGAAAGACCGCATGCTCATGGAGCAACTGCCGCACCTGCTGGTGGAAGGCATGCTGATCTCCGCGCGCGCGCTCAAGGCCTATCGCGGCTACATCTTCCTGCGTGGCGAGTACGTCGACGCCGCCGCCAACCTCAACCGCGCCATCGAGGAAGCCAAGGCCGCCGGCCTGCTGGGCAAGAACATCTTCGGCAGCGGCTTCGATTTCGAGCTGTTCGTGCACACCGGCGCCGGTCGCTATATCTGCGGCGAAGAAACCGCGCTGATCAACTCGCTGGAAGGCCGCCGCGCCAACCCGCGCGCCAAGCCGCCCTTCCCCGCGGCCGTAGGCGTCTGGGGCAAGCCCACCTGCGTCAACAACGTCGAAACCCTGTGCAACGTGCCGGCCATCATTGGCCAGGGCGTGGACTGGTACAAAAGCCTCGCCCTCCCCGGCAGCGAAGACCACGGCACCAAATTGATGGGCTTCTCCGGCAAGGTGAAGAACCCCGGCTTGTGGGAGCTGCCTTTCGGCATCAGCGCCCGCGAACTGTTCGAGGACTATGCCGGCGGCATGCGCGATGGCTACAGGCTCAAGTGCTGGCAGCCTGGCGGCGCCGGTACCGGCTTTCTGTTGCCTGAGCATCTCGAGGCGCAGATGTACGCAGGCGGCATCGGTAAAGTCGGCACGCGCATGGGCACCGGCCTGGCGCTGGCGGTCGACGACTCGATCAACATGGTTTCCCTGCTGCGCAACATGGAAGAGTTCTTCGCCCGCGAGTCCTGTGGCTGGTGTACGCCGTGTCGCGACGGCCTGCCGTGGAGCGTGAAGATTCTCCGCGCCCTGGAACGCAAGCAAGGCACCGCCGAAGACATCCAGACCCTGCTCGGCCTGGTCAACTTCCTCGGCCCCGGCAAGACCTTCTGCGCGCATGCGCCAGGTGCCGTGGAGCCGTTGGGCAGTGCCATCAAGTATTTCCGTGAAGAGTTCGAGGCCGGTGTGGCCCAGGCGGCGACCACGCCCCGCATACCGACGACTGCGAACTGAACAGACGAATTCCCTTAGCCAGCCGCCTTAGCAAGCGGGTAAACGAAGACTTAAAGAAATGGCCACTATCCACGTAGACGGCAAAGATTTCGAAGTCGATGGGGCAGACAACCTCCTGCAGGCCTGCCTGTCCCTCGGACTCGATATCCCCTACTTCTGCTGGCACCCGGCGCTTGGCAGCGTCGGCGCGTGCCGCCAGTGCGCGGTCAAGCAGTACAACGACGAGAACGACACCCGTGGTCGTATCGTCATGTCCTGCATGACACCCGCCACCGACAACACCTGGATCAGCATTGACGACGAGGAATCCAAGGCATTTCGCGCCAGTGTCGTCGAATGGCTGATGACCAACCACCCGCACGACTGCCCGGTGTGCGAGGAAGGCGGTCACTGCCACCTGCAGGACATGACGGTGATGACCGGGCATAACGCCCGTCGTTATCGCTTTACCAAGCGTACCCACCAAAACCAGGAACTCGGCCCGTTCATCGCCCACGAGATGAACCGCTGCATTGCCTGCTACCGCTGCGTGCGCTACTACAAGGACTACGCGGGCGGCAGCGACCTGGGCGTCTATGGCGCGCACGACAACGTGTACTTCGGCCGCGTCGAGGACGGCACGCTGCAAAGCGAGTTCTCCGGCAATCTGGTCGAGGTCTGCCCGACCGGCGTATTCACCGACAAGACCCACTCCGAGCGTTACAACCGCAAGTGGGACATGCAGTTCGCCCCTAGCATCTGTCACGGTTGCTCCAGCGGCTGCAACATCAGCCCCGGCGAGCGCTACGGCGAGCTGCGCCGCATCGAGAACCGTTTCAACGGCTCGGTGAACCAGTACTTCCTCTGTGACCGTGGCCGCTTCGGCTATGGCTACGTCAACAACGCAGATCGCCCGCGTCAGCCGCTGCTGGCAGGCCAGGCCATCGGCATCGACGCCGCGCTGGACAAGGCCGCCGAGCAGCTCAAGGGCAAGCGTGTGATCGGTATTGGCTCGCCGCGCGCCAGCCTGGAAGCCAATTTCACCCTGCGCGAACTGGTGGGTGCCGACAATTTCTATAGCGGTATCGCCGCTGGCGAATTGGCCAATATCCGCCTGATCCGCGACATCCTGCAAAACGGCCCGCTGCCAACGCCGACCCTGCGCGACGTCGAGCTGCACGATGCCATCTTCGTCCTCGGCGAAGACCTGACCCAGACCGCCGCACGCATGGCCCTGGCCCTGCGTCAAGCGGTCAAGGGCAAGGCCACCGAAATCGCTGCCGGAGCACGGATTCAGGACTGGCACATGGCGGCCGTGCAGAACGTCGCCCAGCACGCTCGTCACCCGCTGTTTATCGCCAGCGTCACGGAAACTCGCCTGGACGACGTGGCTGCCGAAAGCGTGCACGCCGCACCTGCGGATCTGGCTCGCATCGGCTTCGCCGTGGCCCACGCCATCGACCCGAGCGCCCCGGCTGTCGACGGCCTGGAAGCCGAGGCGCAAGCGCTGGTACAGCGCATTGCCGACGCGCTACTCAACGCCAAGCGCCCGCTGGTCGTGTCTGGCGCCTCTCTGGGCGACAAGGCCCTGATCGAAGCCGCCGCCAATATTGCCAGTGCGCTGAAAAATCGCGAGAAGAACGGCTCGCTGAGCCTGGTGGTGCCCGAGGCCAACAGCCTGGGCCTGGCGCTGCTGGGCGGCGAGTCCGTCGATGCCGCACTCGATGCCCTGAGTGCTGGCCAGGCCGATGCCGTAATCGTGCTGGAAAACGACCTGTACCGCCGCGCCGATGCCGCCAAGGTGGATGCTGCACTTAGCGCCGCGCAAGCGGTGATCGTCGCCGATCACCAGCGCACCGCCACCAGCGAACGCGCTCATCTGCTGCTGCCGGTCGCCTCCTTCGCCGAAGGCGACGGCACTCTGGTCAGCCTGGAAGGTCGCGCCCAGCGCTTCTTCCAGGTCTATGAGCCGAGCTACTACGATGCGGGCATTCTAATCCGTGAAGGCTGGCGCTGGCTGCATGCGCTGCACAGCACTTTGCTGGGCAAGGCCGTGGACTGGACGCAACTGGATCAGGTCACCGAAGCCTGCGCCGCCAGCAATCCGCTGCTGGCCGGGATCAAGGACGCCGCGCCGAGCGCCTCGTTCCGCATCAAGGGCCTCAAGCTCGCGCGCGAACCGCACCGCTACAGCGGCCGTACCGCCATGCGCGCCAATATCAGCGTGCACGAGCCGCGTCAGCCGCAGGATCAGGATTCCGCCTTTGCCTTCTCCATGGAAGGCTACGCCGGCAGCAAGGAAGATCGGCAGCAGATCCCGTTCGCCTGGTCGCCGGGCTGGAACTCGCCACAGGCCTGGAACAAGTTTCAGGACGAAGTCGGTGGTCATCTGCGTGCGGGCGACCCCGGCGTGCGCCTGCTCGAAGCCGCCGGTAACGCCCTGCCCTGGTTCGCCGTCAACGCCGCGTTCAGCCCGGCAGCCGGCACCTGGCAGGTGGCGCCGCTGCACCACCTGTTCGGCAGCGAGGAAAACTCCGCGCGCGCCAAGCCTATTCAGGAACGCATGCCCGAGCCCTACGTGGCCCTGGCCCGTGAGGAAGCGGCACGCCTCGGTGTGAGCAACGGTGCGCTGCTGGCCCTGCGCGTCAACGGTCAGGCACTGCGCCTGCCGCTGCAAGTACGTGATGATCTGGCCATCGGCCTGGTCGGCCTGCCGGTTGGCTTGCCGGGCATTCCGGCAGCAGTCGCCGGTGACAGCGTGACCCTGCTGCAGGAGGCCGCGCAATGAGCTGGCTGACGCCCGAACTGATCGAGATTGTCCTCGCGGTACTCAAGGCCATCGTCATCCTGCTGGTGGTGGTGGTTTGCGGCGCGCTGCTGAGCTTCATCGAGCGCCGTCTGCTCGGCTGGTGGCAGGATCGTTACGGCCCCAACCGTGTGGGGCCGTTCGGCATGTTCCAGATCGCCGCCGACATGATCAAGATGTTCTTCAAAGAGGACTGGACGCCGCCGTTCGCCGACAAGTTCATCTTCACCCTGGCGCCGATGATCGCCTTCGCCGCGATGCTGATGGCCTTCGCCATCATCCCCATCACCCCGAACTGGGGCGTGGCGGATCTGAACATCGGCATCCTGTTCTTCTTCGCCATGGCGGGTTTGTCGGTTTATGCCGTGCTGTTCGCCGGCTGGTCGAGCAACAACAAGTTCGCCCTGCTCGGCAGCCTGCGTGCCTCGGCCCAGACCATCTCCTACGAGGTGTTCCTGGCCCTGGCGCTGATGGGCGTGGTGGCGCAGGTTGGCTCGTTCAACATGCGCGATATCGTCGACTACCAGGCGCAGAACCTGTGGTTCATCATTCCGCAGTTCTTCGGCTTCTGTACCTTCTTCATCGCAGCGGTGGCCGTGACCCACCGTCACCCGTTCGACCAGCCGGAAGCCGAGCAGGAGCTGGCCGATGGTTACCACATCGAATACGCCGGGATGAAATGGGGCATGTTCTTCGTTGGCGAATACGTGGCCATCGTCACCGTATCGGCGCTGCTGGTAACCCTGTTCTTCGGTGGCTGGCACGGCCCGTTCGGCATCCTGCCGCAGATCCCGTTCTTCTGGTTCGCGCTGAAAACGGCCTTCTTCATCATGATCTTCATTCTGCTGCGCGCGTCCATCCCACGCCCGCGCTATGACCAGGTCATGGCCTTCAGTTGGAAGTTCTGCTTGCCGCTGACTTTGATCAACCTGCTGGTGACCGGCGCCCTCGTGCTGGCAACGGCCCAGTAAGGAGAACCACAGAATGTTCAAATACATATGGGGCGTGCTGGTTGGTACCGGCACCCAATTGCGCAGCCTGGCCATGGTCTTCAGCCATGGCTTTCGCAAGCGCGACACCCTGCAATACCCGGAAGAGCCGGTCTACCTGCCGCCGCGCTACCGTGGCCGCATCGTCCTGACCCGCGACCCCGACGGCGAAGAACGCTGCGTGGCCTGCAACCTGTGCGCCGTGGCCTGCCCGGTGGGCTGCATCTCGCTGCAGAAGGCCGAGACCGATGACGGGCGCTGGTACCCGGAGTTCTTTCGCATCAACTTCTCGCGCTGCATCTTCTGTGGCCTGTGCGAGGAAGCCTGCCCGACCACCGCGATCCAGCTCACTCCCGACTTCGAGATGGGCGAGTTCAAGCGTCAGGATCTGGTGTACGAGAAGGAAGACCTGCTGATCAGCGGCCCCGGCAAGAACCCGGACTACAACTTCTACCGCGTTGCCGGTATGGCCATCGCCGGCAAGCCCAAGGGCGCCGCGCAGAACGAGGCCGAGCCGATCAACGTCAAGAGCCTGCTGCCATGACTCGTTCTTACCCTCTCCCCCAGCCCCTCTCCCGCAAGCGGGAGCGGGGTGCAATGAGGAGCTTCTGATGGAATTCGCGTTCTACTTCTCCGCCGGTGTGGCGGTGGCATCGACGTTTGGGGTGGTCACCAACACCAATCCGGTGCATGCCCTGCTCTACCTCATCGTCTCGCTGTTGGCGGTGTCGATGGTGTTCTTCGCCCTCGGTGCGCCCTTTGCCGGCGCGCTGGAAATCATCGTCTACGCCGGCGCCATCATGGTGCTGTTCGTCTTCGTGGTGATGATGCTCAACCTCGGTCCGGCGGCTGCCGACCAGGAGCAAAGATGGCTGACGCCCGGCATCTGGGTCGGCCCAGCCATTCTCAGCACCTTGCTGCTCAGCCAGTTGCTCTATGTGCTGCTCAACCACGCCAGCGACGCCCACATCGGCCACACCACGGTCGAGGCCAAGGCCGTCGGTATCAGCCTGTTCGGCCCTTACCTGCTGGCGGTGGAACTGGCCTCCATGCTGCTGCTCGCTGCACTGGTCGCCGCCTACCACCTGGGCCGCCACGACGCGAAGGAGCCAACCGTATGACCGGCATCCCACTCGAACACGGCCTGGCCCTGGCCGGCGTGCTGTTCTGCATCGGCCTGGTCGGGCTGATGGTGCGGCGCAACATCCTGTTCATCCTGATGAGCCTGGAAGTGATGATGAACGCCGCTGCGCTCGCCTTCGTCGTAGCCGGTGCCCGCTGGGGCGCGGCTGACGGTCAGGTGATGTTCATTCTGGTGATTACCCTGGCAGCCGCCGAGGCCAGCATCGGCCTGGCGATCCTGCTGCAGTTGTATCGCCGCTTCAACACTCTGGATATCGACGCTGCCAGCGAGATGCGCGGATGAACCTTCTAGCCCTGACTCTATTCTTCCCGCTGCTTGGCTGGTTTCTACTGGCCTTCTCGCGCGGGCGTCTCTCGGAAAACGCCAGCGCCGTGATTGGTGTTGGCTCCATTGGCCTGGCGGCGGCCAGCGCGATTTGCGTGATCGCCCGTTTCATTACCGAAGTCCCGGTTGGCGGCTCCTACAGCCTGACGCTGTGGCAATGGATGAGCGTCGAAGGCCTGGCGCCGAGCTTCACCCTGCATCTGGACGGACTGTCGGCCACCATGCTCGGTGTGGTCACCGGCGTGGGCTTTTTGATCCACCTGTTCGCCAGTTGGTACATGCGTGGCGAGGAAGGCTACTCACGCTTCTTCGCCTACACCAACCTGTTCATCTTCAGCATGTTGCTGCTGGTGCTCGGCGACAACCTGCTGGTGCTGTTCTTCGGCTGGGAAGGTGTGGGTCTGTGCTCGTACCTGCTGATCGGCTTCTACTACAAGCACGTGCCCAACGGTAACGCGGCGCTCAAGGCCTTCATCGTCACCCGTATCGGCGACGTGTTCCTGATGATTGGCCTGTTCCTGCTGTTCCTCAACCTCGGCACCCTGAACATTCAGGAGCTGATGGTACTGGCACCGCAGAAATATGTGGCGGGTGATACCTGGCTGTGGCTGGCCACGCTGATGCTGCTCGGTGGCGCCGTGGGTAAATCCGCCCAGTTGCCGCTGCAAACCTGGCTGGCCGACGCCATGGCGGGCCCGACTCCGGTGTCGGCGCTGATCCACGCAGCGACCATGGTGACTGCTGGCGTGTACCTGATCGCCCGCACCCACGGTCTGTTCCTGCTGACCCCGGAGATTCTCGAACTGGTCGGGATCGTTGGCGGCGTGACACTGGTGCTGGCGGGTTTCGCCGCGCTGGTGCAGACCGACATCAAACGCATCCTCGCCTACTCGACCATGAGCCAGATCGGCTACATGTTCCTCGCCTTGGGCGTGCAGGCCTGGGACGCGGCGATCTTCCACCTGATGACCCACGCCTTCTTCAAGGCCCTGTTGTTCCTCGCCTCTGGTGCGGTGATTCACGCCTGCCACCACGAGCAGAACATCTTCAAGATGGGTGGTCTGTGGAAGAAGCTGCCGCTGGCCTATGCCAGCTTCGTGGTCGGCGGTTCCGCTCTGGCTGCGCTGCCGCTGGTCACCGTGGGTTTCTATTCCAAGGACGAAATTCTCTGGGAAGCCTTCGCCAGCGGTCATAGCGGCTTGCTCTACGCCGGCCTGGTCGGCGCCTTCATGACCTCGATCTACACCTTCCGCCTGATCTTCATTGCCTTCCACGGCGAGCAGAAGACCGAGGCGCACGCCGGTCATGGCATTGCCCACAACCTGCCGCTGATGGTGCTGATCGTGCTGTCCACCTTCATCGGCGCCTGGATTACTCCGCCGCTGGCCGGTGTGCTGCCGGAAAGTGTCGGCCATGCCGGTGGTCAGGCCCAGCACAGCCTGGAGCTGCTATCGGGTTTGATCGCGGTCAGCGGCATCGTGGTCGCCGCCCTGCTCTTCCTCGGTAAGCGCCGCGTTGCCAGCGCCGTAGCGCAGAGCGTGCTGGGTCGCCTGCTGAGCGCCTGGTGGCTTGCCGCCTGGGGCTTCGACTGGCTGTACGACAAGCTGTTCGTGCGCCCTTATCTGCTGCTCTGCCATCTGCTACGCCACGACCCCATCGACCGCAGTATCGGCCTGATTCCGCTGCTCGCCCGTGGCGGCAACGCCGCGCTGGTGCGCAGCGAAACCGGCCAGGTGCGTTGGTACGCCACCTCCATCGTGGGTGGTGCCGTGCTGGTGCTCGCCGTCATTCTCTTTTTGAGTTAAGGAAAACAGCCTGATGATTCTGCCCTGGCTAATCCTGATCCCCTTCATCGGCGGCCTGCTGTGCTGGCAGGGTGAGCGCTTCGGCCACGTCCTGCCGCGCTGGATCGCCCTGATTACAATGAGCCTGCTGTTCGGCCTGAGCCTGTGGTTGTGGCTCAGCGGTGACTTCACCCTGGCACCGGCCCCGGACGGCGGCCTGCGCTGGGCCCACGAGTTCGTCATCGACTGGATCCCGCGTCTGGGTATCACTATTCACCTGGCGATGGACGGTCTGTCAGTGCTGATGGTGACGCTCACCGGCCTGCTCGGTGTGCTCTCGGTGCTGTGCTCTTGGAACGAGATCCAGAACCGCGTCGGCTTCTTCCACCTCAACCTGATGTGGATTCTCGGCGGTGTGGTCGGCGTATTCCTCGCTGTCGACCTGTTTCTGTTCTTCTTCTTCTGGGAAATGATGCTGGTGCCGATGTATTTTCTCATCGCGCTCTGGGGGCATAGCGGCAGCGACGGTCGCACTCGCATCACCGCCGCCACCAAGTTCTTCATCTTCACCCAGGCCAGCGGCCTAGTCATGCTGGTGTCGATCCTGGCCCTGGTGTTCGTGCACTTCAACCAGACCGGCGTGCTCAGCTTCAACTACGCCGACCTTTTGAAGACCGAGCTGGCACCGGGCACCGAATACCTGCTGATGCTCGGTTTCTTCGTCGCCTTCGCGGTGAAGTTCCCGGTGGTGCCGGTACATTCCTGGCTGCCTGATGCCCACGCCCAGGCGCCGACTGCGGGCTCGGTAGACCTGGCTGGCATCCTGCTGAAGACCGCTGCCTACGGCCTGTTGCGCTTCGCCCTGCCGCTGTTCCCCAACGCTTCGGCGGAGTTCGCGCCCATCGCTCAGTGGCTCGGCGTGTTCGCCATCGTCTACGGCGCCCTGCTGTCGTTCGCGCAGACCGACATCAAGCGCCTGGTGGCCTACTCCAGCGTCTCGCACATGGGCTTCGTGCTGATCGCCATTTACTCCGGCAGCCAGATCGCCCTGCAAGGCGCGGTGGTGCAGATGGTCGCGCATGGTTTGTCCGCCGCCGCGCTGTTCATCCTCTGCGGCCAGCTCTACGAGCGCGTGCACACCCGTGATCTGCGCCAAATGGGCGGAATTTGGGCACGCATGCCGTGGCTGCCAGCCATCAGTCTGTTCTTCGCCGCCGCCGCGCTGGGGTTGCCGGGCACCGGTAACTTCGTCGGTGAATTTCTCATCCTGATCGGCAGCTTCGCTGGCGCGCCCTGGGTCGTGGTGCTGGCCGCCTGTGGCCTGGTGCTCGGCTCGGTATACGCCCTGGCGATGATCCATCGCGCCTACTTCGGCCCGGTACAGCAAGAAGCGCCGCTACCCGGCCTGAAAGCCCGCGAACTGAGCATGGTGCTCGGCCTCGGCGCACTGCTGATTCTGCTTGGCGTTTACCCGCAACCGGTGCTCGATACCTCCGCTGCCAGCATGCATGGCGTGCAACAGTGGATGGCTGGCGCCCTCGATCAACTCGCCTCGGGCCGGTAAGGGTAAGGATTAGAGACTCATGGAACATCACGCTGTCGACTTCACCCTGCAACACCTGATCGCCCTGCTGCCGCTGCTGGTGACCAGCCTCACCGCTGTCGTGGTGATGCTGGCCATCGCTGCCAAGCGCAATCACACGGTGACCTTCATTCTCTCGGTGGTGGGCCTGAACCTGGCGCTGCTGTCGCTGATTCCAGCACTGGAGGTAGCTCCGCAACAGGTCACCCCGCTGCTGTTGATCGACACCTTCGCCTGCTACTACATGGCGCTGGTACTGGTCGCCAGTCTGGCCTGCATCACCTTGATTCACGCCTATCTCGGCGGCGACTCGGGCAAGGGCTACCCCGGCAACCGCGAGGAGCTTTACCTGCTGGTGCTGCTCTCGGCCGCTGGCGGTATGGTGCTGGTCAGCGCGCAGCACCTGGCCAGCCTGTTCATCGGCCTGGAACTGCTGTCGGTGCCGACCTACGGCATGATCGCTTACGCCTTCTTCAACAAGCGCTCGCTGGAAGCCGGCATCAAGTACATGGTGTTGTCGGCGGCCGGTTCGGCCTTCCTGTTGTTCGGCATGGCGCTGCTGTATGCCGAGTCCGGCAACCTGGCCTTCGCCGACATCGGCGCCAGCCTGATGCGCGAAAGCAGCCAACTGGTACAGATCGGCACTGGCATGATGCTCATTGGCCTGGCCTTCAAGCTGTCGCTGGTGCCCTTCCACCTATGGACGCCGGACGTCTATGAAGGCGCCCCGGCGCCAGTGGCTGCCTTCCTCGCCACCGCTAGCAAGGTCGCGGTGTTCGCCGTGCTGCTGCGCCTGTATCAGGTGTCGCCGGCCATGAGCGGTGGCTGGTTGAACGAGCTGCTGACCCTGATCGCCATTGCCTCGATCCTCTTCGGCAACCTGCTGGCCCTGCTGCAGAACAACCTCAAACGCCTGCTGGGTTATTCCTCCATCGCCCACTTCGGCTACCTACTGGTGGCACTGATCGCCAGCAAGGGCCTGGCCGTGGAAGCCGTCGGCGTGTACTTGGCTACCTACGTGCTAACCAGCCTCGGCGCCTTCGGCGTGATTACCCTGATGTCCACGCCCTACAGCGGTCGCGACGCCGATGCACTGTACGAATACCGTGGCCTGTTCTGGCGCCGCCCGTACCTGACCGCCGTGCTCACGGTGATGATGCTGTCGCTGGCCGGCATTCCGCTGACTGCTGGCTTTATCGGCAAGTTCTACGTGATTGCTGCCGGTGTCGAGGCGCAACTGTGGTGGCTGCTCGGCGCCATGGTGTTGGGCAGCGCCATCGGCGTGTTCTATTACTTGCGGGTGATGGTGACCCTGTTCATGCGTGAGCAGAGTCTGCATCGCCACGACGCGCCCTTCGACTGGGGCCAGCGCGCCGGCGGCATCATGCTGCTACTGGTCGCCCTGCTCGCCTTCATCCTTGGCGTATACCCGCAACCGCTGCTGGAACTGGTACAGCAGGCCGGGCTGGTCGCTCTGGCGCAGTAAACGAAGCCCCGCAAATGAAGAGCCCCCGCAGATGCGGGGGCTTTCTTTTAAGGGGCGCGGCTAAAGCCCCACACACAGATTCATGGTGACGTGTGGGAGGGGCTTTAGCCGCGACAGCTATATGTGTCAGCCAATCCCGGGTTTCGCTGCGCTCTACCCAGGCTACCGGCTGCGGTTTGATCAATGCCCGCCGAGATAGGCGTTGCGCACCTCTTCGTTGCCCAGCAGCTCAGCACCGGTGCCGGTCAGACGGATTTCTCCGGTAACCATCACATAGGCGCGATCCGACAGTTTCAGCGCATGGTTGGCGTTCTGCTCCACCAGAAAGATGGTCATGCCGGTCTGCGCCAGTTCGCGCAGGGTTGCGAAGATCTGCTTGACCACGATGGGTGCCAGCCCCAGCGAGGGCTCGTCGAGCAACAGCAGCTTGGGCCGACTCATCAGTGCGCGGGCGATGGCGAGCATCTGTTGCTCACCGCCCGACATGGTCATGGCACGCTGGTTGCGCCGCTCCTTCAGACGCGGAAACAGCTCGAACATGCGCTGGATATCCTCGTCAGCATGGCCCATGCCAATAGGAATGGTACCCATCAGCAGGTTCTCCTCCACGCTCATGTCCGGGAATACCCGCCGCCCTTCTGGTGACTGGGCGATGCCATTGGAGGCGACATAATGCGCCGACTTACCGGTGATATCGGTGCCCTGATAGAGAATCTGCCCGCCGCTGGCGCGCGGCTGACCGAAAATCGACATCAGCAGCGTGGATTTACCGGCACCGTTGGCGCCAATCAGGCTCACCGTCTCGCCTTGATCGATGTGCAGGCTTACCGACTTCAGTGCCTGAATCGGCCCGTAGTGCACGTCGACATTCTTGAACTCCAGTAACGGCGAACTCATGCCACATCCTCTTCATCCGCGCCGAGGTAGGCGGCGATCACTTTGGGGTCGTTCTTGATCTGCTCTGGCGTGCCCTGAGCGATCACGTTGCCGTATTCGAGCACGACGATATGGTCGGAAATGTCCATCACCATGCCCATGTCATGCTCGATCAGCAGCACGGTAATCTGGTGCTCATCACGCAGGCGACGAATGATTCGGCTCAGCGCCTGAGTCTCGGCCGGGTTGAGGCCGGCGGCAGGTTCATCCAGGCAGATCAGTTCGGGCTGCGTGCACATCGCGCGGGCGATTTCCAAACGGCGCTGCTGGCCATAGGACAATTCACCGGCCAGGCGATTGGCGCAATCGACCAGATCGACCACCTCCAACCAATAGAAGGCATGATCGAGCAGCTTCGATTCGCGGCGACGAAAGCCGGGGGTGTTGAGAATCCCCGCCAGCATGTTGCGGTTGGAGGACATGTGCTGGGCCACCAGCAGGTTCTCCACCACCGACATTTCCTTGAACAAACGAATGTTCTGGAAGGTGCGCGCCAGCCCGGCGCGGTTGACCAGGTGGGTGCCGCCGAACAGCTTGTACCACAGGCGCCTGGCCAACGAGCGTGGCTGCACGAAGTCTTCGGGAGCAAACGGCTCGCCCAGTACCTGAATCACATTGGTCGTGGTGTTTTGCGCGTTGAGCTTGATGCTGCCACCACTGGCCGAGTAGAAGCCGGTCAGGCAGTTGAATACCGTGGTCTTTCCCGCACCGTTGGGGCCGATCAGCGCCGAAATTGAGTGGCGCTTGATGCTGAAATTCACATCGTTGAGCGCCTTGATGCCACCGAAATGCATCATCAGGCTGTCGACCGCGAGGATCAGTTCGCTCTGCTTCATGGCGCCACTCCCTTGCGAATCGCGTAGCCGGTTCGGCTAACGCGCACGAGGCCCCGTGGGCGCCAAATCATCATCAGCACCATCAGCACACCGAACACCAGCATGCGAACGTCACCGAACTCGCGCAGCAACTCGAACAATAACGTCATGGTGAAGGCCGAAATGACCACGCCGAGGGTAGACCCAAGCCCGCCGAGCACGACGATGGCCAGCACCAGAATCGACTCAAGAAAGTTGAACGACGCCGGGTTGATGAAGCCCTGGTAAGTGGCGAAGAACACCCCGGCAATGCCGGCAGTGGAGGCGCCAATCATGAACGCCGAGAGTTTTACCATCACATGGTTCAGGCCCATCGCACGGCAGGCGATTTCATCTTCGCGCAGCGCCTCCCAGGCCCGGCCAATCGGCATGCGCGTCAGCCGGTGCTTGATATAGAGCACGGCCAGCACTACCAGAAACAGTACGCTGTAGACCACGATCATCGACATGCTGGGGTTGTAACTGATGCCCAGCAACTCGTGCAGAGGCGTGCCACCGTCCTTGGCGCGACGGCCAAACTCGATGCCGAAGAAGGTGATCCCCGGTGCGGAAACACCGTTGGGGCCGTTGGTGAACTCCATCCAGTTATTCAGCACCAGACGGATGATCTCGCCAAACCCGAGGGTGACGATGGCCAGATAGTCGCCGTGCATACGCAACACTGGAAAGCCCAGAATCGCCCCGGCCAGCGCCGCCATCACCGCCGCAATCGGCAACATGCTCCAGAAGCCCAGATCCAGGTACTGATATCCCAGCGCCAAGCCATAGGCACCGATGGCGTAGAAACCGACATAACCCAGATCGAGCAGCCCGGCCAGGCCGACCACGATATTCAGGCCCAGACCCAACAGTACATAGATCAGGCAGAGGATCACCACCGTCAGCCAGTACTTGCTGGCCAGGAACGGGAAGGCGATCGCCAGCACGATGATCAGCGGCAGGATGAAGCGCAGGCTGGATTTGTGATCGGCCGGCAAGACATGCACGCCGCCGTCGTTGCGGCGAAACACGGCGAACCACTTGCGCCCCCTGGCCGTCTGGCCGAAGGCGCTGAGCAAAAAACGCCCGGCCATGACGATGGCCACCAGCAGCGCCACACGCTGCGGCTGCAGATTGAAGTCATAGCCGTCGAGCACGATGCCGACGATGGGGCCGAACACCAGCAGCGCGAGCAGACCGGCCAGCGCGGTGTCACGCAGCACCGCCTTGAAGTCGAATGTCTCTGTCATGCCGTTACACCTTGGTCACTTGCGGTTTGCCGAGCAGCCCCTGCGGGCGAAAGATCAGCACCAGAACCAGCAGCGAGAAGCTGAACACGTCCTTGTAGTCGGAGTTGACCATGCCCGCGAACTGCGCCTCGGACACCCCGAGAATCAGCCCGCCGAGCATCGCCCCAGGCAGCGAGCCGATACCGCCGAGCACGGCCGCGGTGAAGGCCTTGATGCCGATGATGAAGCCGGCATAGAAATCGAAGGTGCCGTAATTCATGGTGATCAGCACTCCGGCCAACGCCGCCATCGACGCGCCGATGACGAACACGTAGGAAATCACCCGGTCGGTGTTGATGCCGAGGATCGAGGCCATCTTGCGATCCTGCTGAGTCGCGCGGCACATGCGGCCAAGCTTGGTGTGCTGGATCACGTAATGCAGGATCGCCATGCCGATCAGCGAGGCGACGATGATGAACAGCTTGGTGTAGGTCAGTTGCACATAGCCTTCGCCGATGTGGAACTTGATTACCCCATCGAGCAAGGTCGGCACGCCCTGCTGCCGCGCGCCCTGGCTGAGCTGGACGAAGTTCTGCAGGATCAACGACATGCCGATGGCGCTGATCAGCGGCGCGAGGCGCGTCGAATTGCGCAGCGGCTTGTAGGCGATGCGCTCGATGGTCCAGCCATAAACGCCGGTAATGACGATGCTGAACACCAGCGTGCCGAGAATCAGAAAGGGGAATGAGTCGACACCAAAGAAGGCCAGCACGGCCAGGCCGATGGCGGCCAGGTAGGCGCTGATCATGTACACGTCGCCATGGGCGAAGTTGATCATGCCGATGATGCCGTAAACCATGGTGTAGCCAATGGCGATCAAGCCATAGACCGAACCCAGCGTCACGCCATTGATCAATTGCTGCAGAAAGATGCCGTCCATGAAGAAACTCTCACAGGCATGGGAATACGAGCATCGACCCGGCACAGCCGGGGATGCCGGAGAGAGGCGCACACTGGCCGACATGGCCGGTGTGCGCAGGCTGGATCAGGGCAGTTGGTGATACTTGCCCTTGTCGTCCCACTCGTACATCACGTAGTCGGAGACTTGCAGGTCGCCCTTCTCGGTAAAGGCTTTCTTGCCCATCACGGTGTCCACGCTGTGGCCCTTCAGCCATTCGCTGGCCTTGGCACCATCGGTGCTGCCCACCGCATTGAAGGCCGCCGCCAGGGTCTGTACCGACGCGTAGGAATACAGGGTGTAGCCTTCCGGCTCGAAGCCGTTGGCGCGGAACTTCTCGATCACCGCCTTGCCTTCCGGGATCTGCCGCGGATCGGCGCCGAAGGTCATCAGCACACCCTTGGTGTATTGCGGGCCACCAGCGGTGGTCACCAGCTCATCGGTCACCACGCAGTCGCCGGAAACGAAGGTAGCGTTGACGCCCTGCTCACGCATCTGCCGTACCAGTGGGCCGGCTTCCGGGTGGCAGCCGCCGAAGTAGACGACGTCGGCACCAGCCGCGCGAATCTTGGTCACCAGCGCGTTGAAGTCCTTCTCGCCACGGGTCAGGCCTTCGTACAGCACCGGCTCGATGCCACGCTTGGCCAGTTGCGCCTTGGTCGCATCGGCCAGCCCCTGGCCGTAGGTGTCCTTGTCGTGGATCACCGCGACCTTCTTCGCCTTGAGCTTGTCGACCAGGTAATCACCCGCAACGATGCCCTGCTGATCGTCACGCCCGCACATGCGGAACATGCCGGTCAGGCCGCGCTCGGTAATCTGCGGGTTGGTCGAGCCGGGGGTGATGGCGATGATGCCTGCTTCGTCGTACACCTCCGACGCCGGCATGGTCGAGGACGAGCAGAAGTGGCCGACCACACCCACCGCCTTGTCCGAATCCACCAGGCGGTTGGCCACAGCTACAGCCTGCTTCGGTTCACAGGCGTCATCGGCCTTGACCAGGGTGATCTTCTCGCCGTTGATGCCACCAGCGGCGTTGATGTCCTCGGCGGCCTGGGTCGCACCGCGCCAGTATTGCTCGCCATACGAGGCATTGGCGCCAGTATGCGGGCCGGCGACACCGATCACGACATCGGCCAGAGCCAGGGAAGATGAGCCCATTGCGGCACTAACCGCTAAGGCCAGAAAACCTTTTCTGTAAATCTTCTGCGACATGGAGTGCTCCTGATGGTTTTAGGTTGGCCACCTGAGACAGCAAGGCTTATGCCAGTCAAAAAACGCAAAGGCAGAACGAAAAAGTCAGGAGCATGACGATAAAAGAGCGTATTTTTTTGAAAGACTTTCCCGCTGCAGCTAAAACGAAAACGCGAAAAGCCGCCGAACCCTCGATTTATCTGGCTCTGAGCTTAGTTTCCGTTAAACACCTGAGTAATCAGCCAGAAGCGCCCCAGCTTAGTGCAAATGCCCCATGCCTTCGCACCACCAACCCGCACCGCTGCGAAACCGAGCGATGAAGACCTGCCAAGGGCAGATATAGCAGTGGTCGATTACGCCCAAAAGAGATCTGGCATGCGCAGTTTTGAGTAAAAAATTCCCAGCGCAGGCGCATCATCAAGCGTAAGCGGCCTAACGCCGCGCCACGATGAAAAGTCGGGGGAATGGCAGCAGCACACGGCCATCGGCTTGTGGCGGGTAGGCATCGGCGACTAACTTCTGGTAATTCGCGAGAAAAGCGGCCTGCTGTTCAGCATCCAGCGGCTGTAGGAACGGCAATAAGGCCGTGGACTTGAACCACTCCACGATTGCGGCGGCATTGTCCAGTACATGGAAGTAGGTGGTACGCCAGATATCCAGTTCGCCAGCATGAGAGCTGAGGATGTCGTAATAGGTTTGCGCGTTGTACCTCGGGTTATGACGCACCTCACCGATACACGCCGACCACGGCCCATTGGCCGCCACTTCACGGGCCAGGCGGTGCGCTGGCTCCTGCAGATTGTCCGGCGTCTGGATCGCCAACCAGCCACCGGGAGCCAGTTGCGCGAGCAGTTTCGGGTATAACTGGGCGTGATCCGGCAACCATTGCAGCGAAGCGTTGGCCAGGATCAGTTGCGGTACCGCATCCGCCTGCCAGTGCTGGATATCGGCCAGTTGGAAGCTCACTTGTGGCAGCCTCTGACGCGCAGCGCGCAGCATGTCTTCGCTGCTATCGATAGCGCTAACCTGCGCGCCTGGTACATGCCTGTGCAATACCTCAGTGGAGTTGCCAGGCCCGCAACCCAAATCCACAGCACATTCGATTCCATCGCTCGGCACCGCTGCCAATAGGTCGCACACTGGCCGGGTTCGTTGGCGCTCGAATAACGAATATTGCTGAGCAGACCATCCCATCACTCACCTCCTAACAGGCCGTTGGAACATGTAGGCAAAGTAGCATTTTCAATGCCCTACTAATGCTGTCTAGAACCCATGCCAGAGCACGTACGGCTCAATTTTTTTCTGCTGCTACACTTCGTAAAAATGGCCATCAGCCATTGCATGCCGTGAATCCTGTCACATCCCTTGTTGAGCCAGAGCCACGCGCACGCGGAAATTCCCCACAATGGCGCACCCTCACGGAAGCCTACGAAAGCCGTATCGACCAAGGCATAGCGCCACCGTGACAGATGCTCACAACGCGATAAGAAAAAGGAAGCATTCATGCTCAAATCCGTCCGTGCTCTGTTTTTTTGCACGCTGGGCTTAACTTTCTGCGCCGCCCTCAGCGCGCACGCTGATGAACCCATCGTGATCAAGTTTTCCCACGTGGTCGCCGACAATACGCCCAAGGGCCAAGGCGCTCTGCTGTTCAAGCAGTTGGTCGAGCAACGTCTTGAAGGCAAGGTCAAGGTTGAGGTCTATCCCAGCGCTACCCTCTATGGCGATGCCAACGAGCTCGATGCGCTGCGTAATAACGACGTACAAATGCTGGCACCCTCGCTGGCCAAATTCGAGCAGTACACCAAGCAATTGCAGGTATTCGACCTGCCCTTCCTATTCGATGATCTGGAGGCGGTAAATCGCTTTCAAAAACGCGCCAAAGGCCGCCAACTGCTGCGCTCGATGGAAGACCATAACATCGTCGGTCTCGGTTATTGGCACAACGGCATGAAGCAGCTCTCGGCTACCCGCGCGTTGCGCGTGCCTGGCGATGCCAAGGGCTTGAGTTTCCGTATCCAGCCGTCAACGGTGCTGGAGGCGCAGTTCAGTCAAGTCGGTGCAAGCACTCAGAAGTTGCCCTTCTCAGAGGTATTCAACGCACTGAAGAGCGGTCAGGTGCAGGGCGCCGAGAACCCGTGGTCAAACATCTACAGTAAGAAGCTGCATGAAGTGCAGCCCTTTATCAGCGAAACCAATCACGGCGTGCTGGACTACATGCTGGTGAGCAATTCGCGCTTCTGGTACAGCATTCCGCACCACATCCGCACGGAGTTGGAAGGCATCATCGACGAGGTGACCTACGCGGTGAACAAGCAGGCCGAGGCTGATAACCAGGCGGATCGCCAGCACATCATCGATTCCGGGCGCAGCCAGATCATCAGCCTGACGCCAGAACAGCGCCAGGCTTGGCGCGACGCCATGCAACCGGTCTGGGCGCAGTTCGAGGAGCAAATCGGCAAGGACGTGCTCAAGGCAGCGCAGACGGTCAACCGCAAGCACCGCGAATAACCACGAGGTCGGCATGGCGACTTTCACCATGCCGACTGTCACTCAGCCGCTGAGTCCTGCAACTGCTCGATCTGCCAGCCACCGCCCAAAGCGGCAATCAATTGCACGCTGGCCAGCAGACGGTTGCCCAGTAGCGTCAAATTGGTGCGCTCGTTGTTCAGCGCTGTGGCCTGCACGTTGACCACGCTGCTGTAGTCGACGGTACCGGCCTGGTACTGGTTCTCGATCAGTCGTAGCGACTCGCGTGCAGCCTCCAGCGCCTGTTGCTGCACGCCGCTCTCCTGCTCCAGCACGCGCAACTGCACCAGGTAATCCTCGACTTCACGCAAGCTATCCAGCACCGCCTGGCGATACTGTGCCACGGTCTGCTCGTACACCGCCTCGGTGCGCTGCAACTCGGCGCTGCGCGCACCACCATCGAACAGGGTCAGGGCCAGTTGCGGGCCGAGTGACCAGAAGCGGTTGGGCGCATCGATCCAGTCGGCAAAGCTGCTGCCGCGATAACCACCGCTAGCGCTGATGCTCAGATCCGGGAACCACGCGGCCTCGGCCACACCTATCTGCGCGTTGGCGGCCATGACCCGACGCTCGGCGGCAGCGACATCAGGCCGACGTTCGAGCAGTTGCGAGGGCAACATCACTGGTAGCGTTGGCAGCATCGGCAAACGGTCGCGTGTGGCGATGCTCAGCTCAGTCGGGCTAACCCCGACCAGCACGGCGATAGCGTGTTCGAGCTGGGCGCGCTGCCAGTTCAGATCGATGGCTTGCGCCTCGGTACTTCTAAGTTGAGTCAGCGCCTGAGTGACATCGGATCGCGGCACGATGCCCGCGTTGTACTGGTTTTCGGTCAGCCGTAGCGAGCGTGCATAGGCTGCAACCGTGGCATCGAGCAGACGCTTCTGTTCATCGAGCACGCGCAATTGCAGGTAGTTCTGCACCAGCTCGCTCTGCAGGCTCAGACTCAGCGCGGCCAGATCGGCAGCGCTGGCCTCGTAGCTGGCCTGATTGGCTTCCAGGTTGCGCCGCAGCCTCCCCCACAGATCCAGCTCCCAAGCCGCACTCAGGCTCAGGTCATAGCTTTTGGAAACCCCTGAACCATTCAGATTGCTACCGGAAGTGCTACCACCGCCCTGCCCGCTGCGTGTCACGCCGGTGCTGCCGGACAGCGTCGGCATGAAACTCGCCCGCGCACCACGCACCAACGCCCGCGCCTGCCGGTACTGGGCCTCGGATGCGGCCAGGTTCTGGTTGGACAGTTGCAGGCGTTCGACCAGTGCATTGAGTTCGGCATCACCATACAGCTCCCACCAGGCACCACGCTCCAGAGCATCGGCAGGGCTGGCGGGCGTCCAGCCTTCGACTTGCTTGAACTGCACGGGCACTGCCAATTCCGGGCGCTGGTAGTCCGGGCCAAGGGCGCAGCCGGTAAGCACGCCAAGCAGCATGATCAAGGTGTAGGAGCGCGCCCTGTTCGCGAGCAGGGTGCAATTAACAGCTTCGCGAGCAGAGCTCGCGCCTATGGATGCGGCGGGTTTCATAGCGGATTTTCCAGCGAAGCATCGCTGCGCACGCCACGCCAACGATTGACGCGGTGCCGCAAGCGATCGAAATAGAGGTAGATCACCGGGGTGGTGTAGAGGGTCAGCAGTTGGCTGAGCAGCAGGCCACCAACGATGGTCACGCCCAGCGGTTGGCGCATTTCCGAGCCCTCGGCGCTGCCCAGCATCAACGGCAGCGCGCCGAGAATCGCCGCCAGCGTGGTCATCAGGATCGGCCTGAAGCGCAACAGGCAGGCCTGGCGAATCGACTCCTGCGGGCTCAGGCGCTCACCGCGTTCAAGCTGCAACGCCAGGTCGACCATCAGGATGGCGTTCTTCTTGACGATGCCGATAAGCAAGAACAGCCCCAACAGCGAAATCAGACTGAACTCCATGCCCACCAGCTCCAGCGCCAATAAGGCGCCAACTCCCGCCGAAGGCAACGTGGAAAGGATGGTCAGCGGATGCACGTAACTTTCATAGAGCACACCCAGAACGATATAGACCACCACCAGCGCCAGCAGAATCATCAGCGGCTGGTTGTCCTGGGTCTGCTGGAAGGCAGCGCTAGTCCCCCCCATCATGCCTTGCACCTGCGTGGGCAGATTGAGCCTGGCTACCGCGCGGTCGATAGCCAGGCTGGCTTGATCCAGGCTAACGTCTTCGGCCAGGGAGAAGCCGATGCTCTCAGCGGCAAACTGGCCCTGGTGCTGCACGCGATCCTCTTCCAGGCTGCGCTCCCAGTGAGCGAAGGTCGACAGCGGTACGCGCGCACCGTCGGCGGTGACCACCTGGATCTGATTGAGCGCCTCGGGGTACTGGGCGTACTGCGGGTTGATCTCCATGACCACGTTGTACTGGTTGAGCGCCTCATAGATGGTCGACACCTGGCGCTGGCTGAAGGCGTTATTGAGCACGGCGGTGATCATGCTCATGTCCACGCCGAGACGCTGTGCGGTTTCACGGTTAACCACCAGCCGAATCTGCTGGGCGCCTTCATTTTCCTTGGCGTCGATATCGGTCAGCTCGGGCAACGCGCGCAGAGCCTCGCGCACACGGGGCAGCCATTGGCGCAAGGCGTCGAGATCATCGGAAAGCAGCAGGTACTCGTTCTCCGAACTGCGCCCTTCGCGCCCGCCGAACTGCAGATCCTGGTCAGGCATAAGGAACATGCGCCCACCCGGCACCTTGGGCACTTCCTTGCGCAGGCGGTTGATCACCTCCTGGGCCGATAGCTCACGTTCGGCGATGGGCTTGAGGCGTACGATCATGAAGGCGTTGTTGATACCGCTGGAACCTCCGATGAAGCCCGCCACGCTTTGCACCATGGGGTCGGCCAGTACGGCCTTGCGGAAGGCTTCCATCTTCGGCTGCATGACCTGGAACGACAGGCCGTCATCGCCCCGAATAAAACCGATCAACTGGCCGGTGTCCTGCTGCGGCATGAAGGTCTTGGGTACGCTGACGAACAAATAGACGTTCAGCGCAATGGTCGCCAGCAGGCTCAGCAGCATCAGCAGCGAATGGCGCAGCGCCCAATCCAGCGTGCGACCGTAAAAACTCAGCACGCGTTCCTGCACGCGCTCGCCCCAACGCTGCCAGGCATTGCTGCCTGCTTCATCCTCGGCACGTAGCCAGCGCGCGCAGAGCATCGGTGTCAGCGTCAGCGACACCAGCAGGGAAATCACGATCGATACCGCCAGCGTCAGCGAGAACTCGCGGAACAGCCGCTCGACGATGCCGCCCATGAACAGGATGGAGACGAATACCGCCACCAGCGACAGGTTCATCGACAACAACGTGAAGCCCACTTCGCGGGTGCCCTTGAACGCTGCCGCCATCGGTGTTTCGCCGTTGTGGATGTGACGGGCGATGTTCTCCAGCACCACGATGGCGTCATCGACCACCAGACCGGTGGCGATGATCAACGCCATCAGCGACAGGTTGTTCAACGAAAAGTCCAGCAGGTACATGGCGGCAAAGCTGCCGATCAGCGACACCGGCACAGCCAGCGCCGGGATCAACGCCGCACGCCAGCGCCCGAGGAAGGCCAGCACCACCAGGATCACCAAGGCCACGGCAATCAGCAGCGTCTGCTCGGCCTCGTGCAGAGTGGCGCGAATCACCGGCGAGCGATCCATTGCCACCTCCAGCTCGACGCTGGCCGGGATCACTTCACGCAAGGCCGGCAACTCGGCACGGATGTCATCGATGGTCTGCAGGATATTCGCCCCGCTCTGGCGGTTGATCACCAGCAGCACCGACTCCTTGTCGTTGTAGAAACCGCTGTTGTAGCGATCCTCCACACCGTCAGTGACGGTAGCCACATCGCCCAGGCGCACGGCGGCACCATCCTGGTAGCGAATGATCATCGGCACATAGTCAGCGGCCTTGGCCAGTTGATCGCTGGCCTGCACCTGCCAATGGCGCTGAGCATCCTCGACCGCACCCTTGGGCCGCAGCGCATTGCTCTGGGTGATGGCTTCGCGCACATCGTCCAGAGCGATGCCGTAGTGGTCGAGCAGGCGCGGTTCCAGCGCTACTCGCACCGCAGGTAGCGAGCTGCCACCGACCTGCACTTCGCCCACGCCACCGACCTGGGCCAGCTTCTGCGCCAGGATGGTCGAAGCCACGTCGTACAGTTGGCCCTTGTTCAGCGTCGGGCTGGTCAGCGACAGCACCATGATCGGCGCCTGCGACGGGTTGATCTTGCGGTAGCTGGGCATGCTTCGCATGCCGCTGGGCAGAAGATCGCGCGCCGCATTGATCGCCGCCTGCACCTCACGCGCGGCGGTGTTGATGTCCTTATCCAGATCGAACTGAATCATGATCCGCGTGCTGCCCTGGCTGCTGCGGCTGTTCATCTGGCTGACGCCGGAAATGGCGCCGAGCGAACGCTCCAGCGGCGTGGCCACAGTGGCCGCCATGATCTGCGGACTGGCGCCGGGCAAGCTGGCCTGCACGGTGATGGTGGGAAAGTCCATCTGCGGCAACGGCGCCACCGGCAACAGGCCGAAGCTGACCCCACCGAGGAGCATGATCGCCAGGCTCAACAGCAGCGTTGCCACCGGTCGGCGGATAAAGGGCGCGGACAGGTTCATGCGCGCTTTGCCTCAAGGCTTCGCCCACCCTGTAGGAGCGGCTGGGCGGCATTCCGCTTCAGCCGCGATACCCCTGCAGCGACCTGTTCGCGACTGAAGCCGCTCCTACGACGGGGGGTCATACCGCGACTCCGGCGGCACTGCGCCCGCTGATACGGCGCGACAGGCGATCGAAGTACAGGTAAATCACCGGCGTGGTGAACAGCGTCAGCACCTGGCTGACCAGCAGGCCGCCAACCATCACCAGCCCCAACGGCTGGCGCAGCTCGGCACCGGAGCCAGAGGCGAGCATCAAGGGTACGGCGCCGAACAGCGCGGCCAGGGTGGTCATCAGGATCGGTCGAAAACGCAGCAGCGCCGCCTGGTAGATCGCCGCCTCGGGCGTCATACCCTGATTGCGCTCAGCCTCCAGGGCGAAGTCGATCATCATGATGGCGTTTTTCTTGACGATGCCGATGAGCAGGATGATGCCGATAATGGCGATCAGGCCCAGATCATTGCCAGTCAGCAGCAGCGCCAGCAAGGCGCCGACACCCGCCGAAGGCAGCGTGGAGAGGATGGTCACCGGGTGGATGTAGCTCTCGTAAAGCACGCCGAGCACGATGTACATGGTGACGATGGCTGCCAGAATCAGTAGCAGCGTGGACGACAACGAGGCGCGAAACGCCTCGGCAGCGCCCTGGAACTCGCTGCTGATAGCAGCGGGCAGGCCGATATCCTGCTGCACCTGTTCGATCACCGCCACCGCCTCGCCCAGCGACACACCGGGCGCCAGGTTGAACGACAGGGTTACCGCCGGGAACTGACCGATATGGTTGACCAAGAGGCTGGCCGGGCGCTCATCGATACGCGCCAGCGAAGATAGCTGTACCTGCTGACCATCAGCGGTAGCGACATGGATCTGGCGCAGCGCCGCTGGGCCGATGCGCCCACCGTCGCGACTCTCCAGCACCACACGGTACTGGCTGGACTGGGTGTAGATGGTGCTGATCTGGCGTTGGCCGAAGGCGTCATAGAGCGCGTCATCGATATCGCCGACGTTGATGCCCAGGCGTGCAGCGGCATCACGGTCGATGTTCAGGTACACCTGCAGACCACGGTTTTGCAGATCGCTGGCCACATCGGTGAGCTGCGGCTGCTGGCGCAGCGCCTCGACCAGGCGTGGCGTCCAGGTGTCCAGCAAAGCGCCATCTGGCGACTCCAGGCTGAACTGGAACTGGGTGCGGCTGATGCGATCCTCGATGGTCAAATCCTGCACCGGCTGCATGAACAGCTCGATACCCGGCACCTTGGCCAATTCGGGACGCAGGCGCTCGATCACTTCACTGGCGGTGACGTCACGCTCGGCATGGGGCTTGAGGTTGATCAGCAGGCGCCCGCTGTTGAGCGTCGGGTTGTCACCATCGACGCCGATGTAGGAAGACAGGCTGGCCACTGCCGGATCACGCAGGATCACCTCGCTCAGACGCTGCTGCCGCTCGCTCATGGCGCTGAAGGAAATCGACTGCGGCGCCTCGGAAATACCCTGGATCACCCCAGTGTCCTGCACCGGGAAGAAGCCCTTGGGCACGGCCAGGTACAGCACCACGGTCAGCCCCATGGTGGCCACGGCCACCAGCAGCGTCAGCGGTTGATGCCTGAGCACCCACTGCAGGCCAACGCCGTAGCGCTCGATCATGCCGTCGATGAAGCGCCCGGCCGCCTGATGAAAACGCCCCTCCTCATCGGGCCGTTCGACCTTGAGCAGGCGCGCGCACATCATCGGCGTCAGGCTCAGCGACACCACCAGGGAAATCAGGATGGCCACCGCCAGGGTGATGGCGAACTCGCGGAACAATCGCCCGACCACATCGGCCATGAACAGCAGCGGAATCAGCACGGCGATCAGTGACAGGGTCAGCGACACCAGGGTGAAGCCGATCTGCTTGGCGCCCTTGAGCGCGGCATTGAGCGGCGTCTCGCCCTCCTCCAGGTGACGGGCGATGTTCTCCAACATGACGATGGCATCGTCGACCACGAAGCCGGTGGCAATGGTCAGCGCCATCAGCGTCAGGTTGTTGATGGTAAAACCGGCCAGGTACATCACGGCGAAGGTGCCGATCAGCGACAACGGCACCACGATCGACGGAATCAGCGTGGCCGACAATTTACGCAGGAACAGGAACGTCACCATCACCACCAGGACGATGGCCAGCAACAGCTCGTGCTGCACGTCGCGCACGGCAGCGCGGATGGTCTGGGTGCGGTCGGTGAGCACCTGCACCTCGATGCTGGCGGGCAAGGTGCTGGTCAGTTGCGGAAGCAGCGTTTGAATGCGGTCGACCACCTCGATGACGTTGGCCCCCGGCTGACGCTGCACATTGATCAGCACCGCCTGGTTGCGGTCGGCCCAGGCCGCCAGACGCTCGTTCTCGGCGCCATCCTCGATCTGCGCGACGTCCTTCAGGCGCAGCGCCGCGCCGTTCTGGTAGGTGAGGATCAAGTCGCGGTATTCGTCCACCGACTTGAGCTGGTCATTGGCATCGAGTTGCGAAACACGGGTCGGGCCGTCGAAGTTGCCCTTGGGTTGGTTGACGTTGCTGCTGGTGATCAGGCTGCGTACGTCGGCCAGGCTCAGGTCGTAGGCGGCCAGCGCCTCTGGGTTGACGCGTATCCGCACCGCCGGACGCTGCCCGCCAGCCAGGGTGACCAGACCAACGCCACTGGTTTGCGCGAGTTTTTGCGCCAGGCGGGTATCGACCAGGTCGTTGACCTCGGGCAGCGGCAAGGCCTTGGACGTCACCGCCAGGGTCAGCACCGGCGTATCGGCCGGGTTGACCTTGTTGTAGACCGGTGGTGCCGGCAAATCATTGGGCAGCAGATTGCTCGCGGCATTGATCGCCGCTTGTACTTCCTGCTCGGCTACCGCAAGGGAAACATCCAGATTGAAGCGCAAGGTGATGACCGAAGCGCCGCCAGAGCTGGTAGAGGACATCTGCTTGAGCCCGGCCATCTGGCCGAACTGACGTTCCAGCGGTGCGGTCACGGCGCTGGTCATCACATCCGGGCTGGCACCGGGATAGAGCGTCAGCACGCGGATGGTGGGGTAATCCACCTCCGGCAACGCCGATACCGGCAGCAGGCGATAGGCGATCAAGCCGCCGAGAAAAATCGCCACCATCAACAGCGTGGTCGCGACCGGTCTCAGGATAAAGGGGCGGGAGATATTCATGCGTCGTTGCGCAGCGGACGGTGCTGAGCATTAGTGTTCGCGTCGGACGGCGCCGAGCTGTCTTCGTCAGCCGGTAAGGTGCTGCGCTCGATCACCTGCACCTTGCCGCCGTCGCGCAAGCGGTCTGTGCCCTCCAGCACCACCCGTTCACCCGGCTCGACGCCACTGCCGACCAGACTACGCTCGGCATCGCTGGCGACAATGCTCAGCGGCCTGATGCTCACGGTGTTCTGGGTATCGACCACGTAGACGAACGTGCCCTGATTGCCGAACTGCACCGCAGCCGACGGCACGATGGTCGCGTCTGCCCGGTTATCCACGCGCAGGCGCACGTTGACGAACTGGTTGGGGAAGAGCATCTGCTCGGCGTTGTCGAAGCGCGCCTTGAGTCTCACCGTGCCGGTGGTGGTGTCGATCTGGTTGTCCAGGCTTTCCAGCGTACCGGTGGCCAGCTTGAGGATTTCCCCACGGTCCCAGGCCTCTACGGCCAGGCTGGCGCCCGTACGGCGGCGTTGCAACACCGCAGGCAGGTCGCCTTCGGCAATGGTGAAAATCACCGAAATCGGATCGGCCTGGGTAATCACCACCAGCGGCGTGGTATCGCCGCTGCTGACCAGGTTACCGACATCCAACTGACGCAAGCCAAGCCGCCCGGCGATAGGTGCGCGAATCTGGGTGAAATCGAGATTCAGCTTGGCCGTGGCGACATCGGCCTGGTTGCGCTGCAGACTGCCACGGTACTGATTGACCAGCGCCTGCTGGGTATCGAGGGTTTGCTTGGCGATGCTGTCCTGGGCGTATAGCCCTTTGTAACGGGCCAGATCCAGCTCGGCATTCTGCAACTGCGCCTGGTTTTCCTGCAGCGCGCCCTGAGCCTGCTGCAAGGCCACTTGATACGGGCGTGGGTCGATTACCGCGAGCAAATCACCGGCCTTGACCTGCTGCCCCTCTTGGAACAACACCTTGACCAACTCGCCATCGACCCGCGAGCGCACGTTGACCGTGTTGTAAGCCGTCACCGTACCCAACGCCTTGAGCGTGATGGCGAAGTCACCCTGCTCCACCGTGGCCAAACGCACCGGCACCGGCCCCATGTCGCCAAAAGGGCCACGCCCCATCTGCTGCGACGTCGCTGCGCTCGGCCAGAACCACCAGAGCAACAACGCCAGCACGGCGAGCAAGACAAGGCCAATCAGCCACTGACGGGGAAGGCTGCGCGAAAATGAAGAAGAACGGATATCGGGCATGGTCACAGGGTCGATACAGGCGGAAGTCGCAACGATAAGCACAGCGCCAAGGCAAGCAAAGCCTATTTACCCGCTTTTTACGCAGCGCTTACGTTACTAACTGTTTGAGGTACAAACGAAAACGGCCTGCAAGGCAGGCCGTTTCCGAGGTTTGGCGAGGCTTACTTCAGGGCAGCCAGAGCGGGCGCGTAATCCGGCTCGTTGGCGATCTCAGCCACCAGTTCGCTGTGCAGCACGTTGTCTTGCTCATCGAGCACCACCACAGCACGCGCGGCCAGGCCGGTCAGCGGGCCGCTGGCGATGGCCACACCGTAGTCCTTGAGGAACTCGGCACCACGCAGGGTGGACAGGTTAACTACGCTGTCCAGGCCTTCGGCACCGCAGAAGCGCGCCTGAGCGAACGGCAGGTCGGCAGAGATGCACAGCACGACAGTGTTGGCCAGTTGGCTGGCTTCAGCATTGAACTTGCGCACGGAAGTGGCGCAGGTCGGAGTGTCCACGCTCGGGAAGATGTTCAACACCTTGCGCTTGCCCGCCAGGCTAGCCAGGGTGACATCGCTCAGGTCGCCGCCAACCAGGCTGAACGCCGGGGCTTGTTGGCCTGCCTGCGGCAGTTGGCCTTCGACTTGAACGGGGTTGCCTTTGAGGGTGACTTGCGCCATGGAGACTTTTCCTTTTGCTGGAGGGGTGTTGAAGGGCCGTGCTGCATGGCCGTCTTGCGGCGGACAATAGCAGGTCACGACCCGGTAGTCGCGCCAGCCTAGCGCAGAAGCGCGACCGATACACCGTAGGCCGTGTAGGGATTTAGAAATCGCGCCTGTAGAACAGATCCAGCGAGCTGGCCAAACCGCTGGCGGCCTCCAGGTAGAGCTTGCGCGTCAGCGCGTAGCGCAGCGCGATGGTATTGGCCGGCTCGAATACGCCCACGCCATAGCGCAAGCTGAGGCGGTCGGTGATGTTGCCGCTGGCCACCACGCTGGTGCTGGCGCCGCTGCCCTCGGTGTCGAGCTGAAAATCCTGAATGCCGAGGTTGCTGGCCAGGCTGGAGGTCAGCGATGAGCTTCCGGCCAGGCCCAGCGCCAACGCAGCTTGCCCCAGCATATTGTTGTCGCCGCTGCTCTGCCCCATGGGCCGCCCCAGCACCAGGTAGGACAGCGCCTGCTCCTGGCCCATGGCGGGTTCGGAAAAGATCGTGGTACTGGGCTGCTCGGCATTACCGGCAAGGCGCAAACCGGCCACGACGTTGTCGACCCGGCGAATAGCCTCGACATCGAGGAACGGCTGATCGATTGGCCCGGCAAACAACAGACGCGCGCGACGAATGTTCAGGCGTTGGCCGTAGGCACGGTAACGGCCATTGACCAGCTCCAGCTCGCCGCGCGTATCGAGGTCATCGGCGATATGCACACGCCCACGTAGATCGGCATTGAGACCGAAGCCGTTGAAAGTCAGTTTGTCCTGGCCGACCTCGACATCCACATCCATGGCGATACCCAACGCAGGCTCAGCGCTGCTCGGCGCCTGGCCAAGTACCTGAGCATCGCTGGAAACCCTGACCGTCGAGGCTGGCAGCTCGCGTACGCGAATGTCACCACGTGGAACGCCGACCTTGCCGCTGACGGCCAGATGCTGTTGGCGCAACTGCAGGCGCAAATCCGGCTCCACCTCCATTTTCGCGTAGGGCTCCACGGTCAGAGGCAAGCGCTGGCCGTGCAGCGCCAGATCAGCACTCACGCCATCTTGCCAGCTCACGTCGCCCTGCACATTGCCACGCCCAGCCTCGCCACTGCGCCAGGTGCCATCGAGCTGCATACGCTCACCGGCAATCAGCGCCTGCACTTGTAGATCCTCCAGGCTGACCGGCAACTCGCTGCCGGACATCTCGCCATTTTCCAGGCGCAGTTGACCATTGATCTGCGGTGCCAGCAGGTGCCCGCCAAGCTTGCCGCTGCCCAATAAGCGGCCTTGCAGGCGCTCGGCCATGGGCACGAAGGGGCGCAACACGGCCAGATCGAAACCGCTGAGATGAAACTCGCCCGTCAGCGATTTGCTCGCCGGACGTGGATCGATACGGGCATCGAGCGCCAGCTCACCGAGGCTCGCGCTGCGCAGATTTAGCCGGGTATCGACATGCTGAGGTTGCAGCAGCGCCTCAAGGCTCAGCGCCTCGTAGGGGAAGTCCAGCCACTCGTCGCGCTCCACCTGACGAATCCGCAAGGTGCCGACTCCGGCGTCGAGGCGAATGCGCCCGTTCGGGCCGCTGTCGGGCAATTCAACCTTGAGTTGGCCATTGAGCTGCCCTTGCCAGGCAAAATCCTCCGGCAGCCACGGCTGCAGGCTGGCCAGCGGGAAGTTCCCCAGCGTCCAGTCCAGACTCGGCTGCGGCGCCAGGCGCTGCTCGCCACCACACAGGCTGGCGACACCGGCGCGCCAGCAATGCGCGCCCAGGGTCAGGCGCCCGCTAGCCAGGCGTTCCAGGCTGGCCGACTGTTGCAGTTGCCAGTCCTGCCCGCCGCTGCGCAGCCACCCGCTGGCGATACGTCCGCGCCAGGCGCCCTGCTCGCTCAAGCTGCCGTCGGCAGCCAGTTGCAGATGCATGCGCGGCCCTTGCAGGTCGAGTTGCAGAGACTGGCGCTGTAGATCGCCCTGCCCCTGGCCCTCAAGACGCCCGAGCAAGGTGTCACCCAGGCGGATGCCGCGCAGGTTGAAGGCCACTTGCGCGTGCTGGCGAGCATCCAAGTTGGCCTGTAGTTGCAGACGGCGCAGGCTGGGATCGCCCAAGGCCAGGCGTTCGCCTGTCAGTTGCACCTGGCCCTGTGGCGCCTGCAGTGTGCCGCCCAGGCTCAATTGCCCCTGCAGTTGCCCTTGCAGGCCCGGCCACACTTGCCCCAGGCGCGGCAAGGCCAGCTCAAGCTGCCCCTGCAGACGCTGATCCACTTCCCCCTGGCCACTGATACGGTTGTCACCCAGGCACAGCAAAAGGCGTTGCAGTTGCCACTGCTGCTCGGCGCCAGCACCTTTGAGCAGCAACTGCGCAGGCTGGCCACGCAGGCGGCCATTCAGGTCAACGTCGGCCTGCGCGCGCAGTTTGCCTGCCGCGAAATGTCCCGAGGTGTTGAGCGGGCCTGCCAGATTGCCCGGCATCTGCGCCAGCCAGTAACCGGGGTCCAGCTCACTCAGTTGCAGCATCGCCGACCAATCGATGCCCTGGGCAAAACCCAGTTTGACCACCCCCTCGGCGCGGCCCTGACCGGCTACGAGCTGCAACTGTGGCAGCGCCACCTGTTGCAGATCGCCGCTAAATGGCGCACTCAGGCTGAAGGCACCGGCCGGGCCCCGCAACTGCGCGGAGAAATTACCCAGGTAATTACCCGCGCTGTAACTCAACTCGGCCTGCGCCTGCTGCAGGCTCACCGGCAACGGCTCGTCCCGCGGATACAGGCGCTGCCAGGGCAAGTCCTGCCAGGCCAGCGTAGCGTCGACGGCAAACGCCTGCTGCCAGTCCAATTTGCCCTGCACCTGCAGATACTGCTGTTCATCGGCCTGGACGCGCAGCGTCTCGATATCCGCGCCCTGTGCGTTGACACGCCCCGTCAACCGCACGCTCATGGGCGCCTGTTCGGCGGGCAAGCTGGCGCTGCCCTCGACCGTGTAACCGGCGGCAAGATCACCCTGAACGCGCAGATCCAGCGCCTGCAGTTGCAACCCAGATGGCAAATCGGCGCTGGCACTGAAAGCCTCGCTGCTCAGGTGCAATTGGGCCGGTAGATGCTCAGCCAGCGCCTGCACCTGACCGACCAGGCTCGCCTTGAGATAGCCGCTACTGTCGGCTCGCACCTTCAGGCTGCGCTGCAGCTCGCCTTCGACCTGCAACGCCAGGGCCCAGGGCTGGCCATCGACAGCGGGTAACTGGGCGCGCCCGCTCAGCGTCAGCGGCCAGCCGGCACTGGGGGCCAGCTCACCGCTGAGTTCCAGGCTGAAGTCATCGCGCTGCGCGGTCAGGCGCTGCAGGTGCACACCACCTTCGTCCCAATTGGCGACCAGGCTTAGATCGCTGAGCGGCGCCTGCCCGGCCAGTCGCAGTTCCGCGAGGCGGATATCCCCCAGTTGCACGCGCAGCGGCAGGGCAATATCCGGCAAATGCACAGCGCCGTTGTCAGCCGACGCGGCAGTCGGCCAATCCACCGAGGCTCGCGCCACATGCAGACGGTCTAGGCACAGGGTCAGGCGCAGCAGGCACAGCGGCGACCAAGCCATGTCCAGATCGTGCAGTTCAAGCCGTATTCCGTCCTGTTGCCAGAGCAGTTCATCGGCCTGCCAGGTGCCGCCCAGGCGCCCGTCGAAACCTTGCACCTGAAGCCCAGGCACGTGCGCCAGCAACCAGCGACTGCCAGCCGCGCTGCCGAGCAATGCTCCAAGCGCCACAGCCAACACCAGCAGCACGGCCAACAGGCCGCCGAGCGAGTATTTCAACCAGCGCTTCACAGCTCCGGCCCCATGGAGAAATGCAGACGAATGCCGCCGTCATCATCCAACGCGTGAGCCAGATCCAGGCGCAGCGGGCCGACGGGCGAGACCCAACGGATGCCGAAGCCGACACCCGTTTTCAGCGTGGGAAATTCCAGCGAATTGAAGGCATTGCCCTGATCGATAAAGGTCGCCAGGCGCCATTTATCGGTGAAGCTGTACTGGTATTCGGCACTGGCAGCGAACAGATAGCGGCCGCCGATCTTGTCGCCACGGTCGTTCTCCGGTGACAGGCTTTGGTAATCGTAGCCACGCACGCTCTGATCACCACCGGCAAAGAAGCGCAGTGACGGTGGCACCGCCGAGAAACCATTGGTTTCGGTGCCGCCGAACTGCACGCGAGCCAGCAAGCGGTGGTTGTCGAATACGGTGGTCAGGCCCTTGAGCATGACGTTGCCGTGCACCACATTGGCATCGGAGAACACGCCATCGGCGGCACCGGCCAGGTCGAACTGCAGGCGATAGCCCTGATTCGGGTCGAGCCGGTTATCGCTGTGTAACAGGGAATAGCTCACCCCCGGCATCAGCAACGTGCTCAGACCGGCATCGTCGCCCAAACGATATTCCTCGCGCTGCGCCTTCACCGACAGCACCCGTTGCCAGCCGCCTGGGCGCTGGCTGTGCCATTCCGGGCCGAAGGTGAGCAGGCGGCTGAGGCTGTCGTTACTGGCCAACTCTTCGTATTGATAGCCACCGGCAATGCGCAGCTTGTCGGTCAACGGTGGATCGCCAGGTATGTCGTACCACAGGCCGACATTCTGCCGTGGCGCCGACAGCTCCATCTCCACGCCATAGCTGTGCCCCTGCGGGTTGCGCCAGTGGCGCGTCCAGCTACCGCGCAAACGCGGCCCAACATCCGTGGAAAAGCCCAGCCCCAGGCCCAAGGTGCGCGGCTCGCGGGCCTGCAAGGCGACGCTGACCGGAATGCGCAACTGCTCGGCTTGGGAGGGCATGGCATCGACCCGCACCGACTCGAAGTAGCCGCTGGACTGCAGCGCCTGGTACAGCTCGGCGATCAGCTCGGAGTCATAGGGCGTGTCGGCCTTGAACGGCACCATGCGCCGCAGCAGCTCGTCATCGAATGGGAAGTCGCCGGTGAACGCGATATCGCCCAGGCGATAACGCGGGCCGCTCTGGTAGACCAACTCGATATCGGCGACACCCGCGGCAGGGTCGATGGAAAGATGCTGGCGGGTGAACTTGCCATCAAAGAAACCATAGCGCGCAGCCTGGTTCTGAATCAGCCGCTTGGCATCTTCATAACGGCCATGGTGCAGCGTGGCGCCCGGTTGCAGGCGCTTGCTGGTCGGTACGCGAAACGCCGCCAGTTCACTGGCCGGGCCTTCGATACGGATGTCGACCTTGCGCAAGCGCACACGCTCACCGGGCTCGACCTCAAGGATCAGCCGAGGTGGCTGGCCGTCTGCAACGCGGCTGCGGATACGCGCCTGGTAATACCCCAGCGCCTGCGCCGCCTGCTGTGCCTCACCCACGACAATGCGGCGAACCCGGCGCAAGGCCTGACGGTCGCGCCCCTGCAGGGTGCCGACATAACTTTCGATATTGGCCTTCAGGGCCGAATTGGCTGGCGTGATCTGTACCTCCAGCCCATCAGCGGCTATGGCTGTGGTGCTGAACAACAGGAGCAACAGAGCACGCCGAACCTGTCCATGGATGCTCATGGCGCGCGATGCTACCACGTTGCAGCGCTGCGCCCGAGCGCACCGCATCAGCCCTTGTCGGCCACCAACGACTGCACATTGGGATGGAAAAGAATGTGTTCCACCACCGGGCCGATAGCCAACTCATCCAGTTCCTCGTATCCCTGGCGCCGATAGAAGTCCAGGTAGCGGGCATTGCCAGTATCGAGCACCACGCCCTGCGAGCCGCCATCCTCGGCGCACCAGGCATGCAACGCGGCATGCAGTTGCTCGCCATGCCGCTGCCCCTGGAACTCAGGGTGAATACCGATCAGCGGCAGCACATGGTAAGGCCCTGGCGGCAGAGCGGTGAGCACCGCATTGTGATAGTCGAGGTAACGCTGGGTGCAGCGCACACCGGTGCTGAACAACATGCCCAGACGCCAGCGCCAACTTTCGGTGATATCCAGGCGCCGTTGTGGCGGCGCGATCAACGCCGCGCCGATCAGACGGTCATTGAGCAGCAGGCCGATCGCCGGCAGTTGCTCGACAAAGTGCTGGTTGACCAATTCGCGCACCGTGGCGCGCACGCGTTGATCGAAGCCGGGGCGCTGCGCCTCGAACAGATAAGCGAAAGTCGGCTCGTGACGGTAGGCCTGATAAAGAAGCGAACGCACCTCCCGGCAATAACCGGCATCAAGCATGCGAACCTCGGCAGCATATTGTTCGGACATGGCTGACCTCTGCGATGGGCTCTTAGCAGGCAACCTAGCAGTGTCGAGGCGCGGCTGCCAGGCGCTGGCCGCAGGCTTCACGGATCGGCTAGCATCGCCTTTTACTTGCAAAGATCGCCTCCGATGAAAATTGTTTCTTTCAACATCAATGGCCTACGCGCCCGACCTCACCAACTGCAGGCGCTGATCGACAAGCATCAGCCGGATGTCATCGGCCTGCAGGAAACCAAAGTGGCCGACGAGCAGTTCCCGGAAAGCGAGATTCGTCAGCTCGGCTACCACGTGCACTATCACGGACAGAAAGGCCACTACGGCGTTGCCCTGCTCTCACGCCAGGAGCCGCTGAGCCTGCACAAAGGGTTTCCCGGTGACGCAGAAGACGCTCAGCGCCGCTTCATCTACGGCACCTTCGCCGACGCCCAGGGCAACCCCGTTACCGTGATGAACGGCTACTTCCCCCAAGGCGAAAGCCGCGACCACCCGCTGAAATTCCCGGCCAAACAGCGTTTCTACGCCGACCTGCAGCAATTGCTGGTCGAGCGTTTCGATCCACAACAGCCACTGATCGTGATGGGCGATATCAATATCAGCCCGCAAGATTGCGACATCGGCATCGGCGAACCCAATCGCCTGCGCTGGCTGAAAACCGGCAAGTGCAGCTTCCTGCCGGAAGAACGCGAGTGGCTGGCGACCCTGAAGAACTGGGGCCTGATCGACAGCTTCCGCCAGCTTCACCCCGAGGTGAATGACCGCTTCAGTTGGTTCGACTACCGCAGCCGTGGTTTCGAGGACGAGCCCAAGCGCGGCCTGCGTATCGACGTGATCCTCGCCAGCCTGGCCCTGCAAGGGCGGCTCAAGCAGGCAGGTATCGATTACGAACTGCGCGGCATGGAAAAACCCTCCGATCATGCACCGATCTGGTTGGAACTGAACTGAGCGGCGAGCGGTAACATCCCTGCAACCTGGCTGACTTAATCTGCGCGACATTGCCAATCTTACAAGGTGTCCGCCGCATGTCGCGCGACCAGTCCAGCCAAGACTACGACCTGTGGAGCCGCACGCTGTCGCTGCTGCTCCTGGGCTTTATCTGCTACGCCCTGCCCCTCTCGGTATTCGCCGCCCTGCCTACTGCGCCGAATGGCGCCCCCGTTCTGCGCATCCAGGGCTCCAACACCATCGGCGCCCAGCTCGGCCCGGCGCTGATCAAAGCGCTCTTCGCCGCACAGGGCCTGCGCGATATTCGCAGCGAAGCAGGCAAGGCCGAGAACGAGCAGCGCATCCTCGCCCGCCAGGCAGATGGTCGCCTGGTGATTGCCGAAGTCGCCGCCCATGGCTCAGGCACTGGATTCGTCGCGTTGAAAAACGGCAGCGCCGATCTGGCCGCCTCGTCACGCCCGATCAAGCCCGCCGAAGCCAGTGAGCTGGCGCCACTGGGCAACATGCATGCTGCGCAATCCGAGCAAGTCATCGCCATCGACGGCCTGGCCGTGATCGTCAACGCTGCCAATCCCATCGGCAGCCTCAACGTCGAGCAACTGGCGCGCCTGTTCGCCGGTGAAATTCACGACTGGAGCGAACTGGGCGGGCGCCCGGGCGCCGTGACACTCTACGCGCGCGATGACAACTCCGGCACCTATGACACGTTCAAGGAGCTGGTGCTTAGCCCAGACGGACACAGCCTGGCGGCCAGCGCCAAGCGCTTCGAGTCCAGCACCGAGCTGTCCGATGAGGTCAGCCGCGACCCGAACGGCATCGGTTTCATCGGCCTGCCCTACATCCGCCAGGCCAAGGCCGTGGCGATAGCCTCGGGTGATTCGCAGCCCATGCTGCCCAGCGCCACACTGATCGCCGCCGAAGACTACCCGCTGGCCCGCCGACTGTTCTTCTATAACCCGGCGCAATCGAGCAACCCCTGGGTACGCGCACTGATCGACTTCACGCACAGCGCCGCCGGGCAGCAGATCGTCGCCGACAACGGTTTCATCGCGCAGACCGTGCAGGCAATCAAGGTCACGCCACAGCCGCAGATGCCGACTGACTACCGGCAACTGGCCGAGCAGGCGCAGCGGCTGTCGGTGAACTTCCGCTTCCAGGAAGGCAGCGCCAGCCTGGACAACAAGGCGCAGCGGGATCTGAGCCGTGTTCTCGACTATCTGCGCAGCCATGACAAGCTGCATGACAAGGTGGTGCTGGTCGGTTTTGGCGATGCCAAGAGCGATCCGGCGCGCGCCGAGTTACTGTCCAAACTGCGCGCCATGGCCGTGCGCCGCGAGCTGGCGCGCCAGGGCGTGGTATTTCGCGATATCACCGGGCTTGGCGAGGAGCTTCCGGTCGCAACCAACAGCGAAGACAGCGGCCGCCTGCGCAATCGCCGCGTCGAGGTCTGGGTCTACTGATAAGCCTCCCGTCCCACCCTGACTTGGCGTACTCTGGCCAGCATGTTGCTGGCTCAGCCCAGTGAGGAGTGGCGATGTCAGAGGTTTGCATAGAGCGCTTAGAGCGTCGGGGCAGCGCCATTTGGCAGGTCAGCCTTGGTCGCCGCACCCTGACCTTTCACGAAGAACTGGCGGCACGAACCTTTGCCGCCCAGTTGCATATGCGCCTCAATCCCCCCCGACAGCCCGGCGAAGACACGCATAAATGACCCGGCCCGCATTTCGCACAAGCTGATTTGCGGGCCTTATCGTGTTACAGCTCAGCGGATGCTCTTCATCATCTCGCGCGGCACATACTTACCGATTTCATACTTGCCGATAGCGGCGCGGTGCACTTCATCCGGGCCGTCAGCCAGGCGCAGAGTACGCTGCATGGCGTACCAGTAAGCCAACGGGAAGTCGTTGGATACGCCCGCTCCACCGTGTATCTGGATGGCACGGTCGATCACTTTCAGCGCGACATTCGGCGCCACGACCTTGATCTGGGCAATCTCGCTGGCGGCAATCTTGTTGCCCACCGTGTCCATCATGTAAGCCGCGTTGAGCGTCAGCAGGCGCGCCTGGTTGATCTCCATGCGCGAATTGGCGATGTGGTCGATATTGCCGCCCAGACGCGCCAACGGCTTGCCGAAGGCGGTGCGCCCTACGGCGCGTTTGCACATCAATTCCAGAGCCCGTTCGGCCATACCAATCGAGCGCATGCAGTGGTGGATACGGCCCGGCCCGAGGCGGCCCTGGGCGATCTCGAAGCCGCGTCCTTCACCCAGCAGCACGTTCTCGTAGGGCACGCGCACGTTCTCGAACAGCACTTCGGCGTGACCATGGGGCGCATCGTCATAGCCGAACACCGGCAGCGGGCGCAGCACGGTGACGCCCGCTGCATCCATCGGCACCAGAATCATCGAGTGCTGCTGGTGGCGTGGCGCATCCGGGTTGGTCAGGCCCATGAAAATCATCACCTTGCAGCGCGGGTCGCAGGCACCGGAGGTCCACCACTTACGCCCATTGATGACCCACTCGTCACCTTCGCGACGGGCGTTGGCCTGCATGTTGGTGGCGTCGGACGACGCCACATCCGGCTCGGTCATGGCAAAGGCAGAGCGAATCTCGCCAGCCAATAGCGGCTCCAGCCATTGTTGCTTCTGTGCCTCGTTGCCGTAGCGCACCAGCACTTCCATGTTGCCGGTGTCCGGCGCGGCGCAGTTGAACGGCTCCGGGCCGATCAGCGAACGCCCCATGATCTCGGCCAGCGGTGCGTATTCGGTGTTGGTCAGGCCGGCGCCGTAGTCGGACTCCGGTAGAAACAGATTCCACAGGCCTTCGGCCTTGGCCTTGTTCTTGAGTTCTTCAATGATCGCAGTCGGCTGCCAGCGATCACCTTCGGCCACTTGCTGCTCGAACACGGCCTCAGCCGGGTAAACATGCGCCTCCATGAATGCAGTGACACGTTCACGCAGTTCTTGAACCTTAGGGGAGTAAGCGAAATTCATAGGCATACCTTCCAGGAGGCGATTTGCAACAAGGGGTGTGGGGATGTGGAAAGGATCCTAGAGCAGCGATTAAGATTTATCGAACCTATTTTCAGCGTGTATGAACATTCATAACCGATATATGATCGACTCATAACAATAGCCCTGGAGCACCTCCGGCATGAACCTGAGCAAGGTGGATCTGAACCTCTTCATCGTCTTCGACGCCATCTACACCGAAGCCAACCTGACCCGTGCCGGGCAGATCGTCGGCATTACCCAGCCCGCCGTATCCAACGCCCTCGCCCGCCTGCGCGAAACCTTCAACGATCCGCTGTTCGTGCGTACGGCCCAAGGCATGGTGCCGACGCCCATGGCGCAGAACATCATCGGCCCGGTGCGCAATGCCCTGCAATTGCTACGCGTGTCCGTGCAGGAAAGCCGCACCTTCAACCCGCAGCAGGCCGGCAAGACCTACCGCATCAGCATGACCGACCTCTCCGAGCAGATTCTCCTGCCACCGCTGTTTCAGCGGCTGCGACGCTTGGCGCCGAGCGTGTGCATCGAGAGTTTTTTGGCCAAACGCCGCGAGACCACCAAAGAACTGGCCGCTGGCCGCCTGGACTTTGCCGTCGACGCACCGCTCAACACCGACCCCCAGGTGCGCCACGTCAAACTGCTCGACGACCGCTACGTCTGCGCCATGCGCCAGGGCCACCCTCTGGCCAAGGAAAAGATCGGCCTGGACGAATACCTGTCGTTGACCCACATCCACATCTCCAGCCGCCGCAGTGGCTTGGGCTATGTAGATCTGGCCTTAGGCAAGATGGGTATTCAGCGCAAGATTGCCCTACGCTCGCAGCACTACCTGATGGCCAGCAGTGTGATGCAGCAGACCGACATGGTGATGACCGTGCCGGAGCGTTTCGCCCGCCGCCATAATCTACACCATGTACACCTGCCGGTCGGTGACGTACCCACACTGGAAACCCACCTCTACTGGCACGAAAGCACTGACCAGGACCCAGCCAACCGCTGGATGCGCGAACAGATGATCGAGCTGGCGCAGCAGGTCATAGCCCAGGAGAAAAAAGCCGAACAGGCCGCAGCGGACTGATCAGGGGACGCCCAGACGCAAGAAGGCCCGCAATGATTGCGGGCCTTCTTGCTTGCAACGGAACGCGATCAGCGAGCGATCTTGCCATCCAGCGAGGCTTTGCCTGCGCCTTCGATCAGCAGTGCCACACTCACGGCCAGCAGCGCCAGGGCAAACTCATAACCGTTGTTGCTCATAAAGAAACCATTGGCCAAGTGCACAGTGAAGATCGCCACCAGCATGGTTACCGCCAGCACCGCCGCAGCCGGGCGGACCAGCAGACCGAGGATCAGCGCCAAACCACCGAAGAACTCGGCACTACCGGCCATCAGCGCCATCAGGTAGCCCGGCGCCAGACCGATGCTCTCCATCCACTGGGCGACGCCCGCCAAACCGTAGCCACCGAACCAACCAAACAGCTTCTGCGAACCATGAGCCGCGAAGGTAATACCAGCGACGATGCGCAAAACAGTGATACCGAAGCCTGCTTGAGTGACGGAAATGCGTTTGATCAGAGCGTTCATTGCGAGAGTTCCTTGTATGTGTTGAGTTGATGGCGCAGAGATTAACCTAATTTTTCGATCCTAAAATCGAAAAATATCGCTAATCTTTATCAAAAAAATAGATGTCTATTTAGCCATCGCTCGCCGCCCCTGCGGCTCTAGCAAGTAACGCTCGCGGTCATAAGCCAGGTAATACTTGTTGACTGCATTGACATAACTCACCACACCCATCCCCATCTGTTCCATGGCCACCCGCTCTACCTGGAAGAACCATTGATTGGGATTAAGGCCGCGCCGACGGGCCTCGGCCCGCATGCTCTGCACCCGTTGCGGGCCCAGATTGTAGGCTGCCAGAACGAAGGCCATACGCTCGCGCTCATTGAGCTGGGCACTGTTGAAAAAGCCACGACGGATCTTGGCCAGGTACTTGCTACTTGCCTGGACGTTGCCATCGACATTCTGAATATTGCCCACCCCGACACTGCGCGCCGCCGCCGGGGTAACCTGCATCAGACCGATAGCGCCACTGGCACCACGTGCGCGAGGGTTGAGCGTGGACTCCTTAAAGGCCAACGCGGCAAGCATCAGCCAATCGAGATCATTTTGCTGGGCATGCTGCTGCAAAACCGCTCGCACCTTCTCCAAACGCTGACGCTCGGTACGCCCGAATGGCGAATGCACTTTGTACAGACGCCGATAAACTCGCCGGAAAGTCGCATCCTGATCGGCTGGCGCGTGGTAGCCGTCGAGGAACTTGTCGATGCTGGCACGCAGCATCGGCGAGTCAGGGCGCACAAACCACTTCATTTCACCGTCGCGTGCGAACACCAGATGACGGTCGACACGCAACTTCGGCATCACCTTGGCCCAACGCTCGGCAATTGGCAGCTCCACCGCGGTGCGTTCGAAAATGCCGGCCTGAACCATTTCCAGCACGTCCTCCACCGCGAGGGTGGGATCAACCCACTCCACGACAATAGGTGGCAGCTTACGCTCAGCCAATTGCTGATTGATTCGCCGCAAGGCATCGCCAACAGCACTGCCAGCGGGCAGAGAAAGGCTGCGCCCGGCTAATTGTTCGAGACTGCGATATTGTCGATTGCCCTGACGTGAGACCAACACCAGGGCGACCTCGCGCCGGATGGCCTTGCTGGAACTAACCGCATGTCCAGTTCGCACGTCGAGCAATTCACCGGGCGCGACCAGATCGCCCTCGCCGCGCTGCAGAGCGCCCAATAACTGATCCTTGGCCTTGGGAATGATCTTCAAGGTCAGGCTACGGCCATCACGGGCATTGCGATTGAGATACTGCTCGAAGGCACGCAGACGGTGATATTCCACACCAATGCTCTGCCCCTTGACCGACCCAGAGCTGTTGCGGCTCTGGTTCACCAGCACGCGTAACTCGCCACTACTGCGGATCACCGGCAAGTCGCGCACAACACTTGGCTGACTACCAACCTCCTGCGGCCCGGCCAAGCGCGCGCTTGCCGAAAACGGCAGCAGCACCAGCAGGCACAGGGTCAGCAGTAGACGCAATATGGATCTCCGGGAGGTCGAACCTGGCAGCAATAAACCGGCTGCCAGGCGCAAGGGGTTGCGGAGATTCGCACAGCTCGCGAACAGGCGCCACCTCATCTATTCGACAGCGTGTTAGGGAAAACGCCAAGCCTTTGTATTTCATGCCTTTTATAGAGAAAGCCGAGCATCTGCTATGCTCGCCGCAGACAACGACCAGGTGGCACCATGCAACTCATCGATATCGGCGTCAATCTCACCCACCCCAGCCTTGCAGCGCATGCCGAAGCCTTGCTCGAACGGGCTCAGGCTGCCGGGGTTTGTCAGTTGGTATTGACGGGCACCAGTGTCGCCGAAAGTGAAGCCAGCTTGGCAATGTGCCGACAATTCGATAGCGAAGGCTCACGCCTGTTTAGCACGGCCGGCGTTCACCCACATGATGCCAGCAGTTGGAATAGTGCCTCGCGCGCGGCCCTCAAAGCCCTGCTGGGCGAGGCGCAAGTACGCGCCGTGGGTGAATGCGGGTTGGACTTCGACCGCGACTTCTCACCCAGGCCACTGCAGGAAAAAGCCCTGGAGGAACAACTGGCACTGGCCGCAGAGCTACGCATGCCGGTTTTCCTTCATGAACGTAGCGCCAGTCAGCGCCTACTGGAAATTCTGCAGGACTTTCGCGCTCACCTGCCAGCCGCCGTCGTACACTGCTTCACCGGTGAACGCCAGGCGCTCTATGCCTACCTCGACCTTGATCTGCATATCGGCATCACCGGCTGGGTCTGCGACGAACGCCGCGGCACTCATCTGCATCCTCTGCTCAAAGACATCCCCGGAAAGCGCCTGATGCTGGAAACCGACTCACCCTTCCTGCTGCCGCGCAGCCTTCGCCCCAAGCCCAAGAACGGACGCAATGAGCCGGCCTTTCTGCCGGAAATTCTCCATGAGGTCGCCAGGCACCGCAGCCAGACACCTGAGCAACTGGCGACGCAGACGACGGCCTGCGCCCGCGCCTTTTTCGGCTTACCTGTTATCAGCGTGACCAACGCACAAGAGTCTTGATTGACGTCAAGACTTCGTCACGCCGCGGCGCTCACAATGCTGGCATATAGCCAATAAAGACCGCACCGAAACGGACGACAACATGCGCGCCTGGATCAGCAATCTCTCCCTCAAATACAAGTTCTGGGCGGTGAATGCCGTCGTGTTCGCCATCACCCTGCTGCTGGTGCTGTTTGCCTTGCACACCGAGCAGTCGGCACGCGCGGCAGATGCTCGCCAAGCGGCCTTGCAACAAGCACGCTTGCTGCAGCAATGGCCTGAGCAGACGCCCCTGCCGAGCCTTGCTGACGTCCAGATTGATGCCGCTAGTACAGGCAAGAGCGCTGGTTGGGCGCCGCTCGAATACGACAACTGGTTCGCCGAGAATCCTGCCATTGGCGTACAGCGCATCACTCTGCGCGATGGCCATGCAGCCTCGGTGCTAGCCCGCGTACCTAGCCTGCTGCAGTTGCTCGCCGAGCATGCAGGGGCCTACGCGATGGCAGTGGCGCTGCTGATGTTGCTGCTGCTAGGCGCATCGCAACTGCTCATCCGCTTTCTGCTCAGCCATCTCAACATGCTCAAGGATGTGATGCTGCAAGCCGAACGCAGCGGCGATCTATCTCTGCGCGTGCCGCTCGACAGCCGTGACGAAGTCGGCCAGATGTCTGCTGCCTTCAACGCCATGCAAGCTGGCTATCAACGTGTAGTGGGTACCGTGGGCAAGGTCGCCGCCGATCTCGATAGCGGCACCAGCAGCCTGGCAAATCGTATGGTTCGTGTGCGCCAGGGCATGCTCGCCCAGCAGAGCGAGACCGATCAGGCCGCCACGGCAATCAACGAGATGTCAGCGACGGTGCAGCATATTGCCGATCATGCCGGCACTACCCGCGATCAGTCGCTCAATGCCGATCACTTGGCCCGCGCCGGGCAAAACGTCGTCGAACGCGTCGAACAGTCCATTGCCGCTTTATCTCAGGGCGTACGTCAGAGTGCCGGCAGCATCGAACGCCTGGCTGAGGACAGCCAGCACATCAGCCGTGTGGTTGGCGTCATCCACGGCATTGCCGAGCAAACCAACCTGCTGGCGCTCAATGCTGCCATCGAGGCCGCGCGTGCGGGCGAAATGGGCCGTGGCTTTGCCGTGGTCGCCGATGAAGTTCGCAATCTGGCCAAACGCGTCCAAGATTCCACCGATGAAATCACGCAGATGATCGGCAATCTCCAGGGCGGCACGCGCGACGCGGTGGAGTTCATGCGCGAAAGCTCGGAAAACGCCAATCACTGCGTGCAACTGGCGCATGAAGCCGGAGAATCACTGGCGGCCATCACTGCTGCGGTAGCCCTGATGCGCGACAGTAATACGCAGATTGCCGTGGCCGCGAACCAGCAGAGCCAGGTCGCCGAAGAAATGAGCCGCTCGGTCGTCGGCATTCGCGATGTCACCGAGCAGACAGTCGGTCAGACGCTGGAATCAGCCGCAACCAGCCAGCAACTGGCTGAACTCGCCGGGCAGCTCAACCAGGCGATTCGTCAGCTCAAGCTTTGACAGCATGAGGCCTGCACGCCTGCGCTAAAAGCCAAAAGGCTATGCCAGCCATAGGCAGGACTCATTCGTCCATTAACACGCAGCGGCCTAGACTCGCTGCATGTTATGGAGGAATGCGACATGCACATAACACACGACAGATACATACCCCGGAGCCAACCAGAGCGCTACGCTTCGCAGGTGTTGGCTGGGCTATTTCTGGTACTCGCTGCAGCCTTGCTACTCACCGGCATAGGGACGCTCAGTACGCTGCCCATTGCCTTGAGTCTGCTCAGTTGGCGCGCAGCCGTGGTTTTGCGGCGCCACACCTGAACGCGCTGCCGGGCTCAGGCAAACACCGTGACTGTTTGCCGACTCAGGGCAATCAACTCGCCCGTTGGCCCCCACAACGCGGCGGCGACATGGCCGTAACCGTCACGCGCATGTTCGATCTCTGCGCGGTACAGGCACCAGTCTGTACTCACCAGCTCTGGCAGAGGCTGCACAAACTCGATCGTCCAGGTCAACGAACTACCCGGTGCTGGAGCCTGCAAATGAGGCAGCACAGCAGGAGGCCAGGCATCGACCAAAGCCAGTAGATGAGCCTCACTCAGCGCCTCTGGCTGCGTCAGTGTTTCCTCTCGCAGGCGTACCCACCCCCCCATCTGCCGGGACTTGGTGTTGCTGAAAGGTACTCCGCCAATGCCCCAACGTATTGCCAGGTGGCGGGTAAATTCGGGGGTCACGCTGGGAATGTAAGGCAACTCCTGGCAGCGCTCAGCAGGTTCGATCTGCGGCGCAGGCAACGGCGCGACATCCACGACCGAGGCGCGCGATGCGCCAAAGCTACCCTGCACCAATGTCACCACCTGACCGTCTTGCAAAACCCGCAAGGCCATCTGACTGACCGCCTTACCCTCACGCAAGACCTCAGCCACAAAGCTTACCGGTGCTTCTGGTGCAACAGGCCCGACGAAAGTAATTGCCAGCGAACGTACTGGACGTCCTTCAGGCACTTGAGCACGCATCGCCTCATAGGCTAGCGCCACGACCAACCCGCCGAAACCGGCGCGTCCCTGTGCCCAGCTAGCGGGAATGACCACTGCATCGGGTTGTGTACGCACTGCTTGAAGCAACTCACTGAACGTCATGACGACCTCGATTCATAAAAATGCCCCTGATCTTAAATGAAGAGGTCCATCGGCTGGCACGGCATATCGGGCAAATTTTCGGCGAGAATGTCGCTTATTCATCCAGCGGGAAATCGCCCAGCAACCTCAGCAGCGCCACGTCGGCCTGCTCGGCCTTAACCGCCAGCGCCTCGCGCCACAGTGGCTGACATGCGTGCAAGCCTGGCTCGCTCTCGGCCAGAGCCAGCCATTGCAGGCGATCATGCCAATCACCCAGAGCGCTCTGCGCCGACCTCAAACGCTTCAGCGCAGCAGCATTGATAGCACTTTGTCGAACATAGGCCTCAGCGCCATAACGCACCCGCTTGATCAACAACCGCAACTCATGACGATCCTGCTGCGGCTCACGCAGGGCCCGCGCCAATCGCCCTTGCTGTTTATGCAGTTGGCGCCGGATGCGCTTGTTCAGGCCATTGAGCTGCCCCTCTCGCTCAGCCTGACGCCAGCGGCCAGGCCAGGCGTCAAGCAGCGCCAGCAGTTCACGTAATTCAGACGACTCGGCGATCACGCGATAGTGACTCTGGCGCATGCCGGCCATCGCCTGGGCCTGCTGCGCATACCCAAGTTGCTGCAATTGGTTCAGAAGCACCTCGCGGTCACGCACCGGGCCACTCAGTCGCCCCAAGGCACCCGCCGTCTGCTCCAGCAGTGCCACGCCGGGCAACCCGCGTAATGGCCGGAGAATGCTGCGCAAACGGCGCAATGCAATGCGCAGATCATGCAAAGCCTCATCATCGGTCACCGCCAGCAATCGCTCGCGACAGGCATACAGGCGCACCTGCACACTAAGGATGCGAGCAATGTCCCGCTCTACGGTACTTGTCATCGCGGTTCTCCCAAATGCCTGCGCGCGGCCCGCCAAGGCATGGCTCGACGTAGCGCACGTAGCGCCTCGCGAAGCTCACCCGGTGCGCTGCTCGTCTCGGCATACTGCTGACGTTCGAAACAGTTGGCGAAATGGCGGATCGCCGCAGCCTGTTCCGGCAAGGCACCTGCCGCGCGCTCGGAGAAGGCGCGCGCGCCCTCGCCGGGCGCCCGACGTAACCCCTGCCGATAGAGCAAGCGCTCGAAGCGTCCAAACAGCGCCTGCATGGGGTCACGCCGCTGTTGCCAGGGTTTGAGCAGCCACAGTGCCAGTGCCCCCAATAGCAGCCCACCGATGCTCAGCAGTGCCAGCGCCAGGCGTTGCCAGTCAAGGTTGCCCAGCCAGCTCTGGAGCAACTGCACCTGCTGCTCGCCCTGATAGCCAAGCACCCAGCGCTGCCAGCCATAGTTGAGACTGTCCCATTGCAGACGCAGTTCGTTGAGCCAGGCCAGTTCACGGTAGCGCAACGGTGAGAAGGGCTGATCATCGAGAAAACGCTCGTCGGCACCGAGCGCTTCAGCCAGGCCCTGCTCGATACGCTGCGGCGCGACTTGAAAGGTGGGGTCAACGCTGCGCCAGCCCTGCCCCTGCACCCAGTACTCGACCCAGGCATGAGCATCGAACTGACGCACCTGCACATAGTTGCCGTCGGGGTTCGGCTCACCGCCTTGATAGCCAGTTACCACGCGCGCCGGAACCCCTGCCGCGCGCAGCACGAAGGTCATCGCCCCGGCATAGTGAGCACAAAAGCCGCGGCGTGTGTCGAAGAGAAATTCATCGATGCTGTCACGCCCCAACGGTTGTGGGCGCAGGGTATAGACATAGGGTTCGCGGTTGAAATGGCTCAGTAGCGCCGTCACCAGCGCTTGATCATCGGCATACTCGCGGCGCAGCTCTGCTGCCCATTGGCGACTGCGCGGGTCGCCCTCGGCTGGCAACTGCAGCGCTCGGCGCAGCATCGCGGCGTCGGCCTGCGGCTCACGCAGTGCTTGCGGCCATGAGCGTGCCTGGTATAGCAACGGGCGATCGACCGGGCGCACACGTTGCCAGCGAAAGTCGCTCATCATGCGGCTATTTTCAGCACCGGCCTCGGCAACATCGAGGGTCAACAGCCAAGGCTTGCCGCTGGCCTGCATGATGATGCTGTAATCGATCGCCTCACCGCGTTGCTGCCACTCAGGCGCCCGCGGGATAGCTGCATAACCGGACTGCGACCAGCGCCTGCCATCGAAACGCTCCAACGTAAGCGCACGCCAGTAGAGCTGCTCACGGGGAGGAATCGCCCCCGTAAAACTGGCCCGAAACACCAACTCAGGCGAGCGGCTGAGCTCGGCAATTTCCGCAGGCTCCATACTGTCGGAAAGCCCGGTGACGCCCTTGTCGCTTGGCATAGGCAAGCTCCACAACGGCCCCAACCGGGGAAAGAACAGGAACAACAGCAGCATCAGCGGCACCGCTTGCAACATTAGGCTCGCGGCCAGCCGCAGTGTTGCCCAGGGCCTTGCAGCAAAGGCGCTCTGCTGCAAGCCAACCAGCGCCGCTAATAGAGCCAAGGTCGGCAACAGGCTATAAAGCGCCGCAACGATGCCGTCATCGAACAGATAAGCCGTGACCACACAGAAGAAGCCGAGAAAGATCAACACCAAGGCGTCACGCCGCGTCTGCATTTCCACCAGTTTGAGGATGAATGTACTGATCAACAGCACCACGGCGGCATCGAGCCCGATCAGCGTACCGCGTGACAGCAGGATGCCTGCTAGCACGGCCAGCAAAAGCGCCCCCTTGGCCAAGCCGCCGGGGTAGCGCAGGCGCATACGGAAAATCTGGATACGCCAAACGGCAGCCAGCAGCCACAGCCCGACCACCCAGAGCGGCAAATGCAGCAAATGCGGCAGAATCACCAATACCTGGGCCACCAGCAGCCAGATCAGGGCAATGCGCGGAATCAATGCCGCGCTCATGCCGCTACCTCACCGAACAGAGCCAGTGCACGCAAACAAGCCTCGCGATGCGCGTCACCTTGATCAGGCTCCATCGTTACCCTCGGCAGGCGCAGGCCAAATGGCTGCTGGCGTTCGGCAAGTTGCACCACCCAATGACTGAGCAGCGACAAACGCGTTTCGACATCACCCACCAAGCTGTCGAAGTCCAGCCACAGATCACGCCCTGCCAGAGAGGCAAAGTCTTTTACCTGCAAACCGTGGCCACGCGAGTATGCCTTCCATGCCAGGCGCCGCTTGGAATCGCCGGGCTGATAGCCGCGCAAGCCCTGAAAGTCGTCCGCGCCCTGGCCTCGCGCCTGCAGGCCTTGCTCTTCGTCTTCGCTGGCACCAGCAGCCAGCGGTAACTCACCGGCAAGCGGACGCGGATAGACCAACACCGACTGATCCAAGTCGACCCAGCTCCAGGCAACCAGCAACCCCAACGGGAAACGGCTCTCAACGCATAGACGTGGTGCCCGCAACCAGCCACGCCGCTCGGCGCTCAGGCTCAGTTGCACTTCGCTCACCCCATTGGCGGCTACGTCGACCTGTTGTAATTGCGCCGGCGGCCAGCCCAGCGCCACAGCCTGGTGTTCACGCCCCAGACTCTCCAGGCGCACACGGAACATGGCCTGCTCCCCCATGAAAACCGCGCGCCCACCTCCAGCCTTGAGCACCAAAGAAGCCAGGTTGCGATAGGTATGCAAAATGGCCACCACGAATATCGCGGCCAGCAGGAAGGTCAGCGCATACGCCAGACTGTTCTGATAGTTGATCGCCACCAAAAGCATCAAGAGCAACACCAGGCCGAATGCCACACCCACCCCAGACGGCACGATGAAGATGCGCCGCTGATTGAGACGTACGCTGGCTGCAGCCGGCATGCGCCGGGCCAGCCAGCGGCGCCAATAAGGCTTGAGCGAGGCCAGCATCAGAGCGCCGGAACCTCACGCAGCAGCCACTGCACCAAGGCACCACCGCCGTGACCGGTCGGGTCGGCGCGCTCGCGCAGACGATGGCCTGCCACCGAGGGCAATACGGCCTGCACATCCTCGGGGATCACATAGTCGCGCTCGGCCAGCAATGCCCAAGCCCGCGCCGCTGCCAACAAGGCCAGGCTGGCACGGGGCGACAGGCCCCAGGCAAACTGCGGCTGGCTGCGGGTTGCTTCGACCAGGCGCAGCACGTAGTCCACCAACGCATCACTGGCTCGAACCTTGGGCACCTCAGCCTGCAGGCGCGCCAGTTCGGCATGATCGAGTATGGGTTCGAGACGCGGCAGCAGATCACGTCGCGCATCCCCCAGAAGCAGCGCCCGCTCAGCCGCCTGCGCCGGATATCCCAGCGACAGACGCATAAGAAAACGATCGAGCTGCGACTCGGGCAGCGCATAGGTGCCGCCACTGCTCACCGGGTTCTGAGTGGCGATCACAAAGAAAGGCTCCGGCAAAAGGCGCGTGGCGCCCTCGATGGTCACCTGCCCTTCTTCCATGGCTTCGAGCAGAGCACTCTGACTTTTCGGGGTGGCGCGGTTGATCTCATCGGCCAAGATCAGCTCGGCGAAAATCGGCCCTGGATGAAAAACGAACTGTCCGCTGTCCTTGTCGAACACCGAAGTACCGAGAATATCGCCCGGCAACAGATCTGAAGTGAACTGGATACGCTGAAAGCTCAGCCCCAGTACACGGGCCAGCGCGTGGCTGAGTGTGGTTTTGCCCATGCCGGGCAAATCTTCGATCAACAAATGCCCCCGCGCCAGCAAGCAGGCCAGAGCCAGACGTACCTGCCCCTCCTTGCCCAGCAGCACATGGTTGACCGCATCGAGACAGGCATCGAGTTTAGTTCGCATCATCGGCTCCCCAGATCCAGACTACCGATGCTACTGGGCTGGGCGAACCTGGCAAAGCGCCACGTAATCTTTGCTGACGAAACTGTGATGGCAGCGCTCTTTCAGCCGCGCAGCGCGCTGTATTCAGAACCTGAATTGCCCAGCCAGGCCCTGCAACTCACGCCCTAGATCGGCTAGCTGCGTACTGGCCTGCGCCGTTTCGTCCATCGCTAACGCCGACTGATCAGCGATGTCACGAATGGAGGTCACGCTACGATCGATTTCCTCAGCCACAGCGGTTTGTTGCTCGGCGGCAGCGGCGATCTGCTGATTCATCTCGAATATCTGCGCCACCGCTGTGGAAATGGCGTTCAAAGCACTCTCGGTCTGGTTCGCATCGGTCACGGTGTGAGTCACCAGGCTGGCGCTTTGCTGCATGTCTTGCACGGCGCGCTGAGTGCCCTCGCGCAGCGTGACGATCAGCGCCTCAATCTCGGCGGTCGATTGCTGTGTGCGCCGCGCCAACGCTCGCACCTCATCAGCGACCACGGCAAAGCCACGGCCCTGCTCGCCGGCTCGCGCTGCTTCAATCGCAGCATTGAGCGCCAGTAGATTGGTCTGCTCGGCAACACTTTTGATCACGTCGAGCACCGCCTCAATACGTTGTGCATCCTGACTCAAGCTGGCAATGCTCGCTGTCGTCGCCTCCATGGCACTGGCCAGTTGATCGACACGCAGGCGCGTCTGCCCGACCACCTCACTGCCATCGCTTACACGCGCCTCGGCATTACGCGTGGCCATGGCCGCCACCTCGGCGTTACGCGCGACCTCATGCACCGTAGCCGCCATCTGGCTCATGGCCGTGGCGACCTGGTCGGTTTCCGATTTCTGCCCGTTAACACCCTGGCGCGTCTGCTCGGTGATGGCTGAGAGCGCTTCAGCTGAGGCGGATATACGCTGTACCCCGCCTTGCAGACGGCCGACCATATCGCGCAGGTTGCTGGCCATGACTTGCATCGCCGCCAATAACTGGCCCACCTCATCGCTACGCGTCACGTCTAGTTGCACACTCAGATCGCCCGCGGCAATACGCTCAGCCTGAGCGATCACCTGTCGCAAGGGACTCACGATCAACTTGCTGATAAGGAGCGCCGCACATAGGCCCAGCAGCAAGGCCAGTGCCGCGACCAATACGATCAACCCACTGCTGGTGCGCTGCTCACCATGCATCACTTCGCGTTGAATACTTTGCGCTCGCTCAAGCTGAGCCAGCATGGCCTCGGCGCTTTCCAGCATCTGTCGGTAATCTTGCTTCTGTTGCTGCAGCAGGTCGGAATATTCCTTCAGGCGCTCATTGAAGGAATCGACGTTAACCACCACGTCGCCCAAAATCGACGAGTAGCCGGGGTCTTCCAAGGCATCGCGCAAACTGCTCGCAAGCTGCTGTGCCTGGGCAGCCTCGGCGATCTGCTCCGCGGCGACCTCGCCACTGCGGCGACTGTTCTCCAAGCGCTGTCGTGCCTGTTCCAGTGCCTTCAGCAAGAGCTGATGAACCTTGCCCACCTCCACGGCCTGCTGTACCGATAGCTCACCCGGCTGAGTCTGGCTCGACTTGAGCAGATCGATACCGTCTTCGGTCAGCCCCTCCTGCAGCAAGTCAAGGCTGTTCGAAGCGCTCACCACCAGCCAGCCTGCAGCATCGAGCGATAGCTGCATGCCATCGGTCTGCGCCACGTAGTGCTTGAACACCGCGCGGTACTGCGTCAGTAACGGATCTAACTGCACCAAGGCCTCAGCACTGGCGGCGTCCAACTCTTGGCGCAAAGCCTGGCTGTTTTCTACGATACGCTCAGCCTGCTGCTCAAGGCGCTCAGCCTGCTGCTTGTCGCCACTCAGCGCGAAGCCCTGTTCAATAACGCGCATACGCAGCACCTGATCGCTCAGTGCACTCATGCGCTCCAAGCGTTCAGCACCTGCATTAACTTCGCGTAACGCCAGCAGCCCCGCCAATGCCACCAACGCTGTGAGCGCCAGCACAAGGGCAAAACCCAGCATCAGCTTGCTGACAGTGCTCAAACTGGCCACGCGACTGCTCAACGACGCTGCCATCGCCTCCACTCCCCTGAACGGCCAAAGGCTGACATTAGGAGTCTTGAGCTACTGGCGACAAGCCATTAGGCAAAAGTTTGACCTTAATAGCTAAAACGATGTCGTTTTTAGCACACCGCCGTCAGGGACGTTGCAATTGGAACCGCTCGGTGGTGCGGCAATAGGCGCTGCCGCCCAAGCGCCCGACCAAGTCGAGCTTCTCTGGATCAATACGCCCCTGTTCATTGAGCACAGCATCATCGATATGCGCCAGTAGAACCTCGGCGAAGATGAGATGGCAGTTGGGGCGCTGCGCCGGATAGGGCTGGATTTGCGCCACGCGGCACTCGAAAGCCACTGGCGCCCCAACCACCCTCGGCACCTGTACGAGTTCGCATGGCTGACTCGCGATTGCGCACTGGGCAAACTCGCTAACCTCGGGAGGCAATACCGCAGCGCTGGCATTCATCGCCTCGACCTGGGCATAGCTGACCAATTGCACCACCAGCTCACCGCTGGCCTGAGCATTACGCAAACTGTCCTTGAGGCTACCGTCATCACGGGTATTGACGTTGATCAGCAGGGTTGGCGGGTTATCGCTGATGACTTGAAAAAAACTAAACGGAGCGAGATTGGCCACGCCCTCAGGCGAGCGCGTAGAAACCCAGGCGATAGGACGCGGGGTAACGCTAGAAGCCAGCCAACGGTAGGCCTCCAGCGGGCTCAAAGCAGAGAAATCAAGCTTCATCAGCGCCCCGCCCGCGATTCACGGATGTAAAACCGTGCACGTTCCGACTTGCTGGTGCAACCCTCGTAGGCCTCGAACTGCTGCTGCGTCTTGGCGGCGGTCAAAAGCGACAGGGCCTTGGAGTAGCTCACTGTGCCGGCAAAACCTTCGGCTTCGGCGATGCTCAGTTCCTTCCAGGCCGCATCCAGTTGGTTGGCACAGGTATCACGATAAACGGTTTTACCGGCACAGCCGGTCAGTGCGACCGCCAGCAGCGGCAAACAGATCCAATGTTTCATCGACCACACTCCTCGAACGGATATGACTACGGATTTGGCCCACTTTAAGACGCTACACCCCGGCGAAAGTGCCCGACTCACGAAGCGTTTCGCTGACTCAGGTACGCCACCACCGCCTCCTGCTCACCAGCAAACTCAATACGACTGGCCTTGCTCTCGCGCTGGAACACATACATAGGATCGTAGTACTCAACCAGCAAGGCTTCGATCCAGCCACGATGTGTCTCGACCTGACCGTCATGCGCCTGCTCGGCCAGCGCCTGATCCATGATCGCGGCAAGGCGTTGGTAGCGTTCGCCACCCAGCCGACGAGTAATGTTGGCCAGGCTCTCACGCAAGCGCGCGGCGAATGTCTCGAAACCGGCCTGTTCGCCTTGCAGTGCGACAAACTCGGCGCACAGATCGACCACATAAGCCTGCAAGATGCGGCTTACGCGATTTTCCACACTGTCTTCAAGCCACACCAAGGGGTACTGCTGCATGCCCTGATACAGTGGCAAAGGTAGCGAACAACGGCCAATCAGGCGCGCTTCGTCTTCCAGCACGAACTGCTGCTGACCACGGGCGCGGCGCTTGAGCAGATCAATGGCCAGGGCATTCTCAAAATCGATCTGCGCCGGTTGCGCGCTGGCGTGTTTGCCGAAGCTAGAGCCCCGGTGATTGGCATGGTTCTCCAGATCCAGCGCGTTACCGAGCTGACTGATCACCTCGGTCTTACCGGTACCGGTCATACCGCCCACCAGTACGAACTCACACTCCTGCACCGCTTGATCAGTGGTATGCAGCAGGAAGTTGCGCATGGCCTTGTAACCACCGGCAACACGCGGATAGTCGATGCCAGCCTCGCTTTTGAGCCACTGCTGGACGATTTGCGAGCGCAGGCCACCGCGAAAACAGTACAGATAGCCGTCAGGATTGGCCCTGGCGAAAGCGGCCCAGGCTTCGATGCGCTCAGCCTTGGTGATGCCGCTGACCAATTGATGACCAAGTTCGATGGCTGCCTGTTGGCCTTGCTGTTTGTAACAGGTGCCAACCTTCTGCCGTTCGATATCGGTCATCAACGGCAAATTGACCACGCCAGGGAAAGCGCCTTTGACGAACTCCACCGGTGCTCGGGTATCCATCATGGGCCGGTCGTGCAGAAACAGATCGCTAAAATCGGTGCAGTTCTCGCGCATTAGCACACCTCGACCGCGTAACGCTGTCGCTCGGCCAGTTCGCCGATGGGGCTTAGTTGCAGACCAAGCTCGGCAGCCACGCGGAGAAACTCGGCCTCGCCCTGCGGCTCTACCGCGATCAGCAAACCGCCACTGGTTTGCGGGTCGCACAACAGCAGCTTGGCCAACTCGGGCAGCGGCGCGATGCGCTCGCCGTAGCTGTCGAAGTTGCGCAACGTACCGCCCGGCACACAGCCTTGCATCAGGTAGTGCTCGACACTGGCCAGACGTGGCACACGGGCGAACTCGACACGAGCACTCAAACCACTACCGTCGGCCATTTCCACCAGGTGACCGAGCAAGCCAAAGCCCGTCACATCGGTCATGGCCCGCACCCCGTCGAGCTTGCCGAAACGACTGCCGGGCTTGTTCAGGGTGCACATCCAGTCACGCGCCAACCCTACATCTTCATCACGCAATTTGGCCTTTTTCTCTGCGGTGGTGAGAATGCCGATCCCCAGTGGTTTGGTTAGGTACAACTTGCAGCCAAGCGTGGCGGTGTCATTGCGCTTCATATAACGCTTTTCCACCATGCCGGTAACGGCCAGCCCGAAAATCGGTTCCGGCGCATCGATCGAATGCCCGCCAGCCAAGGGGATGCCTGCTTCGTCACACACGGCGCGGCCACCGCGAATCACCTCGCGCGCCACTTCCGGGGCCAGCACATTGACGGGCCAGCCGAGAATGGCAATGGCCATCAATGGATCGCCCCCCATGGCGTAGATGTCGCTGATGGCGTTGGTGGCGGCAATGCGCCCGAAGTCAAAGGGGTCATCGACAATGGGCATGAAAAAATCGGTGGTCGATACCACACCACGCTCCTCATCGATGGCGTAGACCGCTGCATCGTCACGCGAGGCATTGCCGACCCACAGACGCGGATCAAGATTCTGCGCGCCACTGCCCGCAAGGATCACTTCCAGCACTTTGGGGGAAATCTTGCAGCCACAGCCGGCGCCATGGCTGTACTGGGTCAAACGAATGGGCTCGCTCATGAGCATGCTCCGCAGGGACGACTGGCGGCGGATTCTAGCAAAAGCCGCCTTGGCGCATGGCATTACGGCAGGTATGGTCAGTGTAGAACTTGGAGGGAGTCATCGCATGAGCAAGAAAGTAGCACTGGTGCTGGGCTCCGGCGGCGCCCGAGGCTACGCCCATATCGGCGTGATAGAGGAACTACAGGCGCGCGGCTACGAGATCGGCTGCATCGCCGGTTGCTCGATGGGCGCCGTGGTCGGTGGGATTTTCGCAGCAGGCAAGCTCAAGGAATACCGCCAGTGGACGGAAAGCCTGGACTATCTGGATGTGCTGCGCCTGCTCGATGTCAGCTTCCGCCTCGGTGCCATCCGTGGCGAACGCGTCTTCGGGCGCATTCACGAGATCGTTGGCGACATCGATATCGAACAATTGTCGATCCCCTTCACCGCTGTGGCCACCGACCTTACCAACCAGCAGGAAATCTGGTTCCAGGAAGGCTGCCTGCACCAGGCCATGCGCGCTTCGGCAGCTATTCCCAGCCTGTTCACCCCGGTAATTCAGGGCAAGCGCATGCTGGTCGATGGCGGTTTGCTCAATCCGCTGCCGATCGTGCCGGTGGTTTCCAGCCACTGCGACCTGATCGTTGCAGTGAATCTTAACGCCACCAACCAGGCTCACTATCAGCTCCCTGTCATCGAGCGCCCGGCGGCACTCAAAGGGCGCATCGACCAACTGATGAGCAACCTGGGTTCACGGCTACCAAGTTTTCGCCGCAAGAACGAGGATGACATGTTGCTACTGGCGCACGAACAACAACGCGCCGATGCCATCGCCCCGGCAGCGGCGCCGAGTCGCGACGACGACGCCGACGACGCGACACCAAAATCGGCCAGCGGCTCGCATGTGGCCGAACTCAGCGGACCGGCCTCCTTGCTGGAACTGGTCAACCAGAGCTTCGAAGTGATGCAGACATCACTGGCGCAGTACAAGATCGCAGGCTACCCGCCGGACATTTTGATCAACGTACCCAAGCGGGTGTGCCGCTTCTTCGAGTTTTACAAGGCGCCGGAGCTGATCATGCTAGGCCGTCAGATCGCCCGCGAGACGCTGGACAAGTACGAGCACGAACGCAGCTAGACCGTAACCGTAAGGCGGGTGAAACCCGCCAGCCAGCGACTGAGTCAGCCACGCGACTCCTCACCAGGCAGCGGCTTGTCGAGCGCTGCGTCGACAGGTGGCGCCTTGTCTGCCACCCAGTCGGTAAGCAGGTTGTAGGCCACGGCCAGCAAGGTCGGCCCCAGGAACAGCCCCATGAAACCGAATGCCAGAATGCCGCCGAGCACGCCGAGCAACACCACGACCAGCGGCAGGTTACCGCCGCGACTGATCAGGTAGGGTTTGAGGATGTTGTCCACCCCGCTGATGACGAAGAAGCCCCAGATACCGAGGAAAATCGCCATACCGATCTCGCCCTGCCATATCAACCAGGCCACCGCAGGCCCCCAGATCAACGGCGGAATCATGATCAGGCTAAAGCCAAAAGTCAGCACCCCCAGCAGCAACGCTCCAGGCACGCCCGCGATAAAGAAACCGATATACGCCAACAACGCCTGCGCCGCCGCAGTACCGATCACGCCATTGACCACACGCTGCACCGTGCCGGCCACCAGATCCAGATAATGGTCGGCACGCCCACCGATCAGGCGCTGCAACAGGCTATGCACGAACACCGCCAGACGCGGCCCATCGCGATAGAAGAAAAACACCAGCACCAGGCTCAGCGCCAACTCGACCATACCGCCGCCGATCCGGGCGCTACGCGCCAGCAGCCAGTTACCCACCTGCCCGAGGTAAGGTCGCAACGTATCGAAAAAAGCCGCGCCCTGCTGATCGATGGTGGTCCATATCTCCACCAGACGCCCACCTATCAACGGCAGGCTGCCCAGCCAGGCTGGTGGCGACGGCAGACCATCGACTTGGAGATCCTTGACCAGTGCGTTGGCATCCTTGATGTGGTCGGCCAGATTGAAGCCCAGCCAAACCAGCGGCACGGCCACCAATACCACCCAGCAACCGGTGAGGATACCCGCCGCGAGTGACAGACGCCCCCCGAGCCGCAAACTCAGCCAGCGCATCAGCGGCCAACTGGCGAACGCCAATAACGCCGCCCAGAACAGCGCCGACCAGAACGGCGCAAGCACCCACAAGCTGGCGGCAAACAGCGCCAGCAATAGAATCTGTACCAGCAGCCGATCATTGGTGGCCATGGCTGCGAAACTCCTCATTAACGACAAAGCGCCCGAGATGGGCGCTCTGGACAATGCTTGTAGCGAACTTCCCGACTTCAGCGCAACAGGCGAACCTGCAGTGCGCCATCGCCCGCTTCACCTAGCTCCAGTCGTGCTTCACGCACGCGCTGAGCGACCAGCCCTTCGCGCCAGGTCTCGGCGTCCTCGCCGCTCAAACTGACGCGCAGCGTGCTGTCGAGATTGAGGCTGCGCCCCAAAAGCTCAAGCCAAGCCGCATCCGGTAGCGCGTCGGTCGGCAATTGCAGTTGACCGTCCTCACGTAACTGCCGAAGCAGGGTCGCAGGGGTTGGCAGCAAGTTCCCGAGCGGGGCCTTGGCGTCGAGTTGCTCGGCATGCAGGTAGGCACGGCGATTACCCCGCGTGATGCTGTACAGCGCCACCAGGCTGTCATGCTGTGGCTCGGCCAAACGCAGCAGCGCATAAGCCTGCTGGTTATCGGAACCATAAAGTGTGGAGTTACCGAACACCGAGTTGGCCCACAAGCTGCTCGCACCACAGTCACGCCCCTGGCACCAGTACAGCAACTCAGCCCCCGCTGCATGCAGGCTCTGCCGTGCTTCGGTGAAAACCTGGTCGGCACTGTGAGTGGCTGGCAGTTCATAGGTGACGGCCTGGAAACGCCCCTGCGTCAGCACCTCGCGCTCATAGCGCAAACGCCCGCTGATACGGCGAACGGCTCCCTGGGGGTAAATGCGCTCGGCATCTTCACTGGCTTGAAAGGCGACGATATTGCTCGCGGCAACGCGCGGCAGCACATCGAGATCACGACTGCCGGGCAAATCGGCAGCCAAGACAGCAGCGCTGCTCAGTGCAGCGATCACAAACAGGCACCCGCGCACGCGGCACCTCATCGGACCAACATCGGCAAGTCGTGCAGCGCTAGGCTCAAGGCATCATGAGCGTGAGAGTTGGCGCGAATGAACGGGGTAATCATGCAATCCTCCATGGCAGACGGCCACACCTTTCCCCAGGGGCGCAGGCAAGTCAAGGCGAGCCCAGGAATGGATTGAAACAATCCGCTACACGCTGCGCGCCAACCTCGTCATCCAAGTGTAGATGATGCCCCCCTGGCAAACGGTGAATCGTAAACGGCAGGGTTTCCAGCAGTTCTCTCAGCGCTGGCTGAGCCAATAGCATGCCCTGCTCGGCCAGCACCAGGCTCACCGGGCATGCCAGTGCCTGTACGAAAGCCAGTGCCTGGGCTTGGCTCAAGCGCAAAGGCGACGGCAAGGTCAGGCGCGCATCGGTACGCCAGGTGTAACCACCAGGCACCGGCATCAAGCCACGCGCTGCCAGCAGTTGTGCGGCTTCGTAACTGACCGCCCCAACCCCTTTCATCCGCGCCTTTACGGCCCGCCCCATCTCGCTATAGACCGGCTTGCGTTTGTTCGCCAGCGCCAGCTTGGCGCGTAGCGCCTCACCCAATTTGCTCGGTGCCTGCTCAGCCTCGGCGGTGTAGGGTAAGAGACCGTCAATCAGCGCCAGTCGCTCGATACGCTCGGGCATCGCCCCCGCCAATAGCACGGCCGTGATAGCCCCCATGGAATGCCCCAGCAGGGAGAAACGCTGCCAGCCGAATTGCTCGGCGACGGTCAGTACGTCATGGGCGTAAGCCCACAGTGCGTAGTCCGAGCCAGGCGCACGGTGGTCGGAGTGCCCATGCCCGGCAAAATCCAGGGCGACTATCCGCACGCCCTGCAAGCGCGGCGCCAGCCGCGCAAAACTCGCGGCGTTATCCAGCCAGCCGTGTAAAGCGATGACCGGGCGACCATCCTCGGGACCGTACAAATGCGCCGCCAGCTCGATATGCGGCAAACGCAGGCGCACCTCCTCGACCTGGGTTGTCATGCAGAAACCTCCTGTGTGCGATCCCAACCTGTAAAAAGTTTACGCAGCAGGGCTGCAGTGTCCTGCGGGAACTCCAACGGAAACATATGCCCGCCCGGCAATTGATGGTATTGCGCATGCGGCAGTTGCCGCAGTGCACGCGCATGATGCGGCAATACCACCCGACTATCACGCCCGCGCACCATGGCCAGTGGCACCACGAGCTGACGCACCGCACCTGGCGCGGTGTGCGGCACGCTACGGTAGATACTGATTTCGGTTGCCGGATCGAAACGCAGACGCAGGCCCTGCTCCGCAGGCTTGAGGCCATGACGCACGTATGCCTCCAGGCAGTCAGGATCAAAACGCCGAAACAGCGACTTGCCAGCAAAATACTCTCGCGCCTCGGCCAGGTCGACAAACGCCTCACGCCGCCCGAGGGTACGTCCAGCCGGGGTGATGCGATCGATCAACCCAAAGCGCTTGGCCATGCGAATGACCAGGCGATCGGCAAACGTCAGCACCGGCGAGTCGAGCATCACCACGCCGCGATATAACTCCGGGCAACGCAGTGCGGCGTGATAATGCAGCACGCCACCGAGCGAATGGCCAACGCCCCAGACCGGCTCATCAAGCGCACGCAAATGATGCAGCAACTCATCGACCAGATTGTTCCAGTTGTCATCGACCGGAAACGCGGGGTCATGGCCATGCTGTTCAAGGTGCAATACCCGATAATCCGGCGCCAACTCAGCAAAGAGTTTGCTGTAGGTGGCCGAAGGGAAGCCGTTGGCATGGGCAAAGAAGATCGGCGACGACATGCACGACTCCGGCAGGAAAACATCCGTCGATTCTCCAGCAGCCCCCATCAGCGGACAATGAGCGTAACAGCCATCAATGACGACACACCGGTCAGATCGCCAGCAGCAGCCGCACAAAGATGCTCCCAGCTACCAACAAGAACACCACCCCACAGACAACATCGATGGTCGGCGCGATCTGCAGCAAGTGCTGACGCATCAACGGGCGACTGAGGAGCAGCCCAAGCACGCTGAACCAACACAGGCTCAGACCAAACAGCAGCGCTGCGCAGGCAATCTTGCCCGGCAGCGACATATCCGCTGGCACCAAACTGCTAAGCAGTGCCAGGAAGAACACCAGCGCCTTGGGATTGCCCAGGTTGGTCATGACCCCGCGCAGCCAGGGGCCGAAGGCCGACGGCGCCAGTTCGTCATCCAGGCGCAGGTTCCCGCCCCTGCCCTGCCGCCAGGCCCGCACAGCACCGATCCCCAGCCAGCCCAGATACAAGGCACCCGCAACTTGTATCAGATCGAAAAGCCATTCGGTACGGCTAAGCACAAGGGCCACGCCGCTGAGCACCAGCGTGCCGTGCAGCAGAATGCCGCAAGCCAAGCCCAGCGCACTGAGCAAACCGGCGCGCCGCCCCTGATGCAAGGCCGTACGCACCACCAAGGCCACATCCGGGCCAGGGCTGACAAGGGCCACCGCGAAGACGGCAGCGAGCGACAGCAAGACGGAAGTCTCCTGCATGGTGTTCTCCAGATCCGAAGGTGTGACGAAGGGTGAGGCGTTATCAGCCTTGACGCAGGCGCGCCGGCGGCAGCCCGTAGGTACGACGGAACAACCGCGAGAAGTGCGCTTGATCATAGAAACCCAGGCGCAGGGCGATCTCACTCAGCGACTCGCCCGCCAATACCAGCGGTAGCGCCCGTTGCAGGCGCAATTGAGTAAGCCACTGATGCGGCGGCAGCCCCGTGTGCTGACGGAAACGGCGCAGCGCCTGCCAGGGGCTCATCGCGCAGAATGCGGCGATTTCCTCCAGCGAGGGCGGATCGTCCAGTCGACTCTCCAGCCAATCGCGCAGTTGCTGCCAGGTGCGGACGTCAAAGGCGCGTTGTGGCTCCTGAATACACAATGTCGAGCCCATCTCCAGCAATTGCGCCAGCGCCTGCCAGAGCGCGCTCTCCTGGGCCAACCTCGAACCCTCGAACATCGCGGCATGAAAATGCTGTAAGCGCTGCTGCAAAAGCGGATGGCGCAAACTGGTCGTAGTCAATCTGGGCGCCCCCTGGCGCCCCTCGGTCAGGGTGCGACTGGCTTCATCGAGCCAATGCGGGTCAAACGCCATAACCCGAATGCGATAGCCAGATCCATCCAGGCAAGCGCCGTCATGAATACCCTCAGGCGCCATCAGCAAGACATCGCCCGCGCCGACATGGCGGCGCTCACCGCCATACACGTAACGATGCTGGCCCTGAACCAACATGCCGACGTGGTATTCGAGGTGAAAGTGCCGGGGAAAAGCAAAGCGCCGGTATTGGGCGTCGATCAGGCGAACGCCGGGCAAGCTGCTTTGGATGTGATTGATCTGCTCCATGGCGCCTACTGTAGCGCCATGGAACGTATGGATCTTGGATGAAATTGCAGGGCGCGGCCTGCGCAATCAGTGCGGATGATGCAAAGCCAGCAATTGCAGCGAGCCCGCTGCCATCATCTCGCCCTGCAGTTGCGCCAAACTGGCCGTACGCATGGGCAATGGCTGCTGACGATGACCGTAGAGCAATAAACCACCCAACTCGCCGATCAGCGGCTGGTGACTCACCAACAGCACATTCTGCCCGTAATAGGCATCAAGCTGGCGAATCGCCTCGCGTACATCACTGCTCGGCGTCAGCCAGGGCGCCGTGATGATCGAGCCGTCGAAACCCAGTCGCTCGCGCACCACCTGCGCCGTTTGCTGAGCACGCACATAAGGGCTGACGATAATTGCAGCCAGCGGCTGGCCAAGTAGATGAGCAGCACTTTGCAGCGCCTCCTGACGCCCCAAATCGGTCAGTTCACGCTGTGCATCACTGGCAGCATGCACCTCAGCCTGCCCATGACGCAGCAACCATAACGTCACAGCTTGGGCTCCTCATCACGCGCAGGATGGGCTGCAGGCGGCACGCTGTGTGCTGCTTCACCATCAGGCGCTCGCGGCGTCGGCCAATCGGCGAAGGGCCAGGGCTTCTCGTCAGTGTTGAAGGTACCAAAGCGGCCAATCTGCGCCAGGTACTGACTGAGGCTGTCGCCAAAGCCCAGCAGGCTGGCGTTCGGCGCCCCGTAGAACAGGCGATAGCCCAATTGCAACAACACCACAGCGCCCAGCACCAGCTCGGCCAGTTGCCAGACAATGACGAAAATCACCATCCACAGCATGCGCAGTAGAATTGACTCGCGCTCCAGATCCCGTTTTTCGTCGCTCATATGGTGCTCTCCTTAGAAACCCGCAGTAGGGATGAAATCGACATCGGTTTTCGGCTCAGCCGTCATCAGCAGCTCGATGACTTGAGCCAGGGTGCGCCCTTCGAAAAGAATCGCATACAGGCCTGCGACCAAGGGCATGTAAACCTCCAGCTCCTCTGCTCGGGCCTTGAGTACGCGCAGCGTGTTGACGCCCTCGGCGACCTCGCCCAAGCGCTCGACGGCTTCTTCGAGGCTGAGCCCCTCGCCCAAGGCGAAGCCCACCTGATAATTACGGCTCTTGGGCGAGGAACAGGTGACGATCAGATCACCAACACCCGCCAGCCCCATAAAGGTCATGGGGTTGGCGCCGAGCTTGACCGCAAAGCGAGTCATCTCGGCCAAGGCCCGGGTAATCAGCATGCTCTTGGTGTTCTCCCCCATGCCCAACGCAGCCGCCATCCCCGACATGATGGCATAGACGTTTTTCAGCGCGCCGCCCAGTTCCACACCGAAGCGGTCGGCACTGGCGTAGACACGGAACGTGCGACCATGCAGAGCCTCCTGAACGCACGAACACAGCGCTTCGTCCTCACTGGCGATGACGGTGGCAGTCAGCGCGTGATCAGCCACTTCCTTGGCCAGGTTCGGCCCGGACAGCACACCAATGCGAGCGTCGGGAGCGATGTCCTCAAGGATCTGACTCATCAGCTTGAAGGTTTTGGCCTCGATGCCCTTGGTCGTGCTAATCAGCATCTTGCCTGCCAACTGTGCAGCGACCGGCTGCAGGGCATCACGCAGAGCGCTGGAAGGCAGCGCCACCAGTACCAGTTCGGCGCGCGCCAATGCCATGGGCATATCACTGGTCGGTTCGATGCCAGGATGCAGCTTCACGCCCTTGAGATAGCGTGGGTTCTCACCATTGTTACGCATTTGCTCGGCCTGCTCGGGATCGCGCATCCACTGCAGAACACGCTGACCATTCTCTGCAAGCAGGTTGGCCAGGGCGGTACCGAAGCTGCCGCCACCGAGTACGGCGATAGGGAGTGACTCAGTCATAAAACATCCGAATAGGGCCAGCCAGACTGGCGATATGCAGGCATTATACGGAGCCGAGAGTTACCGGCCAGGGCAAAAGTTCAGTGCACACACCGCGCAACCGGCAATAAACGAGAAATGCCTCCACTCCTAAGCAGAGGACGCTGGCAAAGCTATACGGGTCGGTTAACATGCCCGCTTGACGTTTTTCGCCAAGGACGGATTCGTGCCTGCTGGTCGTGCTCTGCCCCCTTACATCGCACTCACGCGTTCGTGCCCCCCTCACGCTGGGAATCTTCAGCCATGAGTCAGCGTCGCGGCTGGAACATTCATACCCGCACGCAACTGATCAGCGTCGGCCCCGCCCTTTTATTGACACTGCTACTAACCAGTTTTCTCACCTTCACCCGGCTGCAGGATCTGCGTCAGGAGATCAACCACACAGGCCAACTGATCGCCAATCAACTGGCACCTGCCACCGAGCAGGCGGTGCTCAATGACGATCGCCCTGCGCTCGAACGCCTACTGCTGGCCACACTGGAGACACCTGACGTACGTTTCGCCGAGGTGCGCGGTTACAACGACGACATTCTGGTTTATCTGGAACGGCCCAAAGCACAAGACCAAGCCACCGGGCATGTCGAAGTGTTCCAGGCACCTATCCGCTTGCAGCGTCTGCAGCCCGACGACCAGAAACTCGGAAGCGGTCACCTGGGGCGTGTTGTCGTGGCGATGTCCAACGACACCTTCAATGCGCGCCAACAGGAGATTCTGTTAAAGGCTGCGGTGCTGTCCCTGCTCGCCTTGCTCCTAACCTTTGTGCTGGCAAGACGCCTGGCCAGGCGCCTTGCTCAACCCATCAGCGCTATGGGGCAAGCCCTTGAGCGCATTCAAAATGGCGACTATAGCCAGCCTCTGCGGGCACGGGGCAACGACGAACTGACCGACCTGGCACGTCATATCAATAACCTTGCAGCCACGCTGGACAGCAGTGCTCGCGAACAGCAACAGGCCATTGCTGAACTGATCCAGGCGCGCGAGGAGTCCGAACAAGCCAACCGTGCAAAATCCGACTTTCTGGCCATGATGAGCCACGAACTGCGCACGCCAATGAATGGCGTTCTAGGCATGCTGCAACTGCTGGAAACCACCCAACTCAATGACGAGCAGGCTGAATACGCCGCTCTCGCCGCCGAATCCACCGAGCACCTACTCAAGGTGATCAACGACATTCTCGATTTCTCCCGTATTGAGCGCGGTGCACTGGAATTGGAGAGCATCCCCTTCAACCTGCTGGAACTGCTGCAAGGCTCGATTCAGGTTTTCCAGCACAGCGCCCAGCAGCACGGCCTATCGCTCTCGCAGTCACACCAAGCAGGCCTGGAGCACTTGGAAGTCAGTGGCGACCCCACGCGAATTCGGCAAATTCTGGTCAACTTGATCGGCAATGCGCTGAAGTTCACTGAAGAGGGTGGTATCGAAATACAGAGTTCATGGCAGCCGCTGGACGACCAGGTACTCTGGTTTACCTGCACCGTGCGCGATAGCGGCATTGGCATTGACGCCGAGCAACTTGGGCGCATGTTCGACGCCTTCGCCCAAGCCGACAATTCAATTTCTCGCCGCTACGGCGGCACTGGCCTCGGCCTGCCCATTGCGCGAACCCTCGCCGAGCGCATGGGTGGCACGTTGAACGCACAAAGCGAAGTGGGCAGTGGCTCAGTATTCACCCTGGAAATCCCCCTGCCATTCCGCCCCCAGATGGAACGTCAGACAGAGCAAGACGGTCACAACCTAGTCGATGGTGATGGCCAACACGTGCTCCTGGTCGAAGACAACCCAGTCAATCAGACGGTAATAGAAGCCATGCTGCGCAGCCTGGGCTATCAGGTGACATTGGTAAGTGACGGCCAACAAGCCCTGCAACAGGTTGAGCAGAGTGACTACGCCTTGATTCTCATGGATTGTCGGCTACCGCTAATGGACGGCTACGAGGCCACACGCCGGATTCGTCAGTTGCCGCAGCACGCACAGTTGCCGATCATCGCCTTGACCGCCAATGCCCTACAGGGTGATCGCGAGAATTGCTTGGCAGCAGGCATGAATGACTACCTGGCCAAGCCCTTTAAGCGTGCCGAGCTGCAACGCCTGCTGCAGCGCTGGTTAACATCGCGGGCATAGGCCATTTAACACTCGCAGATGACCGTGCCTACCTGTACGGTTACACCCTGCGTTAGCGCGGTTGTGGCATGTGACGTGCACACGCAGTACAACTGTACTCGCAGCACTGTGACTTTCACCACAGCGCAACAGTCTATGACTAGGCTACCGGCAGACACCCAAGCGTTACCGCCGGCCAGGACGATTCGCCCAGCCTTAGAAGCATGGGGACAATTGAGGAGCTCGCATGACAAAACCAAACGCCTATTCCCAGGAAGATCTGCTCGCTTGCAGCCGCGGCGAACTGTTCGGCCCAGGGAACGCGCAACTGCCCGCCCCGAACATGCTGATGATCGATCGCATCGTTCATATCAGTGAAACCGGCGGCAAGTACGGTAAGGGCGAAATTGTCGCTGAGCTCGATATCAACCCGGATCTGTGGTTCTTCGCCTGCCACTTCGAAGGCGACCCGGTCATGCCAGGCTGCCTGGGCCTCGACGCCATGTGGCAGTTGGTCGGCTTTTACCTAGGCTGGCAAGGCAACCCTGGCAAAGGTCGTGCTCTGGGCAGCGGTGAAGTCAAATTCTTCGGTCAGGTTCTGCCGACCGCCAAGAAAGTCACCTACAACATTCATATCAAACGCACCATCAACCGCTCGCTGATCCTCGGCATCGCCGACGGCAGCGTCGCCGTCGATGGCCGCGAGATCTACAGTGCCGAAGGCCTGCGTGTCGGCCTGTTCACCTCTACCGACAGTTTCTGAAGGACTTGCACATGCGTCGTGTCGTGATTACCGGTCTGGGCATCGTTTCCTGCCTGGGCAATGACAAAGAAACCGTGGCCAACAACCTGCGCGAAAGCAAATCAGGTATCCGCTTCAACCCGGCCTACGCTGAAATGGGTCTGCGCAGCCATGTCTCCGGCTCGGTCAATCTGAACCTGGAAGAGCTGATCGACCGCAAGATCATGCGCTTCATGGGTGATGCTGCCGCTTTTGCCTACCTGTCCATGGAACAGGCGATCAAGGATTCTGGCCTGACCCCGGAGCAGGTTTCCAACCCGCGTACCGGCCTGATCGCAGGCAGTGGCGGCGCTTCCACCTTCAACCAGATGGAAGCCATCGACACCCTGCGCGAGAAAGGCGTTAAGCGCATCGGCCCATACCGCGTCACCCGCACCATGGGCAGCACCGTTTCCGCCTGCCTGGCCACGCCGTTCCAGATCAAGGGCGTGAACTTCTCCATTTCCTCGGCCTGCGCCACCAGCGCGCATTGCATCGGCCAGGCCATGGAGCAGATCCAACTGGGCAAGCAGGACATCGTCTTCGCTGGCGGCGGTGAAGAGGAGCACTGGAGCCAGAGCTGCCTGTTCGACGCCATGGGCGCCCTCTCCACCCAGTACAACGAAACCCCGGAGAAGGCCTCGCGTGCTTACGACGCCAAGCGTGACGGTTTCGTCATTGCTGGCGGCGGCGGCATGGTCGTGGTCGAAGAGCTGGAACACGCTCTGGCCCGTGGCGCCAAGATCTACGCTGAAATCGTCGGCTACGGTGCCACCAGCGACGGTTACGACATGGTCGCACCGAGCGGTGAAGGTGCGGTGCGCTGCATGCAGCAAGCCCTGGCCACTGTCGACACCCCGATCGACTACCTCAACACCCACGGCACCTCGACCCCGGTTGGTGATGTCGCGGAAATGCGCGGTGTGCGCGAGGTATTCGCTGGCAAGGCACCGAAGATCAGCTCCACCAAGAGCCTCTCCGGTCACAGTCTGGGCGCTGCTGGCGTACAGGAAGCGATCTACTGCATGCTGATGCTGGAAAACAACTTCATCGCCGGCTCAGCCAATATTGACGAGCTCGACCCAGAAGTGGCCGACTTGCCGATCGTGCGCAAGACCGAAGAGAACGCAAAAATCGACACCGTGATGAGCAACAGCTTCGGCTTCGGTGGCACCAACGCCACTCTGGTGCTCAAGCGCTGGGCTGGTCAGTGATCTAGCGTTACGGCAATAAAGACAACGGCGCCTACGGGCGCCGTTGTCTTTTATAGTGCCCTGACGTTTCGGCTCGAACCGCAGGGGGCAGGTCATGATCGTTCCCCTGCCAAATCCCCAACAATGACTCAATGGGACGACCAAACGTCGCGTCTCGCGCCTAGCTCCACGCAAAAACAGGCGCCGTCGCGGCCGTGCACGAAACGTCAATAGCCTCTAGCAATACAGCGCAAAATACTGGCGCTGATGCAGCCACGGGAGCGTCATCAAACGCAGATACTCCTTAGACGCCCCCAGGCAAGACATCAACGATTCAACGCCTTGGCCATGGCCTGATCGACATGATGGCGCCACTCGCGGTCACGCCTGTCGTCATCGCGCCGCACCTGCCATTGGTCGACATGCTGAGCCTGTTCACACTGGCGAAAGCCGTCGTCCCAGCCTTGTGCATATAGAGGCTCTGCCTGATAACGGGTAACCGCCTTCTCGAATCCGCCCAACGGGCCCGCTGCCGCCCGCCCGCTGTTACAACCGGCCTCAAAACCATCGACGAATGCGGGCGGATAATCAGCAGCCAGCATGCTCTGGCGCAAACTCTGGCAGCCCACAACAGTGGCCAGCAACACGCCCATCAACAGCCTCTGCGCAGCACTCATTTTCAGGCACCGTCGCCCCAGTCGGAGAGCATGGCCTTGAGTTGGCACAAAGCCCAAGGACTGGTACTGCAAGCGCCGCTCTCCAAGGCGATACGCAAGGCACCGATGTCAGCATTGCGCAGGTAGCGCTCGGCATCGCCCATGCGTGCCTCACCACCAAAACCGCCGCCACGCATTTCAGCCAGGGCTTGTTCTTTGCTCCAGTCCTGATAGATCACCCGGTACATGGCCGCGATCAGCCCAGTGCGATTCTGCCCATGCTTGCAGTGAATCAGTACCGGGCCCTGAGCCTGCGCCTGACGGATACTGCGCATGACCTCGATGACATCGGCGTCGTCGATACGGTCGGTATGCAGCGGTAGATGAATCTGCCGCACTCGTGGATCACGCAGCCATTGCCCATCGTCCTGCTGATAGAAGTTGATCACCGTAGTAACCCCCAGAGTCTCCAACTGAGGCCAGTCCTGCGATTTGGGCATAGCGCTGCGGTAGAGGCCAGGCGCCATGCGGTAAAGGTTGATGTGTTTGTTCAGTGGCTGCGCCCAGCTCTGCGGGCGCACCTCCAATTCAGGCGCACTGGGATTAGTGGCGCCCAAGGCCATGCTCAAGGGCAGCGCCAACAGAGCACCGAGGAAAACCGTCGCCGCAATCGTTAGGCGCAGTAACTGCATCAAACTGTTCATTGGCCCTGCTCTCCCCATGCCAATTGCCCCTGCTGCGCCTGGGCGGCGCTCGCGCGATAGAGCACCAAACGGTAAGTCGCCAGGCAGATGACCCAGTCGATCAGCAGCGTCCATAGGTTGTGTGATAGAAAATGCGCGCCCTGCGCCATACGCCCTAGCGAGAACACCGCGCCCAGGCCGAGCGCGCATACCAGAGCGATGCGTGCCGCGCGTGGCTTGCGGTCACGCAGAACGAAAAACAATGCAATCAGCGAGAAGCCAGCCGAGGCATGCCCACCCGGCCAACAGCGCCCCGGATTAGCGGTGGGCGCACGCTCAGCCAGCAAAGGGGTGAACTGCTCCTGGCCACCGAATTCGCTCAAGCTCCAGGGGCAATGCATGCCGGTCAGCGTTTTCAGCGGCGTGACCACCGAGGTGGAAAGCCCCAACGCCAGCACCAGGTAACCCAGCGGGCGGCGCCACTGACGCATGCGCGTCGGCAGCAGGCTGAGAAGAAAACCTGCAATGGCCAGCACGCCCACAACGATGACGGCCTGTTTGGCGCGATCATGCAGGATGTCTTCCAGCCAAAAGCTGTGGCGCCCAATGAACCCCTCTCCCGGCAGGTAGAACAGATGCGCCAGGGCAAAATCCACAGGGCTCGGGTCAACCACCAGCATCAAGGCCATCAACAGCAAGGGGATGCCCAGGCCGAGACGGAAGTTGAAATCACGTGATGTCATCTTCGGCTCCTCAGCGCAGGCTCATGCGTTGATCGGTTTGTTCGTCTGGATGCCAGGCGATCAGGCGTTTGCCAAAGGCATGGCTAGCGCCTTGGTAGTAGGCGATATCGCGACGCATCAGCGGGTCGTCATTGCCCACCCGCGCCTCGCGGCTACGCCCCAGGGCATCCTCGTGGCGGCGCATGCCCTGACGTGGGCTGAGAATCGCCAGGTCATGACCATCGAACAGCCCCAGGTACTGGTAATTACCCAGCAGTGCACGCCCCGGCGCATGATCCTCACGCAGCACGTTGCGGCCAAAGAAGGTCGACACGTAGTCCAGATTCAGCAGCCCCATCAGCGTCGGAGCGACGTCGATCTGGCTGGCCACGTCAGCGTATTCGACCGGTTTGACGTGCTTGGGCGAATAGATGAACAGCGGAATGTGGTAGTTGGCCACCGGCAGGTCTTCGCGCCCGGCGCTGCCGGCGGTGTGGTCGGCAACGAAGACGAACAAGGTGTCGTCGAACCAGGGCTTTTTGCGCGCCTCGGCAAGGAACTGGCCGATGGCATAGTCGGTGTATTTGACTGCCCCCTCGCGCCCATCACCCGATTTGATGTCGATACGGCCATCAGGATAGGTGTAGGGACGATGGTTGGAGGTGGTCATCAATTGCAGGAAGAAGCGCTTGCCGTCGGCATTATCGGCATCCGCCACTTTCAGCGCCTGACGGTAGAGATCCTCGTCAGCCATGCCCCAGGCGTTCTGAAAGCTCATGTCGGCGTCAGCGACGCTGCTCTGGTCGACGATGCGATAACCATTGCCACCGAAAAAGGCGTTCATATTGTCGAAGTAACCGCGCCCGCCGTAGATGAACACGCTGTCATAGCCCTTGGCGCCCAACTGCTGGCCCAGGCTGGCGTAACCCGCTTCACGGCCAATACGTTTGACGATGGAGCGCCCCGGCGTTGGCGGCATGGACAGGGTGATAGCCTCCAAGCCACGGTCAGTGCGGGTGCCGGTAGCATAGAAGTGGGTGAACACCAGACTGTGCTTGCGCAGCTCATCGAGGTTCGGCGTCAGAGCGCGAGTATCACCGAAGCTGCCCAGGTATTTGGCACTGAGGCTTTCGATGGTCACCAGCACCACGTTGAGCGGCTTGGGCTTGCCCGGATTGTCGATGACCCGGCGGATATCCTGCGGATCACGGCCGCTGAAGCGCGCGTTGGGCTCGGCCACTTCCTCGCGCAGCAGGCTGGCCACGGCCTGATCCGGCAGGGTCGCGTAAAACTGCCGATAATCCAGCTCGTTGTTACGGAAGGCGGCGAAGAACTGATACGGCCCGTTGCTCGCCAGCTCGCGCTGATAGGTATTGCCACCGAGCCCGCGCGGTGCGTCCTGGCCAACCAGGCTCAGGCACAAAGCAAGCAGCACAGCCAGCATCCCGACGCCAACGACTGCGCGCTTGAATGGCAAACGCGGCGCCTGCAACGCAGCGCGTAGAACGCGGCGCAGGGCGAAAGTGAGGCCAATCGCCAGAGCCGCCAACAACGCCAGCAGCGGATAAATCGGATAGGACTCAAGGATGTTGTCCACCACCTCCTTGGAGTACACCAGGTAATCCACGGCGATGAAGTTGAAGCGCACGCCGAACTCATCCCAGAACAGCCACTCCGCCACAGCGGTAAAGAGCATCACGAAGATGCTCACGGCAGCCACACCGAGCAGTAACCGCTGGTGCCAACGCCGCTGCCACAGCCAGGCGGGGCACAGCAGTAAGTAAAACGTCATGGGAGCGGCGGCATAGAGCAGAAAGCTCAGGTCATAAACCAGGCCGACACCGTACAGACCGAGCAGGTTGGCTGGTGTGATTCCCGCATCACTCAAGTGACTGATCAGCAGCACACTGCGCGTGAGGAAGAAAACCGCCAGCCAAACCAGCAGAATGATCGATAGATAACGAAGTTGCGCGTATTGGAGCCGAGGCATCGTATGATCCTTCAAGGATGAACGAGCCGGAGTCTGCTCCCCGCGTCGTGAGGCCTTCGTCAAAGCCGTGTGAAAAAATCGTCAAATCCGGGGCTCACCGCCAATGCGTATTCTGGTCATCGAAGACAATCGAGACATCCTCGCCAACGTGCTCGACTACCTGCAGCTCAAGGGCTTCACCGTGGACTGCGCCCAGGACGGCCTAAGCGGCCTACATCTGGCCAGCACCGGCCATTACGACCTGATCGTGCTGGACATCATGCTGCCGGGTATCGACGGTTATCAGGTGTGCAAGCGCCTGCGTGAGGACGGCCGCAGCGAGGTGCCGATCCTCATGCTCACCGCTCGCGACGCCCTCGATGATCGCCTGCAAGGCCTGAACGCCGGCGCCGATGACTACCTGATCAAGCCCTTCGCCCTGTCCGAACTGGTGGCGCGCATCGAGGCGATCCTGCGGCGCAGTCGTGGCAGTCGCAAACGCCAGTTGCAGATCGCCGACCTGATTTACGACCTCGACACCCTGCACGTCAGCCGCGCCGGCCAAGCGCTCAAGCTCAATCCGCTGGGCCTCAAGCTGCTGGCCATCCTCATGCAACGCAGCCCGGCCGTCGTGCGCCGCGAGGCGCTGGAGGAAGCGCTGTGGGGCGACGATTGCCCGGACAGCGACAGCCTGCGCAGCCATGTTCACCAGTTGCGCCAGGTGCTCGACAAACCGTTCCCGACGCCTTTGCTGCATACCATTCACGGCGTCGGTTACCGCCTGGCAGAGGCCGAACATGCTGGCTAAACAACCTTTCGAGCGGCGCATCCTGATCGCCTTCGTGCTGATGACCGTGGTGGTCAGCGGCCTGTTTTCCCTGAGTATCGTCGCCGTGGTGCACTTCATCGAAGAACACCTGGTGTCACAGGAGATGAGCCGCGAGCTGGATGAAACCCTCAGAGAAGACATCAGCCAAGGCCGCGCGCCACGTCTGGACAGCAGCACCCGCTTCTTCTCCTCAGACCGCACCGAATACGCCATTCCTGGCGAGTACAAGGGGCTGCAAGACGGCTTCAACGAAGTGGTCAGCGGGGATCAGGCTTACTACGTCTATGTACGGGAGATCAGCGGCCAGACCTACATGCTGGTGCAGGAACAAGAAGAGTTTGAAGCCCGCGAGAATGCCCTGTTCAATGTGGTGCTGGCAGGTTTTCTGCTCACCGTGCTGGCGGCCTGGGGCCTGGGGCTGATCACCGCCCGCAAGGTCATGGCCCCGATCACCCGCCTGGCGCAGCAGGTGCGCCACCGCGACCAGCTACACCCACTGGCGCCGCCCCTGGCACCGGACTACCCGGACGACGAGATCGGCCAATTGGCGGCGGCCTTCGACAGCACCCTCGGCCAGGTGCGCCAGTCGCTAGAGCGTGAGCGCTTGTTCACCAGCGATGTCAGCCATGAGTTACGCACGCCTCTGATGATCATTGCCTCCTCCTGCGAACTACTCGCCGAGGCGCCACTCGCGCCGCGCGAGAAAGAACAACTAGCCCGTATCGCCCGAGCCAGCGAAGAAATGCGCGAGCTGGTGCAGACCTTCCTGCAACTGGCGCGCGACAAGAGCAACGAAGCAGTGTTCATCGGTAACCGCACGCTGGCCAGCATCGCCGAAGAGCAGGCTGGCCGCTGGGGCACGCTGATGCAAGAAAAGGGCTTGGACTTCCAGATGCTTGTCGAAGACCAGGATACAGGTCACTACAACGCCACCTTTCTCGCCACGGTGATGGCCAACCTGCTGCGCAATGCGCTGCATTACACCGAGCGCGGCAGTGTGCGTCTGGTCCTTGAGCACGGCGCGTTTCGCATCGAAGACAGTGGCGCGGGGATTCCCGCCGAGCAGCACGAACACATTTTCCAACCTTTCGTACGCGGCCCCCAGGCCCGTGGCGAGGGGCTTGGCCTGGGGCTGTCATTGGTCAAGAGAATCTGCGCCAAACAAGGCTGGAATGTCAGCCTGCACAGCCCAGAGAGCGGCGGTACGTGCTTTCGCGTCGAACTGGGCGCCGCGTCTTGACGAAATTTTCACACCCCTTTGACGTGACCTTGATGCCTTACTCCCTAGGCTGGCGAACACATCCATTGCAGGACGTTCGCCATGCCCAGGCCAAACCTCATCGAGCTGGATTTTTCCCGCAAGTACGACCGCGACCACGCCCAGCAGTACCTACACAAGCATCAGGATGGCCTAACCAGGCGCCTCTCGCACTGGCGTGACATCCAGGTGGCGCGCAATGCCCTGAAGATGGCCGAGCAGCCCAACCTGGTACTCGACCTGCCCTGCGGCGCCGGGCGTTTTTGGCCCATGCTCTGCGAGCAGCCGAACCGCGTGATCTTCGCCGCCGACAACTCTGCCGACATGATCGCCACCGCCCGCTACGCGCAGCCTGCCGAAGTGGTCGCGCGGGTCAACAGCTTCCGCACCTCAGCTTTCGATATCGACTTGGGCGATAACGCGGTGGACTGCATCTTCTGCATCCGTCTGCTGCACCACATCGAGTCGAGCGAACATCGCCTGGCCATCCTGCGTGAATTTCACCGCGTCAGCCGCGACACGGTCGTCCTGTCGCTGTGGGTCGACGGCAACTACAAAGCCTGGAAGCGCCAACGCCTGGAAGCACGCCGCGCCGCCGAAGGCCGCGACACGCAAAACCAGAATCGCTTCGTGATACCGCGCGCAGTGATCGAGCAGGAATTTCATCAAGCGGGCTTCGACATCATCGGCCACCTGGATTTCCTGCCTGGCTATGCCATGTGGCGCACCTACGTGCTGCGCAAGAAGGAGGCCTGAGCATGGGTATCCTCAGCGAAAAAGCCCTTGCCGCCCTGCCCTCGACCGAATTCGAACGCTGGTGGCACAGCCCCGGCGAATGGGTCGAAGAAGCCAACCAGCGACGCGGCGGTGAGAGCGGCGTACGCCTGCTACAAAGCTGGGATGACAAGCGCCCGCCGCTGTATTGCAAGCGTCAGAGCGGGCACACCCACCGCTCGTGGCGTCATCCTCTTGGCCGCCCCACCATCTTGCGTGAACTGGAGGCCTATCGCGGCCTGGCACGCCTGGGTATTCGTACACCGAATATCGTCTACTGCGCCGCCCGCCGCGAAGCCGGGCAATGGCAAGCCTTGCTGGTGACCGAAGCCCTGCAAGGCTTCATCAGCCTGGAACAGTGGTACGCCCAAACGATGCCCCAGGCACACACACAAGCCATGCTGAACCACCTGGCCATAACCCTGGCGCGCATGCACCTGGGCGGTTGGCAGCATGGCTGCTGCTACGCCAAGCACATTTTCGTTCGCGCACAGAGCGCGGGCGATATCGAAATCGCCTTACTGGATCTGGAGAAGAGTCGTCGCCGCTGGCGCACCCAGCAGGCATCGCAGCACGACCTCAGCCAGTTGCAACGCCACCGAGGCAACATGCCGGAGAGCGACATGCACCACCTGCTGCAAGCCTACCAACACGCCCTGCACAACCCATGGGGAGTGCTGCAACCATGAGCGAGACACCGGATCTGGACGCGCTGTCGCTCAAAAGCAAAGGGGGGGCAACACGCATCCTCAATGCCACCGGCTACTCGCTGGCCGGGCTACGCGCCGCCTACCAGGGCGAAGCGGCCTTCCGCCAACTGTTGTGGCTGAACCTGACGCTATTGCCTATCGCCTGCCTGCTGGACGTCACTCGCATCGAACGGGCGTTGTTGATGCTGACCCCCTTGCTGGCACTCGCAGTGGAACTGCTCAACTCGGCCATCGAAGCGGTGGTCGATCGCATCTCACTGAGCCTGCACCCACTGTCCAAGCAAGCCAAGGACATGGGCAGCGCCGCACAACTGCTGGCACTGCTAATGGTCGGCCTTACCTGGGCGCTGATCCTGCTTTGATCAGCGCACCTCGAAGCGCTGTTCAGCCAGCTTGCGGTCACCTTGATAAACGATGAAATGCCACTCGCCAGGCACCACCTCATGGTTTTCGGTGAACTCGAACGCCATCACATCCTGCGCAGCACCCGGCACCAACTTCTGCACCACCTCGAACTTGTCGTGGCGCTTGCCGTCCGGGGTGGTAACGCCTGGTGTCAGGTACAGCAGCGTCAGCGGCGTATCCCCCTCACGCTTGCCCGCCAAGCTGTAGCGCATACCGAACTTGGTGCCGAGCTTGGCGGGAATCTGCGTGGTGCTCTGGATGTCCTGATTGCTGCGCGCGAGCACGCGCTCACCGGGCTGGAAGTTCTGATACTGGCTACTGAAGACGCCGTATTCCACCGGCCCTTCGACACGCACTTCGGCCTGGGCCAGGGCAGTGCCAGCAAACAGACCAGCCATCAGAGTCATTCGAATGTGCTGCATGACGCGCTCCTCGTTGAGATGAGCGCGAGCCTATGACGTGTAAATGACAGATTGATGAACTACATGGTAATACCCGGCGCCAGATCGATGCCGCATTGAGCCAGCCACAGCCAAACACGGCTCACCGTGCGCCGGGCCATGCTCTGACCCGTCGCCAAAAGCGCATTTCGAGAACACGATGGACGCACATGTCGCTACCCGCGACATGAACGCAAATCCCGCGAGCTGGTCGACGTGATTTTCAGCATTAACCAAACAACGGTCGGCAGCTTCTACTGCGGCAGCTCGGCCTGCACCTTGCGCGGCAGTACGGCGAGGAAGTTGTCGCGCGCCACTTTGTGCGCCACGTCCTCGGGCAGGGCGTCGAGGAAGCGGTCGAAGCCTTGCATGTATTCGCCCAGACTGCCAAAGCGCCCGACCACGTCCGAACCGATCATAAAGCGCTCTGGGTAGCTGCTGACCAGGTGCACCCAGTCCTCGTCAGGCTTGCCGTCGGCATCCAGCAAATAAGGCCGCAGCATGGTCCATGACAGGTCGATGTACAGGTTCGGGTACTGGCCAAGCATGCGCTCCAGAGTCGGCAGGAGAAAATCGAGTTTCTTCTGGTGCCGGTGGATTTCCGCACTGGTGCCTGCATGGGCCCAGATGAAGCGCACATGCGGGTGGTTACGCAGCGGCGTCTCAATCTCCGAGAGATACAGCGGGTTACGCTCGCGTTGCGAGGTGATGTTGGAATGCAGCATCACCGGCAGGTCGTATTCGGCCGCCAGGTGATACACCCGTGTCAGCGCTTCGTTGTCGGCCCGTGGTGCACTGCCATGTATCAGCGCGGTGAGGTCGTCGTGGCGGGTGAATATCTCTCCAATGCCCTGCCACAAGCCTGGATCGAGCTCCAGCATACGGCGAATATGCGCGTCGGCGTTCTTGTCATTGGGGTTAAAGCCCGAGAGAAACGGGTGAAAGCGTCGCCGCTGTTCGGCAGGCAAGCGCTTGTAAGCGTCCGCGATAAACACATCGGTTGCGCTGTACCAGTAGGCGCTGGCATCGTCCCCGGCGTAATAGCGTGGCCGTTTGGGCTCATCTTCATCCCATTTCTTGGCCACCGGGATACCCGAGAACATCACGTGATCGACGTTGTTTTCCGCCATTTTCTCCAGCAACTCATCCATGCCGGCGCTTTCCTGAAAAAAGTCGACGTAATGCAAATGGGCATCGCTGTAGCGATATTCACGCGCTTCGGCAGCGCCAGCCAGCAGCGTGGAAAAAACCAGCGCCAGCGGCATCCTTCGATAATTGAGCAAAGCGAGTCCTCCTGACGGTACGAGCAGCATAGACCGCGCACCTGACAGGCAAGTTCTGCCACGTCAGCGATCATCTCATCGTTCACCAGCCAAAGCGGACATAGCACATGCAACACTGGTGCGCAGATCAATGGCTGGGCTAGGCTGCTGAATATCCGTCGGCCATATCCGAGAATCTCATGATCCGCATTCATAACAGCAAGGGGCTGCAGCAGCAGATTCAAATTGGTGAACATCGCCTCCTTGGCGATGTGTCCGCTGCACTGGGCGGTGATAACGCGGGGCCAGATCCTCATGACTTGTTCGATGCCTCGCTCGGCACTTGCAAGGCCATGACCCTGTTGCTTTACGCACATCAGAAAGGCCTGCCGCTCGAAGGCGTCGATGTCAGCGTCGAACGTGACGACAGCGAGGAGCGCGAAGGTAACTATCGCCTGATCGTCACCCTCGACCTGCAAGGCCCGCTGGATGACGCGCAGCGCCAGCAACTGCTGCGTATTGCCGACAAATGCCCGATTCACAAGCTGATGACCAGTACCGATGTCCAGGTGCAAACCCGCCTTGGCGAGACGTCGGCATGAGCGAGCTGCAACTGATCCGCGCACGCGCCGAAGACATCGTCGGCCAGCCGATTCTGCGCCCACTGCCCTCGGCACGTTTTCGCAGCATTGGCCCCTTCGTGTTCTTCGACCATATGCTGGCGCAGGCCTACCCGGCTGGTAGTGGCATGGACATCGCCCAGCACCCGCATATCGGCCTGTCCACCCTGACTTACCTGTTCGAAGGCCAGTTGCAGCACAAAGACAGCCTCGGTTCGGATCAGTTGGTTGCCCCCGGCGACGTCAGTTGGATGACCGCCGGGCGCGGTGTTGCGCATGTCGAGCGCACACCGCCTGAGCAGTGGACGCAGGACAAGCGCCTGCATGGCTTGCAAGTCTGGCTGGCGCTGCCGCAAGCCGAGGAAGGCTGCGAGCCCGCTTACAGCCATCACCCGGCACACACATTGCCCAGCAGCGAAACCATGGGAGTTCGCATCACCCTGATCGCGGGCAGCGGCTTCTGCCTGCAATCGCCCGTACCGGTGCGCTCACCAACGCTCTACGCCGACCTGCAACTGGCCGCTGGCGCCAGCCTGCTGATCCCGGCCGAATACAGCGAACGCGCGCTCTATCTGATCGAAGGCGAGGCCGAGTTGGACGGTGAACCCCTACCGGCTCAGGCCATGGCGGTGATTCCAGCCGGTGAGACGCCACTGCTCAGCGCCTGTGGCGGGTGCCGCCTGGCCCTGATCGGCGGCGAACCCATCGGCCCACGGCGAATGAACTGGAATTTCGTCGCCAGCACCCCGGAGTTGATCGACCAAGCGCGCCAACGCTGGGCCGTCGGCGACTGGCCGCACGTTGCGGGTGAAACCACACGGATCGAACTGCCACGCTGATGCCTTGCTGCGTGCGGACGATTTTTCTTGCAACGCCGTGATCCAAAGCCTGGGCTCGCGGGTATAGGTTGCATAAGGTGTCTCAGGCCAACGGATGACCCATGACGGCTAGCGACTTCGATTACGAAAGCACTCTGCAAGCCTGCGCGCGTGGTGATGAGCGCGCCTTTCAAGCGCTCTATCGGCAAGAGGCCGGGCCAATGCTCGGCCTGGCCATCAGCATGTTGGGCCGCCGCGATATCGCCGAGGACTGCCTGCACGATGCTTTCGTACGCATTTGGCAGCACGCTGCACGCTACCAGCGCGAGCTGGGCAGCGGTCGCGCCTGGGTGCATAGCATCCTGCGCTACCGCGTGCTCAACGCCCTGCGCAGCGGCGTTCGCCATGTGGATGTGGACGATGACTTCATCGAGCGCGTGCTCGATGAAACACCGCAGGCCGAAGCCCAGGCCCTGCAGCAGTCGCAACAGCGGCTATTGCGCCATTGCCTGCAACGCCTGGAGCGGCCACGTCGTCACCCGATTCTGCTGGCGTTCTATCGCGGCCTGACCCACGAACAGATCGCCAGCCGCCTGAGCACACCATTGGGCACCATCAAAGGCCGTATCCGCGCCGGCCTGCGCGCGCTGCAGGAGTGTCTGCAAGCATGATTCCGCATGATCCCGAAGAACGCCGCGCCCTGATCGGCGAATACCTGTTAGGCCTGCTCGACGAGCCAGAGGCAGCCGAAGTACGCCGCTTGATCGAAGAGGATCAGGACGCTGCCCGCATGGCGCTGGACTGGGAGCGGCATTTCCTCGACCTGAGTGACCGCTTACCGGCACAAACGCCCTCACCCGCAACCTGGGCACGTATCCGCCAGAGCCTGGGCCTGGACGATGCGCCAAGCGCCAAGGTGCTCAGCGGCTGGTGGAACAGCCTGCTGACCTGGCGCCTGAGCACCGCCGCACTGGCCTTGGCGCTGCTGGTCGCCGTGCTGCTGCCACTGCTGCGTACACCGCAAATCACCACCGAGCGCTACACCGTGGTGCTGCAGCAACCGGGCGAAGCGGCCAAGCCAGGCTGGGTCATCCAGATCAGCAGCGATGGCGCCTTGCTGCTCGATCCGCTGATTGCCGACCAGATACCTGAAGGCCGCACCTTACAGTTCTGGACATTGATCAACCCAGCCGATGGCCCGCGCTCGTTGGGCTTGGTCGAAGCTGGCCAGCCGCTGCGTCTGCCCGCCGAGCAGATCGGCGCGGTGCAAGCCGGTCAGTTGTTCGAGCTGACCCTGGAGCCAGCCGGCGGTTCACCCTACAACCGCCCCAGCGGGCCAGTTCAATACATTGGGCGCGCGGTACTGGCCAGCGTCAACTGAGCAGGCTGCCGCCCCTGTGGTCGGCAGCGCTCCCCGCTCAAAGCACTTCAAAAAATATTTTCATCCGTCGACATCCAACCCACTTCCTCGCGGGTATTGCTCACAGGTGTTTCGTCGAGGCACCTGCGAAGTCGAGCTTACGGCTTCGTCTCGATGCTGAAACCTTCCATGAGGAACACAACCATGAAACGCATCACTACCCTCTGCACCGCCAGCCTGCTGACCCTGAGCGCAGGCGTTGCCAGCGCGACCGAACTGCTCGCCCTAAGCGCTGATGGCAAGCTGTTCAAAGTGGATGTCACCAGCCTCAAGGTCACCGGTAGCATGGCCGTCAGCGGCGCCAGCGGTCTGCGCGGCCTGGACGTACGCCCGGCCAATGGTCAGCTTTACGCACTCGGCGGCACTGATCAGCTCTACACGCTGGATGCCGCCAGCGGTAAGGCGAGCGCCGCCAGCATGCTGAAAACCGCGCTCCCTGGCAGCGGCCAGGCCGTGGTCGACTTCAACCCAGTCGCCGACCGTCTGCGCCTGATGAGCCCGGATGGCACCAACCTGCGGGTCAATGTCGAAACCGGTGAAGCCGCCGTGGACGGCAAGCTTGCCTATGCGGCAGACGGCCCGCATGCCGGTAAGCAACCGCAGATCGTCGCCGGTGCTTACACCAATTCATACGCAGGAACGAAAGCCACGGCGCTGTACACCTTCGACCAAGCCAGCAGCAGCCTGATGCTGCAGAACCCGCCAAACGACGGTGTGCAGCAACTGGTCGGCAAGGTCGCCGATGGCCTCCAGGCGGCCTCTCTGGATATCCTCAGCGACGGTCAAGGCGGCAACACAGCCTATGTACTGACCGGCAAAACTCTGCACCAACTGGATCTAGCCAGTGGTAAACCTACAACGCTAGGTGACGTGGCAGGCCTGCCCGACGGCATCATCGATATCGCCGTACTGCCAACCAAGTAAGCTGAAAAAGGCTGCGCCAATGGGCGTAGCCTTGCCTTCAATGCGTGATCGAACGAGCCGTCACTGCTCGGCGAAGACTTCATCGAACAGATTGTTCATCGCCTTGAACGCGCGCGCAGCCACGACCGGGTGGTATTCATTGCTCCCCGGTACGTTGGCCTTGGGGTTGGTGAACGAGTGCACCGCACCGCCATAGCTCACTAATTGCCAATCGGTCTTGGCCGCCTTCATCTCGGCGATGAAGCCATCGACCTGCGCCTGCGGCACCGCCGGGTCATCCGCACCATGCAGCACCAGTACCGGCGCCTTGATGTTCTTGGCATCGGCGGGATTGGGGGTGTCCAGATTGCCATGGAAGGAGACGAAGCCTTTCAGCGGCGCCCCCGAACGGGCCAGCTCCAATACGGTGCCGCCACCAAAACAGAAACCGATGGCGCCGAGCTTGCTGACATCCAGTGCCACCTCGCGGCTCTGTGCCTTGAGCACCTCGACCGCCGCCTGAGCACGCTTGCGCATCAAAGCGCGATCGCTGCGCACCGCTGTGGCAGCCACTTTGGCTTGCTCGGCATTGCTCGGGCGAATGGACTTGCCGTACATATCGGCGAGAAACACCACGTACTTGTCACCCGCGGCGCGCGCGGCCTTCTTCACCGTATCCTCGTTGACGCCCATCCAGTTGGGCACGGCCAGCAGGCCTGGGCGTGGCGTCGTGACCGAGTCGTCATAGACCAGTACGCCCTCGAAGGCTTGGCCGTCGATTTCATAAGGCACAGGCTTGGCCACAACGGCAGCCTCAGCCAAACCAGCAAAGGTGGCGCACAGGAGCGGAGCCAGGGTTTTCTTCTGCATGGGTAAGCTTCCTCAGTCATGAATGGGTGAGCGACGAGCCGCTGAGCAACTGTTGAGCAAAGACTCAGGCAGTGTGTTCGGCCCAGCGTTCCTTGATCTCCAGGATTTGCGGCAGGCAGTCGATAAACAGCTCGACTAGGCGCGGGTCGAAGTGTCGGCCACTCTGCTCACGCAGGAAGTCGACCGCTTGCTCCACCGGCCAGGCCTGCTTGTACGGGCGCACACTGGTCAGCGCATCGAATACATCGGCAATCGCGACAATCCGCCCCTCCAGGGGGATATCTTCACCCGTCAAACCATTGGGATAACCGCTGCCATCCCACTTTTCATGGTGCGACAGCGCAATGCGCTGCGCGGTACGCAGCAAGCCACCGCTATGCTCACCAATAATGCGTGCACCGATTTCCACATGCTGGCGCATCACCTGCCACTCCTGATCATCGAGTTTGCCGGGTTTGCGCAGTACCGCATCGGGTATGCCGATTTTGCCCACATCATGCATAGGCGCAGCATTGAGCAGTTCCTCAGCAGCGCTCTCGCTGAAGCCTGCGGCCAGGGCCAGCACCTTGGAAAAATGGCTCATGCGGATGACATGCAACCCGGTTTCGTTGTCCTTGTATTCGGCGGCCATACCCAGCCGCTGGACGATTTCCAGACGCGTCTGCTTCAACTCGTCGAGGCGTACAAGCGACAGGTGCGTACGCACCCGAGCTCTGACAATCGGCGGGCTCACGGGTTTGGTGATGTAGTCCACCGCGCCCACTTCAAAACCGCGAGCCTCGTCATCCACGTTACTCAGGGCGGTGACGAATATCACCGGAATCGACGCCAAAAGCGGGTTGGCCTTGAGCGTCTGGCAGACCTCGTAGCCGGTCATCCCCGGCATCATCACATCGAGCAAGATCAGATCAGGCCGTTCACGCGCCGCCATTTCCAGGGCACGTGCGCCCTCCTTGGCAAATAGCAAGCGGTAGTCATCCTGCAGGATATGGCGCAGAACCTGAAGATTGGTGGGTTCGTCGTCGACCAGCAACAGCAGTGGTCGCGCCTCATTGGCTTGAGTCATGTGGTCTGGGTTTCCTCACCCTGTATGTGCAGCAATAGCTGATCCAATGCATCGAGTGCCTGGTCGAAGTCGAAGTCATCGAGCGACTGGCGAATGGTCAATAATGCGCCCCTATCCACCCCAGACTGTTCGAGCAAAGCCATCGCTTCGTCGTCCAGGCTGCCGCGTTGCAGTGCAGCCCGTAATTGCAGGCATGCCTCTCGCACGGCACTGGGGGCGAGCGTCGGCACAACGGCGCTCTTGTGCGGCATCAGCGGTACCACCTCGGCCACCGCCTGTAACGTCTGTTCGAGCCGACCTAGCAGCTCTCTCAGGCGATTCTCGTCCTGTGCTTCGAACGCCTGTTGCAGTGACTGCCCCAGGGCGCTGAGACTGGTCAATGCCAAGTTGCCAGCGGCGCCATGCAGGCGATGCGCCTGAGCACGCCCAGCCGCCCAGTCGCGAGCACTGACCAGTTGGCTCAGGCTCCGAACCAGATCGCGCTGTTCATGAATGAAGGTGCCGATGGCCTCGGCCATGCGCAGCGGCCCGCCCCACAGACGACTGCCTTGCACCCAATCGAACAAACCTTCGGCACGTACGCTGCCAGCCACCGCGCCAGGTATGTCCGTTAACCCACGCAAACGCGCGATTTCCCAAAGCAGCGTGTTGAGCTCCAAGGGTTTGGAGGCAAAGGCATTCATACCGGCATCCAGCGCGGCCTGTCGGTCCTGGTCGAGTACGCTGGCGGTCAGGGCGATGATCGGCACCGGGGCACGACCCTCGGCGGCCTCCAGGGCACGAATGCGGCGCGACGCCTCCAGGCCATCGATACCGGGCATCTGCACATCCATCAGGATCAGGTCAAAGCTTTCCTCGGCGAATGCAGCAAGCGCCCGCTCACCATCCGTAACCCCACGCACGCGATGGCCCAGGCGCTGCATGTTGATTTCCAGCAGTTCCAGATTCTGCGGCACATCATCGGCGGCCAGAATGTTCAATGATCCCAGGCTCGGCAACGCGATAACCGGCTGCGGCGCGATATGCTCACCAGCCTGCAGGGGCAGCTCGACACTGAAACAACTGCCTTCGCCGAGGCGGCTTTCAACCCGCAGGCGCCCGCCCATCAACTCGACCAACTGGCGCGAAATCGTCGTGCCCAGCCCCGTACCGCCGAAACGTCGGCTCATGGAGGCATCGGCCTGTGCAAAGGGCTCGAAAATCTTGTCCAGACGGTCGCTCGCGATCCCGATACCGGTATCGATCACGGCCAAGCGCATGGCACCAGCCTTGCCGGAAACCCGTAAACGCACTTCGCCATGCAAGGTGAACTTGACGGCATTGCCAAGCAGGTTGCTGAGCACCTGTTGCAAACGCAATTGGTCGCCACAGAAATACTCGTCGACATCCGACGGGTACTCCAGATACAAACTCAGCCCCTTGCTCTGCGCGGCCAGCCGCTGACTGGCACAGACCTGCTCGCATAACTCTCGCAGGGAGAAATCCAGGTGCTCCAGTTCGATCGCTCCGCGATCAAGCTTGGCCGTGTCGAGGATGCCATTGAGCAGCCCCAACAGCGATCGTGACGAGTGCTGCACGGTACTCAGGTGGCGGTACTGCTCGCTAGACAGCGGCGTATCGAGCAGCAATTCGGTGAAGCCGATGATGGCGTTCATCGGTGTGCGAATTTCATGGCTCATGTTGGCCAGAAAGCTGCTGCGCGCCGCTGCGGCGGCCTCGGCACGATCCCTTGCGGCTCGCAGCTCCTGCTCCATCACACGCCGCAGTGTCAGGTCGGTGGCCAATTTGACCACCTTGAAGGGCTTGCCGTCGGTATCGAGAATCGGGTTGTAACTCGCCTGAATCCATACTTCGCGCCCGTCCTTACCGATACGACGGTATTCCCCCGTACGGAAATGCCCGGCGCGCAGTTCTTCCCAACTTTGCCGGTATTCATCGCTGGCCACCTGCGCCGGGTCACAGAACATCGCATGGTGATGCCCGACCACCTCGTCACGCGAGTAGCCGAACAGCGCCAGGGCATTTTCGTTGATATCCAGAATATTGCCGCCCAGGTCGAACTCGATCAGGGCCATGGCCTTGCTGATCGCCGTGACCTTGCCTTCGTACTCGGCGTTGCGCCGCTTGGTTTCGCTCTGATCGAGCAGTACGCCATCGATCCACTTGGGAATGCCACCCTCGTCGCAAACGGCACTGCCACTCTCCCAGACCCAGTGTTCACGGCCATCTCGGTCGAACAGGCGATACTCGACCGTGTAATTGCGCCCCTGCTCGATAGCGGCAACCACCTGGTCGGCAACCGGTTGGTAATCGTCAGGGTGATAAAGGTCAGCGATAGAGCGGCGGCGGCTAATGAAATCTTCGGCGCTCCAACCGGTTAGCGTCTGCACCGCGTCGCTGATGAACAGCATCGTCCAGTCGTGATCAAGCAAGCAGCGAAAAGAGACGCCCGGAATATTGCCAATCAACGAGCGATATTGCTGTTCACTCTCGCGCAGTGCCTTCTCCATGCTCTGCCGCTCGCTGATATCAGCCACGAAAACGACGAAAATCGGGCGGCCATCGGCCTGAGCAATCCCAACACTGATCCGCACCGGTTTCTCTTCTCCGTCGCGGGTCAGACAGATCAGCTCCCGCTCGCCATTGCTCATGGCCAGTTGCCCGGTACGCAGGTAATCGGCGAGCAATCCTTCGATGTCACCAGCCAAACGCCGAGGCACCAGAGCACTCATATGCATCCCCACCAGTGTTTCAGGATCCCAACCGAACAGGCGCGTGACAGCACGATTAGCCGAACGCACGACGCCCTGATAGTCAAGGGTGACAATGCCATCCAGAGCGGTATCGAAGATCGAGCGCAGGTGTTGTTCACTCGCCTTGAGCTGCAGACTCATGCGGCGATAACGCAGCAAGGTATTGACCGCGACAACGAATACGGTGAGCGCTACCGTCATCAGACTGATCGCCCCTGCGATGTAGCCACTGTCGACAATCGCCAGCGGCGTATCGCTTTCTGCAATACCGACGAAGCGCGCAGCAGCCATGCCGGTGTAGTGCATGCCACTGATTGCCAGCCCCATGACCAGCGCACTGATCAGCAAAGCCCACAGCGCCGGCAAACGGCCTTGCAGGCCGAAGCGAACCCACAGCGCGAGGATTGCCAAGGCAATGGCCACAATGATCGACAAGGCGAACATCCAGGGGTCATAACGCAGCAATGGAGCCATCTGCATAGCCTGCATGCCGCTGTAGTGCATGGCACCGATACCGGCACCGACTAGCACACCCCCGGTGCACAACTGCATCAAGCTCAGATCACGCCGCGCCAAAAGGCTCAGCGCAACCCAGGAAGCAGCCAGGCTCGGCACCATCGATAACAACGTGACGCCCAGATCGAAACGCACGACGGCACAGAGCTCGAACGCCAGCATGCCAAGAAAATGCATGGCCCAGATGCCGCCCCCCAGGGCCAGCGAGCCGGTCAGAATGGTGATATGCCGTGCCAGCGGTTGGCTGCTGTCGCGCGCCTCACCCGCCAGTTGCAATGCCATGCCCGCCGAGAAAACGGCAATGGCGAGTGACAGCAACACCAGCACAGGGTCGTAGCTGCTGAGCACGAGAACACTGGGATCGCCCCCAATGATGAACAACAACTCGAAGATAGACATACAACCCCAACGAACAGGCTAGCCAGGTGCCAGCATCTCAACCGTCACAACGGTGCCTGTCAATTGGTGCATTGCCACGACACCCATAAAAAAGCCCGCTAATGCGGGCTTTTCATGAGCTTAGTCGCTTAGGCGGACAATTCCACCAGCAGCTTGTTCAGGCGCTGCACGTAAGCGGCAGGATCCTTCAGGCTGTCACCGGCGGCTAGCGCGGCCTGGTCGAACAAGATGTGCGACAGGTCGGCGAAGCGCTCCTCATCAGGCTCGGCGTCCAGGCGCTCGATCAGTGGATGGCCTGGATTGAACTCGAAGATCGGCTTGGAATCCGGCACCTTCTGCCCGCTGGCTTCGAGGATCTGGCGCATCTGCAAACCCAGATCCTGCTCGCCGATGGCGAGAATCGCCGGCGAGTCAGTCAGACGGTGCGATACACGCACTTCAGCGACTTGCTCACCCAGCGCACCCTTGAGACGCTCGACCAGCCCTTCTTTGGCTTTGGCGACTTCTTCCTGGGCCTTCTTGTCCTCTTCCGAGTCCAGCTTGCCCAGATCCAGGTCGCCACGCGCCACGTCGACAAACTGCTTGCCGTCGAACTCGGTCAGGTAGCTCATCAGCCACTCATCGATGCGGTCGGTAAGCAGCAGCACTTCGATGCCCTTTTTGCGGAAGACCTCCAGGTGCGGGCTGCTCTTGACCTGTGCGTAGCTCTCGCCGGTGAGGTAATAAATCTTGTCCTGACCTTCCTTGGCGCGAGCCAGGTATTCGGCCAGCGACACAGACTGCTCGTCGCCCTCGCCCGAGGTCGATGCAAAACGCAGCAAACCGGCAATCTTCTCCTTGTTGGCGAAGTCTTCTGCCGGGCCTTCCTTGAGCACTTGGCCAAAGGCTTTCCAGAAGGTTGTGTAGTCTTGCGGTTTGTCCTTGGCCAGCTTCTCCAGCATGTCCAGTACGCGCTTGGTCAGGGCCGTTTTCATCGAATCGATGACCGGGCCCGACTGCAGAATTTCACGCGAGACGTTCAACGACAGGTCATTGGAATCAACCACACCCTTGATGAAGCGCAGGTACAGCGGCAGGAACTGGTCGGCCTGATCCATGATGAACACACGCTGCACATAGAGCTTGAGGCCCTTCGGCGCCTCGCGCTGGTACAGGTCGAATGGCGCACGGCCCGGCACGTAGAGCAGCGAGGTGTACTCCAGCTTGCCCTCGACCTTGTTGTGACTCCAAGACAGCGGGTTCTCGAAATCATGACCGATGTGCTTGTAGAACTCCTGATACTCCTCGTCCTTCAACTCGGTACGCGGGCGAGTCCACAGCGCGCTGGCACGGTTGACGGTTTCCCACTCGGTTTGCTCAGGCTTGTCTTCGCCGTGATGCTCTTTCGGCAGCTCGATAGGCAGAGCGATATGGTCGGAGTATTTCTTGACGACATTGCGCAGACGCCAGCCATCGGCGAACTCTTCTTCGCCACTTTTCAGGTGCAGGACGATGCGCGTACCGCGTTCGGCTTTGTCGATGGTGGCGATATCGAACTCGCCCTCGCCTTGAGACGACCAGTGCACGCCTTCGGTAGCGGACAGGCCGGCGCGACGGGTGAACACCTCGACCTTGTCGGCAACGATGAAGGCCGAATAGAAGCCAACACCGAACTGACCGATCAGGTTCGAATCCTTCTTCTGGTCGCCGGAGAGGTTCTTGAGGAAATCGGCGGTGCCGGACTTGGCGATGGTGCCCAGATGAGCGATAACCTCATCTCGGCTCATGCCGATGCCGTTGTCTTCGAGAGTGACGGTCTTGGCGTCTTTGTCGAAGGACAGGCGAATTTTCAGCTCTGCGCCACCTTCGAGTAGCTCGGGCTTGGCCAGCGCCTCGAAACGCAGCTTGTCAGCCGCATCGGAAGCGTTGGAGATCAACTCGCGCAGGAAGATTTCCTTGTTCGAGTACAGGGAATGGATCATCAGGTGCAGCAGTTGCTTCACCTCGGTCTGGAAGCCCAGGGTTTCTTTTTGAGTTTCCACACTCATGGTCTCTAACTCCATCGGCAGGACTATGCCGCGTGAGCGGCGGATGTCCTGCAGATGGGGTCGCCTGGAAAGATTTCAAGGTTCCAGCAATTGCAGGCGAGCAATCTCTTCTGGTTTGAAGCTGAAACTGGCCTGACCTCCACCACTGCCGAGTTGCTGATTGAGGCGCACGCTGCCGTCGGCATCGAGACCGGCAAAACGCCCTTCCACCGTACCGCCAGTGGTTCGGCTCAGACGCATGTTCAGGTTGCGGTATTGGTCAGGGCTACGCTGCAGGCGAGCCAGGCTGAAACGCTCGCGCCGATCCAGGGTGCGACTGGGCGTGGCTTGCTCGTCGTTGGCGTTGTCATCTTTGGCCAGCGTCACACTCGGCTTCGGCAGCGCGGCAAAATGATCGCCTTCAACCGTCCAGCCTTGCCCGGCACGTTTGGTCAGACGTACCGGCAATTGCTCAACACGCTGATCGATGCGCGCCTCGATCTGCAGCGTCAACTCGTCGCCTGCGAACTGAAACACCGGCAACTTGAGCGAGTCGACCTGCGCAGTTGCGAAGCGCCGCTGCAGGTAATCCTCAAGCACATAGGCAATGGTGTCGGTGGAATCGAAACTGCGATTGACACGACCATCGAGGTAGCGCAGACGATTGCGGTACAACTCCACGCGACCACTGAGGCTGGTCTTGAAATATGGCGGCAGCACCAGATGGAAGTCACCGACCAAACGATTAGGCGCTTCAGGCCGCAGATCCAGGTGCAAGGTATACCCCCTGCTCAGACGTCGGGCCTCGGGTAAATCCTGCTCTGGCGACAACCAGCTCAGCTCAATTTCGGGCAGATTGCCGCTGTCCTGCGGCAGTACGTCGACACGAACCTCATCACCGGGCTTGTGCACAAGGCGGATGGTGAGCTCACGCACGGCGAAAAAATCGCTGCCCTCACGTAGGCTCAGTACCCCGTCGATCAGCTCACCCTGTTGAGGCTGGAAAGGAGCGCCGTTGAGTTCACCGCGCAAATCCATGGCCAACTCGGCGGGAGCTTGCTGCTCGGCCTTGAGCCAGTCCAGGCGCAATATCGCTGCCAGGCGCTCGGAGTCCTTATTGGCCAGCAAGGTCAGGCCGACCACCAAGGGAATCACCCCAAGCCCCAACAGCATGACGGCACTCCGCGCCCGCCCCCAGTGCCGAACGACATAAAACAGCGTGAAAGGCGGAATCAGGCTGCCCCAGCCCCACAACAGACTGGTGGAAAAGGCTCGCATCACCAACCAGACCAAACCCGCCAGCATCAACAGCAGGCCACCGATTATCAGCAATGCATCCATCCACGAGTTCCTTGTCGTTTATCAGAGTCGCTTATCATCAAAGATAAGCTCATGCGCAGAGCATGCCCAACGCAGCAGGTGTCACGATAGTGACCAACGCGCCACCAATCCATCGATAGGTCGATGATTTTCGGCAATTCTGCGAAAGTCGGTGAGGTAAAAACGACAAGATCGCCTTGTGACTTGCAGCCATTGCGCTCCCCGAATCACGCGAGCTAGGGCCTCGCATGATGACGCCTGCAGTCGTCACAGCATCGACTCGGGAACTTCATCACCTTCATGCGCCTCCAAACACTGCGTACGGGCTCAGGCCCACGCTCATAACTCTCAGACATGGAGTGCTAACGTGAATAAACCTCTGACTTATGCCCTGCTACTTGCCACTGCTCTGGGTCTCGCTGCCTGCGATAAAACTCCGGAAGACAAGATGGAGTCGGCCAAAGAGTCAGTCTCCGAAGCTATGGACAACCTGGGTGATGCAGCCAAAGACACTGGCGATGCCATCGAACAGAAAACCAATGAAGCCCTGGGCAAAGAGCCCACTACAGGCGAGAAGATTGAAGACGCGGCCAGCGACACCGCCGATGCCATCGAAGATGCTGGCGACAAAGCCAAAGATGCGGTTGACGGCCAGTAAGCCTGCCAGCCCAAACAAAAAGGCCCGCCCGACCAGACTGTGTGAAAACTACTGCGCTCGGCCATGCTGCGTTAAAAAACGGCTCAAAATGCTCATTTACAGCTCGTAAACTGCGCTTTCTCGCCGTTTTTTGCCTTGCCTGACCTTCGCTCGCTACGTTTTCACAAGGTCTGCGAGGCGGGCCTTCTTCATTTAAGCGCCGGGCTCAGCATCAGCAACATACTGCAAGCAAAGCCAACGCTCCATACCAGACTGCGCTGCCAGTGCAGATCGAACCAGTAGAACAGCAGGTACAGCACCCGGCTGACAACAAAGGTGAGCGCCAACCCATCGACCAGAAAACCGCTGGTCTGCGTGACATGAGCCATCAGCACGCCTACAGCAAATAATGGGAAGGCTTCGAAGCTGTTCAAATGCGCAGCCAGCGCACGAGCCCCCAAACCATTCAAACGCGTCTGCTGATTACGCGGGTAGTGATTGTCATAACGCCCACCACCCTCCTCAGCCATGGCCTTGGCTACCGGCACCTTGGCAATGAAGATCAACAAGGCGCTGATGAAGATGCACCAGAACGGCAAACTCACTCGATCTTTTCCTTGCTCGCTTCAGCAGCCGGTGTCGGGGTGTAGACCATTACCTCCAGAACATCGGAATGGAATTCACGACGATACAACACCAATACGACACCCGTGGTGACCAGCATGAAGAACCAGGGGTTAATAAACCACGCCAAAGTCGCCATGCCGAAATAATAAGCCCGCAGCCCGAAGTTGAACTGGTTGGCCGCCATGGAAATCACCCGCGCAGCACGCTCGGCGAAAGCGCGACGCTCCTGCTCGGTGACATGGCGCTCGCCCACCATAGGTGCCGAGCCGACCAAAACGGCAGCGAAGTTGTATTGGCGCATGCACCAACTGAAGGTAAAGAAGGCGTAGACAAAAATAATGCCCAGGCACAGCAACTTGATCTCGGACAAGCCGCGACTGGCCGGTTGCACGAACGGAATGTCCGCCAATAGCGATAGTGCTCGGTCAGAAGCCCCCAGCACCGTGAGGATACCGGCCAAAATGATCAACGTGCTGGAGGCAAAGAATGAGGCGTTACGCTCCAAGTTACCGATTACATTGGCATCGGCGATGCGGTTTTCACGCAGCAGCATGCGGCGCATCCAATCCTCACGATAAAGATGCAGAACGCTCGCCAGGCACGGTGTGGAGCGGCCTTTCCAAGACGCATAGCGGGTATAACCGCCCCAACACAGAACAAACCAAAGCGCGGCGAGCAGGTGAGGCAAAAGCGTATTACTGATGGGCATGCCAACTCCTTGTAGGACTGGCGCAAATTATAGCCAGAGCAAAGACGTCCTTGTTCGACAAAAACAAATGAAAACGCCGCGAAAACGCGGCGCTGAACAGGGTCTGGCGGAGCCTTGTGAGCCCCCGACACTCAAGCAGGCTTAGGCTGCCGATCACCAATACAACGATCAAGCAAAGCAACCACTGCCAGGGCAATCAACACCGGCACCAACCAGCCCAGGCTCTGATCGGCCAAGGGCAATTGCGCAAACCAGCTTGGCACAATGGCGCTGTAGGCAGATGCAGCCAAACCGTCGGCAACGCCGAAGATCAGCGTCACCGCCATCACAGGTACAAACACCAGCGACGACGAGCGCCAGAGGCTACTGGCCAGGCTCAAGGCAATCAGCACAATGGCCAGAGGATACAAGCCAACCAGCACAGGAACGGAAAAGCTGATCAGTTGAGTTAGCCCCTGATTGGCCACGACCAGGCTGAACAGCCCGAAAACGCTCACCACAACGCGGTAAGAAACCGGCAACAGTTTGCTGAAGAATTCACCACAGGCCGTCAGCAAACCAACAGCGGTGGTCAAGCAGGCCAGTGTGATGACCACAGCCAGCAAAAGGCTACCAATGGTGCCAAAGGTATGCTGCACATAAGTGGTCAGTACCTGCACTCCATTTTGCGCATCCGCCGCAATACCCTGGCTAGTAGCGCCGAGATAGAACAGCGTCAGATACACCAGCGACAGACCAGTAGCAGCGATAAGCCCTGCAATCACCGAATAACGCGTCACCAGCCTGGCGTCACTGACACCTCGCTCGCGAATAGCACTCGCGATGACGATACCGAACACCAACGCTCCGAGGGTATCCATGGTCAGGTAACCCTGCAGGAAACCCTGCACCAGCGGCGCCTCGCGATAGCTGTCTTGCACCACGCCCAGGCCGCCCGCCGGCGCGAACAGCACCGCCCCGCCAAGCACGAGGAGCGCGGCCAACAGAACCGGGGTGATGAATTTACCGATGCGGTCGACCAGGCGACCCGGATTCAGCGACAGAAACAGCACCACGGCGAAATAGGCAATGGTGTAGAGCATCAGCGGTAGCGGCTCATCGCCGCTAAATGGCGCGATGCCCATTTCGAAGGAAACCACAGCCGTACGCGGCGTAGCGAACAGCGGGCCAATAGCCAGGTAGACGGCCACCGCCAGGGCTGTACCGGCGACCTTGCCCAGCGGAGCGGTCAGGTTGTCCATACCACCACCAACGCGAGCCAGCGCCACCACTGTCAGCAGCGGCAAACCCACACCCGTGAGGAGGAAACCGAACGCCGCAGGCAGAAGATTCGACCCTGCAGCCAAACCCGCGCTAGGTGGGAAGATGATATTGCCAGCGCCAAGAAACAGCGCAAATGTCATAAAACCGAGGGCCAGGAGATCCGAGCCTTGCAAACGAGTCATAAAGGGAAGTACCACAACAGGCAGAAAATCAAGAAATCGCGAGGGTTTCCTTCAGGGTCAGGGAAACGTCGTCCGAGCGTTTGGCTCAGACCACTGAGCGCGCCTCTTAGTGCTTGTGACACCATGGACGCGTTAGCCGACAATGTTACCCAAAACCACAACACTTCCGCGTAATGGTCGGCAATGCTGTCGAATCAGCGCACATGACTGTCGCATGCCTGATAGTTTCCCTGTTACAAGCGCCGGGCTTCACTCATTGATCAGACATGCACACACAAACGAGAAAGGCCACCCGAAGGTGGCCTTTCTCGATCCGCTAAGAACGCTTAGGCGTTCTTGGCTTCCCAACCGGTCAGCTCAGCCAGGGCCTTGCCGATATCAGCCAGGGAACGCACGGTTTTCACACCGGCGTCTTGCAGGGCAGCGAATTTCTCGTCTGCAGTGCCTTTGCCGCCGGAAATGATGGCGCCAGCGTGGCCCATGCGCTTGCCGGGCGGAGCGGTCACACCAGCGATGTAGGAAACTACAGGCTTGGTGACGTTAGCCTTGATGAAGGCTGCCGCTTCTTCTTCAGCCGAACCACCGATTTCACCGATCATGACGATAGCTTCGGTTTTCGGGTCTTCCTGGAACAGCTTCAGGATGTCGATGAAGTTGGAGCCCGGAATGGGGTCGCCGCCGATGCCCACGCAGGTAGACTGGCCGAAACCGGCGTCGGTGGTCTGCTTCACGGCTTCATAGGTCAGGGTGCCCGAACGAGACACGATGCCAACTTTGCCTGGCAGGTGGATGTGACCCGGCATGATGCCGATTTTGCACTCACCGGGAGTGATCACGCCCGGGCAGTTCGGGCCGATCAGGCGTACGCCCAGCTCGTCACATTTGACCTTGGCTTCCAGCATGTCGATGGTCGGAATGCCTTCGGTGATGCAGACGATCAGCTTGATGCCGCCGTTGGCTGCTTCCAGGATCGAGTCCTTGCAGAACGGAGCCGGAACGTAGATGACCGACGCTTCAGCGCCAGTGGCTTCTACAGCTTCCTTGACGGTGTTGAACACCGGCAGGCCCAGGTGAGTGCTGCCACCCTTGCCCGGAGTCACGCCGCCGACCATCTTGGTGCCGTAAGCGATGGCTTGTTCGCTGTGGAAGGTGCCCTGCGAGCCGGTGAAGCCCTGGCAGATGACCTTGGTGTCTTTATTGATCAGGATGCTCATTACTTACCCTCCGCGGCCTTGACGACCTGCTGGGCAGCGTCGGTCAGGCTGGTTGCCGCGATGATGTTCAGACCGCTTTCGGCCAGGACCTTGGCGCCCAGCTCAGCGTTGTTGCCTTCCAGACGGACGACGACCGGGACTTTCACGCCGACTTCTTTCACGGCGCCGATGATGCCTTCGGCAATCATGTCGCAACGAACGATGCCGCCGAAGATGTTCACCAGAACGGCAGCGACGTTGCTGTCGGACAGGATGATCTTGAACGCTTCGGTCACGCGCTCTTTGGTCGCACCGCCGCCAACGTCGAGGAAGTTGGCCGGCTTGCCGCCGTGCAGGTTAACGATGTCCATGGTGCCCATGGCCAGGCCAGCGCCGTTGACCATGCAGCCGATGTTGCCTTCCAGCGCAACGTAGTTCAGCTCCCACTTCTGCGCATGGGCTTCACGAGCGTCGTCCTGGGACGGGTCGTGCATGGCGCGCAGCTTGGGCTGACGGTACATAGCGTTGGAGTCGATGTTGATTTTGGCGTCCAGGCAGTGCAGGTTGCCGTCGGCCTTGATCACCAGCGGGTTCACTTCCAGCAGCGCCAGGTCGTAGTCCTGGAACAGCTTGGCCAGGCCAACGAAGATGTGGGTGAACTGCTTGATCTGATCACCTTCCAGGCCCAACTGGAAAGCCAGCTCGCGACCTTGGTACGGCTGCGCGCCAACCAGCGGATCGACAGTCGCCTTGAGGATTTTCTCAGGGGTTTCGTGAGCCACTTTCTCGATGTCCACGCCACCTTCGGTGGAAGCCATGAACACGATGCGACGGCTGGAGCGGTCTACGACTGCGCCCAGGTACAGTTCCTTGGCGATGTCGGTGCAGGATTCGACCAGGATTTTGCTGACCGGCTGACCATTGGCGTCAGTCTGGTAGGTTACCAGACGCTTGCCCAGCCAGTTGGCGGCGAAGGCCTTGGCGTCTTCTTTGCTCTTGACCAGCTTTACGCCACCGGCTTTGCCGCGGCCACCAGCGTGGACCTGAGCCTTGACAACCCACTCGCTGCCACCGATTTTTTCGCAGGCTTCTGCGGCTTCTTCCGGGGTGTCTACCGCGAAGCCCTTGGATACGGGCAGGCCGTATTCAGCGAACAGCTGCTTACCCTGATACTCGTGAAGATTCATGCTTGTCTACCGTCTTCGTTTAGGTATTGCGCATTCGGCGCTGTACTTGTGATACCGCGCCACCTGTGACTGCCTGAGCAGTCCGCCGGGCGTTCCGCCGCGAGTCGAGCTCGACGCGGGCATCCCGACGTGGTTCTGCATTACAGGGCTAGCTAGGCGAAGAAGCGATTACGCGACGCCTCATCTACCGGACTGGCCCTGCACGAAACTCGAAGTGACCGAAACTATCGGCCACTGTGACACTTAGCGCTTCTTGCGGTTGGCGATGTGAATGGCGCCGCCATTCACTGCCAGGGCTGCTTCGTGCAACGCCTCGGACAGGGTCGGGTGCGAGAAGACCATCATGCCCAGATCTTCGGCGCTGGTGCCGAACTCCATGCCGATCGCGCCTTGCTGTACCAGCTCGGCGGCGCTCGGGCCAATCACGTGGACACCCAATACGCGGTCGGTGTTGGCATCAGCGATGACCTTGACCAAACCACCGGTATCGTTGGCCGCCATGGCGCGACCACTGGCAGCGAACGGGAAAGTACCGACGTTAACGGCAATGCCTTCAGCCTTCAGTTGCTGCTCGGTCTTGCCGACCCATGCAATTTCCGGGTGGGTGTAGATGACCGACGGGATCAGGTCGTAGTTCATCTGTGCCTTGTGGCCAGCGATGCGCTCGGCGACCATCACGCCCTCTTCCGAGGCTTTGTGCGCGAGCATGGCGCCACGAACCACGTCACCGATTGCGTAAACGCCCGGCACGCTGGTTTCGCACTGATCGTTGACGTAGATGTAGCCACGCTCGTCCATGGTCACGCCACTGTCGGCGGCCAGCAGGTCGGTGGTCACCGGGCGACGGCCGACAGCCACGATCAGCTTGTCGAATACCATCTTCTGCTCGCCATTGGCGTCAGTGAAGGTGACAGTCACTTGCTTTTTCTTGACTTCGGTAGCGGTAACGCGAGCACCCAGGCGGATGTCCAGGCCCTGCTTGGTCAGGGTCTTCTGGGCTTCCTTGGCGATCTGCTCGTCGGCAGCGGCAAGGAATTTATCCATGGCTTCCAGCACGGTCACTTCGGCGCCCAGGCGAGCCCATACCGAGCCCAGCTCCAGGCCAATTACGCCTGCGCCGATAACGCCCAGTTTTTTCGGCGTGCTGGAAAATTCCAGGGCACCAGTGGAATCGACGATGACGTCCTGATCAACCGGGGCCGGCGGGATTTCTACCGGCTTGGAGCCCGAGGCGATGATCACGTGAGCGGCTTCAACCACCTCGGTCTTGCCGTCGAGACCAGTAACCTCAACCTGTTTGCCAGCCAGCAGCTTGCCGTGGCCTTCGAGCAGGGTCACGCCATTGGCCTTGAACAGGCCGGAAACGCCGCCAGTGAGGTTTTTGATGATGGTGTTCTTACGCGCCACCATGGCCGGTACGTCGATAGTGACGCCTTTGGCCTCGATGCCATGAACAGCGAAACCTTCCTTCGCCTCGTGGTACTTCCAGGAGCTGTCCAGCAGCGCCTTGGACGGAATGCAGCCGACGTTCAGGCAAGTACCGCCGAGCGCGATCTTGCCGTCCTTGCCCTGGTACTTCTCGATGCAGGCGGTCTTGAGGCCAAGTTGCGCTGCTTTGATAGCGGCAACATAGCCACCTGGGCCGGCACCAATGACTACCACGTCGAATTTCTGGGTCATAACTTTCTCCTAAGCCTTAAAGCTTCAAACGGCAAGCTGCGAATCGGGACATGCTTATTGTGCCGCCCCGATATTGCAGCTCACCGCTGATTTTTAGATGTCCAGCAGCAGGCGAGCCGGATCTTCGAGCAGGTTCTTGATGGTCACTAGGAAAGTCACGGCTTCCTTACCATCGATCAGGCGGTGATCGTAAGACAGCGCCAGGTACATCATCGGGCGGATCACGACTTGGCCGTTAATGGCCATCGGGCGCTGAATGATGTTGTGCATGCCCAGAATGGCCGCTTGCGGCGGGTTGACGATCGGGGTCGACATCATCGAGCCGAAGGTACCACCATTGGTGATGGTGAAGGTGCCGCCGGTCATTTCCTCGATGGACAGCTTGCCGTCACGCGCCTTCTTACCGAAGGTGGCGATGCCGTTTTCGATCTCGGCCAGGCTCATCAGCTCGGCGTTGCGCAGTACCGGAACCACCAGGCCACGGTCGCTGGAAACAGCCACGCCAACATCGGCATAACCGTGGTAAACGATGTCATTGCCATCAATCGAAGCGTTGACCGCCGGGAAGCGCTTGAGCGCCTCGGTGCAAGCCTTGACGAAGAAGGACATGAAGCCCAGGCGCACGCCGTTATGGGACTTCTCGAACAGGTCCTTGTACTTCGAACGCAGGGCCATGACTTCGGTCATGTCCACTTCGTTGAAGGTAGTCAGCATGGCCATGGAGGACTGAGCCTCGACCAGACGCTCGGCGATCTTGGCACGCAGACGGGTCATCGGCACGCGCTTCTCGGTGCGGTCGCCAGTCGCCACGACAGCGGCGGCAGCCGGAGCAGCGGCAGGCTTGGCAGCAGCAGCCGGAGCATTCTTCTTGGCGTCTACGGCAGCGACTACGTCTTCCTTGGTAACGCGACCGCCTTTACCAGTGCCGGCGATGCTGTTCGGGTCGATGCCATTTTCTTCGGCCAGCTTGCGAGCAGCCGGCGAGAGGATGGCGTCGTCGCCAGCGGCAGCAGCCGGAGCAGCGGATTGGGCCGGGGCAGCAGCAGGTGCAGCAGCCGGAGCAGCAGCGCCAGCGCCACCTTCGGTCAGCGTGCCCAGCAGCTCGTTGGAGAGGACAGTGTCACCCTCGTTCTTGTGGATCTCGCCCAGTACGCCGTCAGCCTCGGCCAGAACTTCGATAACGACCTTGTCGGTTTCGATATCGACGATCAGTTCGTCGCGCTTGACCGCTTCGCCCGGCTTCTTGTGCCAGGTAGCAACGGTGCCATCAGCGACCGATTCCGGGAAGGTTGGGGCTTTGATCTCGATAGCCATTGTGTGCGTTTCCTTAAATTCGGTTTAACCCTGAGGTGGCTTATGCGACCTCAGGGATGAAGGCATTAAACAGTGAAAGCGTCCTGCAGGAGTTTTTCCTGTTGCTCGGCGTGCATCGACGCGTAACCGCAAGCAGGAGCTGCCGAAGCATCACGACCGGCGTACTCGAGGAACAAAGTCTTCTTGTGCGCAGAGGTGACACGACGCATGTGGTGCTGGCTGCAATACCAGGCACCCTGGTTCATCGGCTCTTCCTGGCACCAAACCACGTGCTTGAGGTTCTTGTACGGGGCCAACGCTTCGGTCAGGTCCTCTTCCGGGAACGGATAGAGCTGCTCGATACGCACGATGGCGATGTCTTCGCGGCCTTCGGCGCGGCGCTTCTCCAGCAGGTCGTAGTAAACCTTGCCGCTGCACAGCACCATGCGCTCGACCTTCTTCGGATCCAGCGAATCGATTTCGCCGATCACGGTCTGGAAGGAGCCTTCAGCCAGTTCTTCCAGCGTCGAGATAGCCAGCTTGTGACGCAGCAAGGACTTGGGCGTCAACACCACCAACGGTTTACGCAGCGGACGAATCACCTGGCGGCGCAGCATGTGGTAGACCTGGGCCGGGGTGGTCGGCACACAAACCTGCATGTTGTGCTCAGCGCACAGTTGCAGATAGCGCTCCAGACGCGCCGAGCTGTGCTCAGGCCCCTGACCTTCGTAACCGTGCGGCAGCAGCATGGTCAGGCCGCACAGACGACCCCACTTGGTTTCGCCACTGGAGATGAACTGGTCGAACACCACCTGAGCGCCGTTAGCGAAGTCGCCGAACTGAGCCTCCCAGATCACCAACGCATTCGGCGTGGTAGTGGAATAGCCGTATTCGAAGGCCAGCACGGCCTCTTCGGACAGGTAAGAATCGTACAGCTCGAACTTCGGCTGACCGTCGTACAGGTTCTTCAGCGGAACGTAAGCGGAAGCATCCTTCTGGTTGTGCAGCACCGCATGGCGGTGCGAGAAGGTGCCACGGCCGATGTCCTGACCGGTCATACGGATCGGATGGCCCTCGAACAGCAGCGTAGCGTAGGCCATAGTCTCGGCGAAGCCCCAGTTGATCGGCAAGCCACCGGCGCCCATCTTCTGACGGTCTTCGAGAATTTTCGAAACCTGACGCTGAACAACAAGGCCTTCTGGCAACTCCAGCAGCTTGGCAGACAGTTCCTGTAGCGTCTTGAGATCGAAGCGAGTGTCATGACGCGCAGTCCACTCGTGCCCCAGGTAAGGACGCCAATCAACGAACAGCTCCTTGTTGGGCTCCTTGACCAGGCTCTTGACCACGTGTTGGCCGTTATCCAGCGCCGTGCGGTACTCATCGACCTTGGCTTGAACATCATCGCTAGTCTGTACGCTAGCGGCGATCAAAGCATCGGCATACAGCTCGCGAGTGGTGCGCTGCTTACCAATCTTCTGGTACATCAGCGGCTGAGTACCACTCGGCTCATCGGCCTCGTTGTGGCCACGGCGACGGTAGCAAACCAGGTCGAGAACGACATCGCGCTTGTACTGCATGCGATAGTCGACAGCCAGTTGAGTCGCGAAAACTACAGCTTCAGGGTCGTCACCATTCACATGGAGAATCGGCGCCTGAATCATCTTGGCCACGTCAGTCGCATACTCGGTGGAGCGCGAGTCCAGCGGATTGCTGGTGGTAAAACCGACTTGGTTGTTGATCACGATATGGATGGTGCCGCCCGTCTTGTAACCACGGGTCTGCGACATCTGGAAGGTTTCCATGACCACGCCTTGACCTGCAAAAGCAGCATCACCGTGGATGGAAATTGGCAGTACCTTGTCGCCAGTGGCGTCACTGCGACGATCCTGACGGGCACGCACGGAACCCTCGACCACCGGAGAAACAATCTCCAAGTGCGATGGGTTGAACGCCAGCGCCAGGTGCACTTCGCCACCCTGTGTCATGACGTTGGAAGAGAAACCCTGGTGGTACTTCACGTCACCCGAGGACAGACCTTCGGTCTTCTTACCCTCGAACTCGTCGAACAGATCACGCGGGTTCTTGCCCAGCGTGTTGACCAGTACGTTGAGACGGCCACGGTGAGCCATGCCGATGACGATTTCCTTGGTGCCATAGGCGCCCGAGCGCTGGATGATCTCATCCATCATTGGGATCAGGCTTTCACCACCTTCCAGGCCGAAACGCTTGGTACCCGGATATTTGGTGCCCAGGTACTTCTCCAACCCTTCTGCTGCCGTCACACGCTCAAGGATGTGGGCACGCAGCTCTGGCGAGAACTGAGGACGACCGCGCACGCTTTCCAGGCGCTGGGCAAACCAGTTGCGCTGGCCAGAGTCGACGATGTGGGTGAACTCAGCACCGATGGTGCGACAATATGTCTGCTGCAGCGCATCGCGAATTTCACGTAGCGTTGCTTCTTCCTTGCCAATGAACAGCTCACCGGTGCGGAAGGTGGTGTCCAGATCGGCGTCGGTCAAACCATAGTGATTGATCGACAAATCCGAAGGCGCAGTGCGAACCCAGAGCCCCAGCGGGTCGAGCTGAGCAGTCTGATGACCACGCATGCGGTAAGCCTGGATCAGACGCAGCACTTCCACCTGCTTCTTCTCGTGCCCGCTGCTGACAGCACCAGCGGAAACTGGCTGAGCACGGCGCGAGTTCTTGGCGAGCAGGACGAAATGATCGCGAATGGTCGAGTGAGATACATCCGCGGAGCCGCTGCCATCGGTCGGCAGCTTCTGGAAGTATGTGCGCCATTCTTCTGGCACAGCGTTGGGATCGTGCAGGTAGAGCTCATAAAGCTCTTCCACGTAGGCAGCGTTACCACCGGATAGGTGGGCGCTTTCCCACATGCGCTGCATCACGCTTTCTTGCATGCTTGGTCACCCTCGGTAAGGGGACACCACCGGCGAGGACGTCGCATGGTCATACCAGAGTCCTGATTGCCGCGACTCGGGTAAAGCCACTTCGGGTCCCGCAGATAGCCCGGGTACCAGCCCGGATGCCCCTGCTGGTCGTCATGTTGTTCAAATATGAACCACGGCTTTTTGGGCTGTGATTCCGGCTTTTGCTGCAATACCGGCCGAAGCCGGTACTGCAGGTACTACGGGTACAGCGATTTACGGATCAGGTCCCGCTCTGCAGCAGCATGTTACGCACGTGACCGATAGCCTTGGTTGGGTTCAAACCCTTGGGGCACACATTCACGCAGTTCATGATGCCGCGGCAGCGGAATACGCTGAACGGGTCATCCAACGAAGCCAGACGCTCGGTGGTCTTGGTATCACGGCTATCGGCCAGGAAACGATAGGCCTGCAGCAGCGCAGCGGGACCGAGGAACTTGTCGGGGTTCCACCAAAACGACGGGCAGCTAGTCGAGCAGCACGCGCACAGGATGCACTCGTACAGACCGTCGAGCTTCTCGCGATCGTCCGGGCTCTGCAGACGCTCGATGGCCGGAGCCGGAGTATCGTTCTGCAGGAACGGCTGCACCTTCTCGTACTGCTTGTAGAAGATGCTCATATCGACGACCAGGTCACGAATGACAGGCAAACCTGGCAGCGGACGAATCACCAGTTTGCCGCCCTTGAGACCGGCAGCGGAAATCGGCGTGATACAGGCCAGGCCGTTCTTGCCATTAATGTTCATGCCGTCGGAACCGCAGACGCCTTCGCGGCAGGAACGACGGTAGGAGAAACCTTCGTCCTGCTCCTTGATCAGCGCCAGCACGTCGAGAACCATGATGTCCTTGCCGCCGGTATCAACCTGGAAGTCCTGCATGAAAGGCGCAGAGTCCTTCTCCGGGTTGTAGCGATAAACACTGACTTGCAACATATCGGTCACCCTTAATAAGTCCGAACCTTGGGTTCAAATGCCGGAACGGTCTTCGGCGCGAAGTTCACGTCACGCTTGGCTACGCGCTTCTCGCCCGGGAAGTAGAGCGAATGGCACAGCCAGTTCTGATCGTCGCGCTCCTCGAAGTCTTCACGAGCATGTGCGCCACGGGACTCTTTACGAGCCTCGGCAGCCACAGCAGTCGCTTCGGCGACTTCAAGCAGGTTTTGCAGTTCCAGCGCCTCGATACGCGCAGTGTTGAACGCCTGGCTCTTGTCGGAGATTTTCACCTTAGCGATACGCTCGCGCAGGTCGGCCAGTTGTTGGATGCCCTTCTGCATGTACTCGCCAGTGCGGAACACGCCAAAGTAGTTTTGCATGCATTGCTGCAGCTCGCGCTTGAGCGGAGCCACTTCTTCACCAGTGCTACGCTCGTTGACACCAGCCAGACGGGCAAGCGACTGCTCGATGTCGGTTTCGCTGGCGCCACGGACTTCCACGCCCTCTTTGAGCGCTTTTTCCAGGTGCAGACCGGCAGCGCGACCGAACACGACCAGGTCGAGCAGCGAGTTGCCGCCCAGACGGTTAGCACCGTGCACCGATACGCAAGCCACTTCACCTACGGCGAACAAGCCTTCGATGATGGTGTCCTTGCCGTTGGCGTCCTGAGTGATCGCCTGACCATGAATGTTGGTGGCAACACCGCCCATCATGTAGTGGCAGGTCGGAATAACCGGAATCGGCGCGACGACCGGATCGACGTGCGCGAAGGTCTTCGACAGTTCGCAGATACCCGGCAGGCGGCTGTGCAGCACTTCCTCACCGAGGTGATCGAGCTTGAGCAGCACGTGATCCTTGTTCGGACCAACACCGTTACCAGCGATGACTTCCTTGACCATGGAACGGGCAACCACGTCGCGACCAGCCAGGTCTTTGGCGTTCGGCGCGTAACGCTCCATGAAGCGCTCGCCATGTGCGTTGATCAGGTAACCACCCTCACCACGACAGCCTTCGGTGACCAGCACACCAGCACCGGCAATACCGGTCGGGTGGAACTGCCACATCTCGATGTCCTGCACCGGAACACCGGCACGCAGAGCCATGCCAACGCCGTCACCGGTATTGATCAGGGCGTTGGTGGTGGAGGCGTAGATGCGACCGGCACCGCCAGTGGCCAGAACCACGGCTTTGGAGCGGATATAGACGGTTTCGCCAGTCTCGATGCAAATGGCGATGATACCGACGATGGCACCATCCTGGTTCTTCACCAGATCGACCGCGTACCACTCGTTGAGGAACGAGGTGCCAGCCTTCAGGTTGGCCTGGTACAGGGTGTGCAGCAGCGCGTGACCGGTACGGTCAGCAGCGGCGCAGGTACGAGCAGCCTGAGTCGGATTATCCGGCCCTTTAGACTGACCACCGAACGGACGCTGATAGATGCGACCCTGCTCGGTACGAGAGAACGGCAAGCCCATGTGCTCCAGCTCGAACACGGCCTCCGGGCCGACGGAGCACATGTATTCGATGGCGTCCTGGTCACCGATATAGTCGGAGCCCTTGACAGTGTCGTACATGTGCCAGCGCCAATCATCGTTCGGGTCGGCCGAAGCGATGGCGCAAGTGATGCCACCTTGAGCGGAAACGGTGTGCGAACGAGTCGGGAACACCTTGGTGACCACGGCAGTCTTGTGACCGCCTTGAGCCAGTTGCAGCGCAGCGCGCATACCGGCACCACCACCACCTACGATGATGGCGTCATAAGAAAGAGTACGGATGCTAGCCATGAATCAGAAACCCCACAGAATCTGCACGCCCCAGACAAAATACGCGAACATGGCGATGCCACACGCGGCCTGGAACAGAAAACGCACAACAGTAGCCGACTTGCCTAGCGCCATCGGCGTCAGGTAGTCAGTGGAGATGGTCCACATACCGACCCAGGCGTGAGCACTCAGCGCCACCAGAGCCAGCAGACTGAAGATACGCATAGCAGTGTGCGAGAACAGACCATGCCATTCGGCGTAGCCCATGCCCGGATTGCAGATCACATAGCCCAGCAAAAACAGCGTGTAAGCCGCGAGAACGACCGCGGAAACGCGTTGAGCCATCCAGTCATAGAGACCCGAACGCGAGAAGTTCGTGACATTAGTTACCATATCCACACCCCCAGCAGCACGATCACGACCGCCGCCACGACGACGACGATTTTGGAGCCCAGCTTGCCGCCTTCCAGCGTCTCGCCTACCCCGGCATCCATGATCAGATGGCGCACACCGGCCACCAGGTGGTACAGCAGAGCGGACAGCAGGCCCCAGATCACGAACTTGGCCAGCGGACTGGTCAGGCATTCTTTCACCTGGGCAAAGCCCTCTTCGGACGCCAGCGATTTGTCGAGGCCCAATAGCAGAAAGGCGATACCGACAAAAAGAATGACACCAGAAATACGATGAAGAATGGACGTGTAAGCGGTGATCGGGAGCTTGATAGTCCTAAGGTCTAGGTTTACAGGTCGTTGGCTATTCACGGCTTTTTATCACACTGAGAGCCCCTAAACTTCAGGGCTAAAGTTGTTGGGAAGTGCACTGGTCAGGTACCCATCACCCAAGGAGTGACGACCGCTTTATTATGGCGGTTAAGCCCCAGCGGTCGGGCGCAGAGTATAGACAGTTAGCAGACTAATGACAATGCAAAGGCCTCCCCCAAAAAGCGCATTGCAGCCTCTTTATAAATGGCGTAAATAGCGCTCTTTTTCGCCTGAAATAGCGCCCAAACCCTTCTGCCACAGGGGTTTTCGCAAATTGACTTTCGGATTTATAACACTATAGTGGTGCGGGCCCTGCGTGGGGGGCTAGCTGATGATTTCAAGCATAACTAGGAGGCCACACATGGCTGACAAAAAAGCGCAGTTGATCATCGAGGGCGCTGCCCCCGTAGACCTGCCTGTTCTGACCGGCACCGTTGGTCCCGATGTAATCGATGTGCGAGGCCTGACCACCACGGGCAGGTTCACCTTCGACCCAGGCTTTATGTCTACTGCTTCTTGCGAGTCGAAGATCACCTATATCGACGGCGACAAGGGCATTTTGTTGCATCGTGGCTACCCCATCGAGCAACTTGCGGAAAAATCCGACTATCTCGAAACTTGCTACCTGCTGCTCAACGGCGAACTGCCGACACAAGCACAGAAGGCACAGTTCGTCAGCACCATCAAGAATCACACCATGGTGCACGAGCAACTGAAGACCTTCTTCAACGGTTTCCGCCGTGACGCCCACCCAATGGCCATCATGTGCGGCGTGGTCGGCGCCCTCTCCGCCTTCTATCACGATTCGCTGGACATCAAGAACCCGCAGCACCGCGAAGTTTCCGCTATGCGCCTGGTTGCCAAGATGCCGACCATCGCAGCCATGGCCTACAAGTACTCCATGGGCCAACCCATGATGTACCCGCGTAATGACCTGAACTACGCGGAAAACTTCCTGCACATGATGTTCAACACCCCGGCCGAGATCAAACCGATCAGCCCGGTGCTGGCCAAGGCGATGGACAAGATCTTCATCCTCCATGCCGACCACGAGCAGAACGCTTCCACCTCCACCGTGCGCCTGGCAGGCTCCTCGGGTGCCAACCCGTTCGCCTGTATCGCAGCAGGCATCGCCGCGCTGTGGGGTCCGGCACACGGCGGCGCTAACGAAGCCGTACTGACCATGCTCGACGAAATTGGCAGCGTGGAGAACATCGACAAGTTCGTGGCCAAGGCCAAGGACAAGGATGACCCATTCAAACTCATGGGCTTCGGCCACCGCGTCTACAAGAACTTCGACCCGCGCGCCAAGGTCATGAAACAGACCTGCGATGAAGTTCTGGCGGAACTGGGCATCAATGACCCACAACTGGAACTGGCGATGAAGCTGGAAGAGATCGCGCGCAACGATCCTTACTTCAAGGAGCGCAACCTCTACCCGAACGTAGACTTCTACTCGGGCATCATCCTTAAGGCTATCGGCATTCCAACCTCCATGTTCACCGTGATCTTCGCCCTGGCGCGCACCGTCGGCTGGATCTCGCACTGGAAGGAAATGCTTTCCGGCCCGTACAAGATTGGCCGCCCGCGCCAACTCTACACCGGCCACGATAAGCGCGATCTGCCGGACGATCGCGGCTAATCAGTCGCAAAAACACGAAAAAGGCTGCCAAACGCAGCCTTTTTCGTTTCCACTCCTCACTCCCGACGCATACCAAATAGCGGCAAATGCTCTGGGTTCAAGCCGTCACCTGCTCAAGCCACCCCAATATACGCACGGCACTCTCACGCCCTTCCCCACACGTCGACTCTTCGGCGCGAAACCCCAAGCAAACCGACGGCCGCTCAGGCAAGCCGAACAATGCACAGAGATATTCAGCGGAAAGATGAATACAGCGCACCCCTGCCGGTTTTCCCGTCGGCATACCGGGAATCGGCGAACTGATTGAAGGCGCGATGCAGCAAGCACCACAACCGACACGACACTCCATGAAGACCTCGAAGGACCAAACAAACCGCGGCGATATTAGCGCCTGCCGGGACGTGACGGGAGCATCAGCAACCGCAAGAGCAGCCCATAGACACGCCAGCCCTCAAGCGCGAGCAACAAGCAACTGAGACTGCCGACCATCGGATAGCCCATTGCAGCCAACCCGATACATGCAACCTTCATATCAAGCAGCACCTCTGATGCACACGCACAGTATTTGCCGACGGCGCAAAGCTTTTCCATACTGCCGTACCGCGACGGCCAGAGCCGCAAAGGAGCGTTCATGGGACATTGGCTGGTCATCGATCTGGAGGCCACGACTGACGAGGGAGGCTGGCCGCTGGAGGAAATGGAAATCATCGAGATTGGCGCCACGCTGGTGACCGTCGAAGGCCATGAACATGACCATTTTCAACGCTTTATTCGCCCGCTACGCCGACCATGCCTGACCGATTTCTGCCGCGAATTAACCCGCATCGCGCAGAGCGATATCGACAGTGCGGCGCCACTTCCTCAAGTCTGGGCGCAATTCGAGCGCTGGCTGGGCCAGCACGCACCACGCCTAGCTGGCTGGAGTAGCTGGGGCGATTACGACCGCCGCCAATTGCAGCACGAGTGGCAGCAACATGCGCTGCACAGCCTGCTCAGCGAAACCCCACACCTCAATCTCAAACAAGCTTTCGCCAAGGCGCGCCAGTTAAGCCGACCAGTCGGCCTGCATGGCGCTCTGCAACTAGCCGGATTGCAGTTTCAGGGGCAACAGCATCGCGCCCTGATGGATGCGCGCAACACCTCGCGCCTACTGCCCTTGGTGCTCCCTGTTAAAGGGTGACGATACCTGAGCGCTTGGGCATACTAGCGGGCCCTTTCCAGCCCAGCGGCGGCCAGAGCACTCGCTCTGCCACCGATCTCGCGGCCCCATTTTCCGAGGAATCCAGATGTTCAAGGTCAACGAGTACTTCGACGGCACCGTCAAATCCATCGGCTTCAGCATGGCAGAAGGCCCTGCCACCCTCGGCGTGATGGCTCCCGGCGAATACGAGTTCGGCACCAGCCAACTGGAAATCATGCATGTGGTAGCTGGCGCTTTGACCGTAAAGCTGCCAGGCAGCGACGACTGGAGCACCTTCGAGGCCGGCAGCCAATTCACCGTTGAGGCCAACAGCAAATTCCAACTGAAAGTCGCTGTCGACACCGCCTATCTCTGCGAATACCGCTAAGCCTCACAGCGCTACGAAGAACCGGCCCTCGTGGCCGGTTTTTATTTGATCAGGACAGTTTTATGTCACGCAGCACCCTGCTCGCCCCTGTCGCCCTGCTCGTAGTAGCCATGGTCTCGATCCAAAGCGGCGCCTCCCTGGCCAAGCAGCTATTCCCAGTGCTAGGCGCCGAAGGCACGACCACACTACGCCTCGTACTCAGCGCCATTATCCTCTCGCTGGTGATGCAGCCCTGGCGCGCCAAGCTGGACCTACGCAAATGCCGAGCACTGATTGCCTATGGACTCGCATTAGGCTGCATGAACTTGCTGTTCTATATGTCGCTACAGCACATTGCGCTCGGTATCGCCGTAGCACTGGAGTTCACCGGACCTCTGACACTGGCACTGCTATCTTCGCGCCGACCACTGGACTTTCTATGGGTCATCCTGGCCATCACAGGCCTATGGATGCTGCTGCCAACCGATGCCACACAGAACGCCATAGATCCACTAGGGGCCGCACTGGCACTTGGAGCCGGCGCCTGCTGGTCGCTATACATCATCTTCGGGCAAAAAGCGGGTGCCGAACACGGTCGCCACACCGTCGCGTTGGGCACCTGGGTAGCCGTTCTGCTAGTCCTGCCCATAGGCATCTGGCACACCGGCAGCAACCTGCTCAACATCGACCTACTGCCCATTGCCCTGGCGGTAGCGGTCCTGTCCTCAGCGCTGCCTTATAGCCTGGAAATGATTGCCCTGACTCGCCTACCGGCACGCACATTCAGCATTCTGATGAGCCTTGAGCCAGCAGTCGCAGCCCTCTGCGGCCTGATTTTCCTGGGGGAGCGACTACTCTGGGGTCAATGGCTGGCCGTAGGCGCAATCATCATCGCCTCTGTCGGCGCCGCCGCCACCATCAAGCCCAAGAGTTAACGACCAAACTGCAACTCGGCCAGGCGCGCATACAACGGGCTCAGCCTCAGTAACTCGGCATGGCTGCCAACAGCAGCCAGACGCCCCTGTTCGATCACCACGATGCGATCCGCCTGCTTCACCGTGGCCAGGCGATGAGCGATCACCAGCGTCGTACGTCCGGCCATCAACCCAGGCAAGGCCTGCTGGATCAGGTGCTCGCTCTCGGCATCCAGTGCACTGGTCGCCTCATCGAGTAGCAGGATCGGCGCATTGGCCAGTAAGGCCCGCGCAATCGCCAGGCGCTGACGCTGCCCTCCCGAGAGCCCCAGCCCGGCATCGCCCAGATGCGTCTGATACCCCTGCGGCAAGCGCTGGATGAATTCGTGCGCGTGAGCCGCCCGCGCCGCCGCCTCGACCTCATCCGGGCTGGCATCCAGACGCCCATAACGGATGTTCTCCTCGACGCTGCCGAAGAACAGCGCCGGATTCTGAGAGACCAGCGCAAAGCAACTGCGCAACTCACGCGGATCGAGCTGCTCAACAGGTACGCCGTCTACGAGAATGCGCCCAGCCTGCGGATCGAAGAAGCGCAGCAGCAGATCGAACAGGGTCGACTTGCCTGCCCCGGAAGGACCGACCAGCGCCAGCGTCTCGCCAGCCGCCACCTGCAAGTCAATGCCATCGATGGCATTGCTGTCAGGGCGTGACGGATAGGCGAAGCGCACCTGCTGCAAGGCCAGGCTGCCCCGCACCGGCTTCGACAAGTGCCGCGGCTGCTCCGGCGCGACGATAGTGCTACGCGCACGCAACAATTCGCCGATACGCTCAGCGGCACCTGCCGCCCGTTGCAATTCACCAATAACCTCGCTGAGGGTGCCGAAGGACGAGCCGACGATCAGCGCGTAAAACACGAAGGCCGCCAGCTCACCGCCGGAAATACGCCCAGCGATCACATCCATGCCACCCACCCAGAGCATCACGCCAACAGCGCCCAATACCAGCACGATGACCACAGTGACCAGCCAGGCACGCTGAGCGATGCGCTTGCGCGCCACTTCGAATGCCGCTTCGGCGGAGTCGGCGAAACGGCGCTTATCCTCATTCTGATGGTTGTAGGCCTGAACGGTCTTAATCTGCGCCAGGGCCTCACCGACGTAGCTCCCCACATCCGCCACGCGATCCTGACTCTGCCGTGACAGTGCCCGCACGCGACGCCCGAACAGCAAAATCGGCGCCACCACCAGCGGCAACGCGGCCAACACAATGCCGCTGAGCTTAGGATTGGTCACCACCAGCAACACGCTGCCGCCGATCAGCATGATCAAGTTGCGCAAGGCCATCGACAGCGACGAGCCGATCACCGATTGCAGCAAGGTGGTGTCGGCCGTCAGCCGCGACTGGATTTCCGAGCTGCGGTTGTTCTCATAGAACCCCGGATGCAACTCGACCAGATGATCGAATACATGGCGGCGGATATCAGCCACCACCCGCTCACCGATCCACGACACCAGATAGAAACGCGTGTAGGTGCCGAACGCCAAAGCCAGCACCAATACGAAGAACAAAGCCAGGGACTGCTGCAGCGCCTGCGGTGATTGCGTGGCCAATCCCTGATCAACCAGCAGTTTGATACCTTGGCCCATCGACAGAGTAATCGCGGCAGTGAACAGCAAAGCCAGCAAGGCCCCCAACACCCGACCGCGGTAAGGCGCGATAAAACGCCAGGCCAGGCGCATCGCGCCGCGCTGGCGAGAAGACAGCATCGAGATCATACAGGCCTCAGGAATCGGTAGCCGTGGGAGACTCAGCCAACCAGGCCACGGCGCACAGCGCCAACCCAGCCAGATTGGTAGAAAGCGGATTGAACGCCTGGATCAACAGATGGGGACTCAGCAGCGCCACATCAAGCAGCAGCACCAGTAATGCCGCACCGACGAGCAGAATGGGCCAACGGCGCCGACGCACGATCAGTAGCAGGATGCCCAGTAGAATTTCCGCACCGCCACCGACAGCCGCGATCAGAGGTGGCGCGAACAGAGGATGATCTGGCAAACCGTGGGCCGCGATCATCGCCACCTCGTCAGGGCTGAGGCAGAGAATCTTTGGCACCAGGCCATGCCAGATGAACACCACCGCCAGCGTTAGACGGGCGAGCAAGGCAATGCGCAGCAGGCGCACATCAGTCATGCAGAAAACGCTCAGTGTGATCAGCCGTCGGCAATAGGCAGGCCGGGTGGCGACCGAACAAACGGTAGCGATTGAGCGCAATACGGTCATAACACCAATCGCGCAGCGGGCGCGGAATCAAGCGTAGCCAGGCCAACATCCGCCATGGTCTGGGCAGCCTGCCCAAGATACGCAGCAAGGCCGTGGAGCGCACATGCAAGCCCGCCTCGTCGATCATCACCATGGTGTCGAAATAATCGCTCGGCAAGCCATACCAAGCTAGCAATGCCTGCCCTTGCGGCGACTGCACCGAGGCCAGGCGGAACTGACGCTGCGCATCATGACGAATCAGGAACTTCGCCCAGCCATTGCACAGTTTGCAGACGCCGTCGAACAACACGACACGCTCGTCTGGCGCAAAACCAGGTGGTAACGAATCACTCATGAGCAACCTCCATCTATTGAACCTCCCGGCGACACTGCAAGCCGAATAGCGTTGCGACAACTCGCACTCAGACGCCTAGCCACTCAGGGGGTAGAGCAATTCTTCCTTGTAGCCAGCCCAGACCTTCACCGCATCGGGGAAGGCGTCATCCAGGCTCACGTCACCGCTGTCGACCAGCAGCGGCCGCCCGTCCAGTGTGCCCAACTTGCGCTTGGTGGCGACCACACGCAGGCGCTCCAGGCCGACGGCACGCAGCACCCGCGGGCTGATCTGCTGATTGCCACGACCGATGATATGGCCCTGACCACCGATGGCAGTGACCAGCAGGTAACTCGGATGCCCCTCGACCAGGGCGAAAAGCTCGACCTCGGTGACATCGCGGGCGATCACCCGGCCCGCCTCGATCACATCGACGCCGAGCAAGGTGGTGTCCAGGCCCAGATTCTGCGCTAGGCCATGCAGGGTCGAGCCAGGCCCGAACACGTAGCGCACACCTGGTTCCCACTCGCTTTCCAGCCAGGCCGCCAGGTCGGCCAGCACCAGTTCCTCGGACTCCACGCCGCCCTGCTTGACGGCCTGCACGTAACCGCCCTCCTGCGGCACGCACAGCTCGCCATACCAGCGCGCGGTGACGCGCCCATCGCGCAGGGCGGCCTCATCGATATCACGCACCTCGCCACTGGCCAGACGCACCAGACCGCCCTCGACCAGCCGCGCGGTCAGTTCACCTGCCGCGCGCGGACTGATTGCGTAGACGCCAGACTGAATCTTCACCCCAGCCGGAATGCCCAGCACCGGCTGCCCGTCGCGCACAACGGCACAAATATCGCGCGCCGTGCCATCACCACCAGCAAAAAGAATCAGCGCGACACCTGCCTCCTGCAACTGAATAACCGCCCGGCGCGTATCCTCGGCGCGGCTGACGCCCTCTGCCAAATCCCCCAGCAGTCGATATGAAAAACCCATCTGCGCCAGAAGATCGCCACCCATGGCGCCGGGATAGCTAACGAACTCGACACGCTCCTGCAACGCCAACAGAGATTCCAGCGCAGTACGCGTACGCTGCGCCGACTTCGGCTCGACACCAAGCGCCAAAGCCCGCTCGGCCACGCCATCGCTACCCTTGAGCGCGGCGGGACCGCCCAAGCCAGCCAGCGGATTGATGATCAGACCTATATGAAAACGCGACATGCATTCCTCGACGAAGACGGCTGGCACGCCGACTGCTTGTATCCCTGCGCGATGACGACGTGACGGTTTTCCGTACCGGTGTTGTCACCGCGCGTTCATCCAGCGCCTCTAGACTGCGCGCAGAGTAGACCGATGAGGAGACAGGCCATGAGCTTGCACGACACTGCCAAACCGAACACACCCCGCCAGCAGCCGGTACCGGTGGGCGGTTTTATCATTGATGCACAAGGGCGCGAAGTGCCGATCACCGAAGAGATGATCCAGCATGCCTGCCAGGCACTCGAACAAAACCGCCAGAGCCAGCCCGAGCGCCGCTGAGCACCTGCCGGGCCGCCGTCTCTGGCGGCCCGCATGCCCTCACTCGCGCGGCACCAGCTTCAGCGACACCGAGTTGATGCAATAGCGCATCCCCGTTGGCCTTGGGCCATCGGGAAATACATGCCCCAAGTGCGCGTCGCACTTGGCGCATTTGACCTCGATACGCTGCATACCATGACTGAAATCATCCAACTCACGAATCACGCCCTCGCTGATCGGCTGGAAATAGCTCGGCCAGCCGCTGCCGGAGTCGTACTTGCTGTCGGAATCGAACAGTGCCTCGCCGCAGCAGGCACAGTGATAGATCCCAGGCACCTTACTGTCATGATATTCGCCACTGAACGGGCGCTCCGTGCCACCCAGACGGCAAACATGAAACTGTTCCTGCGATAACTCCTCGCGCCAGGAATCCAGGGGTTTATCGAGCTTGTCCACGACGCTATGCCTCCTCATCAAAGACCACGCTATGTTCGGGCGCGCACATCCACTGAAAAAAGCAGGGCCAGTACCTTTGCCGCACCCAGACTGACACGTATGATTCGTGCCCAGTCTGTCAGGCGCATTACGGGCTGCCAAGGCTCGCTCAGGCGATAGTTTTGCGGCGTGCGTCAGCGGGTTCTCAATCGATCGGGATTTCACACATGCAGGTCAGCAAATCGAACAAGCTCGCCAACGTCTGCTACGACATTCGTGGGCCAGTGCTCAAGCACGCCAAGCGCCTGGAAGAGGAAGGCCATCGCATCCTCAAGCTGAACATCGGCAACCCGGCGCCGTTCGGTTTCGAGGCACCGGAAGAAATCCTTCAGGACGTCATCCGCAACCTGCCCACCGCCCAGGGCTACAGTGACTCCAAAGGCCTGTTCAGCGCGCGCAAGGCGGTGATGCAGTACTACCAGCAGAAGCAGGTAGAAGGCGTCGGCATCGAAGACATCTACCTCGGCAACGGCGTGTCCGAGCTGATCGTCATGGCCATGCAGGCACTGCTCAACAACGGTGACGAAGTGCTGATCCCGGCGCCCGACTACCCGCTGTGGACGGCTGCCGTCGCGTTGTCTGGCGGCAAGCCGGTGCACTACCTGTGCGACGAGCAGGCCGGCTGGTTCCCCGACATCGCCGACATGCGCGCCAAGATCACGCCGAACACCAAGGCGCTGGTGCTGATCAACCCGAACAACCCCACTGGTGCGGTGTACTCGCGCGAGGTGCTGCAGGACATCGTCGAACTGGCCCGCCAGCACAACCTGGTGATCTTCTCCGACGAGATCTACGACAAGATTCTCTACGACGAAGCCGTGCACATCAGCACCGCCTCACTGGCACCAGACGTGCTCTGCCTGACCTTCAACGGCCTGTCCAAGTCCTACCGCGTGGCCGGTTTCCGCTCCGGCTGGGTGGCCATCTCCGGGCCCAAGCACAAGGCGCAGAGCTACATTGAGGGCCTGGATATCCTGGCCAACATGCGCCTGTGCGCCAACGTGCCAAGCCAGCACGCGATTCAGACCGCGCTGGGCGGTTACCAGAGCATCAACGACCTGGTGCTGCCCAACGGTCGCCTGCTGGAGCAGCGCAACCGCACCTGGGAGCTGCTCAACGACATCCCTGGCGTCAGTTGCGTCAAGCCCATGGGTGCGCTGTATGCCTTCCCGAAGATCGATCCCAAGGTTTGCCCGATTCACAACGACGAGAAGTTCGTTCTCGACCTGCTGCTTTCCGAGAAGCTGCTGATCGTCCAGGGCACCGCCTTCAACTGGCCATGGCCGGATCACTTCCGCGTCGTCACCCTGCCCCGCGTCGACGACCTGGAGCAGGCCATCGGTCGTATCGGCAACTTCCTCAAGGGTTACAGCCAGTAAGACGCCGCGAGGGGCCAGGGCAAGCTCTACCCTTACCGGTGCACGCTCAAGTATCGGTAAGGCCCTGGCCTACCATCTAGCGCTTCACGGTTACGACCTGGCTCTGCTGCCAAGCAAGAAGACACACTCGCACGGCAGTTCAACATCCTGCCTCGCCACAGCGAGCCCTTCATCAACCCGAGCAGCGACCTACTTCTGATCAATACCGGGCAAGGTGCCCGATACATCGAGAAACGCAAGCGCAGCGCATATGCCCCCGAGTGGCAACGGCCTTACTCAGCCGCCTGCTATGCTGCCTTCCAACCTCACTGTCGGCACGAGCCCTCTGACCATGGACCTGCAAATCGACGACTTCTACAAAGATGCCGCCAGCGGCCTGCTCATGCTCTATCAGGCCTTCCCACGCAAGATGGCGCTGTACGTGGAAGACCTGATCGGCCGTGAGGAGCCGGATGAATTCGGCCTGCCCAGCAAACGCCACCAGGCCTGCCTCGGCGCCCTGCTGTGGCTGGCCGAAGAAGGCTATCTGCGCTTCGACTCATGCATCGCCTATGATGCGTTAGATCAGGCCGTGCTCAGCGAGAAAGGCTTCATGCGCCTTTCTCGCAGCGTTCCACACACACTGCCGGAGGGCGAAACCTTGCCACCCAGTGTGCGTCGCGTACATGCCACCCTGGCATTTCAACTGCGTGAAGCCCTGGCCCGCCAGCACGGGGAACGAATCGCCCGCCTGACGCGTCTGTTATTCGAAACCTCGTGAGGCACAACAGGGGACATAGTTTGAAATAGTCGCCAGTTGAAAGGCCCACATCCACACCCTTATATAGCCGACATTACTCGTAAGTCTTTTCCCGTGAGGAGCCCGTCTAAACCATGATGCGCATTATGTTGTTCCTGGCCACCAACCTGGCGGTGCTAATCATCGCCAGCATCACCCTCAAGCTGCTGGGGGTCGATCGGTTCACAGGCCAGAACTATGGCAGCCTGCTGATTTTCTGCGCCGTGTTCGGTTTCGCCGGCTCGCTGGTGTCACTGTTCCTATCCAAATGGATGGCGAAGATGAGCACAGGCACTCAGATCATCACCCAACCACGCACCCGCCACGAGCAATGGCTGCTGCAGACTGTCGAGGAGCTGTCGCGCGAAGCCGGTATCAAGATGCCGGAAGTGGGTATTTTCCCAGCCTACGAGTCCAACGCCTTCGCCACTGGCTGGAATAAGAATGATGCACTGGTCGCAGTAAGCCAGGGCCTGCTCGAGCGTTTCTCTCCCGATGAAGTGCGCGCCGTGCTGGCCCACGAGATCGGCCACGTAGCCAACGGTGACATGGTCACTCTGGCGCTGATCCAGGGCGTGGTGAACACCTTCGTCATGTTCTTCGCACGCATCTTCGGCAACTTCGTCGACAAAGCGATCCTGAAGAATGAAGAAGGCCATGGTATCGGCTACTTCGTGGCGACCATCTTTGCCGAGCTGGTGCTGGGCATCCTGGCCAGCATCATCGTCATGTGGTTCTCGCGTAAACGCGAGTTCAAAGCCGACGAAGCGGGCGCTCAGTTGGCCGGGACAGGCGCAATGATCGCAGCCCTGCAACGCCTGCGTGCTGAGCAGGGTGTGCCGGTACAAATGCCGGATAGCCTCACCGCTTTCGGGATCAACGGCGGCCTGAAAAACGGCCTGGCTGGCCTGCTGATGAGCCACCCGCCGCTGGAAGAGCGTATCGAAGCGCTGCGTCGTCGCGGCTGATCGCCGAGCCTCACGCCAAAAGGGCGACCCCGGGGTCGCCCTTTTTCATTCCTTAGTGCTCACTCGCTCCGCAGGTGGTAGACCACCTCGTCAAGCGCCCTCAGATCGTGGCGAATGAACTTCCACTCCCCCGCCAATACATCCTCACGCTGCACCTCACAGACCTTCCAGCCCTGACTGAAACGCTCGCGCACCTCGACGTCACTGACCGAAAATGGCGGGCCATCCATCTTTGACTGGTCGTACTGCAGGGTAATCAGCAAGCCCTGGCAACTCGCAGGCAGAATACTGCGCAAATGCGCCGCATAGCGCTCGCGCATGGCAACCGGCAGCGCAATCAACGCCGCGCGATCATAGAAGGCCTGACACCCCGCGACGTCCTCGGCGCTAAGAGCAAAGAAATCACCACACCAAAGCGCAAAAGCACCTGCGGTGTAAACACGGAACGCCCCATTCTCACGTACCTGTGGCTGCAGCCTTTGCTCATGAAAGAACGCCTGCACCGCCTTTTCCGCCAGCTCCACCCCCAACACCGCATGCCCCTGACGGGCGAGCCAAGCCAGATCCAAACTCTTGCCACACAGCGGCACCAATACCTGCTGCCCTTGCGATATGCCTAACATCGACCAGTGCCGCAGCAGGTAAGCATTGACCTGATCCTGATGAAAGCCAATCTGCTCCCGCGCCCAGCGCTCCTGCCAAAAAGCCTCGTGCATCTATTTAGCCCTCACCTAGACTGAAACCATCACCCAAACCAGCGAAGTAGCACCATGCCTGCACGCCATGCCCATCGCCTGACGTTCCTGCTGCTGGCTATCTCCTTTCCAGCACTACATGCCGAGGAAAAACTTCCGGTACGTCTCGATACCAGCCTAGAAGAGCCCTACCAGATTGCAGTCGGTGGGGAACTGGTTGGCCAGTCGGTCACGGTACTGGAGTGCATCTTCGAGAATCTGCAGCAACCCTATCGCATCCAGCTCACCTCGCTGAACCGAGCACGGCAGAACGTCAGCCGCCATGTTGCCGATGGTTTCTTCAGTTCCGCACCTGACAATCGTGTGGATGGCTACGCCCAGCTATCGGCCCCACTTCTAGCAGAGAAATGGTACTGGTATGCGTTAGATGCGCGGATCCTCAATCGACCAATCTGGGATCGCAACCTACGCATCGGCAGCATTTTGGGCAGCAATAGCCTGACCTGGCTGGAAGCACGCGGAATCAACGTGGCGCAGAAGGTTGCGCGCCTGGAGCAGTTGGTCGAACTGCTGCAGCACGAGCGCATTGACCTCTTCCTTGCCGATGAAAACGCCATGAAAAGTGCACTGGCACAACAACCATTGGCACAACCACTGCAGCAGCGCTTCGTGCGCTATTCACCGCTAGGGGTATATTTCTCCCATGGTTTTCTCGACACCCACCCGGACTTTCTCAGTGCCTTCAACCGCCAGGTCGAGCACTGTGCCCCACGTAGCATCAAGCTCTCCACAGAGGAAATCGACTACCTGCAGCAACTGGTAACCCAGCACCTGCGCCGCTGGGCCTACCATGCCGATGTAATCAGCGCACTGCGGCAAGCCAACGCACGCAGCACCAGCGCAGCCAAGATCCACGAGCTGGATCGGCAATGGATGCGTGAGCGCCTGCTAGAAGATAAACCGCTGATTCGCAGCCTGCTCCAGGCTGCTCCGTCGCACTTGCTGGCCAATGTTGCCCGACAATATCACCTACTCTTCAACGAGCTGTTTCTCAGCGACCAATCCGGCCAACTGGTTGCGCTCAGCGAGATTACCAGCGACTACTGGCAGGCCGATGAAAACGACTATCAACAAGCCAAACGACTGGCACCAGGACAGATATACATAGGTGATATCGAATACGACGGCTCTACTCAGAGCTTCCAGAGCAAGGTATCAGCACCGCTTCATGACCCAGAGAATGGCCGTTTTCTCGGTGTACTGACACTAGGCATCAACATAGAAACCGCATTTGGCGATAGTCAACCTTGACCATCTAAAAAATCGATAAAACCATCGAATAATATGCGTTATTAACCGATATATAGCTCAGCGAGAATGACACCTCCTCACAGGAGGTTGTCATGCTACCTACGCTCTTCATCTCTCACGGTTCGCCCATGCTCGCGCTAGACCCTGGCGCCAGCGGCTCGGCACTGGCGCAATTAGCCGCTGAGCTGCCACGCCCACAGGCCATTGTGGTGGTTTCGGCGCATTGGGAAAGCGGCCATCTTTTGCTGACCGGCGCCGCCCACCCGCAAACCTGGCATGATTTCTACGGTTTCCCACCAGCACTGCATGCGCTGCAGTATCCGGCGCCAGGTAATCCCACACTTGCCGAGGAAGTGGTCGAGTTGCTCGGCGCAGCGGGCTTGAACGCCGCCCTCGACCCACGCCGCCCATTCGACCACGGGGCCTGGGTACCGCTGTCATTGATGTACCCGGCTGCAGATATTCCCGTCATTCAACTCTCACTGCCCAGCCGCCATGGCCCGGAGCTACAGACGCGCATCGGACACGCCCTGGCAAACCTGCGCGAGCGCGACATCCTGCTGATCGGCTCCGGCAGCATCACCCACAACTTACGCGAGTTGGACTGGCACGCAGGCCCCGAGCAGATCGCGGACTGGGCCGAAGAGTTCCGCCAATGGATGGTGCAACACCTTGCGGCAGACAACGAGCAAGCCTTGCATCACTACCGTGAGCAAGCCCCTTATGCGGCACGCAACCACCCCAGCGACGAACACCTGCTGCCATTATTTTTCGCCCGAGCTGCTGGCGGCCCGCTCACCATCGCACACAGCGGCTTCACCTACGGCTCACTGGGCATGGATATCTACCGCTTCGGCTGAAATCTTCTTACGCAGATGCAACAAGCCCCGCACAGGCAGGCCGCGTGAAAACGTAGCGAGCGAAGGTCAGGCAAGGCAAAACAGGCGAGGAAGCACAGTTTACGAGCTGTAAATGAGCATTCTGAACCTGTTTTTAACGCCGAATGACCGGGCGCAGTTGTTTTCACACAGCCTGACAGAGCGGGGCTCGTTCAATAGCGGGAGGATCAATCCTCGCGGTAACGACGCAGCTTCAGCGCCTTACCGGCAACGCGAGTGTCCTTGAGCTTGCCGAGCAGACGATCCAGGCCGTCTTCTGGCAACTCTACGAGGCTGAAGGTTTCGCGAATCTGAATCCGGCCAATGGCCTCACGGGCCAGACCGCCCTCATTGAGGATGGCGCCGAGCAGGTTCTTCGCGGCGATGCCGTCGCGAGTACCCAGAGCAGTACGGCAACGCACGCGGCCTTCTGTCAACGGCAACGGCGCACGACGCTCGCGGTATTCGCCACGCTCGCCACTGCGCTCACCGTCACGCTCACGACGCTCACGCGGCGCACCGACGCTAGGCACCAGCGGCTGCTCGCGCTCAACGCTAGCCAGATCCAGCGCCTGACCATTGGTGGCCTTCTTCAGCAGCGCAGCGGCCAGAGCACGCGGACTGCAACCGATGTCGGCGGTCAGACGGTCGAGCAGATCGCCATGGCTGGCTTCAGCATCGGCTACCAGCGGCGCCAGGCTGCTGGTGAGTTTCTTGATGCGCGCATCGAGCACCTGCTGGGCATTCGGCAGCTTGACTTCGCCGACCTTCTGCCCGGTCACACGCTCGATCACCTGCAACATACGGCGCTCACGCGGCGTGACCAGCAGCAGCGCGCGACCTTCACGACCAGCACGACCGGTACGACCGATACGGTGCACGTAGGACTCCGGGTCGTACGGCATGTCGACGTTGAATACGTGAGTGATGCGCGGCACGTCGATACCACGGGCAGCCACGTCAGTAGCGACGACGATATCCAGACGGCCATCTTTGAGCGAGTCGATGACGCGCTCGCGCTGGTTCTGGGCAATGTCGCCATTCAGCGCGGCGGCCTTGTAGCCCTTGGCTTCCAGCGCAGCAGCCAGATCCAGGGTGGCTTGCTTGGTACGCACGAAAGCGATCAGCGCATCGAAATCTTCGACTTCCAGCAAGCGGGTGACGGCGTTGATCTTCTGATCAGCGTGAATCATCAGATGCGCCTGCTCGATACGCGAGACGGTCTGAGTCTTCGCGGCGATCTTGACGTGCTGCGGCTCGCGCAGGTGCTTCTCGGCAATAGCGCGGATCGAGTGCGGCAGCGTGGCGGAGAACAGCACGCTCTGGCGGCTTTCCGGCATGGCTTCGAAGATGATTTCCAGATCATCCATAAAGCCCAGCTTGAGCATTTCGTCGGCTTCGTCGAGCACCAGATGCTGGATGGTGGACAGCACCTTCTCGTCGCGACGCAGGTGGTCAACCAGACGCCCCGGAGTCGCCACGATGACCTGTGCACCCTGGCGGATGGCTTTGAGCTGCGGGCCCATCGGCGCGCCGCCATAAACGGCAACGACGTTCACGCCTGGCATCTGCTTGGAATAGGTTTCGAACGCGGTGGCCACCTGCAAGGCCAGCTCGCGGGTCGGCGCGAGAATCAGCACCTGCGGCTCACGCTTGGCCGGGTCGATCTTCGACAGCAGCGGCAGCGCAAAGGCGGCGGTCTTACCGGTACCGGTCTGAGCCTGACCGATCATGTCGTGGCCGGCCAGGATTACTGGGATGGCCTGCGACTGAATCGGCGACGGCTCTTCGTAACCAACAGCGGTCAGAGCGGCGAGAATATTGGGGTGAAGTCCGAGTGCGGCGAAGCCGCCGGTTTCCTGGGTCATGGGTCTGCCTCTGTGCATCCGCAAAGACCCAGGAACAAAGGCTGCACGTGCCATGTAGGACCTTGTGGGTCACCCTGGCAGCCGATAGACGGGCATTTGCGAAAACGATGGATGAAACGTCAAGAGTAGTTCGCCGTGGCGAACCGACAACAAAGCCAAGCTTTGTGATAGTGACGAGGCCGTTTTGGCCGGGCGCGGATCATACAGGAATTTTCAGCCAGGGGGACAGGTTTTTTCGTCTGAAAGCGCCTGAAACGCCCCTAGCTAGCAGGCCGCAGCGAATCGATCAAATGCTGCAAGGAGTAGCCCAATCTTGGCGCTATCTCATCAGCACGCGCACGCAGGAAGTCGAAATCCAGCTCTTGCTGCAGATCAGCGGGAATCAACATCACCACGTTGCCTTCTTTTACCGGGCACTCCCAGTAATGGCGGTGGAACAGCCCTCGCAGCAAAGCGGCGCCCAGAGGCTTGCCGTCATTAGCGGCCCATTGATTGATGATCAACCAGCCACCTGGGTTGAGCTTGGCCTGGCATTGTTCGAGAAAATTCCAGGCCAAATGCCCAACGCCCGGCCCCTGATCGGTGTACAGATCGAGAAAGATCAAATCGGCAGTTTCCGCACTTGCCAGCAGCTCGACGGCATCGCCGATACGAATGGTCAAGCGTGGGTCGTCATCAAGGCCGAGAAACTCCATGGCCAGTCGCGGCACATCCGGGCGCAGCTCGATAGCCTCGACATCCTCCAGCGGCAGGAACTTGAGGCAGGCCTGAGTCAGATTACCTGCACCCAACCCGAGAAACAGCGCGGTTTCCGGCCGCTCATGAGCCAACGCACCCAAGAGCATGGCGCGTGTGTAGTCATACTCCAGCCAGCTTGGATCTGCGGGAAACACACAGCTCTGCTCGATGCATTCACCGAACTCAAGAAAACGATAGGCACCGATCTGCACCACGCGGATTACCCCGAAGGCATCGCGTACTTCGGCCAGCAGAACTTCGTCCAGCATCTTCATCTCTTCGCTCGGCGGTAAACCCGGCATATCCCTGCTCCTAATCCTTACATTTGAGCCCTACAGCCAGGCAACTGGACCGATTGTCGGCGATGCAACCCCGTGCGGTCACGCGATAATTACGCGCAGAGCCGAGAGCCTTATCGGTTACCATGCGAGCCGCCTTGATTAGCCGCCAGAGATACGCCATGTCCAACGCCTGGAACCCTCAGAGCTGGAGAGCCAAACCCATACAGCAGCAGCCCGAATACCCTGACGCCGCGCACCTGGCGCAGGTCGAGCAGGCCCTGGCCGGCTACCCGCCGCTGGTGTTCGCCGGTGAGGCTCGCGAGCTGCGCCGTCAGTTTGCCGAAGTCACCCAGGGCCGCGCCTTCCTGCTTCAAGGCGGCGATTGCGCCGAGAGCTTCGCCGAGTTTTCCGCTGCGAAGATCCGTGACACCTTCAAGGTACTGCTGCAAATGGCCATCGTCATGACCTTCGCGGCTGGCTGCCCGGTGGTCAAGGTCGGGCGCATGGCCGGGCAGTTCGCCAAGCCTCGCTCATCGGGTAGCGAAACCATCGATGGCGTCACCCTGCCGGCCTACCGTGGCGATATCGTCAACGGCATCGGCTTCGACGCCGCCAGCCGCGTACCCGATCCCGAGCGCCTGATGCAGGCCTATCACCAGGCCACCGCCAGCCTCAACCTGCTGCGCGCCTTCGCTCAGGGCGGCTTCGCCGACCTGCATCAGGTGCACCAGTGGAACCTCGACTTCATCGCCAACTCGGCGCTGGCCGAGAAATACCACCAACTCGCCGGGCGCATCGACGAAACCTTGGCCTTCATGCGTGCCGTGGGCATGGACAGCGCGCCACAACTGCGCGAAACCAGCTTCTTCACCGCCCATGAGGCGCTGCTGCTGAACTACGAAGAAGCCTTCGTCCGTCGCGACAGCCTCACCGGCCGCTGGTACGACTGCTCCGCGCACATGCTGTGGATCGGCGACCGCACCCGTCAGCTCGATGGAGCGCATGTCGAATTCATGCGCGGCATCGAGAACCCCATCGGCGTCAAAGTCGGCCCAACTACAGATGCCGATGAGCTGATCCGCCTGATCGATACGCTCAACCCGGACAACGATCCGGGCCGCCTCAACCTGATCGTGCGTATGGGCGCCGAAAAGGTTGAAGCACACTTCCCGCGCCTGCTGCGCAAGGTCAAGGAAGAAGGTCGCCAGGTGCTATGGAGCTCCGACCCGATGCACGGCAACACCATCAAGGCCAGCAGCGGCTACAAGACCCGCGATTTCGCGCAAATACTCAGCGAAGTCCGGCAGTTCTTCGCCGCGCACCAGGCCGAAGGTACACATGCTGGCGGCATCCATATCGAGATGACCGGACAGAACGTCACCGAATGCATCGGTGGCTCACGTCCGATCACCGAAGACGGCCTGTCCGACCGCTACCACACCCACTGCGACCCGCGCATGAACGCCGACCAGTCCCTGGAACTGGCCTTCATGATTGCCGAGACACTGAAGCAAGTGCGGCGCTGAGTTATCGCCGGACCGGTAAAGCAAGAAAATACTCCGAGGCCGCAATTCGCCCTTGCTCAGCTAAAAGTTAGTCATGTCGATGCCAAGCAAATACCTAATCACTACTCTATCGCTCCTACCACTCACTTCCTGGGCCGACTACGACAAACAGTATCAGGACTGCCTGGATGCCTATGGCACAACTAACAACTCCGTCGTTTCAGTCTGCGCGCAAGAGGTATCGGCCAAGGCAAAGCGGGAGATGAACCACATCTATCAGCAGCTTTTCCTGCGGTACAAGGCAAGCGCACAAGAGGATGCTCAACAACTGGAGACGACACAAAAAGCGTGGCTAAGCTATCGCAACGGCCAATGTGAGCTGCAGGGGCGGCGTGTTGGGTCACCGATGTATCACTATTGTCCAATGAAAATGAATATCGAGCGTGTCAGCGAACTGCAGTTTCTGCTGGATAACAGCCTCTAAATCTGACCGAAATAACAACCTGTCAGCACCATACAGTTGCTCCTCATGCCAGGTGTTCTGCCAGACAATCAGTCGTATGCCAAGGCGCTAGGCATGAGGCAGTTCAGGCTGGCGCTGAGAACACCTGCCGAAAATTAAAGGCCTGCGCCGTGACGCCATGCTCGCGCAAGCGGGCCAATCGTTCAGCGGCTTCGACCACGCTCGGTCGGTGCCCGGCAGGCACCCACCACAACACCTGATGCGTCTGCTCGACACGCTCGAACCATTCACGTCGGCGCTTGAGCATCTCGGTATGCGCTGACTTGTAGACGTAGTCGCTGAGCGACTGCACGTCCTGCCAGACCGACATATTGACCAAGACGTCGTCGCCAAAGGGGCGGATCGCCGTGGCGTCGCCTACTTCGTCCTGCAAGCGCCAGACATAGCCGGGCGAGGCTTCGGCCAAGGCATTGATGCGTTCCAGATTAGCGACGAAGTCGGCCATCTGCGGCGAGTCCAGCGGTGCCTTCATCCAGGCGATATTCAGTTGGGCCAAGTGATAGACAGACACTTTCCAGCCTCCTTGCATTAGGGCTGCTGCGGCAAGCCGCGCCAATGGGATAAACGTCGGCGCAACCAGGCTTCACTACTGACCAGGCTAATACCCGACAGCACCAGTGCCGCGCCGATGATGAAGTTCAGGGTCAGCGGTTCGTCCAGCACCAGCACGCCGAAGGTCACGCCAAAAAGTGGGGTCATGAAGGAAAACACCGCCATGTTCGACGCCAAGTAGCGGCGCAGCAGCCAGAACCAGGTCAGGTAAGTGAAGAACGACACCACCACGCCCTGCAGCAGGATGCTGCCGATGGCCACGGGGCTCCAGCGTAACTGGCTGAAGTCGACCACCACCAGTGCGCTAGCCAGCAGCAAAACGCAAGCGACCGCTAGCTGATAGAACAGCGTCAGCCCAGGTGGCGCTTCGGATAAGCGCGAGCCACGCACCACAACGGTCGTAGCCCCCCAAGCCATGCCCGCGCACAGGCCCAGCACATCCCCCAGCAGTACCTCACCATCAATCTCGGCCCAGTTGCCGCCGACGCCGAAAGCCATCACCACCCCGGCGAAGCACAACACAATGCCCATCCATTGCAAGCGTCGCAGGCGCTCACTAGGCAGCAACAGGTGCAATCCAAGCGCCGAAAAGATCGGCGCGGTGTAGAGAAATACCGCCATGTGCGAGGCCGAGGTATGCCGCAGGCCCAGGGCAATGAAGAAGAACTCCAGGGCGAACAGCACGCCAGCCAGCACACCCGCGCGCCAAGTACAGCCAATCCACCCCTGCCAGCTACGCTGCCAAAGCAGTAACAAGCCAACCAGCAAGGCGGCGACAGCCGAGCGCAGAGCGACCTGGAGCATGGGTGCGACATCGCCAGCCGCCAGTTTGATCGCCACCTGCTGGCTACCCCAAATGGCGCAAAGCAGCAGCATCAACTGAAACAGGAACAGATCAGCACCCTTGCGCACAGCCGTCATCACGTCACTCCATGGTTATTTGCGCAGCGGATCATCCCAGAATGGCCGCTCACTTTCCTGCATCACATCCGCCCGAGTCAGCCCCAGATCCTTCAGCTCCAGCAAATCCAGGCGCGCCAGTTGATCGCGTTCACGCGCAAGCTGACGCCAACGGCGCAGCACTTCGTACATCGCAGCCAACCGTGACCAGCGCACAGGCGCCCAAGCCCGCACCAGCGCATAACCTCTCTGAGTTTTCATGCCAACGCCCTCCCTGTGGTGTTGGCATTAGTCTCAGGCCGGAAATAAGATCAATCTAACGAATGTTTCTTATGCAACCCATTCCAGGGATTGATCTATGGCCTACCACCCCAGCATTGATACCGAATTACTGCGCAGCTTCGTTGCCATCGCCGACACCGGCGGTTTCACCCGCGCCGCCGAGGCCGTAAATCGCACCCAATCGGCGATCAGCATGCAGATGAAGCGTCTGGAGGAGGACGTTGTGCAGCGCACGCTGTTCGAGCGCGACGGCCGCCAAGTGCGCCTGACACCCGAGGGGCAGGTGCTGCTGGGTTACGCGCGGCGCATCCTCAAATTGCATGGCGAGGTACTCAACACCCTGCGCGAGCCACATATGGTTGGCGCCGTACGCATCGGCACGCCGGACGACTATGTGATGCGTTTTCTACCGGAAATCCTTTCACGCTTCGCTCAGGCTTACCCGCTGGTACAAGTGGAAGTGCACTGCGAGCCATCCGGGCAGTTACTGCAACGCCAGGACCTCGACCTCACCATCGTCACCCGCCAGCCCGGCATGGAGATCGGCCAGCTACTGCGCCAAGAACGCTTCGTTTGGGCTGCGGCTCAGGGCTTCGCCCCGCACGAGCAAAACCCTATACCGCTGGCGATGTTCAACGCCGACTGCTTCTGCCGCGAATGGGCCTGCAATGCATTGGATGCAATGAACCGCTCCTACCGCATCGCCTATACCAGCCCCAGCCTCTCGGCAATTTTCGCCGTAGTGCGCGCAGGCCTGGCTGTGACCGCGCAACTGCAAAGCCTGATCACCTCGGACCTGCACATCCTCGGTGAAGCGGAAGGTCTGCCGTTATTGCCCCTAACCAGCATCGTGCTGCTACGCAAGGAAAGCAGCCATTCGCCGGTAACCGAGTGCCTGGCTGAGCATATCGTCGAAGGCTTCAAGCTGTAGCACGCAACAATCTGGATCGAGGCTATTGCCACCAGTCAGAGCCCGAGCACTTACACGAGCAGGTGTTGAGCAACAATTCGGCGTACTGCCTGTGCTAAAACGGCAGCTTCATTTCCTGGAGCCTGCCATGCACATCCGCCCTTTCCAGCCTGCTGACGAAGCCGCCATCGTCGCCCTCTGGCAACGCTGCGACCTGATCCGCCCGTGGAACGACCCATACAAGGACATCCAGCGCAAACTCAAGGTACAGCCGGAGCTATTTCTGGTGGGCGAACGTGAGGGGCAACTGGTGGCCTCAGCGATGGCCGGATATGAGGGGCATCGCGGCTGGATCAACTACCTGGCGGTCTGCCCCGAACAACGCAGACAGGGCCTGGCCCGGCAACTGATAAACCATATCGAAGAGAAGATGCTCGCGTTGGGCTGTCCCAAGCTGGGCCTGTTGGTGCGCAACAGTAACCCTGATGCGCTCGCCTTCTACGAACGCCTTGGTTTTCAGGTCGACGCCGCGGTGAGCCTGGGTAAACGCCTGATCAGCGACGAGTGATGGCGTCATTGCCATCACCGCTGACGCAACGGATCGAGCAGCGGTTTGAGGCCGTTATGGTCGATCTCCTGCATCAGGGCCAGCAATTGGCCTAACTCGCCCTTGGGAAAGCCCTCACGAGCAAACCAGTTGAGGTAGTGCCCCGGCAGGTCGGCAATCAACCGATCCTTGTACTTGCCATAGGGCATGCGCCGGGTCACTAGGAGTTTCAGTGCTTCAGGGTTCATCGGCTACTCGGCGAAACAGGAACATGCCGAGCATTGTGCCAGGCTTCAGCGGTCGAGGGCTTGGCGAACGAAGTCCAGCCGATCCTGACCGAAGAACATCTCCCCCTCGACGAAACAGGTCGGCGCGCCGAACACGCCGCGCGTGACCGCCTCTTCGGTAGTCGCTTTTAGCGCTTGCTTGACCGCGCCTTCGGCGGCCTGCGCCTGCAACGCGGCGGCGTCAAAGCCCGCAGCAGATAACACCTCAATCACCCTGGTTGGCTCGGCCAGATTCGCGTCATCCACCCACAAGGCGTGAAACAGTGCTCGCAGCGCTTCGGCGAAACGCTCGGGCTGATGCAGTTGCACCGCTACCAGCAAGCGCATCAGCGTCAGAGTGTTGATGGGGAAATGCCGATTGAAACGCATCGGCACACCATAGCGCTCGGCGAAACGCATCAGGTCACGCACCATGTAACGGCCCTTGGCAGGGATCATCGCCGGTGATGCATTGCCGGTGGCCTGGAACACCCCGCCAAGCAGCATCGGCCGATACACCAATGTGGCTTGCACCTCCTGGCAGAGGGTCGGCAGTTGGGTGTGCGCCAAGTAGGACGCAGGGCTGCCAAGATCGAAGAAAAACTCCACGGTTTTGCTCATTCACGCCTCCTGAGTGCTGCGATACGGGTGGTTCAGATGCATGCTCACCAGCGCTCCATCCAGGGTCGCAAGTCCAGCTCGAAGGTCCAGGCATCACGCGGCTGACTGTGCAGATACCAGTAACTGTCGGCAATGTGCTGAGGATCGAGGATGCCGTCCTGATCCTTCAACGCATAACGCTCGGGGAAATTATCGCGGATAAAAGCCGTATCGATGGCGCCATCGACGACCACATGGGCAACGTGCACATTCAGCGGACCCAACTCGCGGGCCATGCTCTGCGCCAAGGCGCGAATGCCATGTTTGGCACCGGCGAAAGCGGCAAAACCCGCCGCACCACGCAGGCCGGCAGTGGCCCCAGTGAAGAGGATGGTACCGCGCCCACGGCCGACCATGCGTTTAGCCACCGCCTGACTGGTCAGAAAGCCAGAGAAGCAGGCCATTTCCCAGATCTTGAAGTATTTGCGCGCGGTCTCTTCGAGGATGCTGCACGGCACATTGGCGCCAATATTGAACACCATCACCTCGATGGGCCCAATGTCGCGCTCGATGCCTTCGACCAGTTCGGCCACCTGCTCTTCGCGCCGCGCATCCGAGGCGAAACCGTAGGCCTCGCCGCCTTCATCGCGAATGTCGTCCAGTAATGGTTGTAGCTTGTCCAGACTGCGCCGGGTCACACAGGCCACATAGCCCTCGCGAGCGAAGCGACGGGCGATGGCGCCGCCTGTGGCATCACCGGCGCCGATGACCAGGGCGACCTTCTTGTTCTCATTCATGGCCCTCTCCTATTGACTAACGATCGTTAGCCAAACGAACCTTATGCGCCATATCGCACCTGGTCAAGCCAGCCAGAAGGAGTACGCCATGCGCTATTGCGCCGAACACAAAGCCGCAACCCGCGAGCGTCTACTGGCCGCTAGCGGCGCACTGGCCAAACAGCAGGGCTTCGCCGTGAGTGGCGTGGATGCTCTGATGAAAACCGTCGGCTTGAGCGGCGCAGCCTTCTACAAGCACTTCCCGAGCAAGGATGCACTGTTCTCTGAACTGATCGAGCGTGAGCTCAGTAACAGTTTGGCGCGTCTAGGTGGTGATGGCAGCCACAATGGCACCGACGCGCTGCGCCGTTGCCTTCACGCCTATCTCAGCCTGGCACATGCCGAACAACCGGATCGCGGCTGCGTGCTGCCAGCTCTAGGCGCAGAAATAGCCCGCGCCGACGATTCGCTAAAATTGCTCACCGAGCAACATATCGTGCGCTTGCAGCAAGCCTGGGCCGAAATCCTCGATGACGGGCAACTGGCCTGGAACCTCCTTGCACAATGTCTGGGCAGCCTGATGCTGGCGCGCATGATGGTCAGCAGCCAGACGCGCCAACAGGTGCTCAACGCCAGCCATGAGATGTTCGAACACACATTGCAGTCTGTCGGCTGAGCGCAGATGCCGTTAGGCTACGCAGCTCTTCTGTACAGGATCGAGCCATGCCCTACACCCCGTCCCCGCTGGTTGGCGAAAACCCGCTGCACGCCATCGAAGTCCGCATTCTCGGCTGCCTGATCGAAAAGCAACTGACCACCCCGGAAAGCTACCCCCTGACCCTCAATGCACTGCAACTGGCCTGCAACCAGAAGACCAGCCGCGAGCCGCTGATGACCCTGGAAAGCGGCGAAGTCGGGCGCTACCTGCGTAGCCTGGAAGGTCGCAAGTTGGTGCATCTGGTAATGGGTAGTCGTGCCGATCGCTGGGAGCAACGCGGCGACAAGCAACTGGAACTGGTCAAGCCGCAAACTGTGCTGCTCGGCTTGTTGCTGCTACGCGGCCCGCAAACACTGAATGAACTGCTCACCCGCAGCAATCGCATGCACGATTTCGACGATGTGGCAGACGTTCAACACCAGCTTGAACGCCTGATTGGCCGGGGACTGGCCGTGCTCGTGCCACGCCAGAGTGGTCAGCGCGAGGATCGTTACATGCACCTGCTGGGCGAACCCGCTGACCTGGAGAACCTGCTCGCCAGCCGCCCGCAGAGTCGCAGCGAAGCGTCGGCACCTAACGATGATCGCCTGGTCGAACTGGAAGCGCGCATTGCCGCACTCGAAGAACGTCTGGCGCGCCTGGAAAGCGCGCAGCAACCCTAAGGAGCACATGCCTTGAATCTCAAGATCCGTCTCTGTCTCGCCCTTGGCGCCGCCCTGCTCGCAACCGGCTGCAGTAGCACCGCTGACAAATCACCAGCAACCACCGCCGCAAGCGGCCCAGCACCCGATAGCTGCACCTCATCCGCCGTCGAACATTTCAAGGGCCAGACCGCCACACCTGAACTGCTGGAGCAGGCCCGCCAGCAGGCCGGTGCCAGCAGCGCACGCATCCTCACCCCAACCAGTGTGGTCACCCTCGAATACAACGGCCAGCGTCTGAACCTGAATGTCGACGGGCAGCGCGTCATCACCCGTGTGACCTGCGGTTAAACCACGCGCGGTGCGGGCCAGCCCGCCCCCCCCTCATCCATAGGTTCGACAGGGCAAACAAGGTCATCAGATGAGCCGTGTTCTTCGCCAGACCTCGGAAGCGCGTCTTCATGTAGCCGAACTGCCGCTTGATCACCCGGAACGGGTGTTCAACCTTGGCACGCACCTGGGCCTTGGCTTTCTCAATCTTGCGTCTGGCTTTGTAGAGCGGATTGTTCTTGCCCAGCTTCTTGTACGTGCTCCGGCGCGCCGCAATCTGCCAGATGACTTCGCGTCCTTCATGCTCAAGCCGCTTCTCGACGCCGGTGTACCCAGCATCGGCCGCAACCATGTTCTCTTGGCCGTGCAGCAGTTTGTCGACCTGAGTAACGTCTGCAACATTGGCTGCCGTCCCGACCACGCTGTGCACCAGACCCGATTCCTCATCGACACCAATGTGAGCCTTCATGCCGAAGTAATACTGGTTGCCCTTCTTGGTCTGGTGCATTTCCGGGTCGCGCTTGCCGTCCTTGTTCTTCGTCGAACTGGGGGCATGGATCAACGTGGCATCGACGATGGTGCCTTGGCGCAGCGACAGGCCACGATCGCCCAGGTAGCCATTGATCACGCCAAGGATGCCGACCGCCAGCTCATGTTTCTCCAACAAACGACGGAAGTTGAGGATGGTGGTTTCGTCGGGAATGCGCTCCAGGCTTAGCCCAGCGAACTGACGCAGGATGGTCGTCTCGTACAGCGCTTCTTCCATAGCAGGATCGCTGTAGCCGAACCAGTTCTGCATCAGGTGCACACGCAGCATCGCCATCAGCGGGTAGGCTGGACGGCCGCCGTCACCCTTCGGGTAATGCGGTTCGATCAAGGCAAGCAACCCCTTCCACGGCACCACCTGATCCATCTCGATCAGGAACAATTCTTTGCGGGTCTGCTTGCGCTTACCTGCGTACTCGGCGTCGGCGAAGGTCATCTGCTTCATGGAAAAACTCGGCTGGCGGGATCAGCGTATTTCAACAGATTCGGGAAGTCTTTTTCAGACCATCCCTACACACCAGATCCAGCTTTGCAAGCCCTTCATTCAACTTAACTTATTGATTAACAAGAAGTTTTTGAAGCGCTTCATCGCTGAAGTGGCGCGCATTCTACATCCAGCAGAATACGCGTCAAGCTTATATTTCAATTTTCTTCGGATTTCCCCGCCAGCGGCCACCCAAGCGCTGCACCGCAGCCGCAAGATTAGGCACACGAACCAAGAGCAAACTGCCGCCGATCAGCGCATAGACCAACCATTCACCCAGATCAGCGCGCACCACCCAGAGCATATGCAGCAGTGCCAGAAGCAAAATGGCATAGACTGAGCGATGCAACCCCTTCCACCTGCGCCCAAGCCGCCTGACGCTAAAGCGATTGGACGTCAGCGCCAGCACCAACAATCCCGCAAATGCCAACGCACCCACAATGATGTAGGGGCGCTCGTATAGATCATGCGCAACCCGATCCAACCGCAGCCCCGCGATGAACACCGCGTAGCCCGCCAGATGCAATGCAATATAAGCAAAACACCACAGCCCCAACTGACGCCGCACCGCGATCCAACCTCCCCATCGGGTCAGTAGTTGCAAGGGGGTCATCGCCAATGTGATCAGCAACAGGATCAAACCGCCGAGACCAAGATTGTCCACCAGCACCTTGCCAGGATCAGGACTCAGTAGCCCGACAGATGCGCAATACAACCAATAAAGAGGCAATACCGCCGCAGCGATGAAGACAGCGATGCGCCAGAACCGATAGCGCATCAGTAATACCTCTTCAAATCCATACCGGCATAGAGCTCGGCAACTTCGTCGTAGCCATTGAACATACGCGTGTCGACGATGTTTGGACTGAACAGGCCGCTAGGCAAACGCCGTTCGGTGGCCTGCGACCAACGCGGATGGTCGACCTGTGGATTGACGTTGGCATAGAAGCCGTACTCATTCGGGGCAATCCGCTCCCAGGTCGTCTTCGGCGCCTCTGCAACCAGGCTGATACGCACGACGGATTTGATGCTCTTGAAGCCATATTTCCAAGGCACGACCAAACGTAGAGGAGCACCGTTCTGCCCCGGCAATACCCGGCCGTACATACCAACAGCCATAAAGGCGAGTGGATGCATGGCCTCATCCATTCGCAAGCCTTCCACATAAGGCCAATCGATCAGTGAGAAACCTGAGCGCTGGCCAGGCATGCGCTGCGCATCGACGAGCGTTTCAAAGCGCACGTAGCGCGCAGCAGAAGTGGGCTCGACCTGCTTGAGCAACTCAGCCAGAGGGAATCCCAGCCAGGGAATGACCATGGACCAGGCCTCCACGCAACGCAGCCGGTAGATGCGCTCTTCGAAGGCATGCGGTTTGACCAGATCTTCGATGGCGTAACGCCCTGGCTTAGCCACTTCACCATCGACTGTTACCGTCCACGGCTCGACCTGCAGCTTGCCGGCATTAGCCGCTGGATCGCCCTTGCCGGTGCCGAACTCATAGAAGTTGTTGTAGTGCGTCGCATCCTTGAAGGGTGTAATGCTCTCCCCTTGCGCACGAATGGCCTGCCAGCGAGTGCCTGGGAGTTTATCGTCGAACCAGGCCGGCGCCTTGGCCGACTCGACATCCGCGTAGCTTCCAGGAGAGTCGGCTCGCGCCCATGCAGGCAAAGCACTGACAGCAGCCAACGCCAGAGAACCCTGCATCAGTTTGCGACGAGAAAGGTAAACGGACTCAGGAGTGACTTCGGACTCGAGGGCCCGAGAGGAAGGAGGGACTCGGATGAGCATGGCGACTCCGCGACTACAGTTCGAGAAACGAACTGTAGACCACGGAGCGGGAAAGAAATTACAGCGTCACACCGCTTTACGACGGCGCAACTGCAACAGGTACTGAATAGGACCCGAAACGGCGTAGGCGAGGAAGATCAGCAACAGAATCCGCGGCGGATCACTGAACACCACCGCAAACACCAGCACCACGACCAAGATGGCCACGAAAGGCACCCGGCCTTTCAGGTCAAGATCCTTGAAGCTGTAGTACTTGATATTGCTGACCATCAGACATCCCGCAGCAGCCACCAGTAGCGCGACGAGAAAGGCCATATTGGAGCCCTGGATACCGAAGTCACTGAACGCCCAGACGGTACCCGCCACCACCCCCGCAGCAGCCGGACTAGCTAGACCGATGAAATAGCGCTTGTCGACACTGCCAATCTGGGTATTGAAGCGTGCCAGACGCAACGCGGCGCCAGCCACATAGATGAAGGCGACCATCCAGCCGACCTTACCCATGCTGCCCAATGCCCACTCGAACGCGAGCAGTGCCGGAGCGACGCCGAAAGCGACCATATCGGAAAGCGAATCGTATTCGGCACCGAATGCGCTTTGCGTGTTGGTCAGACGCGCGACACGGCCGTCCAGACTGTCGAGCACCATGGCTACGAATACGGTCGCCGCAGCAACGTAGAAGTTGCCGTTCATCGAATTGATGATGGAGTAGAAACCGGCGAACAGATTGGCCGTGGTGAACAGGTTCGGCAGCAGGTAGATCCCGCGATGGCGCACCTTGCGCCCCTCGGCGTCATGCCCCTCTTCCACATGCTCGTCGATCGGCAGCAGGCTTTCGATATCATCGCCCGACCGCCTCGGCTCTTCGTGACCTTCACTCATGAACAACACCTTGCTACGGATTTGAAGAATGGCCGACAGCGCTCGCAGCGGCGCCGACGCCCAGGCTTTATACCAGAAGCACTGCCCAATAATGAAAAAACGCGGCATAAAGCCGCGTTCTTTCGCACATCGCAGACCTTAGTTCTTGGTCTTGTCGACGATCTTGTTGGCTGCGATCCACGGCATCATCGCACGCAGCTTCTCACCGACAACTTCGATACCGTGAGCGGCATTGTTGCGGCGATAGGCAGTCATCGACGGGTAGTTGGCAGCCCCCTCGGTAATGAACATCTTGGCGTATTCGCCGTTCTGAATGCGCTTCAGGGCATTACGCATAGCAGCACGGGATTCGGCGTTGATCACTTCCGGGCCGGTGACGTACTCGCCATACTCCGCGTTGTTGGAGATCGAGTAGTTCATGTTGGCGATGCCGCCTTCGAACATCAGATCGACGATCAGCTTCAGCTCGTGCAGGCACTCGAAGTAGGCCATTTCCGGCGCATAGCCAGCTTCGACCAGGGTTTCGAAGCCGGCTTTGACCAGCTCGACAGTACCGCCGCACAGAACAGCCTGCTCACCGAACAGGTCGGTCTCGGTCTCGTCCTTGAAGGTCGTTTCGATGATGCCGGTACGGCCGCCGCCAACGCCCGAGGCGTAGGATAGAGCGACGTTCTTGGCATTGCCGGAAGCGTCCTGGTAAACAGCGATCAGGTCAGGGATACCGCCGCCTTTGACGAACTCGGTACGCACAGTGTGACCCGGAGCTTTCGGCGCAATCATGATCACGTCGAGGTCGGCACGCGGTACGACCTGGTTGTAGTGGATGGCGAAGCCATGGGAGAAGGCCAGGGTAGCGCCCTTCTTGATGTTCGGCTCGATCTCGCTCTTGTAGAGCTGGCCCTGGAACTCGTCCGGGGTCAGGATCATGACCAGATCGGCAGCAGCAACGGCAGTGGCAACGTCGGCCACTTTCAGGCCATGGGCTTCGGCCTTGGCAACGGTAGCAGAGCCTTTACGCAGACCCACGGTGACGTCAACGCCGGAATCCTTCAGGTTGCAGGCCTGGGCGTGGCCCTGGGAGCCATAACCGATGATGGCGACTTTTTTGCCCTGAATGATGGAGAGGTCGCAATCTTTGTCGTAATAAACTTTCATGTTCTTGGCTCTTTTGAATCGAAAGGGATGGGTGCAAGCACCGCGACGCAAGCACCTTATGTGATCTTATCCATTGCGTAAAATGATATATTTGCAACACAACATGCCGATATATGAAACACAAATGGACAGTCACTCCCTCAGGCTCTTTCTCTCCTTGGCAGACAACCTGCACTTCGGCAAAACCAGCCGCGAGCAGCATGTCAGCCCTTCTGCACTAAGCCGCAGCATCAAGCAGCTCGAGGACGAACTCGGCGCGCCCCTGTTTCTGCGTGACAACCGCTCGGTTCGCCTGACCCGTGAGGGCCAACAGTTTCGGGAGTACGCAAGTGAGGTCATAAACGGCTGGCAAGCCATCCGCCAGACCTTTATGCAGGATCAGCAAAGCCTGCATGGTGAGCTGTCCCTATATTGCTCGGTGACCGCTAGCTACAGCTTCCTCTATGACATACTCAGCATCTTCCGCCAGGACTACCCACGCATCGAAATGAAACTGCACACCGGCGATCCGGCTAAAGCCGTCGAGCGCGTGCAACAAGGCCAGGAGGACCTGGCCATCGGTGCCAGGCCAGACACCCTGCCGGCGGGCGTGGAGTTTCAGTCGATCACCCGCTCGGAGCTGCGCTTCATCGGCCCTCAGGCACCACAATTGTTGAGTGAGGAACAGCTCAGGCAGCCGACGGCGGAGAGCTGGAAGGATGTACCGCTGATCCTCTCCGAGGAAGGCCTGGCCAGAACGCGCAGCGACCGCTGGCTCAAACACCACAACATCAAGCCGCGTATCTACGCCCAGGTCAGCGGCAACGAAGCGATCGTCAGCATGGTCAGCCTGGGCTTCGGCATCGGCGTGGTGCCGCAGATCGTGCTGGACAACAGCCCCCTGACCGCCCGTATACGCCTCTACGACATCCAGCCACCACTGACTGCGTATGACATTGGCCTGTTCGCACTGGAGAAGCGTCTCAAGGATCCACTGATCGCCGCCTTCTGGAATCGTCAGCGCTGACTTTCAGGCAATAAAAAGCCCCGCGCCGGGCGGGGCTCTCTATAGCCACAGCAATCAGATACTCAGTACCTTGTCACCACGGGCAATACCAGTGACACCACTGCGCACGGTTTCCAGGATCGACGCAGTGCCGATGGCCTGGATGAAGCTGTCCAGTTTGTCGCTGGTACCGGTCAGTTGCACGGTGTAGACGCTGCTGGTCACGTCCACGATCTGGCCGCGGAAGATGTCAGTGGTGCGCTTGACCTCGGCGCGCTGGGCGCCGGTGGCCTTGATCTTCACCAACATCAGCTCGCGCTCGATATGAGCGCTTTCCGACAGGTTGACCAGCTTGACCACCTCGACCAGCTTGTTGAGGTTCTTGGTGATCTGCTCGATTACCTCATCATGACCAACCGTGGTCAGGGTCAGACGCGACAGCGTCGGATCCTCGGTCGGCGCAACAGTGAGGCTTTCGATGTTGTAGTTACGCTGGGAGAACAGACCGACCACGCGGGACAGTGCGCCCGGCTCGTTTTCCAGCAACAGGGAAATAATGTGTCGCATGGTCAGGTACGCTCCGTCTTGCTCAGCCACATGTCACGCATCGCGCCATCACGAATCTGCATCGGATAGACGTGCTCACTGGTATCCACGGCGATATCGAGGAACACCAGACGGTTCTTCATCGCGAAGGCCTCTTCGAGACCCGGCTTGAGATCCTTGAGTTCGGTGATACGCATACCCAAATGCCCGTAGGCTTCGGCCAGCTTGACGAAGTCAGGCAGCGACTCCATGTAGGAGTGCGAGTAACGGCTGCTGTACTGCATGTCCTGCCACTGACGCACCATACCGAGCACGCCGTTGTTCAGGTTGATGATCTTCACCGGCAGGTCGTACTGCAGGCAGGTCGACATCTCCTGAATGTTCATCTGGATGCTGCCTTCACCGGTCACGCACGCCACGTCGGCATCCGGGAAGTTCATCTTGACGCCCATCGCGGCGGGGAAGCCAAAGCCCATGGTGCCCAAGCCACCGGAGTTGATCCAGCGATTGGGTTTATTGAAGCGGTAATACTGCGCGGCAAACATCTGGTGCTGACCAACGTCGGAAGTGACGAAAGCATCGCCCTTGGTCACTTCGCACAGGGTCTCGATCACCATTTGCGGCTTGATGATCGAACCGTCACCCTCGTTATAGGGGAACAAACGACCACCGCCACGCCACTCGTCGATCTGCTTCCACCAACTGGCGACGGTTTCCTTGCTCGGGGTTTCGCCGATTTCCTTGAGGATGGCGACCATTTCGGTCAGCACGCTGTCCACCGGGCCAACGATCGGAATGTCGGCCTTGATGGTCTTGGAGATCGAAGCCGGGTCGATGTCGATATGAATGATCTTGGCGTTCGGGCAGAACTTGGCCGCACCGTTGATCACCCGATCATCGAAGCGCGCGCCGACGGCCAGGATCACGTCAGCATGGTGCATCGCCAGGTTGGCGGTGTAGCTGCCGTGCATGCCGAGCATGCCGAGGAACTGGCGATCGGTACCCGGATAACCGCCCAGCCCCATCAGGGTGTTGGTCACCGGCAGGTTGAGCATCTGCGCCAGCTCAGTCAAAGGAGCCGAGGCATTGCCCATGATCACGCCGCCGCCGGAATACATCACCGGACGCTTGGCGGCCAGGAGCATTTCGGCTGCTTTACGAATCTGCCCGGAGTGGCCGCGTACGGCCGGGCTGTAGGAGCGCAGCTTGACCTTCTTCGGATAGACGTACTCGAACTTCTGGGTCGGATCGCCCATGTCCTTCGGAATGTCGACCACGACCGGGCCGGGGCGGCCGGATTCAGCGAGATAGAAGGCTTTTTTCAATACGTCAGGAATTTCCGACGGATGCTTGATGATGAAGCTGTGCTTCACGATCGGACGGGAAATACCGACCATGTCGGTTTCCTGAAAGGCATCAGTACCCACCATGGTGCTCGGCACCTGGCCGGAAATCACCACCATGGGGATCGAGTCCATATAGGCAGTGGCGATACCCGTAATGGCATTAGTCGCGCCCGGGCCGGATGTAACCAATACGACACCGGCCTTACCGGTAGCGCGGGCGTAGCCGTCAGCCATGTGGGTCGCGGCCTGCTCGTGACGAACCAGAACGTGAGTCAGTTCCGGCTCTTTGAACAGGGCATCATAGATATGCAGGAGGGCACCACCCGGGTACCCGTAGATGTACTTAACGCCTTCGTCACGCAGGAAGCGGACGACCATTTCAGCGCCAGATAAGAGCTCCACGTTTTTCACCTCTTGAACGCCAGTGTGCCACCCGACAGACGAGCGGCCCTTTAAGTAGGTCTTACTGTCAGCGGACATGCACGACGGTGATCGTGGATTCGGAACATCAGCTTGACGAGTAACGGAGCAGCCCATGGTCTTGCGGGGCTGACCCTCCCAGCGCGAGGTAACGCGTTGCGGGTGTCACGGTTCGGCACGGATAGCGCCTCTTTTGCACCGAGCTGGAGGACGCTTGCGGCGGACTCCACTACAGTGGAATGGGCGATTGTTCGGGTTAGCCGCAATCAAGTCAAGAGATAAGCGGCTTAATCTCCATCTGCGCTTGTGACACAGCGCAGGATGAACATTCACCGCTTTTGGTTATAGTAACCAGCAGTCCCGCGGCTCTCTAGAAAGGAAACAGCATGCGCCACACGATCCTCACTGGCACTTTGTTGCTCGCGTTGAGCACCTCCACCATCGCCAGCCAGGTCTACAAATGGGTGGATGACAAGGGCGTCACCCACTTTGGCGCGCAGCCACCACAGGGGCAGGACGCCACTACCATCAACACGGCCACCCCGCCGCCTCGCTCGCCCCCCCCCCCGCCAGCGCCCAAAGCACCGTCGGACGACGCTCAACAGAAAGCAATTGATGAGAAGGTCAAGAATCAGGTCGCCAGGAAGGAGGCTGAGCGCAAAAAATACTGCGAAAGCGCTCGCACCAACCTCGCACAGTTGGAAAACAACCCTCGCGTGCGAATCGAGGGCGATAACGGTGAGCTGCGGCGCATAGGTGAAGACGAACGCCAGCAACGCATCACCGACCTGAAAAAGTCTATCGACGAAACATGCCGCTAAGCGCGCCGATCAGGCGCGCGTTAGCAAACGGTCGAAACGCCCCAACAATTCGAGCAATCCACGCACATTGACGGATTGCTCGCGATAAGCCATCTCAGCCATAGCCTGGATGCCAGATACAGCGGGCAGCGACCTATCACTCTCCAACAGCATTTTCATTCTTGGCAGCAGAATCCACTGCAGCCACTGCTCAAATGCCAGAGTATCGACACAGAAAGGTGTCTGACTGGCCAGCGCCTCGGCGCTTGGCGCCTCAGCTTGCCACCAGCCTAACTGGCGTAGTTCACGCTCGATCAAGAGCAGCAGATCGGCAATCTGAGGGGCACGCTCATCCATTACAGACTGACTCGCGCCTGTTCACGCGCCTGCGCAGCGCCCGCGGCATCACCTTGGCGCTCACGCGCTTGTGCAATGAGATTCCATAGACTGGCCTGCAGTGCCGGGCGCCCCGACGCATAGGTCAGACCACGCCGCGCGAACTGCTCGGCCTGCGCCGCATCGCCCTGAGCCAGACGCACCTCGGCCAACCGATAGAGCACCTGCGGCTCACGTGGAGCGATACGTTGGGCACGTTCGAGACTGGAAGAGGCGCCATTAAGGTCACCGCCGCCCTGCTGCTGCTGCGCTGTGGTCAGCAACGCCAGCACCGGGCCATCCAGTTGCTCGTCGGCGGCGAGGCCACCACCACTGGGGATGCCGCTAGGCGCACCGGGAGCCGGAGACGAAGAGAAACCACCTTGACCGCTGCTCACCGGCGGCTCGTCAAAGGTCAGCCCGCCACTGGAAGGTGCGGCTTGCGGCCCGGTCTGTAGCGGCGACGAAACGGCGCCTTGCGGCACCATCACCACCACCCCGGAATCTTCTTCAACCTGCTGCCGCTGGGCTGCTGCAGGTGTAGGTGCACTGGCTCCGGCGATACTGCCAGCCGACAGCGGCGTACCGGCATCAACGACAGGAATCGAGCCACGCGGCACCGTACTACAGCCTGCCAGAGCCGTCGTTGTCAGCAGAGCGACAAGCCACTTCTTGTTCACATCCAATCCTCTTCAATAAGGGTGAAAACAGCCTGCCCGATCATTGCAGCCAACCACGCACCCAGTCCATCACCGAGTCGGCTGGTGCCTGAATGCCACAACCAGAGCCAGGCGCAGGCTCACTGCCGCGAATATAAGGCATCTGCACTGCATTCGGGCAGCCGGAAGCCGATCCCAGCCCAGTTGTTCGATCGACCCAAGCCATCGTCACGTTATCGGGCATCGGCATGTCCAAGGGCAAGGGGTCTGCCTTGCGCATGAAACCGGTCCAGACTTGCAGCGCACCGGTCGCCCCCGTCAGGGGAGTCGGCCCATTGTCATCGCGACCGAGCCAAACCACCGCTAGCAGGTCCTGACTGAAACCTGCGAACCAGCTATCGCGTGAGTCGTTACTGGTACCGGTCTTACCGGCCAGATTTAGCGATCTAGGAAGCTGGTTGTACACCGAGCTACCAGTGCCTTCGCTCATCGTGCGTTGCATGGCGTTCTGCACGAGATAGATGGCACCCGGGTCGAAACGCTGCTGGATCTTGAAGGGGTAGCGTCCCAGCGGCTGACCGTCAGAAGTCAGCACACTGCGAATCCCACGCAGCGGCGTGTTGAAACCTCCATTGGCCAAGGTCTGATACATGTCCGCGACCTCCATCGGACTTAGCGCACCAGCACCAAGCAACATCGACGGATAGGCAGGCCAATCGCGCTTCATTCCAAGGCGCTGCAGCGTCTTGAGAATATTGGGAACGCCGATTTCCAGACCGAGCTTGGCCGTGGACAGGTTGTAGGAATGAGCCAAGCCTTGATACAGATAAATGGAGCCATGCGCCTTGCGGTCATAATTCTGTGGCGTCCAGACCTGACCGTCCTGCCCCTTGATCGAGAAAGGTTCATCCTCAAGCCAACTGGTCAGCGTGTACTGGCTCGGACGCTCCAGCGCTGACAGATAGATGGCTGGCTTGACCAACGAACCGATAGGACGCACGGCATCGAGAGCTCGGTTGAAGCCGGCGAAGCGCGGCTGTCGACTGCCGATCAGCGCCTGAATCTCACCAGTTTCGGGATTGGTCACGACCATACCCGCCTGCACTTCATCCACGCCCTTGCGCCCAGCCAGACGCTTGAGCGACTCGGCGAGGGCCTCTTCGGCCTTGAGCTGCAGGATGGGGTCGAAGCTGGTGAAAATGCGCAGACCTTCCTCGGTCAGATCTTCTTCACGATAGTCTTCACGCAATTGGCGCTTGACCAGATCGAGGAAAGCCGGGAAGGAGCTGTCGGCCATGCTGCCACGCTGCGTCACACCCAAAGGTTTTTGCTTGGCAGCGGCGGCCTCTTCCGGCGTGATCGAGCCCTGTTCGGCGAGCAGATCGAGCACCAGATTACGACGCGTCATGGCCCGTTCAGGGTTGCGCCGTGGATTGAAGTAGGTCGGTCCCTTGACCATCCCGACCAACAGCGCGACCTGCTCAAGCTTGAGCTCGGCAATCGGCTGACTGAAGAAATACTGGCTGGCCAGGCCGAATCCATGGATCGCACGCTGGCCGTCCTGGCCGAGGAAGACCTCGTTGAGGTACGCCTCAAGAATCTCGCGCTTGTCGTAGTGCAGTTCGAGCAGCACCGCCATCATGGCCTCGGTGGCCTTACGCAGCAGGGTGCGCTCGTTGGTCAGATAGAAGTTCTTAACTAGCTGCTGGGTCAGGGTACTGCCGCCTTGCACCATCCGACCGGAAGTCGCATTGACCCAAATAGCACGAGCAATGCCCTTGGGCGAAACCCCAAAGTGGTCAAAGAAATCACGATCTTCAACGGCGACCAAGGCATCGATCAGATAGGCCGGCACCTGATCAATCTTGATCAGAATGCGATCTTCCTGGTGCGCCGGATACAGACCGCCGATCAGCATGGGTTCGAGCCGCGCCACCGCCAGATTACCCCCGCCGCCCTGATTCAGGCCCGCGACATAATCACCGGAGAAGCGCACACGGATTTGCCGCGCCGGCTCAGCCCCCTCGTAAAACTGAAAGCCGCGGCTGTACATATCAATTGAGTTACCCGAGACCGCAACGGCCCCCGGACCGTTGGCGCTACTTTCGCGGCGATAACCCAACGCATCGAGCTCGCGCAGGAAATCGTCCTTACTCAGCTTCTGTCCAACGAATAGCTCCAGCGGCCTGGCATATACCTTGGCAGGCACAGTCCAGCGCTTACCGGAGAACTTCTCTTGCACCACTGCATCAAGGTACACAGCGAAGCCGGCGAGAATAACCAAACCGACGAGACCAAGCTTGAAGCCCCAGGCGAGCCAGGGCCGAATGCCGGAAGAGCGGGTTTTCTTGTTTGAGCGGGGGGAGCGTTTTCGAGTCATGGCGGGATTATACGCACTTTGCACGGGGGCCAGCAGGGCTGGCCGAATGGTTTGCATGGCCGTTCACAGCGGCCATAATGCCCAGCTCGAACAGCGTAAAGACAAGGAACGAACGTGAGCCAAAGCCTGATTGCCGCGCTACAGAACCCAGCCCTCTATCCACACCCGGTGGAAGAGTTTCGCGTGATTGAGACACACATTTCCTGGGTTTTGCTCACTGGCTCTTACGCCTACAAGATCAAAAAACCTGTGAACTTTGGTTTTCTCGACTTCACCGAGCTCTCGGCACGCGAACATTTTTGCGCTGAAGAGCTGCGTCTGAATCAGCGTCTGACAGACGATCTTTACCTGGAAGTGCTGCCTATTTGTGGCAGCGAGCAGGCTCCGAGCCTGGGCGGTGAAGGCCCAGTCATCGAATATGCCCTTAAGATGCGCCAGTTTCCGCAGGATCAACTGCTCAGCGCCATCCAACAGCGCGGTGAGCTGGATGAGCGGCATATCGATGCGCTCGCCGACCAGATCGCGCGCTTTCACCTGAGCGCACCGCAGGTCGCCCAGGATCACTCGTTGGGTACTCCGCAAGCGGTGATGGCACCGGTGCAGCAAAATTTCGACCAGATCCGCCCGATGCTCAGCGACAAGCCTGATCTGCAGCAACTCGATGCGCTTGAAGCCTGGGCACAGACCAGCTACGAACGCCTACAACCACTACTGGCCGAACGCAAGGCACAAGGCTTCATCCGCGAATGCCATGGTGACATCCACCTGGGTAACGTCGCGCAGATCGACGGCCAGGTCGTGCTGTTCGACTGCATCGAATTCAACGAGCCGTTTCGCCTGATCGATGTCGCCTCGGACGCCGCCTTCCTGGCGATGGATCTCGAGGACCGCGGGCTCAAGTGCATGGCCCGTCGCTTCATCAGTTCCTGGCTGGAACAAACCGGTGACTACCAAAGCCTGGAACTGCTGAACTTCTACAAGGCCTACCGCGCCATGGTGCGTGGCAAAGTCAGCCTGTTCCGCCTGGGTCAGGAACAGGACCCGGTTCAACGAGCGGTGATTATGCGCCAGTACCGCGCCTACGCCGCATTGGCAGAAAGCTACAGCGCCATCCCAACACCCTTCCTGGCCATCACCCATGGCGTATCCGCCGTAGGCAAGAGCCATGTCGCCATGCGTCTGGTCGAGGCTCTGGGCGCCATTCGTGTGCGCTCGGACGTCGAGCGCAAACGCCTGCTCGGCGAACAGGACTCGGCCCATACGGGCCAGTTGCAGAGCGGTATCTACAGCGCAGAAGCCAGCCAAGCGACCTACGAGCGCCTGCATCAACTGGCGCGCGAGGTACTGCACGCAGGTTTCCCGGTGGTCATCGACGCGACCTATCTCAAGGCATCGCAGCGCCAGGCGGCCTGCCAGGCAGCCGAGGAAAGCGGCGCACCCTTCCTCATCCTCGACTGCCACGCACCGGACGCCGTCATTGCGAGCTGGCTGACTCAGCGTCAAAGCGAAGGACGCGATCCATCCGACGCAACGATGGCCGTCATCGAGGCGCAACAGGCAGCGCGTGAGCCCCTGGATGCCGAGGAGCAGCGACATAGCGGGCGAGTGGATACACACGAGAGCGCCAGCCTGGACAGCCTCATCGAGCGTATCCGGCAAAAGCTGCCGGGCATCTGACGCATCGCCGCCTAGCCGCTTCACTGGCGCTGCGTACCGGGCAAAGTACGCAGCGCCTTCTATACTTGCGGTGACCCCGTCACCGGTACTTGCCATGAGCCAGCCACGTCAGCTTGACCATCCGCTCTACCGCCTGCTGCACAACGATGACATCAAGGGCTTCAATGCGCAGAAGCCCAAGGGTGGCGAAGTCGATCTTTCCGGTGGTGACTTCCGCGGTCTTGACCTGCGCAACATGGACACCGAAGGCGTCAACTTCACCGACGCCTACTTCCGCGGCACAGATTTACGCGGCCTGGACTTACGCAACGCCCAGATAGAAGGGGCAAGCCTAGCCCACGCCCAGATTTCCGGCACCTATTTTCCTGTCGAACTGAGCGCAGACGAGATCCTCATGTCGGTAAACTTCGGCACACGCCTGCGCTATCGCACCAAGTGACGTGATATGCACCGCCCAGCACAGAGGCGCCATGAAAGACGAACTGCAGTGCCTGAAAAACCTCGGTAAAACGTCAGCTCAATGGCTTCATGCCGTCGGCATACATAATGCCAGCGACCTGCGCCGTTACGGCGCTGTTGGGGCCTATCAAGCGGTACGCGCGCGAGGCTTTCGCGCCTCGAAAGTGCTGCTATACGCCATCGAAGGCGCACTTCTCGATGTGCACTGGAGCGAACTACCCAACACCCACAAGGCCGAACTCAACGAGCGCCTAGAGGCAATCTCGCCAAACAACAGGAGGTAGCTCACAACCCACACATAGGAAGATTGCCGCCACAAGCACTACAGCCTATTGTTTCAGGGACGTTCGTACGTTCAGCCCAGCCAGTTCAAGGAATTACGGTCATGTATTTACTCGGGGAGCAACCGGCCTACGCCGATCAGCTGATCAACCGCCTGCAGAGCATCCCCGCTCAACTACTGGAGGGTCTGAATCCCATCGGTGAGCCCTTGCACCTAAACCGTGTGGATGACCTGAGCCAAGCGCTGCCGAGCAACCAATTGTTCATTATTGAGAGCGGCCTACTGCACGCGGTAGTCGAAGAGCGCCCCTTGTTCTACCTGCAAGAAGGTGATCTGGTGGGGTTACGCCAGGGCATCGAATTACCCAGTTGCCGTTACAGCAGCGAAGAACCCATCAGCCTGATTCCCTATTCGCGCAGCGATGTGTTCCAACACATCCATGCCAGTGAACAACGCCAAGAACAGTTCATCCACTATCTGATCGGCCACACCGCCCTACTCTCCGACGCCCTGGCACGCCTAAAACAACCGGAGATCCGCCCTGCCACTGGCTTCCAGCATTTCGCCACGGGCGAAGAGCTGATTCATCAGGGTGACGACGCAGATCATGTCTTCATCATCATCGAAGGCCATGCCGAGGCCTATGTTGACGGGCAGAAGGTCGGTGACGTGCAGAAAGACGAAATTTTCGGAGCTATGGCGGTCTTCACCCGGGAAAAACGCAGCGCCACCGTAGTCGCCAGCGAGCCCTGCACAGTGATGGTGATACCAAAAGAACAGTTCCTCAGCCTGATGCAGAGCAACCCGCGCATTGCCCATAGCCTGATCGAGAGCATGGCACGTCGTATCGACCTTCTGAACAAGGAAGTCACCCAACTGCGCAACTGAGTAACGCGCCAAGGCAGAAAATCGGTACCTGCCTTGGCGCTATGAGAAATATTCTCAAAAACCCATTGACACCAGAATGATAATTGTTATTATTATCACAACTGGTCGCGAGATCAGTCGATAAGCTAAAGAGACCATTCAGTCGGACTCTTCAGATTATCTCCTCATCAGGCTAATCACGGTTATTGACCCGGCTCTTGCCGGGTCTTTTTTTTGCCCATGAGATTCTCATGGCTGGCTCAACGCCTGAAGCAGCCAGCCGCTCCGTCCCCACAGCACGTGCCGACGATAACCAGCCAATCGCGCTCGAAATACCATCCCTACATTGGACGTAAGAGCAAGCTACCTGGCTGGCTGCCCATCGCCGAACTGCGCGATAATCGCCCTTCAGCCAAGGAGGCCACGATGATTCGCTTATGCTCCCCGAGCGAGCTGGCCGAAGGTCAGAGCCGGGGTTTTCTCGTCGATTCGCTCGCCCTGTTTCTCGTCCGCAAGGAGGGTACGGTGTATGCCTATCGCAATCGTTGCCCACACAGAGGCATCAACCTGCACTGGCAAACCGATGTATTTCTCGACGACAGCGCCAGCCTGATTCGCTGCGCAACCCATGGCGCGCTGTTTCTCATCGACTCCGGCGAGTGCGTGGCAGGCCCCTGTGCCGGACAGGTGCTACAGGCACTACCATGCCAGGAGGACGCCCAAGGCATTTGGTTAATGCCACTTGATCAGACCAACGAATATTGAGCCTAATCAGCCCCACCTGTCAGACCCGCGACTAGACTCAAATCAGGGTCACTGAGCGGGAGGCAAGGCAATGGAACACTATCACTTGATGTTGGCGTTGCTGATCGGCGGCTTCCTGCTGCTGGGCGTCGGCTTCAATTTCCGAGATAACGAATGGGGCGTTCGAGCGCTAGGCATCGGCGTGATAATGCTGCTGGCGCCAATTGCCTTACGCGTGCATCTGGCACTGACCTAACCACCAGCGCCCCTCAATCACGCAGCCAGCGCTGCGCAGCGTCCTGATCGCTATGTCGGCCCTCGACCCAGCGCGGGCCTTCGGCGGTATCTTCCTTCTTCCAGAACGGCGCGCGCGTCTTCAGGTAATCCATGACGAAGTTGCAGGTATCGAACGCGGCCTGCCGATGAGCACTGCTTGTGCCAACGAAAACGATAGGCTCGCCTGGCTCCAGGCGGCCGACACGGTGGATGATTTCGATGCCCAACAGCGGCCAGCGCTCACGCGCCTCATCGGCGATTTTGGCCAGCGCTTTTTCGGTCATGCCAGGGAAGTGTTCGAGGAACATGCCACCTACATCACGACCGTCGTTGAAGTCGCGCACGTAGCCGACGAAGGTGACCACCGCGCCAATGCCGAGGTTGGCGGCATGCAGGGCGTTGAGCTCGATGCCGGGATCGAAGGGTTGGTTTTGGACGCGGATGGTCATGAGGGTGTCTCGTTTGATGGGGCGTTTTCAGAGGCGGTTTGGCGGGCTGAAACGGAGCGCAGCCCGGCCCACCCTACGCTCCTCTACAGCTAGATCAGCGTCAGCCACCGGTGACGGTGGGGAAGAAGGCAACTTCATCGCCCTCAGCCAGCGGCTCGTCGAGGCTGCACAGCTCCTGATTGCGTGCACACATCAGGTTTTGCTCACCCAGCACGTCCCACTCGCCACCACGGGCGAGCAGATGCAAACGTAGATCATCAAGGGTGGCGAAGTCGCCGCTGACTTGTTCGTCGTCGCGCCCCAGGGCCTCACGGTAGCGGGCGAAATACTGCACGCGGATCATGCGGGCTCCTCCAGCTTGTAGTGACCACTCTTACCGCCAAGTTTTTCCAGCAGGCGCACGTGCTCGATGACCATGCCGCGATCCACAGCCTTGCACATGTCATAAATGGTCAGCGCGGCGATACTGGCGGCAGTCAGCGCCTCCATTTCAACACCGGTTTGCCCGGACAGTTTGCAACGCGCGGTAATGTGCACCGTGTCGTCGCCTTCAGCGCTCAGTTCGACCTTGACCCCAGTGAGCATCAGCGGGTGGCACAGGGGGATCAGATCGCTGGTTTTTTTCGCTGCCTGAATACCGGCGATGCGCGCCACGGCGAACACATCGCCCTTGGGATGCTCGCCTGCGACGATCATCTGCAAAGTCGCAGGCAGCATACGAACCCGCGCTTCGGCGGTGGCCTCACGGAAGGTGGTCGCCTTGTCGGTGACGTCGACCATATGCGCGCGGCCTTGGGAATCGAGGTGAGTTAGCACGGGGAAGCTCCTGGCGGGAATCGGACGATTGTAGCAATAGCAGGCGGCAGGCAGCAGTCTCGTAGCCCGGATGCAATCCGGGAGTTTGGGGAGCCAAGCGCCCCGGGATTGCATCCGGGCTACAGGCTGAAAACGAAAACCCGGAGCCTGCAAAGGCTCCGGGTCTTGTTCGCTTTTACTTGTAGCTTGAGGCTTGCAGCTTGTCGCTACATATGGCTTTCCGCGTACTCCGCCAGGATCGAGCGCGGCACCCCTTGCAGGGTGATATGCACGCCGTGCGGGAAGTCCTTGAAGCGCTCGGTGAGGTAAGTCAGCCCCGAGCTGGGTGCCGACAGGTACGGCGTATCGATCTGCGCCAGGTTGCCCAGGCACACCACCTTCGAGCCGTTGCCGGCACGGGTGATGATGGTCTTCATCTGGTGTGGGGTGAGGTTCTGACACTCATCAATGAGGATCAGGCTCTGCTGGAAGCTGCGCCCGCGAATGTAGTTGAGCGACTTAAATTGCAACGGCACCTTCTGCAGGATGTAGTCGACGCTGCCATGGGTGCTCTCGTCATCCATATGCAGGGCCTCAAGGTTATCGGTGATGGCGCCGAGCCAGGGCTCCATCTTTTCAGCCTCCGTGCCAGGCAAGAAGCCAATCTCCTGATCCAGCCCCTGCACGCTGCGGGTGGCGATGATACGCCGGTAGCGCTTGCTGACCATGGTTTGCTCAATGGCCGCGGCCAGCGCCAGGATGGTTTTCCCCGAACCGGCGGCGCCAGACAGGTTGACCAGGTGGATGTCTGGGTCGAGCAGCGCGAACAGCGCCAGCGCCTGATGAATGTCGCGCGGTTTCAGGCCCCAGGCTTCCTGATGCAACAACGGCTCCTGATGCATGTCGAGGATCACCAGCTCCTCGCCCTTGATCGCCTTGATCCAGCCGACGAAGCCTTGCTCATCGAGGATGAACTCATTGACGTGCACGGCTGGCAGGTTGTCGGTGAGCTGCACGCGATGCCAGGTGCGGCCATGATCCTGACGCGTCTCGACCTTGCTCACACGATCCCAGAAAGAGCCCGGTAAGTCGTGGTAGCCCTTGGACAACAGCGAGACATCATCCACCAACTGGTCGGTATGGTAGTCCTCGGCATCGATACCGCAGGCACGCGCCTTCAGGCGCATGTTGATGTCCTTGGTCACCAGCACTACAGACAAACCAGGGTTACGCGACTTCAGCTCCACCAACTGGTTGATGATCTTGTTGTCGTTGAGGGTTTCCGGCAGCCAAGTAACAGGTGCCGCGCTCTTGCTCATGAGAATGGACAGGCGCCCGCAAGGGCCGCTCTTGCCACGTTGGATGGGAACACCGTGCTCGACATCTTCGGGCTCGGCACCGGCGAGGATCTGATCGATCAGGCGGATTGCCTGGCGGCATTCGGCAGCGACACCGAGCTTGCCGGACTTCAGTTTGTCGAGCTCCTCCAGCACTGTCATCGGGATAGCAACGTGGTGTTCTTCGAAGTTCAGTAAGGCGTTGGGATCGTGGATCAGGACATTGGTGTCGAGGGCGTAGAGGGTTGGGGCGGTAGGCTTGCAGCGTCCGTGGTCATCCATACTCGGTCACCTTCTTGTCGTAGCCGGGCGACGCAATACCTGAGCGGTGCTGCGCCGGACAGAGGCCGCCGACTCTCAGCGCCGGGGCTGAATAGATGCAAGCAAGGTGAGGGCCAATGGCCGCCACCTGTTTGCAGGTTTCGGCGGTCTTGCTTTTTAGATACTCCAAAAAAGATGACAGGCAAAAGAACTTTTCAGCTTTTTGAACTTTATTTTTCTCATCGACGAATAGCGCTTGGCGCTCCTTCGAGAGCCCGTTACAGTCCGAAGTCCTACCTGCTGTGTTTCGTTTCACTCCCCGCCCCCACTTGCAGCACACCGCGCCAATCGAGTGCAGAGCTGTCCGTCATTTTCTCGAATCTGCAGGCGACCGGACATCGTAGAATGGGTAGAGCAGCGCGAAACCAGGCTAGATGTTTTCGCGAGCAGAGCTTGCTCCTACACCTTGCTCAATCACATCGATAGGTGGTCTTGCCGGTCCCCCGACTCTAGAATCGCCATCACGTTTTCTGGAGAGCTGCCCATGCTGATGGTGATTTCACCGGCCAAGACCCTCGACTACGAGACGCCACCGGCCACCCCACACTTCACCCAACCCGAACACCTAGACCACGCCCAGGAGCTGATCGCCCAATTGCGCGATTTCAGTCCGGCGCAAATCGCCGATCTAATGGGGCTATCGGACAAACTCGCCGGTCTCAACGCAGCACGTTTCGGCAGTTGGCACCCCCCGTTCACCCCTGCCAACGCCAAACAGGCACTGCTGGCGTTCAAAGGCGATGTCTATACCGGGCTCAATGCCGAGGACTTTTCCGAGGACGACTTCGATTTCGCGCAATCACACCTGCGCATGCTGTCAGGGCTATACGGCGTGCTGCGCCCGCTGGATCTGATGCAGGCCTACCGCCTGGAGATGGGCACCAAGCTGGCCAACCCTCGCGGTAAGGATCTGTATGCGTTCTGGGGCGAGCGCATCAGCGGCTGGCTAAACGAAGCCCTGGCCGCTCAAGGCGATGACGTGCTGCTCAACCTGGCGTCCAACGAATACTTCGGTGCAGTCAAGCGCAAGGCACTGAACGCACGCATCATCGACACCGAATTCAAGGATCTGAAGAACGGCCAGTACAAAATCATCAGCTTCTATGCCAAGAAGGCCCGAGGCCTGATGGCGCGCTACGTGATCAAGGAGCGTCTGAGCAATGCTGAAGGCCTGAAGGACTTCAGCTACCAGGGCTACCGCTACTCGGCTGAGCACTCCAAGGAAAACAGCCTGGTATTCCTGCGCGATCACCCCGACGACTGACTTTCCACACTGCGCCATGGGTGTCTGGGCAGGCCAATGATGACCTTGCCTGGACACCACTGAGCCACGCTACGCCCCACTGCAGCCCGCCCCAAAGCCCATGTGCCCCCCGCCAGAACCCGCACTGTTTCACACTTCCGAATTGAACTTTGCAAACAGCGAACTTATTCGAAAGCACTTCATCGGATAACTGCCAGATGCATTAATTCGGCATGTGCCATCATGCAATTTGCAAACTGCCATCATGCAATTTGCAAACTGCTATCAATGTACTGGCAAGTAGCGTTCAGCCTCAGTTCAGCATTTTTACGAACGGCTGGAACTATCCCGTAACGCGCACACTCATACAGCGCACACAGTGATTGCTTATGGCCTTGATCGCACTGCATCAACTGCAACATCACCGTGCGCCAATAAGGGTCCATTCAATCTAACTTCCACTGTGCACAGGGAGACACAGCAACACTTTAGATGAATAAACAGCCAGTCCCCATGCGGGCTACAGAAACAATACTTCAAGGGCCACGCTTTATATAAGGCCCATTTCCGGTGCTCTTTCCAGCACCACACTCTACTTATGCCTAAACGAACTTGCCGCTTTATTGCAATGCACGTTCAGGGACTCGCTTTGGCCCAATATGGCTAACTTTTAAATTGCTTCAAACGGACGAGGTGAAAACCATGCGAATCAGTATCTTCGGTTTGGGTTATGTGGGCGCTGTTTGTGCCGGTTGTTTGTCGGCCCGCGGCCATGACGTAATCGGTGTGGATATATCCGCGAACAAGATCGACCTGATCAATAAAGGTAAGTCGCCTATCGTTGAGCCGGGCCTGGAAGAGTTGCTGCAGCAAGGCCTGCGCCAGGGTCGCCTGCGTGGTACTACCGATGTTGCCGCAGCCGTTCTGGAAAGCGATGTTTCGTTCATCTGCGTCGGCACGCCGAGCAAGAAGAACGGTGACCTGGAACTGAACTACATCGAAGGCGTTTGCCGCGAAATCGGCATGGCCATGCGCGACAAGAAAGAGCGTCACACCGTCGTGGTACGCAGCACAGTGCTGCCAGGCACCGCCAAGAACGTGGTACTGCCGATTCTCGAAGACTGCTCGGGCAAGAAGGCCGGCGTCGATTTCGGTCTGGCGGTGAACCCAGAGTTCCTGCGCGAAAGCACCGCGATCAAGGATTACGACTTCCCACCGATGACCGTCATCGGTGAGCTGGACAAGGCCTCCGGCGACCTGCTGGAAAGCATCTACAGCGAGCTGGACGCGCCGATCATCCGCAAAGACATCGAAGTCGCCGAGATGATCAAGTACACCTGCAACGTCTGGCACGCGGCCAAGGTCACCTTCGCCAATGAAATCGGCAACATCGCCAAAGCCGTCGGCGTCGATGGCCGCGAGGTGATGGACGTGGTCTGCCAGGATCACAAGCTGAACCTGTCCAAGTACTACATGAAGCCCGGCTTCGCCTTTGGCGGCTCCTGCCTACCCAAGGACGTACGCGCCCTGAACTACCGCGCCGGCAGCCTGGACGTGGAAGCGCCGCTGATAGGCTCGCTGATGCGCAGCAACGCCGCCCAGGTGCAGAAAGCCTTCGACATCATCGCCAGCCATGACTCGCGCAAGGTCGCTCTGCTCGGTCTGAGCTTCAAGGCCGGTACCGATGACCTGCGTGAAAGCCCGCAGGTGGAACTGGCGGAAATGCTGATCGGCAAGGGTTTCGACCTGAGCATCTACGACCGCAACGTCGAGTACGCCCGTGTCCATGGCGCCAACAAGGACTACATCGAGTCGAAGATCCCGCACGTCTCCTCGCTGCTCAACAGTGATCTGGATGACGTCGTGGCCAAGGCCGACATCATCGTCCTGGGTAACAGCGACGAGCGTTTCGCCAAGCTGGCAGAACAGGCACCGAACGGTAAGCGCGTGATCGACCTGGTCGGTTTCATGCCCCACGCCAGCAATGGTGTGGCCGAAGGTATCTGCTGGTAAGGACCAAGTGTGCCCGCGCTCTGGCGCGGGCACCGAGAGACGCATATGGATAAGCTCAAGCACGGCCTCAACGAAGCCAGCGGCTGGATGCTCTACCTCAGCTTGCTGATGCTCCTGGCACTGGCTCTACCGCGCACGGTATTCGACCCCGACTCGCGGGATTTCCTCCTGCTCATCGGTATCGTCGGTATCTGGCGTTATTCCATGGGCGCCATGCACTTCGTGCGCGGCTGCCTGTTCCTTTACCTGGTATACCCCTGGTATCGCCGCAAGGTGCAAAAACTCGGCAAGGACGCCGACCCCTCTCATGTTTATCTGATGGTCACCAGCTTCCGTATCGATGCGCTGACCACCGCCATGGTCTACCGCTCGGTAATCCGCGAAGCGATCGACTGCGGTTATCCATGCACGGTGGTCTGCTCGATCGTCGAGCTGTCCGACGAGTTGCTGATCAAGAACCTGTGGAACCAGGCCGAGCCGCCGGCGCACGTCAAGCTGGACATCGTGCGGATTCCTGGCACCGGTAAGCGTGACGGACTGGCCCATGGTTTCCGCGCCATCTCCCGGCAGATGCCGGACCGCGATGCGGTGGTGGCGGTGATCGACGGTGACACCGTGCTCGAAGCAGACGTGGTGAAGAAAACCGTACCCTGGTTCAAGCTCTTCCCCAACGTCGGCGGCCTGACCACCAACGAGTTCTGCGAGGTGCGTGGCAGCTACATCATGAGCGAGTGGCACAAGCTGCGTTTCGCTCAGCGCCACCTCAACATGTGCTCGATGGCGCTCTCCAAACGCGTGTTGACCATGACCGGTCGTATGTCGGTGTTCCGCGCCAGCGTGGTGACCGACCCCGAGTTCATCCGCGACGTGGAAAGCGATCACCTGGAGCACTGGCGCCTCGGGCGTTTCCAGTTCCTCACGGGTGACGACAAGTCCAGTTGGTACAGCCTGATGCGCCTGGGCTACGACACCTTCTACGTGCCGGATGCGGCGATCAACACGGTCGAGCATCCGCCGGAGAAGAGCTTCGTCAAAGCCAGCCGCAAGCTGATGTTCCGCTGGTACGGCAACAACCTGCGGCAGAACTCGCGCGCTCTGCGCCTGGGGATGAATCGCCTCGGTGCCTTCACCAGCCTGGTGCTGTTCGACCAACGCGTATCGATGTGGACCTGCATCCTCGGTCTGTGCGTGGCGATCATCGCCAGCATCAAGTACAGCGTGATGTACCTGTTGATCTACCTGCTGTGGATCGGCACCACACGCCTGATCCTGACCTTCTTGTTGATGCTCTCCGGGCACCGCATCGGCCCGGCCTACCCGGTGCTCCTTTATTACAACCAGATCGTCGGCGCGCTGGTGAAGATCTACGTGTTCTTCCGCCTCGACCAACAGTCCTGGACGCGCCAGAACACCAAGCTCAATCGCGGCCTGTCCAGCTTCGCCAACTGGTTCAACAGTTGGTCGTCACGCGCCATGACTTTCTCTGCTGCCTCTGTATTTATCGCCGCGCTGCTGGCGCTGGTATGACCGTACTTAAATAGGAATTAGCCATCATGAACTCCGCAGCCAATCTCAACGTTGTCCATGAGTCCGAAGCCCAGCGCCAGCATGCCCGCGTCAAGCTGCCCGGCCGCCTGCGCTATACCAACGCCCAAGGTGAACGCATCGATGCACGCCTGCAGGATGTTTCTGCCGGTGGTTTCAGCTTCACCAGCGAAAAAAACACGCACAAGATCGGTGACTTCCACCGAGGCCAGTTGCAGTTCCAACTCGACAGCCTCGTCCTGGGCCTGGACGTCGAGTTCCAGGTCAACGCCGTGCAACCGGAGCACAATCGTGTCGGCTGCCAGTTCCACAACATCGGCGCGCGTGAAGCAGCCGCCCTGCGTCACCTGATCAGCGCTCACCTGGCCGGTGAGCTGGTCAATGTTGGCGAAGTGCTGCACATCCTGCAGCGCGACAACTTCACCAAAGCCCGCAAGAACGGTGCAGGTGGCGGCATGGGCGTATTCGGTCGCCTGCGTGCAGTGACCTTCAGCGGCGCCATCTTCCTCATCGGCCTGGCGGCCTTCGGCTATATCGGCAAGTCGGTGTATGGCCTGTACTTCGTCACCCACGCCAAATCGGCGCAGATCAGCCTCCCGGCCCTGCAAGTGACCATGCCGCGCGAAGGCAGCGTGCAAGCCCTGGTACAGCCCGATGGTGTAGTAGAAAAAGGCGCTCCCATCGCCACCTTCACCACCAGCATGCTGGAGATGCTCAAGGGGCACCTCAATGACGATCAGCTCGAACCGAGCCAGGTCGAGGAGCTGTTCTCCCGTGAAATGCAGGGCACTCTGACCAGCCCCTGCAATTGCAAGGTATCGCGCCAACTGGTGGCCGACGGCCAATTCGCCAGCAAGGGTGACGTGATCTTCGAATTGGTACCGCAGGACGGCGTAGCCACTGTCAGCGCCAGCTTCGCCTACCGCAACCTGGAGCAGGCGCGTCCTGGCACGCCGGTAACCTTCAAAGTGGCAGGTGAAGACGAAGCGCGCCACGGCCAGATTGTCAGCAGCGCCCTGCATGACGGCGGCCTGAGCTCGGACATCCGCGTCGTGATCAAGCCGAATGAGACCCTGCCAGCCAGCCTCGCCGGGCAGCCGGTGGATGTGGTCATCGATCGCGGCCCGTCGCTGGGCGGCCTGGTCGATCAAGCTGTCGCGGCAGGCCGCTAAGGAGGGTCAGCCGTGACCATGCCCCTTCTTCGCCCTGCCCTGCTCGGTCTAGCGGTCAGCGCCACGCTGGCCGGCTGCGCAGGTCTACCGGATGAGCGCCTGGCCCGCGAGGCCTTGCAAAACGGTGACCAGCAGACCGCCGAGTTGAATTTCCGTCAGTTGGCTGACATGGGCTACAGCGACGCGCAGATCGGCCTGGCCGACATCTACGCCGCCGGTGGCCAGACCCAGGACCTGGATGCAGCCGAACGCATCTACCGCCAGGCCCTGGATGGTTCGCCGCGCGCCGAAGCGCGCCTGGGCAAGCTGCTGGCGCGTAAGCCCGGCAGTAGCCTGGCCGAGCGCCGCGAGGCCGCTCAGTTGCTGGAAAGCGCCAGCCGCGCCGGTGAACCCAGCGCACTGTTGCCACTGGCAGAACTTTACCTGTTCTACCCACAGGACTTCCCCACCATGAATGTCGCCCAGCGTATCCATGATTGGCGCCAAGAAGGCCGACCACAGGCCGAGCTGGCGCAGATTCTCCTGTACCGCAGCGAAGGCTCCTACGATCAGCACCTCGCCGAGATCGAGCGCATCTGCGAGCAACGCCTGACTCAGGAAGAAGCCTGCTACGCCGAACTGGCCGAGGTCTATCAGAAGCAGAACCGTGAAGATGCCCGCCAGGCGCTGACCGAGCGCCTGCTCGCTGGCTACCGCGCCGGGCGCGTCTCGCCCAACCAAGTCGAGGCCGTGGCACATGTGCTAAGCGATGCCGAACTGGGCCAACCGCAACCGCAACGCGCCCAGGAACTGCTCGAAGTCATCGCCCCGGATTATCCGGCTGCCTGGGTCAGCCTGGCACGCCTACTCTACGACTACCCACAACAGGGCGATACCGAAACCCTGCTCGGCTACCTGGACAAGGGCCGCGAGGCCGCCTTGCCGCGTGCAGAGCTGCTGCTCGGGCGTTTGTACTACGAAGGCAAACTGCTGCCGCAAGAGCCGCACAAAGCCGAGGAGCACCTGCGCAAAGCCGCGCCTAGCGAGCCCAGCGCCAACTACTACCTGGGCCAACTTTACCTGCGCGGCTACCTCGGTGAGGTGTATGCGCAAAAAGCCCTCGACCACCTGCTCAGCGCCGCCCGTGCAGGCCAGCTCAGCGCCGATTTTGCCCTGGCGCAGATGTACAGCCAGAGCCGCGGTATCAAGCCAAACCCGGTCAACGCCTACGTCTTCAGCCAACTGGCGCTGCCGCGCCAGACGCCGCAGGCCCAAGAACTGGCCGATAGCATCGCCCAGAACCTGACCCCAGCCCAATTGGCTGAAGGCCAGCGCCTGCTGCGTGAAGAGCGCCAGGTACGCGGCAACGTCCTGCAGCAGCAGGCCGCCCTGCAGGTCAGCCAGCCATGAACAAGGATTCCCGCATGCAGTTCAATCGTATCGTTACTCAGTTGGGCCTGAGCGCCAGCCTGCTGGCCGCGAGCGCAGCCTGGGCGGCGGATGCGCCGAAGAACTTCGGTCTGGATGTGAAGATTACCGCGCAATCGGAAGACGACCGTGACCTGGGCACCCGCAGTGGCGGCGATGTCAACGGTCTCGGCCTCGATCTGCGCCCCTGGGTCTATGGCGAGCGTGGCGACTGGAGCGCCTTCGCCATGGGCCAGGCGGTCACCGCCACCGACATCGTCGAAACCGACACGCTGCAAAGCGATGACCAAACCGCCGATCAGAACAGCGACGCCCGCCAACCGGACAAAAGCTACCTGGCCATGCGCGAATTTTGGGTCGACTACAGCGGCCTAACCGCCTACCCCGGTGAGCACCTGCGCGTCGGCCGCCAACGCCTGCGTAGCGATGACGGCGCCTGGATGGACAGCAACATCGAAGCCGTGCAATGGCAGTTCGACACCACCCTACTGCAGGCCAAAGTCGGCGTCGCCGAGCGTTTCTCCGAATACCGCACTGACCTCGATGATCTGGCCCCCGAAGACGAGGATCGTCGCCACTTCTTCGCCGGCCTCGACTACCAGTGGACGCCAGGCCACCGCATCGGTGCCAACCTGCATCACAGCCGCGACGACGGCAGCCTGGCGCGCCCCGGCGAGCGTATCGACGAGTTGAGCAAGCGCTATACCGGCGACCTGACCTGGTTCGGCCTGCACGCCGACGGCGGCTTCTTCGAGCGCAACTCGCGTAACCGCCTCAACTACTGGGCGCAGGTCACCCTGCTCAAAGGCGACACCGATCAACTGCAGCAGCAAGTGGTGGGCAACAACCGCGTCGCCACCGGCTCGCGCAGCCAGGACGTCGACGCCTGGGCCGTGGATCTGGGCCTGCGTTACGACCTCGACGATCAGTGGAAAGTCGGTGCGGCCTACGCACGCGGTAGCGGCGGCGGTGACGAAAATAAATCGAAGCAGTTCATGCAGACCGGTCTGCAGAGCAACCGCGCCAACTTCACCGGCGTCGAATCGCGCCTGCATCGTTACGGCGAAGCCTTCCGCGGCGAGCTGTCCAACCTGCAAGTGGCCAGCGCATTCAGCTCCTGGGAGTTGAACGAAAACTATGACGCCAGCCTGGTCTACCACCGCTTCTGGCGTGTCGACAGCAATCAGGACGTCGGCGACAACGGCATCACTGCGCCGCTGGTAGATGGCGAAAAAGACATCGGCCAGGAAGTCGACCTGGTGCTCACCCGCTACTTCAAGCAAGGCCTGCTGCCAGCGGCGGTCGCCGAGCAACTGGACGAGCGTTCGGCCCTGGTGCGCCTGCGCGCCGGCGTGTTCCTGCCAGGCGATGCCTATGGCAGCGGCACCGACTCGGTGATGCACCGCGCCTTCGTCGACTTCATCTGGCGTTTCTGAGGGATCGGATCATGCAATCTAACGGCTTAGCCTTACCCCTGTTGCTCAGTGCCCTGTGCCTCACAGCGCCACTGGCCCTGGCCGACCAGCCAGCGCAAGCAGAACAGCAGCCGCAATTGGACTACCGCGTGCGCAGCGCTCCAGCCGATGAGCTGCACATGGAAGCGCCCAAGCTGCCGGATCTGTCCGGTTATACCAAAGAGGCCGTGCTGGCCAAGATTCCGCACAGCGCGAAAGGTAAAGTCGTGGTGCGGCGCATGCTGCGCCAGGACGCGCTGAAGGACTTCACCGGCGGCAACGAGCGTCTGCGTGAGTGGATCAAGCGCCAGCAAGGCATGCCCCAGGCCATCTTCATCGAAGGCGGTCTGGTCACGCCGCAGGACATCGCCGATGCACTGCCCGACAGCCAGTTCGCCGAACAGGCGCCGGGGGTCTACCTCGCGCGCCTGCCGATCGTGGTGGCGCAAAACGCCACGCTGCACGTCGGCAAGGAAACCAACGAACTGCGCCTGTCGCAGGAGCGCGGCTCGTTCCTGGTCAACGATGGCCTGATGTTCATTACCGACACCCGCGTCACCGCCTGGCGTGAGGCCGACAACGGCCCGGCGACCTTCCGCGATCCTAAGGAATTTCGCCCGTTCCTGGTGTCCTGGGGCGGTAGCGAGCTGTACATCGCCAGCAGCGTGATAACCAGCTTGGGTTACAGCAACTCCAAGTCCTATGGTGTGTCGATTACCCAGTACACGCCGAACCAGCACAAAATCCTGCAGCGTCCCGAGCCGACCGGCTGGCTGATCGACTCGGAGTTCGTCGACCACTGGTACGGGTTCTACTGCTACGAAGCGCAGAACATCGTGATCAAGGGCAACACCTACCGCGACAACATCGTCTACGGCATCGACCCGCACGACCGCTCGCACGGCCTGATCATCGCCGACAACACCGTGTTCGGTACCAAGAAGAAGCACGGCATCATCATCTCCCGTGAGGTCAACGATAGCTGGATCATCAACAACAAGAGCTACGACAACAAGCTCTCCGGCATCGTCATCGACCGTGACAGCGTGCGCAACGTCATCGCCTACAACAAGACGTATGAAAACTACTCCGACGGCATCACCCTGTACGAGAGTGGCGACAACCTGCTGTGGGGCAATCAGGTACTGAGCAACAAGCGTCATGGCATCCGCATTCGTAACAGCGAGAACATCCGCCTTTACGAAAATCTCTCGGCGCTCAACCAGCTAACCGGCGTATACGGCCACATCAAGGACCTCTCAGGCACCGGCCGTAACCTGCAGCTCGACCCCTATGACGCCAAGATCTCCATGATCATCGTCGGCGGCACGCTGGCCGGTAACGGCTCCAGCCCAATCAACATCGACTCGCCGCTATCGGTCGAACTGTACCGCGTGAAGATGCTCGCCCCGAGCAAGAGCACCGGCATCCAACTGGCCGGCATTCTCGGCGAGAAACAAGACGAGATCCTCGACCTGCTGCTGCGCAAGCGCCAGCCCGTGCTGATCGACCCCATCGACCCCGAGCAGATGACCAACTGACGAGGCCCAAGAATGAGCGTATCGAAACTCAAGACCCTCGCCCTGGCGGTAACCTGCGCCGCCTACGGCGGCCTGCTGCAAGCCCAGGAGCAACAGGCACCGCAGTATCAGGTGGAGGACTGCTGCTCGCTGTGCCCGGCGGCACATGACGCCAGCAACTACACCACCAACTACATGAAGAACTTCGTCACCCTGCGCGACGCCCGCGAAGGCTGGTTGTTCCGCAGCGTGGAAGACCTGCGTACCGAGTTTGGCACCAACGACACAGGCTATCGCTACCTCAAGGAACTGCGCGACGGCCTCAAGCAACGCGGTGTGGAGCTGGTGGTGGTCTACCAACCGACCCGCGGCCTGGTCAATCGGGAAAAACTCGCACCCGAAGATTACCAGCGCTTCGACTACGACAAGGCGCTGCGCAACTACCGCCAGACCCTGGCGCGCTTCGAGCAACTGGGTATCTGGGTGCCGGATCTGAGCCCGCTTACCGACGAGAAGGACGCCAAAGAGTTCTACTTCCGCCGCGACCAGCACTGGACGCCCTACGGCGCCGAACGCACCGCGCGTCTGGTGGCCGAAACGGTCAAGCGCATCCCAGGCTTCGCAGATATTCCACAGAAAGAATTTGTCACCCAGCGCATCGGCCTGATGGGCAAGACCGGCACCATGCAGAATGTCGCCAGCCAACTGTGCGGCACCGGTTATGCCGTGCAGTACGTCGACCAGTTCCTCACCGAGCCCAAGGACACCAGCGGCGGCGACGCCCTGTTCGGCGACGAAAGCACGCCGAAGGTCACCCTGGTCGGCACCAGCCACAGTGGCAAGAACTACAACTTCAGCGGCTTCCTCGAACAGAACCTCGGCACCGATGTGCTCAACGTCGCCTTCCCCGGCGGCGGCCTGGAAGGCTCGATGCTCGAATACCTGGCCAGCGACTCGTTCCAGAACGACCCGCCGAAGGTCATCATCTGGGAGTTCTCGCCGCTCTATGACCTGGCCTCGGACAAGATCCATCGCCAGATGATGGCTGCCCTGAGCAATGGCTGCAGTGGCCAGACCGAACTGCTCAGCAAGGAAACGCGCCTGCGCCCAGGCAACAACGAAATCCTCGTCAACGGCCAGAACAAGCTGCTGACCCTGCCCGGCAACCGTCACCAACTCGACCTGCGCTTCAGCGACACCTCGATCAAGCGCATCGACGCAACCATCTGGTATCTCAACGGTCAACGAGAACAGCTCAAGCTGGAGAAGACCAACACCGTCGACACCGATGGCCGCTTCACCTTCGAGCTACGCGACGAGCCGGGCTGGGGCAACGAAAACTTCTTCGCCCTGGAAATACAAAAGCCCGAGGACAGCGCCGATGACGTCAAGGTGCAGGCCAGCTTGTGCCAACGGCCATCCGGTAATGGCCAGCAGGTCGCCCACAACGCCACCGAAAGCTGAGGTTAGCCATGCACAAACTCTCGCCACTGGCCCTGTTCACCGCACTGCTGCTCAGCAGTGCGGCGCAGGCCGCCTTGCAGCCCCCCGTCGGTTATCGCGCAGCCGTAGAGCAGCGCGACGGCCAAGCCCCGACCTGCCCGGCCATTCCCCAGCCCTATACCGGCGAGATGCAATTCACCAGCAAGTACGCCGGCTCCGACAGCGCGCGTGCCACGCTCAATGCCAAAGCGGAAAAGAACTTCCGCGATCAGACCGCTGACATCAACCGCCTGGAGAAAGAAGCCGGGCAGATGATCACCGGTTACATGCGTACCGGACAGCGCGAGCGCCTGGACTGCGCCATCGCATGGATCGACCGCTGGGCCAGCGCTGATGCCCTGGAGTCCGAGCAGTTCAACCACACCGGCAAGTCGATGCGCAAATGGGCGCTCGGCAGCCTGGCCGGCGCCTGGCTGCGCCTGAAGTTCTCCGAATCGCAACCGCTGAAGGACTACCCGCAGGAAAGTGCGCGTATCGAGCGCTGGTTCGTCAACCTGGCCGATCGCACGGTGCACGAATGGAGCAACCTGCCACTGAAGAAGATCAACAACCACAGCTACTGGGCCGCTTGGTCGGTGATGGCCACCGCAGTGATCAGCGACCGCCGCGACCTGTTCGACTGGTCTGTGGATCAATTTCGCGTCGCCGCCAACCAAGTCGATAGCGATGGCTTCCTGGCCAACGAAATGCGCCGCCGCCAACGCGCCCTGGCCTATCACAACTATGCCCTGCCACCGCTGGCGATGGTCGCCGCCTTCGCCCAGGCCAATGGCGTCGACCTGCGTAGTGAAAACCATAACGCCCTGCAACGCCTGGCCGAACGCGTGCTGCAAGGCGCGCAAGATCCACAAGCCTTTGCCCAGCGCAGCGGCGCCAAGCAGGACATGAGCGAGCTGCGCAAGGACTACAAATACGCCTGGCTGGCGCCCTATTGCAGCCTCTATGACTGCAGCGCCAAAGCTCAAGAGCTGCGCAAGGACATGGGGCCGTTCAACAGCTTCCGCCTTGGCGGAGAAGTGACTCAGGTATTCGAAAAACCGTAGGAGCGGCTGGGCGGCATTCCGTTTTAGCCGCGATTTTCGCGGATGAATCGGCTCCTACTGGGCGTAACAAAACAAACCCTCCACGCGTGGGGGGAAAGGGGGGCGTTGCCCCAGGTATTCACGGAGAAACAGGATGGTCTTTTCATCCAACGTCTTTTTGTTCCTGTTCCTGCCGATCTTTCTCGGCTTGTACTACCTGTGCCCGAATCGCGGGCGCAATCTGCTCATTCTGATTGGCAGCTACACCTTCTACGCCTGGTGGCGAGTGGACTTTCTCCTGCTGTTCGCCGCCGTGACGCTGTGGAACTACGTCTTCGGCCTGCGCATTCACGCTCATGCCGGTACCGAAGTGGCACGCAAATGGGTGGTCGCCGGGGTCATCGGTAACCTGGCTACGCTGGGCTACTTCAAGTACGCCAACTTCGGCGTCGCCAACATCAACGCCGTGCTCGAATCCATGGGCCTGGAGCCCTTCGTGCTGACCTCGGTGATTCTGCCGATCGGTATTTCCTTCTACATCTTCCAGTCGATCAGCTACCTGATCGACGTGTACCGCAAGGACACCGAGCCAACGCGCAACCTGATCAACTTCGCCGCGTTCATCGCCCTGTTCCCCCAGCTCATCGCCGGCCCGGTACTGCGCTACAAGGATCTGGCCGACCAGTTCACCGACCGCACACACAGCCTGGACAAGTTCAGCGAAGGTGCCACGCGCTTCATGCAGGGTTTCGTCAAGAAGGTGTTCATCGCCGACAGCCTGGCACCGCTGGTCGACCACTGCTTCGCCCTGGAAAACCCCAGCACCGGCGACGCCTGGCTGGGCATGATCGCCTACACCGCGCAGCTCTACTTCGACTTCTCTGGCTACAGCGACATGGCCATCGGCCTGGGTTTGATGATGGGTTTCCGCTTCATGGAGAACTTCAACCAACCGTATATCAGCCAGTCGATCACCGAGTTCTGGCGACGCTGGCACATCAGCCTGTCGACCTGGCTGCGCGACTACCTCTACGTGCCGCTGGGCGGCAACCGCCACGGCACCTTCAACACCTATCGCAACCTGTTCTTGACCATGCTACTGGGCGGCTTCTGGCACGGCGCCAACTGGACTTTCCTGATCTGGGGTGCCTGGCACGGCACCTGGCTGGCCATCGAACGCGCCCTGGGCGTGAAGGCCGCGCCGACCTCGTTCAACCTGTTGAAGTGGGCCTTCACCTTGCTGCTGGTGATGCTCGGCTGGGTGATCTTCCGCGCCGAAAACCTGGAAGTGGCCGGGCGTATGTACGCCGCCCTGTTCAGCTTCAGCAACTGGCACCTGAGCGAGCTGACCCTGGCGCAGATCAGCAGCCTGCAGATCGTCACCCTGGTGTTGGCCTGGGTGGTAATCGTGGTCAATGGTGCGCGCCAGTTCATGGCTCAGCGCCAGGCCCAAAACGGCAACGCTGGCGCCACGCTACTGGCCAGCGGTGCTGGCGTGATGAGCCGCGTGCATAGCCGTGCACTGATCGTGCAAGGCGCCCTGCTCCTGCTGTTCTGCGCCTCGCTACTCAAGCTCTCGGCGCAGAGCTACTCCGCTTTCCTCTACTTCCAGTTCTGAACGGAGGCACTGTCATGAGTCGTACTTTCAAGACCCTTCACGTCGCCCTGTTCATCCTGGTCATGCTTTGCACCAGCCTGCTGGCGCTGGCAAAACTCGGCGGCTACCGCGCGCCCAACAACCCGGATCTGCTCGATGGCGAGCTGACCCGCAGCTTCGAGCATTACTACGACGAGCAGTTTCCGCTGAAGCAAATCGGCATCAACCTCTGGGCCGCGCTGGAGTACCTGGCGTTCGGCGAAGGCCGCGCCGGCCTGGTGATTGGTGAAGACGGCTGGCTGTACTCGGATGAAGAGTTCGACCCGGTGGCCAACGGCCAGCGGCAGATTCGCGACAACTTGGATCTGATTCGCGGCGTACAGCAGCAGTTGCATAAACAAAACGTCCATCTGCTGCTGGCCATCGTCCCGGCCAAGACCCGCCTGTACCCGGAACACACTGGCGAGCATCACCCCAGCGCCCAGCAGGACAGCCTCTACCCGCGCTTCCACAGCGCCGTGCGTGAAGCCGGTATCGCCGCGCCGGATCTGCTCGGCCCACTGCAAGCGGGCAAGCAGAACGCGCAAATGTTCCTGCGTACCGATACGCACTGGACGCCGGAAGGTGCCGATGTCGCTGCGCAGGCCCTCAGCGAGGTGATCAATAGCGCCGTGCCACTGCGCGGCGAGCCGCAGGAGTTCGTCACCGAGACGGTGCAGACACGCGAGCATGAAGGCGATCTGACTCACTTCCTGCCGCTGGCCCCGCTGTTCGACAACCTGCTGCCAGCGCCTGACAACCTGCACCTACGCGAGACCCACAGCGCTCAGGCCAGTGGTGACGACCTGTTCGGCGACAGCGACCTGCCAGTAGCGCTGGTCGGCACCAGCTACAGCGCCAACCCCTCTTGGAACTTTGCCGGTGCCCTGCGCCAGCACCTCAAGCGTGACCTGACCAATCAAGCCGAAGAAGGCCAGGGCCCGCTGGTGCCGATGCTCAAGTACCTGCAAAGCGACGAGCTGAAAAACAATCCGCCGCAGTTGGTGATCTGGGAATTCCCCGAGCGCTACCTGCCGATGGCCGCTGATCTGAAAGGTTTCGAACCTAACTGGATCGCCGCGCTCAAAGCGGATGGCAAGCAACAGAAGCTGGCTTCGGCCAGCCGCTGAATCACCTTTAAGGAGGATGACCTCATCATGAAGACCCCCAATACTTTTCGCCGCATGACCCTTGCTGCTTGCGCCCTGAGCCTCAGCTTGGGCGTAGTTCAGGCACACGCAGGTGATGCTGCCCTCTATGGCCCGCAGGCCCCCAAAGGCTCGACCTTCGTACGGGCTTACAACGCCGGCAACTCCGAACTCGACGTCAGCGTCGGCGACGTGCAGCTCAAGCAGGTCGCCCCGCTGGGTTCCAGTGATTTCAAATTCCTCCCGGCTGGTAGCTACCAGGCCCAGGTTGGCAGCACCGCGCTGCCGGTGAAGCTGGAATCGGCGCACTACTACACCTTGGTCAACCAGACCGGCAGCGCCCCGCGTCTGGTCGAAGAACCGGCCTTTACCAACAAGCAAAAAGCCATGCTGCGCGTGCAGAACCTCAGCGACAGCAAACTCAGCGTGAAAACCGCTGACGGCAAGACTGCCGTGGTCGCCGACGTCGCCCCGAACGGTCGTGGCGATCGCGAAATCAATCCGGTGAAAGTCGGCTTGGCGCTGTTTGCTGGCGACAAGAAAATCACAGATCTGAAACCCGTCACCCTCGAACGCGGCGAAGTCGTCAGCCTGTTCGTCACCGGTGGCCAAGGCAAGTTATCGCCGGTGTGGGTCAAGCGCCCCATCGATGGTTAAGGCAACAGTTTTTTAGAACAAGGGAAACGGCGGGCACACGCCGCACCGACACGACACGGGCATCCATCTCGATCAAAGGTTAAGGAGAGACACATCATGACCCCCATCATCCTTTCCGGTGGCAGCGGCTCCCGACTCTGGCCTCTTTCGCGCAAGCTGTATCCCAAGCAGTTCCTCGCCTTGACTGGCGATAAGACCCTGTTCCAGCAAACCCTGCAGCGCCTTTCCATCGAGGGCATACAGCCGCCGGTACTGGTCGCTAACCAGGAGCACCGCTTCATCGTTCAAGAGCAACTGGAGCAGATTGGCCAGCAGGCGCAACTACTGCTGCTCGAACCCTTTGGTCGCAACACCGCACCTGCGGTGGCCATGGCCGCCCTGCAACTTATCGCGGAAGGCCGCGACGAACTGATGCTGGTACTGCCGGCCGACCATGTGCTGGATGACCAACAAGCCTTCCGCAAGGCCCTGGCGCTGGCCACCGTAGCCGCCGAGAAAGGCGAGATGGTGCTGTTCGGCGTACCGGCCAACCGCCCGGAAACCGGCTACGGCTACATCCGTGGTGCGGCTGACGGCAACCTGCCCGAAGGCGTGGCGCGCGTTGCCAGCTTCGTCGAAAAACCCGACGCCCAGCGCGCTAGCGAGTACGTGCAGAGTGGCGACTACTTCTGGAACAGCGGCATGTTCCTGTTCCGCGCCAGCCGCTTCCTGGAAGAGCTCAAGCAGCACGACGTGGACATCTACGACACCTGCCTGCTGGCCCTGGAGCGCAGCCAACGCAAGGACGGCGAAATCGCCATCGACCAAGCGACCTTCGCTTGCTGCCCGGATAACTCCATCGACTACGCCGTAATGGAAAAAACCAGCCGCGCTTGCGTCGTACCACTGGCTGCTGGCTGGAACGATGTCGGTAGCTGGTCGTCGATCTGGGAAGTGCACGACAAGGATGCCTCCGGCAACGTCGTCAGCGGTGACGTACTGCTCGAAGACAGCCGCAACTGCCTGATACACGGCAACGGCAAGCTGGTTTCGGTGCTCGGCCTGGACGATATCGTCGTCGTCGATACCAAAGACGCCACGATGATCGCGCACAAAGATCGCGTGCAGGACGTCAAAAAACTGGTCAACAAGCTCGACGAGCAGGGCCGTAGCGAAACCCAGAACCACTGCGCCGTGTACCGTCCGTGGGGCTCGTACGACTCGGTGGACATGGGCGGCCGTTTCCAAGTCAAGCACATTACCGTCAAGCCGGGGGCGCAACTGTCGCTGCAGATGCACCACCACCGCGCCGAGCACTGGATCGTGGTATCCGGCACGGCCAAGGTGACCTGCGATGACCGCGAGTTCCTGCTCACCGAAAACCAGTCCTGCTACATCCCGATGACCTCGGTGCACCGTCTGGCCAATCCGGGCAAGATCCCGCTGGAGATCATCGAAGTGCAGTCCGGCACCTACCTCGGCGAAGACGACATCGAACGCCTGGAAGATGTCTATGGCCGTAGTGATGCAGTGGCCGCCGTTGCCGCCGCGCAGTAAATGAGCCGAGGGTGGTGCGCTAGCCGTCATGCAGATCACGGCTAACGCACCACCCACCGCTCCCTCCCCCACCTTGTGTAGGATGACGGCAGACACCTATCAAGGTTATCGCTCATGCTCTTCGGTGCCGTACTCGCCCTTACCTGGCTGATCCTGCTGATCCGCTACCCGACCAAGGCCCTGCCTGTCTCGGCAGCGGCGCTGCTTGGCCTTGCCCTGATCGCCTGCTGGGTGCTCTGGCAGGAACACCGCGACACCCGCGACCTCGCCCATTTGCAACTGCGCATCCAATACGCGCCCACACATTGCCCAGCCGACAGACCGCTGGCCGTGCAACTGAAAAACGGCAGCGAAGCCGCCCTGCAAGAACTGCACTGGGAAATCGCCGCCTACCGCCCCGGCACCACCACCAATCTGGCCCAGCGCCTGTACGAATCGCCACGCTACGACGGCCCTGGTGACCTGCTGGTCGGCGACAGTTGGCAAGACTGCCTGCCCCTACCCGACCTGCGCAGCGGCTACCGCCCGGACACCCTGGAGTTTCGCGCCGAACGCTTGCAAGGCACCTTCGTCCGCTAACCCGTGCTGACGCTGCCAAGCTGATTTGCCCCCTGTAGGCGCGCATGAGCAGACTCGGGCAGCGTCCTCTGCGAGTGCTAAGCTGCACATCCATTTGCCCCAGGAACCCCGCCATGCCACAACCCAGCGTCCTGATCACCGGTTGCTCCAGCGGCATCGGTCGCGCCCTGGCCGATGCCTTCAAGGCTGCCGGTTACGCCGTCTGGGCCAGTGCGCGCCAGGAAGTGGATCTGGCCGCGCTCAGCCAGGCCGGTTTTCACGCCGTACAGCTCGACGTCAACGACGGCGCAGCCCTGCAGCAACTGGCCACACACCTGAGCGAGGAAATCGGCGGCCTCGACGTGCTGATCAACAACGCCGGTTACGGCGCCATGGGCCCACTGCTCGACGGCGGCGTGGAGGCCATGCAGCGACAATTCGAAACCAACGTGGTCGCCATCGTCGGCGTCACTCGCGCCTTCTTCCCGCTGCTGCGCCGCAGCCGTGGCCTGGTGGTCAATATCGGCAGCGTATCTGGCGTGCTGGTCACGCCGTTCGCCGGCGCCTACTGCGCGTCCAAGACTGCCGTGCACGCACTCAGCGACGCGTTGCGCATGGAGCTGGCGCCCTTCGCCATCGAGGTGATGGAAGTACAACCCGGCGCCATCGCCTCCAGCTTCGGCGCCAGCGCCAGCCAACAGGCCGAAGCCCTGATCCGCGAGGACTCGCCCTGGTGGCCGCTGCGTGAGGGCATCCGCGCGCGAGCCAGAGCCTCGCAAGACAACCCAACGCCTGCCCGTGATTTCGCCGCGCAACTGCTGGCGGCCGTGCAACGCGACAAACGCCCACGCCTGCTGCGCCTGGGCAACGGCAGCCGCGCCCTGCCGCTACTGGCCGCACTGTTGCCCAAGGCACTGCTTGAGCACGTGCTGCGCAAACGCTTCGGTCTGAACCGCTCGTTATGAACGTCCATATACAGGTGCGCTATTACGCCATCGCCGGAGTAGGCGCAGCCGTTGTGCTCAATACCCTGCTGCGCACCTTCGTGCGTCTTGGCGGCGTGTTCACCACCGTGCTGATCGCCACAACCATCGCCGCTGGCCTGGCGCTGCTGTTCCACTGGCGCCAGGGCCGCGCCCCCAGTAACGCCGAGCGCTGGCGCTTCAGCGCTCTTTATGGCGGCGTGTTGGGGCTTCTCTATTTAGGCCTGCTGGGCATGATGTACATGCAGGACACGCCCAGTCCCATGGGCCTGTTTCTCTTCAGCCTGCATTACCTGTGCTACCCCGTGCTGGCCTGGCTGGCCTTTTCGCCGCGTCATGGCAACAGGCACTGATAGCGCTCAACCAGCAGACGATAAAAAAGCCCCGTCATCTCACGATGACGGGGCTTTGCTCTGCGCAGCGTATCAATGTCCGTCGAGGTAACGCTCGACATCCAACGCCGCCATGCAGCCGGCAGCAGCCGAGGTGATGGCCTGACGATACACCGAATCGGCGACATCACCAGCGGCGAAAACGCCAGGGACACCGGTAGCGGTGGCGTTACCATCGCGTCCGCCGTTCACCACCAGATAGCCGTCCCTCAGCTCCAGTTGGCCTTCGAACAGGCTGGTATTGGGGGTATGCCCAATGGCGACGAACAGCCCATCAACCTGCAACTCACGGTAGGCGCCGCCGTATTGCTTCAGACGCACACCGGTAACACCGCTGGCATCGCCCAACACCTCATCGACTTCGGCATTGAGTTGCAGCTCGATCTTGCCCTGGGCCACGCGCTCCTGCAGTTTGTTCTGCAGAATTTTCTCGGCACGGAAGGCATTACGGCGGTGAATCAGTGTGACCTTGCTGGCGATATTGGATAGGTACAGCGCCTCTTCGACCGCCGTATTGCCACCGCCGACCACTGCCACCTCACGGCCTCGATAGAAGAAACCATCGCAAGTGGCGCAAGCCGATACGCCGCGCCCCATGAACGCTTCCTCGCTCGGCAGCCCCAGGTAACGAGCGCTGGCGCCAGTGGCGACGATCAGCGCATCACATGTGTAAGTGCCGTTGTCACCGACCAAGGTGAAGGGCTTGCCAGCCAGATCCACGCCATTGATGTGATCAAACACCACTTTCGTCTCGAAACGCTCGGCGTGTTCCTGCATGCGTTGCATCAATGCCGGGCCCGTCAGCCCATGCGGGTCGCCCGGCCAGTTGTCCACCTCAGTGGTGGTGGTCAGTTGACCGCCAGCCTGCATACCGGTGATCAGCAACGGCCTCAGGTTAGCCCGCGCGGCATACACCGCCGCGCTGTACCCGGCCGGGCCAGAGCCCAAAATGATGACACGGGCATGATGAACACTGGACACCGCTGACTCCTTGCCGACTCACTGCGTCGGCAGCAATAAAAGAGGGCTTTCAAAGAGCTCGGGACAGGCTCCTACAACTGAAAACCCCAAAAACGTGAACTGGAGCACAGCCTATAGAGTCGCCTGCAGAAGCGGAAATACCCTTCGCCAATGCCTGGGATAGATAAGACCTATCAATCCAGCGCCAACTCGACTCATCACTATACTGAGGCTGTAACGACCGGGATAAAGCCTACTATGAGCCTGCGCAAACGCTTGTTCTCACTCTTTGTGCCGCTGCTGATAGTGACCCTGCTGAGCGTCCAGTTTCTGTCGAACCACCTGCTGCTGCGTCGCTTCGACCTGCAGGACGAACAGATGCTCAGCGACGCCGCCAGCAAGGCAGAACACATTCTGTTCAGTCATATCGAGCAGGCCGCGCAGTTGTTGCGCAGTTATGGCTGGTGGAACCAGAGCTATGAGGTGGCACAGACGCGTAGCCCGCTGGACGATTATCTGCAGGAGAATCTCGACGCCACCGAACTGGACAACTACGACTTCGACTTCATGGCCATGTTCGACGCCCAGGGGCGCCTGTTGCTGGAGCGCTGGGCCACGATCGACACCACCAAACTGCTGCGGCTCGACAACGCGGCCATACCGACACGCGCCGACTTGCGCAATGAGCTTTACAGCCGCAGCGCTCAGATGGGCATGCTTGATGCCAAAGGTGACCCGCGCTTCGCCACAGCGCAGATCGTGCTGATTCGCGGCATACCGGCGCTGATACTGAGCAGCGCAATCAGCAACAACAACGGTACTGCGCCAGCGGCTGGAACCTTCATGGCGGGCCGCTTCTTCAACACATCACGCACAGAGGCACTGGAGCATCAGTTCGTCGGTAATGTCACCTTCGTTCCCATGTCGGCCGACGACACCCGTGACTGGCAGCAAAAACATGGCAATGAGGCACTCAGCGTCAAGGTCAGCCCCCGGCAATTACTACCCAACAACCAACAGCGCATTCTGCTGCAAATCGACACTCAGTGGCAGGCACCGGAACTGGCGCTGAGCATGACCACCAAGCGCAGCAATTACAGCGGCGGTCGTGCAGCACTTGGATTCTTTCTGGCGATCAGTTTTGCCATCGTTCTCGGTGCCGCGGTGGTCGTCTATCTGGGGCTGGAATTTTGGCTGCTCAGGCGCCTGGAAATGCTCAACCGGGAGATTGACGGCATCGGTGATCAAGCCAAGCTGCCCAGACTCATTAGCCTCGGCAAGGATGAGCTGGGGCAGTTGAGCAGCGCCCTCAATCGTATGCTTGAGCGCCTTGAGCAGAGCGAGGAACGCGACCGCGCCATTCTCGAATCGATTCAAGACAGCTACTTCGAAATGGACGAGCGCGGTCATTTTCAGCGGGTCAACAGCGCGATGTTGCAGACGCTTGGCTACAGCAGCGAGGAGCTGCTGGGGCAACCGCTGACCTTGTTGCTACAACCCGCCGATCACCCAAAGGCGCAGCAGTATCTGCACAACGCACGCGACGACAGCAGCCTGCACAGCATCACCACACAATTGCGCCGCAGCGACGGCAGCCTCGGCGACTTCGAAGCGCGCCTGTCGCTGATGCACAATGGTGCTGGCCAATTCGCGGGATATCGCGGCATCTTGCGCGATGTCAGTGCGCAGGTTTCACAGCGCCGAGAACTGCACGCCCTGGCCTATAAAGACCCCCTCACAGGGCTGGGTAACCGCAAGGCCTTCCTCGAACACTTGCGCCAACGGATTGCCGACAGTCTGAACAGCGGTAGCCAACTGGCGCTGTTCTTCATCGACCTCGATCACTTCAAGCAAGTCAACGACCGCTTCGGGCACGATGTCGGCGACGAACTGCTGCGTGCCATCGCCTCGCGCCTGCAGCACAACCTGCGCCAACCCAATAATCTATACCGCCTCGGCGGCGACGAGTTCACCCTGCTACTAGCCAATACCGATGCCACAACCGCACAGGTGCTAGGCGAACGCCTCAATGAAACGCTGCAAAAACCATTCGACATCGCAGGCCGTCGCATCGACTTCGTAAGCCTGAGTATCGGCATCGCCCTATGTCCGCACGATGGCAAGGACCCAACCACCCTGGTCAAGGCTGCTGACAGCGCCATGTACCTGGCCAAGGAGCAACGCGGCCACGTTGTCCTTGGCCAGGCATCAAGCCCAACAGACGACTGAGTGACTGAACTTTCCCCCCCGCGCTGAAATCGGTATGGTCGCGCCACATCGTCATCCAGGAGGCCATCATGCCCGCCGCTCCCGTTCTGTCCGGCCCGCAATACCTGCGCGAAGGCCTCAAGCTGGTACTCAGTCCCGGCCTGCGCCTGTTCGTACTGCTGCCGTTGGCAGTCAACCTGATCCTGTTCTCACTGATGATCGGCTTCGCAGTCAACGAGTTCAGCGGCTGGGTCGACACCTTCATGCCCACCCTGCCGAGCTGGCTGAGCTTCCTGCAATACATCCTCTGGCCGCTGTTCGTGGTGCTGGTGCTGCTGATGGTGTTCTTCACCTTCACCTTGCTGGCCAACATCATCGCCGCACCGTTCAACGGTTTTCTCGCCGAGAAAGTGGAAGTGGTGGTGCGCGGCGAGGATCACTTCCCGCCCTTCAGCATCGCCGAGCTGACCGCCATGGTGCCGCGCACCCTGAGCCGGGAAATGCGCAAACTGGCCTACTTCCTGCCACGCGCCATCGCTCTGCTGATCCTCAGCTTCATCCCCGTGGTGAACCTGATCGCCGCACCGCTGTGGCTGCTGTTCGGCGTCTGGATGATGGCCGTGCAATACATCGACTACCCGGCGGACAACAACAAGTTGGGCTGGAGCGAGATGCTCGCCTGGCTACGCGAGAAGCGCTGGCAGAGCCTGAGCTTTGGCGGCATCACCTACGCAGCCCTGCTGGTGCCAGGCCTGAATATCCTGATGATGCCAGCGGCGGTGGCCGGTGCGACCCTGTTCTGGGTGCGCGAACGCGGCTAGCCGCAGCCGTCACAAATCAGCAACGCAAACGTCACAGACATTACATCGCATAGGCAGAGACTGCGTTTATGAACGCATCGTCTCTGCATATCGCGCTGATCAGTGAAACCTTCCCGCCGGAAGTCAACGGTGTGGCCAATACCCTCGGGCGCCTGGTCGAAGGCCTGCGAGGGCGCGGCCATCGCGTGCAACTGGTGCGCCCACGGCAGAACACTGATACGGCGGCGCCTCCCGACACGGAGCTGCTGCTGACCCGTGGCTGGCCGCTGCCCGGCTACCCCGGCCTGCAATGGGGCCAGACCTCGATGCACAAGCTGCTGCGGCGCTGGAAACGGCAACGCCCGGATGTGCTCTACATTGCCACCGAAGGCCCGCTGGGCTTGTCTGCGCTGCGCGCCGCACGGCGCCTGGCGATCCCCGTGGTCAGCGGCTTTCACACCAACTTCCAGCAGTACACCGGACACTACGGCATTGGCCTGCTGACGCGGGCGATGACCAACTACCTGCGCTGGTTCCACAACCGCACGCAACTGACCCTGGTGCCCAGCGTCGGGCAGAAGGTTGATCTGGAGCGCCGTGAGTTCGAGCGCCTGGCCTTGCTCGCCCGTGGCGTCGACAGCCAATTGTTTCACCCACGCAAGCGCAGTGATCAGTTGCGCGCCAGTTGGGGGTTAGGCGCGGATGATCTGGCCGTGCTGCATGTCGGCCGCCTGGCAGCGGAGAAAAATCTCGGCCTGCTGACCAAAGCCTTCCGTCAGTTGCAGGCCAGTTACCCGCAACGGCGTATGCGCCTGATCCTGGTCGGCGACGGCCCATTGCGCGCCAGCCTCCAGGCGCACTTGCCCGACGCGGTATTCTGCGGCCTGCAACGTGGGGAAGAGTTGGCCAGGCACTACGCCTCGGGTGATCTGTTCCTGTTCCCCAGCCTGTCGGAAACCTTCGGCAACGTAGTGCTGGAAGCCCTGGCTTCGAGCCTCGGCGTAGTGGCCTTCGATCAGGCGGCGGCAGCTCAGCATATCCACCACGAACACAACGGCCTGGTCGCTCGCCCTGGCGATGAAACCGGCTTTTGCGAAGCCGCGTGTCAGGCGCTGGAAAATGCAGAAACACTGCGGCGCATCCGCCTCAACGCCCGTCGCCATGCCAGCCACCTGAGCTGGGACGGCATCGTCACGCAGTTCGAGGCGCATCTGCGCAGCGCCATGCAGCCGCAGGCGCAACTCGGCGCCCACGCGGAGCTTGCCCGTAGGGCGGGTGAAACCCGCCACTGATACAATCTGGCGGGTTGCACCCGCCCTACGGCACATCCGCTCAGACAGGCAGGCGTAAAAAAGCGCCGATGTGCCGGAGCTTGAAAAACAGGGCGCCGACTTGCGACGCCCGATAGAAACGGGCTCAGACCAGCGTAGTCAGCGCCTCGCGGCTGAACGGCAGGATCTCCTGCTCGCGGCCATCACGCACCTTCAACGCCCAGTCCGGGTCGACCAGCAACGCGCGGCCCACCGCGACCAAGTCGAATTCCCGTTTATTCAGGCGCTCAAGCAGGTTTTCAAGGCTGGCCGGTTCGGCCACCTTGTCGGTCTTGACCATGAACTGCAGGAACTCGCCATCCAGGCCGACACTGCCGACGGTGATGGTCGGCTTGCCGGTGAGCTTGCGCGTCCAGCCGGCCAGATTGAGGTCGCTGCCTTCGAACTCCGGCTCCCAGAAACGACGGGTCGAGCAATGGAAGATATCCACCCCAGCTTCAGACAGTGGCTTGAGGAAGGCTTCCAGTTGTTCCGGCGTCTGCACCAGGCGCGCGGTGTAGTCCTGCTGCTTCCACTGCGAGTAACGCAGAATGATCGGGAAGTCCGGGCCAACGGCCTCACGCACCGCCCGGATCAGCTCAATGGCGAAACGCGAACGCGCCGCCAGATCACCGCCGTAGCCATCGGTACGTTGGTTGCTACCTTCCCAGAAAAATTGATCGACCAAGTAGCCATGGGCGCCGTGAATTTCCACACCATCCATACCAATGGCCTTGGCATCGCGCGCAGCCTGGGCGAAGGCGGCCACCACCTCATCGATATCGGCCTGAGTCATGCCATGCACCACCACCTGGCCGTCCTTGAGTTTCTCCATCGGCCCAAAGCCCGGCACACTGGCATCCGGCTCGGTGCCCAGCTTACGCACGTTACCCACATGCCAGAGCTGCGGGACGATCTTGCCGCCCTCGGCATGCACGGCATCGACCACCTGCCTCCAGCCAGCCAGAGCATCTTCACCGTAGAAGCGCGGCACGTTCGGATAGCCATTGGCGGCCTTGTGCCCAACGGTGGTGCCCTCGGTAACGATCAGACCAACCCCGGCGGCCGCGCGGCGGCGGTAATACTCCACCACATCAGCGCCGGGAATGCCGCCAGGCGAGAAGGAACGGGTCATTGGCGCCATGACTACGCGGGTCGGCAGCGCCAGCGTGCCGAGTTGAAAGGGGGTGAACAGGGCTTGTGCGGGGGCGCTCATCATCGTTCCTCTTCTGGTCGGGCGCGCAAACCGGACAGGTTGCGCAGGATAGCGAGGAGGATACGGCCAGGTCTTTATCCAGGCACAGCACTATTGATGCGAGTGATTAAGAGCTAGATCCAGTGGACGCTCAGGGCTGCAGCCAGATCAGCGAGGCGAAGCGTCCGGTGCGGGAGCTGCGCCGGTAGGAATAGAAGCGCGCATCGTTGTACGTGCACAGCCCTCCCCCACTCACGGCAGTGACGCCAATGGCAGCCAGGCGAATGCGCGCCAACTGGTAGATGTCGGCCATGAACTTGCCTGCATTGGCACTCGCTACGAACGCCGCTGCGGCCTCGGCATGCTGCTGCACGAAAACCTCGCGCACTTCGCCACCGACTTCGAACGCCGCCGGGCCGATGGCCGGGCCGAGCCAGACCAGCAGCTCTTGCGGCGCAACATCCAGCGCCTTGACGGTCGCCTCCAGCACGCCACCGGCCAACCCGCGCCAACCGGCATGGGCGGCGGCCACGCGCGTACCGGCGCGGTCGCAGAACAACACCGGCAGGCAATCAGCGGTCATCGCCGTGCAGGCGATACCGGGAGTGTTAGTCCAGTTGCCGTCAGCTTCGATCACCGTCGCTGGGTCAGCCTCGACCACCACGATGCCATGCACCTGGCGTAGCCAGGCGGGTTGGCAGCCAAGGCTGTCGACCAGATGTGCGCGATTGGCAGCAACGGCAGCCGGGGCATCATCGACATGATCGCCCAGGTTGAAGCTGTCGAACGGCGCCACGCTGACGCCTCCGTTGCGCGTGGTCACGCAAGCGCGCACGTTGGCTGGCGCAGGCCAGTCGGGCGCCAGCCAGTCGTAGGCACTCACCCGACAAACGCCTCGCGATCCTGACGCAGCAGAGTCAGCAACCAAACCAGATCATCCGGCAATGGCGACTCCCACTTCATGCGCTGCCCGGTGGCCGGGTGCTCAAGCTCAAGGAAGCGCGCATGCAGGGCCTGGCGCGGAAACTCCTTGAGGCTCTGCACCAGGCTCTGGCTGGCGGCTGGCGGAATACGGAAGCGCCCGGCATAGACCGGATCGCCCACCAGCGGATAACCCACGTGGGTCATGTGTACACGGATCTGATGAGTACGCCCGGTTTCCAACTTGACCCGCACATGGGTGTGCGAACGGTAGCGCTCCAGCACACGGTAATGACTGATCGCCGGCTTGCCGCCATCAGTTACTGCCATGCGCTGACGCTGGCTGGAACTGCGCCCGATAGGTGCGTTGATGGTGCCACCGGCGGTAATCACGCCAATGCAGATGCATTCATAGATGCGGCTGACAGTGCGCTTTTGCAGTTGCTCGACCAGGTTGGTCTGCGCCTGCAGAGTCTTGGCCACCACCATCAGACCGGTGGTGTCCTTGTCCAGACGATGGACGATGCCCGCGCGCGGTACGTTGACGATATCCGGTACGTGATGCAGCAAAGCGTTGAGCAAGGTGCCGTCGGCATGCCCGGCCGCCGGGTGCACGACCAGGCCAGCCGGCTTGTCGATCACCAGCAAGTGCTCGTCCTCGTAGACGATATTCAGCTCGATGTCCTGCGCGACCCATTCGCCCTGGGCTTCCTGCTCGGCATCGAGCACCAGCTTCGAGCCGGCGTGCACGGTGTCGCGCGGGCGTGCCACGGCGCCGTCGACGGTCAGGCGGCCGTCCTTGATCCAGGCGGCAAGGCGCGAGCGGGAGAACTCGTCGAACAGTTGTGCGGCAACCTGATCGAGGCGCTGACCGCCCAGTTCGAACGGCACGTCGGCCTGGAGTTGGATGGGCTGTTTAATCGTGGAAGTCATCTTCGGCAACGGCGGGTGCCCGGCCTTTGGTTTCAGCAACGGGCTTGTGGTTAAATACGGCGTCTTTGCCCCAGGCTTTTCCGGGGGGCGCTCATCATAACAGGACGGCCCTGCAGCCGTCACAGGGACGCAAGCCGCTATGCAAGTGAAACACCTGCTGCTAATCGCCATCCTCGCCCTTACCGCCGCCTGCTCCTCCAAGCAGCCGGAGGTCGATGAAAACCTCAGCGAGGCGGAGCTGTACCAGCAGGCCCAGGCCGATCTGGACAACCGCAGCTACACCCAGGCCACCGCCAAGCTCAAGGCGCTGGAATCGCGTTACCCCTTCGGCCGTTATGCCGAGCAGGCGCAACTCGAACTGATCTACGCCAACTACAAGAATGCCGAGCCTGAAGCCGCCAAGTCTGCGGCTGAGCGCTTTATCCGCCTGCACCCGCAGCATGCCAATGTCGACTACGCCTACTACCTCAAGGGTCTGGCCTCGTTCGACCAGGATCGCGGCCTGCTGGCGCGCTTCCTGCCGCTGGACATGACCAAGCGTGACCCAGGCGCGGCGCGCGACTCCTACAACGAGTTCGCCCAGCTCACCAGCCGCTACCCGAACAGCCGCTACGCACCGGACGCCAAGCAGCGCATGATCTATCTGCGCAACCTGCTGGCCGCCTACGAGGTGCATGTCGCCCACTACTACCTGACCCGTAAAGCCTATGTAGCCGCCGCCAACCGTGGTCGCTACGTGGTGGAAAACTTCCAGGAAACCCCGTCGGTCGGTGACGGTCTGGCGATCATGACCGAGGCTTACCAGCACCTGTCGCTCGATGACCTGGCCGCCACCAGCCTGGAAACCCTCAAGCTCAACTACCCGGATCACCCAAGCCTGCAGGACGGCCAGTTCGTCCCGCTGGAAGAGGAAGACGACGACCGTTCCTGGCTGGCCACTGCCACCCTCGGTCTGCTGGACACCGCAACCCCGCTGCCACCGGGCGAGACCCGCGCCAACCAAGACGTAATCCGTCAGTACGAAGACGCCGTACAAGAGATCCCGCGCGAACTGCAGCAAGATGCCAAGACCGGCGAAACCGAGAAGAAGCACTCGATTTGGAGCTACCTGACCTTCGGCCTGTTCGACTGATTCAGGTATCGATACGACGAGGAGGCTACGGCCTCCTTTTTTTGTACCTGCGAACTGCGTAGCGCTTGCCATTTAGCCACTGTGCCGACGGCGTGCGCTTGGCTAAACTGCCAGCCCTCATCACGACAAAGAGTGCACCATGGGTCTGTTCCGCCTGCTGTTCTGGATCGCCATTATCTGTGCCGCAGTCTGGCTCTGGCGCCGCTTTATCAGCGCCCCCAAAGCCGCACGGCAAGCCAAGCGCGCACAAGAAGCAAGCCCCATGGTGCGCTGCGCCCATTGCGGCGTACATGTGCTGCAAACTCAGGCACTGAAACAGGATCAGCACTGGTTCTGCAGCCAGGCACACCTTGCTCAAGGCACGCAATCCGGTGATCGCTGAAAGCTCTCCAACCCTCGACAGCACCCCTGCACGGCGGATTCTCCGGCTTTACAACTTCTACCGCCTCAGCATCGGCCTGTCGCTGGTGCTGCTGATTTCCAGCAAGCTCGATGAACAACTGCTCGATGTGGTGCATATCGAGCTGTTCCGCACCGGCAGTTGGATCTACCTGATACTCAACATTCTGATCGCTGTACTGGTGCACAAACCCAAGCACCTGATGCAGCTCTTCAGCCTGGCGCTGGTCGACGTCATTTTTCTCTCGGCGCTGTTCTACGCAGCCGGCGGCACTCCCAGCGGCATCGGCAACCTGCTGGTGGTCGCCGTCGCCATCGCCAATATCCTCTTGCGCGGGCGTATCGGCCTGCTGATCGCGGCCATCACCGCCATCGCCCTGATCTTCACCACTTTCTATTTGAGCCTGCACTACCCGGCGGCTTCCAGCCAATATGTGCAGGCCGGTGCGCTCGGGGCCTTGTGTTTTGCCGGCGCATTGTTCATCCAAGGCATCACCCGTCGCCTACGCCTGAGCGAAACGCTGGCCGAGCAACGCGCCGCCGATGTGGCCAATCTGGAAGAGCTCAACACACAGATCATCCAGCGCATGCGGACCGGCATTCTGGTGCTCGATACCCAGCACCGTGTGCTGCTGGCCAACCAAGGCGCGACCCAACTGCTCGGGCGCGGTGAGCTGAGCGGCAAGATCATCGACCCGCACTGCCCGGAGTTGGTCAAGCGTCTGCAACAATGGCTACACAACCCAACCCTGCGTCCAGAGAGCCTGCAGGCGCAGCCGAATGGGCCGATCCTGCAACCCAGTTTCATCTCCCTGCAGCGCGGCACGGTGCAGCACACGTTGGTATTTCTCGACGACATTTCGCAAATCGCCCAGCAGGCCCAACAACTCAAGCTTGCCTCGCTTGGCCGCCTCACTGCGGGCATCGCCCACGAGATCCGCAATCCACTGGGCGCTATCAGCCACGCCGCTCAACTGCTGCAGGAGTCCGAGGATCTACAGGGGCCGGATCAACGCCTGGCACAGATCATCCAGGATCAATCCAAGCGCATGAACCTGGTCATCGAGAACGTCCTGCAGTTGTCGCGCCGCCGTCAGGCCGAACCACAACTACTCGACCTCAAGTACTGGCTGCATCGATTCGCCAGCGAATTTCGCAGTTCTGCACCGGCTGACCGACAGATTCATCTGGAAACGCGCGGCGGCAGCCTGCAAACCCGTATGGACCCGCACCAGCTCAATCAGGTGCTGACCAACTTGGTACAAAATGGCCTGCGCTATAGTGCACAGAAGCACCGAGTCGGTCAGGTGTGGCTGCGTTTATTCCGCGATGAGCAGAGCGATTTGCCCGTACTGGAAATACTCGACGACGGCGCTGGCGTACCGCCCGAGCAGGAACAGCATATTTTCGAGCCGTTCTACACCACGGAAAACAAAGGCACCGGCCTTGGCCTATACATCTCTCGTGAGCTGTGCCAAAGCAACCAGGCCCGTCTCGATTACAAACCCCGCGAAGAAGGCGGCAGTTGCTTGCGCATCACCTTCGCCCATTCACGCAAGCTGAGTTGAGCATGAACCGCCAGAGAGCCCTGATCGTCGACGACGAGCCCGATATCCGCGAACTGCTGGAAATCACCCTCGGCCGCATGAAACTGGACACCCGCAGCGCGCGCAACGTCAAGGAAGCACGCGAATGGCTGGCACGCGAGCCTTTCGACCTGTGCCTGACCGACATGCGCCTGCCAGACGGCACCGGCCTGGAGCTGGTGCAACACATCCAGCAACGCCACCCGCAGGTTCCCGTGGCGATGATCACCGCTTATGGCAGCCTGGATACCGCGATCAACGCCCTCAAGGCCGGAGCGTTCGACTTCATCACCAAACCCGTCGATCTGGGCCGCCTGCGTGAGCTGGTGACAACTGCGATGCGCCTGCATACATCTGAGGCTCAGGACACACCTGTCGACAGCCGCCTGCTCGGCGACTCGCCGCCGATGAAAGCCCTACGCAAACAGATCCAGAAACTCGCCCGCAGCCAGGCGCCGGTCTATATCAGCGGCGAATCGGGCAGCGGCAAGGAACTGGTCGCCCGCCTGATCCACGAGCAGGGGCCACGTACCGAACGCCCCTTCGTACCGGTCAACTGCGGCGCGATTCCATCCGAACTGATGGAAAGCGAATTTTTCGGCCACAAGAAAGGCAGCTTCACCGGCGCCATCGAAGACAAACAGGGCCTGTTCCAGGCGGCCAATGGCGGCACGCTCTTTCTTGACGAAGTTGCCGACCTGCCGCTGCCCATGCAGGTGAAACTGCTGCGCGCCATCCAGGAAAAGGCCGTACGCACCGTCGGCGGCCAGCAGGAAGTGGTGGTGGATGTACGCATCCTCTGCGCTACCCACAAGGACCTGGCCGCCGAAGTTGCCGCAGACCGCTTCCGCCAGGATCTCTACTACCGCCTCAATGTCATTGAACTGCGCGTGCCCCCCCTGCGCGAACGCCGCGAGGATATCGCCCACCTGGCGGCGGTCATGCTCGCCCGGCTGGCGGCAGATACCGGCCTGAGTGCCGCGAAGCTACACCCAGACGCCCTGGAAAAGCTGAAGAACTACCGTTTTCCCGGTAACGTGCGCGAGCTGGAGAATATGCTCGAACGCGCCTACACCCTCTGCGACGATGACCAGATCATGCCTGACGACCTGCGCCTGGCCGACGCTAGCGGCGCCAGCCAAAGCAGCGGCGAAGCCAGCCTGGCGCAGATCGATAACCTCGAAGACCACCTCGAAGATATCGAGCGCAAACTGATCATGCAGGCACTGGAGGAAACCCGCTGGAACCGCACAGCAGCGGCAGAGCGCCTGGGCCTTAGCTTCCGCTCGATGCGCTATCGGCTAAAGAAACTGGGCATCGACTGACCCGCTCAGCGCTAACCACCTGCGCCCTCAAACAACCGCCGAGCAGGCGCATAGGGCGCTGGATCGATGATCGGCTCACGCCCGAGCATCAGCTCAACGAGCAACTGACAGGACGCCGGCGCCAACACCAGGCCGTTGCGAAAATGTCCGCAGTTAAGCCACAGCCCAGGATGTGATGGCAGCTCGCCGATAAAGGGGATGCCTTGCGGCGAGCCAGGACGCAACCCGGCCCAGTGCCCGACCACTTGCGCCTTGGCGAGTGTCGGCAAAAGCGCCTCGGCAGAAGCCCTGAGGCTCTGCAGCGCAATCTCGGTCGGCGCCTTGTCGAAGCCTGCATATTCCAGCGTACTGCCTACCAGAATGTGCCCATCGCGACGCGGGATCGCATAGCGCCCCTTGGCCAGCACCATGCTGGGCAAAAAGTCCTCGGCGCACTTGTAGAGAATCATCTGCCCCTTCACTGGCTCGACCGGCAATCGCAAGCCCAGTGTCTTGAGCAACTCACCACTCCAGGCGCCAGCCGCCAGCACCACACGCTCGGCATATAACGGCCCATCGGCAGTGGTCACGCCCTGAATGCGTCCCTGCTGCTGAATGAAGCCAGTCACCGGGCACTGCTCACGCACCTCGACGTTCGGCAGCGCTGCAAGTGCCGCACGCAGGGCCTTGACCAGGCGCGGATTACGCACATTGGCGACGCCCGGCATATGGATGGCATGGGCGAACCCTGCACCGAGCACCGGAACCTGACCATATACCGAAGCGATATCCACCGCGCGCAGGTCACGCCGCTCACGCGCAGCCCACGCCAGTGCCTCGGCCTCATCCTCCAGATCCAGCCAGTACAAACCGCTGACATGCACCTCAGGGTCAATCCCAGTCTGCGCCAAAAGGTCCTCCCCCAGGCGGGGATAAAAGTCCTGCGACCAATGCGCCAGAGCCGTCACCGCCGCGCTGTAACGCCACGGGTAGAGCGGCGACACGATTCCACCTCCCGCCCAGGACGACTCACGGCCAACTGCCTGCGCCTCAACCAGCCTCACCGTGCAGCCCTGCCGCCCCAACATCAGGGCTGACAGCAGACCTATCGCCCCCGCCCCCACAACCAGAACGCTTTCCAATACTCCCCCTTAACTTGCACATCGTTGTTCAGCGGTCTAAACCTTTCTGAGCCAGGACGGCCAATCAACCCCCACAAGGATGCGGACAATGAACCACTCCCGTCAGCGCGCCATGACGCTACCTGAACTACTGACACTCGTACTGCTCGTCGCCATCACTGCAATCTACGCCGTCCCCTCGTTCAGCCAATGGGTCGAAGCCAGCAAGCATCGCACCCTGCAAGAAACTCTCTGGCACCATCTCCAATCGGCTAGAAATAGGGCTGTCCTTCAGGGCCAAGCGCTGGAAATTTGCCCCTTGAGCGACAATCAGCAATGCGGGAGCGACTGGAACCAAGGCTGGATTCTGCGCATGCCCGCCAGCGCCGAAGTGCTCGCCGTAGAACAAGCTGATACAAACGATGCGACCCTGCACTGGCGCGGGTATCAGCAACGCATTCTGTTCCATCGCAGCGGGCAGACGCCGAGCAGCAACGGGCGATTCTACCTGTGTCATGACAGCAACGTGGTGTGGCAACTGGTCATCAGCCGCTCAGGCCGCATTCGCCAAACGAGCGACGCGGAAAACCAGGACGAAGCCTATCGCTGCGGTTAACCCCGCGCAGAGCGTGAACTGGCGCAAATTCTGCCACCAGTCCCGGCCGATCATCCCACCACTTGCACCGGTTATCCCCAGACAGACGACCACAACGCGCGACTTCGGCGAACATGACAGATAACGTCATCGTGGAGTGGGTCATGTCAGGCAAAAAACAGGCACTGGGGTTTACCTTGGTCGAACTGATGATCGTCTTGGTGCTGCTGGCAATCGTTGCCTTTATCGCCGTGCCGAACTTCACCGACTTGATCGAGCGCAATCGCACCCAAGCCCAAGCTGAAGAACTCAAGGGTTTTCTGCTGTTTGCACGCGGTGAAGCAGTCAGCCGCAGCACCTCGATAACCGTGACTCAAAACGACAACGACGAGTGGGTTGCCAAACGCGGCGATGAAGAGCTGCGCCAACTTGCGCAGAACCCGGAGCAGGCGCAAATCGAAGCCAGCGTCGATGAAATCCGCTTCAGAAGCAACGGCACGGCAACAGCAGCCAGCTTCACCGTTTGCCAAAACGACGAGGCAGCCAAGGGATACCGGCTTGAGGTTCAGGCCAGCGGCGCTATTTCACTGTTCCCCCAGGGCCGCACCGACAACGAGAACACCGAAATGACGAGCTGCACCCCATGAGGAACGCCATGAAAGGTACGCAAGGTTTCAGCCTGATCGAAGTGCTAGTGGCACTACTGCTAACCACGGTTGGCGTTCTCGGCATGGTTGCACTGCAAGGCCGCAGCATTCAGTACACGCAGGATTCGGTGCAACGCAACACCGCCGTCGAGCTGGCCAATGACCTGATGGAGATCATGCGCGCCAACCCCAAGGCGCTATTCGACAAAGTGCCTCCGGCCTCCCCCATGAACAGCGGTATCAACAGCAATTCCGTGTTCTTCAAAGACAAAGCCGAAGATTTCAGTAATCGGGAAGACTGCGTTCGCGACGAGGGAGAACTGCCAGCCAACGCACAACAGCAGCGTGACTGCTGGGCAGACCGTGTGGAAGAGCAACTGCCAGAGGCCGCCGACCTGCTGACCAGCGATATGTACATTTGCCGCAGTGCATCCCCAGGGCAATGCACGGATGACCAGGGCTCGATGATAGAAATTCAACTGGCCTGGCGAGTGCGCCCCGGCGCCTGCCTGGATGCCGTAGACCCTGACGCCACGATTTGCACTTACCGAGTACGGGTTCAGCTATGACCGACACACGACGCCAGCACGGCCTATCCATGGTCGAGCTGCTGATCAGCCTGGCTATCAGCAGCTTTCTGATTCTGGGGATCACCCAGGTGTACATCGACAACAAGCGTAACCAGGTCTTCCTGACTAATCAGGTCGGCAACCTGGAAAACAGCCGCTTCGCGGGGCTCGTGCTCGACCAATACCTCGGCAAAGCCGGTTATCACCGCAACCCGTCGGACATCATCGATACGGCCTTCCCTGAACGAGCAGCGGAGGGCGACTGCCTCACCTTCAAACCCGGCCACAGCGCCACCGGGCTGGACCCCGCGGTTGGTACAGGCTTTTGCATTCGCTACCAACCGGAAACCAGCAGGGAGCTGGACTGCCAAGGCAGCGCCAGCAGCTTCGTATATGACGCGGCATTCCCAGAACTCACCGAAAACGACCTCATCATCCTGGCATTCAAGTACGAGCCGGACGACACCGATCTGGAAAAAGGCCGTTTGCTGTGCAAGAACCTCAATGCCAGCACCCCGCAATACAACGAACTGTTGAGTGGCATCGCAGACCTACGCCTGGAATTTGGCATTGGCAACTCCGATGCATTGAACAAGGAAGTGGAGTCCAGCGTCGCTCAGCAAGACTGGACAGCCGATAGCGGCGCCATCCACAGCATCCGCTACAGCATGCTTTTGACCAGCAAGGAAAAAATGCGCGACAGCGATGACTCCGCGGTTCTCAGCGACTGGCTGGCCACCGCCTCGGATGCCAGCAAAGAGCGCCTGGAAAGCGCAGACAACCGCCGCATCTATCAAGTAGCCAGTAGCTCGCAGACCTTGAGGAACCTCATGCCATGAGAAACACCATGAAACGCCAAGAAGGCGCCGTGCTGCTCGTTGCCCTGGTCATGCTAGTGGTCATTACCCTGCTTGCCGTCGGCAGCATGCGCAACGTCACCCTGGAAACACGCATCACCGCCAACCGCGCGCAGACCGTACAACTGGAAAATGCTGCCGATGCGGCGCTACGCGAAGCGGAGTTCCGTTATTACGGCCCCGGTAATATCGCAGACAAATTGACGCCAAGCGCGAGCAATTGCAGTACCGCAAATACCCTACGAAGCAACAACCTAAACAAACCCTGTCTGTTGGAAATCGTAGAAAGCAAACTGCAGGATTTCGTCGAAAAACCATGGATCCCCCTAGATAGCGCACTAGGAGAGCTGTCCCAAGACGGTCTGAGCTGGATGCCTTACCGAGGCACTGACGCAGCCAATACAACATCAGCTAATAGCACGCATGATGTTGCCTGGAACAGCACATTGGCCCCTGCGAGTAAAACCTCCGCAATCAATGCTGAATACGGAGATATGCAGTCAGGAAAAGGAACGTATTTTTACCTGAACAATGCCAAAGCAACGCCAAAAGCAGGAATTGCCGGCCCTGACCTTTATTTACAATCCAGCCACGGCAATATTTACCTTGGCATCAATAACTGAGAGTGCAGCCATGAAATTCATTCGTGACGCTTATGCGAAAACCATGGCCTGCACAATAGCCGGGATTGTCCTGCTCAGTGCGGCCGACGCCTATGCCGATGTTTCACAAAGCCCGCTAAGCCTTACCGTTGGCGTGCCGCCCAACATGCTGCTGACCCTGGATGACTCGGGCAGTATGCGCTGGGGCTTTGCGCCGGACAATATGGCGGCGGCCTATACCACTCGGCGTGTGAAATCCAGTTCATTCAACCCGATTTACTACAACCCCAGGGTCACCTACAGGGCGCCGATCGTATTCGACACCAATGGTATTGAGCAGCAATTGTCGACTACTTTTACAGCGGCCTTCCATAATGGCTTCAATACAAGTGTCGGCTCAGTTGATCTAAGCGGGGCAAACTATAGAGTCTCTTGGGACGTCCCCATCACCGACGCACCGTCAAGTTACTCTTATACTAATGCGACTAACTATGCTGCCCCAACCGGAACGGTTTTCCGCCTGGCACAAAACCCCGACACGGACTTTACAGCCACCGCCACCCTGACTTCAGACGGTTCAACCAGCGTACAAACCCCTGGCGGGATAACATTCAATATTACACGCAGTTCTTCAACTGTAAGTTGTGGGCGCCGTTGCACTACAACTGTCGCGCAATGTAGCGCGACAGCGAGCCATACAAGCTTAACGAGCGCCCTCACTCCATCCTGCACAATAAATGGAAACAACTTTACAGCATCTCTAGCACAACAGAGCGTTCCCGCTTATTACTACACCTACGACCCAACCTTGGCGAGCAACTGCACAACCGCCAATGACAACTGCTACCGATTGAATTTTGTTGGTACCAGCGAACAACAAAACTTCGCCAACTGGTACTCGTTCTATCGCAACCGTGCACTGGCTACAGTTTCTGCGGCAGCACTGGCCTTCTATGACCTGTCGCCCTCTGTGCGCCTGAGCTGGCAGAGCCTTGGCAACTGCACCACCTTCAACAGCACCAGCGCCAGCAACGCGTGCAAGATCAACGCGTTCAAGGAATATTCTCCTGCGCACAAGGGCCAGCTCTATGCCTGGTTGCAAAGCATCGCCTTTGACCAGAGCACTCCCCTGCCTGCCGCTCTCAAGCGGGCGGGTGAGTTCCTGAGCACCAGCACGCCCTGGCAACTGAACCCGAATGGCACTGGCAACACAACGCAAAACACCTACGCCTGCCGCGCCAGTTACCACATCCTCATGACCGATGGGCAGTGGAACTCCACCACCACCATGCCCAGTAATTTCCGGGATGATGCCGCCAGCTTTACGCTCCCGGATGCCAGAGCCTTCAGTGCGCGCCGCCCTTACACCGATGCAACAGCGGAAACCCTGGCCGACTTGGCCATGCATTACTGGGCCACGGACCTCAACCCAAACCTGCAAAATAGAATCACCGCCTATACCCCGTTCAAGAGCGGCGACACCACCACCGATTACTGGGACCCGCGCAACGACCCGGCAACCTGGCAACACATGACCAACTTCGTCATGGGCCTGGGGCTTACCGAGTCGCTGAACAACACCAACGTACCCTGGGCTGGCAGTACCTTTACAGGTACCGGCTATGCCAACTTGGTGTCCGGGGCCGCCAACTGGCCTGCCGCCTCCAGCGGCAGCGCCAACAACGTCTATGACCTGTGGCACACGGCGATCAACTCACGCGGGGAGTTTTTCAGTGTGGACAGCCCCGACGCCATGGTTCAGGCATTTGACGACATCCTCCAGCGCATTGCCGACCGCAAGTCCACCGCCGCGCGCCCCGCCATCAACTCCGGCCAAATCAGCGCAGATATCAACGACAACGGCGTGGTCAAAACCGTCTCCTACCAAACCTCCTATGCCAGCGATGACAACTGGTCGGGAGATCTCAAGCGCTTTGAAAAAACCTGGAATGCTCAAACCAACGCCTTCGAGACCCGCCAGATCTGGAGTGCAGCCAGCAATGTGCCAAGCACCCGCACGATCAAGATTGCCGGCAACAGCTCCAGCGGCCTGGTTGACTTCACCTGGAACAACGCAGGCAGCGCCAGCACCGTCGGCACACTGGCCTACTGGCTAAGCCGCAACCCAGAGAACGGCAATGCCACGGACACCCTCGGTCAGCAACGCCTGGCATACCTGCGCGGAGACCGCAGCGGTGAAGGCACGACATTCCGCCGCCGCAGTGGCGTTCTGGGCGATTTTTATTCGTCGTCACCCGCCGTCGTTCTGGGCGCTCGCTATCTGGTCAACATCGCCAATAACCTGGAAAACACCACCAGCTACACCGCCTTTGCCAGCTCTGCCGCGCAGCGTACACAACGTGTCTATGTCGGCGGTAATGACGGCATGCTGCATGGTTTCAACGCGTTAACGGGTGCAGAGGAGTTTGCCTTTATCCCCAGCGCGGTGTTCAACAAGCTGAACAAACTCACCGGCAGCAACTACAGCCACGAGTTCTATGTCGAGGGCAGCCCAGTCGTTGCCGATGTATTCGATGGCACGAACTGGCGCACCATTCTGGTCGGCACGCTCAAAGCCGGTGGCAAATCACTCTTTGCCCTGGATATCACCACCCCGGGCAGCGAACAGCTCCTGTGGGAGTTCGATGACAGCGACCTGCCGAACGATGCCGAGGTGAAAATGGGCTACAGCTTCTCGCAGCCCACCATCGCCCGCCTGCATGACGGTAGCTGGGGCGTGGTCTTCGGCAATGGTTATGAAAGCGCGGGCAATACCAACGGCAAAGCCGCGCTGTTCATTCTCGACGCCTTGCAGGGCACCGTTCTGAGGCGCCTGGAGGTGCAGGGCACCACAGGCGTTGCCAATGGCCTGTCGACGCCCAAACTGGGGGACTTCAATGCTGACGGCGTCGCCGACTATGCCTACGCAGGCGACCTGCAAGGCAATCTCTGGCGCTTCGACCTGCTACGAGATGGCCGCGATGAAGACACGCCGTTCACCCGTGACGATGACGGGGCTGGCGCCCGCAACGACTTCGAGGTGTCCTACGGCGGCGCCCCTCTGTTCAGGGCAACTTTCGGTAGCACCAGACAGCCTATTACCTCGGCCCCCAGTCTAATTCGACATCCAAGCACCAGCGGCTATCTGGTGGTCTTTGGCACCGGGAAGTTCTATGAAACCGGTGACAAGGACGGCGACAAGAGCATCTCCCAAACGGTGTACGGCATCTGGGACAAAGAAACCCTGGGCCAGGACACAGGCAACCCCAACATCAGCCGCGGCAGCCTGCAGCAACAGACCATCACGACGTCAACCACGGTCAGCGCCGAGGATGGCAGCACCCGCGAAGGCCGCGTGATCAGTAACAACAATATCGATTGGACGACTCAAAATGGCTGGTACCTCAACCTGGTACAAACCGATGGCGAAATGGTCGTCGAAGACCTCTCGCAACTGGGCCGCACCCTGTTCTTCCAGTCGCTGGTACCCAATAGCGACCCCTGTGGAGACGGCGCAACCAACTGGACTTATGCACTCAACCCCTTTACCGGCGGCAGAACCAGTCGTAACTCATTCGATTACTCACCAACATCGAATGTGGGCACGGACAATGTTTCCGCAATCAGGCAGGATGGCGAAGGCGGCGGGACCCTTTCGCAAGACTCCGATGGCGGATTCCAGTACAACACTGGCCAGGAATCCGTCACCATCTACCCGGATCCCTCCAGCATCGGTCGCCAAACCTGGCGCCGAGTGGAAAACGAGGAGTGAATATGAAAGAGCGGTATGTGCGCCAGAGCGGTTTCACTCTGATAGAAGTCATGATCGTCGTGGTGATCATCGGCATCCTGGCCTCGATTGCCTACCCGAATTACAGCGAGTACGTGAAGCGTGGTAACCGCACCGAAGGTCAGGCGTTTCTCAATGACGTCGCCGCCCGCCAGGAGCGCTACTTCGCTCAGAACAGCGCCTACATCACCAGCGATGCAAATGTCGCCAAACTGGCGCTGAAAAACGGCACGCTTTCGGATACCGGCAAATACTCACTGTCGCTGAGCAAGGTCGATGATGACGGTGGCTATACCCTGACCGCAGGCCATCAATTCGATGACGACAAGTGTGGGGATTTGACCCTGGACGCCAAGGGCGTCAAAGGGCACACCGGCACAGCTGCAAGCGTTGACGATTGCTGGCGATAGAAAAACCGCATACAAAAATGCCCCGCTTTCGGATGAACGCGGGGCATTTTTTTCAGCGCGACAGGCTTAGATAGCTTTTACCCGCAATTCCTTCGGCATGGAGAAGGTAATGTTCTCCGGCCTACCATCCAGCTCGGTCTCCCCTTCAGCGCCCCAGGCGCGCAGTTGTTCAACCACGCCGCGTACCAACACTTCAGGAGCGGAAGCGCCTGCGGTGATGCCGACGCCTTTGGCATCAGCAAACCACTCGGCGCGCATATCCTCGGCGCCATCGATCAGATACGCGGGTGTGCCCATGCGCTCGGCTAGCTCGCGCAGACGGTTGGAGTTAGAGCTATTAGGGCTGCCAACCACCAGCAACACATCACACTCGCTAGCGAGCTGTTTGACCGCGTCCTGGCGGTTCTGGGTGGCATAGCAGATGTCGTCCTTGCGCGGCCCGCCAATGGCCGGGAACTTGCCACGCAGGGCATCGATCACCTTGCTGGTGTCATCCATCGACAGCGTTGTCTGAGTCACGAACGCAAGATTCTCTGGGTTACGCACCTGCAGCTCGGCCACATCCGCCTCGTCCTCAACCAGATAGATGGCGCCGCCATTACTGGCGTCGTACTGGCCCATGGTGCCCTCCACTTCCGGGTGGCCGGCGTGACCAATCAGGATGCACTCGCGCCCTTCACGGCTGTAACGCACCACCTCCATGTGCACCTTGGTCACCAGCGGGCAGGTCGCGTCGAAGACCTTGAGGCCACGCCGCGCGGCCTCGTCGCGCACGGCCTTGGAGACGCCGTGGGCACTGAAGATGACGATGACGTCATCCGGCACCTGATCCAGTTCCTCGACGAACACCGCGCCACGGGCGCGCAGGTCTTCGACCACGAACTTGTTGTGCACCACTTCATGACGCACGTAGATAGGCGGGCCGAAGACTTCCAGGGCGCGGTTGACGATCTCGATGGCGCGGTCGACACCGGCACAGAAGCCACGGGGATTGGCGAGTTTGATATACATGCAAGGCATCTCGCGATAAATCGATGGATCGGCCCAAGGCTCTTGAGCGATCCCGAAAGTCGAAGCCTGCGCGCAATGCGTGCAGGCTGCAAGAAGAGCTCGCGGCTAAAGCCGCTCCTACAGGCTAGGCACTGCTGATTTAGAGCGCTTTGACGTCGATGATTTCCACGTCGAACTGCAGCACTTTACCGGCCAACGGGTGGTTGAAGTCGATGGTCACCTGCTTGTCGTCGAAGGCCTTGACCACGCCCGGTAGCTCGGTGTTGGCCGCATCGTTGAAGATCACCAACAGCCCTTCGGAAAGCTCCATGCCCTCGAACTGGCTACGCGGCATGATCTGCACGTTCTGCGGGTTGGGCTGGCCGAAGCCCTGCTCGGGTTGCACCTGCACGCTGCGCTTGTCGCCAGCCTTGAAACCGTACATAGCCTGTTCAAAGCCCGGCAACAGGTTGCCGTCACCGACCGTGAAGGTCGCCGGTTTTTTGTCGAACGTGCTATCGACCACATCGCCATTCTCCAGCTTGAGGGCGAAGTGCAGGGTCACTTCCCGATCCGGGCCGATGCGTACATCTGTCATTGCGCAGCCTCCTTCGCGGGCTTGTCACTCTTGAACATATCCAACCCCAGCAGGATAGCGCCGATGGTGATGAAGGTGTCAGCCAAGTTGAAAGCCGGGAAGTACCAGCGGTTCTGCCAGTGCACCAGAATGAAATCGACCACATGCCCCAGCACCACACGGTCATAGAGGTTGCCCAAAGCGCCCCCTAGCACCATAGCCAGCGCCACTGCCAACAGCGTCTCGTTGCGCTTGAGGCGCTTGAGCCAAACCACCAGTACGGCACTGACGATGACGGCAATACCAGTGAAGAACCAGCGCTGCCAACCATCGGCGTCGGCCAGGAAGCTAAACGCCGCGCCTTTGTTATAGGCCAAAGTCCAACTGAAGTAGTCGGGAATGACCACGATCTGCTGGTACATGCTCAAGCTGCCCTCGAAGAAATCCTTGGTCAGGCGATCAGCGATCAGCACCAATACACTGAGCAACAGCCAGGGCAATTTGCCGAAACGAGCATTAGGCATGCTTGCGCACCTCACCAGTGCCTTCGATATTGCTCACGCAGCGACCACAAAGCTCTGGATGCTCGGCATGGCTGCCAACATCGGCACAGAAATGCCAGCAACGACCGCACTTGCTGTGAGCCGACTTGACGATTTTCAACTTCAGCCCTGGCACCTCAGTGCCCACAGCATCGGCAGGCGCCTCGCTCAATGGCGCGGTTTGCGCGGCGGAAGTAATCAAGGCAAAGCGCAGCTCATCCCCCAACTTGGCCAAATCACCAGCCAAAGCATCATCGCTGAACAGGGTCACCTCGGCTTGCAGGCTGGCGCCGACGGTTTTGCTTGCACGCAGGTTTTCCAGCTCCTTGTTGACGGCGCCCTTGACCGCCATAACGCGCTCCCAATAGCCGTTATCCAGTTCGAAACCTTCCGGCAGACGGGCCAGGTTTTCGTACCAGGTCGCCAGCATCACCGACTCGGCGCGCTCGCCCGGCAGGAACTGCCAGATTTCCTCGGCGGTAAAGGCCAGCACCGGGGCGATCCAGCGCACCAACGCCTCGCAGATGTGGAACAACGCGCTCTGGCAGGAACGGCGCGCCACGCTGTCGGCGGCGGTGGTGTACTGACGATCCTTGATGATGTCCAGATAGAAGCCGCCCAGCTCCTGCACGCAGAAGTTGTGCACCTTGGAGTAGACGTTCCAGAAACGGTACTCGCTGTAAGCCTCGGTCAACTCGTCCTGCAAACGCGCGGTGGCATCCACCGCCCAACGATCGAGGTCGAGCATCTGCTCGGGCTGCAGCAGATCCTTGGCCGGATCGAAGCCGTTGAGGTTGGCCAGCATGAAACGTGCGGTGTTGCGGATACGGCGGTAGGCATCGGCGCTGCGCTGCAGAATCTGGTCGGAAACCGCCATTTCGCCGGAGTAGTCGGTCGAGGCGACCCAAAGGCGCAGGATGTCGGCGCCCATGCTGTCGATCACCTTCTGCGGCGCGACCACGTTGCCCAGCGATTTCGACTGTTTGCGGCCCTGCTCGTCCACGGTAAAGCCGTGGGTCAGCAGTTCTTTGTACGGCGCATGGCCGTCGATGGCGCAGCCGGTCAGCAGCGAGGAATGGAACCAACCACGGTGCTGGTCGGAGCCTTCCAGATACAGGTCAGCCACCGGGCCATCGGCATGCGCCAACTCGGCGTGGGAGCCGCGCAGTACGTGCCAGTGCGTGGTGCCAGAGTCGAACCACACGTCCAGAGTGTCGCGGCTCTTGTCGTACTGGTCGGCCTCGGCGCCGAGCAGCTCAGCGGCGTCGAGCTTGAACCAGGCCTCGATACCCTCCTGCTCGACGCGCTTGGCGACTTCTTCCATCAGCTCGACGGTACGCGGGTGCAGCTCGCCGCTCTCTTTGTGAGTGAAGAACGGAATCGGCACGCCCCAGTTACGTTGACGCGAGATACACCAGTCCGGGCGCCCGGCGATCATGCTGTGCAGGCGCGCCTGGCCCCAGGCCGGGACAAACTTGGTTTCTTCGATGGCCGCCAGGGAACGCTCACGCAGGGTGCCGCCCTCTTTCGGCTGAGCGTCCATCCCGACGAACCACTGCGCGGTAGCGCGGTAGATCAGCGGCGTCTTGTGGCGCCAGCAGTGCATGTAGCTGTGGTTGATGCTGGCGTGCTTGAGCAGCGCGCCGACTTCTTCGAGCTTGGCGATGATGGACGACGTGGCTTTCCAGATGAACTGACCACCGAAGAACGGCAGCGAGTCGACATACACGCCGTTGCTCTGCACCGGGTTGAGAATCTCGTCGTTGCTCATGCCGTAGCGCTTGCAACTCTGGAAGTCATCCTCGCCGTAGGCCGGCGCGGAGTGGACAATACCAGTACCGGCGCCCAGCTCAACGTAGTCGGCCAGGTACAGCGGCGACAGGCGGTCATAGAACGGGTGACGGAAGTTGATCAGTTCCAGCGCCGAGCCCTGGGCGGTGGCGACCACTTGGCCTTCGAGGCCAAAGCGCTGCAGGCAGCTCTCGACCATTTCCTCGGCCAGCAACAGCAGGCGCTCGCCCACATCCACCAGCGCGTAGGTAAATTCCGGGTGCACGTTCAACGCCTGGTTGGCCGGAATGGTCCAGGGCGTGGTGGTCCAGATGACGATGGAGGTCGGCTTGCTCAGGCTGGCCAGGCCGAAGGCGGCGGCCAATTTGCCTGCGTCTTCAACCGGGAAGGCGACGTCGATGGCTTCGGACTTCTTGTCCTGATACTCGACTTCGGCCTCGGCCAGGGCCGAGCCGCAATCGAAGCAGAAGTTGACCGGTTTGAGGCCCTTGAACACGAAGCCGTTCTTGACCATTTCCGCCAGGGCGCGGATCTCGCCGGCCTCGTTGGCGAAGTTCATGGTCAGGTACGGGTTGTCCCAGTCACCCAGCACGCCAAGACGGATGAAGCCGGCCTTCTGCTCCTCCACCTGTTCGGTGGCGTAGGCACGGCAGCGCTCGCGGGTCAGATCCGCCGGCTGGTTCTTGCCGAAGGTGGTCTCGACCTTGTGCTCGATCGGCAAGCCGTGGCAGTCCCAGCCTGGCACGTAGGGCGCGTCGAAACCGGCCAGGGTCTTGGAGCGGACGATCATGTCCTTGAGGATCTTGTTCAGCGCATGGCCGATATGGATGCTGCCATTGGCGTAGGGCGGGCCATCGTGCAGGACGAACTTCGGGCGCCCCTCGCCCGCCTTGCGCAGCTTCTCGTACAGGCCAATATCAATCCAGCGCTGCAGGGTCTGCGGCTCGCGTTGCGGCAGGCCAGCCTTCATCGGGAAGGGAGTGTCGGGCAGGTTCAGCGTGGCTTTGTAATCGGTCATGTCGGGCTCTTCATCAGCGGGTGGCTCTGCCAATAGTCACGGGCAGCGGCAATATCGGCGGCAATCGCCGCCTTCAAGGCCTCCAGCGAGGCGAAACGCTGCTCATCACGCAGCTTGTGGTGGAAAGCCACCAAGAGGCGCCGGCCATAAAGGTCGCCGGCAAAATCCAGAAGGTGCACTTCCAGATGGGCGCTGCCGTCACCGGCAACGCTGGGGCGCACGCCGATATTGGCGACGCCCGGTTGAATCACGCCATCGATCTCACAGCTCACCAGATAAACACCGGTCAGCGGCACCTTGCGCCGTTTGAGCTGAACATTGGCAGTCGGTGCATTGAGCTGGCGGCCAAGCTTCTGTCCGTGCAGGACACGACCGGCGATGCGGAACGGCCGCCCCAGCAGGGCTTCGGCCAAAGCGAAATCGCCAGAGGTCAACGCCTCACGTACGCGGGTGCTGCTGACGCGCCCACCCAGCACCTCGATGGTGGTCGAGGCGTCGACACTGAAGCCATGACGCAGCCCGGCCGCCTTGAGAAATTCGAAATCACCCGCGCGGTCGCAGCCGAAACGAAAGTCGTCGCCGATTTCCAGATCCTGCACCTTGAGCCCATCGACCAGCACGCGCTGCACGAATTCGGCCGCCGAAAGCTCGCGCAAACGACGATTGAAGGCCAGACACAGCACCAGATCGACACCCTCTGCCGCCAACAAGGCGAGCTTGTCGCGCAGCCGGGTCAAGCGTGCCGGCGCGGTGTCAGGGCCAAAGAACTCACGCGGCTGCGGCTCGAAGATCACCACACAGCTAGGCACGGCCAATTCTGCGGCACGCTCACGCAAGCGCGCCAGGATGGCCTGGTGCCCACGATGAACGCCGTCGAAATTACCGATGGTGACCACACAGCCACGCGCGGGCGGCTGCAGGTTATGAAGACCTCGAACCAGCTGCATAACAGGCTTCTTGTTCACAAAGTGGCCGATTATACGCACAGCGCGCCGCGTACAACAGGCATCACAGCGCCTTGCGGGCAAAGTCACGCGGGCGGAAACCGAGCAACAGCAACATGCCAAAATACGCCGCCAGGCCAACTGCCACCAAAACGCCTAAACGTAGCAAACGCAGCAGCATCTCGCCCTCGGCCCAGGCCGGCATGATCTGCAGCATGCCCAGCAGCGCCGCCACCATCACCGCCACCGCCAGCACCAACTTGAGCAGGAACATGGCCCACCCCGGCTGCGGCCGGAAAATATCGCCACGGCGCAACTGCCAATACAGCAGCCCGGCATTGAGACAGGCCGCCAGACTAATCGACAGTGCCAGACCAACATGCGCTAACTGCAGACCGAAGACGAACAACGCGTTCATCGCCTGAGTCGCCAGCAAACTGACAATGGCAATACGCACCGGCGTCTTGATGTTCTGCTGGGCATAGAAACCGGGGGCGAGAATCTTGATCAGAATTAGCGCCAACAGGCCGACCGCATAAGCCACCAAGGCCTGCTGGGTCATCAGAGCATCTTCGGCGCCGAACTTGCCGTACTGGAACAGCGACACCACCAAGGGCTCGGCCAGGATCGCCAATGCCAGCGTACAGGGCAGCACCAACAGAAAGCACAGGCGCAAGCCCCAATCGAGCAGGCGGCTGTACTCATCGCGATCCTGGCTGGCATAGGTTTTCGACAGCGCAGGCAGCAGGATGGTGCCCAATGCCACGCCAAGCACACCGGAAGGCAGCTCCATCAGGCGATCGGCGTAGTACATCCACGACACCGAACCGGCCACCAGAAAGGAAGCGAAAACCGTGTTGATGATCAGCGAAATCTGGCTTACCGACACGCCAAAGATCGCCGGCCCCATTTGCTTGAGCACCCGCCACACGCCGCTATCACGCAGATTCAGGCGTGGCAGTACAAGCATACCGATGCGCCTGAGATGCGGCAGTTGCCAAAGCAACTGCGCCAGACCACCAACCAGTACGGCCCAGCCCAGCGCCATGATGGGCGGATCGAAATAAGGCGCGAGAAACAGGGCGAAGACGATCATGCTGACATTGAGCAACGTCGGCACGAAGGCCGGCACGGAGAAACGGTTCCAGGTGTTGAGGATCGCCCCGGCCAGCGAAGACAGCGAGATCAGCAATATATAAGGAAAAGTCACCCGCAACAGGTCAGTGGTGAGTTCGAAACGCTCGGCATCGCCTGCAAAACCTGGAGCAGAGACCCAAACGATCCAGGGCGCAGCCAGCACACCAAGGGCCGTGACCAGCGCCAGCACCAGGGTCAACAAGCCGCTGATATAGGCGACAAAGGTACGCGCCGCCTCCTCGCCCTGCTGCATCTTGTACTCGGCCAGAATGGGCACGAAAGCCTGGGAGAAAGCCCCCTCGGCGAAGATCCGGCGCAACAGGTTGGGCAGCTTGAAGGCCACCACAAAGGCATCCGAGGCCACTCCAGCGCCAAAGGTGCGGGCGATGATGGTGTCCCGCACGAAGCCCAGTACGCGGGAAAGCATGGTCAGAGAGCTGACAGCAGCCAGGGATTTGAGCAGATTCATGAGTGTTTGGGCTTTTCCGAACAATTGCGAACGTGGACAATCCCTCGCTCGTAAAAGCGTCGAGTGTAGCGAGCCACCGCTGGTCAGGCCAGCAGCGAAAAGTGCCCGCGGACTTGACAGCCGAAAGTCATATCGGCATGATTCGCGGCCTTAATTTGTGTAAACCCCCCAGTTTTCGAGGAGCTTGACGGTGGCCAACTCACCTTCTGCCAAAAAACGCGCCAAACAGGCTGAGAAGCGCCGTAGCCATAACGCCAGCCTGCGCTCCATGGTCCGTACCTACATCAAGAACGTCGTCAAGGCCATCGCTGCCAAAGACCACGAGCTTGCCAAGACTGCCTATACCGTTGCTGTTCCGGTCATCGACCGCATGGCTGATAAAGGTATCATCCACAAGAACAAAGCCGCTCGTCATAAGAGCCGCCTGAACGCGCACATCAAAGCGCTGGGCGAAGCTGCTGCCGCCTAATTAGCGCGCAGGTTCTTGAAAAACCGGCCTCTGGGCCGGTTTTTTATTGCCTGCAATAAATCACCAAGCATAAAAATACCCGCGCTCTTACGAGATGCGGGCATTCAGACCAGCTAGTGAATATCAGCCACGCGCCGCCTTGATCACCTCGATGTAAGGCTCGGCGTTGCGCTGATCCTGAATCAGCGCAACGAAATCATTGCCCTGCGCATCCTGCGCCGAGAGGTCATAACCGGCCTCGACGAAGAAGCCGACAAAGCGCTCGAAGTCGTCAACACGCAGACCACGATAGGCCTTGATCAGCTTGTGCAGAGAAGCGGGCGTGGCATCGGCCGGTTCCACGCCGAGGAACAGCTTGATCGAGTCATCGCTGATCTCTTCGCCGATCACCTGCTTCTTGTCTTTACGCATCGCCCACTCCGCCAACTTGTAGAAAGGGTCGCAAGTGTAACGCCGCCACCGGCCACGCTCAACGCGCAGCTAGCGACGCCTGCGCGCCGCCGCAAGTCAATACCGGAAAGATAGCGGCTCCCCCTATAATGCCGCAGAGCCGACCGGGAGCTGCCATGCCACGCCTGTCATTGCCGTTGTTCGCCGCCTGGCGCCAGACCCTGCGCGCCGGTTACTCCTGGAAAGCCCTGCGCGGAGACCTAAGCGCCGGCCTGACGGTCGGCATCATCGCCATTCCGCTGGCGATGGCACTGGCCATCGCCGTCGGCGCGGCACCGCAGCACGGTCTGTATACCGTACTGATCGCCGCGCCGCTGATTGCCCTGTTCGGCGGTTCACGCTTCAACATTTCCGGCCCGACAGCGGCCTTCGTCGTGATCCTGCTACCTATCACCCAGCAACACGGCCTCGGCGGCCTGCTGCTGTGCACGCTGATGGCCGGCATCATCCTCATCGGCTTAGGCCTGTTACGCGCGGGGCGACTGATCGAATTCGTGCCCTACCCTGTCACGCTGGGCTTCACCGCCGGCATCGGCATCGTCATCGCCATCCTGCAGATCAAGGATTTACTCGGGCTGACGCTGCCCGGTAGCGCACAACACCTGACCGAAACCCTGGTGTTGTTGGTACGCGGCCTGCCCAGCCTGAGCCTCGGTGATAGCCTGGTGGCGCTGTGTACTTTGGCCACCCTGCTGATATGGCCGCGACTACTGCCGAGGATACCGGCACACCTGATTGCCCTGACGCTCGGCGCCCTGCTGACGCTGGCGCTCGAACATTTCGGCCTGCATGTGGCCACCCTTGGCGAGCGCTTCAGCTACGACCTCGACGGCATCGCTCATCCTGGCATCCCGCCATTCCTGCCCAGCCTGGCATTGCCCTGGAATCTGCCAGGCGCCGATGGCCAGCCCTTGCAACTGTCATTCGAACTGATCCGTCAGTTGCTCGCCCCGGCATTCGCCATCGCCATGCTGGGCGCCATCGAATCGCTGCTGTGTGCCGTGGTAGCGGATGGCATGAGCGGCAGCAAGCACGATCCGAACGCCGAGCTGATCGGCCAGGGCCTGGGCAACCTGCTCGCCCCGCTGTTCGGCGGCATCACCGCCACTGCCGCCATTGCCCGCACCGCCGCCAACGTACGCGGCGGCGCCTTCTCTCCACTGGCGGCGATCATCCATGCCGGCGTGGTACTGGCCGCTATCCTGCTGCTCGCACCGCTGTTCAGCTACCTGCCGATGGCCGCCCTGGCAGCGCTGCTGTTGATGGTGGCGTGGAACATGAGCGAGCCCAAGCACGTGCTGCACACCCTGCGCATCGCGCCACGCGGCGACGTGCTGGTGCTGCTCACCTGCCTGGTGCTGACAGTCGTGTTCGACATGGTGCTGGCCGTCGCCGTGGGCCTGCTACTGGCTGCAGGGCTGTTCATCAAGCGCATGAGCGAGCTGACCGACACCGCCGCGCTGGATCGCCAGCAACGTCAATCTCTTCTCGATTTGCCGGAAGCGGTAATGGCCTACACCATTCGCGGCCCGCTGTTTTTCGGTGCGGCAGAGAAGGCCCTGAGCGTGCTGCGCCGCTTCAGTACAGGTGTGCAGGTGGTGATCGTCGACATCAGCGCCGTGCCCCTGCTGGACATGACCGCCATTGCCGCGCTGGACAACGTACTGCGCGATTATCGCCAGCAGGGCATCGCCCTGATCCTCAGCGGCGCCACTGCGCAGGTACGCCTGCAACTACGTCGCGCCGGAGTGCAGCGCCACAAGGGTGAATTGGCCTACGTGCGCAATTTGCCGCAAGCGCGGCAGAAGGCTTTGCGCTGGCTGGAAGAGAGCCCGCAGGTTTAGCCCAGCGCCTGCAGGCCTGGATTGTATCCGCGGCCACTCGCTCGATGGCATAACCACCCGCGCGCGCCTAACGGCAGACGCGCCTGAGCAGTCACGCCAGGTTCGCGAGCAGAGGGCGTTACAGACCCTTGACCGCGTAGATGCCCGCCGCGTTGCGCCAGTAACCTTTGTAGTCCATGCCATAGCCAAAGATGTAGCGATCGATGCACGAAAGCCCCACGTAGTCGGCCTTCAGATCCGGGCGCGCCTTGCGGTCATGCATTTTGTCGATCAGCACCGCCGTGTGCACGGCACGCGCGCCTGCGTGGTGACAGAAATCGATGATCGCCCCCAGGGTGTGCCCCTCATCGAGGATGTCATCGATGATCAGCACATCACGGTCGATGAACGAGACTTCCGGCTTGGCTTTCCAGAACAGCTCGCCACCACTGGTTTCATTGCGATAACGGGTGGCATGCAGGTAGGAAGCCTCCAGTGGGAAATTCAGCTTGGTCAGCAGCTTGCCGGAGAAAATCAGGCCGCCATTCATGACGCAAAACACCACCGGGTTGCGCTCGGCCAGGTCGGCATTGATGCGGGCAGCCACCTGATCGATGGCGGCCTCCACCTGAGCTTCGGTGAACAGGCAATCGGCTTGCGCCATCACTTGGCGGATATGCGCGAGATCGGCAGGCATGACGTTTCTCTCTTTTGGCTAGCGGCGGCATTAAGCAGCATAAAGCTGATCAAACCGTCAGATAAAAACGGGAAAAGGTACAGGCCTGCGCAGCGACGAACAAGCCCGAGCAGACAAACGTAACCGCTCGGTCAGGATTTAGCACGCCAGCGACCAGTCAATCACCACTTGGTATGAGCAATGCTTTAATCTAACGCGTTTTTTTCACAACCCGTCGCCCCTCGATCAGTCCGCACGCTGTATGAGCACGCCCTGCGCATGCTCATCGTCGCAGTGGTCGCTGTGGTGTGGGCGGATGTTCAGCCAGTCGGAGAGAGACCCATGCCCATTCGCGAGATTCGCCACCCACTGATTCGTCACAAGATCGGCCTGATGCGCCGCGCCGATATCAGCACCAAAAACTTCCGTGAGCTGGCTCAGGAAGTGGGCGCCCTGCTGACCTACGAGGCCACCAACGACCTGCCACTGGAGCCCTACGAGATTCAAGGCTGGGCCGGCCCGGTGCAAGCGCAGAAGATCGCAGGCAAAAAGATCACCGTGGTGCCAATCCTGCGCGCCGGTATCGGCATGCTCGACGGCGTGCTCAGCCTGATCCCTGGTGCCAAGGTCAGCGCCGTTGGCGTCGCGCGCAACGAACAAACCCTGCAAGCACACACCTACCTGGAAAAGCTGGCGCCGGAAATCGACTCGCGCCTGGCCCTGATCATCGACCCGATGCTGGCCACCGGCGGCTCCATGGTTGCCACCATCGATCTGCTGAAAAAAGCCGGCTGCAAGGAAATCCGCGCCATGGTGCTGGTTGCCGCCCCCGAAGGCATCAAGGCAGTCAATGACGCTCACCCAGATGTCGTTATCTACACCGCCTCCATCGACCAGTGCCTTAACGAGCACGGCTACATCATCCCTGGGCTTGGCGATGCCGGTGACAAGATCTTCGGTACCAAGCAGAAGGACGCCTGAGCATGAGCGAGTACAACGATCCGCTGCCCAAGCAGATCCTTTCCGGCGCGCAGATGCTCTTCGTCGCGTTCGGCGCCCTGGTGCTAATGCCGCTGATCACCGGTATGGACCCCAATGTGGCGCTGTTCACCGCCGGCCTCGGTACCCTGCTGTTTCAACTGGCGACCGGTCGTCAGGTGCCGGTGTTCCTGGCGTCCAGCTTCGCCTTTATCGCCCCGATCATCGCTGCCAAGGGTGAGTTCGGCATGCCAGCGGTACTCGGCGGCGTAGTGGCCGCAGGCTTCGTTTATATGCTCCTGGGGCTGGCCGTGAAGGTGAAAGGCCCTGGCTTCATCGACCGTATTCTGCCGCCCGTGGTGATCGGCCCGGTGGTCATCTCCATCGGCCTGGCGCTCTCGCCAGTCGCCGTAAATATGGCCATGGGCAAGACCGGCGACGGCGCAGCAGAGCTTGTGCCGTATCAAACCGCGATGTTCATTTCCATTCCCGCCCTGGCAACCACCGTACTGGTGGCCGTGCTCGGTAGCGGCCTGTTCCGCCTGGTGCCGATTCTCTCCGGTATCGTGGTCGGCTGCTTGCTCTCGGCCTATTTCGGGGTGATCGATACCAGCAGCATCGCCGCCGCACCCTGGCTGGCCATGCCCAAGTTCATGGCTCCTGAGTTCCACCTGGGTGCCATCCTGTATATGGTGCCGGTTGCCCTGGCGCCAGCCATCGAACACATCGGCGGAGTGATCGCCGTCGGCACCGTCACCGGTAAGGATTTCGTACGCAAGCCCGGTCTGCACCGCACCCTGCTCGGTGACGGCCTGGCCACATCCGCTGCTGGCCTGTTCGGCGGCCCGCCCAATACCACCTACGCCGAAGTCACCGGCGCGGTGATGCTGACCAAGAGCTTCAACCCCAAAGTGATGACCTGGGCGGCGATCTTCGCTATCGCCCTGGCCTTCATCGGCAAGTTCGGCGCCGCGCTGCAGGCCATTCCGGTACCCGTGATGGGCGGCATTCTCTGCCTGCTGTTCGGCTCCATTGCCGTGGTTGGCCTCAACACCCTGATCCGTCATCAGGTGGATCTGTCCGAGGCCCGCAATCTGGTGATTGTCTCGATCACTCTGGTATTCGGTATCGGAGGTATGGTGATTGGCGGCAAGGAGTTCGCTCTGTCGGGCATATCCCTGTGCGCCATCAGCGCACTGGCGCTCAACCTGCTGCTGCCAGGCGGCGGTGGATGGCGCAACAAGCCTCAGGAAGAGCCTTGAAACGAAAAAGCCCGGAAGCGATTCCGGGCTTTTTCTTTAGCGCTCGTCTGAAACTTACCAGCCAACACCAAAACCAAGGGTGTAGCGGGTTTCATCCAGATCGCCTTCGGCACCACTGACCACATCCTTCTCGGCCTTCATGTTCAGCGAAGCCCAGTCGGTGACCTTGTAGCGCAGACCCACTTCAGCATCCAGGCTGAAATCGGCAGCGCCACTGAGCGGCCTGCCAACCTCACCGGTGCTGAACAGCTCCACCGTCTTACCGACCAAGTAACGGTTGTAATCCCACTTCACGCTGAGCTCGTAGAAACGATTGCGCTCACCGTTGCTGAAACTGTAGTCACTGCGGTTGGCCAGAGTGGCGACGGAGAACGCGCCCAGCTCGTCATCCCAAAACTGATAACCCGGCCCCGTACCAACCGTGCGCTGACGCTCCAGCTCCTCGACTCGATCACGCTTGTATTCGAGACGGCCCTGCCAGAACAGTTTCTCCGTCAGGAAGCGGTCGAGGGCGTACTCGGTCGACCAGTTGTCGGTGCTGACCACGTCGTCCTTTAGCTCGCGGTTGTACTCCGCCTGCGCGTTGTGCCGCCATTGCCCGTGACGGGCTTGGGTATCGATGTCCACGTCATAGTCATCGGTGTCGCTTTCGGCGCGCTTGTAGTCCATAGCCAGGTCGATATTGCCCTTCCAGACGAAATCCTCGACCAGCGGCTTGGGTTTCATGATCTGCTCGATCTGCGCCAGCTCCACTGTCTTCGGCGCCTCGCCATTGGCCAAGGTGACCTTGCCCGGCTCGGCCGCCAGCAGTGACTTGGCGCGCTCGCCATCGACGGGGCCCATCTTGACCAGCAGTTCGTGATCGCTCTCCAGAGTGGCCACTTTCTTCCAATCAAGCGGAATCGAGCCGCCATAGTCAGTCTGCAACAGCAGCTTACTGCCGTCGAAGACACGAATGGTGCCGGTGAGGCGGTCGCCATTCTTCAACCAGACGGTATCGGCAAGGACGGGAGCACTGAACAGGGCGATGCTCAGACTGAGCAGGGAAACAGAAGCTGAACGCGGCATGGCAAAAACAATCGGCTCGGGAGTGGCAAAAGCCGGGCATTATGAGGACGCCCAGCACCAGAGCAAGAGCTGACCGACGTGATGCAACAGAGTTCAGCACTTTCAGCTCAGCGGCACTGTCGAATTTTTTTCAGCACGCCAGGTACGCCCCTCATATGGATAGACAAGTAGCGATGCAATATCCCGCGTCAGCCAGCCTCGACGCCCGGCGCGAGGCACTGTATCTGGCACTGGCACAGATACCCGCAGGCAAGGTCATCAGTTACGGCGAATTGGCCAGCCTGGCCGGGCTGGGCCGTGCCGCGCGCTGGGTCGGGCGAACCTTGAGCCAATTGCCAGAAGGGACTCGCCTGCCCTGGCACCGCGTGATCGCCGCGGGCGGGCGCCTCAGCCTACCTGCAGGAACAGCCTCCGGTAGCGAACAGCGCGCACGCTTGCGAGCCGAGGGCGTGAGCATTCTGAACGAACGTGTGGATATGCGCCGCCACGGCTGGCGTCAAACGGAGCTCTCCAGTTAGAGTGCGCGCAACCAAACCGCTACCCCCAGACTCAAACCCAATGCCACGTAAATCCTGGCGAGAAGCCCTCGCCACCTACGCCAACCCCGCCACACTGGCACTTCTGCTCTTAGGCTTTGCCGCAGGCCTGCCTTACATGCTGGTGTTTTCGACGCTATCGGTCTGGCTGCGCGAGGCCGGTGTGGCTCGCGAAACCATCGGCTTCGCGAGCCTGATCGGCCTGGCCTACGCCTTCAAATGGGTGTGGGCGCCGATGCTCGATCAATGGCGCTTGCCCCTGCTCGGCAAACTCGGCAGGCGCCGCTCCTGGCTAGTGCTGGCGCAAGGTCTGGTGGCCATCGGCCTGATTGGCATGGCCAACTTCGACCCGCAGACGCACCTGTCCTCGCTGATCGCCCTAGCCGTGCTGGTGGCTTTTGCATCGGCCACCCAGGATATCGCCGTCGATGCCTACCGCCTGGAAATTCTCGGCGACGAACACCAGGCCGCGCTGGCCGCGGCCTATATGACCGGCTACCGAGTCGCAGCGCTGCTGGCCACGGCCGGCGCCCTGTACTTCGCCGAAGGCTTCGGCTCCACCGCCAAGGACTACCAGTTCAGCGCCTGGACGGGCACCTATCTGGTGTTCGCCCTGCTTATGCTGCCTGGCTTACTCACCTCGATCTGGATGCGTGAGCCCGCGGCGCCGACACCTATCCAGGCAACACCGCCAAAGCACGGTTTCTTTCATCAGTTGCTGTCGATTCTGGCGGTGATCGTGCTGGTGATTTCCGTGCCGACGATGTTCATTCAGTTCTACCAGAGCGACCTGCTGCCAATGCTGATGGGCAACGTCAGCGCACAAGAGCTGCTGTACAACGACCGCGCCTTCCTGCGTGCGCTGCTCTACACGGCGCTGACCTGCGTGTGCGCCTCGGGGTTGTTCTGGGGCGGCCTGGCGCCGGTACTGAAAACCGCAGCCGCTAAGTACGGTTTCTTCCATCAGTTGCTCTCCGTCCTGCTGCTGATCATCCTGCTGATCTCGATACCGGCGATGGCCACACAGTTCTACGAGAGCGACCTGAGCCTGGTCTTCCAGGGGCAGATGAGCCTGCAGGATCTGCTCTATTACGACCGTGCCTTCTTGCGCGCACTGCTTTATACCCTGCTGACCGGCCTGTCGATTTCCAGCCTGTTCTGGGGCGGCATGGCGCCGGTACTCACGCCAGTCAACGATTTCATCCTGCGCTACCGCTGGCAGGCACTGCTGCTGCTGTCGCTGATCGCCACCTATCGCCTGTCGGATACGGTGATGGGGGTGATGGCCAACGTGTTCTACATCGACCAAGGATTTACCAAAGAGCAGATCGCCAGCGTCAGCAAGATTTTCGGCCTGATCATGACCCTGCTCGGTGCTGGGGCTGGCGGTCTGTTGATCGTACGCTTCGGCATCATGCCAATTCTCTTCGCCGGCGCCCTGGCTTCGGCCGCGACCAACCTGCTGTTCATGGCCCTGGTGGGCATGGGCGCACACCTGCAGATGCTGGTGGTGACCATCAGTTGCGACAACTTCAGCGCCGGCCTGGCGACCTCGGCTTTCGTCGCTTACCTGTCGAGTCTGACCAACCTGAAATTCTCCGCCACCCAATACGCCCTGCTCAGCTCGATCATGCTGCTGCTACCCAGGCTGATCGGCGGCTATTCAGGCGTCATGGTGGAGAAACTCGGCTATGCCCATTTCTTCCTCGCCACAGCACTGATGGGCGTACCGACTCTGCTGTTGATCGTCCTGCAATGGCGGCGCGATCTGCAGGCCCCGCCGGAGGCTGAAGAGCCGCCGACGCTGGAAAAGGCCTGAGGCCACATGCAAAGAGCCCCGGACATGCCGGGGCTCTTGCGTATCAGGGCTGCAATCAGTCGGCCTTGGCCATGTGCACCACACGCTGCGGGAAGGGAATGCCAATCCCGGCGGCAGTCAGCCGCTCCTTGGCCAGTTCGATGAACTCGAAGGTCACGGGCCAGAAATCGCCGGTGTTGACCCACACGCGCATCGACAGATTCACCGCGTTGTCACCAAGCCCCGTGACGAATACCACCGGCTCAGGATCACGATGCACACGCGGATCATTGGCAATCTCCAGCAGCACCTCACGGGCACGCTTGATATCGCTGGAGTAATCGATGCCAACGACAATCTCGGCGCGCCGCCGAGGCTCGCGCGAGTAGTTAGTGATGTGGCCGTTGGACAGCGAGCCATTGGGCACGATCACCACTTTGTTATCAGCAGTTTTCAACGTGGTATGGAAGATCTGGATGCTGTCGACGCTACCGGATACACCCTGCGCCTCGATCCAGTCACCGGCGCGGAACGGGCGAAAGAACATGATCAGCACGCCACCGGCGAAGTTCGCCAGGCTACCCTGCAAGGCCAGACCAATAGCCAGACCAGCAGCACCGATCATGGCGATGAAAGAGGTGGTCTCCACACCGATCATCGAGGCTACGCTGATCAGCAGCAAAATTCGCATCACGATGCTGACGAGGCTGCCAATGAAACCGCTCAGCGCACGATCGACCTTACGCCCTTCAAGCAAGCGACCAATGCTGTTGGTCAACTTGCCGATCAACCACCAACCGATCAGTAGCGTAACCAGCGCCAGGGTCAGCTTGCCGCTGTACTCCAGCACGACGGGCAGCCAAGCCTCGGATAGCTTGACCAGTTCGTCGACGTTCATCTCCATGGGTTGCTCCTGTGTCCTATGCATGAAACGAAACCGCCATGGCATGCCATGGCGGTTAAAGTGCTATCAAGGTTGCGACGCCTTGGTGCACTAAAGGTTCAATCGCGGAAGTTGTTGAACTGCAGCGGCATGCCAAATTCATGACCGCGCAGCAAAGCGATGGCTTCTTGCAGGTCATCGCGCTTCTTGCCGGTTACCCGTACCTGCTCGCCCTGAATGGCAGCCTGTACCTTGAGCTTGGCATCTTTGATGTGCGCGACGATCTTTTTCGCCAACTCCTTGTCGATACCTTCGCGGAAGGTGATCTCCTGCTTCATCACCTTGCCCGAAGCATAGGGGTCCTTGGCTTCCATGCACTGGCTGTCGATCTTGCGTTTGATCAAGCTGCCACGCACGATGTCGAGCACCTGTTCAAGCATGAACTCGGCTTCGGCGGTCAGCGTGAGGGTTTTATCTTTGCTCTCGATGCTGCATTTACCTCGCAGATCGAAGCGGCGGTCGAGTTCCTTGATGGCATTGTCGACCGCATTGGTCAGTTCGTGTTTGTCCAGTTCCGACACCACGTCGAACGAAGGCATGAGCGAGCTCCTGATGGACGGCACGATACTCTTCACGGAGTAAGCGCGCCTGACTTGACGATAACGATAGCGGGCCCATTATAACCAGACTGTTACCTGCCTTTTGGCCCACCCTTCTCTTTGCTGCCCACGAGCCCACCTATGCCCAACCCCCATCTCAGCATCCTGGTGGTGGACGACGCCAAGTTTTCCAGCGCCATGATCGGCCGCGCTCTGACTCAAGCGGGTTATCAGGACGTACGTTTTGCCAGCAGCGCCACCGAGGCCCTCGGCCAACTCGAACAGCGACCGGCCAGCGTGCTCCTGGCCGACTGGCTGATGCCCGAGATAGACGGCCTGGAGCTGACTTCACGGGTGCGCCAGCTCGACGAAATGGCCGACCATTACACCTACATCATCCTGCTCACCGGCAAGGAAGGCGAAAACGTGCTGGGCGAGGCCTTCGACCGTGGCGTCGACGACTTCATCAGCAAGGCGGCGATGAACGAGCAACTGGTGCCGCGCGTATACGCGGCAGACCGTCTGTGCAACACCCTGCAGCGCTTGCTACAGGAAAAACGCATGCTCACCCAAAGCATCGCCAGCCTCGAACGGCGCAATCTAGTCGACCCACTCACCGGCCTGGGCAATCCGCGTTACCTGCGCCAGAAGATGGCTGACTGCCTGCGCCAGGTGGAATCACGCGGTGGCGCCCTGTGCTACCTGCTGATCGGCCTGCAAGAAGCCAACGAGCTACGCAGCAAACATGGCGAGCGCTTTTACAACGAACTGGTGCACGGCATCGCCCGCCGTCTGCAGCAACTGGTACGCCCACTCGATGTGCTGGCGCGCTTGGACGACAACCATTTCGGCCTGATCACCCTGCTCGAAGACCTGCACGAATGCTCGCCGAGCAGTTTCAAGCGCCTGCATGACGGCCTCAACCTCAAGGCGTTCAAGACCAGCGAAGGCTTCATCACCCTCAAAGCGGGTATCAGCCTGGTTGGTCTGGATATCAAGGCCCTGCCCGTCGAGGTCGATCAGGTGCTGCAGCATGCCGAGCGAATCCTGCCCGATGCCTACGCCAGTGGCCGTGTCACCGCACTACGCCTGCCACAAGCATGACTTGGCACGTACTTGGCGCCGGCAGCCTAGGCACACTCTGGGCCGCCCGTCTGGCTCGCGCTGGACTGCCGGTGCGGCTGATCCTGCGCAATGCCGAACGCCTTGCCGACTACACCCGAGCCGGTGGCCTGACCCTGATCGAACAGGGCCTACCACAGCGCTATGCCATCCCGGCGGAAACGCTGGATAGCGACACGCCAATCCAGCACCTGCTGCTGGCCAGCAAAGCCTATGACGCGCTCGAAGCGGCCAGGCAACTGGCCCACCGTCTAACGGCAGATGCAAGCATAGTGCTGCTGCAGAACGGCCTCGGCAGCCAGGATGCCGTAGCGCAACATCTGCAGGGCCGCCGCTGCGTATATGCCTCAAGCACCGAGGGCGCGTTTCGCCAGGCCGACTTCCAGGTGGTTTTCGCCGGAGCTGGCCATAACTGGCTGGGCGACCCGTTGCTACCCGCTGCACCAAAGTGGCTGGAAGACCTGCAAGCAGCGGGCATCCCCCACCAGTGGAGCGCGGACATCCTCGCCCGGCTCTGGCGTAAGCTGGCACTCAATTGCGCAATCAATCCGTTGACCGTATTGCATGACTGCCGCAACGGCGGCCTGCGCGACTATCCAGTCGAAGTCGCCAACATATGCGCGGAACTCACCGAACTGCTGCACGCCTGCACGCAAACAGCGGCGGCTGAACACCTGCACGAAGAAGTGCTACGCGTAATCGATGCCACTGCGGCCAACTATTGCTCGATGCACCAGGACGTGAGCCAAGGGCGTCGTACCGAGATCAGCTATCTGCTCGGCTATGCCTGCGTCGCCGCCGAACGTCATGGCTTGCGCTTGCCCCATTTGCAGCAGGTGCACCAACGCCTGCTCAGGCACCTGGCAGCGCGTGGCCTTCCCCAGAACTAAGCCAACCGGCGCGGCCTTGCCCGGCATAGCAATGACAACGCGAGCGCGCTAACCTGCCAGCTCGCCCGCCAAACGCACCGAACCCATGACCCTGCGCCAGCGCCTCGAAAACCTGCCCGTCGGCCGCAAACTGCTCGCGGCCCTACTGGTACTGCTCAGCGCCGTCTTACTGGTCGCCAACCTGACCTTCATCAGCGCGGCCTACTGGATCACCCAGCAAAGCATGGCGCCGCAGGCGCTGCACACCCTAGGCCGATTGATCGCCAGCCCAGCCCTGAGCAGCGAGGCTCTGCACTCGTCCAGATCCGCCGCGATGGTGCTCAAGCGCCTGGACGAGTACGCGCCACTGCGCGCAGCCGTGATTTACGACAGCAACGGCAATAGCCTGGCGCAACTGCAGCGCGGCGAAAAACTGCAGTTACCGCAGCGCCTCGACGAACTGGAGCGCTGGCGCGAGACAGCCTTTCGCACCAATCTGCTGGTGGACTTGCCGCACCCCAGCGGTCGCCCCGGCGCTTTGCTGCTGGTGGCATCGAGCGAACTCCCCGGCGCCTTCTACACCGGCACCCTGACCGCCAGCCTGGCCATCCTCGCGCTCAGCGTGGCGCTCTGGTTCCTGGTCGCCCGGCAGATTCGCCGCCTGATCACCAAGCCGATTCGCCGCCTGGAAGAACTCTCGCGCCAGGTCACCCGCGAGGAAAACTATGCGCTGCGCGCCAACCGCGGCAATCAGGACGAAATCGGCAGCTTGGCTGACGCCTTCAACACCATGCTCACGCGTATGCAGGCCCGCGAACAGCAGCTCAAGGGCGCGCGTGACGACGCCCAACAGGCTTTCGACCAAGCGCAAAGGCTCGCCGAGGAAACCCGCCACTCCAACCGCAAGCTGGAGCTGGAAGTACAGGTACGCAGCAAGATCGAGAAGAAGCTCACCGGCTTCCAGAATTACCTCAACAGCATTATCGACTCTATGCCCTCGGCGCTGATCGCCCTCGACGAGCAGCTCTACGTCACCCAATGGAACCAGGAGGCCAGCGCACTCTCCGGCACACCTCTGGACGAGGCCCTTAATCAACCGGTCTTCCTTGCCTTCCCGTCACTCAAACCCTTCCTGGCGCAACTCAAACGCACCGCCGAGCAACTGCGGGTAGAAAAAATCGAGCGCGTTACCTGGCTCAAGGATGAAGAGCCACTGCACTACGCACTGACCTTCTACCCGCTGATGGGCGGCAGCGGGCGCGGCGTGGTCATTCGTATCGACGACATCACCCAACGCCTGTCGCTGGAAGAAATGATGGTGCAGTCGGAGAAAATGCTCTCGGTCGGCGGCCTGGCGGCGGGCATGGCGCACGAGATCAACAATCCCCTGGGCGCCATCCTGCACAACGTGCAGAACATCCGCAGGCGCCTATCGCCAGAACTGGAGAAGAACCTGGAGCAGGCCGACCAGGCTGGCGTGAGCCTGCCAGCCATCGATCAGTACCTGCGCGCACGCGACATTCCGCGCATGCTCGACGGCATTCAGCAAGCCGGTCAGCGCGCCGCCAAGATCGTCAGCCATATGCTCAGTTTCAGCCGCCGTAGCAACCGCCAGCTAGCACCTTGTGATCTACCGGCACTGATCGACCAGGCGCTGGATATCGCCGGCAACGACTTCGACCTGGCAGACGGCTTCGACTTCAAAACCTTGGAAATCGTCCGCGAATTCGACGCCAACCTGGGACCAGTGGCTGCCACCGCCAATGAACTCGAACAGGTGCTACTCAATCTGCTGAAAAACGCCGCTCAGGCCATCCACCAGAACGAAGAGCGCGATGCCCCCGGACGCATCACCCTGCGTACGCGCCAGGCTGGTCACTGGGCGGAGATTCAGGTCGAGGACAACGGCACCGGCATGAGCGAAGCGGTGCGCAAGCGCATCTTCGAGCCGTTTTTCACCACCAAGGAAGTCGGCCAGGGCACAGGCCTGGGATTGGCCGTGTCGTACTTCATCATCACCAACAACCACAAGGGACAGATGGAAGTGCACTCGCGCGCCGGCCAAGGCACCTGCTTCATCCTGCGCTTGCCACTGACCACCGTACCCGACAGCCACGCAGGACTCTGAACCATGGGTTACCGCCTTTCCAAGATCTACACACGCACCGGCGATAAAGGCGAAACCGGCCTGGCTGATGGCCGCCGGGTAGGCAAAGACCATCCACGCATCGAAGCCATCGGTGAGCTGGACACCCTCAACAGCCAACTGGGCCTGCTGCTGGCCGAACTGGAAGAGGCGGCAACACAGTGCACGGGACTGCAAGAATTGATAGAGGTGCTCGGCCCCTGCCAGCACCGCCTGTTCGATCTTGGGGGCGAACTGGCAATGCCTGAGTACCAGGCCCTGCAGCAGGCAGAAGTCGAGCGCCTGGAAGCCGTCATCGACCGCTGGAACGATGAAGTCGGCCCGCTGGAAAATTTCATCCTGCCGGGCGGCTCCCGTTTGATCGCCCTAGCCCACGTTTGCCGCAGCTTCGCCCGCAGCAGCGAGCGCCGCTGCCAGCACCTCAATGCAGTGGAGCCACTGCGCAGCGAAGGTCTGGCCTACGTCAACCGCCTCTCCGACTTACTGTTCGTCGCTGCACGCCTGATCGCCAAGCGCCAGGGGATCGCCGAGGTGCTGTGGAAGGCAGCGGACAAGCCATAGGCCGGCGCTGGAGCTCATGTATGGACGTAGGAGCGAGGCAGGAGTCTCGGGGGGAGTCGTGGTGCCGAAGCTGGCATGGACTGACGGACTGTTCACTGGCGCTCCTGAGTCCGCCCTACGGGCTGTGCATCCAGACGCAGGAGTGGTGCTTCTGTAGGAGCGAATTTATTCGCGATCATCATGGCCTCGGTGCCATCCGCTCTTCGCGGATAAATCCGCTCCTACCGACCGTGCGGCCAGCGCGTAGGGCGTTCCGGTCCGCCCTACGAGCCGTTCGCCGACCAGAACGCGCGGATGCCCGCCACGCCCTGGGCGCCGATCTGCCAGGCGCGTTCGATATCGGCAGGGCCGACACCGCCCAGCAGATAGGCTGGCAGGTTGCATTGCGTGAGCAGCTCGCTCGCGGCCTCCCAACCCAAAGGCTGCGCCTCAGGATGCGTCGCGGTGGCCTGTACGGGAGACAGCGTGACGAAATCCACGCCCATCTGCATTGCCAGTTCGAGCTCCTCGGCGCTGTGACAGGACGCTGCCAGCCAACGCTGCTCGGGAAATGGCCGACCGTGGGCGGCGTATTTGCGCAGTTGTTCGGCCGTGAGGTGCCAGCCAGCCGCCGGAAAATCGCCCAGCCACTCCAGCGGCCCCTTGAGCATCAGTTGCGCCTTGCCTGCGCACAGCCCTTGAATGTCCACAGCCAGATCGCGGTACTGCGCGTCGAACATATTCGGCGCACGCAGTTGAATCAGGCGCGCGCCCTGCGCCAGCGCCGCACGTACACCGCTCAATAGATCAGCCGACTCGATACCATCTGGCGTAATCAGGTAACGCTCCGGTAGACGTGCGGCAGCGACGATCGGCTTGTTGGCGGCGGGAAATTCGTATCCCAACAGTTGCCGCTCACTGACCCAGGCCAGTGGCTGGCCTTCGGCGCCGTGCGGCTCGCCAGTAAAGGCGGTGACCTCCCAGACATCCAGCAGCACCTGCTTGTCCGGGTAGTCATGGCGAATCTGGATCAGCGGGCGCGCCACTGTCGGGCGAATGGCCAACTCCTCCTCCAGCTCACGCGCCAGCGCCACGCTCACTGCCTCGCCCTCTTCCACCTTGCCACCTGGGAACTCCCACAAGCCGCCCTGATGCTTGTCCTGCGGGCGCCTGGCAATCAGGATACGGCCATCAATACCTCGAATGACCGCCGCTGCAACGTGAACGCGTTTCACCGCTTGACCTCCTGCAGGGCCGCCTCATGCCAACGCACGAATGCAGGCCATTGATAGATCGTCTCAACATACGCAGCCGCCACCAGCGGCAGGGCGACACGATAGCTGCGCAGACGCGCAGCGACCGGTGCGTAGAAGGCATCGACCAAAGTGGCGCGCCCGAAGAGAAACTCGCCTTCAGCGCCAAAGCGTGCGCGGCAATCGGCCCACAGAGAGCAAACTCGCTCAATATCAGCCATGGCGTCTGTCGGCACTTCAGCCAGCGCCTGGTCGCGTGCCAGATCCATCGGCAGATGGCTGCGCAGAGCCCCGAAGCCGCTGTGCATCTCGGCGCACAGGCTGCGTGCCAACGCGCGTGCAGCGACATCCTGCGGCCACAACTGCGCCTCGGGGAAGCGTTCGGCCAGGTACTCGGCAATCGCCAGCGAATCCCAGACAGGGCCATGCTCGGTCACCAGCACCGGCACCTTGCCGGTCGGCGAATGATTCAGTAGGCGGGCACGGCTGTCAGGCTGATACAGGCGCACCCGCAGCTCTTCGCAAACGGCACCGCTCAGCTCGACGGCCAACGCCGCACGTAACGACCAGGAAGAGTAATTCTTGTCGCCCACTACCAATTGCAAAGCCATTACCCATGCCTCTATCAAGTTGAGTGCCGTGACACGACGTTAAAAGTCAGACCTGCAAATAGCAAATTCCCGCGCGTCATGGGGGCATGAGGCGCGGGAATGAAAGTAGCTGCAAAAGAGGGCACTCCACGCTTTTACCTGGCGCTTATGGCTTGCTGCTTGTAGCGGTTTAGGTGCGGTATTCGGCGTTGATCTTCACGTACTCGTGGGACAGATCAGTGGTCCAGATGGTCTCGCTGCAATCACCACGACCCAGCTCGATGCGGATGGTGATTTCCTCACGCGCCATCACCGCCGCGCCCTGCTCTTCGGTGTAAGTGGTGGCGCGCGCGCCCTTGCTGGCGATGCAGACCTCACCGAGGAACACGTCGATCTTGCTCACGTCCAGTTGCGGCACGCCGGCATAGCCGACAGCGGCAAGAATGCGCCCCCAGTTGGGGTCGGAGGCGAACAGCGCCGTCTTGATCAGCGGCGAATGGGCCACGGCGTAGGCCACGTCCAGGCACTCCTGATGGGTGCCGCCGCCGTTGACCTGTACGGTGACGAACTTGGTCGCACCTTCACCGTCACGGACGATGGCCTGTGCCACGTCCATAAACACCTCGAATACCGCCTGCTTGAGCTTGGCGAACAGCTCGCCGGATGCCTCGGCGATTTCCGGCAGTGCGGCCTGGCCGGTGGCGATGAGCATGCAGCAATCGTTGGTGGAGGTGTCACCGTCGATGGTGATGCGGTTGAAGGACTTGTTCGCCGCGTCGCGCACCAGATCCTGCAGCACACCCTGAGCGACCTTGGCATCGGTGGCGATGTAGCCGAGCATGGTGGCCATGTTCGGGCGAATCATCCCGGCGCCCTTGGAGATGCCGGTCACGGTGACGGTCACGCCATCGTGCTGGAACTGGCGACTGGCACCCTTGGGCAGGGTGTCGGTGGTCATGATGCCGGTGGCGGCAGCTTCCCAGTTGTCGGTATTGAGATCATCCAGCGCGGCCTGCAGCGCGGCCTCGATTTTCTCGACCGGCAGCGGCTCGCCGATTACCCCGGTGGAGAACGGCAGCACGGCGCTTTCGGCAACACCGGTCAGCTCGGCCAGGCGTGCGCAGGCACGGCGGGCGCGAGCCAGGCCATCAGGGCCGGTGCCGGCGTTGGCATTGCCGGTGTTGGTCAAAAGGTAGCGCACCTCACCACCCAGACGCTCGCGAGTGATCAACACCGGCGCAGCGCAGAAGGCGTTGGTGGTGGTGACCCCGGCAATGCGCGAACCTTCGGCGCAGCGCATCACCACCACGTCCTTGCGCCCTGGGCGCTTGATACCGGCCGAGGCGATACCCAGCTCGAAACCAGGAACCGGGTGCAGGGTAGACAGCGGGCCAAGACCAACAGCCATGAGGTGAACTCCTTGTGAGACGTTGCCGACCGCCAGGCGGTCTGAAAGATGGTAAAACGCCGCGAACAGCAAAGCCGTCGCGGCGTTAGCGAGGGCGCAGGCAGCATAGCCGAAGCCCTCTCTACTGCAAGCGCCTTTAGCGGCGCACCACGGTCATGATCAACCGATCTGGCCGTGGCAGTGCTTGTACTTCTTGCCCGAGCCACAAGGACAGGGTTCGTTACGACCCACCTTGTTCTCGCTACGCACCGGCGCTACGGCTGCCGCCACGTCACCTTCTGCGGCGCTGCCTTCGTCCTCGGCCAGCGCAGAAGCGTCGGCGTGTTGGAACTGCATACGCTCAGCCATGGCCTCGGCTTCGCGGCGCAGGCGGGCTTCCTCTTCGGCCGGATCTTCGCGGCGCACCTGCACATGGCTGAGTACGCGGATGGCGTCGCGCTTGATCGACTCCAGCAGCTCCTGGAACAGGGTGAAGGACTCGCGCTTGTACTCCTGCTTGGGGTTCTTCTGCGCATAACCACGCAGGTGAATACCGTGACGCAGGTGATCCATGGTCGACAGATGGTCTTTCCACAGGTCATCGAGCACGCGTAACAGAATCTGCTTCTCGAAGGTACGCAGGGCTTCGGCGCTGGCCTGGGTTTCCTTCTCGTTGTAGGCAGCGATCAGCTCGGCAAGGATGCGCTCGCGCAGGGTTTCCTCGTACAGCTTGTCGTCTTCGTCCAGCCACTGCTGGATCGGCAGTTTGATGCCGAAATCGCTTTGTAGGGTCGACTCCAGGCCCGCTACGTCCCACTGTTCCGGCATCGACTGCGGCGGAATGTGGCCATTGACGGCAGCACCCAACACCTCCTCGCGGAACTCGGCGATGGTGTCGCCGACGTTCTCCGCAGCCAGCAGGCTGTTGCGCATGTGGTAGATCACCTTGCGCTGCTCGTTGGCTACGTCATCGAACTCAAGCAGTTGCTTACGCATGTCGAAGTTGCGGCCCTCGACCTTGCGCTGGGCCTTTTCGATGGCATTGGTGACCATGCGGTGCTCGATGGCCTCGCCAGCCTGCATGCCGAGCGCCTTCATGAAGTTCTTCACCCGATCAGAGGCGAAAATACGCATCAGGTTGTCTTCCAGCGACAGGTAGAAACGGCTGGAACCCGGATCGCCCTGGCGGCCTGCACGGCCACGTAGCTGGTTGTCGATACGCCGCGATTCGTGACGCTCGGAAGCGATCACATGCAGGCCGCCGACCTCGATCACCTGCTGGTGACGCTTCTGCCATTCGGCCTTGATCTGCGCGATCTGCTCGTCGCTAGGATTTTCCAGGGCAGCGACTTCCACTTCCCAATTGCCGCCCAACAGGATGTCGGTACCGCGGCCGGCCATGTTGGTGGCGATGGTCAGCGCCCCCGGACGGCCTGCCTGGGCGATGATCTCGGCTTCCTTATCGTGGAATTTGGCGTTGAGCACCTTGTGCTCGATACCTTCCTTGTCCAGCAACTGGCTGACGTACTCGGAGGTCTCGATGGTCGCCGTACCGACCAGAATCGGCCGGCCCTGGGCCTGGCAGTCCTTGATATCGGCGATGATCGCCTGGTACTTCTCTTCCTGGGTCAGGTAGACCAGGTCGTTGAAATCCTTGCGCGCGACAGATTTGTTGGTCGGGATCACGACGACATCGAGGCCATAGATCTGGCGGAACTCGAACGCCTCGGTGTCGGCGGTACCGGTCATGCCGGAGAGCTTGTTATATAGACGGAAGTAATTCTGGAAGGTGGTCGAGGCCAGCGTCTGACTCTCGGCCTGGATGTTCACCCCTTCCTTGGCCTCGATGGCCTGGTGCAGGCCTTCAGACAGGCGGCGACCCGGCATGGTACGGCCAGTGTGCTCGTCAATCAGGATCACCTGACCGTTCTGCACGATGTATTCGATGTTGCGATGGAACAGGGTATGAGCACGCAGACCGGCATATACGTGAGTCAGCAAGCCCAGATTGTGCGCAGAGTAGAGGCTCTCGCCCTCAGCTAGCAGACCGACTGTAGTAAGCAGTTCCTCGACGTACTGGTGGCCCGCTTCGTTGAGTTCGACCTGACGGGTCTTCTCATCGACCTTGTAATGCCCTTCCTGAGTGACGACGCCCTCTTCCTCTTCAATGTGACGAGTGAGGCGCGGGATCAGCTTGTTGATCTCGATGTACAGCTTGGAGCTGTCTTCGGCCTGGCCGGAGATGATCAGCGGCGTACGGGCCTCATCGATAAGGATGGAGTCGACTTCGTCGATCACAGCGAAATTCAGTTCGCGCTGGAACTTGTCTTCCAGGCTGAACGCCATGTTGTCGCGCAGGTAGTCGAAGCCAAATTCGTTGTTGGTGCCGTAGGTGATATCAGCAGCATAGGCCGCGCGCTTTTCTTCCGGCGGCTGGAACGGGGTGACGATACCGACGCTCAGGCCGAGAAATTCGTACAGCGGACGCATCCAGTTGGCGTCACGGCGTGCCAGGTATTCGTTGACGGTCACCACGTGCACGCCCTTGCCGGACAGCGCATTAAGGTAAACGGCCAGGGTGCCCACCAGGGTCTTGCCCTCACCGGTTCGCATTTCGGCGATCTTGCCTTCGTGCAGGGTCATACCACCGATTAGCTGCACATCGAAATGGCGCATGCCCATCACACGCTTGCCCGCCTCACGCGCAACGGCAAAGGCCTCCGGCAGTATTTGGTCGAGGGTTTCACCCTTGCTCAAACGAGCCTTGAACTCTTCGGTTTTGCCCCGCAGTTGCTCGTCCGAGAGTGCGATCACCTGCTCTTCCAAGGCGTTCACGGACTGCACCGCTTTGAGCATGCGTTTGACTTCACGCTCATTCTTGCTTCCGAAAAGTTTTTTCAACAAAGGCGCAAACATATCGGCAGGGTCTTCCGGCGAATGGATGGAGGTCACCGTCAATGACGGCCGGGCAGCCAGCATGGCTGCGGACGAAGGGGGCATTCTACCCGGAAAACCCCGGGAGGAAAGTGGCGTTCTCGGCCAGTAGCAGCACGCACAAGGCGTTCAGCAACAGCGGCCAAGAGCTTCACAGCGCATCGCTTCGCCGCTATAGATGGGGATAACAGGCGGCAAATTCAAGGCCATAACCAGCAGGCGCAACATCACGACTCGCCACTATTGCGCGCGATATACAAGGACGGATTGACCGGCTGGCCATTCTTGCTGACCTCGAAATGCACATGCGCGCCTGTCGAGCGCCCGGTACTACCTACCTTGGCAATGGCCTGGCCGCGCTGCACCAGATCTCCGACCTGCACCACATTGCTGCGGTTGTGCGCGTAGAGCGTGGTGTAGCCGTCGGCATGACTGATCTCGACAACATTGCCATAACCATTCTTGCGGCCAGAGAAGGTCACCACCCCAGCCGCGACCGCAACCACATCACTGCCGCGCTTGGCCGCGAAGTCGATGCCCTTGTGTACGCTGACACGTCCGGTCAGCGGATGCACCCGACGGCCAAAGGGCGAGGAAATATAGCCCTGCAGCACAGGCCGACCAGACAAGGTTTCAGCCTCATTGATACGCCGCTCGCCAAGCAATTGCTCCAACACTTCGAGTTGCTGCTCACGGCTGTCCACGCGCAAGGCCAGCTCATCGAGCGCATTCATAAAGGGCGGCGGCGCATAGGCAGAAGCGCCCAGCGCGTCTTCGGCACCGCCCTGGCCGACATTCAAGGAAAAGTCGAACTCGCTGGAGTCCAGGTCTGCAAGCTCGGTAAGACGCTCACCCAAGGCATCTAGACGCGTCAGGCGCGCTTGCAGCTCGGCAACATGGGCCGCGAAGGCATCCAGTTGCCGCTGAGCATCCTCACGCACAGCCCCGACCTGCTGGCGCTGCACATCGAGCGCCTCAGCCAGACGGCTATCAGTCAGCGGCTCAGCAGTAAACCACTTGGCGCCCAGCGCAGCACCGGCAGCCAGACTCAACGAAAGCGCCAGCAGCGCAGATAACGATAACCAACGAAGATTGAGATGAATCGTTCGAGTCGAACCGCGTCGACTGTCGAGCAAGATGATGTGCATGGCGTCCCCTGACAGACCACTTGAGAACCACTTCGGCACTGGCTTCGCATATCCCCTCGACACCCGTATTCAGGCAATCGCGGCGGCCAGCATCCCTGTTCCGATGGACTGGTAATGGCGGAGCACAAGCTGGCAGCACGCTCTGCTACCATGACGTCTCCGCAACTCAAGGCTTCCTGCCATGTCGTTTCGTCCCTTGCCGGCTCAAGCGCCCGCCACGCTGTTACGCGAAGCCAAGCCGCTGAAAGCGCTGTTCAACGAAGCCCAACGCCTCGCCCATTTACAGCGTCTTGTCGAAAGCCAGCTACAACCTGCCGCCCGTGAACACTGTCATGTCGCGTCGTGGCGTGGCGGTTGTCTGTTGTTGATCGTGACCGATGGTCACTGGGCAACTCGATTGCGTTACCAACAGCGCAGGCTGCAACGGCAGCTCCAGGCACTGGAAGAATTCGCGACCTTAACGAAAATCCTGTTCAAGGTGCAACCACAAAGCGGCCACAATCGCGGAACCGGTCGCACCCTTCACCTGTCTAAGGCCGCCGCTGAGAACATCCAGGCCAGCGCCGAAGGCATCCGCGACCCCAGGCTGCGCGCGGCTCTCGGGCGCCTGGCCAGCCACGTACGCGACGATGAGTGAAGCCTCTGCCGCCCGTCTAAAAATTTGACGCCAATTCGACAGCCCCTCCACGAAAACGACGCCCGCCGAACCTGCCCAGCATAAAAAAGGCCACCCAAAGGTGGCCTGAGATAAAGCAAGAAAGAGGGAGGGGTTATACGGCCGCTACCGGACGCATATAGGAAATTGGCGCAAGCGTGGCGTCTTCGAAGGTCACCATTTCCCAGGCATCAGTCTGTTCGATCAGGGTACGCAGCAAACGGTTGTTCAGCGCGTGACCGGACTTGAAGCCTTTGAACTCACCAATCAGGCTGTTACCCAGCAGGTACAGATCGCCGATGGCATCGAGAATCTTGTGCTTAACGAATTCATCCTCGTAACGCAGGCCATCTTCGTTGAGTACACGATGCTCGTCGACCACGATAGCGTTTTCCACACTGCCACCGAGCGCCAGGTTCTGCGAACGCAGGAACTCGATATCACGCATGAAGCCGAAAGTGCGGGCCCGGCTGACTTCCTTGACGAAAGACGTACTGGAGAAATCCACACTGGCGCTCTGCGTACGATTGCGGAACACGGGATGATCGAAGTCAATCTCGAAGCTCACCTTGAACCCGTCGAAAGGCACGAAGGTGGCGCGCTTATCGCCCTCCTCCACCGTCACCTCACGCAGGACACGAATAAACTTCTTAGGCGCGTCCTGCTCCTGCAGGCCAGCGGATTGAATCAGGAATACAAAGGGGCCAGCACTGCCATCCATGATCGGGACTTCGGATGCGGAGAGCTCGACGTAGGCGTTATCGATGCCCAGGCCTGCCATGGCCGAAAGCAGGTGCTCTACCGTATCTACCTTGACATCACCATTGATCAACGTAGTCGACATGGTGGTTTCACCGACATTCCCGGCCAATGCGCGGATTTCCACGATCGGGTCGAGATCGGTACGACGAAACACGATACCAGTGTCCACCGGGGCCGGCTTGAGGGTCAGGTAAACCTTCTCCCCCGAATGTAGGCCAACACCGGTGGCACGGATGATGTTCTTCAGAGTGCGTTGTCTGATCATGGCTTGGCCGCTATATCGCTAGTTGCGAACTATTTTCAACAATGGTCGGGGATGATAGCAGAACCGACCTTTGCTGAACACCAATCACCCATATACTCCTGATACATTCCATCAATCAGCTTGGCGACGCAGGAAAGCCGGAATATCCAGGTAATCGAGATCATCCTGGGTATTGAGCTTGGCTGCAGTGGCAGCGCCGCTGTGGCTCTGACGCTGTACGGTCGGGCGCTCGTAGTCCTTGTAATTGACCGAGTGCTCACCACGCGACTGGGTAACCGGCTGCTGGGCAACTGGCTGGCTGGCTGCGACCTGAACGGTGTTATCGACCACCTTGACCGGCTTCTCCAGGCGCGCGCCGAGGCCGGTGGCGACCACGGTGACGTGCAGTTCGTCGCGCATATCGGCATCGATCACGGTGCCGACCTTGACGGTGGCGTGCTCGGAAGCGAACTGCTCGATGATGTTACCCACGTCGGAGTATTCCCCCAGGGACAGATCCGGGCCGGCGGTGATGTTCACCAGGATGCCACGGGCGCCCTGCAGGTTGACGTCTTCGAGCAGCGGGTTGCGGATCGCCGCCTCAGTGGCTTCACGCGCACGGTTCGGACCGCTGGCGCAGCCAGTGCCCATCATCGCCATGCCCATTTCGCTCATCACGGTTTTAACGTCGGCAAAGTCGACGTTGATCATGCCCGGACGCTTGATGATGTCGGAGATACCGCGCACGGCCCCAGCCAGTACGTCATCGGCCTTGGCGAAGGCGGACAGCAGGCTGGCATCCTTACCGAGGATGGTCAGCAGTTTTTCGTTGGGAATGGTGATCAGCGAGTCGACGCTCTCGGCCAGCGCGCGGATGCCTTCATCGGCAATCACCATGCGCTTCTTGCCTTCGAACGGGAACGGACGGGTGACCACGGCCACGGTCAGGATGCCCAGTTCCTTGGCCACTTCGGCAATCACCGGAGCGGCACCAGTACCGGTCCCCCCCCCCATACCGGTGGTGATAAACACCATGTCAGTGCCTTGCAGGACTTCAGCGATACGCTCGCGATCTTCCAGAGCGGCCTGACGACCGACTTCCGGGTTGGCGCCAGCGCCCAGCCCCTTGGTCACGCCTGGGCCGAGTTGCAGCACGGTGCGCGCACCGATGTTCTTCAGCGCCTGAGCGTCGGTGTTGGCGCAGATGAACTCGACGCCCTCGATGTTGCTAACCGCCATGTGGTTGACCGCGTTACCGCCGCCACCACCGACACCGATGACTTTGATAACCGCACTCTGTGGAACGTTATCGACTAATTCAAACATGATCCCTCTCCTTTCCTTCTAGTTGTGTAACGCCTACTGCAAAGTTAGAAATTGCCTTGTACCCAGCGCTTGATGCGCTCGAATACGGGGGTTTTGCCTTCGTCCTGATACGGACTGCCAACCGACATGGAGATGCCGTCGTTCTGCTTCTGCAGCCCGTACAACAGCAAGCCCACACCGGTCGAATAAATCGGGTTGCGTACTACGTCAGCCATGCCCTTGACGCTATGCGGCACACCCAAACGCACGGGCATGTGGAAAATCTCTTCGGCCAACTCGACCGCACCTTCCATCTTCGCCGTGCCGCCAGTCATGACGATGCCGGCGGGAATCAGGTCTTCATAGCCACTGCGGCGCAGCTCGGCCTGAATCAGGGTGAACAGTTCGTCGTAACGCGGCTCGACCACTTCGGCCAGGGACTGGCGCGACAAGTCACGCGGCGGACGATCCCCGACGCTGGGCACCTTGATGGTTTCGCCGGCACCGGCCAACTTGGCCAGGGCGCAGGCGTAGCGAATCTTGATTTCCTCGGCGTACTGGGTCGGCGTGCGCAGAGCCATGGCGATATCGTTGGTGACCTGATCACCGGCAATCGGAATCACCGCCGTATGGCGAATAGCGCCTTCGGTAAAGATGGCGATATCGGTGGTGCCACCGCCGATATCCACCAGACACACGCCCAGTTCCTTTTCATCTTCGGTCAGCACCGAATAAGCCGATGCAAGCTGCTCCAGAATGATGTCGTCGACCTCCAGACCGCAACGCCGCACACATTTCTCAATGTTTTGCGCAGCATTCACAGCGCAGGTGACCACGTGCACCTTGGCCTCCAGACGCACACCGGACATGCCCAGTGGCTCACGCACACCTTCCTGATTGTCGATCACGTAATCCTGCGCCAGGGTGTGCAGTACGCGCTGATCTGCCGGGATAGCCACGGCCTGGGCCGCGTCGAGCACGCGCTCGATATCGGCGCCACTGACTTCACGGTCGCGAATGGCGACGATGCCGTGGCTGTTGAGGCTACGGATGTGATTGCCGGCGACGCCGACGAATGCCGAGTGGATGCGGCAGCCGGCCATCAACTGGGCCTCTTCTACCGCGCGCTGAATAGAAGCCACGGTGGACTCGATATTGACCACCACGCCCTTTTTGAGGCCGCGCGACGGATGGGTGCCAATGCCAACGATTTCCAGTTGGCCGTCGGCCGTCACTTCGCCCACCAGCGCCACCACCTTGGAAGTGCCGATGTCTAGGCCAACGATCATCTTGCCGCTCTGCGCGCTACTCATTTCATCCCGCCTCTTCTCAATTCACTTTCTGCTCGGCCGCAGCCGGCTCCACCGGCTCACGCCAGGCAACGGCCAAGCCGTTGGCATAACGCAGGTCGATGCGCGCGATGTTCGCGCTCTGTTCTTTTAGTTCGCGCTCGTAGATAGCCGCGAAACGACGCATTTTTTCCACGATGTGATCACGACCCAGCAACATCTCAATGCGCTGCCCGCTGGCATTCTCAGTGGCCGAAAGGAACCAGCTACCGCGCTCACGCAATTGCAGGCCAACCACGGTAAAGCCCATTGGCCGCAGCAACTGGCTAAGGATCTGGTACTGCTGCATGACCTGCGGTTGCGCGCGCTTGGGGCCGGACAACTGAGGCAGATGCTGATAGTTGTTCAGCTCCTGCGGGGCGAACGCCTGACCCTGGTTATTGAGCAGCGCCTCATCACCCCAGCGGGCGATGGGCAATTGCTCTTCCAGGCGCACATCGATCTGATCCGGCCACACCCGACGCACTTCGGCGTGGGCGATCCAGGGCATGCGCTCGAGTTCTTCACGCATGCTGCGCAGGTCGACACTGAAGAAGTTGCCCTGGGTGTAGGGCGCAATGCGCCGCTGCACCGCTTCCTGGCTGACATAGGCCAGATCGCCCTGCACGCTGATGCGCGCAATCGGACGATCAGCGTAAGGCAGCAGGCGCTGTGCGCCCTCGTAGGCACCAAAGCCCAGGCCAACCAGCAGCAACGGCCAGCCCAGACGCGCAACCCAGGAAAAGTCAGCTTTGGGCAGGCGCAGGCGCACTGGCTCCTTGGCTACCATACGGCTGGCGCCACGCGGTACGGGCTTGCCGCGTAGCGGCGCCCTCAGCGAGTCTTGATGACGCACGGCCGTGACCATGACTTAACCCCTCGCCTCGACGCTGTCGGCCAGAATCGCCAGCACCAGTTGCTGGAAATCCAGACCGGCGGCACGCGCGGCCATCGGCACCAGGCTGTGATCGGTCATGCCCGGTACGGTGTTCACTTCCAGCAGCCAGAACTGACCGTTGGCGTCCTGCATCACATCGGCGCGCGCCCAGCCCTGGGTGCCCACGGCTTCGCAGGCACGCGCGGTGAGGTCTTTCAACTCGGATTCTTTCTCCGCCGACAGGCCGCAGGGAATGCGGTACTGGGTGTCATCGGCCAGGTACTTGGCCTCGTAGTCGTAGAAGGTATGCGGCGTGCCCAGACCAATGGGCGGCAGCACCTCGCCACGCAACACGGCGATGGTGTATTCCGGGCCGGCGATCCACTGCTCCACCAGCACCTGACTGTCATAACCCGCAGCGTCCTGCCAGGCGGCGATCAAAGCGTCCAGGGATTCCACCTTGGCCATGCCGATGCTCGAACCTTCATGGGCCGGTTTGACGATCAACGGGAAGCCCAGTTCAGTCGCAGCAGCGCGACAATCGGCCTCGCTGGCCAATACGGCATGGTTCGGCGTCGGCAAACCGAGGCTGAGCCAGACGCGTTTGGTGCGCAACTTGTCCATGGCCAAGGCAGAGGCCAGGATGCCGCTGCCTGTGTAGGGAATGCCAGCGCACTCAAGCAGGCCCTGCATGGAGCCATCCTCGCCACCACGGCCATGCAGCACGATGAAGGCGCGGTCGATCTTCTCGCTGCTCAGGCGAGCCAGGAAGTCATCGCCCACGTCGATGCCGAAAGCGTCCACGCCGGCGGCCTGCAGGGCGTTGAGCACGGCATTGCCGGATTTCAGCGACACCTCACGCTCGGCGCTCTTGCCGCCGAACAGCACGGCGACGCGACCGAAGGCCTTGGGATCGAGGGTACTGTGCAAACTCATTTCGACTCCCCGACGAACAGTGGGTGCTTGATCAGTTGCGGCGCCACCGCGCCGATATCGCCCGCGCCCTGGCACAACAGGATGTCGCCAGCACGCAGCAGCGGCTTGAGCAGCGGTGCCAGATCCACACCACGCTCGACATAGATCGGGTCGAGCTGACCGCGCTGACGAATGCTGTGGCAAAGCTGACGGCTATCAGCGCCCGGAATCGGCTCCTCGCCAGCCGGATACACCTCCACCAACAACAGCACGTTGGACTCGCCGAGCACTTGCACGAAGTCGTCGTACAGGTCGCGGGTACGGCTGTAACGGTGCGGCTGGTAGACCATCACCAGACGGCGCTCCGGCCAGCCACCGCGCACAGCCTTGATCACGGCAGCGACTTCGCGCGGGTGATGGCCATAGTCATCGACCAGCATCACGCTGCCACCGTCCACCGGCAGTTCGCCGTAGACCTGGAAGCGTCGACCAACACCCTGGAAGCCCGACAGACCGGCGACGATGGCACTGTCGTCGATGCCCTCGTCGGTAGCAATGGCGATGGTTGCCAGTGCGTTGAGTACGTTGTGATTGCCCGGCATGTTCACCGACACGTCGAGCGGCGCGCAGTCCGGGCGCAGTACGGTGAAGTGGGTACGCATGCCTTCCTGACGCACGTTGATCGCGCGTACGTCGGCATCGTCGGAGAAACCATAGGTCACGGTCGGACGACCAACCTGCGGCAGCAGCTCGCGCACGACAGGGTCGTCGACGCAGAGCACGGCCAGGCCATAGAACGGCAGGTTGTGCAGGAACTCGATGAAAGTTTTCTTCAGCTTGTTGAAGTCGCCGCCATAAGTGCTCATGTGGTCGGCGTCGATATTGGTGACAACCGAGACCATCGGCTGCAGGTGCAGGAAGCTGGCGTCGCTTTCGTCAGCCTCGGCGATCAGAAAGCGGCTGGAGCCAAGCTGGGCATTAGTGCCAGCGGCGTTCAGGCGACCGCCAATCACGAAGGTCGGATCAAGGCCACCGGCAGCGAATACCGAAGCCAGCAGGCTGGTGGTGGTGGTCTTGCCATGAGTGCCGGCCACGGCGATGCCATGACGGTAACGCATCAGCTCGGCGAGCATCTCGGCGCGGCGCACCACCGGAATGCGGCGCTCCAGCGCGGTGGCGACTTCCGGGTTGGCAGTGTTGATGGCGCTGGATACCACTAGCACATCGGCCTGCTCGGCGTTTTCGGCACGATGGCCGATGAAGATGGTGGCGCCGAAATTTTCCAGGCGCTCGGTCACGGCCGAGGCCTTGAGGTCGGAACCGGAGACTTCGTACCCCAGGTTCATCAGCACTTCGGCGATGCCGCACATGCCGGCGCCACCGATGCCGACGAAGTGGATGCGGCGGATGCGGCGCATGCGCCGGACTTCAGCCTTGACGGCAGCGGGAGACTTAGCCACGGGCCACCTCCAGGCAGATGTCGACCACCGTGCGGGTGGCATCGGGCTTGGCCAGACGACGCGCGGTGGCGCCCATGACGTTGAGTTTTTCCAGGTGCATCAGAACCTCGGTGAGCTGCGCGGCGAGCTTGGCCGCGTCAGTGGCATGTTGCGCAAGAAGGACGGCAGCGCCCTCCTTCGCCAGGTATTGGGCATTGCGGCTCTGGTGATCGTCGATGGCGTGCGGCAGCGGCACAAGGAACGACGGCAGGCCAGCGGCAGCCAGCTCGCTGACAGTCAGCGCACCGGCGCGGCAAATGACGAGATCGGCCCAACCATAGGCACGCGCCATGTCCTTGATGAAGGGCGCGACCTCGGCTTCGACCGCAGCTTCGCGATAACGCTCCGCGGTGATATCAAAATGCTGCTTTCCAGCCTGATGGAAGACCTGCGGGCGGATATCGCCAGGCAGTTTTTCCAGGGCGGCGGGCAGCAGTTTGTTCAGTGGCTCGGCGCCCAGGCTGCCACCGAGCACCAGCAGCTTCGGCTTGCGCCCGGCCAGCGGCTCGCGCGGGGTCTCCAAGAACAGCTCCTCGCGCACAGGATTGCCCGTGCTGCGGCGCTTGTCGGACGCGGCGAAGGTATTCGGGAAAGCCTCGCAGATGCGCGTGGCGATATGCGACAGCAAGCGGTTGGCGGTACCGGCGACGGCGTTCTGCTCGTGGATGATCAGCGGCACACCAGCCATGCGCGCGGCCAGGCCGCCCGGCCCGGTGACGTAACCGCCCATGCCGAGCACGCACACCGGCTGCAACTCACGCACGATGCGACGCGCCTGCAACAGCGAACGCAGCAACTGGAACGGCGCCTTGAGCAGGGACAGCTTGCCCTTGCCACGCAGACCGCTGACGTTGATCAGATGCAGCGGCAGACCCGCCTGCGGCACCAGCTCGTTCTCGATGCCGCGCGGCGTACCCAGCCAGTGCACGGTATAACCCCGCGCCTGGAACTCGCGCGCGCAAGCCAGCGCCGGGAACACGTGCCCGCCAGTGCCGCCGGCCATGATCAGGACGTTACCGCGCATGACGAGGCTCCTCAAGGACGAAGGATGGTGGCTCGATGGCGAAATCCGACTCATCGAACTCCACATCCTCGTTGCCCAGCACGTGCCGGCTTTCCCACTCGATACGCAGCAGGATCGCCAGGCTGATGCAGCAGATCACCAGGGACGAACCACCATAGCTAAGGAACGGCAGGGTCAGACCCTTGGTCGGCAGCAGGCCGGTGTTCACCCCGATGTTGATGAGGAACTGGCCGATCCACAGGAACGACAGACCGTAGGCGACGTAGGCAGAGAACAACTGTTTGGCCTTCTCGGCCCACAGGCCGATGTACAGGCCGCGTATGCAAACGAAGACGAACAACGCCAGGGTCAGCAGCGAGCCGACCAGGCCCAGCTCCTCGGCTAGCACCGAGAAGACGAAGTCAGTATGCGCTTCGGGCAGGTAGAACTGCTTCTGCACACTGTTGCCCAGGCCGACGCCGAACCATTCGCCACGGCCAAAGGCGATCAATGCCTGGGTTAGCTGATAACCGGAGCCGTACTGATCGGCCCAGGGATCGGTAAAGGTGATCAGACGCTGCAGGCGGTATTCCTGGGTCTGCACCAGGACGAACACCGCACCCACAGCCAGCGCCACCATCAGGCCGAAGCGCAGCAAGCCGACACCGCCGAGGAACAGCATGGCCATGGCCGAGCCCATCATCACCACGGTGGCACCGAAGTCAGGCTCCAGCAGCAGCAGGCCGGCCATCGGCAGCAGGACGATAAAGGGCTTGAAGAAGCCCATCCAGCTTTCGCGCACCTCTTCCTGGCGCCGCACCAGATAGCCGGAGAGATAGACCACGACGAAGACCTTGGCGATTTCCGAAGGCTGCACGTTGAACGCGCCGAAGCCTATCCAGCGCCGCGCACCGTTGACCTCCCGGCCAATCCCCGGAATCAGCACCAGCACCAGCAGGGCGAAGGCCGCCAGCAACATCATCCAGCCATAGCGCTGCCAGAAGCTCATGGGGATCATCAGCACCACGCCGGCCACGCCCAGGCCAATCACCAGATAAATGATGTGACGGATCATGTGGTACAGCGGGTTGCCAGACAGCGCCGCCGCTACCTCGGACGAGGCCGAGGTGATCATCACCAGGCCGAGGCCCAGCAAACCCAGGCAGCCGGCCAGCATCGGGAAGTCGAGATCCAGGCCACGCCCCAGCAGCGGCGACGGACGAACGCGCAGGAAGCCCAGCATCAGGCGAGCCCTCCCACGGCCTGGGCGAACAGACGCCCACGTTCTTCGAAGTTCTTGAACATATCCAGGCTGGCACAGGCCGGCGACAGCAGCACGGCATCACCGGCCTCGGCCAGTTCGCTGCAGCGCTGCACCGCTTCGTCGAGAGTCTGTACGCGCACCAGCGGCGCGGCATCGCCCAGAGCGGTTGCGATCAGCTCGGCATCACGGCCCAGCAACACCACGGCGCGGCAGAAGCGGGCGACCGGCTGTTTCAGGGCAGAGAAATCGGCGCCTTTACCATCGCCACCGGCGATCAGCACCAGCTTGCCGGCGATGTCCGCGCCCAGACCTTCGATGGCCGCCAGCGCCGCGCCGACATTGGTGGCCTTGGAATCGTCGTAATAGTTCACCCCGGCGCGCTCACCGACCCACTGGCAGCGGTGCGGCAAACCGGCGAACTGACGCAAGGTGGCAAGCATGGCATCCATCGGAAGGCCAACGGCATGCCCCAGGGCCAGCGCCGCCAGGGCGTTGGACTGATTGTGCGCGCCGCGAATCTTCAGCTCGCTCACCGGCAGCAGCGCCTCGAAGCGAAACGCCAGGGATTTCTCGCCGTTCTCTTCGAGCAGGCCGAAGCGTTTGAAGTCGGGTTTGCCCAGACCGAATTCCCAGCAGGTCACCTGGTCGGTGATCAACGGACGCGACAGCGGATCGTCACGGTTCACCACCACCTGACGCGCGCCACGGAAGATCCGGTGCTTGGCCAGGTGATAAGCCGGCAGCCCGCTGTAGCGATCCATGTGGTCTTCGCTGATGTTCAGGCAGGTGGCCACTTCGGCATTGAGCTGGTCGGTGGTTTCCAACTGAAAGCTGGACAGCTCCAGCACATACAGCTCGACATCATCGACCAAGAGATCCAGCGCCGGCGTGCCGAGGTTGCCACCGACAGCGACTCGCTTGCCGGCAGCAGCGGCCATCTCACCGACCAGGGTGGTGACGGTGCTTTTGGCGTTGGAGCCAGTGATGGCGACGATCGGCGCCTTGGCGTGGCGGGCGAACAGGTCGATGTCGCCGGACAGCTTCACGCCACGTGCGGCCGCTTCGGCCAGAGCCGGGGTCGCGATTGCCAGGCCCGGACTCACGTACAGCTCCGAGGCGCGGCAGAGAAAATCCACGTCCAGCTCGCCACAGCGCACTTCCACCTGTGGGTAGTCGCGCTTGAGCGTTTCCAGCTCCGGCGGATTCGCGCGCGTGTCGGCCACGGCAAAGCGCACGCCCTGACGCGCCAGGAAGCGCACCAGGGACATGCCGCTCTTGCCGAGGCCGACAACGATGCGGAATTGGTCGGAAGCGATCAACGTCACGCGCAATTACCTCAGTTTCAGGGTGGCCAGGCCGATCAGCACGAGAATCACGGTGATGATCCAGAAGCGGACGATCACGCGTGGCTCGGGCCAGCCCTTGAGTTCGAAATGGTGATGAATCGGTGCCATACGGAACACGCGCTTGCCGGTCAGTTTGAAGCTGGCGACCTGGATGATCACCGACAGGGTTTCCATGACGAACACACCACCCATGATGAACAACACGACTTCCTGGCGGACGATCACCGCGATGGTGCCCAGCGCGGCGCCGAGCGCCAGCGCGCCGACATCACCCATGAACACCTGTGCCGGGTAGGTGTTGAACCACAGGAAACCGAGGCCGGCCCCTACCAGCGCGGCGCAGAACACGATCAGCTCACCAGCGCCCGGCACGTACGGAATCAGCAGGTAATCGGCGAATTTGATGTTGCCCGACAGGTAGCAGAAGATCGCCAGCGCACCCGCCACCATCACGGTCGGCAGGATAGCCAGGCCGTCGAGGCCGTCGGTGAGGTTCACCGCGTTGCTCGAACCGACGATGACGAAGTAGGTCAGCACCACGAAGCCGACACCCAGCGGGATACTCACATCTTTGAGCAGCGGCAGGATCAGGGTGGTTTCCACCGGGCTCTGCGCAGTCATATAAAGGAAGACAGCAGCGGCCAGGCCGAATACCGACTGCCAGAAATACTTCCAGCGACTCGGCAGGCCGCGCGAGTTCTTCTCGATCACCTTGCGGTAGTCGTCGACCCAGCCGATGGCACCGAACGCCAAAGTCACAGCCAGCACCACCCACACGTAGCGGTTGGACAAGTCAGCCCAGAGCAGCGTGCTGACGGCAATGGCAGTGAGAATCAGCGCGCCGCCCATGGTCGGCGTGCCTTTCTTCGACAGGTGCGATTGCGGGCCATCGTTACGCACAGCCTGGCCGATCTGACGCACCTGCAGGGTGCGGATCATCCATGGGCCAAGCCACAGCGACAGCGCCAGGGCGGTGAGCACGCCGAGAATGCCGCGCAGGGTCAGGTATTGAAAGACCGCGAAGCCCTTGTGTAACTGTTGCAGGTACTCCGCCAGCAGCAGCAGCATTTAGTGAATCTCCCCCGATACGTCGCACAGCGCCGCCACGACCTTGTCCATGGCTGCGCTGCGAGAACCTTTGATTAGTAGTGTGCTGCCAGCCTGCTCGGCGCGAAGCGCTGCGATCAGCTCGGCTTGATCAACGAAATGGCGGCCTTTTGAACCGAACGCCTCGACGGCGTGACGCATCAGCGGGCCGACGGCATACAGCGCATCGACCTTGCCCGCAGCATGGCGCCCAACATCGCGATGGCCCTGCTCGGCCCACTCGCCCAGCTCGCCCATATCTCCCAACACCAGGACGGTGCGGCCGGAGAAGCCGGCGAGTATATCCACCGCCGCGCACATCGACACGGGGTTGGCGTTGTAGCTGTCATCGATCACCCGCACGCCATCGGCGGTCAACTGCGCGACGGCGCGGCCCTTGACCGGCTGCAGGTTTTGCAGGCCTTCGACCATGGCGGCCAGCGGCATGCCCAGGGCATGAGCGGCGGCACAGGCGGCCAGGGCATTGGCGACGTTATGCTCACCAAGCAGGTTGAGTTGAATGCGGGCGCTACCGACCGGGCTGTGCAGCGTGAAGCCCTGGCAGCCACGTTGGTCACGGGCCAGTTCGGCACCGTGGAAATCAGCTCGGGAATCGCGCAGGGCGAAGCTCAGCACCTTGCGCCCGAGCGCGCGACGCTGCCAGGTGGTGAAGGCCTTGTCATCCAGATTGAGCACGGCCACGCCATCATCAGGCAGGCCTTCGAGAATCTCGCCCTTGGCTTCGACGATCTTCTCCGGGCCGCCGAACTCACCGACGTGAGCATTGCCGGCGTTGGTGATGATGGCCACCTGCGGTCGGGTCAGGCTGACGGTGTAAGCGATTTCGCCAACGTGATTGGCACCCAGCTCGATCACGCCGGCGCGATGCACCGGCGCCAACTCCAGCAGGGTCAGCGGTGCGCCCAGATCGTTATTGAGGTTGCCACGCGTCGCCAGTACCGCGCCGTTCAGGCCAGCACGCAGAATGGCCGCGAGCATTTCCTTAACGCTGGTCTTGCCGCTGGAGCCCGTCACGGCAGCCAGCGGGCCAGTAAAGGCCTGACGATTGAGCGCCCCCAACTGGCCAAGAGCCAGGCGAGTATCGGCAACCAGCAGTTGTGGCAATGGCGCACCGATGACCTCGCGCTCGACCAGCGCGGCAACGGCGCCCTTGGCGGCGACTTCGTCCAGATAGTCATGACCGTCGAAACGCGGCCCGGTCAATGCCACGAACAGTTGATCAGGCGCGATGGTGCGGCTGTCGGTGCCCACGGCGGAAAAGGCAACATCCGCGCCGATCACGCGCGCGCTCAAGTCGGCAGCGACTTCGCTGAGCAGCCAGGGCTTAAGCATGAACAGCCTCCCAGGCGGCTAGAGCCTTGTTCGCTTCGTTCAAATCGGAGAACGGCTGACGCACGCCCATGATTTCCTGGTAATCCTCATGGCCCTTGCCGGCCAACACCAACACGTCGCTGGCGGCAGCCTGGGCGATCAGCCGGGCGATGGCATCGCCACGACCATGAATGAACTGCACGCTTTCTGGCGCACTGAAACCAGCGCGAATACCTTCGATGATCTGCGCCGGGTCTTCGGTACGCGGGTTGTCGTCAGTGACCCACACCTCATCGGCGAGACGTTCAGCCACCGCAGCCATCAACGGACGCTTGCCGCGATCACGGTCGCCGCCGCAGCCGAACAGACACAGCAGGCGCCCCTCGACGTGCGGGCGCATGGCCTCCAGCACCTTTTCCAGAGCATCCGGGGTATGCGCGTAGTCGACCACCACCAACGGTTTGTCACCGCCGCCCAGGCGCTGCATGCGTCCAGCCGGGCCCTGCAACTGCGGCAGCACCTTGAGAATTTCGTCGAGGGCGTAGTCCATGCCCAACAGAGCGCCGACCACCGCCAGCAAGTTGCTCAGATTGAAACGCCCGAGCAGATTGCTGCGCAGCACTCCTTCACCACGCGGCGTAACCAGATGGGCGCGCACACCGTGATCGTCGAACTGCGCATCGCGGCAATACAGGTAGGCTTCGGGGCGCTCCAGGCTGTAACCGATCAGACGCGACTCGTGCGCCTGCGCGGCCAGCTCGCGACCGAAGGCGTCATCGAGATTGATTACCCGGCAACGCAGATTCGCCCAGGCAAACAACTTGGCCTTGGCGGCGCCATAAGCCTCCATGCTGCCGTGGTAATCAAGATGGTCGCGCGACAGGTTGGTGAACACCGCTACGTCAAACTCCAGCGCAGCGACACGCCCCTGATCCAAACCATGGGAGGAAACCTCCATGGCCACAGCGCGAGCACCGGCTTGCTTGAGCGAGGCCAGGGTGAACTGCAGCCCGACCGGGTCTGGCGTGGTGTGTTTGCTCTGCTCCAGCGCGCCGTAAAAACCGTTGCCCAACGTGCCAACGATCCCACAGGGCTGACCAAGCAGATCCAGCGCTTGCGCCAGCAACTGGCTCACACTGGTCTTGCCGTTGGTACCGGTAATGCCGACTAGATGCAGGGCACGGCTCGGCGCGCCGTAAAAACGTCCGGCAATCGCCGACAACTGACCAACCAGCCCCTTGACCGGCACCAGCACAGCGCTCTCGGCATGCATGTCTGGCGCGCCTGCGGCTTCATAGGCAACGGCGGCTGCACCACGGGCAATAGCGTCGGCAATGTGCACACGGCCATCTTGCTGGGTACCCGGCACCGCCAGGAACAAATCGCCCGGACGCACCTTGCGGCTATCGAGCGTCAGCTCGCGCACCAGCACGCTGCTCTCGGCGGCCGGCAGCAGTTGATTCAGCGGCATAGGCATCAGTTACGCCCTCCCTGGTTCACGGCAGCCACTTTCTGCTCGGGCGGCGGCAGGTTGTCCGGCGCAATGTTCATCAGACGCAGCGATCCAGCCATGACCTTGCTGAAAACCGGCGCCGAAATCAGGCCACCGAAATAAGCGCCCTTACCCGGTTCGTCGATCACGACAACCAGAGCGATGCGCGGATCCTGCGCTGGAGCGAAGCCAGCAAACAGGGAGCGATAGGCATTCTCGCGATACCCCTTGGTGCCTACGCTGCTCTTGCGCGCAGTACCACTCTTACCAGCCACGTGATAGCCAGGCACCTGAGCCCGGAAGACACCACGCGGCGCCTCGACGACCTGCTGCAGCATGCCTTGCAGGGTGGTGGCGACCTCTTTGGGCACGACCTGCATAGAGCCCGGCTTGCTATCCATGCGAATCATCGACAGCGGCACCATGGAACCGCCATTGGCCAAAGTCGCGTAGGCATGCGCCAACTGCACCGCCGTGACCGACAGACCGTAGCCATAGGACAACGTGGCCGTTTCCGCCTCGGGCCACTTGCGGTGATTGGGCAGATTGCCGACCCGCTCTCCCGGAAAGCCCAGCCCGGTATCACGACCGAAGCCCAGCTTGCTCATGGTGTCGTAAATACGCTCGCCACCAACATCGAAGGCTACCTTGCTCATCCCCACGTTACTGGAGTTGATCAAAATGCCGGTCAGATCCAGCGCCGGGCCTTCTGTACGGGACACATCGCGAATGGTGTAGCGGCCAATACGCAGCGTGCCGTTACCAATCGGCACGACGTCACTGGGTTTCCAGCGCCCGGTTTCCAAAGCCGCCGCCATGGACAGAGGCTTCATGGTCGAGCCCGGCTCGAACACGTCGATCATCGCGCGATTACGCATCGCCGCCGGCGTCAAACTGCGGCGATTGTTTGGGTTGTAGGTGGGATGGTTGACCATAGCCAGCACTTCGCCAGTCTTGACGTCAACCATCACCAGGCTGCCGGCCTTGGCATCGTTCTCCAGCAGTGCATTGCGCAGCTCACGATGCGCCAGATATTGCAAACGCAGGTCGATGGACAGCGCCAGCGTCTTGCCGGCCTTGGCGTTCTGCGCCACCTGCACATCCTTGATCAGCTTGCCACGACGATCCTTGAGCACCTGACGTTTGCCCGGCACGCCGGCCAGCCAATCCTCATAGGCGAGCTCCATACCCTCACGCCCATGATCATCAATATCCGTGAAGCCAACGACATGCGCAGCGACTTCGCCAGCCGGATAGAAACGACGGAACTCTTCGATGGCATAGACACCAGGCACCTTCAAATCGAGCACACGCTGTCCGTTCTCCGGCGTCAGACCGCGCACCAGATACATGAACTCACGCTCTTTATTCTGCTCCAGGCGCTCGGCAAAACTGGCCGAATCCTGCCCCAACGCCGCTGCCAGGGCAGGCCACTGATCGCGCGCGGCCTGCAATTCCTTGCCGTTAGCCCACAGCGTAGTTACAGGCGTACTGACAGCCAGCGGCTCGCCATTGCGGTCAGTGATCAAGCCACGGTGAGCGGGAATGGGGATATGCCGCACACTACGGGCATCGCCATGCGCTTTGAGAAAATCATGATCGAGCACCTGCAGGTCAAGCATGCGCCAGGCAATCGCACCGACCATCAGGGCGAGCAGCGCCAGCACCAAGCGAAAACGCCAGGGATAAAGCGCGCCTTCAAGCCCGATCATGGCTGCACCATATGGACGGCGGCGGGATCAGGGATATGCATTTTCAACTGTTCACTGGCCAACGCCTCAATGCGATTGTGCGCAGTCCAGGTGCTCTGCTCGAGGATCAAACGCCCCCACTCGGCTTGCGCCTTGTCACGCACGCTGAGCTCCGCATAAAGGTCGTTAAGTAACTGGCGGCTCCAGTGGGCGCTGTAGGAAACCGCCACGGCCGACACCAAAATGGCGACGAACAGCACTAGCAGCAGCAAACTGCCACTGGGCATGGATTTGCCGAGGCGCCGACTCATCGGAGCTTCTCCGCGACACGCATCACCGCACTGCGCGAGCGTGGGTTGACCTTGACCTCGGCATCGCTGGCGAACACCGGTTTGCCGATCAGCTTCAGACGCGGCTCGAAGGCCTTGGGAATAATCGGCAAATCACGCGGTAGCTTATCGGCCTCACCCTTGGCCTGGCGCTTCATGAACTGTTTGACGATACGATCTTCCAGGGAATGGAAGCTGATCACCACCAGGCGACCGCCGACTTCCAACGAATCCAGAGCAGCATCGAGACCGCGTTCAAGGTCACCCAGCTCGTTGTTAACGTGGATACGAATGCCCTGAAAAGCCCGAGTTGCGGGATTTTTTCCCTTCTCCCAGGCTGGATTGGCGTCCGTGAGCACCTTAGCCAGGTCGGCCGTGCGCGTGAACGGCAGCTCGACCCGACGCAGCACCACGGCACGCGCCATGCGCTTGGCGAAACGCTCCTCGCCGTAATCCTTCATCACACGGGCGATTTCGCCTTCGTCAGCCGTGGCGATCCAATCAGCAGCACTGACGCCGACAGCCGGATTCATACGCATATCCAGCGGGCCGTCATTGAGAAAGCTGAAGCCACGCTCAGGATCGTCGAGTTGCGGCGACGACACCCCCAGATCTAGCAGAACACCGGAGATAGAGCCCGCCAGCCCGCGGACAGCAGCCTCATCGGAAAGTTCCGCAAAACTGCGCTGCACAACGACAAAGCGGCCGTCTTCGGCCGCTAGCGCTTCCCCGGTCGCGATGGCCAGGGGATCCTTATCGAATCCCAATAGCCGTCCACCGGGGCCAAGCTTGTGCAAGATCATCCGGCTATGACCACCGCGACCGAAGGTGCCATCCACATAGCAACCGTCAGCGCGCACGGCAAGGGCCTCGACAGCTTCGTCGAGCAGCACGGTGATATGGCGGAAGTTGCTATCGGTCATGGTCACAGGATCAGGTCACGAAGTTCATCGGAAAGCGCGCCAGGCTCTTTAATAGCGGCCAGGTCAGCTTCGGCTACGGCATTCCAGGCATCTTCATCCCAGAGTTGAAACTTGTTTAGCTGGCCCACGAGCATGGCGCGTTTGTCCAGCTTGGCGTACTCACGAAGACGCGGGGGAACGAGGAAGCGACCACTGGCATCAAGCTCCAGATCCACCGCGTTACCGATCAGTAAGCGTTGCAAGCGACGATTCTCCTCACGGAAAGAGGCCAGCTCGCGCAACTTGTTCTCGATAAGCTCCCATTCAGGCAAGGGATAAACGCAAAGACAGGGATCAACAGCATCAATCGTGACGATGAGCTGACCACCACAACGCACAACGAGCTCATCGCGATACCGACTCGGCATCGCGAGGCGCCCTTTGGCGTCGAGACTAATGGCGTTAGCTCCGCGAAACACGGCTGCGCTTCCCCTGTAATTAGCTTCCCATGCCCATAAAAACCCACTTCATGCCACTTTCCACCACTTGCGCACACTATAGGAACGCGTGCGCCCCACCGTCAAGGCGGGCCAGAAGGGAAAAACCCTTACAGGACGGAGATTTAGCTCACGAAAAGAAAGGAAAAAGCGACACCCGAGCCAGCATCAGCAGGGTAAAAATCAAGCGCAGCAGGCCCCTGAAACCCAAACTTAAAGTGATTTCTTAGGAGTAAGATTTTTTCGGTATCAGACGAGTGGAAGCTAGAAGCACATTGCGAGGGAAGAGGGGAGGAGAGTCGATCTATAAGCCGGGTTCTGTCGAGGACAGCCATTCCTCTACGACGTACATCACTGCACATCTTTAGCAACCTACCCGGTTCCAGCGCGGGCCACGCCAATGGAACCCTATTTGGTCTTGCTCCGAGCGGGGTTTACCTAGCCACGGACTGTTGCCAGCCGCGCGGTGCGCTCTTACCGCACCTTTTCACCCTTACCGGCACTTGCGTGCTTAGGCGGTTGTTTTCTGTGGCACTTTCCGTAGGCTCGCGCCTCCCAGGCGTTACCTGGCACTCTGCCCTATGGAGCCCGGACTTTCCTCCCCCTCGCCTCGCAAAGCGAAACGAAGCAGCGACTGTCCGATCGACTCTCCGCCGCGTAGGGTACCGGGCATGATGGCAACCTGCAAGTGTGACCCAGATCACAACTACTATTACTTGCGCTCCAATGCCGCCTGATAGAGCAAATTTTTGCGCGCCCCGGTAATCTCGGCAGCCAATGCGACAGCACGTTTGAGCGGCATTTCAGCCAATAGAAGATCAAGCACTCGCAACGCCTCGGCACTGACCGCATCGCCACCTTCCGGGGCTTGCCAACCAGCAACCAGCACCACGCACTCACCGCGCTGCTGATTGCTGTCAGCGGCAACCCATTGGCACAGCTCAGCCAGCGGCAATCCCTGCAAGGTCTCGAACGTCTTGGTCAATTCGCGCGCCAGTAAAGCAGGGCGCTCGCCACCGAAAACCTCACGCATATCCTCAAGGCACTCAAGAATACGATGCGGCGCCTCATAGAAGATCAACGTGCGCGGCTCCTCACGAACCTGCTCCAGACGCGCGCGCCGTCCAACTGCCTTGGCTGGCAGGAAGCCTTCGAAAATAAAACGATCGGACGGCAACCCAGCCGCAGAAAGTGCCGCAATCAGTGCGCAGGCGCCAGGCACTGGCACTACCGGGATGCCAGCAGCGCGGACCTGGCGCACCAGGTGGTAGCCTGGATCGGAAATCAGCGGTGTACCCGCATCGGATATCAGCGCCACATCTTCCCCCGCCTGCAGCCGCGCCAGGAAACGCCCACCCTGATCGCGTTCATTATGCTCATGACAGGCAGCCTGCGGCGTCTGGATACCGAAATGCTGCAGCAAGCGCGCCGAGTGCCGGGTGTCTTCAGCGGCTATCAGCGCCACGTCACGCAGGATCCGCAGAGCCCGCGCACTGATGTCGTCCAGATTACCAATCGGCGTGGCAACCACGTAAAGGGTGCCTGGCTGGACGCTGGCGACTGCAGACTGACTCACTGGAAATACCTCGTTAATTGAAAGAGTTTCACATTCTAGCGGGTTAACGCCCCGCGGCATCGCACCGTATCCCGCCCTTGGGTACAATCGCCGCTCGTTTTGCTCAAGTATCAGGATGACCCGATGATCGCTAGCCTGCGCCCTCTTTCAGCATTATTTCTGGCTGGCTTGCTCGCCGCCTGCGCCAGCTCGCCCGCCAACAACCTGGGCCAGCTCCCCCGCACGCCACAAGCCAGCATCGAGCAGATGCTGCAACAGGCTGCCGACAGCAAGCCCGAGCAGGCCAACTTGCTGCGCCTGTCTGCCGCCGACCAGGCCGCTCAACAGCACGATATCGCCCGTGCGACGCGCATTCTCGAACAGATCGATCTGAATACCCTGCAACCTGCCCAGCAAATATTCGCCAGTACCCTTAGCGCGGAACTGGCCATGGCACGCAAGCAACCCAAGAGTGCCCTGCAGGCCCTGCAACACCACAGCCTGGAACGTCTGGCAGAGCTGCCCATCGAGCAACAAATACGCACCCAACTGGTTCGCGCACGCGCACTGGAGGCCGATGGCCAAATCCTCGCTGCAGCCCGTGAACGCGTATTCATCGCCCCGCTGCTCAACGGGCAAGCTGCGCATGATAATCAGGAGAGCATCTGGGAACTGGTGTCCAGCCTGCCCCCACAGCCCGCCACCGGCGCCGACAACGATCTGAACGGCTGGATGGAGCTGGCACGCGTAACCAAAAGCGCACCGACACTGGAGCAACAGCAAGCCGCCATTGACGAGTGGGTAGCGAAGAACCCACAACATCCGGCCGCTCAACAACTGCCCGACCCGCTAGTCAAACTGCGCGAGCTGGCCAGCCAGCCTCTGACCCGTATCGCACTCTTACTGCCGCAGGAAGGGCAACTGGCGAGCGTCGCCCGCGCCCTGCGCGACGGTTTCCTTGCCGCTCACTTCCAAGCAGAACAAGCTGGCCAGACTCCACCACAAATCAAACTCTATGACAGCTCCCGCATCGGCTCCCTGGACGCGTTCTACCAACAAGCCCAAGCCGACGGCGTGCAGCTAGTGGTCGGCCCGCTGGAGAAAGCGCTGGTCAAGCAACTGAGCGAACGCGAACAACTGCCTATCACCACGCTGGCACTGAACTATAGCGACGCCACCCAGGAAGGCCCGGCCCAACTCTACCAATTCGGCCTGGCCGCCGAGGACGAAGCCCGCGAAGTCGCCCGCCGTGCCTGGAGTGACGGCATGCGCCGCGCGGCCGCCCTGGTACCACGCGGCGAATGGGGTGACCGTGTGCTGGATGCTTTCCGCCAGACTTGGCAGGCACAGGGCGGAACCCTGATCGCCGCAGAGCATGTCGACCAACCCGTAGAGCTGGCCAGGCAAATCGCCGACCTATTCCAACTGCGCGAAAGCGAAGCGCGCGCCCGACGCCTGCAAAATACCCTAGGCCACAACCTCGACGCGCAACCCGCACGCCGCCAAGACATCGACTTCATCTTCCTCGCCGCCACCCCACAACAAGCCCAGCAGATCAAGCCGACCCTGGCCTTCCAGTACGCCGGCGACGTGCCGGTCTACGCCACCTCGCACCTGTTCACCGGCGCGCACAGCCAAGCGCAGTATCAGGATCTCGAAGGGATTCGCTTCTGTGAAACCCCATGGCTGCTGGATGAACAAGATCCACTGCGCCAACAAGCCAGCAAACAGTGGCCCCAAGCCGGTGGCAGCCTTGGCCGTCTGTACGCTATGGGTGTAGACGCTTATCGCCTGGCGCCACGCCTGGGCCAACTCAAGGCCCTGCCGGAGTCGCGCGTTGACGGCCTCACCGGCACACTCAGTCTGAACGCCACTCAGCGCATCGAGCGCCAACTACCCTGGGCCGAGTTTCGTGACGGCCAGGTACAGCGCCTGCCTGACAGCCTCAATTGAGCGCACACAACGACCTGGGCCGGGCTGCCGAGCAAGCAGCCCGGCAACACCTGGAACGCAACGGCCTGCGCCTGATCCAACAAAACTGGAGCTGTCGGCGCGGCGAGCTTGATCTGGTCATGCTCGACGGCGATACAGTAGTATTCATCGAAGTCCGCGCCCGGCGTCATAGCGCCTGGGGCGGCGCTTTGGAGAGCATCGATGCACGCAAACGCAGCAAGCTGATCAACGCAGCGCAGATGTTCCTTCAACAGCATCCCAACTGGACCCGCCACCCCTGCCGCTTCGATGTAGTCGCTATCAGCACCGGCAACTCCGCTCAGCTCGACTGGATCAAGAACGCCTTCGACACCTAACGGCCGTACACTCAAGGTTTTAACCGATGGACATGCAATCCCGAATCCGCCAGCTCTTCCAGGCCAGCATTGATACCAAGCAACAGGCCATGGACGTTCTGGTTCCCTACATCGAGCACGCTAGCCTGATCATGGTTCAGGCCCTGCTCAATGAGGGCAAGATTCTCTCCTGTGGCAACGGCGGCTCAGCCGGTGACGCCCAGCACTTCTCTTCGGAGCTGCTAAATCGATTCGAACGCGAGCGCCCGAGCTTGCCAGCCATCGCCCTGACCACCGACAGCTCAACCATCACCTCGATCGCCAACGACTACAGCTACAACGAGGTGTTCTCCAAGCAAATCCGCGCACTGGGCCAACCCGGCGACGTGCTACTGGCCATTTCCACCAGCGGCAATTCCGCGAATGTCATTCAAGCTATCCAGGCCGCGCACGATCGTGAAATGACAGTAGTTGCCCTGACCGGACGCGATGGCGGCGGAATGGCCTCGCTACTGCTGCCTGAGGATGTGGAAATCCGCGTCCCCTCAAAAATCACCGCACGGATCCAGGAGGTTCATCTTCTGGCCATACACTGCCTCTGCGACCTGATCGACAGCCAACTTTTCGGGAGTGAAGAATGAAGCGTTCCGCACTGATACTTGCCAGCCTAGCCTTCGTACTGACGCTGACCGGCTGCGGCAGCCGTAGCATCGGCAACAAGATCGACGACCAGTTTCTCGGCCCAGACGTTGCCACCAGCATCAGCAACGCCCATGCCGACCTGAGCAGCCCAACCTCACGTATCATCGTCACCGCTTACAACGGCGTTATCCTGATTGCCGGCCAGACTCCACGTGCCGAACTGAAGGACCTCGCCGCCCAACGCGCGCGCAATGTGCAAGGTGTAAAGAAGGTCTATAACGAACTGCAGGTACAGCAGCCAGCGTCGCTGCTGGCACGCAGCAATGACTCGCTACTGACCACCAAGATCAAGACGCAGATGCTGGCTGACAGCAGCGTACCGAGCAGCAAGATCAAGGTTGTGACCGAAAACGGCATCGTCTACCTGCTGGGCGTGGTCAACCGCAGCGAAGCCAATGCCGCAACCGCCGTGGTGCAAGGCGTATCAGGCGTGCAGCGGGTCGTACGCTTGTTCGAGTACACGAACTGAAGCTACAAGCCAGAGCAAAAACGACGGGCGCCCAGAGGCGCCCGTTTTACTTGCAGCTTGAAGCCTGTCGCTTGCTGCTTACTTAACCACTTTGAGGCTCGGCCGCCCGCTTGGGCGCGGCGGCTCGCCGCCGCCATCCGGGCCATCTTCACCTGAACCTTCGTGCCCCTCCTGCTCCTGCTCAGGCGCCTCTACATCGAAAACCATGCCCTGACCATTCTCCCTGGCATAGATCGCCAAAATGGCCGGTGACGGCAGATAAAGACTATGTGCTACACCGCCGAAACGCCCCTCGAAGCTAACCGCCTGGTTATCCATGTGCATTTGACGAACCGCACTGGGCGACGCATTGAGCACGATCTGACCATCACTGGCAAAACCGGCGGGCACCCGCACCCCAGGATACTCAGCATTGACCAATAGATGAGGCGTGCAATCGTTATCGACGATCCACTCGTACAGAGCACGTATCAGGTATGGGCGACTGGAATTCATCATGTCCTCCTCGCGCTTTAGCGCATATCCCGCTCGACACTGGAAAGGCTGGCCCGGAAAGCCTCACGAGCAAACTGACGCTCCATATAGTCAAGCAGCGGCTTGGCAGGTCGTGGTAGCTCGATCCCCAGCAACGGCAAGCGCCACAATACCGGCAACAGACAACAATCGACCAGACTCAGTTCTTCACTGAGAAAAAAAGGCTTGTCGGCAAACAGAGGCGACACCCCCGTCAGACTCTCACGCAGCTCCTTACGGGCCTGCGCCTTGTCAGCCTCCTTGCTACGACTGTCGAGAATACGGTCGACCAGTGAGCACCAGTCACGCTGGATACGATGCATCAGCAGGCGACTGTTAGCGCGCGCCACCGGATAAACCGGCAGCAAAGGCGGATGTGGGTAACGCTCGTCCAGATACTCCATAACAACAGAGGACTCGTACAACGCTAGGTCGCGATCAACCAAGGTCGGCACGGTACCGTATGGGTTGGCCTCAGCCAATTTGGGCGGACAACGCCCCGCCTCGACCTCGACAATTTCGACGTTGACACCTTTTTCGGCGAGCACCAGACGCACACGATGGCAGTAGTGATCGGCGGGGTCGGAGTAGCAGGTCAACCGATTGGTCACCGCCATGGCGATCCTCCTCGCTTTTTTGATTTTCCAGAAAGACAAAAAATTGCCAGGCGCAATTTTTGAAATCGAAAGAGTAACCTCGCAATGAGGCCACCAGAAATGGCAGGGGTATAAAAACTTGCGCGCCCGACAGGACGCGCAAGTCTTCAAGGCAGAAAGACGACTTAGTGCACGTCCTTCCAATACTCACGCTTGAGTAGATAGGCGAACACGAAGAAGAACGCCAGATACAGCAAAACGTACGTGCCGATGCGCTGGGACTCCAGCTTAACCGGATTAGCCGAGTAGGCCAGGAAGGTCACCAGATTTTTGATCTTGTCGTCGAACTCGGCCTCGCTCAGGGTACCGGTGTTCGGCTCAACGGTGAGCTGATCGCAGGCCTCGTGAGTGATCGGTGCACCGGTCAGCGGGTCGAACTGTTTCTTGCCATCGGTCACGACCTGAACCTGTTTGCAACCGATAACCTGATTCCCCTGCAGACCCACTAGCACGTTCGGCATACCGACGTTCGGGAAGACCTTGTTGTTAGCCCCCAATGGGCGCGTCGGGTCAGCATAGAAGCTGCGCAGGTAGGTGTACAACCAATCATTACCACGCACACGCGCAACCAGCGTCAGATCAGGCGGAGCCGCACCGAACCACACCTTGGCATCTTCCGAATGCATGCTGTTGTTCATGTGATCGCCAATCTTGGCGCCTGTGAAGACCAGGTTTTCGAGCATGATCTCGTGTGGAATCCCCAGATCATCGGCAACCCGCTCGTAACGCTGGAACTTGGCCGAGTGGCAACCCATGCAATAGTTGGCGAAAGTACGCGCGCCGTCTTGCATGGCCGCCTTGTCGGTCAGGTCGATATCGACCTTATCCAGATGCACACCCTCACCGCCAGCAGCGAAGCCCAATGTCGGCAGCGCAGCGAAAACAAATGCAGCCAATAATTTTTTCATCAGCCAGTCACCCTTTCCGGAACCGGTTTGGTCTTCTCCATCCTGGTGTAGAACGGCATCAGGATGAAGTACGCGAAGTACAGGACGGTGCACACCTGCGACAGCAAGGTACGCCCCGGAGTAGGCGCCAGCACGCCCAGCACACCAAGGATGACGAAGGAAATGCAGAAGATCAGCAGCCAGACCTTGCTCATCCAGCCCTTGTAACGCATGGACTTGACCGGGCTACGATCCAGCCACGGCAGCACGAACAGCACCGCAATAGCCGCCCCCATGGCAATCACGCCCAGCAGCTTGTCCGGCACAGCGCGAAGAATTGCGTAGAACGGTGTGAAGTACCAAACCGGCGCAATATGCTCAGGCGTCTTGAACGGGTTGGCCTGCTCGAAGTTCGGCTTCTCGAGGAAGTAACCGCCCATCTCCGGGAAGAAGAACACCACGGCGCAGAACACGAACAGGAACACCACAACACCGACGATATCTTTCACGGTGTAGTACGGGTGGAAGGGAATACCATCCAGCGGGATGCCATTCTCGTCCTTCTTCTTCTTGATCTCGACGCCGTCCGGGTTATTCGAGCCGACTTCGTGCAACGCCAGGATATGCAGTACGACCAGGCCGAGCAGGACGATTGGCAGCGCGATCACATGCAGGGCAAAGAAGCGGTTCAGGGTAATACCGGAGATCAGGTAGTCACCACGGATCCACTGAGTCAGGTCGTCACCGATGACCGGAATGGCACCGAACAGCGAGATGATCACCTGGGCGCCCCAGTAGGACATCTGGCCCCACGGCAGCAGGTAGCCCATGAAGGCTTCAGCCATCAGGCACAGGTAGATCAGCATGCCGAAGATCCACACCAGCTCGCGCGGCTTCTGGTAGGAGCCGTAGAGCAGACCGCGGAACATGTGCAGGTACACCACAACGAAGAACGCCGAGGCGCCGGTGGAGTGCAGGTAGCGGATGATCCAGCCGTACTCGACATCACGCATGATGTATTCGACGGAGGCGAAAGCCTCCTCGGCAGAGGGCGTGAAGCTCATGGTCAGCCAGACACCGGTGAGGATCTGATTGACCAGCACCAGCAGTGCCAGGGAGCCGAAGAAGTAGAAGAAGTTGAAGTTTTTCGGGGCGTAGTATTTGGAGAGATGGTCTTCCCACATCTTGGTGGCAGGAAAGCGCGCATCAACCCATTCCATGAATTTGCTCATCAGGCTTTCTCCTGGTCCACACCGATGACGATGACATCATCCGTCTCGTAGCTGTAAGGCGGCACCGGCAGATTCAAAGGTGCCGGCTGAGCCTTGTAGACGCGTCCCGCGAGATCGTAGCGAGAGCCGTGGCATGGGCAGAAATACCCCCCCATCCAATCAGCCCCAAGATCCGCCGGAGCCACTTCCGGACGGAAGGATGGCGAACACCCCAGGTGAGTACACAGACCGACCAACACCAATAGCTCGGGCTTAATCGAGCGAGTCTGCTTGTCCACGTAGTCAGGCTGCACAGAAGCAGCGGACTCTGGATCTGCCATACGATCGTGGATTTTGGCAAGATTGCTCAAAATCTCTTCGGTGCGGCGCACGATAAATACCGGCTGACCGCGCCATTCAGCAACCATCTGCTGGCCCGCCTCGACCTTGGCGACGTTCACTTTCACCGGTGCCCCGGCCGCTTTGGCCTTGGCACTGGGGAACCATGACCCCACAAACGGAGTCGCAGCACCTACTGCCCCTGCAGCGCCCACTACGGAGGTGGCCGCCACCAGGAAGCGACGCCGGCCTGCATTCACGCCGTCATTGCTCATCAGTCGTCTCCCATCAGCTTTATGGCCTGTTGTTCAGACCTATAGTAATTAAATGTCGGGCCGCGCAAAAAATCCGCCAGATGGTAAAGAAAAAGCCCCTTCCCTGACAAGGTCATTACTCCGCGCCTACCCCTCGAGAACCTTGCAGAACGCGGCCTGCATACATGCGGCACGTTGTCACAGCACTTTGCCAGCAGCAAAAAAAACGCCCAGTTCCACGAAGGAACTGGGCGTTTTTTTGAAAGCGTCGAAAAATTAACGCTTCGAGTACTGCGGACGCTTACGCGCTTTACGCAGACCGACTTTCTTACGCTCAACTTCACGAGCATCGCGAGTCACGTAACCCGCTTTACGCAGCGGGCTGCGCAGGGTTTCGTCGTACTCGATCAGAGCGCGAGTGATGCCGTGACGGATAGCACCAGCTTGACCGCTGACACCACCACCAGCAACGGTGACGTAGATATCGAACTTCTCGACGGTTTCGGTCAGCTCCAGCGGCTGACGTACGACCATGCGAGCAGTCTCACGGCCGAAGAATACATCCAGGCTGCGATTATTGATGGAGATGTTGCCAGTACCCGGACGCAGGAATACGCGTGCGGTTGCAGTCTTGCGACGGCCAGTGCCGTAATTTTGAGTCGCCGACATAATGAACTATTCCGTTAAATCTTCAGTTCTTGGGGCTGCTGAGCAGTGTGCGGGTGAGAGGCACCCTTGTACACCTTCAGCTTGCGGTACATGTCGCGACCCAGCGGGTTCTTCGGCAGCATGCCTTTAACCGCGGTCTCGATCACGCGCTCAGGAGCACGAGCGATCAGCTTCTCGAAGTTGATCTCTTTGATGCCGCCCGGGAAGCCGGAGTGGGAGTAGTACATTTTGTCGCTGGTCTTGGCACCAGTCACGCGCACCTGCTCAGCATTGATAACGACGATGTAGTCGCCAGTGTCAACGTGAGGAGTGTACTCAGGCTTGTGCTTGCCACGCAGACGGCTCGCGATTTCGGTGGCCAGACGACCCAGGGTCTTGCCAGCAGCATCAACGACGAACCAGTCGCGTTTTACTGTTTCCGGTTTAGCAGTAAAAGTTTTCATTCTTTATAGCCTCAGGGGCCGCCCAGCAAAAATAGACGGCGGATCTTACTGAATAGTGCGTACTTTGACAAGTCAAAGGCAGCCGTCTACGGACGCTATCGGGGGCTCGGGTCAGCGCGTCCACGGTACGGCAAGATTCTTCGGCAGGCGGCGCATCACTTCCACCGCAGAAAGAGGTGGCGGATTATCCTGATTGCGAAAAAAAATTCAACCTGCTTGTATGGCTCTTTTGCCAAAGGAGTACCTCATGGAATACCGCAAGCTAGGCCGAACCGAACTCGATGTCAGCGCCCTGTGCCTGGGCACCATGACCTGGGGTGAGCAGAACAGTGAACGCGAAGGCCATGCCCAGATCGAGCGGGCCAAGGCCAGCGGCATCAATTTCATCGACACAGCCGAGATGTACCCGGTGCCACCGCGTGCCGAAACCTACAGCAAGACCGAACAGATCATCGGCAGCTATTTCAAGCAACATGGTGATCGCGCCGACTGGATCCTGGCCAGCAAGATCGCCGGCCCAGGCAACGGCATCACTCATATTCGAGACGGGCAGCTCAAGTTCAATCGCCAGCATATCGTTGCCGCACTCGATGCCAGCCTCAAGCGCCTACAGACTGACTGGATCGACCTGTACCAATTGCACTGGCCGGAGCGTCCGACCAACTTTTTCGGCCAGCTCGGCTACAAGCATCAGGACACCGACTTCACCCCGCTGGAAGAAACCCTGGAAGTGCTCGACGAGCAAATCAAAGCAGGCAAGATCCGCCACATCGGCCTGTCCAACGAGACGCCCTGGGGCACCATGAAGTTCCTGCAACTGGCCGAGAGCCGTGGCTGGCCACGCGCGGTGTCGATCCAGAACCCCTACAACCTGCTCAACCGCAGCTTCGAAGTAGGCCTGGCCGAGATCGCAATTCGCGAGCAATGCGGCCTTCTGGCTTACTCTCCACTGGCCTTCGGCATGCTCAGTGGCAAGTACGAAGGCGGCGCTCGTCCGGCAGGTGCCCGCATCACCCTGTTCAGCCGCTTCACTCGCTACACCAAACCACAAGCCGAAGCCGCCTGCACACGCTACATTGCCCTGGCCCGCGAACATGGACTGGACCCCGCGCAGATGGCTCTGGCCTTCGTCACAGCACAGCCTTTCGTTACCAGCAATATCATCGGGGCCACGAGCCTGGAGCAACTGGACAGCAACCTGGCAAGCGCTGAACTAAAGCTCTCCGATGAAGTGCTTGCAGGCATCGAAGCAATCCACACCGCGCAACCCAACCCAGCGCCCTGAACAGGACGCCCGGATGCCATTCGGCGAGCACTCAATTCACCTGCCACTGCATCCGGGCAAACCCCTTCCTCCCTTCTCTATGTGCACTAGACACAACTGGCGAAAAATAAGACGATCCAGCCATCAGGCGACCAATCAGCCTTAATCAACAAGAACAATAGCCATGATTACGCCTCTACCGCGCGCCGAACTGCGCCGCGTCAGCATCCTCGCCACAGACGGCGTGTTCGCCTCTACCCTGCTACAGGCCAAGGACTTCTTCCACATGGCCGGGGTACGTTACGCCAGGCAGCAAGCATTAGGCTTGGAGCCGCCCTTCGAGATTCACCTGGTCAGCCCCTCAGGCTCACCTGTCGATAGTTTCAGCAAGGTACAGGTGCCGATCGACAGCGACCTGGATACCTGCGACCTCATCATTTTGCCGGCTTTCTGGGGCAACTTCGACGCGCTCAGCGCACGTTATCCGCAAGTACTTGAGTGGCTAAGGCGGCAGCACGCAGCAGGCACCGCCATCTGCGGCGAGGCCAGCGGCGTATTCTGGATGGCCGAAGCAGGCCTGCTCGACGGGAAAGAGGCGACCACTTACTGGCGCTTCTTCCGCGAGTTCGCCGAGCGCTTTCCCAAGGTGCAGCTAAACCCGGAAAAGCACCTCTCCGACGCCGACAATCTCTACTGCGCCAGCGGCGTGACCTCGGCCTGCGACCTTTACATCCACCTGATCGAGCGCTATTGCGGCGCAAGCATCGCTCAGGGTGTAGCGCGCGACATCCTCTACGAGGTGCAGCGCAGTTACACGCCAGGGCGCATTGGTTTCGGCGGGCAGAAACTGCATCAGGATGTCAGCGTGCTGCAGATTCAGCAGTGGCTGGAGGAACACTACGCCGACAAGTTTCGCTTCGAAGACGTAGCCCGTGAGCATGGCATGAGCATCCGCAACTTTATGCGTCGCTTCCAGAGCGCAACAGGCGACAAACCCCTGCAATACCTACAACGCCTGCGGATCGAGACAGCCAAAAGCCTGCTGTCTTCCACCCGCAAGAGCATCAAGACCATCAGCTATGAAGTGGGCTACGACGACGCCAGCTTCTTCGCCAGATTGTTCCGCCAGCACACTACGTTGACACCCAAGCAATACCGGCAGCAGTTCATGCACAAGGATACCGCCAGCCACGGCAACCCAGGCCCATGAAAAAGCGCTCAGGCGCTCAGGGCTTGTGCGGACGCGAGAGGAACTCGTGCGACTGCATCTCCAGCAGGCGGCTCAGGGTGCGCTGGAACTCGAAGTTCAGTCGGCCGCCGATGTACAGATCCTTCAACTCCACCTCGGCAGAGATGATCAGTTTGACGTTGCGGTCGTAGAACTCATCCACCAGGTTGATGAAGCGCCGCGCCATATCGTCCTTGGCCACGCCCATCTGCTCGACGTTGGCCAGGATCACCGCATGGAACAGCTTGCCCAGCTCGATGTAATCGTTCTGGCTACGCGGGCCGTCGCACAGCTCGCGGAACTCGAACCAGGCCACGTCTTCGCACACGCGCACGGCGTTGATCGCGCGATTCTCGATCATCAACGCCTCGTTCTCGACCATGTGCGTGCAGTCCGGCAGCAGGCTCTGGAAGCTCTTACGCAGGCTCTCCTCGGCGGCCGGGCCGAGCGGGAAGTGGAACAGCTCGGCCTGCTCCAGGGCACGCAGACGATAGTCGACGCCGCTGTCGACGTTGACGATGTCGGTGTGCTGCTTGAGCAGGGCGATGGCCGGCAGGAAGCGCGCGCGCTGCAAACCGTCACGGTACAGGCCGTCCGGCACGATGTTGGAGGTCGCTACCAGCGATACGCCGTTCTTGAACAGTTCTTCCAGCAGGGTGGCGAGGATCATCGCGTCAGTGATGTCGCTGACGAAGAACTCGTCGAAGCAGATCACCCGCGCCTCGTCGGCGAAGCGCTTGCCGATGATGGTCAGCGGGTTCTTCTCGCCCTTGAGCGTACGCATTTCCTCATGCACACGCTTCATGAAGCGGTGGAAGTGGGTACGCATTTTCTGCTCGAACGGCAGCGCATCGAAGAAGGTGTCGACCAGATAGGTCTTGCCGCGCCCGACGCCACCCCAGAAGTACAGGCCTTTGACCGGCCCTTGCGGCTTCTTGCCGAACAGCTTGCCCAACAAGCCACCCTTGCCCTGGTCGACGGCGACCAGGTCGTCGTACAGACGCTGCAAGTGGCGAACGGCATTTTCCTGGGCCGCATCATGGAAGAAGTCGGGCCGCTTGAGGTCGGCCTGATAACGCTCTAGGGGGGTCATGATTCGTTAGCCGGGCAAGTAAAAACGGGGGCGTCACTTTAGCGACGCCCCCGTTGCTTGGCAATCGTGCCGTGGGCGGCAACCGCCGCCCGGTATGCAGCAGCTATCTCACTCCTGCGGCGCCAACGCCTCACGCAGGCGGGCAATGGCATCTTCCAGCGCCTGACCGTCAGCGAACTCGGGGCTGCTGGCCACGCTCTCGCCATCGATCCATACCGCGAACACCTGGCCTTCGACGCGCACATCCAGCGGCTCGCCGGATTGCAGGCGTTTGTTGATCATGCCGGCCGACTTGCCATCGGCGAAGGATTTCGACAGCAGCAGTTGCTCGCCATCGGCATCCAGCAGACGGAAGCGGAAGCTGCCATCTTCATCGCGGAAGCTGACGAAGCGGGCGCTCTTGGCGGCTTTCTTCTTCTCGCCAGTAGCGACTTGCACCTGCTCGCGGAACGAACGCAGGCCCACCGCCTCGCGCAGCTCGCCAAGGAACGGCGTGGCGATCTTGCGCGCCTTGGCGGCGCCGGCAAGGAGAATATCTTCCAGGTCGGCCGGCCGAGCGATCAGCGCGTTGTAGCGCTCGCGCGCCTCGCCCAGGGTGTCTTCGAGCAGCTGGTACAGGCGATTCTTCGCCTCCCCCCAGGCCAGGCCGCCTTCCAGCTCGGCGCGGAACTCGGCCTGCTGTGCGTGGCTGGCGAAGGCCTGGTACAGGGTGAACAGGTGCGAACCCTCGGCATCCTTGGGCTCGCCCGGCAGCCTGGAGTCGGTGACGATGCGCGCCACGGCATCCTTGAGCTGCTTGGCGCTGCCGAACAGCGGGATGGTGTTGTCGTAGCTCTTGCTCATCTTGCGCCCGTCGAGGCCGGGCAGCGTGGCCACTTCCTCCTCGATCACCACCTCGGGCAGGACGAACAGATCCTTGCCCTTGCCGAACAGGTGGTTGAAGCGCTGGCCAATGTCGCGAGCCATCTCCACGTGCTGGATCTGGTCGCGGCCGACCGGCACCTTCTGTGCGTTGAACATCAGGATGTCCGCCGCCATCAGCACCGGGTAGCTGAACAGGCCCATGGTCACGCCGGCATCCGGGTCTTCACCGGCTTCGACGTTCTTGTCCACCGAGGCCTTGTAGGCGTGGGCACGGTTGAGCAGGCCCTTGCCGGCGACGCAGGTGAGCAGCCAGCACAGCTCCGGGATCTCGGGGATGTCGGACTGACGGTAGAAGGTCGCCTTGTCGGTATCCAGGCCCAGCGCCAGCCAGGTGGCTGCGATTTCCAGACGCGAACGCTGGATGCGTGCCGGGTCATCGCACTTGATCAGCGCGTGGTAGTCGGCGAGAAAGTAGAACGAGTCCATCTGCGGATCGCGACTGGCGGCGATGGCTGGGCGGATGGCACCGGCGTAGTTGCCCAGGTGCGGCGTGCCGGTGGTGGTGATACCGGTGAGGATACGGGTGGTCATGACGTTCGCTTAGAGATGAAAGGCTTACAGGCGAGGCAACAGCAGATCCTTGAGATCCGTCAGCTTGCCGTGAAAAAAGTGACCGCATTCTGCCACTTTCAACAGCTCATGGGCACGCCCAAGGTTGGCTGACCAATCGTAGACAGCCTGCGGCTCGATCACTTCATCGGTTTCAGGCTGGATCACCACCAGCGGGCATTGGCTGGCAGGCGGGGTTTCAGCAGTCAGGCGATGCACGGCGGGAGCAACCATGAACAGCTTGCTCGGCGTGACACCCTGCGCCTCCAGGCGTGCGCCCAGGGCAGCCGCGACAAAGCCACCGAAGGAAAAGCCCAGCAGAGTGATAGGCAGGTTCGGGTACTCCTCCTGCAGCCAGACGGCCACGGCCTCGGCGTCATCCACTTCGCCAGTGCCCATATCATGGCTACCAGCACTGGCGCCCACGCCACGATAGTTGAAACGCAGAGTGTGGTATCCACTATCACGCGCAGTACGCTGCAACGTGGAGACCACTTTGTTGAGCATGGTGCCGCCCTGTATCGGATTGGGGTGGCAGACCAACGCCACACCGCGGGCGTCCGGTACTTCCAACAGCAAGGCTTCGAGCTGGCCCACTGGGCCTTGAATAAAAAGAGGGGTTTCGCGACTGAGCAACACTGAACTCCGTGACCCCGCAACGGGTCGACTCGTCTAGCAAACTACCTGCGCGGTAAACGTATACAGCGCCGGTTCGAGCCGCTAACGTAAAGCAAAGCCGTTTTGAGAGGAAGGACTCGTGGAACAGACACTTGCAGCCTGGTTGATACCCGCCCTGACCCTGGTGGTCGGCATCGCCGTGGGCTTTCTGCTCGCCCGCCTGGCCCCCAATGCCGCACCCAGCCGGACGCAGCGGCAGATGGATGAAATGCAGGCACGCTTCGAGGCCTACCAGAACGAAGTGGTCACCCACTTCAACACCACCGCCAGCCTGGTGAAAAAACTCACCCAGAGCTACCAGGACGTGCAGGAGCACCTGTCCGACGGCGCCAACCGCCTGGCCCTGGACGAACTGACCCGTCAGCGTCTGCTGGCCACCCTCAACAGTGCGGAAAGCGGCGAGAAGCGCGAGCGCCTGACACCGCCAAAGAATTACGAAATGCCCAAGGACTACGCGCCCAAGACCGACGGGCCTGGCATGCTCGACGAGAGTTACGGCCTGAAGAAGTCCTGACGACACGTGCACGATGACCAACGCCCCGGCCCGCCGGGGCGTTGTTTTTTCGGCCATAGCCTGCACCGCAGAGCGCCAGCCGACTATGATCGCAGGTGTTTCCCTTCCCGAGGACACCTCATGTCGCGCTGGCAATGGCTACTGACACGAATGACCCGGCAGCTCTGGTTTCGCGCCACGCTGATCGGTGCGCTGGGCATCGCCGCCGCCGGCCTGGCCGCCCTGACCGAGCACCTGCTGCCCTGGGATTTGCCCACCACCATCGGCGCCGACGCAGTCGACGGCATTCTCAACATCATCGCCTCAAGCATGCTCGCGGTGACCACCTTCAGCCTCAGCGTGATGACCTCGGCCTATAGTGCCGCCACCAGCAACGTCACACCGCGTGCGATCAAACTGCTGATCGAAGACCGCCTGACGCAGAACGTGCTGTCCAGTTTCATCGGTTCCTTCCTATTCAGCATCGTCGGTATCGTCGTACTCAAGACCGGCGCCTACGGCGACAGCGGGCGTTTCGTCCTGTTCATCGTGACCATCGCCGTGATTGCACTGGTGGTGGTCAGCTTGCTGCGCTGGATCGATCACCTGACGCGCCTGGGCCGTGTCGGCGAGACCACCGAGCGCGTCGAGGAGGCCACCCAGCGCGCCATCGACTGGCGCTGTGCCAATCCCTACCTGGGCGGCAGCCCGGCGCCCGTCAATCAGGCGATCCCCGACAATGTCCTGCGCCTGACGGCTGATACGGTCGGCTACGTGCAGCATGTCGACATGACGGCTCTGGCCGAACAGGCCGATTGCCTAGACAGCGATATCCACCTGCTGGCAGCGCCCGGCGCCTTCGTCTATCCCGACACGCCGCTGGCCTGGATCGATCTCCAGCATGAGGATGACAAAGCCCTGAAATGCGTCCGCGAGGCATTCAGCATCGGAAAAGAGCGCAGCTTCGACCAAGATCCACGCTTCGGTCTGGCGGTGCTGAGCGAGATTGCCTCACGCGCGCTGTCACCGGCGGTCAATGATCCGGGTACGGCAATCGATGTGCTGGGGCGTCAGGCACGCGTGCTCTGCACCTGGGCACGCGACCAGCAAGCGGATCAGACGCCGCAATTCCCCAGGGTCTGGGTTGAGGCACTGCATACGCGCGATCTGTTCGAGGATGCCTTCAACCCCATCGCCCGCGACGGAGCGAGCCTGCTCGAAGTGCAGATGAAGCTGCGCAAAACGCTGCAGGCCCTCAGCCAGATGGGCGACGCTGCGTTTCGCCAGGCCGCCTTCGAACAGGCAGAACGCGCCCTGGCACGCGCGGAACAGGCCATGACCCAGGAAGCGGACAAGCAGCGCCTGCGCGAACTGCGTTAGCAAACGGCAGATAGCACAACGCCGGGCATTAGCCCGGCGTTGCAGAGGTAGAACAAGCGATTAGCAGGCTGTTGAAAAACGTAGGCGAGGCCGGCAAGACAATACCGATGGCGGCCCCGCAAAAACGGCCGAAAAACGCTCGGAGTCGCGTTCGACTTTACGTGTTGTAAATGAGCATTTTGACTGGGCTCGCACGCGAGGCCGTTTTTAACGCAGTATTGCCAACGCAGGTAGTTTTTCAACGGCCTGTCAGATCGCGCCGCGACTGCGCAGCAGATCCAGCACCGCCTTGACACCCTCCTCGACCGATTGCGTCTGGGTGTCGATCACCAGATCGGCATTCAGCGGCACGTCGTAGGGGAAGCCCTCGCCTGGGATGTTGTCGCCACCGGCGGCATACAACCCCTGCGGGTCACGCTCGGCGCAGACCTGCGGCGAGGCCTGGACGTAGACGGTCAGGGCGCGTTCGCTGCCTATCAGTGCCTTGGCCTGCTCACGACCTTCGGCATCCGGGGCGACGAACGCCGCCAGGGCAATCATCCCGGCCTCGTTGAACTGACGCGCCACATGCGCGGCACGACGCCAGTTCTCGGCACGCCCGGCGCGATCCTGCGCCAGCCCCTTGTTCAGGTCATGACGCAGGTTCTGGCCGTCGAGCACATAGACCGCACGGCCCATGTCGAACAACTTGCGCTCCACGGCATAGGCCAAAGTGCTCTTGCCCGCGCCGGAGAGACCAGTGAAGAGCACCGTGGCTGGCTGCTGGCCGAAGCGCGACGCACGCTCCTCGGTAGACACATGTGCCAGGCGGCCATGCTGACCACCACCATGAGCAACCGGGTCGGCAATGATCATGCCTGCACCGACAGTGCCATTGGTCAGGCGGTCGATGACAATGAATGCGCCCGTGGTGCGGTTGTACTCGTAACCATCGAGGGCAATCGGCGCATCCAGCGCGACCTTGACCCGACCGATCTCGTTGAGTTTCAGCTCGCTGGCCGCGCCCTGTTCCAGGGTATTCACGTCGACGCGATGGACGATGCTGGGGATCGAGCCCGGCACGTAGCTGGTGGCGCGCTTGATGTCGTATTTCTTGCCCGGCAGCATCGGCTCTTCGCCCATCCACACCAGCATGGCCTCGAAGCTGTCGGTGACCTGCGGACGATTATCAGCATGTACCAGCATATCGCCGCGCGACACGTCGATTTCGTCTTCCAGGGTCAGGGTGATCGCCTGGCCGGGACCAGCCTGCTCCAGTTCGCCTTCGAAGGTGACGATGGACTTGACCCGACTGCTCTTGCCCGACGGCAAGGCCAGAACCTCATCGCCCTTGTGCACGATGCCGCTGGCCAGAGTGCCAGCAAAGCCACGGAAGTTCAGGTTCGGCCGGTTGACGTACTGCACCGGGAAGCGCAGGTCATCGAAATTGCGGTCGCCAGCGACTTCAACAGTCTCGAGAATTTCCATCAGCGACTGGCCGCTATACCACGGCGAGCGCTCGGACTTGTTGACCACGTTGTCGCCCTTGAGCGCCGACATCGGCACGAACTCAAGGGTGGTCGGACGTAGGTTGATCTTCTCGGCGAAGGCCAGGTAATCAGCCTTGATCTGCTCGAAGACGCCCTGATCGAAGTCCTTGAGATCCATCTTGTTGACGGCGACAACGATGTGCTTGATACCCAGCAAGGAAGTGATGAAGCTGTGACGCTTGGTCTGGGTCTGCACGCCGTAACGGGCGTCGATCAGGATGATGGCCAGGTCGCAAGTCGAAGCACCGGTAGCCATGTTGCGCGTGTACTGCTCATGGCCGGGGGTGTCGGCGATGATGAACTTGCGCTTGGCGGTGGAGAAGTAGCGATAGGCCACATCGATGGTGATGCCCTGCTCGCGCTCAGCCTGCAGGCCGTCGACCAGCAGCGCCAGGTCGATGTCTTCACCGGTGGTACCAACCTTCTTGGAGTCCTTGGTGATGGCTTCCAGGTGATCTTCGTAGATCATCTTGGAATCGTGCAGCAGGCGGCCGATCAGCGTGCTCTTGCCGTCATCGACGTTACCGCAGGTGAGAAAGCGCAGCAGTTCCTTGCGTTCATGCTGGGCCAAATAAGCGAGGATGTCCTCGCTGATCAAATCAGACTGATGACTCATGGTGCGCGATCCTTAGAAATAGCCCTGGCGTTTTTTCTCTTCCATCGATCCGGCTGCATCGTGATCGATCACGCGCCCCTGACGTTCGGAAGTACGGGTCAGGAGCATTTCCTGGATGATGTCCGGCAGCGTGGTGGCAGTGGATTCCACGGCACCGGTCAGCGGGTAGCAGCCAAGGGTACGGAAACGCACCATCTTCTTGGTGATGCTGGCCTTCTGCTCGGGCGTCAGGTGCTCAAGGATGCGCTCATCATCAATCATGATCAGCGCGCCGTTCATCTCGATCACTTCGCGCTCGGCGGCGAAGTACAGCGGTACAATCGGGATTTGCTCCAGATAGATGTACTGCCAGATATCCAGCTCGGTCCAGTTCGACAGCGGGAACACGCGGATCGACTCGCCCTTCTTCACCTTGCCGTTGTACACGTTCCACAGCTCGGGGCGCTGGTTCTTCGGATCCCAGCGGTGCTTGCTGTCGCGGAAGGAGTACACGCGCTCCTTGGCGCGAGATTTCTCCTCGTCGCGGCGCGCGCCACCGAAGGCGGCGTCAAAGCCGTACTTGTCCAGCGCCTGCTTGAGGCCTTCGGTCTTCATCACATCGGTGTGCTTGGCACTGCCGTAAGTGAAGGGGTTCATGTCCTGCGCCACGCCATCGGGGTTGATGTGGGTCAGCAGATCCAGGCCGTATTCGCTGACCATCTTCTCGCGGAAGCGGTACATGTCCTGGAATTTCCAGCGGGTGTCGACGTGCAGCACCGGGAACGGCAGCTTGCCAGGGAAGAACGCCTTACGGGCCAGATGCAGCATCACGGCGGAATCTTTACCGATGGAATAGAGCATCACCGGGTTGTCGAATTCGGCGGCCACTTCACGAATGATGTGGATGCTTTCCGCCTCCAGCTGCTTGAGATGGGTCAGTTTGTCGAGCATGGCTACTCACGGTTTGCTGTTGTAGGGCCGGCGGGCCGTGGACGAGGGCGCACTCTATCACAGCGTCTTCTTATACTCAGAACACTGGTTAGACCGAAACGATCTAGAGTTATACCGCCTCGTGCGCGCGTCTACACCGGGTTGGGACAATCGATGAACACATGCTCCAGGGCGAAACGGCGCGCCAGATAATCACCAAGCGCCTGCACGCCATAGCGCTCGGTGGCATGGTGACCGGCAGCAATGAAGCTCACACCATTTTCACGAGCACTGTGGAAGGTCTGCTCGGACGCCTCCCCCGTCAGGTACAGGTCGACACCTGCGGCAATCGCCTGATCGATATAGCCCTGGCCACCGCCAGTGCACCAACCGATGCGCCGAATCAATCCAGCGCCCTCGACCAGTAAGGGCTCACGGCCCAGCACCTGCTGCACATGGCGGGCGAAATCGGTGGCGCTCATGGGCTCGTCCAGCGAACCGACCAGGCCAACGGTGCGCGGATTTTCCGGTTCCAGCGCCCCCTCGACGACGATGCCGAGCTGGCGCGCCAACTGCACGTTGTTACCCACCTCGGAATGCACGTCGAGCGGCAGGTGATAGGCCAGCAAGCTGATGTCATTGGCCAGCAATGCCTTCAGACGACGCTGTTTCATACCGGTAATGCAAGGATTTTCGCCCTTCCAGAAATAACCATGGTGCACCAGCAGCACATCGGCCTCGGCCTCGATGGCTGCCTCGATCAACGCCTGACTGGCGGTAACGCCGCTGACGATACGGCGCACCTGTGGACGCCCTTCAACCTGCAGCCCATTTGGGCAGTAGTCAGCAATACGCGCGGCATTGAGCAGTTGGTCAGCTTCGCCAACCAGTGTGGACAGAGCAATGGCCATGAAGATTCCTTTTACGCTGTTGCAGGCCGCTGCCTTATTGCCGCGCACCTCTTTATAATGCGCCACCTTAAAGGGGCGCATTTGGCCCCCGCAACCCTCAGGATTGTCTCGATGCCCAAGGCCCTGCGTTTTCTCGGCTGGCCGCTACTGGTCGGCGTACTGCTCGCCCTCCTGCTGATCCAGCAATATCCGGAATGGGTCGGCCTGCCGAGCCAGGACGTAAAGTTGGTTCAGGCCCCAACCTACAAGCGCACGCAAGAAGGCCCGGTCTCCTATGCCGAAGCAGTCGACATCGCCTCGCCTGCCGTAGCGAACCTGTACACCACCAAGCTGGTCAGCAAGCCGAGTCATCCGCTATTCGAGGATCCAGCATTCCGTCGCTTCTTCGGCGATAACCTGCCACGCCAGCAGCGTATGGAATCCAGCCTAGGTTCCGCCGTACTCATGAGCAAGGAAGGCTATCTGCTGACCAACAACCACGTGGTCAGCGGCGCCGATGAGATTGTCGTAGCCCTCAAGGATGGTCGCGAGACCCACGCCCACCTGGTCGGCAGCGACCCGGAAACCGACCTGGCCGTGCTCAAGATCGACCTGGACAACCTGCCTGCCATGACCCTGGGGCGCTCGGACAACCTGCGCATCGGCGACGTCACCCTGGCCATCGGTAACCCCTTCGGCGTCGGTCAGACGGTGACCATGGGCATTATCAGCGCCACCGGGCGCAATCAATTGGGCTTGAACACCTACGAAGACTTCATCCAGACCGACGCGGCGATCAACCCCGGCAACTCAGGCGGCGCACTGGTCGACGCGCATGGCAATCTGGTGGGCATCAATACGGCGATCTTCTCCAAATCCGGCGGCTCGCAAGGCATCGGTTTCGCCATCCCGGTGAAACTGGCACTGGAGGTAATGCAGGCGATCATCGAGCACGGCCAGGTCATCCGCGGCTGGCTGGGCATCGAAGTGCAGCCGCTGACGCCGGAACTGGCCGAGTCCTTCGGCCTGGAAGGACGCCCCGGCATCGTCGTTGCAGGCCTGTACCGCGATGGCCCGGCGCAAAAGGCTGGCCTGCAACCAGGTGACCTGATTCTCAGCATCGATGGCGAGCCCGCCGGTGATGGTCGCCGCTCGATGAATCAAGTGGCTCGCACCAAGCCCGGCGACAAAATCCTCATCGAAGTGCTGCGCAACGGTAAGCCCCTGAAGCTGACAGCCGAAATCGGCCTGCGTCCACCAGCCAGCAGCAACTGAAGCCAACTAGGCAATAAAAAGGCCGGTAGCGCTCAGCGCTACCGGCCTTTTTGCTTCTGGCTGGCTTACAAACCCTGCAAGGCGTCCAGCAACGCCTGATTCTGCTCCGGCGTACCGATGGTGATACGCAGGAACTGGGCGATACGCTGCTGCTTGAAGTGGCGCACGATCACGCCCTGTTCACGCAAACCCGTTGCCAACGTCGCAGCATCCTTGCTCGGGTGACGAGCGAAAACGAAGTTGGCCGCCGACGGCAGCACCTCGAAGCCCAGCCCCTGCAAGCCAGCAACCACCGCTTCACGGCTGTCGATAACCTGCTGGCAGGTTTTCTCGAAATAGGCGCGATCCTCAAAGGCCGCCGCCGCACCGGCAATGGCGATACGGTCGAGCGGATAGGAGTTGAAGCTATTCTTGATCCGTTCCAGTGCCTCGATCAGGTCAGGATGCCCGATCGCGATGCCGGCACGCAGTCCGGCCAGCGAACGCGACTTGGACAGGGTCTGGGTCACCAGCAGGTTCGGGTACTGATCGACCAGGGCAATGGCCGTCCGTCCGCCGAAGTCGATATAAGCCTCGTCCACCAGCACCACACTATCGGGGCTTGCCTGCAGCAGGCGCTCGATGGCGTCGAGCGGCAGCAGGCAACCCGTCGGCGCATTGGGGTTGGGGAAGATAATGCCGCCGTTGGGGCGGGCATAATCCTCGACACGAATCTGGAACTGCTCGCCCAGCGCCACCTGCTGGTACTCGATGCCATACAGACCGCAGTAAACCGGATAGAAGCTGTAGCTGATATCCGGGAACAGCAATGGCGCCTCATGCTGGAACAGGCCATAGAAGGCGTGCGCCAGCACCTCGTCGGAGCCATTGCCGACGAACACCTGAGCAGGCTGAACGCCGTAATAATCGGCCACAGCCTGCTTCAGGCGATCACCGTTGGGATCCGGGTACAGGCGCAGGTTGTCGTTGACCTCGGCCTGCATCGCCGCAATGGCCTTGGGCGACGGGCCGTAGGGGTTCTCGTTGGTGTTGAGCTTGACCAGCTTGCTCAGCTTGGGTTGCTCGCCTGGCACATAAGGCACCAGGTCTTTGACGAAGGGGCTCCAGAATTTGCTCATCTGCCCTTCTCTCCTCGAATGCTTGAGTTGTCTTATGCATAGCGGTGGACAAGCGAAGCGTTGTCCACCCTACGCAAGCCTTAAGGCTTGATTCGGTATTCAGCGCTGCGCGCATGCGCGGTCAGCGACTCGCCACGGGCCAGAACCGAAGCACTCTTGCCCAGCTCCGACGCACCATCCGGCGAGCAGAAGATGATCGACGAGCGTTTCTGGAAGTCGTACACCCCCAGCGGCGAGGAAAAACGCGCGGTACCGGAGGTCGGTAGCACATGGTTCGGCCCAGCCACGTAGTCGCCCAGGGCTTCTGCGGTGTAACGGCCCATGAAGATGGCGCCGGCGTGACGAATCTCGGGCAGCCAGGCTTCCGGATCGGCCACCGACAGCTCCAGGTGTTCCGGCGCAATACGGTTGGCCACCTCGATGGCCTGCTCCATGTCGGCCACCTGGATCAGCGCGCCCCGACCTTCCAGCGAGGTACGGATGATCTCGGCACGCTCCATGGTCGGCAGCAGTTCTCCGATGCTTGCAGCCACGCGATCAAGGAAGGCGGCATCCGGGCTGACCAGGATCGATTGGGCGTCCTCGTCGTGCTCGGCTTGGGAGAACAGATCCATGGCGATCCAGTCAGGATCGGTCTGGCCATCGCACACCACGAGAATCTCCGACGGCCCGGCGATCATGTCGATGCCGACCTTGCCGAACACATGGCGCTTGGCGGTAGCCACGTAGATATTGCCGGGGCCGACGATCTTGTCCACCGGTGGCACGCTCTCAGTGCCATAGGCCAGCGCGGCGACGGCCTGGGCACCACCGATGGTGAACACGCGGTCGACACCGGCGATGGCGGCCGCAGCCAGGACGATCTCGTTGATCTCGCCACGCGGCGTCGGCACCACCATCACCACCTCGGGCACACCGGCCACCTTGGCCGGGATGGCGTTCATCAGCACCGAAGACGGATAGGAGGCCTTGCCGCCCGGCACGTACAGACCGGCACGATCCAGCGGGGTGACCTTCTGCCCCAACACCGTGCCATCGGCCTCGGTGTAGCGCCAGGAATCCTGCTTCTGCTTCTCGTGGTAGCTGCGCACGCGCTCGGCAGCGACTTCCAGCGCCTCACGCTGAGCCGGACTGATACGGGTCAGGGCCAATTCCAGACGCTCGCGCGGCAGGATCAGGTCGGCCATGCTGGCGACCTCCAGACCATCGAAACGCTGGGTGTACTCAACCAGAGCCGCGTCGCCGCGCTCACGCACGGCCTGGATAATTTCCAGCACGCGCTGATTGACGCCATCGTCGGACACGCTCTCCCAGCTCAGCAGATGATCCAGATGTCGGGCGAAGTCCTGGTCAGCGGCGTTGAGTCGGCGTATGGCGATTGGAGCAGTCATGGCTAAGCCTCGTGTGATAGCGAATCAGGCGCCGCTAGAGTAGCAAGCCCACCGTGCGGGCACCTGAGAATTTGGCTATGACACGGATAGGCTGCCGCGACCAGAAGTCGCGGTAAGGAATCAGCCTTGGTGTCGCGCCTCGATGGCGCCACGAAGAGTTTCGATCAGCGCCTGGATGCGCGCGTGCTGCATCTTCATCGAAGCCTTGTTGACGATCAGGCGCGAACTGATGGTGGCGATCAGTTCTTGTGGTTCCAGCCCATTGGCACGCAGAGTGTTGCCGGTGTCGACCACATCAATGATCTTGTCGGCCAGCCCCACCAACGGTGCCAACTCCATCGAGCCGTACAGTTTGATGATATCGACCTGGCGGCCCTGCTCGGCGTAGTAACGCTTGGCAACATTGACGAACTTGGTGGCCACGCGCAGACGCCCCTTAGGCTCCGCCGCGCCGACCTTACCTGCCGTCATCAGCTTGCACTGAGCGATCTGCAGATCCAGCGGCTCGTAGATGCCTTGGCCGCCGTACTCCATCAGCACGTCCTTGCCGGCGACACCGAGGTCGGCAGCGCCATGCTCAACATAAGTGGGCACGTCAGTGGCGCGCACGATCAGCAGGCGCACGTCATCCTGAGTAGTCGGGATGATCAGCTTGCGGCTCTTGTCCGGATTCTCGGTCGGCTCAATGCCAGCCGCCGCCAACAGTGGCAGGGTGTCATCGAGAATACGGCCTTTGGACAGGGCAATGGTCAGCATGAAACGGTTTCCTTGAGCGGAAGCGACCGCGCCAAAACGGAGCGGCCCTACGACAATGGCGACAAACACCAGACCTGCTTACAACCTCGCAAGCTAGCGCCTGCGTTCTGCAGGCGCGCAGCCAGTTACAGGTCTTCAGCCCGGCACGCGGCGAATCTTGGCGCCGAGTAACAGCAGCTTCTCTTCAATGCACTCGTAACCACGGTCGATGTGGTAAATGCGGTCGATCAGCGTATCACCCTCAGCCACCAGCGCGGCCAGCACCAGGCTCGCCGAAGCACGCAGGTCAGTCGCCATCACCGGCGCGCCCTTGAGCGCCTCAACACCGTTGACGATGGAGGTGTTGCCCTCGACCTGGATGTTGGCGCCCATGCGCAGCATCTCGTAGACGTGCATGAAGCGATTTTCGAACACGGTTTCGATCACAGTACCGGTGCCTTCGGCCACCGCGTTCAGTGCAACGAACTGCGCCTGCATATCGGTGGGAAATGCCGGGTACGGCGCGGTGCGCAGGTTGACAGCCTTGGGGCGCTTGCCCTTCATGTCCAGCTCGATCCAGTCCGGCCCGGTGGTAATGTCCGCACCAGCTTCCTGCAGTTTGGCCAGCACAGCCTCCAGGGTAGAAGGATCGGTGTCCTTGAGCTTGACCCGACCACCAGTGATCGCTGCGGCCACCAGGTAAGTACCGGTTTCGATACGGTCGGGCATCACATTGAAACGCGCACCGTGCAGACGCTCAACACCATCGATGATGATGGTGTCAGTACCGGCGCCCTGAATCTTCGCGCCCATGGCGATCAGGCAGTTGGCCAGATCGACCACTTCCGGCTCGCGCGCAGCGTTTTCCAACACACTGCGCCCCTTGGCCAGGGTGGCGGCCATCATGATGTTCTCGGTACCGGTGACGCTGACCACATCGAAGAAGAAGTGCGCGCCACGCAGACCGCCTTCCGGCGCTCTAGCCTTGATATAGCCGCCTTCCACGTCGATCTTCGCACCCATGGCTTCAAGACCACGAATGTGCAGATCGACCGGCCGCGAACCGATGGCGCAACCGCCGGGCAGCGCTACTTCGGCCTCACCAAAACGCGCCACCATCGGCCCAAGCACCAGAATCGAGGCACGCATGGTCTTGACCAGCTCATAGGGCGCAACCAGGGTCTTGATCGCGCGGGCGTCAACCTCGACAGCCAGCTTCTCGTCGATCACCGGCTCGATCCCCATACGACCGAACAATTCGATCATGGTGGTGATGTCATGCAGGTGTGGCAGGTTGCAAATGGTGACAGGCTCGTCACCCAACAACGTGGCAGCCAGAATCGGCAGTGCGGAGTTCTTGGCACCGGAGATGCGAATTTCACCGTCTAGGCGAACACCGCCGGTAATGATCAGTTTATCCATAGGAGTCTCGTCGCCCGCAGGCTCAGGAACGCGCGGCCCAGTCGGCCTGGCTGAAGAATTTCATGGTCACCGCGTGGATGCTGCCATCGGCGATCCAGGCATTGAGGTGGGCATAAATCTGTTGCTGACGCTTGACCGGGCTGAGAGCGGCCAGCTCGTCACTGATCAGGTTGAGCTGGAAGTTGCAGCCTTCACCTTCCACTTCCACCTGGGTATTCGGGAGTTTTGCCTCTAGGAGGCTTTTCACTTCTGCAGCCTGCATGCTCGACCTCGATTGACGCAGTTGGGCCCTGGGCCCGCGGGTCGGCCATCATACAAAAAAGCCCATCGACTGCGAACCCCGCGCAACATGCCACTGACGGAGGGCTGCCAAGCCCTCCACGATTTCATGAAGCGATCGGCAGCAACTCAAGCAACGCACTGACCTGCGCCATTTCACGCAGCTCTTCAGGCAGGGCGCGAATATGCAGTTCACGACCGGCCTGACGCGCATCACGCATGAAGGCCAGCAACAGCGAAAGGCCAACACTGTTGGACTTGCTGATAGCACTGCAATCGAGCACCAGCGCAGTAGTACCACCTTGAATGAGTCGCCGCCCCTGCTCACGCAAGAGCGGCCCGCTGGCGTGGTCGATTACACCACTGAGAACAAGCTCGCCTGGAACGCGCTCGACGATGGCAGCCTGACTCACGACTCGCTCCTGGCCTCACGGGCCTTGGCCACGGTATCAACCCAGGTATCGATGACCTTGTCCAGATCATTGCGATTGTTCTGCATGGACTGTGCGAACTGGTCACGGAACAACTTGCCGATGTTAATGCCGTTGATGATCACATTACGCATCTTCCAAGTGCCATCCTGCGCCACCATGGTATAGGACAGCGGGTAAACCACGCCCTTACCATCGCGGATTTCCATGTTCACCGACGCGCGCTCAGCATCCGTTCCCGTACTGGCAGGCAGCACACGAATATCCTGATTGTTGTATTCAAGCAGCGCATTGCCATAGAACTGCATCAGGCCACGCTTGAAGTTCTCCTGAAAACGGGTCATCTGCTCCACCGATGCCTTACGCGAATAACGCACGGTCATGACGCCGCGCGAAATGCCGTCGACATCGACCACCGGGCCAAGGATGTCATTCAGGGCCTGATAGAAAGCGGCAGGATCGCTGCGGTATTGCTCCTTGTTAGCCTTGAGATCGGTCAGCAGCTTATCGGTGGTTTGCTGCACCACTTCATGAGCGCTCGGCGCAGCCAATGCCAGCAACGGCAGGGAGGCAAGCACAGCCAGCAGGGAATTGCGTAGGGTCTTGAGCATGTTTGGGGCCCTCATCACTTGGCTTCGTCTTTATTGACCGAATTGAGCAGGAACTTGCCAATCAGGTCTTCCAGCACCAGCGCAGACTGCGTGTCATGAATGGTGCTGCCTTCCTTGAGCACCGCCTCGTCACCACCAACGCTAATGCCGACGTATTTCTCACCGAGCAGCCCCGCTGTCAGGATCGACGCCGTGGAATCATCCGGCAGGTTGTTGACATGGCTATCGAGCTCCAACGTCACGCGCCCCATATAACTGTCGTGATCCAGATCGATGGCCGTTACCTTGCCAATGGTCACACCAGCCATGGTCACCTTGGCGCGCACGGTCAGCCCGGCGATGTTGTCGAAGTAGGCGTAGACCCTATAGGTATCTCCGGCCGCACCGACACTCAGGCCGCTAACCCGCAGGGCCAAAAGCAGCAAAGCCAGCAGTCCAGCCAAGAGGAACAAGCCGACACCAATCTCCAGCGTGCGGTTTTGCATCAGAAATCTCCAAACATCAAAGCGGTCAGAATGAAGTCCAGCCCAAGCACGGCCAGCGAGGCGTACACCACAGTACGTGTGGTGGCACGGCTGATACCCTCGGACGTGGGCTCGCAGTCGTAACCCTGAAACACCGCGATCCAGGTCACCACGAATGCGAAGACGATGCTCTTGATCACGCCATTGAGCACGTCGTCATAAAAAGAAACACTGTTCTGCATATTGGCCCAGAACGAGCCCTCGTAGACCCCGAGCCAGTCCACGGCGACCATGGCCCCACCCCAGATACCCACCACGCAGAAAATCATCGCCAGCAGTGGCATGGAAATGAAACCTGCCCACAGGCGCGGCGCGACGATGTACTTGAGCGGGTCGACACCGATCATCTCCAGACTGGAGAGCTGCTCGGTGGACTTCATATTGCCGATCTCGGCGGTCAGTGCCGAACCGGCACGCCCGGCGAACAGCAAGGCCGTGACCACCGGCCCCAGCTCACGCAACAGCGTAAGAGCGACCATCTGTCCAACCGCCTGCTCAGAACCATAGCTGACCAGAATGTTGTAACCCTGCAGCGCCAGCACCATGCCGATAAAGACGCCGGACACCACGATGATCGCCAGCGACAGCACACCCACCGAGTAAAGCTGCTTGATCAGTAGCTGCAATGGCTTGCCGGCACTGCTACGCCCGAAGACAGCATGAGCGAGAAAGAGCACCGAGCGCCCCAACGTCGCCACCACATCGATACCCGCGCGGCCGAACAGGCGCAGCCGTTCTAGTGGAGAAGTCCTACGCATTACAGTTTCCCCAATAGATCATCGCGGTAATCAGTCGCCGGATAATGGAACGGCACCGGCCCATCAGGAATTCCCTTCATGAACTGACGGATACGTGGATTATCGGAGTTCATCAGCTCGGTCGGCGTTCCCTGACCCAACACCTGAGCATCACCAACCACATAAATGTAATCGGCAATGCTGGCGGTCTCAGCCAGGTCATGCGAGACCACCACACTGGTAATGCCCAACGCATCATTGAGCAGGCGAATGAGCCGTACCAGAACACCCATGGCAATAGGGTCCTGGCCGACGAAAGGCTCGTCATACAACAAAATCTGCGGGTCTAGAGCGATAGCACGCGCCAGGGCCACACGGCGCTTCATGCCACCAGACAACTCATCGGGCATCAGCTCGATGGCGCCACGCAGACCAACGGCCTGCAACTTGAGCAGCACAATGTCACGAATCATTTCTTCCGGGAGCTGGGTGTGCACGCGCAGGGGAAAGGCGACGTTTTCGAACACATCAAGATCGGTGAACAGCGCACCACTTTGAAACAGCACGCCCATCTGTTTACGCATGTCGAACAGCGCTTCACGCGACAACGTGGGCAGGCTTACCCCGGCGACTCGAATATCACCGGCAGAAGGCCGTAGTTCGGCGGCAATAAGCCGCAGCAACGTCGTTTTACCGCAACCAGACGGCCCCATGATGCCGGTGACCTTGCCGCGCGGAATACGGATATCGACGTTGTCGAAAATCGCACGCGCACCACGCCGGAAACTGACGCCTTGCAGCTCAATTGCGTAATCGTGTTCGGCGCTCATCTAGACTCCTTTGAAATTCAAGCCTTCCTGGCAGACGCCACCTCCCATGCATGGAGACACAGCTACTGGATGGCTGAAATGGCCGCGGACTATAGCATTTGCCATACAAAGGGCCCAGCATGCCGGTTTTTCACGTTCAGATTCGCGACAGCTTTGCGAGCCAATCTACATTTTGTAGAAGGTGAGCAGGACACGCTTTATCGGTATAATCTCCGCCTTTTTCGCAAGAAGCAGCTAACGCCCTCCCATGAATAAGAGCCACGACCTGATCGAAACAGCCCGCCGCACCATCCGCATGGAAATCGACGCGGTGCAGGAACTGCTGCCGCGCATCGATAACGACTTTGTCAAAGCTTGCGAAATGATCCTGCAAGCCAAGGGTCGCGTGGTTGTAGTGGGCATGGGCAAATCCGGGCACATTGGCAACAAGATCGCCGCGACCCTGGCCAGCACCGGTACAGCGGCTTTTTTCGTACACCCGGCCGAAGCCAGCCACGGCGACATGGGCATGATTACCCGTGACGACATCGTCCTGGCCCTTTCTAACTCCGGTAGCACCGCCGAGATCGTCACCCTGCTGCCGTTGATCAAGCGCCTCGGCATCCAAATGATCAGTATGACCGGCAACCCGGAATCGCCGCTGGCCAAGGCCGCTGAGGTCAATCTGGATGCCCGTGTTTCGCAGGAAGCCTGCCCACTGAACCTGGCGCCCACCTCTTCCACCACAGCCAGCCTGGTACTGGGCGACGCCCTGGCCATCGCCCTACTGGAAGCCCGCGGCTTCACTGCCGAAGACTTTGCGTTCTCCCATCCAGGCGGTGCCCTGGGTCGTCGCCTGCTGCTCAAAGTGGAGCACGTCATGCACGCCGGTGACACACTGCCCTTGGTACAGCGCGGCACCAGCCTGCGTGACGCCCTACTGGAAATGACCCAAAAGAGCCTGGGCATGACTGCCGTACTGGAAAGCGATGGCCGCCTGGCCGGCATCTTCACCGATGGCGACCTACGCCGGGCGCTGGACAAAGGCATCGACGTGCGTGACGCAAAAATCGATGAGGTCATGACCGCCCACGGTAAGACCGTGCATGCAGAAATGCTCGCGGCAGAGGCCCTGAAAATCATGGAAGACAACAAGATTAGCGCCTTGGTGGTGGTCGACGAAGAAGATCGCCCGGTTGGCGCCTTTAATCTCGGCGATCTGCTACGCGCAGGAGTGATGTGATGAATAGTTTGTTGCAGCGTGCTCGTGACGTGAAACTGGCCGTATTCGACGTCGATGGCGTCCTGACCGATGGCCGCCTGTACTTTCTCGAAGACGGCAGCGAGTTCAAGACCTTCAACACCCTAGACGGCCATGGCATCAAAATGCTGATGGCCTCAGGGGTACGCACCGCCATCATCAGTGGCCGCAAGACACCAGTAGTCGAGCGCCGCGCCAACAACCTTGGTATCCAGCACCTGTTTCAGGGACGCGAAGACAAACTCGTCGTACTCGACGGCCTGCTCGCCGAACTCGGCCTAAGCTATGAGCAAGTCGCTTATCTCGGTGATGATTTGCCGGACCTGCCAGTCATTCGTCGGGTCGGCCTCGGCATGGCAGTGGCAAGCGCCGATGGCTTCGTGCGTCAGCACGCTCACGGCGTGACCCAAGCTCGCGGCGGCGAAGGCGCCGCCCGCGAATTTTGCGAACTGATCATGCGCGCCCAAGGCACGCTAGATGCGGCCCAAGCCGCTTACCTGTAGGGCACAGCATGCCGCGCAAAGCACTCAACCTCCTGATTTTCGCCCTGATCGCCGTACTGGTCGGCGCACTGGGCTACTGGAATATCGCGCCGGAAAACGCGCGCACCGCACAGCAGGCGGGCAGTGACGATATCGTTGATTTCTATGCCGTCGGCGCCCATACCGTACAGTTTCAAGACGACGGCAAACTGCATTACCGCATGACTGCCGACAAGCTTGAGCACATCAAGAGTAGCGACATTACCCAGGTCGAGAACCCCAAACTGGATCTCTACCGCGGCACCGAACTGCCCTGGAAAGTCACCAGCCAACGCGCTGAAGTGTCCCCGGGCGGCAACGAAGTCGAATTGATCGACGATGTACGCATCGCCCGTACCGACGCCAAGAATCGTCCGACCATCATCACCAGCAGCCGCATGACCGTGATTCCTGACAAGGAATATGCGCAGACCGAGCAAGCCGTTAGAATCGTCGCGGCCAATGGGGTGACCACGGCACAAGGAATGAAAGCGTACTTGAATGACGGCAGGATGATCCTGCAGTCCAACGTAAGAGGCCAGCATGAGGTTCGTTAATACCCTCCCCCTGATTTTCAGCCTCGGCGCCGCATTGGGAAGCGCGGCCGCCTGGGCCTTGCCCTCCGATCGCGACCAGCCGATCCGCATTCAGGCCGATACGGCTGAACTGGATGACAAGCAGGGCGTGGCGGTCTATCGCGGCGACGTAGTCATCACTCAGGGCACCCTGAAAATCACCGGTGATACCGTCACCATCACGCAGACTGCCAGCGGCGACGTTGACGTTTTCACCTCGGTAGGCAACCTGGCCTATTACGAGCAGAAGCCTGCGGTGGACAAGGAAATCGTCAAGGCCTACGGCAAAACCATCCAGTACTTCGCCAGCAATGAGCGCATCGTACTGATCGACCAAGCCAAGGTGATTCAGGAAGGCAACACCTTCGAAGGCGAGAAGATCGTCTACGACACCCGCCGCCAGATCGTCAACGCAGGCCGCGCCACCGGTAACAATGTAAGCATGCCGCGCCCACGCATCGACATGGTTATCCAACCGAAGAACAAGCCCGCGGATCAACAGCAGTAATGGCCACTCTCAAAGCTCAGCACCTGGCCAAGAGCTATAAAGGTCGCCAGGTCGTACGTGATGTCAGCCTGAATATCGAAAGCGGGCAGATTGTCGGCCTACTCGGCCCCAACGGCGCAGGCAAGACCACCTGCTTCTACATGATCGTCGGCCTGGTACGCGCCGATCAGGGGCGCGTCCTGATCGACGACCTCGACGTCAGCCACCAACCCATGCATGGCCGCGCCCGAGCAGGCGTTGGCTACCTGCCTCAGGAAGCCTCGATCTTCCGCAAACTGTCGGTGGCCGACAACATCATGGCCATTCTCGAAACCCGCAAAGACCTGGATCGTTCCGGTCGCCAGGCGGAGTTGGAAAACCTACTGCAGGAATTCCATATCCACCACATTGCCGACAGCCTGGGCATGAGCCTGTCAGGCGGCGAACGACGCCGCGTGGAGATCGCCCGCGCCCTAGCCACCAATCCCAAGTTCATCCTGCTCGACGAACCCTTCGCTGGTGTGGACCCGATTTCGGTGGGCGACATCAAACAGATCATCCACCACCTCAAGGCCAAGGGCATCGGCATCCTGATTACCGATCACAACGTGCGCGAGACCCTGGACATCTGCGAGACAGCCTACATCGTCAATGACGGTCAGCTAATCGCCGAAGGCGACGCCCAAACCATCCTCGCCAACCAGACGGTAAAAGATGTGTACCTGGGGCACGAGTTCCGCCTGTAAATCGCTCGGATTTGCATTACAGAAATAAGGCAACCCCTAGGCAAACGAGCGATTTTCAGGCATATAATTTGCTTCCTGGCGGCGCTTCGGCGCCCTGATGTGGAAGGCGTAACTCGCCAGTAAATTAAGGTCTGCAATGAAACCTTCGCTAGTCCTCAAGATGGGCCAGCAGCTGACGATGACACCGCAGCTGCAACAGGCTATCCGCCTCCTCCAACTGTCGACCCTGGATCTTCAGCAGGAAATCCAAGAGGCACTGGAATCCAATCCCATGCTCGAGCGCCAGGAAGATGGCGACGACTTCGATAACAGCGATCCGATGGCCGACGGCGCGGAAAGCGCCTCCCCAGCTCAGCCCAAGGAAGACAGCTTTCAGGAAACCACACCGACCGTGGACAACCTGGAAGATGGCGAATGGAACGAGCGCATTCCCAATGAACTACCTGTCGATACCGCCTGGGAAGACATCTACCAGACCAGCGCCAGCAGCCTGCCCAGCAATGACGATGACGAGTGGGACTTCACCACGCGTACTTCCGGTGGCGAAAGCCTGCAGAGCCACCTGCTCTGGCAACTCAACCTGGCGCCGATGTCGGACAAGGATCGCCTGATCGCCTCCACCCTCATCGACTGCATCAACAACGATGGCTACCTCGAAGAAACCCTCGAGGAAGTCACCGACTCCTTCGACCCTGAGCTGGACATCGAACTCGATGAAGTGGAAGTCGTCCTACACCGCATCCAGCAGTTCGAACCAGCCGGTATCGGCGCGCGCAACCTGCGCGAATGCCTGCTGCTGCAGTTGCGCCAATTGCCTGCCAGTACGCCCTGGCTGAACGAAACCCAGCGCCTGGTCAGTGATCATCTGGAACTGCTCGGCAGCCGCGACTATGCCCAATTGATGCGCCGCACCAAGCTCAAGGAAGACGAGCTCAAGCAGGTCATCGATCTGATCCAGCGCCTCAACCCGCGCCCAGGCTCACAGATTGAGTCGAGCGAGCCGGAGTACGTGGTGCCAGATGTGATCGTGCGCAAGCACAACGAGCGCTGGCTGGTGGAGCTGAACCAAGAAGCCATGCCGCGCCTGCGCGTCAATGCGCAGTACGCAGGCTTCGTCAAACGCGCCGACTCCAGCGCCGATAACACCTTCATGCGCAACCAGTTGCAGGAAGCACGCTGGTTCATCAAGAGCCTGCAAAGCCGCAACGAGACCCTGATGAAGGTGGCCACGCAGATAGTCGAACATCAGCGCGGCTTCCTCGACTACGGCGACGAGGCAATGAAACCGCTGGTGCTGCATGACATCGCAGAGGCGGTGGGCATGCACGAGTCGACCATCTCGCGTGTTACTACACAGAAGTTCATGCATACGCCGCGCGGTATTTACGAGCTGAAATACTTCTTCTCCAGCCACGTCAGCACCTCCGAAGGCGGCGAATGCTCGTCCACCGCGATCCGCGCGATCATCAAAAAACTGGTCGCCGCAGAAAACGCGAAAAAGCCGTTGAGCGACAGCAAGATCGCTGGTTTACTGGAAGCACAAGGCATCCAGGTCGCCCGTCGGACGGTTGCCAAATACCGCGAGTCTCTCGGTATCGCGCCGTCCAGTGAACGCAAGCGCCTGATGTAAGCAAGACAGACTGATCGCACACGCGAGCAGGCCACGGTGTTCCGGCGGTGGGCCGATTTCTGGCCCACCACTTACACAAGGCAACAAGGAGAAAGCGGTATGCAAGTCAACATCAGTGGACATCAGCTGGATGTGACCGACGCCCTGCGTGACTATATCGGCGAGAAACTGGGCCGACTGGAACGCCACTTCGACAAGATCACCAATGTTCAGGTGATCATGGAGGTCGAGAAGCTCAAGCAAAAGATCGAAGCCACCCTTCACGTTGCCGGCGGTGAGGTTGTCGCCAACGCTGAGCATACGGATATGTACGCTGCAATCGACCTGCTGGCCGACAAACTCGACCGTCAACTCATCAAGCACAAGGAAAAGCAGCTCGACCGCCTGCAAGGCGCTACAGCCCGCTGACATTTCCCCTCCATGATCCGACTTGAAAACATCCTGACCCCCGGCCGTTCCCTGGTGAACGTGCCGGGCGGCAGCAAGAAGCGCGTGCTCGAACAGATCGCCAGCCTGGTTGCCCGCGATCTCTCCGACCTGGACAACCAGGACATCTACGAAAGCCTCATTGCCCGCGAGAAACTCGGTTCTACCGGTTTCGGCAATGGCATCGCCATTCCTCACTGCCGCCTAGCTGGCTGCAGCGCCCCGATCAGTGCTCTGCTGCGCCTCGATACGGCGGTCGACTTCGACGCCATCGACGGAGCCCCGGTGGATTTGCTGTTCGTGCTGCTAGTACCGGAGGCTGCTACCGACGCCCACCTCGAACTCCTGCGCCAGATCGCCAGCATGCTCGACCGCCAGGACGTCCGCGAGCGCCTGCGCCAGGCACCGACCAGCGACGCGCTTTATCAGGTCGTCGTGGATATCCAGAACGGTCAATGACCATGCGCCTGATCATCGTCAGTGGTCGCTCCGGCTCAGGCAAGAGCACCGCCCTCGATGTCCTCGAAGACAACGGCTTTTATTGCATCGACAACCTGCCGGCCAGCCTGCTGCCGGATCTGGCTGAACGATTCCTGCCGCATAGCGACCTGATGCTACCGCAGGTCGCGGTCTCCATAGACGCCCGCAACCTGCTTAGCCAGTTACGCCGTTTTCCAGAGCTACTGAGCGAGGTCAACAAGCACGGCATCCGCTGCGAGGTGCTCTACCTCGATGCCGAAGACGACACCTTACTCAAACGCTTCTCGGAAACCCGCAGGCGCCACCCGCTAACCAACGACAATCGCTCGTTGGCCGAAGCCATCGCCTACGAGACGCAACTGCTGGCCCCGATAATCGACCTCGCCGACCTGCGAATCGACACTACTCGCCTGAACCTCTATCAACTGCGCGACACCCTCAAGCTGCGCCTGTTGGGCCAGGCCCAGACGGGCACAGCCTTTCTCGTCGAATCCTTTGGCTTCAAGCGCGGCATGCCCGTGGACGCTGATTTGGTGTTCGACGCGCGCTGCCTGCCCAACCCCTACTGGAAACCTGAACTGCGCGACTTTTCCGGGCTCGATCAGCCGGTTATCGACTACCTCGCCGCTCAGCCGGAAGTCGAGGAGATGTATCAGGACATCCTTGCCTATCTGGACAAATGGCTACCGCGTTTCGCCGCAAGCAATCGTGCTTACGTGACCGTCGCCATTGGCTGTACCGGTGGTCATCACCGCTCGGTCTATCTGGCCAGTCGCTTGAGCGAAGCACTAAAGCGGTCACTAAAGAACATTCAGGTTCGTCACCGCGACCTCAGCTAAGGAACTTCCGACGCGATGCCAAACCGCGAAATCACCATCATCAACAAGCTTGGCCTGCATGCCCGCGCGGCAGCCAAGTTCGTCGGCGTCGCCAGCCAATTTGCCTGCCAGGTGCGTATCGGTCGCAGCAGTGAGAGCCTGGTCGACGGCAAGAGCATCATGGCCGTGATGATGCTGGCCGCTGGCAAGGGCACCAACGTGCACCTGCATACCGAAGGCGAGCAGGACCAAGAAGCCATGGCCGCCCTGGTCGCGCTGATCGAAAACTATTTCGACGAAGGCGAATAAAGCTGCGGCACACAGCCAAAGGCAACTAGGCCAAGGCAGTGTCCAGCACCATCATCAAGCAGAATCCCATCGCCAGAGCCCGACTGGCATCGCTGCGATAACCATTGCCGTGCGATTCAGGAATGATTTCATGAACCACGGCCAACAACATGGCCCCCGCCGCCAGCGCCAGCCCCCAAGGCAAGAGCACCTGCGATACGCCAACCAACCAGGCACAGATAACCGCGAACAGCGGTTCGACCAGACCGGAAGCAGCGCCTACCAACACCGCGCTACCGCGCTTCATGCCTGCACCAGCCAACACCAGAGCGACGATCAAACCTTCAGGTACGTCCTGCAAGGCAATGCCGATCGCCAGGCCATCCGCGCCGCTTAGCCCGGCCCCAGCCGCCACTCCGACAGCCATGCCTTCTGGCACGTTGTGCAGCATGATGGCAATGACGAACAGCACTACGCCCGGCGTCATCTGCGCATAAAGATTCGGTAACCGCTGCCAGTCATCCAGGCAGCGCCCCAAGCCCAGCAACAATAACGCCCCCAACAGCAGGCCAATACTGGCCAGACCAGCCGCGCCCCAAGGCGTAAAGCCTTGCTCGCCCGCTACATCCAGCGCTGGCACCAGCAAGGAGAACACGCTGGCGGCCAGCATGACGCCACCGCCGAAACCAAGCAGGCTGTCGCGCCAGCGTTGAGAAAGCTCGCCCATAAATAGCACCGGTATCGCGCCCAAGGCCGTACCCGTTGCGCATAGCAAACCGGCCTGCAATGCACGCATCAACTGCGGCTGCACACTCTGGTCGATCAATACTGCCGCCTGGATAAAAAGCAGCAACCCACCACAGAAGATAATGGTGCCACCGAGCAAATAGCGCATGACCCGACCATTGAGGCCGGGCAAGGTAGTCAGCAGGCTTCGCATAACGGTCAATATCTACCCATTCAGCTCAATGCCTGCCGGTATCGGCGCGCTACTTCGGTCCAGTCGATGACGTTGTAGAAGGCGCCGATGTATTCCGGGCGACGGTTCTGGTAGCGCAGGTAGTAGGCGTGCTCCCAAACATCCAGACCGAGGATAGGCGTGTTGCCATGCATCAGAGGGCTGTCCTGATTGGCGCTGCTTTCCACGCTCAGTGTTTTTTCAGGCGTTACGCTAAGCCATGCCCAGCCGCTACCAAAGCGCGTCAATGCTGCCTTGGTGAAGGCCTCCTTGAATGCATCGAAACCACCGAGTTGGCTGTCGATGGCCGCCGCCAGCTCCCCTTGAGGCACGCCGCCCCCGCGCGGTGACATCACCGCCCAGAACAGCGTGTGATTGGCATGACCGCCGCCCTGATTGATCAAGGCGCCATGCAGCGCCTGAGGTAATTCGGCCAGGCGCGGCAGCAGCGTCTCCACAGGCTCTTCGGCGTATACCGTACCTTCCAGAGCCGCATTGAGGTTATTGATGTAGGTCTGGTGATGCTTGCTGTGATGGATCTCCATGGTTTGCGCATCGATGTGCGGCTCCAGGGCGTCGTAGGCATAAGGCAAAGCTGGCAAGCTGTGCGGCATGGCGGTTCTCCTTCAGTGATAGTGACGCCCGTGACCGACAGCGTCGGTAGCGCAGCGGCGAGAGGCATAGCGCTGCGCAGCACCGAGCAGACGATCGGTGCGCGGAAACGCGCCATGCTCGGCAATGAACTGCAGCAGTTGGAAATAGGTACGGCTGCTGTGATGCAGCGCAGCGTCACGCAAGGCCTCAGGCTGTTGCACATCGGCCAGCGTCTGCAGCAACCGCTCATGACTCGCGCAGAGGTTATCCGCTGCCGCCTCCGACTGGCCGAGCATCAGGTGCAAGTCAGCCAGGTTGTGGTGGGAAATGACGAATGCGGCAACCGCCATGTCAGGGTCGCGCCAGCGCCCGAACAAGACCTGCGCCTCAGCCAGCGCCTGCAGGTAGAGTTCGCGCGCCTGCACCCAATCGCCCTCGGCAAAACAGCGGTTGCCTGCCTCGATGGTGTTCTTCCAGTGCTCCATTACCAGCTCCTCGGCCTGTAGGCCATGGCAGCAGTCATGGCGCCCAATGGGCGCTCAGAGACCGCCCTCGGTCAGTTTTTCCGGGTTGAGCAACTGCTCCAGTTGCGAACGCGAAAGATCCGTGTGCTGCAGAGCCACCTCGATGATCGGCCGCCCCTCGCGGTAGGCCTGCTTGGCAATTTCGGCAGCCTTGAGGTAACCAATAATCGGGTTCAGAGCAGTGACCAGGATGGGGTTGCGGTCCAGCGCCTCCTTCAGTTTCGGCTGATTGACGCGGAAACTTGCCACCGCGCGGTCGGCCAACAAGCGACTGGCATTGCTCAGCAGTTGGATACTGCCGAGCAGATTGTCCGCCACCAGCGGCAGCATGACGTTCAGCTCGAAGTTGCCGGACTGCCCGGCAATAGCGATGGCGGCATCATTGCCAATCACCTGCGCGGCTACCATGGCCGTCGCCTCAGGGATCACCGGATTGACCTTGCCTGGCATGATCGAAGAGCCCGGTTGCAGCGCCTCCAGCTCAATTTCGGCGAGCCCAGCCAACGGGCCGGAGTTCATCCAGCGCAGATCGTTGGCGATCTTCATGAGCGAGACAGCAACCGTCCTCAACTGCCCAGAGATGGCCACGGCGGTATCCTGCGAACCGATCAGCGCAAAGAAATTGCCCCCGCTGCTGAAGGTCACCCCGCTGAGCGCACTCAACTCACGACAGAACTGCGCAGCGAATCGCGGATGGGCGTTGACCCCGGTGCCGACTGCCGTGCCGCCTTGTGCCAAAGCCTGCAAGCTGGGCTGCAGTGCGCGCAGATGTTCGATGTTGGCCTGGATTTGCTGGCCCCAGCCATCGAGCACCTGGCTCATGCGAACCGGCATGGCATCCATCAAATGGGTGCGCCCGGTCTTCACGTAGGGCTGCACCTCCAGCGACTTTTCGCACAACACCTTGAGCAGATGCCCCAGCGCCGGCAGGAGCTGTTCGTGCAGCTCGATGGCAGCACTGGCGTGGATGGTGGTGGGGATGATGTCGTTGCTGCTCTGCCCACAGTTGACGTGGTCATTGGCACTGACCGCCTCACCGAGGATGCGCCCAGCCAAGGTCGCGATCACCTCGTTGGCATTCATGTTGGAGCTGGTGCCAGAGCCGGTCTGGAACACATCCACAGGGAAATGCGCCATGAAATCGCCCTCCAGCAACTGCTGGCAGGCCGCGACGATGGCATCGCCCATGGCCGGACTCAGTTGCTCCAGCTCCACATTGGCGCGCGCAGCAGCAGCCTTGGCCAGAATCAGCGTGCGAATGAATGGCGCCGGCATGCGCCGCCCAGAGACAGGGAAATTGTTCACCGCGCGCTGAGTCTGCGCGCCATAGAGGGCCGCCATCGGCACCTCCAGTTCCCCCATGCTGTCACGTTCGATGCGGGTGTCATTGCGAGGGTCAGTCATAGGGATATCCTTCTGCCGATTCATTGAATGAGAGCGAGGGTTCCAGGCGCAGAGTCGCCAGGCGATTGCGCAGCCGATTCAGGCAGTGCTGACGCTTGAGATCGGTCGCAAGACGCTGCAGAACCAATAACGGGCGATAGGCGCGATCCAGGCACAAACAGCGCCAATGCCAGGGCAGCGCAGGATCACTCGCGCTATCGAGTAGCAACTCGAAGGTGATGCGCGATACACGCCAGGCATCGAGCAAACCGTGCGCCACCAACTGCCGACCATGCCACTCGTGCACATCGAACAAGCGCGGCTCATCGGGGCGTAAGGCACAGCGCAAGACAAAGCCCTGCCAGCGCCAGCAGTTCGCACAAGGTGTGAAGAAGGGGTCGTACATAAGTGCCCGCCTATCCGATAATGATATTTATTCTCTTTTGAGAAAAATAATCAATACACAGAAAGTGCGGGTTTTATCAAAAAGGTAGGCTCGGCCTGTTGCTGGCCGAGCCTGAGGGGATGGATCAGCTACCGGCGACCGTCATCCGTTCGATCAACACCGAGCCGGTACAGATGTTGCCACGTCGCTCCAGATCGCGACCGACCGCGACAACTTGCCGGAACATATCTCGCAGATTGCCGGCGATGGTCACTTCCTGCACGGGGAATTGGATCTCGCCATTTTCCACCCAGAAGCCGGCAGCGCCACGAGAGTAGTCGCCCGTTACCAGATTCAACCCCTGCCCCATCAGCTCGGTGACTAGCAGCCCACGTCCCATGCGACGAATCAGCGCCTGCTGGTCTTCATCGCCATGGGTGACGAACAGGTTGTGCACACCACCAGAGTTGGCGGTGCTCGGCAGCCCCAGCTTGCGCCCGGAATAGGTGCCGAGCACGTAGGAAACCAGTTCGCCTTTATCCACGAAAGGCTTGGCGTAAGTAGCCAGGCCGTCGCCATCGAACGTCGCGCTACCCAGCGCGCGCGGCAGATGCGGGCGCTCGTCGAGACTCAGCCACTCAGGAAATAGACGCTGGCCCAGCGCGCCTTCGAGGAAGGAGGAATGGCGATACAGATTGCCGCCCGAGATCGCCGCCAACAGATGACTGAACAGCCCACCGGCCAGTTCGGCGGCGAACAGCACCGGCACCTCACAGGTTGGCACCGGGCGCGCGCCGAGACGACTGACCGCACGCTCAGCCGCGCGCTGACCAATGCCCACGGCATCGGCCAGCAGTTCACCCTGACGGTTGACGTCATACCAGTAGTCACGCTGCATCTGCCCCTCGCCTTCAGCGATCATCACGCAGCTTAGGCTGTGGCGGGTACTGGCATAGCCGCCAATGAAGCCATGGCTATTACCGTATACGCGGCAGCCTTGGTGGGTGTTGAGGCTGGTGCCATCAGCATTCTTGATCCGCGCATCAGCGGCAAAGGCAGCGGCTTCGCAACTCAGCGCCTGCTCGACCGCCTGCTCGGGCGTGATCGACCAGGGATGGTAAAGATCCAACTCCGGCAACTCGCGCGCCATCAAGGCTGCATCGGCCAAGCCGGCGCACTCGTCCTCGCTGGCATGCTGAGCGATGGCCAAAGCCGCCGCCACTGTCTCGCGAATCGCCGCCTCACCAGTGGCCGACGTGCTTGCCGAGCCTTTGCGCTGGCCGACATAGAGCGTGATGCCAAAGCCCTGGTCGCGGTTGAACTCGACGGTTTCCACCTCCCCCTGGCGCACAGTGGTGGAAAGCCCCTGGCCTGCGGAAACCGCCACCTCGCAAGCACTGGCGCCCTGGCGTGCGGCCTCGGCAAGAATGGCTTCGACCTGCTGTTGCAGCGCCGGCAGAGCCTGTGGCCCGATCCGTTCTACGTCACTCATAACCTCTCCTAAAAAAGCAGCTTCAAGCTACAAGCCTCAAGCTACAAGAAAAACACCTACCCCGCTCTTCGCCAGCAGCCTGAAGCCTGAAGCCTGAAGCCTGCCGCTGCTGTTATCATGGCAGCGTTTCCCTCTGGACCCACCCCATGTCTGACTCCTATGACGACTTCTCTCTGGAGAAGAGCAAATCCCAGGTCAAACGTGAACTGCATGCCCTGCAGGATCTCGGCGAACGCCTGACGACACTCAAACCGGATCTACTGGCCAAGCTGCCGCTGACCGACGCCCTGCGCCGCGCTCTGGCCGAAGCGCCTAAGCACACGGCCAACGCCGCGCGTAAACGCCACATCCAGTTCATCGGCAAACTCATGCGTGAACAGGATGTCGAGGCGATCCTCGCCCTGATCGACCAGGTGGACAGCTCCACCCGCGAATACAACGAGCGCTTCCATGCCCTCGAACGCTGGCGCGACCGCCTGATCGGCGAAGGCGACAGTGCCCTGGAAAGCTTCGTCGAACTCTACCCCGAGGCCGACATCCAACACCTGCGCGGGCTGATCCGTCATGCCCAGCATGAAGCCGCGCGCAACAAGCCACCGGCCGCTGCGCGCAAGGTGTTCAAGTACATCCGCGAGCTGGACGAAATCCAGCGCGGCCTGCGCTAGCAGGCTGTTGAAAAACTACCTGCGTTGCCATTGCTGCGTTAAAAACAGGCTCGTGCGCGAGTCCGATCAAAATGCTCATTTACAACGCGTAAACTCCGCTTTTTCGCCTGTTTTTGCGGGGCCGCCATCGGTATTGCACTGGCTGCCTCGCCTACGTTTTTCAACGGTCTGCTAGAAGCGGCTGCAGGCCGCAAGCTACAGGCCGCAGGTAAAAGCGGCTGCTTCATGCGCCAGTGCCGCCCACGGTGATCGCGTCGATCTTCAGCGTCGGCTGGCCCACGCCTACCGGCACCGACTGGCCGTCCTTGCCGCAGGTGCCGACGCCGCTGTCCAGCGCCAGATCGTTACCGACCATGGACACCCGGCTCATGGCCTCAGGCCCATTGCCGATCAGCGTGGCGCCCTTGACCGGCGCGGTGATCTTGCCGTCCTCGATCAGATAGGCCTCGCTGGTGGAAAACACGAACTTGCCGCTGGTGATGTCCACCTGGCCACCGCCGAGGTTGGCGCAGTAGATGCCCTTCTTCACCGAACGGATGATTTCTTCAGGGTCACTCTCACCGGCCAGCATGTAGGTGTTGGTCATGCGCGGCATCGGCAGGTGTGCGTAGGATTCGCGACGGCCATTACCGGTAGCCGCCACGCCCATCAGGCGCGCATTGAGCTTGTCCTGCATGTAGCCTTTGAGCACGCCGTTCTCGATCAGCGTGGTGCATTGGGTCAGGGTGCCTTCGTCATCGACGCTGAGCGAACCCCGGCGCCCGGCCAGGGTGCCGTCGTCGACGATGGTGCACAGGCTGGAAGCGACCTTCTCGCCCACTTTGCCGCTGTAGGCCGAACTGCCCTTGCGGTTGAAATCGCCCTCCAGGCCATGACCGACCGCCTCGTGCAGCAGCACGCCGGACCAGCCGGCGCCCATCACCACCGGCAGCGTGCCGGCCGGTGCGGGAATGGCTTCGAGGTTGACCAGCGCCTGGCGCAGCGCCTCGCGGGCATAGCCCATGGCGCGATCCTCTTCGAGGAAATAGCGGTAATCGGTACGCCCACCGCCACCATGGCCGCCGCGCTCGCGACGACCGTTCTGCTCGACGATGACACTGACATTGAAGCGCACCAGCGGACGGATATCGGCACTCAGGCTGCCATCATGCGCAGCGACCAGAATGCGATCCCAGACGCCAGCCAGGCTGACGGTCACCTGCTTGATACGCGGATCCAGCGCGCGCGTGGCGCGGTCGATGCGCTGCAGCAACTCGACCTTCTCGGCGCGGCTCATCACATCCAGCGGATTACCTTCCGCGTAGAGCTGCGTCACCTGCGGGCTGACGAAAGCCTGCACACGGCCTTCCTGCCCCGCACGGGAAATAGAGCGCGCCGCACGCGCAGCCTGGCTCAAGGCATCAAGGTTGATGGCATTGCTGTAGGCAAAACCCGTTTTCTCGCCGGACTGGGCGCGCACACCGACGCCCTGGTCGAGATTGAAACTGCCCTCCTTAACGATGCCATCCTCCAGCACCCAGGTTTCCGAGACCTGGCTCTGGAAATACAGATCGGCGGCATCGATGCCCGGCCCGGCGACTTCGCCGAGCACAGCGCTCAGGCTATCGAGGGTCAGATTGCCGGGGGCGAGCAGGTGCTCGCTGACGGATTGCAACATCGTATTCATGATCACTCCACAACGATCGGACGCGGTACGTCCGATGAAAATAATCGGCGGTGCTGTTGCACCGGCATGCGTTGGCGAATGGCTGCCTGCTCGGCGGCATCGCGCGAAGCCAGCAGGGCAGCCTCGCCCTGTTCCTGCTCGGCCAGCACCTTGCCCCAGGGGTCGATGATCGCCGAATGGCCGAAGGTCAGACGCTGGCCGGGGTGCTCACCGCCCTGTCCGGCAGCCAACAGGTAGCACTGTGTTTCGATGGCGCGGGCGCGGGTCAGCACCTGCCAGTGCGCAGCGCCGGTCACGGCGGTAAAGGCGGCCGGCACGCTGATCAACTCGGCACCGGCCTCACGCAAGGCGCCAAACAGCTCGGGGAAACGTAAGTCATAGCACACCGTCAGGCCCAACCGCCCGACCGGAGTATCGGCCACGACAATGCGCTGGCCATGGGCGAAGTCGTCCGACTCGCGATAACGGCCACGGCTGTCGGCCACATCGACATCGAACAGATGCAACTTGTCATAACGCGCGGCACGCTCGCCCTGCTCGTCGATCAACAAGGAGCACGCCCGTGGCTTGCCCTCAGCATCGTCATCGGGCGGCAGCGGCAGCGTGCCGGCCACTATCCATAAGCTGAGGTCACGAGCGGCCTGCTTCAACCAAGGCAGGATAGGGCCTTCACCGAGCGCCTCGGCACGGCCGATGGCAGCCAGGTCACGCCGCCCCATCGCCGCGAAGTTCTCCGGCAGTACGACCAGACGAGCGCCTCCCTGAGCGGCGCGTTCCAGCATGCGACGCGCCAGTCTGAGATTGGTCAACACATCGTCCTGACTGACCATCTGAATTACTGCGAGATTCATGGGTATGCCCTTGTACGCGACGGGTTCGCCTGGGCACAGACTACGCCAATGCGCTGCATCATTGCGGCTTTTCGAACGGTTTGTCGAAGGTGATCTTGGGCTCCTGCAGAGGCCCCTTGACGTCGTACTGCACGCTGGCAAAGCGCGCCACCTTGTCACCCAGCAGCTTGTCGGCGATGAACAGCGCCCCACCCACTGCCGGAGCGCCAACGATCAACGCAGCCAGCGGCAGGTTGTTGGTCACCGGCAAGGTCACCAGCAGCTTGGCATCGATCAGATCATCGTTCATATCGAGATGACCATTGATCTCCAGGTTGCTCGACGGCCCGGTCAGGGTAATCGGCTCACGCGTGACGAACAGGCCATCGGTCGCCTGCAGGTTACCCTTGACCCGGTCGTAGCTCAGCCCCTTGCCCAGCAAATCGGAGAAATCCAGGCGCAAGCGGCGGCCAATGGAGTTGAAGTTGAGCAGACCGAACACTCGCAGCGCTTGGGCCGAACCCTGCACCTCGACGAACTGCCCCTTGCGCAGCGATGGATCGAGATTGCCGGAGAAACGCTTGAGCGAGAACCAGGCGGGCGAGCCCGGCCAGTTACCATCGACATCCACGCGAAAGCTCTCACTGGTGACACTCGGCGCATAATTCCAGGCCAGCAGCACCTTGTTCAGTTCCTTGCCCTGCAAGCGCCCTTTGTACCAAGTACGAGTGTTGCCAGGCTCGCCATGCCAGCCGATAGTGCCGCCGATCTTCAATCCCTGCAGGTCAAGATCCAGCGCGTCGAAACGCACGCCCTGCTTTTCAGGCCGTGCTTGCAGCGACCAGGTGCCAAGCACTTTATCGCCACGCCAGACCTGGTCGATATGCACATTCAGGGCTGGGATCTTGCGCGGATCAACACCTGCCAGCGGGTCGACCGTTGACGCACTCTTGTCCTGGCTGGGCTCGGGCGCAGGCAACTTCACGTAACGCATATCGATGCCGATGGGTGCGCCATCGGCATCGGGCAGCAGCACCTGGCCAGCCGCCAGTGCACTATCGAGTTGCAGCGCCCAGGCCTGTCCAGCGCGCCGCAGCCCGACCTGGATATTCTCGATATCCTGGCCGAAGCCGTGGAAGCGCCCGATATCCAGTTGCGCACTTTTGAGCAAACGCTGACTGTCGGCATCGACCGACACCTGATGCTTGCTACCCACTTGCTGCCAGGCGGCAAGATCCAGCTCGACCAAACGCCCGCGCACACGCAGACCGGGCTCGGTCGGCAAGCGCGCCTCCTCACCGCCCAGCACCAACTCGCCACGCCCCTGAGTCAAGGCGCTCGGCGGCGAGGCCAGACTCAAACTCGCCAGCTCGCCGTACTGCGCCCAGTAGCGCCGTTCACGCCCAGCCAAGGTCATGCGCCAATCGGCATGGCGACTCTCATTTGCCGCTTTGCCAAAAGGCGCAGGCAGGTCGACAGCGACGCCGCGTAGCGTGGAATCAACACGTAACAGGCTATCGTCGCCATCGAGCGTCAAACGTAGCCGGTAAGGCAGCAAGCCCGAAACAGGAATACTCGAAGGAGCCTTGAGCCACTTCTGCAAGGCCGTCACTTGAACCTGGCCGCGCAGATCGAACAGCGTACGCCCCTGCCCGCGCGAGCCCTGGGCGCTGATACTGCCACTCACCGGACGCCCGAATACCTGAGCACTGACCTTAGGTGCACTCAGGCCACTGGCGTTATTGAAACGAAAGGCGCCCTCAATCTGGCTCAACTGCAAATCCGGGTTAGCCAGTTTCAGGCTCGCACCTTCGGTAGCGAAATCCACCACCACACCTGGCATTTGTCCTTTCTGCAAGGGGATATCGAGATTCAGGCGACCTGCCAGTGGCCCCTCGCCCTGCCAACCGGCGAACACTTTCTGTGTCCCCAGCGGCACTTGCTGCAGCAACTTGAGAGCATCCGGCAAACTACTTCGTACATCGCCCTCAAGCTTCAGACGCGGCGGTTTGCCATCGTGCAGCAGAGCAATATCGGCTGTGACGTCACTGACCGTGCTGTCAAGCAAGCGCCCTTGCTGCAAGCGCACGCGCACCGCGTCGGGTTCGATCAGCACATCACCGCGCCCCTCACGCAGAGCTGGCCAGCCGGGCTGAAACGCCAACTCGGCATCGCTGACACGAAAGAACAGGCTCATGTTGTGCGCTTCGCGCGGATCGCCCTTGCGAATCGAACCCTGATACTGGAAGTAGCCCTCTTGCACCTTGCCGCCCTTGATGGCGCTCTGCAGCCATTGGCTCAAGGCCTCGCTCATCGCCGGTGAGCGCGTCGGCAGATACTTGCGGGTGTAGGCCGCATCGCCATCGCGCAGGCCCACACGCAGATCCATGTAGTCCTCGGCCTCAGGGTCGCGCAGCAAGCGGATCAGCATATCGCCAGCTAATTGCCCTTCCTCGCCATCCAGGCGCATGTAAGGGCTGATCAGCGTCACGCCTTCATCGTTCCAACGCCAGGCCAAACGCGCTTGAGCATGTCGGTAACGCCAGGGCTCGGGAAAAAAATGATCCAGATGCAGAGCGAAGTCCTCAGCATTGAGGCGCAACTCGCCCTGCTGCAGATCGCCGCCGATGCTACCGCTGACATTTTCCGCCGCTGGGGCTCCGTGATAAGCAGCAAAGCCGACCTGCTCAAGATTGGCGGCGAACTGCAAGCGTTCAGGGCCGCTCAACGCAGGGCGGTAATCCAGATGCAGATTGCTCACGCTACCTTTCGGCGCCAGAGCGACCAGGGCCTCGTGCACCGCCTCGGGCATGGGCGCGAGCGCCTCGACCAGCGGTGACCAAGCAGCCAGTTCGATACGGTCAGCCGCCAGCTTCCACTGCTTCTGTTCACCCTCACCGCTACCGTCCAGAGCCAGATGCACCTCACCCAAGCGCTGCTCTCCGTGACTCAGGGCCAGGGAATCGATCTGCGCGTGCAGGCCGTCGTCATTGCCAGTGAAAAACGCATTGAAGGCGAGATCATCAACGGTCACCGGCGCACGCTCGGCATAGTTCAGCCGCACCTGTGGCGCATGCACGCGCAGTGCCGCGCGCTGCAGTTGCGTCCCCTGCGCCGCTAGCCACAGCTCGCCACCGGCACTCAACCGTTGCAGCTTCCAGTCAGCGGTTAGCCGCGGCGGCAGCCACGCGGCCCAATCACTCTGCGGCAGACTGAGATAGAGCTCGGACTGCGCCTCGCGCCACGTTTGTGGCTGCAACCGCGTGCGCAACTGCAGGGCCACTGGCTGGCCGTCGGGCAACAACAGGCGGCCATCCAAGCGCTGGCTGGAAGCACCGTAGCGCAGACTCAGGTTGACGTAGCTGAGCAGCAGTGGCTCACGCCCTTGAGCCTGCAGCACCACACGACTATCGACCAGGCTGACACGCTGCAGCACATGCAACTGTTGCAGCACCTGGGCAACGTCCGGCGAGGTCTGCCGCTGCGGCAAGCCTTGCACGTGCCAAGCGCCCTGCTGATCTTCCTGAACATTGAGTTGCAGCCCCTGCACTTGCAGATGGGCGATGCGCGGCGCGCGCGCCAGCAGGCTGCCCAGCATATCCGGCACAACCTGAACTTGCTCCAGGCTTAGCCCTTGAGCCTCAGCCCCCAATTGCACATCGTGCGCCACCACAACAGGGGAAAAACCCTGCCAACGCCCTTCCAGACGCCCAATACGCACCGGCATGCCAAGTTGCGCCGTGGCGCGGTTTTCCAGCTCCAAACGATACTCGGCCACCAAGGGCAGCAACTCACGCCCCAGGCTGACATACAGTGCGGCAAGCACCAGCAGCGCCGCACACAGGCCCAGGCCCCAGCGCAGCAACGCCGCGAACAGCACGGCGAGGCGGTTCACCTCGGCGCCCGCGCTCAGAGCAGCACCACGTCGTACTGTTCCTGGGAGTACATGCTCTCCACCTGGAACTTGATGGTGCGGCCAATGAAGGCTTCCAGATCGGCGACATTGCCCGACTCTTCATCGAGCAGGCGATCGACCACCTTCTGGTTGGCCAGCACACGATAGCTTTCCGCCTGATAGGCCCGCGCCTCACGCAGAATCTCACGGAAAATCTCGTAGCAGATGGTCTCTGGCGTCTTCAACTTGCCGCGCCCCTGACAGGCGCTACACGGCTCGCAAAGGATCTGCTCAAGGCTCTCGCGGGTGCGTTTACGAGTCATCTGCACCAGGCCCAGCTCGGTGATGCCAATGATGTTGGTTTTGGCATGGTCACGTTCGAGCTGCTTCTCCAGGGTGCGCAGCACCTGGCGCTGGTGCTCTTCGTCCACCATGTCGATGAAGTCGATGATGATGATGCCACCGAGGTTACGCAGACGCAGTTGCCGGGCGATGGCCGTGGCCGCCTCCAGGTTGGTCTTGAAGATGGTTTCTTCAAGTGTGCGATGACCGACGAAAGCCCCGGTGTTGACGTCGATAGTGGTCATCGCCTCAGCCGGATCGACCACCAGATAGCCACCGGACTTCAGCGGAACCTTGCGCTCGAGCGCGCGCTGCACTTCATCCTCGACACCGTACAGGTCGAAGATAGGCCGCTCGCCAGGGTAGTGCTCTAAATGGTCGGCAATCTCCGGCATCAACTCGGCGACGAACAGGGTGATCTTGCCGAAGGTTTCCCGTGAATCGACGCGAATTTTCTCGGTGCGCAGGCTGACCAGATCGCGCAACGTGCGCAGTGCCAACGACAGATCCTCATAGATGACCGACGGAGACTTGGCCGTCTGCACCTGCGCAGAAATCTGATCCCACAAGCGGCGCAGATAACGAATATCGATGAGGATTTCATCAGCGCCGGCGCCCTCGGCAGCGGTGCGCAGAATAAAGCCACCCACCTCCTCGATACCCTCAGCGCTGACGCAATCGGCGACCACCTGCTTGAGGCGCTCGCGCTCGGCCTCGTCCTCGATCTTCAGGGAAATGCCTAGATGGCTGGTGCGCGGCATGTACACCAGATAGCGCGAAGGGATCGACAACTGTGTGGTCAGACGCGCCCCCTTGCTGCCGATGGGGTCCTTGGTCACCTGCACCACCAGGCTCTGGCCCTCGTGCACCAGCGCACTGATCGGCTCCACCGCCGCGCCCTCACGGCTGGAAATTTCCGAGGCATGGATAAAAGCCGCGCGTTCCAGACCAATATCGACGAACGCCGCCTGCATGCCCGGTAGCACCCGCACCACCTTGCCCTTATAGATGTTGCCAACAATGCCACGCTTTTGCGTGCGTTCGACATGCACCTCTTGCAGAACGCCGTTTTCCACCACCGCCACGCGCGATTCCATCGGCGTGATATTGATTAGAATTTCTTCGCTCATGTATCCATCCCGATGGATTCGTTGCCCGCTTGGCGAGGCAAACCCTGTTAATTGGCCGTCGGCATCTGCCAGCAGGCAATACCGAAATCGGCGAGCATCTGTGCCGTTTCGCACAAGGGCAGACCGACCACCGCCGAGTAACTGCCCTCGATACGGCTGACGAACACCGCCGCCAGCCCTTGAATACCATAACCGCCTGCCTTGTCGCAGGGTTCGTTGCTGGCCCAGTAAGCCGAGATGTCGGCATCGCTCAGCGCACGAAAGGTGACATCACTGCTCACCACCTGGGCCACTTCGCGTGCCTGACCAACCAGAGCCACGGCGGTCATCACCTGATGAGTGCGACCGCTCAGCGCACGTAACATACGTTGAAAATCAGCGAAATCCTGTGGCTTGCCGAGAATTTCGCCGTCGAGCACCACGGCTGTATCGGCGCCAAGCACCACAGCGTCAGTTTGTTTCGACAGAGCTGCCAGCCCGGCGTGCGCCTTGCCGCGCGCCAGACGCTCTACATAGGCTGCCGGCGGCTCATCTGGCAATGGGGTTTCGTCTATCGAGGCGATTTGCGTGACGCAAGGCACAGCAATCTGGGCCAGCAACTCACGTCGACGGGGTGAGGCGGATGCGAGAAACAACTCAGCCATGCGCGTGACTCCTTTGCGAACGGCGCCCCACCATGCAGTGGAGCGCGCTCAGTTGACGTTAAGGCGTACGTGCAGGCCGCGCAGGATGACGCACACCCACGGCCAAAGCAGCGCACTGACCAGCGCTGGCAGAATAAAGGCCAGAGTCGGCGGGCGACTCCCGGTCAGGGCGCTGAGCCATAGCTGCACCAATTGCGCCAGGCCGAATACCACAATCAGCACCATGCTTTGTTGCCACATGGGAAACATCCGCAAGCGCTGGTGCAGGCTCAGCACCAGAAAGGTGATCAGCGCCAGCACCAAGGCGTTCTGTCCAAGTAACGTACCGAACAGCACATCCTGAGCCAAGCCGAGAACCCAGGCAGTGGTCATACCGACACGATGCGGCAAAGCCAGCACCCAGTAGGTGAGAAACAGCGCCACCCACAGCGGTCGACCAACCTGCATGAACTCTGGCAACGGCGACACACTCAGCAGCAAGGCGAGGCCGAGGCTGAGCCAGATCACCCAGCCATTACGGGGATAAGTACCGGCCATCAGTGCGTCTCCTGAGCGGGCGTCGGCGCGTGCGGCGCTGCATCAGTCGCCTCGCCCGGACTCTCGGCCTGACTGGCCGTGGTGCTTTCACGCTGCTGCTGCGCCTCGCGGTCAGCGGCTTCCTGCGCCTGAGCAGAATCATTGGCGCGCTCTTCCGGCGTACGCCGGTCGGAGAACACCAGCAGCAGATAGCGGCTGCGATTGAGCGCAGCAGTCGGCGTGGCACGAACGATGGCAAAGGGCTGGCCGGAGTCATGAATCACCTCCTTGACCGTCGCCACCGGATAGCCAGCCGGGAAGCGTTGACCCATACCGGAGCTGACCAGCAGGTCGCCCTCCTTGATATCGGCAGTATCGGCGACGTGGCGCAGCTCCAGGCTTTCCGGGTTGCCAGTGCCGACAGCAATGGCGCGCAGGCCGTTGCGATTGACCTGCACGGGAATGCTGTGGGTGTTATCGGTGATCAGCAGCACCCGCGCGGTGTACGGCATGATCTCCACCACCTGCCCCATCAGACCGCGGGCGTCGAGCACCGGCTGACCGAGGAACACACCGTCCTTCTCACCCTTGTCGATAAGGATGCGGTGGGTATAAGGATTGGGGTCGACACCGATCAGTTCGCTGACCAGTACCTCGTCATCCACCAGCGCGGCGGAGTTGAGCAACTCACGCAAGCGCACATTTTGCTCGGTGAGGGTCGCCAGCTTCTGTAGACGACGCTGCAACAACAGGGCTTCGGCCTTGAGTTTCTCGTTCTCGGCCATCAGCTCATTGCGTGAAGAGATTTGCTGCGTGGCATTCTGCCAGGCACGCACAGGCAAATCGGCCATCCAATAGAAGGGAGTCAGCACCAGACCCATCTGGCTGCGCACCGGCTTGAGCGCTTCGAAACGCGCATCGACCACCATCAGCGCAGCCGAGAGCACGGCAAACACCAACAGGCGAATCCCCAGCGAAGGTCCTTTGGCGAAGAGCGGCTTAATAACCTGCTCCTTGTGCGCCACAGCGTTGAACAGCGCGCGAAATCATGCGTACGGCGAACCAGTCAGTAAATAGGGCCGAGTGTACTGCAATGCTCGAATATGCGCGTGCCGCCCGAAGGCGGCACGGTAGTAGCCACGGCTACGCGGCTCACTCGGTGGAGAGCAGATCCATGGCGTGGCGATCCATCATTTCCAGCGCCTTACCACCGCCACGAGCCACGCAGGTCAGCGGGTCTTCGGCGACGATCACCGGCAGGCCGGTTTCCTGGGAGAGCAGCTTGTCCAGATCACGCAGCAGCGCGCCACCACCGGTCAGCACCAGGCCGCGCTCGGCGATGTCCGAAGCCAGTTCGGGCGGCGATTGCTCCAGGGCGCTTTTGACTGCCTGCACGATGGTCGCCAGGGATTCCTGCAGCGCTTCGAGTACTTCGTTGGAGTTGAGGGTGAAGCTGCGCGGTACGCCTTCGGCCAGATTACGGCCACGCACGTCGACTTCACGCACTTCGCCGCCCGGATAGGCGGTGCCGATTTCCTGCTTGATGCGCTCAGCGGTGCCTTCACCGATCAGCGAGCCGTAGTTGCGGCGCACGTAGGTGATGATGGCTTCGTCGAAACGGTCGCCACCGACGCGAACGGATTCGGCATAGACCACGCCGTTGAGGGAGATCAGGGCGATCTCGGTGGTGCCGCCGCCGATGTCGACGACCATCGAACCACGGGCTTCTTCGACCGGCAGGCCGGCGCCGATGGCAGCGGCCATCGGCTCTTCGATCAGGAACACTTCGCGGGCACCGGCGCCCAGCGCGGATTCACGAATGGCACGGCGCTCGACCTGAGTGGACTTGCACGGCACGCAGATCAGCACGCGCGGCGACGGCTGCAGGAAGCTGTTCTCGTGAACCTTGTTGATGAAGTACTGCAGCATCTTCTCGCAAACGCTAAAGTCAGCGATCACGCCATCTTTCATTGGGCGGATTGCGGAAATATTGCCAGGCGTACGGCCCAGCATGCGTTTAGCTTCGGTACCAACAGCTACAACGCTTTTCTGATTGCCATGAGTACGAATGGCAACCACAGACGGCTCATTCAAAACAATGCCGCGCTCGCGCACATAAATAAGGGTATTGGCAGTGCCCAGGTCGATCGACAGATCGCTGGAAAACATGCCACGCAGTTTCTTGAACATTAGGAAGGGACCCTAGGCAACGCGTGGGTGAAGGCCAGGCGCGGAAAACGCGCAGGTAAAAAGTGCGGCAAACTCTAACAACGGCAGGGATTTTGAGCAAGGCGGCAATATGGTAGATTGCCCGTTTTTCCGGGCCTTGCAGCCACACATAGCGGCCTTTGACCGTCTGCCTGCGGCATCCGTTCCCTGCAGATCTGTTCCCTTTATCACACTTCCACTGGAGAACCCCGATGGCGCTTGAACGCTCCGAGGTGGAAAAAATCGCCCACCTGGCCCGCCTGGGTCTGAATGAAGGCGATATTCCGCAAACCACCGAGACCCTGAACAACATCCTCGGCCTTATCGACCAGATGCAGGCCGTCGACACTCAGGGCATCGAACCCCTGGCCCACCCGCTGGAAGCCACCCAGCGCCTGCGTGCCGACGCGGCCACCGAGCACAACCAGCGCGACGCTTACCAGGCCATCGCCCCGGCCGTGGAAAACGGCCTGTACCTCGTGCCGAAAGTCATCGAATAAAGGAAAGGGCCTGACATGCATCAACTGACTCTGGCCGAGATCGCCAAGGGCCTCGCAGCCAAGCAATTCTCCGCCGAAGAACTGACCCGCAGCTTGCTGGCGCGCATCGAACAGCTCGATCCGCAGCTCAACAGCTTCATCACTGTCACCGCCGAGCAGGCCGTCGCTCAGGCTCAGGCCGCTGACGCCCGCCGTGCCGCTGGCGAGGATGGCGCCCTGCTCGGCGCACCGATCGCACATAAGGATCTGTTTTGCACCGAAGGCGTGCTGACCTCCTGCGGCTCGAAGATCCTCACTGGCTTCAAGGCGCCGTACAACGCCACCGTGGTCGAAAAACTGGCCGCCGTCGGCACCGTCACCCTCGGCAAGCTGAACATGGACGAGTTCGCCATGGGCTCGGCCAACGAATCCAGCCACTACGGCCCGGTGAAGAACCCTTGGGACACCAGCCGTGTACCTGGCGGTTCTTCGGGTGGTTCGGCCGCCGCAGTGGCCGCACGCCTGCTGCCGGCCTCCACCGGCACCGACACCGGCGGTTCGATCCGCCAGCCGGCCGCGCTGACCAACCTCACCGGCATCAAGCCCACCTACGGCCGCGTCTCGCGCTGGGGCATGATCGCCTACGCCTCCAGCCTTGACCAGGGCGGCCCGCTGGCCCGCTCTGCCGAGGATTGCGCCCTGCTGCTCGGCGCCATGGCCGGTTTCGACCCGAAGGATTCCACCAGCGTCGATCAACCGGTCGATGATTACTTGGCCGCGCTGGCCCAGCCGCTCGCCGGCCTGCGCATCGGCCTGCCGAAGGAATACTTCGGTGCCGGCCTCGACGCGCGCATCGGCGAGAAGGTCATGGCAGTGGTCGAAGAGCTGAAAAAGCTCGGCGCCACCGTCAAGGACATCAGCCTGCCGAACATGCAGCACGCGATCCCGGCCTACTACGTGATCGCCCCGGCTGAGGCCAGCTCCAACCTGTCGCGCTTCGATGGCGTGCGCTTCGGCTATCGCTGCGAAAACCCGAAGGACCTGCAGGATCTGTACAAGCGCTCCCGTGGCGAAGGCTTCGGTGCGGAAGTCAAACGGCGCATCATGGTCGGCACCTACGCCCTGTCCGCCGGTTACTACGACGCCTACTACATCAAGGCCCAGCAGATCCGCCGCCTGATCAAGAACGACTTCCTCGCGGCCTTCAACGAGGTCGACGTGATCCTCGGCCCGACCACGCCGAACCTGGCCTGGAAGATCGGCGAGAAAGGTGGCGACCCGGTATCCGCCTATCTGGAAGACATCTACACCATCACCGCCAACCTGGCCGGCATCCCCGGCCTGTCGATGCCGGCCGGCTTCGTCGATGGCCTGCCGGTGGGCGTGCAACTGCTCGGCAACTATTTCCAGGAAGGTCGCCTGCTCAACGTCGCCCACCAGTACCAGCAGGTCAGCGACTGGCATAAACACGCACCGAGCGGCTTCTGAGGAAGGATCAAGACATGCAATGGGAAACCGTGATCGGGCTTGAGATCCATGCTCAGCTCAGCACCCAATCGAAGATTTTTTCGGCCAGCGCCACCACCTTCGGCGCCGAGCCCAATACCCAGGCCAGCCTGGTCGACCTCGGCATGCCCGGCACCCTGCCGGTACTGAACGCCGAGGCTGTACGCATGGCCTGCCAGTTCGGCCTGGCAATCGATGCTGAAATCGGCGAGCGCAATATCTTCGCCCGCAAAAACTACTTCTACCCGGATCTGCCCAAGGGCTACCAGACCAGCCAGATGGATCACCCCATCGTCGGCAAGGGTTTTCTGGACATCACCCTGGAAGACGGCACCGTCAAGCGCATCGGCATCACCCGCGCGCACCTCGAAGAAGATGCTGGCAAGAGCCTGCACGAAGACTTCCAGGGCATGAGCGGCATCGACCTCAACCGTGCCGGCACACCGCTGCTGGAAATCGTTTCCGAGCCGGACATCCGTTCGGCCAAGGAAGCGGTGGCCTATGTCAAAGCCATCCACGCACTCGTCCGCTACCTGGGCATCTGCGACGGCAACATGGCCGAAGGCTCGCTGCGTTGCGACTGCAACGTGTCGGTACGTCCGAAAGGCCAAGCCGAGTTCGGCACCCGCGCCGAGATCAAGAACGTCAACTCGTTCCGCTTCATCGAAAAGGCCATCAACCACGAAGTGCAGCGCCAGATCGAGCTGATCGAGGACGGCGGCAAGGTGGTGCAGGAAACCCGCCTGTACGACCCGAACAAGGATCAGACGCGCTCCATGCGCAGCAAGGAAGAAGCCAACGACTACCGTTACTTCCCCTGCCCCGACCTGCTGCCGGTGGTCATCGAACGCAGCTTCCTCGACGAGTTGCGCAGCCAGTTGCCCGAGCTGCCGCCGCAGAAGCGCGAGCGTTTCGAGAGCCAGTTCGGCCTGTCCGCCTACGATGCCAGCGTGCTCAGCGCCAGCCGCGAAATGGCCGACTACTTCGAAGCGGTCGAGAAAGCCTGCGGCGACGCCAAGCTATCGGCCAACTGGGTGATGGGCGAGCTGTCCAGCCTGCTGAATAAAGAGGGCCTGGAGATCGAGCAGTCGCCAGTGTCTGCCGAGCAACTGGGCGGCATGATTCTGCGCATCAAGGACAACACCATCAGCGGCAAGATCGCCAAGATGGTCTTCGAAGCCCTGGCTGCCGGTGAAGGCGCAACCGCCGATGAAGTGATCGAGAAGAAGGGCCTCAAGCAGGTCACTGATTCCGGCGCCATCGAGAAGATGCTCGACGAAGTGCTGGCGGCCAACGCCGAGCAGGTCGAACAGTACCGCGCCAGCGACGAAGCTAAACGCGGCAAGATGTTCGGCTTCTTCGTCGGCCAGGCCATGAAAGCCTCCAAGGGCAAGGCCAATCCGGGACAAGTGAACGAACTGCTGAAGAAAAAGCTCGAAAGCTGAGCCTCTATTATTCATCGAAACGACGCCGGGCCTGCCCGGCGTCTTTTTATCTGGAGATAACCACCATGATGATCCGTAGCCCGGATGCTATCCGGGAAATCACCAGCCCCCGGATTACGGCCAGGCTACAGGCCTGGGCCCTGCTTGGTGCACTCACTCTGCTCGGAGGTTGTTCAACCTTCGGCGGCGCGGGCTCAGGCACCAGCGAAACCGGCGAAGCGTCTTATTACGGCAATCGCCACCACGGGCAGAAAACCGCCAGCGGCGAGCGCTTCAACCAGAACGCACTGACCGCCGCTCACCGCACCCTGCCCTTCGGGACACAGGTGCGCGTCACCAACCTCAACAACGAGCGTAGCGTGGTGGTACGCATCAACGACCGCGGCCCCTTCGTGCGTGGGCGCATCATTGATGTTTCGCGCGCGGCCGCCGAACGCCTGGATATGTTGCGTAGCGGCGTGGTGCCGGTACGCATCGAAGCCCTGGACTAAAACAGAGCTTGTAACAAATCACTGCACGGCCCCACTGGCATCACCACAGGCCGTGGCTACACTAGCCGCACTTTTTCCGGAGCCCCTGCGCAATGACCCTGATGACCTACGTGTACCTGATCGCCGGCCTGGTGCTGCTGGTAGCCGGCGCTGAAGTGCTGGTGCGTGGCGCAGCCAAGCTGGCTGCGCAGTTCGGCATTCCGCCACTGGTGATCGGCCTGACCGTGGTGGCCTTCGGCACCAGCGCGCCGGAAACCGCCGTCAGCGTGCAGTCGGCCTTCAATGGCAGCGGCGACCTGGCCATCGGTAACGTGATCGGCAGCAACATCGCCAACGTCCTGCTGATCCTCGGTATGACCGCCCTGGTCGCGCCGCTGATCGTCTCGCGCCAACTGATCCGCCTCGACGTGCCCATCATGATCGGTGCCAGCCTGGTGGTTTATGCGCTGGCCTGGGACGGCGAACTGAGCCGCCTCGACGGCGCCCTGCTATTCGCCGGCGTGCTGAGCTACACCGGTTTCCTGATCTACAGCGCACGCAAGGACAAAGGCGCGCAGAACGATGAGTTCGCCGAAGAGTTCGGCCTCAACGAACCCGCCAAACCCTACGCCTGGGCAGTCAACCTCGGCCTGCTCGTCGCCGGTCTGGTACTGCTGGTGGGTGGCTCCAACCTGCTGGTCGAAGGTGCCGTGCAACTGGCCCGCGCCTTGGGCCTTTCGGAATTGGTGATCGGCCTGACCGTCATCGCCATCGGCACCTCGCTACCGGAACTCGCTACCTCAATCATTGCCGCCTTCAAGGGTGAGCGCGACATCGCCGTTGGCAACATCGTCGGCAGCAACATCTTCAACCTGCTCTGCGTGCTGGGTCTGGCCTCGCTGGTCTCGCCTAACGCCATTCCAGTGGCCGCCAACGCCCTGGCCTTCGACTTCCCGGTGATGATCGCGGTGGCCGTGGCCTGTCTGCCGATTTTCTTCAGCGGCTACCGCATCAACCGCTGGGAAGGCGCGCTCTTCGTCGCCTACTACGCGGCGTACACCCTGTATCTGGTGCTGTTCGCCACAGGGCGACCGTTCGCGCAAAGCTTCGCTGACGCAATGATCGGCTACGTCTTGCCACTGACAGCCATCACTCTGCTGGTGATCGCCGCGCGTGCCTGGCACAAACAACGCGGCCAGGCGCTTCAGCCATAAACCATGCGTGACAATCTGGAGCGGCGGCGCACCTAGATCCAGCCGCCCCACTGCAGGAGCAGTAGCCCGACATTAGTGCTCAACACTGCCGCCAGGGTGGTAATGACGATAATCGCCGCCGCCAGCTCATGGTTGGCCCCTACGGCGCGCGCCATGACGAAGCTGGAGGCCGCCGTAGGGCTGGCGAAGTAGAGAAAGAGGATCGCCAGATCAGCGCCGCGAAAGCCAAACAACCAAGCACCGAAGGTTGCCAGCAGCGGCAACCAGACCATCTTCATCAGGCTCGAACCGATGGCCACGCCACTGCTGCGGCGCAACGAAGCCAGGCTGAGGGTGCCGCCAATACAGATCAGCGCCAGCGGCAGGGTCATCTGCGCAAAGTATTGCGCTGAAGTCAGCAGCCACTGCGGCAAGGGAATCTGCCAGTAAGCGAAAGGCACTGCCGACAGCACACCGATGATCAGCGGGTTCTTCACGATGCTGAAGGTGATGACTTTGGCACTCGGTTTTACGCCCGGCGTGTAGATGGCCAGTACGATGGCCGAGAGCACGTTGTAGCAAAGGATCACCAGTGCCGCGAGCAGAGAGCCAACAGCCAGGCCATAGTCACCATACATACTGGTCGCCAGTGCCAGCCCGACGATGCCATTGTTGCCACGGAAGGCGCCCTGCGTGTAGATGCCACGCTCCTGGAACGGCACCCGCCAGATCGCCCATACCCACGCCAGGAAGAACGAGGCGACAGTGCCCAGAAAGAAGTAAGTCAGCAGCGCAGGCTGCAGGGCCGTGTCCAGATCGGCCTTGACCACGCCGAGAAACAGCAGCGTCGGCATGGTGCCGCGAAACACCAGGCTTGAGGCGGTGTCGATGAAAGCACCGTCGATCCAGCGCAGACGTTTGAGCAGCACGCCGAGAAACAGCATGGCGAACACAGGCGCGGTAATGGCGAGGGTTTGGGCAGCGACAGCGAACATGAGGCACCAGAGTTGTCTGACGACCTATGTTAGCTGGCTAAGCATTTATCGGCTATGGGCACGGAGCGCCAATAGCCGCTCGCGTGGGGCAGTTGGGCGGCATGGGCTTCAGCCGCTATCAGGCCGGTGAGCCAAAAGCTTCGCGGCTGAAGCCGCTCCTACGAAAAGCGCGATCCAGCGGCGGACTCTGCTCATAGGTCGGCTGTAGGGCGGGCTCAGGAGCAAAGCGAACAGCCCGCCGGGCCATGCCGAGATCGGCACCACGATTCACGCCCAAGACGCCCGCCAGCGACGCAGGAAGCCCAAGCCGAATACGCCCTTCGCTGGTGGGCTAAAGCCCACCCTACGCGTGCCTACACTCAGCGCCGTACCGGGCGCTTCTGCAATTTGCGCTGCAGGGTGCGACGGTGCATACCCAGGGCACGAGCGGTGGCGGAGATATTGCCTTCATGCTCGGCCAGCACACGCTGAATATGCTCCCACTGCAGGCGGTCGACTGACATGGGGTTTTCCGGCACCAGGCTGTCGAGGTCGGCATGTTGGGAAAGCAGTGCGGTGAGCACGTCGTCGGCATCGGCCGGTTTGCACAGATAGTTGGCGGCGCCGCGCTTGATGGCTTCCACGGCGGTGGCGATGCTGGAGTAACCGGTGAGGATCACCACGCGCATTTCCGCATCCAGCTCCAAAAGCTTGGGCAGCAGCACCAGGCCGGAGTCGCCTTCCATCTTCAGGTCGACCACGGCGTAATCCGGCAGATCAGCCTTGGCCAGCGCCAGACCTTCTTCTGCACTTGAGGCGGTGGAAACGCGCAAACCACGGCGGCTCATGGCCCGCGCCATGACGCGGGTGAAGGTGGGGTCGTCATCGACCAACAACAGGTGTGGATGCTCTTCACCTTCGAACAGGGCTTCTTCGCTCATGCTGGATCCTCCTAATCAGGCCACGCCATATACGCGTGGCAACTTCAATTCGGTGAGGGTGCCGCCCTCTTCATGGTTATACAACTTAACCGTACCACCAGCACGGGTCACACTGGCCTGACTAAGGAACAGGCCGAGACCAAACCCCTTGCCCTTGGTGGTAAAGAAAGGGCGGCCCAACTGCTCGGCGATGGCCAGCGGCACGCCAGCACCGTGGTCGCGGATGCTCAGGCGCAACCACTGGTGATCCCAGTCGAGACGGATATCGAGCTTGTCCGGGCAGGCATCGGCTGCGTTGTTGAGCAAATTGAGCAACGCTTGAGTCAGATCGGTCGGCGGCATCAAGCGCGGCGCAGTGCCACGCCCTAGGCACTGATAGCGATAGCTGGCTTCAGGGCGCATCAGGTGCCAGCGATTAAGAGTGGCTTCCAGCCAATCAACGCAGGACTGCTCCACCACTGCCTGGCGGCGGTCGTTTTCAGCGGCGCGCACCAGTTGCTGCAAGGTGTATTTACACTGTTTGACCTGCTCTTGGAGCAGGGCCAAATCATCCTGCAGTGCCGGTTTATCCGAATATTCCTGGCGCAATTCCTTGAGCAGCACGCTCATGGTGCCCAGCGGCGTACCCAGTTCATGGGCGGCGCCAGCAGCCTGGGTGGCCACGGCCAGCAGTTGCTGATCACGCAGGCTTTCCTCACGGCGCTCGGCACGTATCGCGTCCTGGCGGCGCAGCTCTTCGGCCATTTTGGCGACGAAAAAAGTGATCAATGCGGCGGCCAAGGCGAAGCTCAACCACATGCCATAAACCAGCAAGCTCTCACGCGCGGCTGGCAACTCCAGCGGATGCGTCCACACCAGCAGCAGGGTGTAGCCGGCCAGAGCAAGCCCGGACAACACCATGGTGAACAGCCACGGCAGGATCGCAGCGGCGATGGTCAGCGGCACCAGGTAATAGGACACGAAAGGGTTGGTCGAACCGCCGGAGTAGTACAACAGCACACTGTGGATCACCAGATCACAGGCCAACTGCACCGCGTACTCCACCTCTGTGACCGGCCAAGGCCCACGTAGGCGCAACGCCGTGCCCAGACACAGCACCAGCGCGACGCCCAACGTCACCGACAATTGCAGCCAAGGCAATTGCAGCACGCCCGATTTATAGGCGAGGCCAACCGAACCGGCCTGAGCGGCAAGCACGAGGAAACGGATAAGCGTCAGTCGCCAGAGGTTCTGGCGGCTGGCGGACAGTAACTGGACGGGTTCGAGCATGGCGACTCCAATGATTGGCGCCGAGTATAACCAAGCCAGTCGCGGCCTTACGCCGCTGCGGCAACCGGACGCACGGGTAGCTTCGCCTGTTTATGGCACGCCCGCTATCAGAGCCAGCGCCCCAAAAAACACACACCACTTAACCCCATTCCCTGATCCTCTTCGTCTACCCTCGGGCAACGGCCACTACGGCCACTGAAAAAGGAACTGCCTTATGCGAAATCTGCCTCGCCTCGCCACTGCCCTTACCCTGATGGCTGCCAGCCTGGCCAGCAGCGCCCTGTTCGCCGACGAGCCGCGCTACAACCAGATTGCCCTGCGTGCGGAGGTGAATCAGGAAGTCGCCCATGACCTGATGCACGTCACCCTCTACACCGAGTCGCAAAGTGCCGATCCGGCCAAACTGGCCGCCGAGATCACCACCACGCTCAACAAAACCCTGGAACAGGCGCGCAAGGTCGCTGGCATAGCGGTCAAGCTGGGCAGCCGTAACAGCTACCCGGTCTACGATGACAAAGGCCAGAAGATCAGCGCTTGGCGTGAGCGCGCCGAAGTCCGTCTGGAAAGTGCCGACTTCGCCCGCCTGTCCGGCCTGACCGGCGAACTGCTGCAATCGATGAAGATGGCCGGCATGGATTTCAGCATCGCCTCGGCCACCCGCAAGAGCCACGAAGACGCCATGCTCAAGGACGCTATCGACGCCTTCAAGGCGCGCGCCCAGTTGGCCACGCAAGCCCTCGGTGGCACGGGTTACAAGCTGGTCAACCTGAACATCAACAGCGGCGGTTTCCAGTCGCCGGTTCCCATGCGCGCCTACGCCGCCAAAGCCATGGAGAGAATGGACGCAGCGCCTACGCCACAGATCGAAGCCGGTACCAGCCAGGTGACAGTCAGCGCCGATGGCGTCATTGAAGTGCAGATGCCCTGACTCTCGCCCCAACATCAAGCAGCGCCGTTCAATGCAAATAGCGGCGCTTTGCCACATCTTCACGGCAAATTTCACAAATGCGACACGATCGTACAAAGTCGCCGCAAACACAGCCCTGAACCCCGTCTGCAACTTGCCTCGGGCACATGCCCTGCATAGTTTGCCAGGAGGCCCTCATGAGGGGTTCCTCGCCAACAAGCACAACAACACGAGGTCAAGATGCGCAAGAACGCCCTGATCCAGGCATTGTTCACCGCTGGGCTGATCGCCAGCGTCCCCTTCGCCAGCGCCGCCAACCTGGTGTTCTGTTCCGAAGGCAGCCCCGCCGGTTTCGACCCGGCGCTATACACCACCGGCACCGATTTCGACGCGGCAGCGGAAACCATCTTCAACCGCCTGACCCAGTTCGAGCGTGGCGGCACCAAGGTCGAGCCCGGCCTGGCCGAGAGCTGGACGGTCTCCGATGACGGCCTGGTCTACACCTTCAAGCTGCGCCCTGGGGTGAAATTCCACACCACCGAATACTTCACGCCCAGCCGCACCTTCAACGCCGACGACGTGCTGTTCACCTTCGAACGCATGCTCGACAAAGATCACCCGTTTCGCAAGGCATACCCGAGCGAGTTCCCCTACTTCACCGACATGGGCATGGACAGCAACATCGCCAAGGTGGAGAAGCTCGATGACATGACCGTGCGTTTCACCCTCAATGCCGTGGACGCCGCCTTCATCCAGAACCTGGCGATGAGCTTTGCCTCGATCCAGTCCGCCGAGTACGCCGAGCAGTTGCTCAAGTCGGGCAAAGCCGCCGACATCAACCAGAAACCCATCGGTACTGGCCCGTTCGTATTCAGCCGCTATCAGAAGGATGCGGTGATTCGCTACAAGGGCAACAAGGACTACTGGAAGCCCGATGACGTGAAGATCGACAACCTGATCTTCGCCATCAACACCGACGCCTCGGTACGCATGCAGAAGCTCAAGGCGGGCGAATGTCACGTCACCCTGAACCCGCGCCCGGCGGACATCGAGTCGCTGCAACAGGATGCCAACCTGAAGGTTCCCGATCAGGCCGGCTTCAACCTCGGTTACATCGCCTACAACGTCACCCACCCGCCATTCGACAAACTGCAAGTGCGCCAGGCACTGGATATGGCGGTGAACAAGCAAGCCATCCTCGATGCGGTCTACCAGAAGACCGGTCAACTCGCCGTGGGCGGCATGCCGCCGAATCAGTGGTCGTATAACGAAGACATCAAAGACCCGGCCTTCGACCCGGAAAAAGCCAAGGCACTGCTCAAGCAGGCTGGCGTCAAGGAAGGCACCGAGATCACCCTGTGGGCCATGCCGGTGCAGCGCCCTTATAACCCCAACGCCAAGCAGATCGCCGAGATGCTGCAGGCCGACTGGGCCAAAATCGGTATCAAGGCACGCATCGTCAGTTACGAGTGGGGCGAATACCTCAAGCGCGCCAAGGCCGGTGAGCACGATGCCATGCTGATTGGCTGGAGCGGCGACAACGGCGACCCGGACAACTGGCTCGGCACCCTCTACGGCTGCGATGCGGTCGACGGCAACAACTTCTCCAAGTGGTGCTTTGAGGACTACGACAAGCTGGTCAAGGCCGCCAAACGCACCACCGACGTGGACAAGCGCACCGAGCTGTACAAGCAGGCACAGGTGATACTCAAGCACGAGGTGCCGATCACCCCGCTGGCACACTCCACCGTGTACCAGCCGATGCGCAAGGAGGTGCAGGACTTCCGTATCAGCCCGTTCGCCCTGAACTCCTTTTATGGTGTCGGCATCAAGTGATGCAGGCGGCGCCTGCTAGGGCGCCGCGTTCAGGAATGCCAATGCAATTAATGCCCGGCCTAAGCCCCTGCCTGTTATCGGTAGCGCTGTCTTACACTCGTGCCCCTACGGCTTACGACTGTCTGATGGTGCGTGCCGAGGGCTGGGCGCATCACCCCACCGAGCTTGAGGCAGACGCGTTAACGACGATACGGTCGCGGCTCAAGCCCCTCCCACAACGCACAGGCCGATCCACGAGTCGCCCGGTTTGCATCCGGGCTACGCAGCAATATCCACAACAACGCCCGGCCATGCAGTCAGGCGTACAGATCCCGTCACGGAGTAAAACTGCCTGATGTTGTCATTCATCGCCAGACGCCTGGGGCTGCTGATCCCCACCTTCTTCGGCGTCACCCTACTGACCTTCGCGCTGATCCGCCTGATCCCCGGCGACCCGGTGGAAGTCATGATGGGCGAACGCCGCGTCGACCCACAAATGCACGCCGAGGCTTTGGAGCGCCTGGGTCTTAACAAGCCGCTGTATGCACAGTATTTCGACTACATAGGCCAGCTTGCCCAGGGCAATCTGGGCGAGTCGCTGCGCTCACGCGAGAGCGTGTGGAAGGAATTTCTCACCCTGTTTCCGGCCACCGTCGAACTGGCCCTGGCCGCGCTGCTGTTCGCCGGCACCCTGGGGCTGATCGCCGGGGTAGTGGCGGCGCTCAAGCGTGGCTCGCTGCTCGATCATGGTGTCATGGGCATCTCGCTGACCGGCTACTCCATGCCGATCTTCTGGTGGGGCCTGCTACTGATCATGTTCTTCTCGGTCGGCCTGGGCTGGACGCCGGTTTCCGGGCGCATCGACCTGCTCTACGACATCGCGCCGGTGACCGGCTTCATGCTCATCGACAGCCTGCTCAGCGACGAGCCAGGCGCCTTCCTCGATGCGCTGCATCATCTGGTGCTGCCCGCCATCGTGCTCGGCACCATCCCCCTGGCAGTGATCGCCCGCATGACCCGCTCGGCCATGCTCGAAGTGCTGCGTGAGGACTACATCCGCACCGCACGGGCCAAAGGCCTGTCGCCAACGCGCGTGGTGTTCGTGCATGGCCTGCGCAATGCGCTGACGCCGGTGCTGACCGTCTTCGGCCTGCAAGTCGGCGCCCTACTGGCCGGTGCAGTACTGACCGAAACCATCTTCTCCTGGCCCGGTATCGGCAAATGGCTGATCGAAGCCATCAACGCTCGCGACTACCCGGTGGTGCAGAACGGCATCCTGCTGATCGCCTGCCTGGTCATCCTGGTCAACTTCATCGTGGACATCCTTTATGGCCTGGCCAATCCACGCATTCGCCATCAGCAGTAAGGAAAGCGCCATGCATAAGCCCATAGTTTGCGTAGGGTGGATGACGCTCTTTTCATCCACCGTGAAAACACTTCGATGGACGGGTGAAGCGTCGTCCACCCTGCGCGAGGTGCGCCCATGACCACCTCCACCACGCTCGACCCAAGCCTGCTCTACCCCTCGCCGCTCAAGGAGTTCTGGCAAGCCTTCAAACGCAACAAAGGCGCACTCGCCGGGCTCGCGTTCATGCTGCTGATGGTGTTCTGCGCGCTGTTCGCGCCCTGGGTTGCGCCACATGATCCCAGCGAGCAGTACCGCGACTTTCTGCTCACCCCGCCGGCCTGGCTGGAAGGCGGCCAGGCGCAATTTCTGCTCGGTACCGACGAACTGGGCCGCGACCTGCTCTCGCGGCTGATCCATGGCGCGCGCCTGTCACTGCTGATCGGCCTGGCCTCGGTGCTGCTGTCGCTGCTGCCCGGCATTCTGCTGGGCCTGGCCGCGGGCTTTTACCCACGCCTGCTCGGCCCGAGCATCATGCGCCTGATGGACGTGATGCTGGCCCTGCCCTCGCTGCTGTTGGCGGTGGCGGTCGTCGCCATCCTCGGCCCTGGGCTGATCAACACCATCTTCGCCATCGCCATCGTCTCGCTGCCGTCCTACGTGCGCCTGACCCGCGCGGCGGTGATGGGCGAGCGCAGTCGTGATTACGTCACCGCCGCGCAACTGGGCGGCGCCAGCCTGCCACGGCTGATGTTCGTCACCGTGCTGCCCAACTGCCTGGCGCCGTTGATCGTGCAGGCCACGCTGAGTTTTTCCTCGGCGATTCTCGATGCCGCCGCGCTGGGCTTTCTCGGCCTCGGCGTGCAACCGCCGACGCCCGAGTGGGGCACCATGCTGGCCTCGGCACGCGACTACATCGAACGCGCCTGGTGGGTGGTGAGCCTGCCTGGCCTGGCGATTCTGCTCAGCGTGCTGGCGATCAACCTGATGGGTGACGGCCTGCGCGATGCGCTCGACCCGAAACTCAAGAATGCGCAGTGAGGAAGCCCGAATGAGTAAGCGCATTGTCCGAACCATCTCGGTGCACACGGTACCCTCTACCCCAACAGCGCGCCGTAGCGCAGGGTGGATGACACTCTTTTCATCCACCATGAGCGCACGACGGTGGACGGGTGAAGCGTCGTCCACCCTACGCCAGGAGGCACGCCCATGAGCCTGCTGAATATCCGCAACCTGTCCGTGCGCTTCGGCGCCGCCGATGCCGTACCGGTGGTCGACGGCCTCGACCTGAGCGTGGACAAGGGTGAAGTGCTGGCCATCGTCGGCGAGTCCGGCTCCGGCAAATCGGTCACCATGATGGCGCTGATGGGCCTGATCGACGCCCCCGGCATCGTCCAGGCCGACTGCATGCAGTTCGACGGCACCGACATGCTGCGGTTGAAGGGCCGCCAGCGCCGGCACATCGTGGGCAAGGATCTGGCCATGGTCTTTCAAGACCCGATGACCGCCCTCAACCCCAGCTACACCGTGGGTTTCCAGATCGAGGAAGTGCTCCGTCAGCATCTCGGCCTGAAAGGCAAGGCAGCGCGCGCGCGTGCTCTGGAGCTATTGGAGCGAGTGGAAATCCCCGCCGCTGCCAGCCGCCTCGACGCTTACCCGCACCAGCTCTCCGGCGGCATGAGCCAACGCGTGGCGATTGCCATGGCGATCGCCGCCGAACCCAAGCTGCTGATCGCCGACGAGCCAACCACGGCGCTGGATGTGACCATCCAGGCGCAGATCATGGAACTGCTGCTGAACCTGCAACGCGACCAGGGCATGGCTCTGGTGCTGATCACCCACGACCTGGCCGTAGTGGCCGAAACCGCCCAGCGCGTCTGCGTGATGTACGCCGGGCAAGCGGTGGAGTTGGGCCGCATCCCGACCCTGTTCGACGCGCCCAGTCATCCCTATACCGAGGCGCTGCTCAAGGCCATCCCCGAGCACAGCGCAGGCGCCAGCCGCCTGGCCACCCTGCCGGGCATCGTGCCTGGCCGCTATGACCGTCCACTGGGTTGCCTGCTGTCACCACGCTGCCCCTACGTGCAGGAGCGCTGCCACCAGCAACGCCCGACGCTCGACGAACATGCCCGTGGCGCCGCGCGCTGCTTCTTCCCGCTGGAGGTGGCCTGATGAGCACCGTACTCGAAGCCCATGAGCTGACCCGTCACTACAACGTCTCGCGCGGTCTGTTCCAACCGGCAGCCAAAGTGCAGGCACTCAATGGCGTGTCCTTCACGCTGGCCGCCGGCAAGACCCTGGCGGTGGTTGGCGAATCCGGTTGTGGCAAGTCGACCCTGGCCCGCGCCCTGACCCTGATCGAGGAGCCCAGCGCCGGCTCCCTGCAGATCGCCGGGCGCGAAGTGGCTGGCGCCAGCAAGGCCGAGCGCAAGCAACTGCGCCGCGACGTGCAGATGGTGTTCCAAAACCCCTACGCCTCGCTCAACCCACGGCAGAAGGTTGGCGATCAACTGGCCGAGCCGCTGTTGATCAACACCCACCTGTCGCGCAGCGAGCGACGCGAAAAAGTGCAGGCAATGATGCAGCAGGTGGGCCTGCGCCCCGAACACTACGCGCGCTATCCGCACATGTTCTCCGGCGGCCAGCGCCAGCGTATCGCCCTGGCCCGCGCCATGATGCTGCAACCCAAGGTGCTGGTAGCGGACGAACCGACCTCGGCGCTGGACGTGTCGATCCAGGCCCAGGTGCTCAACCTGTTCATGGATCTGCAGGAGCAATACGACACCGGCTACGTGTTCATCTCGCACAACCTTTCCGTGGTGCGCCACGTCGCCGACGACGTGCTGGTGATGTACCTCGGCCGCCCGGCGGAAATCGGCCCAGCCGAAGCGCTCTACAGTCGCCCGCTGCACCCGTACACCCGCGCCTTGCTATCGGCGACGCCGGCCATCCATCCCGATCCGAACAAGCCACGGCTCAGGATCAGCGGCGAGCTACCCAACCCGCTGAATCCACCCTCCGGCTGCGCCTTCCACAAACGCTGCGCGCATGCCGATGAGCGTTGCCGTGGCGAACGACCCGAGCTGCGCTTGATCGATGCACGCCAGGTAGCGTGCCATCACGTGGAGCGAATTGCCTGACAGGTGAGTATTGCTGCGCAGTGCGGTGCCAGCCCTTTTCGCGGCTGAAGCCGCTCCTACCAGTCAGGTAAGCCTGTCTTAGGAACGGCTTCAGCGCGAGATGATCGAGCCTGACACCAATCGCCCTGCACAGCACGAACCCGTGGGAGGGGCTTTAGCCGCGACAAAAAGCTCACGGCTAAAGCCCCTCCTACCGATCCCCACGATTCAGTTTGAAAGCGCGATACGGATTGGCAGGCGGCGAAGCGCGCAGGACAATCCAGCCATCGTCATTGAGGAACACGCCATGCTCGACCCGGATCGCTGCTGGCAGGCCGTTTGCGAACGCGATGCAGCGTATGACGGTCGCTTCGTCTTCGCCGTGCACAGCACCGGCATCTATTGCCGCCCCAACTGCCCGGCGCGGCGCCCGCAACGAGCCAACGTCAGCTTCTACGAGGCCGCCATCGACGCCGAAGGCGCTGGCTTTCGCCCCTGCAAGCGTTGTTCGCCACAGGGCCAGAGTCCGGCGCAGCAGCTCGATGCGCTGGTCGCTGCCGCCTGTGAGCTGCTGCGCGACGAACAGCGCCTGCCCTTGGCGCAACTGGCCGCACGCATCGGCCTCTCGCCGTCGCACCTGGCCCGCGCTTTCAAGGCGCGCACCGGCCTTACGCCCAACGCCTGGGCTGCCGCCGCACGGCGCCAGCGCCTCGACGCCCAGTTGCCCGGCGCCCCCAGCGTGTTGCAGGCGGCTCTGCAGGTCGGTTACGCAGGCACCCGCGCCCTGTATGAAAAGCCGCACAGCATAAGCCCGAGCCAACGCCGCCAACGCGGCGCAGGCGAACACCTGCGCTACGCCATCGCCCCCTGCCCGTTGGGGCTGGTGCTGCTCGCCAGCAGTGGCAAAGGCGTCTGCGCGCTACTGTTCGGCGACAGCCACGAAAGCCTGCGCAGCGAGTTGCAGCAACGCTTCGCCGCCGCCCATTTGCAAGAAGACGGGCACGCCCTGCAGAGCTGGCTGCAAGCGGTAGTCGATCAACTCGGAGAACCCGAACGTGCCGCCCATCTGCCGCTGGACATTCGCGGCACGGCCTTCCAGCAACGGGTATGGCAAGCCCTACAGCACATTCCCAGCGGTGAAACGCGCAGCTACGCCGAGCTGGCCAAACAACTCGACAGCCACCCACGTGCCGTGGCGCGGGCCTGCGCCAGCAATGCCATCGGCCTGCTCCTGCCCTGCCACCGCGTGCTGGCCAGTGACGGCAGCCTCAGTGGCTACCGCTGGGGAGTGCTGCGCAAACAACGCTTGCTAGAGCAGGAATCGCCAAGCCTGTCAGCCACGAAAACAAGCGATCCAGCCTCTTGAAACTGTCCGCCCGGTCATAAATTCACCGTGCACAATCTTGCTGCTATGATGCGCGGCTTTCACCGAACCCGACAGATTTTCACCCCAAACAGCGGGTGTACTGTGCGTGAGTTCTGACCACTGCCGCGCACTTGCGCCTCGGGGAGCCACCATGCTGGAAAGACTGTTCCAACTCAAAGCCCACAACACCACGGTGCGTACCGAGGTACTGGCCGGGATCACCACCTTTCTGACCATGGCCTACATCCTCTTCGTCAACCCGAGCATCCTCGGCGAGACCGGCATGGACAAGGGCGCGGTGTTCGTCGCCACCTGCCTGGCCGCAGCCTTTGGCTCGGTGGTCATGGGCCTGATCGCCAACTACCCGATCGCCCTGGCGCCGGGCATGGGCCTCAACGCCTTCTTCACCTACACCGTGGTGCTGGGCATGGGCCACACCTGGCAAGTCGCCCTCGGCGCGGTGTTCCTCTCGGCCTGCCTGTTCTTCCTGCTGTCGATCTTCAAGATCCGCGAGTGGATCATCAACAGCATCCCGCTGGAGCTGCGCTCGGCCATTGCTGCCGGTATCGGCCTGTTCCTGGCGCTGATTGCCCTGCAAAACGCCGGTATCGTCGCTGATAATCCGGCCACCATGGTTGGTCTCGGCAACCTGGCCAGCCCGCAGGCGATCCTGGCGATCCTCGGCTTCTTCCTGATCATCGGCCTGGAAGCGCTGCGCGTGACCGGCGCGGTGCTGATCAGCATTCTGCTGGTCACCGGTCTGAGCATCCTGCTCGGCGTCAGCCAGTTCGGCGGCGTGGTGTCGATGCCACCGTCTCTGGCCCCAACCTTCCTGCAACTGGATATCGCCGGTGCGCTGGATGTCGGCCTGGTCAGCGTGATCTTCGCCTTCCTCTTCGTCGACCTGTTCGACAACTCCGGCACCCTCATCGCCGTGGCCAAAAAGGCTGGCCTGATGCGCAAGGACGGCCACCTACCGAAGATGGGCCGCGCCCTGATCGCCGACAGCACCGCCGCGTTGGGCGGCTCGCTGCTGGGCACCAGCACCACCACCAGCTACATCGAGTCGGCAGCCGGCGTCAGCGCTGGCGGGCGCACCGGCCTGACCGCCATCGTCACCGCAGCGCTGTTCCTCCTCGCCCTGTTCTTCGCCCCGCTGGCCGGCAGCGTACCGGCCTTCGCCACCGCCCCGGCGCTGTTGTTCGTCGCCGTGCTGATGGCCTCGGGCATGGCCGAAATCGACTGGGACGACATCACCGTCGCCGCCCCCGTGGTGGTCACCGCGCTGGCCATGCCGCTGACCTACTCCATCGCCACCGGCATCGCCTTCGGCTTCATCACCTGGGTCGCGGCCAAGACCCTGGCCGGCCGCTTCCGTGAACTGAACGGCATGCTGGTGGCACTGGCCATCTTCTGCGTGATCAAGCTGTCGCTGTTCTGATAGCAGGCGCTCTTGTCATTGGTGGGCTAAAGCCCACCCTACGCCACTGAAACGGATCGCCGCCCGGCCCACCCTACGCGGCGCCCGATTAGGGTGGGCTGTAGGGTGGGCTTCAGCCCACCTCTCCACNTACGCCAGGCGCAGTAAGTAGCCTGGGTAGAGCGCAGCGAAACCCGGTAGCCGGTTGACGGGTTTCGCGTTGCTCTACCCATCCTACGGTTCTGTAACGCTGCCAGGCGGTGCAAACATCCGGGTGTATGTCTGGGTGTCCTGCTAGGCATGGACTGTCGCGGCTAAAGCCCCTCCCACGGTGTTTGCATGGCGCTGTGGGAGGGGCTTTAGCCGCGAGCTTTTGCATGCAAAGGTGCTAATTGCCCCACAAAAAAGCCCGCTACGCCAGGCGCAGCGGGCTGGGTACTGGCCGATGGCTCAGTTCATTTCCTGCTTCAGTGCGCGCATGCGGTCATGGCAGGCACGTACCTTGGGCATTTCCACCGCCAGCAGTACGCGCACATCGTTCTCGGCGCTTTCCAGGGCGTCTTCGAAGGCGTGCAGGATGCGGTCTTCGGCTTCTTCGAGTTGGGCGACGTAGGCGGCTTCTTCATCCTTGGCCAGGGTGGCGCGGGTGTCGGCGTAGACCTGTCGCAGTTTTCCCAGCAGGGTGCCGCCGCTGGCCGGTTCGCTCTGGTTGGCGGCAACTTTGACGGTGAGGGCGTCGATCACTTCGGTCTTGGCGCGCACCATGTCGCGGAACAGCGCCTGCAGGCGGATGTCCTGCACTTCTTCGTGGGCATGCTGGTAGAAGCGTTTGCCGTCACGGGTGATTTCGATGAGTTCGTTGAGTTGTGCGGTCTTGCTGCTCATGGAGTTTCTCCTTGGCTATGGGACTTGCAGGGATGGTGGCCGCGCAGGTCGCAGCCACCGAGGTGATTAGCTGCTGACCAGTAGGGCGTCGGCGTCCACACCGCGCACGCCACGGATGTTACGGGCGATGTCCATGGCCAGGCGCTTTTCGGCGCTGCTCAGTACCTTGCCGCGCAAGGTGACCAGGCCTTCCTGGGTGTTGACCTCGATGTTCAGGCCGTCGAGGTTGCGGCTGTAGAGGAGGCTGGCCTTGACCTTGCTGGTGATCCAGCCGTCGCTGATGTTTTCGCGGGCCTCTTCGACGGCGGTTTGCACTTCGGTGCTGCTGCTGTCGGCGGTGCTGATGCTCAGGTGGTTGAATACCTCGCTCACGCCTTCGGTGTTTTCTGCCAGTTCGCCGGCCAGCTCCTTGGCCGCCGGGGTTTGTGCGTTACCGCTGAGGGTGATGGCGCCGTTCTCGCTGCGTACCTGGATGTTCAGGCCGCGTGTGTCGCTGTTCCACAGCAGTTTGGATTTCACCGTGGCGGCCAGGGTGGCGTCGTCCAGACGTTGTACCAGGCCCGGCGGATTGCCTTCGTTGATGGCTGGGTCGATTTCGATGCGGTTATCCACCGCTTCGATACCTTCGACGCTCAGTGCAACCTGTTCGGCCAAGTCTTTCTGTACGTTGCTCTCGACGCGGCCATTGAGGGTGGCGCGATTGTCCTTTACGTCGACCTTCAGCTTGAATGGGTTGAGGTGACGGTTGAGGGCGAAGGCCGTCCAGATCGAGCCTTCCTGACGGGCGGCGACAAGTTGCTGCTCCAGCTCGGTTTCCGCGGCATGGCTGGCCAATGGCGCGGTGCCGAACACCAAGGCCAGAGTGAGGGCCGGCAGCAGGGAATTGAACCGTGGCATTAGCTGACTCCTGTGCGGGAAAGATATTTTTCTTTACGCAACCGCCATGCCAGGCGACAAATTTTCTAAAAATCCTTATAAAACAGTTAGATAGATATTTTAAGGCGATTTGCCTGCATGCAGCCTGCAGGATCTATTTGCGCGCGTCTTGCAACTTGCACGGTTTTTCCCTAACTAAGCTGCATCAAACCCTTTAGACGGAGCATGACCATGGCAGATTCAGCACAGACCGGCGGGCGCATCCTGCTGGTGGATGATGAGGCCGCGATCCTGCGCACTTTTCGCTATTGCCTGGAAGATGAAGGCTATGACGTGGCGACTGCCAGCAGCGCGGCGCAAGCCGAAGCCTTGCTGCAGCGTCAGGTGTTCGACCTGTGTTTGCTCGATCTGCGTCTGGGCGATGAAAGTGGTCTGGATGTGCTGGCGCAAATGCGCGCTCAAGCGCCCTGGATGCGGGTGGTGATCGTCACCGCTTATTCCGCCGTGGACACCGCCGTGGACGCCATGCAGGCCGGTGCGGTCGATTATCTGGTCAAACCCTGCAGCCCGGAGCAACTGCGCATGGCCGCCGCCAAACAATTGGAGGCGCGGCAATTGGTGGCCCGTCTGGAGGCGCTGGAGGATGAGGTTCGCCAGAAAGGCGCACAGCTCGACAGCCACAGCCCGGTACTGATGAGCGTGCTGGAAACCGCGCGCCAGGTGGCGGCGACCGACGCCAACATTCTCACTCTCGGCGAGTCCGGCACCGGCAAGGGTGAACTGGCGCGCGCCATTCATGGCTGGAGCCGCCGCGCCAAGCGCACCTGCGTGACCATCAACTGCCCGTCGCTGACCGCCGAGTTGATGGAGAGCGAGCTGTTCGGCCATGCTAAGGGCTCCTTCACCGGTGCTAGCGAGAGCACTCAGGGGCGGGTCAGCCAGGCCGATGGCGGCACCCTGTTCCTCGACGAGATCGGCGACTTTCCCCTCGCCCTGCAGCCCAAGCTGCTGCGCTTCATTCAGGACAAGGAATACGAGCGCGTGGGCGACCCGGTCACCCGCCGCGCTGACGTGCGTATCGTCGCGGCGACCAATCTGGACCTCGACGAAATGGTGCGTGAAGGTCGTTTCCGTGAGGATCTGCTCTACCGCCTGAATGTCATCACCCTCAAGTTGCCGCCGCTGCGTGAGCGTCCCGAGGACATCATGTCGCTGGCCGAGCGTTTTCTCGCTCGTTTCGTCAGCGATTACGGGCGCCCGGCCTGCACCTTCAGCGATGAAGCCACTGCCGCGCTGCAGGCCTACCGCTGGCCGGGCAATATCCGTGAGCTGCGCAACGTCATCGAACGCGCCAGCATCATCTGCCAACAGGAGGCAGTTGAAGTCGCTCATCTGGGCCTCGGCGGTGGCGCGGAGGTGCCGAGCAGCACCGTGCGCGTGGGCGCGCCGATGAGTCTGGAAGAGCTGGAAAAGGCGCATATCGCTGCCGTTCTGGCCAGCAGCAACACGCTGGATCTGGCGGCCAAGACCCTGGGCATCGATGCCTCGACCCTCTATCGCAAGCGCAAGCAGTACAACCTTTGATTCAGGAAGCACGCATGGAGCGTTCGATGAAGCTTCGCACCCGCCTGTTCCTCAGCATTTCTGCTCTGATCACGGTGGCTTTGCTGGGGCTGTTGGTTGGACTGTTGAGCGTCACCCAGATGACTCGCAGCCAGAGTGAGCTGATCCAGCGTGGTTTCAGCGCTGTGCAGCTCGGCCAGAAATTACGCCAGCATTTGGGCGAAGAGCTGCTTTTATTGATTGCCCAGAAGCCTGATGCCCAAGGTCTCAGCCATGCTCGCGAAGCCTTTCACGGGGCTCTGAACGAAGGACTCCAGAGCAATTTGGGCGAACAGTATGTGCAAGGTCTGGCAGAGGCCAAGAGGCTGTACGAGGTGATGGAGCAGGCTGCCGAGCAAGGTGTGCCGGAGGGTCAGACCCCCTACAACCTGGGTACTTACGAGCCTTTCATCAAGTCCTTCCAGGCACTGCGCAGCCACTTGCTGGAAGAGCAGGATCGGGTCGTAGCTCGCGTTAGCGGCAGTGAGAAACTGGCGGGTGAGCGCTCACAGTTGATCGTTGCGCTGCTTGTATTCATTGGCCTGTCGATATTGACCATTGGTGTGCTGACGGCCAACGGTATCGCCCGCCGCTTCGGTGCGCCTATCGACCTGTTGGCCAGGGCGGCTGATCGGGTCGGTCAAGGACGCTACGACGTCGTACTGCCTGTTTCTCCGGTCGTCGAATTGGCGGTGTTGAGCCGCCGTTTCGGTCTGATGACTGAGGCTTTGCGTCAATACCACTCCAGTAATCTCTACCAGTTGCTCAATAGTGAGGGGCGTCTTAAAGCGGTGCTCGACAGCATTGATGACGGCCTGGTCATCCTCGACGCTCAGGGGCGCGTCGAACACGCCAACCCGGTCGCGCTACGTCAGCTCTCGTGGAACGATACGGTGCTGGAGCAACCCATCGGCCCGTTGTTGCCCGACCATGCTGTGGACGAGGCGTTGCGCCAGGTGCTGGCGGGTGAAGTGCTGCATGAACAGCCGGCCGACCTGCGCATTGAGGGCAATGGCGAGGTGCGCCTGCTAGCCTGGGCGCTAACGCCAGTGCAGTTGCGCGAAGGCGGCAGCGTTGGCGCGGTGATGGTGCTGCGAGATGTCACCGAACAGCGCACCTTTGAGCGCGTGCGCAATGAGTTTGTGCTGCGCGCCTCGCATGAGCTGCGCACGCCGATCACCGGTATGCACATGGCGTTCAGCCTACTGCGTGAGCGCCTGTCAGTGCCCGAAGGCGGGCGCGAGCAGGATCTGATTCGTACCGTCGACGAGGAAATGCGCCGCCTGGTTCGGCTGATCGACGACCTGTTGGATTTCTCCCGTTACCAGAACGGCCTGAAAACTCTGCAGCGCAGCCCGTGCGATCTGGCTGCCCTGCTTGAGCAGACCCGCGAGCGTTTCGCTGATGAAGCCGCCGAACGAGAGATAGCGCTGGTTTGCGCGATCCAGGCGCCTTTGCCGCAGCTCAACCTCGATGTCGCCCAAGTGCAGCGCCTGCTCGACAACCTGGTCAGCAATGCCTTGCGCCACAGCGACGCGGGTGGTCAGGTCGAGTTGCAGGTGCGGCGCGAGGGTGAGCGAGTAGTCGTCAGCGTTCAGGATCAGGGCGAAGGTATTGCGTTCGGCCAACAGGCGCGCATCTTCGAGCCGTTCGTGCAGGTCAGCCGCCGCAAGGGGGGTGTCGGCCTGGGGTTGGCGCTGTCACGGGAGATCGCTGAACTGCATGGCGGGCGGCTGGAGGTCTGCGCGCGGCCTGGTGAAGGGGCTTGCTTCTCTTTCAGCCTGCCAGCCTGAAACTGATAGACAGCAAAACGCCGCGATTTCCGCGGCGTTTTGCAGGGTGCAACCGGCATAGCGCGAGGCTTGCTGGGTTAGCGCAGCACCGGATCGAATTTGAAGCGGCGGCCCACCATCAAGGCGGCAAGAAAGCCTATGGCGAAGGCGCCGCTGGTGCATTTGAGTGCCAAGTCGATTGGCGTTTGCAGTTCGGGCACCAGCCACAGGAGGGATAGGCTCAACAGGGTCATGGTCAGCAGAACGATGGCACTTTTGGACATCTCGGCGGCTCCTTGTTGGTCAGAACACCCAGCGCGGGCTTTTGTTGGCCAGGCGTGGTTCACGGCTGGCAAGGCCGACCTGACCCTGATCCGAAACACGCAACCAGCGACTTTCCTCGAAAGTCGTTTGCTGGCGCTGCTCACGCTTGGCATCGGGCTGCGTGACGTTGTCTTGCGCAGGGGTCAGTACGAAGTCGGCGGTTTTGGCGCTGGCGCCCAGCGCATCGCTGAAGTCGTTGGCGTAAACCCCGCTGGCCAGCAATGCAGCGGCGCAAAACAGGCTCAGTCGTACAGTGTGCATAGCGCGTCTCCATCGTAGGTCAGTCGGGGTTTACATGACTGATCCTTGCAGCGCTCGTACCAACTTTTATCGACTCATAAATCTCTTATAAATCAATGGCTTAGCAAGTCAATGTAAAGCGTTATTCATGCGCTTTGCATGATGCTCGATTTGCGCAGCATGCAATTTGCACGATCACACTTGGCGGGGCAGCACGACGTAGGTCAGTCGGGGTTTACATGACTGATCCTTGCAGCGCTCGTACCAACTTTTATCGACTCATAAATCTCTTATAAATCAATGGCTTAGCAAGTCAATGTAAAGCGTTATTCATGCGCTTTGCATGATGGGCCATCCATGGCCCTCCGTGGCTCTCGCGACATCCTGTCGCTCGACCTCTTCCACGACGATTCCGTTCGCCCTCCTGGGCGGGCTCTGCACGCGCCTGAACCTGCGGTAACTCAGGTGTAGCTGGGAGTGCTCTGGCAAGAGCAACAGCAAACCGCTGGGGTCGCCGAATCAAATCCATAGTCTCAGGCGCGCGAATGGCCCCTTCAGGAGGGTGAGTGGAATCATTGTGTAGAGGGTTGAGCGGCATGGATGCCGCGAGAGCTGCGACGGGCCATGGATGGCCCTTCGCAGCGTGCCCTCGGAGCAATGATGGAACGAACGAACCCCGGCGCAGCCGGGGCCGGATGTCAGGGCCAAGACCTTTTGCCTTCTTTTGTGGCGTTTGACAAAAGAAGGTCGCCGGGAGGCGAAACGGGAGCTATCAGCAGAACACCGATAAGCAGCCTAAACGCCGAAAATAACAGCACGTCCACACAAACTTGCCAGTCCGTTGTCAGGACAGATCACTTACCCGACTTGATCGAAGTCCACGCCCGCGTCCTTACCCGCTCGATCTTCTGCGGCAGCGGCTGCACCACGTACAGCGACTTCTGCAGCTCCGGTGTCGGCGTCAAGTCGGAGTCGGCGGCGATTTCCTGGCCCACTCGCTTCATACCCGGCACGTTGGGATTGGGGTAGCCGAGAAAATCACTGATCGGCGCGATCACCTTGGGGTCAAGCAGGTGATTGATAAAGGCATGGGCCTCATCGACGTTCTGCGCGCTCTTGGGGATGGCCCAGGTGTCGAACCAGATCGGCGCGCCTTCTTTCGGCAGGCGCCAGTTGATCTTCACGCCGTTGCCGGCTTCCTTGGCGCGGTTGGCGAACTGGTAGAAGCTGCCCGAATAGCCGATGGCCACGCAAATGTCGCCGTTGGCGATGTCGGTCATGTACTTGGCGGAGTGGAAGTAAGCCACGTACGGACGCACTTTCAGCAGCAGCTCGGTGACTTTTTCGTAATCAGCCGGGTTGCTGCTGTTGGGGTCGAGACCCAGGTAGTGCAGGGCGATGGGGATGATCTCGGTGGGCGAGTCGAGCATGGCCACGCCGCAGGATTTGAGCTTCTCCATGTTTTCCGGCTTGAACACCAGATCCCAGCTATTGACCGGCGCATCGTCGCCAAGCGCGGCCTTGACCTTGTCCGGGTTGTAGCCGAGCAGTACGGTGCCGTACATATAGGGCACGCCGTACTGGTTGCCTGGGTCGTTCTTCTCCAGCAGCTTGAGCAGCGCCGGATCGAGGTTATTCCAGTTGGGGATCTTGGACTTGTCCAGTTTGGCGAATACGCCGGCCTTGATCTGGGTTTCGAGGAACTGGTTGGAGGGGATCACCAGGTCATAGCCGGAGTTGCCGGTGAGCAGCTTGGCTTCCAGCGCCTCGTTGGTCTCGAAGGTGTCCCAGGTGATCTGAATGCCGGTTTCCTGCTGGAAGTCCTTGGGCACGGACGGCAGGATGTAGTCCGCCCAGTTGTATACGCGCAGCTCCTTGGCCTGCACCGCGCCGCTGAGCAGGGTGGCGCCGCACAAGGCGGCGCCGAGCATCTGTTTGATGGCGTTCATCGTTTCTCACCCCTGAAGTGTCGTTGTTGGTCTTTTAGTTGGGTGGACCGGTCCACCCTACGCACCCTCGAATCCTTCCAGTACGTTGACCGCGTTGACGCCGATGGCCTCCACCGCGTAGCCGCCTTCCATGATGAACAGCGTCGGCAGGCCCAACGCGGCGATGCGTCGGCCCATGGCCAGGTAGTCCGGGCTGTCGAGCTTGAACTGCGAGATCGGGTCGTCCATGTAAGTGTCCACGCCCAGCGACACCACCAGCACCTCGGCGCCGTATTCGCCGATGCGCTGGCAAGCCTGCTCCAGCGCCGCGCTCCAGGCTTCCCAGGAGCTGCCCATGGGCAGCGGGTAGTTGAAATTGCAGCCCTTGCCCTCACCCTCGCCCAGTTCGTCGGCGTAACCGAGGAAGAACGGGAACTCCTCGGCCGGGTCGCCGTGGATCGAGGCGAACAGCACGTCGCTGCGCGGGTAGAAGATGTCCTGGGTGCCGTTGCCGTGGTGGTAATCGACATCGAGGATGGCCACCTTCTTGCAGCCCTGGTCGAGGAAGGCCTGGGTGGCGATGGCGGCGTTGTTCAGGTAGCAGTAGCCGCCCATCACGTCAGCGGCGGCGTGGTGACCTGGCGGACGGCACAGGGCAAAGGCGCTGTGTGCGCCATTGGCGATCTCGGCCTGGGCGCTGAGCGCCACCTGTGCGGCGCTGTAGGCGGCCTGCCAGGTGCCAGCGGTGATCGGCGCGCCACCGTCGAAACTGTAGTAACCGAGTTGGCCGTGCAGGTCATTGGGGATCATCCGCCGCAGCGTGCGTGCAGGCCAGGTGAACGGCAGCAGATCGCCTTTGCCACCCTGTTCCTGCCAGCGTGTCCAGGCACCCTGGAAGAACTGCAAATAAGCCTGGCTGTGAATGCGCTCGATGGGCGCCAGGCCGAAATCCTTGGGTGCGCGCACCTCGCCGAGCTGACGCTGCTTGACCCGCGCCAGGATGTGATCAGCACGCTGCGGCTTCTCGAAGCAGGGCATCAGTTGCCCGTCGATCAGCTCGCATTTGCCGTGGTGCAGGTGGTGGTCGTCGCTGTAGTAGGTGAGCATGCAAAGCGCTCCAGGCTCGTTGTTGTGCCTGCATTGTTCGCTTGCTCGGGCGGCGGCGAGAACGCTGGCAACGGCCAAAAGGGGATCGAAATGGCCAAATTGCCCTGCCGCCTCACGACTCACCGACAAGATGTAACGGGGTGTGAACCTTAAGTTTTCGTTAAGCCAGCGCGTCGAAGGTAGCGACTCCGAACCCATCAGGAGCCTCACCATGCGTCGCCTACTGCTCGTTTCCGCCCTGCTCGCCTGCGCCGCGCCGGCTTTCGCCAAGACCGAGTGCACCACCGCCGACCGCTCTACCTGGCAAGATCCCGAGCAATTCCAGGCCAAGCTCGTGGCCGATGGCTACAAGATCAACAAGTTCAAGGTCACCGACGGCAACTGCTACGAGATTTATGGCTTCGACAAGGATGGCCGCAAGGTCGAGATCTACCACGACCCGGTCAGCGGCAAAGCCGTGAAGACCGAGATCGAAGACTAAGCGAAGCCCTGGTGCCGACCATGCCGTCGGCACCGCCCTGACGAGACCCCACCATGCCCTACCTCGCCCGAACCGCCCTCGGCGGTTTGCTGCTGCTCAGCGCCATGCCGCTGCTGGCCGACACCGACTGTGCCCGCCCTGACCGCAGCATCTGGATGCCGGAGTCGCAGTTCCGCGAGCAGATGAAGCGCCAGGGCGTGCAGATCACCAAGTTCCGCATCACTCCCGGCCACTGCTACGAGATTTATGGCTTCGACCGCGAGGGCCGCAAGCTGGAGGTCTACTACGACCCGGTCGATGCCCACCCGGTCGAGCAAGTCGCCAGCAGCTCCCAGGACAAGCCCAGCCACCCCTGAACACGTGATCATGACTTCGATCCTCAAGACCTGCGCCCTATTGCTGGGCACCGCCGGTGTTTTCGCCTGGGCCTGGCTCGGCCAAACCTCACACCCACTGCCCCCCTTCGCCAGCCCGGCAGCACCACCCGCAGCCAGCGCAACAGCCGAGATGACGGCGCACTTCGCCTCCTCTGACTTAGATGACTTCGTCCACTCAGCCTCCATCACCGGCCTGCCTGGTGGTGACCTGATGGCCGCCTGGTTCGCCGGCACACGCGAAGGCGCCGCCGACGTGCAGATCCGCGCCGCGCGCTTCGATGCCGCCAGTGGCCAGTGGAGCGCCGAACGCGTACTGGCCAGCCGCGAGTCAACACAGCGCGCGGTCGGCAAGCACATCCGCAAACTGGGCAACCCGGTGATCAGCCTGGCACCGGACAACCGCCTGTGGCTGTTCTACGTCTCGGTATCGCTCGGCGGCTGGGCCGGCAGCGCGATCAACGCCATGGTCTCCGACGACCTCGGCGCAACCTGGTCGGCACCTCGGCAACTGGTCACCAGCCCCTTTCTCAACATCAGCACTCTGGTGCGTGCCGCCCCCGTGTTCCACGCCGACGGCAGCATCGGCCTGCCGGTGTACCACGAGTTCCTCGGCAAGTTTCCCGAGTACCTGCACCTGAGCGCGAACGGCGAAGTGCTGGGCAAATACCGCATCGGCAAGGGCCGCTACTCCTTGCAACCCACCGTAGTACCACTGGACGAGCGCCGCGCCGTGGCCCTGCTGCGCTATGCCGGTGAGGAACATCACCGCGTGCTGGCCAGTTACAGCGAGGACGCAGGGCGTAGCTGGAGTCGCCCGCAGCCGGTCGAGCCGAGCAACCCCAACTCGTCCCTAGCAGCAGTCGGTCGCCCCGACGGCAGCCTGCTGGTGGCGATGAACGACCTGGAAGACGGGCGCTTTCGCCTGACCCTCTACGCCACCGACGCCAACCTGAGCAACTGGCGCAGCCTGGGCGAGCTCGACGAAAGCCCCAACCCCTGGGGCGAGCCGATCGCCCAGCAGGATTTCCCCACTGTGGTCAGCGAGAAGTACCGCGCCAGCGGCGGCAAGCCCGAGCAACAAGCGCAGTTCCTCGACCGCGTGACCGCGCGCATGTGCAGCGCCGAAGGCTGCACCTTCGACTACGAGTACCCCTACTTCACCCGCGACCGTGAGGGCACCTACCACCTCGTCTATTCGTGGAACGACATGTTCATCAAGCACCTGGCCTTCAACGAGGCCTGGCTGTCGGAGCGCCGCCCGCATGACTGACTTCTGGCTGCCACACCTGGCCTTCACCCTGCTCGCCTTCCTGGTACTGAGCCCGCTTGGCCGCAGCCGCCCGCTGCAGGCGGTCAAGCTGTTCACCTGCCTATTGCTCAGCCTGGTGCCGATGCAGGGCATCAGCCTGGCGCTGCAGTTGCGCACCTACATCGGCGATCTGTCGATAGCCAGCCTGGTGCTACTCGGCTGGGCAACCCTGAGCCGCTTCGGCCTGCCGCCGGTCGGCAGCCGTGATCGTCTGGCCAGCCTGGCGCTGTTCGCCGGCCTGGCCGTGCTGCTCTACCCGGCGGCGCTGGGCATGAGCTATGCCGACCCTTACCAGCTCGGTTTCGAGCCACGCCCGATGCTGCTGGTGCTGGGCCTGCTGTGCGCGGTGCTGATCATCCAGCGCAGTTGGCTCGGCGCCCTGGCGCTGGTACTGGCGACCCTGGCCTTCGCCCTGCGCCTGGGCGCCTCGGAAAACTACTGGGATTACCTGATCGACCCCTACCTGGCCCTCTATAGCCTCGGCGCCCTGCTGATCGCAGCGCTGCGCTGGTTGCTGAACCGTCCGACAAGGAACCTCGCATGAGCTGGTTGAAATCGCGCCGCCTGCATTACCTGGCAGGCCTGACGGCGCTGCTGTTCGCGCTCTTCGCCGCCTTGCGCGGGGTGTTTCTGCTGGGCTTCTCCGCCGTCGACAGCATCAGCGAGGCGGACGTGCTGAACACCCTCGGCATCGGCCTGCGCTTCGACCTGCGCCTGGCCCTGCTGCTGATGTTACCGGCGGGCATCCTGCTGGCCCTGCCCAAACTGCGCCTGGCGCGTTTTCGCGCCACACGCTGGCTGCTGCGCGGCTATCTGGTATTGGCTGTGGCAGCGTTGGGTCTGCTGTACATCATCGACTTCGGCCACTACGCCTACCTGGGCGTGCGCCTCAACGCCACGGTACTGCGCTTTGCCGGTGATGCGCAGATTTCCGCCGGTATGCTCTGGCAGACCTACCCGGTGCTGTGGATAACCCTGGCCTGGCTGGCGGGCGTAGCGCTGTGGACATGGGCACTGCTGCGCCTGGAGCGCGCCACGCTGGATCGCCCTGCCAGCGACAAGGTTGGCGTGTTGCCAGCACTCGGCGGTGCAGCGGTGGTGAGCGTGCTGGTGTTCTTCGGCCTGCTCGGCCGCGCCAGCGCGCTGAATCTGGAGAACCCGGTGCCACTGCGCTGGAGCGATGCCTTCTACAGCGGCAACAGTCAGATCGGCGCGCTCGGGATCAACCCGGCGCTGTTTCTCTTCGACACCCTCAAGCTCGAACCCGCCGCCTTCGACGAGGCCGCCACGCGTGAGCACTACGAGGTGGTGGCCGATTACCTGGGCGTGAGCGAGCGCGATGCGCAGGGCCTGAACTTCTTCCGCCAGCAGCCGCTGCAACCTCATCGCATCCAGGCCGAGCGCCAGCCGAATGTGGTCTTCGTCATGCTCGAATCCCTCGGCACCAGCGCCGTGGGCGCCTATGGCAACCCGCTGAACCCGACACCAAACCTCGACCGCCTGGCCAAGGAAAGCTGGTTCTTCCGCCACTTCTACGTGCCGGTGACCGGCACCGCCAAGACCGTGTGGGCGAGCATCACCGGCATCCCTGACGTATCGCGCCAGGAGACGGCGACACGCAATCCGATGATTGCCCGCCAGCGCACACTGATCAACGCGCTCGACGGCTATGAGAAGTTCTACATGATCGGCGGCAACGCCGGCTGGGCCAATATCAATGCACTGATCCGCCAGAGCATCGACGGCGTACAGCTCTATGAAGAGCGCCACTGGCAGTCGCCGCAGGTGGACGTGTGGGGCATCTCCGACCTGGATTTCTTCAAGGAAGGCACGCGCATCCTTGGCGCCCTGCCCAAGGACAAACCCTTCTTCGCCTATCTGCAAACCTCCGGCAACCACCGCCCCTTCACCATCCCCAAGGACAATGACGACTTCGAGGCGCTCGACCTGCCGCTGGAACAGGTGCAGCAGGCTGGCTCGCGCAGCGTCGAGCAGTACAACGCCGTGCGCTTGCTGGACTACAACATCGGTCGCCTGATGGAACTGGCCAAGGAGCAGGGCTTCTACGACGACACCATTTTCGTCTTCTTCGGCGACCACAACACCCGCATCAGCCAGATCCCGCACATGGCCCCGGCCTTCGAGCAACTGGGACTGGAGAGCAACAACGTGCCGCTGCTGATCCACGCGCCAAAGTGGCTGGCGCCGCGCGAGTTCGATGAAGCCGTGGGCCTGGCCGACCTGCTGCCAACCGTGGCCGGGCTGGTGGGCGTGCCCTTCGCCAACGGCGGCCTGGGTCGCGACCTGCAACTGCCAGCGCCGGAAGGCGAACGCGTGGTGCCGCTGGTACTGCAGGAAGGCAGCTTCCCGGTGATCGGCGCGGTGACCCAGGATTTTCTCGTGCAGATGCAACACGACGGCAGCTCGCCGACCCTGCACGACCTGCACTCGCCGACACCGCGCGACAACGTCGCCGAACAGCACCCGGAGGAATTCAAACGCCTGCTGCCCCTGGGCCGTGGCCTGCACGAAGCCGCGCGCTTGCAGATGTACCGCAACGTACAAGCAGAGGACTGAGCCCAACCTGTAGGAGCCGCTTCAGCGGCGAGCTTTTATCGCGGCTAAAGCCGCTCCCACAGTGTTAGTCCGTAGCCCGGATAAATCCGCTCGACACGCTGCATATGTACCGCCACGTACAGGCAGAGGAATAAGCCCAACCTGTAGGAGCCGCTTCAGCGGCGAGCCTTTATCGCGGCTAAAGCCGCTCCCACGGGGAGTGTGAACTGCGGCTCATGTAGAAGCGGCTGGGCGGCATTGCGCTTTAGCCGCGAATGCCATCGCTCGTCTCAGGCGCGAAAACGACTCGGCGGCACGCCGCTCCAGCGTTGGAAGGCATGGCGGAAGCTGGCCGTTTCACTGAACCCCAGCACCTCGGCGATGCGATGCACCGGCCACAGCTCCTCGCTAAGCAGCGCTTTGGCACGCTCGAAACGCAATTCATCGAGCAGCCCCTGATAGCTGGTGCCCAATTCCTGCAAGTGACGGCGCAAGGTACGCGGCGAGCAGTGCATCTGTTGCGCCAGGTTCTCCAGCCCCGGTGGCTCGGCCATCTGCGCGGCAAGCAACTGGCGCACCCGCCCCAGCCAGGCCTGGCGACTGCTGAACTCGGCGTTCAAGCGGCGGCAACGCTCCACCATATCGCCATGGGTAACGCTGTCGGCCAGCGGTAGACGGCGCTCCAGCAACGCGGCGGGAAAGGCAAAGGCGTTGCGTTGCGCCGTAAAACGCAGAGGGCAGGGAAAGCTCTGTGCATAGCGCTGCACGTAGTGCGGCTGGGCGTGGGTGAACTCAGCGCCCTCCAGCGGCATCGACTGGCGCAGCAGTTCGTCACCGATCAATTTCAACGAAGCCAGGCACATCTCCACGTTGAATACTTCCAACGCAGCGCTATCGCGGTAACCACTGGCGCTAATCCAAGCCAGCTCACCATCCACCTGCAGATCGAGGCGGAAATAGGTACCGAGCAGCGCCGGATACTGCAATAGCAGGCGCCAGGCATCACCCAGGGTGGCAGCCGACAGTGCGGCGTAACCGAGCAGCCCATAAGAGGAAACATGCAGACGGCCCCCCAGCTCCAGCCCTAAATCAGCGCGCAGGGCCAAGGCGTTAGCGCACACCTGTAACTCTTGCACCCGCGTAATGCGTGCGTCGGCATTGTCCAGATCAGCCGCACCAATCCCGCTCCCGGCCAGCATTTTCGCGCGCAGCTCGGGCTGGTCGGCGAAGCGTTGCAGAATCAGGGAAACCACATGCAGGGTGGTCAACGAGGTGTACGGCATGATGCGTTCCGTGGGTGTAGACGGCCAAGAAAACGCAAGAAATATGCCGCTATTGGCGGGTCGAACCCCGCCCGATGCGCTCAGCGGTTACGCAGAATGGCGTTGATGAAGTCGCCCTGGTTGGCTTCATCCGGGTGCGTGGTGAACAGCAGGCGGCCATCTTTTTCGTTCAGTTTCAGCCCCTCGCCGAAGCGGCAGTCGACGCCCTTGATGGTCTTGGCTTCGGCCTTGTAGCGGTCGTCATTGCCGCACAGATAGGCCATCTGATTGACCACCTCGCCGCAGAAGCTCGGCACGCTGAGGCCGATCAATTGTTCGTCAGTGATAGCACTCCACTCAACCTGAGTCGCCAGCGGAGTACCGCAGGCTTTGCTGGCCTCGCTATCTATTTCCTGCAAGCGACCGCTGTAGTCCGCCACGCGCTTTTTTCGATCAAAGGCCGCGAGACGGGCCTGCACGCCCTCCTTCTCTTGCTTTTCATACAGCGCGAGCAGCTCGGCGGGCTTGAGCGCTTTGCTCGTGTCTTCGTCGTAGCTGAGTTCGAAACCCTGAGTATTGGGCAGATTGAGCTGGTAGCTCTCACCGCGCCAGGCACGACGCTTGTTGATTAGGTTGTAATCGCGGCCATCGAGGCGAATGCCATAGTCACGCTGTTCGTTACCCAGTTCCTGTACATCGGTGAGAAATACCACTTCGTCGAGCGGATGGTTGATGCCACGCACCTGCACCAGCGCCTGCTTGCCATCAGCCGAAGGCGCCAGCGCCAGGCTCACGCCCTGACCTGCATCGAATACCTGGGGATGCTTGGCCAACTCAAGCGCCGACACTTGAAGCGAGAGTAAGGAGAGGGCGAAGAGCGTAAGGTGGTGTTTCATTAGGCACGTCCATGTACGGGTCGAGGGCGCACAGTATAGCCAGCCGCCTGGCGGTGTTCTGTGCGCCCGTACGCGTCCGATCTGTAAGAAAATGGCGACTTACACCTCAGAACTTCAGCACCACCCGCCCCTCGATCTGCCCCGCGCGCATCTGCTCGAAGATGCCATTGATGTTGTCCAGGCTGTCGCTGCGTACCGTGGCCTTGACCAGGCCCTCGCCCGCGAAGTCTAGCGCCTCCTGCAGATCGGCGCGGGTGCCGACGATGGAGCCGGTGATGTGGATAGCCTTGAGCACCACATCGAAGATCGGCGTGGGGAAGTCACCTGGCGGCAAACCGACCAGCGCCACCGTGCCGCGTCGGCGCGCCATGCCAATGGCCTGACCGAAAGCGATGTTGGACACAGCCGTGACCAGCACGCCGTGAGCACCTCCGATATCGCGCTGCACCACCTCGGCCGGGTTTTCCTTGCGCGCGTTGATGGTCAGGCTGGCGCCCAGTTTGCGCGCCAGCTCCAGCTTGGCGTCGTCGACATCCACCGCGATCACGTGCAGGCCCATGGCGCGGGCGTACTGCACAGCCACGTGACCGAGACCGCCGATACCGGAGATCGCCACCCACTGACCGGGGCGCGCCTGGGTTTCCTTTAGGCCCTTGTACACTGTCACGCCTGCACAAAGGATCGGGGCGATTTCCAGAAAATCGACGGATTTCGGCAGTATACCGACGTAATTCGGATCAGCCAGCACGTATTCGGCGTAACCGCCGTTGATCGAATAACCGGTGTTCTGCTGGCTTTCGCAGAGGGTTTCCCAGCCAGTCAGGCAGTGTTCGCAACAGCCGCAGGCGCTGTACAGCCAAGGCACGCCGACACGATCGCCTTCCTTCACACGGGTCACGCCGCTGCCAACTGCCGCCACATAGCCGACGCCCTCGTGACCAGGGATGAACGGCAAGCTCGGTTTCACCGGCCAATCGCCCTCAGCAGCATGCAGATCGGTGTGGCAGACGCCCGAGGCCTCGATTTTCACCAAAATCTGGCCAGGGCCTGGCAGCGGGATCTTCACCTCCTCTAAACGCAACGGCGCGCCGAAGGCGTGAACGACTGCGGCTTTCATGGTCTGGTTCATATGCGGTGCCTCTTCCATGCGAGTGTTCGCTCAGTGTGCGCGCCTGAGCGACTGCGGCATTGCCCCAGAGCAAGGTTTGCGGCAGTTTTCTCGCCAGCTACCGCCGCCATGACAAACGGTCAAGCGTAGTGCCCGTCGGCCGTGGCTTTGCGCTATACTGCGCGGCCTTCGGCCGGTAGCGCCCGGCCAACCGAACATTCACAAGCCACGCTGGCCTGCCCGCGTGGCTTGTTGGTTTTTGACGCGCCCTGCGGGGCACACTTTTGATGCGCCGTGAGGCGCCCGAGATGAGAGGCACGACGATGAGCGCACTGGTTGGCGTGATCATGGGCTCCAAGTCCGATTGGTCCACCCTTAGCCACACCGCCGAGATGCTGGACAAGCTGGGCATTCCCCACGAGGTCAAGGTGGTTTCCGCCCACCGCACCCCGGATCTCTTGTTCCAGTACGCCGAAGAGGCTGAAGCCCGTGGCATTCAGGTGATCATCGCCGGTGCCGGTGGCGCCGCCCACCTGCCGGGCATGTGCGCAGCCAAAACGCACCTGCCGGTGCTCGGTGTGCCGGTGCAATCGTCGATGCTCTCGGGCGTCGACTCGCTACTGTCGATCGTGCAAATGCCGGCCGGTGTGCCGGTCGCCACGCTGGCCATTGGCAAAGCTGGTGCGATCAACGCGGCGCTGCTGGCAGCCAGCATCCTCGGCCACCAGCACCCGCAGTTCCATACCGCACTCAAACAGTTCCGCGAGGAGCAGACCGAGACGGTGCTGAACAACCCGGACCCACGCGAGGCCTGAAGCCCATTCCATCAGCAGCTACGACACGGCGCATTAGCGCGCTGTGCGCTGCTCGGAATGCTCATTTACCGGCGTAAACTCCGCTTCCCGCGCTGAGGGCAGCGTTCAACGGCTTGGTCTCGCCACCTGCTGAAAAAGGGGCTTTGTTATGAAAATCGGTGTGATCGGTGGCGGCCAGTTGGGTCGCATGATGGCCCTGGCGGGTACTCCGCTGGGCATGCAGTTCGCCTTCCTCGACCCGGCGCCGGACGCCTGCGCCCAGGCACTCGGCGAGCATATCCGCGCAGACTATGGCGATCAGGAACACCTGCGCCAACTGGCCGATGAGGTCGACCTGGTCACCTTCGAATTCGAGAGCGTGCCGGCCGAAACCGTCGCTTTTCTCTCGCAGTTCGTGCCGGTCTACCCGAGCGCAGACGCCCTGCGCATTGCCCGCGACCGCTGGTTCGAGAAGTCCATGTTCCGCGAGCTGGGCATTCCTACCCCCGAGTTCGCCGACATCCAGTCGCAGGCCGACCTCGACGCCGCAGTGACCAGCATCGGCCTGCCGGCCGTGATGAAAACCCGCACCCTGGGTTACGACGGCAAGGGCCAGAAAGTCCTGCGCAAGCCGCAAGACGTCACCGGCGCCTTCGCCGAGCTGGGCAGCGTGCCATGCATTCTCGAAGGTTTCGTGCCCTTCACCGGCGAGGTTTCGCTGGTCGCCGTGCGCGCCCGTGATGGCGAAACCCGCTTCTACCCCCTGGTGCACAACACCCACGACAGCGGCATTCTCGCCCTGTCCATTGCCAGCACCAGGCACCCGCTGCAGGCGCTGGCCGAAGACTACGTTGGCCGCGTGCTGGACAAGCTCGACTACGTCGGCGTACTGGCCTTCGAATTCTTCGAAGTGGACGGCGGCCTCAAAGCCAACGAGATCGCCCCGCGCGTGCACAACTCCGGGCACTGGACCATCGAAGGCGCCGAGTGCAGCCAGTTCGAAAACCACCTGCGCGCCGTGGCCGGCCTGCCGCTGGGCTCGACGGCCAAAGTCGGCGAGAGCGCCATGCTCAACTTCATCGGTGAAGTACCGCCTGTGGATAAAGTGATCGCCATTGCCGACTGCCATCTGCACCACTATGGCAAAGCCTTCAAGGCAGGGCGCAAAGTCGGTCACGCCACCCTGCGCTGCGCCGACCTCGCCACGTTGAAAGCACGCATTGGCGAAGTAGAAGCATTGATCGGCAAGCGCTGAACCACAGCGCTCAGCTAAGCTCTTGGATGACGGCCAGTATCCAAGAGCCCGACCGATGAAACGTCTTTTCTGCCTCCTCCTGCTCACCCTGACTTGGCCTGCGCTCGCGCAGGAAACCCTCAGGGTGGATTTTCGCGAACGCCCGCCAGAGATGTATCGCGTCGATGGCGCGCCTGGCGGCCCCTTGGTCGTCGTACTGGAAACCGCCGCACAACGCCTCGGCATTGCCCTGCAATGGCGCGAGGCGCCCTTCCTGCGCAGCCTCGACGACTTGCGCTCAGGCCGTATCGATCTGGTACCCCGAGTGCTCATGACCGAGGAGCGCCAGACCTACGTGCACTTTTTTCCCAGCATCGGCAATCAGGCACTGGATATCCGCTTCGTCGTACACCCTGGCCACGAAGCCGACCTCGACCAGTACGGAGATTTGTACCGCTTGGCCGTCGGCGTCAAACGCGGCACAGCCTATTTCGAGCCCTTCGACAGTGACCGCAAGCTGAACCGCGTCTATGCCAGCGATGACGCACAATTGGCCGCGATGTTCCGCGCCGGACGCCTCGACGCCATTGCCGTACTCGACCAGCAACCAATGGAAACGCAATTCAGCACACTGGCATTTCACGACTTCAGCTATGCCCACTATGTCCACAGGCAAGTGCTCGGCAACCACTTCGGCGCCTCGCTCAAACGCTATCGCAGCGGTCGCCAGGCGCTCTACAACCGCCTGGCGAGCGAACTTGAACAGATGCGCGAAGACGGCGAAATTGCCCTGATCTATCGTCGCCATGGCGTGGCCGCGCCAGATAGCGCGAACCCTTGAGGCCAATGGCCTGTCCGATGCAGCACAGGCCGCACACGCGGCCGCCACCTGCGGAGACAAACCTCATGAGCATCATCGGCACCCTTTTCATCGGTCTGATCGTCGGACTGCTCGCACGCATGCTCAAGCCAGGCGATGACAGCATGGGCTGGATCATGACCATCCTGCTCGGCATCGGTGGTTCCATCGCTGCCACTTACGGCGGCCAAGCACTGGGCATCTACCAGGCCGGGCAAACTGCCGGTTTTATCGGCGCAGTAATCGGCGCTATCGTTCTGCTGGTAATCTATGGCGCGATCAAAAAGGGCTGAACGCCCTCCTGCGAGGCGTCGACACCTCGGCTCTCGCTCACTGCCGCCACGAGATCCCCCACACCATGCGCCACCTGCTGCTCGCCCTGCTGCTGCTCTGCGGCCTAGCCCACGCCGAACTGCCGGAAACCGACTGGCTCGACCTCATGCCCCCTGACGACCGCAAGGCCCTTGAGGACATGCCCGAGATCAGCCACGACAGCCCCGAGGGCGACAGCACCTTCTACAACAAGGGCGGCCTGCGTCAGCAAGACAAAGACCTACCCGCCGTAATGTACTCAGCCAAAACCGTCGCAGCGCTCGATGGCAAAGTCATACGCCTGGGGGGCTACCCGGTGCCGCTGGAGAACGACGCCAAAGGCCACAGCACCCTATTCTTCCTCGTGCCCTACCCCGGCGCCTGCATTCACGTACCGCCACCACCGCCCAACCAACTGGTACTGGTGCGCTACCCCAAGGGCATCGTGCTCGACGATATCTACGCGCCCATCTGGGTCAGCGGCACACTCAAGGTGGAAAAGATCAGCAATGACCTGGCCGACGCCGCCTACGCCCTGGATGCCAGCGAAGTGCGCCTGGTAACCGACGAAGACCTTTAACCCCAGAAATTCCCTGCGCGGCTCTGAACGAAAAGTCGTCGAGCGAAGGTCAGGCGATACCGATGGCGGCCCCGCAAAAACAGGTGAGGAACGGACTGGGCTCGCATTCGAGTTTACGAGCTGTAAATGAGCATTCGACCGGGCTGGCGTTCCAGCCCGTTTTTAACGAAGCATCACCGAGTGCAGACACTCTTCGTACAAAGCCTAGGAGTTCCAGCATGAAAGCTGTTTTCTTGATGTTGCTGTGCCTGCTGTCCACCGCTGCACTGGCCCTGGAGCCCGGCGACCGCCTGGCACCCTGGACGCTGCTGGATCAGTTCGACGCCCCCTACACCCTGAGCGACAAAACCCAGATCCTGCTGGTCGCCCGCGACATGGACGGCGCCAAGCTGGTCAACGCCGCCCTGGAAGGCAAACCCAAGGGCTACCTGGACGAGCGCCAGGCGGTGTTCCTCGCCGACATCAGCCGCATGCCCAGCGTCATCGCCACCCTCTTCGCCCTGCCGAAGATGCGCGACTACAACTACCGCATCCTCCTCGACCACGACGCCCGCATCGCCCCGCGTTATCAGGCAGGCGAAGGTGAGGTGCTGTGGCTGCAGTTGGAAGATGGGAAGTTGGTGGAGCAGAAGGTGTTCAAGGAGGCGGGGGCGCTGAAGAGTGCGCTGGAGGCGGTAGAGCCGTAAACCGGAAGGGGTAGCAGCGCAGAAATGCGCTGCTACCCCTTACTCCTAGCCAGTGAGATCCTTGGCCATGCCTTTGGCCTGATCCAGCCAACCGGGAGATTGCAGCCCTGGCTTGGGATCGCTCTCGCCCATCATGTCCATCGCTTGCCCCAGTAGACCGCTCATATCACCAGAGTCATTGGCCGCCTTGATAGCCTTCGCCGTTTCAGCGGCTTTGAAGACTGCTTGCAGCTCGGGTGTAGTAGCAGTTTGCTCGGTAAGCGGTACGGGCAACGGCATGGCATTGAGCATGGCCACCACGTCACCAGGTTTTTGAGTAAAGGCTCGTACGGCTTCCATACCCTCCATCATCGGCAATGCGATACCGGTCAAAGGATCGAATGCGCTGATTTCCGGGAAAGCCGGTAGTCCCGGCCTGCCCGTCAGTACAGGCGTCGCCAACGAGGGCAAGAAAAGACCGAGCAAGTAGCGTGGATTATGCTTCTTGATTGAGAGCCCGATACTGGCCAAGGCGATACCCACGCCAACGACGCGGCCCGCATTGGCCAGTACCGACAGGCTCTTGTTCGATTCATTGTCGAAATGTACTAGGCGGTAACGGAAATAATCGGTGAAAGGCTCGCGCTCGCCAAGACCGGAAGAGTTGGTGAACCAGGCCCGAGAATCGTGTACGTGATCATCGAAAAGCGCGATCAGATCCTGTTGCCCACTCGCGATGACGCCCGTCCCGGCGAATAACTGGCCATGGCGCTGCGTTCCATTCTGGTAAAGCTCGGCATACTCCTGGGCTTCGTCTTCTTCGTTAATCAGATAGACAGTGCCGCCAAGTAATAGATTAAGTATTCCACCCCATTCGAAGGTATCCTCAAGAACTCCCCAATTACGCTCGTAATCGCGCTTGAACTCGGCGGCGGCACGGCGTAGTTGTCGGTCATCCAACGCTGGCTCGAATGCCTTGTTGGTATTGATGCGCGCATAAGCCTCGGAGCCCCCAACCAACTCGAGATCGGCCTCGCGCTGCTGCTGCTCTTTCGCACTGAGTACCGGCGGTTCCTTGCCTTGAGCCGCTGCGGAATTTTCCGCCAGCTTCTGGGCATGCAGCCGTTTCAGAGCGTCCTGCTGCTCCTCGGTCATGTCCTGACCCTTCACATGGCTGTAAAAGCCCTGCTTGTCGATACCACCGGCATAGCGGTCGATACGCCAGGCCGTGATCAGGGCTTGTTCTCGCTTGATCACATTCTCAAGTGATCCGGCCTTGGCCTGTTTCTGCCAGGAGTTGAAGCGGGTTGTGAGTGTATCGCCTACAGCAAACTCTCCGAATGTCTCAGGATCCATTTTTCGCCATTGTTCGAGGCCCTCTGCAACGGCTTCAGGAACCTGTAAAGGCGCACCTGCAGCAAAGGCTGAACGATACATATGGTGCAGAGGTATCTGCGACAGCAGTTCTCCTTGTCCACCACGGGCCTTGCCCTGATCGCCAGGCGGATAACCGCCCCCCACATCGGAGTGCATACCCGGATAGACGTATTCCCAGGTGTCCTTGCGATAGGTGGAAGGGCGTGAGTCATCACGCGCCCCGTCGGCTGTTTTCTCTCGGCGGCGAATGGAGTCCAGCGGGAAGCTGGCACGTTGCTCATGAGCGGAAACCAGATGCACGCAGCGTTTGAGGAAGAGGCAATCTTCAGGCAGCCCAGTTGGCATGCAGGCTTGCACCTGGCTTTCGTCCGGCAAACGCATGGTGCCACTGGCCCAGTCCATATGACCGGCGGCGAAAGGCGCGCTGTCAGCCAGCCCCACGGCGGCCACGGTATCGAACAGGCCGATGAACTCGATGGAAATGGGTAGCCCGGCGAAGCGGTATTCGCTGGCCTCGCCGTTTTGCCGACGCGTCAGCTCCATCAACCAGTTAGCGAAAGCGCGGGCCTGGGCTGCCCCACGGGAAAAGCCGTAGACATAGAGGCGCAAGGCGAGGATTTCCGGTTTTTCACCACTGTTTCTCCGCTGCTCCAGCAAACTGGCCAGCTCATCCTCATAGGGTTGCATCGCTGCCTTGCGCTTGCGGGCCCCATTTTCCAATATGCCTCCGCTCAATACGGAAGCAGTCCAGTTGGTGGCCATGGCCTCGACCAAGGCTTGGGTCTGTGCAATCGAAAGCGGCTCCTGCCCTGCCTCCTTGAGGGTTTCCTTGAGCGCCGCGATTAAGCGCGTAAGCCCCCAATTGATTCGGTCTTCACCACCACTCGCCCCGATCAGGCCAGTCTGGCTAGGCAGATACTCTTTGATTTCCTCGAAAACAGTGCCCACGCCGGGGCTGTAGTAGGCAAAAAAACCTTGCGCCATCGCCTCTGGCACCTGACCTAAGCTAGCGTGAAATAAGCGCGCCACATTACTCGTGCATATCGGGTCGGCAATGGAGTCCGAAGGCTCGTGATTATTGGTGCCATCGAAGCAAAGGCTAATATGCAGCGTCTTGCAGCAAGGTTCGGGGGCTTCGTCCCCTTGCTTAGCTGCAGCGTCAACTGTTTTACCCCAGGCCTTCTTCTCATCACGATTCTGGCTACGGATATTTCTAGCGACCTCTGATGAATCGATTGGCAAACCCGTACGTTCGAAAGGACGTGCAATCAGCACACTGGCAGGTGGCGGGTTCAAGGTTTGGGACATTCCATATCCTCCATCTTGCGGGGAAAGTTATAGGGGTAGCCGGAAACCCCATAAAAAATATTGTCCGCCGAAACTCTCACCTGATCGCAGGGCAAAAAGTGCACTTTCAAGGTTCCGGCTTCTTGGTATTGAGGTATCTCCACCACTACACGGTGGCGGGTGTAGTGACTGCGGTGTTCGTCCATACGTTTGTTCCAAGCATCCGAATATGGTCGTTCCGGCCAACTACCGTATCCCCGAGGATTAGGATCTTTCTCCCACTCTACAATGGCTCTAAGCCCTGGTCGCCAATGTCGAGGAAGCACTCCACAGCAAACTTGCTTTCCACCGCCCTGATATGGGCCAATATTCGGACCTCCAGCGCCGTTGACAGTGAAACGGTTGATGGCAGCGGACGTATGGTTATAGCCCTCCACAGGGGCACCAAGCATCTCGGATTCCTTGGCCATGCAACCGCTGACCAGTAATAGCACCAGTGATAAACCCGCGAATGGGTATCGGCCTATCAGATTGCGAGCTAACCAAAGGCTCAAGGAGTGGGACATTCCGTATCCTCCATCTTGCGGGGAAAGTTGTATGGATAGTCAGGGTGGCTAGGGAGTACGCCAGCCGCTGTAACTCTGACTTGATCGCATGGAAGAAAATGCACTTTGAGAGGGCCTGGACGGTCGTACTGAGGTATCTCCACCACTACACGGTGGCGGGTGTAATTAGCTGCGTGTTTCTTATATGCCTCTCTGTAAGCATCGGTACCCAATGGCGGCCAATTCACATAAGCCCTTGGGTCAGGATCTTTCTCCCACTCTACAATGGCTCTAAGCCCTGGTCGCCAATGGCGCGGCACAGAGCCACAACAAACCTGCCCGCCCCCGCCACCATAAGGGCCTAGGTTAGGGCCTCCAGCGCCGTTGACAGTGAAACGGTTGATGGCCGCGGATGTATGGTTATAGCCCTCCACAGGAGCCCCGAGCATCTCAGACTCCTTGGCCAAACAGCCACTCAGCGATAGGACCACCAGAAGAGAGGCCAAGGCCCTGGGAGTCATGCCCACACCTCAGCAGTCTCTTCAGGCGGCGCAACAGGAGAATTCTTGGCCAACCAGGCACGGATGAAAGTGTCACGCTGATTGAGGTCATATAGCCCCTCGCGGTTAGCTGCCAATTGCCCGTGCATCAGGTGGCGCATCAAGGGTTCTTGCTGGGCCATACCATAGTCCTGAGGCTGCACACCCCAACTGCGCCGATAGTCCTCGGCAGCGCTCCAGGCCAGCAGGCTGGCCATCTGTGCTCGCGTCAGTTGCAAGACCGGTAGCGGTGAAGGTAACTCCGCTGGACGCATAAGGTTGCCAGGCAAACTACGTGGCTGCCGATCACGATCCCGCCAGTGCCAGGCGATGATCGGGGCATGGAACCATATCTGATGTGGATCTAGGGCTTCGCTAGTGGGCACCAGCATACGCGGGTCATAAAAACGCAGCAGACCGCTGCCCCTTCCGTCGTTCCACTCGGCCTGGGTGCAATGCCTCAAATGACTGGCCAGTTGCGTGAACGGCCAAGGGCTGAGCAACGCCAGAAGATGCTGATGGGCATTCTTGCTGGCGAGCAATCCGTCTAACCAAGCCTGATGTTCAGGTTGCTCGAGGCTCACGCGAATCAGCAGAGGCCCCTTGGCTGCAATAGCTTCCTCCGGCGTACCGTCAAGCAACTTGGCGACATCTGGGCGCTGATCTGATTCATCGAGGTGCGTAAGCAACGGATAGTCCAGATTGCTGGCATCGACCAGAAGATCAAGATGCTGCAAACGCGCGTGTTCTGCCTGCTCGCCAAGATGGGTTAACCAAGCATGAGTCATGGTGTTCATGGTGTTTCCGGGCCTCTTAACGTGCGACTAGCGCTTGGACTTTGCTTTGTGCTCGGAGCAAACACTCTTCACAGACCGCCTTCTGCGGCTTGTCCACGCAGTTGCTGATGGCCTGCTCCAACAAACTCCCCGCCTTGTCACTATCGGCGGCGCCCGGCAGCACGGGTGGTTTGATCTTGATGCCCGAGCCTTTGCCCGGTGAGCCGCCGGCGTTGAGCCTGGCCAGCGGGCCGCTGATGGTGATGCCGCCGGGGTCGAGTTTGATGAAGCTGCCGCCGGCTTTGATGGTCAGTTCGACGCCGGCTTCGATGACCATTTTTTGTCCGGCCTTGAGGTGGATCTCGCGGCCGGCCTTGGTCAGTTGTGCGGTGCCCAGTTTGATGTGTTGGTCGGTGCCCACCGTCAGGTGGTCCTGCGGTTTGACTTCGACCTTGCGCTCGGCGGTGACGGTGAGGTGTTCTTCGGCCAGCAGTTCGGTGTAGCTGTTCTTCTCCACGGTGTCGTGGCGTTCATGGCCGACGCGGATCTTCTGGTCGTGTTCGATGTTCTCGTCCCAGTCGCGCTGGGCGTGCAGGTAGATTTGTTCGGCGCCCTTGCGGTCTTCGATGCGCAGTTCGTTGTAGCCCCCACCGCCGGGGCTGCTGAGGGTTTTGAACACGCTTCTTGTCTTGTTCGCCGGTAGGTCGTAGGGCACGACGTGTTCGGCGTGGTAGAGGCAGCCGGTGACCAGCGGTTGGTCGGGGTCGCCTTCGAGGAAGGTGACCAGCACTTCCATGCCGATGCGCGGGATGGTGATGGCGCCGTAGCGGTCACCGGCCCAGCTTGAACTCACACGTAGCCAGCAGCTTGTTTTGTCGTCGGCTTGGCCTTCGCGATCCCAGAAGAATTGCACCTTCACCCGGCCATATTCGTCGCAGTGGATTTCCTCGCCAGCCGGGCCGGTGACCACGGCGGTCTGGCTGCCCAGTACCTTGGGTTTGGGGTGCTTTAGCGCTGGGCGGTAGGGCACGTTCCAGGGGGTGGCGGTGAAGCGGTTGCGGTAGCCCTGGCGAAAGTCATCGCCATCGTTTGCCGTGGGCTGCGCTTTGCCCGTCACGTTGTGCAGCAGTGTGTTCAGGGCCTTGCCCAGGATTGAATCGCTGGTGATGGACTCTTCCAGCACCTGCGGCTGTTTGCCTTCGTGCAGCACTTCGCTGAGCAGCCAGAGGTCGTTCCACTCGCTTTGCGGGTGTTCGGAGATTTCCAGCAAATGGCCGCTGACCAGGCGCGGCTCATCGCTTTTGCCTTCGAGTTGCTGGTAGTCACTGCGGTGGCGTTCCAGGGCGCGTTTGGCCAGGTGCTTGCCGCGGGTGCGGTCGGTGTAGCGGCCTGGGTAGTCGTAGTCTTCCAGGGCTGGCAGGCTGTCGTTTGCAGCGGCCTGTTCGCCCTGGTAGGCGGCTTCGAGCAGCAGGCGCGGTTGTTCGAAGTCGTAGTCGCGGCGGGTGGTGGTGCGTGTGCGGGTTTCCAGGCGCAGGGCCAGTTTTTTGATCACCGGGTCGTCGGCGGTCATGCCACTGTCTTGGATGTAGGGCGTGGGCCGACCGAGCTTGGCGAAGGCGGTCTGGTCGTCGCCGAAGATCAGCACATGGCCGCTTTCGCTGTGCTGGAAGTGGTAGTGGATACCTTCCTCTTCGCACAGGCGCTGGACGAAGTGCAGATCCGTCTCGTCGTACTGCACGCAGTAGATGCGTTCGGGGTAGACGGTGGGGCCGAGCTGGAATTGGTAGCCGCCCTGGACGATGCCGTGTTCTTCCAGCACCTGGGCGACGATCTGCGGCACGGTGAGGTTTTGGAAGATGCGCTGGTTGGTGCGGTGCGTGAGGTAGGCGAGCTGCGGCACGATGGCCAGGCGATAGCGGGTCATGCGCTTGCCGGACTCGCCCTGTTCGGCGCGGTGAACGATGCCGTGGATGCCGTCACCGTTGGGGCTGAAGGCGAGGAACGCGCGCTGGTGCAGCAGGCTGGCCAGGTCGAGATCGGCGCGCTCGCTGATCAGTTCGACGTCGAAGCGATAGGGCTGGCTGATGGCCACACGATCGCTCACAAGAGACGGATTGCAGCGCCGAGCTTCTGCAGCAACCGGAGAGAGCCTCGCAAGATGAAGTACAGAATCAGAGGCAAGCCGAGCATCAGTAACAAGCCATCTGGCCAGCGATGGGGGTCGTCATAGATCATCCCCGAGCTAATGACGGCGATGATTAAACACAATCGCAAGATAGTCGAAAGCTGCATGATGAAAGGAATACATCCGGCCAGTAAAAAACAACCTGCAACGACAAAGAAAGGTGCGTCCCCGGTCACTATTGGAATAACAGTCAGGATAACGGGCATGACCAGTCCCGAGAGAATGAACCAGAAGGCCTTTGCTCCAGTAAGCCAAGAATTCATGAGTGCTGTATTAGGCCTTGAGTGATGCTATTTAAAACTTTCGCTTAGTTTCTTAAAGCGAGGGATGACCTCTTCTGGTGGTGGTGTCAGTTCCTTCAGGTCGTCCGTACCCTTCTGAAAGGTGAACATCTGTACCGCCAATAGCGGTGACCCCGTCCCGCCTCGATGCGCCAGGGCAAACCAGGCTCGTTCCTGCTCGCCGGAGCCTGGCTTGGGATCCAGGCGCCAACCCTCCAGGCCTGCCAGACGCTTGCCGAGCTGGATGCGCTCGATGAAGGAAGTCTTGCGCCATTTCTCGGTGTCGTAGCCGGGTCGGTAGTCGCTGTCGTAGGTGCCTTGCGTCGGCTTGGTCTGCCAAGGGTCATTGGCCGAGGCATTAATCAGGGTAAAGATCACATTGGGCGTTTTGGTGAAGCGCAGGCTGTTCTTGATGCTATAAGCGGTCTTGCCATCGTCGGCAATAAAGCCGTAGGGGAAGCAGAAACCGGGGCCTTTGGGCACCTCGTACAACTCGCGCGGCTGAAAGCGTGCCATCAGCGCCTTGATACGCTCGGCGGAGTCGGGACCGGCCTTGGAGAAGCCGAAGTAGTAGACTCGGTTATTACGCCAAAGCAAGACATCTGCGGGAGAAATATTATCCCCTAGGAAGTAGGCGTCGGGGATACCTAGATCAAATTCGTAGACTTTGGTTAAAGGTATCTGGCGTTCAACTTCTTCTATGCTTTTCGCAAACCGCTCTACAGCATCCTTGGTTGTCTGGGTATTTTCTTTCTTATTGAGTTCTTTTAGCTCTTCGAGTATCTGTTTGTCACTCTCTAAGTTCTTCAGTAATTCTTTTTGGTACAACTGTGCCGTACCTTTGATATATCTTGCAGCATCATCGAACGTATCACGCCCAACAATATCACTCACTCGAATGGTCAGGCCATCATAGTCATAACTACCCATATCCCCTTTAGCCGTTACTTTGGGGGTAAAGACATGCCCCCCTCGACCATCAGTAATCCTGTCAGTTCGCTGAGCGGAATAGGTAGCCCACTGCATATCCTCAGGCACATCGAAGGTCATGCGCCCAATGCATTCCTGCCGCGAGGTATCGGCCAAGGCCATGCCAGCAGGGATAATCAGGCCGAGGCTCATGTATCGGAAAAGGCTTTTCATGTGCGACGGTTCTCTTCTTCACGACCGTTATCCGCCTGCGCCAATGCGCTATCACGTTCGGGCTGTTCAAAGATCTGAGCCAGAATGCTCAGGTTGATACCCGAGTCGTTGTTCTCACCCCTCGTCCAGTTGACGGGCAAGGCGCAGATAAAGCCCTGTACACCAACGGCTGGGGAGAACATCTTCACATCAGCCAGGGTATTGGAGCGCCAGAAGCGCTCTTCATGAGGCATAGGCTCCATCAGTTCACCGCCGTGACCGATATTCACCAGGTCTCGATAAACCCAAGTCGGCCAAGTTGAGGCGGGGAAGCCTGTCTTTTTAAATTGTTTCAGGTCTGGTGTTTTGCGTGGTTGTACCTGGCTGATATTTTGTGGAATGAAGTTAAAGGATTTTTCATAGATACGTGTATTAAGCCGAGCCCTTTTCTGGATAGCCTTCCAAGTTTCTTCCGCCGCGGGCTGCTCCAGATACTGCGCCAGCCCGGTTGCTGTGGTGACACCAGATGAGCCTCCAGCCATAGACAAACCAAAGTGCTTCTTCCACAGATCGACACGTAACTGATGCACGGTCTTGCCAACGGTATGTGGCTGCTTGCCATCGAGCTTGACCTGTACCGGCGAGCTATCACGCACGATGACCGCCAACTCTGAGTCTCGCGTGCCCAGCAAACTGCGGTCGTTGATATTGGCGCTGCCAAGAATGGCCACACGGTCGTCGGCGATCAGCAGCTTGCTGTGCACATAGATCTGTTCGGTGACCACGCGCCCCTTGAGGTTTTCCCAGGTCCGCAGGTTGAGCAGGGTCAGGTAACGGCTCCAGTCCTGTTGCTCATAAACGGGTCGGCCGCTCGCGTCCTTGTGCTCGATGACCTTGAGTGCCTCGGCGCGGTTCACCTTTCGATCCAGCAGTTCGCGCAGGGCCATGCGTTTCTGGATACGTTTGATCAGGCTGTTCTCGCCAAAAGCCAGGCTCTGCATGGTGAGCGTGACCTGATGCATGATGTTGAGGACGTTCAGCGCGCCTTCCGGATGCACCGGCAGAATCATATAGACGTGAAACGTCCGTTTCTCATCGATGGCACGGCCAATGCGATTGGCCAGGGCTTCGCCAATCTCGTTGAGTAGGCCCGTCTGGGCGTCACCCAGTTTATGGGTAAGCCAACCCTGAGCATTGACGCCCCACATGGCTTGCAAACTTTTCAAGAACTGGCGCGCCTCGGTACTGGGCTCCTTGGCAATGGCATCGATTTCTTTCCAGTCCAGTTGCCAAATGTCCTCGGCCTCCAGCGCTTCGCGCAGGCGCACACGGGCAACGTATTCCTGAGGCAGGCTGGTATAGTCGCGCAAGCTGGCCATAGGCCCGGAAAGCGGAGCATCATCGAATATTTCGCGCGCTGCACCATAGGCACTCTGAAAGAACTGGTTCTCGATATAGATGAAGTGCTGTGCACTGGAGATGGCCTGCAGCATCGCCGCCTTGCAGTTGGCCTGCACGCCGCCAGTATCGATACCTGCCGGCAGGGGCAGATTAACGCCCGCCTTGCTGCGCCCTACCTGCTCCTGCTGGGTCATGCGGCTGGAGGCACTACGCAAAACTTGCACGCTCACCCCGCCGGGCTGTGCGCTGGGCGCCACAGGCAATTGTGCGGGCGCGTTTATCCATACGGGCTGTGGTTTGGGAAAGCTCAGGCGCGGGGCTTCATTGACCTTAAGCCTCAGGCCCAAGTGTTCAAGGCCTGTCTCACTAACCAAAGCATTGAGCCAGCGCACGATAGCCTCCAGCAGGTTACGCACCAGCGTGGTGTCCTGTAGCGCTGGCGTATCGGCCAGGTAGGCCTGCTGCCCGTTCCAGCGGTCGATGAAGTTACGCGCCACATCATAGACCGAGGGGCCTTCGATACGGCAATGCACATCCTGCCAGGGCATACGCGGTTGATCCTCGGCCAATCGGCTATTGTCCGGTGAGGCCAATGGCTGCGGCTTTTCATGCAGATAGGCGTAAGGTTCCAGATGTTGTCCCGAGCGCTCCTGTAGCAAGTGATAGATAAACCAGAGCATCGAACTGGCCAACTCGTTGGCGCTCTCCCGATACACGCCTGGAATATCCTCAAAGCTCTTGCCGCTGAGCATGGTCAGAACGCGACCAAGTTCAGTCTCACTCATCCACTGACTGATCAGCTCAATACTTTTGATGCGTAATGACTCATAAAGATTGCCTGCCGCCCCATCCAGCTCCCGCAACCAGGCTTGCAAACGCAGCTTCAACTCTTTGGCCATCGGAACGGTCTCTAGGTTGTCGCTGATAAGCCGGGCCATCGCCCGGATACTGTTACCCAGCATCTGACGTTGAGCCGTACTAAGCCGCTCAAAGCCCTCGTCAAGGTTCTCCTTAGCGCTGTTCTTGGCACGATTCAGCCATTGCAGAGCGGAGAATGGAGGGCTGCGAAAAAAGTCCGTAATGCGGCTCATGCCATTGAGAGCTGTACTCCTGCTAAGCGGGATGAAACTGCTACCCGACACAGGCTTGGACAGGTCGAACAGCGTGGCCATCATCAGCCCCATCGAGCTGACATGCTTGTCCATATCCATCCAACCTAACTTCGGCAGCCCTGGATTGTAGGCATCGTTGCCTTGCCTGTTACTGGCGTCGAGGCTGAAGTTATTGTCATCACGCCGACCGTAGGCCAGGTCGATGCCCCCAACATAGGCAATGCGGTTGTCGATCACGACCGATTTTTGGTGGTGCGAGAACGCGACACCGAGCCCCTTCATATCGCTTTGCTGAATGGCGGGCGTACAGAAGGCACGAGGGCCGCCAGACAGGCCAGCATTGAGCTGGAAAATGGCCAACATGGTCTCGAAGTCATAAGTGCCAAGACTGCCAGAAGGGCTTAGCCAGGGCATGACATAAACTTTCAACGCAGGTTGGCGCTTGAGGGCCTGGTGCAGGCACTGCCAAAGACTGCGCTTGCCATCGAGCAACACGTCGTAGTTGACCTGCCAGCCCGTGATGAAAATGCATTGACTAGCCTGGTCGATGGAGGCTGCGACGTCCTTGAAGTAATCACTCCCGGTCGTGAAGAAACGAACCTGATTACCCGTGCGTTTGGGCGCGAACAGATTCGTCCCATTCAGGAAGAAGTCCGGGGCGGAATACGCCGCATAGGCCTTTCCCTCCTGGGTGTTGATCTGGTTGAGTTCCTTTGTACGAATGCCGTTGTAGGCAGAGTCAGTTGCCATGGCCAATCATTCCTTGGATTGCAGGTGGGTATAAAGATCGCTGGTGCACTGGCTATCGTGATGGCTGCGTTCTTTTTCCAGCAGCGCATTCCCTGTGGTATTGCGACTGAGGCAACCGCTGAAATCCATCGCGCCCAGGGCATAACGCTCACTGTCCCAACCCTGTTGCTCCAGATGAACCCGTAGGGCTATCCGCTGGCCGGGATAAGTGAGCCACAGGCTCTTGGGTGCTTTAACGTAGATTTTGGCTAGCTGCTTCTGCTGAATGTCATCCAGCACTACCCGGCCATCGGCATCAGCCTCGCCCTCAAGCAAAACATTGCCATCATCCCCCTGTTCAATACTCCATGGGGCGTATGCCAAAGGAAAACCCTCGTCTCCGGGAATATCTTGCAAACGAATATTGAATCGGTACTCGCGAGGATCTGCAGGGCTAGGCTCAGTCAGCTCATTCGCCAACGCCTGCTCCAACAAACTCCCCGCCTTGTCGCTATCGGCGGCGCCAGGCAGCACGGGTGGTTTGATCTTGAGCCCTGAGCCTTTGCCCGGCGAGCCGCCGGCATTGAGCCTGGCCAGTGGGCCGCTGATGGTGATGCCGCCGGGGTCGAGTTTGATGAAGCTGCCGCCGGCTTTGATGGTCAGTTCGACGCCGGCTTCGATGACCATTTTTTGTCCGGCCTTGAGGTGGATCTCGCGGCCGGCCTTGGTCAGTTGTGCGGTGCCCAGTTTGATGTGTTGGTCGGTGCCCACCGTCAGGTGGTCCTGCGGTTTGACTTCGACCTTGCGCTCGGCGGTGACGGTGAGGTGTTCTTCGGCCAGCAGTTCGGTGTAGCTGTTCTTCTCCACGGTGTCGTGGCGTTCATGGCCGACGCGGATCTTCTGGTCGTGTTCGATGTTCTCGTCCCAGTCGCGCTGGGCGTGCAGGTAGATTTGTTCGGCGCCCTTGCGGTCTTCGATGCGCAGTTCGTTGTAGCCCCCACCGCCGGGGCTGCTGAGGGTTTTGAACACGCTTCTTGTCTTGTTCGCCGGTAGGTCGTAGGGCACGACGTGTTCGGCGTGGTAGAGGCAGCCGGTGACCAGCGGTTGGTCGGGGTCGCCTTCGAGGAAGGTGACCAGCACTTCCATGCCGATGCGCGGGATGGTGATGGCGCCGTAGCGGTCACCGGCCCAGCTTGAACTCACACGTAGCCAGCAGCTTGTTTTGTCGTCGGCTTGGCCTTCGCGATCCCAGAAGAATTGCACCTTCACCCGGCCATATTCGTCGCAGTGGATTTCCTCGCCAGCCGGGCCGGTGACCACGGCGGTCTGGCTGCCCAGTACCTTGGGTTTGGGGTGCTTTAGCGCTGGGCGGTAGGGCACGTTCCAGGGGGTGGCGGTGAAGCGGTTGCGGTAGCCCTGGCGAAAGTCATCGCCATCGTTTGCCGTGGGCTGCGCTTTGCCCGTCACGTTGTGCAGCAGTGTGTTCAGGGCCTTGCCCAGGATTGAATCGCTGGTGATGGACTCTTCCAGCACCTGCGGCTGTTTGCCTTCGTGCAGCACTTCGCTGAGCAGCCAGAGGTCGTTCCACTCGCTTTGCGGGTGTTCGGAGATTTCCAGCAAATGGCCGCTGACCAGGCGCGGCTCATCGCTTTTGCCTTCGAGTTGCTGGTAGTCACTGCGGTGGCGTTCCAGGGCGCGTTTGGCCAGGTGCTTGCCGCGGGTGCGGTCGGTGTAGCGGCCTGGGTAGTCGTAGTCTTCCAGGGCTGGCAGGCTGTCGTTTGCAGCGGCCTGTTCGCCCTGGTAGGCGGCTTCGAGCAGCAGGCGCGGTTGTTCGAAGTCGTAGTCGCGGCGGGTGGTGGTGCGTGTGCGGGTTTCCAGGCGCAGGGCCAGTTTTTTGATCACCGGGTCGTCGGCGGTCATGCCACTGTCTTGGATGTAGGGCGTGGGCCGACCGAGCTTGGCGAAGGCGGTCTGGTCGTCGCCGAAGATCAGCACATGGCCGCTTTCGCTGTGCTGGAAGTGGTAGTGGATACCTTCCTCTTCGCACAGGCGCTGGACGAAGTGCAGATCCGTCTCGTCGTACTGCACGCAGTAGATGCGTTCGGGGTAGACGGTGGGGCCGAGCTGGAATTGGTAGCCGCCCTGGACGATGCCGTGTTCTTCCAGCACCTGGGCGACGATCTGCGGCACGGTGAGGTTTTGGAAGATGCGCTGGTTGGTGCGGTGCGTGAGGTAGGCGAGCTGCGGCACGATGGCCAGGCGATAGCGGGTCATGCGCTTGCCGGACTCGCCCTGTTCGGCTCGGTGGACGATGCCGTGGATGCCGTCACCGTTGGGGCTGAAGGCGAGGAACGCGCGCTGGTGCAGCAGGCTGGCCAGGTCGAGATCGGCGCGCTCGCTGATCAGTTCTACATCGAAGCGGTAGGGCTGGCTGATGGCCTCGCGGCCCGTAAATTCGAGCACCTGCAGGTCGTGCTCGACACCTTCGAGGGTGAGGCTGAAATGGGTTTCATTGGCCAGGTTGAACATGTTCGTATCCTTTCGAGTGAGTCCGTCTTCAACGGCCTGTTATGCCCAGCCAGCGTTGCAGGCGCGAAACCGGAGGCCGACGAAATGCATCGAGCAGTGCGTTGCAGTCGATCTGTCGCTGACTTTCCTCGAAAGCCAGCGCGGTGCGCAGGGCCTGCCAGCAGTGCTGTGGCATCTGCGCCGGGCGTTGCAGTTGCTTGTCCAGCTCCATGCTCTTGGCCTGCTTGGCGCTGAGCCGACGGAACGGGTGCTGCCCACTGGCCAGCTCCACTAGCACGCAGGCCACCGCGTACACATCGGCGGCGGATGACAACGCGGCACCTTCGAGCAACTCCAGCGCGGCGTAACGCGGCGTCCAGGCGGCGATGCGATTGCGGCACAAGCGCGGCAGGCCCGGCAGCAGCCCTTCAACAGGTTGACCGAGACCATAATCGAATAGGCGTAGGCCGTCTTCGGCCAACATCACATTGCTGGGTTTCAGATCGCCGTGCAGTACGCCCAGTTCGTGGGAGTACGCGAGCGCTTCGAGCAGGGGGATGGCAATGGCGCGCAGTTCCTCCCAGGGCAAGCCTTCGGGGCGCTCGCATAGCAACTGGTCGAGAGTCAGGCCACGCATCAGCTCTAAGGTGATGAAGGCGCGCTGGCAGGCGGTGTCCACTTCAAAACCGAACAGGCGCACCACATGCCGGTGATTGAGCCGCGAGGTGAGGGCGAACTCGCTATAGAGCAGGGCGTTGGCGTCCGGGTATTCGGCGAAGTCGTCGCTGAGGGTCTTCAGCGCCACATAAGGCTCGGGGTCGCCGAACTGTTCGCGCAGCAGGTCACGGGCGCGATACACCGCGCCCATGCCGCCGACACCGAGCAGACGCTCGATCTTGTAGCGCCCGCCGAGCACATCCGGCAGCTCGCCCGGCGCCTGGCGCGGGGTTTCGCGCACAGGCTCCTTGGCCGCGGTAGCGGCCAGAGCGAAGTAGGTGAGGTCGCTGGCTTCGGCAGATTCGGTCATCGGCGGATCACCACGGCGCTGAGGTTGTCGCGGGCCGGGCCGTCGAGCACGCGCTGGAACAGGCGCTCCACGGCCAGGTGCGGCGAAGGTAGGTTGAGACAAGCCCCCAACTCGTCGGCGGAAACGCCCTGATAAAGACCATCGCTGCACAGCAGAAAAACATCGCCGGGCAGCACATCGAGTTCGAGGATGTCCAGTTGCAGGGTTTCGCTGGCACCGATGGCGCGGGTCAGGGCGTGTGCCGCCGGATGCCGCGCGGCTTCCTGTGGCGTCAGCCCCTGTTCGTCGATCAGTTGTTGCACCAGCGAGTGGTCGCGACTGAGCTGATACAGCCGTGAGCCACGCCATAGGTAGCAGCGACTGTCGCCAGCCCAGACGCAGACGGCACGCTCACCTTCGAGCAACAGGGCAACCACGGTGCTGCCGATCACCGTATCGGAACGGTCGGCGGTCACGGTTAGCTCCTGGCCGAGGCGATGGTTGAGCCGGTGCAGGCACTGACGCAATTCGACCAGACGCTGGTCGAGGCTGCCGTCGGGCAACTCGGCCAGTTGCTCGACGATCAGGCGGCTGGCGAGGGCGCCGTTCTGGTGCCCGCCCATGCCGTCGGCCACTACCCACAGGCCCTGCTCAGGCAGGGCCAGGAAGGCATCCTCGTTGCGCGCGCGCACCTTGCCGGTGTCGGTGCGCGCAGCGCTGCGCCAGGCGTTGGCAACTGCCGTCATCAGAGCGTCGCCGGCAGTTTGAAGCTGCGCAGCAGGCCGATGTCGAACGGGTTCGGCGAGCGCTGGCTGTGCAGCAGGTAGTTGGCGTGCAGACCACCGAGGTTGGCCTTGAGGATCAGCACGTCACGCCCGCTGTGGTAGTCCACGTCCATCAGGTCGAGCAGGCGGAACAGCGACCAGGGGCCGGTGTTCTTCTCGATGCCGACGCGGCGCCCGCCCAGTTCCTCGACCACCAGGCTGGTGCGGTCTTCGTCGCTCGCGGCCGGCCAGCGGAAGGCGGTGGCGACGATTGGGCCGTGGCGGTATTCCAGCTCCTGATTGCCGAAGCGGAAGTCGGCGCGGCTCAGGCTGGAATCCAGCGAGTAGGGTTCGAGCTTGAACAGCACCTGCGGCTCGGCCGGGTTCTCGGCGAAGAAGCTGCGGCGGATCACCTGGGCGCGGCTCATCTGCAGGAGGAACTCGCGCGACAGCGGCAGACCACGGCCATCGACACGCCGCAGACGGTATTCGTCAGAGCTGCCGCTGACGAAGGGACGCAGGTACTGGTCGAAGAAGCGCTCGGCGATGCCTTGCGACTTGAAGAACTCGCGGAAGTCGGCCACCGCTACGTCGCTCTCGCTGTGCGCGCTGAACGGGTAACGCTGCTTCAACGAGTTGTCGTAGGCGGCGTACAGCTCACTCTGATAACGCTGGTTGAGGAACTGATAGGCGTCGTTGAGCACCAGTCCCCAGCTATCCTCGGCCAGCAGCGCCAGCCAGTTGCCCACCGGCTGCGGCAGGCGTGCTGCGGCGCTGCGCACCTGGTTGATCGCATCGCGCTTGCCGGCCATGCGTGCCTTGGCCATTTCGAACGCGGCCTGGTCGCTGGCACCGGCATTGGCCAGGCTGGCCAACTGACGCTGCAACTCATCGAGAGCTTGCATGCCAGCCGCCAGATCGACACCGGCACCGCCGTTGTCGTCGAGCAGCTTGTGCAGGCTTTCGAAGCGGCGCTCCAGAGTCTTGCGCGCGGTGTCCGGGGTGTTCTTGGCCAGGGCTTGCTGCGCCTGTTCGGCAGCGGCACTGGCCAGCTTGGCAGCCTTGCCCAGCTTGCCCTTGGCACCTTCCAACGCATCGGCGGCAGCACCCGCGTCATCAGCCGCATCGGCCAGGCCTTTGAAACGGGTGTTGTCACGAACCTCAACCAGCAATTGCAGCAGCGGCGAGTTGGCGGCGGTCAGACCGTTGAGCAGGGCAGCACCACGACCGGCGCTGCCAATCGGCTCCAAGCTGAGCTGGGCGATGGCTTCGCCCCAGTAGTTGCCGTAGTCACGGAAGTACAGTTGCTCCAGCTCCACCATCAGGCGACTGAGATCAGCAGCACTGAGGGTTTCACCCTCACCCAGCACCCAATTGTCACGCAGCAGCTCACGCACCAGGCTAGCGCCTTGGGCGGTGAAGGTCTTGCTGTAACCACTCTGGGTATAGAAGCCGGGAATAACGTAATCGCTGCCATTGATCAGGCCTGCCTGCGGGCCAAGTTTCTGGCTCAGGCGATAGTCCGGCAGGCTGCGCGCCTGTTCCCGCAGCATGCGGTAGACGACGTTGGCCAGCGACTCGCTGCGCAGTACCTGACGCGCCTGGGCAACCAATTGGGCGTTGAGTGCGTAGGGCGCGAACGGCTCGTCGAGCAGACGCGCGAAGTGGGTGTTCAGGCCATGCTGCACCGGGCTGTTGCCGGTATAACGCACCGACCAGTCGGTGCCGACCCATTCCTTGAGGAAGTCCGGGTCGCGGCGCTCCTGCAGATTGAGCATCAGGTAGGCGCGCAGGCTGCCGAGCAGGCGCTCGCGGTCGCTGAGGTTAGCGCGGATCTGCGCCTCCAACTGACGCGCCACACGCGGCAGCAGCAGGTTTTCCAGCTCAGCGCGGTAGGTCGAATACAGCGCCGGATTAACCGCCTCGCCCTGGAACAGCCCCGTGCGTTGCAGGTAGGACACATCATCCTTGGGCGGGAATACCTGGGTGGCCGCGTAGCTGCTGTCCAGCGCCTTGAGCACTTGCTGGGCATCGTCCTGCGGGTTGATCGTGCCGTGCTCGCGGGTCAGCGTCTGAGCGATGTCGCGCAGTTCTTCCAGACGGCCGTGGTTCGCCGAGAAGCCGCTGGCCCAGAGCACGCCGAACAGTGCCAGCACGCCAAAGGCGGTGGCGTACATGGCGCGCTGACCCCAATCGATACGGCGCACTTCTTTCTGATCCAGGCCCGCCAGCTCGGACTCAGGGAAGATCACCCGGCTAAGCAGGTGGTTGATGAAGCGTGCGCGGCCGCTGCGGAAGGTCGGCAGGGCGTTGCCAGACAGGCCGAGGTTACGGCCGATACCCGCCGTCATCGGGTCGAGCTGCTCATTGAGTTGCGGCGCACTGGTCAGGTAGAAACCGCGCAACTTGCTGGCACGCTGATAGCGGTTGCCGGCGAAAGCCAGTTCGACGAACAGGCACAGGCGCTCACCGATCTGGCCGAGCTGGTGCGGGAAGTCGAGGATGCGGCCACGGCGTTGGGTATCGCGCTCCTGGTGCATGCGCAGGATCACCTGGCTGTTGAGGCGGCGCAGCAGCTCTTCGAACTCCTGGCGCACCACGGCCACGTCGGTGGCGTTCTGCTCCTTGCGGAAGCTGGCGCCGAGTACCTGCTCGCTTTCCTCGCGCGATAGCTGGTCGAAGAACTCGTCGAAGCCCAACACCTTGTCGGCCTTGCTCAGCACCAGATAGACCGGCACATCGGCGCCCAGACGCTGGTGGATTTCCTGCAGCCGCTGGCGGGTCTGGCGGGCCAGGGTTTCCAGCTCCACTTCCGTACCGCCTTGCAGTTGCTCGACCGGGATGTTCACCAGCACACCGTTAAGCGGGCGCGCGCGGCGCTGGCGCAGCAGGCCGAGCAGGGTATTCCAGCCACTGTTGTCGATCTGTGCATCAGGTTGAGTCAGGTAACGGCCGGCGGTATCGATCAGCACCGCGTGGTCGGCGAAATACCAGTCGGCATAGCGGGTGCCGGACACATCCTTGGTCAGGCGCTGGTTCTCGCCACGGTTGAGCGGGAAGTCCAGGCCGGAGAAATCCAGCAGGCTGGTCTTGCCGCTGCCCTGCGGGCCGAGCAGCAGATACCAGGGCAGGTCGTTGCGCCATTTCTCGCTGCGCCCGCGATACAGGCTGGAGCGTTTGAGGGTGCGCAGGGCGTCCTTGAAGCGATGGCGCAGCTCACTCTGTTCCTCGTTGATCTGCTCCTCGCGACGCAGGCGCTCCTGAGCATCGGCGTCGTTCTCGGCAGCCTTCTTGCGCGCAGTGGCGCGCCAACTGGCGAACACCATGGCCAGGCCCCAGAGCAGGAAGATCAGGCTGATGGTCAGCAGGCGGCTGGTGGCCGACTCCCAGAACTTGTAGTCGTCCACAGCCAGCAGCGGGCCGACGAACCACACCAGCAGCGCGAGGACGAGAACCAGGCACAGGCTCCAGACCCAGGTTTTGCGGAAAAAGGCGCCAAGTTTGGCGAAGAAGGTCTTCATTTCACGTCATCCATGCTGACACCCGAGGCCGGGTCGAGTTGCTGATACGGCTTGAGGACGGTGTCGCGTTGCTCGCCGAGCACCCAGGCGAAACCGGCGTACATCATCACCAGGCACATCAGGGTGAACAGCGCCACCAGCCACCACGGCACGATGCGTACCAGGCGCCGACGGCCATCCTTGAGACCCTGCCAGTGCGGCGAGATTTCCCGTGGCACGTCGCCACGCAGTTGGCGGATCTGCCGGTAGAGGCTGTCGCGTACCGCTTCCAGTTCGAGCATGCCGCGCGCCAGCACGCGGTACTTGCCCTCGAAACCGAGCGACAGGCACAGGTACATCAGCTCCAGCATCGGCAGGTGCTTGACCGGGTTGCGCGACAGGCGTTCGAGCAGTTGGAAGAACTTCTCACCACCGAAGGTCTCGTTGTGGAACGAGGACAGCAGGCTCATCTGCGACCACTGGCTCTCGTTGCCCCAGGGCGTGGTCACCACCGCCTCGTCGACCACGGTGCACAGCACGTAACGCGCGGCCATCACCTGGCTACTTTCGGCGCCTTCGTGCAGGGCACGGTGCTCGAACAGCTTGATCTCACGGGTCAGGCGTTGGTTGAGGGCGTCCAGATCCTCGCCCTCGAAGCTGTGCTTGAGACGCACCACTTCCGAGAGCAGCGAGGACGCCGCCGCCACCAGCGGGTTGAGGCTGATGTTGAAGCTCTCCGCCGGGCGCAGGCGCGCGGCAAAGATCATGCGTTCTTCGAGCTGCTCGAATTTCGGCGGTGCGCTGAAGTCGGTCAGCGGACTTTCGGCGCGGGCTTCGCCCTTGCGGTTGAGGATGACGGTCTTGTCATCCTGGCCGTATTCCATTTCCTTGGTAGTCATGGTCAGTTCCTGATCGCCCAGAATTTCAACTCAAGCCCGGAAAACTCGCCGGACACGTGGAAGGCGAAGCCGCCGGAGCGTTCTAGCTGCGCCTGTTCCTCGGAGCTGAGCTCCAAGGCGAAGTAGGTCTTGCCCGAGTGGAAAGGGATTTGCCGTGGTGCCACCGGCAACGGTTTGACCTTGATTCCCGGCAGGTGCAGGTTGACCAGTTGGCGGATGCGCTCGACCGGGCCGACCTTGAGGTGCGCCGGCAGACGCTGACGCAGCTCTTCGGAGTCGCACTGAGCGCTGGCCGCAAGCACGAAGCTGGAGGTGCCGAGTAGCTTGTGGTCGTGCAGCGGCGCCACCTGGATACCGTACTGACGTTGCTGCAGGAGCATCTCGATGGCGTGCTGTTCGAGCACCATCGACAGCACCTGGCGAATGGCGTCCATCAGCTTGCGGAAGCTCAGGCCCTGGTCGCTGTGCAGGTAGCGGCCTTCCAGACGCGGGCGCTTGGTCTCGCTGGAGAAGGTGGCCAACTCGCCGAGCAGGCCGACCAGCTCACGGTAGATCTGCTCTGGGTGCACCAGTTCGACGCCCAGATAGTGACGCAGGATCGGCTCATAGCGGTTGATCAACTGCAACATCATGAAGTCGCCGACCTCGGCACCGCCCACCTTGCCGGTGGCGCGAATCCGTTCGGCGAGAATGTCGCCACGGTGGGCGAGCATGCTGATCACTTCCTTGAGGCAGCTCAGCAGGTAGCCGGAGGCCTGGAAGTTCACGTAGGTCGGGGTAAATTCCGGGTCGAGGCTGATCACACCGTCCGGGGTGGTGTCGAGCACGTCGCACAACTTGAGTTTGACGTAAGCCTGGTCGCTCTGTTGCTCGCCGAGCAGCAGGCGGAAATCCGGGCGGCCAGTGCTGACCTGGCTGATGCTGCTATCGCCAGCGTTGCAGTCGGCCACTTCTTCGTCGAAGGCGACGTAACGCGCCAGCACGTCCTTCTGCTCCGAACGACGGCTCTCGATGTGGTTGCCGGTAACCAGCGGCAGTGCCAGGTAGACCGGGGTGTTGCCGGTATTGGGCGGCACGTCCAGCCCCAGCGGTTCACGCTCAACGCCAAGGTCGAAGAGGCTGCCGTCGGGCAGCACGCCACTGGCCTTGCTCACCACCAGCTTGCCCATGTTGAGAAACTGGCGATCGATCTCCAACTCGAAAAAGCCCCAGGCGTAGCTGGCCAGCTTCTGTGTGCGGAGCTTGAGCTGATGATCGAAGTAGCGATCGTTTTGCTGGAAGTGCTGCGGACGCAGCAGCATGCCTTCCTGCCAGATGACTTTGTGCTGGCTCATTGTGCCTGCTCCTGCTCGTCATCGAGGTTTCGAATGCCGCGTTCCTCCAGGCTCAGATGCGCCTGGTTGCGCTGCAGCGCCTCAACGGGGATGACGTAGCGCCAGCTCGCTTCTGGCAGGTCGCGGTAGGCAGCGAGTACGCCGACATAACGGCTGCCTTCTTGTACCGAGAGTTTCAGTTCACGGGTTTCGCCCGGACGCAGCTCCAGCTCCTCGAACGCCACCAGATCGGGCGCCAAGGCTTCCTTGGGACGCTGGTAGAGGGAGAAGAAATCGGCGTTCTCGAAGGCCACCGGGTGCTGCAGCTCCATCAGGCGCACAACGATGGGCGAGGGCCGCCCGTTGAGATCAGGGTTGAGCTGATCGCTACCGGTCAGGCTCAAGTCGAGCTTGGTCATGGTCGAGTAAGGCGACAGGGCCGAGCAGCCGGTCAGCGTCAGCAGCAGGGCGCACAGCGCCAGAGAAAACAGGCGAGGCATGGGCATCATCCTTGAAGGTCGGTGTTGAGGGTGGCGATCAGGCGAACCTGCTCTTCGTAGGCACTGGCGAAGTCACGGGCGAACAGGCGATCACTCCAGTCGTCGTTCTGCTCCAGCGAGGCATGCAGGCGGCGATAGGCGCGCCAGCGGCTGCCATCGGTGGCGATCAGCGGTTTGCGGCCACTGCGTTCGAAGTTCAGAGTCAGTTGTTCGGGAGCGAACTGCTCGAACATGCCCTTGACCGCCGCGCGGCTGGCAGCCAGCAGCGCCACCTGATGCGCCTGCAGATCACGGAAGCTGCGGCTGATGGCCTGTTCGGCGGGCAGCAGGCCGGCCTTTCCGCCACGCAGCAGGTGGCTCAGCGTCTCACTGGTATCCAAGCCGTGCTTGAGCGGGTTGTTGCCCGCGCTCTGTACCGTGGTCAGCGCCAGGCGCAGTTCGTTTTTCAATTCGCTGCGCGTGCGCAGGGCCTGCTGCAAACTGCCGATACTCTGCTTGAGCAGCTTGGCGGCGTTGAGCGCCAGGGCTTGGCGAGCCTCTTCATCGAGGTCGTCGAGGCGCACACCGAGGGCATCGGCGAACTTCTCCCAGAAGGTTGGCGGCAGGCGCTCGGGCTCCGGCGCCGGTTTGGGCTGCGGCGCAGGCTTGGGCACCACCAGCTCGGGCACCAGCAGGTTCTCTTCGTCGATCTGCGCGTAGTCGCGCTGCTGCGCCTGTGCGGTGCTGGGGCGCAATACGGCGGTCAGATCATCCACCTCGGCGTACACGCGCTCCTGCTGCTCCAGCGCGTTGAGCGGGTCAAGGTCGAGGAAGGCATCGTCAGGGATGATGCTGCCAGCCGTCTGCGGCAGGCCGATATCACCCTCGAACATAGCCGGATCGCGGATCAGCCGCGCACGGATCTCGAAGTCGCCCAGGCAGTACACGCTGCCATGCTCGATACGCTGCGGGCTGCCCTTGGCCAGGCTGGCGCCGGTGTCCTTGAGGGCAATGCCGTTGCTGCTGGTGTCGGTCAGGTAGAAGGCGCCATCGCGATAGCTGACTTCTGCATGCCGACTGGACAGCACGCGCTTGCGATCCGGGATCACCCAGTCGCACTCCTCGGCCCGTCCGATCACACCACCGGCCTGCTTGAAGGTTTTGGTGGTCGTTAGACCTGGCACGAACTGCTGCGCGCTGACCACATCGAATACCAGTTCCATGGTGAACCTACTCCTTGCGGTCAGTGGCCGCGTTTCTCGGCTTGCGGGTCGCCCAGTGGGCGGTATTGGTCGTCGCTGAACTTGTAGTTGCCAGCACAACCGGCCAGGGTGATGGCCAGCGCCAGCAGGACGGCGGCTCGATAGCGGTGCTGCATGGGGTGCGCTCCTTTGCGAGAGGTGAAAGTGAACATGTCAGATGGCCCCGGTTAGCTGCCGGGCGGCAAAGCGTTGTGGTGCCGGAGGGCCATAGCGATTGGTACGGCGCTGGCCTGGCCAGATCGCCAGCAACGGCCAGATCAGATTGACCAGCAGTACCCAGTAACCACTGCAACCGATGTCATGCAGACGACGAACGCCTGCAGTCAGCGTGGCAACCCACCAATAGATGAGCCCGAGAACGACAAGAGCCGAGAGCACATTCTGCACCCACAGCGAATTGCTCTTGTTGCTCAAGGCCACAATTAGAAAAAGTGGCCAAGCGCTCCATACATGCAGCAGCAGATACTTGAGGCGCCCAATACGCCCACTGGAGATCATTGGCTCCAGTACGAACGAGGCAATACGGCCCGGTAAATTCTTCATGAACGCTTCCATCACACTTCACTCGGGCTGATCTTCAGCCGCTGCATGCGGTACAGCAGGGTGCGCCGGGGCAGGCCCAGTTCGTTGGCGGCGTTGGTCTGGTTGCCACGGTTCTTGCGCAGGCAGTCGAGCAGCAGGTTGCGTTCGAGGCGATCCATGCGTTCGCGCAGGCTCAGCGGCGCCGTGTCGATGTAAGGGCTCTGCTCCAGGTTGAAGTGCTCAGGCAACAGTTCACCGCCTTCGCACAACAGTACCGCGCGCTCGACCACACCCTTGAGTTCGCGCACGTTGCCAGGAAAGGCGTAACCGGCCAGGTGCTCCAGCGCCGCCTCGCTCCAACGGCAGGCATCACGCTGCAACAGGCTGCTGGCGGTGCTGGCGAAGTGGCGGGCGAGCAGCAGGATGTCTTCGCCGCGCTCACGCAGCGGTGGCAGTTCGATGGGGAAGTTCGACAAGCGATAGAACAGGTCTTCGCGAAAGCGCCCATCCTCAACATGCTTGCGCAGTTCCTGATGGGTCGCCGCGATGATGCGTACGTTGACCTTGTGCGTCTCGTTACTGCCCAGCGGGCGCACTTCGCCCTCTTGCAGCACGCGCAACAGCTTGGCTTGCAGGGCCAGCGGCATGTCACCGATTTCGTCGAGCAGCAGGGTGCCGCCATCGGCGATGTCGAACAGCCCTGGCTTGTCGCTGTCGGCCCCGGTGAAGGCGCCCTTGCGATAACCGAACAGCTCGCTCTCCAGCAGGTTCTCCGGCAACGCTGCGCAGTTCTGCACGACGAAAGCCTTGCTGCGGCGCGAGCCGCAATCATGAATGGCGCGCGCGACCAGCTCCTTACCGGTGCCCGTCTCGCCGGTCACCAGCACACTGACCGCGCTGTGCAGCACCTTGCCGATCAGTTGATAAACCTGCTGGATCGCCTGGCTTTGACCCAGCAGGCCGTAACCGCTGGCGCTGGCAACGGGCACGCTCGGCGTGGGCAGCTCATCACTTGCCGGTGTGCGCAGGCGTTGCAGCAATTGCAGTTGCGCCAGGGCGAAATTGCCCAGATGGGCGAACGAGGCGGTAAAGCCCTGCAGCTCCAGCGAACCATGGCTGGCCACCAGCAGCAAACCTCGGCTCTGGCCCTCGGCATTGTTCAGCGGCAGGCACAGCAGGCTGCGCCAGGTGGCGCCATCAGGTAGGCAGGCGATGGCATGCAGGCTGCTGTCGAGTTCCTCGATGCACAGGGGCTGGTTCTGGCACAGGCAGTACTGCAGCAGTTGCTCACCGTCGTAGTCGCTGGGCAGGCTGGCGACCGTGCGCGCTTGCAGGTTGCCGTCCAACCACTCGGCGCTGAGGGTCAGGCGCGTGTTGGTGTGATCCAGCAGATAGAGCTGGCCCAGCTCGCAACCCGCCAGCTCTGCCGCCGCACGCACCAGCTCAGCGAGCAGGCGCTCGCTGCTGGCGGCGCCCGCCAGTTCGGCATAGCGCTGCAACAGAGCCTCGGCGTAGCGCAGCGGCTGCGGGATTTCAGCGAACATCGGCGACATCTCAGGCGAACTCGCAAATCACGGTCGAATCGGCGTCGAGCGTGGCGTGTACACGCTGCAGACTTTCGCCAGCGGCCATGGCATCGAGCAGACGGTCAACCACCAGCGGCTGCAGATGCTGGTCGATCAGGTGGTCGATCAGACGTGCGCCGCTGTCGCCGTGGGTGCAACGCTCGGCCAGATGCTCGACCAGCGCGTCGCAGTGGCTGAAGGCAAGCTGACGACGGGCCAGGCGCTCACCGAAGCGGGCCAGCTTGAGGCCGACCAACTGGCGCAGCAGATCGGCGTCCATCGGGTAGTAAGGCACCACGCGCATGCGGCCGAGCAGGGCTGGCTTGAAGTGCTGCGACAGTTGCGGGCGGATGGCCAGTTCCAGATCCTCGGCGGCCGGGCGCTCGCCACCGGCACAGAGGCCGGCGATACGCTCGCTGGCGAGGTTGCTGGTCATCAGGATCAGGGTGTTGCGGAAGTTGATCTCGCGCCCTTCGCCGTCGTTGGCCACGCCCTTATCGAAGATTTGGTAGAAGACGTTCATCACGTCCGGGTCGGCCTTCTCCACTTCGTCGAGGAGGATCACCGAGTAGGGCTTCTGCCGCACCGCTTCGGTGAGCATGCCGCCCTCGCCATAGCCAACATAGCCGGGTGGTGCGCCGATCAGGCGGGAAACGGTGTGCTTCTCCTGGAACTCGGACATGTTGATTACGGTGAGGAAGCGCTCGCCGCCGTACAGCAGGTCGGCCAGGGCCAGGGCGGTTTCGGTCTTGCCGACGCCGCTAGGGCCAACCAGCAGGAACACGCCAACCGGTGCGTCGGGCTTGTTCAGGCCGGCGGCGGTGGCACGCATGGCCTTGTCCAGCGCCTGGATCGCTTGCTCCTGACCACGCACGCGCTGGCGCAGGTCGTTAGCGAAGGTGATGACCTTGGTGTTGTGCTCGCGGGCCAGTTGGCTCAGCGGCACGCCTGTCCAGTGGCTGATCACTTCAGCGACCAGGCGCGGGCAAACCTCAAAGCTAACCAGGCGCTCGCTGGCCTGGGCGGCAGCCAGTTCGGCCTGCAGGTCGCGCAGCTCCGCCTCCAGCTCTTCCAGGTTCGGACGAGGTTCGTCGCTGGCGTCCTCGTCGTTACCCAAACGTGCAGCGGCGCATTGTTTACGCTGCTCCAGCAGACGTTCGGCCAGCTCGCGCTGTACGGCCCAGCGGGTTTCCACCTGCTCCAGCTCGGCGCGAGCGGCGACCAGACGGCTTTCCAACGTATCCAGGGCTTCGTGGTCGATATTCAGGCCTGCGTCCAGATCGCGGCGCATGGCTTCACCCTGGCGCTCGCCCTCGGCGATCTCGCCGCGCAGGCGCTCCAGCGCTTCGGGGGCAGCGGCCAGGCTAATGCGTACGCGGGCGCAGGCAGTGTCGAGTACGTCTACGGCCTTGTCCGGCAGTTGCCGACCGGCCAGGTAGCGCGCCGACAGTTCGGCGGCGGCGACCACCGCGTCATCGCGCAGGTAGATGCCATGGCTCTTTTCGTACACCGGCGCCAGGCCACGGAGGATGGTCACAGCTTCCTCGACGGTGGGCTCGTGCAATTGCACCGGCTGGAAGCGGCGGGCCAGGGCCGGGTCTTTCTCGAAGTACTTTTTGTATTCGCTCCAGGTGGTGGCGGCGATGGTGCGCAGTTCACCACGGGCCAGGGCTGGCTTGAGCAGGTTGGCGGCGTCGCCGCTGCCGGCCTGACCACCGGCGCCGATCAGGGTGTGGGCTTCGTCGATGAACAGGATGATCGGCTTGGGCGAAGCCTTCACCTCGTCGATCACGCCTTGCAGGCGACGCTCGAACTCGCCCTTGACGCTGGCGCCAGCCTGCAACAGGCCGAGATCCAGGCACAGCAGCTCGACGCCCTTGAGCACCTGCGGCACTTCGCCGGTGGCGATGCGCAGGGCCAGGCCTTCGACGATGGCGGTCTTACCGACACCGGCCTCGCCGACCACGATGGGGTTGTTCTTGCGGCGGCGGGCGAGGATATCGACCATCTGGCGGATCGCGCCGTCGCGGCACAGCACCGGGTCGAGCTTGCCGTCGCGGGCCTGTTGGGTGAAGTTGTGGGTGAAACGCGCCAGGTTCGATTCGCCACCGGCGGCCGGCTTGCCGCCTGCGGTCTGCGGCTGCTGACTGAGGGCGAAGTCACGCAGGCGCTCGGCATTGAGCTTGCCCAGCAGCGCCTGATAACGGCTGCCGGCATAGCGCATGGGGTTGCGTAGCAGAGCGAGGATCAGCGCAGCCTGGTCGATCTGGCTGGCGCCCAGTTCCAGGTTGGCCACCAGCAGTGCATCCTGCAGCCACTGCACCAGCTCGGCGGAAAACACCGGGTTGCGCGACTCGCTATGCTCGCCACGCGGTTGCAGCGCCTGGGCCAGTTCGCCGACATCGATCTCGGCATCCTGCAGGGCACGCGCCAGCAGGCTTTCCGGGCGCTCCAGCAGGCCCAGCAGCAGGTCTTCGACGAGGATCTTGTTACCGCCACGCACCACGCAGCGTTCGGCGGCCATCTCCAGGTCGCGCTTGCTCGCGGCGTCCAGGGCTTGAACCAGTTGTTGCAGGTCGACGTTGATCATTTCATCTGTCCTTAATGAATCTTGCTGCCGAGCGTCACCAGGCCATCGGCGTTTTCACGCCCAAGCCAGGTGGTCCAGCCCAACAGGCAGGGGTTGCCTTCGCCGATGCGCAGGTCGCGGATTTCGTCCTGACGCAGCTCCAGGCGGATGTCGTAGTCCAGCGGATCGCGCAGGGTGAAGCGCACCAGCGCGCAGAGCGGCTGGTAACCCGTGCCAATCGGCAGGAACTCGTGAAAGCGCGTCCAGCCAAGCTGACGCACATGGATACGGAATTTGCCGCCACGGTCACGCACGCGTTCGCCAAGCACGGTGTCTTCACCGAGGAGGCTGTTGGCGCGGCCCAGACGGTTGCGCTGCTCCGGCTGCACGATCACCTGGCGCTCCAGGCACTGCTCGATGAACAGTTCGGCATGCTTGAAGTAGTAACGCAGCACCGACTCGATCAACGCCGCCGAGTGAGCGCGCAGGCTGAGCAGGCCGAGATAGGGCAGCAGGCGCTTCCAGTTCAGCTCCTGCGCCTGGCGAATCTGCTCGCTGCCCAGGCCAATCAGAGCGAACAGATGCGCCGAGAAGGCGTCCATTGCTCCGCTCTGGAAGCTCGCGCGGTAGCGGTACTTCTTCCAGATCGGCAGCAACAGGCGCTGCAGGCGGTTGTTGAACAGGTCGAGGAAATCGCGGGTCGGGTTGCCGTCCTCACTGTCGCCCAGCGCCTGCTCGCTGTAGAAAGCAGGCAGCGGCGAGCCACCGCCGAACAGGCCGACCAGATTGACGCGCATGCGCGCGCGTAGCTCGCCGTGCTCCTCGAAGAACTGAATGCGATCGATGTCGCTGCCGGGAAAGCCCAGGCTCGGATTGGCCTGAAACTCCAGGTATTCGTAGAGGCGTTCCTCATCCAGATGCGGATGAGCCGCGCCTAGGCGCTCCAGCACCAACTGTACGGCCTGAAATAGGCTGTACTCGCGGATGCCTCGGCTGAGCCGATTCAGAGCAGGGGCTGTTGCCCCATGCGTGGCGTCCATTTGTACAACTCTCCCTGTGTGCTCTGTACGTGCAGCTCGTGGTAGCTGTTGAGACTGGCGTAGAGGGCGAAAAATTCATTGAGTACCGAAGCGAAGAGGAATAAATCGCCCTCGCCCAGGTAACCTTCGGGGTTCATGGTCAGTTCGGTGCGTACACCACGCACGGGCAAGCCACGGTGCAGGCGGTCGACATGGCGATGGCCGATCTTCTTCAAGCCGCTCAGCAAGCGCTTGCTGACGCGCTCGGCGTGCTGGTCGTAGTAGCGCGGCAGGTCGTAGGTTTCGAGGATCACCTTGAGCGCCTCGACGTTGGCCAGCGACAGGTAGTTCAGCGACATGTTGGAAATCAGCTTCCACAGGAAGTCGCGGTGCAGCGGCGGCGCGTAGCTCGGCGTGACCGCGCTGATGTTGCGGAAGCTGAGGAAATCCGGGGTGTCCTCGCTGGGCAGGCAGATATCGCCCAGGCTGAGCTGGCGCGGCAGATTCTGGTTGGTGCAGGTCAGCTCGATGGACAGCGTCTCGTGCTGCTCCAGGTTACGCAGGCCGAAGCTGAGCCAGGTTTCCAGGCCGTCGCCGAGCATCGACGGCTGCTGACGCACGCTGTAGTGCGGGCGCGCCACCGGCACGTCGAAGCTGGGATCGTGCTCGAACGATTCGAACGGCACGTACTCTTCATAACCCATGCCGCCCGGTTTCCAGCCGGTGACCCGGTCGACCGAGAACACGCCGCAATGCTGCGCATCGAATTCGGCCGGCAGCAGCAGGTACTGATCCTGCTTGCCATCGAGGCGGATCGGGATGGCGTCGTGCTGAAACAAGTTGACCACCGGCGTGCAGTACAGGCGCACGTTTTCCAGCGTCGGGCGGATACGCTGCACGCCCGCCTTGTGGATATCGAAGCGCAACTCGACGCCGCGCGCCTGCTTGAGCAGCTCCTCGGGCAGGGTGTTGACCGCATCCAGCCCCAGCAAATCGACGAAGAGGAATTTCTCCTGGAAGGAAAAATACTCCTGCAGGTAGCGGTAACCGCGGAAGGTGTTGAGCGGGTAGGGAATCAGCGCCTCGTCTTCGGCGAAACCTACCGGCTGTACCTGCTCGGGCCTGAGCTGCAGCGTACCAAGCGGTTGGTGCAGTTCATCCTGCAGCGGCTTACCTGCAGCATCGAGCAGCACCAGTTGGATGCCGCCGAGATTGCGCAGCAGGGCCAGGTAGAGCATCTGGCCGATATAGCGCTCACCGGCCAGGTGCAGGCGCAGCTTGCTCAGGCCAATCTCACCGATATGGCCATCGGCGGTCATGCTCAGGCGCAGGCTGAGCAGTGCACCATCGCCCTTGACCGAGTAGTCCAGACCGCTCAATGCCAGCGGCAGCACCTCGGTGGGGAAGCAGGTACGAAAACGGCAGGTGACGCCTTCGATGGCCTTGGCTTCCACCGGCGTACCACGATTGACCGGCAGCGCCGGGCCAGGGCGGGTCAGCGGGTCGAACTGGAGCATGCTGAAGGCCGGCAGCGGGCGCATATAGTTCGGCCACAGCAGGTGCATCAGCGAATGGGTCAGCTCCGGCAACTCGTCGTCGAGCTTCTGCCGCAGGCGCCCGGACAGGAAGGCAAAGCCTTCGAGCAAACGCTCGACATCCGGATCACGCCCAGCCTGCCCAAGGAAGGGCGCCAGCGCCGGGCTGCGCTCGGCGAAGCGCTTGCCCAGTTGGCGCAGGGCAGTGAGTTCGCTTTGGTAGTAGTGGTTGAAAGACATCTATCTATCCTTGATCAGTCAGAGCCATTGGCGGGTTCAGCCAAATACTCGATCCATTCATCGCTGGCCCCGTGTTGCTTGAGGTAGGCCATGCGGACTTCATCGGAGGCGTGCTGCCAAAAGGGATTCCAGATCCAATCCCACCAGTATTCGAGGCTGCCCTGCTTGCTCATGACCGCTTCGATGGGCGCCATGTCGGGAAAGGCAAACCATGGCGCCGGAGGTGCCTTGAAGGTCGCATCAAGTTGTTCAAGAAAGATCTGCGAGTTGGTGGTCAACTCGATGAGCAAACCGTTGAACTCTTCACGAGCAAAAAGCTTCAGTGCTTCTCCGCTTCCATTCACTGCATCAACAACCTGCCCTGGCTCACTGATTGCCTGACCAAATCGTTCTGCAATCAGCGCACAAAGCAGAGCGAACTCACCTGCCGAGATCATCAGAACACAGTAATGCACGGCAGACGCTTGCTCTCCGGTGAAGACCTTGCGTGGATAGGTCGCCAACTGCGTGTTTGATTCAGGTGACATAGTCATCAGGCAGGTACCTGGTTAAGAAAATAAGTGCCTGCAATATGCAGAGTCGGAACGATCAAGAGCCCAATAAACGCCATGAATCGGTATGGCGTGGTGCTGCGTACTTTTTCGAAGAATCCCAATACTGCAGTCACGAAACAGTAGATAGCCAATAGCCCAAACAGATCACTGTCAGCAACAGTGGCTAGATAACCGGAAATGTTTGTGCTCGGCATTTTCACTAATCTCTCGCTATACTATGTGGTGACGTCATCTTTACTGACCCTCCGATAGGTTCTTGCCTATTTACACTCTGGTAAAGACCATCCACCATAACCGCTGGACGTTGAGTAAGTAACATGACCTTCCGACCAGAACGCCCCCTCAATATTTGGGTAGTCGCGCTGCCAAAGTAACCATTCCGAGCTTCTTATTTCGCGACCTTCTCTACTGTACACACGATAAAATCCATTACCGGAAAACAGTGCAAGCGTCTTGCCGATAGAGCCTAATGACTTGTAGCTAGTAATATATGCATCGATATAACAGGCTCCAGACTCACTCCATACACGGTCATACAACTTGGCGCTACGACCAGCCTCAAGCTTCACGCACAGCAAGCTCGCCATTAGCAATAGCAGTGCACCTCCAGTGACGCCAATCAGCATTGACATACAACTCAGCCCCTGCACAGATCACACAAAATCAAAAGACTAATTTTCTATAACTTCGTACGGCGTATTGCTAATAAAAACATTAAGCCAGTGCTCGTTCCATTCCGGAGCTCCGATACTGAAGGTTCGGCTATGCTTGAAAAAATCGATCCAAACAATTCCCACAACCATATCGTCCTCATGCGACCGCATATCGAGTGACTGCAGCGAATACAACGGCGAGCGAAATACAACTCCCGGCATTTTTTATCTATCACCCGCAAATAAGCCAAATCCTCAAAGGCGACTAAAACACCACCCACATGAATATTCTCCATAACATATCGCCCGGACGGACTGGTGTACGAGTACTGTGCATCCCGAGTCGTGACAACATGAACCACTCCCCACAAGGAGATAAAGAGCGATACTGGCAACAGCAGGACTATAGAGATTCTTTTAACATTCATCTCTCACGCCCTGAATTAGCTGACTTAAGGAAAACCTCGTAAACCACCAAGGTTAATGCCACAAAAACATATCCAGCTATAACTATGCAAGGCGAGAAAGCAACCCATAACACAGCCATCGCGAAACCCGATACATCACCCATTGCGACATGAAACAATCCATACGCAACCCAGGGAATCCCATAGAACGGAATAAATACAAGAGGCGCAAACCAAGCAAGCCGAACAATAGCTGACTCGGATTTCTTCTTGATATAACAGCTAGCCCATACTGCAAAAGTCAGATAAGCCAATGCTCCGAACCAAAGCCCAAAGGTCACGAGCACGTCCTCAAGACTTCCCTTGCCGCGACTCCAAACCTCAAGAAAAGGTAGCGACAACAAGAGAGCCGCAGGTGTCCAGATGGATATCTGGAAAAATCGGGAGACCGAGTTATTCACTGGGCTACGCTCGGCAAAGCGCTTGCTCGGCTGGCGCAGGGCAATGAGTTCGCTTTGGTAGTAGTTGAAAGACATCTCAGCGGCTCGTCCATGTGGCTGGGTCGACACAGTCGCTGGCATTGGCTAGCAAGGCGTCAGCGCGGTGATCATTCCATTGCGCGGGAATCAGTTTCAGATCACCTATCGGTGGAGTCTGAGTCGGGCAACCATTGCGGGACATCCAGACGCAGTGCCGCGGCTGATAACCCTGCGCCTCAACCGTCAAGGCAACGATGCACATCGGCGCATCGGCGAGCACCGTAAAGAGTCGCCAGTCGTCACGGGCCGCAAAGGCGAATCGCCCCTGACTGTCGCTGCGCAGCTCATAGCTGTGCGAGCGGTCGCTGGCGACCTCAAGAACGAGCGCCGCACCTTGCACGGGCTGGCCGCTCTCTGCAGACACCAGACGCCCACCGATAGCCGGGTTGATCGGCGTCGCATGCGGGGCCAACACGCAACCCTGCAACGCAAGTACAGCGAGCAGACAGCTCCATCGAGTCGGATAGCGCAGGTGGCGATTCATCACGAGCGACTCAACCGCCAATCAACACGGTGCCAGACCCACTCACCACCACATTCCCATGGCTCCCCACACTCCCCACCACCGCCGCCGGCTTGCCGTTGATCAGTACGGTAGGAATCACCGCGCCGGCCATTGCGCCGCCGCAGGCGGAAGGGTCGCCTTGGCGGGCGGCCGGCAGGCTGTCGAACAGCACGTCGGGCGAGCCGGCGGCGATCGGGTTGGTGCCGTGGCCGGGAATCGGGCAGGCGGTGGGATCGCTCAGGCGGGCGGCGGGTTTACCGGACATGTGAGGCTCCTGGGTTGACGTTGACCTGACCGCTGCCATCCAGGCTCGCGGAGAAACTGACCTGGCGCTTGATGCCGTCCATTTCCAGCATGGCGTCGATGGCGAAGGCCTGACGCAATGGGTCATGGGTACGCGGTAGGGAAATCACCCGCACCTGGGTCAGTCGTGGTTCGTACGCTTCGATAAAGCGTTCGATGGCGATACGCGCCTGCTGCAGCGAGTCATGCAGCGACAGGCGCATATCGTTCAAATCGGGCAACCCGTAGTCGGGCAGCGTTTGCACGCTGCCCGCACGGGTGCTGAGCATCTTGGCCAGATGGGCAGCCACCGAGGCCATGGCGGCGACCTCGCGGCTCCAGCCGGCACGTTGGCCAGCCTCACCACCGAGGCGCTCGAACAGGCTGCCGTAGGCCATGGCTGCTTACTCCTTGTCCAGCTTGCCGACCAGCGACAGGGTGAAGTCGGCACCCATGTACTTGAAGTGCGGGCGCACGTTCAAGCTGACGCGGTACCAGCCCGGCTCGCCTTCAACATCGCTAACGATGACCTGGGCGGCGCGCAGCGGACGACGGCTACGCACTTCGGAGCTCGGGTTCTCTTGGTCAGCGACGTACTGGCGGATCCACTTGTTGAGTTCCAGCTCCAGGTCGGTACGCTCTTTCCAGGCGCCGATCTGCTCGCGCTGCAGCACTTTCAGGTAGTGAGCCAGGCGGTTGATGATGAACATGTACGGCAGCTGGGTGCCCAGCTTGTAGTTCAGTTCAGCGGTCTTGCCTTCTTCACTGATGCCGAAGAATTTCGGCTTCTGCGCGGAGTTGGCGGAGAAGAACGCAGCGTTGTCGCTGCCCTTGCGCATGGTCAGGGCGATGAAGCCTTCTTCGGCCAGCTCGTACTCGCGGCGGTCGGAGACCAGCACTTCGGTCGGGATCTTGGTCTCGATCTCGCCCATGCTCTCGAAGTGGTGCAACGGCAGATCTTCCACCGCGCCACCGCTCTGCGGGCCGATGATGTTCGGGCACCAGCGGAACTTGGCGAAGCTGTCGGTCAGACGGCTGGCGAAGGCGTAGGCGGTGTTGCCCCACAGGTAGTGCTCGTGGCTGTTGGCCACGTTTTCCTTGTAGACGAAGGTTTTAACCGGGTTGTCTTCCGGGTCGTACGGGTTGCGCAGCAGGAAGCGCGGTACGGTCAGGCCGACGTAGCGGGCATCTTCCTGCTCGCGGAAGCTCTGCCACTTGGTGAATTGCGGGCCTTCGAAGTGGTCTTTCAGATCCTTCAGATCCGGCAGGCCGGTGAAGGTCTCCAGGCCGAAGAATTTCGGGCCGGCGGCAGCGATAAACGGCGCGTGGGACATGCAGGCCACCGAGGCGACGTACTGCAGGGTCTTGACGTCCGGGGCGCTCGGGTCGAAGAAGTAGTTGGCGATCAGGGCGCCGACCGGCTGGCCACCGAACTGGCCGTACTCGGCGGTGTAGATGTGCTTGTACAGGCCGGACTGAACGATTTCCGGGCTGTCTTCGAAGTCATCGAGCAGATCCTGCTTGGAGGCGTTGAGGATCTCCAGCTTGATGTTCTCGCGGAAGTTGGTGCGATCCACCAGCAGCTTGAGGCCGCGCCAGGAGGATTCCAGAGCCTGGAACTGCTGGTGGTGGAGGATTTCGTCCATCTGCCGGCTGAGTTTGGCGTCGATCTCCGCGATCATGCGGTCGACCATGGCCTTTTTCACCGGCTCGTTTTCGTTCTGCGGCTTGAGCAGCTCTTCGATGAAGGCCGACACGCCACGTTTGGCGATGTCGTAGGCTTCGTCGTCCGGAGTCAGCTTGGTTTCCGCGATGATGCGATCGAGGATGCCGAGATCAGCGGCGCTGTGGCTGCTTTCTACGGCTGCGCTAGTCGTGCTCATGAGGTTGCGTCCTTGTCAGTTGAGTATCAGGAATCGAGCTTGTCTTGGGCGGCCAGGCCCAGTTCGCCGAGCACGCGGTCACGCGAGTCGTCGTCGGAGAGCACGCTCTCGATGGCCTTGCGGAAAGCCGGAGCGTTGCCCAGCGGGCCTTTCAGGGCGACCAGGGCGTCGCGCAGTTCCATCAGTTTCTTCAGCTCCGGCACCTGCTCGACCAGGTTGGCGGGGTTGAAGTCCTTCATGGAGTTGATCTTCAGTTGCACGGCCAGCTCGTCGTCGGTCTCTTCGTCCTGCAGACGATTCGGCACAGCGAAGGTCAGGTTCAGCTCTTGCTTGGCCAGCACTTCATCGAAGCTGTTCTTGTCGATGCTGATGGGCTTGCGGTCTTCGATCTTGCGATCGTCGGCACGCTGAGTGAAATCACCAAGCACCATGAGCTTCAAGGGCAGTTCGATTTCTTCCTGGGCACCGCCGGTGGCGGGCTTGAAAGTGACGTTGATGCGTTCCTTGGGGGCTACCGAACCTTCTTTGGCCATGGGTGTTCTCCTTTGCGTTGATGGCCCGGAGGCCTTTGATTGGGCGTATTGCCGCTTTACTCCAGCACCACCTCGAGGTCGAGGTGGCACAACCTGCGATAGATCTCGTCCTTGCTGTCACGTACCGCGTGGTTCTGCGGCAGCAGTTCGCAGCAGTTGTGCAGCAGACGCAGCACATCCAGGGCGAGATCGGGTTCCCACTCGCCGAGGCCGGAGGCCTGCAGCGTCTGGTCGAGCGATTCGAGTTGGGTCTTGGCCAGGTCGTACTTCTTCGCGGCGAAGCACAGACGGGCCAGAGTCAGTTGCCAGAAGAAGCGTTCGCGGCCACCACGGGCACGCGACATGCCTTGCTTGAGCTGCTGCACGGCGGCTTTCAGGCCGTCCTTGCGCAGGCCGGGCAGCACCTTCTGCAAGGCTTCTTCCCAGGGCGGCGTGGCGCCCATCTCGCTGGCGGCGGGCTTCTTCTCGATTTCCGGCGCCTGCAAGTGCGGCAGCACGTGGGCACCGATCCAGGCACGGGTTTCGGCGTCGGCGAAGGGCACGCCGTCGTGAAAGCGCAGCTCGTCGAGACCGGGAACACGTTGCAGGAACAGGGCGAGCTGGATCTCCACTTCACGCATGGCCTGGTCGGCCTTGAGTTCCTGCAGGCATTCCCAGACCAGGCGCTGGCCGTCGAGCCAAAAGGGCGCGCGGGCGATGCTGGCTTCGAGGTCGGCGAGCAGGTCGGCGTAGGCAGCCTGAGCAAAACGCTCTTTATAAGAGGCCAGCTTGTCGGCCGGCAGGCCGCGCAGGGCTGTGATGTGTTCGGCGTTGCGCTCGGGCAGCGACTCGATGGGCAGCCAGAGCAGAGTGCGCGACAGGCGCAGCGGTTTGAGGTCGGTGGTCTTGTTCTTCAGCCACCAGGCGCACAGCGGGCGGGCGGCATCCTGCTGGGTACGCAGGGCCTTGTGCGCGTCCTTCTCGTTTTCGATGGGGCCGGTGCCGGTGATGATTTGGGTGGCAACCTGCTTGACCTGGGCGATGGCGGCGCCCACAGCACCCGGCTCGGCCTGGCCCTGACTGGCACGTTTGATCTGCTCATCGAGGCGACGGCACAGCGGCAGTAGCAGTGGCGATTCCTCGCCAAGGTGGCTCGACAAACTGGCTTCGAGGCCATGCAGATGTTCGGCCAGTCGGCGGAACAACGGCAGTTGCTCGCTGATCGGTACATGCTCGGCCAATGCCTGCTCCAGGCGCGGCAGCAACCAATTAATGGCAGCCGCACGGGTACGCGCCTTGCGCGGATGCAGTTCGTGCCAGTGATTTTCGCAGAGGTAATGCAGCAGGTTGAGGCCAGCCTGCAGGCCGGCGAAGGACTCACGCTGAAACAGCCCCCAGGTCAACCAGGTGGCAGCACGTAGATCCTTGGATTGGGTGGTGAGCAGGTTCTCGCTGCCCTCGCGCACTTTCTGCCAGTCGATACCGCCGGTTTCATGCAGGGAAGCGGCCTTGCCCAGCTCAGTTTCCAGCATTTCGTATTCACTGGAATAACGAACATCTTCGCCAGCAAAGTTACCCTCGATAATAGGGGTCTTGGCCAGATTTAGATAATGCGCTGTCAGTTTGCTGGAGTATGTCATTCCATGACTCGACTATAAAAAGTGGGCAATTTCTACGGAACTACAAAGTGCCATCAAAATGATGGCAAAAACGCCGTTTGCGCAACTTTTTGCGCAGCCGTTTGTGCAACAACTTGCGCAAGATCCTTATAGGTCGGGCATCCTAGACCCATGTACAGAGTGGTTCAACCTCTCAAAGTGTGAAATGCATAACATCCACACACATCTTTCAAATTATTACGAAACCTCCGTAAAGATGACTTGCCACACTTAACGAGCAAGTTGCCATAAACGCTTTTGCTATCAGACAAATTATTTCTTAGTTGTAAGAGATAACTTACTGGCAAAGTAGTGGCGCGTCACATTTGATGGCGCGCTGATAGTATTTTCTGCGATGCCTAACGCGGTTTGATTGGTTGATTTATGCCAACAGCCACGGCAACGCCCCAGATCTCCTCAGACAATCGGTACGCTGGAAATGCGCAGCTCAAGCAGGTGCCGTTCGTCGGCTTTCAACTGAACGATATCCTCAAGCAGGTTGGCGGTTTCGATGCACAGCATGTTTTGCCAGGCATCATCTGGAAACTGTGACAAGCGCTTGGCCTTTTCTATCCAGGGATTCCATAGCACCGCTGAACGCGAGCCTCGCGCATCCAGATGAATGCGTCGCCCCCAGCCAGGGTCGACGATGCTCAGACGCGCTGGTGTATCGAGGTAAATTCGATCCGTCTCGGCCGTGAAGGTCGGCTCGCCTTCCTGGTTCAGCTCACGCCAATCCTGCAGGGTGTCCAGATAACGGCAGCCATGCATGCCCTCGACGCTCACCTGGCGTACATCGCTGACGGCGAAGTAACTGTGCAGGGCCTGGCTGATGGCCAAAGGCGCACGGTCACGATTGAGGGTTTCCAGACGCATCGACAGATCCTGCGCCACACATACCGAGAAGGTCAGGCGTGCATCCTGCTGCCAGCCCGGTAGAGGCGAATTACGCGTGTCGTAGGCTAGGTGCAGCGTCACCTCGCCATCCTCTTCGTCGATGCCCTGCAGTTGCCAATCCTCAGCGCGCACCAAGCCATGCGCGGGGGCGTCTGCCTGCTGATAGTGGGCTTGAACGGAATCGGGATTGCGGCGCAGGTCGCCGAACCAGGGCCAGCAGATCGGCACACCACCGCGCACACTCTGCCCACTGCGGTAGGCCGCCTCAGGACTGAGCCAGATCAGCGGCTGCTGCCCCTCCTGGCGATAGCTGAGGATCTGTGCGCCTTGCTGCGCAAGCAGCAATTCGCTGCCGGCGACACGAATACGCCAGCAGGTCAGTTGATCCAGTTCCATGCGTTCAACTTGGGTGCTGCTCATGAAAGCTCTCACTTTGTGAAGTGCAATGCCGCCGCAAAACAAAACGCCCGTCACAAGGACGGGCGTTTGCGTGACTTGCGGGTGTTTAGACCTACTTGCCGTACACCAGTTCCGGCAGCCAAGTAATAAGCCCAGGAAAGACGTAGGCGATCACCAGCAGCAATAGCTGGATCAGGATGAACGGCACCACACCTTTATAGATAGTGCTGGTGGCCACACTGGCCGGTGTCACGCCGCGCAGGTAGAACAGCGCGAAACCGAACGGCGGCGTGAGGAACGAGGTCTGCAGGTTAAGGGCGATCATCACCCCGAGCCAGATCGGATCCAGGCCCATGGCCAGTAACACCGGCCCGACAATTGGTACCACCACGAAGGTGATTTCGATGAAGTCGAGGATGAAGCCGAGCAGGAAGATCACCAGCATCACCACGAAGAACGCACCGAGCACGCCGCCAGGCAACTGGGCGAACACGTCCTCGATCAGCACTTCACCACCGAAACCACGGAACACCAGGGAGAACAGCGAGGCGCCAATCAGGATCATGAAGACCATGGCGCTGATTTCAGTGGTGCCGTAGGCCACTTCCTTGAGCTGGCTGAAATTCAGCTTGTTCTTGCTCAGCGCCAGCAACATGGCGCCGACAGCGCCCAAAGCCGCGGCTTCGGTCGGCGTGGCATAACCGGCGAGGATCGAACCGAGCACCGCGCCAATCAGGATCAGCGGCGGAATCAGTGCCTTGGCCAGCTTGCCCCATTCGATCGGGCCGAGCTCTTCCTGCGGCAGCGCCGGCAGCTTCTTCGGCTGAAAGATCGCCACGAAGATGATGTAGGCGATGTACAGGCTAACCAGCAATAGGCCCGGCAGCAGCGCACCCACGAACAGGTCGCCGACCGAAACGGTCTTCGGCGAGAAGATGCCCATTTTCAACTGCGCCTGTTGATAGGCGCTGGACATCACATCACCGAGCAGCACCAGCACGATCGACGGCGGAATGATCTGCCCAAGAGTGCCAGTAGCCGCCAGGGTGCCGGTGGCAATCGCTGGGTCATAGCCACGGCGCAGCATGGTTGGCAGAGCCAGCAGACCCATGGTCACCACGGTGGCACCGACGATGCCGGTGCTGGCGGCGAGCAGGGCGCCCACCACGCACACGGAAATCGCCAGACCACCACGCAGGGTGCCGAACAGGCGCGACATGGACTCGAGCAAATCCTCGGCCACCCGCGAGCGCTCCAGCATCACGCCCATGAACACGAACAGCGGCACGGCCAGCATGGTCTGGTTGTTCATGATGCCGAACAGGCGGTTGGGCAGGGCGCTCAGGTAACCGGCATCGAAGCTGCCAGTGAGCGCGCCGATACCGGCGAACAGCAGAGAAACACCGGCCAAGGTAAAAGCCACTGGGAAACCAGCCATCAAAGCCGCACAGATGCTGATAAACAGCAGAATCGCCATCAACTCAGCCATGTTTCACCTCCGGGGCCGGCAGGCGACCGCTGACGACGTAGAGCGCCTTGATGACGTTGGACAGGCCCTGCAGCACCAGGCTGACCACCAGCACCAGGATGATGCTCTTCTGCAGATAGACGAAGTGCAGACCGCCCGACTCGCTGGAGGCCTCAAGGGTTGCCCAGGAGTTGCTCACATAGTCCCAACTGGCCCAGCCGAGGAACAGGCTGACCGGTAACAAAAACAGCAACGTGCCGAACAGATCGACCAGTGCCTGCAGGCGTGCGCTGAATTTCTGATAGAAGATATCCACACGCACGTGGCCGTTACGCTGCAAAACCCAAGAGGCAGCGCCCATGAACACCAATGCGTGAGCGTACAGCACAGACTCCTGCAGAGCCGTGGCACCGATACCGAAGCCGTAGCGCAGCACTACGACGATGGCAGTGCCGACCACCAGAAACAGGGTCAGCCAGGCGCAGGCCTTGCCGAAATTGGCGTTGAGACTGTCGATCAGGGACGCAAGCGCGAGGGGAAGTGATGGCTTGTCGGACATAGTGAGTCCTTTATCGTTATGAGGAGGAGACCGGACCAGCCCGATTGGCTGGCGACCACGCCACCGGCGAGCTTGTGGGACGCGGGCCGGCGATTCTAGGCAGGCTACAGGCCATGCAGCAATGCCCATGCAACTTTAGTCGTAGCGACTAGGCTTGTGAGTCACTTCGCCCTATGTTACTCAAGCCCGGTCTACCTTCGGCGATCCCGTGGTCAGACCAATACAACAACAAGGAGCATTGCATGAAACGTCGCGACATACTCGCCGCAGCAGGCGTAGGCCTAGCAGCAACCGCCCTGGCAGGCTGCAAAGAAGAAGCGAAGAGCGCCGCAGCGCCCCAAGAGGGTTCGAGTGCCCAGACTTTCACCTGGAAAATGGTCACCTCCTGGCCGAAGAACTTCCCCGGCGTCGGCGTAGGAGCTGAGCGCTTCGCCAAGCTGGTCGACGAGATGAGCAACGGCCGCCTGAAGGTCAAGGTCTACGCCGCAGGCGAACTGGTGCCGGCACTGGAAGTGTTCGACGCAGTCTCGCGCGGCACCGCCGAAATGGGCCATGGCGCCCCTTACTACTGGAAAGGCAAGGTACCGGCGGCACAGTTCTTCTGCGCCCTGCCGTTCGGCCCGAACGCCCAGGAAATGAACGCCTGGCTGAGCTACGGTGGCGGTCAAGCCCTCTGGGAAGAGGTCTACAAGCCATTTGGCGTACTGCCGATGGCCTGCGGCAACACCGGCGTGCAGACCGCAGGCTGGTTCAACAAGGAAATGAACTCGGTCGATGACTTCAAGGGCCTGAAGATGCGTACCCCTGGCTTGGGCGGCGAAGTGCTGACCAAAATGGGCGGCACCGTGGTCAACATGCCGGCCGGTGAAATTTTCACCGCCATGCAAACTGGCGCCATCGACGCCACTGAGTGGATCGGCCCGTACAACGACCTGGCCCTGGGCCTGCACAAAGCCGCCAAGTACTACTACACCCCTGGCTGGCAGGAGCCGAGCGTACTGTTCGAGCTGGACATCAATATCAAGGCCTGGGAAACCTTGCCGGCAGACCTCAAAGCCATCGTTCGCGCCGCCGCGCGCGACGTCAACGGCGACATGCTCGACGACTACAACGCCAAGAACATGGAAGCACTGGAACAGCTCAAGGCCGACGGCGTGGAAGTTCGCCGCCTGCCGGACGCCGTTCTGGCCCGCTTGAAGGAAGTGGCGGGTGAAGTGGTCGAGGCCAGCGCCGCAGCCGACCCGGCCGCCACCAAGGTCTGGGAACACCAGAAGGCCTACCTCAAGCGCCTGTACGACTACGCGGAAGTGGCCGACAAGGACATCTATAACATCCGCGGCTAAGCCTCACTCGTGCATAGCAAAACGCCGGCGACTCAGCCGGCGTTTTTATAGGCATCAAGATCAGCCACGGCGTGGCGGTACAGGCCGGGTACGACCACTGCCGTCGATGGCGACGAAGACGAATACCGCCTCGGTAACCTTGCGCCACTCGTTGGAAAGCGGGTCATCGCTCCACACTTCCACCATCATCTGAATCGAGCTGCGCCCCACTTCCAGTGCCTGGGTATAGAACGATAGCTGTGCGCCAACCGCCACCGGTACCAGAAAGGCCATGCGGTCGATGGCCACAGTCGCTACACGGCCACCGGCGACCTTGCTGGCCATGGCCGTGCCGGCGAGATCCATCTGCGATACCAGCCAGCCACCGTAGATGTCGCCAAAACCATTGGTTTCGCGCGGCAACGCGGTGATCTGCAGGGCCAGGTCGCCCTGTGGGATCGGGTCTTCCTGTTCGTAGTCATTCATGGCTCGAAACTCACGGCGCGGTTGTTGTTCTGGGCGCGAACCCTGACGGGCAAAGGCCTGGCGAGTATACCGACTGAGCAGTCGGTGGGCGACCACTCTGGAGTGACGCGCCCCACAGCCTACGCGGCGTTCAGGCAAAACGCACGACTGCCACCACCCCAATCGGGCAGGATGCCCTACCACACCCCCTGAGAAATATCTGTATCTATCTGATTACAAAAGATTTTCATGTAAACAAGAGGTCTGGCACGAGCAGTGCAATATCCCTTGCAAGCGACCGATTGGACACCGGCACGCGAAGCAGTACACCCATTCGACGACTGCCAAGGTCGTCTCAAACCATAAGAGTTTAAGGAGAAATGCCATGTTGAGCTGGGCACTCACCTTTCTGATCATCGCCATTGTCGCCGCCGTTCTGGGCTTCGGTGGAATCGCAGGCACTGCGGCGGGTATCGCCAAGATCTTGTTCGTGGTCTTTCTGGTGCTGTTCGTTATCTCGTTCTTCGTGGGCCGTCGCCCACGGGTGTAAGGAGGTACGGATGCAGACACTTCACGCCATCGCTGCCGCCCTGCTTCTGGGCGGTAGCCTGGCGGCTCAAGCCGCCGACCGTGACGCCATGTTCCAGCCCGGTGAACTGCTCAGCAGCAACAGCGAATATCGCGAAGCCTGGCAGGACATGATCGAAGACGAAAAACGCCTGCCGGACTGGCTGATCAACCTCAGCGGTCCGTCAACACCCTTGCAGGCAGTCGAAGGCAAGGACGGAAGCTTCCTCGTCGGCCAGGTGTGCGAAGCGCAAAACTGCTTCAACCAACGCCTCTACGTGGCTTTCAACTGGGACAAGGACGAAGCCTATGCACTCTACGTGCAGATACCCGATGGCCTGCCAGAAGATCGCGCCCCCAGCGAGCACGCCAGCCTGCGCTGGTTGGGCGAGCCCGACGAAGGCATGCGTGCACTGCTGAAAGAGCAGCTACGCAGCGATCCAAACTGGTTCTGACTCCCGCAAGTGCACGACCTGGCGCTTGCCACACAAGGCTAGTCGCGCCAGGCGCCAACGCCCCGCCCATCGCGCTATCATCCCCGGCCAGTGCAACGAGGGGGTGAGGCATGCTCAACGGCCTGTGGCTGAGCTTTTTCCTGATAGCAGCGGTGGCGGGCTTTTCCCGCTGGCTGATTGGCGACGATCCGAGCGCGTTCGCCGCCATGATCGAAGCCCTGTTCGCCATGGCCAAGCTGTCGGTCGAGGTCATGGTGCTGTTGTTCGGCACCATGACGCTGTGGCTCGGCCTGCTGCGCATCGCTGAACAGGCCGGGTTGGTCGACATACTGGCACGCCTGCTCGGCCCGCTGTTCGCCCGCCTGATGCCGGAGGTGCCGCGCGGCCATCCGGCGCTGGGGCTGATCACCATGAACTTCGCCGCTAACGGCCTGGGCCTGGACAACGCTGCCACGCCCATTGGCCTCAAGGCCATGCGCAGCCTGCAGGAGCTAAATCCGAACAAGCTGGTGGCGAGCAACGCGCAGATTCTCTTTCTGGTGCTCAATGCCTCGTCGCTGACCCTGCTGCCGGTGTCGATCTTCATGTATCGCGTACAGCAGGGTGCGCAGGACCCGACCCTGGTGTTCCTGCCGATCCTGCTGGCCACCAGCGCGTCCAGCCTGGTCGGCCTGCTGTCGGTGGCGTTTATGCAGCGCCTGCGCCTATGGGACCCGGTGGTGCTCGCCTACCTGGTGCCAGGCGCACTGCTGCTAGGCGGCTTCATGGCGCTACTCGCCGGGCTTAGCGCTACGGCGCTGGCGGCGCTGTCGTCACTGCTGGGCAACCTGACGCTGTTCTGCGTGATCCTCGCCTTCGTGCTGGTCGGCGCGTTGCGCCGCGTGGCGGTCTACGAGCAATTCATCGAAGGCGCACGTGAAGGGTTCGACATCGCCAAGAGCCTGCTGCCGTATCTGGTGGCGATGCTCTGCGCCATCGGCGTGCTGCGTGCGTCCGGCGCGCTGGAGTTCGGCCTTGACGGCATCCGCTGGCTGGTCGAAATGCTTGGCTGGGATACGCGCTTCGTCGATGCCCTGCCCACCGCACTGGTCAAGCCGTTCTCCGGCAGCGCGGCACGCGCCATGCTGATCGAAACCATGCAGGCGCAAGGCGTGGACAGCTTCGCCGCGCTGGCCGCCGCAACCATCCAGGGCAGCACCGAAACCACCTTCTACGTGCTGGCCGTGTACTTCGGTGCAGTGGGCATCCAGCGAGCTCGGCATGCCGTGGGTTGCGCGCTGCTGGCCGAACTGGCTGGGGTGATCGCGGCGATCTCGGTGACCTACTGGTTCTTCGGCTGAGCTGCAGCACTGGGCGCCTCAGCCGACATCGGCTGAGGCGCGACAAACTCAGAAATCCACCTGATAGCCCAGGGTAAAGGTGCGCCCACGCCCCTTGAAGTTGTAGTCATCGGCGATACGCCCCGACTGCGAGTAGTAAGTGAAGTAGTCCTCGTCGAGCAGGTTGTCGATGCCCAACGATAGGCTGCCCACCGGTAAACGGCGGCTGACGCTGGCCGAGAGCAGGGCGTAGCCATCGAAATCCAGGCGCGGATCGTCGAAATTGCGGCTGACGTAGTAGTTGTATTGCACGTGGCTCGACCAATCGTCACTCCAGTTGGCCTGCCAGCCCAGGCTGTACTGATCTGGTGAGATGTTCAGGCCGGTCAGGCGCGTGTCCACCTTACCGTCACCATCGGTGTCGGACTTGCCCTGGCTATGGGCGTAGCTGCCGCGCAGGCTATGGCGGTCATCGAGGTGCCAGTTGCCAGTCAGCTCGTAGCCCTGGATCTCGACCCGTTCGCGGTTGGCAATGTAATTGCCGCCACTGTTCACCGACAGGCGCTCACCGAGGTTGGAGAAGGACTCGTAATAGCTCAGTTCCATGTCCACCCGCTCGAAGTTCAGGCGCAGGCCCAGCTCACGCGAGCGGGTGATGATCGGTTCCAGCTCCAGCAAGCTTTCCACATCCTGACCGGGCTCATCGAGGCCACGCAGCACGCGACCGATATCAGGCATGCCGAAGCCCTCGGAATAACCGCCGTAGAGCTGCGCCCAATCAGTGGCCTGGTAGGTGAAACCGTAGTTGCTCAGGGTCTTGCCGAACGACACCGTGCCGCCGCCGACATCCACGCCGCCGGCGTTATTGGTGCCCCACAGGGTGCGAAAGTCGTCCACGTCCAACTCGGCGTGCTCGCGGCGCACACCGGCCATCAGCGTCAGCTTGTCGGTCAGATGCAGGTCACCCTGGAGGAAACCAGCCTGATTGTCGTAAGTGGACGGCGGCACGTAACTGCGGTGAGTCTGCACCAGCACTTGCTCGCCCTTGTCACGCATCAGGTCGATGCCACCGGCAAGGTCGAGCAGACCGTCGAACAGGCCACTGCGGCGCAAGGTCAGCTTGCCGCCCCACTTCTCCGATTCGCTGCGGCTTTGCTCCCACAACGTGCCGACCGGCGCGATGCTCGGATCCTGGAAGGTCGCCGAGAGCAGCGCACCGAACTGGCCGCGATAGCGCTGGTGGTAGAGCTGCATATCGAGCACATTGCCGTACAGATCCTGATTGCTGTAGCTGAAGGTGTACTGACGATTCTCGTTGAACGCCGGATCGCCCTCGGGCTCGCCCTTGCGTGCGGTGGTGGGGATGCCTGCAGCACGATCGCCAAGCACCGGCACGTAGTCGTTGTTGCCTTTGAGCTCGTAATGGTTGGCACTGAACTGCAGGTGCTGCACCTCGTCGAGCCAATAGCCGAGCTTGAACATCAGGTCGTGGTCGCGGGTGTCCTGAATCTCACCTGGATAGGCGACACCAATCATCTCGTCGTTGGCATCGTAGAAGGCGCCGCGCGACTGCCAGGTGGCGCCGAACAGGGTTTCCCAGTCGCCCTGCTGGGCACTGATGCGGTAGTTCGTCTTGTAGCCCAGGCCGTCCTTGCTGAAGCGATCATCGCTCTCCAGGCTGACGGCGGCATGCTGGCTGACACCATCGCTGTCGGGCCGACGGCTGATGAAGTTGACGATGCCGCCGGTGGCGCCGCCGCCATGTTCGGCTGAGGCGCCATGGATGACCTCGATACGCTCGATCTGCGCCAGATCGATGGTATAGCTGCTGCGCCCGTCGTTACGAATCGAGCTGGCCTGCGGCACGCCGTCGACGAGAAATTGCGGGGTGCGGCCACGCAGTGTTTCACCGGCGTTGGACATCTTCTGCCGGCTCGGCGAGTAAGACGGAATCAGGTTGCTCAGCACCTGCCCCGGATCGCTGCTCAGCGCCAGTTGCTGCTCGATCTGCTGCCGGTCGATCACCGTCACGCGCTGGCTGGTCTGGCCGACAGCGGTGTCGCCACGCAGGGTGCTGACGGTGATTTCGGTTGGATTGAGCTCCAGCGCATCGCCGCGCACCGGGCGTTGCTGCGGCAGGGCTTGCAGGCCATACACACCGTCACCCTGGCGTACCGCGCGCAAGCCGCTGTCCTGCAGCAACCGCGCGAAACCGGCCTCCACAGCGTATGTGCCCTGCAAGCCCTGGCTGCGCAGCCCCTGCAACAGCGCCGCGTCGAACGACAGGGCCACCCCGGCAGCGCTGGCATAACGGTTGAGCGCCTCGGCCAAGGGGCCCGCTGGAATATCGAACGCCTGAACGGCAGATTCGGCTGGCGCGGCACTGGCCGTCGGCACAGCCAGCGCCAGGACAGAACAGAGCAGCGCAGCTTGAATGGCGGCGCTCAGCGAATGCAGTTGGCTGCGAGGTTGACGCATGAATGTCCCCTGAAGATTAAGGCCTGTAGGCAGTTTTCAGGAGGGCCGAAGCAGCCGGGCAAAAAGTGCAAAGCTCGCTCGATTTTTTCCGGCTATGCCTTGGGCACCAACGTCACCCAATAATCGCTACGTCGCACCACGTGCACAGGGAAACTGTTTTCCAATGCCGCCAGGGCGCGGTCGGTATCGCCCAGAGGGAAGCTGCCGGACACTTTCAGCCCCGCCAGAGCAGGGTCGAGGCGCAGCACACCGTGGCGGTAACGCGCCAGCTCGGCGATCACCTCGCCCAACGGCTGATCGAGCGCGAGCAGGCTGCCCTGCGTCCAGGCTGTCGTGGCGGCATCGTTGGCGCGTGGCGGCCCGAGTTGTTCGGCATCGAAGCGCAACTGCTGCCCGGCAACCAGCGCGCGCATGTCCTGCAGGTGATGCAACGGTGCGACGTCCACGCGCTGCTCCAGCACGGCCAAACGACTATCGCGTTCATCGCTGCGCACGCAAAAGCGCGCCCCCTGGCAACGCACCACCCCGTGACGGGTTTCCACCAGCAGCGGGCGGGCCTCGTCGACGCTGTCGATCATCGCCTCGCCACTGATCAGGCGCAGCAGGCGACGCTGCCCATCGGTGTGCCACTGCGCAGCGCTGGCCGTGCCGAGCAGCAACCGGCTGCCATCGCTCAATTGCCAGTGGCGGCGCTCGCCCACACCACTGCGCAAGTCGGCCAGCCAGTAGCGGCGGGTGTCGCTTTGCCAGGCGAACCAGCCCAGCGGCAATGCAGCGCCGATCAATGCCAGGCTGCCGAGCAGACGCCGCCGCCCATGATCGACACCACGCAGCGTCGACGAGGCGATAGGACCGGGCAGCAAGCCCAGTTGGCTGCGTAATGCCTCAATCTGCTGCCAGGCCTGGCGATGCGTTTGCTCGGCGTCGTACCAACGCTGCCAGGCCTGCTGTTCACTGGCGTCGCTATGCCCGGAGCACAGCCGCGCGTACCAACCACTGGCCGCCTTGAGTGCGGCGCGCTGGGCCTCGGTCACGACTGCCAGCCCGCCTGCAGCAGGCAGCAATGCTCCACGGCGCGAGCCATGTATGTGTTCACGCTACGCAGAGATATACCCAGGCGGGCGGCGATCTGCGCGTATGTCAGGCCGTCGAGCTGGGACAGGATGAACACCTCGCGCACCGTGTGACCAAGGCCGCTGAGCATGCGGTCGACCTCCATCAATGCTTCCAGCAGCAAGGCTTGCTGCTCGGCACTGGGCTGATCGGCCTGCGGCTGATTGGCCAGCGCATCGAGATAGGCCTGCTCCAGCGAGCGGCGGCGCAAAAAGTCGACCATCAACCCGCGCGCCACGGTGGCCAGGTAATCACGCGGCTCACGGATGCTCGCGGCATTACCGGCACGCAGCAGACGCACGAAGGTGTCCTGCGCCAGGTCAGCGGCATCGCAGCGATTACCCAAGCGGCGCCGCAGCCAGCCTTGCAGCCAGGCGTGGTGTTCGCTGTAGAGACTGTGTAGCACCAGGGCGTCGGCAGACATGAAGAGAGTTCGTATCAAATGACAATGAATTGCATTGTCATCTTTGCAGAGGCGGCTTGGCAATATTGCCGACGTTACGCCAACTCGCTCCTCAGCCAACGCGCCAGGCGCTCGCTACGCGGATCGGCGCGGCGCGTCCACAGCGCCAGGCAGCCACGAGTGTCGACAAAGCCCCAAGGCGCCACCAGGCGACCGGCACGCAGGTCATCGGCCACCAGCGTTTGCGGCGCGATGGCCACGCCAAGCCCGGCAGCGGCGGCCTCCAGCAAATAATAGAGGTGTTCGAAACCTTGCCCCTGTTGCAGCCGTTCGGGCGCCAGCCCCTGTGCCTGCGCCCACTGCGGCCAGGCCTGTGGGCGTGAGGTGGTGTGCAGCAGCGGTTCGGCATACAGCGCGTCGGCGCTAGCGCCGCTCAGTTGCACATGATTGACATAGCGCGGGCTGAGTACCGGGCCGATGCGCTCGGGCGCCAGCTCGAACACCTGCATATCGCTCGGCCAGGGCGGATCGGCGAACAGCAGCGTGGCATCCACCTCGGCGCTGCGCGGATCCAGCTCGCCCTGGCTGGCCGACAGTTGCAGGCGCAGCTCGGGCAGCTCGCGCTGCAGGCGATCCAGACGCGGGATAAACCAACGCGCCAGCAGGCTGCCCGAGCAACCGAGCACGAAGGGGCGCTCCTCGGTTTCACGACGCAGCTCAGCGCACACATTGCTCAGGCGCTCGAAGCACTCGCTGCTGACATCGCGCAGGCGCAGCCCGGCATCGGTGAGTTTCACGCCGCGCCCGTCCTTGTCGAACAGACTCAGGCCAAGCTGTTCTTCCAGCACACGAATCTGTCGGCTGATCGCGCCGTGAGTGACGTGCAGCTCCTCACCTGCCTTGCTGATACTTTGCAGACGTGCAGCGGCCTCGAAGGCGCGAAGGGCGTTGAGCGGGGGCAGTTCTCGGCTCATAAATATGTGACTTTTTCTGACGTTTCACTGCAATCTAATCGCTTTTCATCGAGTCGGCCAGAGGTAGAATGGCCCCATCACTCACTCGCCCTGCCAGCCCAACGCTGTCGACAAGGAGCACGCCATGACCTCATTTCGCACCGGCCCCGACGCCCGCGGCCTGTTCGGCCGCTTCGGCGGTCAGTTCGTCGCCGAAACCCTGATGCCGCTGATCAACTCGCTGGCCGCCGAGTACGAGAAGGCCAAGAGCGATCCGGCCTTCCTCGAAGAGCTGGCCTATTTCCAGCGCGACTACATTGGCCGCGCCAGCCCGCTGTATTACGCCGAGCGCCTGACTGAGCACTTCGGCGGGGCGAAGATCTTCCTCAAGCGTGAAGACCTCAACCACACCGGCGCGCACAAGATCAACAACTGCATCGGCCAGATCCTCCTGGCCAAGCGCATGGGCAAGCAGCGCATCATCGCCGAGACCGGCGCCGGCATGCACGGCGTGGCCACCGCCACCGTGGCCGCGCGCTTCGGCATGCAGTGCGTGGTGTACATGGGCACCACCGACATCGACCGCCAGCAGGCCAACGTCTTCCGCATGAAGCTGCTTGGCGCCGAGGTAATCCCGGTCACCGCCGGCACCGGCACCCTCAAGGACGCCATGAACGAAGCGCTGCGCGACTGGGTGACCAACGTGCACAACACCTTCTACCTGATCGGCACCGCCGCTGGCCCGCATCCGTACCCAGCCATGGTGCGCGACTTCCAGTCGGTGATCGGCAACGAAGTACGCGAGCAGATGCAGGAAAAAGAAGGCCGTCTGCCCGACTCGCTGGTGGCCTGCATCGGCGGCGGCTCCAACGCCATTGGCCTGTTCCACCCCTTCCTCGATGACGAAGGCGTGCAGATCGTCGGCGTCGAAGCGGCCGGGCACGGCGTCGACACCGGCAAGCACGCCGCGAGCATGGCTGGCGGCGCGCCGGGCGTGCTGCACGGCAACCGCACCTTCCTGTTGCAGGACGAGGACGGCCAGATCACCGATGCCCACTCGATTTCCGCCGGCCTCGACTACCCCGGCGTCGGCCCCGAACACGCCTGGTTGCACGAGATCAAGCGCGTCGAATACGTGCCGATCAGCGATGACGAAGCGCTGCAAGCCTTCCATCACTGCTGCCGCCTGGAAGGCATCATCCCGGCGCTGGAGTCATCCCACGCACTGGCCGAAGCCTTCAAACGCGCGCCCAAGTTGCCCAAGGATCACCTCATGGTGATCAACCTGTCCGGTCGTGGCGACAAGGACATGCAAACCGTGATGCACCACATGGGCGAACAGGAGAAACACGCATGAGCCGCCTGCACAATCGCTTCGCCGAGTTGAAGGCGGAAAACCGCGCCGCCCTGGTGACCTTCATCACCGCCGGTGACCCGGACTACGCCACCTCGCTGGAAATCCTCAAAGGCTTGCCGGACGCTGGCGCCGATGTCATCGAACTGGGCATGCCGTTCACCGACCCGATGGCCGACGGCCCGGCCATCCAGCTCGCCAACATCCGCGCGCTGGACGGCAAGCAGAACATGCAGAAAACCCTGCAGATGGTTCGCGAATTTCGCGAAGGCAACCAGAGCACGCCGCTGGTGCTGATGGGCTACTACAACCCGATCTTCTGCTACGGTGTCGAGCGCTTCATCAGTGACGCCAAAGAGGCCGGCGTCGACGGTCTGATCGTGGTCGACCTGCCGCCCGAGCATAACGACGAGCTATGCGAACCAGCCCAGGCCGCCGGTATCGACTTCATCCGCCTGACCACACCAACCACCGACGACGCGCGCCTGCCGACCGTACTCAACGGCAGCTCAGGCTTCGTCTATTACGTCTCGGTGGCCGGTGTGACGGGCGCTGGCGCGGCGACCATGGATCAGGTCGAAGAGGCCGTGGCGCGCCTGCGTCGCCACACCGACCTGCCGCTGTGCATCGGCTTCGGCATCCGCACCCCCGAGCACGCAGCCGAAGTGGCCAAGCGCGCCGAAGGCGCGGTGGTCGGCTCGGCGCTGATCGACAAGATCGCCCAGGCCGCCTCGCCGGCCGAAGCGGTCAACGGCGTGCTGACCCTGTGCCGCGAACTCGCCGAAGGGGTGCGCAGCGCTCGCCGCTGAGCCAACCTTCTGTAAATGAAAAGCCGCTGGCGGAGCGATCCGTCAGCGGCTTTTTCATGGGTATAGCCTGAGTAGCCTGTGCTTCGCGCTGGGAAATTAACTCGCAAACCTGCGTGCAGGATTCCAGTACAAAAATTATGTAAAACTGGCGCGACCATGCGTAGTTTTTGTATCGTGAAAGCCTTGAAAATATTGGTATATAGGGTCATTAAAGCCTACAGTGACCTTGTAACGCATAGCTTCGAGCTGGAGGTAGGGTATGAAACTTGAAGACCGCATGAGTCGCTCGATTAAGCAGCGCGCAGGCGTGGTCGTCTTGCGCTCAGACTTTGCCAAGATGGGCAGTGACTCTCAGGTTGGACGAGTGCTTGCTCGCTTTGTCGCAGAAGGAAGACTTGTCCGTGTGAGCAAGGGTGCCTTCGCTAAAACCCGAATCAACAAGTTCACCGGCCAGCCAACTGCTGCAGGGACGCTGGAAATGATCGCGGCAGAGCTTTTTCGCAAGCTCAATATCGCAGTGGAACCAAGCTCGCTCGTATTGGAGTACAACAGTGGCAGATCGACCCAGATCCCCATGGGGGCAACTGTTAGCACGGGACGGCGGCGCATTTCGCGGAAAGTGACGGTAGGCAATAGCACGTTAACGTATGAGAAAAATTCCAGACGAGCTTAGGTCTGATATCGAAGATGCCGCCGCCGCTGGGATGCTGGGCAACCTACCCGCTGCAGTAGCTGAAAAAGATCAGCACATTACTGATGCCCTGAGAGTGTTAGCTCAAGTCCAGGTCGTACACACCGCATTCCAGAAGGATCGTCGCAAGGGCGATTGCGCGCCAGCATCGATAGACCTCACCACGCGTTTGATTTTTGCGGGTGGCACTTGTCTTTCAAAGGCTCACGACCTGATCCAGCGGATGTCCGAAGACATTGACATCAAGGTCATGCTGGAGGAACCGCCGCACGGCTATACGCTGAAACAAGGCGTTCACGGGCGTTTAAAGGACTTACACCAAGAGGTTGAGCGCCGCTTGACCGAAATGGGTTTTGAGTTCGTGGTTCATGACAACGGAGAAAATCCTGTCATGCGCGCCAGTCGGCGCTACTACTGCCTATTGCTTGCCTATGACGCACATTTTCAGGATGTATCAGGTGTGCTTCGTCCCCAACTCAAGCTTGAGCTAATACACCGTCCACCTATGCTGGCCGCTGAGATTCGCGAAATGGGCTACATGCTGGATCAATTCGTCCCACGCGAAGCCCCGCAACGCTTTCCCATGACGTGTATCACAGTGGCAGAGACGTTGGCCGAAAAGGTGTTATCCCTACTGCGCCGCTGCGCCTGGAACTGGGACGGATATCAACGCGGCGAATTTGATACGGCCTTGGTTCGCCACGTCTATGATGTCTGGCGTATCGCACAGAGCCAACCGGATGCAATAGAGTCCGCCTGCCAGATCTTTGCCGCTCTGGTTCAAAAGGATGTGGAGGAATTTGGCAGGCAGCATCCTGAGTTTGCCCAGGCCCCATACGCGGTGCTTCGACGGAGTCTGGCCTCTGCAGCTAACCACGAAGGGCTGAAGGCAAACTTCGAACAGCGCCTGAGGCCACTGCTCTATACGGCGGATAAGCCGGACTTCCAAAGTTGCTATAGCGCTTTCGCCACCATCGCAGAGCAACTGCTGAACCAAACCGCCTGACGGTTGATTTGTGCCTATAGCCTTGCCACCCCAAGCAATCGCCACTACGGATGCCAGATGCGTGCTGCTACTGTGCCGCGAACTCGCCGAAGGGGTGCGCGGCGCGCGCCGCTGAGCCAACCTCTGGTAAATGAAAAGCCGCTGGCGGAGCGATCCGTCAGCGGCTTTTTGGGTTTTGTAGCCAGGTCGAGCGTAGCGAAACCGGACACTGGTTGGTGGGTTTCGCGAAGCTCTAGCCATCCTGCGTGTTCAGTGCTCTGATCCCGCGCGCTTGAGCAACTGCTTGCAGCGCTCGGACAGGTGCACCACGCGTAGGTGCTTGCCAGCGCGTTCGTAGCGCTCGCGCAGGGTTTTCAGCGCGGCGATGGCCGAGTAGTCGACGAAGCTCAGGTGGCGGCAGTCCAGGGTGACCTGTTGCGGGTCGTCGCTCGGGTCGAACTGCGCCAGGAAGGTGGTGCAGGAGGCGAAGAACAGCGTGCCGTGGGCGCGGTACAGCTTGCTGCCATCGGCTTGTAGATCGCTGTCGGCATAGAGTTCGCGGGCGTGCTGCCAGGCGAAGTTGAGCGCGGCGATAACGATGCCGCAGAGCACGGCAGTGGCCAAATCGGTGGCGACGGTGATGGCGGTCACCGCGACGATTACCAGCACGTCGTTGGCCGGCACCTTGCCAGCGACGCGTAGCGAGCCCCAGGCGAAGGTCTGCTGCGCCACCACGAACATCACGCCGACCAGTGCCGCCAGCGGGATGCGCTCGATCAGCGGCGAGAGAAACAGCACGAAGAGCAGGATCATCACCCCGGCAACCACGCCGGATAGCCGCCCGCGCCCGCCGGAGCTGAGGTTGATCACGGTCTGCCCGATCATCGCGCAACCGCCCATACCACCGAACGCGCCGGAGACCATGTTGGCCGCACCGAGCGCCACGCACTCACGGTTGGTCATGCCGCGGCTCTGCGTAATCTCGTCGGTGAGGTTGAGGGTCAGCAGGGTTTCCAGCAGGCCGACCATGGCCATCAGCACCGCGTAGGGGGCGATGATCTGCAGCGTTTCCAGGTTCCAAGGGATATCCGGCAGGGCGAACTGCGGCAGGCCGCCGGCGATGTGCGCCATGTCACCGAGGGTGCGCGTGGGCAGGTCGAGCAGGTACACCAGCAGGCCGATACCGAGGATCGCCACCAACGCCGGCGGCACGGCGCGGGTCAGCTTCGGCAGCAGGTAAACCACGGCCATGGTCAGCGCCACCAGCCCGAGCATCCAGTACAGCGCGGCGCCATGCAGCCAGCCATCTTCAGTATGGAAGTGCTCCAGTTGCGACATCGCAATGACGATCGCCAGGCCGTTGACGAAGCCCAGCATCACCGGGTGCGGCACCATGCGGATGAGCTTGCCCAGACGCAGCAGGCCAAACAGCAGCATGATCAAGCCGCCGAGCAGCACTGTGGCCAGCAGATACTGCACGCCGTGCTGCACCACCAGGGCGACGATCACCACCGCCATCGAACCGGCTGCACCGGAGATCATGCCCGGCCGGCCGCCGAACAGGGCGGTGAGGGTGCAGATGATGAAGGCGCCATACAGGCCCATCAGTGGGTTGACCTGGGCCACCAGGGCGAAGGCGATGCACTCGGGCACCAGGGCGAAGGACGAGGTCAGGCCGGCCAGCAGGTCGGCGCGCAAGCGTGCGGATTTCATGAGCAGGTGCGGTTTGCGAACAGGGCCGCGCATGGTAACCGCCGAGCCTGCTGGCGGCCACCCGTATGCCCTAATACTGATCCGCGACAATGGATGGCCCGCGCCACAGGCGCATAGTCCCGGCATGCCATTGGTCGGAGTCTCTCCAACATGCCTGCTACACCTGCATCTTTCTCACCCTTGCGCCTACCCTGGGGGCTAATACTGGCCGTGCTGGCGGGCGTGAGCATCATTCTGCTGCCGGCACAGGCGGGGCTGCCATTGGTCGGTCAACGCATGCTGGCAATCCTCGCCTTCGCGGTGATTGTGTGGATCAGCGAGGCGGTGAGCTATGAGGTCAGCGCCATCCTGATCCTGGCGCTGATGGCGTTCCTGCTCGGCAGTGCGCCGACCCTGGCCGACCCGAGCAAACTGATCGGCACCAAGGACGCCCTGAGCATGGCGCTCGGCGGCTTCGCCAACTCGGCGCTGGCGCTGGTGGCGGCAGCGCTGTTCATCGCTGCGGCGATGACGCAAACCGGGCTGGACAAGCGCATCGCCCTGCTGACGCTGTCGAAGGTCGGCGCCAGCACCCATCGTGTGCTGCTCGGCGCCATCGTGGTCACTGTCCTGCTCAGTTTCATCGTGCCCAGCGCCACGGCGCGAGTGGCCTGCGTGGTGCCAATCATGATGGGCGTGATCGCCGCCTTCGGTGTCGACAAGCGCTCGGCCTTCGCTGGCGGCATCATGATTCTGGTCGCCCAGGCCACCAGCATCTGGAACGTCGGCATCCAGACCTCGGCGGCGCAGAACCTGCTCACCGTAGGCTTCATGCAGAAGCTGCTCGGCGAGTCGGTGACCTGGACCGACTGGCTGATCGCGGGCGCACCCTGGTGCCTATTGATGTCGGCGGTGCTGTATTGGGTGATTCTGCGGGTGATGCCGCCGGAGACCGAGCGCATCGAGGGCGGCAAGGAGGCGGTGCACAAGGCACTCGGTGAACTCGGGCCGATGACGGGCAATGAGCGCAAGCTACTGGCCATCGTCCTGACGCTGCTGGGCTTCTGGGCCACAGAAGGCAAGTTGCACAACTTCGATACCGCCTCCACCACGCTGGTCGGCCTGGCCGCCTTGCTGATGCCGGGGCTTGGGGTGATGAGCTGGAAGCAGGCGCAGCCGCGCATTCCATGGGGTACGGTGATTGTCTTTGGCGTCGGCATCAGCCTCGGCGGGGCGGTACTGGCGACCGGCGCCGGTACCTGGCTGGCCAAGCTGCTGGTGGCCAACCTGGGCCTGCAGGGGCTGTCGCCCTTTTTCGTTTTCGCCGTACTCAGCGCCTTTCTCATCGTGATCCACCTCGGCTTCGCCAGTGCCACGGCGCTGACCTCGGCGATGCTGCCCATTCTGATCGCCCTGCTGCTGCAGCTCGGCGGCGACATCAATCCACGGGGCATGAGCATGCTGCTCGGCTACGTGGTCAGCTTCGGCTTCCTGCTGCCCATCAACGCGCCACAGAACATGGTCTGCATCGGCACCGAGACATTCACCTCGCGTCAGTTTCTGCATACCGGTATCTGGCTGACGCTGATCGGCTACGGGCTGATGCTGCTGTTCGCGCTGACCTGGTGGCGCTGGCTGGGATGGATGTGAGGCCGCCCTGTAAACGCGGCAACAAAAAGGGCGACTCGATGAGTCGCCCTTTTTTGCCAGCAGTGCCTCAGTGCTTAGCCTGCAGGCTCCATTCGGCCAGCTTCTGCTGCTTGTAGCTAAGGGCAGCGGCTGGCACCGGCGACACCTTGCCGGTTTCCAGCCAGCGCTTGAGGCGGTTGGCATCGGCCATGTGGGTGTATTTACCGAAAGCACCGAGCACCACGAACGCCACCGAGCGGTTGGCCATGGTGGTCGCCATCACCAGGCAGCGACCGGCCGGGTTGGTGAAGCCGGTTTTGCTCAGGTAGATGTCCCAATCGGCCTTGCGCACCAGAGCGTTGGTGTTGCGAAAGCCCAGGGTGTAGTTGGGCTTGCGGAAGGCCATGGTGGTTTCCGAGTCGGTGGTGAACTGGTGGATCAGCGGGTACCGGGTCGCGGCCTTGACCATCAGCGCCAGGTCGCGGGCGGTGGAGACGTTTTCCTCGGACAGGCCGGTCGGCTCGACGAAGCGGCTGTGGGTCATGCCCAGTGCCTTGGCCTTGGCGTTCATCGCCTTGATGAAGGCCGCTTGGCCGCCCGGATAGTGGTGGGCGAGGCTGGCGGCGGCGCGGTTTTCCGAGGACATCAGCGCCAGGTGCAGCATGTCGCGGCGGCTCAGCTCACTGCCGACACGCACGCGGGAGAACACGCCCTGCATTTCCTTGGTATCGCGGATGTTGACCGGCAGCACTTCATCCAGCGGCAGCTTGGCGTCGAGCACCACCATGGCGGTCATCAGCTTGGTCACCGAGGCGATCGGCAGGCGCAGGTCGGGGTTGCTGGAATACAGCTCCTTGCCGCTCTTCAGGTCGACCAGCAGCGCGCTACCGGCGGCCAGTTCTTGCTTGGGTTGGGCCGGAGCGGCTTGGAGGTTCGAAACTACAAGGCTGCCGCACAGCAGCAGGCCCAAAATCGAATGACGAAGTTTCACAGATATGTTCACCGGTTGGTGTGTGGGGGCCGCCTGACCGGTTGCGAAAACGGCCGAAAAACGGCGGCGCTCAGTATAGAGATTCACACGTAGCGATTGCAGTATGGCTCGCTCAAACGGTTGCTGCCGGAGCTTGCAGCTCGGCCTGCAGCCAGTCGACGAAACGTGCGCTCAGGCGCTGGCGGCGTTTACGCTCGGGCAGCACCAGGTAATAGCCCAGCGCCGAGTGCGCGTGGGCATCACCCAGACGACAGAGCAGCCCCTGCGCGAGAAGTTCATCGACCAGATGGCGCCAGCCGATGGCCACGCCTTGCCCGGCAATGGCGGCCTGGATCAGCAGGGTGTAGTTGTCGAAGCGCAGCGCGCCGGGTGTCGGCAGGCTGGCGATGCCCAGGGCGCGGAACAGCCCCTCCCAATCGAACCAGCGCGAGCGATGCTCCGGGCGCAGGTGCAGCAGCGGCAGCTCGGTCAGCACGCTGGTCGGCAGCGGCGGCTGACGCTCGCCGAGCAGGCGCGGGCTGCACACCGGGAATACCTCTTCGCGAAACAGCAGATGCGCGTCGCCGTGCTTGAAGCGGCCGTCACCGAAATGGATCGCCACATCGATCTCACTGGGCAGCGTGGCCGTATCGCGCTCGCTGGTGATCAGGCTGACGTCCACTTCCGGGTACAGGCGATTGAAGCGCTGCAGACGCGGCATCAACCAATAGGCGGCAAAGGCGAAGTCGGTGGCCACCTGCAGCACTTCATGCTGCTGTCGCGCCGTGACCGCCACCAGGCCGGCGTCGAGCGCCGCCAGTCCCTCCTGCACATGAGTCAGCAACAGCTCACCGGCCTCGGTCAGGACGATGCCGCGATAGACGCGGTCGAACAGGCGCGTGGCCAGTTGCTGCTCCAGGCGCTTGATCTGCTGGCTGATCGCAGGCTGGCTGCTGCCCAGCTCGCTGGCGGCGGCGGTGAAACTGAGCTGGCGCGCCGCCGACTCGAACACGCGCAGCGCGTCGAGCGACAGCCCATCGATAGCTTTAAACATAAGCTCTACTTATCCGAGGCATGTGTCGCAGCCGGGTTTACCCTGCCGCCGTTCTACCGGAATCATGGTGCCCGCACTGTCGCATAAACCCACAGTATGGAATAGCCGCCACCATGAAGCGCCCGAACATCCTCTTCATCATGGCCGACCAGATGGCCGCGCCGATCCTGCCGCTGCACGATGCCGCCTCGCCGGTGCAGATGCCCAACCTGATGAAGCTGGCCGAGCAGGCCGTGGTGTTCGACTCGGCCTACTGCAACAGCCCGCTGTGCGCGCCATCGCGCTTCACCCTGGTCAGCGGGCGGCTGCCCTCACAAATCGGCGCCTATGACAACGCTGCGGACTTTCCCGCCGACGTGCCGACCTACGCCCACTACCTGCGCCGCCTCGGCTACCGCACGGCGCTTTCGGGCAAGATGCACTTCTGCGGCCCGGATCAGTTGCATGGCTATGAGGAGCGTCTGACCAGCGACATCTACCCGGCCGACTACGGCTGGGCGGTGAACTGGGACGAGCCGGACGTGCGCGCCAGTTGGTACCACAACATGTCCTCGGTGCTACAGGCCGGGCCCTGCGTGCGCAGCAACCAGCTCGACTTCGACGAAGAGGTGGTGTTCAAGGCGCGCCAGTACCTCTACGACCACGTGCGCCTGACGCCCGAGCAGCCGTTCTGCCTGACCGTATCGATGACCCACCCGCACGACCCCTACACCATTCCCCGCGAATACTGGGATCGCTACGAGGGCGTGGACATTCCCCTGCCGCGCCAACACATCGACCAGGCCGAGCAGGACCCGCACTCACAGCGCCTGCTGAAAGTCATCGACCTGTGGGACAAGCCCTTGCCCGAGGACAAGATCCGCGACGCGCGCCGTGCCTACTTCGGCGCCTGCAGCTACATCGACGACAACATCGGCAAGCTGCTGAAGACCCTGGAGGAATGCGGCCTGACCGAGGACACCCTGATCGTCTTCTCCGGCGACCACGGTGACATGCTCGGCGAGCGCGGCCTCTGGTACAAGATGCACTGGTTCGAGATGGCCGCCCGCGTACCGCTGCTGGTGCATGCGCCGCAGCGCTTCGCCGCGCACCGGGTCAGCCAATCGGTGTCGACCCTCGATCTGCTGCCGACTCTGGTGGAACTGGCTGGCGGCCAGGTCGATGCAGGCCTCGCGCTGGAAGGCCAGTCGCTGCTGCCGCACCTCAAGGGCGAGGGCGGGCATGACGAGGTGCTCGGCGAATACATGGCCGAAGGCACCGTCAGCCCGCTGATGATGATTCGTCGCGGGCCGTGGAAATTCGTTTACTCCGAGCAAGACCCGCTGCTGCTGTTCGACCTCGACAGCGACCCGCAGGAGCTGCACAACCTGGCCGACTGCAGCGAACACAAAGGCATCCTCGCCGGCTTCCTCGCCGAGGCTCGCGAGCGCTGGGACATGGCCACCATTCACGCCGCCACCCTGGCCAGTCAGCGACGCCGCCGATTGGTGGCCGAAGCGTTGAGCCAGGGCAAGCTGACCAGTTGGGATCACCAACCGCTGGTCGACGCCAGCCAGCAATACATGCGCAACCATATCGATCTGGACGATCTGGAACGTCGCGCACGCTTCCCACAGGTGTGAACCTTTACCGACTGCCGCCCCCCCAACACAAAAGAAAAAGGAGAGACGCCATGAACCGATTCAACGGGCTACTGCTCGCCACCGCGCTCGCCAGCGCCGGCAATGTCTGGGCCGAGGATGCAGCCTGTAGCAGCGTCAAACTCGGCGATCCAGGCTGGAGCGACATCGCCGTGACCAACGGCATTGCCAGCTTCCTGCTCGATGGCCTGGGCTACGAGGCGCAGAGCCAGACCCTGGCCGTGCCGATCATCTTCGCCGGGCTGCAGAAGGGCCAGGTTGACGTCTTCCTCGGCAACTGGATGCCCGCGCAGCAGAGCAACTACGACACGTTCGTCGCCAGCGGCGAGGTGGACAAGGTCACGCAGAACCTCGAAGGCACCGAGTACACCCTCGCCGTGCCGACCTACGCCTATGATGCCGGCGTTAAGACCTTCGCCGACCTCGACAAGTACGCGGACAAGTTCGACCACAAACTCTATGGCATCGCCTCCGGCGCACCGGCCAACGAGTCGATCAAGCAGATGATTGCCGCCGACGAGTTCGGCCTGGGTGACTGGAAACTGGTGGAGTCCAGCGAGCAGGCGATGCTGGTGCAGGTGGGGCGTGCGGTAAAACGCGAGCAGTTCGTGGTGTTCCTCGGCTGGACGCCGCACCCGATGAACGTGCAGTACGACATGAAGTATCTGAAGGGCGGCGAGAAATATTTCGGCGCCAGCGGCCAGGTCAACACCCTGGCGCGCAAGGGCTATGCCGCGCAGTGCCCGAACGTCGGCAAGCTGCTGAGCAACCTGCGCTTCACCCAGGCCATGGAGAACGCCATCATGGATCAGGTGCTGAGCAAGCAGGCCAGCAACGACGCGGCGATCAAGGCCTGGCTCAAGGCCAACCCGCAGGTGCTCGATGGCTGGTTGCAGGGCGTGACCACCCGCGATGGCGGCGACGGTCTGGCGGCGGTGAAGGCGCGGCTGTAACGCTCGCCCGTAGGCGCGAGTTTATCCGCGATCCGGGGTGGTGCAGAGCCTGACCCTGATCGCGGCTGAAGCCGCTCCTACCGGGCACGAACAGTGATGACCGCAGGCAGAGCGCCAGCGGCGGCCTGGCCATGTCGTTTACACTTCACGCTTCTGGACGCAATCAACTCGCCAACGATGCCGCTCCCCGATCTTCAGACCCTGTTGCCTTTCCTGCGCTGGCTGCCCGGCATTCGCCGCAGCACCCTCGGCAACGATCTGCTGGTGGGCCTGACCGGCGCCATCCTGGCCCTGCCGCAATCGCTGGCTTACGCGCTGATCGCCGGACTGCCGGCCGAATACGGCCTGTATGCGGCCATCGTGCCGGTGATCATCGCCTGCCTGTGGGGCTCGTCCTGGCACCTGATCTGTGGGCCGACGGCGGCCATCTCTATCGTTCTGTTCACCAGCGTCAGCCCCATGGCCAAGGTAGGCAGCGAGGAGTTCATCGCCCTGGTGCTGCTGCTGACCTTCCTTGCCGGGCTGTTCCAGTGGCTGCTCGGCCTGCTGCGCTTCGGCGCCCTGGTGAACTTCGTCTCGCAGTCGGTGGTGCTTGGTTTCACCCTCGGTGCGGCCTTGGTCATCGCCATCGGCCAGGTGCCCAACCTGCTCGGCGTCGAGGTGCCAAGCCAGGCCACCGCGCTGAGCAGCCTGCTGCAGATCGGCCAGCACCTGCCCGAGACACACTGGCCGAGCCTGGCCCTGGCCGCCTTCACCTTGCTGCTGAGCCTGGCCGTGCGCCGCCTCTGGCCGAAGGCGCCAGCGCTGCTGATCGGCCTGATTGGCGGCAGCCTGCTGGCCTGGTTGCTGCCGACGAGCTACGCCGAGCAGATCGCCCTGGTGGCCTCCTTCGCCGGTAACCTGCCGCCACTGACCGCGCTGCATTTTGACCTCGATGACGTGCTGCGCCTGCTACCGGCAGCGGTGGCCTGCGGCATGCTCGGGCTGGTCACCAGCCTGTCCATCGCCCGCGCCCTGGCAGTCAAATCACATCAGTTCCTCGACGCCAATCAGGAAGTGCGCGCCCAGGGCCTGTCGAACATCATCGGCCCGTGGTTCTCCGGCTCGTTGTCGGCCGGCTCCTTCACTCGCTCGGCGCTCAACCTGCAAGCCGGCGCGCGCACGCCGCTGGCCGGAATATGCTCGGCGCTACTGGTGGCGCTGTTCGCCCTGTTCGGCGCCGCGCTGCTGGCGCATATCCCGCTGCCGGTGATGGCCGCCGGTATTCTGCTGATCTGCTGGGGCCTGGTGGATCTGGCGGCGATCCGCGCGCTGCGCCGGGTCAGCCACGCCGAGTTCGTGGTGATGCTGCTGACCTTCACCGCCACCCTGGTGCTGGAGCTGCAGACGGCGATCTATGCCGGCGTGCTGGCCTCGCTGTTCTTCTACCTCAAGCGCACCTCACAGCCGCGCGTGCGTCTGTGGCAGGACGGCGACGACGAGGTGCTGCGCATCGAGGGCTCGATCTTCTTCGGCGCCTGCCATTACATCCAGCAGTTACTGCAGAACAGCCACGCCCCGCGGGTGGTAATCGATGCCCGGCATATCAACTTCATCGACTACGCCGGCATCGAGATGCTGCACCAGGAAGCACGCCGTTTGCAGGTGCTGCAACGCCACCTGGTACTGCGCCAGGCGCGGCCGCAGGTGGTGGAGGAAATCCTCAAGCTCGAAGGCGCCGAGCATTGCCCGCTGGTCTTCGAGGACTAAGAGCCTGTTCAGGATCTCGCGAGCTAGAGCCAGGCAAGGCGAAACCAGGCGAAAAAGCGCAGTTTACGAGTTGTAAATGAGCATTTTGACTGGGCTCGCACGCGAGGCTGGTTTCAACGCTGCATGGCCGACGCACAGCAGATCGTGAACAGGTTCTAAGCCCCTCGCGTGGCGCCCGAAGCCTCTCTAGACTACGCAGCCCCGCTCACCGGAGGCCGCCATGGACATTCTCAGCATTGCCGTACTGATCTTTCTGGTCACCGACCCGTTCGGCAATATCGCCATCTACATCGCCGCCCTGAAGAACGTCGAGCCGCGCCGTCGCCTGTGGGTCGCGGCGCGCGAGCTGCTGTTCGCACTCGGCCTACTGCTGCTGTTCCTCACCTTTGGTGACAAATTCCTCAGCGCGCTGGGCCTGTCGCGGGAGGCGACCGCGATTGCCGGCGGTATCATCCTGTTCGTCATCGCCATGCGCCTGATCTTCCCCAGCCCGCAGGGCCTGCTCGGCGACGTGCCGGACGGCGAGCCGATGCTGGTGCCGCTAGCCACGCCAGCGGTGGCCGGGCCATCGGCCCTCGCGGTGCTGATGACCTTGCGCAACACCCACACCGGGCCGCTCTGGGAGCTGTACCTGGCGCTGATCCTGGCTTGGGCGGCGACGGCATTCATCCTGCTGCAGGCCTCGTTCCTGCAGCGTTTTCTCGGTAACCGCGGGTTGATGGCGGTGGAGCGACTGATGGGCATGCTGCTGATCATGCTCAGCGTCGACATGCTGCTGGACAACCTGCAGAGCGTATTCAGTCATTTATGAAGTCTTTCTGCCTTGCCCTCACCCTTGTTCTGCTCGCCGGTTGCACCAGCGGCCTGCGTATCGACGACAGCCACCAAGCCGTCGGCCAGAACAGCCGCGTGCAGTACGTGGTGCTGCACTACACCTCCGCTGACCTGGCGCGCTCGCTGGAGCTGCTGACCAGCAGCGACGTCAGCAGCCACTACCTGATCGGCGACCGCCCGGCGACGCTCTATCGCCTAGTCGATGAAAACCGCCGCGCCTGGCACGCCGGAGTCAGCTCATGGCAAGGCCGCACCTGGCTGAATGCCTCGACCATCGGCATCGAGATGGTTAACCAGGGCTATTACGACACGCCAAAGGGCCGCTACTGGCAGCCCTTCGCGCCGCAGCAGATCGACGTACTGGTGGCTCTGCTCAAGGACATCGTGCGTCGTCACCAACTGCCGCTGGGCTCGATCATCGGCCACAGCGATATCGCGCCGCAGCGCAAGGTCGATCCGGGCCCACTGTTTCCCTGGAAGCGCCTGGCCGATGAAGGTCTGATTCCCTGGCCGGATGAAACCGAGGTGGCACGCCAGCAGGCGCTATTCGCCGCCAGCCTGCCCAGCGTCGAGTGGTTTCAGGAGCAACTGGCGCGCCAAGGGTATGAGGTGCCGCAAAGCGGCGAACTGGACGAAGCCACGCGCAATGTCATCGCCGCGTTTCAGATGAAATACCGCCCAGCCAATTACGATGGCCAGCCGGACGCGGAAACTGCCGCGCGCCTGCTGGTGCTCAACCAGCAGGCCGCCCATTAACAGGCCATTGAAAAATGCTTGTTCGCACAATATTGGAGAAAAACCGGATAGCGACTCAACGCCCCGTTAGGCGCTGGTGAGCGTGCTCAGACGATTGGCCAACTGCATGAAGTCATAGGGTTTGACGATGCTCTCGGTGGCCGCGCCGTTGTCGCGGGCACGCACCTGATCAAGCAGCTCGCGCTCGTCGTAACCACTGGCGAACAGCACTGGCAAGGTTGGTCGCAAGCGGCGCGCCGCTTCGACCAACTCGCGTCCATCCATACCAGGCAGGCCGATATCACTCATCAACAGATGGACCGGCTGATCACCACGCAGCCACTCCAGCGCACTGGCAGCATCACGCAGGGCCTGGACGTGGTAGCCAAATTCCTGCAAGACCTCCGCCGTGAGCGGGCGGACGACATCGTCATCCTCGACCAACACGATGGTCTTGATCAGTGCGGAGTCGGTCTGAGCCATGAAGTTCTCGGTTTATGCGCGCAAAATCGGTGGATGTTTGGCAAACTTCGGCGTCTGCACGCTGTCAGTGTGCCACACGCCAACCTTCTACATAAAGCAGCGAGACAATCATCGAATGGACGTCCCAGTGTCGAATGAGTCCGCCATGGACGAGGCAAGCTTTCGTCGCATCCTCAATCGTAATTTTGCCCTGCCGCTTGGCCTGGGACTGGCCAGCGCTCTGTTTTTCGCTGTGGTCATCGGCTACCTGCTCAACGTGATTCGCTGGGTCGAGCACACCGATCAGGTGCTCAACCGTGCCAGCGAGCTGTACCGCATGACGCTCGACATGGAAACCGGCCTACGCGGCTTCATGCTCAGCGGGAATGAGGAGTACCTCGCGCCTTACGAGCTGGCACGTGACGAGCTGCGTCCGCGTACCAATCAGCTCATCGAGATGGTCTCCGATAACCCATCTCAGATCCCCTATATACAACGCCTGCAAGTGCTGCAGGAACAATGGGACCTGTATGCCCAGGAAATGATTGCAGAGCGTCGCGCCAATGCTGACGTCACAGACGATGTGAAACGCGGCCGTGGCAAGAATCTGACCGATGATATTCGCGAGGAGCTGACCAGCTTCATCAGTAATGAGCGCACGCTACGCCAGCAACGTAATGCCAAGGTCAGCGATATCACGACCTGGGGTGCTGGCGCCTACCTGACCATCAGCATCCTGTTCAGCGGCTTGTTAGCACTGTTTGGGCGGCGCGAGCTGGTCAATCTCTCGCAGACCTACTCTCAAGCCATGAGCCTGCAGGCTGAGTACGCCGAAGAGCAGCGCCGCCGCGCCTGGCTTGGCGATGGCCAGAACCAGTTGGCAGAACGCCTGCTCGGTCAGCCATATGTGGGCGAGCTTGCCGACCGCTCGCTGGAGTTTCTCGCGCAATACCTGGGCTGCGTGGTTGCCGCGCTGTATTTGCGTGATGCCCACAGTGGCGCTCTGCAACGTGTCTCCGGCTACGGGTTCAGTGATAACGCCAACGTCAAAGAGCACTTTTACCAGGGTGAAGGGCTGGTCGGGCAGGCAGCCAGAGGCAAGCAACTGGTCTATCTAGAGGATCTGCCGACCGACTACATCAAGGTCGCCTCCGCTCTGGGCGAGAGCCAACCGGTCAGTATCGCGCTGGTACCACTGCAGTCCGAAGAGCGCGTCAACGGCATCATCGAGCTGGCGTTCCTGCGCCCGCTACAAGCCCATGAGCGCGAACTGCTGGAGGCCATCGCCAGCCACATAGGCATGACACTGGAAGCCGCACGCTATCGCCAACGCCTGCAAGAGGTACTCAGCGAAACCCAACAGCTCAACGAAGAGTTGCAGACCCAGCAGGAAGAACTGCGCGCCGCCAACGAGGAGTTGGAACAACAGGCTCGCGTACTCAAGGAGTCCCAGGCGCATCTGGAGACCCAGCAGGCCGAGCTGGAACAGACCAACGAGAAGCTCGCCGAGCAGGCGCAGACCCTCGCCGACCAGCGCGACGAGCTCGATCAGCGCAACACCGCCCTGGGCCGCATCCAGACGCAACTGGAAGAACGCGCCGAAGAACTGCAACGCGCCAGTCGCTATAAATCCGAGTTCCTCGCCAACATGAGCCACGAGCTGCGCACACCGCTCAACAGCTCGCTGATCCTGGCCAAGCTGCTGGCGGAGAACGGCAAGGGCAATCTCAACGACGAGCAAGTGAAATTCGCCGAGTCGATCTATTCGGCCGGCAATGACCTGCTCAACCTGATCAACGACATCCTCGACATCGCCAAGGTCGAAGCCGGCAAGCTTGAGGTGCGCCCCGAGCGTACCGCGCTGGCCAACATGGTCGAGGGACTGCGTGATGTATTCACGCCACTGGCCAGTGAGCGCGGCCTGAGCTTCGTGATTGAGCAGCAGGACAACCTGCCGCACATGCTCTTCACTGACCGCCAGCGTGCCGAACAGATTCTGCGCAACCTGCTGTCCAATGCATTCAAATTCACCGACCACGGCGGCGTGACGCTCAACATCTCGCGCCACGATGAGCAAACTCTGGCCTTCGTCGTACGCGACAGCGGCATCGGCATCGCCCCAGATCAACAAGACGTGATCTTCCAGGCCTTCCGCCAGGCCGACGGCACCACCAACCGGCGCCATGGCGGTACCGGTCTGGGCCTGTCGATTTCTCGCGATCTGGCCGCGCTGCTCGGCGGCTCGATCAGCGTCCACAGCGTGCCGAACGAAGGCAGCAGCTTCACCCTGCTGCTGCCCGAGCGGATGACCGAGAGTGGCAACAGCGCCAAGCCCAGCGCCCTCGCGCCGCCACCATTAGAGTTGCCGACAGCACCTGTAGTAGCACTCACCGAGCCCACACAACCACGCTCCCCTGCGCCTTTTGCAGATGATCGCGAGCACCTCGACGAGCGTACTGGACGCTGTGTGCTGGTGGTCGAGGACGAAACACGCTTCGCCCGCATCCTCTTCGACCTGGCCCATGAGCTGGGCTACGCCTGCCTGGTAGCCACCAGCGCCAATGAAGCCCTAGAGCTAGCGCGCCAGCACCGCCCGGACGCCATTCTGCTCGACATGCGCCTACCCGACGGCTCAGGCCTGGCCGTGCTGCAACGCCTGAAAGACGACACCCAGACCCGCCACATTCCGGTTCACGTGGTCTCGGTAGACGACCATAGCGAAGCCGCCCTGCATCTGGGGGCGGTAGGTTACGCACTCAAACCCACCAGCCGCGAGCAACTCAAGGACGTCTTCGGCAAGCTCGAAGCCAAGCTCAACCAGCAGGTCAAACGCGTGCTGCTGGTCGAAGACGACCCCTTGCAGCGCGATAGCGTTGCCCGCCTGATCGGCGACGAAGATGTCGAGATCACCGCCGTTGCACTGGCAAATCAGGCCCTGGATAAACTGCGCGACACCGTTTTCGATTGCATGATCATCGACCTCAAGCTGCCCGATATGCACGGCAACGAGCTGTTGCGGCGCATGGCCGAAGAAGACATCTGCTCCTTCCCTCCGGTGATCGTCTACACCGGGCGCAACCTGACGCGTGATGAAGAAGCCGAGCTGCTCAAATACTCGCGCTCCATCATCATCAAGGGGGCGCGCTCACCGGAGCGCCTGCTCGATGAAGTCACCCTGTTCCTGCACAAGGTCGAAGCTGACCTGTCCAGCGAACATCAACGCATGCTCAAAACCGCGCGCAACCGTGACAAACAGTTCGAAGGGCGGCGACTGCTGCTGGTCGATGACGACGTGCGCAACATCTTCGCCCTCTCCAGCGCGCTGGAGCAGAAGGGCGCCTCCATCGAAGTGGCGCGTAACGGCTATGAAGCACTGGCCAAGCTGCGTGAGCACGATGACATCGACCTGGTGCTGATGGACGTGATGATGCCGGAGATGGACGGCTACGAAGCCACCCGGCAAATCCGCCAGCAAGCGCGCTGGAAAAACCTGCCGATCATCGCGGTCACCGCCAAGGCGATGAAGGATGACCAGGAGCGCTGCCGCGAGGCCGGCGCCAACGACTACCTGGCCAAACCTATCGACCTGGCCCGCCTGTTCTCTCTGATTCGCGTGTGGATGCCCAAACTGGAGCGCTTGTAATGCCCGACGAGATCGAGCTACGCCTGCTGATCGAAGCGATCTACCTGCGCTACAACTACGACTTTCGCGACTACTCCAAGGCGTCGCTGAAACGTCGTGTGCGTCAGGCACAAGCGCAGTTGGGGTGCTCAAGCATCTCGGCACTGCAGGAGCGCATCCTGTACGAGCCTGCGGCCTTTATGCAGCTCTTGCAGTACCTCACCATCCCGGTCAGCGAGATGTTCCGCGACCCCACATACTTCCTCGCCCTGCGCGAGCAGGTGGTGCCGCTGCTGCACACCTACCCGTCGCCGAAAATCTGGGTGGCAGGCTGCAGCACCGGCGAAGAGGTGTACTCCCTGGCCATCCTGCTGCACGAGGAAGGCCTGCTCGAACGCAGCATGATCTACGCCACGGACATCAACCCGCACTCACTGGAGAAAGCCGCACAAGGCATCTTCTCCCTCGACCACCTGCGTACCTACACGCAGAACTACCAGCTCTCCGGCGGTAAGCGAGCGTTCTCCGACTACTACTCGGCAGCTTATGACCGCGTGCTGTTCGATAAGTCGCTACGCGCCAACGTGACATTCGCCGACCACAGCCTGGCCACCGACAGCGTGTTCGCCGAAACCCATCTGGTGTCGTGCCGCAACGTGCTGATCTACTTCAACCGCGACCTGCAGGATCGCGCCCTTGGCCTGTTCCACGAATCGCTCTGCCACCGCGGTTTTCTCGGCCTAGGCAGCAAGGAGAGCCTGGACTTCTCCGCATATGCCCAGCAATTCGAGGCGGTTTCACGCCCCGAGCGAATCTTCCGCAAGCGATGAGCGAGCAGCGGCGTGCTCTACGCGAACAACCTCGTGCGCCCTTGCAAGCGCTGGTGATCGGCGCCTCGGCAGGTGGCGTGGAAGCACTGCTAACCCTACTCGCAGAGCTGCCGCCGGATTACCGTCTGCCGGTGGTGTGCCTGCTGCACGTACCGGATCGTAACGACAGCCTGCTGGCCGAGCTGCTCGCCCGCCGCCTGCGGCTGCCGGTCAAGGAAGCCGAAGACAAAGAGTACCTGCGCCGTGGCATGGTCTACGTGGCGCCAGGTGGTTATCACCTGTCCATCGAAAGCGATCGCAGCTTTTCTCTCAGTCGCGAGGAGCCCCGGCATTTCTCGCGGCCATCGATCGACATTCTGTTCGAATCTGCCGCAGATACTTACGCCGCCCAGTTGGCCGGAGCCTTGCTCACCGGCGCCAACGAGGATGGCGCAGCAGGTCTGCTGGCCATCCAACAGGCAGGAGGGCTGACCCTGGTACAAACGCCATCCGACGCCTTGGTGCCGACCATGCCAGAAGCAGCTCTGGCGCTGCTGCAACCGGACTATCTCCTGCCCCTTGCCAGCATGCGCCTGCTGCTGGCTGAACTGGACGACCTCTCATGCTGAGAAAGATCGAAGCCAAGGTCCTGCTGGTCGACGACTTGCCGGAAAACTTACTGGCACTGCACTCACTGATCCAAACCGAGGATCGCATCATCTTCCAGGCCGGCAGTGCCGACGAAGCACTGTCGCTGCTGCTCGAACACGAATTTGCCCTGGCCATCCTCGACGTGAAAATGCCCGGCATGAACGGCTTCGAACTGGCCGAGCTGATGCGGGGTACAGAAAAGACCAAGCGCATCCCGATCATCTTCGCCAGCGCCGTCGGCCGCGACATGGACTACGCCTTTCGCGGTTATGAGAGTGGCGCGGTGGACTTCCTGCACAAACCCCTGTCGCCCTTCGAAGTGCGCAGCAAGGTGGCGATGTTCGTCGAACTGTATCGCCACCGTAAGGCACTGAGCCAACAGCTAGAGGCGGTGGAAGCGGCGCGCCGAGAACAGGAGTCGCTACTCGACGAACTGCGCGAAACCCAGGCCGAACTGCAAAAAGCCGTGCAGATGCGCGACACCTTCATGTCAATTGCCTCCCATGAGCTGCGTACACCGCTCAACGGCCTGATCCTCGACGTACAACTGCGCAGGATGCGCCTGGAGCAAGGTCGCGAGGACGCCTTCACCCCGGACAAACTGCGCGAGATGATCAGCCGCGACGAACGCCAGATCCGTAGCCTGAGCCGCCTGATCGACGACATGCTGGACGTCTCGCGGATCCGCACGGGCAAGCTCTCGGTACTGCCGCAGCCAGGCGACCTCAGTGTATTGGCCCGCAATGTGATGGAAAACCTGAGCACGCAATTCGCCAGCAGCGGTAACCATATCGAGCTAGAAGTGGATGGCCCAGCGCCAGTGCTGATGGACGAATTTCGTATCGAGCAGGTGCTGGCCAACCTGCTCACCAATGCATTGCGCTATGGCGAGGGCAAGCCGGTATCGGTTCGGGTGAAAGTGGGCGATGAGTTTGTCCGCGCCGAGGTACGCGATCAAGGCCTGGGGATTTGCGCCGAAGATCAGCAGCGAGTGTTCGAGCAATTCGAGCGCGTCTCAGGCGCCAATGCCCCGCAGGGGCTCGGGTTGGGCCTGTTTATCAGCGAGCAAATCGTCCAGGCCCATGGCGGTCGTATCGAGCTAACCAGCCGTCTGGGCGAAGGCTCCTGCTTCAGTGTCGTGCTGCCCCGCCAAGTGTGATCGTGCAAATTGCATGCTGCGCAAATCGAGCATCATGCAAAGCGCATGAATAACGCTTTACATTGACTTGCTAAGCCATTGATTTATAAGAGATTTATGAGTCGATAAAAGTTGGTACGAGCGCTGCAAGGATCAGTCATGTAAACCCCGACTGACCTACGNTTCCACGGCACCACCTGATCCATCTCGATCAGGAACAATTCTTTGCGGGTCTGCTTGCGCTTACCTGCGTACTCGGCGTCGGCGAAGGTCATCTGCTTCATGGAAAAACTCGGCTGGCGGGATCAGCGTATTTCAACAGATTCGGGAAGTCTTTTTCAGACCATCCCTAGCGAAGAGAAACGCGCGCTGGCGGATGTCTTGAATCTCGCTCTTCATGAAGCCATGGATACGCCCAAGGATGACCGTTTCATCATCATCAGTGAGCACAAGGACGATGAGCTTTTCATCCATCCGACTTTTCCTGAAGTGGAGAGATCTGATAAGCGTCTGGTCGTAACGGTGACAATAGGCACGAGCAGGACAGTGGAGCAAAAACGCAAGCTCGCGGAGCTGGTCACCCGTTATGCGGTAGAAATGGTGGGCGTCAGCCAGGACGATATCAGCCTGATCATGTATGCGGTTCCCCTGGAGAACATGAGCTTCGGCGGCGGAAAGCTAGTCTCTGACATTGACCTTTCTATGCCTTGGGTAAACAAATAACAGGCCGGAGCTGCACTGTTCTTTTGACGGTTTAGCACATTTGGATCTAACAAACATCTCGCTCGATTTACTGTCGTGGGTCTCATGGGTTCCGATCCGAAACCACTTTCGAACGGGTATCAGGATGATGCAGCTACCATCCTGAACATTACTCTTCACGCATTCGTTTGATGCACGACCGATCCTGCGCGGAGTTGGGCCAGCAGACTACTTAGAAATTGGAGAGGACAGCTCTTCAAGCTTGAGCGGCCAAGCAGCTGATTTACATTAACGGACTAAAGCAACAGACCGTGCAAGCGGTATACGGCTTATGGTGCTGCCCGATTCCCATTAAAAAGAGTATCTACATGTTCGAACGTACCGATATCGAGGTCGAAGCTGAAGGCAGGATCATGCTGCGTGGATGGCTTTACGTTCCCACAGCTGACACAGCCCCATACCCTGCTATCACAATGGCCCATGGTTATGCCGGCGTGAAGGAACATGGCCTAGAGCGATTTGCTGAGAAATTCGCGTCCAATGGGTTTGTCGTCCTCCTGCACGATCATCGCAACTTTGGTGCCAGCGAAGGTACGCCACGCCAGGATATCGATCCTTGGTGCCAGATCGCTGATTGGCGGCGTGTGATCAGCTTTCTCGAAAACCAGGACATCGTTGACGCGAAGCGAATAGGCTTATGGGGCACAAGCTATGCCGGCGGTCATGCACTTGTGCTTGGCGCCACCGAACGTCGCATACGTGCAGTTGTGGCGCAGGTACCTACGATCAGCGGCTTCGAACAAGGACAACGCCGCATCCCGCCTAATGCTGTTTTATCTCTCGAGGATGCGTTCGCTGCGGACGAGCGTGAGCAGGCACGAGGCGAGCCGCCGCGTAGGCAAACCATAGTCTCTGCTGATCCTGCTGTTTCTGCTTCGTATCGCGACAAGGATGCTGTCGATTTTTATCTGCAGCCAGTGCCCGACGGCGCTTGGGAAAACAGTGTCACGGTACGCTCGACTCGCGCTGCTCGCATGTACGAGCCAGGCGCGTGGATTGCTCGCGTGTCCCCTACGCCGCTACTAATGGTCGTCGCCCTTCAAGATACGATCACACTCACTGATCTTGAACTGGCGGCCTACGAGCGCGCCCTTGAACCAAAGCGACTCGTAACGATTCAAGGCGGCCATTTCGATCCATATACCACAAAATTCGATCAATCAAGCTCTGCTGCGCTTGAGTGGTTCAAGGAACATCTTTCCTAGATTTTACAAACGAAGAAAGTACAGGCTGGACATGCTTCATTTCAACTATTCCTACAGTACATTAATCCAGGCCCTTATGCATTGTGGGGTGAGAGCAGCGCCCTCCTACGCCCGGATCAGCTGTTGAGCACCTGATAATCGCGACACTTTATGACTAGGGGTTGGTTCGCCAGTTAAAAAGCCAGATATAGCCCATATCAGCTGTCGTCTAGCCAAAACAAGCTTACGGAGCTTGACACGCCGGAACGATCATTCCATATTTACTGGAATGATCATTCCAAGATGCGTCCGGGAGCTTGAAGTGCCTCAAATATCTCTTACCTCTGCTCACACTCCCCGCATAGCGGTCGCCGGTGCTACAGGTCGCGTGGGATCGGCCTTGATCAATGCGTTGAGCAATGATCCGATCAAATTAATTGCACTTACGCGTAAACCTGATCCAGCGCACTTCGCCACTAATGTCGCTCAAGCAACCGTAGATTTTGATAATTTGACTACGCTTCAAGATGCGCTGCAGGGCGCTGAACGACTGTTCTTGGCACACGGTACGTCACCTTGGCAGGCTAAAAACGAAATCGCTTTGATTGATGCTGCCATCGGCGCTGGTGTACGCCACATCGTCAAGCTATCCGTGTTCGGCCCTCCATTGAGGCTGCACCCATACGATTGGCATACGCGTATTGAGTCTTACCTGTCCACTTGCGACATCGGTTACACACTGCTACGCCCTACAACTTTCTTCGACGTTCTCGCGCTCGGGGGCGAGTCGGTTATGAAGGATACTTGGGGCGGTGCCGCTGGAAACGGAACGGTGAACCTAATCGATACGCGTGACATTGCCGACTGTGCTCGCGCTGTGTTGCTCGACCCCAATAGTAACGACTACCAACGAGCCTTTCATTTAACCGGGGAACATGCTTGGAGCATGCCTAAGATCGCTGAAGAACTGTCTTTTTTTCTGGGGCGGGATGTTCGCTATCATCACCGAAGTTTAGCAGAGCACCGAAAACATCTGCTTTCGTCTGGAAAGAATGAATTAGTGGCAGACGTATTAACTGGCTTGGATCTAATTTTTTCTCAATCGGTGCTTAGCGAGAGCACTTCCACAGTTCAGGTATTGACCGGACATGCGCCAAGAACATTGCCAGCATGGTTACTGGAAAACATAGCAATGTTTGGCGAGCTCGCGCAAGAACGATGAAGTAATTTAATTTATGCCAAGCCAATCGCTTAGATATCTAACTTTATAACGAGGTTTTGAAATGACAAGCCTTCTTGATCCGATCACAGTCGGTGCACTTAGCCTTCCGAATCGTATTTTTATGTCCCCGCTCACCCGACTTCGCGCGCCGGGTAATGTAGCCAACAATATTATGGCCGAGCATTATCGATTACGCGCATCGGCAGGTCTGATTATTTCGGAAGGAATTCCGATCATGCCTGAGGCAGTGGCGTACCCCCATGTTCCGGGAATCTGGAGTGAGTCACAGGTTGCAGGCTGGCGCGGTGTCACCAACGCCGTCCATGAAGCGGGCGGGAGAATTTTTGCTCAACTTTGGCATGTGGGGAGGGTTTCTAATCCGGCCCTCGCTGGTACTGAGCTGCCGGTCGCGCCTAGCTCAATTGCGGCAGCAGGTCATATTCCTTTTACCCGTCCCAAGCAGTCTTATGTAGAACCGCATGCTCTAACAGAATCAGAGATCCAAGATCGGGTGGCAGCATTCCGTTCAGCAGCCGTTAACGCGCAAAGGGCTGGTTTTGACGGAGTTACCATACATGGTGCGAACGGTTATCTCCTCGACCAATTTCTGCAAGACCGCTCCAATCATCGCAGTGATAAATACGGTGGTTCGGTCGAGAACCGTGCCAGGTTTATGCTTGAGGTAGTCGATGCTGCAGTCTCAGTATGGGGTGCAGGGCGTGTGAGTATCAACCTGGCCCCACGTTCACCTAGCCATGACGTCGGAGACAGTGATCCAGCACAAACCTTTAGGTACGTTGCCCGTGAGCTCGGGAAACGTCACCTAGCCTTTTTGTATATTCGGGAAACACCTGGGCCAGATGCGCTTTTACAGGATATTAAGCAGGCGTTCAGCGGCGTTTGTGTTGTCAATGATGGGTTCGATATCGACATGGCTAAAGAGGCAGTGGCGACCGGGGCAGCCGATGCTGTTGGCTTTGGTCGCCTCTATATTGCGAATCCGGATTTGGTTGAGCGGATTCGTGTTGGAGCCCTCCTTAATACCATTAATTCTGAAACGATCTACGACATTGAAAATCCTGGCTCAGTTGGCTACAACGACTACCCACGCTTGAACGAAAAACGCTTCGCTGGGGTTGTGTGACCGATATGAACTCTCAAATGAAAAAGATTAGGCTGATTTTGAAAATCAGTTGCGCAAAAAAAATTGCCCTTGGGAACTCTCGAGAAGTGATTGGCTTTGCAATTGGCTGTCCGGGTAATCGGCGGAAGATAAAGTGGTGCTGGGCAGGATGAGCGCAAATGATACACAAGATTCTAGGGAACACAGTTGTGCATGGCCTAAGCAGCACCCTTGGCTCAAGATGGAGAACGTATGAGCGGTAAATCCCAATATGACGAAAGCACAGTGATCAACGCCGCTGTTGGGGTATTCTGGCGTCATGGCTTCGCAATGGCATCTATCAGTGACTTGACGGAAGCTACAGGTCTATCTCGATCTAGCATTTATCAAAGATTCGGTGACAAGGATGGACTGTTCAATGAGTCACTTGAATGTTATGTAGATCGCGTCATCATACGCATGAAATCAATACGAAAACCGTCAGCCAAGGCAAGTATAGAGGCATTGTTACGTGATTTCTTCCCTAGAGATCCTGACGCGACGCGTCCATCCGGTTGTCTACTATTCCGCAGCTGTGTTGAAAAGGCAGATTTATCGACAATTGCACAAGCTTCAGTAAACAAAGGGGTTAGTCGCCAATATAATGTATTTTTAGAAATCTTAAAATCAGGCGTTTCGCAAGGGGAACTCGGAGAAAATGTCGATTTAGAGGCATTGGCATGGTACTACTTCAGCATATTGCAAGGCGTCGTCAATCTGCCGCCCGCAGGAGCTTCATTCGAAGCCCTTAACAACCTTGTTGATATTGCGATGTCTGCTTGGCCGAAACTTGACGAACTAATGTAAACAATCGAGTACGTAGCGTTAATTCCGGAGCAAAGTTTAAAAACCAGGCATAGGAATTGAAGATACGAGACATACGCCGACGCATAAAAAAATATTCAGACAAACCGAACATAGGAAGTTTGAATTATAAGAATCTTGCTATTTTTACATTGAATACAAAGTTTAGGGCACATGTTCTGCAGAGTTATCTCTCTGCGGCCCCGCGCCATCAATAGCGATCCTTTCAAAGGAAAATTAGAGATGAGAAAAGCAATATCAAAAAGTGTGCTTTTGGTTGTAATGCTTTTTTTAGGCTTAACAAAAGCTCATGCAGCTCAGCAGTCTTTAGAATATCCAGATTTAAAATTTCATGTATTCACCTCGGAGGACGATGGTTTTTTTGTTAACTCTGTCATTGTCGAAGGTAGAAGTGAGCTGCTGCTAGTTGATGCCCAGCTCACGCGAGCTAACGCACTGGAGGTTCTGAAAATAATAAAGACCCTCAATAAGAACCTCAAGAGTATATATATAACTCACGAGCACCCTGATCACTTCTTGGGATTGGAAGTTTTCAAGGATGCTTTTCCAAGCGTCAAGGTTTTGGCAAACTCTAAAGTCGCCGACAGAATCGAAGATGCTTATAAAGAAAAACTCGATAAGTGGAAAGAAATTCTTGGAAAAAAAGCCGCTACCCGTCAGGTCGCTATAACTAGGTTTGACCATAATGAAATGAGTTTAGAGGGCACAAAAATCCAGATACATAAAAACCTTCAGGGCGACACCGATGAAAATTCCTACTTATGGTTCCCTAATGAGCGAGTAGCCATTGCAGGCGACTTTGTTTATAAAAACATGCACGTGTACACGGTGGAAACTACCAAAGAGGGTAGAAAGCTTTGGATCGAAAACTTGGACAAGCTAACACAGCTAAGGCCTGGCATGGTCATTCCTGGACACAGCTTTGCGAATGAAAAATTTGATTCTAAAAGCGCAATTGACTTCACCAAAGAATATTTGTTGGTTTTTGATCAGGAGCTGGTGAAATCAGCCACAGCTTCTGAGTTCAAACAGCGCATGAAAGAAAGATATCCGGGTGCCGAGCTATTTTTCGGAGTGGACAGAGCCGCTTCGAAATTTTTTGATGCATCTATTCAGTAATAAAAGGCGGATCGGCGCAAGGAAGCACTTTCGATAGAGCGTCTTCTTTAGGCGCGATAGGTTGTTAGGGATGGTCTGAAATAGCCCGACATTTCCGGCCGACTTCGACCTCTGCCGATTTTGAAAGCACCGACCAGTCAAAGCCGGTCAGGTTGTCCGCTCAGCTCTTCGTTTTTGGCCGTCACGAGCACCTCGTAGCGGCCATTCCTCACATTACAGGTGTACCTCTCCTGCGGTAGTCAGCAAATGTCGGCGCGTCATCCATAGGTTCGACAGGGCAAACAAGGTCATCAGTAAGCGCTCCACAAACCCCACCTTCACCTGAGTCATCCACTTGCGGATGCTGAGCTCCCGTTTCCGACAGACAGGAGCTTCACCATGATGCGTCCCGACGCCAAGGTGCAAAAAGTCTACCTTTACCCCAAACCGGTCGACTTCCGTAAATCCATCAACGGCCTGGCCGCGCTGGTCGAGCTGGACATCAAGGTGGAGGTGTTCAATCCGGTGCTGTTCGTGTTCCTCAATCGCACGCGCAGCCAGGTCAAGATCCTCTACTGGGAGCGCAATGGCTTTTGCCTGTGGCTCAAGCGCCTGGAGGCTGAGCGCTTCAAAACCAAGCCCGATGCCGGTGATCAGGCCATTGAGCTGACGGTCGATGAACTCAACTGGCTGCTCGACGGTATTGATCTGTGGGGCAATCGTCCGCATCAGGTGCTGAGGCCGCGCTACGTGGCCTGAGCCGGTATAATCCACGGCATGATTACCATGCCCGAAACCCTTCCTGACGATCCTGCAGCGCTCAAGCAATTGCTCGCTGATGTGCTGGCTTCGGCACACAAAATGGCCAAGGACAAGGACGGGGAAATCGAGCAGCTCCGCGAACAGGTCGCCCTACTGCGCCACAAACTGTTCTCGCCCAAATCCGAGCGCAGCGTTGAAGAGGCTGATTCGCCGCAGTTGGCCATGTTCAACGAGGCCGAAGAGCTGATCGGAGAACCGGCTACCGAGGCTGTTGAAGCGCAAGCCGAAGCCGAAGCCGAAGCCGAAGAAGTCGTCGCCCCGGTCAAACGCCGTGGCAAGCGCAAGCCACTGCCGACCAACCTGCCGCGCGTGGAGATCATCCACGACCTGCCCGAGCATGAACTGACCTGCGCCTGCGGTTGCCGCAAGCACGTCATCGGCGAAGAAACCAGCGAACAGCTCGACATCATCCCCATGCAAGTGCGCGTCCTCCGTCACGTGCGCAAGACCTACGCCTGCAAGGCCTACGAAGCCGCGCCGGTCACCGCCGACAAACCCGCGCAACTGCTCGAAAAAAGCCTGGCCAGCCCCAGCGTACAGGCCATGCTGCTGACCACCAAATACGCCGACGGCATCCCGCTGTACCGTTTCGAAAAGATGCTCAGCCGCCACGGTATCGATATCCCTCGCCAGACCTTGGCGCGCTGGGTGATTCAGAGCGGCGAGCAACTCCAGCCACTGCTCAACCTGATGCGCGACAAGCTGCTGGACTACCCCGTGCTGCACTGCGACGAAACCCGCCTGCAAGTGCTGCACGAACCAGGGCGCGATCCCACCACAGAATCCTGGATGTGGGTACAAAGCGGCGGCCCGCCCGACACCCCCGTCGTCCTCTTCGACTACAGCACCAGCCGCGCGCAGGGCGTGCCCCTGCGCCTGCTCGACGGCTATCGCGGCCACCTGCTGACCCGACTACGCCGGCTACAGCGCTTTGGCCGCGCGCGGCGGCATCGAACGGCTGGCTTGCTGGGCTCACGTGCGGCGTAAATTCGTCGACGCGCAAAAAGTGCAGCCCAAAGGCAAAACCGGGCGAGCCGACATGGCGCTGAACCTGATCAACAAACTCTACGGCATCGAGCGCGACCTCAAAGACGCGCCTGACAGCGAACGCCTGGCTGCCCGCCAACAGCGCAGCCAGCCGCTGCTGGATCAACTCAAAGCCTGGCTGGACAAGACCCAACCCCGGGTGGCCGGGCAAACCGCCCTGGGCAAAGCAGTGAACTACCTGACCAGCAACTGGAGCCGACTGGTGCGCTATGTTGAGGGCGGCAATCTGCCAATCGACAACAACCGCGCCGAAAACGCCATCCGCCCATTCGTAATCGGGCGCAAGAACTGGCTGTTCAGCGACACGCCCAAAGGCGCCACGGCCAGCGCACAGATCTACAGCCTGATCGAAACCGCCAAAGCCAACGGCCAAGAGCCCTATGCCTGGTTGCGCTACATCCTCGAACGACTGCCGGCAGCACAACGCCTGGAAGATTACGAAGCGCTGCTGCCGTGGAACTGCTCGCCCAACACTGCGACTTGAAACGCCCATAAACACTGCTCTGGGGCAAGGGTGGGGGTTGTGGAGCGCTTACACTGCCGCCGTCGGCAAGCCCGAACGCTTTGCCAATGGTCGCCAGCTCAGCGCCTGGCTGGGTATGACGCCGCGTGAGTTCAGCAGTGGCAATAGCCGCAAACTCGGCCATATCAGCCGACAGGGTAATGTCTATGTCCGCACGTTATTGATCCACGGCTCACGTGCAGCTTTGCTGGCAGCACGACGCTGCCAGGCCCGTACACCGGAAAAGCTGACGCAGTTACAGCGCTGGGCTGTGCAGACGGCAGAGCGTATCGGCCACAACAAGGCAGCGGTGGCCCTGGCCAACAAACTGGTGCGGATCTGCTGGGCGGTGTGGTGCCATGAGCGGCGCTTCAATGGCAATTGGCAGAGCGTAAAGCCCGCCTGACGGCGGGGGTAATCAGTAAAGGGGTGATGGTTTTCTTGTGGTTGTGGTGAATAGCGAAACTGTCGGAACAGGCGAGTCCTGCAGCGGAACAAGGCCGATAACAATGATGATCCCCGTGATCGATTGAACGCTTGGCCCCCGCTGCGCGAACTACAGAATGGCCAGGGCGTGAACGCCCACAACAGGCCGGATATACGAATGCAACCGCGCTGACGACAGGTTCGAAAAGCTATTGCTCACTACTTGTGGGGAGAGTCCATATACCAATTCTTATGCTCGCGGTTTCACTGTTACCTTCTTTTTCCTGACCCGAAACTGCCTTTATAAAGTAGTCGTGAGTCGAGCATGTCTTCACTTTTTTCTATGGTCGGCTCTGCGGCATGCAAAGTTTCTGACGCGGGTTTATTTCTTTTTCGTCTGTTTTCTTTGCGGCGAATTTTCTTTTCTAATGCACCAATATTTTTTAGATTGAGCTCTTTGAGAAGTTTTCTGGCTTTTATTGATAGGGGGCTTACTTTGGTTTCTGGATAGCTCTCACTGAGGCGAGATAAGATTTTGTGGAGTTCTAGCAAGAATGCCTTTGAAGGCGGGTGCCCTGAGCTCTCATAACTTCGTAGTAAATCTCTAATTTGCTCAAGGGCTATTTGCTTTTCAGTGAGTTCAATACGGAACATCAGGCAGCCCTTAATGCATAACGGTTGGTTAAGGGGCGGGCTTTAGCCCGTCCCAGTGAGCGAAGCGAACGATTTGAACCAATTGTTATACGCTTTTCGGTTTGGGGAGCCAAAAAGAAGCCAACAGAAATAGTAACGCAACCAAACATATCGCAGTAGATATTTGTAGTTCAATTGGTATTTCTATCGGAGATGCTGGATGTTGCCTTTCCTCAATTAAATTAATAACTAGATTATTGGAGAAAATGTTTAGCGAGGTGAAAGCAAAGGCGCACCACCTTGCCATTTTATTGCCTTTATATAAGTAAAATGAGCAGGCAGCGAAAATAGCCGCAGGAATCAGAAACTCCCAGTCGACTGGAATACATCTGTATAACCACGATAGAGAAATGCAGGCAACCAGAAAAGATGAAATTTTATTCATTCTGAACCTTTACCGTGTGTATAACGTTTGGTTAAGGGGCGGGCTTTAGCCCGTCCCAGTGAGCGCAGCGAACGATTTGAATGCTGTAATGGACTCTCCCCACACCACAGTTCTATACCAAGGTGTCGAGGTTTTCTGAGCGGGAGAGTCGTTATGAAGCGCATTGCCGTTGATCTGGCCAAGTCCGTTTACCAAGTTGCCGAGAGTGTCCGCTTCGGCCAGGTGGTGCAGCGCACGCGGCTGAACCGAGAGGCGTTCCGGCG
>NZ_LR733833.1 GCF_902506535.1 Pseudomonas sp. 8Z
GGGCCGCTAAATTCTCGGGAAAGTCGGAGGCTCAGCCTGCGTACCTACCGATTAGCCTGATACCTAGCCAGCAACGGGTCGTGGTCGCCCCGGCAGAATATGAAGAAATCCATTTCCAGCCCTCTAGCTGCGTCGAGGCTTATCGGGTGGCCCAGCTTGGGGCTGAGCAGGCCTACCAGGCGCTGCGCGAGTCAGGTGAGGTCATCGCAGGTGGCCAGCGCGTTAGTGCAGAGGTTGGTGCGGTGAGTACAGCGGTTGCCTGGCAGCGCCTTATGGGGCGTTCGCTACAGCACACAACGGATCTTTCGGCAGAGGGGAGTGAGGTTGCCGGGGGCATCCTGGCCAGCGCCCAAATGTTCAAAAACTTCAAAGGGTGGCTAGATCTGCAAACGCTTCTACCTGGGTACGTGACTTTGGCCGCTTGGGTTTTCTGGATTGTTCTGTTACTGGCGCCGTTGTTCCTGCTGTTAGCTCCGTTGCGGGGAGGTCAGATAATCGCTCAGTGGCTGGCGCTTCTATTGCTGCCTGTGATTGGGGTGATGGTGGTCCAGATCATAAATTTTGGGGCATCCATGGTCATGGCGGCTGTAGCGGTTGGTCAGGCAGGCGCCGCCAGCGGGTGGACAGGGGCTGGTGCCGACTACGATGCGTTGCGCGGGATGATGACCGGACTGGCTGTGGGTGTCCTTGGGTACTCGACCTGGATTACCGGCAGCATGCTGGGAGTGTCGTTGAGCGGACTGACTGGCAGTTTATCAGGAGCAGTTGCGACAGCTAGTGAGGCCGGTGCTTTCGTGTCGAGAGCTGTCGGAATGGCCATGGTGGTAGGTCGTCTAGGTCGAATGGGCGGGGCTGCTGATATGAGTCGGCGCAGACCAGGTGGCGAACCAGGTGGAAAAACCACTTCTCGAAATGCAGCTGGCGGGGCAGGTAACAGCAGCGCGCCATCGCCTGTGCGTGTGGTTATGACGCAGTTCACCCCAGAAAGCTCTCGAACCAGAAGGCTAGGTGGAGCGAACGCAAACGGGGCACCGTCGCTTAATCCGCCTAAGAAACCCACCCCACCCACCAAACCACCGTCCTAGTTTCGGGCAGGAGGGGCGGCGCCGACCGCCCTGGTGCCGGCGAGGACGCCACCGTAGGGTGGGGCACGCCGGCACGGCCCACCTTTTCCAGAAAAACTCATAAAACCCTCTGCACCCCCCCGTTTTTCTATGGCAGGCATTTGCGCCGCTCAGGAATAGCGCTGTCGAGTTCTGCATTTCCACTGGCCTAGCACTGAGCATGCACAGCCCTACCGCTGCCGCTCCCTAGCCCTGCACTGACCGGCAACAGACAAACTCACAAAAACCACTGAGAAATAACCTTCATTCACCGCCGCTCCGTGCCGTTCCATCTACACGCCACGACCGCCTTCGAAATCTCTCTGTGACGCTCTCAATTCCCAGCACGGGAACCGACGATTTTTCCTAGCTGCTCGATGACACCTGGACACCTAGAGGTAGCGTTCCAGCGAATCATGAGTGGAGGTGAACGTTATGGGACGGCTTCTGGTGTTGATTTTGTGTTTTGGCGGAGGGTTCTGGTTGGGCTCGTATAGATTGCTGCCGCTGTGGGCTATCGGCGTACTGATCTCTTTGGCGGCTGGCCTGTTGGGCGTAGTTGAATGGCTGGAGCAGCGGGAGAGGGATGATGATGCGGGCTGATATGGAGCAGATGTTTCTGATCTCTCGGCTGTACCCATCCTGGGCCTGGTCAGCGGTGACAGCGCGTCATGTGATCGTCGCCGCTGATGGCTCTGTGCTTCGAGTGTATTGGATGCCCGCGCTGCTGCGCATGGATGACCTGTTTGCAGAGCAGTTTGTTCTGGCGCTGAACGAAGGTGAAAATATTCCCTGCCGCTTGGGCATTACGGAGTAACGAGAATGAAAAAATGGATGGTGGCGGCAGCGTTTAGCTCTGGCCTCGTGTTGGCCCCGGGCGCCTTTGCTGCGGGTAATACAGAGGCCGGAATCGCTGAACTGGTGAAGAAGTGCGAGCGGAGATCATCTCCAGGCATGTGCGCTTGTGTTCCCAAGGAAATGCACAGGGCTGGGTTCAGCTATGAGGAAATTCTGATGTTTTCCAACCCCGGCTATAAGGCAGTTACCCCTGCCGAAATTGAGCGGAATATGGACTACGGCATGAAGCTAAAACTCGTGGCTGTTCCTGCATGCCATAACAAGTAGCTTTGTTGGGCAGTTGATCTGCTCCAGGTGCGCACACCTGGAGCAGATCAGCGTGGTCATCCCAATCCAAACCACAGTGGCAGATGGGGAAGTTGCAGCAGCGCCACCATGACGATGGTGGCTCCCCAAGCGCCCTCCAGTTTCCACTCCCATTTCAGCTCGATCCGTACATTCTTCATCGTTTCTCTCCTGGTCTTTATCACGGTGAATGGCGTTGGTGCCGTCCGTGCGTTGGCCATGTTCTGGTGCGTTTGCGCGTGCCAGAAGCTGCCATTTCCAAAAAAACATGCCACCGGGAAAACCCAAGTGGTGTGTTGAGGATGATGAAGATGTGATTGAGAAGGCGCTCTATCTGCGCCCTGTAGCGGGCCGCGCTACAACCTGCCGAAAGGCGAAGTACCTTTTTTTCGTGCCACCAGTCCGAGGATCGAGCTGCGCCGTGTTTTTTCGCGGACGCGAAAATCCAGGATGACAGCCCTGTGGCTTACAGCTCGACGTTGAATTCTCGAATCCCAATCCCGGAAGCGAATCGTTCCACGGCGGTCAGGCTAGCCCAGATGCGCACGGGTTCGCGCCGCGAGCGCACGGGCAGCCAGATGGCGCCTAGGCGGGTAGCCAGCGTCCAGCCTTCCCCACCTGGCCCACGTGTGGCCCGGAATTCACGGGCGGCGCCGGTCTCGATCAGCGCTTGCAGGGTGTCCTGGTCGATGGCTTTACGCATGATTGAGCCGTCTATAGAAGCGGAGTGTGAGCGCGCCACTGTTGCCAGAGCGCCTCGAAAGTATCGCCATAACCCAGCTCGTCCGGGTACACCCTGTTACGAGCGACCCAGGTGATCAGGCGCAGGCTGTCGGCGACCAGGGCGTCATCGATGGCCCATAAGCTGGTGGGGTCGAACCCTCCGCTTTCGCAGGTGTTGAGCCATGCCAACAGCAGGTCGGCAACGTGGCGGCTTTGGCCGGTGTCGCCCTGGGCGACAGCGATCAGACGTTCAAGGGCGGCGCGGGTATCCAAGTCCATCGTGGCCATCAGGCACCTCTGTTCAAGTCGTTAGCGGAGCACTATAGCCAGCCGGCAGAGTGGCCCTGGTTGAGGCGCTGGCTCAGTGCGTGGCCCTGTTCCGGCGACAGTGCTCCGGCGACTACCAGCCCGCCGAGGAAGCCGTTCAGCTGATTGCGTGTCATCGGATGGCGGCTGTGGTTCAGGGTCTCCCAGCGGTATTCCTCGACCTGGGGGCGCAGCAGGGGCAACTGGTTGTCGGGATCGGCCAGGGCGACCAGGTCATCGAAGAACTGATTGGCGGCGGTGATCGCCGCGGAGTCTTTCAGGGGTTCGTACACGGAGCATCCTCGGCGTAGGGTCAGGCACTGCGTAAAACCAGCAGTGCCACCGATGGTACGCCAGTCCCCTGGGTTCTGGTGGCCATCTGGTATAAAAAAGCCCGCCAGGGCGGGCTCTTGTGTGGGGGGCAATTTAACAATTGCTCCGTTATGCGCAGTCAGTCAGAGGGTGCGCTTCGCTATCAGGTAGTCGGCAGACGGTTTGCCTAGGACTTATGCGACAGATTGGGCTTTTTGGATACACAAATGTGTATCCATGCGATAATGTCGCCCTATGACATGCAAAGATGCTGGCCTCCGTATCCGTGTTGAAAGGGAACTCCGTGAGGCGTTTCAAGGGGCCTGTTTGGCTGAAAATAGGAATGCGTCAGAGGTGCTACGCGAGTTCATGCAGGCATTTGCAGACCGGCATCAAGGCGGCTTGCAGCCTGATATGTTCACTGCACCAGTGACCAGGAAGCCACGTCAATCACCCAAGAGAAAAGAGATATGAGCCAAGTTAATTCTTTGGAAGGGCGTTTGACTTCGCTCGATTTGTTTGCAGGTGCGGGCGGACTGTCCGAAGGATTACGCGAAGCCGGGTTCACATCGCTTTATGCAAATGAGATTTCCCCGCGTTATGCGCAGACCTATGCTGCTAACCATCCCACCACGCATGTCGATAGCCAGGACATTCGCAATGTCGATGCAAGCAAAGTTCGAAAATTATTGGGTTTGAAGCGGGGCGAGTTGGATTTGATTGCCGGTGGCCCGCCTTGCCAAGGGTTTTCTATCAATGCACCCAAGCGTTCTACCGAAGACTCACGGAACCACCTGTTCCGCGAATACCTCAGGTTTGTTACTGAGTTTCAGCCACGTGCGGTCTTGATCGAAAACGTCCCAGGTATGGTTTCGTTTGAGGCCGGCGCGACGCTGGACTCGATCCTGGAGTCATTGAAGCAACTCGGCTATGACGCAGACGTACGAATTCTCTACGCGCCGCATTATGGTGTGCCACAAACTCGATGGCGCACGATAATCTTGGGAAGTCGTTGCGGTGTTGATCCAACAGTACTATTCCCGGAACCTCTGCGCCAAGCACCGGTTCGAGTAAATTTCACATCCCAATTCGCTGGGAAGAACCTGGTTAATTTGCCGAGCTCCCTGGAGTTACCGTCGCATGTCACCGTCCAGGATGCCATTGGCGATTTGCCAAGGCTAAATAACGGCGAAGTTGGTGAGCCAATCAAAGACTACCGGCACCCGGCCGATAATCCGTATCAGAAACTGATGCGCGTAGGCTCAACAGGGGTGACATGTCACGAGGCCGCTCGGTTGAGTAAGGTCAATCTTGAGCGCATGGCGCACATACCTCCGGGCGGAAACTGGACAGACATTCCCGAGTCGCTTTTGCCGCGCGGCATGCGTATGGCACGACGCAGTGACCACACGAAGCGCTACGGGAGGGTCAGTCCTGACGGACTTGCCTCCACCATTTTGACTAAGTGCGATCCTCATTGGGGTGCTTACTTCCACTATGAGCAGGACAGAACCTTTACCGTACGCGAAGCAGCGCGCATCCAATCTTTCCCTGATACCTACGTCTTTTGTGGTTCCCGAGTTGAGCAATACGAACAAGTTGGCAATGCTGTTCCGCCACTGTTGGGCGCCGCCGTCGGCCGGGCTATTGCCAATGTGCTAGGAAATGTCCGAAAGACCGAGCGCAAAGTACAGGTGGCGTAGTGGCCGGGAAAATTTGGGAGTTCTTCGGTTACCGCTCCGACGACCACTCGACGGCAGCGGTGGCCGCAGCGATGGAGAAGCGATGCCCCTATTTGGGCGAAGGATGCGAAAAACGTTTGAGTGACGGTGAAATCGCTGGCGTTTGCACCATCAAGCCGATGACTACTGGTCCAGTTGTTTGCTGTCCGATTCGCTTGTACGCAGACAATTACCGCGCCCTATATGATGTGGCCAAGATTGCGTTTGAAGATGATTTCGAGCTGGTCAAGGGCGGACAAGCTGCGGTGCGGGCGAGAGAGAAGCAAGCTCCTGTTGTGGCCGTTTTCGGAAAACGCTGGGGCGGCGAATTGCGCTTGCCACAAAAGGACGGCGCTGGCAGTTATTTCGTTGATTGGGTGCTGGCATTGCTCGATGCCAACGGAAAGCTGAAAGAGTTCGTCGCCGTCGAGGTTCAGACCATCGACACAACGGGAAACTACCGCAACGGGCGGACAGGCTTACTTACACCCGAACGAACAAACCCCACGACGACGGCAGGCTTGAATTGGGAAAACGTCAACAAGCGCATTTTGCCTCAACTGATCTACAAGGGGCAGGTGCTGCAACGTGAAGCGTTGTGCCGAAAAGGCTTGTTCTTTGTCTGCCCTCAACCGGTTTACACGCGAATCATGGCGCGTCTTGGTGGCGTCGGTGGGTTAATCCGCTACGCCTTGCAACCGGCATCGATCACGTTTCTTGCCTATGAACACGAAGAAGCAGGCATCATCGACGGGGCCACGGTTCCGCTGAAAGCATTACCGCCACACTCGACGACTGTGTACAAAGTACAAGAGGCGTTCAACAACGTAACCTTGCCGGCTGAGAACGTCTACCGAACCGCCATCGAGGCTGCGCTAATCTGATAAAGGGCAGCCGAAGCTGCCCTTTCTGGTTTACAACGCTAAGAAGAGAGTAAGCGGTGAAACCGTGGATTCTTGGAATCCCGCGTGTTTCTTGTAGAAGTCGGCAAGGCGCTGGTCGAGTGCATGCACCAAGACTGCCCGAGACCCTATGATCTCTGCGGCACTGATAGACCGCTCAAGCGCGTCCTGGAGCAAGTCCAGTCCTATACCTTTCCCTTGGTAGCCTTTATCGACTCCCAAGCGCCCCAAGATCGTCACGGGGATTTCGCTCATGGAAAAACGCTGCATGCTTTTAGGTGGCTCGTTTCGGGCTACTGATCCGTTCGACAGGGTGTAATAGCCTTTTACGATGTTAGTGCCTTTCTCGCATACAACATAAATCACAGCGTTTCGACTTTTGGCCTGCTTGTGAGCTTTTCTCGCAAACTCATTGATGGACGTTTCGTCGCAATCGAACTGGCTAAAGTCGTGGTTTTCGTTCAGTTTCTCAGGGGCGCTTAGGCCCAGCGTTTCGGTCTTTGTAGTAGTGTCATTAGACATTTATTGTCTCCGATAGGGTTATTTTCTAAAGCCCTCTCGAAGGCATCAAATGCCGAGTTGTCGATGAAAAACATACGCTTATCCAGAATCACTTCTTCGGCGTGCCTACAGGCAGCGTCCAAGATAAAGCTCGTTCTATCGCTTCCCAGCATCGCAGCTGCCATATCGATGAGGTTCCGCTTGTTGCTGTCAACGCGCATGTTGATTGCCACTGGTTTAAGGGCTGTATCTTTCTGCGTGTGCATAATTAAATTCCTCTAATAAAATTTTCGATGTCTGTAGTTGTTTCCTCCTTAGGATTGGATTCCGGCCTTATTGGTTAGTTGTTTCATGTGTATCTCCGGGTAACGTTCCTGAACGTTTTGGTTAATGGCTTGATGAAGCCGTCGATGCCTCGACTCAAAATCGTCGGGCTCAATATCTATTATACACATCTGTGTAGCAAATGTCTACACGGTAACGCATTTTGATTAAGGCCCTTGAGCGGCGCTACCTTTGAGCATCCTAGGTCTACAGAGAACAGGTAAGCCCACGTAATCGACTGAAATCTTTCAGGCAAACGGTATTGATTTATCATAAATAAAATATTTATATTAAATAAGATAAATACACGTGAGGAGCTTGCGATATGATCCTGCTACTAGGCGGAGAGAAGGGCGGCAGCGGCAAGAGCTGCTTGGCGCAGAACCTGGCCGTTTGGCTCCAGGCTCGCGGAGGCGACGTGCTACTGCTTGATGCTGACCCACAGGGAACGACTGCAGACTGGGCGGCAGAGCGAGCTGACCAGGACGATCTGAAAGCGATCCCAGTTGTTCAGGCCCACGGCAACATCCGGCAGACGCTCCTGGACTTGCGTAGCCGCTATCGCCAAATCGTTGTCGATGCTGGTGGGGCGGACTCTGAGGCGTTGCGCTCAGCGATGACTGTGGCCACCCATATGCTGATCCCATTCCGACCCAAGCGCCGAGACTTGAAAACGCTGCCCAAGGTCGAGAACCTGGCCAAGCTGGCCACGGCTGTTAATCCTTCGCTCATTGTCCGCGCCGTCATTACTCAGTGCCCGGCGCTGCCAAGCCAGGTGCAACGGATCCTCGATGCCAAGGAAGCATGTGCTTCGTTTGGGGTACAGCCCTTGGAGGCGATCACCACCGCCCGCAACATCTATGACGATGCGGATGAGGACGGGCGCAGCGTTCTTGAGAGCGGTGCTGACAGCCGAGCTATCGAGGAAATCGAGATGCTTGCTGCCGAACTGTGGGGCACCGCCAAATGGGATTGAAGGATTTGAAGAAGCCGGCCCAAGCAGTACCGGCGCCGCTGCCTGATAACGATACGGCTGCTTTGGAGTTCATATCGGGGGCCGCAGTCAAATCGGGGGGGGCTACTACCCCTGCTGGTCGCCGTCGAGGAAGGCCGCCCAAAAAAGTTTCCGAGTTGAGGAACACAACCCCCACAACTTTCTCGCTTGATAAGAAGGTCAACCGTGCGATTGATCGTCTGACCCTGGCACCTAGAAATCTCAAGGTTTCTCGAAGTGATGTAGTTCGAGCTGGCGTCCTTGCGTTGCAGGAAATGGAGCCAGACCAGCTCCAGGCTCTCCTGGAGCGTGTTTCACGGAGTGAGGTGATTGAAGACGAGAACGAAGAATAATAGGCGAAATATTTATTGAAAATATGCGATTTACAATAAATATGATAAATCGCATAAATCAGCTAAAGCCAGATTCTACAAGGCCTTAGAGTCATCACAACGGCTCTAGGGCCTTTCATTTGTTGCATGTTTGATTTTCCACATGATACCTTTCGCGCATCGTTGCATGAGCCCTAGCGCCCAGGGTCTCAAGAATTTACGCGTCTGCTTGGCGGCAGACAGAGCACGGCAAATCGCCATAGGGAATACCCCTAAAAACGACAAAGCCCCGCAGTGCGGGGCTTGAAGGGTCGGCTAGCAGTTGGCGCTGCTCCGGCCTGAGGTCTCGGGAGATTCGGTTTTAGCGGGCCGGAATACGAGACCTGGACGACCTATTCTAGGCGCGGAGCCCCGTGCCGTCCATAGTGCGCCAGGCCTCTCCCGAATTTTTCGGACAGGGAGCAGGTATGCAGGAAAATTTATTTGCTCGCCGCCTGCCTGGCGGTGGGCGATGGCAATAGCGAAGCGCTCTTATATCCCCCGCACGAACCCAGGCGGAAATTTCTGTGGTCATCAGCCAGACGCTCCGCGCCTGGAGTTGGTGAGGCCCACAACTGCCAAAACCCGGCCTGGGATTTTGAGGGAGCTGCAAGGCCGCGTCCGTCAGTATTACTCCGCGCCTCGCTACATCCCGTCCCTGAATGCTGCGAACGGATCGAAGCGGCAGCAGCGCAGTGAACGCCGCGAGGCATGTCTGCTATTGCTGAACGCTATCCTGGAATTCACTGACCTGGCGTCGTTACGCTGCGGTGTGCCGACGTCTGCCGGCTTCATCTCGCTGACGCTCGACTACCTGGTGCAGTACACCGGCCTGAATATGCGCCGTGCAGAACGCGCCATGGCTGATCTCAAACGTGCCAACCTGCTGACCGTATCGCAGCCCCGCCAGCTCCAGGAAGATGGATCATGGCGTGGCCTGGCTGCGGTGAAGGCGGTGAATGCGCTGCTGTTCAGTGCCTTTGGTCTCCATGAGCGACTGAAGCATGAGCGCGATAGGGCGGCCAAGAGGTTGGCGAAGAAGGCAGCCAAGGGCGGCGGCACCATCACTGGCTGGTCGCGTAATCGGCTGGTTATTGGTAGGTCTGCTACCAGCCGTCGCAGTGCCGAATCTGGACCGCCGCGAGGTATTGATCTGCAAACGTACCAGCAGGCCATGAACGAGCTGCGACTCGAGCTCAAGCAGACATATCCCAACATGCCTCCCGGCGAGCGAAACGCCGAGGCAGAGCGAATCCTTCGCAGCAAGCTCCGAGCCTGACCAAGGTCAGCCCGATGCGCCTGCCGCTTGGCTGAGCGCTAAAAACCGAGTCGCTATCCGGTACTCGGCCACCTTCTTACCCTTCTTGCACGCCGTTTCAGCCCTAGGGAGGCAGTTACCTACCTGGGCCTTGTGGGTATGCCTGTGGATAGAAAATATTAAGTGTCGGTGCTGATTCAGATAGGTGTCGATCATTAACCAGGTGGTTTAAAAGAATCAGTAGAGCGGTGCCTACGGCACCAAATGACGCCAGCGCTGGTTCGCGCCTACGGCGCTGCGCTGACAAGATCGTGGGCGCTGCCCACACCCGGCATGGGCCTGCGGCCCCTGCACCCCCAAACGCGCCAGATACACCGAGAAGAAGAACAAGGGCTGATAGGGCGCGCAGAGGCACCGTGCTGGCCGTGATCGCGTGTCCCGCGAGTTAGCTGATTCGCTGCTCTGAGGGACGCAGGGGGTAATGTGTTGACTCTAGACAGGCCGCTTCGCGGGTATCGCCGCCCAACCTCCATCGCCATCATCCAAGTGCGTGCAAGCGGCTAATATGCCCTGCGGGCATGGCGTGCCTCAGCAGGCCTCGCTATGGATCTGAAAAAGCCGATGACGTACGGCCATGGCTGTTTCGTCAGTTCCTGCTGAGCACGATTCCAGGAACACATGAATTTCATCGAGTTGGTTGCGCAGCAGGGTAGTCTGCCTTTCCGCTGCGTCGGTGTTGCGCAACGCCTCATCACGATCCAAGTCAGAAATGGCGAGAATTCCGCGCATACCGTCCAGCTCCTGGCTATGAGTCATGGCCAACTTCGCTAATTGCACCTGGTGTTGATCCTCGATCAACTCGATTTCTGCGCGGTGTTCCTGGAGCAGGGCTTTGTGCCGGGCCACACTGGTCTCCAGCGTGGCCTCGATCCGTGCTTTTGCCCTTTTGCTTTCGATGAGCAGGAGAGCCAGGACACAGATGGTGATGAGAAAGGCGCCGATCACAAACAGCAGAATGCTGGTGATCCAATTAGGGTCGATATTCAACGCAGATAGACCTCGGTGATTTCAGGGCGGAAATGCCCCATCTCTTGGGAAACAACCTCCAGCGCCTCTTTTCTGGGAAGGTGCCGCTGTAGTGTGGCCATACGCTCCTGGGCATAGGTGTGGCGTAGTCCATGCGCGCCAGTTGACCAGCCGAGTGCTGCCTTAGAGGCAGCGCTAACGGACTTGCTCCAGGGCTGACCACCTCCAATTCCGTAGAACTGCTGATAGTTGATGCCCCTATCCTTGACGGTGCGCGGTTCTGATAAGCGGATAGTTTCCAGGCGCCTGGCCAACGGTATTGGGATGCGTACCTCGCGGGTGAGCCCCCCTTTGCCGTGGACGGTGTAGCTGATGGTTGTTTCCCGGATGCCGGAGAATTTCATCCCATGCGCGGGGCGCTCATCTGGCGTCTGATGGTGCGTTCTACGCAGTGACAGAAGCTCATGAGCACGCAGGCCTGCGGCATGGGCAATTTCTGTAGCAAGTGCGTTGTGTGGGGCCTGGCGGGCGGCGATTAGCGCCATCTGTTCGCGGCTATATGCTCTCGCCTGATCAGCCAGCCGGCGACCTAATGTTGGTTGGCCTGCTTTCCCCTTACGGGCTGTCGCAGTGCTCTTGATGACTTCCAGGGTTTGTCCTGGTGAAAGCTTGTTCGTGACGTGCTGCATCATGGCCTGGAGGGCCTGGCGCTCCATGTCCAAGGTTTTCTGGCCAACGACCGTTGCACGTTGGCGTAGGTAGTCGAGAGCGCCGGCAGGCGTCATTTCACGGAGGCTGCCTAGACGATTTTCTTGGAGATAGGCAGTGATTCGCTCTAGCCGCTGCTCGTAGTTTCGAACGGTGCCGACCGACCTGATGTGTGTGCCTTGCAGCTTTTTCATCACGGACGCGGCCTGTTTCGCCGGCTTGGCAAATTTAGCCATCGTGCTGTTTCCGGTTCCTATGCAGCCAGCGATTCACGGTAGAGCGTTCGACGGTAACGCCTTTCTCCGCGAGCCAGCGCTGTAACTCTGTGCCATTGCAGCCTGCGGCATCGAGCTGTAACAGCTCGTGCGTGTAGGTATCCAGCAATGAGCGGCGCTGGGCATACGTCTTGGGTTTTCTCCGAATCCTAGATTCGGATTTGAGGCGCGCAGCAATGCTCTGGGCATCGAATTCGCTCATAGGTTATTGCCTGGTAGTTCACTTGTAAGAACGTCTGACCGTTTCCGGTTCAGCGGCACACCATCTAAGAGCAATCCGAAGATCGTCGAAGGTGGTTCGATGTATGCCTGTTCGCCACAACCCTTCGCACATAGGTGCAGGCGGGGACTGATCACGCCTTCCTGGACTCTCTCTCCAGGACTGATTCCTGATTAGCCGCTCAGGTGCGGTTGCCACTTTGGTCTGGCTGACCTGGTTGGGTGGGTGCTTCTCCTCTGTTGAATGCTGATGTTGCCGACGCGTAGTCGGGGCCAGGTCGATCACACTCGCGATGACGCGATGTGTGATCGATTCGGCTCTGCCTGCGATGACGCGGGACAGAACCTCTGCCATTGCCTCTCCCATGAATCACACGGGGTAAAGGCTGCCGGGCAGGGCGGTTTCAAGCTCGGCCAGCTTACGAGAGCGAGGGGCTTGACGCAATGCAATGCTGTTGCGTTATATTTGTTGCGCGAAATTAACTTATACAAGGGCGCCCGCTATGTAGAGCGCCGTCTAGGCGCGTTACATAGCGGGCGCATGACACCCGTAAAACGCAACAACAGCAACTGCATCGAGTTCGATGGATGACACAATAATTTGGGGGGTAGGCTCGGGTTTTGAGCCTACTTTTGGGGGAGCCCGCTATGAAAATCGAGAAAATTTCCGACGGACTGGACTGGCTGCACGCGAGGCTGCCTAGGGCAGCGAGGTGGACATTCCGCGCCGCTGCGGTGTTGCTCGCTATTGGGATGATCCATATCGCCGCCGCAGCCCTGATTGATGGCTACACGGCTAGAGTCCTGGAGCAATACGCGCGGGCAGAGGCTGAGCGCTCAATCCTAGCCCTGCCACTAGGTCATATCCTGGGCAGTGTGGGGGTGATCATGTTGTGGCTGTGGGTGCCCATGATTCTGACCCGCCTCCTCCTCGGTCTGCGTGCGCGCCTATGGCGTCGGGCAGGTCAGTGATGAGCACTGCGACGGCAGAAAATTTCGCGGGATTCAACTGGGTTTTTGCGCTGTGGGATAGCGCTGCATTAACGATCATTGCTGCCACTGAGCCGTTGTTTATGGTGCTACACCAGTTCAGTACGGCACTGATAGTTGTGGTGGGTTTTGCGTGGTGTTTTTTGATTGCCCTGCGGGTTCGCGAGGGAATTGCTGGTGTCCTGGTTGGCGGGCTTCTGATTTTCGCGTTGGTGCTGCCGTACGGTATGAAGTCGGCGGCAGTTCAACTCCCCAGCGGCGCCACTGTACAGATGGTCGAGGCTCAGGCTATTCCGCTCAAATTTGTTATGTCAGCCCACAAGCTTTTTCGCTCACTTCTTGATCCTGTGATGAGTAGCTACACAGTGGCAGGAACAATCGTGCCTGCTCAAGCTGCGATTGACGACATCGTTGGGCGATCGGCAGACGTTTTTGCTGGTAGTGATCTGGCTCAGCTCATACGCGACTACAACGCCAGCTGTGTTCCACACACCAACAATCTGACTGGGCCAGAGCGTGCAACCAAGGTCGAGGCCCTGCATTCCATTGGACTGCTCGGCGGTGGTGGATTAGGCATTCCGGATCAGGAAATTAGTCTGATTTCCCAGGCACGTACGGCGCTCGATGGAGCCTGGACATTCGTGTCCGGTTCGGCAGAAGAGAATGGTGGTTGGGTCGCATATCTCCTAGGAGGCGGGGCAGCCCGAACTGGATTGGAGCGGGTGTTGGATCAACGAGCCATGCAGTCCAGGCGTGAGGAAGGCCTGCGTATGCTCGAGCACGTCGGGCCGTTCATGGGCGGACGCTACAAACTCCCGGCGAAGGATTTCTGGGCCGCTAAATTCTCGGGAAAGTCGGAGGCTCAGCCTGCGTACCTACCGATTAGCCTGATACCTAGCCAGCAACGGGTCGTGGTCGCCCCGGCAGAATATGAAGAAATCCATTTCCAGCCCTCTAG
>NZ_LR733824.1 GCF_902506535.1 Pseudomonas sp. 8Z
TCATCAAGGCTGGCCAGGAAATCCACCTCTCCAGCGGCCTGAAAGTGGTGCTCGAAGCCGGCAGCGAACTGACCCTCAAAGGCGGCGGCAGCTTCATCAAACTCGACGGCGGCGGCGCAACGCTGGTGGGGCCGGTGATCAAGGTCAACTCCGGTGGTGCAGCGGGCAATGGCTCGGGGGCGGCGCCCATCCTGCCGGGTGCAGCCAAGCCGGCGGATGCGGATAAGGCGGGTGAGTTGCTCGTGCCAGCGCAGAAGCAGGCGTTGTTGCAGAAAAAACCACTCTGCGCCATCTGCGAGGCAGCCAAGGCGAGGGCCGGAAATGTCTGAGAATATGAACGCCTTGCCCCATGACCTGCCTTGGCATAGCAACTGCTACTTGTTGCTCGATGGCGTAAGCGTGGAGAACCTTCCGCAAAAGCTCTATCAGTGGTCGGAACAACCGAATTTCGAGCCGCTGTATCTCGGAACGGACTTGAGCGAACTCAACGAGCTCTCTCCCTGCCTGATCGCCATTGACAGCCCAGGCGATCCCGTCCTGCAAGCCTTCCTTGCCAACGCAACCGAGGAATGGGGTTACCTGATATTCACCAGCGCCGCGCTCGATGAAGTTACCCAGCATTTGCGCTGGCTTGTAAAAGTGCAAACCACAGCGCAACAGGCTTTCATCCTGCGCCAGGCGGATCCAGCCGTAGCTCACGCGCTATTCAGTATTGGCAACCCCTTATTTTTCGGCCCGATCGAGCACCTCTGCATACCCGATGGCGTAGAAGCGAACTGGCATGTGCACCATGCCCCGAATACAAAGCCCGCCAAGGATCATAGTCACCCTTACCGCTTGAGTGACACGGAGGTGGCAGCGCTCGAAGAAGTCAGCTTCCGCCAAACGATCCTGGCCTTGGATGAACACCTCCGGACGTTCTTTCCCCAATACCAGGCGGCACTCCATGGCATCGAGCGTCATCGACACCTACGCGCACTGGCCAATAAGGCTTACCAGCTCAACCTGTGTGCCGAGCGAGAAATTTTCCTGTTCGCCAATATTTTCGGTTTTCTTGGCGAAGCCGCACTGGAACAGCATTCGGACATCGCTCAACTGCTCAAAGCCTCTTCGCCACGCCTTCCGCTAGAACGAGTCGAGCAAGCTGCATACCTGGCAGAGCAGCGCGCCACGCAGAGACAAGGAATGACCTCATGACAGCGCAGACACCTCCTCGCAATAACGCCAACCTGGCAGCCAAGGCGGCCTCCTGTAGCGACAGCCGTTCGGCCACCAGCACATGCCCATTGATGAAGGCAGAAGTGCAACTGCTGCCACTGCGCTACGGGCTGACCGAATGGGTCGATCCATCCTCTGAGCTGCCAGTGCCTTTCACGCTGAAAACCCGGCCTCTGGGCATTCGCCTTGTACGCGATGGTTTTCTCTACATCATCGACAGCGGCACGGGTTATCTCCACGAGTACCAGATCGAAAAAGGCGCCATTACCAAACTGCTGTGGAAGGATGCCGAAGTTCGTGCCGATACGCGTACCAACGCCATTGGCGAGCCGCATTTGATCTTCCCAAGATCCAGTACACTGCATGTGGCTTACTCAGAACTGCAATGGACAGCACGCAAATGCACGCAGGTGCTGGCCAGCCAGGAGGATCGCGACTATTTCATGCAGCGGGTGGATCTGAAACAGGCCGATCCCAAACGGGGCGGCACCCACCTCCTGACGCGTGAGCAGACGGAAAAATGGCTGGCTGAAGTCGTCCAGAACAAGGTTCATCGTGATGAGCAGGGTCAGCAAACCTACCCCGATCACCAGAACCGTCCCGCCCTGGTAGAACCGCACCCGGAGGAACTTCAGGACTATGTCTGGGAAGACCCTGCACAGTTCCGTGACACCCATATCGGTGAGTTGACGGCCAAGATTCTGCCAGCATACGAGCATGACGCACTCTTTCTGGTGCTGCGCGACGATATTGGCGTCATGCGCGACCTGGCACAATTTCAGGACAAGGTGGTCGGCTGGATCGGCGAATGGCGTGAGGGTGGCACGCAACCAGGCGCCAACGAACGTGACTACATGATCGCCTGCTATATCGAATCGCGGACGCAAATCAGCCCTGACGAATTGTCCATGCTGGACGACGCTGATGCTCAGGCGATGCTGGATGACCTGCAGCAACTACCGGAGCCTGATCAAGGCAATACTCGCCAAGCAGTTCTCGACTACCTCAACAGCGATAGCGACAGCGGCCGCCACCCGAGCCCGAGCGATCCGAACCTGCCTCCAGACTTGAAAGCCGAACTGGATGAGATTCGTTCCAGAGCGACCAGAATCAATGCCTACGGAATCGTGGACGAGCTAAACACGGCGATCGAGCGTTACTACGCCAACCAGGTCTTGGCAGGCGCCAACAGCGGCTTCGTCAGAAAACATTACGACACCCTGAAGCGGCTCAAGAAAGAGCACAATCGCCAGATCAGAGATGCACTCAATGGCGCGAAACTGGGCCAGCGTGGCATCAATGACCTGATCGACCGCCCCGCCATGGAGGCCTTTCTGACCACCAATCGGGCCAAGCTGCAACGCTGGGACGCGCTGCTGGAGCGGATCAGTGCCGACCGCACGAACATGACCACCGAACTGCGCTTTCATCGCGCGGCCTGGTATTACGATGCCCAGCAGGCCGAGCAGGTTGGCCTCGCATTCGCAACCCAATATGCCTGCCTGAAGGATATCGGCCGCTGTGATGCCGCCAATGAAAAACTCCATGCCTGGTTGGAAGAAAAGCCTCAGTACGACCGCCCGCTGTTCCACACCTTACCGCTGAATACCCAAAGCGAACTGGCAGCGCAGTATGCGCTGTTGGGCTTGTCCACCTATGGCGCCGCTGTCGCCATCGACCACTGGCTGGCCAAGCTGAACGAAATCGAGCAAGGCAAGATCCCGGCACTCGACGAGCTGCCTGAAACGACCCGAGCCCTGGGGCATAGCGCTCTGTCCACGCTCGACCCCGCCTTGAGCTTTGGCATCAGCAAAGCCATGCAGACCTTCTTCGAGGAAGTGGGGCAACAGAAGGTACCGGATCTCGACGAGTTGTTTCGCCGTTTGCCAAAAGCCCTGCCTAAGCGACTGCTCGACGCGGCGAAACGTGAAGGCCTGACCTTCGCCGTCGCCAGCGAGGCGGAAAAGGCCGCGTTGATAGAAGACCTGAAAGAAGTGCTGGACAATCGCGCGGAGCTCAAGCACCTCAAGAAGCAGCGGGGAGTGGTCATCAGCAATGCCGACAATGGCCATAAAGCACCGCGCGCACGCGCGTTGCAGCTCGAGATCGACAGGGTTCGCACCCAGCTCGATATTCTCGAGCCCCGTCTGGCGGCAGCCATAAGCCCTATCGCCGAGCTACCACAGAACAGCATGCGTGTGGCGGGCGCAGCCCCTGGGCGCGCCGGCATCACCCTGATCCTGCCCCCAGCCGAGCTGCAGGAAGTCGCGACAGGGCTGCGCAATATTCGCAATGGCTACGGCACTGCCGGCACCCTCGGCAAGCTGGGTGACGGCGTGGGGCTGGCGGTATTTGTGGCGCAGTTGGTGAATTTGGTGCAGGTAACGAGGGGGACTCTGAGCCAGCCAGCCGATAAAAAAGACCTCATGCCGTTCATTGGCGCCGTTATGACTACCGGCGCTGCTGGATTTGCTGCCGCTCAATCCATTGCCAATACGGCACTTGAGGCCAGAACGGTACAGCTAGCCAAAGGGTTACAGGATCACGCGTTAACGGCCACTCGCGTACAGATGGGGAAACTGCACGTCAACCTTGGTCTTTTTGCATACGGTGCCGGAGCAATTGCATCTTTAATTAGTAGCAAAACACACTACAGCGAATGGTCGGGAGCCGTGCAAAGCGGCAATGCCCAGGCGATGTACGGGGCTGCTACCGCTTTGGCAGGCTCAAGCGGAATGCTAGGAGCCAATGCTTATGGGGTCGCTCATACAGCCCATGCTTATTGGCAAGTACGCGTGGTCAAAACGCTCGCCACTCGACAAGCCGCCTGGGCACTGGCCGGCCCGCGTCTGGCAAGCGTTTTCTTCCGTTTCAATATCGCTGGCGCCCTGTTTACCGCTCTGGAGCTGGGGGGCACCTGGTGGTACAACCGCAACAATACCGACGCCCATGACGACTGGCTGCTCAGCACGCCCTGGAGCCAGGATGCGCAAAAGCGCAAGGACTATACGCTGGAGACCTACCAGCAGGCATTGCTCGGGGTGATTCAACGGCCCTCGGTAATCGTTACCCATGGCAGCCACGATAGCTGGTGGCGCGACTTGCTGCTGCCACCCAAACGTATCGATATCGGCCTGGCGTTCCCAGGCCTGAGCCAGGCAGAACTGGAACAGCCCCTTGCCGGGCAACCCGCCGCACGCCTGAGCCTCAGCGCCTATCGCATCCGCACCGTGCGTTATGAAAAAGGGGAGTCCATGGTCAGCTGGCACCCGCTCCATGAGCTGGGGCTGGAACTGGCCGCCAGCTCCCCATTGGCACTCCGGGTCGAACGTCCACAGCCCATGGACGCAGCCATTGGCGGGTACACCCAGGAAGAACTGCTGCTGGAGCTAAGGGTCGAACGCCGCAACGAGCGCGGCCAGTATCGTGAAGAGCGCCATACCATTCGCCTTGCGCCCAATAAGCCGGGCGAATATCCCGCCAGCCAGGCAACCATTCAAGGTCAGCCCGCAGCCAGGCTGCAGATCGACCCTTTGCTATTACTGGATGCCCAAGATGCCGCAAACCGCTAACACCCAAACCACCACTCCACCCGGCCTGGATAAACCGCACAAGGCCGGGGATAGCCAGGGCTTTCCGGGCGGACGGGTCAGCTACGTAGCCCCGCTGCCACTGCCAACGGGTGAGCCGCCGCATGACTACGCCCACGCCATCGGTGAGGTGAATGACGTCTACCTCAGTTTTGGTACTGGCTTGCCGCCTGTATTTGGTTGGCAGATGACTTTAGCAGGCCCATTTTTCGTGGGCGTTGTCATGCCACTCCTTCTATCTCCTATTCTCGCAGCCATACTAACCCCTTTAGTAGGTGGAACTCTCTTAGATACTTGGCAAATGGCAACAGGAGCACTTGAAGCTGGCCTAGAAATTAGCCTGATAGGTACACCGGCGCTTCTCGCATTAACTCTGGGCGTGTGGCTATATAACTATCGCCAGCACAAAACCGTTATCGCCACCCGCTTCAGCCGCCAACGCCGTGAAGTTTGCTTTGTGCCAGAGGGCCATACCGAGCCCATCTTCGTCCCTTGGGAACAGGTATCTGCCTGGGTAATCGAGGCGCGTGGGGTTACCCAGTACGGTGTTCAAAGTCAGTTCGCCATGGGCGTGGGGTTTCACCATGCCCCAAGCGGGCAGGACTACACCCTGGAATTCGTCACCAGCGGCCTGGGCATGGCCATCGGCAACTGGGAAGCCATTCGCGCCTATATGGATCATGAGATCCATAGCCTCAAGGACATTCAGGATCCCTTCGACCTGCAAGGCCCGGACGACCCACCCCATGAGGGCCTGCACACTTTCTACAACGCCCGTGAGCGCATGCGCCGCCGCTACCGCGAAGGTGAAGTTGGCAAGTGGTATGTGCTTGGCTGGTACTTTTTCCACTTTTACACGCTGTGGACGCTGCCCTTCCACCTCACCGAGTGGAACATAAAGCGGGTCAAGCGCATGCACCAACGCAATGTTCCCGAAGCCATGCGCGCCTGGTCAGAGCCCCTACCCCCCGAGCAATGGGCCAAACCCAGCGCCGAACTGCTCAAGCAACGCGAGCTGCTGGCCAACCTGCGCCAACGTCATCCACAGGGCTCGATCTTCGATTTGATGGCCGAGGTGGGGCGTATGGCTGCAACCGATAGGAAACGGGCCAGTGCCGCAAACCGCTGACACCCAAACCACCACCCCACCGGGCCTGGATAAACCACACAAGGCCGGGGATAGCCAGGGCTTCCCTGGTGGGCGGGTTAGCTACCTGGCCCCATTACCACTGCCAACGGGTGAGCCTCCCCATGACTATGCCCATGCCATCGGTGAGGTGAATGACACCTACCTAAGCTTTGGTACTGGCTTGCCACCTGTATTTGGCTGGCAACTAAGGCTAGGCGGCCCATTTTCCGTCGGCATTATCATGCCAGGCATCCTATTTCCTCTTCTGATTGCCCTTCTGACCCCATTGATCGGTGGAACGCTTCTCGACACATGGCAAATGACCGTCGGGATGTTCGAGGAGGGGCTAAAAATAGGCTCAATGGGCACACTAGCAATGCTAGCCCTCGCCCTAACCATCTGGTGGCACAATCACATTCAACACAAAACCGTAATTGCATCGCGCTTCAACCGCCAACGTCGTGAAGTCTGTTTTGTGCCAGAGGGCCATACCGAGCCCATCTTCGTCCCTTGGGAACAGGTTTCCGCCTGGGTAATCGAGGCGCGTGGGGTTACGCAGTACGGTGTTCAAAGTCAGTTCGCCATGGGCGTGGGTTTTCACCATGCCCCAAGCGGGCAGGACTACACCCTGGAGTTCGCCACCAGCGGCCTGGGTATGGCCATCGGCAACTGGGAAGCCATTCGCGCCTATATGGATCACGAGATCCATAGCCTCAAGGACATTCAGGATCCCTTCGACCTGCAAGGCCCGGACGACCCACCCCATGAGGGCTTGCACACTTTCTACAACGCCAGAGAGCGCATGCGCCGCCGCTACCGCGAAGGCGAGGTCGGCAAGTGGTATGTGCTTGGCTGGTATCTCTACCATCTATGCACCTTGTGGACGTTGCCCTTCCACCTCACCGAGTGGGACATAGGCAGGGTCAAGCGCATGCACCAACGCAACGTTCCCGAAGCCATGCGTGCCTGGTCAGAGCCCCTGCCCCCCGAGCAATGGGCCAAACCCAGCGCCGATCTGCTCAGGCAACGCGAGCTGCTGGCCAACCTGCGCCAACGCCATCCACAGGGTTCGATATTCGATTTGATGGCCGAGGTGGGGCGCATGACTGCAACCGATAGGAAACGGGCCAGTGCCGCAAACCGCTGACACCCAAACCACCACCCCACCCGGCCTGGATAAGCCACACAAGGCAGGGGATAGCCAGGGCTTTCCGGGCGGGCGAGTTAATTACCTGGCTTCGCCGTTGCCACACCTTTCGCCAATCAACTGTGGAATCTTCATATAGCTGGTTTCGTAATATTTGGCGGGGCTGATGACTGACGACCAGGTCAAATGACGCGGTCCGCAACGCTCAATCTGCAATAGAGCCTAGATTGTGCGAGAGACCATCGCGAGTCTAGCGTCCAATTCGGGTCTATAGAACGAACATCTATTTCAAGGAATGAATATGAGCCTACGTCTCGATAAACAAATGCTAGAACGTATCTACCGTCATGGTGTATCTGACCATTCCAGTGCCATTCGTTGGAGTTCGACGCTGATGACCTTCGGTTTAACCTTTATGGGATTATTCCAGCTCAATGGCGGGAAGGAGTTGCTGCTCTCATTGGTTGTCAGTGTTTTCGTCGGTGGGCTGATCTACTGGATGAACGGATCGAAAGATCCATTGCGCAGTGGTGATCCATTAATCGAGTTGCGGCGCAATGGCATGTATTTGCGCGTGCTCTGTGACAACCAAGTCATCTGGGAGGAAAAGCTGCTACGCAAGCAAATTGCCTCGGTGGCGTCATACCAGCAGCAAGGTTGGCTGTTTAGCCGCGACCGTGGCCTGGTTATCGAGGATAACGAGGGCAAGCAGTGGCGCCTGGCGCTTAAGCTATCGAAGGCAGAGTTGGACCAATACAGCCAGACACTCCACGCTACTCTGGAAGCATTGGGTTACTCTCTGGGTAAACTGCGCCGTTTCCAGCCTTGAGCTAATACATCGCCCAAATCGCTATATCGCCTCCCATCGGAGGGCTTGTCGCCCTTACGCTTGAGGTACAGCGTATTACCTCGCGCCAGTTTATTCAGCGAAAAGGTGACCGATTTATTTCCCCACATCACAGGTAGCCAACAATCAATCTGTCCGTGGGTGGTTTTTAGTTCAGCCCGCGCAGTGCTAGGTTGGCGCCGAGCAGCAGCAGGCCGATGAAGAACCAGCGTTTGAAGCGCTCTGCGCTGATGCGTTTACGCAGCCACTGGCCGACGGCCATGCCCAGTAGGGCGGGGAGCAGTGTCAGTGCCGAGAGGCCTAGCACTGCTGGTTGTAGCAGTTCGCCGCTGTGGCCGATGGCAACCGCCAGGGCCAAGGTGGAGACACTGAACGACAGTCCCAGGGCCTGTATCAGGTGGTCTTTCTCCAGGCCGATGGCCTGTAAGTAGGGGACAGCCGGTAGGGCGAAGACGCCGGTGACCGCCGTGATCGCTCCGGTGATGGCGCCGATCAGCGGCGCTAACCAGGGTTCTTGCCGCGCGGCGACGCGAAATTGCACCTTGGCCAGGCCAAGTCCGGCATAGACCACTAGCGCAACGCCCAGCCAGCGCGTTGCGCCAGGCAGATCAAGGCGTGGCAGCAAGGCGGCGACCACTAGCGTGCCGAGCAGGATGCCCAGCAGCATCGGCCACAGACGGCGCAGCATCGGCAGTGGGCTGCGGCCGTCGCACAGTTGCCAGATGTTGGTCACCATCGACGGGATGATCAGCAGCGCGGCGGCTTGTAGTGGCGCCATCACCAGGCCGAGCAGGCCGACGGCGATGGTCGGCAGGCCGAGGCCGACCACGCCCTTGATCATGCCGGCGAGCAGGAAGGTGGCGAGAATCAACGGCAGGTGCTCTGTCATCACGTTGTTCCCTGCTGCTGGCCGGACTTGCTCTCGACTTCGACGATCACGGTGAGCATCGGCTTTCTCTCTGGCTCTGGCTGAAGTTGCCTGCCAGTATCCACATTTGTTGCACGCCATGTTTCGTCATGAGGTGAATTATGGAATACGCGCCGGGTTTCAGTTCGATTGCCGCACTGCTCGCTGACGCTGGGCGTGCCGCCATGGTCTGGGCGCGCGCCCGGCCGGCGAGCAGGTGCTGGGTATCGATTTGCAGCAGGTCGGCCGTCAGCGCCGCCAGGCGATCATGGCGATTGCGGCTTTGTAGCTTCGTAGGGTGGGCCGGGCGGCGAGCTTTGTAGGGTGGGCTTTAGCCCACCAATAAAGGTTGAACTCTCGTGTAGTTGGTGGGCTGAAGCCCACCCTACGCCCACCCTACGCTCACTCTACGCCTGCCCTGGGAAGTGCTACGCCTGAGCGCTGACCGGTTTGCCGCCCTTGGGTTTGAAGTACAGCGTGGTGCCGCGCCCCAGGTTGTTCAGGCTGTGGTGATCCTTGGCCACTTCGGCTTCGATCAGTTCGTCCTGGCCTTCGACTTTCAGGGTGATGCGGGTGATGGCGCCGAGCAGGCGGATGTCGCGTACTTCGCCGGCCTTGTGCTCCGGGCTCGGTGCGTTGGACAGATCCACCTCGTGCGGGCGGAACAGCACATGGTGGTCGCCACCGACGTAGAGGCGGTTGGCGTCGCCGAGGAAGTGGTAGACAAAATCGCTGGCCGGGTGCTCGTAGACCTCGGCGGGGGTGCCGATTTGTTCGATTACGCCCTTGTTCATCACCACGATGCGGTCGGCCACTTCCATGGCTTCTTCCTGGTCGTGGGTGACGAATACGCTGGTCAGGTGCACTTCCTCGTGCAGGCGCGCCAGCCAGCGGCGCAGCTCCTTGCGCACCTTGGCATCCAGTGCGCCGAAGGGTTCGTCGAGCAGCAGCACTTTCGGTTCCACCGCCAGGGCGCGGGCCAGGGCGATACGCTGGCGTTGGCCGCCGGAGAGCTGCTCCGGGTAGCGGTCGCCGAGCCAATCGAGCTGCACCAGGTTGAGCAACTCGTGCACCTTCTCGGCGATCTGCGCTTCACTCGGGCGCTCGCGCTTGGGCTTCATGCGTAGGCCGAAGGCGACGTTGTCGAACACCGTCATGTGGCGGAACAGCGCGTAGTGCTGGAACACGAAGCCGACGTTGCGATCACGCACGTCGTGCTCGGAAACATCCTCGCCGTGAAAGCCGATATGGCCGCTGTCCGGGCTTTCCAGGCCGGCGATGATGCGCAGCAGAGTGGTCTTGCCGCAGCCGGACGGGCCGAGCAGGGCGACCAGTTCGCCGCTCTGGATGCTCAGGTTGATCTCGTTCAGCGCCTTGAACTGGCCGAACTGCTTGTTGACGCCTGTGACTTCGATACTCATGACTAATACTCCGTGGGCCGGGCCGCTGTCTGGCGGCGCAACGGCGCTCAGTCTTCTCGGTTGGCGTGTAGCTGACGGCTCAGGCGTGCTTCGCTCCATTGGCGCAGCAGCAGTACGACCAGGGCCATGGCGAGCAGCAGGATCGCGACGCTGAAGGCGGCGACGATGTTGTATTCGTTGTAGAGAATCTCGATATGCAGCGGCAGGGTGTTGGTGTAGCCACGGATATGCCCGGATACCACCGACACCGCGCCAAACTCGCCCATCGCGCGGGCGGTACACAGCACCACGCCGTAGATCAACGCCCATTTCACGTTGGGCAGCGTGACATGCCAGAACATCTGCCAGCCGTTGGCGCCGAGCAGGCGCGCGGCCTCTTCTTCGGTGGTGCCTTGTTGCTCCATCAGCGGGATCAGTTCGCGCGCGACGAAGGGGAAGGTGACGAAGGTGGTGGCCAGCACGATGCCGGGCACGGCGTAGACGATCTGCAGGTTGTGCGTGTCGAGGTACGGCGCGAGCACGCTCTGCGAACCGAACAGCAGCACGTAGATCAGGCCGGCGACCACGGGCGAAACCGAGAACGGCATGTCGATCAGCGTCACCAGAATGCTTTTGCCGGGAAACTCGAACTTGGTCACCGCCCAGGCAGCGGCCAGGCCGAAGACCAGATTCAGCGGCACGGCGATGGCCGTGGCCAGCAGGGTGAGCTTCAGCGCCGAGATGGCGTCCGGCTCACGGATCGCCCCCCAGAAAAACGCCAGGCCACGGCTCAGGCCCTGAGTCACCACCATGTACAGCGGCAGCAGCAGGATCGCCGCAAAGACCGCCCAGGCAATGCCGATCAGGATGATGGCGCCGACCGACCGTTTGGCCGGGCGCGCAGGCGCGTTGCGGCCAAGGGATGCAAGGCTCATGTCGTGCTCCTTAGATAGTGGGCTGGATGCGGCGTTGCAGCAGATTGATCAACAGCAGCAGCAAGAACGACACCGCCAGCATGATCACGCCGATGGCGGTGGCGCCGGGGTAGTCGTACTGATCCAGCTTGGAGACGATCAACAGCGGCAGGATCTCGGTTTTCAGCGGAATGTTGCCGGCGATGAACACCACCGAGCCGTATTCACCGACACCACGGGCAAACGCCAGGGCGAAGCCGGTACTCCAGGCGGGCAGCAGGCTCGGCAGCAGTACGTGACGGAACACCTGCAAGGGCTTGGCGCCGAGGCAGGCGGCGGCTTCCTCGACTTCCTTGGGGATGTCGGCCAGCACCGGTTGCAGCGTGCGAACCACGAACGGCAGGGTGACGAACACCAGCGCCAGGGTGATGCCCAGCGGGGTGTAGGCGATCTTGAACGGGAACAGCGAGCCGATCAGGCCGTTAGGCGCGTACAGCGCGGTCAGGGCGATGCCGGCCACGGCGGTGGGCAGGGCGAAGGGCATGTCGACCATGGCATCGATGATGCGCCGACCGGGGAAGGTGTAGCGCACCAACACCCAGGCGATGATGGTGCCGAGAATGCCGTTGAGCAGCGCCGCCAGCAGGGCGGTGCCGAACGACAGCTTGAGCGAGAACAGCACCTGGCGGCTGCTCAGCAGATCCCACCATTGCTCGGCGCTCAGTTGCAGCGAGTAGGCGAACATGGCGCCCAGTGGGATCAGCACGATCAGCGCCAGGTAGATCAGGGTGTAGCCCAGGGTCAGCCCGAAGCCGGGTATGACCGGGGAAGTTCGACGAGACATGGAGACTTCTTCCGTTGCTAACGATCAGGTGCGAAGCCCGGACTTTCCCGGGTTTCGCTGCGCTCTACCCAGGCTACTGGTTGATCTTGCTGAAGATCTGGTCGAACACGCCGCCATCGGCGAAGAACTTGGGCTGCGCCTGCTTCCAGCCGCCGAACTCCTTGTCGATGGTCACCAGTTTCAAATCCTGAAACTGATCCTTGAACTCGGCGGCGACCTTCTCGTTACGCGGGCGGTAGAAGTGCTTCGCGGCGATGCGCTGACCTTCCTCGCTGTACAGGTGCTGTAAGTAGGCCTCGGCCACTTCACGGGTGCCCTTGCGGTCGACGTTGGCATCGACCACCGCCACCGGCGGCTCGGCGAGGATCGACAGCGACGGGGTGACGATCTCCAATTGGTCGCCACCTTCTTCGGCCAGCGACAGATAGGCTTCGTTCTCCCAGGCCAGCAGCACGTCGCCCAGGCCGCGCTGGACGAAGCTGATGGTCGAGCCGCGCGCGCCGGTATCGAGCACCGGGGCATGGCGGTACAGCTCGGTGACGAACTCCAGGGCCTTGTCTTCGCTGCCGTATTGCTGCCGCGCATAGGCCCAGGCAGCAAGGAAGTTCCAGCGTGCGCCGCCGGAGGTTTTCGGGTTCGGGGTGATGATTTGCACGCCATCTTTGACCAGATCGCCCCAATCCTTGATGCCTTTCGGGTTGCCCTTGCGTACCAAGAACACGATGGTCGAGGTGTACGGCGTGCTGTTGTCCGGCAGGCGCGTCTGCCAGTTCGGGTCGATCAATTGCTGGTTGAGGTTCAGCGCGTCGATATCACCGGACAGCGCCAGGGTCACCACGTCGGCGCGCAGGCCGTCGATCACCGCACGGGCCTGTTTGCCCGAGCCGCCGTGGGATTGCTGGATGGTCAGTGCCGGCTGGCCCTTGGCTTGCCAGAACTTGTTGAAGGCAGCGTTGTACTCGACGTACAGCTCGCGGGTTGGGTCGTAGGAGACGTTGAGCAGGGTTTCGGCGGCGACTGGCCCGGCGAGCAGGGTGCTGGCCAGCGCGGCCAGGGCAAAACGGCGAATGGACATGGTGCAGCTCCTAAAGGCGCAATGTTTGTGTTGGCGTGTGTTCTAGCCCTCTGGTTGTCCAGTCGGGCTGCATCATGAGGGGGCGGTTAGCTGGTTTTGTGGTTGGGTTGCTGCAGGCGAATCTTTTCCTTGCGCTCGATCTGCACCACCTGGCCGTTGTGCACGGTGATTTCCACCGAGCCGAATTTCAGGCCCTGCAGGGCGGTCTGGATCTCGCGCAGGATGACGGCTTCATCCTGGCCTTCCAGGGTTCTCAGAGTGGCGCTCATATCCAGGCTCCTTGTGGTTGAGGCCGCGTTGCGGGCAAGGCGGCGACGCTGGTGTGGAGCGGAGAATAGGCAGAAGCTGATATTCTTAAAAAGAATCTTTAAGAACATTTATATTCGTTTATAGAATATGCGTGCCTTTTTTTGTGGAATAAGTAAATAAGTTCTTATTCTTTTTGTATTGATTCTCTGGCGCCTAGACTGCCGCCATACGACGTTCAGGAGGCGCCGGTCATGCGCAGCGAAGCAATCCGTTATCTGATCCTGCCGGGTTGGCAGGGCTCACCCGAGGAGCACTGGCAAAGCCACTGGCAACGCAGCCTGCCGAACAGCGTGCGGGTCGAACAAGGTGACTGGAACACCCCTCGACGCCAGGATTGGGTCGCCGCGCTGAACGCTGCCGTGGCTGCCGATCCGCGCCCGGCCATTCTTATTGCCCATAGCCTGGGCTGCATCACTGTCGCGCACTGGGCGCAGCGGGCGCCGGTCGAGCTGCTGCGCCGCGTGCAGGGGGCCTTGTTGGTGGCGCCGGCCGATGTCGAGCGAGCCGGTTGCCCCGCGCCGTTGCAGAACTTCGCGCCGATTGCCACGGGCTTGTTGCCCTTCCCCAGTCAATTGGTCGGCTCCGACGACGATGCTGCCGCCAGTGCCGCGCGGGCTATCGAGCTGGCGCGCCAGTGGGGCAGTGATGCCGTGATCCTCAAGGGCGCCGGTCATATCAATGTCAAATCCGGGCATCACTATTGGGAGCAGGGTTTCGCTTATCTCTATCGTCTGCAGCAGCGCATCGAGCGGCAGCACAGGCGGTGGGCATGAATGCTTGGAGCGGGAATGGGTTAGGCAACCACCCGCTTCCTTTTTATTGCGGCCTGCGCCTCTGCTGGAGTGGGCGGTTATGGAGCGTGATGCCATGAGCGTCGCGTCGGGCCTGCCTTTGACCTTTGCCGACTCCGATAAAAGCCCGCTGAGCATTCGCGCCAAGGCGCTGGTGTTCGTTGATGCGCGTTCGCAGCGCTTGCGTGCACAGGCCGAGGCGTTGGCGGCGAGTAGCCAGCCGCTGCTGATTGTCGGCGCCACGGGGACCGGCAAGGAGCTGTTGGCGCGTTATATCCATCGTCAGAGCGAGCGCTCAGGGTTGTTCGTGGCGGTGAGCTGCGCGGCGCTCAGCCCGCAATGGGGCGAGGCTGAATTGTTCGGGCATGTTGGCGGCGCGCATGTCGGTGCGGCCAGCAGTCGTGCCGGCTGGTTCGGCTCGGCCAATGGCGGCACGCTTTATCTCGATGAAGTCGCCGACTTGCCGCGCGCGCTGCAGGGCAAGTTGCTGGCCGCGTTGGAAACGCGTGAGGTGTATCGCGTCGGTGCGCGCCAGGCATTGCCGGTGGATGTGCGCCTGGTTGCGGCGAGCAGCATCGACCTGGCCCGCGCAGTGGCCGCCGGTACTTTTGATGAGCGTTTGTACGCCTATCTGTGTGACGGCCTGCTGGCGTTCCCGGCGTTGTGCGAGCGGGCCGGGGATATCCTGCCGTTGGCCGAATACTTTTTGGGGATTCACGCCCAGCGTTTGGGTTTGAGCATCGCCGGTATCAGCGCGCAGGCTCAGGCGTTGCTGAAGGCGCATGGCTGGCCCGGCAATACGCGTGAGCTGGAGAACGTCATGCATTTCGCCCTGCTGCTGGCGGGGAACGAGGAGATTCGTCCCGAGCATCTGCAGTTGCCCGGCCAGGGATGAGCGAATGTGCCGCGAGGCGGTGTGATGGCCGCAGCCGCATAAGCGGCCACGGCCAGTATGCGCTACTGCGTGTTGACCTCGCAGCCACAGACGGAGCCCGCGCTGCTGTTGATGTTGGTCCACTGACCATTCCATTTCAGGTAGCTGGCGCTGTTTTTACAAACGCCTGGTGTGCCTTTCTTCTGCGGCGTATCCGGTATGCCGCCACAGATGGCCGGTGCCTTGCTGTTGTCGGCAATCAGTTGGCCAGCGCTGACATCGACGCTCAGGCCCTTGCCGATGACGATGTCCTGGAAGATATGGCTGAGCGCCTGGCTGGTGATGTTGTTGCTGGTTTGGGTGCTGGTACCCGCGTAGTTGTGGCAGCCGAAGCAGTTGCTGATGAACTTCTTGCTGTCGATGTCCACGTTCTGGAAGTCGGTTTCCGCCACGGTGTTGGCCAGGCGCAGCGAGCCGCGCTCGTTGGGCACTCCCACGCCGCCCGAGCTCTGGCCGATATCGCTGACCCACAGGGCGCCGACCGTGAAGTAGTTATTCAGCACTTGCATGGAGGCGTCGCCTTTACTTGTCACGGCCATCTGCATGTCGGCATTTTGCTGCTGAATGTCGGAGATATTCTCGCTGGCATTTTTATCCGTGCTAGCCGTGCCATAGGGGTGAACCTGGCAGATGTTGGTTGCAGCGCCGCTTGGGCTCGATGTGTTTTTCGGCGGTTTGTTGAACTGGCAGGCCGCATTCTCGCCTGCCGTGCCGGGTAAGCCTGCGGTGCATGCGGGGTTGGCAAAGGTCCAGGTCGTCTTGCTCTGGTCGACGCTGGCATTGCAGTCAGGGCTGTTGCGGTTGTGCTCATAGGTTACCCAGACAAACTCCGGGTGATCTTGGGTGGCGATGGCCATGTGCATGCCGACCAGGCCCAGGGTCACCGGCTTGTCGTTCAAGGTGGTTTCTTGCATGACGAAGTCGTTGGCTTTCACTTCGGCTTCAGACAGCGGCTTCCAGGCGAACTTCAGCTCGTAAGTGCCTGCCGGGAAGTTCTTGATGCCTTGCTTTTGCTGTTCGACGGCACTGCCGGTCAGGTCGCATAGCGATTTGTTGAAGCGCACTTGGTAATAGATGACGTTGCCGTCCTGGGCATAGATCGAGGCATGGCTGCCCGCCTGGCCGGTCGACATGGACGACCCCGGCGCACTCTTGTCGACGCTGGCGCGCAGGGTCAGGCCGGTCACTTTGTCGTCGCAGGAGTTACCGGGCTTGTCGCCCTCGAACTCCAGTACGTGGAACTGGCTCTGCTGCTGGAAGTTACGCCCCGAGCCGTCTTTGGCGGGGGACATTAGGTACAGAAAAGCCTGCGTGGAAAACTGGTAGAAGTCGCAGAAGTTGGAGCTGCCATCGGCGCCGCTTTTCTTCACTTCGGTCGGTAAGGACGGGTTGGTGATCCATGTGGGATCAACCGGGCAGCTCGCTACCTGGACGGCGTAGGGCTTGGTTTCAGTCGTCGTTGCCTCGCTGGCCTGGCTCTGAGCGCTGAGAAGGGTGGCCATGCACAGCAGCATGCTGCTGGCGAGCGTCTTGGCCGGGTTCGGTTTGAATGAGTGGCGCCCTGCAGTGTTGTGGTGTTGAGTCATGATGGAGTCCTTCCATTGAGTTATGGGGTGCGTCGTCAGGCTGGCCAGCCCGTCTATGGCCCATCACACCTCCCAACCGTGTTGACGAGAGATAAGGTTAGTTGCCAGGTGCAGGCTTGCCAGAAAGTTTGGGCAATAAGCCAGCATGTGCCGATGTGAGGCGGCACATGGATGGGAAGTGGCGTTATAGGTCACTCAAACCAGGTGATTTCTGTGATCGTGCAGTGACAGCGGCGGGCTCGTGAGGCGGGTAACGCTATGTCGGGGTTACGGCGCCAGCAGCGACACCGACTTGATCTGCGCCCAGATGGCCTGCCCCTCGCGGATGCCCAGTTGATCGAAGGAGTACCGAGTGATCCGCGCCAGCAGCCGCTGCTCACCCAGGCGCAGGGTCAGCAGGGCTTGGGCGCCGATCATCTGCCAGCTCTCCACGCTCACCGGCAGCAGGTTGAGCAGGCTGCTGCCCTCGGCCCGTTGCAGGCTGAGGCTGACATCGCGCGCCTTGATCTTCACCCGCACGGCCTGCCCGTCTGGCACTGGCGCATGGGGCAGGCGCAAGTGCGCTGCGCTGCCGGGGAGCTGCAGGTGCAACAGGCCGTAGGTGGCATCGTGAGCGCAAACCTGGCCGTCGATGACCGCTTCGGCATCGTCCTCGCTGGCGAAGGGCAGATCGGGTCGCAGGAGGATTTCCTTGAGTGGGCCGCTGGCACGTACCTGGCCTTCATTGAGCAGCACCAAGTGGTCGGCCAGGCGCGCCACTTCATCCGGCGCATGGCTGACGTAGAGCACGGGGATATCCAACTCCTCGTGCAGGCGTTGCAGGTAAGGCAGCACCTCCTGCTTGCGCTTGAGATCGAGCGAGGCCAGCGGCTCGTCCATCAACAGCAGGCGTGGGCTGGTAACCAGCGCGCGGGCGATACCGACACGCTGGCGCTCGCCACCGGACAGCGCCGCCGGCATGCGTTCGAGCAAATGACCGATGCCCAGTAGCTCCAGAGCCTGATCCAGGGCGACCTTGCGCTGAGCGGCGGCAATGCGCTGCTGCCCGTACTCCAGATTGCGCCGTACGCTCAGGTGCGGGAACAGGTTGGCGTCCTGAAACACATAACCGATGGCACGCCGGTGGGCGGGCACGAAGGTGCCGCGCTCACTGTCTTGCCAGCGCTCGCCTGCCACCTGCAGATAACCGTGTTGCGGGCGATCGAGCCCGGCAAAGCAGCGCAGGCAACTGGTCTTGCCCGAGCCGGAATGGCCGAACAGCGCGCTGACGCCGCGCCCAGGCAGGTCGAGGTCGACATTCAGGGTGAAGCCGGGGTGCGCCACCCGAAAACGTGCGTGAATGCGCCCGTCATCGGCCACGGTCTGGGGGGCGCTTGTGCCGAAGCCAAACATCACCAGGCCCTCACCTTGGCGCTGCGCCCGCTGTACAGCGCCAGCAGCACGATGAAGGAAAACGCCACCATGCCACCCGCCAGCCAGTGCGCCTGGGCGTACTCCATCGCTTCGACATGGTTGTAGATCTGCACCGACACCACCTGGGTCTTGCCGGGGATGTTGCCGCCGATCATCAGCACCACGCCGAACTCGCCGATGGTATGGGCGAAGGCCAGGATCGCCGCCGTGATGAAGCCGGGCCGCGCCAGTGGCAGCACCACGCTGAAGAACGCGTCCAACGGGCCTGCGCGCAGTGTGGCAGCGGCTTCCAGCGGGGCACGGCCAATGGCTTCGAAGGCGTTTTGCAGCGGCTGGATGACGAAGGGCATGGAGTAGAAGATCGAGCCGATCACCAGGCCGCCGAAGGTAAAGGTGAAGGTGCCCAGGCCGAGGCTCTGCGTCAGTTGGCCGAAGAATCCGTTGGGCCCCATGCTCACCAGCAGGTAGAAGCCCAAGACCGTCGGCGGCAGCACCAACGGCAGCGCCACCAGCGCGCCGACCGGGCGCTTGAGCCAGGAGTCGGTGCGCGCCAGCCACCAGGCGATGGGCGTGCCGATGATCAGCAGCAGCACGGTGGTCAGCGAGGCCAGCTCCAGGGTCAACAGGATGGCATCGAGATCGTTTTTCGACAGTGGCATGGGCGGTTTCCGGTGGCACGCGTAGCCCGGATGCAATCCGGGGCAGGCTCGGGCAGATGGCTACGGCAGTTTATAGCCAAAGGACTCGATCATCTGCGCCGCCTGCGCGCCTTTGAGGTACTCGACCAGTGCGGCGGCGGCCGGGTTGTGCGCGCCCTGCTTGAGGATCACCGCGTCCTGGCGGATCGGCTCGTGCAGCGTGTCGGGCGCGAGCCAGGCCGAGCCGCTGCTGAGCTTGCCGTCCTTGTATACCTGCGACAGCGCGATAAAGCCCAGCTCGGCATTGCCGGTGGCGACGAACTGCTGAGCCTGGGAGATATTCTGTCCCTCCACCAGCTTGCCCTTGAGCGTATCGCTGAGCCCCAGCTTGGCCAGCACCTGAGTGGCTGCCAGGCCATAGGGTGCGGTTTTCGGGTTGGCGATGGCCAGGTGCTTGAATTGCCCGGCCTTGAGCGCCGCGTCTGTGCCATCGAGGTAAGCGGGGTCAGCCGACCACAGCACCAGGCCGCCAATGGCGTAGGTGAAGCGCGAGCCAGGGGCGATCTCGCCTTCGCGCTCAAGCTTGGCCGGGGTGCTGTCGTCGGCGGCGAGCAACACCTCGAACGGCGCGCCGTTCTTGATCTGCGCATAGAACTGCCCGGTGGCGCCGAAGGAGGCCACCAGCCTGTGCCCAGTGGCCTTTTCGAAGGCCGGTGCGAGGGCCTGCATCGGCGCGGTGAAGTTGGCGGCCACCGCCACCTTGACCTCATCGGCCATGGCGCCGCTGGCGAAGAGCAGGCCGAGTGTTAGCAGGCTGTGCTTGAGGGGCTTGAGCATGGGCGAGTCCTTGTTGTTCTTGGACGAACACTTGAGGTCGGGGTGGGCCAGGTGTGGCAATCCTACCTCGTTGTGTTGTTTTGTATATAGCGATTGTTCGACTCATAATCGCCGCGAGCAACGAGGCCATGCGCGCCATAACCTGCGGCGCATCCCGGAGGGGGTTAGCTTGTACGGTCTTCCCGGATTGCATCCGGGTGACTGGACGATGCCCTTGCCTCAGTGCTCTTGCGCTTGCTCGCCGACAGGCGCGAGACGCCCAGCAGCACCAGCGCCAGGCCGGCGATCTGGTACAGGGTGATGGCCTCGCCGAGCAGCACCCAGGCGGCGAACAGCGTCAGCACCGGGCCGAGGTTGCCGAACATGGCGGCATGGCTGGCGCCCATGCGCTGCACGGCCAGGGCCAGCCAGTAGATCGGCAGCACCGTCGACAACAGCGCCATCAGCGCGCCGTACAGCCACACCTCGCTCGGCAGGTTCGCCAGTTGCGTCGGGTCACCGCCGATGGCGTAGTGGATCAACACCATGACCGCCGAGGAACCGCCGGCCAGCCCCGCCAGGCGCATCGAGCCGACCCGGCGAATCACCACGCCGGTGCCCAGGTAATACAGGGCATAGGTCACCGCGCTGGCGAACACCCAGGCGGCGCCCAGCAGGATCTGCTCGCTGTCGCCTTCCACGCGGATGTCATGCACCAGGGCGATGCTCAGGCCCAGGTAACACAGGCCCAGGGCGAGGAAGGTGCGCGGGCCTGGTCGCTCGCCCATCGCCAGCATCTGCAACAGCAGCACCAGCGTCGGGTAGGTGAACAGGATCAGCCGCTCCAGCCCGGCGCTGATGTACTGCAGGCCGTAGAAGTCGAACAGGCTCGACAGGTAGTAGCCGAGCATCCCCAGCAGCAGAACGTGCGCCCAGTCCTTGGCCGACAAGCGCGCTTGCCCGGTGCCCCGGCTCAGCCACAGCAGCCAGGCGAACAGCGGCAGCGCCAGGCCCATGCGCAGGCTCAGCACAGTGATGGCGTCCACCGGCGCGGCGGCGTAGCTGAGTTTGACGAACACGGCTTTCAGGCTGAAACCGGTGGCCGAGAGCACGGCGAACAGCACGCCGCTCTCCAGGCTGCGGCGGTACGAGGCGGTCATGGTATTCATGAGCAGGGCTGCGGCAGGGGAGTGAGCTGTTATTCTGGGTGGAAAACAAGTCGGCCAGAATCGCAATTTAACGAAGAAGGTGTTCTGTTTTGGAGAAGGCTCAATGCATTTCGACCTACCCGACCTGCGCCTGATCGCGGCGATTGCCGCCACCGGCAGCCTGAGCAAGGCGGCAGCGACCTTCCCTGTCGCCGTGTCGGCGGCCAGCACCCGCCTGCGCCTGTTCGAGGAACGCTGCGGGCTGACGCTGTTCGTGCGCGGCAGCGACGGCATGCGCCTGACCCCAGCCGGGCGCCTGGTGCTGGAAGCCTGCCAGGGCGTGCTCAAGGAAGCTCGCCAGCTCAACGACACCCTGCAGGAACTCAGCGGCGAGCGGCGCATCACCCTGCGCCTGGCGGCGTCCACCGTGGCCAACAGCACCTTTCTGCCAGCAGCGCTCGGCCCCTTTCTGGCCGACTACCCGGAGGTGGATTTGCAACTGGCCGAGCACAATAGTCAGGACGTGCTGCGCGGCGTCAGCGAAGGCCGCATCGACATCGGCGTGTACGACGGCAATCTGCCCACCGATGGCCTGCTGTCGCTGCCGTTTCGCAACGACCGCCTGGTGCTGCTGGTGTCGCACGGGCATGCGTTGATCAGCCCGCGTCCGGCCTCGCTGCGCAATGCGCTCAATTATCCCTTCGTGTGCCTGCCGGCCGAGCGCGCGATGCAGCGCTTTATCGAGCACATGGCGGTGCGCAATGCCTTGCCGCTGAAAGTGCGCGTGCGTGCGCCGAGCTTCGACGCCATCGCCCAACTGGTGGCGCAGGGCGTCGGCATCTCCATGCTGCCCGAGGTCGCCGCGACCCGTTTTGCCCAGGAACTGCCGGTGGCGGTGGTGATGCTGGAGGATGTCTGGGCCACCCGTGAATTGCGCCTGTGTGTGCGCGACTGGGAAGCGCTGTCGTCCCATGCGCGGCAACTGGTCAGCTACCTCTCGCCCGAGCGGCCGCCCGGCGACAACCTGGGCACGTAATGTGGGAGCGGCTTCAGCCGCGATGGAATCGCTCGCCGCTAACCGACTCGCCGCCACACGCTGGCCAGCCAGGGCTGCTGATCGCGTGGCAGACCGGCGGGGCGGTAGTAGTGTTCCAGCTCGACGAAGCCGACTGCCGTGAGCCGCGCGCGCCAGCGTTCCAGATCGTGATAGCTGCCGTAGCGCGGGCCGTTCCAGCCTTCCTGGTTCTCGCCGCGCGGATTGGAGCTGAACAGCACGCCGCCAGCCTTGAGCGCTGCATGCAACTGGCCGAGCACGCGCGGCAGTTCCTGATCCGGCACATGGAACAGGCTGGCGTTGGCGAAGATGCCGTCGAAGTGCGCCGCCGGCAGATCCAGTTCGAGAAAGCTCTGCTGCCACACCTCGCAGCCGCTGTCGGCACGCGCCATGGCGACGAACTCGGCGCAGCCATCCAGGCCGACGGCTTCGTGACCCAGGCCGCTGAAGGTACGCAGGTCGCGCCCCGGCCCGCAGCCGAAGTCGAGAATGCGCCAGGGCTTCTCGCCCTCGATATGGCGCAGCAGTGCGGCGATGTTCTGGCTCACATCATGGTCGCGCGTGCCCTCGCGAAAGTCCTCGGCGCTGCTCTGGTAATGGGCTAGGGTGAGGGCGCTGATCTGCGCGAGTTCGTCGGGGCTCAGGGGCATGGCGAGGTTTCCGTAAAGAGGGGCAACTGTACTGCCGATCAGACAAGGCTACCAAAACTGCCTGCGCCGGCGCCTAACCTCTTCAAGAGCCGCTGCGCACACACTATTTGCCTTTCGCCACGATGGAACCGCTCGCCGCTAAAGCGCCTCCTACGGTGCTAGGGCTGAACGTCGGCGTGTAGGAGCGGCTTCAGCCGCGATAAAACAGGCCGCCGCGAACGGAGCAGGATTGAAGCATACCGCCCGCAGCCGCCCGAACTGTGGGAGGGGCTTTAGCCGCGACTGCACAATATTCAAGGGTCTGCTCAGCCTCCTCCCTGCAAATATGTCCATTACCACCACGCAATAGCACAACCAGTGCAACAGCCTGTTCGCCGGTTTGCTCTGTGTTGAGGCTTTGCCGTAGATTGGCCGCCCCACCTCGACCGGCACTCACCGGTCATGCCCGAGGCTCGCTCCGTGTCTGCTGCTCCTGCTTCTGTTTACCGCCTTCCTGGCTTTTTGCCATTTCTTATCGCCCGCATCGTCGTGGTCTTCGCCGTACAGATCCAGGCCATCGTCGTCGCCTGGCAGGTCTACGACCTGACCCGCGATCCGCTGTCGCTGGCCTACGTCGGCCTGGCCCAGTTCATCCCCATGCTGCTGCTGTTGATGCCGGCCGGCGATTTGATTGATCGCTACGACCGCAAGCTGATTCTGATGCTCAGTTGGCTGGTAGAAGGTGTGTGCGCGGCGCTGCTGCTGGTGCTATCGCTGAATGAGGCGCCCGTCACCTGGTACTACGCGGTGCTGGTGCTTTACGGCTGTGGTCGCGCCTTCACCGGCCCGGCGCTATCGAGCCTGCTGCCACAGATCGTGCCGCGCGAGCGCCTGGCTGCGGCCATCGCCGCCAACAGCATGATCATGCGTGGCGCGACCATTTCCGGCCCGGTGCTGGGCGGCGCGCTCTACGCCATCGGCGGGGGCGGGCTGACCTACTCGGTGTGCCTGGCTTGCTTCCTCGCCGGCTGCGTGCTGCTGCAGCGGGTGCCGGTGCTGTATGCCGAGAAGATGCAGGCGCTGGAATCCACCGCCTGGGCGCGCTTCACCGCCGGCATCCACTTCATCCGCACCCGACCGATCATCCTCGGCACCATCTCGCTGGATCTGTTCGCCGTGCTGCTCGGCGGCGTGGTGGCGCTGCTGCCGATCTACGCCCAGGAAGTGCTGGAAGTCGGCCCGACCGGCCTCGGCCTGCTGCGCAGCGCCATGGCCATCGGCGAGGTATCGGTGGGGCTGTACCTGAGCATGAAGCCCTTCAACCGCCATGTCGGCCTGGTGATGTTCGGCGCGGTGGCGCTGTTCGGCCTGGCCAACCTGGTGTTCGCCCTATCCAGCCTGTTCTGGCTGTCCTTCGCCGCGCTGGTGGTGGCGGGTGGCGCGGACATGGTGAGCATGTACATCCGCTCATCCCTGGTGCAGTTCTCCACCCCGGACGCCATGCGTGGCCGGGTTAGCGCGGTGAACATGCTGTTTATCGGCTCCTCCAACGAACTGGGCGAATTCCGCGCCGGCACCAGCGCCGCCTGGTTCGGCGTAGTGCCCGCAGCGCTGATTGGCTGCGCCTGCACCCTGACGGTCACCGGCGGCTGGATGCTCGGCTTCAAGAGCCTGCGCAAGGTGGATCGCTTCGAGGATGCGTCGCCAAGCAAGAACGCATGACGTAGGGCTGCTCACTTGCGACGCCAGCAGCCCGCCAGAGCGTGCGGACGTGCGCCGATCAACGACCGTAGGATGGGTAGAGCAACGCGAAACCCATCAACACGATTGTCCTGGGTATTGCTTTGCTCTAGCCAGGCTACTTGCTATTCCGACGAGGCATGGTGGACAAGCTCCGCGTTGTCCACCCTACGCGGCGGGTATTCCTGCGTAGGGTGGATGACGCTTTTTTCATCCACCGTTGGGCGAGGTTGTCTGGGCTACTTGCTACATCGCGCGTTTCATCGCTTGCGACTTCACGACCTCGCGCCATGTTTCCTCATCGGGGGACAACTCGGCAAAGGCCGCAACGGCCTTGTTTATGGTCTCGTCCATGACGGCTGCCAGGGTTCGAGCCATAGCGAGTTTTACTTCTGCATGATGTTCGCTGGGCAATTCGGCCAACATCCTGGCCAGTGCCGAATCGAGCGCGGCACAAGCATCGATGCCGCCATCCCTTAGTGCACGGGCTGCATTGAACGTCAATGACATGGCATGATTCCTTTATGTGGATGATGTGCCAATGGGGGGGCAGCATGTAGCACGGGTTCGCAACGCGAAACCCATCGCCGCGATTGCCACAGTTCTTTGAAACGGAGCTTACCCATTGGGACATCTTCTGACCGAGCCACTATTGACGAAAGTCAGAGCTGCTCTTTCCGAGCCTTTCAATGATTTTCCCGTCGAATATGACTATGTGGCGGATAAGGTGAGAGGCGTCGACCCTGAAGTACTTTACACAATCCTCTATTCAGAGGTCGCGCCGGTGTGCTTCACCAATCTCGTGGCAGCAGTGCCTCCGGTATGGACGGGGTTCGACCCCGACATACTTAGAGCGTCGATAGAAGAAAGGCTGGCAGCTAGAGAGCGCAACTGGTTTCGTCGGCAGTTCGATAAAGTGCTGGTTCGCTGGCTGCAATACAACTACGCCTACATCTGGAAGGAAATCGCCAGCAGGCTTTGAGCCCGTGTGGGGGGCGCCGTGGGTACCAAGCTTTTGAGCTCGGTAGGTTGCAATGACAGTAAATAAATCTGCCCCCTTACCCCTGCCCTTACCCCTGTGTGAAAGGGGCGTAAATAAACACGCCCCTTTTTCTGGCCGGTTTCCTTTCAGGTGTCATCTGCGGCATTGTTGAATTTGTTGCGATTTATTAGCCAGGGTAGCGCCGGTTGGGATCGTACTTTTTTGTACTTTCCTTTTGCGAAAACATATGTCCTTAGCTCTTGGAAACTACGAATGCGGCCGTTTAGTTCATAGGTGATTAGGAATACGATAAGCGGCTTGTCTGCGTCTTTCCACTTTTGCTGGGTGCGCTCAAGGGCTGCATCGATATCGTTAATTCGGCTGTAGCCTATGAATGTTTGAAATACACACTGATCAGTACGTTCTAGCAGTTTATCTATTTCATTTATATCCGTGTGCGCTCGCTTCCACTCCCACTCCACGAAAGAGAGGACTTGCGTTTCAGAGAAACGAATGACTGCATCGGTACGTCCGCCCTTTTCAAATAATGCACGTGCGCCAAGTAACGACGCGCACTGCCTTACGACCAGGCCTAAGTGAATTGTCCAGTCCGCTCGACCTGCTACATCGTCTTTTTCCGTGACAGGAAAGTCTCGGTACCAAAGGCAGTTGAAGAGCGTTATAAAATCACGTTCGATTCGTTTCATGGAAACCTGCTGTGTATCAAGAAAATTTTTGTATGCATGACTAATTGTTCTCTAAGTCATGGTTTTCTCATGCGTTTCTTTTCTGAGAATTATTTTTCCCAGTTGCTAGAAGAATAGCGAGTTGCTTTATTTGAGCTTTGTATGGCGGCTGGTGCAAGGTGGTGAGTAAATGCTGTTCGGCAGTGTGGGCATATGTTCGCATCGCGCTGAGCGCTTTCTTTGCATTGTGGGCAGCGTTTCAGTATTGATGCAAACAGTGAGTGCGGTAAGGCGATGATGAAAATGAGTGCGCCATATATCCACCAGACAAAAAAGCGTCGACCCTTGAGCGCTGCAATTGTGGCCGGTATAAAGCCTAAAATTAATGCAATGAAGAAAATCATGAGTTTCCCAGTGTCGTGTGCATAGAGCGGGTGTAAATAAAGCAGATCCAGTGATCTCGCTGTGTTTTTATAGTTGCGCGGCTTCACTTTGCTGCTTCTGGCGCTTTTCAGTCTGGCTTTGTTGGTTGAACGAGTGCATCAAGTCGTCCCTGATGTAATTCATGGTCATTTCAAAACTCATGTGCGGTGATTCAAGAGTGATTTCTGTTCCGCCGTCGCGGTAGGTTGCGGATTTGTTTCCAACAAAAGGAATATCTTGGCTGGTTCGCTTGTACTTACCTCCAAGTGCTTTATTCAGATAGTCGAATTTTTATTTTGGGAAGGTGGTAAGCACTGCAACCAGTACGCCTTGTGTGTCAAAGATAGCCGTTACCTTTTGGAGCCCTTCAAAGTTAATGGCAGATGTCGGGAGCGAGTACATGTTGCCGTTGCTGTACTTGTTGGTTCCTGCGTGCTGGGCTTTGTACATGGATTTAAGTTGGCTTTCCGTAGTCTTTCCAAGCTCCATGTTGAAAATGGTCGGGTCGGCGAAGGCGGCAGAGCTAAACAACGATACAGCAAGGGCGATTCCCTTCTTCATGGATTACTCCTTTGGGTTTGAGGCTTTATGCCGGGTAGGTGGTAGGGTTTAAGTTGTGTAGCGAGTGGGAGGTTATTTTGAGTCGGTGCTATTAAGTATGGGCCTATTTCGTTTCGGGTGAGGTTCTTCAGCTAATTTATTACCAAGGACAATAGCCATAGAGGGCAACGCCAAAGCCAAACAAGAGTTGCGCTACGAGTAGTGTGCGGATGGCAAAGGTATATCTAATAATTGAGCCCTGATGCGCAGCGTCAATAGCAAATAGCTTGAAGCTAGCGGGGAAAGAAGATTCCATCTCTTTTAGGGCGGGGATGGTCAGGCTTATGAGCTGACGGCTGCGGCTATCAACAAGCCAGAAGACAACTGCAAGCAATATTATAAATAGGCCTAGCAATATTAGGAGTTTAGAGTTTAATCCTTTTTCGAGAGCTGTGAATACGCCGCCGTCGGCAAAAATAGAGAGCAGGACGAAGAAGTTGAATCCCTTAAGGCGCTGTTCTGCGTTGAATTTGAAGTGATCCCATGCAAGTTGTTTTTCGTCCATTATGCTCGCTCGTGCAAAGGTTTATCTAGCGCTCATGTTAAAGTGGTGCGAATTTATTTTCGGATCTTGGGAGTGCCGGTAAATAAATTCGCCCCTATTTTAAATCTGCAACGTGGGGTGCTGAGAGAATGGTTGAAGTCGGCTGGTGACTACTCTTCGTAGCTCTCACGTACGGAACTGAGTTTTGTATTGCCATTTGCAATACTGCCATCTCCCTTCAGGATTTTAACTTCATAGTCAGGGTAGATTTTCTTGAATCGGCTTTCTTTTATTTCTGAAATTGTGGCGCTGCTTTTTGCTTTTCTATCAAAGTTATATTTTGGAATACCATTGGTTTTTGGGTCTACTGGATTGCCATTTTTGTCGTAAAACTCGACATCAAATCCCTCAAGATCTCCAATTTCCCGTGTTCTTGTAGCAAGTGTTGTCATATTTACTTCCTTTTCTGGTTGATGTGATGTTGGGGCGTGAAATTAGTTATGCGACAGGTATCCTGAATTTTCTTTTTCGCTTGGTGTAACCTGCAACAAACGCGACAGCCTCTGGAGAGAAACACGCCAGAGAAAACGGCAAGCCCAATCTGCTGGATCACTGCACCAGCTGAACCAAGCCAGAAACCTATTCCATCCACCGCTGCCCTGTCCATGCTTCGTGGGCAAAATGCCATCTCGGCTGTTTTTCTCGCGCCAGAGGCAGCAATCCAGTCCTCCCCAAACCCACCCACAAATTCTGTTAACAGCGCTGTGGATAACCTTTGCAAAAGCCCTCCGCGCCTAGCATTCAAGCGGGCTACGGCAGGCCGCTCAGTTTTTACCCAATGACGCTTTGCTGGCGTTATTGCCAGGCGGAATATCGCTTTTAATCAATAGCTTGGCGCGGGTTTTCAACCGTGGGGCAGGGCTGGGGCGGCTTGCCGGGTGTCGTGCACAAAATCTGGGGAAAGCGCTGTGGATAAGATGCGGGAAAACTCGTCCAGGCCAGGTGGGGCAAGGGCTGCGTGGGGCTGGTGGTTTTTCGTGCGGGGTACGTTCTTTCGCGGGCATGCTGGCTGGTTAGTTTGTGGCTGGGGTTGCGCCGCGTGCAGCCGTCCACCGGCGGTATCCCGTTGCTCAGGCCGTGGGTAAGCCTTACGGGCTGGAGTGAGTGCCGCTGGCGGCTTTGCTACTTGGTGAAGGTTGTCGGTCGCACGCCCTTATTGTCGAGCTGAAAGAGCCAGTAGTTATTCAGATCAACCGATTTCGTTGGTATTTCACCCGTGCCACGCGGTAGGGCTTTTGCTTCTCGCTGGTAGAAAAGATCGGCACCTATATCGATGGTTTGTGCATAGTTCTGCCGATTGAGCTGCAACCCGCGAGTCCATGACTGGTTACTCGCCAGCGCGATATGTGCATTGGCAACATCGATGGCTGCTTTGACCAGCGTTGGCGAGCCATTCAGGACTTTGCTGAGGTAGTCGGCTTCTTCGTCTTTTAAGCCTTGGGTGTTGAGTAGGACGATATTGCCTTCGGCATTCACGCTGAAGCCGAAGGCGCTATTGCCAAGGCCAGGGTGGTGCTGATTGACCTGTGCCATCAGGCTGTCGTAAGTCGCTGCAAGAGCGTTTGTGCTTGAGCGCACGTCAGCAATGCTTTGATCCAGTGCGCCGTAGCGATCAATGATTTCGCGCTTGATTTCGCCCTTGATTTTGTCTTGCGCACTCTCCGCGGCTGATCCGCCAGGCTCGCTTGCCAGCGGCGGGGGAACATCCATTGCTACGCTTCGCGAAATGACCGCATTGCCAGTATTGCCCTGCTGGCTTTTTATCGCCTGTGCCTGGCTGTCCAGTTTCAGTTGGTCGTAGGCTTCTTCGCTGATCTGCAGGTTACTGCTCATTACAGTAACCTCTTTTCCCGTGGACTCGTCGCTCTCGGTCCATTGCTGCGTGGCAATGTCGGTGGCACGCAGTGTCTTGCCGGTGCTTGGCTCAGAAAAAGTACGTGATGTGAATGTCGGTGTGCTGACCATAGAAAGATCGTCCCTTGATCGTTTAATAAGCGCCCAGTCGGCAGCTCAGCGACACCTAACTCGTGGAGTGGGCCCGGCTTCAAGCGCACTTGCTGTATGCCAAGTTAGCGGCTTCGAGCCCATTAACTTGAATGCTCGGTTGGCTCTGGTATCAGGGCCTGCCAGGGGCGTTGGCGTGGTGGTCTGTTGCGCCAGTGCGGCACGTTACGGCTAGGCGTGGCCGTACCATTGAGGCTGAGCTTTCCACTGCCACCCACAGATTCTGTGAAAAGTCCTGTGGATAACCTTTGCAAAAGCCCTCCGCGCCTAGCATCCAAGCGGGCTACGGCAGACCGTTCAGTTTTTACCCAATGACGCTCTGCTGGCGTTATTGCCAGGCGGAATATCGCTTTTAATCAATCACTTGGCGCGGGTTTTCAACAGTGGGGCAGGGCGGCGGCGGGTTGCTGGGTGTCGTGCACAGAATCTGGGGAAAGTGCTGTGGATAAGATGCGGGAAAACTCGTCCAGGCCAGGTGGGGCAAGGGCTGCGTGGGGCTGGTGGTTTTTCGTACGCTGTCGCGCGGCTGTCATTTCTCACGGCTATAGTGGCCGGTCGATTTTTAGCCGCTGGAGCCTTCTATGCCTGACTCGTCTGAACGTCCCGCGCCGGTCAGTTTGCGGCAGGCGTTGTGGTTCTGGTTGAGGCTGGGGCTGATCAGTTTCGGTGGGCCGGCCGGGCAGATTGCGTTGATGCATGAGGAGTTGGTGGTCAGGCGCCGCTGGTTGTCCGAGCGGCGCTTTTTACATGCGCTGAATTACTGCATGTTGCTGCCGGGGCCGGAGGCGCAGCAGTTGGCCACTTATATTGGCTGGCTGATGCACCGCACCTGGGGCGGGGTGATTGCCGGGGCGCTGTTCGTGCTGCCGTCGCTGCTGATTCTGATTGCGTTGTCCTGGGTCTACCTGGTGTTCGGCGATGTGCCGCTGGTGGCCGGGATTTTCTATGGCATCAAGCCGGCGGTGACGGCCATCGTGGTGCAGGCGGCCTGGCGTATCGGCGGGCGGGTGTTGCGTAACGCCAGGTTGTGGGCCATCGCGGCGGCGGCCTTTGTCGCCATTTTTGCGTTGCAGTTGCCGTTCCCGCTGATCGTGCTCGGCGCGGCGTTGCTGGGGTACATCGGCGGGCGGCTGGCGCCGCAGCATTTTGCGCTTGGCGCCGGGCATGGCGAGAAGGGTGGGGCGCATGCGCCAGCGTTGATCGATGACGACACGCGCCTGGCGCACACGCATTTTCGCTCCGGTCGCCTGGTGTTGATTCTGTTAATTGGTGCGTTGCTCTGGCTGCTGCCGATGGGCCTGCTGACGCTGGCGTTTGGCTGGCAGGGCACGCTGACGCAGATGGGCTGGTTCTTCACCAAGGCGGCGCTGCTGACCTTTGGCGGCGCTTATGCGGTGCTGCCTTATGTGTACCAGGGCGCCATCGACCACTACGGTTGGCTGACGCCCCGGCAGATGATCGATGGCCTGGCGCTGGGTGAAACCACGCCGGGGCCGCTGATCATGGTGGTGGCGTTCGTCGCGTTCGTCGGCGCTTACGACCAGCCGCTGTTCGGGGGCGATTCGGCCTTCGTCAGCGGAGCGCTGGCGGCGGCGCTGGTCACCTGGTTCACCTTCCTGCCGTCGTTTTTGTTCATCCTCGCTGGTGGGCCGTTGGTGGAGTCGACCCACGGGCAGTTGCAGTTCACCGCGCCGCTGACCGGCATCACCGCTGCGGTGGTCGGGGTGATTGTCAATCTGGCGCTGTTCTTCGCTTATCACGTGCTTTGGCCGCAGGGCTTTGCTGGTGAGTTCGATGGGGTATCGGCGTTGATTACCCTGGGTGCGGGTGTGGCGTTGCTGGGCTTCAAGCGTGGGGTGATCGAGACGCTGTTGGCCTGTGCGTTGGTGGGGTTGGTGGTTCGCTTGTTGGGTTGAGTGTCTGGCTTGGCATCGCTTGGTGGGTTACGCGGCGCGTTGAGTGAGTGCGTGGCTGTGGTGGCGGTGTTTTGCGCCGCTAACCCACCCTACGGGTGCGCGCTGCCAGGGCTTTTGTGGGAGGGGCTTTCGGCTCGGGCATCCTGCTTCGCTCTACCTCCTGCATCCATGCAGTCGTAGCCGCGACGCATGAATAAGTCGCCGCTGAAGCGCCTCCCACAGGGCTGATCCCGGTGCATCAATACGATTTCTTTACGCCCTGGCGGCGGGGCGGCAATCGAATTTTTACGGGCAGCCTTTCGACAATGCTCGCGAGCGGATTCCCCGCATCGTGGAGCTTTGCACATGAACGCAATCGATGGTGTGTCGCTGATCCTGGTGGTCGGTCTCTTCGCCTATCTGCTGGTGGAGCTGCTCACCGCAGGGCGCGGCTGAGGAGACGGCCATGCATGACTACGACTGGCTGCTGCTGGCGGCCTTTTCCCTGCTGGTGCTGGCACCGGCCCCTTTTCTCGGGCGCTACTTCTACCGCGTGACGGAGGGCCAGCGCACCTGGCTCAGCCCTGTGCTGCTGCCGGTGGAGCGCCTGTGCTATCGCGTGGCCGACGTCGACCCGCAGCAGGAGCAGAGCTGGCGCGGCTACGCCCTGGCGCTGCTCGCCCAGTATCTCGGGCGGGTGGTAACGCAGCAGCAACTGCTGCGCGATATCTGGGGGCCGAGCCATGTCGGCGACAGCCATTGCCTGCGCGTGGTGGTCGGCCATCTGCGGCCGAAGCTCGGCGACGACTCGGCCGCGCCGCGCTACCTGATCACCGAAGCCGGTGTCGGTTACCGGCTGCGCGCCGATGGCTGTTAGGTGTTTTGGTTATAGATAAATCATTATTTATTCTTTTTATTTTTGTTTGTTCCTGGGCAATAGTGAGCGCCACGCAAGCGACTGCCAAGGAGCACGAATATGACCATCCGTTTGGGCGACATCGCCCCTGACTTCGAACAGGATTCCAGCGAAGGACGCATCCGTTTCCACGAATGGTTGGGCGAGAGCTGGGGCATTTTGTTCTCTCACCCGGCTGACTTCACCCCGGTGTGCACCACCGAACTGGGCTTCACCGCCAAGCTCAAGGATGAATTTGCCAAGCGCGGCGTCAAGGCCATCGCCTTGTCGGTCGACCCGGTGGATTCGCACGTCAAGTGGATCGACGACATCAACGAGACGCAGAACACCGCGGTCAACTTCCCGATCATCGCCGATGCCGACCGCAAGGTGTCCGACCTCTACGACCTGATCCACCCGAACGCCAACGACACCCTGACCGTGCGTTCGCTGTTCGTCATCGACCCGAACAAGAAGGTGCGCCTGACCATCACCTATCCGGCCAGCACCGGGCGCAACTTCAACGAAATCCTGCGCGTGGTCGATTCGTTGCAACTGACCGACAACTATAAGGTGGCCACGCCGGCCAACTGGCAGGACGGTGATGAGGTGGTGATCGTGCCGTCGCTCAAGGATGAAGCCGAAATTGCTCAGCGCTTCCCGAAAGGCTATCGCGCGGTCAAACCCTATCTACGTTTAACGCCGCAACCCAACAAATAAGGATTGAGCATGCACGTCGTGTTGCTCTCCGGCAGCCCCGCCGCGCGTTCGCGTACAGAGCTGCTGCTGGATTACGTCCGCCAGCGCCTGGAGGCGCAGCAGGTGGAAGTGAGCCTGCTGCGGGTGCGGGATTTCCCCGCCGAGGATCTGCTGCATGCGCGTTTCGATAGTCCGACGGTGCAACAGCTTCAAGCCTTGGTGGCTAGCGCCGATGGCCTGGTGGTCGGTACGCCGGTGTACAAGGCGTCCTTCAGCGGTGCGCTGAAGGTGCTGCTGGATCTGCTGCCTGAGCGCGCTCTGGCGCACAAGGTGGTGCTACCCCTGGCCGGTGGCGGCAGCCCGGCGCATCTGCTGGCTGTGGATTACGCGCTCAAGCCGGTGCTGGCCGCGCTGAAGGCGCAGGAAATGCTCAGCGGTGTGTTCGCCGTAGATAAGCAAATCGCCTACCCACAAGGAGGCAACCCCGCGCACATCGACGACGAATTGCGCGAACGCCTCGATGAGGCGCTGGAACAACTGCTTGCCGCCCTGGCGCGACGGCCCAGACCGCTTGACCCGAAGCTGTTGAGCGAGCGGCTGGTAAACGCCCGCTGGAGCATCTGAAACATCCGTAATACCCCGCCTTACTCGCCCGCCAACGGGCAAGCAGGCCCACACTCAATCTGCAAAGGAGGTCGCCATGGGCGCCAACACTTTGCGTCGGAGTCTGGTCGCCCTGTTTGCCGCGACTCTTTCTTTCGGCGCCATCAGTTATGCACAGGCCGAGACGCTGCGTATCGGTTATCAGAAATACGGCCCGCTGGTGCTGCTCAAGTCCAGCGGTGAGTTGGAGAAGCGTCTCGCCGCGCAGGGCGTGGACGTGCAATGGACGGAGTTTCCGGCTGGGCCGCAATTGCTTGAGGGGTTGAACGTCGGCTCCATCGATTTCGGCACCACGGGTGAAACGCCGCCCGTCTTCGCCCAGGCAGCGGGGGCTGATCTGCTCTATGTGGCTTTCGAGCCGTCGGCACCGTTGAGTGAGGCGATCCTGCTGCCCAAGGATTCGCCAATCCAGTCGGTGGCCGAGCTCAAGGACAAGAAAATCGCCCTGAACAAAGGCTCCAACGTGCACTACCTGCTGGTGCGTGCGCTGGAAGACGCCGGCCTCAAGTACAGCGACATCACACCGGTCTATCTGCCGCCCGCCGATGCTCGCGCCGCCTTCGAGCGCGGCAGCGTCGATGCCTGGGTGATCTGGGATCCCTTTCTGGCCGCTGCCGAGCAGCAGTTGCAGGCGCGCATCCTGCGTAATGGCCGTGGTCTGGTGAACAACCACCAGTTCTATCTGGCGGCGCGGCCCTTTGCCGAGAAACACCCGCAGGTGGTGGCCGCCCTGGTCGAGGAAATCCGCAAGACCGGTGAGTGGACGCGCACGCACCACGACGCAACCACCGCGCAGGTCGCGCCGCTGCTGGGCTTGTCTGCCGATATCACCCGTGCTGCCGTCGAGCGGCAGAGCTACGGCGCGCAACTGATTACCCCGCAGGTGGTGGCCGCGCAGCAGCAGATCGCCGACACCTTCAGCGATCTCAAGCTGATCCCCAAGCGCCTGAATATCGCCGAAGTGGTCTGGCAGGCACCGAGCAAGCTCGCCCAGGCCCAGTAGGCCAGCTCTACACCGACAATTTCAGCAAGGAGACCCTTCCATGAGCCTCAATATTTTCTGGTTCCTGCCCACCCACGGCGACGGCCAATACCTGGGCAGCAGCGCTGGTGCGCGTGCCGTCGACCATGCCTATCTCGGACAAATCGCTCAGGCCGCCGACCGTCTCGGCTTCGGCGGTGTGCTGATCCCCACCGGACGTTCCTGCGAGGATTCCTGGCTGGTGGCAGCGTCACTGATCCCGGTCACGCAGCACCTCAAGTTCCTCGTTGCGCTGCGCCCAGGGATCATTTCGCCGACCGTTGCTGCGCGCCAGGCGGCGACCCTGGATCGTCTGTCCAACGGCCGTGCGCTGTTCAACCTGGTGACCGGCGGCGACCCGGACGAGCTGGCTGGCGACGGCCTGCACCTGTCGCATGCCGAGCGCTATGAGGCTTCGGTGGAGTTCACCCGCATCTGGCGCCGCGTGCTGGAAGGTGAAACCGTCGATTACGACGGCAAGCACATTCAGGTCAAGGGCGCCAAGCTGCTTTACCCGCCGATCCAGCAGCCGCGTCCACCGTTGTATTTCGGTGGATCTTCCGATGCTGCGCAGGATCTGGCTGCCGAGCAGGTCGAGCTGTACCTGACCTGGGGCGAGCCGCCGGCCGCTGTGGCCGAGAAGATCGCTCAGGTGCGCGAGAAGGCGGCCAAGCAGGGCCGCGAAGTGCGCTTCGGCATTCGCCTGCATGTGATCGTGCGTGAAACCAATGACGAGGCCTGGGCGGCGGCGGATCGCCTGATCAGCCATCTGGATCAGGCCACCATCGACCGCGCCCAGGCCGCGCTGGCGCGCTTTGACTCCGTCGGGCAGCAGCGCATGGCCGCGCTGCACGGCGGCAGTCGCGACAACCTGGAAGTGTCGCCGAACCTGTGGGCCGGGGTTGGCCTGGTGCGCGGCGGCGCTGGCACCGCGCTGGTCGGCGATGGCTCGACCGTGGCGGCGCGGGTCAAGGAATACGCCGATCTGGGCATCGACACCTTCATCTTCTCCGGCTATCCGCATCTGGAAGAGTCGTATCGGGTCGCCGAGCTGTTGTTCCCGCATCTGGATGTGGCTCAGGTGGAGCGCCCGGCGAGTCGCGGCTATGTCAGCCCGTTCGGCGAAATGATCGCCAACGACATTCTGCCGAAGGCGGCTGCGGCGAGTTGAGGGTGGCGTAGGCAGAGGTCTTCCCGGATTGCATCCGGGCTACGGACTACGGCTGCTACCTGGCGCGATCTGCAGTCGATGTAGCCCGGATGCAATCCGGGGACAGAACCACAGGATTTTTCGAGGCCAATATGAGCAACATAACGATCAACACACTGGCCCTGCGCGCTGCGCCCTGGGCCTTGCCGCTGGGGCTGCTGGCGGCCTGGCAACTGGCGGTGGCCACTGGCGTGCTCTCCAGCCGCGTTCTGCCAGCGCCCAGCGCCGTGGTCGCGGCTGGCTGGGAGCTACTGGCCAGCGGCGAAATCTGGCGGCACCTGGCGATCAGCGGTCAGCGCGCTATCAGTGGTTTCGTCATCGGTGGCGGCATCGGTTTGCTGCTGGGCTTTATCACCGGGCTGTCAAAGTGGGGCGAGCGCCTGCTCGACAGTTCGGTGCAGATGATCCGCAACGTGCCGCACCTGGCGCTGATCCCGCTGGTGATTCTGTGGTTCGGCATCGATGAGGCGGCCAAGGTGTTCCTGGTCGCGCTCGGCACGCTGTTCCCCATCTACCTCAACACCTACCACGGCATCCGCAACGTCGACCCGGCGCTGGTGGAGATGGCGCGCAGTTATGGGTTGTCCGGCTTCGCGCTGTTCCGCCAGGTGATCCTGCCCGGCGCGCTGCCCTCGATTCTGGTGGGCGTGCGTTTTGCCCTCGGCTTCATGTGGCTGACGCTGATCGTCGCCGAAACCATCTCGGCCAGCGCTGGTATCGGTTACCTGGCGATGAACGCCCGCGAGTTCCTGCAGACCGATGTGGTGGTGGTGGCGATCCTGCTGTACGCGGTGCTCGGCAAGCTGGCCGACGTTGCCGCCCGTAGTCTTGAGCGCGTCTGGTTGCGCTGGCACCCGGCCTATCAGGCCAAGGCAGGTGGGCAATGACTGCATTGCAGAGCATTCGCCAGGGCGTACCCCTGGCCATCGAGAACATCGAGAAGTCCTTTGGCGAGCGCCAGGTGCTCAAGGGCATCGACCTGCATATTCCGGCGGGCCAGTTCGTCGCGGTGGTCGGCCGCAGCGGCTGCGGCAAGAGCACCCTGCTGCGCCTGTTGGCTGGGCTGGAGCAGCCCAGCGCTGGCCGGTTGCTGGCTGGCAATGGTTCGCTCGACGCGGTGCGCGAGGATATTCGCCTGATGTTTCAGGACTCACGCCTGCTGCCCTGGAAGCGCGTGATCGACAACGTCGGTCTGGGCCTTGTCGACAACTGGCGGGCGCAGGCTGAGCAAGCGCTGGCAGCGGTCGGCCTGGCCGATCGCGCCAATGAATGGCCGGCGGCACTGTCCGGCGGGCAGAAACAGCGCGTGGCTCTGGCCCGTGCACTGATCCATCGCCCGCGCCTGCTGCTGCTCGACGAGCCACTAGGTGCGCTGGACGCGCTGACCCGTATCGAGATGCAGCGCCTGATCGAACGGCTGTGGCAGCAGCATGGTTTCACTGTGCTGCTGGTGACTCACGATGTCGCCGAGGCGGTGGCCGTGGCCGACCGCGTCATCCTCATCGAAGACGGCCAGATCGGCCTCGATCTCGACGTGCAACTGGCCCGTCCTCGGCAGCATGGCTCGCCCTTGCTGGCCGCACTGGAGGCACGCGTGCTTGACCGTGTGCTGGCGCAACCGGATTTGCCGACCGCGCCCGAACCTTTATCCCCCCTGCCCACGCAACTGCGTTGGGCGCTGTGATGCCGTAGCCCGGATGCAATCCGGGAGCGGTTATGCAATTTCCCCGGATTTTATCCGGGCTACCTGTAAAACGACCTGAGGAGAAAATCCCATGACCATCAAAGCCATCAACGTGCGTAACCAGTTCAAAGGCACCATCAAGGAGATCGTCATTGGCGACGTGCTGTCGGAGATCGACGTGCAGACTGCTGCCGGTATCGTCACCTCGGTGATTACCACCCGTTCCGTGCGCGAGCTGGAGCTGCAGGTGGGTAGCGAGGTGATTGCCTTCGTTAAATCCACCGAGGTGTCTATCGCCAAGCTGTAAGAGGTGTGATGTCGCTATGAATTGGCCGCCTGCGGGCGGCCAACTGCATTTGGGCCTTTGCGTTGCGTGAGTGGCTTAGCGTTGTGCGCGTGTAAAGCCGCTCAGTCAGCGAGCGGCCCGAGTGGTGGCACAGGGTTTGACTCATCAGCGTGTCGCGCGGTGACCGGCGCTGCCGGTTGTGGGCGGCCGAAGTGGTAGCCCTGGCCGTAGTCGCAGCCGAGATTGCGCAGAAACTCGGCCTGTTCGGCGGCTTCGATACCTTCGGCCAGCACCTTGAGCCCCAGGCTGTGGCCCAGGGTTATCACCGCGCGGGCGATGGCGGCATCTTCCGAGTCGTGCGGTAGCCCACGCACGAAGCTCTGATCGAGCTTGAGTTTATGCACCGGCAGGCGTTTGAGGCGCGCCAGTGAGCTATAGCCGGTGCCGAAGTCGTCGATTGCCAGGCGCACGCCCAGTGCTTGCAGGCGCGTGAGCAGTGAGAGCGCCGCGGCCGGGTCGTCCATCACGGCGCTCTCCGTGACTTCAAGCTCTAGCTTTGCGGGGGCGAGGCCGGTCTCGGCCAGCACCTGAGCCACCCGCAGATCCAGTTCGCCACGGCCAAACAGACGGCTGGAGACGTTTACTGCGACGAAGCTCGGGCCGCTCTTGCTCTGATCCCAACGCACCATCTGGCGGCAGGCCTGCTCCAGTACCCAGAGGTCAATGGCGCCGATCATGCCGTTATCTTCGGCTATCGGGATAAATTCACCCGGTGGCAGCAGGCCGCGTTCGGGGTGTTGCCAACGCACCAGCGCTTCAAAACCGACCACTTGGCCGTCGCGTAGGTCGTGCAGGGGCTGGTAGAAGACCCGCAGTTCTTCGTTTTCGAAGGCGTGCCGCAGGCTGCTGGCCAGTTCCACGCGTTGCCGGGCGTAGTCGGTCAGTTCCTGCTCGTAGAAGGCGAAGCTTTCGCGGCCGCTACTCTTGGCCTTGAACAGGGCTGAGTCGGCGTTGCGCAACACCTGTTCCACGCTATCGGCATCGTGCGGAAACAGGCTGATGCCGATGCTGGCGCTGATGTACAACTCGTGGCTGTCGAGACAGAACGGTGCTTCCAGGCTGTGCAGCAGTTGTTGCGCCAGCTCGGCTGCCAGCGCTGCTTCGCCGCATTGATCTTGAAGTAGGCCAAATTCGTCGCCGCCCAGGCGTGCCAGCGTGCAGCCGCTGGGGATGGCCTTCAGCAATCGCTCGCCGACGGCTCTGAGCAACAAGTCGCCGACGTTGTGGCCAAGGCTTTCGTTGATGTGCTTGAAGTGGTCCAGGTCGATCAGCAGCACGGTGCCCGGCTGCTCGGTACTGCTGCGCTCCAGGGCATGGGTCACGCGCTCGGTGAACAGCAGGCGGTTGGGCAGGTTGCTCAGCGGGTCGTGGTGAGCCAGGTAATCCAGCTCACGTTGCGAGCGCTTGAGCGCGGTGATGTCGGAGAACACCGCAACGTAATGACTGATATTGCCTTGCGTATCATGGATTACGCGGATGCTCTGCCATTGCGGGTAGATTTCGCCGCTCTTGCGCCGGTTCCAGATCTCGCCAGCCCAGGTGCCGTGCTTTCTCAGCGATTTCCAGATGTCCTGGTAGAAGGCTTCGCCGTGGCGGCCTGATTTGAGCAACCCTGGTGTTTGGCCGATGATTTCATCGCGGCTGTACCCGGTTATGCGGGAAAAAGCGGGGTTGATGTGCACGATGCGACGTTTGGCGTCGGTCACCAGCACGCCTTCCTGAGTGGCATCGAACACCGCAGCCGCTTGGCGCAGGCTGTCTTCGTCAGTGCGGCGCTGGGTGATATCGCTGACTACGCCGATAAAGCGCATCGGCTTGCCATCTGCCGTGAAGAGCAGGCGCCCGCGCGAATGAATCCAGCGATAACTGCCATCGGCATGGCGCATGCGGTAGGTGTTTTGGTAGTCCGGGAGCTGTAGGCTGACTTCGATCTTCTGCAGCACACGCTCGCGGTCGTCTGGGTGCAGGAAAGTGGCCCACTGTTCACGGGTATGGCCAAGGGTCGCCTGGTCGATACCGAGTAGATCTGTATAGCACTCGGAAAAGAAGATGCGTTGGCTGGCCATGTCCATATCCCACAGACCGCTATGGGAGGCCTCCAGTGCCAGGCGCAAGCGTTCTTCATTGGCGCTCAGTGCCTGCTTTTTCTCGTTATAGCGGATGGTGTGGCGCCGAAGGGTTGTGTAGAGCAGGGCTGCGGTGAGTATGACGAACAGCAATCCTTTGAGCGATTGCAGGCCTTCTTGATGGCTGCTCGACAAGTCGAGGGCGAGCAAGAACCTATCACTGAGCAGCACCCAAAGTGCGGCCAGCACCAGATAGCCCAGAGTCAGACGCAGGGCGGTGGCATCGATACGCATGGCTGAGCGTTAACGCTCCTTATAGTAATGCTGGCAATTTAGGCGGGCCAGGTTGAAACATTCTTATCTAAAAGACCAACTGGTTTTCTGGGGTGTGTCGGGGATAATGCAGCGAGGTTTGTCCTTGTAGGACAAACCGTGTTCCCCCTTCAAGAGGCACAGCGCCCATGTGGTACAACGGTTTACTTGATCTGTCGGTCTGGCAGTTAGTAGCAGTGACCTTGCTTATGACTCACGTGACCATCGTTAGCGTCACGGTCTACCTGCACCGCTACTCCGCGCACCGTGCACTGGAACTGCACCCAGCGCTCAAACATTTCTTCCGTTTCTGGCTGTGGTTGAGTACGGGCCAGAATACTCGCGAATGGACTGCGATTCACCGTAAACATCATGCCAAGTGCGAAACCGAGGACGATCCGCACAGCCCGGTAATCAAGGGCCTCGGTACGGTCATGCGCAAGGGTGCGGAACTCTACCAGGCCGAGGCGAAAAATCAGGATACGCTGCGCATCTACGGCAAGAACTGCCCGGATGACTGGGTCGAGCGCAATGTATACAGCCGCTTTCCTATCGGCGGTGTGACACTTATGGCCATCATCGACCTGGCCTTGTTCGGCGTGCTTGGCATGACCGTTTGGGCCGTGCAGATGATGTGGATTCCATTCTGGGCTGCCGGTGTGATCAACGGTCTGGGTCATGCCGTAGGCTACCGTAACTTCGAGTGCCGCGACGCGGCGACCAATCTGGTGCCCTGGGGCATCATCATTGGCGGCGAAGAGCTGCACAACAACCACCACACCTATCCCAACAGCGCCAAGCTGTCGGTGAAAAAGTGGGAGTTCGACATGGGCTGGGCCTGGATCAAGCTCTTCAGCTTCCTGGGGCTCGCCAAGGTGCAGCGTGTGGCGCCGATTGCCCATCGCGTCGAAGGTAAGCACAGCCTGGACATGGATACCGCCATGGCCATTCTCAACAACCGCTTCCAGATCATGGCGCAGTATCGCAAGCTGGTTATCGCACCGTTGGTCAAGCAGGAATTGGGCAAGGCCGATGTGTCCGTTCGTCACCTTTTTCACCGCGCCAAGCGCCTTCTGTCGCGTGAGCCGAGCCTGTTGCACGATCAGCAACACGCCCGTATCGCCGACCTGCTGGCGCAGAGTCAGGCACTCAAGGTGATTTACGAGAAGCGTCTGGCCCTGCAGCAAATCTGGGTGAAAACCAGCAGTAACGGGCACGATATGCTCGAAGCGATGAAGCAGTGGGTGCATGACGCCGAAGCCAGCGGCATACAGTCGCTGCGAGAGTTTGCCGAGCAACTCAAGACCTACTCGCTACGCCCCGCCACCGTCCCGGTCTGATAAGGCCGAAAGCTGGCAAAAGGCCTGCCGAACGGCGGGCCTTTGCGTTTGTCCAAGCCCTCACGATGCATACCTTGAGTGCTAGAGGGGCTGTATGGCCGCGGTAATGGACGAACACGACAATGCGGTAACCGAATGGGAAGAGCTTACGCTGGCGCTGTTGCACAGCCGTTCGGAGGTTGAGCGTCTGGGCGAGCGAGAGCAGTTGTTCAGCAGCCTGCTGGGCAGCGTCAATGCAGTGCTGTGGGCGTTCGATTGGGACGAGCAGCGGATCATCTATGTCAGCCCAGCCTACGAGCGCATCTTTGGCCGTTCTGCCGCCCTGCTGCTGGCCAACTACGATGAATGGCGCAACAGCATTTACCCTGACGATCTCGACTATGCGGCCGAGAGCCTGGCCACGGTCTTGGAGGCCGGTGCTGTTGAGCAGCGTGAATACCGCATCATTCGTAGTGATGGGCAACTGCGCTGGCTCAGTGACAAATGCTTTGTCAGCCCGCGTCAGGAGCCTGGGCGTGGCCCGATCATCGTCGGCATTGCCGAAGACATCACGGAAAAGAAGCGTCTTGAAGGCGAGCTACATCGCCTGGCCACCACGGATGTGCTGACTGAAAGCAGCAACCGGCGTTACTTCTTCGAATGCGCGCGACGTGAATTCGATCAGGCTCGTCAGCACGGTGGGTCAATGGCTTTGCTGCTGTTGGATCTGGATGACTTCAAGAAGATCAACGACCGTTATGGCCACCAGATGGGGGATCAGGTGTTGCAGCGCCTTGCTCATTGTGGTGCTACCGCATTGCGCCGTGATGATCTGTTCGGGCGCATTGGTGGCGAGGAGTTCGCTGCTCTGTTTCCGGGTTGTGAGCCGGACGTCGCCCTGCAAGTTGCCGAACGCTTGCAGCGGGAAGTGCAGCGCTTGAGCTTTCAGCATGACGGCACAACCTTCGGTATTACTGTCAGTCAGGGGCTGACGGTGCTGCGTCCTGGCGACGCTAGCCTGGAGGCACTTTACGCCCGTGCCGACGCGGCGATGTATCAGGCCAAACGCCAGGGTAAGAACCAAATCGTGATTGGTTGAAGCGGCGATATTTCGCCATAAAAGGCTTTTTTATGAGCGGAATTTTGCTTGCGTGAATGATTCATCAAGATTTCACGCTTGTGCCTGAAAAGTGTAACATCGCGTGCCAGAGGGCTCTCTTACTTAATAGGGTGGAGCTGGCACGCAATCTGCCTTGGCCTTCGGCATCCAGGGTCAGCACTATCGATGCTGGCTCACAATAAAAACGATGTGAGTGCCAACGTATGAACCAAGCAATCAAGTGTTGCTGCCTGTTCCTCTCTGCGGGCCTGTCCCTCGTACCTTCTTTCTGATTTAAGCCGTACTGCTAGCGATGCGTGCTCGCGTTGATTGCTCGTGCGTGCGCTACCCTTATTCGACCTGGGCCTGCCTCTTCGTAGCGAAGCCGCTGCCCGGCGCGGATGCAACACCTTAAACACACTGGAGAGAAACATAATGAGAAAGACCTCCCTGGCACTGGCCGTAGCCGCCAGCACCCTGGGCTTGAGCCAAGTGGCTTTCGCTGACTTTGTCGGTGACAGCAAGGCCAACCTGACTCTGCGCAACTACTACTTCGACCAGAACACGAAGAACACCGCCAATAACGACGGCGAGGCCAGCGAGTGGGGCCAGGGTTTCATCTTCAACTACAGCTCCGGTTTCACCGAAGGCACTGTTGGCTTCGGCGTTGATGCCGTTGGCATGTTGGGTGTGCGTCTGGATGGTGGTGGTCGTGTTGGCAAGACTGACCGTGATCGTACTCCAGGTCAGCTTTTCCCGCTGGAGACCGACGGCAGTGCTGTGGATGACTTCAGCAAGGGTGGCCTGACCGGCAAGGTTCGTTTCTCCAAGACCGAGGCGCGCATCGGTACTCTGATGCCGAATCTGCCGATCCTGAAGTCCAACGATGGTCGTTTGCTGCCGCAGATGTTCGAAGGCGGCATGATTACCTCCAACGAGATCGACAATCTGACCTTGAATGCAGGCCAGATCGAGCACGCAACTAGCCGTGCCTCCAGCAATAGCACCGGCCTGGCAGCGGCCGGCGGTACTCAGGAAAGCAACAAGTTCTACTTCGCTGGTGGTGATTGGAAGATCACCAAGGATCTGACTGCGCAGTATTACTACGCCAACCTTGAGGATTACTACAAGCAGCACTTTGCCGGTCTTGGCCACAGCCTGGCGCTGGGTGAGGGCTCGCTGAAGACTGATCTGCGTTATTTCCGCACCACTTCGGATGGCAAGAACAGCAACGCTGCTGGTCGCGCAGAAGGCTATGGTGTGAGCGGTTACACCAACGACGGTTCTGGTGAAATCGACAACAACACCTGGAGCGCGGCCTTCACTTATACCCTGAAGAGCCACTCCGTGATGCTGGGGCATCAGCGCGTATCCGATAACAGCAACTTCATTCAGTTGAATCAGGGCAACATTGAAGGTTCTAGCGGTTCGAGCGTTTATCTGCCGACCGACCGCCAGGTTAGTGCCTTCATCCGTGCGGGTGAGCGCACTACCTTTGGTCAGTACAGCTATGACTTCGCTTCCTTGGGTGCTCCTGGCCTGAAAGCCTCTGTCGCTTACCTCAAGGGCACGAATATCAAGCGTACCAATACCACTGATGCCAAAGAGTGGGAGCGTGATATCGGTCTGGATTATGCGTTCCAGGGCGGTGCTCTGAAAGGTCTCGGTTTGGCCTGGCGTTATGGTGTCCTGCGTGGCAACGCGGGCACTGACATCGATCAGAACCGCCTGATCGTCAGCTACACCCTGCCGCTGCTATAAGCGAGGGCCGGTGGGCTTAGTCCCTGCCTGGCTGTCATAAAAAGCCCGCATCATATCGATGCGGGCTTTTTCATTCTGCGCTCATGGTCGGCGAAGCGGTGCTCGTCGATTCTGCCAATATGGCGCTGGCCAGAGTCATGTCGTCAGTCTTTTGCAGTTGTGGGTTGCCTGCGCGCAGCTTCTGCAGGGCCGCCTCCAAATGTGGGCCGCGGATCTCTCCATTGCTGGCCACGAAGCTGCTGGCATCTTCTTCGGCTGCGGCGACTAGCTTGCGGTCTTTGAAGGTGAGGTAGGTGGAGGCGGTGGTTGCGCCCGATGAGAGGATGTCGCGTAGCATCCCGTCGGCTGACGCTGCCTGAACGATCATGCAACCGCCCAGCACGAGGGCGGCTCGGCTCAGTACTCGCATGGTGGCACTCCTGTGCGGTGGATAGGTAATGCTAGGAGTGGCGAAGCGCTGATGTGGTTCCCGCGAGGCGATGGCCGGTTAGTGGCTTCGGCGAGCGCTCTGCTGGTGGCGCCACCAGAGTAGGGTGCTGAGCATGGCGGCGATGAGAAACAGCAAGACTTGCAGTGCCCAGGGCAGGTCAGGGATTAGAAAGGTCAGTGCGCCCAGCGTGACGGCGCTGAGTCCTACCCACAGCAGATAGCCGCCTGTGCCGAATACCTCGATAACCAGGCATACAGTTGTCAGGGCGAGCCAATCCCAGCATGCGAGGTGCTGCAGGTAAGTGATCATATGAGGCGTCTGGTGGATGTGCTGCTGCGGTCTTCGCGGTTCGTGCTGCTGAACATCGCTGGGCTCCAGTTGCGGTCGTGCATCTAAGCATAGACCTACTTGGGGCGCTGCCGACCCCTTCGCAGGCTGGGCAGAAAGGGTGTTTCTTGCTGTATCGGCTAGCCTGGCGTGGCTCAGGCTGATCTGCGTGTGCGGTTACTACAACGGTACTTACAGGTATTGGCGCGATGCTTGGGCGTTCGGGGGTTAGGTCTCTCCGGTGGCCTTAACGCTGCTCGCTTTGCGGGGTAACGCGCAGCACTTCCTCGATGGTGGTCAGGCCTGCGGCGACCTTCTGCGCACCGGACAGGCGCAGGCTGCGCATGCCGTCTTTGAAGGCGGCGCGGCGCAGAGCGGTGATATCGGTATCGGCAGTGATCAGCGCTTTGATTGCATCGCCCAGCAGCATGATTTCGTACACGCCGGCGCGCCCGCGATAGCCAGTTTCACGGCATTCCAGGCAGCCGACGGCATGCTGTGCCTGATTCGGCAGGGGCGAGCTCCAGGGGCGAGTCAGGCCGTTCCAGGTATCCTCGTCCAGTTGTACCGGAGCCTTGCAATGTGGGCACAGGGTTCGCACCAGGCGCTGTGCCATCACGCCGAGCAGGGTGGCTTTGAGTAGATAGTGCGGTACGCCCAGTTCGAGCAGGCGGGTGATGGCGCTGGGGGCGTCGTTGGTGTGCAGGGTGGAGAGCACCAGGTGGCCGGTCAGCGCCGCCTGAATGGCCATTTCGGCGGTTTCCAGGTCGCGGATCTCGCCGACCATGATGATGTCCGGGTCCTGGCGCATCAGCGCGCGCACGCCGCTGGCAAAGGTGAGGTCAATGTTGTGCTGCACCTGCATCTGGTTAAAGGCGCCTTCGATCATCTCGATGGGGTCTTCGATGGTGCAGACGTTCACCTCTTCGGTCGCAAGTTGCTTGAGCGTGGTGTACAGCGTGGTGGTCTTGCCTGAACCGGTGGGGCCGGTGACCAAAATGATGCCATTGGGCTGGCTGGTCATGCTTTCCCAGCGGCGCCGGTCTTCAGGGGAAAAACCGAGCTGATCCGGGGTTTTCAGCAACACTTCCGGGTCGAAAATCCGCATCACCATCTTCTCGCCGAAGGCGGTGGGCAGTGTCGACAGGCGCAGCTCCACCTCGCTGCCGTCCGGGGTTTTGGTCTTGACCCGGCCGTCCTGCGGTTTGCGCTTCTCGGCGATGTTCATGCGGCCCAGGTTTTTCAGGCGGCTGACCACCGCCATGGTGACCTGCGCCGGGAATTGGTAGACGGTGTGCAGTACGCCGTCGATGCGAAAGCGCACGGTGCCTTGTTCGCGGCGTGGCTCGATGTGGATATCGCTGGCGCGCTGTTGAAAGGCATACTGGAACAGCCAGTCGACGATGTTGATGATGTGCGCGTCGTTGGCATCTGGCTCCTGATCCTGCGCGCCGAGGCTGAGCAATTGTTCGAAGTTGCCGACGCTGCTGACCTTCTGGTCGATGGCGTTGGCACCGCTGACCGAGCGCGCCAGGCGATAGAATTCGGTGGTGAAGCGCTGGATGTCCACCGGGTTGGCCACTACCCGCTTGATCGGGCGTTTGAGCACGTGGATCAGGTTGGCTTCCCAGCTATGCACCAGCGGCTGGCTGCTGGCGATGGTCACGCTCTCGCTATCCACCGCTACGGCGAGGATCTTGTGGCGCTGGGCGAAGGCGTAGGACATCAGCGGGGTAATGCTTGGCACGTCGATTTTTAGCGGGTCGATGCGCAAATAGGGTTGGCCGGTGAACTTGGCCAGCCATAGGGTGAGGGTTTCCAGGTCGAGCTTCTTGCCTGGGCGGGCCTGATCGTCCACTTGCTGTGCGGCGAGAAACTCCAGCGGATGCTGCTGGTTGTTCAGTGTGCTGCGGCGGATCGCCAGGCACTGCTCGGCCACGTCCTGCTCCACGCGGCCTTCACTGACCAGCTCGCGCAGCAGGTCGGAGAGATCCAATACGCGGTCGGCAGGCGGGGTGTGTATGGCAGGCATGCGGGTTCCTCGAGTCGGCCTGGACAAGGATGGCCGAGCTAGGATGCCCGAAAAATCAGGGTTGCGCGAAGGCTTGGCGTGAACGCGTGCCTGTTTCAGGCTGCAGCGGCACGCAAGCTGTGATCCAGGTGGTGAGTGCGCTGTTCGGGGTGGTGGCAGTGGCTGCGAGTGAGGCTAACCCTCTCGCAGCCACTGTGGGCGCAGTAGGCGTCGGTTTAGCGCAGCAGGGCTTTCCAGGCGCGCAGTTGCTGCACCTTGATGCATTGCTCGGCGACTGCGCCGGTTGTGTCGGCCTGTTGTGCCAGTTCGCTCAACTTGGCCAGTTCGCCATACAGGCGGTCGGCTTCTGCCAGGTCGAGTACCTGGCGGGCCAGACGTAGCCAGACCAGCAGGCGCTCCAGGCGCGGCTGCTGTTCGGTGAGGCGCAGTGGTTGGGTCTGGTAGCTGCGCAGATTGAGCTGGGTGGCCTCGTCGGCCAGTAGTGTGCTCAGCCAGTTGACCAGTGCGGCCTCGCCCTGACGCTGACCTCGCGCGTTGCGGCCCTCGCGCCAGCCTGCCGCCAGCAGCCAGCGTGCCAGTTGCAGCGACAGCAGGCCCCAGCGTGGCGAGTCGAGTTCACTGGCGAACAGGGCGGGTGCTGCCTGGCGCATCGTTTCGTCATCCTGGCCAGCCGACAGGCGTGGGCGCCAGTCGTCGAGCAGGGCGTCCAGACCCTGGCGCAGTTCGCGGCTGCTGGCACGCGGTGCGGCTTGGCCGAGGCTGCCGAGCAGGGCGCGCAATTCGCCCAGGCGCTCGATCCATTCGGCCAGCAGGCGCCAGTGGCCGTTCCAGCGGTATTGTTCGGCCAGGCGCTGGCTGGCGCCGAGCAAATGCCAGGCGAGGGCGGCGAAGGCATCGTCCAGGCTCATATCGGCGCTCAGCGTCGGCGCCGGTAGGCTCAGGCTGTAGCTGGCGGCATCGAACAGGCGATAGCCGCGCTCGGCCTTGCTGATGTCGCAGGGCATCAACGGCAGGCCTTCGGCCAGCTCGCAGGCCAGCTCCAACAATGCGGCAGGCTCGCCTTGACGCAGCTCCAGCTCCAGCTCGCAGATTTCTTCCTCGCCTTCACCGGCGATCACTTTGCCCAGATCCAGGGCTGCCTCGATGACCACCTTGGCTTTGCCGCGGCCCCAGGCAATTTCGGCTTTTTCACGGATGAAGTCGGTGGTGAACAGCGGCATCAGGCTGGTTTTGTCCAGCTCGGCCAGGCTGGCCGGCCAGCATTGGTCGTCGAGCTTGCCGAGGTCGAGCTCGGGTTTGTCCAGGTACCAGTCCCACTCGTTACGCTCGGACAGCCCGGCTACGCTCTGGCCACGGCTTTTCAGGGTCTGGATGAACTGCTCGCCGTCGCGGCGAAGGCGCAGGGCGACCTTGGCACCGGCCAGGTCACGCGCGGGCGTGTCGTAGTACTGGTTGAACAGCGGTGTGTGCTGCCAGCCGCTCTTGTTGCGCTTTTTCAGCAGCGGGTGCTCACGCAGTGCGGCCAGGGTGGCGCGGCTGGCGCGCAGTTTGATTTCGGTTTCTTTGACCATGATCAGGAGCTATGACGCCTAGATATGAAATTGTGACAGTCCGATGACGCACGCTGGCGGCCTGCGAAGTCGATCCCTATACTTGCGGCCTTCTCAAAACAGGGGTTAGCCCTATGCCTATCAATCCTTTTGTCAGCCTGTTCGGCCGTTCGCCCATCGGCCCTATGCAGCAGCATATCGCCAAGGCGCATGAGTGTGCGGCGAATCTGGTGCCCTTCTTCGAGGCCGTGATGGTCGAGGACTGGGCCAAGGTCGAGCAAGTGCAACAGGACATGTCCCGGCTGGAGCATGAAGCGGACAAGCTGAAGAAAAGCGTCCGTCTGCATCTGCCCAAGAGCCTGTTCCTGCCGGTTCCGCGTTCGGATCTGCTTGAGCTGCTCAGTGTACAGGACAAAGTCGCCAACCGTGCCAAGGACATCGCCGGCCTGATGCTGGGGCGGCAGATGGCCATTCCGCAGGCGCTGCAGCCCTTGATGCGTACCTATGTGCAGCGCAGCGTGGATGCCAGCGCGCAGGCGCTGAAGGCGATGAACGAGCTCGACGAGTTGCTCGAAACCGGTTTTGCCGGCCGTGAGGCCGTGCTGGTGGAAACGCTGATCGAGGAGCTTGGAGTGATCGAGCATGACACCGATCGCCTGCAGATCGATGTGCGTCGCGCCCTGTTCAAGCTGGAGAAGGATCTTCCCCCGGTCGATGTGATGTTCCTCTATCAGATCATCGATTGGGTCGGCGACGTCGCCGACCGAGCCCAACGAGTGGGCAACCGACTGGAACAACTGCTGGCGCGCTAAGCGCCAGTATCCTTTCTGGGATCTACGGAAACTAATTTATGTCTCTGATTGCGGACTACGGGCTGATTTTGCTCGTACTTGCCTGCCTTTTTGGCTTTTTCATGGCCTGGGGCGTTGGCGCGAATGACGTGGCCAACGCTATGGGTACTTCGGTCGGCTCGCGTGCGTTGACCATTCGTCAGGCGATCATCATTGCCATGGTCTTCGAGTTCTGCGGGGCTTACCTGGCCGGCGGCGAAGTGACCGAAACCATCAAAAGTGGCATCGTCGATGCCAACCTGATCAGTCCTAACCTGATGGTGCTGGGCATGATGTCGGCGCTGTTGGCCGCCGGTACTTGGCTGCTGGTGGCGTCGATGCGCGGCTGGCCGGTGTCCACCACCCACACCATCGTCGGTGCGGTGATTGGCTTCGCTGCCGTCGGCGTGTCGGTGGATGCCGTGCACTGGAGCGGTGTTGGCCCGATCGTCGCGAGCTGGGTGGTCACCCCGATGCTGGCCGGAATCATCTCCTTCTGCCTGTTCGTCAGCGTGCAGAAGCTGATCATCGATACCGACAACCCGTTCAAGAACGCCAAGCGCTTCGTGCCGCTGTATATGTTCATCACCGGTTTCATGATCTCGCTGATGACTCTGAGCAAGGGCCTCAAGCATGTTGGCCTGAATCTCACTAGCACTGAAGGCTTCTTGCTTTCGCTGGGTATCGGCGTGCTGGTCATGCTGCTCGGCATCGCTCTGCTCAGCCGCATCCACGTCGATGCCGAGGCGGACAAGGCCTTCCATTTCTCCAGTGTGGAGAAGGTGTTCGCCATCCTGATGATCTTCACCGCCTGCTCCATGGCCTTCGCCCACGGCTCCAACGACGTGGCCAATGCCGTCGGCCCGCTGGCGGCGATTGTAGGTGTGATCCAGAGCGGCGGTGATCTGGCCGTGGGCAGCAAGGCCATGGTGCCGGGTTGGATCCTGCTGCTAGGCGCGCTGGGTATCGTGGTCGGCCTGGCCACCTACGGCTACAAGGTGATCGCCACCATCGGCAAGGAAATCACTGAGCTGACCCCTAGCCGTGGCTTCGCTGCCGAACTGGCTGCCGCCACCACCGTGGTCAGCGCTTCGGGGTTGGGTCTGCCGGTCTCCACCACGCACACCCTGGTCGGCGCCATTCTCGGTGTTGGCCTGGCGCGCGGTATTGGTGCGCTGAATCTGGGCATGATCGGCAAGATCTTCCTGTCCTGGATCATCACCTTGCCGGCTGGCGCGGTGCTGTCGATCATCTTCTTCTTCATCCTGCGCGCGCTGTTCGGCGGGGCCTGATTCCACTTCGGCGGTTTCACCGACAAGACGATGCCCCTATGATGGGGCATCGTTTTTAGGAGATCGCCGATGCCCCTGCCGTCCTTCCGAGAGCAGTTCTCCGCGCTGATCGCAGCACCGTCGGTGAGCTGTACCCAGCCCAATTGGGATCAAAGCAACGCCCCCGTCATCGAGCTGCTCGCAGCTTGGCTTGGCGATCTCGGTTTTACCTGCGAAACCCAGCAGATCGCTCCCGGCAAGTTCAACCTGCTCGCCAGCTATGGCTCCGGTCCCGGTGGTCTGGTGCTAGCCGGTCACAGTGATACCGTGCCCTTCGATGCCGCCCTATGGCAGACCGACCCGCTCAAGCTGACCGAAGTAGGCGACCGCTGGGTGGGTCTGGGCAGTTGCGACATGAAAGGCTTCTTCGCCCTGGCCATTGAAGCCGTGCGGCCTTTGCTCGATCAGCCTTTCCAGCAGCCGCTGCTGATTCTCGCCACCTGTGATGAGGAAAGCTCGATGTCTGGCGCCCGTGCGCTGGCCGATGCTGGGCGTCCGCTTGGCCGCGCGGCGGTCATCGGTGAGCCGACCGGCCTCAAGCCCGTGCGCCTGCACAAGGGCGTGATGATGGAGCGCATCGATATTCTCGGGCAGAGCGGTCACTCCTCGAACCCGGCGCTCGGCCATAGCGCGCTCGAAGCCATGCAGGATGTGATGGGTGAGCTGCGCGGCCTGCGCGCGCAGTGGCAGCGCGAGTACAACAACCCGCAGTTCAGCGTGCCGCAGCCGACCCTCAATCTGGGGTGCATTCACGGCGGCGACAACCCCAACCGCATCTGCGGCCAGTGCGCGCTGGAGTTCGATCTGCGGCCCCTGCCCGGTATGGATCCTGAGCAACTGCGCGAGGCAATCCGCAGCAAGCTGCAGCCGTTGGCGCTCAAGCATCAGGTGCGTATCGACTACGGCCCGCTATTCCCGGCGGTGCCGCCGTTCGAGCAGGCCGCCGATGCCGAGCTGGTGCGCCTGGCCGAACGCCTGACCGGGCATACCGCGCAGGCGGTGGCATTCGGCACCGAAGCGCCTTACCTGCAGCGCGTCGGTTGCGAGACGTTGGTGCTCGGCCCAGGCGATATCGACTGCGCGCATCAGCCGGGGGAACACCTGGAGCTGGCCCGCATCGAACCCACCGTGACGCTGCTGCGCCAATTGATCCAGCACTATTGCCTGAGCCGGAGTGATGAGGTGCAACGACGATGAGAGCTAGGGCGGGTGCAACCCGCCGAATGTCCATGGCGGGTTGCACCCGCCCTACGTTTCGACGCTCACGGATTTTTACATGCACGACTACGTCAACTGGTTACGCCACGCTTCGCCCTACATCAACGCTCACCGCGACTGCACCTTCGTGGTCATGCTGCCGGGAGAGGGTGTCGCTCACCCCAATTTCGCCAATATCGTTCACGACCTGGTACTGCTGCACAGCCTCGGCGTGCGCTTGGTACTGGTGCATGGCTCGCGCCCACAGATCGAGGCGCGTCTGGCTGCGCGTGGCCTGACGCCGCATTATCACCGTGACCTGCGCATTACCGACGCGCCTACTCTGGAGTGCGTGATCGACGCGGTGGGCCAACTGCGTATTGCCATCGAGGCGCGTCTGTCGATGGATCTGGCTGCCTCGCCGATGCAGGGCTCACGTCTGCGCCTGACCAGCGGCAACTTCGTCACCGCGCGACCAATCGGTGTGGTCGATGGCATCGACTACCACCATACCGGCGAAGTGCGCCGTATTGACCGCAAAGGTATCGGTCGCCAGCTCGACGAGCGCAGCATTGTGCTGTTGTCGCCACTGGGCTATTCGCCTACCGGGGAGATTTTCAACCTGGCCTGCGAAGACGTTGCCACCCGTGCGGCTATCGATCTGGGCGCCGACAAGCTGCTGCTGTTCGGCGCCGAGGATGGTCTGCTCGACGAGAGCGGCAAGCTGGTGCGCGAGTTGCGGCCACAGCAAGTGCCTGCGCACCTGGCGCGTCTGGGCAGCAACTATCAGGGCGAATTGCTCGATGCCGCCGCCCAGGCCTGTCGTGGTGGGGTCAAGCGCAGCCATATCGTCAGCTATGCCGAGGATGGCGCCCTGCTCAGCGAGCTGTTTACCCGCGCCGGTAACGGCACGCTGGTGGCCCAGGAACAGTTCGAGTCGCTGCGTGAGGCCACCATCGAGGATGTCGGTGGCTTGATCGAGCTGATCCGCCCGCTGGAAGAGCAGGGCATCCTGGTTCGTCGTTCGCGCGAGGTGTTGGAGCGGGAGATCGAGCAGTTCAGCATCGTCGAGCGCGAAGGGCTGATCATCGCCTGCGCCGCGCTGTACCCGATTGCTGAATCCAACTGTGGCGAGCTGGCCTGCCTGGCGGTCAATCCTGACTATCGACATGGCGGTCGCGGCGACGAACTGCTTGAACGTATCGAAGCCAGGGCGCGAGCGCAGGGCATTAAGACGTTGTTCGTGCTTACCACTCGCACCGCGCACTGGTTCCGCGAGCGCGGCTTCGAGCCCAGTAGTGTCGAGCGCATGCCTACAGCGCGCGCCTCGCTGTACAACTATCAGCGTAATTCGAAGGTGTTCGAGAAGGCTCTATAGGGACGCGACGAATCCTTTGCCTGTTGGGTGTCGGTGACGGGGCGACGGCATGGAATCGGTGGGCTGAAGCCCACCCTACAGCGCTGTGCAACGAACTGTAGGAGCGGATTTATCCGCGAGCTTTGCGGCTGAAGCCGCCCCTACGCAGGGGAGGCTAAGATGTCAGGCGCTGCGCTGCGCTGCGCTGATGCAGGCGCAGTTGTGCGTGGCCGTCATCCCAGCCCGCTTCCCAGGCGGCGGCGGGCACTTCGTCACGATAGGGTTGGCGTGTGCGGGGTAGTCTGGCAAGGCCTGCCATATACCCTTGTTGGTACGCCTTGGTGAGGCCTTCCAGGCTCCATTGGGGCGAGGTATCGCGTTGCGCGGGCACCATTTGGCGTGCTCCCATTCAGTCCGTTAGGACTTATGCTAGCTGCCCGCACACAGGCGCGTATGGCCGCTTATCTGCCCTTTTGCTCCGTTGGCTGGCTTTTGTGACGGCGCTCACACGGCGACAGCAAGGATGCTTGCCTGGTACGCCGCGACAAAGGCATCGAAGTCACCTTCCTGCTGTCCTTCAAGCGCTGACTGTTCGGCCAGCGATTGGTGGGCTGCCAGCTCCAGTGCTGCGTGCTGTTCAGCCTCCAATGGATGGGCCTGGAAGTATGCGGCATGTTGGCGGCTCTGTTGCAGGGCAAACTCGGTAAAACTCATGCCCTGGCGCAGCGCTGCCAGCACCTGCGCAGATGGGGTGCGCTCGGCGTCGTCGACCTTGGCTTGCTGTTGGGCCAGAGCCTGTGCATGGGCGTCACTGCCATGAGCGCGGTCCAGTAGCTCGGCCAGCGGGCGTATGCGTTCGAGCAACTCGCCTGCCCAGCTCTTCAGCTCTACCGGCTGACCCGCGCGCTGCAATTGCAGGCCGGGGCGGCGTCCTTGTGTAACCACCTTGAGGAAGTTGTCGGTGCAGTTGCTGCATTCGCTGTTCGCCAACTGCGGGCTGTCTTCCAGCGCGCAGAACAGCAGGAAGGCGTCGATGAAGCGCGCCTGCGCCAGGTCGATGCCCAGGGGCAGGAAGGGGTTGATGTCCAGGCAGCGCACTTCCACATACTGCACGCCACGGCTCATCAGCGCCTGGATCGGACGCTCGCCACTGTAGGTCACGCGCTTCGGGCGAATGCTCGAGTAGTACTCGTTTTCGATCTGCAGGATGTTGGTGTTCAGTTGCAGCCACTCGTCGCCGCGTTTGGTGCCTGCCTCGACATAGGCCGGGTAGGGCGTGCCGACCGCCAGGCGCAGGCTGTCGGTGTAGCTGGCCAGGTCGTTGTAGCACGGGGTGAGACCGGACTGTGCGCTGCTCTGGTAGCCCAGGTCGCTCATGCGCAGACTGGTGGCGTAGGGCAGGTACAGGGTGCTGGCGTCCAGCTCCTGCAATTGGTGCGGGCGACCGCGCATAAAGCCTTTGTCCAGCGCTGGCGAGGCGCCGAACAGGTACATCAGCAGCCAACTGTAACGGCGGAAATTGCGGATCAGCGCGATATAGCGTGCCGATTGGTAATCGCGTGCACTCACTGTGTCGCCTTCGGCCTGCTGCTGCAGTTGCCACAGGCCTTCGGGCAAGGAGAAGTTGTAGTGGATGCCGGCGATGCACTGCATGGTCTTGCCGTAACGCAGGGCCAGACCCTTGCGGTAGACGTACTTGAGCTGGCCGATATGCGAGCTGCCATAGCGGGCGATGGGGATGGTGTCCTCGTCCGGCAGTTGGCAGGGCATCGACGGGCTCCACAGCAGTTCGCTGCCGAGCTTGGTGTAGGTGAAGCGATGGATGCGCTCGAGTTCGTCCAGCGTGCTGGCCGGGTTGGTGGCGGTGCCGGTGATGAATTCCAGCAACGACTCGGAATAGTCGGTGGTGATCTGCGCGTGGGTCAGTGCCGAGCCCAGCGCCTGCGGGTGCGGGGTCAGGGCCAGTTGGCCGTCGCGGTCGACGCGCAGGCATTCGCGCTCGATGCCGTGCAGACATTTACCCAGCAGGGACAGATTGGCCGACTCACCGAGCTGGGCCAGGCGGCGGGAGAGAAGATCGCTCAAGATGCAATTCCTAACTGGGCAGTCGCCACAATATGAGGACTGCAGCGGCAAGCTTCAAGCCGCAAGCTACAAGTAAAGGCGCGCGGGCATTTAGGTGCAGCTTATGGCTTGCAGCTTGCGGCTGCTTATATGCAGGCGAAGGTGCCTTGTGCCTTGGCGACCAGTTTGTCGTCCTGCCACACCTCGGCTTCGACCACCTGCGTGCGACGCCCGGCGTGCAGCACCTTGGCGTGGCACAGCACGCTGCCCTCGCTGACCGGGCGGATGTAGTTGATCTTGCATTCCAGCGTCACACTGCTTGGCCCGCCATCGCCCAGGCTGTGGCTGGCCTGGCCCATGGCCGTGTCGATCAGCGAAAACAGTGCGCCGCCATGCAGCTTGCCGTGCAGGTTGCGCAAGTCGTCGGTCAGCGCCAGGCGCACGCGCGCCTCGCCACCACCGACTTGCAAAATCTCCAGCCCGAGCAGGCGGGAGAAGGCGCTGCTCGCGCCCACCTCCTGCGTGCCGCTCATTTCTTCAACTGCTTGGCGTTGGCGAACAGTGCAGCCATGCCGCCGGTGGCGGGGGCTGGTTTGTCCTGGCTGGAATGGCGCTCGCTGCGCGGCGTGTTGCCGCCGCGATTGCCGCCGGGGCGCTGGCCGCCACGCGCGCCCTCGACTTTCTCGCCGGGTGTGTCGCCCATACGCATGGATAACGCGATACGGTTACGTGGAATGTCCACTTCCATCACCTTGACCTTGACCACGTCGCCAGCCTTGACCGCTTCGTGCGGGTCCTTGATGAACTTCTCCGACAGTGCGCTGATGTGCACCAGGCCGTCCTGGTGCACGCCGATGTCGACGAAGGCGCCGAAGTTGGTCACGTTGGTCACCACGCCTTCGAGCATCATGCCCAGCTTGAGGTCGGCCAGCGTTTCCACACCTTCCTGGAACTCAGCGGTCTTGAACTCCGGGCGCGGGTCGCGGCCGGGTTTGTCCAGTTCCTTGAGGATGTCGCCGACGGTGACCAGGCCGAAGCGCTCGTCGGTGAACTTGGCTGGGTCGAGGCGCTTGAGAAAGCCCGAATCGCCGATCAGCGAGCGGATGTCACGCGAGGTATCGGCGGCAATGCGCTCGACCAGCGGGTAGGTCTCCGGGTGCACCGCCGAGGCGTCCAGCGGGTTGTCGCCGTTCATCACACGGAGGAAGCCGGCGGCCTGCTCGAACGTCTTTTCGCCCAGGCGCGGCACCTTTTTCAGCGCCGCGCGCGAGGCGAAGGCGCCGTTGGCGTCGCGGTACTGCACGATGTTCTGCGCCAGGGTCGCGTTGAGGCCGGAAATGCGTGCCAGCAGGGCGGCGGAGGCGGTGTTCACATCCACGCCGACGGCGTTCACGCAGTCCTCGACCACGGCGTCCAGGCTGCGCGCCAGCTTGAGCTGCGAGACGTCGTGCTGGTACTGGCCGACACCGATGGATTTCGGGTCGATCTTCACCAGCTCGGCCAGCGGGTCCTGCAGGCGGCGGGCGATGCTCACTGCGCCACGCAGCGAGACGTCGAGATCGGGAAATTCGCGGGCGGCCAGCTCGGATGCCGAATACACCGAAGCGCCGGCCTCGGAGACCATCACCTTGGTCAGTTTCAGGCCTGGCACCTTCTTGATCAGCTCGGCGGCTAGCTTGTCGGTTTCACGGCTGGCGGTGCCGTTGCCAATGGAGATGAGATCGACGCCATGCTTGGCGCACAGTTTGGCGAGGATGGCGAGGGTGCCATCCCAGTCATTGCGCGGGGCGTGCGGGTAAACGGTGGCGGTTTCCAGCACCTTGCCGGTGGCATCGACCACGGCCACCTTGCAGCCGGTACGCAGGCCTGGGTCCAGCGCCAGCGTGGCGCGCGGGCCGGCTGGGGCGGCCAGCAGCAGGTCGTGCAGGTTACGGGCGAAGACGCTGATCGCCTCGTCTTCGGCCTTCTCGCGCAGTTCGCCGAGCAGGTCGGTTTCCAGGTGGTTGTACAGCTTGACCTTCCAGGTCCAGCGCACCACTTCGGCCAGCCATTTGTCGGCGGCACGGCCTTGCGCGCTGATGCCGAAGCGTTCGCCGATCATCAGCTCGCAAGGATGCATGGCGCCGGGCAGCTCTTCGCCGACTTTCAGGCTGGCGCTGAGGATGCCTTCGTTACGGCCACGGAAGATCGCCAGCGCGCGGTGCGACGGCACGCCCTTGAGCGCTTCGTCGTGCTCGAAGTAGTCGCTGAACTTGGCGCCTTCGTTTTCCTTGCCGGGCACCAGGCGGGCGCTGAGGGTGGCTTCGTTTTTCAGGAAGCTGCGCAGCTTGTCGAGCAGGGTGGCGTCTTCGGCGAAGCGCTCCATGAGGATGTACTTGGCGCCTTCGAGCACGGCTTTGACATCGGCGAAGCCTTTCTCGGCATCGATAAAGCGCTCGGCTTCCTGCTCGGGCGTCAGGCTCGGGTCGTTGAACAGTGCATCGGCCAGCTCGCCCAGGCCGGCTTCCAGGGCGATCTGGCCCTTGGTACGGCGCTTCTGCTTGTACGGCAGATAGAGGTCTTCGAGGCGCGTCTTGGTGTCGGCCAGGTCGATCTCGCGCTTGAGTTCGGGGGTCAGCTTGCCTTGTTCCTCGATGCTGGCGAGGATCGTGGTGCGGCGCTCGTCCAGTTCGCGCAGATAGCGCAGGCGTTCTTCCAGGTGACGCAACTGGGTGTCGTCGAGGCTGCCGGTCACTTCTTTACGGTAACGGGCGATGAAGGGCACGGTGGAGCCTTCGTCGAGCAGGACCACGGCGGCGGCAACCTGTTGCGGGCGCACACCCAGTTCGTTGGCGATGCGGTTGTTGATGCTGTCCATATAAAAACTACCCACTGAAGCGACAGGGCGGCCGCTAAGATGCTGGCCATATACGAAAGCGGCGCATTATAAACACCGCATTCGCGAGCGCTGCGAACCGTTGGGGAAAAATCTGCTAACAATGGCTGAAGCGCCTGGCTATGCGCCTGAGCGATAATGCCGCCACTTTGCCGTCCATCGCACGGCTGCCCAAGGAGACACCATGACCCAGTCCGCCCCTGCCACCGAAGGCGAGAAAATTCTCATCGTCGATGACGATGCCCGTCTGCGCCGCCTGCTCGAGCGCTTTTTCGACGAGCAAGGTTATCGGGTGCGTGCGGTGGAAAACGTCGAGCAGATGGATCGTCTGCTGGCGCGCGAACTGTTCAATCTGGTGGTGCTCGACCTGATGTTGCCGGGTGAGGACGGGCTTTCCGCTTGCCGTCGCCTGCGCGAGTCGAACAACCAGGTGCCGATTATCATGCTCACTGCCAAAGGCGATGAGGGCAGCCGTATTCAGGGTCTGGAAATTGGCGCTGACGATTATCTGGCCAAACCGTTCAACCCGCGCGAGCTGTTGGCGCGGATCAAGGCGGTGCTGCGCCGTCAGGCGCCTGTCGTGCCGGGTGCACCGGGCACCGAGGATGAAAGCGTCACCTTCGGTGAATACGAACTGTCGCTGGCCACGCGTGAGCTGAAAAAGGGCGAGGAAGTCCATATGCTCACCACCGGTGAGTTCGCCGTGCTCAAGGCGCTGGTGCAGCACGCTCGCGAGCCGCTGACCCGCGACAAGCTGATGAACCTGGCGCGCGGCCGTGAATGGGATGCGCTGGAGCGCTCCATCGACGTGCAGATCAGCCGTCTGCGCCGCTTGATCGAGCCGGATCCGTCCAAGCCGCGCTATATCCAGACCGTCTGGGGCGTGGGTTATGTGTTCGTGCCGGATGGCAACAAGTGAAGCGGCAAGTTGCACACCACAAGCTGCAAGAAAAAGCGGACGGTATAACCACTTGTAGCTTCAAGCTTGAGGCTTGCAGCCGCACCTCCGGGGCTTGCCGTTCGTGAAGACTCCTGCCTGGTTCCCGCAAAGCTTTTTCGCCCGCACCCTCTGGCTGGTGCTCATTGTCGTGCTGTTTTCCAAGGCATTGACCTTGGTGTATCTGATGATGAACGAGGATGTGCTGGTCGATCGCCAATACAGCCATGGCGCGGCGCTGACGCTGCGCGCCTACTGGGCGACCAATCCCGATGACCGCGAGCGTGTCGCTCAGGCTGCTGGGCTCAAGCGTACGCCCAGCGATCAGGTGCCGCCCAATGAGCAGCACTGGCCCTATAGCGAAATCTTTCAGCGCCAGATGCAGACCGAGCTTGGCCCGGATACCGAGGTGCGGGTTCGCGCCAAGAGCCCGCCTGCACTATGGGTGCGGGCGCCGAGCCTGGGGCCGGAGTGGATTCGCGTGCCGATGTACCCGCACCCGTTGCGGGGGCAGCGCATCTGGAGTGTGCTCGGCTGGTTCCTCGGTATCGGTCTGTTGTCGACCGCAGCGGCCTGGATCTTCGTGCGTCAGCTCAGCGCGCCGCTAAAGCGCTTGGTCTTTGCCGCACGCCAGCTCGGTCAGGGGCGCAGCGTGCGTCTGCCTATCAGTGATACCCCGAGTGAGATGACTGAGGTGTACCGCGCGTTCAACCAGATGGCCGAAGATGTCGAGCAGGCTGCGCGTGAGCGGGAGTTGATGCTCGCGGGCGTCTCCCACGACTTGCGCACGCCGCTGACGCGTCTGCGCCTGGCGCTGGAGTTCATGGAAAACGACAGTGAGCTGACCGACGATATGGTGCGCGACATTGAGGATATGGATGCCATCCTCGATCAGTTTCTCGCCTTTATCCGCGATGGTCGTGGCGAGCCAGTAGAGGAAGCCGACTTCCCCAGTCTGGTGCGTGAAACGCTGGCGCCCTATAACCAGGGCAACGAGCGTGTGCGTCTGTTTTTGGAAGATATCCCGCCATTCCCATTGCGCCGCGTGTCGGTCAAACGTCTGCTGACCAACCTGGTGGAGAACGCCCTCAACCATGGCGGCGGCAGTGCGGTGGAGGTGGTTGCCAGCTTGGCCGGCGATCAGAGTGCGCCTTATGTGGTGCTGAGCGTGCTGGATCGTGGCGCCGGTATCGATCCGGCTGAGCTTGATAGCATCTTCAATCCCTTCATTCGTGGTGACCGTGCGCGCGGTGGGCGTGGCACCGGCTTGGGGCTGGCCATCGTCAAGCGTATCGCAGCCATGCATGGTGGCAGCGTTGAGTTGCGCAATCGCAGCGGCGGTGGCCTGGAAGCACGTGTGCGCTTGCCGTTGGGTCTGTTGTTGCCGCGTGATGCGGTGTAAGGGCGTGGGGGCTTACCAGGTGAGCCCTTCGTTGCCGAGTCTGGCTGACTGGCCATAGGGCCAGGGAAAGTTGGCATCGCCATGGCCGCTGGGGAGGTCGCCGTATAGCGCGATGCCTAGCGGCGCCAGGTACTCGCTGAAGATTTCTTCGATGCTGTGATGCACGCCGCGCCGTGGGCAGTCGGTAAAGCTGCCCAGACAGATGGCGCGCGGGCGCCGCCCGGCGAAGCTGTGCAGCAACTGCCAGAGGCTGCGCTCCAGGCGGTAGTAGGGCTCGCCGACATCCTCCAGAATCAGGATCGAATCTTCGGCCAAGTGCATCTGCGCGGGCGTGCCGCAGGCGCTGGCCAGTGCTGTGAGGTTTCCGCCTTGCAAGGTGCCGCTGATGGCGTGGCGCGGGCCGCTGATATGCCGTGCGGGGAGCTGTTGCGCATCGGCAGCGAGTAGGCGCCAGAGCGCCTGTACTGAGGCCAGTCGTTCGCGCTGGCCGCCCGGCGCGGCCAGTGCCTGCTGGCCGAGTGCCGTGGCTACCGGACCATGAATGGCAGGTAGGCCGTGGCGTTGGAACGCCTCTAGTAGGATCGACAGGTCGGAGAAACCGATCAGCGGGCGTGGGCTGGCCTGCTTGAGCCGTGTCCAGTCGATATCCGCCACCAGTTGCGCGCAGCCGTAGCCGCCACGCAGGCACCAGACCGCGCCGATGTCGGGCTGGGTGAAAGCCTGGTGCAAATCCTCCAGGCGTTGCTCGTGCGTACCGGCCAGGTAGCGGTGGCGAGCGCGCACGTGCTGCCCCAGGTGATAACGGATACCTTGAACGTCAAGTTGAGCCAGGGTCGCTTCCAGAACTTCTTCGGCGATGGCGGCTGCCGGTGCGATCAGCGCTACACGTGCGGCGAAGACTTGGCTCATCCGCGACCTCGGGTGCGCGTTTGCCCCGGTTCGGCATTCTTTTCCAGATGTTCGATGATCATGCCCGCGACATTCTTGCCGGTGGTGGTTTCGATGCCTTCCAGGCCGGGCGAAGAGTTCACCTCCATCACCAGCGGGCCGTGATTGGAGCGCAGGATGTCGACACCGGCGACGTTCAGGCCCATCACCTTGGCCGCGCGCACGGCGGTCATGCGTTCCTCGGGGGTAATCTTGATCAGGCTGGCGCTGCCGCCACGGTGCAGGTTGGAGCGGAACTCGCCAGCCTTGGCCTGGCGCTTCATGGCCGCGATCACCTTGTCGCCGACCACGAAGCAGCGGATATCGGCGCCGCCGGCTTCGCTGATGTATTCCTGCACCATGATGTCCTGCTTGAGACCGAGGAAGGCCTCGATCACCGACTCGGCGGCCTTGTGCGTCTCGGCCAGCACCACGCCCATGCCTTGCGTGCCTTCGAGCACCTTGATCACCAGCGGCGCGCCGCCGACCATCTGGATCAGGTCGGGAATGTCATCCGGCGAGTGGGCGAAGCCGGTCACCGGCAGGCCGATACCCTTGCGCGAGAGCAGTTGCAGGGCGCGCAGCTTGTCGCGCGAGCGGCTGATGGCCACCGATTCGTTGAGCGGGAACACGCCCATCATCTCGAACTGGCGCAGCACCGCGCAGCCATAGAAGGTCACCGAGGCGCCGATACGCGGAATCACCGCGTCGAAGCCCTCCAGCGCCTGGCCGCGGTAGTGGATCTGTGGCTTGTGGCTGGCGATGTTCATATAGGCGCGCAGGGTGTCGATCACCTGCATCTCATGCCCACGTTGCTCGCCAGCCTCCACCAGGCGACGGGTGGAATACAGACGCGGGTTGCGCGACAGCACGGCGATTTTCATGGGGCACCTGAAAGGGATGAGGGCAGGGCGGGTTTGTCTTGGACGTAGCTTAGCGCCGGGTTGACCAGCAGGTTGCCAGTGACCAGTGCTTTGGAGCCGAGTAGTACGCGGTAGCGCATGGTCTTGCGGCAGGCCAGGGTAAACTCCACTGGCCATAGACGATCGCCAAGCGCCAGTTCGGTACGGATCACGTAGCGATTCTGCGCCTGGCCATTGGAGCTCTTGATGCGCCGCACTGACACCAGTGGTGCTTCGCAGCGATGGCGGCGTTGCACCTGGGTGCCGAGGTAGGCGGTAAAGCGCACCCAGTCCTCGCCATCCCGCTGGAACGGCTGAATATCGCTGGCGTGCAGGCTTGAAGTGCTGGCGCCAGTATCGATCTTGGCGCGTAGACCAATGATGCCCAGTTGCGGCAGGTTGATCCATTCGCGCAGGCCGATCACGCTGAGAGAGTCGGTACTTTTCAAAACGACGGTGTTCCCCCGTGACTGACGGGCCTATAGTTCCGCGCATTCTAGATGTGCTGTGTGACAACTGCATCAGGCAGCGTAGAACCAACAAGAGTGTGAGATGAGCGAGAAAGACGACGACAAGGTACGCCTGGACAAGTGGCTGTGGGCGGCGCGTTTCTACAAGACCCGCGCCCTGGCCAAGGCGGCGATAGAAGGGGGCAAGGTGCATCATCGCGGGGATCGTTGCAAACCCGGCAAGGAACCTAAGGTTGGTGATGAATATGTGCTGCGCACAGGGTTCGATGAGCGCACGGTTGTCGTGCTGGCGCTTTCTGCTGTGCGCCGTGGTGCGCCCGAGGCGCAGTTGCTCTACCGCGAAACCGAAGAAAGTGTCGCCCGCCGCGAGCAAGCGGCAGCCATGCGCAAGGCCGGTGCCCTCGGTGTGCAGAGTGAGGGGCGGCCGAGCAAGAAGCAGCGCCGACAGATCCATCAGTTCAACGAGCATCAGCAAGGTGGCATGCGCCACCCCTGGGCGGACGACGATTAGGCGCGGCGAATGCGAACGTAAGATTCGCGAGCTACTCCTGAGTTGTGCTCCTCAGCGCCCGCTGACGACGCTTATGCTGCCCAGCAATGGCAGCTTGGCCAGGCGGGCAGTAATCGGCAGGGTGATTTTTTCCAGCCACTCACTGGTGCGGTAGCCCAGTGGCGTGTAGCAGCCCCAGGCCATGCCGATCAGGCTCAGCAGCACGCCGCCGACGAAGGCATCCGAGCCCCAGTGCGCGCCCGCTACCAGGCGCGGCAGGATGCCTATAACTGCAATCGTCCAAACCAGCAGCAGGCGCCAGCCGCGAGCGAAGAAGCTGAGGAAATAAGCCCAGATCATCAGTACCGATGCATGGTCGCCTGGGAAGCTGCGGCTGGCGCTGTCCTTCAGGTCCCAGCGTTCTTCCCAGTCAGGGAACATTTCGGTCAGGCGCGCGCTACCCTCGACGGCCAGTGACGCACTCTGGTGTTGCCAGCCCATGTACTCGACCAGATCGGAAAACAGCACACGGATCAGCAGCATCACCACCAACATGCTCAGAAAGGCGTAGAGCGCGCGGCGCACTTGCGGGCCTTCGAACACCAGATCCGCCTTGAGCATCACCGCCAGCATCACTACGCCGACGGCGGCGTCGACCGGGCGCATGCTGCCGATGGCCCAGATATGCGCCCACAAACCGCCAGCGTGCACCGGGTCATTGAGCAGATGGAACAGCCACAGATCGAAGGTGTTCCACACTTGGCGCGTGGGCTGCCATAACCAGCTCGCGAGCAGTAACAGGCTGACGATATGGCAGATCAGCAGTGGCTTCACGCGCCACTGCGTATTGAGAAAGACGGTCGCCATGGAAAGTCCCTTTGCAAAAATATGACAGCTCTACCTGAGCGCGCGCATGTTAGACCCTTGCTCCGGGCATGCAATGTGACCTGGCGCTCGGTTCAGGCCATGTTCAGACAAAAGGCGCGTTCGACGTTCGGGCCTTGGTTGCAAAGGCATTTGTGCATAAAATCGCCAGCCTTTTTGAGAGCCTGGGCAAACCGCCATGAATGACTTCAGCCAACGCTTCCTGTTCGATGACACCGATGTGCGCGGTGAGCTGGTCGCCCTGCGTGAAAGCTATGCCCATGTGTTGGCCAAACACGCCTATCCGCAGCCGGTGGCGCAACTGCTTGGCGAGATGATGGCCGCCGCCGCGCTGCTGGTCGGCACGCTCAAGTTCGATGGCTTGCTGGTGCTGCAGGCGCGTTCCGATGGGCCGCTGCCATTGCTGATGGTCGAGTGCTCCAGTGCTCGTGAACTGCGTGGTATTGCCCGTTACGATGCCGAGCGCATCGGTGCTGATGCCGACCTGCAAAGCCTGATGCCCGAGGGCGTGCTGGCCATCACCATCGACCCGGCCAAAGGCCAGCGTTACCAGGGTATCGTTGCGCTCGACGGTGTTGACCTCGCCGAGTGCCTGTCCAACTACTTCGCCAGTTCCGAACAACTGCCGACCCGCTTCTGGCTCAAGGCCGACGGCCAGCGCGCTCGCGGTCTGCTGCTGCAACAGTTACCTGTGCACCATCAGACCGAGCCGCAGGAACGCGCCGAGAGTTGGAATCATGTGCTGACCCTGGCTGACACCTTGAGCGCCGAAGAGCTGCTGGGTTTGGACAATCCGACCCTGCTGCATCGCCTCTACCACGAGGAAAGCGTGCGCCTGTTCGACGAGCAGCCGCTGCAGTTTCGCTGCAGTTGCTCGCGCGAGCGCTCGGCCAGTGCGCTGGTTAGCCTTGGCCAGGCCGATGCCGAACTGCTGCTGGTCGAGCAGGGCGGGCAGGTTGAGATCGACTGTCAATTCTGCAATGAGCGTTACCTGTTCGATGCCGCCGATATTGCCCAGCTATTCGCAGGGGCTGGCAGCGAGGCGCCGTCAGAAACACGGCATTGATGAACTTTCCCTCCTTATAGGCGTTCTCTATCGGGCGGATGCTGCCAAATAGTTCACTCTTCTGGCATAATCCCGCGACTTTTTACCGTGTAGTGCAGTTGCCCCTGTTACTACACAACGTTCGGAAAACTCGGCCAGCGGCCGACGGGGATCCTCATGACGCAAGCCAACAACGCCGTGTACACCGACATCAGCGCAGCGCAACTGGTCGAAGAAGCCATCCGCCGTGGTGAAGGGGAACTGGCCGCCAACGGCGCGCTGGTCGTCCGCACGGGCCATCGCACGGGCCGCTCGCCGGCTGATCGTTTCATCGTTCAGGAGCCGAGCACCGAGGCGCAAATCGCCTGGGGTAACATCAACCGTCCGTTCCCGGCCGACAAGTTCGATGCCCTGTGGGATCGTGTCGAGGCCTTCAATGCCGCTCAGGAACACTTCGTCTCCCACGTTCACGTAGGCTCTGCTGAAGAGCACTACCTGGCGGTCAAGATGACCACTGCCACCGCTTGGCAGAACCTGTTCGGTCGTCAGTTGTTCATCAATCCCGAGACCTACAACCCGTCCGCCAAGGCCGAGTGGCAGATTCTCAACGTCGCCAACTTTGAGTGCGTGCCTGAGCGTGACGGCACCAACTCCGACGGCTGCGTGATCATCAACTTCGCGGCCAAAAAAGTGCTGATCGCCGGCATGCGTTACGCCGGTGAAATGAAGAAAGCCATGTTCTCCGTGCAGAACTTCCTGCTGCCGGAAAAAGACGTGCTGCCGATGCACTGCGCCGCCAACATCGGCGAAGAAGGTGATGTGACCCTGTTCTTCGGCCTGTCCGGCACCGGCAAGACCACCCTGTCCGCCGACGAGTCGCGTTACCTGATCGGTGACGACGAGCACGGCTGGGGCGAAGGCGTGGTGTTCAACGTCGAAGGCGGTTGCTATGCCAAGTGCATCGACCTGTCCGAGAAGAACGAGCCGGTGATCTGGAAAGCCATCCAGTTCGGCACCGTGCTGGAAAACGTCGTGCTCGACGAAGAGCGCGTACCGAACTACGCCGACGACAGCCTGACCCAGAACAGCCGCGCGGCCTACCCGCTGGAGTACGTCGAGAAGCGCAGCGAGAAGAATCTGGGCGGCGAGCCGAACGCCGTGATCTTCCTGACCTGCGACCTGACCGGCGTACTGCCGCCGGTGTCGATCCTCAACAACGAGCAGGCAGCCTACCACTTCCTGTCCGGCTACACCGCGCTGGTCGGTTCCACCGAAATGGGCTCGGGCGGCGGCATCAAGTCGACCTTCTCCACCTGCTTCGGCGCACCGTTCTTCCCGCGTCCGGCTGGCGTCTACGCCGAGCTGCTGATCAAGCGTATCAACGCCTTCGGCTCCAAGGTCTATCTGGTCAACACCGGCTGGACTGGCGGTGGCTATGGCGTCGGCAAACGCTTCAACATCCCCACCACCCGTGGCGTGATCGCTGCCATCCAGAGCGGTGCGCTGATCGGTGCCGAAACAGAGCACCTGCCGATCATCAACCTGGACGTGCCGAAGGCCGTGCCGGGCGTCGAGACCAACCTGCTCAACCCGCGCAACACCTGGGCTGACAAGAACGCCTACGACGAAGCCGCCAAGGGCCTGGCCAAGCTGTTCATCGACAACTTCACCAAGTTCGATGTCAGCGACGCCATCAAGAGCGCCGGCCCGCAGCTCTAAGCGCTGGGCAGAGCAAAAGAAACCGCCTTCGGGCGGTTTCTTTTTTGGGCGACAGGTTTCAGGCCGCAGGTTAGAACAGCAGCCGTAGGGCGGGTGAAACCCGCCGTGGCCAGAAATGGCGGGTTTCACCCGCCCTGCAATCTTCGCTAGGCTTGTGGCTCTTCAACGGAAAGCCGTAGGGCGGGCGCAATCCGCCATGGCCTTACGCTCTGACCTTCAAGCGGTCAAAGGAGTGACAGCGCGTGTCCACCCTCAAACGTGTTTTCGGTTTCGATAAGCTGCGTCCTGGCCAGGAAGCCGTGATCAGCGCCGTGCTCGCTGGTCGCTCGGCGGCGGCGATCTTTCCCACCGGTTCGGGCAAGTCGCTGTGCTATCAGTTACCGGCCCTGCATTTGCCGCACCTGACCCTGGTGATCTCGCCGCTGCTGGCGCTGATGCAGGATCAGTTGGCGTTTCTGCATGCCCACGGCATCGCGGCAGCCAGCATCGACTCGGCGCAGAGTCGCGAGCAGACGATGGACGTAATGAACCGCGCGCGTAGCGGCGAGCTGAAGATCCTGATGATCTCGGTGGAGCGCCTGAAGAACGAGCGCTTCCGTAACTTCATCGCCCAGGTGCCGATTTCCCTGCTGGTGGTCGATGAGGCGCACTGCATCTCCGAGTGGGGCCACAACTTCCGCCCGGATTACCTCAAGCTGCCTGACTATCAGCGCCAGTTCGGCATCAAGCAGGTGCTGTTGCTGACCGCTACGGCAACGCCCAAGGTGATCGCCGACATGCGCGAGAAATTCGCCATCGCCGAGGCGGACGTGGTCACCACTGGCTTTTACCGGCCCAACCTCAACTTACTGGTCGAGCCGGTGCCTGGCGGTGCCAAGCAGCAGCGCCTGCAGCAATGGCTGGCACCGCGTCGCGGCCAGGCGAGCATCGTCTACGTCACCCAGCAGAAGACTGCCGAGCAGGTGGCCGAGCGTCTGCAGGGGCAGGGCTTGGCGGTCAGCGCTTATCACGCGGGTATGGCGCACGAGGTACGCGAGTCGATTCAGCGTCGCTTCATGGCCGGCGAGCTGGAATGCATCGTCGCCACCATCGCCTTCGGCATGGGCATCGACAAGCGCGACATCCGCAACGTGGTGCACTTCGATCTACCCAAGTCGGTGGAGAACTACAGCCAGGAGATCGGCCGCGCCGGGCGTGACGGCCAGGCTTCCGATTGCCTGGTGTTGGCCAGCCGCGACGGCCTCAGCGTACTGGAGAACTTCGTCTACGGTGATACGCCCGAGCTTTCCGGCATTCGCGCGGTGCTCGACGACCTGCGTGCGGTCGGCACGGGCGGGCAGTGGGAGCTGATGCTCAATCAGCTATCGGATCTGAGTAATATCCGTGCGCTGCCGCTCAAGACCTTGCTGGTGCAGCTAGAACTACGTGGCATCATCGCGCCGCGTTACGCGTATTTCGCCGAGTATCGCTTCAAGCTCTTGCTGGAAGACGACGTGCTGCTGGCGCAGTTCGAGGGCGAGCGGCGCCAGTTCGTCGAGGCCATCCTGGCCTGCTCGAAACGGGCGCGTACCTGGTCGACCTTGGATTTCGACGCCTTGTATCAGCAGTACGGCGCCGAGCGCGCGCGGGTGGTCAAGGCGCTGGATTACTTTCAGGAAAAGGGCTGGCTTGAGCTGGAAAGCAAGCAGATGACCGAGGTGTATGCCGTACTTGATGGCGACTTCGATGTCGATGCCCTGGCCAGTGAGCTGCATACACACTTTCGTGCCCACGAGGCCAGCGAGATCGCTCGTATTCAGGCCATGCTCGGTTTGTTTGAGAGCCGCGAGTGCCTGAGTCGACGCCTGGCGCTGTATTTCGGTGATGAGCAGGCGCCCGAGCGTTGCGGCCATTGTTCGGTCTGTCAGGGCCGCGTTGTCACCCTGCCGCCACCACCGGAACTGCCGCCCTTGAGCGGTCGCGATGCGCAGGCGCTGTGCGCCGCCTTCATCGAGAAGCACCAGCAGCACGCGGGCCACAAACCGAGCCACGAGTGCCTGACGCGTTTTCTCTGTGGTGTGAGCACGCCTTTGCTCAGCAAACTCAAGGCGCGGCAACTGGCCGGTTTCGCCGCGCTGGAGGATTACCCCTACGCTGAGGTGCGCGGCTGGCTGCAGAGCGCTTAGGCGAGATCCTTCAGCCGTGACGCTTTACCGAGGCACCTGTCGCCGCTAAAGCGCTTCCCGCAGCGTCTATCGGCGGCTGCGTTGCCCTTCGCTCAGCGTCCAATCCACCAGCTCACGCGAGAGCTGATCGCTCGCCTGGCCGAACGCGGCCACCACGGCCGCAACCGAGGTATTGCTGGCTGCCTGGCGAGCACTGAAGCGGTGGCTGGCGACGATACGCTGAGCGCGCACGTCCACCAGCCGCACGTTGAGCTGGATCTGTGCTTCGGGGCGGTCGTCGCGGTACTGGCTCTGGAAGCTTCGCAGCTCGCTGACCAGTTCCAGGTCAGCCTGCAGATGTTGCTCCTCGGTGCTCAAGGCCTTGATCCGGCCGTCATCCTGGAAGGCGTCGAGCAGGCGCTGGCGTACGAGCTGTGGCGTGCGCTCGCTCCAGCGGGCGCCCTGGTAGGTGTTGATGCGACCGGGTGCGGGCAGCACGACGATGCGCGTGCCGTCGAACAGCTCACCGCTGCTCGGTGTGCCGATGCGCAGTGACCAGTCGACCGCTTGCGTCTGCGTCGGCAGTGCGGTGGCGGGCAGCAGGTAGATATTCAGCGGCTCGCTTTGCGGCAGGATCGAGCAGGCACTGAGCAGGCCTGCGGCCAGCAGCAGGGAGAGGTGCTTCATGGTTGGAACTCCTTGACGCTGTCGTTGCGCAGCAGGTAACCGGCGGGGTCGCGCTCCAGACGCTGCGAGAAGCTACGCAGTGCGCCGAGGGTGTCGCGCAGTTCGCCAATGGCTGGGCCGAGCTGACCGAGGCTCTGCATGCCGTTGTCCAGGGCCTGATGATTGCTGTCGAGTAACGTCTCCAGCATGCGACTGCTGCGCTCCAGTGAGGCGCTCAGGCGCTCGGTGTTTTCCAGTGTCTGTTTGCCGGAACCCTCAATCAGGCGGTTGGCGCTGCGCAGCAGTTCACCGGCTTCGTGGGTGGCTGCGGCCACTTGCTGCAGGGCGGTGCTCAGTTCCTGGCGCTGTTCGGCGAGGCCTGCGGTTGCCTGCTCCAGGTTGGCCAGGGTGCGGCTGATATGTGCGGTGTTGTCGTCCGAGAGCAAGCGATTGGCCTGCTCCAGCAAGCGGGTAATGCCCACGACCAGATCCTCACCGTTGGACATCAGCCGCGAGAGGGGCGATGGGTCGGCGATGATCACGCCTGGCCTGCCATCCTGGCCTTCCAGTGGCGGGCTTTGTGGGGTGCCACTGTATAGCTGGATCACCGCCAGGCCCGTGATGCTGGTAATGGCCAGGCGTGCGCGGGTGTCGCTTTTGATCGGGCTGGCGCCGCTGACGCGGATGCGGGCGCGGACGATGCTCGGATCCTTGGGGTCGAGACCGAGGGTGATGACATCGCCGATGTTAATACCGCTGTACTGCACGGCGCTGCCTTGCGACAGGCCCGTTACATCCTCATGAAAGACCACTTCGTAGTCGGTAAAGGCCTTGTCGGCGCCGATCTTGCCCAGCCACAGGGCGAACAGCAAGGCGGCGCCGACCGTGACCACGGTGAACAGGCCAATCAGCACGTGATGGGCTCTGGGTTCCATTCAATCGCTCCTGGCCGCGTTGACGGCCTGTGCAGCCGCGCGTCCACGCGGGCCGTGAAAGTACGCCTGAATCCAGGCATCGTCGATAGCTGACACTACCTCCAGGCGATCAGCGATCAGCACCTTCTTCTGCGCCAGTACCGCGACCCGGTCGCAGATGCTGTAGAGCGTATCCAGGTCATGGGTGACCAGAAATACACTCAGACCCAGGCTGTCGCAGAGGGTGCGAATCAATTGATCGAAAGCCGCCGCTCCGATGGGGTCGAGGCCCGCTGTTGGCTCGTCGAGAAACAGGATGTCTGGATCAAGCGCCAGGGCTCGGGCCAGGGCGGCGCGCTTGATCATGCCGCCGGACAGCTCGCTGGGGTATTTATCACCAGCGTTCTGCGGCAAGCCAGCGAGGGCGATCTTGACTTGCGCCAGGCGCTCGGCGCTGGCGCGCGACAGGCCTGCATGCTCGATCAGCGGCAGGGCGATGTTCTCGCTGACGGTCAACGAAGAAAACAATGCGCCGCGCTGGAACAACACGCCGAAGCGTCGTTCGAGCTGCGAGCGCTGCTCGTTGGGCAGGTTCAGCAATTGCTGGCCGAAGACTTGTATGGTGCCCGAGGTGGGTTGGCGCAGGCCGACAATGCTACGCAGCAGCACGGACTTGCCAGTGCCTGAGCCACCGACGACGCCGAGGACCTCGCCACGGAACAGGTCGAGGTTGAGATGCTCGTGCACCGCCTGCGCGCCGAAACGATTGCACAGGTCACGGACTTCGATCAGCGTTTCCTGCGTCACCAGCCCATCTCCATGAAAAACAGGGCGGCCAAGGCGTCGAGCAGGATGACAATGAAGATCGACTGCACCACCGCCGAGGTGGTGTGCTCGCCGACTGACTGCGCGCTGCCGCTGACTTTGAAGCCTTCCTGGCAGCCTATCAGGGCGATCAGGAAAGCAAAGAGCGGTGCTTTGAGCATGCCTACCAGAAAGTGCCGCAACTCGACGCTGTCCTGCAGGATCGACAGGTACATCACCGGTGGAATGTCCAGCGCGAAGGCGCACACCAGGCCGCCGCCGAGCATGCCGCTGAGCATGGCGACGAAGGTGAGCATGGGTAGGGCGATCAGCATGGCCAGCAGGCGTGGCAGCACCAGTAGCTCGATGGGGTTGAGGCCGAGCGTACGGATGGCGTCGATCTCTTCGTTGGCCTTCATCGAGCCGATCTGCGCGGTGAAGGCGCTGGCGGTGCGGCCGGCCATGAGGATGGCGGTGAGTAGCACGCCAAATTCACGCAGGAAGGAGAAGGCGACCAGGTTCACCGTGTAGATGCTGGCGCCGAAGTCGGCGAGGATGGTCGCGCCGAGAAAGGCCACCACGGCGCCGACCAGAAAGGTCAGCAGGGCGACGATGGGCACGGCGTTGAGCCCGCATTGCTCCAGGTTCGCCACCAGTGCGGTGATGCGCCAGCGACGTGGACGTGGCAGGGTGATGAACAGGCTACTCAGGGTCAGCCCGATAAAACCGAGCAGAGCCTTGGTCTGGCCCCAAATTTCTTCCATCTCCACGCCGACATGGCCGAGCACTTCGCGCAGCGCCGAGGGCGTGGTGTGTAGTGGCGGCAGGGATTCGCTGGCGGTGGCATTGGCCACCGCCAAAAGTAGAGCCCGGCGCTCTGCGCTCAGATTTTGCGCCTGCTGGGCAATCTCGCGCAGGCGTTGGCTGCCAAGTAACTCCAGAAGCAGCGCAGCACCCGCCGTATCCAGCGCTGCCAGCGGCTGTAAGTCCATCTGCACGGTGTCGTCCAGATGTTCACGGAGTTGGTTTACCTGCTCTTCCAGGTGTTCATAGTGAGCCAGCGTCCAGTCACCGCCTATCTGCAGTACGGGGTGACTCTGGCTACTGTCGAACGGGCGAATGAAGGGGGCGCTTGCGGTCATGGTGACAGCTTATCTCTGCGCTGGTACTAGCCGCCAGTTCTGCTTGTAATGAACTGCTTTCATCCGCGTGACAGGCGTTTTCTAGGTTTTTATGGGCGCTAGGGTGGGCTGGTATGGCGATTGTCTTACACGCCTTTGTAGAGAGTGGAGGCTATGAGGTGTGGCGCGAGGCCACTATAATCGCGTGAACTGCATCACTAATAAAACAGAGGATGCCAAAGTATCCCCCCTTCTCCCGAGGAAACGGCCATGAAGGAGCAGCGCCATCTACCCGCCCTGCGTGCTCACATCGAGACTTTGCTGAGTAAGGGCTGGATCATTTCCAATCGCAGCCCACTGACCCTGCAGAATGGCCAGCGCTGCTATTTGGTTTCTCACGGTATGCTGATCAGCGATTCTATTTCCCGCGTCGCCTGACTTTTTCTCCTGCCACTGCGCTGTCCCCGCTTTAGCGCAGTGGTGTCTTTTCGTAACTGCATATTGCTCGTTGCGCTCGGATATTTCCTCTAGCTCCCCTGATGACAGGCCTTGAGTCCGATTTCTGCGTGTCATCTCCTTTGCCAGCTTATTCCTGCCTCTTGGTCTGAACGCACTCTGTGCCTATAAGGGACGAATCTCGTCGCGTTGCCAATGAGGAGTCTTGCCATGCCCAGTCGTCGTCAGATCCTCCACGTGGGGGCCAGCCTAGCGGCATTGGCTGCCTTGACACCCTGGTTTCCATCCGCCAGCCCTGCACCTCGCTCGCTGCTCAAGCGGCCAATTCCTGGCAGCGGTGAAATGTTGCCAGTCATTGGCCTAGGTACCTCGCGCACCCATGACGTAGCGTTGAACGATGCTGCTTTAGAGCCGCTACGTGAGGTGTTGCGTGCCTTGACCAATGGCGGTGCAAGTTTGCTGGATACTGCGCCGAGTTATGGCCGTGCCGAAGCGGTATGTGGCGCGTTGGCGGCGCAAAGCGGGCTGCGCCGTAAGCTGTTCCTGGCGAGTAAGGTCTCATCAACCGGACGTGCTGCTGGGCAGCGGCAGGTCGAGGCCAGCTTCGCCGCGCTCAAGACCGACACCATCGATCTGATGCAGGTGCACAACCTGCAGGACACCAGCACCCAGCTCGGCCTTTTACGCGATTTGAAGGCGCAGGGGCGAGTTCGCTATATCGGCGTGACCCATTATCTGGACTCTGCCCATGAGCGGCTATTCGATGTGTTGCGTCAGGAACCTGTGGATTTCGTTCAGTTGAACTATTCAATCGGTGAACGTAATGCCGAGCGTGAGTTGCTGCCTTACTGCATGGATAAGGGCATTGCGGTACTGATCAATCGGCCCTTTCAGCGTGCGGCATTGTTTGATCGGGTACGCGGTAGAAGTCTGCCTGATTGGGCTGCAGTGGAGCTGGGAGTCACGTCCTGGGCGCAACTGATGCTCAAGTTCATCCTCGCCAATCCGGCGGTAACGGCGGTCATTCCGGCCACCTCCAACCCGCGATATATGGCTGACAATCTTCAGGCAGGGCAGGGCAACATGCCTGACGCCGCACAGCGTCAGCGCATTATCGAGTTGTTTGCCTGAGATAGTTGGAGGATCTTGGGACGTTGCAGATAGGTGTGACGCGGGGTGGGGCCGATACGGTGTATCGGCCCGTCACATTTCAGCGACGATGCCAGTGCTTCTTGCCGTGACGATACTTCTTGCCGGGATGGTATTTGCCGCGACGATCATCGTTGTAGCTGGTGTTGCCCATGTAGTTGCCTAGCGCGCCGCCAGCACCGCCGCCGGCTGCCGCGCCGACCACACCGCCGGTACTGCCACCGACCTGTTGGCCGATTACGTTGCCACCTGCTGCGCCTAGTGCGCCGCCGATTGCTGCCTCGGTACGGCTACGGCGATCAGCGCCTACGGCACTACCTGCCGCGCCGCCAACACCAGCACCAATGGCCGCACCGGTATTGCCGCCGACCTGTTGACCAACGACTGCGCCCAACGCGCCGCCCAGTGCGCCACCCAGGCCAGCTTCGGTGTTACCGGCAAAGGCGTAGCCGCCACTGCTGATACCCAGGGATAGAAAGAGAAATTGCAGTGACTTCATAAGAGCCTCGTCAGGGAGCCGCAGATCGGCGTTATGCCATTGACCTGTGCACCCTGATCGAGGTTCCTGGCCTTCCGTCAGCCGGCTGCCAGCACGTTGTTGCCACGCGATGGCAGGATGCGAATGGCCACGAACTTGCTCGTTGGTGTGTGGCTGCCGACGCCAACGCTGTCCAGCGGTACCAGCGGGTTGGTTTCCGGGTAGTAGGCCGCTGCCTGGCCGCTGGGGATATCGAAGGCAAGCAGGGTGAAACCCTCGACCTTGCGCTCAATGCCATCGTCCCACAGCGACAGCATGTCCACCTTTTGTCCTGGGGTTAGACCCAGGCGGTGGATGTCGGCTTCGTTGGCGAAAACCACATGGCGCTGGCCGCTTACGCCGCGGTAGCGGTCGTCGAGGCCATAAATCGTGGTGTTGTACTGATCGTGCGAACGTAGTGTCTGCAGGATCAGATCCGGTTGTTGGCCGCTGCCACGGATGCGTTCATGGATCAGGTTCTGCGGCAACGCATTGGCTTTGAACATGGCGCGTCCGACGCTGGTTTTCCAGGTGCGTGCAGCGGCCGAGTTGCCCAGGTAGAAGCCACCTGGGTGGGCGACGCGCTTATTGAAGTCCTGGAAGCCGGCAATGGTGTCGGCGATCAGATCACGAATGCGGTCGTAGTCGGCGATCAGTGCGTCCCAGTTGACTGGGTAGTTGCCCAGGGTCGCCTTGGCGATACCGGCGACGATGGCGGGTTCCGAGCGCATGTCGCTGCCCGACAGCGGTTCCAACTGGCCAAATGAGGCGTGGATCATGCTGAACGAGTCTTCTACTGTCACCGCTTGTGGGCCGTTGGCCTGACGGTCGATATCGGTACGTCCCAGGCACGGCAGGATCAGCGCGTCTTTACCTACGGTGAGGTGGCTGCGGTTGAGCTTGGTGCTGATCTGTACGGTGAGATTGCAGCTCTGCAACGCCTGATGAGTGCGTGGGCTGTCTGGGGTGGCCTGGGCAAAGTTGCCGCCAAGACCGATAAACACCTTGGCCTGCCCATCAAGCATGGCGTTGATCGCTTCGATCGTGTTGTGACCATCGGCGCGCGGCACGCTGAAGCCAAAGCGCTTCTCGATGGCGTCGAGCAGAGCGGCTGGCGGGCGGTCGTTGATACCCATGGTGCGGTCGCCCTGCACGTTGCTGTGACCACGCACCGGGCACAGGCCTGCGCCTGGGCGACCGATCTGCCCACGTAGCAGTTGCAGGTTGGCGATTTCCTGAATGGTCGCCACCGAGTGGTGATGCTGGGTGATGCCCATGGCCCAGCAGATGATGACGCGCTCTGCGCGGCGATACATGCGTGCGGCCTGTTCGATCTCGTTCAGGGACAGGCCCGATTGCTGCTCGATGTGCGCCCAGTCGGTGGCGTCCACCTCATCCAGATAAGCCTGCAGGCCATCGGTATGCTCGGCGATGAAGGCGTGGTCGAACACTGCGGGTTCGCCCTTGTCCTTGGCTTCACGCTCCCACTGCAGGAGGAATTTGGCGATGCCACGAATGGCGGCCATGTCGCCACCCAGCGCCGGGCGGAAGAAGGCCGTGTTGAGTGGCTCGGAACCGTTGGTGAGCATTTCCAGCGCGTGCTGTGGGTGCTGGAAACGCTCCAGGCCGCGCTCTTTGAGCGGGTTGAAGCAGACCACCTGAGCGCCACGCTTGACCGCCTCGCGCAGCGGATCGAGCATACGCGGATGGTTAGTGCCAGGGTTCTGGCCTAAGACGAAGATGGCGTCGGCATGCTCGAAGTCAGCGAAAGTGACGGTGCCTTTACCGATGCCGACACTTTGAATCAACGCCGTGCCGCTGGCCTCGTGGCACATGTTCGAGCAGTCGGGGAAGTTGTTGGTGCCGAAGGCGCGAACGAATAATTGATAGAGAAACGCCGCCTCATTACTGGCCCGCCCGGAGGTGTAGAACTCGGCCTGGTTGGGGCTTTCGAGCGCCTTGAGGTGTTGTGCGATGAGGGCGAAGGCGTCGTCCCAGGTGACCGGCAGGTAGCGGTCGGTGGCCGCGTCATAGCGCATTGGGTGAGTCAGGCGGCCCTGATACTCAAGCCAGTAGTCGCTTTGTTCGCGCAGTTGGCTGACCGTATGACGAGCGAAAAAGCTCGCATCCACACGGCGCTTGGTGGCTTCCCAGTTGACGGCCTTGGCGCCGTTCTCGCAGAACTTGATGTGGCCATCTTCGGGCGAATCACCCCAGGCGCAACCGGGGCAGTCGAAGCCGCCATTCTGGTTGGTCTTGAGCAAGGCGCGCAGGTTCTTGAACGGCTGTTTGCTGTCCAGCCAGAAGCGGGTGACGCTTTTCAGGGCCCCCCAGCCGGCTGCGGGGCCGTTGTAGGGTTTATAGCGCGGGTCGATGGGTTGTAGGCTCATAGGGATTCTTCAGTGACGGGCGCCGGGCTGTAAACACGCGGCGTACTGTGATGAGGGAGATGGATCAGATTGAGGCGATGGCGACGGGCCCACTCGACAGTCAGGGCGGTGGGGGCTGACAGGCTGACCAGCGTGGCGAGGCCTGCGCGCACGGCTTTATGCAGCAGTTCCAAGCTGCAGCGGCTAGTGACCAGAGCGAAACCAGCGTATGTATCGATCCGTTCGCGGGCAATCGCGCCAATCAGTTTGTCCAGGGCGTTGTGGCGGCCAATATCCTCGCGGCACAGGCGAATCTCGCCCTGGGCATCGATGAATAGTGCGGCGTGCAGCGCACCACTGTGCCGCGCCAATTGCTGTTGCTCGCTAATACGTTCGCGTAGGCCCTGCAGATGCGCCAGAGGCGGCAGGGGGGCGCCAGGCAACGCATTGAGTACGGGGAGCGCCTGTTCCAGTGCATCGACACCACATAGGCCGCAGCCGCTGTTGCCAGCCAGTTGCCGACGCTGCTGCTTGATCGCCCAGAAGCAGCGGCTACTGACTTCCAGCCGTGCTTCGCGGCTGGAGGCAAGGCCGCGCAACTGGATGTCATAGATATCATCGATTGAGGTGACCAGCGCGTTACCTAAGCTGAAACCTACCGCGAAATCTTCCAGATGATGGGGGGAAACCATCATCACGGCCTGATTGAGGTCGTTGTAGCTGATTGCCAGGGCGCATTCCTCGGCCAGTGCGGCGTTCTGCGCACGGCCATCACCGAGTTCGGTGTAGGCATAGGCACTGGCGGTGCCTGGCAGAACGGCTGACTGAGCCATGGAGCAGAGTTTCCTGTGACAGATTGACACAGTAAGCCTAGGCCCATGACCGAATGTCGTCTAATCGTCCGCTTCGATACGCCGATCGATGTGCTCTATCGTGGTTTGTTCAGCCAGTCCCTCGCTTCGTCGAAGCAGGCCTGTGCAAGCGGCGAGCTAGGGCCGCCGCGCCGCAATATCAAACCTAGTGGAGCCAGGGTATGAGCATCTTCGATGGGCAGCAGGCGCAGATTACCGATCATCGTTTGGCCGTCCGTCGGTAGTGGCATGATGCTGCAGCACAGCCCGGCGCTGACCGCTTGAGTGAGTTGGTGTACGGCATCTGTCTCTAGTCTGACCTGCGGTTTCAGGCCGCGTGCGCGAAAGCTATGGTCGATGGACTGGCGAAAATGCATGCCAGTCGACAGCAGCCCCAGCGCCAGGTCGGCCAGTTGCTCCCAGCGCAGGCTGGGGCTGTCGAAGCGCCAGTGGTTGGCACAATACAGCAGGCCCATGCGTGTTTCGGCCAGTTCCAGCGAGGCGAAGTGCTCGCGGTCGAGCCGATCCAGATACGACAAGCCCAGATCGAGCTGATTACGTGCCAGGCGTTCAAGCACCTGTTCGCTGCTCAGTGCATGCAGTTGAAAGCGCAGGCCAGGGTGGCGTTCAGCGAACAGGCTGACCAGGCGCATCGGGTCGAAGCCGGTCAAGGGCACCACGCCCAGGCGTAGGGTGCCGACCAGTTGTCCGCGGCAGGCGGCGGCTTCGGCGAGCAGGCCGTCCTGCGCGGCGAGCAGGCTGCGCGCCCAGGCCAGAATACGTTCGCCTTCGGCGCTGAAACCCTCGAAACGCTGGCCTCGGTGCACCAGCTCCAGACCCAATTCGTCTTCCAGTTGGCGCAGGCGCATGGACAGCGTGGGTTGGGTGACGTGGCAGCGCGCAGCGGCCTGGCCGAAGTGGCGGGTTTCGTCGAGGGCGACGAGGAACTTCAACTGCTTGATGTCCATGGGCGTCCTCAGAGGTTGTCGATCAGGGCGCGGTAGTCTTCTACGGCGGCAAATTCTTCCGTGTGGCGGGGCTCGCCTTGGCTGTCTGGCTGGCGTACGGCGAGCAGATGAGCAACGCCAAAGGTGCGCGCGCTGCGCAGGATCGACAGGCTGTCGTCGATGAACAGGCTACGCGCCGGGGCGAAATCGATGTCTTGCTGCAGGGCCTGCCAGAATTGCTGGTCTTCCTTGGGAAAGCCGTAGTCGTGTGAGCTGATCAGGCGCTCGAACCAGGGCGCCAGTTCCACCCGTTCCAGTTTCAGTGACAGTGAGTCGCGGTGCGCGTTGGTGATCAGTACCACGCGCTTACCCGCCTCACGCAGGGCGCGCAGAAATGCCTCGGCATCCGGGCGCAGGGCGATCAGGTGTGCCACCTCGCGTTTTAGGGCGCGGATCGGCAGCTTCAGTTCGCGGCTCCAGAAGTCGGTGCAATACCAGTTCAGTGTGCCGGCATGTTGACGAAACAACGGCAGCAGTTCGGCTTCGGCGAGTGCCAGGCTGATGCCGTGATGCTCGGCATAGCGCCGTGGCAGGTGGGTCAGCCAGAAATGATTGTCGAAGTGCAGGTCGAGCAGGGTGCCGTCCATGTCCAGCAGGACGGTGTCGATCTGGTGCCAGGGCAGTACGGGCATGCGTCGTCTCTGTCAGGGGGATCGGTCGCCTGTTTGGCGGTGATGCAATCTGGGCCACGGATAATGGCAAAAGCCGCTGTATGATAACCGACCAGGTCGCGCCAAGGAGTTGTCCCATGCGTCAAAAACCCACGGTACTCGCTCGCGAAATCGTCGCCAGCAGCCGCCTGTTCCGTGTCGAACAGGTGCAGTTGCGTTTTTCCAACGGCGCCGAGCGTACCTATGAACGCCTGGTCGGTAAGGGCTCGGGCTACGGCGCGGTGATGGTGGTGGCGATGCTCGATGCCGAACACGCCGTGTTGATCGAGGAATACTGCGGTGGCACGGACGACTATCAACTGTCGCTACCCAAGGGGCTGATCGAGCCAGGCGAAGACGTGCTGGTGGCGGCCAACCGCGAGCTCAAGGAGGAGGCGGGTTTTGGCGCTCGCTCGCTGGAGTTCATCACCGAGCTGAGCCTGTCGCCCGGTTATATGAGCCAGAAAATCCAGGTGGTGCTGGCGCGTGACTTATATGAGGAGCGCCTGCCCGGCGATGAGCCCGAGCCGATGCGGGTCGATCGTATCAGCCTGCGCGAGCTATCGAGCCTGGCGTTGCATGAACAGTTCAGCGAGGGGCGCGCCCTGGCAGCACTTTATCTGGTGCGTGATTTGCTGACGCAGCGTGGAGAGTTCAGCCTGTGAGCCATCCTTATATTGCCCGTGTGATCGAGCTGGTGCGTAGCGCTGGCGCTGCCACCCTGCCGTATTGGCGCAGCGGCGTGGCCGTGACGGAGAAGGCCGATGCCTCGCCGGTGACTGCCGCCGATCTGGCAGCGCACCATGTCTTGCTCGACGGCCTGCAGGCGTTGGCGCCTGAGGTGCCGGTGCTGTCGGAAGAGGCTGCTGATATCCCGCTGGCCGAGCGTACTGCTTGGACGCGTTGGTGGCTGGTCGATCCACTCGATGGCACCAAGGAGTTCATCGCTGGTTCCGAAGAGTTCACCGTCAATGTCGCGCTGATTGAGCGCGGTCGCGTGGTCTTCGGCGTGGTTGGCATCCCCGCCAGTGGTCGTTGCTATTACGGTGGCGCTGGTCTTGGCGCCTGGCGCAGTGAGGCGCCGGGGGGGGAGCAGTCGATCAGCGTGCGCCTGGCTCCTGCACGGGGGTTCACCCTGGTGGCCAGCAAGCGCCACTCCAGCCCGGAGCAAGAGAGCCTGCTTGCGGGTTTGGCTGCGCGTTTCGGTGAACCTGCGCTAGCCAATATCGGCAGCTCGCTGAAGTTCTGTCTGCTGGCCGAAGGCAATGCCGACTGCTATCCGCGCCTGGCGCCGACCTCGCAGTGGGACACCGCAGCGGCGCAGGGGGTGCTGGAAGGGGCGGGCGGCGAAGTGTTGGATCTGAGCGGTACGCCGCTGACCTATGAGGCGCGTGAATCCTTCCTCAATCCGTCTTTTCTGGCGTTGCCCGCCGCCGCCGAATGGCGTGGCGATCTGATCGAGCTGGCGCGGGCGCTTCAGTCGTAGGGCGGGTGCAACCCGCCACATCGACCATGGCGGGTTGCACCCGCCCTACGGGAATGCGGCAAGCTCAATCGAGCATGTCGCTGTAGCGCTCGTCCTTCTTGAACACCAATGGCTGCTCGAAGCCGGGCACCTTGATCTCCTCGGTGGTGATGGAGATGGCCTGGTCGTCGATCATGTCGTTGCCGAAGTTGTAGATGATATCTAGCTTGCCCAACAGTGCCTGCTGGTCATAGGCGGCTGCGGCGCTACGGGTGCCCTCGCGGCGTGCCAGGTAGGCGTCGAAGGCGGCCTGGCCATGGCGCTTGCGCAGCATGCGCTCGGCCACGTGCGGGGCGAGGATCACGGCGCTGGCGTTGTTGCCGCCAAAACCCTTGGAGTTGATGAAGGCCACGTCCAATGCCTGCTCGCCCATTTTGCGGTCTGTGGTGGACAGGCTCAGGTGTTGCTGGTGCACGTCATCGGCTACCGCGTCGATGGTTTTGATGCCCGGCACGATGCCGTACTTGAAGGCACCCAGGGCTGCGATCACCTGGTCGCCACTGGCGGTGGCCAGGGAATGGCCGACGAAGGCCTTCACTGCCGTCACTGGCCATTGCTCGATGCCGAAGGCGCCGGCTACGCGATCAAGAATCTCTGATTCGGTGATGCGGTTGGCTGGGGTGCTGGAGCCGTGGGCGTGGACGAAGCTGCGGTTGCGCACGGCCTCCGCGCCAAGCAGTTGCACGGCGCTGGCTACGGCTTTGGCCACAGTCAGGTAGTTGCCTGGGCCGGGCGCGGAGATGGATTTCTTGAAGCCATCGGCGTTGATGAACACGTCCGGCACTGCGCCGTGGATGTCGGCACCCAGCTCCAGGGCCAACTCGTCATCCATCAGCACGGCGAACTGGCAGGCTTCGGCCAGGGTGAAGCCGCAATTCTCGCCGAATGGGCGGCTGGCGCGGCGCAAGTCGGCCTCGGCGCTGCCCTCGATCTGGCGCAGGCCGTCTTCGGTGGCCAGTGCGCCCATGGCGCCGTAGCCCTCGATGCATTCCTGAGTGATAGGCGCCTCGCTGTTGCCGACGATGACCACGCGGGCCTTGCCGCTGGCAATCTGCTCGATGCCTTTCTGCAGGTTGTAGAGGAAGGTGGCGCAGGCGCCGGTGACGCTACCGGAGGTGCCGACACTGCCGAGCACGTAGGCGTTGATGAAGTCGGCCGGCATGGTGTTCAGGCCCAGGGCCAGTTGCTTGGCGGTAACGCGACCACCCTTGAGGCGCGACTGCATCATGCCGCCGTAACCGTTGTCGTCCAGTTGGCTCATGACGCTGCCGGCGAACACAGCCACTTCATCCGGGCGCACGTGCTGGATGATGCGCTGCCATTCGATGCCCACCGAGCGCAGGGCATCGGTGACGCCAACTACCGTCATGGCCAGGCCGCGAGGGTGGAAACGGGCGTTGTACAGCTCGCTCGGCTCGAAGCCAGTGGGCAGTTGCCCTGCGGACTTCACCGCCAGCGGGCGGTAGCTGTCGACTTTGAATTCGCAACTGTCGTGCAGGGTCACACGCACTTCGTTGCCGTCGAGTTCTTGCACCGACCAGTTGGCCGGCAGCGGCTCGGGCAGTTGCTTGCGCGAGGTGGTGAAGGTCAGCGGCTGCAGGCCAGCGTCTAGGGTGATGCTCTTTTGCCAATGGGCGGCGTCAGGGTCCAGATGCTGCGCTTCGATGCGGCGCACCAGAGTGCCAGCGAGAATTTCCTTGGCGAAGCGGGCTTCGATATCGGCGTGAGTCAGCGCTTGGCCATCCTGATCGCGGTACTGACCCTCGACCACCTGCACCAGCTTCATCATCTGCGCCAGCCCGGCCAGGGTTTCCTGACGTGCCTGGGGCGCTAGCGATTCCAGCACGGTGCGACGGAAACCATGATGGAAGGAGCTGCGCCCGGCTGCGTTGTAACCCCCGAAACCCACGATCACAGGTAAGCGCGACATAACTCAAAAGCTCCTGAACAAGGCCAGCGCGACGCCGAACCTGCGCCTGGAGGGCGGGCGGGGTCATAGGGCGGTGGCGTTTGGAAAAATTTTGACTGCTTAACCTGACGTGGATGATGACTGCCGAGTCACTCATTCGTCCAATATCACCGCCGAATCGTTGCCGATCGTTGGGGGCGAGGCGCCAGAAAAAGTGAGCCCGCCTGTGGCGGGCTCGTAGCTTCAGCTTTGATAGCTGATATGCCCGTCGACCAGGGTGTAACGCACCGCGCCAGGCAGGCAGTGACCCATGAAGGGGCAGTTGTGGCCCTTGGAATACCACTGTTCGCCAGCGATGGTCGAAGCTTGCGCGTCGAGCAGCACGATGTCGGCGGCGCTGCCGACACTCAGGCTGCCGGCTGGCAGGCGCAGTGCGGCTGCCGGGCCGCTGGACAGGCGCGCGAGTAGTGTTGGCAGATCCAGCAGGCCGTCCTGCACCAGGGTCATCGCCAGCGGTAGTTGCAATTGCACGCTGCTGATACCCGGCTCGGTAGCGGCGAAGGGCGCCAGTTTGGCGTCGCGCTCATGCGGTTGGTGGTGGCTGGCGATGGCAGAAATCACGCCGGCCTTCACCGCTTCGCGCAGGCCATCGCGATCGCGGCGCGAACGCAGCGGCGGCTGCACGTGATACAGGCTGGAGAAGTCGATCAGTGCCGCGTCGGTGAGGATCAACTGATACAGCGCAACATCGGCGGTCACCGGCAGGCCACGGGCCTGGGCTTGGGCGATCAGCTCGGCGCCGCGAGCGCTGGTGATCTGGCTGAAGTGCGCGCGCACGCCGCTCTGCTCGACCAGCAGCAGGTCGCGGGCCAGGGCCACGGTTTCGGCAGTTTCCGGGATGCCAGCCAGGCCCAGGAAGCTGGCTGTCGGGCCTTCGTGGGCCAGGCCGCCTTCAGCCAGGTCGGCATCCTGCGAGTGGAAAATCACTTGCAGGTCGAAGGTTGCCGCGTATTCCAGCGCGCGGCGCAGTGTGCGGCTGCTGCGGAAGTTATCCAGGCCGTTGCCGAAGGCCACGCAGCCAGCATCGCGCAGGGCGACCAGCTCGGCGAGCTGCTCGCCAGCCAGGCCTTTGCTCAGCGCGCCAATGGGGAAAACCTTGGTGTGACCGGCATCGCGGGCGCGGTCGAGGATCAGCTCGGCCACGGCCGAGGTATCCAGAATCGGCTTGGTAATCGGTGGGCAGCACAGGCTGGTGACGCCGCCTGCCGCAGCGGCCAGGGTTTCCGTGGCGATGCTGCCCTTACGGCTGTAGCCCGGCTCGCGCAGGGCTACCGAGAGGTCGACCAGGCCGGGCGCGGCGACCAGGCCTTGTGCGTCGATAGTGTTGTCGGCAGTGAAGCCCGCAGGCGCCTGGCCAATGGCGGCCAGCTTGCTGCCGTCGATATAGAGGTCAGTGACTTGATCCAGGCCGCTGGCCGGGTCGATCACGCGGGCACCGAGGATTGCGGTACGCATCAGTTGGCCTCCTCGGCGTTGAGTTGACGTTGGGCGTTCTGCCCGCTCATGGCCATCGACAGCACAGCCATGCGGATGGCGATACCGTAGGTGACCTGGTTGAGGATCACTGACTGCGGGCCGTCGGCCACCGCCGACTCGATCTCTACGCCGCGGTTGATCGGGCCTGGGTGCATCACCAGGGCATCCGGCTTGGCCAGTTTGAGGCGCTGCTCGGTCAGGCCGAACAGGCGATAGAACTCGCCCTCGCTGGGCAGCAGGCCGCCTTGCATGCGCTCGCGCTGCAGACGCAGCATGATCACTACGTCGACATCTTTGAGGCCTTCGTCGGCGTTGTGGAACACACGCACGCCGTAAGCTTGCTCCAGGCCGATGGGCAGCAGGGTCTTAGGTGCGATGACGCGGATGTCCGGGCAGCCCAGGGCTTTCAGTGCCAGCATGTTCGAGCGCGCCACACGCGAGTGCAGGATGTCGCCGACGATGGCCACCGAGAGATTGGTGAAATCGCCCTTGTGCCGGCGGATGGTGAGCATGTCGAGCATGCCCTGAGTTGGATGCGCGTGGCGGCCGTCGCCGCCGTTGATGATCGCCAGGTTCGGGCAGACGTGCTCGGCGATGAAGTGCGCCGCGCCGGAGTCGCTGTGGCGCACAACGAAGATGTCGGCGGCCATGGCTTCGAGGTTGCGCAGGGTGTCGAACAGCGTCTCGCCCTTGCTGGTGGAGCTGGTCGACACGTTGAGGCTGATGACGTCAGCCGACAGGCGCTGGGCGGCCAGCTCGAAGGTGGTGCGGGTGCGCGTGGAGTTCTCGAAGAACACGTTGCACACGGTCTTGCCGCGCAGCAGCGGGACTTTCTTCACGGCGCGGGCGCCGACTTCGAGGAAGGAGTCGGCAGTGTCGAGGATTTCCGTCAACAGCTCGCGGGGCAGGCCGTCGAGTGAGAGGAAGTGGCGTAGCTGGCCTTGGTCATTCAGTTGCAGCGGGCGCTTGGCGGCGAGTGGCGTCATCGCGGGGGCCTCAGTTGGCGAGCGTCTGGAGTTCGAGGGTCAGGGGCGTGGGGCCGGACAATTTTACCCGCTCGCCTTCTGCCAGTGACAGGGTGGCGCCGACCACATCAGGGCGGATCGGCAGCTCGCGGGCATTCAGGTCGAGCAGGCTGACCAGGGTTACGCTGGCTGGGCGGCCGTAGTCGAACAGCTCGTTCAGTGCGGCGCGAATGGTCCGCCCGCTCATCAGCACGTCGTCGATCAGCACCAGATGCTGACCTTCGATCTCGAACGGCAGTTCGGATGGCTGCACCTGCGGGTGCAGGCCGTTCTGGGTGAAGTCGTCACGGTAGAAGGACACATCGAGGATGCCCAGGGCATCCTCTCTACCCAGCGCGCTCAGCAGTGCCTGGGCGACCCAGACCCCGCCGGTGCGGATACCGATGAAGCGTGGCTCGCTGATCTGCCGTTGGTTAAGGTGTTGGGTCAGGGCGCTGGCCATGGCCGGTAGCAGTTCGGTTGGGTTGGGTAGCATGGCGAAACTCCTAATATGAGCCGCTCCTGAGAGCGTAAACGGGCTGCCGAGGTTTTTTAACGCACCTTAGGCAATGCAGGTGGCTCTCAGTTCGAACAGTGTTCCTCTAGCCAACCTTGCAGCAGTAAAGCCGCGGCAATGGCGTCGACGGGGCGCTCGCGATAACCACCGCTCTGGCCTTCACGCAGGCGTTGGCCTTTGGCCTCGAAAGTGGTCAGGCGTTCATCGTGGGTATAGGCGGGCAGGTTGAAGCGGCCATTGAGGCGGCGGGCGAACTTCTCGGCACGGGCGCTCATCTCGCTGGGCGTGCCATCCATGTTCAGTGGCAGGCCGACTACCACGGCGTCCGGCTGCCACTCCTTGATCAGTGCTTCGACGCGGCTCCAGTCCGGTACGCCATTCTGCGCCTTGAGCACACACAGCTCACGCGCCTGGCCGGTGATCACCTGGCCGACGGCGACGCCGATTTGCTTGGTGCCGTAGTCGAAGCCCAGCAGCAGGCGCAGTGGTTTTTCGCTCATCAGGCATGCCCCGCCTGCGAGGTGAGCAGGGCCAGGTTGACCCCCAGGCGTGAGGCGGCGGCATGCAGGCGCTGATCATAGGGCAAGTCGAACAGAATGCTGCTGTCGGCTGGGCAAGTCAGCCAGGCATTGTCGGCCAGCTCGGCTTCTAGTTGGCCCGCGTCCCAGCCAGCGTAGCCGAGGGCAATCAGGTATTTGTCCGGGCCGTGACCGTCGGCGATGGCGAATAGCACGTCTTGCGAGGTGCTCAGGCTCAATTCGCCGAGCTCCAGGGTGGCCTGGTATTGCTGGCCTGCCGGATGCAGAACAAAGCCGCGGTCGGTCTGTACCGGGCCGCCAGAGAATATCGGCAGGCTATGGCACAGTACCGGCGGGTCTTCGGCGGGGCGTAATTGTTCCATTACATCGGCCAGATTCAGCCCGTTGGGCTTATTGATCACCAGGCCCATTGCCCCCTGTTCGTTGTGCTCGACCAGGTAGGTCACGGTCTGCGCGAAGTTCGGGTCGGCCATATGCGGCATGGCGATCAGGAAGTGGTGCTTGAGCGAGATGGGGGCTGAGTTCTTCATGCCGACTAGTTTGAAGCGGCAAGCTGCACGCGACAAGCTGCAAGTAGCAGCGAAAGGCCAGTGTGGGAGGCTTTCTTTCGGCCTGTGGGGCGTCCTGTAGCCGCTTCACTCAGTTGCTAGACAGCCGGTCGCCGCGCTCGAAACGCCAGGTACGGATGATTTCCAGGCGGTCGATATCAGCTAGGTCGCCGGTAAATGGTGCGTAGGGTGCGGCCAGGCGCACGATGCGTTGGGCGGCTTGATCGAGAACCGCTTGCCCGGAGGACTCCAGTACTTGGACTTCATACAGCGAGCCGTCACGATTGATCGACACCAGCAGGCGCAAGCTGCCGTAGATGCGTTTGCGGCGGGCGTCGTCCGGGTAATTGAGGTTGCCGATGCGCTCGACCTTCTTGCGCCACTCATCCTTATACCAGGCGCCCTTGTCACGCATGGTTGAGGCGGCGCTCAGTCGGTGGATCTTGGGGCGCTTGGCGTACGCCTGGACTTCTTGTGCCAGTTCGGCCTCCAGGCTGGCGATTTCCGCAGACAGTTGCGCTGAGTCGAAAACGGGGGCAGGACGCGCCTGTGGTGTGGGCTTGGTTTCCTCGCGCTTGACCGGCGTTTTCTGCTGCTGCGGGGCGCGGGTGGCGACAGCAGCCTTGGGGGCCTCCTGTTTGGTGGCTGGTTGTTGTGGCGCGGCGGGTGGCGTGACCTTGCGTACTTCGCTGTCTTGGAAGATGGCCTGCTCGGTGGTCTTCGGGGCGGCAGCGTGCTCAAGGGTGCCGCTGCCTTGCTGGTTGTCCTGCGCGAGGAAGTCGGCCTCTTTGGGTTTTTCTTCGCTCTTGAAGGTGGAAAGGGTGATTTCCAGCGTCTTGCTGATCTGCGGCGGCGCTTCCATGGAAAAACCAACGCCGAGAATGATGGCGACATGCAGCGCGGCTGCGACGAACAGCGTGAAGCCCAGGCGATCCGCTGGGCGGACGGCCGCGGAGGGCATGGCGGGAGGCGTTGCTGCTGCGTTCATCGCGTGTCGGGGTCTGCTTGGGGTGAGGCGCAGTCTGCGGCGCGACGCTTCAGGCTGCAAGCCTGAAGCGCCAAGCTGTAACCTGCGTCAAGCTTTTGCGCCGAGTTTGCCTGCGATGCACTCCATGAGGCGTTCACCGATGCGTGTGTCGAAGGCCGCGTCTATCTCGCGGATGCAGGTGGGGCTGGTGACGTTGATTTCCGTCAGGTGCTCGCCGATGACATCCAGGCCCACGAAAATCAGGCCCTTCTCGCGCAGGGTTGGCCCTACGGCAGCGGCGATCTCCTTGTCGCGTTCGGTTAGTGGGCGTGCTTCACCGCGCCCGCCTGCGGCCAGGTTGCCACGCGTTTCGCCCGCCGCAGGGATGCGTGCCAGGCAATAAGGGATGGGCTCGCCATCGATCATCAGAATCCGTTTGTCGCCATCTTTGATTGCCGGTAAGTAACCCTGCGCCATTATCTGTTGGCGACTATGCTGGGTTAGGGTCTCCAGAATCACAGAGAGATTGGGGTCGCCTTCGCGGTGACGAAATATCTGTGATCCGCCCATGCCATCCAGGGGTTTGAGAATGATGTCACGGTGCTCATCGGCAAACTGGCGCAGAATGTCGGCGCGTCGACTGACTAGGGTTGGCGGTGTGTATTGGGAAAACTGCGTTGCGAAGAACTTCTCGTTGCAGTCGCGCAGGCTCTGTGGGCGATTGACCACCAGCACGCCATCGCGCTCCGCCTGCTCTAATAGGTAGGTGGAATAGATGAACTCGTTATCGAAGGGTGGATCCTTGCGCATCAGGATCACGTCCAGCTCGGCAAGAGGGGTGTCCTGCTCGGCGTCCAGTTCGAACCAGTGGTGCGGATCGTTGAAGACTTTCAGCGGGCGCATGCGGCCACGTGCTTGGTCGCGAGCCTGATAGAGGTCTTGTTGTTCCATGTAAAGCAGCGACCAGCCGCGAGCCTGGGCCGCCAGCAGCATGGCCAGCGAGCTATCTTTCTTGAAGGTGATGTCTGCAATGGGATCCATGACGATCCCGAGACGAAGGCTCATGGGGTGACTCTCCGCGAGAAAAATACCGGCATCGGCCATCTTGGCGATGCTCAACAAGGGCTGTCAGGTTGGCGCCAGGCGGGGCTGTGGTCAAGGGCGAAGAGCCGTCTGGCGGGCTTGTGGCTTGCATGTGGAGAGTGTGCTAAAAAGGCCCGACGGTGGGCTCCAGGCCACCAGAAATTGGGCCTCAGGCATACTGATAACGCGTAAATAACGACTCACCGAGGCGATGGTAGGGCGAACATGGAACAGCATTCCGACGGTTTGAAAGTGATGGTGATAGACGATTCGAAGACGATTCGTCGCACTGCTGAAACCCTACTGAAGAAAGTGGGTTGCGAAGTCATCACTGCGGTCGACGGCTTCGATGCCCTCGCCAAGATTGCTGACACCCACCCCCGCATCATTTTTGTCGACATCATGATGCCGCGTCTCGATGGTTATCAGACCTGTGCCCTGATCAAGAACAACAGTGCTTTTAAATCCACCCCGGTGATCATGCTGTCCTCCAAGGATGGTCTGTTCGACAAGGCCAAGGGGCGTATCGTGGGTTCCGATCAGTACCTGACCAAGCCTTTCAGCAAGGAAGAGCTGCTCGGTGCAATCAAGACTCACGTGCCGGACTTCACCCCGGTGGAACAAGCCTCCTGACGTTTTAGCTTCAGAGCTACTACGCTTCTTCTGTATTGGGATAGACCATGGCTCGAATTCTGATTGTTGATGACTCCCCCACTGAAATGTACAAGCTGACCGCTATGCTGGAAAAGCACGGGCATCAGGTCTTGAAGGCGGAAAATGGTGCCGATGGTGTCGCTCTGGCTCGCCAGGAAAAACCCGACGCCGTGCTCATGGATATCGTCATGCCTGGCCTCAATGGCTTTCAGGCAACTCGTCAACTGACCAAAGACGCTGAAACTAGCCATATTCCGGTGATCATCGTCACCACCAAAGATCAGGAAACTGACAAGGTTTGGGGTAAGCGTCAGGGCGCCAAGGATTATCTGACCAAGCCTGTTGATGAAGATACGTTGCTGAAAACGCTCAATTCAGTGTTGGTCGGCTGATGCCCTGCCGTCCGTGTATTAGATAAGAAGAAGGCCGCTGCGGCATGTCGGACGTACTGACTCCCTTCCAGATTCTCCGTGAGATCGACCAGCGCTGTCGTGCGTTGGCGGCTGGCTTGCCATCCCAGCAAGCTGCGGTACAGACCTGGAGCGGTATCGGTTTCCGTATGGGGGAGCGCTTGTTCGTTGCGCCCATGGGGGAGGTTGGCGAGGTGCTGCACGAGCCGCGTTACACGCAGTTGCCAGGTGTGAAAGGCTGGGTCAAAGGCGTTGCCAATGTGCGCGGCCGCCTGTTGCCACTGATGGACCTGTGTGGCTTCTTCGGTAGTGAATTGTCGCCGCTACGCAAGCTGCGACGAGTGCTGGTGGTTGATCATCAGGATATCTTCGCGGGCCTCACGGTCGACGAAGTCTTTGGTATGCAGCATTTTCCCGTGGATACCTTTTCCGAGCAGTTGCCGCCTCTTGAGGCGAGTATTGCGCCATTCATTCATGGCGTCTTTCAGCGCGAGCACCCCTGGTTGGTATTCAGTCCGCATGCCCTGACGCGGGATCAGGTGTTTCTCGATGTGGCTCATTAGAAATAATTCGGTTGGGTCGGCTCCGTCGGCCCGTTGGCGTTATACGTGCACCGTAGTGCGGTCGGTCCAGGCGGGGGCCAGATAATGAAGAAACTCAATGCAAGCAATCTATTAGGCGGGACACGCAGCAGCACGCTGATTGCGAGCCTGTTCGTCGTGTTGATCGTCTCCCTCGTACTGGAGTTCGCAAACTTTGCGTACATCAATACGCAATCGAACTATGACACTGAGTACATCAGCCACTCCGGTGAGCTGCGCGTACTGTCGCAACGTATTGCCAAGAACGCCACGGAAGCGTCGACGGGTAAGGCGGAGGCCTTCGGCCTGCTGCGCGATGCGCGCAATGACTTCCAGCAGCGCTGGGGCTTCCTCACCGATGGTGATGCGAGTACCGCGCTGCCGCCTGCGCCCGAGTCGGTAAGGCCACAGATGGCTGCCGTGCAGCAGGACTGGGACAGTCTGCGCAAGAACGCCGACGCCATCCTGGCCAGTGAGCAGACCGTGTTGTCGTTGCACCAGGTAGCCGCGACGCTGGCTGAGACCATTCCGCAACTGCAGGTCGAGTACGAAGAAGTGGTCGACATTCTGCTCGAGAGCGGCGCGCCTGCTGCCCAGGTTGCCGTGGCACAGCGGCAGTCGCTGCTGGCAGAACGTATCCTGGGTTCGGTGAACAAGGTATTGGCCGGTGACGAGGACTCGGTGCAGGCTGCCGACATGTTCGGTCGCGATGCCAGTCTGTTCGGTCGTGTCTTGAGCGCTATGCTTGAAGGCAACGCAGCAATGGAGATCAGCAAAGTAACCGACAGTGAGGCGTTGGATCGTCTGTCGGAGATTTCTGAGCTGTTCGAATTCGTATCCGGCTCCGTGGACGAGATTCTGGAAACCTCGCCGGAATTGTTCCAGGTGCGTGAGTCCGCCAACTCGATTTTCTCGGTGTCGCAAACATTGCTGGACAAAGCTTCCGCCCTGGCTGTTGGTTTCGAAGATCAGGCGACCGGGCGCACCATCAATACCCTGTTTGCTTATGCGCTGGGTGGCCTGGCGTTGGCCTCGATCATTCTCATCGGTCTGGTAATGGTGCGGGAAACCAACCGCCGCCTGGCCGAAACCGCCGAGAAAAATGAGCGTAACCAGGCCGCGATTCTGCGCCTGCTCGATGAGATCGCCGACCTCGCCGACGGTGACCTGACCGTAGCCGCGACGGTAACCGAAGACTTCACCGGTGCCATCGCTGACTCCATCAACTACTCCATCGACCAGCTACGCGATCTGGTAGAAACCATCAACCAGACCGCCGTTCAGGTGGCCGGTGCGGCTCAGGAAACCCAGGCCACGGCCATGCACCTGGCCGAGGCTTCCGAGCACCAGGCGCAGGAAATCGCCGGGGCTTCGGCGGCAATCAACGAAATGGCCGTGTCGATTGACCAGGTATCGGCAAACGCCTCGGAATCCTCCGCGGTAGCGGAACGCTCCGTAGCCATCGCCAACAAGGGCAACGAGGTTGTACACAACACCATCACCGGCATGGATAACATCCGTGAGCAGATTCAGGACACCTCGAAGCGGATCAAGCGCCTCGGTGAGTCGTCCCAGGAGATCGGTGACATCGTTAGCCTGATTAACGACATTGCCGACCAGACCAACATCCTCGCACTGAATGCCGCGATCCAGGCCTCCATGGCCGGTGATGCTGGGCGTGGCTTCGCCGTGGTCGCGGACGAAGTGCAACGCCTTGCAGAGCGCTCCTCTGCAGCCACCAAGCAGATCGAGGCGCTGGTAAAAACCATTCAGACCGACACCAACGAAGCCGTTATCTCCATGGAGCAGACGACCTCTGAAGTGGTGCGCGGTGCCCGTCTGGCGCAGGACGCCGGTGTGGCGCTGGAAGAGATCGAGAAGGTATCCAAGACCCTCGCGGCCCTTATCCAGAACATTTCCAACGCTGCCCGCCAGCAGGCCTCCTCGGCAGGTCATATTTCCAACACCATGAACGTGATTCAGGAAATCACCTCGCAGACTTCTTCAGGTACCACCGCCACCGCACGCAGCATCGGTAACCTGGCCAAGATGGCCAGTGAGATGCGTCGCTCGGTGTCGGGCTTCACTCTCCCGGATAGTCACGACTCGGTCTGATGAGGAGTGCGGTGGCCGCTTGCGGCCACTGCTTGATAAGCATGACTCAGGGTGAGGGGCAGGGTATGCAGGCAGCCGGCATCTGGGCCTTGACGCCCTCGGTTGACATGTCTCAGGCCGATTTTCACGACTGGCAGACGCTCCTCGAAGAGCGTACGGGCGTGATTGTTAGCGAACAGCGCCGATCTTTCCTGCAAACCAACCTAAGCGCGCGCATGCGCGAATTGGGCGTCACGGATTACGCCAGCTACTACCGCCAGGTGACCGATGGGCCGCGTGGTGCAGTGGAGTGGTCGACCTTGCTGGATCGTCTGACCGTGCAGGAGACCTGCTTCTTTCGCCACCCGCCTTCGTTCGAGGTGCTGGCGAGTTATCTGCAGGAGCGTTTGCAGGCAGGTCTGAGCAGACCCTGGGAGTTCTGGAGTGTTGGCTGCTCCAGTGGTGAGGAGGCTTACTCGCTGGCCATCCAGGCCGCCGAGGCGTTGCAGGGCAGTGAGCTGCCAGAGCATTTTGCCGTGACCGGTACGGATATCAGTCAAGGCGCGTTAAGTAAGGCGCGCGAGGGCTGCTACTCGGGGCGCAGGTTGGAGCAGGTGAGCGACGAGTTGCGCAGGCGCTATTTTTTCGCTCAGCCCGATGGACGTTTCAAAGTGGTGCCGAGCCTGGCGGCGCGAGTGTGCTGCGCCAAGCTCAATGTGCTGGAACTGGCCAAGGCGCCGATGTCCGGCATGGATGTGATTTTCTGTCAGAACGTGCTGATTTACTTCCGCCGTTGGCGTCGCCGCGACATCCTCAACCGTCTGGCCGAGAGCCTGGTGCCGGGTGGTTTGTTGGTGGTGGGTGTGGGTGAGGTATCTGGTTGGCAGCACCCGGATCTGGTACCGGTGGCCGACGAGCGCGTTCTGGCGTTTACCCGCAAGGGATAAGCCAAGTTTATGAGTGGAGTGGCTATGGGTGATCGGCATGATTATGTCGCCCTGGAGTGGGTCAAAGGCGAAATTGCAGAAACCCTGAAGCAGGCGCGCCAGGCTCTGGAGGCGTTCGTCGAGAATCCTCAGGATCCGACGCGCATGCGCTTCTGCCTGACCTATGTGCATCAGGTGCATGGCACCCTGCAAATGGTCGAGTTCTATGGTGCCGCTCTGCTGGCAGAGGAAATGGAGCAGCTAGCCAAGGCGCTGATGGAAGGTCGCGTTGCCAACCAGGGTGAGGCGCTGGAAGTGCTGATGCAGGCCATCCTGCAGTTGCCTGTGTACCTTGATCGCATCCAGACCGCGCGCCGCGACTTGCCGATGGTCGTCCTGCCGCTACTCAACGATCTGCGTGCCGCCCGTGGTGAGAAGCTGCTGTCGGAAACGAGTTTATTCTCGCCTGATATGTCAATGCGCCAGTCGGCGCTGCCGGAGGGTGGCCTGGCACGCCTGCGTACCGCCGAGCTGCCAGGGCTGTTGCGTAAGCTGCGGCAGATGCTGCAGGTCGCACTGGTGGGCGTGATTCGCAACCAGGATTTGGCCACCAATCTTGGTTATATGGCACGTGTTTTCGCGCGTCTGGAAAGCTTGTGCAAAGACGCTCCGCTTGGCAGCTTGTGGCAGATCGCTTCCGGTATGGTCGAAGGCCTGGCCAATGGCAGTGTGGTCAACGGCACATCGGTGCGTACCCTGCTGCGTCAGGTCGACAAGGAACTCAAACGCCTGGCTGAGCAGGGCGCTGATGGCATCAACCAACCTGCGCCAGATGAGCTGACCAAGAACCTGCTGTTCTATGTGGCCAAGGCCCCGGCGCAATCGCCTCGTATCAACGCCCTCAAAGAGCAATATCGTCTGGACGAAGCGCTGCCGGACACTGAGGTCGTGGATGAAGAGCGCGCTCGTTTAGCCGGCCCTGATCGCGATGCCATGCGTTCTGTCGTGGGCGCGCTGTGCGAGGAACTGGTGCGGGTCAAGGACAGCCTCGATTTGTTCGTACGCAGTGACCGCAACCAGCCCAGCGAGTTGGATGCCCTGCTGGGGCCGCTCAAACAGATCGCCGATACGCTGGCCGTGTTGGGCTTTGGTCAGCCGCGTAAGGTGATTCTCGATCAGATTGACGTCATTCATGGCCTGTCCCTCGGTCAGCGTGAGCCGAACGATGCGGTGTTGATGGACGTCGCCGGTGCCTTGCTTTATGTCGAGGCCACGTTAGCCGGGATGGTTGGCCCGAGTGAGGAGCGCCAGAACGAGCAGAGCCACCTGCCGACCACTGATGTGGCGCAGATTCACCAGCTTGTCATCAAAGAGGCGCGCAACGGGCTGGAGCAGGCCAAAGACGCGATTATCGAATTCATTGCGTCGCAGTGGAATCACGAACACCTGGCGCGTGTGCCGGAGTTGCTCACTCAGGTGCGCGGTGGCCTGGCAATGATTCCACTGCAACGTGCTGCCGACCAGCTCAATGCATGTAATCGCTATATTCAGGAGCAGTTGCTGGCACGCAAGGCCGTACCCAACTGGCAGAGCCTGGACACCCTGGCGGATGCGATCACCAGTGTTGAGTATTACCTTGAGCGTCTGGCCGAGGATCATGGCTCTCAGGGCGATCTGATTCTCGACGTGGCTGAGGAGAGCTTGGAGGCATTGGGCTACCCGTTGCAGGAAAAACCTTCGATTCTTGACCGGGTCGAGACTCCGGCGCCGCTCGACGATCCGCTTCAGGAGATCGAGCTGCTTAGCGCTGAAGACGGCGCGCTGGAGCTGCCGCTGGATGAGCGGCTGATCGCTGACGTCGAGCCGACCACGCCCGTGGAGGAACAATGGCTGCTGGACGCTGAGCCGCTGGCGGAGCCGACGACCTCCGAATCGCTGCCAGCCGAGACTGTCACCTTCGACTTGGAGCCTCTCGAGGAACTGCCTGCAGTGCAGCCGGTAGAGGCCGCTGAAGAAGAGTACCAGCTCGACGAAATTGAGCTCGACCTCGATGAGCCAGCCGCAGCGCCGCAGTGGGACGAGCTGGAACTGGCCGATCTGGAGCTGCCGGAGGTCGAACTGCCCAGTGCTGCGCCGGTGTCGCCTGCTACCGTCCCTGATGAGGTCGAAAGGCCTCTGTCCATGGCCGATGTCATGGCTGCCCCGGCGCAGGCGATCAACCCCCCCGCTGGCGAGGTACCGCCGAGCCTGTTGCCACCGCCTGCCGATGAAGAGCCGGTGGATGAAGACCTGCTCGAAGTCTTCATCGAAGAAGCTGGCGAGGTGCTGGAAACCATCGCCGAGTATCTGCCCAAGTGGCAGGCCAATACCGATGACAAGGAAGCTCTGATCGAGATACGCCGTGCCTTTCATACACTCAAAGGCAGTGGGCGGATGGTGCGTGCGTTGGTCATCGGTGAGCTGGCTTGGTCGATCGAGAACCTGCTCAACCGTGTGCTCGACCGTAGCATCGAGCCGGGTGAGGCTGTGCAACAGGTCGTGCTCGATGTAGTCGCCTTGATGCCCGCGCTGGTCGATGAGTTTGCTGCCAAGGCTCAGCGTCAGCGCAATGATGTCGACCTGCTGGCGGCGACCGCGCATGCGCTGGCCAAGGGGCTGACCCCCCCAAAATCTGACGCCCCGGTCGCCGAGCAGGTAGCCGAGTCCGTGGGCGACAATGAGGCTACCGATAGCGTCTTGGCGGATGCTCCAGCCCTCGCCGACTCCTCTGATGAAATCGACCACAGCAAGGGCGAGTCCCCCGACAGCGAGGCATCGACTGAAAGGCTCGCTGAAAGCGAGCCCCTTGATCCGCAGTTGCTGGAAATTTTCCGCAACGAAGCGGACACCCATTTGGAAACCCTGGTTGGCTTCCTCGCCGATTGCAGTCGAGAACTGCCTCAACCAGTGACCGATAACCTGCAGCGTGCGTTGCATACGCTCAAAGGCAGTGCCTACATGGCAGGCATTCTGCCCGTGGCAGAAATTGCCGCACCGCTGGAAAAACTGGTCAAAGAGTTCAAGACCAACCTGATTGAGGTGGATCTGGTTGCCGCAGAGTTGCTTAGTCAGGCCGAAAAGCTGTTCCGTGCCGGGCTCGATCAGCTAGAAAGCCAGCCGTTGGCGCCCATTGATGGCGCTGATGCTTTTGTCGCGCAGGTGCAGGCATTACATCAAGAGCGACTTGATCAGGCAGAGGATGATCGCAATAGCGAAAGTGGCGAGCTTCGCGATCCGCAACTTATCGGTATTTTCCTTGCAGAAGGTATGGATATTCTGCTCGACGCCGAAGAGTTGCTGCGCAAATGGCGTGAACATCCAGCCGAGCGTCAGGAGCTATCTGAACTGCTAGACGAGCTGACAACGCTCGGGCGTGGCGCCGAAATGGCCGAGCTGCCGCAGATCGATGAACTGTGCGAGGCACTGCTGGATACTTATGGCGCGGTTGAAGACGGCAGCCTAGCGGTCAGCAAGCGTTTCTTCGATGAGGCGGAGGCTGCCCACGAAGCCCTTGTCGGCATGATGGATCAGGTTGCTGCTGCTCTGGAGGTAACGCCGCAGCCTGAGCGCGTCGATGCTCTGCGCAGATTGCTCGACGAGGCTCTGGATCCGTCCATGCTGGCCCTGCTCAAACCAGGCGCTGAAGGTCTCGAAGCTATTGATTTGGGCGCTGCCACCGAGGCCCTGGGGGCTGATGTCGAGGCGTTGCCGGGCAATGCTGAGCCGCTCGATGAGCTGCCGCAGGAGTCTGTCGTATCGCCGCAGGCACTTGACGCCGACCTTGACGACGAGATGGTGGAAATCTTTCTCGAAGAGGCGGTGGATATTCTCGACAGTGCCGGTCAGGCCCTAGAACGCTGGCTCAGTGAGCCGGAAAACACCCTGCCACTGTCCTCATTGCAGCGCGATTTGCACACCCTCAAAGGTGGTGCACGCATGGCTGCCATTCGCCCCATCGGTGATCTCGGCCATGAGCTGGAGTCACTCTATGAGGGCTTGGTGGATCGTCGTTACGCCTATTCCGAGCAACTGGGGGATCTACTGCAGCGTAGCCATGATCGTCTTGGATTGATGCTCGACCAATTGCAGGCGCGCCAGCCGCTGACATTGGGCAATGACTTGATCCAGGCTATTCGTCAGTTCCGCCAGGTAGGCGTCGGCCAAGGCTTGTCGGCTGGTGTTACGCCAATCGAGGCGGTGGTCGATGAGACGCCGGACGAGGAGCAAGCGCACGACGAGTCCTCGTCTGTATTGGGGGAGGCCGCAGAGCACCTCGAACCGCCGAGCGAGCCCGATGAGTCGAGCATGGACAGCGACGTATTGGCGCTCGACGAACTGCCAGTGGCGGACGATCCTGCTGTAGAGCCAGAGCCAGAGCCAGAGCCAGAGCCAGAGCCAGAGCCAGAGCCAGAGCCAGAGCCAGAGCCAGAGCCAGAGCCAGAGCCAGAGCCAGAGCCAGAGCCAGAGCCAGATGCTCCAGTACAGGCGCAGTCCGACTGGCATGACGAGCGCGACCCCGAGCTCGTGGAAATCTTTCTGGAGGAAGGTTTCGACATTATCGATAGTGCCGGTGCTGCCTTGCAGCGCTGGATGGCGGATGTCGACAACAGCCTCGAACTCGAAGCCCTGCAGCGCGATTTGCACACCCTCAAAGGCGGTGCGCGTATGGCCGAGATCCGCGAGATCGGCGATCTCGCGCATGAGCTTGAGTTTCTCTATGAAGGTCTGGGCACAGGGCGCATGCGCGCCAGCCCGGAGCTGTTTGCCCTCCTGCAAGCCTGCCATGACCGCCTGGCGGAGATGCTCGACGCCGTGCGTGCCAGGCGCGCCGTGCCACAAGGCGAAACCCTGATCGAGGCGATCAAGCGCCTGCGTGCCAATCCAGACGAGCAGGTCAGCATTCCCTCGTCCGTGCAGCTCAAGGCAGTTGTGGAGTCCAGCCCTGAAAACGAGGCGGACAGCGATATTCTGGAAATCTTCCTTGAGGAAGCGGACGACCTGCTAGAAGCGATGGAAACTGCTCACGGGCGCTGGGAAGAGCAGCGCGACGACAGTGCTGCCATCGACGAGATGCTGCGTATCCTGCACACCCTCAAGGGCGGTGCACGCTTGGCTGGGCAGAAACGTCTTGGCGATATGAGCCACGCTCTGGAACAGCATCTGAGCGAGGCCTTACAGCAGGGTGCACCTTGGCCGCAGAGCCTGTTCCTCGATGTGCAGTCCGGTTTCGAGGGCCTGCAGGCGGAGCTCGATCAACTGCGCCAGCGCCTGGATGAAAGCCTGGTCGACGAGGTGTCCAGTGAGCCGCCTGCTGTTCCGCAGCTCGCCCCCGCACGCCTTGCACCTGCGCCGATCATTGCCGCCAGCGAGCAGTCAGTACAGGTACAGCTCGACAAGGTGCTGCCGTTCGTACAGCGTGCCCGTGAAGCTGCCGAAGAGGCCGCCGCGCGCCGCGCGCCGCAGGAACTGGTCAAGGTGCCAGCGGAACTGCTCGAAGGGCTGGTCAACCTGGCCGGTGAAACCTCGATCTTCCGGGGCCGCGTCGAGCAGCAGGTAAGCGATGTCAGTTTCACTCTGAGCGAGATGGAAGCGACCATCGACCGGGTACGCGACCAGTTGCGTCGCCTCGATACCGAAACCCAGGCACAGATTCTCAGCCGCTATCAAGCCGAGGCCGAGCGTGCCGGTTACGAAGACTTCGACCCGCTGGAGATGGATCGCCATTCGCAGTTGCAGCAGCTTTCGCGTGCCCTGTTCGAATCGGCCTCCGACTTGCTCGATCTGAAAGAGACCCTGGCGGCGAAGAACCGTGACGCCGAGACGCTGTTGTTGCAGCAGGCACGGGTCAACACCGAGCTGCAGGAAGGCCTGATGCGTACGCGCATGGTGCCGTTCGACCGTCTGGTGCCACGTTTGCGCCGTATCGTCCGGCAGGTGGCGAGCGAGTTGGGTAAGCAGGTGGAGTTCCTCGTCAGTAACGCCGAGGGTGAAATGGATCGCACGGTGCTTGAGCGCATCGTCGCGCCTCTGGAGCACATGCTGCGCAACGCCGTCGACCACGGTATCGAGACTGCCGAAGTGCGCCGCGCCGCCGGCAAGTCGGAAACTGGCAGTATCCGCCTCAGCCTCGGTCGCGAGGGCGGTGATATCGTCCTGACGTTGGATGACGACGGTGGCGGCATTCGCCTCGATGCTGTACGGCGCAAGGCCCTCGAACGTGGCCTGATGGACGAGGGCAGCGATCTCAGCGATCACGAGATCCTGCAGTTCATTCTTGAAGCCGGTTTCTCCACGGCTGAAAAGGTCACGCAGATTTCTGGGCGTGGCGTCGGTATGGATGTGGTGCACTCGGAGGTCAAGCAGCTCGGCGGCTCAATGAGTATCGACTCGAGCGTTGGCCAGGGCACGCGCTTCACCATTCGCCTGCCGTTCACCGTGTCGGTCAACCGCGCGTTGATGGTGTATTCCGGCGAAGATCTCTACGCCATTCCGCTCAATACCATCGAAGGTATCGTGCGCGTCTCGCCTTATGAGCTGGAGGCCTACTACGCGCCAGATGCCCCGCGCTTCGAATACGCCGGGCAGGCCTATGAGCTGAAGTACCTGGGCGATCTGCTCAATAACGGCCATCATCCTAAGCTAGTTGGGCAGAGCTTGCCGCTGCCGGTGATTCTGGTGCGCTCCAGCGAGCACGCTGTGGCGGTGCAGGTCGACAGCCTGGCAGGCTCGCGCGAGATTGTGGTGAAGAGCCTTGGCCCGCAGTTCGCTGGGGTGCACGGCATTTCCGGTGCGACCATCCTCGGTGACGGTCGCGTGGTGGTGATTCTCGATTTGCTGGCGACCATCCGCAGTCTGCATGCGCGGTTGCTCAGCCAGCTCACGCCGCGTCAGCTTGGTCGCGCTGATGCTGCCAACGAAGAGGTGGAGGCGGAGCGTCCCACGCTGGTCATGGTGGTGGACGATTCGGTTACCGTGCGCAAGGTCACCAGCCGCCTGCTTGAGCGCAATGGCATGAACGTGATGACCGCCAAGGACGGGGTAGACGCCATCGCCCAACTGCAGGAGCACAAGCCTGACATCATGCTGCTGGACATCGAGATGCCGCGCATGGACGGCTTCGAGGTGGCGACCCTGGTGCGCCACGACGAACACCTCAAGGATCTGCCGATCATCATGATCACCTCGCGTACCGGTGAGAAACACCGCGAGCGCGCCATGGCCATCGGGGTCAACCAGTACCTCGGCAAGCCTTATCAGGAGTCCCTGCTGCTCGACAGCATTGTGCAATTGGTCAGTAGCCAGCGAGGGGATCAGGCATGACGCAAAGAATGGCAGCGCGTATCGCGGTCATTGCCGACACTTCGCTGCAGCGTCATGTGCTGCAGCAGGCTCTGGCCGGAGGTGGTTACAACGTGGTGCTTAACAGTGACCCGGCACGCCTCGATGAGGCTGCGCTGGCTGACTGTGAAACCGATCTATGGCTGGTTGACCTGGCTCAGTCCGAGGACTCGCCATTGGTCGATAGCTTGCTCGAACGTGCCAGCGCACCGGTCTTGTTTGGTGAGGGGCATGCTCCCGAGCGGCATTCGGAAAACTACCCACGCTGGGAGCGCAGCTTGTTCAGTAAGCTCAAGCGTCTGGTTGGCGACCCGACTCAGGCGGTTGGGCCAAGCCTGCAGGCGTTGCTGGATGACGGGCAGCGCCCAGCGCGTCTGGAGTTGCCCCAAGTGCTGGCTGATACTCCGCTCAAAGCGGGTGAGCCCGCGCGCCAGGTCTGGTTGCTGGCCGCTTCCCTTGGGGGGCCGGCGGCGGTCAAGTCTTTCCTTGATGCGCTGCCTGGTGGTCTGCCAGTTGGATTCATCTATGCCCAACACATCGATGCCAGCTTCGAAGCGGCGTTACCCCAGGCCGTTGGTCGCCACAGTCAGTGGCACGTCAACAGCGCGCGCCAGGGCGACCCGGTACGCTGTGGCGAAGTGGTGGTCGCGCCGATCAATCACGAGTTGGGTTTCGCCGAAGATGGCGCCATGCAGATTGCCGAGCGCGGTTGGCCGGATCCTTATAGTCCTTCGATTGACCAGATGATGCTCAATCTGGCGCAGCAGTATGGCGCTCAGTGTGGCGTGATCGTCTTCAGTGGCATGGGTAGCGATGGCAGCGCCGCTGCAGCCTACGTCAAACGGCAGGGCGGGGTGATCTGGACGCAGCGTGCCGACAGTTGCGCCAGCCCGAGCATGCCCGACAGCCTGCGCGAGGGTGGTTATAGCGCCTTCAGTGCCGACCCGCGCGAGCTGGCCGTGGCCCTGGTCAATCACATCGCCGAACATTGCAGTTAAGGACGTTTCCATGAGCCAAGCCGTTGCCACCCAGAACAGTGCCGCCAGCCTTACCGGCCTGCTGGTGCCGCTGGCTGACCGAACCCTGCTGCTGCCTAACGTGGCCGTTGCAGAGTTGATTGCCTACCGCGCACCGCAGGTCGATGAGGGTATGCCTGACTGGTATCTTGGCCAAATCGCCTGGCGTGATCTGCGCTTGCCGCTGTTGTCCTTTGAGGCCGCCAGTGGCGCCCAGGTCGAGCCAGGTAGCCGCGCTCGAGTTGCCGTGCTCAATGCGCTCGGTGGACGTCCCAAGGTTAAATTCATCGCTCTGTTGGTGCAGGGCATTCCGCGTTCGTTCAAGGTTGAGAGCGATCTACCTGCCGCCGATGTGGCTTTGGCGCCGCTGGAGCTGGGCGCGGCGCGGATCGGTGAGGACGTGGTGCGTATTCCCGATCTGATCGGCCTTGAGCAGTTGCTCGAAGATGCCGGAATCATCTAACGGCGGTTTGCGCCTGGCGCGCCTGGGCGATCTCGAGGTCGCCAGTTGCACGGCGTCCGGTCAGCACTTCGACAAACACAGCCACGACGAATTCGTCATCAGCGCCAACCTGCTGGGTGAAGAGCAGGTGTGGCTGGATGGCCGAACCTTCACGGCGTCTGCCGGCTGCATCACCACCTATAACCCAGGCGAAATCCAGGGCGGCGGCGCGGTCGAAGGCCAGCCGTGGCGCTATGTTGGGGTCTACCTGCCGGTGGAGAGTCTGGCAGACAGTCTGGGGCTGAATGCTGTGCAGTTCGAGCGTCCCTGGCAGCACGATGCGGTACTGGCGGGCGAGCTAGGCCGCGCAGTCGAGGCCTGCCTGAGTGACGATGCGCTCTGGCGCGAGCGCGGTGAAGAGCACCTGACCCTGCTGCTGGCGCGGGTGGTATCCGGTGCTGGTATCGGTCTGGTATCTCTCCGCGAGGTCGGGCATACCGCCGTGCACCGCCTGCAGGAGTTGCTGGCTGCCAATCTGCAGCGCAGCCCTGGCCTGGGGGAAATGGCCAGTGAACTGGGCCTGTCGAAATTCCATCTGCTGCGCAGCTTCCAGAAATACACCGGCCTCAGCCCCAGGCAGTGGGCCATGCAATTGCGCACGCGTCGTGCTCAGGGGCTGTTGCGTCAGGGCAGGCCAGCCGGCGAGGTGGCTCATGTGCTGGGCTTTGCCGACCAGAGCCATCTGAACCGCCATTTCCGCGCAGCCTATGGCATCAGCCCTGGGCGCTATCAGACCTTGCTGCGCTGCTGAGCAATCCGGTTCAAGCGCTTCCCTTGGCGCCGCGCCATAATCGGCGCCATCTTGAAAGGGGAGTCGAGTCATGTTGACGGTCTTTATCGCCGCCGTGCTGTTCGGTCTGGCATTCGTCATCTCGCCAGGGGCGGTATTCAGTGAAACCCTGCGTCGTGGTCTCAGTGGCGGCTATCGCCCGGCATTGCTGGTGCAGCTGGGCTCGTTGATCGGTGATGCGCTGTGGGCGTTGATCGGCCTGAGTGGCCTGGTGTTGCTGCTCGGCCAGGACAGCGTGCGTGTGCCGTTGACGCTGGCCAGCGCCGCTTATCTGGCCTGGCTGGGCGTGCAGGGCCTGCGCGATGCCTGGCAGCCGCCGCAACAGGAGGAAGAAGGCGACGCACAGGCTCGCAGCGCCTTTGCCGCTGGCGCGTTGCTGTCGTTGTCCAACCCGAAGAACATCGTGTTCTGGGGCGCGTTGGGCAGTGCGCTGGCCGGGATCGTCGAGGGCACGCCGACGAGCGAGCAGATGCTGGTGTTCTTCGCTGGCTTCATGCTGGCTTCGTTGGTCTGGTGTTTTGTTTGTGCGGCGTTGGTGGATTGGTTACGGCGCAACACCTCGCTGCTCTGGCATCGGTTGAGTTATGCCGGATGTGGGGTGTTGTTGCTGGCGCTGGCGGCGCTGACCTTGCGTGGGTTGGGGTGATTTTCAGGGGGATTCTTTGCGGTGTATCGGGGCGGGTTTGATACCGGACGGGCAAGTTTGTGTGTGATCTTTTGGGTCTGTGTTGGTGTTCTGGGCGCCGCTTTGGATGTCTTCAGATATTCCGGGTTTCGCCCCCTCGGGCGACTCACTTTTCTTTGAACTCGGATTGCCGCCCAGCGCAAAGAAAAGTAAGCAAAAGAAAGCGCACCCCATCATCCGGCCCCGGCTTCGCCGGGGTTCGTTCGCTCCATCGTTGCTCCGAGGGCACGCTGCGAAGGGCCATCCCTGGCCCATCGCAGCTCTCGGCTTTGGCATCCTGCGTCGCTCTACCTCCTGCATCCATGCAGTCGTCGCGGCATCCATGCCGCTCAACCCTCTACACAACGATTCCACTCATCCTCCTGAAGGGGACATTCGCGCGCCTGAACGAACTGGCATTCCAAGGTGCGCTCGGCGCGTTCTGGTAGCTGTGAAGTTGCGATGTGGCCGTCGAGTTAAACCAATACTTTCATTCACGTAGTTTTAGCTTGCCGGCTTTCAGCCAGCATTCCGGTCAGCCCTAAGGCTGCCCCATGTTCAAGCACTCCACGCTAATTCTGGATTACCGCAGGCTCAGGCGCGTGCAGAGCCCGCCCAGGAGGGCGAACGGAATCGTCGTGTAAGAGGTCGAGCGACATGGATGTCGCGAGAGCCGCGATGGGCCATGGATGGCCCACCGCGGCGGGCCTCTGGAGCGGCGATGGAGTGAGCGAACCCTGGCGCAGCCAGGGCCGGATGAAAGGGCGGAGGGTTTTGGTTACTTTTGCCCGTCAAAAGTCACTCGCCCGGGAGGGCGAAACCAGAAACATCAGCAGAAACGCGGCAATTCGGAACATACACCCGAACGGCCAGCACACAAACTTGCCAGTCCGGTATCAATCAAACCGCCTCTGATCCAATACACCAGAAACAAAAAATCCGATGCCGCCATGGCGACATCGGATTTCTAGGGTGCTGCCAGTGTCACCCAGGGCTCAGCCCGGGCAACTCTATAGGCGCATCAGCGCTGCAGTTGCTGCGCTTTTTCAGCCTTCTCAGCGGCTAGGTTGTCTTCCGACGTGTGGCTACCCCAGTAGTCGGCATTCTTGATGCCGAGCTTCTCGGGGTGGAACACCGGATCCTTGCCCTGATCCTGCTGCTCTTCGTAGTCCTTCAGGCACTTGTAGGCGATTTTGTGCATCAGGATGATGGCGATGATGTTCAGCCAGGCCATCAGGCCCACGCCGAGGTCACCCAGATCCCAGGCGAAGGTGGCACTGTGCACGGTGCCGTAGACGGTCGCGGCGATGATGGCGAACTTCAGCAGCAGGGTGAGAATGGGGCGGTTCACCTTGCGGTTGATGTAGGCGATGTTGGTTTCAGCGATGTAGTAGTACGCCAGGATGGTGGTGAAGGCGAAGAAGAACAGGGCGATGGCGACGAAGGCGTTGCCGAAGCCGGGCATCATGTTCTCCATGGCTGTTTGCACGTAGCCGGGGCCGGCGGCGACACCGGCGATGCCGGTGAACAGCGCGCTACCGTCCGGCGCCTGGACGTTGTACTGGCCGGTGATCAGCAGCATGAAGGCGGTTGCCGAGCAGACGAACAGGGTGTCGACATAGACCGAGAAGCCTTGTACCAGGCCCTGTTTGGCCGGGTGGCTGACGGCTGCGGCGGACGAGGCGTGCGGGCCGGTGCCCTGGCCAGCTTCGTTGGAATAGACGCCGCGTTTCACGCCCCACTGGATGGCCATACCGAGAATGGCGCCGAAACCGGCTTCCATCCCGAAGGCGCTCTTGAAGATCAGAGCGATCACGCTCGGCAGTTGGCCGATGTTGAGCAGGATGATGACCAGGGCGACCAGGATGTAGCCCAGCGCCATGAACGGCACCACCACCTGAGTGAAGTGGGCGATGCGCTTGACGCCGCCGAAGATGATCAGGCCGATCAGCACCGCCAGCACCGCGGCGGTGACGTTCGGGCTGATGCCGAAGGCGGTGTTCACACTTGAGGCGATGGAGTTGGCCTGTACACCCGGCAGCAGCAGGCCGCAGGCGAACACGGTAACGATGGCGAACAGCCAGGCGTACCACTTCAGGCCCAGGCCTTTCTCGATGTAGAAGGCCGGGCCGCCGCGGTATTCACCGTTGAGCTTTTCCTTGTACACCTGGCCGAGGGTGGATTCGACGAATGCCGAGCTGGCGCCGAGGAAGGCCACCATCCACATCCAGAACACAGCGCCTGGGCCGCCGAAGGTGATGGCAGTGGCCACACCGGCGATGTTGCCGGTACCGACGCGACCGGCGAGTGTCATGGTCAGTGCCTGGAACGAGGTGATGCCGTGTTCGTCGGTACGCCCGGCGAACATCAGGCGAATCATTTCCTTGAAGTGACGGACCTGGAGAAAGCGACCGCGCAGAGAGAAGTAGAGACCAACGCCGAGACAGAGGTAAATCAGCGCCGGGCTCCAGACCAGACCGTTGAGGGTCGAGACCAGTTCGTTCATGCAATGCTCCTGGGCTTGCGGTCGCCTTTTGGGCGGGGCCGTTGCCCGTTGATTTGTTATAGGAAGACGAGCGACGCAGCGGGGCGTCGGCCTTAGCCGGGCGCAGATTGCTGGTAAAGCGGGTTGCGCGCGGCGCGCAGAGCATGACAAAGCCTGGCGGGCTTGCAATCTCTTGAGGTCACATTTTGTTACGCGGAGGCGACATCTTACGCCTGAAGGTCGCCCCAGAGTTGTTGAGCCACGCTCAGTGCGACCACAGGGGCTGTTTCCGTGCGTAAAACCCGTGGGCCCAGGCGAGCGGCATGGAAGTCGGCACCTTTGGCCAGATCGACTTCGGCATCGCTCAAGCCGCCTTCCGGGCCGATCAGAAACGCCAGGCTGCCTGGCCTGTCGTGGCTTTGCAGGGGCGCTGCTACCGGGTGCAGTACCAGCTTTAGGTCAGCTTCGATTTGTTGCAGCCAGGTGGCCAGCTCCAGCGGCGGGTTGATCGTTGGTAGCACCGAGCGACCGCACTGCTCGCAGGCGCTGATTGCCACCTGGCGCCAGTGGGCCAAGCGTTTATCAGCGCGTTCGTCTTTTAGACGCACCTCGCAGCGTTCGGAAACGATTGGGGTAATTTCGCTGGCGCCCAGCTCAGTGGCTTTCTGAATCGCCCAGTCCATGCGTTCACCGCGCGACAGGCCCTGGCCGAGGTGGATGCTCAGTGGTGATTCGCTCAGCCCCGGTATTGCCTCGCGTAATTCCACGCGCACGCTCTTCTTGCTCACCTCGATCAGCTCGCCGAGGTATTCCTGGCCGCTGCCGTCGAACAGTTGCACGGCATCGCCTACTGCATGGCGCAGCACACGGCCGATGTAGTGGGCTTGGGCCTCGGGCAGCTCGTGTTGGCCGAGGGAAAGGGGGGCATCGATGAAGAAACGGGATAGGCGCATAGGGGCTTCAGGCTACAGGCGGCAGGCTTTAGGCGCGCAGTTTAACGCCGGCAGCGTGCTGCCTGAAGCCTGTGGCCGTCTCAGCCTGGATCGCGGTGGTCAGGGTAGCGGTTGTCCACCGCCACGCTGACTGACTCGCGCGTGGCGATGTCGATGCCTTCGCTGGCCACTTCGGCGAGAAAGTCGATCTCCTCCGGGGTGATCACGTAGGGCGGCAGGAAATACACCACGCTGCCCAACGGACGCAGCAGTGCGCCGCGTTGCAGTGCATGCTGATAGACACGCAGGCCTCGGCGCTCTTGCCAGGGATAGGCGGTCTTGGCGGTCTTGTCCTGCACCATCTCGATGGCCAGGGCCATGCCCGTCTGGCGCACTTCCGCTACATGCGGGTGCTCGGCCAGGTGCGCGTTAGCGCTATGCATGCGCGCGGCCAGCGCCTTGTTGCGCTCGATCACGTTGTCGTCGCGGAAAATGTCCAGAGTCGCCAGAGCGGCTGCGCAGGCCAGCGGGTTGCCGGTGTAGGTGTGCGAATGGAGGAAGGCGCGCAGCGTGGCGTAGTCGTCGTAGAAGGCGGCGTAGACCTCATCGGTGGTGAGTACGGCGGCCATTGGTAGGTAACCGCCGGTGAGTGCTTTGGACAGCACCAGAAAATCCGGGGTGATAGCGGCCTGCTCGCAGGCAAACATCGTCCCGGTGCGGCCAAAGCCGACGGCGATTTCGTCGTGGATCAGGTGCACACCATAGCGATCGCAGGCTTCGCGCAGCAGTCTGAGGTAGATCGGGTGATACATACGCATGCCGCCCGCGCCCTGGATCAGCGGCTCGACAATTACGGCGGCGACTTCTTGGTGGTGTTCTGCCAGCGCCTGCTCCATATGGGCGAACATGACACGCGAGTGTTCCTCCCAGCTCACGCCCTCGGGGCGCAGGTAGCAGTCCGGGCTAGGCACCTTGATGGTGTCGAGCAGCAGCGCCTTATAGGTGTCGGTGAACAGCGACACGTCGCCCACCGACATCGCCGCCACGGTTTCGCCGTGGTAGCTGTTGGTCAGTGTGATGAAGCGCTTCTTGGCTGCCTGACCGCTGTTGAGCCAGTAATGGAAGCTCATCTTCAGCGCCACTTCGATGCCTGAAGAGCCGTTATCGGCGTAGAACACCTTGTTCAATCCTGGCGGGGTGATTTGCACCAGGCGTTCGGACAGTTCAACCACGGGCTCGTGGGTGAAACCGGCGAGCATCACGTGTTCGAGGTTTTCCAACTGGTCACGAATGCGTGCGTTGATGCACGCATTGCCGTGGCCGAAGACGTTGACCCACCAGGAGCTGACAGCGTCGAGATAGCGCTTGCCGTCGAAGTCTTCCAGCCACACGCCCTGGCCGCGTCGAATCGGGATCAGCGGTAGGCTTTGGTGATCCTTCATCTGTGTGCAGGGGTGCCACAGCACCTTGAGGTCGCGCTGCATCCACTGGTCATTCAGGCTCATGAGGTTCTCCCAGTTTTCGGCCGCACAGCCTAGCAGATGCTCGCTTGCTGCACCTGTGGCCGTTCATGCCTGCCGTTGCGCCGCTGGGCGGCGAGCGGGCAACTTTCTCAGGTGCTTGCTCGACTAATCAGTCGCCCTGAAATAAGGGTTTAGATATCGTATTTCTCGATATTTCCAAGCGAAAAAATTCCCTTTAATTCGATGCTTTTGTCGATAATCTTTCTCCACTTCCTTCTCAGGGACATATGGCATGCAGTGGCGTAACTCTTCCGCTCGTTATGGTCTGATCAATATTTCGCTGCACTGGCTGGTCGCGTTGGCTGTTTTTGGCTTGTTCGCTCTCGGTTACTGGATGGTGGGCTTGAGTTACTACGATCCTTGGCGGCAAGAAGCACCTGACCTGCACAAGAGCATTGGTTTGATTCTGTTCGCGTTGATGTTGTTGCGCGTGCTCTGGCGTCTGATCAGTCCCCCACCGGCACCACTGGCTAGCCATGGCACGATGACACGTCTGGCTTCAAAAATTGGCCATGGCCTGCTTTATCTGGGGCTGTTCGCCGTAATGATCGCTGGCTATCTCATTTCTACCGCTGATGGCCGCGGTATCGAGGTTTTCGGCCTGTTTACCGTGCCCGCCACACTCACCGGCATTCCCGACCAGGAGGATGTCGCTGGCGATATCCACCGCATACTGGCCTGGGGCTTGGTGATCTTTGCCGGTGTCCATGGTCTGGCAGCGCTCAAACACCACTTCATCGACCGTGACAGCACGCTGCTGCGCATGTTCGGACGCTGAATCCATATCGGGCAAACGGCTTGCCCACTTTCGTACGACCTGCAAGGAGACACAAGATGCTGAAGAAAACTCTCACCGCGCTGGCGCTTGGTACTGCTTTGATCGGCGCTCAGGCTATGGCTGCTGATTACGTGATTGATAAGAAGGGTCAGCACGCCTTCGTCAACTTCAAGATCAGCCACCTGGGCTATAGCTGGCTGTATGGCACCTTCAAGGATTTCGACGGCAAGTTCAGCTTCGACGCCGCCAAGCCTGAGGCCAGCAAGGTCAGCGTGACCCTGAAGACCGCCAGCGTCGACACCAACCACGCCGAGCGTGACAAGCACATCCGCAGCGCTGATTTCCTCAATGTTTCGGCTCACGATACTGCGACCTTTGAGTCCACGTCGGTCAAGTCCACCGGCGAAGGCACTGCTGACGTCACCGGTAACCTGACGCTCAATGGCGTGACCAAACCGGTCGTGTTCGCCGCCAAGTTCATCGGCGAAGGCAAAGATCCGTGGGGTGGCTACCGCGCCGGTTTCGAAGGCACCACCACCATCAAGATGAAGGACTTCGATATTTCCATGGATCTCGGCCCGGCTTCGGAAACAGTCGAGCTGATCATTTCCATCGAAGGTATTCGTCAGTAAAGAAGGCGGCCGCTCGCAGCCTAGCTGATGACCCTCTGCCATTTATGGGGCGAAGAGGTGTGTTTTTGGAGGCACTGCCTCCTACACCGATGAGTGCCTGATCGCTAGCGATCAGGCAGGGGCGCGCAGGGGGGGCGGGAGAGGGCTATTCAGCCGTTCATCCTCCCGCGTCTCTGGCAATAATGAAAACGCCGCCCCTAGAGGCGGCGTTTGCGTTACTGCAGTGCAGCGGTTACTCGTCGCGATTGCGCGTCAGCAGGGCGGGCTTTTCACCACGCGGACGGTTGCTGGTGGCCAGCTCGTCGAGTTGCTCCGGCGTCGGGAAGCGATCCAGACGCGAGCTCTTGTGCACGATCACCGGCTGGCGTTCGCGCGGGTTGCGTACGGCGGCTTCGCTGCGTGGTAGTTCGTCACGATCCAGCGAGGTGATGCGGCCGTCGTGACTACTCTGGCGGCGGCCGTTGTTAGCGCGGCCCTGACCATTGCCCTGGCCGCCACCCTGGCGACGTGGCTTGCCGTTCTGGCCGCCGGCGCCGTTGCTGTTGCGCGCGGCGCGTGGCTGGCCCTGACCACCTTGACCCTGGGCCTGAGCTTTGCCCTGAGCACGGTTTTGACCATTCTTGCTTGGCTGGCCATTGCTGCCAGAGCGACGGCCACGACCGTTGCCGGCCTTGTTCTGGTGCGGGCTGACGTAGTCGACGCGGTTACCGAAGTTGTCGACGTCGTCGTCGAGGAACTCCTCCGGGTCACGGTTCGGTGGCAGTGCCGGTGCTGCTGTCGTCGTCGCACTACTGCCTTCAGTACCTTTGCGGCTGCGGCGCTTGCGGTCGCGCTTGGGCTTGGCCGCCTGGGCATCCTGGCTGGCCTCCTTGCCCTTGTCCTTGCGGCCGCCATTGTCGTGCTCGGCCTTGGCCTTATGCTCGCCATCGCCCTGGGCTTTCTGCGCCTTCGGCTGCTTCTGGCCACGCTGTCCGCCGCGCTGCTGACGCGGTTCGCGTACCTCCGGGCGCTCGGCCTCGATGGTGCTGGCGTCAAAGCCCATCAGATCACCGTCGGGGATCTGCTGCTTGGTCATCCGTTCGATGCTTTTCAGCAGCTTTTCCTCGTCCGGCGCGACCAGTGAGATGGCTTCGCCGCTACGCCCGGCACGCCCGGTGCGGCCGATACGGTGCACATAGTCTTCCTCGACGTTGGGCAGCTCGAAGTTGACCACGTGCGGCAACTGGTCGATGTCCAGGCCGCGGGCGGCGATGTCGGTGGCGACGAGGATGCGTACCTTGTTCGCCTTGAAGTCGGCCAGAGCCTTGGTGCGCGCGTTCTGGCTCTTGTTGCCATGAATCGCTGCAGCCGGTAGGCCGTGTTTGTCGAGATACTCAGCCAGGCGGTTGGCACCGTGCTTGGTGCGGGTGAACACCAGCACCTGCTCCCAGGCGCCCTGAGTGATCAGGTGCGCGAGCAGGGCGCGCTTGTGGCTGGCGGCCAGGCGGAACACGCGCTGCTCGATGCGCTCGACCGTGGTGTTCGGCGGCGTGACCTCGATGCGCTCAGGGTTGTGCAGCAGCTTGCCAGCCAGATCGGTGATGTCCTTGGAGAAGGTCGCCGAGAACAGCAGGTTTTGGCGCTGCGTCGGCAGGCGGGCCAGTACCTTCTTCACATCATGAATGAAGCCCATGTCGAGCATACGGTCGGCTTCGTCCAGCACGAGGATTTCCACGCGAGACAGGTCGACGCTGCCTTGGCCAGCGAGGTCGAGCAGGCGGCCCGGGCAGGCAACGAGCACGTCTACACCCTTGGCCAGTGCCTGTACCTGTGGGTTCATGCCGACACCGCCGAAGATGCAGGTGCTGACGAACTTGAGGTCGCGAGCGTAGAGCTTGAAGCTGTCATGCACCTGGGCGGCCAGCTCGCGGGTGGGGGTCAGCACCAGCACGCGTGGTTGCTTCGGGCCATGACGTTGTTCGCGATCTGGATGACCGCCTGGGAACAGGCGTTCAAGGATCGGCAGGGCGAAACCGCCCGTCTTACCTGTACCCGTCTGGGCCGCCACCATCAGATCGCGACCTTGCAACACGGCGGGAATGGCCCGCTGTTGCACCGGAGTGGGTTGGGTGTAGCCGGCGGATTCGACCGCACGGACTAAAGCCTCGGAGAGACCGAGGGAGGCAAAGGACATGAGCAATCCTGTACTAGTGAGGGCGTGGCCCTGGGGGTGTAGAGCCTGGCTTGAATCATGCGTTGGGAGGCATGATCCCGTCCGGTACTGTTGGCTTCCGAGAACCAACATCCGGGCGCAAGCCTGGCGGGAAGCCCCGAGTATAACAGAGCGCGCGGCTTGCGCACCCCTCAGCCTGTCGGTTACTTCACGACTTGAGCTACGCTCGGTTCCAGCGAGTCAATATAACGCTGCTGTAGATTCCGGTAACCGGGCTCATCTTTGAAACGCCGCAGTTCTCGCGCGAAGTTGGCGCTCAGCTCGTTCATTTCGGGGGTCTTGCGCAGTGCCAGGCGCAAATGATCACGGCCCAGTCGTGTGCTGTGGTAGCCGATTTCCGTCTCCAGCCCCATTTCTTTAGCGAGAAACAGGCCGGTGCGTCGATCATTCACTACCAGATCGACGCGGTGGCGTATCAACTTACCGAAATTGGCCTTGTGAGTCGGGGCTTCTTCGCGGCTGAAGTCGCTGGCGTTCTGGAAGGCATCATTGTGGTACCAGTAACCGGCTGAGATACCGACCACGCGGCCCTTTAAGTCCGTGAGATTGTTGTAAGGGACGGGCCGATTGCGGGCGAAGAACAGTACGAATTCGATTTCACTGAGAGGCTCCATGACAAATTGCATGTGTGCTTCACGTTCGGGGCGCTGAAAGATATCGAGAATGCCATCGGCATGGCCCTGATCCATGGCGAGTAGGCAGCGCTTCCAGGGCATGAAGTGCAGTTGCAAGTCGATACCCAGGCGCTTGAGTACCTCGCGAGTGACTTCGTAATCCAGCCCGGTAGGTTGGCCATCCTGCTCGAAAACGTAAGGCGGCCAGGCCTCGGTAACCAGGTGCAGGGTTTGCGCTTTAGCGCATAGCGCAAGGCCACATAGCAGGAATGTGGAAATGATTTGGCGCAGTAACAATTGCATTCACCTGGGCTGCCACGTTGCCGATTGAGGCCATTCGCCGGGTTGCCCCGGCGAACGGCTGGCACTTATGAGACCACTCGATAGCAGGGCTCGTAGGCGCTGCCACCGGGTAGCTTCATGCGGTGCTGTTCGACAAAGGCCTGTAGCAGCCGATCCAGGGGCTGCATGATGCCGGGCTCGCCTTTGATCTCGTATGGGCCGTGCTCTTCTATCAGGCGGATACCATTTTCCTTGACGTTGCCGGCGACGATGCCTGAGAACGCGCGGCGCAGGTTGGCAGCCAGCTCATGCAGTGGTTGTTGGCGAGTCAGATTGAGGCTGGCCATGGCGGCGTGAGTGGGTTCGAAGGGGTGTTGGAAACCCTCGTCGATCTTCAGCAGCCAGTTGAAGTGGAAGGCATCGTTGCGCTCGCGACGGAAGCGCTCCACTTCACGGATGCCACTGTGCATGGCGCGCGCGACTTCGGCAGGGTCGTCGGCAATGATGCGGTAGCGTTTTTGAGCGGCTTCGCCCAGGGTGGCGCCGATGAAAGCATGCAACTGCTGCAGGTAGGCACTGGCACTCTTCGGCCCTGTGAGGATGACCGGGAAGGGCAGATCCTGGTTGTCCGGGTGAGTGAGGATGCCCAGCAGGTAAAGGAACTCTTCGGCGGTGCCGGCGCCGCCGGGGAAGATGATGATGCCGTGGCCGACGCGGACGAAGGCTTCCAGGCGCTTTTCGATATCCGGCAGGATCACCAACTCGTTGACGATCGGGTTCGGCGCTTCGGCAGCGATGATGCCTGGCTCGGTCAGCCCCAGGTAGCGACCCTTGAGGTTGCGCTGCTTGGCATGGCTGATGGTGGCGCCCTTCATCGGCCCCTTCATCACGCCTGGGCCGCAGCCGGTGCAGATATCCAGACCGCGCAGGCCCAACTCGTGGCCGACTTTCTTGGTGTACTTGTATTCCTCGGAGCTGATCGAATGGCCGCCCCAGCACACCACCATCTTCGGTTCGACACCGCTGCGCAGGGTGCGTGCGTTGCGTAGCAGGTGGAAGACGTAATCGGTGATGCCTTCGGAGCTGTCCAGATCGATGCGTTTGTTCTCCAGCTCGCTCTGGGTGAAAACGATGTCGCGCAGCGAGCTGAACAGCATTTCGCGGGTGCTGGCGATCATCTCGCCATCGACGAAGGCGTCAGCCGGCGCGTTGAGCAGTTCGAGGCGGATACCGCGATCCTGTTGATGAATCTTTACTTCGAAGTCCGGGTAGGCTTCGAGGATGGTCTTGGCGTTGTCGCTATGCGAGCCGGTGTTGAGAATCGCCAGAGCACACTGGCGGAACAGGCGGTAGACGCTGCCGGAGCCGGTTTCGCGTAGTTGCTGCACTTCGCGCTGGGAGAGGGTTTCCAGGCTGCCCTTGGGGCTGACGGAGGCATTGATCGTGGAGCGTTTGAGCATGAGGCGATCCTTCGGCGACAAGGCGGGAGGTGAAACGAACAGGCTGCCTCGCCGGCAGCCTGTGGGTAAGGGCCTTAGCGTGGCAGCTTGAGGTTATTCCAGATGGCCAGGCTAGGGCCAGCCAGATTCATGCTGTAGAAGTGCAGGCCCGGCGCGCCGCCTTGCAGCAGGCGTTCGCACATCTCGCTGATGACTTGCTCACCGAAGGCGCGAATGCTGTCGCTGTCGTCGCCATAGGCTTCCAGTTGCTTGCGCACCCAGCGCGGGATCTCCGCACCGCAGGCATCGGAGAAGCGCGCCAGCTTGCTGTAGTTGGTGATCGGCATGATGCCCGGCACCACGGGGATATCCACCCCGAACTTGCGCACGCGCTCGACGAAGTAGAAGTAGCTATCGGCGTTGAAGAAGTATTGGGTGATGGCGCTGTCGGCACCGGCCTTGGCCTTGCGCACGAAGTTGGCGATATCGCTCTCGAAGTTGCGCGCCTGCGGATGCATCTCCGGGTAGGCCGCGACTTCGATGTGGAAGTGATCGCCGGTCTCGCTACGGATGAACTCGACCAGTTCGTTGGCGTAGCGCAGCTCGCCGCTGGCCATACCCATACCTGACGGCAGGTCGCCACGTAGGGCGACGATGCGCTTGATACCCGCATTCTTGTACAGGTTGAGCAGCTCACGCAGCTCGGCTTTTGTATCACCAACACAGGACAGGTGCGGTGCGGTCGGCACCTTCACCTCGCCATCGAGCTGCAGCACGGTGTTGAGTGTGCGGTCGCGGGTGGAGCCCCCGGCACCATAGGTGCATGAGAAGAAATCGGGGTTGTAGCTCGCCAGCTCGCGCGCCACATCCATCAGTTTTTCATGCCCGGCTTCGGTCTTGGTGGGGAAGAACTCGAAGCTGTAACGGCGTTCTTGAGACATGGAGAAGGTTCCCTTCGTAGGGTGGGTTAGCGACGCCTGCCACCTGGGTTCAGGCCGCTCGGAATATCTGAGCGGCGCGTAACCCACCAGGCGGTAGTAGGCGTAACGCCATAAACCAGTCGTCAGCGCTGGTGGGTTAGGCCACTGCGCGGCTAACCCACCCTACGGTTTTGGTTTAGTAGCGATAGGTGTCCGGCTTGAACGGGCCTTCCACAGTCACGCCGATGTAATCGGCCTGTTGCTGGGTCAGTTGGGTGACCACGCCGCCAAAGCCTTTCACCATCTCCAGGGCGACTTCTTCGTCGAGTTTCTTCGGCAGCACTTCGACGGTCAGGCGCTCGGCTTTCTTCTCGGCGGACAGATCAGCGAACTTCTGCTCGAACAGGAAGATCTGCGCCAGCACCTGGTTGGCGAACGAGCCATCCATGATGCGGCTCGGGTGGCCAGTGGCGTTGCCCAGGTTCACCAGACGGCCTTCGGCCAGCAGGATCAGGTAGTCGTCGTTGGCCGGATCGAAGCTGCCTGCGCCGGTACGGTGAATCTTGTGTACCTGCGGCTTGACCTCTTCCCACGCCCAGTTCTTGCGCATGAAGGCGGTGTCGATCTCGTTGTCGAAGTGACCGATGTTGCACACCACGGCGCGCTTCTTCAGCGCTTTGAGCATGCCGGCGTCGCAGACGTTGGCGTTGCCGGTGGTGGTGACGATCAGGTCGATCTTGCCCAGCAGCGCCTTGTCGATGCAGGCGTCGGTGCCGTTGTTGATGCCATCGATGTACGGCGAAACCAGCTCATAGCCGTCCATGCAGGCCTGCATGGCGCAGATCGGGTCGATCTCGGAAACCTTGACGATCATGCCTTCCTGGCGCAGCGAAGCGGCCGAGCCCTTGCCCACGTCGCCGTAGCCGATGACCAGCGCCTGCTTGCCCGACAACAGGTGGTCGGTGCCACGCTTGATGGCGTCGTTGAGGCTGTGACGGCAGCCGTACTTGTTGTCGTTCTTGCTCTTGGTGACCGCGTCGTTGACGTTGATCGCTGGGACTTTCAGGGTGCCGGCCTTGAGCATGTCGAGCAGGCGGTGCACGCCGGTGGTGGTTTCTTCGGTCACACCGTGGATGCGCTCGAGCATCTGCGGGTATTTCTTGTGCAGGATCTCGGTCAGGTCACCGCCGTCGTCCAGCACCATGTTGGCGTCCCACGGCTGACCGTCTTTGAGGATGGTCTGCTCGATGCACCACTCGTACTCCTGCTCGGTCTCGCCCTTCCAGGCAAATACCGGGATGCCGGCGGCGGCGATGGCGGCAGCGGCCTGATCCTGGGTGGAGAAGATGTTGCAGCTCGACCAGCGCACTTCGGCGCCCAGGGCGGTTAGCGTCTCGATCAGCACGCCGGTCTGGATGGTCATGTGGATGCAGCCGAGGATCTTCGCGCCCTTGAGCGGCTGGCTGGCGGCGTATTTGCGGCGCAGGCCCATCAGTGCCGGCATCTCGGATTCGGCGATGATCAGCTCGCGGCGGCCCCAGTCGGCCAGGGAAATATCGGCGACCTTGTAGTCGTTGAAAGCGCTCATGCAGTAACTCTCCGTTCGTTGTCTGCGATCGGGCTACATGAAAACTACTGCGCTCGCTCTGGCTGCGTTAGAAACGCGCTTGGAATGCTCATTTACAGTCGTAAACTCCGCTTCCGCGCCCATTTCTGCCTTGCCAGTCCTTCGCTCGCTACGTTTTCACGCAGTCCGATGGGCGCCGTTGATGCGTTTGGATAACGCCCCATCCGAGCCTGACAAAACCGCCCGATGCGGATTTGCTGCAGCGCCCCTCGGACAGGTGGCGGGAGCGACCGGACGGTGCCGGTCGCGTTAAACCTGCAAAGTATAGCGAGGCCTGCGGCACTGCCCAAGGCTTTCTGTCGGCGGGGAGTGGCGGCGTTCTAAAGAACGGTTTCACAAATTGATTCGTACAGGAGCAAAATTCGAGTAACCAAGAGGTCGGTTATTTTTAGATGATGGTGTTGCCGCACTCAGATTCTGTAATCGCCAAAGTAATGCCGATTGAATAGTGAGCAAAATGCAAAACGACAAAGTGGAGTGCCAGTGCTGCAAGAAGATGATGGTTCCGAAGGTGGTCGCTAGCGCACCTTTCTATATCAGTGGCGTCCCCGTTGGCGGGCGAGATCCAGAGTACTCAGTTTGTCCGTTTTGCCTATCACCCAAGTGGATGTTGACAGAACAACAGGTTCTCACAGGGGCAAAGGCGAATGCTGAGTTTTTCGGTATCATGATTTTGCTCCTTATCAACATCGTCGTATTTGCCCGCTTGGGTGCGGCGGCGGTAGGTGTGAGCATCGGCCTGTCGGTGTTGTTATTTCTGTATCGAGAGCGAATTGTAAAAGTGATGAGGGATCGTCTGGCTAAAGCCTTCAAGGTGGGCGGCAAAACCTAAACCCGCCATCTGCCTATTGCGCGGTCGCGATGTGGGTGACTGTTGGCGCATCATAGGCGGCCCATCTGCAACGGAGGACACTGCATGAATTTCCACACCCGTAAGTGGATCAAGCCCGAGGATCTCAACCCTAACGGCACCCTGTTTGGTGGCAGCCTGCTGAGGTGGATCGATGAGGAGGCGGCGATCTATGCCATCGTCCAGCTCGGTAATCAGCGGGTGGTCACCAAGTTCATTTCCGAGATCAACTTCGTCAGTTCGGCGCGGCAGAGCGACATCATCGAGCTGGGCATTACCGCCACCGAGTTTGGCCGTACGTCCATCACGCTGCGCTGCGAAGTGCGCAACAAGATCACCCGCAAGAGCATCCTCACCATCGACCGGCTGGTGTTCGTCAACCTGGGCGAGGATGGCTTGCCGGCGCCTCACGGCAAGACCGAGATCACCTACGCCAAGGGCTGAGCCCGTGTGCTTGTGCGACATTTGTGAGCTTGGCCTGGCTGCGGCAAGTGGCGATACTGGCGCCCCGCTTCTCGCCTGGAAGTCGTATCGATGACGATGAAGAAACTGCTACTGGTGACCTGTGCCTGTCTGGCGTTGGCCGCCTGTGGCGGCGTTGATCCCAACTCGCCGCTGGGCAAGCGCCAGGCGTTGTTCAAACAGATGCTCAAGGAAAGTGAGGATCTGGGCGGCATGTTGCGCGGGCGCATTGCCTATGACGAAGCGGCGTTCATCGCTGGCGCCGTAAAGCTGGACAGCCTTTCTCGCGAGCCCTGGCAGCATTTTCCGCAGGTGCGTGACGATGAGCGCAGTCAGGCCACTGACGATGTCTGGCAGCGTCAGGAGCGTTTTCAGCAGATGGCTCGTGATCTGGAGGCCGCCACGGCTGCCTTGGTGACGGTTACCAGCGCAGCTCCGCTGAGCCGTTCTGCGCTGGAGCCTGCCGTGCAGCGTATCGAGGATAGTTGCGAGGCCTGCCACAAGGCGTTTCGCGCTTATTGAGCGTGCCGTGCCTGGTCTTCGCTTTGCGCTTGTTCTTCACGTGCCTCGGCCAGTTTGGCCTGATCCTTGGCGATCATTTGCGGGTCGTCTTGGGCGATGGCGCCGCGTAGAGCCATTTCGCGTTGCTCGACCGCCTCGCGGGCTTGCTCGACGTTGGCCAGGCGCTCCTTTTGCAACTGAGCGCCACGGCAGTACGCGTCGACGTTTTTCTGCGCTTGGTGCAGCCCTTCCAGCTCGGCTGTATCGCCCTGTAGGCGGGCGCTGGCGATTTTCTTTTGCAGCACCTGGCGTGTGCTGTCGCAACCTTTGTCCGCTTCGGCGACCAGGGGTGGCGTGACGTTCAGCCCGGCGATGAGCAATAGGCCGAGCACGGCGGCTTGGCGGATCATGGCGTTTCCTTGTTATTGCCTATTGCGAAGTGACCTTGGCGGATGCCTGAGGTTCGCTTGATGCGCTTAGTGCGGGGGCGGCCTGATTGGGCTGGAAGGCCGTTACACCGATTTTTTGCAGGTGCGCGGCCAGGCGTTGCACTTCGGCGTGGCTGAAGAAAGCCTGGAGCTGTTCGGCGCGTTTGGGACCGATGCCCGGCAGGCGTTGCCAGTCGTCCTGGCTGCGGGCAACGAGGCTTGGCCAATCATGCAGCGCGCCGCTGTCGAAACCGCTGGGGGCGCCTAGGGCCCCCAGCCATTGCTGCAGTGGTTTTTCTCGGGCTTGGTTGAACGTCTGTTGTAACTGCTGTGCCCGTTGCGCGCCTATGCCGGGCAGGCTTTGCAGTTGCTGTGCATCCAACTCCAGCCAGTCGAGCAGGCCCTGCATGTTCAGGTTGCTCCAGGTGCCAGGGCCTACACCGTTCAGCGCCAGGCCTTGCTTGCCGCTCAGCCAGGCGAGGCGGGCCTGAAATTGGGTCTGGCACTGCGGGCTGCTATGCCAGCAACTCAGTGAGTGAAAGTCGTCGGGGCGCGGCGCGTTCACTTCGGCGCGTTGTTGGCTGCGCCAGATCACAGCGTCCAGACGTGGGATGGTCAGCCCGGAGAGGCGGATGGATACCTGATCGCCTGGGCGGATGTCCAGCGCCTGCCAGCGTGACAGCGAGCCCACGGCGACACGGCTGATGCGGCGGTCGTCGAGCTGTACGGGTTGTAGCTCCAGTACCGGGCTGATGCGCCCGCTGCGACCGATATTGAAATGCACCTTCTGCACCACGGCCAGTGCCTGGCTGGCGGGGTATTTCCAGGCCACTGCCCAGTGCGGGGGCTCGGCCTGCCAGCGCTCCCCCGCAGGGCGGCGGCCTTGGCGCAGTACCACGCCATCGCTGGCAAACGGCAGGGCTTGGCGATACCAGCGCTGGCGCCACTGTTGGGCCTGGGCCAGATCCGCTACGGGGTAGGTGTAATGCGTGCTGTCGCCCAAGCCCAGGCGTTGCAGGCCCGCCAGGCGTTGCGGCATCTCCTCCGGGCCGTCCGGCCAGGCCCAGACGAACAGGCCGATGGCGGAGGCTTCGTCATCTTGAATGCTTTGTCGCGCCATCAGCCCGGCCGCCTTGCCGCGCGCGCCGACGCTGCCATCGCGCGCCTGCTGGTGATTCTCCAGGCGCCAGTACAGCTCGCCCTGCAGAGTGGCATCCAGTGCTTCTGGCAGTCGCTTGGGAATGGCGGGCAGTTGTTGGGCGCGGGCGGTCCAGTCTTGACCGCTGAGCCCGTCTCCGCGGCTGATGGCCTGTTGCAGTTGGCCGTTGCGGTAGACCAGGGTGACGGCGACGCCATCGACCTTGGGCTGGATCCACAGGTCATCGCGCTTGCTCATCCATTGCTCAATCGCGCTTTCATCGAGCTTGCGCAGGCCGGTCTGGGCGATGGGGTGAACGAGCTCGGAAGGCGCGCCTTGCAGGGCGATTTGAGGCGCCTGCTGTGGCTGGCCAAAGCAGTTCTGCCATCGGCTCAGACGGGCGCGGGCTTGGTCGTAGAGTTCGTCGGCCACCAGGCTGTCGCCGTGGTTGTGGTAGGCGTCGTCCCAGGTCGCGAGTTGTGCCTGTAGCGCCGACAGTTCCTGGGTGGCGCGTGCAGTGGGCCAGTCAGGGCAGGGTTCGGCCTGGGCGAAGAGGGGCAGTAGCAGCAATAGCGATGTGGCATGCATGGCATTCATGGCAGAGCTTCCTTGCTCGAATCATCGGTTCAGCCTAGCAGATGCTGCAGCCTGCGTTGGTCCTGTGCGTTGCGTCACGGCGCAGAGAGGGTTTCTTGTCGCGAGGTCGAGGTGGTGGTAGATTGCGCGCCCTTTTCACCCCCACTCAAATGGATTTGCCCGGCGGGGGGCATGGATAGCCGGGCCTCAACACTGGAGGTCTTCCCCAATGCGTACCCTATCTTTTGTTTGTTTTTCTGCCCTGATGTTCACCAGCCTGGCCAGCCATGCTGCGGCTGACAGCGCTTCGCTGCAGAGCAAGTGCCAGGAGCAAATGGCCGCCAATCAAGAGGGCCTGGCCAAGGTCAAGCAGCTTGCTCAACTGGTCGGCAATGACAAGACCAACGACGATCTGGCCAAGCTCGACAGCGGTTGTGAGCGTCTGGGTGCCGAGGCTGATGGCGCCACGCAGACGGCTGAGCAGAGCAAGCTGAGCCAGGCTGTGAGCGACGTCAACTCGGTCAAAGACCAGCTCAAGGGCCTTGGCTCGATGTTCGGCAAATAAGTCGCCGAAAACTAAAAGCCCCGCACAGCTCGCGCTGGCGGGGCTTTTTTGCGGGCGGCGCTTACAGGCCGGCGGCAGCGCGCAGGGCCTCGACCTTGTCGGTCTTCTCCCAGGTGAAGGTGGTGAAGCTGTCGTCGCCGACGCTCTTTTGCTCCGGGGTGCGACCGAAGTGACCGTAGGCCGCGGTGTCGCGGTACATCGGGTGAAGCAGGTCGAGCATCTTGGTGATGGCGTACGGGCGCAGGTCGAACACCTCGCGCACCAGCTTGATGATCTTGTCTTCGGCGATCTTGTGGGTGCCGAAGGTGTTGATCGAGATGGAGGTCGGCTGGGCCACGCCGATGGCGTAGGACACCTGGATCTCGCAGCGCTCGGCCAGACCGGCAGCGACGATATTCTTGGCCACGTAGCGACCCGCGTAGGCGGCGCTGCGGTCAACCTTGGACGGATCCTTGCCGGAGAACGCGCCGCCACCGTGGCGAGCCATGCCGCCGTAGCTGTCGACGATGATCTTGCGCCCGGTCAGGCCGCAGTCGCCCACCGGGCCACCGATGACGAAGTTGCCGGTGGGGTTGATGTGGAACTGGGTGCCCGCGTGCAGCAGCTCGGCCGGCAGGCTGTGCTTAATGATCAGCTCCATCACCGCTTCGCGCAGATCCTTGAGCGACACGTCCGGGCTGTGCTGGGTGGACAGCACTACGGCGTCGATGCCGACCACCTTGCCGTTCTCGTACTGGCAGGTGACCTGGGATTTCGCATCCGGGCGCAGCCACGGCAGCAGGCCGGACTTGCGCGCTTCGGCCTGGCGCTCGACCAGGGCGTGGGAGAAGCGGATCGGCGCGGGCATCAGCACGTCGGTTTCGTTGCTGGCGTAGCCGAACATCAGGCCCTGGTCGCCCGCGCCCTGATCTTCCGGCTTGGCGCGGTCAACACCCTGGTTGATGTCCGGGGACTGCTTGCCAATGATGTTCATGACGCCGCAGGTGGCGCCGTCGAAGCCGACGTCGCTGCTGGTGTAGCCGATATCGCAGATCACGTCGCGGACGATCTGCTCCAGGTCGACCCAGGCGCTGGTGGTGACTTCACCGGCGACGATGGCCACACCCGTCTTGACCAGGGTTTCCACGGCCACGCGGGCGTGCTTGTCCTGGGTGATGATGGCGTCGAGCACGGCATCGGAAATCTGGTCGGCGATCTTGTCCGGGTGCCCTTCGGACACGGACTCGGAGGTGAACAGGGAGTATTCGCTCATGGGTGGGTTCCTTGTGTGCCGTAACGTGGAGCGCTTCGCTCGCCAGGTTGGGCGAAGTGCCGTAACTGGATCTGAAAACCGTTCTTCAGACCGATATAGAGACTTTCGCCGGGGATCAGCCCGGCGGCGCTGGCCCAGCGCGATAGATCGTCCTGCTCGAAGCCTAGCCAAAGATCGCCGCAGGCCTCGCGCGCCCAGCTCTGATCATGGCTGCACAGCTCGCTGATCAGCAGGCTGCCGCCTGGCGCAACGTGCCGCGCCAGTTGGCGGAAGGCTTCGGCGGGCGTGGCGAAATGGTGCAGCACCATGTTCAGCACCACGCAGTCGGCTTGGCGCGGCGCGCGGTCTTCGAGCGCGTCGGCCAGGCGCAACTCGACATGGCTCAGGCCTTCGGCGGCGCAGCGCTGGCGCGCCAGATCGAGCATCGCCTCGCTGTTGTCCAGCGCGGTGACGCGAGCAAAGCGCCGCGCCAGCTCGGGCAGGAACGCGCCATCGCCAGGGCCGATTTCCAGAGCCGTGGCATCAGGGGCAAAGCTCAGTGCATCGAGCAGGGCGAGCAGGCTGTCGCGGTACTGTGGCAGACCGGCGATCAGATCCTGCTGGGCCTGGAAGTTGGCCGCCATGCGGGCGAAAAAATCGCGGCTGACGGCGGCGCGCTGACGATGCACGGCGGCGATGCGCGCCTGCAGGGCATCGGCCAGCGTTAGGGCGTCGATCTCTTCCAATAGCGCCGCATGCAGCACGCCGACGGGCAGGGCGCGACGATAGAAGATCGCGTTGCCTTCACGGCGTGTGGCGACCAGGCCGACCTGGGCCAGCACCTTGAGGTGGTGGCTCATGCCCGACTGACCGATCGCGAAGATCTGCGCCAGTTCCAGCACGCCGAACGAGTCGTTGCTCAGCACGCGCAGCACGTTCAGGCGCAGCGGATCGCCGCCGGCCTTGCACAGGGCGGCGAGCGTGTCGCAGGGGTCGAATGCCAACTCGGATGCACGCAGGGTCATGGTGGCGCAGTCTAGTCGGTCATTTTTCGTACAGCAACACCAATATCAAAAAATATTGATATTGGCCTTTGCGTCAGTCCGGCGTTTCGCTCAGCGCCAGAAACGCCGCTGGCGCCGGGCTCAGGCTGGCGCCCTGACGCCAGAGTGCGTGCAGCTCGCGTTCGATCTGCAGGTCCGACACGGGGAGGTGATGCAGTTCGCCGCTGGCCAGTTCGCGTTCGACGACGCGCTGTGACAGCCAGGCGATGCCCTGGCCGTCGGCGAGCAGGCGCTTGAGGGCTTCGGTGCTGCCAATGGCCATCTGCGCCTGTGCTTGCAGGCCGTGCGCGCGGTAGGCCTGCTCGATGCTGCTGCGCGCGCCCGAGCCGGGTTCGCGCATGTACAAGGGGTAGGCGAGCAGGCGTTCCGCGCTGAGGCTGTCGAGGCGGGCCAGCGGATGCGTCGGGGCCACCACCGGCAGCAGCGCGTCGCGAGCCAGCAGGCGGTGCCCGTAGGCCTCGCGATCGAACGATCCCTCGACGAAGCCCAGGCTGATGTGTCCTTCGTTTAGCTGCCGTGTCACTGCGTCGGTGTTGCTGACCTCCACGCTGACGAAGATATGCGGGTGGGCGTGGCGGAAACGGCGGATCAGCGGTGGCAACAGGTATGAGCCCAGGGTAGCGCTGGCGCCTATGTGCAGTTCGCCCTGTTCCACCTGGGCGAAGTCGCGCAGGTCGCGCTCGGCGGCGCGTTCCAGGGTGAAGATGCGCTGCGCGTAGTCGAGCAGGCGCTGGCCGCCTTCGGTCAGTCGTACGCCTCTGGGCTGGCGGTCAAACAGGCGCAGGTCGAGGCTGGCTTCGAGGTCGCGGATTTCTCGCGTCACGGCGGGCTGGCTGATATGCAGGCGCTCAGCGCCGGCGCTGATGCTGCCTGCCTCGGCGACGGCGAGAAAGACTTTGAGGTGGTGAAGGTTCATGACGGCCTTGCATAAATAGAAAGCATGCTTCTGATGCTGAATATGTATTTTTAATATGGTAAGGCGCTTTTTAAGCTGGCGGCGTCATTCATGTCACGGGATCACCCGACCATGCAGCGCCCGTTCAGCCGTCTGCCCGAGCCACTGGCTTTTATTCGTCACTTCACGCCCAACTGGTTTGCCATGACCATGGGCACCGGGGTGCTGGCGTTGGTGATGGCTCATGTGTCAGGGCAGGTTCCGGGCTTGTTGTGGCTGGCGGAGGGGGTGTGGCTGTTCGATGTGTTGCTGTTCGCCCTGTTCAGTCTGCTGTTGCTGCTGCGCTTGGTGCTGTTTCGCGACACCTTGTGGCCGATGCTGCTGCATCCGGTGCAGTCGATGTTTCTTGGTGCAATCCCTATGGGGTTGGCGGTGTTGATCAAGGGCTTGCTGCTGTTTGGCGTGCCGCGTTGGGGTGAGGCGGTTTACGCGGTGGCGCATGTGTTGTGGTGGCTGGATGCCGCTTTGGCGCTGCTCGCGGCGATGCTGGTGCCGTATCTGATGTTCACCCGCCAGCAGCATGCGCTGGAGAAGCTTACGGCGGTCTGGTTGCTGCCTATCGTCGCGCCGGAGGTGGCGGCCAGTACGGCTGGCGCGTTGGCGCCACATCTGCCTGCGGAGGCGGCGCGGCAGGTACTGGTGACCGGCTTCGTGCTGTGGGGGGTGTCGCTTTCTCTGGCCTTCTCGCTAATCACGCTGGTACTGCTGCGCTTGGCGCTGCACAAGTTGCCGGATACCGACTTTGCCGCCACCAGTTGGCTGCCGCTGGGGCCGCTGGCTACCGGTTGCCTTGGTTTGCTGAGCATGGGCCAGGCAGCGCCGCTGGCTTTTGCTGCTACCCCCTTGGCCAGTGCGGCTGAGCTGGCCCGCGATATGGGGTTGATCGGCGGTCTGGCGCTATGGGGCGCGGGGCTTTGGTGGCTGGTGATCGCCAGCCTGTTCACCCGGCACTATATGCGCGGCAGCATGCCGTTCAATTTGGGTTGGTGGGGCTTCACCTTTCCGTTGGGGGTGTTCACCTTGGCCACCTTCGAGTTGCAGAGCCTGACTGGGCTGTGGTTGTTCGAGCTGATGGGTGTGGCCCTGGCGGTGCAACTGCTTGCGGTCTGGCTGCTGGTGTTCAGTCGAACCCTGGTTGGGTTCTGGAATGGCGAGCTGTTTCGGGCGCCCTGTTTGAGTGGGTCGGGTAGTCCGGCGCTGAGTGTGTTGAGTGCGTGCGCCGACTGATTTGCCATCTACGACTATCTGTCATTGCTCCATAGGCCTGGCTGGGCGAAAATAGCCGCCTTTTTTCGCCCCCTTCACTTGTGAAGCAGCCCCGTAGGAGATTCAGCGATGCCCAGCCGTCGTGAGCGAGCCAATGCCATTCGTGCCCTCAGCATGGATGCCGTGCAGAAAGCCAACAGCGGCCACCCCGGTGCCCCCATGGGCATGGCGGACATCGCCGAAGTGCTGTGGCGCGATTTTCTCAAGCACAACCCGCAGAACCCGAACTTCGCCGATCGTGACCGCTTCGTGCTGTCCAACGGCCATGGTTCGATGCTGATTTACTCGCTGCTGCACCTGACCGGCTACGACCTGTCGATCGACGATCTGAAAAATTTCCGTCAACTGCACAGCAAAACGCCGGGCCACCCGGAGTACGGCTACACGCCAGGTGTGGAAACCACCACCGGCCCGCTCGGTCAGGGCATCGCCAATGCCGTCGGTTTCGCCATCGCCGAGAAGGTGCTGGGCGCGCAGTTCAACCGTGACGGCCACACCATCGTCGACCACAACACCTACGTGTTTCTCGGCGATGGCTGCATGATGGAAGGCATTTCCCATGAGGTCTGCTCGCTGGCCGGTACTCTCGGCCTGGGCAAACTGGTTGCCTTCTACGACGACAACGGCATCTCCATCGACGGTGAAGTCGAAGGCTGGTTCACCGACGACACGCCCAAGCGCTTCGAAGCCTACGGCTGGCAGGTGATCCGCAATGTCGACGGCCATGACGCCGAAGAAATCAAAATGGCCATCGAGACCGCGCGCAAGAGCACGGATCAGCCAACCCTGATCTGCTGCAAGACCACCATCGGTTTCGGTTCGCCGAACAAGGGCGGTAAGGAAGAGTGCCACGGCGCGCCGCTGGGCAATGACGAGATCGCCCTGACTCGCGCCGCCCTGGGCTGGAACCATGGCCCGTTCGAAATTCCTGCCGAGATCTACGCCGAGTGGGACGCCAAGGCCGCCGGTGCTGCCGCCGAAGCCGCCTGGAACGACAAGTTCGCTGCCTACGCCGCTGCCTTCCCCGAACTGGCTGCCGAGTTCAAGCGCCGCATCGCCGGTGAGCTGCCGGCCGACTTCGCCGAGAAGGCCGCCGCCTACGTGCGTGAAGTGGCCGAGAAGGGCGAAACCATCGCCAGCCGCAAAGCCAGCCAGAATGCGCTGAACGCCTTTGGCCCGCTGCTGCCGGAATTCCTCGGCGGCTCGGCTGACCTGGCCGGCTCCAACCTGACTCTGTGGAAGGGCTGCAAGGGCGTATCTGCCGAAGACGCCTCCGGCAACTACATGTTCTACGGTGTGCGCGAGTTCGGCATGAGTGCGATCATGAACGGCGTGGCCCTGCACGGCGGCTTCGTGCCCTACGGCGCGACTTTCCTGATCTTCATGGAATACGCGCGCAACGCCGTGCGTATGTCCGCGTTGATGAAGAAGCGCGTGCTGTACGTGTTCACCCATGACTCCATCGGCCTCGGTGAAGACGGCCCGACCCACCAGCCCATCGAGCAACTGGCCAGCCTGCGTGGCACGCCGAACCTCGACACCTGGCGTCCGGCCGATGCGGTGGAGTCCGCCGTGGCCTGGAAACACGCCATCGAGCGCGCCGACGGCCCGAGCGCCCTGGTGTTCAGTCGTCAGAACCTGCCGCACCAGGCGCGTGACGCCCAGCAGCTTAGCGATATTGAACGTGGCGGTTACGTGCTCAAGGACAGCGCCGGTGAGCCCGAGCTGATCCTGATTGCCACGGGTTCTGAAGTCGGCCTGGCCGTGGCTGCCTACGACAAACTGACCGCCGCCGGCCGTAAGGTGCGCGTGGTGTCGATGCCGTCGACCAGCGTGTTCGATCAACAGGACGCTGCCTACAAGCAGTCCGTATTGCCGGTGGAAATCGGTGCGCGTATCGCCATCGAAGCCGCCCATGCCGACTTCTGGTACAAGTACGTCGGCCTGGAAGGGCGCATCATCGGCATGACCACCTTCGGTGAGTCGGCTCCGGCTGCTGCGCTGTTCGAAGAGTTCGGCTTCACCGTCGACAACATCGTCGGCACCGCCGAAGAACTGCTCGACGCCTGAGTGACGCTGTAGGGCGGGTGAGGCTTTTCTCACCCGCCGTTCCGCTGACGGTGGATCGGTAAAGCGCGATCCACCCTACGTTCTCCGAGACCTTCGATGTCACGACGCCCCTATCGCGTTGCCCTCAACGGCTACGGCCGCATTGGCCGTTGCGTGCTGCGTGCCTTGCACGAACGCGGCGCAGGGGCGCGTCTGGAAATCGTCGCGCTCAATGATCTGGCGGATCAGGCCAGCATCGAATACCTCACCCGCTTCGACTCCACTCACGGGCGCTTTCCCGGCGAAGTGAAAGTCGACGGTGATTGCCTTCATATTAACGGCGGCTGCGTGAAGGTGCTGCGCCAGGCCGAGCCCGAGTCTATCGACTGGGCGGCGCTGAATATCGACCTGCTGCTGGAGTGCTCCGGGCAGTACACCACGCGCGCCGATGCCGAGCGTTTCATCGCTGCCGGTGCACCACGCGTGCTGCTGTCGCAGCCGATGGCCAGCGAGGCGGATATCGACGCCACCATTGTCTACGGCGTCAATCAGGATTGCCTGAGCGGTGCCGAACGCCTGGTGTCGAATGCGTCATGTACCACCAACTGCGGCGTGCCGCTGTTGAAACTTCTCGACGAGGTGGTGGGTCTGGAGTACGTCTCCATTACCACCATCCACTCGGCGATGAACGACCAGCCTGTAATCGACGCTTACCACCACGAAGACCTGCGCCGCACGCGCTCGGCCTTTCAGTCGGTGATTCCGGTATCCACCGGCCTGGCTCGCGGTATCGAGCGCCTGTTGCCGGAACTGGCCGGGCGCATCCAGGCCAAGGCTATCCGGGTGCCGACGGTAAACGTCTCCTGTCTCGATATCACCCTGCAGACCGCGCGTGATACCTCGGCTGCCGAGATCAATCAGGTGTTGCGCCAGGCGGCTGCCAGCGGCCCACTCAAGGGGTTGCTGGCCTACACTGAGCTGCCGCACGCCAGTTGCGACTTCAACCACGACCCGCACTCGGCCATCGTCGACGGCAGCCAGACCCGCGTGTCCGGCCCGCGCCTGGTCAACCTGCTGGCCTGGTTCGACAACGAATGGGGCTTCGCCAATCGTATGCTCGACGTGGCCGAACACTTTTTACTCAAAGCCAATCCAGCCCCTTGAAGGACTGAATCTATGACCGTTTTGAAGATGACCGACCTCGACCTCGCCGGTAAGCGCGTGTTGATCCGCGAAGACCTCAACGTCCCGGTGAAGGACGGTGTGGTCAAGAGCGACGCACGTATCCTCGCCGCGCTGCCGACCATCAAGCTGGCGCTGGAAAAAGGCGCTGCCGTGCTGGTCTGCTCGCATCTGGGTCGTCCGGAAGAGGGCATCTACAGCGAGCAAGACAGCCTGGCCCCGGTCGCTGCTTACCTGAGCAAGGCGCTGGGTCGCGAAGTGCCGCTGGTCAAGGATTACCTGGGCGGCGTCGAAGTCGCTGCTGGTGAACTGGTGCTGCTGGAGAACGTGCGCTTCAACAAGGGCGAGAAGAAGAACACCGACGAGCTGGCGCAGCAGTACGCAGGGCTGTGCGATGTGTTCGTCATGGACGCTTTCGGCACTGCGCATCGCGCTCAGGGTTCGACCCATGGCGTGGCCAAGTTCGCCAAGGTTGCTTGCGCCGGCCCGCTGCTGGCGGCCGAGCTGGACGCCCTGGGCAAGGCGCTGGATAAGCCCAATCGGCCGATGGCGGCCATCGTTGCTGGCTCCAAGGTGTCGACCAAGCTCGACGTGCTCAACTCCCTGGCCGAGATTTGCGACTCGCTGATCGTCGGTGGCGGTATCGCCAATACCTTCCTGGCCGCTGCTGGCCTGCCGGTGGGCAAGTCGCTGTATGAAGCCGATCTGGTCGACACCGCCAAGGCCATCGCGGCCAAGGTCGCCGTGCCGCTGCCGGTGGACGTGGTAGTGGCCAAGGCGTTTGCCGAGGACGCCGAAGCCACTGTCAAGGCCGTCGCTGACGTGGCCGAAGACGACATGATCCTCGACATCGGCCCGCAAACCGCCGCGCAATTCGCCGAAATGCTCAAGGCCTCGCAGACCATTCTGTGGAACGGCCCGGTGGGCGTGTTCGAGTTCGATCAGTTCGGCAATGGCACCAAGGCGCTGGCTCTGGCCATCGCCGAAAGCCCGGCGTTCTCCATCGCTGGCGGTGGCGACACCCTGGCGGCCATCGATAAATACGGTGTGGCGGAGAAAATCTCCTACATTTCCACCGGTGGCGGCGCGTTCCTCGAATTTGTCGAAGGCAAGGTACTGCCGGCGGTCGAGGTGCTGGAGCAGCGCGCCAAGTGACGGCTATGAGGCGAAGGATGTGCCGTCCTTTGCCTGCGCATTAAACCCTGGCGTGATCGAGTGGTCTGTTGAGACTGAACCCTCGAACAAGGAGTCATGTCATGGGCAAGCTAGCTGCGTTGGGATGTATCGCGCTGGTGCTTACCGGCTGCGCCGGTGGTGGTCACGAATCGGCCTGCGAGGTGCTCAGCCCCGCGACGATCGAGGTGCCGACCACGCAGAACGACCAGAGTATCGAGCAAAACAGCGGCCAGCCGTTGGGTGAGCCGGTAGAGCAGCGTTGCTGACGAGGGTGCAAGATGATCGTAAGACTGGCGGGCATGACCGCCATGGCGCTGTTGTTGGGCGCTTGTAGCCAGCAACAGACAGCGCCTGAACAGTGGACGCATTGGGTCTGTGACAGTAAAGCCGAGGTGCTCTGGCGCCAGGCCGATGGCAAGGGTGAACAGGTGGATATACGCCTGGGCAGTGATGATGTCGTTCACCGCCTAACCCTGGAGCCGGCTGGTTCTGGTGCGTTGTACAGCGACGGTAACCTGTCCTTTCATACCCAGGGTGATGAAGGGCTGGTGTACTGGACGGCCACCGATGATCTGATTGGTCGTGGCTGCAAGGCACCGTAATACCCTCGGCGATGCCGAGATATGAGTCGAGGGCATAGCTCTCGGCCAGACGAAACTTGAACAACGCCTGCCCCTGCGGCAGGCTTGCACATTAAACAACCCATATCGGGAGCTTCAAAAGATGGCACTTATCAGCATGCGCCAGATGCTCGACCACGCCGCCGAATTCGGCTACGGCGTGCCGGCCTTCAACGTCAACAACCTTGAGCAGATGCGCGCCATCATGGAAGCCGCCGACAAGACCGATTCGCCGGTCATCGTCCAAGCCTCCGCAGGTGCCCGCAAATACGCCGGTGCGCCTTTCCTGCGTCACCTGATTCTGGCGGCCATCGAAGAATTCCCGCATATCCCGGTGTGCATGCACCAGGACCACGGCACCAGCCCTGACGTCTGCCAGCGCTCCATCCAACTGGGTTTTTCCTCGGTGATGATGGACGGCTCGCTGAAAGAAGACGGCAAGACCCCGGCCGACTACGACTACAACGTCCGCGTGACCCAGCAGACCGTGGCTTTCGCTCACGCCTGCGGCGTGTCCGTGGAAGGTGAGCTGGGTTGCCTGGGCAGCCTGGAAACCGGCATGGCTGGTGAGGAAGACGGCGTCGGCGCCGAAGGCGTGCTCGATCACAGCCAACTGCTGACCGACCCGGAAGAAGCCGCTGCTTTCGTCAAGGCCACTCAGGTCGATGCCCTGGCCATCGCCATCGGCACCAGCCACGGCGCCTACAAGTTCACCAAGCCGCCAACCGGCGACGTGCTGTCGATCCAGCGCATCAAGGAAATTCACGCGCGCATCCCCAACACTCACCTGGTGATGCACGGCTCCTCCTCCGTTCCGCAGGAATGGCTGAAGGTGATCAACGAGTTCGGCGGCGACATCAAGGAAACCTACGGTGTGCCGGTCGAGGAAATCGTCGAAGGTATCAAGCACGGCGTGCGCAAGGTCAACATCGACACCGATCTGCGTCTGGCTTCCACCGGCGCGATCCGCCGCATGATGGCCGAGCACCCGAGCGAGTTCGACCCGCGCAAGTTTTTCGCCAAAACCATCGTGGCCATGCGTGACATCTGCATCGCCCGCTATGAAGCCTTCGGCACCGCCGGCAATGCCTCGAAGATCAAGCCGATCTCCCTGGAAGGCATGTACCAGCGTTACGCCAGCGGCGAGCTGAACGCCAAGGTCAACTGATCCGTGGCGGGCTCAAGGCCCGCAACGCTCAGCCGAGAGCCGCGACTGCGCAAGCGTCGCGGCTTTTTCATGCCTGCTCTTCGTTATTTGGGCGCGCTGCTGACCAGGGCGCGGTGCTCGATGCTCAACTGATCGAAACGTGCAGCGCCGGCTTCGGTCTCGTAACCGGTGTTGTCCTGGGTGTAAACGCCGGCCTTGAAGTACAGCAACTGGCTCGCCCAGGACGGGTCTATCTGCGTGCTCCACTGGGTATTGTTGAGCCCGATTGCCAGGGTGCCGTCTGGCTTCAGGTTGAGCATGTAGCGGAAGGCCTGATCCAGTTTGATGCCTTGGGCGATGGTCAGCACCTCGATCTCGGAATCCGGCGTCATGCGCAGCTTGGCGACGATATTGCCGTCGGCGGTCTTGGTCTTGTACTGGTACTCCAGTTTGAGCAAGGGCGTCGAGACTTTGTAGGCGTGGATCTGGCCAATGACGATTTTGCCGGTGGAAGGCACCTGGCTGACGCTCAGCGTTGCATTGAGGTAGTTGTCAGCCTGCGTGTAGAGCCAATTGTGCACGCTGCCGTTGGCGTAAGTTTCGCGCAGCTCGCTACGCGGGTACTTGGCGTTCTCGGTGGTGGTGCCGTTGACCGGTGACCAGAAGAAGATGGCGCCATCTTTGGATTGGAAATAGTAATCCTGGTAACCGCCAGCCAGCACTGGGGTGTCGATGGTCGTGGCGGGAACACCGACTGGAATGCTGAGGTTCCATATGGCGAGATCAATCATGTTCAAAGCTCCTGAGGTTCGCAAACTTCAGTCGGGGCCCATCTCGTCCAGGAGTCAGTAACGGCTACTTGGCGTTCCAGCGGGTGGCGCTCGATCTAGAAGGTGGCAGGACTGCCCGCCATGAGCGATCAATACGCCCGTGGCGCGCTCTATAACGGCGCGTTTGGTGAGTGCATGAGACCGCTCGTCGACTTCTTGGCGTCAATATAAAGTCTATTCATGGCGCCTGGTTTGCAAGGGCTCAGGTAAAACCCTGTAAAACACCTGAGGCGTGGCACTTGATGGCCTACGCCATAATCCGTGCACTGCCGTCCCGGAACAGCCGTTCATGTCTAACCTGCCGCGCTTGCTGCTTGCCTTCATCACCGCTGTGTTGCTGGTCAGCAGCTTTGCTTCGATCTTTCAGACACAGAGCAATCTTGCTGCCCTGCAAGCACTGGGTGTGCCCGTACCGCTTGATGTTCGGTTGAGCACCATGGGGCTGGATCTGCTTGGGTTTGCGCCGACCTTCGCGCTGCTGGCTGGCGCCGGTTTCGCTGTGGCCATGCCGCTGGCGCTCTGGTTGTCGGCACGTCTGCGGCCTTGGCGTTGGTTGATCTTCCCGCTCGCGGGTGCTGCTGCGATCTGGTTGGCGCTGGCCGTCGCCAATGCCCTGGCGCCTATGCCGACGCTGATCGCCGCCGACCGCGAGCTTCTGGGGACTCTGGCGTTAATGGCTTGTGGTAGTGTCGGGGCACTGCTCTTCGCGCAACTTGCGCGGCGGTTGCGCTACAAGGCGCAGAAAAACCTCCCTGACTCGATGTGACAAGGTTGTCGCCATGCTGAAAACCCTTCCTACCTTGCTGGGCGCTGCGTTGCTGTTCAGTGTCTCGGTGCAGGCCAATGATTACCTGATCGAAACCTTGACCGAGGGCCTGGAGCACCCTTGGTCGCTGGCTTTTCTGCCGGATGGGCGCATGCTGGTGACCGAGCGCGTCGGACGCCTGCGTTTGATCGAGGCCGATGGTCGGTTGGTCGAAGACCCGGTTGCCGGGCTGCCGGAGGCTTTCATCGCCGCTCAGGCCGGTTTGATGGAGGTGGCGCTCGACCCGGATTACCCGGATACCCGCTGGCTGTACCTGAGCTATGCCCATGGTGATGTCGAGGCCAACAACACCCGACTGATCCGTGCGCGACTGGTGGGGGGCGAACTGCGTGACGTCGAAGTGTTGTTTACCGCTCAGCCGCTCAAGGCTGGCGCTGCGCATTATGGCGGGCGCATTGCCTTTCTCGCGGACAAAACCCTGGTGCTGACCCTGGGCGATGGTTTCGACTGGCGCGAGCAGGCGCAGAACCCGGCCAATCACCTAGGCAAGATCGTGCGCCTTAACCGTGATGGCAGCGTGCCGCAGGACAACCCGCTGCTGGCGCAGCAGGGCGCTGCCGCAGAAATCTACAGCCTGGGCCACCGCAACGTGCAGGGCATCGTCTTCGATGCCGAGAGTGGCCGACTGTATAGCCATGAGCATGGCCCGCGCGGCGGTGATGAGTTGAACCTGATCCAGGCCGGGCAGAACTACGGCTGGCCATTGGCGACCTTCGGTGTTGACTACACCGGTGCGCTGGTCAGCCCTTACACCCAATTGCCAGGCCTGATCTCGCCGTTGCTGCACTGGACGCCCTCGGTTGCGCCCTCAAGCCTGACGCAGTATCGCGGCACGCTATTCCCTGATTGGCAGGGGGACCTGTTCGCCGCCACCTTGGCTGAGCGTAGCGTGCGGCGTATCCGTCTGCACGACGGCATGCTGGCGGGCGAGGAAGTGTTATTCGAGGAATTGGGTGAGCGTATCCGCGATGTGCGCAGCGGGCCGGACGGCGCGCTCTATCTGCTCACCGACAATGCTGAGGGGCGCCTGCTGCGGGTCGTGCCGAGCGACTGAGGCGCGTTACACTGCACGCTCCTTCCTTCGCATTGGGCATGTACCGGTGAAATACCTCCAGGGCTATCCGGTGGCCATCCAGCAGCAGGTGCGCCAGTTGATTGCCGATGATCGTCTGGGCGGCTACCTGGCTCAGCGTTATCCCGGCCGCCATGACGTGCAGAGCGACAAGGCGCTGTACGGTTATGTCATGGCCCTCAAGCACGAGCACCTGAAGAACGCACCGGCCGTCGATAAGGTGCTCTACGACAATCGACTCGACCTCACTCACCGCGCCCTCGGTCTGCACACGGCTATCTCACGGGTGCAGGGCGGCAAGCTCAAGGCGAAGAAGGAAATTCGCGTGGCGTCGCTGTTTCGCGATGCCGCGCCGGTTTTTCTGCAGATGATCGTGGTGCATGAACTGGCGCACCTGAAGGAGTCCGAGCACAACAAGGCCTTCTACAAACTCTGCGAGCACATGTTGCCTGGCTATGCGCAGATCGAGTTCGATCTGCGCATGTATCTGACCTGGCGCGAGATGAGTGCTTAGAGCCTGTTCATGATCTTTCAGCTCAGTTTCGTCGTTTTTTCATCTGATTGGTGAAAGCGGCCGTTCGCGATCTTGTTGGAGGGACTTTAGCCGCGAGCTCTTTGCCCCCCAATAAAGCTCGGGGCTGAAGCCCCTCCCAGGTGTTCACCGACCGCTTTTGCTTTGTAGTTGCCGCTTTAGGCGCATAAAGGTCGTGAACAGGTTCTTAGAGCACCTCGACCACTTCGAAATGCTGCTGGCGGCCCGCCAGATGCAGGCTGATTTCATCGCCTGGCTGTTTGCCCAGTAGCAGCCGACCGAGTGGCGCGGCGCTGCCGATGACCTGAACGGTCTGCTCGCCGATGTGTAGTTTCATGCTGGCGCCGGGTGGGCCGAGCAGCAGCCACTGCGGCCTGCCTTCGGCATCGAGTAACTGGATCAGTGCGCCGAGAGCGATGCCTTGCGCGGTATCGAATGGCCGTGGGCGCAACTGGCGCCAGGTGATCAGTGTCTGGCGCAGTTCCTCGACACGGCGTGCCTGACCGCTGGCCAGGTAGGCTGCCTCCAGGCCGAGGGTGTCGTATTTGTTCTCGGCGATGTTTTCTTCGTGGGTCGCTGTTTCGTGGGCGCTGAGCGCTGCCTGATGCGCTTGGTCGAGGTCGGCTTGCAGATGAGCCAGCACCTGCTGCTGTAGCTGGGTCTTGTCCATGGTCGGAGTCGCGAGCGGCAAAGCCGCGTTTATCCCAGGCCGCTGCCCGGCTGTCCAGGCCCTTGAGTGGGTGCATTGGCCAGGCATATGCGATTACGACCTTCGGCCTTGGCCTGATACATGGCTGCATCGGCGCGGCGGATCAGGCTGGTGACATCGTCGGCGCGATGGCTCATGGCGATGCCGATGCTGGCGCCGACACGCACGCTGCGGCTCTCGATGTACATGGGTGTATCCAGGCCTTCGAGTAGGCGTTTGGCCAGTTGCAGGGCATCTGCGGCTGATGGCAGGTGTTCGCAAATGGCGACGAACTCGTCACCGCCCAGGCGTGCCGGTAGATCCATCTCGCGCAGGTACTGGCGTAGGCGTTGCGCCACCTGTGCCAGTACCAGGTCGCCGAAGGCATGGCCGTATTGATCGTTGATGGACTTGAAGCCGTCGAGGTCGATCAGCATGACAGCCACGGGGGCGTGACTGCGCAGGCCGCGTTTGAGGGCCTGATCGAGTTGCTGCTGCAGGGCGTTGCGATTGGCCAGGCCGGTCAGCGGATCTTCCAGCGCCAGTTGGCGCAGGCGCTGGTTGGCTTGTTCGAGGGCCTCGGTGCGCTCGGTAACGCGTTTTTCCAGGGTGCGCTCGCTGTCTTGCAGGGCGGCCTCGCGCTGGCGCTTGTGGGCATTGAAGCGTGCGGCGAGGGCGAAGGACAACAGGATCATCTCCAGGCCTGAGCCGATCTGCATGGCGTAGAGGGTGAAGAAGTTCGACGGAACCAGAGCGAAGTTGCGCAGCGCCAGGGCCACGGCGCCGCTCAGTAGCAGCAGCCAGGCCAGCGCGAACAGGCGTGCACCGGGCACGCGGTAGCCTATGCAAACGAAGCTGGTGATTAGCAGCATTAGGGTCACGATCAGGCCAGTGGCGGACATCGTCTGCAGGGCGCGTTGTACCGGTAGCAGCAGCGTTGCCACTACTGCCAGGGCACTGGCCAGGCACAGCACCTGCAGCACGCGATCCCAGCGTGGCAGCCATTGACGGGTACCCAGAAAACTGCGGGCGAACACGGCTGAGAGCAGTGCGGCCATGGTCAGGCTGACAGGCAACATGCGGTTGCTCCAAGGCGCGGCCTGTGGCCATAGGTACTGGGCGCCGAGGCCATTGAGCGAGAGCACGGCCAGGGCGAAGGCGACCATGAACAGCACGTAGTTGAGGAAGGGGCGCTCGCGCAGGGCCAGGAACAGCAGCAGGTTGTACAAGCCGAGGGCAATCAGCACGCCGCAGTAGATGGCGTGCGCCAGGTAGCCGTTCTGGCTGTGCTGTTCGAAATCTCGCTCCGACATCAGCATGCCACTGAGGGTCATGCTGCCGAGCGAGTCCGCGCGCAGGTACAGGGTGCGCTGCTCACCCGGTTGCAGCACGATTTCGAACACTGGATAGCGATGGCCAATGGCGCGTTCGGCGTAAGGCACGGTGTCGCCGCTGCGTGACTCGCGCACGCCATCGGCGCCGATGTCGTAGAGGCGCACTTCATCCAGCGAGGCGTAGTTCAGTTCCAGTCGCCAGTGCAGCAGTCGTTCGGCGTTGGACTGCAGGTTCAGGCGTAGCCAGACCACGCCGGAGATATAGCCGAAGCTCAGATCGCGCCGCGTGTTGGCCGGGGTGAAGGCGGCATCGGCGGCGCGAACCTGATCCAGACTCAGGCTGGCATTGGCGTCGAGTAGAAAGTCTGCTGTTTCGTACAGATCTTGCGCCGTGCTGGTGTCGTTCAGGAGGGTGGTGGCCCAGGCATTGGGCAGCAGCAGATACAGCAGTAGAAGCAGCCAGGGAGTTGAGGTGCGTGTGTGGCGGCGGGCGACAAGCATCGGGTGGCCCCGAATTATCGGTGTTTTCCGCATACTGGCAGAAAGCTGCCGCATGTCGCTAGTGTGTGGCGAAAAAACAGGAAGTGTCAGCTAAATGGCGTCATCTTTCAGGTTTTCGTAGGCTCCGCCGTGTGACTTTGCTTGTGCAGATGCGCGCCGAGCGTACGCAGGGGGGCGAGCTGTCGGCTGATCAGTGCCAGTTGCGTTTGCACCAGACGTTGGCGCTCATCGGCATCCTCGGCAATTTGCTCCAGGTCCAAGGCAAGTTGCTGTTCGCTGTCGCTATGGATGGCCAGTGGTTGCTTGTCGAGCAGCCCCGCGGCGATTTCGTCGAGGCTGTCGGCAATGCGTTCGGCGTGCTCCAGCAGGCGCGCCTGTTCGGTTTCGGGCAGACGTTCGCCACGGTGAGCGCCAAGTGCCGAGAGGTAGCTGAGCAGGGTGTGCGACAACACCAGGAAGCGAAAGCCCAGGTCGGCGTCCTTACGGAAGTGCCCAGGTTCCATCAGCATGTTGCCGAGCGTGGTGGACAGCGCGGCATCGGCGTTGTGTGCGTTGCGTCGGGCCAGGCGGTAGCCGAGGTCGTCGCGCTTGCCTTGGGTGTATTGGGTGATGATCTGGCGCAGGTAGGCGCTGTTGCAGCTCAGGGTGCTGGCGAGCATGCGCCCCAGGCGTCGGCCCTGCCAGTCCGGCAGGATCAGGAACACTGCCAGGCCGGCGATCAGGCTGCCGAGCAGGGTATCGACCAGGCGCGGGACGAACAGGCTGTAGCTATTGCCGACCTGATTGAAGCAGAACAGCACCAGTAGGGTGATGGCGGCTGTGGCCAAGGTGTAACGGGTGGCGCGGGTGGTGAAGAAAACCACCCCGGCGATCACGGCAAACAGCGCCTGTACGCGCGGGTCAGGGAACAGATCGAACAGCGCCCAGCCCAGTGCCAGACCGAGCACGGTGCCGACGACTCGTTGCACCAGCTTGATACGGGTGGCGCCGTAGTTGGGTTGGCAGACGAACAGGGTGGTGAGCAGGATCCAGTAGCCTTGCGCCGGGTGGATCAGGTGCAGCAGGCCATAACCGGCAGCCAGGGCGATGGACAGGCGCAGGGCGTGGCGGAACAGCAGCGAGGTCGGAGTGAGCTGCTGGCCAATGCGCTCGACCATTTCACGTAACGAGTGTGGCTCGCGGTCGAGCAGGCTGCTGTCCTGCTCCTCGGCCAGGGCATCGGGGTTGCTGGCCTTGCTCAGAAGCTGATCGAGCGTGGCCAGATTGCCGGCCAGCGCGCCGAGCGAGCGCAGCAGGCGACGCCAAGCCGGGTTGCTCTGCAGGTGCAGATGATCAAGCGAGGCGTGCAGGTCTTCCAGAGCTTGGCTGCACAGCTCGCGGTATTCGAATGGCTGGCGCAGCTCGATGGCTCCGGCCAGGCGCTCGCAGGCCTCGCCATGCAGACGCAGCAGGCGCTGGCAGCGAAACAGCACGTCGCTGTGGAAGAACGCCTCGGCCAGTTCGTTGTACGGGTAGTGCGAGGAGCTGGCGCGCTCGTGGATGTCCTGAGCGAGGAAGTACAGCTTGAGGTAACGGCTGACCTTGGGGCCGGGGCGACCGTTGCCGACCCGATGCAAGATGATCTCCTTGGCCGCGTTTAGCGCCGACACCACCCGCCCGTTCTGCTGCGCTAGGGCTAGGCGACGAGGCTCTACATCAAGCTGACGCAGCGGCTCGAACAGCGCCGCCTTGAGTTTGAGGTACTTGCCTAGCTCGCGGAACAGACGGGCCAGCGCCAGTTGCACCGGCTGGTGGGCGAACAGGCCATGCCAGATCACCGAGAGCAAACCATACCAGGCGGCGCCGGCCACCAGCAGCAGGGGCTCCAGCCATAGCCCGGCGACGCCGCCGCGCTGCTCGACGCCGATCATGCTGTACACGGCCAGGATCAGCGTGCCCGAACCGAGGGTGGCAAAGCGCTCGCCCAGGGCGCCGAGCATGGTCAGGGAAAAGGCCGAAAGCGCCAGGGCAATGACGAACAGCCAGGGGTAGGGGAAGAGTGCTTCCACCGCATAGGCGGCGGCGCTGAAGCACAGCAGCGTCACCAGCACGCTGCCCAGGCGGCCCTGCCAACTATCGTCGGTTTCGGTCAGGGCGCAGGCGATGACGCCGAGGAACAGCGGGATCAGGCCATGCGTCCAGTCCTGCCACCAGCACAACGCCAAGGCCCCGGCCAGGGCGATGAACACCCGCAGGCCGCTGCTGAACTTGTCCAGCGCCCAGAGGCGGCGAAGGGATTGGCGAAGGCTGGGGCGGGGCATACTAGGCCTTGTCTGAAACGATGCGAGCAGACTACCCGAGTCGGGCGCCTCTAAGAACTACCTGCGTTGCCATTGCTGCGTTTAAAACAGGTTCAAATAGAGGCTCTTGATACCGGACTGGCAAGTTTGTGAGTTGGCTTGTTGGCTGTTCTGGACGCCGCTGCTGTGTGTTCAGCAATTCCGGGTTTCGCCCCCTCGGGCGACTCACTTTTCTTTGAGCTGCGCAAAGAAAAGTAAGCAAAAGAAACGCACCCCCGCCATCCGGGTCTCGCTGCGCTCGACTTCCCTCACTCCGGCACCGCTCCGGGGTCGGCGTACATGGGCCATCCTTGGCCCATTACGCCTCTCGCGGCATCCATGCCGCTCGCCCCCTGCGCAATGCCTACGTTCGGCCTCCTGAAGGGGGACTTAGCGCGCCTGAACGAACGGGAACTTCAGGGTCTGCGCGGCGTGCTCTGGTAGCTGTGGAGTCGCGATTGGGTTGTCGAGTTAAACCAATAGTTTCATTAGCCGGCATCCCGGTCAGCCCGAAGGCTGACATATGTACAAGCACTCCACGCTTATTCTGGTTTACCTAGGTTTCAGGCGCGTGCAGAGCCCGTCCAGGAGGGCGAACGGAATCGTCGTGGAAGAGGTCGAGCGACATGGATGTCGCGAGAGCCGCGATGGGCCATGGATGGCCCACCGCGGCGGGCCTCTGGAACGGCGATGGAGTGAGCGAACCCTCGCGCAGCGAGGGCCGGATGAAAGGGCGGAGGTTTTGGTTACTTTGCCCGCAAAGTGACTCGCCCGGGAGGGCGAAACCAGAAACATCAGCCAAAACGCGGCAATTCGGAACAAGCACCCATAAAAACGACAACCGTATTGCCAGTCCGGTATCAAGACTCCGAGCGTTTGACTCACCGCGTTCGCTCTTCGTGGCAGCCTTGTCGAGGTGGTGATAGCGTCGCCGGTTGCACGATCAGTCCGCGATATGTTCTTTGCCAACGAAGAACCGTTCGTTCTGAACATCGAGGAGAAGACCATGCTAGAGCTGTATGAACTGTGCGGTGCCGACCGTGAGTTGCTGTTTTCCCCCTATTGCTGGCGGGTGCGCCTGGCCCTGGCGCACAAGGGATTGGATTTTCACAGCCACCCGATGCGCTTCGGTGAGAAGCAATTGATCGCGTTTTCCGGGCAGAAACTGGTGCCGGTGCTGGTCGACGACGGCCAGGCGGTACACGACAGCGTCGCCATCTTCGCCCACCTTGATGCGCGTTATCCGCAGCGGCCGCTGCTGGGTGAGGGCGCTGCTGCCGAACGCGCACGGCTGGTCGAACGTCTGAGTTTCCATGCGCTGCGTATGCCGCTGCTCAAGCTTCTGCTGTTGCGCGTCTATCAGGTTTGCGCCGAGCAAGACCGCGACTACTTTCGCAGCAGCCGTGAGCAGGCCTTTGGTATGCGCCTGGAGGACTTCGTCGACCCACCGGGCGGCGAGCAGCAATTGCGTCAAGCATTGGCGCCTCTGGAGGCCTGGCTCGGCGACAAGCCTTATCTGGAGGGCGATGCAGCGGGTGCCTGCGATTATCTGGTGGCTGGCATGCTGTTCTGGGCCTGGTGCCTGGGTGTGCAGCCCTGGGCCGAGGAATCGGCCGTTGGCGCCTGGTTCACGCGCATCCGCCAGGCTTATGAGCGCGACCACGGCCCGATCAAACGGGCCTCATTCTGAGCACGGGAGGCAATATGATCGACCTGTACTACTGGACCACGCCGAATGGCCACAAGGTCAGCATCTTTCTTGAGGAGGCGGGGCTGGATTACCGCATTTGCCCGGTGCATATCGGCAAGGGCGAGCAGTTCACCCCCGAGTTCCTCAAGATTGCGCCGAATAACCGTATTCCGGCCATCGTCGATCAGGCGCCTGTCGACGGCGGCGAGCCCATCGCCCTCTTCGAGTCTGGTGCCATCCTCGAATACTTGGCCGACAAGTGCGGGCAGTTCCTGCCGCGCGAGACACGGGCGCGCTTCGACGTGCTGCAGTGGCTGTATTGGCAGATGGCTGGCGTCGGGCCGATGGCCGGGCAGAACCACCACTTCGTGCGTTACGCTCCCGAGCCGATTCCCTATGCCATCGACCGCTACGTGCGCGAGACGGCGCGCCTGTACGGCGTGCTCGACCGGCAATTGGCCGGGCGCGACTACGTGGCGGGTGATTACTCCATCGCCGACATGGCCATCTATCCCTGGGCCAAACTGTGGGAGCTGCAGCGGCAGACGATCGAGGACTTCCCCAATATGGCTGCCTGGCTCGAACGCATCGCCGCGCGGCCTGCGGTGCAGCGTGCCTATGCCCTGGCGGAGAAGGTCAACGAAGACCCGCAGGCGCTGCTCAGCGCCGAGGCGCGTCGGCTGTTGTTCGGGCAGGGAAGTTAGAGCCTGTTCATGATTTTTAAGCTAATTTCTATCCGTTTTATCTGCAAAATCTTGCAATTTATGATGAGGCGGTGGGCTGAAGCCCACCCTACAGTTGCTCGGACCCGTAGGGTGGGCTTCAGCCCACCAATTTCGTTACACAGCGCAGAAAGATCGTGAACAGGCTCTTAGCGGCTGTTGAAAAAACGAGGCGAGGCGTAATGGCAACGCAGGTCGTTTTTCAACGGTCTGTTAGACGTACTGGGCGGCGGCATAACCCGACGCCCAGGCCCACTGGAAGTTGAAGCCGCCCAGGTGGCCGGTGACGTCCAGTACCTCACCAATGAAGTACAGTCCTGGCGCCTTGAGTGATTCCAGGGTCTTGGACGACACCTCGTCGGTGTTCACGCCGCCCAGGGTGACCTCGGCGGTGCGATAGCCCTCGGTGCCGGCCGGCACCAGTTGCCAGTCGGACAGCTTCTCGGCAATCGCCTTGAGCTCGGTCGATGTGTACTGCTTCAGCGGCTTGTTGCTGAACCAGGCATCGACCAGCAGCGTCGCCATCTTCTTGGTGAACAGCTCGGCCAGCAACGTCTTCAGCTCGCTGTTGCCGCGTTCGCGTTGCTGCGTGGCCAGCCACTCGGGCAGGTCGATATGTGGCAGCAGGTCGATGTGCACGGTATCGCCTGGCTGCCAGTAGGAGGAAATCTGCAGGATCGCCGGGCCGGACAGGCCGCGGTGGGTGAACAGGATGTTCTCGACGAAACTCTGGCCATTGCAGCTCACCCGGCAGTCCTCCACCGACGTGCCGGACAGCTCCGTGCACAGCGCCTTGAGCTGTGGATCGGTAAGGGTGAAGGGCACCAGGCCGGCGCGGGTCGGCAGCACCTCATGGCCGAACTGCTTGGCCACCTGATAGCCGAAGCCGGTGGCGCCTAGGGTTGGGATCGACAGCCCGCCGCTGGCGATCACCAGCGACTGGCAGGCGATCTCGCCGATATCGCTGTACAGATGAAAGCCGCCTGCAGTTTTCTCGATGCTCTGCGCCGCCGTGTTCAGACGGATCTCGGCGCCGGCGTCGCTGCACTCGGCCAGCAGCAGTTCGAGGATGTCGCTGGACTTGTTATCGCAGAACAGTTGGCCGAGCTTCTTCTCGTGATAAGGCACGCCGTGCTTGGCCACCAGGCCGATGAAGTCCCACTGGGTGAAGCGTGCCAGCGCTGACTTGCAGAAGTGCGGGTTACCCGAGAGAAAGTTGCTCGGCTCGCAATACAGATTGGTGAAATTGCAGCGCCCGCCGCCGGACATGAGGATCTTCTTGCCGGCCTTGTTGGCGTGATCGAGCACCAGTACGCGTCGCCCGCGCGCCGCCGCCGTGGCGGCGCACATCAGGCCCGCAGCCCCAGCGCCGATGATCAGTACATCGGTTTGCAACACGTGATATCCCCAAGCGACGCGTCGGCCCAACTGCCGCGCGACGTGAGCGCGCATCTTACCTGAAGCCGCGTCGAGGCGATCGGCCGCAGTTGTTTGTGTGTTGCCTCATGACTTATGGCACGGGCCCTGCTATTAGTTAAAGGCCAAGCCAGGCTGCTGATGGATCAGACTTGAACAATGCCTTATGTACGCGCGTGGTTCTTGCTCCTGCTGCTGTCTCCCTCAATAGGAGCGGCAGAGTTATTGCGCCTGGTTGCCGACCCTTGGCCGCCGTTCAATGACCACAGATTGCCCAACAATGGTCTGGCCAGTGATCTGGTGCAGCAGGCTCTGAGTCGCGCCGGTTATCGTACGGAGTATGTCGAGGTGCCTTGGGAACGGGCTGTGCTCAGCCTGCGACGTGGCGAACAGGATGTGCTGATCAATGCCTGGTATAGCCGTGAGCGCACCTATTTTGGTCACTTCTCGCAACCTTATTTGATCAACCGTATTCGCTTCCTGCAGCGCAAGGGCGCCGGTATCGTTTTCGATCGGATCGCCGATCTGTACCCGCATAGCATCGCGGTGGTGCGTGGTTACGCGTATACGTCAGCGTTCGATCACGACGCGCGCCTGCAGCGTGTCGGTGTGAACAGTTTCGAGATCGCCGCGCGTATGCTGCATGCCGGGCGCGTGCAGCTCGCGTTGGAGGATGAGCTGGTGGCACGCTATCAATTGGGGCGCGAGCTGGCGCCGTTACGTGACGAGCTGGAGTTCTTGCCCAAGCCGTTGAGCGAGAACGGTCTGCGCATTCTGGTGCGCCTGAGTCATCCGCATCATCAGGAAATCGCTCAACGCTTCGATGAGGCGATAAAGGCCATGCAGGCCGATGGCAGCTACAACGAGACCATGCGCCGCCATGGCATGGCGAACTGATCAGGCCAGTACCGTGCGTGCTCGACCGCTCTGCTTGGCTTGGTACAGGCGCTGGTCGGCCTCATGCAGCAGGCTTTCCAGGTCTTCTGCTTCACCCCGGTAAATGCCGGCGCTGAACGACAGGGGCGGTGCGCCGTTGGCGTAGTACAGCGTGGCGCAGCGCTGGCGAAGGCTGTCGATGGTGGCACCGAGGTCGCTGGCATCCAGGTGACTGAGCAGGGCAAATTCCTCGCCACCCAGGCGCCCGATTAGCGCGTCGGGGAAGGCGCTGGCGAAGGCTTTGGCGAACACCACCAGGGCGCTGTCACCGCTGGCATGACCAAAGCCGTCGTTGATGTGTTTGAAGTGGTCGATGTCGAGCATGGCCACGCTCAGATGCTGACCACTTTGTTGTGCCTGCTGGATCAGGCGCAAGCCGCGCTCGTAGAAGGAGCGGCGGTTGCGCAGGCCGGTGAGGGCATCGTATTCCGCGGCTTTTTTCAGTGCTTGCAGCAGGTCGCGGCGTTCCAGCGTTGACATCACCCGGCAGTTGAGTTCTTCCGGGCAGAACGGTTTTCGCAGGAAATCATCGGCGCCGTGCTTGATGAACTGAGCGCTGAGCGAGCCTTTGGGGTCGGCCGAGACTCCGATGATGATAAGTTCGTTGAGCTTGAGCTTCTGGCGCAGCAGCTTGACCAGATCGAAGCCGCTGACGCCGGGCATGGAGTGATCGAGGATCAGCAGGTCGATGTCCGGCTGTTCAGCGAGTAGGCGCAGGGTTTCCTTGCCGTCGGTGGCCTCGATGATCTTGTAGTGGTGCGGCTCGATAATGTGGCGGATATAGCGCCGCTGGGCATTGGAGTCGTCGGCGATGAGAATTTTGATCTGGCTGTTGTGATCCAGGCGATGCAGCAGGCGGAAGGCGTACTCGTAGGAATGTTGGCTTTCCTTGAGCACGTAGTCGACCACACCCTTCATCAGCAGCTCGTCGCGGCGCTGCTCGTTGTAGCTGCCGCTGAGCACGATGCAGGGCAGGCGATAGCGCATCACCAGATCGACGCTTTCGCCATCGGGGGCATCGGGTAGGTGCAGGTCGACGATGGCGGCGAAGAACAGCCCCGCGGAGGTTTCCAGCATAACTTCCGCTTCGGCCAGCGAGGCGCAGAACACCGGCTCCAGATCCGGTTCCTGACGGAATAGGTGGGCCAGGATCTTCAGCACCATTGGGCTGTCCTCGATGACCAGGATATTACGCATGGAACGACTCCGACCTCTGTGGCCCTTGCTAGAGACTAGATCATGCGAACGCGCAGCGAGCGCCCCTTGATCTTTCCTTCGGTGAGACGTTGCAGAGCTTTTCTGGCAGCGTCACGTTGCACGGCGACGTAGGCCTGGTGCTCGAACAGGGCGATCTTGCCGACCTGATCGCCGCTCAGACCTGCATCGCCAGTCAATGCGCCGAGGATGTCGCCAGGACGCAGCTTGTCCTTGCGTCCGGCACCGATGCATAGCGTATGCATCGGTGGCAGCAGATTGAAGCTGCTGTTGTCCGCAGGCAGTGGATACCAGGCCAGGGGCTGGCCTTGTAGCGCCTCGATGGCCTGCGCTCGGCCAGCTTCGGCTGGCGCCACCAGGCTTACGGCCAGGCCTTTCTCGCCGGCACGGCCACTGCGGCCGATGCGGTGGATATGCACCTCGGCATCACGCGTGAGCTCGACGTTGATCACCAGTTCCAGCCCAGCAATGTCCAGGCCACGGGCGGCCACGTCGGTGGCCACCAGCACGCTCAGGCTGCGCCCGGCGAACAGCGCCAGTACCTGATCACGCTCACGTTGTTCCAGATCGCCATGCAGTGCGGCAGCGGAAATCTTCTCGGCTTCCAGGCGTTCGACCAGTTCTGTGCATTGCTGGCGTGTGGCGCAGAAGGCCACGGCTGGCTGCTTGCGAAAGTGCCGCAACAGTGCGGCGACGGCGTCCAGGCGCTGTGCTGGGGCAATCTCGTAGAAGCGTTGCTCGATTTGTCCGTCATCGTGCTGGGCCTGCACTTCGACGCGCTCGGGACTGCGCAGAAAACGTGAGGCGAGCTGTTCGATTCCGCTCGGATAGGTGGCGGAGAACAGCAGGGTCTGCCGACGGGCTGGGGTTTGCTCGATGATTTCGGCGATGCTGTCGATAAAGCCCATATCGAGCATGCGGTCGGCTTCGTCGAGCACCAGAGTGTTGAGACCGTCGACCTTCAGCGTGCCCTTGCGCAGGTGTTCCTGCACGCGGCCAGGTGTGCCGACGATGACATGGGCGCCGTGCTCCAGCGAGCCGATCTGTGGGCCGAAGGGCACACCGCCGCAGAGGGTCAGTATCTTGATGTTGTCGGCGGCGCGGGCCAGGCGGCGCAGTTCCTTGGCCACCTGGTCAGCCAGCTCGCGGGTCGGGCACAGCACCAGCGCCTGGCAGCCGAAGTAGCGCGGATTGAGCGGATGCAGCAGGCCGATGCCGAAGGCGGCGGTCTTGCCGCTGCCGGTCTTGGCTTGGGCGATCAGGTCGCGGCCCTTGAGGATCAGCGGCAGGCTGGCGGCCTGGATGGCAGTCATCTCGCTGTAGCCGAGGGCGGCGAGGTTAGCCTGCATGGATGCGGACAGTGGCAGGCTGGAAAAGGCGGTGGCGCTCACGGCAGAAATGTCCGGCTGGGGGGATTGGGGCGGCAGTGTAGCAGGCCGCCTTAGTCTTCCGCTGGCACCTCGACCAAGCGGCTACGTCGGCCAGCCATCGGATCGAGCTGGAGGAAGATCGCTGCCGCCAGTATGGACAGCAAGCCAACGCATAGGAAGGTGGCTTGAAACGCCTGCTGCACGTCGCTGAACTCTGCGCTGAAGCCACTGAGCAGCGCTGCCGCGGCGGCCACGCCAAGGCTCATGGCCAATTGCACCACCACTGACAGCAGGCCATTGCCGCTGCTGGCTTCGTTGTTGTCCAGGTCGATCAGGGTCACGGTGTTCATCGCGGTGAACTGCAGCGAGTTGCAGGCGCCGATCAGGCTCAATTGCACGATCAGTTGCAGCATCGCGGTGTCTTTATCGACCAACGCCAGGCTGGCGATCAGGGCGCCGAGTAGCAGGGTGTTGCTGGTCAGGACGCGGCGGTAGCCAAGGCGGTCGATCAGAGGCTTGGCCAGCGGCTTCATCGCCATGGCGGCGAGCGCCAGGGGAATCATGCTCATACCGGCCTGCGCCGGGGAGTAGCCCATCGCCAATTGCAGCAGCAATGGCGCGAGAAAGGGCAGGGCGCCGCTGCCCAGGCGGGCGAACAGATTGCCGAGGATGCCGGTGGCGAAGGTGCGGGTGGCGAACAGGCCGGGCGAGAACAGCGGCTCGGCGATACGTGCCGCGCGCAGCCAGTACACTGCCAGGCAGGCCAGGCCGCCGAGCAGTAGCAGGGTCACGCGCAGGGCGGGCAGGTTCATTTCACCGAGGCCCTCCAGCGCCACAGTGATCAGCAGCATGGCGGCGCCGAACAGGAGGAAACCGGGTGCATCGAAACGGCTGCGCTGCGGGCCGCGCAGATCCGGCATGTAGCGCATTGCCGCCCAGCAGCCGAGCAGGCCGACCGGCAGGTTGATAAGGAAGATCCAGTGCCAACTGGCGGCCTCCACCAGCCAGCCGCCGAGGGTTGGGCCGATCAACGGGCCGAGCAGGCCGGGCAGGGTGATAAAGCTCATGATCCGCACCAGCTCGGTTCGCGGGTAGGCGCGCAGCACCACCAGGCGTCCTACCGGCATCATCAGGGCGCCGCCCAGCCCCTGAATCACTCGCGCGCCCACCAGCATGGTGAGCGACTCGGACAGCGCGCACAGCAGCGAGCCGAGGCTGAACAGGGCCATGGCGCCGAAGAAGATGCGTCGCGTGCCGAAGCGGTCGGCAATCCAGCCCGAGGCCGGAATCAGCAGCGCCACGGTGAGCATGTAGGCAATCACCACCGACTGCATGCGCAGCGGATCTTCGCTCAGACTCTGGGCCATCGCAGGCAGGGCGGTATTGAGGATGGTACCGTCCAGCGTCTGCATGAAGAAGGCGATGGCGATGATCCAGGGCAATAGCCGGGCTGTAAGGGGTGTTAGCGTGACGTTCATGTTGTTCTCATGGTTGCGCTTTAATCTAGGTGTCGGGAGCCGCACGGGCAAGCCCGCTTGGTTCTGACTCCAGTGCTAGGCTTGGACTGTTGGGGTAGCGCCCGCTCGGGCATTTAAGGATGGCTTCATGCGCTGGTTATCGTTGTTGTGTTTTTTTGCCTACCAGTCGCTGCAGGCTGCCGAATGGTTTCCCTACCCGGTCGAAGTCGATGGCCGTATGCAGGACTATCGACCTGTGAAACAGGCGGCAGCGCCTTGGCGTATCTGCGCATTGCTACCCCATGGCAAGGACCGTTATTGGTGGGGCGTGGCTTGGGGGTTGAGCCAGGAGTCGAAACGACTCGGTTTGCGCCTGGGCATTTATGAAGCTGGTGGTTATGAGCATGCCGTGGTGCAGCGTGAGCAATTCGAGCAGTGTGTAGCGCAGGGCGCCGAGGCCTTCGTCCTGGCAGGCATCAATACTTATGATCTGTGCCCCATCGTAGAGCAACAGATCAAGGCGGGGCGCCCGGTGATCGATCTGGTCAATCGCCTGGAGTGCCCAGGGGTCAGCGCTCATTCACGCGTCGACTTTGCCAACATGGCGCGTGCAACCCTTGAGTACGTGGTGCAACGCAGCGTTGGTCGAGCCGTGCGGGTCGGCTGGCTGCCAGGGCCTGCCGATGCCGGTTGGGTGCAGGACGCTGAGCGCGGGTTGCGTGACGCCCTGGCCGGAACGTCCGTGACTCTGGCTCATGGTGGCTACGGCCCGGTCGATCGCAGCCGCCAAGCGCAACTGGTGCGCGAACTGTTCAAGCAACAGCCGCAACTCGACTACCTGATCGGCAATGCCGAGGCCGCAGCGTTCGCTGCGCAGTTGGTGAAAAACACGGGCGCCAAGACGCAGGTGTTGTCGTTCTATGCCACCGAGCGGGTGCTGGAACAGATTCGTGAAGGTCAGGTGCTGGCCGCGCCGACCGACTCGCCAGTAATCCAGGCGCGCATTGCGTTGGATCTGGCCGTCCGTGGCCTGCAGGGGGAAACCCTGCCGAAGCTGGTCAGTCCGAAGATCGAGATGCTCGATGCCGCCACGCTGGGGCATTTCGACCTCGGGCGGCTGATGCCGCCCGATGGGCATTGGATGATCCGCCAGGACCTGCCGAACTAGCCCGCCAGCCGCTTGCTGTCCAGGGATACGGCAGGCTGTCCGCGTACCGGTCGAGAACCCGCCACGAAATAGGGCGCGGTGCTGCGCGGCAGCGGCTGACGACCACGAATGCGGTCGGCGATCTTCTCGGCAATCATGATGGTGGTGGCGTTGAGGTTGCCGGTGATGATCTCCGGCATGATCGAGGCATCCACCACGCGCAGACCCTGCAAGCCATGCACGCGGCCCTGGCCATCGACCACCGCCATGTCGTCTTCACCCATCTTGCATGAGCAGGAAGGGTGGAAGGCGGTTTCGGCATGTTCACGGATGAACGCGTCCAGTTCGGCGTCACTTTGTACATGCGCTCCGGGGCTGAGTTCGCGGCCCCGGTATTTGTCCAGAGCCGGTTGCGCCATGATCTCGCGAGTGATTCGAATACCGTCGCGGAATTCCTGCCAGTCCTGTTCATGGCTCATGTAGTTGAACAGGATGCTCGGGTGTTCGTGCGGATCGCGGGACTTGAGGCGAATACGGCCACGGCTCGGCGAGCGCATCGACCCCATGTGCGCCTGGAAGCCGTGTTCCTGCACGCCCTTGCTGCCGTTGTAATTGATCGCCACCGGGAGGAAGTGGTACTGGATGTTGGGCCAGGCGAATTCCTCACGGGTGCGGATGAAACCGCCCGCTTCGAACTGGTTGCTGGCGCCCAGGCCCTTGCCAAGAAACAGCCAGTTGGCGCCGATGGCCGGCTGGTTCCACCACTTGGTGGCCGGGTAGATGGACACCGGTTCCTTGCAGGCGTACTGCAGGTAAAGTTCGAGGTGATCTTGCAGGTTTTCGCCGACGCCGGGCAGATCCTGCACCACGGGGATGTCGAACTCGCGCAGCAGAGCAGCAGGGCCGACGCCGGAGCGCTGCAGGATTTGCGGCGAGGCGATGGCGCCGGCGCACAGCAGCACTTCGCGGCGGGCATGAGCGACAGAGGCATCGTTCGCGTTGCCGACCAGATAGCTGACGCCGCTGGCGCGCTTGCCGTCGAACAGAATGCGATCGGTGGTGGCGTGGGTCACGATGGTCAGGTTCGAACGGGCCCGCGCCTGATCCAGATAGCCGCGCGCGGTGCTGGCGCGTCGCCCTGTCGGCGTCACCGTGCGATCCATCGGGCCGAAGCCTTCCTGCTGGTAGCCATTGAGATCGTCGGTGCGCGGATAACCGGCCTGCACGCCTGCCTCGACCATGGCGTGGAACAGCGGGTTGTTGCCGTTCTTGGGCGTGGTCACGCTGACCGGGCCGTCGCCGCCGTGGTAGTCATTGGCGCCGATGTCGCGGGTTTCCGCCTTGCGGAAATACGGCAGGCAATCGAGGTAGCTCCAGTCTTCCAGCCCCTTGGCCTTGGTCCAGTTGTCGAAGTCCATGGCGTTGCCGCGGATGTAGCACATGCCGTTGATCAGCGACGAGCCACCCAGGCCCTTGCCGCGCCCGCACTCCATGCGGCGGTTGTTCATGTAGGGTTCGGGATCGGTCTCGTAGGCCCAGTTGTAGCGCCGACCTTGCAGCGGGAAGGCCAGAGCGGCGGGCATCTGGGTGCGGAAATCCAGGCGATAGTCAGGGCCACCGGCTTCGAGCAGCAGTACGCTGACGTCTGCGTCTTCGGTCAGGCGGGTGGCCAGGACGTTACCGGCCGAGCCGGCGCCGATGATGATGTAGTCGTATTCCTGCGTCATGATTCCTCCAGTTGCCCGGCTGTTATCCGGGAAAACACGAGTGACAGTCCCCGGATTGCATCCGGGCTACGGGGCAGCGTTTTTTTGTAGGAGCGGATTTATCCGCGATGCTTTTCGCGGCTAAAGCCGCTCCCACGCTAGGGGGCTCAGAACACCGAGGCGTAGTCGCCCATTTCCAACTGCACGGACTTGATGCGGGTGTAGTGGCCGAGGGTGACCAGGCCGTTCTCGCGGCCGACGCCAGACTGCTTGTAGCCGCCCACCGGCATCTCGGCTGGCGATTCACCCCAGGTGTTGATCCAGCAGATGCCGGCTTCCAGCTTGTGGATAACCCGGTGCGCGCGATTGAGGTCGCGGGTCACCACACCGGCGGCCAGGCCGTAGGTGGTGTCGTTGGCGCGGCGGATCACTTCTTCCTCGTCGTCATAGATGAGGATGCTCATGACCGGGCCGAAGATTTCCTCGCGGGTGATGGTCATGTCATCCCGGCAGTCGGTGAACACGGTCGGTGCAACGTAGGCGCCCTTGGCGTAGTCGCCATCGGTGACGCGCGAGCCGCCGATTAACAGGCGCGCGCCTTCGCTACGGCCCTTGTCGATGTAGCCGAGCACGCGCTCCATATGGGCGAAGCTCACCAGCGGGCCGAAGTTGGTGGCGTCAGCCAGCGGGTCGCCGAGGCGGATGCGTTTGACCCGCTCCAGCACTTTGGCCTCGAAACGCGCCTGCAGCATGCGCGGCACGAACACGCGAGTGCCGTTGGTGCACACCTGGCCGGAGCTGTAGAAGTTGGCCATCACTGCGATGTCGGCGGCGCGTTCGAGGTCCGCGTCTTCGAAGATGATCAGTGGCGACTTGCCGCCTAGCTCCATGGTCACCTCCTTGAGGCTGGAGCTGGAGGCACTGGCCATCACCTTCTTGCCGGTGACGGTGCCGCCGGTGAAGGAAATCTTCTCGATGCCCGGATGCTCGGTGAGCCATTGACCCACAGTGCCGCCCAGCCCTGTGACCACGTTGAATACGCCAGCGGGCAGACCGGCCTCGGTGTAGATCTCGGCCAGTTTCAGTGCGGTCAGCGAGGTGACCTCGCTGGGCTTGAAGATCATCGCGTTACCGGCGGCCAGGGCCGGGGCGGATTTCCACAGGGCGATCTGGATTGGGTAGTTCCACGCGCCGATGCCGGCGACCACGCCCAACGGTTCGCGGCGGGTGTAGACGAAGGAGGTTTCGCGCAGCGGAACCTGCTCGCCCTCGATGGCCGGAATCAGGCCGGCGTAATACTCCAGCACGTCGGCACCGGTGACGATGTCGACGTAGCGGGTTTCGGAGAGCGGCTTGCCGGTGTCGAGGGTTTCCAGCTCGGCCAGCTCATCGTTGCGCGCACGGAGGATGTCCACCGCCTTGCGCAGAATGCGTGAGCGCTGCATGGCGGTCATCGCCGCCCACACCTTCTGCCCTTCGGCGGCGCTTGCTGCTGCGCGGTCCACGTCTGCCTGGCTGGCGCATTGCACCTTGGCCAGCACCTCGCCGGTGGCGGGGTTGATGCTGTCGAAGGTCTCTCCACTGCTGGCGGCGACGTACTGGCCACCGATGTAGAGCTGCTGTTCGGCGAAGCGTGGCATGGGCTGTCCTCTGTCTTCGATTGGCTGAGAGAACAGCCTATTTTATTTAAATTGAACGATCAATCAATAAAAACGACAGCGCGCAGCCAATCACGACATTGGATTTGAGCCTATGGGGTATCCTAGGCCGCCTTGCGCGGCGGTAAGTAAGCCAGTAACTGGTGCCTAAAAATATCGCCATTAAAGCTTCTGAGGGGCGAGCCGACCTACTAGCCATAATGGCCGTGCTTTCGGGCAGAGCGATTCTGAGCGCAATATCACAGGTATAAAGGTGCTGTCCGTGTTCGGCTCAGATCAATCGCCTGTTAGCTGGCTGGGGTAGCTTGAATCATGTTGCCCGCGATAGCCTGAAGCAGGCGCCCAGAGTTTTGTTGAAGGACGAGCGTAGCTAAATACAAGGAGTTTCTATGCAAAAAACTAGGCTGTCGGTGGCTAGTCCCATTGCCACCATCAAACTGAGACGCTCGCCCAATCCACAGGCGGGTTATATCTGCGAGTATTTCTCGGGAAGTGTTGCTCCGACTCCGGGGACGATTCAGCCATCTGCTGCTACAGCGTTCGTGCTAACGAGCGGTGCTGACATTGTTTCCGGCATGCGCTTCGTCTACACGTCAGGCACCAAAAAGTGCCGCTTTGCAGCCTCTCGCACGGTAAACGTCAGCACCAAGGTGCCGAGCTTCACCAAGACTGGTACCAGCATCGGCAGCACTCGTGCCACCTGCAATGCCACTATCACGGCGGTTCAAACTTCGCTTCCGTACAACTATACGGTCGAATTTGAAATCAAGTAATTCCGCGTTGTTTTAGCAGCATGGTTGGAGGTGGCTGGTGCTACAGCTATCTCCAACTTTTGGAGAGTGGCCATGAATATCTCGATCAAGTCTTATCAAACAAGCATCTCTGTGAAAGCTTCCGTGCAGGAGAGTGCTGCACTGGATAATGCTGCGAAGTCTGAGGCGAAGAGCTCCAGTTCGAGTGCTGCTGGGTCTGTTTTCATATCCAGTTCGGCGCAGGCACTTTATGCCCAGAGCAATGCTGCCGAGCGACAGGTCTCAATGTCCAAAGGCGAGCTGAATAGGTTGTATAATAAAGGGCAGTCCGATATATATAACTTCTCTCAGTTTATATCAAAGGGAAATTACAATCGGGATGATCTGCTCCCGAAGACAGATGACCCGTCTCGATTAGAGTTAGGGGAAAAGTCATTAGATTATGCTATCGCTAGACATCAATCACCTCCTGGAAAGGTATCCAATCCTTTTGCAGGAATGGCGCGTAATGATCTGAGTGCCGTAGTCTACGATGATTCGGGAACTTATACCGATGCTGAGCGATATTCTGCTTACGCAGAACTTAGCAGGCAGGACGAGGAATACTTTTCAAAATTATTCACCAAGATTACAAATGGTGGGGATAACCGCGAAGTATTCAAAGGCATCCTGGATTATTTCGACAACCTGCCCCCCGTAGAGAAGACGGCTTATCCGAGCGGTTATAGGGACAGCATCGAAAGCCTATATCAGGAGCAGTTGGGCCAGTGGGGGCCGCTCGCCCTAATCAAACAATCGGCGGAGCAGGATGCCGAGAAAATGTCCGAAAGTATCTTCACCCAGGAGCAATCATCGGCGGAGATGTTGCAGGCTATTTTGGAGAAGGCGATAGCGCTTTCCAAGAACTGAGCGTGATACTGCTTGTCATGTATCAGGTAGGGCGGGTGAAATCCGCCGTCCTATGCACCCGCCTTGGCCAATTGCAGGTCGAGATAGTCGTAGGCGATGCGGCGTGCCTGGGCGGTGTCGAAGGTTTCTCCGGAGAGTGCGCCGCGCAGCCATAGTCCATCGATCAGCGAGGCCAGGCCGCGCGCGGCATGGCGTGCCTGATCCTGCGGCAGGGCGCGGCGGAACTGGCCGCAGAGGTTGGAGTACAGGCGGTGGTCGTTGACCCGTTGCAAGCGCCGCAGGGCTGGCTGGTGCATGCTGCTGGCCCAGAACGCCAGCCAGGTCTTCATTGCCGGGCCGCTGACCTGGCTGTCGTCGAAGTTGCCGTCGATCATCGCGCGCAAGTGGGCCTGTGGGCTGTCATCGGTCAGCGCCTCACGTCGCCCGGCCACAGCCTCGCGCAGTGCCTTCATCAGGTGGCGCATGGTGGCTTCGAGCAGGCCGTTCTTGTCCTTGAAGTAGTGGCTAATGATGCCGTTGGATACACCCGCCAGACGGGCGATATAGGCGATGCTGGCGTCGGCCATGCCGACCTGATCGACAGCCTCCAGAGTGGCGGCTATTAGCTGTGAGCGGCGAATGGGCTGCATGCCGACCTTGGGCATTGGGCTCTCCATGGGGAACAGGAGGGCGCAGTCTAGGCGTTTTTTGATCGGCTGATCAATTAAGCAGAGCGGTTGTGCTGGCCGCGAAAATGACGAAGCGGGCCGCAGCCCGCTTCGTCTTGAGGCTGGGGAGCCTTATTTCAGCCACTCGGCAACGCGATCCGGGTTCTTGGCGATCCAGGCCTTGGCAGCCTCGTCCGGCTTGGCGCCCTCGCGGATGGCGAGCATGACCGCCCCCACTTCTTCGCCGCTCCAGGAGATCTTGCTGAGGAAGGCGGCTGCGTCAGCGGCTTTGCCCTTCAATGCGGGGTTGGCCACGGTGTCGACGTGCTCGTCATCGCCGAAGACTTTCTTCGGATCTTCGAGGAAACGCAGTTTCCATTTGGCGAACATCCAGTGCGGAATCCAACCGGTGACCACGATCGGCTTCTGGCCTTTCTCGGCGCGGGTCAGGGCGGTGGCCATGGCCGGACCGGAGCTGGGCATCAGCTTGATGCTAGAGAGGTTGTACGCCTTGATGGCGTCTTCGGTGCGGCGCATCACGCCGGCGCCGGCGTCGATGCCGGTGATCTTGCCGTCGAAGTCCTTGGCGTACTTCTCCAGATCCTCGATGCTCTTGGCTTGCACGTAGTCGGGCACGATCAGGCCGATTTTGGCACCGGCGTAGTTGGTGCCGAGAACTTCGACCTTGTCCTTGAGCTTCTCGTAGTACTCGCCGTGGGTGGCGGGCAGCCAGGCGGAGAGGGTGACGTCGAGGTCGCCACGGGCCACGCCCTGCCACATGATGGCGGGTTCGACCGGTTTCAGCTCGACGCTGTAGCCAAGTTTGCTTTGCAGGACTTCAGCCGCAACGTGGGTGACTGCGACGCTGTCGTCCCAGCCATTCACGTAGCCGATTTTCAAGGCGGGTTTGTCGGCGGCCAGGGCGCTGCCCATGCCGATAGCCAAGGCTGCAGCGCCGAGGCAGAGGTGTTTAAGTACGCGCATGTTTGTTGTGCTCCGTCAGTTGAGTGGCAGTTGCAAAATCGTTGACTGGCTCGTTCTCATTGCGGGCCTTGCGAAACCGTGTTGCGTAGCAGGTTGCCGGTTCGCGGGCAAAGCCTCCCCGTCATGGCCAATAGGCCACTGTTTTTATTGGGAGGTTTTCGGGCTAGCTCCATGGGGCGCTAGCCCGAATCGGGTTGTGACCTGTTATAGGCCTACGTGTTTCTTCACTGCGGCGACGCCGTCCTGACCATCGAAGGTGGTCACGCCGTTCAGCCACTGATCCAGCACAGCCGGGTTAGCCTTGATCCAGGCCTTGGCGACGTCTTGTGGGTTCTCTTTTTCCAGCACCTTTTCCATCAGTTGGCTTTCCTGATCGACGGTGAACTGCAGGTTGTTCAGCAATTTGCCGACGTTGCCGCAGCGTGCTTCGTAATCCGGCGGTACCACGGTGTAGACCTTGGCCGCGCCGTAGTCGGGGCCGAACACGTCGTCACCACCGGAGAGGTAGGTGATGTCGTACTGAGTGTTCATCGGGTGCGGCGCCCAACCAAGGAATACCACCGGCTGTTTCTTCTTGATGGCGCGCGAGACCTGCACCAGCATGCCAGCTTCGCTGGACTCGACCATGCGGAAGCCGCCCAGGTCGTACTGGTTGTTCTTGATCATGCCGTCGATTAGCAGGTTGCCGTCGTTGCCTGGCTCGATACCATAGATTTTGCCGTCCAACTGATCCTTGAACTTGGCGATGTCTTGAAAGCTCTTGAGCCCGGCTTCGGCCGCGTAGGTGGGGACAGCCAGGGTGTACTTGGCGCCTTCGAGGTTGGCCTTGGGCAGAACCTTGACACCATTGTCTTTGAGGAAAGGCTCGATCACCGAGTCCATCGACGGCGCCCAGTAGCCGAGGAATACATCGACCTGGCCGCTTTTCACGCCTGTGAAGGCGATGGGCACGGAGGCCATGATCTTGCGCGGCTGGTAACCCAGCGCCTCGGTCAGCGTCATCGCAACGCCCGTGGTGGCGGCGATATCGGCCCAGCCGATTTCGGCGAAACGTACCTGTTTGCAGCTAGCCGGTTCGGCAGCCATGGCGCCTTGCATCAGTGCGCAGGACAGCAGGCCGATGGCGGCAGTGGTCTTGATCGTTTTCATCTGCGGTTCCCTGTGAAGTGAAACGGAATTAGGTGGGCTGACGCTGCAGCTTGCTGCTGAACCAGGCAACGATGCCGCTTTTGGCTGCTTGCGGAGTGCCGAAGCTCTCGGTAATGCGGTCGAGGATGATGGCCAGCAGTACCACGGCCATGCCGCTCTCGAAGCCCAGGCCGATATCCAGTCGCTGGATACTGGCCAGTACATCGTTACCTAGGCCGCCAGCGCCGACCATTGAGGCGATAATCACCATCGACAGGGCCATCATGATGGTCTGGTTGACCCCGGCCATGATCGACGGCATGGCGTTGGGTAGCTGTACCTTGAACAGCAACTGCGAGCTGGTGCAGCCGAAAGACTGGCCGGCCTCAACGATTTCCTTGTTCACCTGGCGAATACCCAGGCTGGTCAGGCGTACGGCGGGCGGCATGGCGAAGATCACCGTGGCGATGATGCCGGGCACGCGACCGAGGCCGAACAGCATGGCCGCCGGGATCAGGTAGACGAATGCCGGCATGGTCTGCATGAAGTCGAGGATCGGTCGGATGATGGTCGCTACACGCTCGCTGCGCGCTGCCCAGATGCCCAGCGGAATGCCCAGCAGCAGGCTGATGAGGGTGGCGGAGAACGTCAGACCGAGGGTCACTACGGTCTGATCCCAGAAGCCCGTCATGACGATGAGGACGAACGCTACCGTGGTGAAGATCGCGAAACGCACGCCAATGCGCCACAAGCCAAGGCCGACGAAAATGGCGATCAGCAGCCAGGCCGGCGGCAGCATTAACAGGTTCTCGATGGCTTCGGAGAAGCCGCTGACTACCTGACCGATGCTGTCGAAGGCGCCGCTGTAGTTGTCCAGCAGGTGCTGAACGACATCGTTGACCCAGCTACCCAGGTCGAGTTTCTTGTCACTCATGGGATTCTCCCTGCAGTCGGGTCAGTAGGCGGCCTTTGCTGATGGCGCCGCAATAATGACCTTCGGCGTCCACCACCGGGATTGGCCCCTCGTTGTCCACCAGGCGGCTAATGACATCTTCCAGTGGCATGTCCTCCGGTACTGGCACAACTTGTTTGAGGGCATCGGCCTCAAGTGGTTTGGGTTCGTCACCATCGACCATTAGGGCGATCTTCTCCAGGCTGATGGAGCCCTGAAAGTGATTGTCCTCGTCGACGATGAAGGCGTAGTGCTTGTCCAGCTCCTGCAGTTCCTTGCAGATGCGCGCAGCATCCGGCGCTTTGCCGTTGTACACGTAGGTCGGCACGCTGTCGGCCTTGAGCTGGCCGGCGGTGAGGTAGCGGCTGGTGTCGACGGTGTCGAAGAAGTTGCGTACATAGTCATTGGCCGGTTTTTCGACCAGTTCCTGCGGGGTGCCAACCTGGATCAATTTACCGCCTTCCATGATGCCGATGCGCGAACCGATACGCATGGCTTCTTCGATGTCATGGGAGACGAAGATGATGGTGCGGCGGTGGGTCTTTTGCAGCTCCAACAGAACGTCCTGCATCTCGCGACGCTTGAGCGGGTCGAGTGCGGAGAAGGCTTCGTCCATGATGATCATGGATGGGTTGACGGTCAGCGCGCGAGCCAGACCGACACGCTGTTGCATACCGCCGGAGAGTTCGTTGGGGTATTTGCTGGCGAAAGGCGCCAGGCCGACCTGTTCGAGCACTTCCATGGCGCGCTGTTCGCGCTCCTTACGACCGACACCGGCGACTTCCAGGCCGAAGGCGGCATTGTCCAGCACACTGCGCGAGGGCATTAGGGCGAATGATTGGAAGACCATGCTCATGTCGCGGCGGCGCAGATCGATCAGTTGCGACTGCGGCAGCTTGGCCACGTTTTGACCATCGATGTAGACATCGCCGGCGCTGGGTTCGACCAAGCGGTTGATCAGGCGAATGAGCGTTGATTTGCCGGAGCCGGATAGGCCCATAAGGACGAAGATCTCACCCTCTTCGACACTGAACGATACATCGCTGACGCCAATCACTGCGCCTTTCTCGGCAAGGATCTTCTCCTTGCTCCAGCCTTCCTTGAGCAGGTCAATGGCTTCTTGTGGGTTAGAGCCGAAAACCTTGTACAGGTGCTCGACCACGATCTTTCCAGACTGCATGGGACGTTTCCCCTTCGAACGATATTCTGTCGGCGCTGCTACGGCTGGGCACGAATCATCGGTGCACAAAGCAGTAGCGGCAGGCCTCTGATACCTGTGTGGGTGTGCTGAGATTCGAGGTTGGCGAGCGTTCCGCTGCGCTGGCAGATGTCGGCATTCGTGCACATACGCCAACACGCTGGCTGGCGCTGCTGCAGCCTGTCGCGCCGTTGCTTTGTGTCGGTGAGTGATCGTTGCCTTGCCGTGCTGCAAACCGCTTTCCAAAACCTCTGGCAGTGTTTCGAACCCAGTCCCTTGGGGGTTCATGTTCCGTCCTGGAACATGCGTACATCCGAAATTTCTTATTGGGCTGGTGCCCGAATGTGGGTGAACCAGCGCTTATCTGTTCTTCGGTCTGGGGTTGTGGGCCCCAGTCTGCCGCTTCTCCATGAGAGTCGGCAGCGACGTCATCGGCTGACTCAACGATATAGCCTTGGAGTCTACGCAATTGTCGATTTACGACTCTGACGTGCTGGGCGACGACATAGCGCTTGTTCGCTGCATGCGCCTTTTTATGCCCCCGTTATCAGACCGTCGAAATGTTGCGATAAGTACCTCGCTGCACGAGATTCTGAATGGGGTAACTGGTACATGCCTTTAAAACCTTAACAGACTTTTTTACCCCCAGGTCAAATCTGGAGGCCGCACACAGCGTGGATCTCGCTCTGTTCGTCGGCCTGCAGGCACCGTCTCATGGGGGCTGCGTCCGTGTTGAAAAAAATTGACAGTGGCGTCTCGAAAAAGGTCATGTTCTCGCTTTGCGGATAGCTGACCAATTCTCGGCAGGTTGCTTGTCCATGGAGGGCTTACTGCTACGGTGGGTGTTGGCTGAAATGGTTTTTTGTTGCGGTTTAGTGATTTTTAGCTGTTTTTCTGTGCTTTTCGGTTTTGTGGTTCTGGGATTTTGCACGCGTCACCTTGCTTCAGCTTCCGGTTGTTTTAGGGGGCAGGTGGCAATGGGGATGCAAGTGGCGGTCCGTTGGTTTGGGGCGGCGCTGTGCCAGCGGTCTTGACATGAGCATTTGAATTTTGGTCTGAGGTGGGGCGAGAAAGGCTTTTTTGCCAGTTTTTGGTGCATTCAGATGTTGCCGTCATGGTTCGGTTGCAAAGGGTGTTACCGCGCAACCGTTACTGCCGCTGATTGGCCATGATGAGGCCGCATGCTGCGGTGCTACCGAAATGCACAGAACTTCCAGATTTTAGGCGTTTGCACAGGGCTATCCTGGGCCGCCGAGAGCCAAATTAGGGCGTGCCGTGCGTTTGTTGAATGTTCGATCAATTTAGGCATGGGCTTTGCGTAATATCTGTGACTAGCTGGTCTCGAATCAGCGCCATAACAAAACCGCGACCCGTTCACCGTCGGGTCGGTACCGTGCTTAGCGTGAGGGCTTCACCAATGTCGCAGTTCAGCCAAGGGGCGCAGCCCCAGAACCGTGTTCCTCAATCTGTCGGCTTCCTGTTGTTGGACAACTTCACGCTTATCTCGCTCGCCTCGGCGGTAGAACCCTTGCGCATGGCCAATCAGCTATCCGGCAAGGAGCTTTATCGTTGGCACACCCTCACACATGACGGCCAGCCTGTGGTTGCCAGCGATGGTCTGCGAATTACCCCGGATGCGGCGATGCAAAGCTCGCCGGCATTGGATGCGGTGATCGTCTGCGGCGGCGTGGATATCCAGCACGCCGTCAAGCGTGAGCACGTCAGTTGGTTGCAACTGCAAGCGCGTCAGGGGCGTCAGCTTGGCGCGGTGTGTACGGGGAGTTGGGCGTTGGCCAAGGCCGGACTGCTCGATGGCTACGACTGCAGCGTGCACTGGGAATGCTTGGCTTCGATGCAGGAAGCCTTCCCGCGGGCGGCCATCACCACGCGGCTGTTCTCCATTGACCGTAATCGCAATACCTCGTCCGGCGGCACGGCGCCGATGGACATGATGCTGCACATGATTGGCCAGCAGCATGGCCGTGAGTTGGCCGCCGGTATCTCGGAAATGTTCATCTACGAGCGTATCCGCAACGAGCAGGATCACCAGCGCGTGCCGCTCAAGCACATGCTCGGTAGCAACCAGCCCAAGCTGCAGGAAATCGTCGCGCTGATGGAGGCCAATCTGGAAGAGCCGATCGACCTCGACGAGCTGGCCTGCTTCGTCGACATCTCGCGGCGCCAGCTTGAGCGCCTGTTCCAGAAGTATCTGCACTGCTCGCCATCGCGCTATTACCTCAAACTGCGCCTGATCCGTGCACGCCAGTTGCTCAAGCAAACCAGCATGTCGATCATCGAAGTGGCCTCGGTTTGCGGCTTCGTTTCCACTCCGCACTTCTCCAAGTGCTACCGCGAGTATTTCGGCATTCCGCCACGCGATGAGCGTGCCGGTCAGCAGGGAAACAACCTGGTGGTGCTGTTGCCGATTCCTGATCAGCAGGTCAATTCCAGTGCGGTGCTGGCGCTCAATCGTGCGCAGGGTGAGTCGACCTTCGCCAGTGTGCGTATCTAGTTCTCAGTAAGCCAAGGGGCTGCGTTGCCTGAGCTGGCCACGCGTACAGTTCGCTTTGCGTCGATGGCTAAACCGGTCGTTCAGGCTGCGCCAGCAAAGCACACTCCCCCAATACTCGTAGACCCTTGGCCAACCCTGGAGAAAGTGGCCTGCCCAGGCATAATCTTAGGCCCGTAGTGGGCTGACCATCAGCGAAGAAGATGCCGCTGCTCGCAATATGGCAGCCCTGCTGATGTGCCAATTGTTGCAGCATGGCCATGTCGGTACCCATTGGTAATTCCAGCCAGTGGATGAACCCTCCACATGGCGGTACGTAAAGCGTGCCTGGCGGGAATGACGAATTCACCAGTGCTCGCATCACTTCGCTCGTGGTGGCCAGTTGTTCGCGTAACCGAGCGCAGTGTTCTTCCATGTACCCACGGCCGATGAACTCGTTCAGCGTGCTTTGTGCGAGGCTCGATACCGCCAGGTTGCGCGAAAACATCTGTGCGAGGATAGCGTCGCGGTACTTACCGGCCACGCACCAGCCCACCCGGAAGCCCGGGGCGACGGTCTTGGAGAACGATGAGCAGTAGATGGTCTGCCCGGTGCTGTCATAGCTCTTGAGCGCGCGTGGCCGCTCGGTTTCCGGCACCAGGTCGAAGAAGATGTCGTCCTCGATGGTCGGTACATCGGCCTCGCCGGCCAGTTGCGAGAGCCTGGCGCGGGCTGCCTCGGGCATGATGAAGCCGCGCGGGTTCTGCAGGGTCGGGTTGAGGAAGATCACATCTACTTTTTTAAGCTTCAGCGCCTCTTCGAGGTGGTCCATGTCGATCCCGGTTTCCCCGTGGGTGCGCATGGGCAGCGCACGCATTCCCAGGCGCTCGATGGTCTGCAGGATTCCGTAGTAGGTGGGGGTTTCGATGGCCACCGTGGCGCCGCGCTGGGCCACGGCCTCCAGGGCCAGTTCCAGGGCGACGGTATCGCCGGAGGTCACCAGCACTTCGTCCGGGCCGCAGATCACGCCCCGGGTCAGCATCAGCCCGGCAATGCGCCGGCGCAGCGCCGCATGCCCAGGTGGCGTCACCAGCCCGGCGATGGCCAGGTCGGCCTTGTTGGCCAGTGTGGTCATGCACTTGTTGAGCAGCACGTGGGGGGTGAGGTCGTCATGCAGCACGGCTGAGCTCAGCGACAGGGTGGTGCGGCTGGCCGCCTGGGAGAGCATGGCGACCACCGCGTGGTTGACGTTGACCGTGACGCTGGAGAAGTTGAAATGGCTGGCTGGGTTGGCGCGCCCCGCCGCCGACACGAAGTAGCCAACCCGCGGCTCGGTCAGCACATAGGCGTTGGCTTCGAGGTCGGCCAGCGCCCGCTGTACGGTGGTGATGCTGGTGTCGAACAGGCGGGCCAGGGTGCGGATCGACGGCAGCTTGGTTCGCGCCGGCCATTCACCGCTGTCGATCTGGCGGATGATCCAGTCATTGACTATCCGCCAGCGTTTATCAGGTGTTTCGAACCGATCCATGGTGCCTCTTGTCAGCTCAGGAATTACCTCCCAGAACATAAAGTAAAACCACCCCGGTTGCAGCAACGATGGCGATGTTCAGCGCCACCAGGCCGAAGGCGAAGCGGATCAGCCCGTGCTCTTCATCGCGGTTGGCGGCCGCCAGCCCGGTGATCAGCGACAGGATCGACAGCGAGCCCAGCGCACCATGCCCGGCGGCGCTGTTGACCATCGCCGCCAGCCACGGCCCGTAGTCACTGCCCAGGGCGGCGATCGACGGCATCACCAGGGTGTTGCCGCCCACGTTGGAGCCGGTGACGTAGCCCGCGATACCCGCCAGCAGCGCCACGATCGGCGCCAGCGAAATCCCCGACAGCGATTGCAGGGCGCGCTGCGCCTCGACCAGAAAGCCCGCGTTGACCATCACCTGCGACAGCAGCAGGAACAGGAAGATGGTCGCCACCGGAAACTTGGCGCGCTTGAACAGCGAGGCCCACGGGAAGCTGCCGTCGGCGCGTTGGCGCAGGGTCATCAGCACGGTGACGATCAGCAGCGCCAGCCCCGGCGAGGCCAGCGGCTTCCACGACACATGCTCGCCCTTGATCACCCACACACCATCCCAGCCCGACAATACGAACAGTGCGCGCGAGGCGACGATCACCCCCAGCAGCGCCAGGTACGGCCAGGCCGCCGCCGGCCAGCGTACCAGGCGCTTGCGCTGCAGGTACGAAATCACCAGGCCCACGGCGGCCACGGTCAGCCCCGCCAGCACCCCCGATACCTCAGGCCCGACAAAGCGGTTGATGCCGTACAGCACCGCGCTGAACAGCACCGATACCGCACACAAGCCCAGCCACGGCAGGGTGCTGCGAATGCCGGTCAGCCACAGGGCGATGCCCGCCAGCACCAGGAACACCGGCGCGCTGATCAGCGCCGAATGGCTGCCCAGCTCGTTGGCCGGCAGATGGGTGAGCAAGCCGCCGATCACCGTGGCCAGGCCCAGGGTGCCCCACGGCATGATGACCATGCCAGCCAGGGCGATCTTCATCCCGGCCTGACGCGAAAACAGCCCCATCAGCAGCGGCACGGTGGCGATCAGCGAGACGCCGAAGCCGGTCATCGCTTCCAGCAGCGGCGCCAACCCCAGCACGATGAAGATCACCTGCGCCGGTGGCTTCCAACCCAGCTCGCGCACCCAGGCTCCGATCGCCTGAGGCGCGCCGCCGCGCTCCACCAGGATGACGAAGGCCAGCCCCGGCACGATCACACAGGCGGTGCTGAGGAACAGGATCATTGTGTCCTTGATGATCGCCGAGCTGGCGGCGGCCGACAGCGGCGCCGCGGCGCCCATGCCCCACAGCAGGAAGACCACCGCGACGCCGACCAGCGCTGCCTGAACGGGGGGGCGACGCACCAGCAGGATCAGGGCGATCACCAGGCCGATGGGCGACATTTGCAACAAGAGAGCAGCCATGTGCTGTGTTCCTTAATCGTGGGTCTGACCGCTGTACTCGGTGGCGCGCATCGAGGGGCGGTCGCAGAAACGCTGGTACCAGGCGTTCAGGCGCGGGTGCTGGGAGAAGTCCGAGAGCTCGCGGAACACGATCCAGTCCAGGGCGGTGCCCAGTGCCACGTGGCCGACGTTCAGCGGGCCGTCGAGGTCGACCTGCTGTTCGAGGTAGCGATACGACTCTTCAAGCTTGTACTTCTGGCCCTCGCCATAGGCCGGGTAGCGCAGGTGCGCCGGGCGGCGCTCGACTTCCCAGCGCAGCTTGATGCCGACATCGCACAGGCCCTGGGCCAGCGCCTGCAGGCGCAGGGCCTGGTAGCGCTCGGGGCCTTGGGCCGGGATCAGCTTTGCGCCTTGGTGCAAGGTGTCGAGGTAGTCGCAGATCACGATCGAGTCGAACAGCGCCTCGCCCTCGGGCAGTATCAGCACCGGCACCTTGCCCAGCGGGTTGGCCTGGTAGATGGTCTCGTTGCGGGTGGTGGGGCTGGTCTCGTGGTGGATCACCTGCAGGCGCTCGGCGAGCCCGAGCTCATGGGCCATCACCAGCACCTTGCGGGCGTAGGGCGAGTGGGTCTGGTAGTAGAGCTTCATGGGGCGGTCCCTGTGTCGAGGATGGCCGAGGCGGCCTTGTGGGCGTCGATGAACAGCCGCGACGGCGCGCCTGCCGAGGTGACGTAGTGGTTGTAGTAGCACGAGCCTTCGGCCAGCGGCCCGAGAACCCAGAGGTTGCGCACGGGTTCGCCGCTGCTGGCGCGCGGGTGGCAGGCAGCGTCGACATCGATGCCATCCAGGCCCGGCAAATCGGTGCGCGGGCGGATCAGACCAAGCCGCGCCAGGTCGCGCACCGGGGCGCAGTCGCTTTCGTGCACGCCACTGCCCTGCACGTAACCGGCCACGCGCTGGTAAGGCTTGGCGGCTGGCACGGCGCCCGGCTGCAGGAAGGTCAGCAGCCCGGCGTCGCAGAGGGCCAGTAGGTCGGCGTGGCGCTCCTTCTGCGGCCCGGCCACCAGGCGGTTGATCGCCTTGTGCCAGCGGCCGTAGAACTGCCGGTGCGAAGTCTCGGTGAGGCCGTCGAAGTCGACCGCCTCGCGCAGCCGGTCACGTAGGTCGCGCCACACCTCGATGGCCGCCTTGACCGGCGACTCGGCGCGGCCGATGCGGGCCTCGTGCAGGTCGGCCTCGATGGCGTCGTAGATCCACGCATGGTAGTTGTGCACGCTCACCTGCGCCGGCAGGCTGTGCAGGATCAGCGCCTGCGGATCAATGGCGCCGGACAGCGCCTCGTAATGGCGCAGCAGGCCCTCGCTTTCGCGGGTGTCGGTGGGCGTTTGTAGGCTGACGGTGCGCAGTTGCTCCAGCACTTCACGGTGGCGCGCTGGGTCGGTCTTGGCGTGTAGCACCGCCACGCCGGCCGCGCGCATTTCCAGCAGCATGCGCGGCAGCACGTCACGCTCGAAGTCCAGCTGACCGTTCGGCGCTTGCTGGCGCAGCGCATCGATATGGGTGCTGGTGAGGAAGATCGGCTTGTGCCGTGGCGCCCGGGTCAGGCCATTGGGGCGCGCGCGGAACGGCAGGCCGTCACGCGACTGGATATAGATCACCGGCTCCCTGCCGGAGGGGAAGTACACATGGCTGGCATCGGCCATGCGGTGGTAGGCGCCACCGCGGCCAGCGGTCAGCGCCGCCAGGGTATCCATCGCCCCCAGGCCCAGCCCTTCGAGCAGCACGGCTTCGCCGGCGGCGATGCTGTCGAGACTGCCCGGCAGCGGGTAGATATCGCCCACCCGGCCTTCCTCGTCAGCGCGCACCCGCCCGGTGTGGCCGACGGTCAGGATCAGCCGGTCCACGGTCACGCTGTCGCCCGACGGCAGCTTGAGCTGGTAGGCCTGCTGCGCATCGGTGCGCAGGCCGACCACCGGGTGTGGGTGCAGGCGTACGGCCACCCAGGCGGGTGCGCTGCTCAGGATGCGCGAGAAGGCGTCGGCCAGGTAGCTGCCGAGCAGCCGGCGCGGGAGGAAGTCCTCCGGCTCCACCGCGCGCCCCTCTTCGGCCACTAAGCCGGTTTTCGGGTCGACCTTGACCCCCTTGGCCCGGCACCAGTCCAGGAAGTCCGGGCCGGTGCGTTCGCGTGCATCGTGCAGGGTGCCGAAGGCCGCCGCGTCGGGGTACACCCCGAGTTGCCCGGCCACGGTGTTGAGCAGCAGGTAGTCAGGCTGGTTGGGCCAGTGGGTACCGGTGCCGAACACATTGGGGTCGAAGATATCGATCACCAGCGGCTGTTGCGGGCGGGTTTCGGCGATGCTCAGCAGGCGCTCGAAGATCGACAGCCCGCGCGAGCCGCAGCCCACCAGGCCGATGTGCAGGAGTTTGCTCACCATCTGCGCTCCTCTCCGAAGAACGACGGCACGGCGACTGCCGAGCCTTGTTCGAGGGCGACGTCATGGATACGCCGGCCCAGAGCCAGATCGAGGATGCCCATGCCGAACGGCGAATAGATCAGTGGCTTGTCACGTTTCACCTGTAGTTCGCCTCGCAGGATCTGCGCCACGGTGCCGGTGACGAAATCGCGGTGGCCGAAGCGCTGCTCGGCCAGATGCGGCGAAGTGTTGGCCTTGAGGCAGTGGCTGACGTCGTCGAAGTAGTTGTAGCTGGCGGCGATGATGCCGGCATCGATGTCGCGCAGCGAGATGTTCAGCACGATCTGGCCTGGGCGGAAGGTGTCGTCGCCGCTGACGTACGGGGTGCCGGCGCTGGTGGCGAACACCACGATATCGGCCTTGAGCGCTTCTTCCAGCGACCACAGTTGCACCTGCGGCAGGCCCAGTTGCTCACCGAAACCGGCCAGTGCCTCGGCCGACTCGCGGTTGAGGTCATGCACGCCGACCTGGCCGAACGACCAGTCGTCGCCGATGAAGGTATCGAGGATGTTGCGGGCGATTACGCCGCCGCCAATGATCGACAGGCTGCCGGCGCGTTTGTGTTGGTCATTGAGCAGCCAGGCGCCCAGCACGGCCGAGGCGGCGGTGCGCACGGCGCTGATCAGCGCGCCTTCGAGCAGCGCGTAGGGGTAGCCGGTTTGTGGGTCGTTGAGGATCAGTACCGCCGAGGCCCGTGGGATGCCGGCGTGGATGTTGTCCGGGTAGCTGGCGATCCACTTGATGCCTGATACCGACTGTTCGCCCTGTTTGTCGACGATCGCCGCCGGCAGGGCAATGATGCGGTTGGCCGGCTCTTCGGGGAAACGCAGGAAGTAGCTGTCCGGGTTGACGGTTTCGCCGCGCTCGTGGGTGAGGTAGGTCTGCGCGACCACCTCGATGGCCTCCTGGCGCATGCTGGCAAGGATGTCCTTGACGGTGGCGCCGGGGATCACGTGGAACGGGGATATCGAAGCTTGTGCGGTCATGACTGGTTACGCTGTAAGGGAGAGAGGGAATTCGGGGAACAACGGTTGCAGCGCGTCCGGGCCCAAGCGTTGGCTGATCCAGTCGTCTGAAAAGAGGGTTTCCAGGTAGCGCTCGCCCATGTCCGGGGAGATCGCCACCACCACATCGTCCGGGCGGATCTGCGCTGCCCACTGCTGCACGCCGGCCAGCACCGTGCCGGTGGAACCACCGAATAGCAGGCCGTAGCGCTGCGCCAGCCAGCGGCACACCTGCACTGTGCGCACCTCGGGCACGGTGAGAAAGGCATGGATATCGCTGGGCTCATAGATTTCCGGACGGCGGCTGGTGCCCAGGCCCGGGATATGGCGGGTGCCGCCGGGCAGGCCGAAGGTCACTGAGCCGGCCGAGTCCACTGCGATCACTTTGGTGCGCGGGTGGTGGTCGGCGAAGTAGCGCTTGCAGCCCATCAGCGTGCCGGTGGTGCCAGCGCCGACGAACAGGTAGTCGACATGCCCGAACTTTTCGGCGATGGCCCGCGCTGTGGCGTTGTAGTGGGCCAGCGGGTTGTTCGGGTTCTGGTACTGGTTGAGCCAGATGTAGTCAGGGTTCTGCGCGACCATCTGCTCGATCAGGCGGATACGCGAATAGAGGAAACCACCGTTTTCGTCGCGCTGGTCGACCACGATCACCTGCGCGCCCAGGGTCTGGATCAGCTTGCGGTTGGGCGCCGAAGTGTTGGGGTCGATGACGCAGACGAACTGGTAGCCCTTGGCTGCGCAGACCATCGCCAGGGCCACGCCGAGGTTGCCCGACGAGGATTCGATCAGCCTCGTTCTGGGCGTGATCAGCCCACGGCTTTCAAGGTCGGCGATGATCGCGTGGGCGGTCTTGAGCTTGATGGAGCCGGCCGGGTTCAGGCCCTCGATCTTCAAGTGCACCTTGGCACTGCACAACTGATCGACCTGAACGTAGTTATTTTCGTTTATTAATTGCTTGATCACTCATACGTCCTTGTTAGTTTTTCCGAGCGAAGCGTGCCGTTCGTATCAGTACCGCTGGCTTTGAGTAGCGCGGTAGCGGGGCTGTGGGTAGTGGGTTTTAAGGTTTTACAAACGCGCTTTTCATCCATGGACAGGATGGTGCTCGTGATGTTTGGGGTTGGCATGCAGGCGCGCCAGGCGCAACTGGCGTTGCGAGAGCGATGGTGCGGGAACGGGTTGGTGAGGTGACAGATACAGAAAAGCGGGATTTTTCAATACAGGGGCGCAGTCTTGGCGAGGACTTGGCAAATGGCTGGCCTACAGCCAACCAGACAGGGAACCCTTTTTCATGGGAGTAGGTGCGAGTGTGGCGCCAAGAAAAAGCCTCCGTTAGGAGGCTTGGTTTCAGGGTTCAAGCAGGCTTGGGCGCCAGCGCCGGCAGCAGATGCCGACTGATGGCTTCGCGTACGTTTGGTAGCAACGTGGCGCTGCCGCCAAGCAGCTCTTCCACCAGGCGGCGCAGAGCCACGGCGCGCTCCGCGCTGAGGCCGCTGACGGCCAGTTCGCAGGCCTGCTCGGGCGAAGCGCCCGCAGGGATGCTAAGGCCCAGCGCCACCAGGCGCTCGCGGAAGTCTTCCTGGTCGATCAGGTCGGCATGCATCATGGTCGTGGCTCCTTATGACGAGGCAAGCGTTTGAAACCCAGGCGAGTCGACAGGGTATCCGGATATTACGCGTTTCCTTCGCACGGCGGTCGGCGCGAAGCCTTGGCTTCGAGCGCCACCCTGTTAGCGTAGGACGCCTTCTTCGATCAGCAGCTTGAAGATAGCTTCCGCGCCGTCTTGTGGCGAGACATCCTTGAGCACCTGGCCGCCACCACCGCTGGCTTTGGCCGTCGCCGCCTTCATCCGTTCCGCACCAGTCTTGGCCTTGATCACTTTGAGGCGCTTGGGGCGTGGCTTGGCGGGCTGCAGGCTGGCCTCGGCCAGCAAGGTGTCATCCACCACGGTGACTTCGTGCGCTTCGATCTGCCCGCGACGGGCCGGGCCGAAAGCGCTCTGGCGGGCGACCGGGGCGGCGTTGTCGACGCTGGCCACGCACGGCAAGCGTACCTTCAGGCGCCGCCGCTGACCGCGTGGCAAGGCCTGCAGCACCTGAGCCACTCCGTTTTCCACCTTTTCCACCTCGGCCAGGCCGACCACCATCGGCCAGCCCAGGCGTTCGGCGAGCAGGAAGGGCAGCATGCCGGAACCTTCGCCGGTTTCCGCCTGGCTACCGGTGAGCACCAGTTGCGTGCGGCTGCCTTGCAGATAATCGACCAGCAGCGGCAGAGCGTCGGCGCCTTCCGGTTGTTCCAGTACGTCAAGCTGTTCCAGGCCCATGCCCAGGTAACCGCGCAGGGCTTCGGCCTGTGGGTCGCCCGCATGCAGCAGTTGCAGATTGGCCCCGCTCAGGCGCAGGCCGAGTTCGACGGCGCGAGCGTCTTGTTCGGCGCGGCGTGGGCGGCCGGAGGTGGGGTGGGCGCCGACCGAGACCAGGGCGACGATATTCAGGTCAGTCATTTGGGCAACCTCGAACCGTGGGAGCGGCTTTAGCCGCGATATGGCCATACGCGCAATCTGTCGCGGCTGAAGCCCCTCCCACGAGGGCGTATTGGTGAGGATTAGGCCGCATCACGCTTTCCTTCCTGACGCCAGGCAGCGACGCGTTCGATCAGTGCGGCAAGGATTGCCGCCGAATCGCCGATCACCGAGAGATCAGCGCGTTTGATCATGTCGCAGCCAGGATCCATGTTCACCGCCACCACCTTGTCGCAGGCGCCGATGCCCTGCAGGTGCTGGATGGCGCCGGAAATACCGACGGCCAGGTAGACGCGGGCGGTGACCCAGGTACCGGTGGCGCCGACCTGACGGTTGCGCGGCATGAAGCCGTCGTCCACCGCCACGCGCGAGGCGCCTTCGGTGGCGCCGAGGGCAACAGCGGCCTGGTGGAACAGCTCCCAGTTCTTCACGCCGTTGCCGCCGGAGAGGATGAACTCGGCTTCGGCCATGGGGATCTGCGCCGGGTCCACGGCCACCGGGCCGAGGTCTTCAATGCGTGGCAGGCTGTGGGCGACGTTTTCGGCCAGCTCGATTGTGCGTGCTTCGTGGCGAGTTTCGCTGACCGGGTCGGCGCATTCGGCCGCGGCCAGGATCAGGCGTGGCAGGGCGCGCTGGATGTCCTGCTGGCCACTGCCGGCGCGACCGATGGCATGCTCCCCTGCTACTTGCCAGACACGCGTTGCCGGGCGTTCACCGAGCTTGGCGGCCAGGCGTCGACCCAGTTCGCCACCACCAGTGCGGCTGTCGGGCAGCAGCCAGTGGCGTGGCGCTAATTGGCTTTCCACAGCGCTTAGTGCCAGTACACGGGCTTCCGGGGCGTAGCCGTCGAAGGCGTTGCCAGTGATGCGCAGCAGACGGTCGATGCCGGCTGTATCGAAGGTACTTTCCTTGTCTTCGCCGAAGATTACGGCGACTACAGCACCGCTATCGCCGGCCAGCTTGCGCGCCAGGCCGAGCAGATCCTTGTCGTGGCTGGACAGACGACCGCCGACCATATCCGGCACCACGCAGATGTGGAAGGCCGGTTGCTCGACGACGTGCAGCGGCAGTTGCACCTCGACACTGGCGCTGCTGCGTTTGCCGCTGGTGCCCTGCTGGGCGCCGCTGCGGTCGATACGCTTGAGTCCGGCCGGGCCGATGAAGCCCGCGGCGATGGCATGCGGGTTCTTGCGCATGATGCCGTTGGGCCCCATCCAACTGGTTTCGGCCTTTTGCATCGACGCATGCAACGGGTGCAGGCGGTTGCGGGCGATCCACTCGGCGCGTGGGTCGCGGCGGATGATGTCGCTCATTGCAGGGCCTCCAGGCGGTGTATAGGGCGGGTGTAACCCGCCGGACAGATGCTGGCGGGTTGCGCCCGCCGTACGTCAGTCGCGTTCATCACTGCGCCTCCGCCGCTTCGCGCTTGGTATTCGAGCGCTTGGCCGGTCCTTCGCTGGCTTCGATCAGCACGTCTGCCACCAGCTCGGCGATGTCCTTGATCTCCGGGCGCGGCGCGACCACGCCTTCGAGCATCGCGGTGCATTGCGGACAGCCGACGGCTACCAGTTCGGCACCGGTTTCCTTGATGTCGACCATGCGCATGTCGGGGATACGTTGCTTGCCGGGGATGTCGGTGATCGGTGCGCCGCCACCGCCGCCGCAGCAGCGCGACCGGAAGCCCGAGCGTTCCATCTCCTTGACCTCGATACCGATGGCCTTGAGCACCGCGCGGGGCGCTTCGTACTCGCCGTTGTAGCGGCCGAGGTAGCAGGGATCGTGGTAGGTGACGCTGGCAGCCTTGCTCTGGCCGAGATTCAGCGAGCCCTTGCGCACCAGCTCTTCGATGAAGGTGCTGTGGTGCAGAACCTGGTAGTTGCCGCCGAGCGCGCCGTATTCGTTCTTCAGCACGTGGAAGCTGTGCGGATCGCAGCTGACGATGCGCTTGAAGCGGTACTTGGCCAGGGTGGCGATGTTGCGTTTGGCCAGGTTCTGGAAGGTCGCCTCGTCACCCAGGCGGCGAGCCACGTCGCCGCTGTCGCGTTCTTCCAGGCCGAGTACGGCGAAGTCGACGTCGGCAGCCTTGAGGATCTTCACGAAGGCGCGCAGGGTGCGCTGGTTGCGCATGTCAAAGGCGCCATCACCGACCCAGAACAGCACGTCGGTCTCTTTCTTGTCCGCCAGCAGCGGCAGGTTCAGGTCGGCGGCCCAGTTCAGGCGACCGCCCGGGTTGAAGCCGCCCGGGTTGTCGGTGGCGATCAGGTTGTCCAGCACCTCGGCGCCCTTGTTCGGCGTGGCGCCCTTTTCCAGGGTGAGGTGACGGCGCATGTCGACGATGGCATCGACGTGCTCGATCATCATCGGGCATTCCTCGACGCAGGCACGGCAGGTGGTGCACGACCAGAGGGTCTCGGCATCCACCAGGGCCTTGCCTTGCAGCGACACGATCGGCTGATGCGGGTCGCCGCTGTGTTCGCCCAGTGGCTTGCCGGGGTAGGGCGAGCCGGCGAAGTTGGCGTCATTGCCACCGGCCAGGCCGATGACCATGTCCTGGATCAGTTTCTTCGGGTTCAGCGGCTGGCCGGCGGCGAAGGCTGGGCACATGGCCTCGCACTTGCCGCACTGCACGCAGGCGTCGAAGCCAAGCAGCTGGTTCCAGGTGAAGTCGGTAGGCTTTTCCACACCCAGCGGCGCTTTCGGGTTGTCCAGATCGAGGGCTTTCAGGCCGGTGGAGCGACCGCCGCCGAAGCGCTCGGCGCGGCGGTGCCAGGCCAGATGCAGGGCGCCGGCGAAGGCGTGTTTCATCGGCCCGCCCCAGGTCATGCCGAAGAACAGCTCGGACACGCCCCAGGCCACGCCCACGGTGAGAATCGCCGCCAGCACCCAGCCGCCAAAATCGGCGGGCAGAATCCCGGCAACGGGAAGCGTGGCGATAAAGAAGCTGCCCGCGAACATCAGCAAGCTCTTGGGCAGGCGCATCCACGGGCCTTTCGACAGGCGCGACGGCGGATCCAGACGACGCTTGGCGACGAACAGGGCGCCGACGAACATCAGCACCGTGGCGGCCAGCAGGGCGAAACCTAGGATGCGGTTATGCAGGCCGAAACCGTGCACGACGATGGCCAGCAGCGCTGCCAGGACGAAGCCACCGGCAGTGGCCACGTGGGTTTTGGACATGTACCTGTCGCGCTCGACCACGTGGTGCAGATCCACCAGGTAACGGCGCGGTATCTGCAGCAGGCCGACGATCCAGTCGACCTTGGCCGGTCGGCCGCGACGCCACATGAGAAAGCGCTTGGCCGCGCCGATGACCGCGAGGGCCAGGGCAGCGAAGAGCAGGATGGGGAGGAGGGTATCGAGCATGATGGCTCCGGGCGAACTCGTCGAAACGCAGCGCAGTCTCGTAGGAGCGGCTTCAGCCGCGATGTCGCCGGGTCTCCGGGTGACATCGCTTCGCGGCTGACCGCTCCTACATGAATCAGGACGCCGTCAGAAATCTTTGCACAGGCGCAGCGCGTCGTAGATCGCCGCGTGCACGTTGCGCTGGGCCACACAGTCGCCGATACGGAACAGCAGGTAGCCGTCGCCCGCCTCGGACAAACAAGGCTGCGGCTTGATCGCGAACAACGCTTCGACGTCTATCTGGCCCTTGTTGCGCGAGCCGTCCTTGAGTGCGTAGTAGAGGCTTTCGTCCGGGCGCACGCCGTTCTCTACCACCACCTGGTCGACCACACGCTCTTCCTTGCCGCCGGTGTATTCGTTCTCCAGTACCGCTACCAGCTTGTCGCCTTCGCGGTAGACCTTCTCCAGCATCATGTCACCGGTCATGATGACTTCTTTCGGGTACAGGCTGCGGTAGTAGGTGGGGAAGGTGGTGCCGCCCATGGCTACACCTGGCTTGATGTCGTCGGTGACGATCTCCACTTGTGCGCCCTTGTCGGCGAGAAAATCTGCCACCGACATGCCGGTAAATTCGCAGATGGTGTCGTACACCAGCACGTTCTTGCCCGGCGCGACCTTGCCAGCCAGTACGTCCCAACTGCTCACCACCAGGCCTTCGGCAGCGCCCCAGTGTTCGTTCTGTTCGAGGAAGGAGTGGCCGCCGTTGGCCAGCAGTACGATGTCCGGGCGCAGGTCGAGAATGGTCGCTTCATCGGCCGGAGTGCTCAGGCGCAGATCGATGCCCAGGCGCGCAAGTTCCAGTTGATACCAGCGGGTGATGCCGGCGATCTGGTCACGCTGCGGGGCCTTGGCTGCCAGAGTGATCTGGCCGCCCAGTTGTTCCTGCTTCTCGAACAGGGTCACGTCATGGCCACGCTCGGCGGCGACGCGGGCCGCTTCCATACCGGCGGGGCCGCCACCGACGATGACCACCTTGCGCTTGGGCCCGGTGGTTTTCTCGATGATGTGTGGCACGCCCATGTATTCACGGCTGGTTGCGGCGTTCTGGATGCACAGCACGTCCAGCCCCTGGTACTGACGGTCGATGCAATAGTTGGCGCCGACGCACTGTTTGATCTGGTCGATCTGGCCCATCTTGATCTTGGCGATCAGGTGCGGGTCGGCGATGTGCGCGCGGGTCATGCCGACCATGTCCACGTAGCCGCCTTCGAGGATGCGCGTGGCCTGGTTCGGGTCCTTGATGTTCTGCGCGTGCAGCACTGGCACCTTGACCACTTCCTTGATGCCAGCGGCCAGGTGCAGGAAGGGCTCCGGCGGGTAGCTCATGTTCGGGATGACGTTGGCCAGGGTGTTGTGGGTATCGCAGCCCGAGCCGACCACGCCGATGAAGTCGAGCATGCCGGTGGCGTCGTAGTAAGCGGCGATCTGCTTCATGTCCTCATGGGACAGGCCGTCCGGGTGGAATTCGTCGCCGCAGATACGCATGCCGACGCAGAAGTCGTCACCAACCTCTGCGCGTACGGCCTTGAGCACTTCCAGGCCGAACTTCATGCGGCCCTCGAAAGTGCCGCCCCACTCATCGGTACGCTTGTTCACGCGCGGCGACCAGAACTGGTCGATCATGTGCTGGTGCACGGCGGACAGCTCGACGCCGTCCAGGCCGCCTTCCTTGGCGCGACGCGCAGCTTGCGCGTAGTTGCCGATCACGCGCCAGATTTCCTCGACCTCGATGGTCTTGCAGGTGGCGCGGTGCACCGGCTCGCGCACGCCGGAGGGCGACATCAGGGTCGGCCAGTTGAAACCATCCCAGCGCGAGCGGCGGCCCATATGGGTAATCTGGATCATGATTTTGGCGCCGTGCTTGTGCATGGCGTCGGCGAGATTCTGAAAGTGCGGGATGATGCGGTCGGTGGATAGGTTGACCGAGCTCCACCACTCCTGCGGGCTGTCGATGGCGACCACGGACGAACCACCGCAGATGGCCAGGCCGATGCCGCCTTTGGCCTTCTCTTCGTAGTATTTGACGTAGCGCTCGGTGGTCATGCCGCCGTCGGTGGCGTAGACCTCGGCGTGTGCCGTGCTGAGTACGCGGTTACGGATGGTGAGTTTGCCGATCTGGATCGGCTGGAACATTGCTTCGAAGGCCATGACCTTCTCCTCGAATCGGCGGCTGCGCTCACGGTGCGCGGTATTTTTTCGTGAGGTGGATGGTGCTGCGCATCCACCTTGGCGTTTGGTTAGAGCGGGCGAGTGATGAACAGGCCGTCGTCATGGCCTTCTTCGGAGCCGCTGTACTCCTGCACGGTAACGGTGCGGATCGGGCTGCCCTTGGCTGCCAGGATCTGGTCGATGGCGCCGGAGAACCAGCCGGTGAACATGTAGTCGACCTTGCGGTTCACTTTGCCGTAGACGTAAACGAAGGCCGAATGCTTGAGCTTGACCTCGGCATAGCCGGTTTCCAGATCGAGCTTCTGCGTTTCGAACAGGCCCCAGCCGCGTTGCGACAGGCGCTTCATGTAGTGCTCGAACACAGCCGCGCCTTCGATGCCGTGGCATTCGGCTTCCTTCTCGCACCAGTGCCAGGCGGATTTGTAGCCGGCCTTGTAGAGAATCTCGGCGTATTTTTCGGCGCCGAGGACTTCCTCGATGCCCATGTGGTTGTTGACGAAGAAGTGACGCGGCACGTACAGCATCGGCAAGGCGTCGGTGGTCCAAACGCCGGTTTCGTCGTCGACCAGGATGGGCATTTCGGGGGCATGGGTGGACATGTTGGGTAGCTCCTGAGTTTGTGTCGTAGGAGTGGCGTCAGCCGCGAAGCCTCTAGGCATGCGGCCCTTTGGGGCGGATCGCGGCTGAAGCCGCTCCTACAAGGATTGGGTTGGGGGGGCTTACTCGCCCCAGACGTCGGCCAGAACGCGTACCCAGTTCTCGCCCATGATTTTGCGCACGACGCGCTCGGAATGGCCGCGTTTGAGCAGGGTTTCGGTCAGGTTGGGGAACTCGCCAACGGTACGGATACCCAGCGGGTTGATGATCTTGCCGAAATTGGTCAGGCGACGGGCGTAGCCCTTGTCGTGAGTCAGGTATTCGAAGAATTCCTTGCCGTGACCCTGGGTGAAGTCGGTGCCGATGCCGATGGCGTCTTCGCCGACGATGTTCATGACATACTCGATGGCTTCGGCGTAGTCGTCGATGGTCGAGTCGATGCCCTTGGCCAGGAAGGGCGCGAACATGGTCACACCGACGAAACCGCCGTGGTCGGCGATGAATTTCAATTCCTCGTCGGACTTGTTGCGCGGGTGCTCTTTCAGGCCGGAAGGCAGGCAGTGCGAATAGGTCACCGGCTTCTTCGATTCGAGGATGACTTCCTCGCTAGTCTTGCTGCCTACGTGCGACAGGTCGCACATGATGCCGACGCGGTTCATCTCGGCGACGATCTCGCGGCCGAAGCCGGACAGGCCGCCATCACGCTCGTAGCAGCCGGTGCCGATCAGATTCTGGGTGTTGTAGCACATCTGCACGATGCCCACGCCGAGCTGCTTGAACACTTCGACGTAGCCGATCTGGTCTTCGAACGCGTGGGCGTTCTGGAAGCCATAGATGATGCCGGTTTTGCCCTGTTCCTTGGCCTTGCGGATGTCGGCGGTGGTACGCACCGGCATCACCAGGTCGCTGTTCTCACGGATCAGCTTGCTGCTGGCAGCGATGCTGTTGACGGTGGCCTGGAAACCTTCCCATACGGACACGGTACAGTTGGCGGCAGTCAGGCCGCCCTTGCGCATGTCTTCGAACAGTTCACGGTTCCATTTGGCGATGATCAGACCGTCGATGACGATGCTGTCGGCGTGTAATTCGGCTGGGCTCATCAGGCTTGTCCCCTAAACGGATGCGCCGAGTCGTATGTCGGCGCTTTGCCAAGAGCTTATCCCTGGGGGGCTGGGCGACCCGGTACAAAAACGACTGGGGGTTTGCCGAAAGCGTCAAACGGAGGTCGTGAATTGACATGCCGTCGTCCCGAGCGCTGCAATATGAGCGCAGTGCAATCCGGGGTATTTCGCTGCGTCAATGCTCTGCATGGCATCCGGCCATATCGCCATGCGCTGGCGATGGGTCGGCTATTGGCAGCGCCGAGAGGCCGGGACGAGCAGGCGCGTTATCGCGACGCTTGCCATGTGGTGTTGGCGCCGATACCTCAGACCAAGGCCAGGCATGCTTCGATTTCGCCGAGTAAGCTGAATCGGTTCTGGTGCACCCTCGTCAGAACATTCAGGCGCTGCGTACGGTGCCCCTCGATCATTTGTGGGCGGGGCTGTGATAGGGCAGCTTCAGGAGTCGCATTGAAATGTGCAACACGCCACGCACGTCCTACCGTACCCTCATTTGCGCTGATTGGGTCGACTACAACGGCCATCTACGCGATGCCTTCTACTTGCTGATCTTTAGCCACGCCACCGATGCGCTGATGGACATACTGGGCCTGGATGAAGCTGGGCGTAGCCGCACTGGCCACACGCTTTTCACCCTGGAGTGCCACATCAACTTCCTGGCAGAAGTAAAGGAGGCCGAGCAGGTTGAAGTTCGCACCCAATTGCTTGCGCACGATGCCAAGCGTCTGCATATCCACCACAGTCTGTATCGAGTCGGCAGCGATGCCTGCCTGGCGCAAAGCGAGCAGATGCTGATGAATATAGACAGTGCCGCTGGCCGGGCGGCACTTTTCGATGCACAGATTGCAGACCGGGTGGCGCAGTTGGCCGCCGAGCAGCAGGACTTGCCGCGCCCAACCTGCGTGGGACGGGTGATTGGTCTGCGCCGCTAACGAGGCTCAGCTTGCGGTTTCAGCGTCTGAGAGGCCGGTTACTTGGGTTTGTAGGCGCAATATCCTGGGCGCGGCCCGACCTTGGGGTGATGGCGGCAGGTGTCCGGGCGTTTCTCGTAAACCGTGCACAGACGCGTCTTGCGATCGAGAAACAGGCAGTCGTTGTTGGACATGCGGGTCAGGGTGAAGATGCCCGACTTTTGGTTGAAGCGCTCGACGATGCCATCTTTCTGCAGACGTTTGGCGATGTTCTTCGGCGGTTCGCTGCGTTCGAACTCGTCCACCAGCTCCAGGCGGATCAGATCGTTCAGGCGCACTTCGACGGGCAGGGTGCAGCAACTGGACATGCAGCTATGGCACATGTCGGCGGTGTATTTGGCCCAGGTTTCCAGGCGGTCGATTTCTGCAGCGGCTATCAGGCGGGGTTTGATCATGGTTGGGCTATAGTGCGGTCTGCGCCGCTGCTGTCACGGGGCGGCGATGATAGCTGGCGCGCGGCGTTTGTGAAGCACCGGCTGGCGGCTCAGGACACTCAACGCACTCAAACACTGCTGTGGCGAGGTTTTTGCAGTATCTTAATGGCCTTGCGCCAATACCCTACTTGAGGTCAGGAAAGCCTTTGCCGAGTTCGATTCGTGTCGCTGCCCATTGCGCTGCCGCAGCGTTCGGTTCGTGCGACTTTTTCTTGCCTGCCGGGAGCGAAGGGTGATTCAGGCCTGCACGGCTTCCGCCTGGAGTATTTCAGCGCCGGTTTGGCTGACCCTGCTGGTCTGCATCGGCGTGCTGCTGCTGGCCCGCTGGGTCACGCGCCAGCGTGATTTCCCAGGACGTGGCAGCTTTCTCCTGTTGCACCTGGCAAGCCTCTGGTGGATGGGCTCTGCCGCGCTGGAAATGAGCTTCTTCTCTGCTGAGTGCAAGATGTTCTGGGCTGGCATGGCATGGCCGGGCATTCTCTTTACCCCCACGTTTTGGGCGATTTTCCTCTGGCAGTATGTCAACAGCATGCATGCGCCTCTGGCGCGCAAAAGCATACTGGGGCTCGCCATCGTGCCGTTGCTGATTTGGGGGCTGGCCCTGAGCAATCCTTGGCATGGGCTGTTCTATGGTGCGGGCAGCGCACCGATCAATGACAGCCTGGGCGCGCCTGTACGCTACGAGCATGGCCCGTTGTTCTACGCAGCGACGGTTTATGTCTACCTGTTCATGGCCTTCTGCATGGGCGTGGTGACTCGTGCGGCAGCGCTCAGCCAGGGGTTGCATCGCCGTCATTATCTGGCCTTCGTGCTGGTGACCGCCGTGCCCTGGGTGGCCAATATCAGTTACGTGGCATTTGGCAGGACGCTGTTCGGCTTCGACCCTACGCCCTTTAGTTTTGCCTTCACCCTTGTGGCATTTTCCTGGCTGATCGTTGGGGTGCGCCTGTTCGATCTGTTGCCGGTGGCCAGGCATCTGCTGCTGGAGGCTTTGCTTGATCCGGTGCTGGTCATCGATCCCGGACAACGGGTAATCGAAGCCAACCCGGCTGCTCTGAAACTGGCGGGCTTGCAGCAGGGCTGGCAGGGTCGGGCGCTGCAACAATGGCCGGTTTTTGGCGCGGATCTGCAGGCGCTGATGCAGGCTCATGCCAGTGAGCAGGAGCTGCCGCTGACCATGACCAGTGCGGCGCGCTATTACGAAGTGCGTGTCCGTGCCATCGAGCGCGCTACACGTCATGGGGCGGCACTGCTCGGCCACATGATTTATGTGAGAGACGTTACGCAGCGCCACCTGAGCGAGTTGAAACTGGCCGAGGCGCTGGCGCTCAGCGAGGAGCGTCTGCGTACGATCTCCAGCCTCCACGAGCAACTGCGTGAGCAGGCGCTCTGCGATCCGTTGACCGGCTTGTATAACCGGCGTTATCTGGACGAGTTCTTCGCGCGCGAACTGGCCAGGGTGCAGCGTGACCAGTTGCCGCTGGCCGTGGCCTTGATCGACCTCGACCATTTCAAGCTGTTGAACGATGAGTGCGGGCATCTGGTCGGAGATGATGTGCTCAAGGCCGTGGCTCAGCATCTGCTGGATAACCTGCGCAGCACCGACGCAGTATTTCGCATCGGTGGCGAAGAGTTCTTGCTGATCATGCCCGGTGCCGATCCCGATGAGGCACGCAGCCGCCTGCAGACAATCTGCTCGCAACTGGCCAGTCGCGAGGTTGCCACGCGAGGAGGTAATCAGCGGGTGACCTTGTCTGCAGGCGTGGCGTATTTGTCTACGCGCAGGCACGGACTCGATGAGTTGCTGCACGCTGCCGATGAGGCGCTCTACCAGGCCAAGCACAAAGGGCGCAATCGGGTCTGTAGTGCTGATGATTTGGCTGAAAACGGTCATCCATCCCGGTAGGCAGCATTGCGCGGCGAGTCGGGTTAAACTTCGTAAGTTCTTTCTCTCTTGGAGTCGTCCATGTCCCGTGTCACCCTGAGCCGCTACCTGATTGAGCAGACTCGCAGCCACAATACCCCCGCTGACCTGCGTTTCCTTATCGAAGTCGTGGCGCGTGCCTGCAAGGCGATCAGCCATCAGGTTTCCAAGGGCGCCCTCGGCGGCGTACTGGGCAGCCTGGACAGCGAGAACGTGCAAGGCGAAGTGCAGAAGAAGCTGGATGTGATTTCCAACGAGATTCTGCTGGAGGCCAACGAGTGGGGCGGTCACCTGGCCGGCATGGCCTCCGAAGAAATGGACAACGCCTATCAGATTCCCGGTAAGTACCCGAAAGGTGCCTACCTGCTGGTCTTCGACCCGCTCGATGGCTCCAGCAACATCGACGTCAACGTCTCGGTCGGCACCATTTTCTCGGTGCTGCGTTGCCCCGATGAGCAACAGGGCGAAACCGGCGACCTGGGCGAGGACGCTTTCCTGCAGCCTGGCACCGAACAGGTGTGCGCCGGCTACGCCATCTATGGCCCACAGACCATGTTGATGTTGACCCTGGGCAATGGCGTCAAGGGCTTCACCCTGGATCGCGAGCTGGGCAGCTTCGTGCTCACTCACGACACCATCAAGGTGCCGGAATCCACCAAGGAATTCGCCATCAACATGTCTAACCAGCGTCACTGGGAAGCCCCTGTACAGCGTTACGTCGGTGAGCTGCTGGCTGGTGAAAGCGGCCCGCTGGGGCGCAATTACAACATGCGCTGGATTGCTTCGATGGTCGCCGATGTGCACCGCATCCTGACTCGCGGTGGCGTCTTCATGTACCCGCGCGATGGTCGTGATCCCGCGATGCCTGGCAAGCTGCGCCTGATGTACGAAGCCAACCCGATGGCCATGATCATCGAGCAGGCCGGTGGTGCTGCCACTGACGGCAGCCAGCGCATCCTCGATATCCAGCCGACCTCCTTGCACCAGCGTGTGCCGGTATTCCTCGGCTCCAAGGAAGAAGTGCTGCGCATCACTGCCTATCATCGCAGTTGATCTACAACGCCAGGGGCGAGCACTGTCTCGCTCCTGGCGTTTTCCCAATCGCTTGGCCATTGCCGGCCTTATCTGCAGCGATTAATAGCCGCCCCTTATCTGGGAACCTGGCTCGCGTTTCTGAACTCCAAGCGGGCAAGTCGTTGTCGGCTATGCCAAGCTTGCTGGCATCTTCCCATCAGGAGTTGCACCCCATGAAGATGCGATTTTTCGCCCTGCTCGCCTGCGCTTTGCTGGCGGCCTGTAGCAAGGTCAATCAGGAAAACTATTCAAAGCTTGAGCCCGGCATGAGCAAGGCTGAAGTGGAAAACCTGCTCGGTGCGCCAGGTGAGTGTGCTAATGCGCTGCGTATGACCAGTTGCACCTGGGGTGATGACAAGGCCTACATCAGCGTCCAGTACGCCGGGGACACGGTCATGCTGTTTTCCGGCAAGGGCCTCAAGTAATCAGGAGACATCATGCGTTCGATTCTGCTCGCCAGTGCCATTGTTATTCTCGCTGGCTGTGCCAACTCCGGTACCGGCCCCATCGCCGTCGAGCCGCCCGAGACGGTGCAGATTGACCTGCAGCGCTACCAGGGCACCTGGTATGAGTTGGCGCGACTGCCGATGTTCTTCCAGCGCAACTGTGTGCAGTCCGAGGCGCATTACAGCCTGCGCGACGATGGCCGCATTGATGTCACCAACCGCTGTCGCGATGCCGAGGGCAACTGGCAAGAGGCGCACGGCACGGCTGAGCCGCAGGTCGAAGGGCGCACCGACAAGCTCTGGGTACGCTTCGATAATTGGGTCAGCAAGATCCTGCCGGTAAAAGGTGATTACTGGGTGCTTTACCACGATGACGATTACCGCGTCGCGCTGGTTGGCCATCCCAAGCACAAGTACCTATGGTTGCTCTCGCGTACGCCGCAGATCGATCAGGAAACCCGCGACAAGCTGCTGTCCGTCGCGCGTGAACAAGGCTATGACACCTCTGAGCTGATCTGGCGTAAGGCCGACTGATGCGTCTGTAGCCGGATGCAACCCCGAGGATTCTCCCCGATTGCATCCGGCTACGCCTTTACTCCCAGTCCAGGCGCGCGAGCTTCCATTGGCGGCCCTCTCGCCACCACTCCAGCTTTACCGAATAATGCCGAACAGTGTCGGGGATCAGTCCATCGGCGCCGCTCAGGCCAATCTGTGCCTCGGTGTAGCCCTTGCTGCTGATCGCTGAGTCGATCCAACTGTTCTTGCCCAGCGCGATGACCTGAATGTTCTTGTGACGTAGCAATAGCAGGGCCATGGTGCGCTTGGCCCAGTCGCGATCCAGCTCCTGGCGTGCCAGAAAGTCCGCATGCAACTGATCCATCACCGCGCTGCTGTTCTTGCTTTCGAGGTTGTCCTGCAACTGTTGCGCGGCGGTTTGCAGGGCGTCCTGTGGGGCGTCACCCGCGCCGCAGCCTGCGAGTAGAAGGCTGATGGCAAAAAGCAGTGAGCAAGACAGATGACGCATCGACATGCTGAACTTTCTTTTCATGGTTATGATGCCTGAAAGCGGAACGCGGTAGCTGTAGCCCACTGAATCAGGAGCCCACCATGCAGACCCTGTACCCGGAAATCAAACCCTACGCCCGTCATGAGCTGGCGGTCGAGCCACCGCATGTGCTCTATGTCGACGAGAGCGGTTCGGCAGATGGGTTGCCGGTGCTGTTCATCCATGGCGGTCCTGGTGCGGGCTGTGACGCTGCCAGTCGTCGCTACTTCGATCCGGCCCTGTACCGTATCGTCACCTTCGACCAGCGTGGCTGCGGCCGCTCGACGCCGCATGCGAGCCTGGAAAACAACACCACCCAGGCGCTGATCGCCGATATCGAACGCATTCGCGAGCATCTGGGTGTGGACAAGTTCGTGCTGTTCGGTGGCTCCTGGGGTTCCACTCTGGCGCTGGCTTATGCCCAGGCGCACCCGCAACGTGTGCATGGCCTGATTCTGCGTGGCATCTTCCTCTGCCGACCGCAGGAGTTCAGTTGGTTCTATCAGGAAGGTGCCAGCCGTCTGTTCCCCGATTACTGGGAGGACTACGTGGCGCCGATTCCCGTTGAAGAGCGTGGCGATCTCATGCGCGCCTTCTACAAGCGCCTGACCGGCGCTGACCAGATCGCGCAGATGCATGCGGCCAAGGCGTGGTCGACCTGGGAAGGCCGTACCGCCACCCTGCGTCCCAACACGCAGGTGGTCGACCGCTTCAGTGAGGCGCACCGGGCGCTGTCCATCGCCCGCATCGAGTGCCATTACTTCGTTAACGATGCCTTTCTCGAACCTAATCAGTTGCTGCGCGACATGCCGAAAATCGCCCACTTGCCGGGCATCATCGTGCATGGCCGCTACGACGCCATCTGCCCGCTGGATAACGCCTGGGCGCTGCACCAGGCCTGGCCCAACAGTGAGCTGCAGATCATCCGCGATGCCGGTCACTCGGCAGCCGAGCCGGGTATCACCGATGCGCTGGTGCGCGCGGCCGAACAGATGGCCCGACGCCTGCTCGAACTGCCGTTGGAGGACGCATGAAACTGCTGATCCAGCGCGTCAGCGCTGCCAGAGTGGAAGTCGACGGCGAAGTGGTGGGCAGCATCGATCAGGGCTTGTTGGCGCTGGTCGGCATTGAGCCGCAGGACGATCAGGCCAGCATCGGCCGTGCCCTACACAAGCTGCTCGGTTATCGCGTGTTCAGTGACGAGGCGGGCAAGATGAACCGCTCGCTCGCCGATGTGCAGGGCGGTCTGTTGCTGGTCTCGCAGTTTACCCTCGCTGCCGATACCAAGAGCGGTATGCGCCCGAGTTTCTCCAGTGCTGCGCCACCGTCACAGGGGGCGGCCTTGTTCGATGCGCTGGTGGAATTGGCGCACAGCCAGCACCCGCAGGTCGCCACCGGGCGTTTCGGCGCCAATATGCAGGTGCACTTGGTCAATGACGGGCCGGTAACCTTTTTGCTGGAGGTGTGAATCATCTGGGCGCGCCTGGTGGATTGTTCGCTGGCGCTCCTGAGTCCACACTACTGCGCTGAAGGTACGGCGGTAAGTAGGAGCCTTTAGAGCCTATTCACGATCTTTCTGTGCTGTGTAACGAAATTGGTGGGCTGAAGCCCACCCTACGGGATCCGAGCAATTGTAGGGTGGGCTTCAGCCCACCGCCTCATCATAAATTGCAAGATTTTGCAGATAAAACGGATAGACATTAGCTTAAAGATCATGAACAGGCTCTTAGAACAACCTGGCCAGCAGCACCGGTACTGCCGTCTCCACTCGCAGAATGCGCTCGCCGAGTTGCACCGGTTGCAGGTCTGCAGCCTCGCGCAGCAGTTCGACTTCGTAGGGAATCCAGCCCCCCTCCGGTCCTATGGCCAGGGTCACCGGCTGCTCGACGGCGCGCGGGCACGCCGGGTAGTCGCCAGGGTGGCCGACCAGGCCTAGGGTGCCGGTTGCCAGCGCCGGTAGGCGATCCTCGACGAAGGGTTTGAAGCGTTTTTCGATGCTCACTTCGGGCAGCACCGTGTCGCGCGCCTGCTCCAGACCGAGGATCAATTGCTCACGAACTTCCTCGGGCTGCAGGAAGGGCGTTTGCCAGAAGCTTTTCTCCACCCGGTAACTGTTGACCAGTACCAGGCGCGGCACACCCATGCTGGCGATGGTCTGCAGGGTGCGCTTGAGCATCTTCGGGCGGGGCAGGGCGAGGATCAGGGTCAGCGGCAGCTTGGCCGGCGGCTGTTGGTGCAGTTCGACTGTGAGTTCGGCGCTGTCTGCATCCAGACTGAGCAGATGGCCTTCGCCCATCAGTCCGCCCAAACGACCTACGCGCAGGCGGTCGCCGACTTCAGCGCGGTGCACTTCATGCAGATGCTTGAGGCGCCTGCCCGTCAGACGAACCCGATCGACGCCGGTGAAGTCGGCGTCTTCCAGTAGCAACAGATTCACGACAGCGGTGCGGGCGGTTGGTCGGCGGGCTTGGTGTCTTCTGCCTCTTCCTCAGTGCGTTGACGCTTGACCAGCGCTCCGGCCAGCAGACCGCTTTCGAACAGCAGCCACATTGGCACGGCCAGCAGTGTCTGCGAGAACACGTCGGGCGGCGTCAGTACCATACCGACGATAAAGCAGCCGACGATGACGTAGGGGCGGCTCTTGCGTAGGGTCGTCACATCGACCAGGCCCACCCAGATCACCAGGAAGGTGGCGATGGGAATTTCAAAGGCCACGCCGAAGGCGAAGAACAGGGTTAGGACGAAGTCCAGGTACTGGCCGATATCGGTCATCATCGCCACCCCTTCCGGGGTCACGCTGGCGAAGAAACCGAACATGATCGGGAACACCACGAAGTAGGCGAAGGCCATGCCTGCGTAGAACAGCAGAATGCTGGAGATTAGCAGTGGTACGGCGATGCGCTTTTCGTGGGTGTACAGTCCGGGCGCGATGAATCCCCAGGCCTGGTGCAGAATCACCGGCATGCTGAGAAACAGCGCGCACATCAGGGTCAGCTTGAAAGGCGTGAGAAACGGCGATGCGACACCAGTGGCGATCATCGTCGCACCTTCTGGTAGGTAGGCGCGTAACGGCGCGGCCACCAGGGCGTAGATGTCCTGAGCGAAGTAGAAGAGGCCGGCGAAGATCAGCAGGATGATCACGACGCAGCGCAACAGGCGAGTACGCAACTCGGTCAGATGCGAGACCAGAGGCATTTCCTGGTCGTCTTGCGGGTTTTTGCTCATGGCTGGGGATTCTTGTCCTGAACGCTCGGGGTCGCTGCGGCTGTTGGTTTGGCGCTGCTCTCGGCAGGCGGGCTGGTGCCGTTGCCGGTGCCTAGGATGTCCTGCTTCATCGCATTCATCTCGCGCTCAAGCTCGAGAATTCGCTCGTTGTGCAATTGACGGCGTATCTCGTCGGCGCCGATCTCGCGCTCCACCTCGGCCTTAATCGAGTTGAAGCTGCGCTTTATCCGGCCGATCCACAAACCTGCCGTACGCACGGCGCCCGGCAGGCGCTCAGGACCCAGCACCACCAGGGCGACCAGGCCAACTAGCAGTAACTCGGTAAAACCGATGTCGAACATGGCGTGGCGCTCTTAGTCTTTCTTCGCCGTCTCTTCGACCTTGCGCGCCTGGGCATCGATGGTCTGCCCTTTGGGCTCTTCGACGGCCGGCTTTTCAGCTTCGCCATTGTCCATCGATTTGCGGAAGCCTTTGATCGCGTCGCCCAGATCCGAGCCCAAGTTCTTCAGACGCTTGGTGCCGAACAGCATGACCACGATGAGCAGGATGATCAGGAGTTGCCAGATGCTGATACCGCCGAAACCCATGATGCGTTCTCCGTTATGAAAGTTATTCGGATTGTGGTCGCGCGGCTTTTTCCGCGTGGCCGGAAAGGCCGAAACGGCGATCAAGTTCGTCCAGTACGGCCTGCGGGTGCTGCCCTAGAGCTGCGAGCATGACCAGGCTGTGGAACCACAGGTCGGCGGTTTCGTAGATCAGATCCGTGCTGTCACCGCTGATAGCGGCGTCCTTGGCGGCGAGGATGGTTTCCACCGATTCTTCGCCGACCTTTTCCAGAATCTTGTTCAGACCCTTGTGATACAGGCTGGCGACGTAGGAGCTATCGGGCGCTGCGCCCTTGCGCGCCTCTAGTACTTCGGCCAGGCGGCTGAGGGTGTCACTCATGGCTGTGTCCTGCATAGATGGCGTGCGGGTCTTTGAGCACGGCGTCGACGGTTTTCCAGGCGCCGTTCTCAAAGACGCGATAGAAGCAGCTCTCACGGCCGGTGTGGCAGGCGATGCCGCCCAGTTGCTCGACCATCAGCACGATGACGTCGGCGTCGCAGTCCAGGCGCAGTTCGTGCAGCTTCTGCACGTGGCCGGACTCCTCGCCCTTGCGCCATAGCTTGCCACGCGAACGTGACCAATAAATGGCACGTTGTTCATTGACGGTGAGGGCGAGGGATTCGCGGTTCATCCAGGCCATCATCAAAATGCGGCCAGTCTGGTGGTCCTGGGCGATGGCCGGCACCAGGCCGTCTTCGTTCCAGTGGATTTCGTCGAGCCAATCGTTCATCTGTGTTCCAAGTCTGCCGGGCGTGCCGGGCTGTCAATTCGCCAAGTGTGCCAGTGCCGTCGCTGGCTGGCTATCGGCGCAACACCAGATACAGCCCGCCGCCGACCATCAGCCAGGCCGGCCAGGTGATCAGTAGCGGTTCCAGCCCCTGCATCGCACCGGCGCCAATCAGTGCGGCGCCAAGTAAACGCAGCGGCCACTGAGGGCTTTGTGCGGTGGATTGGGGCGCGGGTTGCTGTTGCAGGCGCTCCAGCGTGTCGCGGGCGATCTGGGATAGATGGGGGACTTGTTCGGCTTGCTGCTGCAGGTTGCGCAGCAGGTGCAACGGGCTCACACGCTCGCGCATCCAGCGTTCGAGGAAGGGTTGAGCGGTGCTCCACAGGTCGAGGTCCGGGTAGAGCTGACGGCCCAGGCCTTCGATATTGAGCAGGGTTTTCTGCAGCAGCACGAGCTGCGGCTGCACTTCCATATTGAAGCGCCGTGCGGTCTGGAACAGGCGCAGCAGCAATTGGCCGAAGGAGATGTCTTTCAGCGGCCGCTCGAAGATCGGCTCGCACACGGTGCGAATCGCCGCCTCGAACTCGTTGACCTTGGTATCGGCCGGCACCCAGCCTGAATCAATGTGTAGTTGCGCGACCTTGCGGTAATCGCGCTTGAAGAAGGCCAGCAGGTTGCGCGCCAGGTAGTCTTGGTCTTCGTCGGTAAGGCTGCCGACGATGCCACAATCGATGGCGATGTACTGCGGGCTCCATGGCGTGCGGGTGCTGACGAAGATGTTGCCGGGGTGCATGTCGGCGTGGAAGAAACTGTCGCGGAACACCTGGGTGAAGAAAATTTCCACGCCGCGTTCGGCCAGCAGTTTCATGTCGGTGCGCTGGTCGGCCAGGGTCGCCAGATCGGTGACTGGAATGCCGTAGATGCGCTCCATCACCAGCACCTGTGGGCGGCACAGATCCCAGTAAACCTGCGGCACATAAAGCAGCGGCGAGCCTTCGAAGTTACGTCGTAGTTGGCTGGCGTTGGCCGCCTCACGCAGCAGATCGAGCTCGTCGAAGATGGTCTTCTCGTAGTCGCTGACCACCTCTACCGGGTGCAGGCGACGGGCATCGGCTGAGGCTTTCTCGGCGATGCGCGCGATCAAAAACAGCCAGGCCAGATCCTGGCGAATGACCGGCTTGAGGCCAGGGCGTACCACCTTGACCACCACCTGCTCACCACTTTTGAGTTGCGCTGCATGCACCTGGGCGACGGATGCCGAGGCCAGTGGCTGGCTGTCGAAACGGGCGAATACTTCGCTCACCGGTGCGCCGAGCTGGCGCTCGATGAGGGCGATGGCCTGGTCTTCAGGGAAGGGCGGCACGCGATCTTGCAGGTGCGCCAGTTCCTCGGCGATATCTGGCGGCAGCAGGTCGCGGCGAGTGGACAGTATCTGGCCGAACTTGATGAAGATTGGCCCCAGATCCTGTAGTGCCAGGCGCAGACGCGCGCCGCGCGATAGATCCAGCTTTTTACGCGGCAGCCAGCGCCATGGCAGCAGCCAAGACAGTGCACGCAGCCGCAGTGGCAGCGGTAGTTCGAGGAGCAGGTCGTCCAGTTGGTAGCGGATGACCACGCGTTGGATGCGCAGCAGACGGCGAACGGCAAGCAGCTTCATGCGTCGGACTTATGGGCACAAGTGAGGCGCTCGATGCGTGCTTCCAGGCGGTCGAGGGCGAGTTTGAGTTGGTCCAGCTCGGCGAAGCGCACATCGGCCTCACGCTGCCCGACCAGAGTTCGTGATTCTTCGGCCAGGTAGTCGGCTAGATCCTGTTTGAGGCTGGCGGCGCCGTGTGTGGCCAGGTTTATCCGGCTGCGCAAGTGGCTGGCGAGCAGGGGTGTGGCGACCGGGCCGAGCCAGCGCGAGACTTCGTATTCCCAGTCCAGCTCCAGATCTTGAAGAATGCCGGCCAACTGCATGAGCACGCCGCTGTCGCCATCGAGCGAAACCTCGGGGCTGTGCAGCACTGCGGTTTTGTCGCGGCTCAGGGCCAGGCGAATCAGGCTGGTGGCCGACGCCGTCAGGGTGCAGTCGGCGGACGCATGCCACTGGGATGCCAGTTGCAGCCCCTTGCCGCTGGGCAGGATGAACAATTCCAGCGCCGGGCTCTGGCAGTGCACGGCGATGACCTTGCCAGCCAGTGCATGCAGGCGTGGCAGCGCCGTGCCGTCGAGGCGCAGGACGCGGTTGAGGCCCGTTTCGACGCCCGCCAGCAAGCCCGTAATCAGGGTCGGTTGCCGTATCATCGCGAGACGCGTTGCAGCGACAAATGACGCCAGGCAAGGCGCGGGACGCCGGCAATGGTCGTTCCCTTGCCAAGTCCCGCAACGCCGCATGGCGTCATTTGCCGCGCAACCCTATGGGCCGGACCGTTCTTTGCGCGATGCCGCGTTATTCGTCGTTCATTTGGAATAACCAAACTACTCTCCTCATGCCTTGCCTCGCGCAAAGAGCGGCTCCGGCGCGGCCGCGCGGATACGGTAACCGACCCTGGCATTAAGGCTTGATGCCGCGATGCAGGGCGACGATGCCGCCGGTCATGTTGTGGTAGGTGACGCGCTCGAAGCCGGCGTCGACCATCATCGCCTTGAGGGTTTCCTGATCTGGGTGCATGCGGATCGATTCGGCCAGGTAGCGGTAGCTGTCCGAGTCGTTGGTGATCAGCTTGCCAGCCAGCGGCATGAAGCTGAACGAGTAGGTGTCGTAGATCTTTGCCAGCAGCGGGTTGCCGGGCTTGGAAAACTCCAGCACCAGCAGGCGACCGCCGGGCTTGAGCACGCGCAGCATCGAGCGCAGGGCGTCTTCCTTGTGGGTGACGTTGCGCAGGCCGAAGGCGATGGTGACCACATCGAAGTGGTTGTCGGGGAACGGCAGCTTCTCGGCATCGGCCTGGACGAATTGCACGTTGCCGGCCACGCCCTTGTCCAGCAGGCGATCACGGCCAACCTTGAGCATGGAGTCGTTGATATCAGCGAGGACGACCTGGCCGGTAGGTCCGACGATGCTGGAAAACTTGCGGGTCAGGTCGCCGGTGCCGCCAGCGATGTCGAGCACGCGATTGCCTGGGCGTACGCCGGACAGCTCGATGGTGAAACGCTTCCACAGGCGATGCAGGCCGCCGGAGAGCACGTCGTTCATCAGGTCGTACTTGGCGGCTACGGAGTGGAAAACCTCGGCAACCTTCTCCGCCTTCTGGCTTTCCGGTACATCCTGAAAACCGAAGTGGGTGGTGGGTTCCTGCTCCTGGGCCTTGCGTGGATCGCTCATGTCGCTCTCACCGGGTAGAAAACCGCACCATTCTAAAGCTGCATGCAGTCTTTGTCTTGCTCAGGGCCTGTGCTGGGCTGGTAGAGTGCCGTGACTTCATGCCGCAGCGTTGCGGTATCTGCTTGTTCGAGGAACTGTCATGTCGCGTATTCATGTTGAACGATCCCATTCCCTAGGCCGAGAGGCCGCGCGCGAGAAAGCCGAGCGTCTGGCCGAGCGCTTGGCCAGCGAGTACGACGTGCGCTACCGCTGGAACGGCGACACGCTGGAGTTCAAGCGCAGCGGTGCCGATGGCCAGATTGAGGTCGGTGAGGATCGCGTTCGCGTTGAGGTCAAATTGGGTCTGCTGTTGTCGGCCATGGGCGGGATGATCCAGCGTGAGATCGAGCAGGCGTTGGACAAATCGCTGGGCTGAAGAGGTGGCAGGCCTCAGTGCGTAGGGTGGATGTCGCTTTTTACATCCACCAGATTTGGTGGATCGGTGAAGCGTGATCCACCCTACGGGTTTGCAGCCTGAAGCCGCTCTTAGTATGCGATTTCTAATTTTTCTTCATAGGCTGTGCTCAAGCCTGCACTCCGTGGGCGTTTCCGCTGACTGTCACAGCGCGTGAGGTGCACCATGTCGAAAGTTGCCGTGAAGAAAAAAGTCGAGGCTGTGGTCGAAGACAAGTCTGGCTTGTTCGATGATGTGAAAGGTTACGCCCGCAAGATTTATCTCGCAGGTCTGGGGGCTTATGCCAAGGCCGGTAGCGAAAGCGCCGAGTATTTCAAAGAGTTGGTCAAGACCGGTGAAGGTGTCGAGACCAAGGGCAAGAAACTGGTTGATGAGCAGGTCGAGGCGGCTAACAGCCAGATCGAATCGGTCAAACAGTCGGTCAATAGCAATGTCAGCAGCGTCAAGGGTAAGGTAGAGGTGCAACTCGACAAGATCGAGAAGGCATTTGATACCCGTGTTGCCGCAGCACTCAACCGTATCGGCATCCCCTCCAAGCAGGATGTCGAGACGCTCTCTGCTAAGTTGGACGAGCTGGGCGCCTTGCTCGAGCACGTCGCGCGTACCAAGTAAGGAGATCAGGATGGCTGTTAAGAAGAAAACCGAAAAGCAGACCAGTTCCTGGATCGGCGAGGTCGAGAAATACTCGCGCCAGATCTGGTTGGCGGGCCTGGGGGCCTATTCCAAGGTCAGCAAGGATGGCTCCAAGCTGTTTGACACGCTGGTCAAGGATGGCGAGAAGGCTGAAAAGCAGGCCAAAACTGAAGTCGACAAGCAAGTCGATGCCGTTAAAAGCAGCGTTGGTTCTCGTGTAGGTACTGCCAAGTCCAAGGTCGATGAGGTCAAGGGCAAGGCTTTCGGTAAGTGGAACGAGCTTGAGGAAGCGTTCGACAAGCGTTTGAATAACGCCATCTCGCGTCTGGGGGTGCCGAGTCGCAACGAAGTGAAGGCGCTCAACGATAAGGTCGACACCCTCACCAAGCAGTTGGAGAAGCTGACCGGTGTAACCGCCAAGTCGGTGGCCAAACCTGCGCCAAAAATAGCCGCCAAACCTGCTGCCAAGCCAGCAGCGAAAGCGACTGCCAAGGCTGCCCCGAAAGCCGCCGCCAAGCCTGCTGCGGCGAAACCCGCTGCTGCCGCTGCCAAGCCTGCAGCCAAGCCCGCCGCGAAACTAGCAGCCAAACCTGCGACTGCAGAGGCGGCTGCTGCGAAAAAACCAGCAGCGAAAAAACCTGCTGCGCCCAAGACCGCTGCGAAGCCCGTTCCGACGGCGCCTGCTGCCACCGCCCCGGCAGCAGAGCCCGCTCCGGTCGCGACTCCGGCCACTGCAGCCAGCGCTTCCTGAGTCTCTTGGAAGCACAAGCGCCCGGCCTAGTGCCGGGCGTTTGCATGTTGGGGTACGGCGTCGCGTAGGGGGCAACCTGCCATCTGCGGCCTTGGCGGGTTGCACCTGCCTTACGATCAGAGACTGAGGTATCGAGCGTCAGGCTTCCAGATAGCGCTGGGCCAGGTGCTCGACTGCGGCGCGTGAGGGCGCTATCAGATGTGGCGCGACTAGCATCATGACCTGGTAAACCACCAGGCGAACTTCGCCGTCCTGATCGAGAATGCGCTGATAGTCGAGAGAGAACAGCAGCGTCAGGGTGATTTGCTCCACCAACTGCCCGAGGGCGCGTGTGTCGCTGACCAGTTGCCCTTCAGCCATCAGGCGCGCAAGCAGTGAAGCCAGAGTACGCTTGAGTGAGTTCAGCCAATGGCGAATGCCGCGGGCTAGTTTGGGCAGGCGCCCGGCCAGGTTGGACAGGTCCTGAAAGAGGAAGCGGTACTGCGCCAAGCGCTCGACGATCAGGTGCAGGAACAGCCAATAATCTTCGACGTCCAGACGGGCATTGGCTGGCGGGTCGAGAAGAGGCGCCATCTCGGTCTGGAAACGCTCGAACAGCTCCAGTATCAGCGGCTCCTTGCCGTGAAAGTGGTAGTAGAGATTGCCTGGGCTGATCTCCAACTCGTTAGCGATTTCCAGTGTGGAAACATTGGGCTCGCCCAGGTTGTTGAATAGCTGCAGGGCGGTGTGCAGGATGCGCTCGCGGGTTTTCATCCGTCTCTTCTTGTTTGGGGCGCCTGGGGCGTGACGATAGCCTGGCTGATCATCAGGTGTCGACCAGCGCTTTCAGCGGATATGCACGTAGTTGCCTGGTGCCGCTTCCATGGGCGGGTATTTGCTGCTGCCAAGTGCCATCAGGGTCTCGCGCTGCTCGCCTGAGCGGGCTTGAATCCATTCCAGCCATTGCGCCCACCAACTGCCTTGCTGGTGCTGTGCATCGTGGAACCAGGCGCGTGGGTCCGAAGTGAGTTTGGCATTTTCGTAGTAATTGGCCTTGGGGTTGCCCGGCGGGTTGAGGATGCTCTGGATGTGGCCGCTGTTGGACAGGATAAAGCGGCGGTTGCCTCCGAGTAGCAAGGTCGAACGGTAGACCGAATCCCAGGGGGTGATGTGGTCATTGATGCCAGCCACGCTAAAACTGTCGAGGGTGACTTTGCTCAGATCAACCGGCGTACCGCAGACTTCCAGGGCGCCTGCGCGGGTCAGCGGGTTGTGCTTGAAGAAATCGATCAGATCACCGTGCAGTGCCGCCGGTAGGCGCGTGCTGTCGTTGTTCCAGTAGAGGATGTCGAAGGCCGGAGGCTGCTTGCCGAGCAGGTAATTGTTGATCCAGTAGTTCCAAATCAGGTCATTCGGGCGCATCCAGGCGAATACGCGAGCCATATCGCGGCCATGGAGCACGCCATTCTGGTAAGAGCGGCGCTTGGCCGACTCCAGCGCTTGCTCGTCGGCGAAGAGCATGGCAGGGCCATCGATCTGACTATCGAGCAGGCTGACCAAGTAGGTGGCGCTGGCGATCTTGCGTAATTGCCGACGTGCCTGCAGATGGCCTTGCAAGGCGGCGATGGTCAGGCCGCCTGCGCAGGCGCCGAGCAGGTTGACGTCCTTGCTACCGGTGATGGCGCGGCACACATCGACGGCCTCCTCAACGGCTTGCACGTAGCTCGAAAGCCCCCATTCGCGATGCCGTGGATCGGGGTTACGCCAACTGATCATGAAGGTTTGTAAGTCGTTCTTCAGGGCGTACTGGACGAAGCTCTTGTCGTTGGACAGGTCGAATATGTAGTACTTGTTGATCTGCGGCGGCACGATCAGCAATGGGCGCAGGTACTGCTTCTCGCTCATTGGTTTGTACTGGATCAGCTCCAGTAACTCATTGCGAAAGACTACCGCGCCGACTGTGGTGGCCAGATTCCGACCGACCTCGAAGGCATGTTTGCTGACCTGGCTGGGGAGGCCGTCGTTGTGCAGCATGTCCTCGAACAGGTGACGTAGCCCGTTGAACACACTGCTGCCGCCGCTGTTGAACAGTTCCTTCAGCGCCAGTGGATTGAGCAGGCTGTTGGAGGGCGACAGGGCATCGCCGACCAGGGCGGCGAGAAAGCGCGCGCGGGCGCGGTCATCGGACGGCAGGTCACTTTCCTCGATCCAGGCATTGAGCTGTTTTTGCCAGGCCAGGTAAGCCTGCAGGCTGCGCTTGTAAAAAGGGTTGAGATGCCAGGTGGGGTCGGCGAAGCGTGCATCCTGCGGGTTGGGTTTGTGCAGGGTGTCACCCAGCAGCACACGACCGAGTTGCCCGCCAAATGCCAGCAGGTGGCGAGCATTGTGTAGCGGGTTGCGCAGGCTGTGACCGGCCAGCAAGCGCACGGTGGAGAGCAGATCTCGACCACGCAGGCCGACCACTGCACTTTGCGCATTGAGGAAACTGGCAGGTGTCGGCAAACCGCCGTTATTCGACTTGTCTCGCATGGGGCAACACTCCGTCGTCAAACCGTGTAGAGACTTTCGGGCGCCGCTGTTGTTGGCGCCAGTCGGGAGCAGAACTCCCGTATCCATTCGCAGCAAGGCCTGTACCAGACGCGCAGGAGGTGCATTCCAGACTGCTGCGTTGACGGCGAAAAGGCCGAATGTGGTGAATATCGCGCACTACGCTGGTGCGTTTAATCTGCTGACGGTCTGCCAGCTTTCAATCAATGGCGTAAAGGCATCGGTTGTGGGTGCATCACGGCGCGATGTCGTTCTTCCTCAAGGAATTTCATGATGATTGGCGCCACGGCTTCGGCTCGGGTCACCAGGAACAGGTGGCCGTCGTCGATCACATGCAACTCGGCATTGGGAATGCGCCAAGCCAGTAGGCGCATGTTGATCAGTGGGATCAGTGGGTCGTCATCGCCCGCCATTACCAGTGTCGGCTGGCGAATCTTGTGCAGCCAGTGGATGCTGGTCCAGCCGAGGCCGGCGAATAGTTGCCAGTAGTAGCCCATCTTGCCGCCCGAACGCACCTTGCTGGCATGCGCCATGGCCAGTTTGGGATCGCGGCGAAAGGCGCCGCCGTAGATGTCCGGGGCGATGCGTACACCATAGGAGGGTTGCACGTAGCGCCGGGGGCTGGCCATGCGCCAGAGCACCTTGGGTTTGCCCGGCACCATCACCGCACCGGCCGAGGTGGCCGCGAGAATCAGCTTCTTGCAGCGCTCCGGGTAGTCATGGGCGAACTGCTGCGCCAGGGCTCCGCCCCAGGACACGCCAATGGCGTTGACCTGGCCGTAGTCGAGGTAGTCGAGCATGCGTGCCGCCAGCTTGGCCAAGCCCGGAAAGCGGTAGGGTGTGGCTGGCGTGGAGGAGCCGCCAACACCGGGCACGTCGAAGGCGATTATCTCCATGTCGGGGTCGAGCGCCGCGACGAAGGGCATGACCAGCTCCAGGTTGGCGCCAATGCCGTTGAAAATCAGCAGCGGCACCAGTTGCCCGTTGCCAGGGCGAACTGCTGTGCGGATGGTCTGCCCATCGAGATCGATGGTGCGGAAGACGAACGGTTGCGGCATAAGCGCAGCCCCTATCGAGTTGAGCGCTGGCAACGACCATCCCGGCCGTTTCCAGAGTGACCAGGACATGCCTGGTTTGCCACACCCGGCCAGGCCGTCGTGGCATGCGGCACCTCCCAGTGCCGTATGTCGTACTGCTGTCGATCAGCGCTCGTGCACATAGGTGCCTGGCGAGGCTTCACCTGCTGGGTACTTCTTATTGCCCAGACTGGTCGGCGTATTCTTGGTTTTGCCTGAGCGTTCGGCCAGCCACTTCTGCCAGTGTAGCCACCAGGAGTCGGCGTTCTTGGTCGCGCTCTCCTGCCAGGCAGTCGGATCCAGCGGCATTTCGCTGTTGGTCATGTAGCGCGCCTTGGGATTGCCCGGTGGGTTGAGGATGCTCTGGATGTGGCCGCTGTTGGAGAGGACGAACTCGCATTTGCCGCCGAACAGCAGCGCCGATTTGTAGCAGGACGTCCACGGCGTGATGTGATCGGTGGTGCCGGCGACGACGAAGAAATCGCAGTTGACCTGCTTGAGGTCGATCGGGGTGCCGCAGACTTCCAGAGCGTCCGGACGGGTCAGCGGGTTGGTCTGGAACATGTCGATGAACTCGCCGTGCAGGGCGGCTGGCAGGCGCGTGGTGTCGTTGTTCCAGTAGAGGATGTCGAACACCGGTGGCTCGTTGCCGAGCAGGTAGTTGTTGACCCAGTAGTTCCAGATCAGGTCGTTGGGGCGCATCCAGGCGAACACCTTGGCCATGTCGCTGCCTTCGAGAACGCCGCTTTGGTAGGACCGGCGCTTGGCCACTTCCAGGGTCTTTTCGTCGGCGAATAGGGCGACCTGGGTGTCGAGCTGAGTATCGAGCACGCTGACCAGCAGAGTCAGGGCGCTGACCTTCTGTTCGCCGAGCGCGGCGTAATGGCCGAGCAGCGAGGCGGTGGTCAGGCCACCGGAGCAGGCGCCGAGCATGTTGACGTCTTTGCTGCCAGTGATGGCGCAGACCACGTCGATGGCCTCTTTGAGCGCCTCGATATAGGTGGACAGGCCCCACTCGCGTTGCGCTTTGGTCGGGTTACGCCAACTGACGATGAAGGTTTGCACCTGGTTGCGCAGGAGGAAGCGCGCCAGGCTCTTCTCCGGCGAAAGGTCGAAGACGTAGAACTTGTTGATCTGCGGTGGCACGACCAGCAGCGGGCGTTCGTGCACGCTTTCGGTGACTGGCTTGTACTGGATCAGCTCCAGCACGTCGTTGCGAAACACCACGGCGCCGTCGGTAGTGGCCAGGTTTTTGCCGACTTCGAAGGCATCCATGTTCACCTGGCTGGGCATGCCGCCGTTGTTGACCATGTCCTTGGCCAGGTGCGAAAGGCCATCGAGCAGGCTCTTGCCGCCGGTTTCGAAGAAGCGTTTGACCGCCGCCGGGTTGGCCATGCTGTTGCTGGGGGCCATGGCTTCGGTCATCAGGTTGATGACGAAGTGGCCACGGCTGGCGTCCTGTTCAGACAGCGAGCTGTGCTCGATCCAGTCATGCAGCTCTTTGCGCCAGGCCAGGTAGGTTTGCAGGTAGCGGCGATACAGCGGGTTCTGGCTCCAGGCCGGGTCGGTGAAGCGGCGGTCGCCTTCCTCGGGTTTGAGCGCGGACTGGCCGAGCAAGACGTTTTTCAGCTCAATGCCGAAATGGGCAACATGCTTGGTGCTGTGGAAGGGCTGCTTGAGTGCTTGTGCCAGTACCATGCGGGCAGAGGTCAGAAGATCCCTGCCGCGAATACCGATCACTGGGTTGAGTCCCAGTGTGTTCTCCGAGGCCTGACGTTTCAGGTCTTCGTTGTTCTTTTCACTCATCTACGACGCTCCAATGTCCTGAGTCGCATACCGGCCTTGCTCGCGGCGAAACAGTGGCCAGGTACTGCTCGGGTTGCCGGGGGCGGATCGAGTCCGCGTCATGCATTGCATCTGGTTTGGCCAAATGCAGGGAACCTGCCAGTTCCTTGGTTACCCGAGTTTGTGTTGTTAAGCAAGTCGCTCGATGACGCAGGAGTATGCCGCGACAGTTTAGAAAAATCGTTCTAACTAGCGGGCATTGGGGCGAGGGAAGTACGCTGGAGCGCTCTGCGCCGAGGTTTTGCTGTGGCGTATCAGAGCATCAAGCGGACGACGGATTCGTTGGGGTCTCGCGACTGACCGGCGGCGGCCAGTTGCGCCAGATAATCGGCCCATAGCTGATCCTGGCGGGTAGCCAGTGCAAAAAGATAATCCCAGGTGAACAGGCCGCTGTCATGGCCGTCGTCGAAGCACAGTTTCAGTGCATAGTTGCCGGCCGGTTCGAGGCGTTCGAGCGCGACATTGAGCTTGCCGGTTTGCAGGACCGGCTTGCCGTGCCCCTGAACTTCGGCTGAAGGTGAGTGGACACGGAGGAACTCGGCGCTGAGCGAGTAGCTCTGCTCGCCGTAGCGCAGCTCCAGGGTTTTCGACGCCTTGTGCAGTTTGATCGCGCTTGGGATGGGCATGGCTGATGTCCGTGATCTTTTTAGGCGCTACGCCCGGTTGAGTGATTGCGCCATCCTGTAGGAGCGGCTGGGCGGCATTGCGCTTCAGCCGCGAAATTCGGGGATAAATCCGCTCCTACAGGATGACGCCGACCATCGGCGACTAGATCGTGCGACAGGGTTTACAGGATGTAGCGCGACAGGTCTTCATCCTGCGCCAGTTCGCCGAGGTGGCTGTTGACGTAGTCAGCATCGATGCGGATGGCCTGGCCATCGTGCTGCGCAGCCAGATCGCCGGCGCTGAAGGAGACTTCTTCGAGCAGGCGTTCGAGCAGGGTGTGCAGGCGGCGCGCGCCGATGTTTTCGGTCTTCTCGTTGACCTGCCAGGCGATCTCGGCCAGACGCTTGATGCCGTCCTCGGCAAACTCGATGTCCAGCCCTTCGGTCTTCAGCAGCGCGCTGTACTGCTCGGTGAGCGAGGCGTGCGGTTCGCTGAGGATGCGTTCGAAGTCCTGTGGGCTCAGCGCCTTGAGCTCGACGCGGATTGGCAGACGGCCTTGCAGTTCGGGCACCAGATCGCTTGGTTTGCTCAGGTGGAAGGCGCCCGAGGCGATGAACAGGATATGGTCGGTCTTGACCATGCCCAGCTTGGTGTTGACCGTGCAGCCCTCGATCAGCGGCAGCAGGTCGCGCTGCACGCCTTCACGCGATACATCGGCGCCGCCGGCGTTGGCGCGTTTGGCCACTTTGTCGATTTCGTCGATGAAGACGATGCCGTGCTGCTCGACCGCTTCCAGGGCGCGAGCCTTGAGTTCTTCCTCGTTGACCAGGCGTGCAGCCTCTTCGTCGCGCACCATTTTCAGCGCGTCGGCGACCTTGAGTTTGCGGGTCTTGGTCTTGCCTTTGCCGAGGCCGGAAAAGAGGTTCTGCAATTGGCTGGTCATTTCCTCCATGCCTGGCGGGGTCATGATTTCCACGCCCATCGGCGATTCGGCGACCTCGATGTCGATTTCCTTGTCGTTCAGTTGACCCTCGCGCAGGCGTTTGCGGAACAACTGACGGGTGTTGGAATCCTCGTGGCGGGCAGGCTCGTCACCGAAACCCTGGCGCGCCGGTGGCAGCAGGGCGTCGAGGATGCGCTCTTCGGCGGCGTCCTCGGCGCGGTGGCGGACTTTGACCATTTCCTGCTCACGGAGCATTTTCACGGCAGCATCGGCCAGATCACGGATGATCGATTCGACGTCGCGGCCGACGTAGCCGACCTCGGTAAATTTGGTCGCTTCGACTTTCAGGAACGGCGCGTTGGCCAGTTTGGCCAGGCGGCGGGCGATCTCGGTTTTACCCACGCCGGTCGGGCCGATCATCAGGATGTTCTTCGGCGTGACTTCCTGGCGCAGATCGGTCGGCAGTTGCATGCGCCGCCAACGGTTGCGCAGGGCAATGGCAACGGCGCGCTTGGCGTCGTCCTGGCCGATGATGTGGCGGTTGAGTTCGTGGACGATCTCGCGGGGCGTCATGGACATGGAATCGGGCTCGCTATCGAATCGGGATGGAAGAACGGACGTCACTCGGGGGCGTCCAGTTCCTCGATGGTCTGGTGATGATTGGTGAAGACGCAGATATCGCCGGCGATGCCCAGCGCGGTTTCGGCCACTTCACGGGCGGACAGGTCGGTCTTCATCAGCAGGGCGCGGGCGGCGGCCTGGGCGAAGTTGCCACCGGAACCCATGGCGATCAGGCCTTCCTCGGGTTCGACTACGTCGCCGTTGCCGGTGATGATCAGTGAGGCGTCCTTGTTGGCCACGGCCAGCATGGCTTCCAGGCGGCTCAGGCTGCGGTCGGTACGCCAGTCCTTGGCCAGCTCGACAGCGGCGCGCACCAGATGGCCCTGGTGTTTCTCAAGCTGGCCTTCGAAGCGCTCGAACAGGGTGAAGGCATCGGCGGTAGCGCCGGCGAAGCCGGCCAGCACCTGACCGTGGTAGAGGCGGCGCACCTTCTTGGCGTTGCCCTTCATGACGGTGTTGCCGAGGGAAACCTGGCCGTCACCAGCCATCACGACCTTGCCGTGGCGGCGTACTGAAACGATGGTGGTCAAGGGTGAATCTCCACGCTGCGGGGCGAATTGCCCGGATGGAGAATCAGATGGGGTGCCCGCCGCGGCTTTTCAACCGCCAGCGGGTGAATCGCTGCTCAGCGGATCTGACGCTGCTGTAACAGCAGGTTGCCGAAGCCGCTGGCGGCGAGGGATTTCTGCGCGGCAGCGAGCTGTTCGCGGGTGGCAAAGGGGCCAACCAGCACGCGGTTCCAGGTTTCATCGCGCACCTTGCCGGCTTCGACCTGCACGCTCTGGCCGAGCAGGATGATCTGCGCACGCAGCGCGTCGGCGTCTTCGCGGCGGCGGAACGAGCCGGCCTGAAGGAAGAACTGCGTGGTCAGCGGCGCATTGGCAATCACCTGCGGGGCGGGCGGCGGTACTTGCCCTTGCAGTGCGGCTTCGGCGCGGGCGGTGTCGATCTTCGCCGCTTCCTCTGGGGTAACCGGTTTCTGTTCCGGCGCAGGCGCTGGTGTTGGCGTTTCCTCCAGCGCTTGCGGCAGGATCACCTCGGACTCCGGCAGCAGGGTGTAGAAGTCGTACTTGGGCTTGTCTGGCTCGTTCGCCTTGGGCTTGGGTTCGACCTTGCTGCTCTTGGCCTGCTCGCCCTTGTCGCGGCGTACCTCGTCACGCCCCGGTTCGAGGCTGAACAGGAACATGAAGAAGCCGCCGACCACCAGGCCGCAGGCCAGCCAGATCCAGCCCGGTACAGGCTTTTTCGCCGGGGCTTGGTAACGGCTTGCGCCGCGCTTTGGGGCTGGCTTCTTGCGCGCTGCCATTTACATCCGCTCCAGGGTTTCCAGGCCGAGCAGCTCCAGGCCCTGCTTGAGGGTGCGGCCGGTTAGGGCGGTCAGGCGCAGGCGGCTGTTGCGGGTGGCTTCATCGGAGGCCGTAAGGATTGGGCAGTTCTCGTAGAAACTGGAGAACAGACCCGCGATGTCGTACAGGTAAGCGCAGAGCATGTGTGGCGTGCCTTTCTCGGCGACGCTGGCGAGTAGTTCGTTGAACTGCGCCAGCTTGGCGGCCAGAGCCTGCTCCTGTTCGGCGGCCAGGGTAATCTGCCCGCCGATTTCCTCCACGCCCGTGCCCAGCTTGCGGAACACACCGGCCACACGGGTGTAGGCGTACAGCAGGTAAGGTGCGGTATTGCCCTCGAAGCTCAGCATCAGGTCGAAGTTGAAGCTGTAGTCGCTGGTGCGATGCTTGGACAGGTCGGCGTACTTCACCGAGGCGATGCCGACCACGCGGGCAATCTGACGCAGCTCGTCGTCGCCCAGCTCCGGGTTCTTGCTCTTGACCAGCTCGTAAGCGCGCTGCTCGGCTTCATCGAGCAGTTGCACCAGTTTCACCGTGCCGCCGTCGCGAGTCTTGAACGGGCGGCCGTCCGGGCCGTTCATGGTGCCGAAGCCCATGTGTTCCATGTCCATGCTGGCGGGCACGAAGCCAGCCAGGCGGGCGCAGGCGAAGACCATCTGGAAGTGCAGGGCCTGGCGTTGGTCGACGAAGTACAGCACGCGGTCGGCCTTGAGCGTACCGGCGCGGTAGCGGGTGGCAGCCAGGTCGGTGGTGGCATACAGGTAGCCGCCGCCAGCCTTCTGCACGATCAGCGGCAGCGGGTTGCCTTCGGCGTTCTTGAAGGCGTCCATGAATACGCACTGGGCGCCGTTGTCTTCGGTCAGCAGGCCTTTGGCGGCCAGATCGGCGACCACCTGCGGCAGGTCGTCGTTGTAGGCGCTTTCGCCCTTGACGTCGGCCATGCTCAGTTTGACGCCGAGGCGGTCATAGAGCGCCTGGCAGTGGCTCAGGGAGATGTCGTTGAAGCGATTCCACAGGCGCAGGCACTCGGCGTCGCCGGCCTGCAGTTCGACCACCAGTTGGCGTGCACGGTCGGCGAATTCGGGCGACTCGTCGAAGCGCTTCTTGGCTGCTCGGTAGAAGCCTTCCAGGTCGGCCAGTTCGCTCTCGGCTGCCGCCGGGTTCTCCTGCATGTAGGCCAGCAGCATGCCGAACTGGGTGCCCCAGTCGCCGACGTGGTTTTGGCGGATCACGCTGTCGCCGAGAAACTCCAGTACACGCGCCACGCTGTCGCCAATGATGGTCGAGCGCAGGTGACCGACGTGCATCTCCTTGGCCAGGTTGGGCGCCGACAGGTCGACCACCACGCGCTGCGCTGCGCCGCTCTTGCGCACGCCGAGCTTGGCGTCGGCCAGCGCCGCTTCCAGGCGCTGGGCCAGGGCGTCGCTGTTCTGGAAGAAATTCAGGAAGCCGGGGCCGGCGATGTCCACCTTGCTGATTTGCTCGTCGGCGGGCAGGGCGGCAATCAGCTTCTCGGCCAGGTCGCGCGGCTTCATACCGGCGGGTTTGGCTAGCATCATGGCGATATTGCTGGCGAAGTCGCCGTGGGTTTTATCCTTGGTGTTCTCCACCTGAATGGTCGGCGTCAGGCCTTCAGGCAGCACGCCTTCGGCGGTGAGGCGGGCGAGGGCTTGCTGGATCAGGTGGCGAATGCTGTCTTTCATGTTCGGCTCGGGCTGCCTTGGGGGCTTTGGTCGAAAACTGCGCATTATAAGAGCAGCGACAAGCTGCAAGCCACAAGCGGCAAGGAAAAGCGTGCCGCGTTTCCGTGGGGAGTGGGTAGGGTGGGCTGCAGCCCACCAAGGCTGGCCGCTGCTGGTGGGCTGAAGCGGGGCGCCGCCCGGCCCACCCTGCAGACTGTTACAGTGCGTCGGTTCAGAACAGATCGATCGGGTCGACGTCCAGCGACCAGCGTACGGCGCGGCCGCTGGGCATTTGCTCAAGGGCCTGCAGCCAGGGTGTGAGCAGGCGGTGTAGCGAGGCGCGAGCGCTGCCCTGTAGCAGTAGTTGCGCGCGAAAGCGCCCGGCGCGGCGTTCCATCGGGGCGGGGATCGGCCCCAGCAGTTCGATGCCGGAAAGTCCCAGCTCGCCCAGTAAGTGCTCGGCTTCGCTACAGGCTTGGTCGAGAAAACTCTCGGCCTGGCCAGGCTTGTGCGCTTCTGCGCGCAGCAGGGCCAGGTGGCAGAAAGGTGGCAGACCGGCGGCGCGACGTTCGCTCAGGGCTTGTTCGGCGAAGGCGAAGTAGCCCTGTTCGGTCAGTTGCACCAGCAGCGGATGATCAGCCAGATGGCTCTGGATGATCACCTTGCCTGGTTCTTCGGCACGCCCGGCGCGGCCAGCCACCTGCACGATCAACTGGGCCATGCGCTCGCTGGCGCGAAAGTCCGCCGAGAAAAGGCCGCCATCGGCATCGAGAATGGCCACCAGAGTGACGCGCGGGAAGTGATGGCCCTTGGCGAGCATCTGGGTGCCCACCAGAATGCATGGCTCGCCCTTGTTGATGGTGGCGAACAGGCGATCCATCGCGCCCTTACGCGCCGTGCTGTCACGGTCGATGCGCAACACCGGGTAATCGGGGAACAGTACAGCCAGGCGTTCTTCGGCACGCTCGGTGCCGGCACCGACTGGGCGCAGGTCGACGTGTTGGCACTTGGGGCAATTGCTCGGCTGGCGTTCGACATGGCCGCAGTGATGGCAGCGCAGTTCCTGGTAGCGCTGGTGCACGGTCATGCGTGCATCGCAGCGTGGGCATTCCGATAGCCAGCCGCAGTCGTGGCAGAGCAGGGTCGGGGCGAAGCCGCGGCGGTTGAGGAACACCAGCACCTGCTGACCTGCTGCGAGCGTCTGGGCGATGGCTTGCTGCATCGGCCCGGAAATACCGGAGTCCAGCGGCCTGCTCTTGACGTCCAGGCGTAGGAAACGTGGTTGGCTGGCGCCGCCAGCGCGTTGAGTCAGCTTGAGCAGGGCGTAGCGGCCCGTGTGGGCGTTGTGCAGGCTTTCCAGTGAAGGTGTGGCTGAGCCCAGTACGATCGGTATGTTGTCTTGGTGGGCGCGCACCAGAGCCAGGTCACGGGCGTGGTAGCGCAGGCCCTCCTGCTGTTTATAGGAAGCGTCGTGCTCCTCGTCGACGATGATCAGGCCGGGATGCTTCATTGGCGTGAACAATGCCGAGCGAGTGCCGATGATGATGTCGGCCTCGCCATCGCGAGCGGCCAGCCAGGCGTCCAGGCGCTCGCGGTCGCTCACTGCCGAGTGCAGCAAGGCGATGCGTGCATTGAAGCGGCGGGCGAAGCGCTCGAAGGTCTGCGGGCCGAGGTTGATCTCGGGGATCAGCACCAGTGCTTGCTTGCCAGCTTGCAGGCACTGGTGGATCAGTTGCAGGTAAACCTCGGTTTTGCCACTGCCGGTCACGCCGGCCAGCAGGTAGGCATTGAAGCGCCCCCAGCCCGAGGCGACTGCGTTGACGGCAGCGCGCTGCTCGCTATTGAGCGGCAGTTCCGGCTGGGCTAGCCAGTGAGCAGGCTTGGCGTGCGGTTGGTTGCGCCGTAGCTCGACCTTGACCAGGCCTTTCTCGTGCAGCAGTTGCAGGCTGTCGCGGTTGAGCTGTAACTGGCTGAGCAGGCTGTGAGCAACGCCATGCGGGTGCTGCGCCAGGGCCTTGAGTGCCTCCTGCTGACGCGGTGCGCGCGCCAGGCGTGGATCGTCGACGCTGGCGCCGGGCTTGGCCAGCCAGTAGCGTTCTTGATGTACTTGGGCGGGTTCGCCTTGGCGCAGCAGCACCGGTAGCGCCCAGCTCAGGGTGTCGCCGAGGCTGTGCTGGTAGTACTGTGCGGTCCACAGGCACAGCTTGAACAGCGAGGTCGGCAGCGGCGAACGCGCATCGAGCAGCTCAAGCGCGGGCTTGAGTTTGTCCGGCGGCACCTCGCTCTGGCTATCGAGTTCCACCAGAATGCCGATCATTTCTCGCCGCCCGAACGGCACGCGCAGGCGCGCGCCTGGCTGCAGAGCATTGCGCGACACGCCAGCAGGCGGCAGGTAGTCGAACAGGCGGCGCAGCGGTGACGGTAAGGCTAGGCGCAGGATCAGATCGGACACGCAGGGGCTCCATGGCTGGCGAGCGATCTTAGCATGCGACAGTCGGCGCCTAGCGCGGCTTGCATAGCCCTGTTTGTCTGGTAATATGCGCGGCCTATTTCTGTGCGGTGCCTGACGTTGGGTCGGGTGGCGGCACGACTACCCCGAGGAAAGCACCATGAAAGCCGATATCCACCCGAATTACGTCGAAATCGACGCCACCTGCTCCTGCGGTAACGTCATCAAGACCCGCTCCACCATCGGTAAGAACCTGAGCCTGGACGTTTGCTCCGAGTGCCACCCGTTCTACACCGGTAAGCAGAAAGTGCTGGACACCGGTGGTCGTATCGACCGCTTCAAGCAGCGCTTCGGCGTATTCGGCGCCAAGTAAGCGGCCGAACGATAGCGGAACGTGCCATGCACCTTTCCGTAAATCTGAAAAAGGCGTCCCTGGTGGGCGCCTTTTTCGTTTCTCTGCTGTGGTTGGATCTCGCGCAGGCGTTCTGCCCGCTGCGCGCCGATCTGCCGCAGGTCGCTGTGCGCCAAGTGGTGGACGGCGATACGTTGCGTCTGGCCGATGGTCGCAGTGTGCGTCTAATCGGTATCAATACTCCCGAGTTAGGGCGCAAAGGCCGCAGTGATGAGCCTTATGCCGTCCAGGCCAAGCGCCGCCTGCAAGCGCTGGTCGAGTCCAGTGGCGGCAAGGTCGGTGTGCTGCCTGGCAAGCAGGGCAAGGATCGTTATGGCCGTACCTTGGCGCATCTGTATGACCGTAATGGGCGCAATCTGGAAGCGCAGTTGCTCCGCGAGGGGCTCGGCTTCATGGTCGCTGTCGCGCCCAATACGCAACTTGTGAGCTGCCAGGTGCAGGCCGAGCGTGAGGCGCGCCAGCAGCGTCTGGGCTTGTGGACGCAGGCGCAGGTCAAGCAGGCCGGGCAGTTGCGTCGTGGCGGCTTCGCCCTGATAAGCGGACGTGTCGCCTCTGTACAGCGCAATCGTGGTGGGCTGTGGCTGGAGATGGACGGCAATCGCGTGTTGCGCGTGGCGCCCGAGTTGCTCGCGGATTTCGACGAGCGTGCCTTGGCGCGCCTGAAAGGCCGAAGTGTCGAGGCGCGTGGCTGGGTGATCGACCGGCAGGCGCGAGGTGCGAGCCGGTCGGGACAGGCGCGCTGGCTGTTGCCATTGACCGATCCGGCCATGCTGGAGGTGCTGCCGTGAAGTCTGTGCTGATGCTGTGTCTGGCGCTGTTCTGGCTGGCCGGCTGCGCGGTCAACCCGGCAACCGGGCGCAGCGATTTCGTGATGATGAGCGAGCGTCAGGAGCTGGAACTCGGCGCCCGCTACAACCAGGAAATTCTCAAGCAGAACCCTCGCTACGATGACGCCAGGTTGCAGGCCTATATCCAGCGTGTGGGTGAGCGGGTGGCGCGTAGCAGTCACCGTGGCCAGCTCAAGTATGTCTTCACCTTGGTGGACAGCCCGGACGTCAACGCCTTCGCCCTGCCGGGCGGCTACATCTATATCCATCGCGGGCTGCTTGCCTATCTCAACTCCGAGGCGGAGCTGGCCGCGGTGCTGGGGCATGAGGTCGGTCACGTCACGGCGCGTCACAGTGTGCGCCAGCAGAGCCAGTCGATGGCCTGGGGCCTACTTGGTCAGGCGGCTGCCATTGGTACGGGCATTGGTGCGATGGGCGACGTCACCAATGTTATGGGCAATGCCTTCGTGCGTGGCTATGGGCGCGATATGGAGCTTGAGGCTGACGGTCTTGGTGCCCAGTACCTGGCGCGTGCAGGCTACGACCCGCAAGCGATGATCGAGGTGGTCAAGGTGCTGAAGAATCAGGAGACCTTCGCTCGTGATCAGGCTGCCAAGCGTGGAGAGGCGGTGCCCGAGAGTGGCGGCTACCACGGCTTGTTCGATACGCACCCGGACAATGACCGTCGCTTGCAGGAGGTGATCGGCCCGGCCCGTGCCCTGGCGGGCGGTCAGCAGGAAGTCGGGCGTGACGTCTTTCTGCAGATGCTCGATGGTCTGGTGTTTGGCGATTCGGCATCCAGTGGCATTCGGCGTGGCCAGCATTTCTATCATGGGCCGCTGGATTTCACCCTGAACTACCCGCCTGGCTGGCAACTGGTCAATCGTCCGGATGTATTGATTGGTCATAGCGAAGATGAGCAGGCGTTCATCGCCGTGACACTGGAGGCGGCAGATAAGCGCTTGAGCCCCGTCGAGTTCTTGCGTAAGCGGGTTGGCAATCAGCGCCTTCTCGCCGGTGAGCCGTTACAGGTCGGGCCGTTGCGGGGTTATACCGCCGTGCTTTCCGGGCAGTCGGCGCGCCGAGTGGCGGTGATTTATCGCGGTGACAGCGCCTTTCTCTTTGTCGCGGCAGTCAAGGGGCGCGCCTCCCTGGAAACCGAGGACGAGCGCTTCCTGAGCGTGATTCGCAGCTTGCGCGCGCTGACGCCGCAGGAGCGCCTATTGGCCGAGCCGGTGCGCCTGAAATTGCAGCGAGTGCGGGCGGGGCAGCGTTTGGCCGCATTCGTTGGTCAGGGCGCAGCGGCAGAGGGCGGCGAGGCGCGTTTGCGTCTGCTCAACAACCTCTATCCAAGTGGCGAACCACGCCCCGGAGATTGGCTGAAGACGCTACGCTGAATGAGTGGTTGCAGTGCGACCGAACAGTCTTGTCGAGTTATATGCAACTTGCGTATCCTCGCCCGCCTGCCCATTCAACAGTAAAAAAGGCGGAACGCCACTATGTCAGATCTCAAAACTGCCGCTCTCGAATACCACGCTCAGCCCCGTCCCGGTAAGCTCAGCGTCGAGTTGACCAAAGCCACTTCTACCGCTCGTGACCTGTCGCTGGCTTACAGCCCTGGCGTTGCTGAGCCGGTGCGTGAAATCGCCCGTGATGCCGAGTTGGCCTACCGTTACACCGGTAAAGGCAACCTGGTCGCCGTGATCTCCGACGGTACCGCCATCCTTGGTCTGGGTAACCTCGGCCCGCTGGCTTCCAAGCCGGTGATGGAAGGCAAGGGTGTGCTGTTCAAGCGTTTCGCTGGCATCGATGTGTTCGACATCGAAGTCGACTCGGAAAGCCCGCAGGCTTTCATCGACACCGTAAAGCGCATCTCCATCACTTTCGGCGGCATCAACTTGGAAGATATCAAGGCCCCCGAATGCTTCGAGATCGAACGCGCGCTGATCGAGCAGTGCGATATCCCGGTTTTCCATGATGATCAGCACGGCACCGCCATCGTCACCGCGGCCGGTATGCTCAATGCTCTGGAAATCGCTGGTAAGACCCTCGAAGACGCCAAAATCGTCTGCCTGGGTGCTGGCGCTGCCGCTATCTCCTGCATGAAGTTGCTGGTGAGCATGGGTGCCAAAGTCGAGAACATCTTCATGATCGACCGTCAGGGCGTAATCCACGCCGGCCGTGACGACCTGAACCAGTACAAGGCCGTATTCGCCACCGAGACCGACAAGCGCACCCTGTCCGATGCGCTGGAAGGTGCCGACGTATTCGTCGGTCTGTCCGGTGCCAACCTGCTGGGCGCGGAAGATCTGCAGCGCATGGCGGCTAACCCGATCGTATTCGCCTGCTCCAACCCGGACCCGGAAATCAAGCCGGAGCTGGCGCATGCCACCCGCAACGACGTGATCATGGCAACCGGTCGTTCCGACTACCCGAACCAGGTTAACAACGTGCTGGGCTTCCCCTTCATCTTCCGTGGTGCTTTGGATGTTCGCGCCACTCGCATTAATGAAGAGATGAAGATTGCTGCTGCTCTGGCGCTGCGTGATCTGGCTAAGCTGCCGGTGCCGCAGGATGTTTGCGAAGCCTACGGCGTTGATTCGCTGAGCTTTGGCCGTGAGTACATCATTCCGAAGCCGATGGACAAGCGCCTGATCACCGTGGTCTCCGATGCTGTGGCCAAGGCTGCCATCGAGTCCGGTGTAGCGACGCTGCCCTATCCGAAGCACTACCCGCTGAACTCGGTTGATGAAGTGTTCAACGGCTAAGCTGCCTAGCAATAAAAAACCCGCTTCGGCGGGTTTTTTATTGAGTCACAAGCTTCAAGTAAGAGCTAAAGAGAACCAAGGCATGGCCTTGGTCTCGTCTGCCTGTATCTCAAGTGCTCCCCGCGCCGCTGCTACCTGGCGCTTGAGACTTGCAGCTTGTCGCTGCTGCTTTAGAACAAATCGATTGGCGCCATCTCGTCAGCGGGGAGAGGGCTGCCAGGGGCGCCTACTCCCGGTTCGAGCTCGTTCATCTCTGGTGGCGTGTCCTCACTCTTGAATAGCTCGAAGTAGGCATCCGGCGTACCTGGCGAGGCTGCGCGGCCGCTTACGGGGTCGACCCGTAGCGTGAGGATACCTTTGGGTTCCTTGGGCGTATGACTCGGACGTCCCTTGAGCACCGGCCCCATGTAATTCATCCAGATGGGCAGTGCCACAGTGCCGCCGTATTCGTTGCGGCCCAGGCTTTCCGGCTGATCGAAGCCAGTCCATACGGTGGTGACGTAGTCCGCGTTGTAGCCCGAGAACCAACTGTCTTTGGATTCATTGGTGGTGCCGGTCTTGCCTGCCAAGTCATCGCGACCCAGGGCCATCGCTCTGCGGCCGGTACCGCGACGGATCACGTCCTGTAGCATGCTGGTCATGATGTAAGCCGTGCGCTCGTCGATGATCTGTTCGGCGACCTTGGGCTCTTCTGTCGGCAGATCGTTTTCTGCGTTGGCTGTCTGGTTGGCTGCTTCCGATACCGCAGTGGTGCCGGGGACGCGTGCCGGGTTGGCGCGGAACAGTGTTTTGCCGTTGCGATCATCGATGCGCTGGATCAGGTACGGCTCGATTTTGTAGCCGCCATTGGCAAAGGTTGCCCAGCCCTCGGCAATCTCCATCGGGGTGAGGCTGGCTGTGCCGAGTGCGAGCGACAGGTTGCGTGGCAGGTCTTGCTCATCGAAGCCGAAGCGCTGGATGTAATCGAGCGTGCGCGAAACCCCGAGGTCCTGCAGCAGGCGAATCGAGACCAGATTGCGCGACTTGTACAGTGCTTCACGCAGGCGGATCGGGCCGAGGAAGGTGTTGTTGTCGTTCTTCGGACGCCACTTCTGCGACAGGTAGTCATCGGAGAGGATGATCGGTGCATCGTTTACTAGGGTGGCGGCGGTGTAGCCGTTGTCCAGCGCAGCGCTATAGATGAAGGGTTTGAAGCTTGAGCCGGGCTGGCGCTTGGCCTGTGTCGCGCGGTTGTAGTTGCTTTGATCGAAGGAGAAGCCGCCGACCAGTGACTGAATCGCGCCGCTGTAAGGATCAAGCGAAACCAGAGCACTCTGTGCGGTGGGAATTTGCGCGAAACTCAGGCTGTCATCGCTCTGACGCTGTACTCGCACGATGTCGCCAACCTTGACCACATCGGCAGGCTGCTGTGGTCGTGGGCCGAGGCTGTTGGTGTTCAAGAAAGGGCGCGCCCATTTCATGCTGTCCCAAGAGACAGCCTGCTCTTCACCTCTGCGGTTGATTACCAGGATGCCGCTTTTCTCTACCTGAGTAACGACGACGGGTTCCAGGCCGCCGATGCTGCGGAACTTGCTCAGCTCGTTTTGCCAGGTTTCGCGGGTCATGCCGGGTAGGCTGCTTTCCGGGCCACGGTAACCATGGCGTTGGTCATAGGCGATCAGCCCGTCGCGCAGCGCGGTATTGGCAATTTCTTGCAGATTACTGGGGACGGTGGTGGTGACGTTGTAGCCTTCCGTGTAAGCCTCGCTGCCATAACGACCGACCATTTCGGCACGTGCCATTTCAGCAATGTACGGGGCGTTCAGCTCAGGGGTGGGGACGTGGTAGCGGGCATCGACTCCCTCGGCTAGAGCGTTTTCATAGCGAGTCTGGTCTATGCGGCCAAGGCGATACAGGCGACCGAGAATCCAGTCGCGGCGCTCTTTGGCTCGGGTTGGGTTGACTAGCGGGTTGTAGCGCGACGGCGCTTTCGGCAGACCAGCAATCATGGCCATCTGTGCCAGCGATAGGTCGCGGATGGATTTGCCGTAGTAGACCTGTGCGGCGGCTTCGATGCCATAGGCGCGGTTGCCGAGGTAGATTTTGTTTACATAGAGCTCGAGGATTTCGTCTTTGCTCAGCTCGCGTTCGATTTGCAGCGCTAGAAGAATCTCCGTTGCCTTGCGCGAGAAGCTGCGTTCATTAGTGAGGAAGAAATTCTTCGCCACCTGCATGGTGATGGTGCTGCCACCACTTTGTATCTGACCGCTCTTCAATAATTGCGTGGCAGCGCGCATCAGGCTGCTCACATCGACGCCATAATGGTTGGCGAAGTTATCGTCTTCGGCTGCAAGCAGGGCGCTGATGAAGTCCTTGGGGATTTCATCGAAGCGAATGGGGGAACGGCGCATCTCGCCGAACTCGGCGATCAGCTTGCCATCGCTGCTGTAGACCCGCAGTGGAATCTGCAACTGAACCTGGCGCAGCGACTCGACGGACGGAAGGGTGGGGCTAAGATAAAGGTATGCGCCGCTTAAACTGAGCAACAGTCCACAAAATATGGCAACGCAAGACCAACAAAAGAACTTCAGCAGGCGCATCAAAATGTCAGGAATTCCAAGTAAAAGAATGAGTTAAGCAGTAGCCGGGGCTAAAAGGGAAAAACTGATCACATTATAAGCGTTTTTTCCTCCGGGTAGCCATTTGCGCTTCTGTCAAGACTGATATTTAATGTGGAAAAACATAAATAGTCCGTAAGTCGCGGATGCTAATAGGAAAACGGTCGTGCTAGGGCTCTTCAAGAAGAAAGCGAATACGCTGCTGGGGATCGACATAAGCTCGACCTCAGTGAAGCTCCTCGAATTGAGTCGCTCGGGAAGCCGCTACAAGGTAGAGGCCTACGCTGTCGAGCCGCTCCCACCAAATGCTGTGGTAGAAAAAAACATCGCCGAACTTGAAGGGGTGGGGCAGGCGCTTTCTCGCGTGTTGGCCAAGGCCAAGACCGGGGTTAAGGCCGCCGCCGTAGCCGTGGCCGGCTCTGCAGTGATTACCAAAACTATCGAGATGGAAGCAGGGCTTTCCGACGATGAATTGGAGAATCAACTGAAGATCGAAGCTGATCAGTACATCCCATACCCGCTTGAGGAAGTTGCGATCGACTTCGAGGTTCAGGGTGCGGCTGCTCGTAACCCCGAGCGTGTCGAGGTGCTGCTCGCAGCCTGTCGAAAAGAGAACGTCGAAGTGCGTGAGGCAGCGCTTGCCCTGGCAGGGTTGACTGCCAAGGTCGTCGATGTCGAGGCTTACGCTCTGGAGCGGGCTTATGCTCTGCTCGAAGCTCAGCTAGGTGCAGGGCATGATGAGCTGACGGTTGCGGTTGTCGATATTGGTGCCACCATGACGACTCTGAGTGTATTGCACAACGGGCGCACCATTTATACCCGTGAACAACTGTTCGGCGGCAAACAACTGACTGAAGAAATTCAGCGACGCTATGGCCTTTCTGTCGAAGAGGCTGGCCTGGCGAAGAAGCAGGGTGGCTTGCCGGATGACTATGATTCAGAGGTGCTGCAACCCTTCAAGGAAGCTGTCGTGCAGCAGGTGTCTCGCTCGCTGCAGTTCTTCTTCGCGGCAGGTCAGTTCAATGACGTCGACTACATACTGCTGGCCGGTGGTACTGCCTCGATTACCGATTTGGATCGCCTCATTCAGCAGAAGATCGGAACGCAAACCCTCGTGGCTAACCCTTTTGCCGATATGGCCTTGGGCAGCAAAGTCAATGCGGGGGCTCTGGCCAGTGATGCGCCGTCATTGATGATTGCCTGTGGTCTGGCGATGAGGAGTTTCGACTGATGGCGCGGATCAACTTACTTCCCTGGCGTGAGCAGCTACGAGAAGAGCGCAAGCAGCGCTTTTTGGTCAGTCTGGTGGGTGTGCTGATCGTTGCGGCAGGCCTTGTTTTCCTCAGTGATCAGGTGCTGTCGGGGGCGATCGAAAATCAGGATGCCCGTAATGCTTTCATCAAAAAGGAAATTGCTGTTCTTGATGCGCGGATCAAGGAAATTAGCGAGCTGAAAACGCGTCGTCAGCAATTGCTTGAGCGCATGAAGATCATTCAGGATTTGCAGGGCAATCGACCGATTATTGGGCGTATTTTCGATCAGTTGGTGAGAACTTTACCGGATGGCGTGTATTTCACCAGTGTGAAAATGACCGGCAAGGATATCGCTATCGTCGGGGCTGCCGAGTCCAATAACCGAGTTTCCAATCTCATGCGTAATCTCGATGCCTCCGAATGGCTGACAGCGCCTAATCTGACTGAAGTGAAAGCGGTCACGGCGGGGGCGGTGGATCAAGCGAACGTGTTTCAGTTGACCGTGCAGCAGACGCAGCCTGAGCAGCAGCCGGAGGCCGGAAAATGAGCATTCGTGAGTCGCTGGAAAGTTTGCGTAGTGTCGATATCAACGACCTGGATGTTAATAACCTTGGCTCTTGGCCAGGGCCGGTAAAATTTATTGCGGGTCTACTGCTGTTCGTTGTGATGTTGTTTCTTGGCTACAACTTTCATTTGAAAGACATGCAGGCCGTGCTGGAGCAGCGCCAGCAAGAAGAAGGGACGCTTAAACAGCAATTTTCCACCAAGGCTTTTCAGGCGGCAAATCTTGAGGCTTATAAAGAACAGATGAAAGAGATGGAGGTTTCGTTCGGTGCGTTGCTCAAGCAACTGCCTAGCGACACTGAAGTGCCTGGTCTGTTGGAGGACATTACACGTACGGGGTTGGATAGTGGTCTTGAGTTCGAAGAAATCAAGTTGCTGCCTGAAGTTACCCAGCAGTTTTATATCGAATTGCCTATTCAGATAAAAGTTACTGGGACTTATCACGACCTGGCTACTTTCGTGAGTGGCGTTGCGCGCTTGCCGCGAATCGTTACCTTGCATGACTTTCAATTGGCGCCAAGTAGTGCCGATAGCTCCACGCGTTTGAGCATGCAGATAATGGCTAAAACCTATCGCTACAACGACAAGGGGGCTCAATGATGCGTATTTCTCGCATGCCTCTTGTGCTGATTGTTTCGCTTGTTGCCGGGTGCGGTTCGGGTAGTGATTTTTCTGACCTGCGTGCCTATATGGATGAGGTGCGTGCCAAGCCTAAAGGCGCTATCGAACCACTCCCTACTTTTCCGCCTTATGAGAGTTTTATCTACAAAGCTGCATCCTTGCGCAGCCCTTTTCAGCCTCCCGTTAAGATCGACGTAGTTGCCCGACAGAAGGGCTCTAAAGAAATTAAACCGGACGAAACTCGAGTCAAGCAGTTCTTGGAAGGCTTCAATATCGAGTCTTTCCAGATGGTGGGAACCCTGAGGAATGATCAAGAGCTGTTCGCCTTGGTCAATGGTGCAGGGGGGGTTCATCGAGTCAAGGTTGGCGATTATCTGGGGCGTAATGACGGCAAAATCACAGCTATCGACGAATCCAAAGTCGAAGTGGTCGAGATCGTTCCTGATGGTGACGGTGGCTGGCTTGAGCGGCCTCGTACGCTGCCCTTGAAGGAGCGCTCCTGAAGGAGCAAGTGAATAAATGAATACCAATAATCTGTCTGCCAAACAGGGTACGAAAATGAATGGCTCCCTTTCGCGTCTGAGTGTTGCCCTGGTGATGACCTTGTTATCGTCATCGGTTCTGGCAGCGAATCTTCAGGGTATGAACGTCGCCAGCCTGCCAGGCGATCGTGTCGAGCTGAAACTGTCTTTTGACGAGCCGGTTACTGCGCCTCGTGGTTACACGATCGAGCAGCCCGCACGTATCGCCCTTGACCTTCCGGGGGTGTCCAATAAGTTGGGTACCAAGAATAAGGAGTTGGGTGCGGGTAATGCGCGCAGTGTGACCATCGTTGAGGCTAAAGACCGTACGCGATTGATCGTCAATCTAACTTCGTTGGCTCCCTATAGTACGCGTGTCGAAGGCAATGACCTCTATGTCCTGGTCGGGGGCAATGCGTCGACCGCAAGTCGCCCGGCTGTGGCGACGCCTGCCCCGGTCGCTCAGGCTCCACGTGAGAAAACCTACGGTATGCAAGCCAAGTCGGTGAGCAACATTGATTTTCAGCGTGGTGAGCAGGGTGAAGGCAATGTTGTGATTACATTGTCTGACGCCTCCATAAGCCCGGATATTCAGGAACAGGGTGGGAAGATTCGCTTGGACTTCGCCAAAACCCAGTTGCCTGACTCTCTACGTGTACGCTTGGACGTCAAGGATTTCGCTACTCCGGTGCAGTTTGTAAGCGCTACCGGCAGTGCCGATAAGACCAGTATTTTGGTCGAGCCTGTTGGTCAGTACGACTATCTCGCCTATCAAACTGATAACAAGCTTACTTTGAGCGTCAAGCCGCTCAGTCAGGAGGCCGTTGAGCGTCGTAATGCTGACCGATTTGCCTATACGGGCGAAAAGTTGTCGCTTAATTTCCAGGACATCGATGTTCGTTCGGTGCTGCAGTTGATTGCGGACTTTACCGATTTGAATTTGGTGGCGAGTGATACCGTTGCAGGCAATATTACGCTTCGTCTGCAGAATGTTCCCTGGGACCAGGCTTTGGATCTTGTGCTCAAGACCAAGGGTTTGGATAAGCGCAAGGTGGGTAATGTGCTGCTTGTTGCGCCCGCGGACGAGATCGCGGCGCGTGAGCGCCAAGAGCTGGAATCGCAGAAGCAAATTGCAGAGCTGGCGCCTTTGCGTCGTGAGCTGATTCAGGTCAATTACGCTAAAGCGGCTGACATGGCCAAGTTGTTCCAGTCGGTTACCAGTGCCGATGGGACTCCAGACGCCCGCGGTTCCATCACTGTGGATGATCGCACCAACAGCATCATTGCTTATCAGACGCAGGAGCGTCTGGACGAGTTGCGGCGCATCATTGCTCAGCTCGATATCCCTGTGCGGCAGGTGCTGATCGAGGCGCGTATAGTCGAAGCGAACGTCAATTACAGTAAAGCATTGGGCGTGCGCTGGGGCGGTGCTCTTAACGCTGGCAATGGTTGGAGAACCTTCGGTCAAAACGGAAACATCGGTGTTGAGGATGAGGATGGCTTTAGCTGCGGTCCCTTCAATGGTCGGTGTACTCTGCCTGTTACCGGTGGTGGTGATACTGGTGGTTCGCCTACCCCATTCGTGGATATGGGGGTGACTGGAAGCACCTCGGGCATCGGTATCGGTTTCATTTCCAACAGTGCCATCATCGATTTGCAGCTTTCCGCGATGGAGAGCTCGGGTAATGGTGAAATCGTTTCGCAGCCGAAGGTGGTTACTTCGGACAAGGAGACGGCGAAAATTCTGAAAGGTCAGGAGATCCCTTATCAGGAAGCAAGCTCCAGCGGCGCGACCACAACATCCTTCAAGGAGGCGGCCCTATCGCTGGAAGTGACGCCACAAATTACTCCAGATAACCGCATCATCATGGAAGTGAAGGTCAACAAGGATTCGGCGGACTATCAGCGAGCTCTCGATGGATCTGCTCCGCCTATCAATAAGAACGAAGTCAATGCAAAGGTGTTGGTTTCGGATGGCGAGACGATCGTAATTGGTGGGGTTTTCGAGAATACCCAGACCAAGGCTACGGAGAAGGTGCCGTTCTTGGGAGATCTCCCTTACTTGGGGCGGATTTTCCGGCGTGACATCGTCAACGACAACAAGACTGAGTTGCTGGTTTTCATCACTCCGCGCATCATGAACAGCCAAGCCATTGCCGTGAATCGATGATCTAAGTGCGGAATGTAATCCTCGTAGGCCCGATGGGTGCTGGAAAGAGCACCATCGGGCGTTTACTTGCTAAAGAACTGCGTTTGCCCTTCAAAGACTCCGACAAGGAGATCGAGCAGCGTACGGGCGCCAATATCCCCTGGATCTTCGATGTTGAGGGTGAGCAGGGGTTTCGTGAGCGGGAGCAGGCGGTTATCGCTGAGCTCGCGCAGCAGGACGGTCTTGTGCTTGCCACTGGCGGGGGCGTCGTGATGCGCCCCGAGAACCGCAGTGCTTTGCATGCTGGTGGGCGCGTGGTGTATCTGCATGCTTCTGTGGATCAGCAAATCGACCGAACGGCACGAGACCGCAATCGCCCTTTATTGCGTACGGCCAATCCTGCGCAGGTCTTGCGTGACCTGATGGCGCTGCGTGATCCGCTCTATCGCGAAGTGGCAGATGTGATCATCGAAACGGATGAGCGTCCTCCGCGTATGGTCGTTCAGGAAATCCTCGCTCGATTGGAGACGCTTTCGCCCCGTTAAAGCCTTGGGCGAACTGCGTTATCCTAGCGGCCTTTCCATCCTGGGGGCGTCATGCAGACTCTTCACGTTGAACTCGGTGAGCGCAGTTATCCCATCTACATAGGCCAGGGCTTGCTGTCGCGCCCTGAGATACTGTCGCGGCATATCGCTGGTCGTCAGGTTGCGATCATTACCAATGAAACGGTTGCCCCGCTGTACTTGGAGGTGCTGCAGCAGTCACTTGGCGGCTACAGCGTCGCTTGTGTGGTGTTGCCTGATGGCGAGTCCTTCAAGAACTGGGAAACCCTGCAGTTGATATTCGACGGCCTGTTGACGGCTCGGCATGATCGCCGCACCACCGTTGTGGCTTTGGGTGGCGGTGTGATCGGCGATATGGCGGGTTTTGCGGCGGCCTGTTATCAGCGCGGTGTCGACTTCATCCAGGTGCCGACCACGTTGCTTTCCCAGGTTGACTCATCTGTGGGGGGCAAGACGGGTATTAATCACCCTCTAGGTAAGAACATGGTTGGGGCGTTCTATCAGCCCAAGGCCGTGCTTATCGATACCGCAAGCCTCAATACTCTGCCGGTTCGCGAGTTGTCGGCAGGTCTGGCGGAGGTCATCAAGTATGGCTTGATCTGTGACGAGCCATTTCTCGGCTGGCTTGAGCAGAATATGTCGGCCCTGCGAGCGCTAGAGCAGGGCGCCTTGACCGAAGCTATCGAACGCTCCTGCGCCGCGAAGGCTCGTGTGGTGGGGGCTGATGAGAGGGAGTCGGGGATCCGGGCGACCTTGAACCTCGGTCATACCTTTGGCCACGCCATCGAGACCGAGCAGGGCTATGGTGTTTGGCTGCATGGTGAGGCTGTTGCGGCTGGCACGGTGATGGCGCTGGAAATGTCGCATCGCCTGGGCTGGCTGTCAGCAGATGAGCGCGATCGTGGCGTTCGCTTGCTGCATGCGGCGGGGCTGCCTATCGTGCCACCGCAGGATATGACGCCAGAACAGTTCCTGGAACATATGGCGGTGGACAAGAAAGTGCTGGATGGTCAGCTACGCCTGGTGTTGCTAAAACGCCTAGGTGAGGCCGTGGTAACGGCCGATTATCCGCGAGAGATTCTCGATGCCACGTTGCGTACTGATTACGCTGCGCTGGCCCACTCGATCAACGCTTGAAGAGTGATTCATGACCAGTTTGCATGCTGATGAGGCGTTCCTGGCCCATTACCAGCTTAGCCACGATCCATTTGCCCCAAGAGTGCCGGGCTTTAAGTTTTTCCCTGCGCAACGTAAACCTGTGCTGGGGCAGTTGCATCACTTAGCGCGTTACAGTCAGTTATTGCTGGTGGTGACCGGGCCTGAGGGCAGCGGCAAGACGTTGTTGCGTCAGGCGCTGGTTGCCAGTACCAACAAGCAGGCCGTGCAGAGTGTCGTAATCGCCCAGGGCATTCAGGGTGGTGAAGCGATGTTGCGGCAGGTTGCTCAAAGCTTGTCGCTAGCTAGCGCCGATGCTCGCAGCATTTTGAGTCAGATTGCACAGTTGGCGCTGACCGGTCAGGAGGTTTACCTCCTGATTGATGATGCCGACCAGCTAGATGATGCGGCGCTTGGGGTTGTTCTGACGCTTGCCGCGGGGGATGGTGAGGGTCGCCCGCACGTCTTCCTGTTTGCTCAAGAGGCCTTGCTGGCGCGTCTTGAGGCTTTGGCTGGGGGTGAAGAGTGTTATCACGCCATTGAGTTGCAGCCCTACGCAGAGGATGAGACTCGCGAGTACCTGGCTCAGCGCCTTGAGGGGGCTGGGCAGGGGATTGATATTCTGGCTGATGAGCAGATCGAAGACATTCATCAGCGCTCCGGCGGTTGGCCGGGAGCAATCAATAGTGAAGCTCGCGAGTTATTGATCGAGCAGATGCTGCAGCAGCGCTCGGGTGAGCGGCGTCGTGGTTTTTCCTTCTCGTTGCCGAAGAAGCATCTGTTGGCGTTAGGCGTTGTCTTTGTCGGCGTGCTTGCAGCTTGGCTGATGCAGGGGCGTGAACAGAGTGGGGTGGAGGCGCCGGTTGCAAGCTCAGCGTTACCGCTGGGATCTTCGACTGCCGGTCAGGCGGAAGATGAAGTTGCTCCGGCTCCATCAGGTGGTAGTGCGCCTGCGATCGAGTTTGCCGGTAGCAGCCAGCCGCTGCCGTTGCCTTTGGTTGGCGAAGCGCAAACCGTTATTCGTCAGCCTTTGGCCGAGGCGGCGGGCGAGGAACTGGATGACTTCGAGCCTCCGGCTGCGCCAGAGCCCTCGACAGTGACTGCGCCTTCTGCGCCAATCCCTGCTGCACCTGCACCTGCACCTGCACCTGCACCTGCACCTGCACCTGCACCTGCACCTAAGCCTGCGGTACAGCCCAAACCGGTCGAGTCGACACCTGCCAAACCGACCCCAGCCCCTTCGCCAGCCAAGCCGACAGCGCCGAGCGCGAGCACATCGAGTGGCAACTGGTATGCCCAGCAACCGGCCTCTCGTTATGCGCTGCAGGTGCTGGGTTCGCGTTCGGAGGCCAACATCCAGGCCATGGTGCGTCAGGGGGGCAGCGAATATCGCTACTTCAAGAAGATCCACCAGGGACAGCCACTGTATGTGCTTACCTATGGTAGTTTTGCTACTCGTGACGCCGCGCAGGCAGCCATCAGTACGCTGCCTGCGAAGCAGCAGGCTGGTAAGCCATGGCCGAAAACCATTGGTAGCATCCAGCAGGAAATGAGTCGCTAGCCTATGCGATGAGGGCGGTATCTACGCCGCCCTTTCCCTCTTGCCTGTTCGTCCTGAACAGCTTTCAATCGAGCTGCCAAGTCTCTATCGGCTGAGTTGTCTCCGTCGCTGGGATGGCTCAGATCGTCGCTATCATGGCTGGTCGGTCTTATCCTTCGTTTTTGCGACATAAATATTCAATCTATCGTCGCGAAAATTTGTGACGCCGTGGGTGGATATGTACAATGACCTCCCTTTTGCCCTAGCAAAGCGGGTCTGTCCTGCTTTTCGGGTTTAAGTCATTGAATTAGAAAGTAATTTGCCTGAGGTCTAGGCAGCCTGGTGAGAGTTCCCCTATGAAAGCAGGTTTGTACCGTCCTGATGAGTTCAAGGATAACTGCGGCTTCGGCTTGATCGCCCACATGCAAGGTGAACCTAGTCATCACCTGCTCAATACCGCTATTGAAGCCCTCACCTGCATGACCCACCGCGGCGGTATCAACGCCGACGGCAAGACCGGTGATGGCTGCGGCCTGCTGATCCAGAAGCCTGATCAATTCCTGCGCGCCATCGCCCAGGAGCAATTTGGCGTCGCACTGCCTGGGCAATACGCTGTGGGCATGGTGTTCCTCAACCAGGATTCGGCCAAGGCCGAAGCCGCGCGCGAGAACATGAACCGCGAGATCCTCGCGGCCGGCCTGCAATTGGTGGGCTGGCGCAAGGTGCCGATCGATACCAGCGTGCTCGGCCAACTGGCCTTGGAGCGCCTGCCGCAGATCGAGCAAGTGTTCATCGGCGGCGAAGGCCTGAGCGACCAGGAATTCGCCATCAAGCTGTTCAGTGCTCGTCGGCGTTCGTCGGTGGCCAATGCCGGCGACAGCGATCACTACATCTGCAGCTTTTCGCACAAGACCATCATCTACAAAGGCCTGATGATGCCGGCGGACCTGCAGCAGTTCTACCCAGATCTGGGTGATGAGCGCCTGCAGACCGCCATCGCGGTCTTCCACCAGCGCTTCTCCACCAACACACTGCCGAAGTGGCCGCTGGCGCAGCCGTTCCGTTATCTCGCGCACAACGGCGAGATCAACACCATCACCGGCAACCGTAACTGGGCACAGGCTCGTCGCACCAAGTTCGCCAACGAGCTGATTCCCGACCTCGACGAGCTGGGCCCGCTGGTCAACCGCGTCGGCTCCGACTCCTCGAGCATGGACAACATGCTCGAACTGATGGTCACCGGCGGCATCGACCTGTTCCGTGGCCTGCGCATGATCATTCCGCCGGCCTGGCAGAACGTCGAGACCATGGACGCCGACCTGCGCGCGTTCTACGAATACAACTCCATGCACATGGAGCCCTGGGATGGCCCGGCCGGCGTGGTGCTGACCGATGGTCGCCATGCCGTGTGCCTGCTCGACCGTAACGGTCTGCGCCCGGCGCGCTGGGTCACCACCAGGAACGGATACATCACCCTGGCATCGGAAATTGGCGTGTGGGACTACCAGCCCGAGGACGTCATCGCCAAGGGGCGTGTCGGCCCGGGGCAGATCCTCGCCGTCGATACCGAAACTGGTCAGGTGCTGGACACCGAGTCCATCGACAGCCGCCTGAAGTCGCGCCACCCCTACAAGCTGTGGCTGCGCAAGCATGCTCAGCGCATCAAGGCGACGCTGGAAGACCGCGACCATGGTTCGGCCTTTTACGACCCGGATCAGCTCAAGCAGTACATGAAGATGTTCCAGGTCACCTTCGAGGAGCGTGACCAGGTGCTGCGTCCGCTCGGTGAGCAGGGCCAGGAAGCCGTCGGCTCGATGGGCGATGACACGCCGATGGCCGTACTCAGCCAGCGCGTGCGCTCGCCCTACGATTACTTCCGCCAGCAGTTCGCGCAGGTCACCAACCCGCCGATCGACCCGCTGCGCGAAGCGATCGTCATGTCCCTGGAAATCTGCCTGGGCGCCGAGCGCAACATCTTCAGTGAGTCGCCGGAGCACGCTACCCGCGTGATCCTCAGCAGTCCGGTTATTTCGCCGGCCAAGTGGCGCGCGCTGATGAATCTGGATCGCCCCGGCTTCGACCGTCATGTCATCGACATGAACTATGACGAGCCGCTGGGTCTGGAAGCGGCCGTGCGTAACATGGCCGACCAGGCCCAGGAAGCCGTGCGCGCGGGGAAGGTACTGCTGGTATTGACCGACCGCCACATCGCTCCGGGCAAGCTGCCGGCCCATGCTGCGCTGGTCACCGGCGCCGTGCATCACCGCCTGACCGAGAAAGGCCTGCGTTGCGACTGCAACATCCTGGTGGAAACCGCCACTGCGCGTGACCCGCACCACTATGCCGTGCTGCTGGGCTTCGGCGCCTCGGCGGTGTATCCGTTCCTGGCCTACGAAGTGCTGGGCGACCTGATCCGCACTGGCGAAGTGCTGGGCGATCTGTACGAGGTCTTCAAGTACTACCGCAAGGGCATCTCCAAAGGCCTGCTGAAAATCCTGTCGAAGATGGGCATTTCCACGGTCGCGTCCTATCGCGGTGCGCAACTGTTCGAGGCGGTCGGCCTGGCCGACGAAGTGACCGAGCTGTGCTTCCGGGGTGTGGCCAGCCGCATCCAGGGGGCGCGTTTCGTCGATATCGAAAGCGAACAGAAGCTGCTGTCCTTCGAGGCCTGGAACAACCGCAAGCCGATCCAGCAGGGCGGTCTGCTCAAGTTCGTTTACGGCGGTGAATACCATGCCTACAACCCGGACGTGGTACGCACGCTGCAGGAAGCTGTGCAGCAGGGTAACTACGAGAAGTACAAGGAGTACTCGACGCTGGTCGATACCCGCCCCGTGTCGATGATCCGCGACCTGCTCAAGGTCAAGGAATCGGCCACGCCGATTTCCCTGGACGAAGTCGAGCCGCTGCAGTCGATCTTCAAGCGCTTCGACGCTGCCGGCATCTCCCTCGGCGCGCTGTCGCCCGAGGCGCACGAGGCGTTGGCCGAGGCGATGAACCGTCTGGGTGGTCGTTCCAACTCCGGTGAGGGCGGCGAAGACCCGGCCCGCTACGGCACCATCAAGAGCTCCAAGATCAAGCAGGTGGCTACCGGCCGCTTTGGTGTGACCCCGGAATACCTGGTCAACGCCGAAGTGCTGCAGATCAAGGTGGCCCAGGGCGCCAAGCCTGGCGAGGGCGGCCAGTTGCCGGGTGGCAAGGTCAACGGTCTGATCGCCAAGCTGCGCTACGCGGTGCCGGGCGTGACCCTGATTTCGCCGCCGCCGCACCATGACATCTACTCGATCGAAGACCTGGCGCAGTTGATCTATGACCTCAAGCAGGTCAACCCGAAGGCGCTGGTGTCGGTCAAGCTGGTGGCGGAAGCCGGTGTCGGCACCATCGCTGCCGGTGTGGCCAAAGCCTATGCCGACCTGATCACCATTTCCGGTTACGACGGTGGCACCGGCGCATCGCCGCTGACCTCCATCCGTTACGCCGGTGCGCCGTGGGAGCTGGGCCTGGCCGAAACCCACCAGACCCTGCGCGGCAATGACCTGCGCGGTAAGGTGCGGGTGCAGACCGATGGTGGTCTGAAAACCGGCCTGGACGTGATCAAGGCGGCCATCCTCGGCGCCGAGAGCTTTGGTTTCGGCACCGCACCGATGGTCGCCCTGGGCTGCAAATACCTGCGCATCTGCCACCTGAACAACTGCGCCACTGGCGTGGCCACGCAGAACGACAAGCTGCGCAAGGATCACTTCATCGGCACCGTCGAGATGGTGATGAACTTCTTCACCTATGTCGCCGAGGAAACCCGCGAGTGGCTGGCCAAGCTCGGTGTACGCAGCCTGGAAGAGCTGATCGGGCGTACCGACCTGCTCGAAATGCTGCCGGGCGAAACCGCCAAGCAGGGCAACCTGGATCTGTCGCCGCTGCTGGCCAGCGCCCATATCCCGGCTGACAAGCCGCAGTTCTGCCAGGTGCCGAAGAACCCGCCGTTCGATGAAGGCCTGCTGGCCGAGAAGATGGTGGAAATGGCCAAGGACGCCATCGCCAACAAAACTGGCGGTGAGTACGAGCTGAACATCGGCAACTGCGACCGCTCCATCGGTGCGCGCATTTCCGGTGAGATCGCCCGTGTGCATGGCAACCAGGGCATGAACGGTGCGCCGATCACCTTCCGCTTCAAGGGCACTGCCGGTCAGAGCTTCGGTGTGTGGAACGCCGGTGGCCTGCACCTGCGCCTGGAAGGCGACGCCAACGATTACGTGGGTAAGGGCATGACGGCGGGCAAGATCGTCATTACTCCGCCTGCCGGCAGCCCGTTCGCCACCGAGGACAGCGCCATTATCGGTAACACCTGCCTATATGGCGCCACTGGCGGCAAGCTGTTCGCCACCGGCACCGCGGGCGAGCGTTTCGCGGTGCGTAACTCCGGCGCCCATGCCGTGGTGGAAGGCACGGGCGACCACTGCTGCGAGTACATGACCGGCGGTTTCGTCTGTGTACTGGGCAAGACCGGCTACAACTTCGGCTCGGGCATGACCGGCGGCTTCGCCTACGTGCTCGACATGGACAATGGCTTCTACGATCGCGTCAACCACGAGTTGGTGGAAATCCAGCGCATCAACAACGAAGCGATGGAGGCCTACCGCAGCCACCTGGAAAGCGTGCTCGCCGAGTACGTCGAAGAGACCGGTAGCGAGTGGGGTCAGAACCTGCTGGAAAACCTGGACGATTACCTGCGCAAGTTCTGGCTGGTGAAACCTAAAGCAGCCAGCTTGAAATCGCTGCTCTCCAGCACCCGTGCCAACCCGCAATAAAGCCGCAAGCGGCAAGCCCCAAGCTGCAAGTCAGAAGCAGCTCCGGGCTTGCCGATCCAACGTGATTGTCTTGCAGCTTGCAGCTTGATGCTTGCCGCTGCTGTTATGAGGTAATGCAATGACTGAACGTCTGAATAACGACTTCCAGTTCATCGAAGTCGGGCGCAAAGACCCGAAGAAGAAACTGCTGCGTCAGCGCAAGAAGGAATTCGTCGAGATCTACGACAACTTCAAGCCAGCGCAGGCCTGCGACCAGGCGCATCGCTGCCTGGGTTGCGGCAACCCGTATTGCGAGTGGAAGTGCCCGGTGCACAACTTCATTCCCAACTGGCTGAAACTGGTGTCGGAAGGCAACATCCTGGCCGCCGCCGAGCTTTCGCACCAGACCAACACCCTGCCGGAAGTCTGCGGTCGTGTATGCCCGCAGGATCGTCTCTGCGAAGGTGCCTGTACCCTCAATGACGGCTTTGGCGCGGTGACTATCGGCTCGGTGGAGAAGTACATCACCGACACCGCCTTCGCCATGGGCTGGCGCCCGGATATGTCGCGGGTCGTGCCGACCGGCAAACGTGTCGCAGTGATCGGTGCTGGCCCGGCCGGTCTGGGCTGCGCCGACGTGCTGGTGCGCAACGGCGTGACCCCGGTGGTGTTCGACAAGAACCCGGAAATCGGTGGCCTGCTGACCTTCGGCATCCCCGAGTTCAAGCTGGAAAAGACCGTGCTCAGCCGCCGCCGTGAAGTCTTCACCGGCATGGGCATCGAATTCCGCCTGAATACCGAGATCGGCAAGGACGTGACCATGCAGCAACTGCTGGATGAGTACGATGCCGTGTTCATGGGCATGGGCACCTACACCTACATGAAAGGTGGCTTCCCCGGTGAAGACCTGCCGGGCGTATACGACGCGCTGGACTTCCTCATCGCCAACGTCAATCGCAACCTGGGTTTCGAGAAGTCGCCGGAAGACTTCATCGACATGAAGGGCAAGCGCGTCGTAGTGCTCGGTGGTGGTGACACCGCGATGGACTGCAATCGCACCTCGATCCGTCAGGGCGCCAAGGCCGTGACCTGCGCCTACCGTCGTGACGAAGAGAACATGCCGGGCTCGCGCAAGGAAGTGAAAAACGCCAAGGAAGAGGGCGTGAAGTTCCTCTTCAACCGCCAGCCCATCGCCATCGTCGGCGACGGCAAGGTGGAAGGCATCAAGGTGGTCGAGACCCGTCTCGGCGAGCCGGATGCCCGTGGCCGTCGCAGCCCCGAGCCGATTCCGGGCTCTGAAGAAATCATCCCGGCTGATGCCGTGCTGATCGCCTTCGGTTTCCGTCCGAGCCCGGCGCCCTGGTTCGAGCAGTTCGAAATCCAGACCGACAGCCAGGGGCGCGTCGTCGCGCCGGAGAAGAACACCTTCAAGCACCAGACCAGCAACCCGAAGATCTTCGCCGGTGGCGATATGGTGCGCGGTTCCGACCTGGTGGTGACGGCGATCTTCGAGGGTAGAAACGCCGCTGAAGGCATCCTCGACTACCTGGGCGTCTGATGACGCAGGGCAAGTAAAGACGAGACAAATCGTCGCGATAGACAAAAGGCACGGCACCCGCCGTGCCTTTTGTTTTGTGCTCTGCGAAAATGCCCGCACTTTTTTCGCTGGATGCTGCCATGACCGCCCTGAAGAACGACCGTTTCCTCCGTGCTCTGCTCAAGCAACCCGTGGATATCACTCCGGTCTGGATGATGCGCCAGGCCGGTCGCTATCTGCCGGAGTACCGCGCGACTCGGGCCAAGGCTGGCGACTTCGTGAGCCTGATGAAGAACCCGGAACTGGCCTGCGAGGTCACCATCCAGCCGCTGGATCGCTACCCGCAACTGGACGCGGCGATTCTCTTCTCCGACATCCTCACCATCCCCGATGCCATGGGCCAAGGCCTGTACTTCGAGACAGGTGAGGGGCCGCGCTTCAAGAAGGTGGTCAGTAGCCTGGCCGATATCGAGGCGCTGCCGGTGCCGGACGCCGAGACGGATCTGGGCTACGTGATGGACGCGGTGCGTACCATTCGCCGCGAGTTGGGTGGCCGGGTGCCGCTGATCGGCTTCTCCGGCAGCCCGTGGACGCTGGCCACCTATATGGTCGAAGGCGGCTCAAGCAAGGACTTCCGCAAGACCAAGGCCATGCTCTACGACAACCCGCAAGCCTTGCACGCGCTGCTCGACAAGCTGGCGCAGTCGGTGGCGGCCTACCTCAACGGGCAGATCCTGGCCGGTGCGCAAGCGGTGCAGATCTTCGATTCCTGGGGCGGCGCGCTGTCGGCGGCGGCCTATCAGGAATTTTCCCTGGCCTATATGAAGAAGATCGTCGATGGCCTGATTCGCGAACATGATGGTCGGCGCGTGCCGGTGATTCTGTTCACCAAGGGCGGCGGTCTATGGCTTGAATCCCTGGCCGACACTGGTGCCGAGGCGCTGGGCCTGGACTGGACATGCGATATCGGCAGCGCTCGCGCTCGTGTCGGTGCCAAGGTCGCCCTGCAAGGCAACATGGACCCGGCGGTGCTTTATGCCAAGCCCGAAGCGATCCGCGCCGAAGTGGCGCGCATTCTGGCGGCCTATGGTGCCGGCAGCGGCCACGTTTTCAACCTCGGTCACGGCATTACCCCGGAAGTCGATCCCGCCAATGCAGCGGCCTTCTTCGAGGCGGTGCATGAGTTGTCCGCGCAATACCATGACTGATAACCATGGACAAGGCTGCTGGTGCGGCCGTGTCCATGATCGGGAGTGGTTTACTTGACGGTAGCCAGCTCTCCTCGCAGTGCTACGCTGGCAATCAACATGCCGGCGCGGCACTGATATTTCTGGGTGTCTTTGTAAACGTCGCGCTTATAGATGCTGGCAATGTCGACCACCGCATTGGCTCCAGCCTTTTTCGCTGCGCTCTGCAACGATACTAGCGCCGACTGTAGTGCCCATACGCAGGCTTCTTCATCGGACTTGTTGGAACCGTTGGTTTTGCGGCTGCTGGTCACGGTACGAATCTTGTGAATTTCACCCTGCACCACCTGGCCTGCGAGGTAGAACTTCACGCTGCCATCAAGAAGGCCAGCCTGTGTTGCGCGGGTGATGCCCTCTTGGAAGTCTAGGTAGGTAGCCCCCTCGACGCCCTGGTTGACTGCTCCTAGTTCGTTCACTGACTCGATGATCGGATCTACATTGAGCTCTTTAAGGATATTGTCACGCAGTTTGTTGACCCAGCGGTTGTAGTTGCCATGGATCTTGCCGTCCTTGTAGTCCAGCCCCCAACTGCTGCGGTAGAGGATCTGAAAAGACGTTGGTGTGTAGGGTATGTCCACTTCCGCATGGTGTCTGCCACGAATAGTGATCTCCGCCTGAACCAGCCCGGGCTTGGCCGATTGCACGTTCCACTGGCGGTCGTGTAGCGCCGTGATGATCGCCCGTTGCATCTGACTGTTGCTGATTGTCAGCTCCGAAGCGAAATGCTCTTGCGCGTTGTAGATGGGCTTGCTCGTGCAGGCATTTAGCAGAAAAACCATGGTTAGCAGTGACAGTGCTCTATATGTCCGTGTCATTTCTTAACTCCTTTTCGGGGGGACTAGGGATCAGCTCCAGCGGCGGAAGATCAACGATGTGTTGATCCCGCCGAAGGCGAAGTTGTTGTTCATCACGTACTCGTGGCTCATCTGGCGGAACTCGCCGCGCAAGTAGTCCAAGTCGCCGCACGCCGGGTCGATGTGGTCGAGGTTCAGGGTGTACGCATAGCTGTCGGTGTTCATCATCTCGATGCTGAACCAGGACTCCAGCGCGCCACAGGCACCGAGGGTATGGCCGAAATAGCCCTTCTGCGAGCTGATCGGCATACGTGGACCGAACAGGCTGCTGGTGGCCAGGCTTTCGGCGACATCGCCCTGTTCGGTGGCTGTGCCATGACCGTTGACGTAGCCGATTGCCGAGGGCTCCAGGCCGGCGTCGTCCAGCGCCAGTTGCATCGCGCCACGCATGGTCTCCTGCACCGGCTTGGTGGCGTGCTGGCCGTCGGAGTTGCAGCCGAAGCCGACGATCTCGGCATGGATGGTGGCGCCACGGGCGAGGGCGTGCTCCAGTTCTTCGAGCACCAGGATGCCGGCGCCTTCGCCGATCACCAGGCCGTCGCGGCCGCTGTCGTAGGGGCGCGGGCTGGTGTGCGGTGCGTCGTTCTTCAGGCTGGTGGCGTAAAGTGCGTCGAAGACCATGGCCTCGGTCGGGCAGAGTTCTTCGGCGCCACCGGCGAGCATCATCTTCAGTCGGCCGAATTTGATCGCTTCATAGGCATAACCAATGCCCTGGCTACCGCTGGTGCAGGCGCTAGACGTCGGGATCAGGCGGCCCTTGAGGCCGAAGAAGATGCTGATATTGGCCGCCGTAGTGTGCGGCATCATGCGGATGTAGGAGTTGGCGTTGAGGCCGTCGGCCACCGAGTTCAGCAGCATGTTGCCGAAGGCTTTGACCTCTTCGGTGCTGCCGGTGGATGAGCCGCAGGCCACGCCCATGCGACCGTCGCTGATGCACGGATCGCCGAGCAGACCGGCATGTTCCAGCGCGCGCTCGGCAGCGAATACCGCCAGTTTGGAGACGCGGCCCATGCTGCGCGTCTGCTTGCGGTTCCAGTGTTTGGGCTGGACAAAGTCGTCCACCGGCCCGCCCAGTCGAGTGTTCAGCTCGGTGAAGCGATCCCACTCGTCCATGCGGCGGATGCCGCTCTTACCCGCTTTGAAGTTGGTCGAAATGGTTGGCCAGTCGCTGCCCAGCGAGGTGATACCGGCCATGCCGGTGACAACTACACGTTTCATTAGCAAAGACCGCCATTGACTGCCAGAACCTGGCGGGTGATGTACGCCGCCTCGGCGGACATCAGAAAATTCACCGCTCCGGCCACTTCATCCGGGGTGCCCATGCGCGCGGCCGGAATCATCTTGAGAATCTCGTCCACCGGTACCAGCTCGTCGAGAATCTCGGTATCGATCAGCCCCGGGGCGACGCAGTTGACGGTGATCTTGCGCTTGGCCAGCTCAATGGCCAGGGCCTTGGCGGCGCCGATTATGCCGGCCTTGGAGGCGCTGTAGTTGACCTGGCCGCGATTACCGACCAAGCCCGATACCGAGGTGATACAGACGATGCGCCCGGCTGCGCGACGGCGGATCATCGGCATGGTCAGCGGGTGCAGCACGTTGTAGAAACCGTCGAGGTTGGTGCGCAGCACCTGATCCCAGTCTTCTTCGGAGAGCGCGGGGAAGGCTCCGTCGCGGGTCAGGCCAGCGTTGCACACCACGCCGTAGTAGGCACCATGCGCTTCGATATCGGCTTCCAGTGCTTCGCGGCAAGCGGCGCGATCGGAGACGTCGAATTGCAGGAGGCGCGCCTGGCGGCCCATTTCGGCGATTTGCGCCTGCACAGCTTCGGCTTCACTGCGGCGCGAGCGGCAGTGCAGGACGATGTCATGGCCTGACTGCGCCAGGCGCAGGGCGATGGCGCGGCCGATGCCGCGGCTCGAACCGGTGACGAGGATGGTTTCAGTCATGGAATTGTTCTTGCTGTTCTTGTAAATAGACCGCCGGTTGCGGCGGGCGGAACACATTGAGGCGCGCTTCGGCTTGTATGCCGGGGCCTTGTAGGTGGCATTCGAAGACGCCCATGCCGTTGTCGTCCTGCAGCGAGCAGAGGGCGTGGATGTGCAGCTCGCTAGCAACTGGAAAACGCTCGACGTTGCAGGTGTATTTGCGTGTGCCGAGCAGAAAGCCCAGCTCCACCGGCAAGCCGGCGCGCTTGGCTTGGATGCCGACGAACGCGGCGATAGCCTGCGCCATCAGTTCGATACCTGTCCAGGCTGGCAGGCTGCCGTCGCTGTCGTTGAGCAGACCGTCGGGGCGCACCCTGAGGCGTACCTCGATCGCTTCGCTGTCGCAGCTCAGCACTTCATCGAGCAACACCATGTCGCCGGCGTGGGGCACCAGTTCGGCTATGGGCCACAGGCTCATGGTGCATCTCCGATAATCAGTGCGATGTTGTTACCGCCAAAGGCGAAGGAATTGCTCATCAGGTGACGCCCCTGGTCACGGCTCAGGCGGGCGCCGGTCTGGACGAGTTCGAGTGGCGCCAGTTCGGGGTCGCGTTGTCCGTCCCAGAGGTGTGGTGGCAACAGACCGCCGCAGTTGTACTCGCTCAGGGTCAGCCAGCAGAAGGCTGCCTCCAGCGCGCCGGCTGCACCCAGCGTATGGCCAGTCATGGGCTTGCTCGACGAGCAGGGTAGATCAGCAGGAAACAGGGTGTGCACGGCCTTGCTCTCCATCGCGTCGTTGTGCCGGGTGGCGGTGCCGTGCAGGTTGAGGTAGTCGATTTGGGCGGGTTGCAGCCTGGCGCTGGCCAGGGCTTTCTCCATCGCGCTACGGGCGCCGAGGCCATCCGGGTGCGGGGCGGAGATGTGGTGGGCGTCGGAGCTGGCGCCGCCGCCGAGCAAAGCGATGGGGGCTGGCTCGCGGGTCATCAGAAACAGCGCTGCCGCTTCGCCGATGTTGATGCCGTTGCGGTTCACCGAGAACGGATTGCACGGCTCGGGCGAAACCGCCTCCAGCGCGGAGAAGCCGTTGAGCGTCAGGCGGCACAGGCTGTCCACGCCGCCGCAGATCACCGCGTCGCAGATGCCTTGCTGCAGCAGACGATGAGCGCTGAGCAGCGCGCGGGCGCTGGAGGTGCAGGCGGTGGACTGGCAATAGACAGGCCCCGTCACGCCCAGCCAGTCGGCGAGAAAGACCGCTGGTGCGGCCATTTCCTGCTGGACGTAGGTGTAGTCGTGCGGTAATTGGCCGTCTTGCTCGTAGCGGGCGATGTGCTCACTGGCTTCGCGAATGCCCGAGGTGCTGGTGCCCAGTACCAGGCCGACGCGCAGCGTGCCGTGCTGGCTGATCGCCTGGCGCAGCTCGGGTTCGATCTGCAGCGCCGCCGCCAGGAGCAACTGGTTGTTGCGGCTGTGCGCGGCCTCGAAGCCTGCGGGCATCGCAGGCAGCTCGGCGTGTACGGCGCCGACGGTCAGTTGGCGCCCGCTGACCCAGCCATCCTCTGCACGCATGCCGCTGCTGTCGCCGGCGAACAGCGCATCGGCAACGGCCTGTTTGCCCGCGCCGAGAGCGCAGACAACTCCGAGTGCGTTGAGGTAGCTGGGCATCAATTGCGGCCTTCCTGATTCAATACGCTTATCCGGTAGCTCAAGCCTGGTTTGTCGAGGCTGAAGCTCAGCGCGGTGCGGTAGTTTACCCGCCAGTGCGGTGCCAGTTCGCGATTCCCGTCGGATCGCCGTTGCCAGGTGTCGGCAGGGTAGCTGCGTGGCAGTGCTGTGTCGTCGCTGAGGGCGAACAACAAGGCGGCGAACAATTCCCGGGCTTCGGGGTTGGGCGGTAGCAGGCCGTCATTGTGCCAGGTACCGGCTTGCAGGCGTTGGCGGGCCAGTGGTATCCCCAGTGGATCAAGCAGTGACCAGCGCAGGGCCTGACCTTCACGCTGGATCACCAGCAGCCAATCCTCTTGGCTTTCGCCTTGCTGGCGCTGTATCTGCAGGCTCAGCGGCAGCGTGGCGACGAGCGTCGGCGTGGCTTCGGGCAGTGGCGTACGCGCGGCGCAGGCCGCGAGCAGAAGGCTGGCGAAAAGCAGAACGAGGCGGCTCATGATGGTTTGCGGGCCACTACGTTGAGCAGGGTTTCATCGCGCTGGCCGACGGCTTTCGGCCGCATCAGCCCACAGCGTTCGAGCAGGCCGAAGTCCTTGGCCCGGCTCCACCACAGGTAGGGGTAGGAGATGTCGTCGGCGGCGAACTCGAAGCCCTGGGCGCTGAGCATGTCCAGGTATTGCTCGGCACTGCGCTGCACGTGCATCGGGTGGCGAAACAGCCAGCGAATCACCCAGGTGTCGATGTAGTACTTGGTCGACTCTGCCAACAGCAGTCGGCCGCCGGGTTTGAGCACGCGCCAGAACTCGGCCAGCGCCTTCTCCTGTTCCACCAGGTGGTGCAACGTCTGGTGGCAGAACAGCAGGTCGATGCTGGCGTCAGGCAGGTCGATGGCGGCGCAGTCACTCGCGATCAGCTCAACCTGCAGGCCCAGGCGCTCGGCTTCGCGGCGCGAGCAGCCAAGGCTGTGCGGGTCGGCATCGAGACCGATCAGGCGGGCAGGGGCGAAGGCTTGTTGCAGCAAACCGAACGAGCGTCCCTGGCCGCAGCCGACATCGAGCAACACTGGCGCTTGCGGCAGTGGCGTGCCGAGCAGGCGCTGCAGGTCGTTGATGGCCACGCGCAGTACATGGTGTTGCCACACGTGGCTTTGCAGGAACCAGAAGCCGAAGCGGGTTTCTTCGACGTAGGTGGGCGAGACGGGGGCGCTGTTCATCGACACTCCTTTGTCAGTTCGGGGCGCAGAGCTCTGCCAGTACGCCGAGCCGGCGCTTGGGTTCTGCCACGTAGGGGTTCTGGGTATCCCAGGCGTAACCGGCGAGGATCGAGCTGATCATACGGCGGATGTCCGGTGATGCGTTTTCGTAGTAGATCACGTCCTGGAAGGTGCCATCGTACCAACCCTGGACATAGACGCGGAACGTATCCACACCGCGCTTGAGCGGGATTGCGAACTCCTGCTCCCAGTCCACCATTTCGCCATTGAGCTGACGATGCAAAAGCCCGGCGGCCATGCTCGCCGAGCGCATGGCGATGGTCACCCCGGAGCTGAACACCGGGTCGAGGAATTCGGCGGCGTTACCCAGCAGGGCGAAGCCCGGCCCGTGCAGGCTCTTGACGTTGGCCGAGTAGCCGTTGATCTCGCGCGCCGGGGTATCCCACACGGCATTGCCCAGCACCCTGCTCAGTGACGGCGTTTCGGCGACGAACTGCTTGAGGCAGACGTCGAGATCCTGCGGGTAATTCGCATAATGCTCGGCCGCGGCAACCACGCCCAGCGAGCAGCGGCCGTTGCTGAATGGAATCGTCCAGAACCACACGTCGCGCAGGGTCGGGTGGGTGGTGATGAGGATCATCTCGCGGTTGAAGCCCGAGGCTGGGTCGATGTTGTCCTCGATGTGGGTGAACACCGCGCGGCGCACCGGGAAGGCCGATGGTGTGTCGAGATCGAGCAGGCGCGGCAGTACTCGGCCATAGCCGCTGCCGTCAAGGACGAAGGCGCATTCGATCTGGTATTTGAGGCCATCGGTCAGGCGGTGTACCGATAGTTGCGGGCAATCACCGGTGAAGTCGGCGGCGAAGATTTCTTCCTCGTAGCGAATCTCCACCCCCTGACGTTCGGCTTCATCGGCTAAGAGTTTGTCGAAGTCAGCTCGGATCACCTGATAAGTCGAGCCCTTGCCCTCGGTGAACTTGTCGCGGAAATCGAAGCTGGTGTGGCGCTCGCCCCAGGCGAACGCGGCGCCTTGCTTGGTCTGGAAACCTGCAGCCTGAACGGCTTCGAGCATCCCGGCTTCCTCGACGAAGTCCAGGCAGTGCGACAGTAGGCTCTCACCGATGGAAAAGCGTGGGAAACGCTGGCGTTCGAGTACCAATACGTCATGCCCCTGGCGTTTGAGAATGGCTGCCGCGATTGCTCCGGACGGGCCTGCACCGATAACGACAATCTGACGCTGCTCGATTTCAGGAGATTGCATGACGATTTCTTCGCCTCAAGGTTGTGGGCATGTCTGGCGCACCATGCGCCAGATTGGATGGGGGACGATTGATGCAGGTCGGTTCATCGCGGCGCCGCCTCGGCCTGCCTGTCGCCCGCCCAGGGCGCCAGAAGGAAGCTGAAGACCAGGCCGATGCTGATGGTCAGGCCGAAATTGCTCACCGCAGGGGTGCTCGATACGGCCAGCAGGCCAAATGACAGCCAGGTGGTCAGGGCCGACAACAGGGTGCCGAGCAGGCTGGTGGCGGAGCCGCCGACCCGTTCGCGGATCAGGATGGCGTAGTCCACACCAATGGCGGTGACCAGCAGCAGGCCGAACAGGCCGAACAGCGTCAACGGCTGTCCCAGCCAACCCAGGCATGCCAGGCTGGCCAATGCCGCCAGCAGCGAAACCGCCAGCACCCGAGCGGCGCCGCGCACACCAAAGGGAATGCACAGTATGGCGAAGATCAGCAGGCAGGACGCCAGCTTGAGTTCGGCTGCGCTGACCTGCGTGGCTGCGAACAGGCGGTTGAGCTCGCCGAGGCGGTCGACCAGCTTCACGCCAGCGAGCCCCTCGGCCTGTGCGGGCAGCAGCTCGCTGTCCCTCAGCCCTTGCAGGCTGACCAGACCGGCGACTTGGCCGTCATCCGTCGGCCCCAGCCAGAGCGGCCGCCAGGGCTCGCCCAGTGGGCCTGCCAGCACCTGTTCGATGCCCAGTGAGGGCAAGGCTTGCAGGTGCTTCACTTCTTGCGCGATGGCTTGGGCTGGAACGCCCAGTTCGGTGAGCGCGGTACTGGCGCGGGGTAGTTGCGTCAGGGCCTGGCGCAGGGCTTGCTGTTGCGTTTGCGGCGCAACCAGTTGGCTCAGGGCCTGGTAGCTCTGCAACTGGCCTCGCTGCACCAGTTCGTCTAGGCGCTGGCTCAACTGCTGCTGACGCTGCAGCAACTGCTCCTCGTCCTGGCCACGTACCAGAAAGAACTGGCTGGTGGGCTGCATACCGATGATCTGGCTGATGGCTTTCGATTGCTCCAGCAACTGCGGCGGCACGCTGGCCCACTGGCGCAGATCGTCCTTGTGCGAAAGTTGCAGCAGACCGCCCAGACAGAACAGCGCGAAGATCGCCAGCAGCCAGGGGGTAGACAGCCAGCGCAGCAGCGCTTCACGCCACCTGAGCAGACCTTGCGCAAGCGCCAGAGGGGGCTGCCAGGGGCGGATCTCGACCTTGGCCAGCAGCGTGGGTAGCAAAAACAGGGTGCTTAGGTAGGCGCCGAGCAAGCCTGTGGCAGAGAAGATCGCCACCTGCTTGAGGGCCGGAAAGGGGGTGAAGGCCAGAGCCAGATAGCCGATGACGTTGGTCACCAGGCCGAGGGTCAGGCCGAGCAGGGTGGCGCGCAGTGCCCGCCAGTTATCCCAGGGTTGCAGCGTCCAGCTCTTCGACAACAGGTGCAGGGGGTAGTCGATGGCCACGCCGATCAGGCTGGCGCCCAGCACCAGGGTCATGACATGAATATGGCCGAACACCGCGACGCAGGCCGTGAGCCCAGCGAGTACGCCGATGGCGGCGGGAACGAATGCCAGCAAGACGCGCACCCGACGAAACACCAGCAGCATCACCAACAGGGCGCCGACACTAGCGATGCTGCCCATCAGGCTGATCTCGCGAGTGGCCTCGCGCTGGCCGTGGGCGGAGTACAGCAAGCCGCTGCTGGCGAGCAGTTGGCCGCCGTGTGCCTGCACCTCCGTGCGGGCCCGGCTGACCAGACCTTCCACCGCCAGTACCAGGTTGCCGTCGAAGGCGTCGGCGTTGGTGCGGGCGCGCAGCAGTGCCCAGGTGGTGCCTGCGCTTTCGGCGATCAGAGCGCCGCTAAGGTCGAGCTGGATGTTGTTGTGATGCGGCAGATGTTTCTCCACCAGGCTGCTCAGGCCGAGCAGGTCGTCATCGCTGGCCACCACGCTCTGGCTGCGGAACGGGTCGAATAGATCCTGCACGCGGTTGCTGATGAAGGCTTGTGGGTTGTCGATCAATAGCTGCCGGTCAGCGGCTGGCAGCAGCGCCAGACGTTGTTGCAGCAGTTGCTGGCGTAGGCTGGGCAGATCGGCCTGAAGATCCCACTGCACCCTCTCGAATAGCGGCTGTTGCTGCCAGCGTTTGCCCAGCTCGGCAGCCAGTGCCAGCGCGCGTTCGCGCTGTGGGTGGCTGATCAGCACCAGCAGTTCGCGGTTGAGCGGCTCCTGCATGCGCTGAACGGCTTGCTCCTGCAGCGCGTCCGGCTTGCCGCTGGGCACCAGTTCCAGCAGGTTGGCCGATACTGGGGCGCCGCCTCGCCATTGCCAAGCGGCCACGGCGAGCAGCAGGAGCAGGGCGAGCGGGAAGAGCCGTGACCCCCAGTATTCAATTCTGGAAATCATCTCGCTCCGAGTCGCTCAGGGCGTTGTCAGCCTGGCTGTTCTGCAGGCGTAGCACGGTGCTGTCGCCCTGAGTTTCCTGTAGCTCGATACGCTGCACCAGGGCGCCGCCGCTGATGTGGACAGCTTGAAAAATCTGCTTGAGCAGCACGCTGCGAGGGACCAGATCGAGCTGCCAGGCTGTGGCACTGCCGCTCAGACTGAGTTCGAAATCCTGGCGCAGGCCGCTGCTGTCGCCCTGGAGAACGGCAAGGAACAGGCGATTCTGCTGAGCGCTGGCGCTCTGTTGGGTGACCAGTTGCCAGCCCTGCTCGCTACGCCGAGCGATGCCTTGCTTGTCGATGCGGTAGTCCTGCTGCAGTGGGCGCTTGAGCAGCCAGAGCAGGCCATGATCCTTGGCCAGGACGAACTGGCCATGGCTGGTCAGTGGTTGCGGCAGGGCGCGCAGGTGCTTTTCCTGAATGAACTGGCCGCGCACCACCGCGGATTGACCGAGCTGGGCGCTGAGCTGGTCGAGGTCGAAGGCTTGCGCAAGTTGCGCCGTGGCAGCCAAAAGCAGGCCTAGAGCCGCAGTCAGAAGACGTCTCACGCGATGGCGCTCCGTACGGCATCGAGGAAAACTTGGGGCGAGGCGAACTGCATTTCTCGCGTGGCGATCTCCACGGCCACTTGCACGGTGCTACCACGGGTCATGCGCTCGCCGGTCGCGGCGTCGCTGATCAGGTAATTGATCTTCAGGCGGTTCTCCCATTCCACCAGATCGGCGCGCACGACGATGCGTTGGCCAAACTGAGCGCCGCGCACGTAGCGCACCTGCAGGTCGATCACTGGCCAGGCATAACCGGAGCCACGCATCTGCTGATAGTTGTGGCCGAGCTTGTCGAGCAGGGCACAGCGTGCCTGCTCGAAGTATTTGACGTAGTGGCCATGCCAGACAATCTCCATCATGTCTACGTCGTAGAACTGCACTTGCAGCTCGATCTGTGCCTGCAATACGCCGGCCTTACGCATACAGCCTCCAATGCTGGTTGCGGATACGCTCCAGGCACAGGCGCAGCTCGCTTTCCAGGGCGCGGTCCTCGATCACCGGGCGGAAATCCTCGGCCAACTGAGCACGCATGGCCGCCAGCGGTGCGGGGATGTCGCGCTTGCCACCGCACTCGCGCAGCCACACGCCCTGGTTGGCGGCCAGCAGGGTGGCGGCTGCGACCTGCTCGGTCAGCTCCAGGCTGCGCAGGGCATCGCGCGCGGCGATGGTGCCCATGCTCACCTTGTCCTGGTTGTGGCATTCGGTGGAGCGCGAGAACACGCTGGCCGGTAGGGTGTTCTTCAGGGCTTCGGCGGTCCAGGCGCTGGCGCCGATCTGCACGGCCTTGAAGCCGTGGTTGATCATCGCGGTTTCCTTTGGCGCGCCGGACAGGTTGCTCGGTAGGCCGTGGTTGTAGCGGCTGTCCACTAGCAGGGCGAGCTGGCGGTCGAGCAGGTCGGCGACGTTGCCGACGAGGTTCTTCAGGCTGTCCATGGCGAAGGCGATATGCCCGCCATAGAAGTGCCCGCCGTGCAGCGTGCGCTCGGTTTCGGCGTCGAACAGCGGGTTGTCGTTGGCGCTGTTGAGTTCGATCTCGATGAACTGGCGCAGCAGGCCCAGGCTGTCGGCCAGTACGCCGAGCACGTGAGGTGCGCAGCGGATCGAGTAGCGATCTTGCAGGCGATGCAGCGGCGGCAGAGGCGCCTCGACGGCCAGATCTTGGCGAATCCAGGCGGCCACCTGGGTTTGACCCGGATGCGGCTTGGCGGCGAACAGGCGCTCGTCGAAGTGCTCCGGGTTGCCCTCCAGGGCGATCACGTTGAGCGCGGTGATGCGCGTCGCCAGCTTCAGCAGGTAGTCGGCGCGGGCATAGGCCAGGCAGGCCAGGGCGGTCATCACGGCGGTGCCGTTCATCAGCGCCAGGGCTTCCTTGGGGCGCAGGGTCAGTGGTGTCCAGCCCAGTTCGCAGTGCACGTCGGCGGCGCTGCGGCGCTCGCCCTTGTACAGCACCTCGCGCTCGCCACTGAGGGTGGCGGCGACATAGGACAGCGGGGTCAGATCGCCGCTGGCACCGACCGAGCCTTCCTCCGGGATCAAAGGCAGCACGTCGTGCTCGATGAACGCCTGCAAGCGCTCGAGCAACTCCACGCGCACCCCGGATACGCCGTGGCACAGCGACTGCAAACGGGCGGCGAGTACCGCACGGGTGCTGGGGGCGTCGAGCAGTTTGCCCAAGCCGCAGCCGTGGAAGGTGAACAGATGCTGGGGCAATGCCTCGACCTGATGCAGCGGTACCGCGACCACGCAGGAGTCGCCGTAGCCGGTGGTGACGCCATAGATCACGCCTTCCTTGTCCAGCAGGGTGTCGAGGAAACGCGCACCCTTGGCGATCTTCTCGCGGTAGGCCGGATCGCCCTGCAACTGGGCGCGGGCCTGGCGCTGCGACAAGGCTACGATGTTCTCGATGGTCAGGGCGCGCTCGCCGAAGATCACCGGCTCAGGCTGGTATGTCGTCATCTCGCTTCCAGAAGGGGTAGAAGTTGAACCATTGTTGTGGCGCGTCCAGGCAGTGCTCGCCCAGGCGCTGTGCATAGCGTTGCGCCCACTCGGTGATGACTCGCTCGCGGTCGCGGCGCGTCCATTGCACGCTGTCGGCAAAATGTTCGAGGCGTACCTGATAGTGGCCATCGATCTTCAGGCAGTGCACCAGGCTCACCGGGCACTGCAGCAGCCCGGCCAGCAGCCAGGGACCTTGCGGGAATGCAGCGGGATGGCCGAGGAAGTCGACCACGGCATGGCGGGCGCCATGCAGCGGTACGCGATCACCGGCGATGGCCAGCCATTCGCCGCGTTCGAGGCGTTCGGCCAGTTGCAGCATGATCGCCGGATCCAGTTCGCTGACCTGAATCAGGCGCAGATGGCTGGCGCCTGATTCGCCGAGCAGACGGTTGAAGCGCTCGGCATGCTTGGTATGCACCAGCACGTTCATGCGTACGCGCTCGCCCAGTTCGGCCAGGGCGCGGCAGACTTCCAGGTTGCCCAGATGGGCACCGACCAGCAATTGCCCACGGCTGCCGTCGTGCAGGCTGGCGCGCAGTTCGTCAGGGTCGACGAGCTGCAGTTGCTGTAACGGCAAGCGGCCGTTCCACACATCCAGCTTGTCCAGCAGGCTGTCGGCGAAGGCGAGGAACTGGCGCAGCACGGAGCCGGATGTGGGGCGCAGCTCGGGGCGTTGGCCCCAGGCCGCGAGGTTGTTCTGGTACTCGGCGATGCTGGCGCGCGCGCGCCGACCAAAGATGAAGAAGTACAGGACGATCAGGTACAAAAGTGGTGTCAGTGGGCGGCGGCCCAGCAGGCGCACGGCGGCAGCGGTAAAGCGCATCAGCAGGAAGCTGCCACGCTCGCCCTGCTTGGCCCAGTGACCTTTTGCCCCTGTCGCGCTCATGCGGTCAACCTGCGCCAGATGATCCGTGGCGCACGCACCAGCATGCCGAAGAAGAGCCGGGCGTGCATGCCCGAGATCAGCAGATTGTCGTGCCACAGGCGAAAGTGCGACAGGCCGTCTTCCGGGTAGTGCACGCGGGTTGGCAGCCAGTGCATAGGCTGCTCACGCCAGGCCATACGCACCAGGATTTCGGTATCGAAGTCCATGCGGCGGCCAAGTTTGACCGTATCGAGCAGCGCCAGGGTGGCGCGCAGTGGGTAGACGCGAAAGCCGCACATGGAGTCGCGAATCTGCAGCGACAAGCAGTTGATCCAGACCCAGACATGGGTCAGGTAGCGGGCGTAGAGGCGGCCCTTCGGCACGCTCGCGTCATATTCCGGATAGCCGCAGATCATGGCCTGTGGGTGCTGGCGCGCGGTGTTGAGAAAGGTCTCGAGCGCGCTCAGGTCATGCTGGCCATCGGCATCTACCTGCAGTGCGTGGCTGTAGCCAAGACGCGCTGCTTCGCGCAGGCCGGCTGTCACTGCGCCGCCCTTGCCCTGATTGCTGGGCAGCCGCAGCAGGTGAACCTGCGGGCGTTGAGCCAGTTCGTCCATGACTGTGGCGCAGGCCGCATGCGAGCCATCGTCCACCAGCAGGCAGGGTAGACCGGCCTTGCACAGCGCGTCGACAACCCCAGGCAGAGGCCGCTCGTGGTTGTACACAGGGATGACCGCACAGGGATAGAAGTCTAACTCAGCCATGGGCTGGTTCCAGCAGGATGCGCCCTGAGGAGCAGGCTGCTTCGCCATTGCGGTAGGCGAAATACAGCTTGCCGCGTTCCGCATCGAAGCGCAGGGACAGCTGCAGGGTGTCGCCGGGGCGCACCAGTTGCTGGAACTTGAGCACTTCCATGCCAGCGAAGCGCGGCGGCAGGCCGGGGATCAGTTGGCGAGCCAGGTGCTGCGCCCAATCGACCTGCACCACGCCTGGCAGTACCGGCGTCTTGGGAAAGTGCCCGGTGAAATGGGCAAGATCCGGTGGCACGGGCAGTTGCAGCAGCCACTCGCCATCGCGTTCTTCGCTGCTGCTGGGTACGCCCCGCGTCGGTCGTGAGGCAGCCAGCAGGGTGTCGATCTGGCTCTGCGCCAGCTTGCCCTGGCTGCTGTAGGGTAGCTCTAGCAGCAGGCGCCAGCGGCGTGGCAGGGCGATGGTTTCGCAATGCTCGGCCAGATGCTTGCGCAAGGTCTCGGTCAGTGTGCGGCGGCCCTGGTTGCGCAGCACGTGCAAGCCTTCTGGGCTCAGTGCGAGCACGGCACCGAGGAAGGCACGGCCTTCCTGAATAACGCCCAGGCGAGCATCGGCAACCCAGCCGTGGCCGATCAGCGCCTGCTCAATCATGGGCAGGGAGATGCGTTTTTCTTCCAGTTTGACGATGCGGTCGAGCCGCCCGCGCAGGACGAAGCGGCCATCGGCGCCCAGCTCGGCGGCGTCCGCGCTTTGCTCGATATGCCCGGCGGGCAGATAGGGTGAGGCGATACGCAGGGCGCCTGCCTCATCCAGGCTCAGCTCGATGCCGGTGAACGGTTGCCAGGTGGTGTGGCCCTGGCGCCAGCCGATACCGCCGGTCTCCGAACTGCCGTAGATTTCCGTCGGCCATTGGCCCAGGCGTTCATGCAGGCTCTGCGCGGCCTCGGCGGGCAGAGCGCCACCGGAGGAAAACACCTGTTTGACGCGGCTCAGCGCCGGCCAGTCGAGGTTGTCGCCCATGCGCTTGAGCAAGGCCGGGCTGGCTACCCAGGCAAAGTTGCTCTGGCCAAGACTGGCCTGCTGCAGGTCTTCAGGAAAGGGCAGCGCGCGGCGGTACAGTGGGCGACCGGCGCACAGTGGCCAGAGCAGGCGGAACAGTAGGCCGTAGATATGCTGACAGGCGACGCTGCCGAGGATGGTGGCCTGGCCCAGGTTCTCACCCCACAACTGCTCCAGCGCGTCGACCTCGTTGGCCAGTTGCTCCAGGCTCTTGTCGATCAGCTTGGGCTCGCCGCTGGAACCTGAGGTGCACAGCGTCAGACGGCAGTGCTCGGGCAGCAGGCGTGCGCCGGGCAGAGGCTCGGCGTCCAGCTCGCTCAGATCGTCCAGCCACAGGTCGACCTGATCTGCCAGGCGCTGACGTGTCTGTGCCTGGGCGTCGGCCGGTAGCAACACTTGCACCCCGGCACGCCAGGCGCCGAGCAGGGCGACGGCCAGCTCAGCGGCATCTTCCAGAAACAGCGCCACGCGCTGTACGCCTCGCGCTTGCAGGGCGGCGGCCAGCCTCAACGCCTGCAGACGCAACTGTGCGTGGCTTAGACTCGGCGCTAGGGCTACCTGGCGTTCAGGATGAGCCTCAAGCAACAGCTCGGTGATGGGCAACCAACTCATGCGTGTTTCCTTACTTGCTGGCGTACCAGCCATTCGCCAGCGAACAACAGGCCGATCAGGCCGTAAGAGATCAAACCGGTGTACAGCGTCCACCAGGACAGCGGTGCACACAGTGCCAGTGCGATCAGCACCAGGGCGTTGCCGAGAAAGAACAGCGTCCAGACCAGGGTGACCTTGCGCGTGTAGCGCACGGCGACTTCCGGTAGCTGCGGTTCGCGCAGGCGAGCCATGCGTTCGACCAGCGGCGGGCCGAACTTCAGGCTGAGGCCGAACAGTGCCAACAGCATCAGGTTGAGCAACACCGGATACCAGCGCAGCAAGGCCGGATTGCCCGCGAGGCCGAGCAACAGGCAGAACGCCAGCGCCGAGATCGCCAGCCACAAGCCACCGGGGCGGCGCTTGGCGGTCAAGGCCCGCGCCAGCCACAGCCCTCCGAGCAGCACTGCGAACCCACGCGGCGAAAGATGCTCCATGCCGTAATAGACGGCAAAGGGATAGAGCACGCCAGCCAGCAGTAGGAGCAGGCCAAACAGCCGAGCCATGGTGTCAGTCTTGTGCCGGTGGGGTGTTGATTAGTCTATATACGGCTTCCACCACGTCGCCTACCGTACGTACGCTCTTGAACTCTTCGGCGGCGAGTTTGCGGCCGGTCTGGCGCTTGATGTGGTCGATCAGGTCGACGGCATCGATGCTGTCGATTTCCAGGTCTTCGTAGAGGTTCGCGTCCAGGGTCACACGCTCGGCATCCAGTTCGAACAGCTCCACCAGTGCGCTGTGCAAGGTGGCGAAGATTTCATCGCGGTTTTGCATGGTGGCTGATCCTCAGGCGGCCTGGCGGGCGGAGATGAACTCAGCCAGGCTGGTGACATTGGCGAAGTGCTTGCGGGTGTCCTTGGCTTCGGCGTCGATCTTGATGCCAAAGCGTTTCTGGATCGCCAGGCCCAGTTCCAGGGCGTCTACCGAGTCCAGACCGAGCCCTTCGCCGAACAGGGGCTGTTCTGCGCCGATGTCGTCAGCGCTCATGTCCTCGAGGCCCAGGGCATCGATGATCAGGCTCTTGATTTCAAGTTGCAGATCGCTCATCTGTTGCGAGCTCCTTCATGAAGTGTTGATGCAAATGGTCATTGAGCTTGCGCGACGCAATAGGCAGCGGAGCCTGCTCGGTGAATTGCCGAGGGTCGATATCCTCGCCGACGCGCAAGCGAAAGTGAAAACGACGTGACGGGATGCTGTACCAGGGCTCGGCCTTGGTCAGCGTGGTGGGCGTCACGCTGATCACCACGGGCGTGACGATGCTGGCACCACGCACGGCGATAGCCGCCGCGCCACGGTGAAACTCTGGGTTGCTGCCAGGAACGGTACGCGTTCCTTCGGGGAATACGATCAGGGTCTCGCCGTTCTGCAGGGCGCCGGCGGCTTCGTCGAGCATGTCCAGGCTGCCGCTGTTGCTGATGTACTGGGCGGCGCGAATCGGCCCGCGCATACAGGGGTTTTCCCACAGGCTTTGCTTGACCACGCAGTTGGCGTCGCGGATGAAGGCGATCAATACCACCACGTCGATCAGCGAGGGATGATTGGCAATCACCATTTGCCCAGGGCGGCCAAGGCGTTCGGCACCTTCGACCTCATAAGTGAGTACGCCCATGCGGTACATGAACTGAACGAACACGCGAAAGGTCCAACTGACCACGGCGCGAGCACGACTGCGGCGCCGCAGGATGTCGCCAGGCAGCAGCGCGAGCAGGGGGAATACCAGTACGCGTAGCAATACGCCGCCAATGCCGAACAAAGCAAAGCTCAGGGCGGTGGTAATCAGCCTCCAGACATAGGGCGGGCTGTAAGGGCTCAGTCCTCGTTGCGTGACCAGATCCATTGGCGGCCTTTGCAGTTGTGAGTCAGTGTTCGCTGCTCGCCATAGAAGGCGCGCAGCAGGTTCAGCGGATGTGGCCAGGCGGCGGGTACGCCAGAATCGGCAGGAGCGAGGCTCAAGGTCCAGGTTTTGCCCGGTTTCAGCAGCAGAGCCAGCGCATAGGGAAAGGGTACGTCATCTATATGTGACGTGTAGAGGTCAGGCGGCAATTCTTCGGCGATGACCAGCAACACGGCAGGAGCGCCATCGGCAAGTAAGCCGCTGGCTTCGAGTATGGCTTGCTCCAGACCGTCTCCGCAGGCGGCCATGGCGGTCATTTCGCTGGTGTCATTGCGCAGGATTGACCACAGGCCGACAATTGAGTTGTGTACCGACAAGCTGAACTGGGTCGGGGATAGCGGCTCGTCTTTGGCTAGATCGCTGAGAATAGCCAGCGTTCGTGGCGTTTCGCCGTGTCGGGAGGCGAACACCAGCGGCAGGGGGCCTTGCTCATCGGCCAGTGGCCAGGCCACGTGGAACATCATCCGCGCCAGCCGACTGAGGCGCCTGCGCTGCATGGCGGGCAGGAAGCTCACATCAGGCTGTTGCTGCCCATCGGGCACGACTGTGGGGGCGTTGCTCCAGGCACGCCAATCTTCCACTGACTCTAAGCCCGGAGCCCAGGCACGCAATCCTTCGATCTTGAAATTCATAGGACGAGGTTTTTCGTCACTCCGGGCAGGCCGATGGGCGCGGCAGAGTGACTGAAAGAGCTGATATCAGTCGTGCCATGGCATAGTGCCGGTATTGGTTCGGCCGGGCATTATCTAGATGCGTGCGCAACTGTGCAAATGTTGCGCAGTGTCTTCTGATAGGCGGATGATGGCCTTGTGGTTCGCATCTCATGCTTGTCATGAGCTTTGCATAGGCTTTGGGACTTTGAGACGCAGGGGGAGCGACGATGCGACGTGTCGTGTTCAATCAGAAGGGCGGCGTGGGCAAGTCCAGCATCGCGTGTAATCTTGCGGCAGTTAGCGCGGCGCAGGGCTATCGCACACTGCTGATCGACCTCGATGCCCAGGCCAATTCGACCCACTACCTGACAGGCCTGACCGGTGACGATATTCCGGTGGGCATCGCCGATTTCTTCAAGCAGACCCTGGCCTCCGGACCGTTCGCCAAGAAAGGCAAGGTCGACATCTACGAAACGCCCTTCGACAACCTGCATGTGGTCACGGCAACCGCCGAACTGGCCGAGTTGCAGCCCAAGCTGGAGCAGAAGCACAAGATCAACAAGCTGCGCAAATTGCTTCAGGAATTGGCCGAGGACTACGACCACATCTACCTGGATACGCCACCAGCGCTGAATTTCTATACGGTTTCAGCCTTGATCGCGGCTGATCGGGTGTTGATTCCCTTCGACTGCGACAGCTTCTCGCGTAATGCGCTGTACGGCCTGCTGGCCGAGATCGAGGAGTTGAAGGAGGATCACAACGAGGATCTGGAGGTTGAGGGCATCGTGGTCAATCAATTTCAGCCACGTGCCACACTGCCTCAGCAACTGCTCGATGAACTGATCGCAGAAGGCTTGCCGGTGCTACCGGTGAACCTGATGAGTTCGGTGAAGATGCGTGAATCGCACCAGGTGTGCACGCCGCTGATCCATCTCGATGCGCGGCACAAGCTGACCCAGCAGTTCGTCGAGTTGCACGATCTGCTCAACGCTGCTGGGTAAGCGCGTTGGCGGCTAGATACAAGGGCGTCGCGGTGTTCAGCGACGTCCTTGTCTACGCCAGCGTGTCAAAGCTTGCTTGCAGTTTCCTTGGCGATTTCCTGTAGGCCGGCTTCCGTGATGGCTTTCCAGTCGCTATCAGTGACGGCTTGCATGCCATCGCTCTTGAACGTGACGATTTCCATGCTCTGTTGGCCATCGGTTTCTATGTTCAGTCGCGACTTGTTGTTGACCGTGACGTAGAAGAAGCCTGGCGAGAACCATGACCAGAACTCCTTGACGTGAACTTTCACTTCAGCCGCTGAGGTCTCGGGTTTCGTCACCACCTCATAGCCAGCTTGCCGGTAGGCTGATGCCACTGATTCACCCACCAGGGCGGAGATCGTGCGGCCAGACGGAAGTAGAACGTCGCCAAGTGCTTTGCCATAGCCATTTCGCTTGCGACCAATGGCGCGCTCGGTGATCGCGCGATCACTGATTTCCGCGTTCTTCAGCGACGGAATGTCGGCCTGTTTCGGCTTGGCCTCGAAAACGCGTTCATCGACCGTGTTGATGTACACCTTTTTGCCGAGGCTAGCGGTATTACTGGCCTTGTCCAGCGATGCGGGCATCACGTCGACCTCGGAACGGCTCGTTGCACAGCCTACGCAAAGTGCCAGCAGAAAGCTGACGGTAACCAGTTTAAGCATCTTGTCCATCCCCATAGAAACTACTCCTTGCATATATCGGTTCAGCTTGTTGGAGTGGCGATTCTATAGGGATGATGGCTATTTGGCATCTCGCTTCGTCTGGCTTTCTCCGAGCGGTGCCTTGGGTGATGAGAGAACAATGCCTGAGGAACGAAATGGTTCCTCATCGCAAGACAGCCGATGTATCTGTTCAGCGCACCACGAACACATCACACGGCGCCTTGTGCAAGAAGTGCTGAGCCAGGCTGCCCAGCAGCGCCTGGGAGAAGGCGCTGCGGCCATGGCTGCCGAGCACCAGCAGGTCGCTGCGGCGTGACTTGATCTGCTCCTGCAGGCTACGCAGGATGCCGCCCTGCAGCACTTCGTGGCTGATCGTTGGGCCGTGTGGTGGTAGGTGCTGGGTTTCGTCGTGTAGCAGTTGTGCGATCAGGCCTTGCTGCATTTGCAGTTGCTCCGCCACCTGCTTGGCCGTGCCCTTGTCCGGCTCGAAGACGTGGATGGCATGTAGCTCGGCTTCGCTCGGTAGTAGGCGATAGGCCTTGCCCAGTGCGCTGCAGGCACACAGGGAAAAATCGATGGCGGCGATGGCGCGTTGGTAGGGCGTGCTGTCGTTACGGGCCACCAGCAGCATGGGCACGGTGCAGCGCCTGGCGATGCGGTCGAGGCTGGTGCCGGAGAACAGGTCATGGCGCTGTTGGTGGCCGCCGAGCACTAACAGGTCGCAGCCGCTGCTTTGCACTTCTTGCAGCACCACGTCGGAGGGCTTGCCGGCGAGGACGCGTAATTCACTGCCTGGCGGGGCGTAGCGGGTCAGGCTCTGATCCAGTGTCTGGCGTACCTTTTCCTGCTGTTCGGCGCTTTGTCCTGGGGTGAGCACATGCAGCAGGGTCAGGCGGGCGCCATGTTGCTGGGCCAGTTGAGCGGCACGGCAGAGCGCCATATCGGCGGTATCGCGAAGGTCGTGGGCGATAAGAATGTGCTGGTACATGCTGACGGCTCTCCTGCCTGGCTCGGCAATTTTATTGTGCCTGTTCAATTAGTCCTTCTTTTGACCTGTGGCAAGTCAATGTGTGCTCAATCAGTCTCCCTCGAGTTTTTTGCAAAACATTGGCTGTTGTTGAGCGCCTGCTCGAATGAGTGTCCTGCCAGCCTATACGGCCCACGCTCGCCTGCAAGTGCCTGCTGCGCAGAGATGTGCTCACAAGCCCTGTTGGCGTAACCAGCCAAGTAATTGCGGCAGCGACAAGGCACCGCTCAGGCGTGCGGCTTCGGCGCCGCCTTTGAACAGCAGCAGGCTGGGAATGGAGCGGATCGCGAGCTGAGCGGCCAGTTGTGGGGCTGCCTCGCTGTCGAGTTTTCCCAGGCGGCAGCGGCCTTGCAGTTGCGTGGCCGCTTGCTCGAAGACCGGGGCGAAGGCGCGACAGGGGCCGCACCAGCTTGCCCAGACATCGACCAGTAACGGTAGATCGCCTTTGAGTTGGCTGGCGAAGTTGCCTTGCGTCAGCGTGATCGGCGCTGCAGGCAGCACCACGGCTTTGCAGCGGCCGCAGTGTGGCGTTTCGCCCAGGCGCTCAGCAGGAATGCGGTTGAGCCCGTTGCAATACGGGCAGGGGATTAGCAGAGGGGTGGACATGGCGGGGCAGCTCCAGACGATATCACTCGCAGATGGAGTCGCCGCCCTCTTATATCAAGTCATACCGGCGTCAGCGGGAAGAACCATGGGATGACCAGCGTGCCCACGGCCCACAGCAGCAGGTTCAGCGGAATACCAATACGCATGAAGTCGGTGAAGCGGTAGCCGCCGGCGTTGTAGACGAAGGTGTTGGTCTGGTAGCCGATGGGAGTGGCAAAGCTGGCGCTGGCGGCGAACATCACCGCGACTACGAAGGCACGAGGGTCGACCCCCATATGCTGGGCGACACCGATGGCGATGGGGGTTACCAGTACGGCGACGGCGTTGTTTGACAGCACCTCAGTGAGCACCGAGGTGAACAGGTAGATGAAGCTCAGCATCAGCAGCGGCCCGGCCCAGGGCAGCCAGCCCATTACGTGTTCGACCACCAGTCTGACCAGGCCGACCTTGTCCATGGCGATGCTGATGGCGAGCATGCCGAAGATCAGGCTGAGGATCTTCCAGTCCACGGCCTTGTAGGCATCCTCGACATCGAGGCAGCGGGTGGCCAGCACGGTCACCGCGCCGATGATCGCCAGGCCCTCGATGGGCATGACGCCAAACGCGGCCAGCAGCATCACGGCCAGTGTGGCGATGATGGCGATGGGGGCCTTGTCGCGACGGAATGCGCGCTCCTGTACGGCATTGAGGCTGATCAGTTCACCGTTGTCGGCAAAACGCTTGATCTGCGTGGGCGTGCCTTCGACCAGCATGACGTCGCCGAATTGCAGTTGGAAATCGTCGAGGTTGCCCTGCACGTTCTCGTCCTGGCGGTGAATGGCCAGCACAGCGATGCCATAGCGTGCGCTGAGGTCGAGGTCGCGTATCGGCCGGTGACTGTAACGCGAGTTCCGTCCAACGATGGCTTCGGCGAGGATCACGTCATGGCTGCTGATGGTTTCGAAGGCGTCGCCACGGTTGAAGCTCAGGTGGCCGCTTTCACGCAGTTCCACCACATCCTTGACCTGGCCGTGCAGCAGCAGGCGGTCACCGCTGGCCAGCAGGGTGTCGGCGCCGGGTTCGCTCAACTCCTGATCGTTACGCAGCAGTTTGAGCACCTGCAGGCCGCTGCCGCCGTTGAGGTTAGCTTCGTGCAGGGTCTTGCCGATCATCGGTGAGTTATGCGGCACCAGCAGTTCGGTCATGAAGGTGCGATCCAGGTCTGGTCGCAACTGCCGCGACAGCGTTTCGCGTTCGGGCAGCAGGCGATGGCCGATGGTCAGCAGGTAGAGCATGCCGACAGCCGCTAGCACCAAGCCGGCGCCAGTGATCTCGAAGATGCCGAATGGCTCCATGCCCGCCTTGCGCGCGACGCCATCGACCAGAATGTTGGTCGAGGTGCCGATCATGGTCAGCGTGCCGCCCAAGATGGTGGCGTAGGACAGCGGGATCAACAGCTTGGAGGGCAGGGTGCCGGCACGGCGCGCCAAGGCGATAGCCACCGGCGTGAGAATGGCCACCACGGGGGTGTTGTTCAGACACGCCGATACCACCAGGGCGGTGATGGTCAGGCCAGTGAGTACACGAATCGGGTTGGTGCCGACCAGCTCACCCAGCCAGTTACCCAGGGCGTCGATGCAGCCGGTACGCTCCAGTGCGGCGGAGAGCACGAACATGCAGGCGATGGTCACCGGTGCCGAGTTGGAGAGCACGCTGAGCACTTCGCCAGGCGTCAGCAGTTGACTCACCAGCAGAGCGGCCACGGCTATCGCGGCGACGATATCCGGGCTCCATTTCTCCCGTATGAAGGCATAGAGCACCCAGATCAGCAGGGCGCCGACAAACAGCAGGGGCAGGGAATCCCAGAACATGAACATCCTTAGAACCTGCCGGTGGATCTGCTGCGGGCGGGGCTCGCAAAATCACGGACAGAGGTTCTGCGTCGAATCTCGTATGAGGTATCGGGCGCGCACGTGGCGGCCTGGCTGCGCGCCACGATAGAGGGGTTCTCTTAGATAGTCTAAGAATGTTTGGGTAGATTGATATGCCTTTTCGGTTTAACAGATAAGGCATTTTCACCCGCAGCTCAGTGCGCTGGCGCCGCTGCTGTAGCCATTGGGGCAGGCTTGATTTATCAGGATGAACAACTGATTTGCAGGTGTTTGCCCCAGTGCGGCGGGCGCTCGGCATAGCGCTCCATTCCAGGTTGTTCGTCGAATGGCCGCGACAACACGCTGTGCAGCTCGCGCACCGGGCCATAGTCGCCTTGCTCTGCCGCTTCGATGGCTTGCTGCGCCAGGTAGTTACGCAGAATGTACTTGGGATTGACCGCGTGCATGCGCGTCTGGCGCTCGGCCTGCTCGCCGCCTTCTTGCTCGCAGCGCGCCAGGTAATCGCGGCCCCAGACGTCGAAGCCAGCGAGGTCGACGAAGTCGTCACGCACGACCTTCAGCGCCTCGGCTGGCGCCTGCTCGCCGAGACGCCGGAAGAACAGTGTGTAGTCGGTGGCTTGGCCGGCCTGCATCAGCTGCAGCAGGCGCTGGATCAGCGTTTCGTCATCCTCCTGCGCGCTGCTGAAACCCAGGCGCTTGCGCATCAGGTCGAGGTAATGCGCCTGGTACAGCGGCAGGAACAGATCCAGGCTGGCGCGCAACGCCTCGACTTCAACCTGCGGCGTCAGTGCCTGGGCGAGGGCGGCGAGGTTCCAGTGGGCGATGGGCACCTGGTTAGTGAAGCTGTAGCGGCCTGTATCGTCGGAGTGGTTGCAGATGTGGTTGGCGTCGAAGTCGTCGAGGAAGGCGTAGGGGCCGTAGTCGAAGGTGATGCCGAGGATCGACATGTTGTCGGTGTTCATCACGCCATGGCAGAAGCCGTAGGCCTGCCAGTGGGCGATCATCAACGCGGTTCGCTCGATCACCTCGCGCAGCATCGCCAGCCAGGGTTCGTCCTGCTCCAGGCAGTGCGGGAAGTGGCTGGCCAGAACGTGCTCACCTAGGGTTTTGAGGTGCTCGTGCTGGCGCGTGTAGTAGAAGTATTCGAAGTGGCCGAAGCGCACGTGACTGGGCGCCAGGCGTAGCACCATCGCAGCGCTTTCCTGTTTTTCGCGCCAGACCGGTGTACTCGATCCGGTGACGCACAGCGCCCGCGAGCTGGGGATGCCCAGTGCATGCAGGTGCTCGCTGGCGAGAAACTCGCGGATCGATGAGCGCAGCACGGCGCGGCCATCGCCCATGCGCGAGTAAGGCGTCATGCCCGCGCCTTTGAGGTGCAGATCCCAGTGCTCGCCCGCGTCGTTGAGTACCTCGCCCAGCAGCAGGCCGCGACCATCGCCCAGGCGCGGTGTGTAGCCGCCGAACTGGTGGCCGGAGTAGACCATCGCGCGCGGCTCGGCCTCTGCCCACAGCTTGTGCCCGGCGAACAGTTCGGCGAACTCCGCACGCTGCGCCTCACCTGGGTCGAGGTCGAGCAGTGCCATGGCTGACTCGCTGACCACCACCAAGCGTGGCTGCTCGATGGGTTCGGGCAGTATTTCGCTGGCGAAGGCTTCACCCAGACGGGCGAAGCGGTTGTCGAAGGTCAGTTGGTCGAGCGTTTTCACCGGATGTTCCTCTGTGGATCAGGGCGCTACGGGCGGCGGCGGTGTTTGTATATCCGCTGCACCAGCGGCGGCGATTTTCGCCAGGTCTTTCTGATCGAGCTTCTGCTCGCCGTGCTCCAGGTTCTTCACATACACCTCGACCTGGCGGAACGCGATGTTGATGCCATTTTTCGGGAACTCGCGGTCGATGAAGCGGTTGATCTCATCGGTGGCCGGGTTGCGGTCACCGAGATCGCGCACGTGAATGCGTAGCTCATGGTCGAGGGTGCTTTCGCCGAAATTGAGGAAGTACACGAGCGGTTCCGGCTCTTTGAGCACCCGCACATTTTCCTGGGCAGCCTGCAGCAGCAGCTTGCGTACCTTGTCCAGATCCGAGCCATAGCCTACGCCGACCTTCAGCGTCACGCGGGTTACCGTGTCGCTCAGGGACCAGTTGATCAACTGGCCGGTGATGAAGGTCTTGTTGGGGACGATGATTTCCTTGTGGTCGAAATCGGTGATGGTGGTGGCGCGAATGCGGATCTTGCTTACCGTGCCGGACAGGTTGCCGATGGTCACCACGTCGCCGATACGCACCGGGCGCTCGAAGAGGATGATCAGGCCGGAGATGAAGTTGGCGAAAATCTCCTGCAAGCCGAAGCCCAGCCCCACCGACAATGCCGCTACCAGCCATTGCAGCTTGTCCCAACTGACGCCGAGCGTCGACAGCGTGGTGACGCTGCCGATGGCCACCAGCGCGTAGGACAAAAGGGTGGTGGTGGCATAGGAGCTGCCTTGTGCCAGGCGCATGCGTGACAGCACCAGCACTTCCAGCAAACCGGGCAGGTTGCGCGCTAGCGCTACGGTGATACCGACGATGATCAGCGCGCCGATCACATCCATCAGGCTGATGGGCACTTGTGTCGCGTTGTCCCCGGTGCCGCTGCTGTATTCGTACAGATTCACTGTGTCGAGGTAGGTGAATACGCCGATCAGGTCGGCCCAAACCCAGTACAGGCAAACCAGGAAGCCGCCCAGCAAGGCCAGGCGGATCAGGCGCAGGGACTGCTGGTTGATCTGCTCGATGTCCAGCGTGGGCTCTTCGACGGGGGCTTCGCCGTCCAGGCTTTCCTTGCTTGCCTGGCGCTTTGCCAGAGCGCGCTGATAGGCCAGACGTCTGGCTGCCACGCTCAGGCCGCGTACCAGAGTGGCCTCGACAATAAGCAGGATGATCAGCAGGTAGAGAGTATCGATCAGGCGGTCGGTGAGCTTGAGCGCGGTGTAGTAATAGCCGAAGGCGACCGCGCCGATCAGCGCCAGTGGCAGCAGGTTGAACAGCACACCGACACCCGTGCGCAGGCCTGAGGCGTTTTCGCGCAGTGGCGCATTGAACAGTAGATGGAACAGCAGCCAGGCCATCAGGGCATAACAGCTCAGTACCACGGCAATGCCGATCACGTCTTCGGACAGGCTGGCAGGCTGGTGCTCGGCGATGCTCACCACGGCCACCAGCGCCATGACGACCAAGCCCAGACGGCGTATGTGCTGGCGAAAGAAGGCGACGTTGGCAGGTGCCCAGTGGAAGTGCAGCACTGCCACGCCTTCAGGCGAGAGGATGCGGTGCAGGGTGTAGAACACCAGCCAGGCTTCGGCCATTTCATACAGCGCGGCGCCCAGGTAGAGGTTCTGCCCTCGTGCATCGTGCAGCAGGGCGTAACCGCACAGCGCCAGGAACACTGACAGCGGCAGCGCCAGGATTAGATTCAGCCCCAGAGCCAGCGGTGTATGCAGTTGGCTGTCGTGCTTGTAGTGGCCGATATCGGCGTGCAGAGCGCCGAGCTTGCTGAACAGGAACTGGCGGCGCCAGAGAATCAGACCGCAGAGCAGGATGAGCGGCAAAAACACCAGCGGTCGTTCGATCAGGCCTGCGCCCAGTTCGCTGATGGCCATGCCCCAGGGCATGTCGGCCAGTTGTTGTTGCAGGAAGTGCGGCGCCGATTTCAGCCATTCCAGGTCGAGCGGTTTGTTGCTGGGAATCCAGAACATCTGTTCGTCGATGGTCGCGCGCAGACTGCTGGCGGTGCTCTGCAGCTCATTCTGGTTGAGCTGCAGGGTAATCGACTCGTTGAGTAGGGCGTTGAGCGAGCGGTTGAGCTTGTCGAGCAATTCGCGGCGGGTGGTGAGCTGATCGAGCAGCGCTGAACGCAGATCCGGTGTGGCTTCTTCGCTGGGCTGGCTGGCGAGGAGGTTGTCCACGTAGCGGTTTGGATCGCTGATCTCGTCGCGCTGCTTGTTCACCTCGAACTGATACAGGCGGATATCGGCGATTTCATCGGCCAGTGAGCCATCTTCACGCTTGAGTTGCGGCAGGGCTTGCTTCTGCTGGTAGAGGATCTTCGACAGCAGCAGGCTGCCTTGCAGCACGCGAATTTGTTCGTCCAGCGCCTGGTTGGCCTGCGACAGGTTATCGAGTTGCTGGCGCGTCTGCAGGTTCTGTTCGGTCAGGTGGTTGAGGCGTTCGGTCGAGCGCAGCAGGTAGTCCGAGAGCGTGAGGTTGAGCGTGCTCTCCTTGGCCAGCAGCTTGTCCGAGCTGGCACGCTTGGCTTCGGCCGATTGCTCAGCAACGGTTTGTTCCGACTCGGCCCGGCGTCGTTCGTTGATCAGCCCCTGAAGCGCTTGGCGCTCCAGTTCGGCGCGGTTGATTCGTTCTTCCAACAGTGCCCGTTGGGCGCTGCCGAGGTCTTGCAGCAGGCTGTTGCCAGCCAGCTCCTGGCGGCGCAACTGGGTTTGCGCGGCGAGCAGGGCCAGTTCGGCGTTGAGCTGGTCGCTGCGCTCTGGGGTCAGGGGTTTGCCGTCGAAGCGGCCGCTTTTCAGGCTTTCGTTGATCTGCTGGGCGCGAATCTGGTTTTGGCTGATCTCGGCCTGGGAGCGCTCAGGGCGTGTCTGCGCAGTAATCACCATGCTGTTGGCATCGATGATGGCTTTGTTCCAGTCGCTGAGTTGGGTGGAGCGCTCGCTTAGTAGTTGCTGTAACTGATCCAGCGAGCTGTGTGTATAGCGCTTGGCCACCGCCACTTCGGGGCTGGCTTTTAGCTGGCTCAGCTCGCGCTGTGCTTCGCTGATCTGGCGCGGTGCGCTGTCGAGCTGTTTGCGCAGATCGCTCAGGCGTTGCTCGGCAGTGTCGCGGTCCCTGAGTGTGCGCAGGGTTTGCTCCAGCATCTGCTTGACGGCCTGTTGCTCGGCTTCCGGCAGCTTGCGCTCGGCGAGGTTATCCAGGCTTTGCTGGACATCATCTATCTTGGGAGGATCTTCGGCGTATGCGCTGCTCAGGCCGAAACACAGAAGGGTGAAGGTGACTGCAAGGAATAGGCGCAGCTTGGGCATGATGATCCGGTGACCGAGGAAATGGGCGTGCTCAGTGTTGGGTGGCAGGCGCGTCGACGTCGATCACTCGATCGACGTCAGCCGTGCTGATCCTAGCAAAGTATCAGAGGAACAAGCCGGGGCCAGGGCGACTACCTTCGGGGAATCTGACGCCGACCTTGCGCACCTTGTTCCCTTCCATGGCGGCGACCGTCCAGGTCAGACCCTGCCACTCTACTTGGTCACCGACTACCGGCTCGCCGCCGATCTCATGAGCGATGAAACGCCCCAGCGACATGTTGCCTTCGATATCTTCGAGTTTGAGGCCGTAGAGTGTGGCGATGGCGTTGAGTTCGGCATCGCCTTCGAGCACGAAATCACCGAAGAAACGCAGGTCCTGACCACGCTTGGGCGCCTGGCTGAACAACTTGCCGAGCGCCGAAAGGTCATGCTCGTGGCCGATGACGCAGAGCAGGTCGCCGGCTTCCAGGCGTGTGCTGCCGGACGGATGGAGCAGTTCGCGGCCACGGAACAAGGCGGCGATACGGGTGCCTTCCGGCATATTCAGCTCGCGCAGGGCGGCGCCGATGCACCATTTCTCTGCGCCCAGGCGGTAGACGAACAGCTCCCACTGGCTGGTCGGGTGTACTTCCAGGCCAGCACGCGAAACCGGCGCGGGCTCTGGCGGTACGGTGACACGCAGCAGCTTGGCGGCCAGCGGTAGGCTGGTGCCCTGCAGCAGCAGGGAGATGATGACGATGAAGAACGCTACGTTGAAGAACAACTGTGCGTTGGGCAGCCCCGCCATCAGCGGGAATACGGCGAGGATGATCGGCACTGCGCCACGTAAACCAACCCAGGCGATGAACGCTCGCTCGCGATCATGGAACGAGCGAAACGGCAGCAGCCCGAGAAAGATCGACAGCGGGCGGGCGAAGAAAATCATCCACAGCGCCAAGGCCAATGCCGGCAGGGCGATAGGCAGCAGTTGATGTGGCGTGACCAACAGGCCGAGTACCAGGAACATGCCAATTTGCGCCAGCCAGGTAAGGCCGTCGAGCATGTGCAAAATACTGTGACGTGCGCGAATCGGGCGGTTGCCCAGCAGCAGGCCACACAGATAGATGGCCAAGATGCCGCTGCCGCCGATGGCGGTGGTGATGGCAAAGATGATCAGACCGCCGCTGACCACCAACAGGGAGTACAGCCCACTGGCCAGCTCCATGCGGTTGATCAGCTTGAGCAGCAGCCAGCCGCCGCCCAGGCCCAGCAGCGTGCCGAGGCCGAACTGTTTGACCAACTGAATCGGTAAGTCCCAAGTGAAACCGCTCTGGCCACTGGCGAGCATGGCGATCAGCGTAATGGTGAGGAACACCGCCATTGGGTCGTTGCTGCCGGATTCGATCTCCAGCGTGGAGCTGACCCGCTCGTTGAGGCCGCGCCCACCGAGCAGCGAGAACACCGCTGCGGCGTCGGTGGAACCGACGATGGCGCCGATCAGCAGGCCTTCGAGCAGGGTCAGATTGAACAGCCAGGCGGCGGCCAGGCCAGTCAGCCCGGCCGTGACCATCACCCCTATAGTTGCCAGTGACAGCGAGGGCCACAGGGCTACACGGAAGGTCGACACCCGTGTTCGCATACCGCCATCGAGCAGAATGACAGCCAGCGCCAGGTTGCCGACCAGATAGGCCAGGGGGTAATTGTCGAAAACGATGCCGCCGGGGCCGTCGACGCCGGCAATCATGCCGACGGCGAGGAATATCACCAGAATGGGAATACCGAAGCGGGTGCCGAAGGCACTGACGAGGATACTTGCCGCTACCAGTGAGGCGCCGATCAAGAACAGATTGTTGATGGCGCTAGCGTCCAACGGCTTACTCCCTGATCCGATTAAGGAAATGCACCATCATGCAGGGTGCGTGCCAGGGATTCTAACCGTAGCCTTCGCCTGTCTGTCAAAAAGGTTATTACATTTTGCAGGCGGCAAGCTTGCAAAGCTTTGCTTGCTGCTTGCAGTTTGAGGCCGCTCCTCAGAACCAGGCGTCCTGCATACCCAGGCAGGTATCGTCGCGGGCTTCGAGAATAGCCAGATCGTGATGACAGCTCGGCACCTCCCAGGTCAGGAAGTAGCGCGCGGCCTGCAGCTTGCCGCGATAGAAGGCCTGCTCATCGGCGTTACTGGTCTTGGCCAGGCCCTCTTCGGCGCGAATCGCCTGCTCCAGCCAGCGCCAGCCGATGACCGTGTGGCCGAATACCTTGAGGTATAGCGCCGAGTTGGCCAGGCCCTGGTTGACCTTGCCACTCATCAGGTCGCCGAGCAGCGCCAGGGTCACCGCCTGCAGGCGTTCCACCAGTTGTTCCAGCGGCTGGCGCAGAGCCGTTAGCGATTCATGCGCGCTGGCGCGCTGGCAGCAGGCGTTGATCAGCTTGAGCAGTTGCTTGAGCGCCGCGCCGCCGTTCATCGACACCTTGCGCCCGAGCAGGTCGAGCGACTGGATACCGTGGGTGCCTTCGTGGATCGGGTTAAGGCGGTTGTCGCGGTAATACTGCTCCACCGGGTATTCGCGGGTGTAGCCGTGGCCGCCGAGGATCTGGATGGCCAACTCGTTGGCCTTGAGGCAGAACTCCGAGGGCCAGGATTTGACGATGGGGGTGAGCAGGTCGAGCAACTCCAGAGCCTGCTGGCGCTCTTCTGTCGTTGCCAGGGTGTGGGTATCGTCGAACAGGCGCGCAGCATACAGGCCGAGGTCGAAGGAACCTTCGACATAAGCTTTCTGCGTCAGCAGCATGCGCCGTACGTCGGCGTGCTCGATGATCGAGATTTGCGCGCTGGTCGGATCCTTGCCATCGGGCTGGCGACCCTGCGGGCGGTTGCGCGCGTAGTCCAGTGAGTAGAGGTAGCCGGCGTAGCCGAGCATGATCGCGCCCATGCCGACGCCGATACGCGCCTCGTTCATCATCTGGAACATGTAGGACAGACCCGCATGCGGCTTGCCCACCAGATAGCCGACGCATTCGCCGTTGTCGCCGAAGTTCAGTGCCGTGGACGTGGTGCCGCGCCAGCCCATCTTGTGGAACAGCCCAGCCAAGGTCACGTCGTTACGGGCGCCCAGGCTGCCGTCGTCGTTGACGTGGAACTTGGGCACCAGAAACAGGCTGATGCCCTTAACACCGGGCGGTGCGTCCGGCAGCTTGGCCAGCACCATGTGCACGATGTTCTCGGAAATTGGCTGGTCGCCGCCGGAGATGAAAATTTTGTTGCCCTTGATTCGGTAGCTGCCGTCGGCGTGCGGCTCTGCCTTGGTGCGGATGTCCGACAGCGACGAGCCCGCGTGTGGCTCGGTCAGTGCCATGGTGCCGAAGAAGCGCCCGTCGATGATCGGCTGCAGGTAGCGCGCCTTCTGCTCCTCACTGCCGAAGGCTTCGATCAGATTGGCCACGCCCATGGTCAGCATCGAATAGGAACTGGTGGCGCAGTTGGCTGACTGAAAGTGCGCGAAGCAGGCTTGCGACAGCAGGTTGGGCAGTTGCATGCCGCCGTGCTCGAAGTCGCGCGTGGCATTGAGAAAGCCAGCCTCATGGAAGGCGCGCAGCGCCGGTTCGACTTCCGGGATCAGCACCGCGCCGCCATCGACGTACTGCGGCTCGTGCTCGTCGTTCTTGCGGTTGTGAGGGGCGAACAACTCCTCGGCAATACTGCGTGCAGTGTCGATCGCCGCATCGAAGGTCTCGCGGTTGTGATCGGCGAAGCGCGGGCGCTGGGTCAGGGCTTCGGCGTCGAGCACTTCATAGAGTTCGAACGCCAGATTGCGGGAGCTGAGCAGGGTCTCGGACATGGAACGGGCCTCCAGATGATCGAGCGAGTCTAGGCAGCCGACCACCCTACTGCCCAGTATCATCATTCAGCGTGATAATCACTGGTTGGTGTCTGTAGGGCGGGTGCAACCCGCCATAACCGAGACGGCGGGTTGCACCCCCCTACCAGAATCTCAGGCGAAGCCCCGCGCCAGCTCGCGGGTCAGCTCGGCCGCCGACATTGGCCTGCAGTTGGCAATGTTCTGCCCGGCCCATAGCGGCGAAAAGTCCCCGCTGCCCTGCGACTCGGCTGCCGCCCGCAATGGCCCGATGGCTGCGGTTGCCAACGGAAATTCAGGCGCCTGGGTGCTGAGCGGCCCCAGTTCGCGCATCAGACGATTGACGATACCGCGTGCCGGGCGACCGCTGAACAGGTTGGTCAGCGCCGTATGGCGCGCCGCCGGGCTTTGCAAGGCGGCGCGGTGGATGGCGCTGATGTTGGACTCGTGGCAGAGCAGGTAAGCGCTACCCACCTGCACACCTGCGGCGCCGAGTGCCATGGCGGCAGCTACACCGCGCGCATCGCTGATGCCTCCGGCGGCGATCACTGGCACCGACAGCGCATCGACCAACTGTGGCAGCAGGGCGAAGGTGCCGAGTTGGCGGCTCAGGTCATGATCGAGAAAGTGCCCGCGATGCCCGCCGGCTTCCAGACCCTGTGCGATCACTGCATCGACGCCGCGCTCCTGCAGCCAGAGTGCTTCGTCCAGCGTGGTGGCGCTGGAAAGAATCTTAGTGCCGCTGCGGCGTACTCGCTCCAGCAAGGCCGGTTCCGGCAAGCCGAAATGAAAGCTGACTACCGCCGGGCGGAACGCCTCCACCAGTGCGGCGGCTTCCTCGTTGAAGGGCAAGCGCCCCGGTCCGCTGGCGATATTCGCCTGATCCTCGCTTAACTCTCGATAGTAGGGCGCCAGCGTTTCGCGCCAGGCTGCGTCTCGTCGTGCGTCCGGCTCGGGCTGTACATGGCTGAAGAAATTGAGGTTGAACGGCCGTGCGGTCAGGCTGCGTAGCAGCTCCAACTCCTGACGCAGAGCGATCGGCGTGAGCATGGCGCAGGGGATGGAGCCCAAGCCGCCAGCCTCGCATACGGCCGCCGCCAGGCGATGATCCTGTGCGCCGGCCATCGGTGCTTGAATCAAGGGCAGTGCGCTGCCGAGCAAGCCTTGCAGAGACATCATGAGTTCTCGCTGTCCGCTGAGGAGGTAACCAGCGTGCCATGCTGCAAGCCACGATGCGAGCTGCCCGAGGCCTGTTAAACTGCGCGCCTGATTCGAGGACCCCCGCATGAACTACCGCCACGCCTTCCATGCCGGCAATCACGCCGACGTGCTCAAGCACTTGCTGCTGACCCGCCTGATCGCCCTGCTGTCGAAAAAGGAAGCGCCCTTCGCTTACCTCGACAGCCATGCCGGTATCGGTCTGTATGACTTGCATGGTGATGCGGCGAGCCGCACCGGCGAGTACCTGGAAGGCATTACTCGCCTTTGGCAAAAAACGCAGATGCCGGACGCAGTGGAGGCTTATCTGGAAGTGGTACGGGCCATGAACCCGGATGGTGAGTTGCGTTACTACCCCGGCTCGCCCGAGCTGGCGCGCTTGCTCAGCCGTGAGCAGGATCGCCTGCAACTTAACGAGAAGCACCCCGAGGATGGTCGCCTGCTCAAGGACAACATGCGCGGTGACCGGCGCGTGGCCGTGCACCTGGGTGAAGGCTGGCACGTGCCACGTGCACTGATGCCGACCCGCGAGAAGCGCGTGCTGCTGCTAATCGATCCGCCCTTCGAGCAGGCGGACGAACTGCAACGCTGTGTCGAGGCCTTGAATGAAGCGCATGGGCGTATGCGCCAGGCCATCGTGGCGATCTGGTACCCGATCAAGGACGAACGCCAGTTGGCGCGGTTCTATCGTGACCTGCAAAAGAGCGCCGCGCCCAAGTTGCTACGCGCCGAGCTCTATGTGCACGCCCCTGACGACGACGCAAGGTTGACCGGCTCCGGTCTGGTGATCAGCAACCCGCCATGGGGGCTAGAGGACGAGCTCAAGCAACTGCTGCCGTGGCTGGCTAATGCGCTCGGCCAGAGCCAGGGCGGCTGGCGCCTGGATTGGCTGATAGAAGAAGCCACAAGCGGCAAGTCATAAGCGTAGCCCGGATGAAATCCGGGAGCCGTGCCCTCCGATCCCCGGATTGCATCCGGGCTACCAGCTTGTAGCCTTAGCCCGGCTTGTGGTTGGGCTCGATGTGATAGCTCAGATTGCGCCGCGGGCTGAGGTACTCCAGCACCTCCAGCGGTAGCTGCGAGGGGCGCAGGCTGCGGGCGATGGCCAGCTTCGGCTCCTGTGCCAGATCGAGGATCAATGCTTCCTGCTTGGGAATCTCGGCATCGTAGAGAATCAGCGTCGGTTTCAGCGCTTGGGTCGGATTCATGCCCAGTACCAGCGCGTAACGCTCGTCTTCGAGCTGTACCAGGCTGCCCGGCGGGTAGATACCCATGACGCGGATGAAAGCCTTGAGCATCACCTCGTCGAAGCGTTCGCGCTGCTGCTTGAACATCAGCGCCAGCGCTTCGTGCGGGCTCAGCGCTTGGCGTGGGTCGAGCGGGTTGCACAGGCCGTCGAAGTGATTGGTGATGGCCACCAAGCGGCTCAGGCGGCCGATGCTGGCTTCACGCAGGCCGCGCGGATAGCCCGTGCCGTCGCAGTGTTCGTGGTGCTCATGGATGATGCGCAGCACCTCGTCATCGAGCATCAGCTTCTGCCCTATGCGCAGGCCGAAATCGGTGTGCATCTGCAGCAGTTGCTGCTCCGGGCGGGTTAGCGGCTCGGGTTTGAGCAGCACTTTGCTCGGCACTTCCATCTTGCCGATGTCGTGCAGCAGCGCGCCGAGGCCAATGCTGTGGCAGACCTCGCTGTCGAGGCCGAGCTGGCGACCCAGCAGCAGTGACAGCACGGTGACGTTGAGGGCGTGAAAGTAGCTGTCTTCGGCTGCCTTGCCGGTGATGCCATGGAGCACCACGCCAGCCGAGCCGAGCAGCGTTTCGACCATTTCTCCGACGATCTCGCCAGCCTGACGCATGGCGTCCTCTGGGCGGCTGCGCAGGGTCTGGTTGAGTGCCTTGATGCGCTGACTGGCTTCGATGAAACGGCGGTCCACGGAGGCCAGGCGGGTACGCAGATGACGCAGTTTCTGCGAGCGTTCCTGGCGAGCGAGGCTCTCCGGGTCGAGCGGTGCTGGTTCGGTGATATCAGCGGAGCTGCTCGTCTCTTGTGCAAGCTCCAGCGGCGCGCAGTCGCTGCGTGATGGGTCGTAGCGCAACTGCTTGAGATTCAAGGCGCGTAGGGCGCGCAGTTGCCCTTCATCCTTGATCTTGAAATTGCTGAAGGCGAAATCATGTTCCCACCAGCTCAGGTCCAGTTGGACGTAGAGGCCGATGCAAAGCTGTTCGGGGGTGATGGTGGGTAACGTGGCGGCCATGCCGGGCTCATTGTTTGCTGGCGAGTTGCCCGCAGTTTAGTCCGGCTGATGGCCTAAAGGCATCTGTTGTTCAGGCTATCACGTCGATGCTGTTACCCAGGTTGGGCGGATTGCTTGGCGCGGTGGCCGCTGGGGCTGCTTGCACCGCGCCTGTCATGTTGGCCGTTTGCTGATCCAGGGTTTTGCGCAGCAGCACCAGCGACATCTGCGCGGCGATCTGGGTCGAGGCCTGGCTAGCGACACTGTTCGATTCCACGATGGTTAGCTCATGCAAGGGGCTCAGGTGGTAGGCATACGCCTGTTCCACCCAGACCGCAATAGCCGTTGGGGTTCTTGGCCAGGTATTGCTGATGGTAGGTCTCGGCGTAGTAGAAGGTCGGCGCCTGGCGGATTTCTGTGGTGATGCTGCCCAAGCCCGCCTTGTCCAGCTCAGCCTGGAAGCGCGCTTGGCTGGCCTGTGCGGCATGCAGTTGCGCTTCATCGTGGCAGTAGATGGCTGAGCGGTACTGGGTGCCCTGGTCATTGCCTTGGCGCATGCCCTGAGTCGGGTTGTGCGCCTCCCAGAACACCTTGAGCAGTGCCTCGTAGCAGGTGTGCTGCGGGTCGAATACCACCAGCACTACTTCGGTGTGCCCGGTCAGCCCGGAGCAGACTTCTTCATAAGTGGGGTTGGGGGTGAAGCCGCCAGCGTAACCGACCGCTGTGCTGAACACGCCGGTCTGTTGCCAGAAGCGGCGCTCGGCTCCCCAGAAACAGCCCAGGGCAAATATTGCCTGCTGCAGGCCTGCGGGGAAGGGGGGCTTTATCGGGTTGCCGTTGAGGTAATGGGTGTCGGTCACGGGCAATGGATCGGCGCGCCCCGGCAGGGCTTGTTCGGCCGTCGGCAGGGCGAGTTTGTGAACGAGAATCTGTGAGCGCAGAACCATGACGGTCTCCTGATGGTGGGCAAGACGTAAAGAGGCGCGTATTACGTCCGTGGATCGCTCGGGCCTTGTGGTCGACAAGGGTAGCGGCGCAGGTGTTCTATCAGTTCGCGACCGGGAATCGGTTGGTCGAAGAGGTAACCCTGACCCACATCGCAGCGCTGGCGCCGCAGGAAGGCGAGTTGGGCTGGGCTCTCTATGCCCTCGGCCACGACCTTGAGTTTGAGGTTATGGGCCATGGCTATCACCGCTGAGGTGATCTCCATGTCGTCCTGATTGTCGGGAATGTCCTTGATGAAGCTGCGGTCGATCTTGATGACGTCGATGGGGAATTTTTTCAGGTAACTGAGCGATGAATAGCCGGTGCCGAAGTCATCCATGGCCAGGGTCAAGCCCAGGCTCTTCAGGCGGCCAAGCTGGTGGCGGGTATCATCGGTGGCTTCCAGCAGCAGGCCTTCGGTCAGCTCCAGTTCCAGCAGTTTCGGGTCGAGCTGTTCTTCGTGCAGGATGGCGGCGATGGAGCCGACCAGATCCGGGTCGGAGAATTGCTTGGGCGACAGGTTGATCGCCACCTGCAGTTCGCCCAGGCCGATAGCCGCGATCTGCTTGCTCATGCGGCAGGCCTGGCGTACCACCCATTTTCCGATGGGGATGATCAGCCCGGTTTCTTCGGCCACGCTGATGAACTGATCCGGGCGAATCATGCCTTTTTCCGGGTGCTGCCAGCGCAACAGAGCTTCCATACCCACCAGTTGCCCGCTCTTGAGGCACAGCTTGGGTTGGTAGAACACGTCCAGTTCGTTCTGGGTCAGGGCGCGGCGCAGGTTGTTCTCGACGAACAGCTTGTAGTTGGCTTCGGCGTTCAGTGCCTCGGTAAATAACTGCACCTGATGTTTGCCGTTGGCCTTGGCCTTGTGCAGGGCCAGGCCTGCATGCTTCATCAGGGTTTGTGGGTCACTGCCATGTTCGGGCGTCAGGGCCAGTCCGACCGAGCCGGTAATGCTGATCAACTGGTTGTCTACGAACAGGGGTTTGTCCAGGGTCTGCAGCACTTGCTGGGCGATGCGCTGGGCGGTGTCCTGATCGCAGTTATCGAGCAGGATGGCGAATTCGTTGCTGGCAAAGCGCGCCAGGGCGCCATGCGCTCCCAGGCTGTTACGCAGACGGCGGGCGAGCGCCGCAAGCAATTTGTCACCGGTCTGGTGGCCGAGGCTATCGTTGATTCGCTTGAAGTTGTCGATGTCCACCAGCAGCAGCCCCAGTGATTGCTGGCTATTGCGTGCGAAGCGTTCTTCTAGGCTGCGGATGAAGAAGGGGCGGTTGCCCAGGTTGGTCAGGTTGTCCGTGTAGGCCAGGCGCTCGATACGCAACTGCGCGAGCTTGGCCTCGGTGATGTCTTCGTAGATGCCGATGTAGTGAGTCAGCTCACCGCTGTCACCGTACACCTTGGAAATCGACAGTTGCCCCCAGTAGGGCTCTTGATTCTTGCGGCGGCTGCGAAACTCACCTTGCCAACTGTTGTGCTCTGCCAGGCTGGAGGCGGTGTCGAACAGCAGGTCGCTGAGATTTTCCAGTGCTGGAAGCTCGGACAGGCGCTGCCCGCAGACTTCGTCGCTACTGTACAGGGTGATGGCCGTGAAGCTGGGATTGACGTACTCCACTCGCCCGTCGCGGTCGACCAGCAGGAAGGCGCTAGCGCTTTGTTCCACGGCGCGTTGGAACAGGTTCAGCGCGTGGGTGGCGTCGCGTTTCTGCTGATTGATCAGCACCTGGGCGTACTGGTCGGCGAGCTCCCCGGCGAAGGCGATCTCATCGGCTTGCCAGGTGCGTGGTGCGCCTCGGTGCTCCAGGCAAAGCATGCCGACCACTTCGCCATCCACGCGAATGCTGGCGTCGAGTATGGAGGTGATATTTTCGGCGTCGAGATAGCTGCTGGCCAGTTCGCGGGTGCGGGGATCCAGGCGGGCGTTCTGGGCGTCGATGACTCGCCCGCTTTGCAGGGCTTTAAGGTAAATCGGGAAGCTGCGTATATCGAAATGACGCAGACGCTCATGGCGGTTGAGGTCGGCCCGATAGAGCGTGACTGACTCGATGTTCTGCTGATTGATGCGCCAGATACCCGCCTGGGCTATGCCATAGGTTTCGCAGGCCGCTTGAGTGATGAGCTCGGCGGCTTCACGCAGTGGTTCAGAGGACAGGTAGCGTTGTCTGGCCAGGCGGACGATCAAGGCCTGACGACTACGCGCGCGGGCCAGGTAATCCTGTTGTTCCTGTGGCGTGTAGTGCCTCTCGTTGAACGCTCTTTGCGTGTGATCGAGAATCGCGCGCTCGGCGCCATGCTCGTTAGCGAGCAATAGATAGCCGCGCAGCAATTGGCGGCTACGCTGTTTGAAGGGCTCACCGACCTCCAGCAATGTGAGTGGGCCGCGCGGGGTATGCAGGGTGTAGTGCACGACATAGTGCGGGTTGCTTAACAACTGCTGCTGGATGGCGTCGTGCAGTTCATAACGTGCCTCCGGCTCCATCAGGCTGGCATAAGGGGCATCGATCAGTGCGCAGAGTTCGGTTGCACTCACCCCTAGCGCCCGCTCGCAAGCGGGGTCGAGAAATAACATGGCCCAGCTTGGCTCGTTCAAGCGCTCGAAACGCAGCATCCCGAGCCGCGAGGGCACTGGCAACTGCGTCACAACCTCGGCTGCCAGGCGATTACCGGCATCGGGATGACTTTTCATTAGGCGGTGGGCTTCCAGTATGCTGGCCTGGTGAGCTGAGGGCGCATTTGCTGCAAGGCTTGAAGGCTATTGCGGCATATGCACCAGCCCCGGCTCGGGCCTACTTCACTACAGCGTTCGGCAAGGGTGCATGATGCAATCGTTACTGACAAGAAAACTCATGGTGTTGACGCTGCTGGTCACGTTTTTTTCTGCAGTCGCTGCTGCCGACGGTGTGCAGGGTGATGAGCAGGCGGCCTATCTGAGTGAGCTTAAACGGCTGTACTTGACGACTGATGAGCGCCAGGCCTTGTTGGCGCATAGCAATGCCCTGCTCGATACCTATGCTTTGCGCGCTGCTTATCAGGTCGGCCAGGCGCAGCGAGGCGATCTTTCGTATCGCTTGCGGGCGGGGGCGTCAGGCGAGCTGATCTTGCGCGAAGAGGTGCGTGAGGACCAGGCTGCGGCGGTGAGTGTGCGCAACCGCCACCTCTCGGTCTTCGGGCTTGACCCCTATATTCACTACCAGTGCCCGCCGGGTGGTATTCGTTGCATCTTGCTCGACCCTCGCGATGGTCAGCCGCTGTTGACCATCGTGCGTGATCACGAGGGTGCTGCCGAATTGGCTAAGGCCCTGAGTTTTCTGATCCGCAACCTGCAGAAAGGCTGAGCCTTTTGCGGGCATAAAAAACCCGCCGGTGAAGGCGGGTTTTTGTTCTACCGGTCAGCGCAGCAAGGCACTTACAGCAGGATGGTGCGGATGTCCGCCAGCACCTGCGACAGGCGCTGAGTGAAGCGCGCAGCAGCAGCGCCGTTGATCACACGGTGATCATAGGACAGCGACAGCGGCAGCATCAGCTTGGGCTGGAAGGCCTTGCCGTCCCAGACCGGCTGCATGGTCGCCTTGCTGACACCGAGGATCGCCACTTCCGGCGCGTTGACGATCGGCGTGAAGCCGGTGCCGCCAATGTGGCCGAGGCTGGAGATGGTGAAGCAGGCGCCCTGCATGTCGTCAGCCGAAAGCTTCTTCTTGCGTGCCTTGTCGGCCAGCTCGGCGGCTTCGGCTGCCAGTTGCAGCAGGCTCTTCTGATCGACGTTCTTGATCACCGGCACCAGCAGGCCGTCCGGCGTATCGACGGCGAAGCCGATGTGCACGTACTTCTTGCGGATGATCGCCTTGCCGCTCGGCGCCAGCGAACTGTTGAAGTCCGGCAGCTCCTTGAGCAGGTGTGCGCAGGATTTGAGCAGCAGCGGCAGCACGGTCAGTTTGACGCCAGCCTTCTCGGCTACGGCCTTCTGTGCGACGCGGAAGGCTTCCAGGTCGGTGATGTCGGCCGAATCGAACTGAGTCACGTGCGGCACGTTGAGCCAGCTACGGTGCAGGTTGGCGGCGCCGACCTGCATCAGGCGGGTCATCGGTACTTCTTCGATTTCGCCGAACTTGCTGAAGTCCACCGTCGGGATTGGCGGGATGCCCGCGCCGCCTGTAGTAGCAGTGGCCGCCGCTGCGGCGGGTGCCGCCTTGGCTTTCTGCATCATGGCTTTGACGTAGGCCTGCACGTCTTCCTTGAGGATGCGACCTTTCGGGCCTGTGCCGGTGATATCCGCCAGATCGACGCCGAAGTCGCGGGCAGTCAGACGCACGGCCGGGCCAGCATGCACCTTGGCGCGGTCACGCTTGGGCGCATTGGCCGGGTCGGCGGCAGCAGCGGACAGCGAGGCGATGGCGCGTACTTCTGCGGCCACTTGCGGCGCGGCGCCTTCCGGTACGCGATGGACTTCCTGGCTGGGAGCCGCGGCTGCGGGGGCAGCACCTGCGACTTTCAGCTTGAGGATCAGGTCGCCAGTCCCCACTTCATCGTTCAGTTGCACGTGCAAGGCTTCCACCACACCGGCAGCCGGCGCTGGGATCTCCATGGAGGCCTTGTCGGACTCCAGGGTGATCAGCGACTGATCGGCTTCGATGGTGTCACCGACCTTGACCATGACTTCGATGATCTTGACCTTGCCGTCGGTGCCGATGTCCGGCACGTGCACGTCCTGCACGCTGCTGCCTGTCGGCGCAGCCGCTGGGGTCGGTGCCGCTGCTGGCGCAGCTTCTGCCTTCGGTGCGGCAGCTTGAGCCGGAGCGGCAGCCGGTGCGGCTCCTTCGACTTTGAGCTTGAGGATCAGGTCGCCGGTGCCGATTTCATCGTCCAGCTTGACCTGCACCGACTCCACCACACCCGCAGCCGGTGCGGGGATCTCCATGGAGGCCTTGTCGGACTCCAGGGTGATCAGCGACTGATCGGCTTCGATGCGGTCACCGGCCTTGACCATCACTTCGATGACCTTGACCTTGCCGTCGGTGCCGATGTCCGGCACGTGCACGTCCTGCACGCTGCTGCTGGTTGCGGCAGCGGCAGGCGCGGCGGCCGGAGCAGCCGCTTGCGGGGCTTCGGCAGGGACGGCTTCGGCTTTCGGCGCAGGCGCGGCTTGCGCAGCACCTTCGACTTCCAGAACCAGCAGCTCGTCGCCTTCTTTCAGGCGGTCGCCGATTTTGACTTTCAGCTCTTTGATGACGCCGGCCTTGGGCGAGGGCACCTCCATGGAGGCCTTGTCGGACTCCAGGGTCAGGATGCTCTGGTCGGCTTCGACACGGTCGCCGACCTTGACCAGCAGTTCGATTACCTCGCCTTCACCGCCGAGGTCGGGTACGCGAATCAGTTCACTCATCGCTACGCTCCTCAGCAGTCCAGCGGGTTGGCTTTATCAGGGTTGATGCCAAACTTGGCGATGGCATCGGCCATGACCTTGGCTTCGATCTCGCCACGGTCGACCAGTGCTTCCAGCGCGGCCAGCACGACCCATTTGCGATCGACTTCGAAGAAGTTACGCAGTTGCTTGCGGCTGTCACTGCGGCCGAAGCCGTCGGTGCCCAGGACCTTGTATTCCTTGCTCGGTACCCACTGACGAATCTGTTCGGCGAACAGCTTCATGTAGTCGGTGGAGGCGATGACTGGGCCCTTACGACCGCTCAGGCACTGCTCGACGTAGGTTTGCTGCGGCTTCTGACCCGGATGCAGGCGGTTGCTGCGCTCGATGGCCAGGCCGTCGCGGCGCAGTTCGTTGAAGCTGGTGACGCTCCACACATCGGCAGCGATGTTGAACTCGTCGCGCAGAATCTTCGCCGCTTCGCGGACTTCACGCAGGATGGTGCCCGAACCCAGCAGTTGCACGTGGTGCGCGGCTTCCTTCTTGTCTTCTTCGAGCAGGTACATGCCCTTGATGATGCCTTCCTGCGCGCCTTCCGGCATGGCCGGCTGCTGGTAGGACTCGTTCATCACGGTGATGTAGTAGAAGACGTCCTGTTGCTCTTCGGTCATCTTCTTCATGCCGTCCTGAATGATCACCGCCAGCTCGTAGCCGTAGGTCGGATCATAGGTGCGGCAGTTGGGGATGGTCGCGGCCATGATGTGGCTGTGACCGTCTTCGTGCTGCAGGCCTTCACCGTTGAGGGTGGTACGGCCGGCGGTGCCGCCGATCAGGAAACCACGGGTGCGGCTGTCGCCAGCGGCCCAGGCCAGGTCGCCAATACGCTGGAAGCCGAACATCGAATAGAAGATGTAGAACGGCAGCATCGGCTGGTTATGGCAGGAGTACGACGTACCGGCAGCGATGAAGGAGCTCATGGCACCGGCTTCGTTGATGCCTTCCTCAAGTATCTGACCTTTCTTGTCCTCGCGATAGAACATCACCTGGTCTTTATCCACTGGCTCGTAGAGCTGGCCGACCGAGGAGTAGATGCCGAGCTGGCGGAACATGCCTTCCATACCAAAGGTACGGGCTTCGTCCGGGATGATCGGGACGATGCGCTGGCCGATGTCCTTGTCCTTGACCAGTTGCGCGAGGATACGCACGAAGGCCATGGTGGTGGAGATTTCGCGGTCGCCCGAACCGTCGAGGATGGCCTTGAGGGTATCCAGCGGCGGGGTTGGGATGCTGAAGCTCTTGGCGCGCCGCTGCGGTACGAAACCACCCAGTGCGGCGCGGCGCTCGTGCAGGTACTTGTATTCGGCGCTGCCCGGCTCTGGGCGTACGAAGGGCAGGTTCTCCAGCTCCTCGTCCTTGATCGGGATGTCGAAACGGTCGCGGAACTGGCGCAGGCTCTCGACATCGACCTTCTTGGTGTTGTGCGCGGTGTTCTTCGCTTCACCGGCGCCGGTACCGTAACCCTTGATGGTCTTGGCCAGGACTACGGTTGGCTGACCGCTGTGGTTCACGGCCTGGTGGTAGGCTGCGTAAACCTTGTACGGGTCGTGGCCGCCACGGTTGAGCTTCCAGATCTCGTCGTCGGAAAGGTCTTTGACCATTTCCTTGAGTTCTGGGGTGTTGAAGAAGTTTTCACGCACGTAGGCGCCGTCTTTGGCTTTGTAGTTCTGGTATTCACCGTCAACCACTTCGTCCATGCGACGCTGCAAGGCGCCGTCCTTGTCCTTGGCCAGCAGCGGATCCCAGAAGCGACCCCAAACGACCTTGTTGACGTTCCAGCCGCCGCCACGGAACACGCCTTCGAGTTCCTGGATGATCTTGCCGTTACCGCGCACCGGGCCGTCGAGGCGCTGCAGGTTGCAGTTGATGACGAAGATCAGGTTGTCCAGCTTCTCGCGGCCGGCCAGGGCGATGGCGCCCAGGGATTCCGGCTCGTCGCACTCGCCGTCACCCATGAAGCACCAGACCTTCTGCTTGCCGGCCGGGATGAAGCCGCGCGCTTCCAGGTACTTCATGAAGCGTGCCTGGTAGATCGCCTGGATCGGCCCCAGACCCATGGATACGGTCGGGAACTGCCAGAAGTCCGGCATCAGCCAGGGGTGCGGGTAGGACGACAGACCCTTGCCGTCGACTTCACGACGGAAGTTCTGCATCTGGTCTTCGCTCAGACGGCCTTCCATGAAGGCGCGGGCGTAGACGCCGGGGCTCGCGTGGCCCTGATAGAACACCAGGTCGCCGCCGTGTTCTTCGGTCGGTGCCTGGAAGAAGTAGTTGAAGCCGATGTCGTACAGCGTCGCCGAGGAGGCGAAGCTGGAGATGTGGCCACCCAGATCCGGGTCTTCCAGGTTGGTACGCATCACCATGGCTAGGGCGTTCCAGCGCACCAGCGAGCGGATGCGGCGCTCCATGAACAGATCGCCGGGCATACGCGCTTCGTGCGTGACCGGGATGGTGTTGCGGTACGGAGTGGTGATCGCATAAGGCAGTTGCGCACCACTGCGGGTGGCTAACTCGCCCATGCGGGTCATCAGATAGTGCGCTCGGTCTTCACCCTCGTGGTCGAGGACGGACTCAAGTGCGTCCAGCCATTCCTGGGTTTCGATCGGATCGAGGTCTTGCATGGCTTGCTCCAGAGCGGAAAGGCTTCCAGAATCGGAGGCCAGTGGGTCTCGCCGACTTTTTGGGTGGGCGAGCTGAATTCTTGGATTTACCGGGGGTAGAGCCGGTCGGCGTGTAGTTTTACTACATTTCGACGGCAGATTCAGCTCTCCCGGCACATTTCGTTAGTAGTGACACTACGCTGAGCTACGCCGCATGCCGTGAATTTCAAGCGGCAGCAGGATCTTGGAGATCCCGACGAGCGGCTGGCGGCCCGCAAAAGGATAGACCATGAGCCTGCCTGTACTGCTCGACTTACCTGCCTCTGTTGCATCCATCTTTGAACGTGCCGAGCAGTTTCTTGCCGCCGCCCTCGCGGATAATTCCGCGTGGCAGGCGCAATGGCGTGCCTGGCCGAGCGAGCGTCAGGCGGCCTGGCGACGTGTGGCGGCGCTCAGCGACTTCGTTGCTGAACACGCGGCGCGTGACCCCGGCATGTTTATCGAACTGGCAGAGTCTGGCCAGTTGGAGCGCCCTCTGGCGCCTGGCGAGTTGCGTGCGCAACTGTCTGAGCGGCTGGCCGAGTGCGCCGATGAAGACGCGCTGGGGCGTTGCCTGCGGCGTTTCCGCAATCGTCAGCAACTGCGCATCATCTGGCGCGACTTCAGCCGTCAGGCCGTGCTGGCGGAAACCTGCCGCGATCTGTCCGATCTGGCCGATGCCTGTATCGATCTGGCCTATCACTGGCTCTATCCACGTCATTGCGCGCAGTTCGGTACGCCGACTGGTCGGCGCAGTGGTCGGCCCCAGCACATGGTCATCCTCGGCATGGGCAAGCTTGGGGCGCACGAGCTGAACCTGTCCTCGGACATCGACCTGATTTTCGGCTACCCGGAGGGTGGAGAGACCGAGGGCGTGAAGCGCCCGCTGGACAACCAGGAGTTCTTCATTCGCCTGGGGCAGAGGCTGATCAAGGCGCTGGATGCCATCACCGTCGATGGCTTCGTGTTTCGCACCGACATGCGCCTGCGTCCTTATGGCTCATCCGGTGCGTTGGTGTTCAGCTTCAATGCGCTGGAGCAGTACTACCAGGATCAAGGCCGCGACTGGGAGCGCTACGCCATGATCAAGGCGCGCGTGGTCGGCGGTGATCAGGCCGCCGGTGCCGAGCTGCTGGAGATGCTGAGGCCCTTCGTCTATCGCCGTTATCTGGACTTCTCCGCCATCGAGGCGCTACGTGCGATGAAGCTGCTGATCCAGCAGGAAGTGCGGCGCAAGGGCATGAGCGAGAACATCAAGCTCGGGGCGGGCGGCATCCGCGAGATCGAGTTCATCGCCCAGGCTTTCCAGCTCATTCACGGCGGGCGTGATCTCAGCCTGCAGCAGCGGCCGCTGCTCAAGGTGCTGACCACTCTGGAAGGGCAGGGCTACCTGCCGCCCGCCGTGGTCGCCGAGATGAAGGAGGGCTACGAATTCCTCCGTTACACCGAGCACGCCCTGCAAGGCATCGGCGACCGGCAGACACAGATGTTGCCGGCCGACGCGCAGGATCAGGCGCGCGTGGCGGCGATCATGGGTTTTGCCGACTGGGCGAGCTTCCATGAGCGCTTGATGTACTGGCGTGGGCGTATCGAGTGGCACTTCCAGCAGGTGATTGCTGACCCTGACGAGGATGATGAGCAGGTCGGGGAGGCCGGTGCTGGCGCCGAGTGGCTGCCCTTGTGGCAGGGCGCGCTGGATGAGGAAGCAGCGTTGCAGCAGTTGCTGGAGGCCGGTTTTGCCGAGGCTTCGGTGGCTTACCGGCGCTTGCTGGATTTGCGTAATGGCCCGCAAGTGCGCGCCATGCAGCGTCTGGGGCGCGAGCGGTTGGATGCTTTCATTCCGCGCCTGCTGGCGCAGACGGTCGAGCATGGCAAGCCTGATCTGGTGTTGGAGCGTGTGCTGCCATTGGTGGAGAAGGTGGCGCGGCGTTCGGCCTATCTGGTGCTGCTGAGCGAGAACCCGGGCGCGTTGGAGCGACTGATCACGCTCTGCGCTGCCAGCCCCTGGATTGCCGAGCAAATTGCCCGTTACCCGCTACTGCTCGACGAACTGCTTAATGAAGGGCGCCTCTATTCGCCGCCGTTGGCGCCGGAACTGGCGGCTGAATTGCGTGAGCGCTTGATCCGCATTCCAGAAGAAGATCTGGAGCAGCAGATGGAGGCGCTGCGGCATTTCAAGCTGGCGCACAGCCTGCGCGTGGCAGCTTCGGAGATCGCCGGTACATTGCCGTTGATGAAGGTCTCGGACTATCTCACCTGGCTGGCCGAGGCGATTCTCGATCAGGTGCTGGCACTGGCCTGGCAGCATACGGTGCAGCGTCATGGACGCCCGCTGCGTGCCGACGGTACACCCTGTGACCCGGATTTCATTATTGTCGGTTACGGCAAGGTCGGGGGTTTGGAATTTGGCCATGGCTCGGACCTGGATTTGGTCTTTATTCATGACGGTGACCCGCAGGCCGAAACCGATGGGCCCAAGCCGATCGATGGCGCACAATTCTTCACCCGCCTGGGGCAGCGCATCATTCACCTGCTGACGGCTCAGACAACTTCCGGCGCCCTTTATGAAGTGGACATGCGCCTGCGACCATCGGGCGCGGCCGGTTTGCTCGTCAGCTCGCTCGGCGCCTTCCAGCGCTATCAGGAGAACGAGGCCTGGACCTGGGAGCATCAGGCTTTGGTGCGCGCGCGGGTGCTGGTCGGCTGCCAGCGTCTGGCCGGGGAATTTGCCCGTGTGCGCGCCGAAGTGCTGGGGCGCCAACGTGACATCGAGGCGCTGCGCGTTGAAGTCAGCGATATGCGGGCGAAGATGCGCGACAACCTCGGCACGCGCGCAACCGTTGCCGGTACCGGGGCGAACGCCTTTGATGCCGCGTCCTCCTTCGATCTGAAGCAGGATGCCGGTGGTATCGTCGATATTGAATTTATGGTGCAATACGCGGCCCTGGCCTGGTCGTGGCAACATCCGCAACTGCTTGAATTCACCGATAACATCCGCATTCTGGAAGGTCTGGAGCGGGTCGGTTTGATGACGGCCGAGGATGCGGGCCTGCTGCGTGAGGTGTACAAGATTTATCGCTCGGCGGCGCACCGTCAGGCACTGCAGAAGCAGCCTGGGGTGGTGCCGGGTGATCAGTTTCAGGACGAGCGCCGTGCGGTCATGCGCCTATGGCGAAAACTGCAACTGGGTTGAATGAAAGGGGCTCAGCCCCAAGCAAGATCGAACCGCGAAGCGAATTGAGGAGCAGGCAAGATGTCGATGTCCGACCGTGATGGCGTGATCTGGTACGACGGTAAACTGGTGCCGTGGCGCGAGGCCAACACCCATGTACTGACCCATACCCTGCACTACGGCATGGGCGTTTTCGAAGGCGTACGTGCCTACAACACCCCGGACGGCACCGCGATCTTCCGTCTGCAGGCGCACACCGACCGCCTGTTCGACTCCGCGCATATCTTCAATATGCAGATCCCCTACACCAAGGAAGAGATCAACGAAGCACAGCGCGCCGCCGTCCGTGAAAACGGCCTGGAAAGCGCCTACCTGCGCCCGATGGTGTTCTTCGGCAGCGAAGGCATGGGCCTGCGCGCCGCCGGTCTGAAGGTGCACGTGATCGTCGCCGCCTGGCACTGGGGTGCCTATATGGGCGAAGAGGCGCTGGAGGCCGGCATCAAGGTGCGTACCAGCTCCTACACTCGCCACCACGTCAATATCGCCATGACCCGCGCTAAGGCCAACGGTAACTACATCAACTCGATGCTGGCCCTGCAGGAAGCCATCTCTGGCGGCGCCGACGAGGCCATGCTGCTGGACCCGGAAGGCTACGTGGCCGAAGGCTCCGGCGAGAACATCTTCCTGGTCAAAGACGGCGTGGTGTACACCCCGGAAGTGACGTCCTGCCTCAACGGCATCACGCGTAGCACTGTTCTCACTCTGGCTGCCGAGCACGGCATCAAAGTGGTCGAGAAGCGCATCACCCGTGACGAGGTGTACATCGCCGACGAAGCCTTCTTCACCGGCACTGCCGCTGAAGTTACGCCGATTCGTGAGGTCGATGGCCGCAAGATCGGCGCCGGTCGTCGTGGCCCGGTCACCGAGAAATTGCAGAAAGCCTATTTCGACCTGGTGACCGGTAAAACCAGTGGTCACGCTGAATGGCGTACGCTGGTTAAATAAGTCGCAGCCACAAGCTGCAAGCTTCAAGTGGCCCGAGCTGCTTTGGCTTGCAGCTCGTGGCTTGGCGCTTGAGGCTGTCCTTGATGAAAATACTGATCGTTGGGCCGAGCTGGGTAGGCGACATGGTGATGGCGCAGACGCTGTTCCAGTGCTTGAAACAGCGCCATCCTGGCTGTGAGATCGACGTGCTGGCGCCGGACTGGAGCCGCCCGTTGCTCGAACGCATGCCTGAGGTGCGCGCAGCGCTGAGTCTGCCGCTGGGTCATGGTGTGCTCGACCTGGGTGCTCGTCGACGTATCGGCAAGTCGCTGGCGGGTCAGTATGACCAAGCCATCTTGCTGCCTAACTCGCTCAAGTCCGCGCTGGTGCCCTGGTTTGCCGGTATTCCCAAGCGCACTGGCTGGAAAGGCGAAATGCGCTATGGCTTGCTCAACGATATCCGCACGTTGGATAAAGGGCGTTACCCGCTGATGATCGAGCGTTTCATGGCGCTGGCTTATGAGCCCGGTGCCCTGTTGGCGCAGCCTTATCCACAGCCGCGCTTGCAGATCGATGAGTCCAGCCGCGACGCTGCCCTGGCCAAGTTCGGCTTGCAGCTTGATCGTCCGGTACTGGCGCTTTGTCCGGGCGCGGAGTTCGGCGAGGCCAAGCGCTGGCCGGCCGAGCACTATGCCAAGGTCGCCGAGGTCAAGATTCGCGAGGGTTGGCAGGTCTGGCTGTTCGGCTCGAAGAACGACCATGCCGGTGGCGAAGACATTCGCCTACGCCTGATTCCTGGGCTGCGTGAGGAAGTCAGCAACCTATCCGGGCAAACCAGCCTGGCCGAGGCTATCGACCTGATGTCGGCAGCCACGGCGGTGGTGTCCAACGATTCCGGTCTGATGCATGTCGCGGCGGCGCTGAATCGTCCGCTGGTGGCGGTTTACGGTTCCACCTCGCCGCAGTTCACGCCGCCTTTGGCCGATCGTGTTGAAATCGTTCGCTTGGGCTTGGAGTGCAGCCCCTGCTTCGAGCGCACCTGTCGTTACGGCCATTACAACTGCCTGCGTGAGCTCAAGCCGCGCCCGGTAATCGAGGCGTTGGAACGCCTGGTCGGTGATGCTCTGGTTCTGGTCGAGGGCGACTGATCTTGCGGGTTCTGATTATCAAGACCTCGTCGCTTGGCGATGTGGTGCATACCCTGCCGGCATTGACCGACGCAGCCCGTGCGATTCCCGGTATTCGCTTCGATTGGGTGGTCGAAGAAGGCTTCGCCGAGATTCCCGCCTGGCATCCGGCGGTGTCCCAGGTGATCCCGGTGGCCATCCGCCGTTGGCGCAAGCATCCGCTGCGCACCTGGCGCAGTGGCGAGTGGGCGCGCTTCAAAAAACGTCTGCGTGAAACCCGCTACGACCTGGTGATTGACGCTCAGGGGCTGCTCAAAAGCGCCTGGCTGACGCGCTATGTGTCGGCGCCGGTGGCCGGGCTGGATCGCGATTCGGCGCGTGAGCCGCTGGCCAGCCGTTTCTACGATCGTCGCTACGCGGTGCCCAAGGATCAGCACGCACTTGAGCGTGTGCGCCAGTTGTTCGCCAAGGCGCTGGACTATCCCTTGTCGGCCGGTGCGGGTGACTACGGGCTGAATCGTGCGGCGATGATGGATGCCTCGGCGCAGCCCTACCTGGTGTTCCTGCACGGCACCACCTGGGCCAGCAAGCACTGGCCAGAAGCCGATTGGCGCGCCCTGGCCGAGCGCATGGACGAACTGGGTTGGGCTGTGCGCCTGCCCTGGGGCAACGAGGCGGAGAAGGCGCGCGCCGAACGCATCGCGGCTGGCCTGATGCATGCCGCTGTGCTGCCCAAGTTGAATCTGGCTGGCGTGGCCAAGGTCATCGCTGGTGCCAGAGCCTGCGTTTCCGTCGACACCGGCCTTGGTCATCTGGCTGCCGCGCTGGATGTACCGAATATTTCCCTCTACGGCCCGACCCTGCCCGGCAAGGTGGGCGCCTACGGCCGTAGCCAGATTCACCTGTGTGCAAGCGGCCCGAACGCTGGCAACGGTGACCGTGACAAGCCCTGCTTCGATGGCCTCGGCGCCGAGCGCGTCGGCCTGGAACTGGAGGCGCTGCTGCTGGCGCCTCCCGGCACCCTTTAAGGAGCGGCTATGCAACTGGCCTTCGTTCTCTACAAATATTTCCCGTTCGGCGGGTTGCAGCGTGATTTCATGCGTATCGCCCTGGAGTGTCAGGCGCGTGGCCATGCCATCCGCGTCTACACGCCGATCTGGGAAGGGGAAAACCCCGCAGGTTTCGATGTGCGTGTGGCGCCAGTGCGGGCGCTGTTCAATCACCGTCGCAACGAAAAATTCACTGCCTGGCTGCAGGCCGATCTGAAGCGCGACCCGGTCGACCGGGTCATCGGCTTCAACAAGATGCCGGGCCTCGACGTCTACTACGCTGCTGACGGCTGCTTCGAGGACAAGGCGCAGACCCTGCGCAACCCCATCTACCGGCGCTGGGGTCGCTACAAGCACTTCGCCGAGTACGAGCGCGCGGTTTTCGCACCGGAGTCGAAGACCGAGATTCTGATGATCTCCGAGGTGCAGCAGCCGCTGTTCATCAAGCATTACAAAACCCCGCTGCAGCGTTTCCACCTGTTGCCGCCGGGCATCGCCTTTGACCGCCGCGCGCCGGCCAATGCCGCCGAGATTCGCGCCGAGTTTCGCCGTGAATTCAAGCTGGCCGAGGATGACCTGCTGCTGGTGCAGATCGGCTCCGGTTTCAAGACCAAGGGCCTGGATCGCAGCCTCAAGGCACTGGCCTCGTTGCCGCGTGAATTGCGCAAGCGCACGTGCCTGATCGCCATTGGCCAGGACGATCCCAAGCCCTTCCTGCTGCAGATCAAGGCACTGGGCCTGTCCGATCAGGTGCAGATCCTCAAGGGGCGCAGCGATATTCCGCGTTTTCTGCTCGGCGCTGACCTGCTGATCCATCCGGCCTACAACGAGAACACCGGCACTGTGCTGCTGGAGGCGCTGGTGTCCGGCTTGCCGGTGCTGGTCACTGATGTCTGCGGCTACGCGCATTACATCGCCGATGCCGATTGCGGCCGTGTCGTGCCCAGCCCCTTCGAGCAGGAGCAGCTCAATCGCATGCTCGCCGATATGCTCGCCGACCCCGAGCGCCGTGCGTTCTGGGGGCGTAATGGCCTGGCTTACGCCGACAGCGCTGATCTGTACTCGATGCCGAAAAAGGCCGCCGACGTGATTCTCGCGGAGAAGCACGCGTGAAGCTGATCCTCGCTGAACCCTTCAAAAGTCTGTGGGCGAACCGTGATGCCTTCGAGGCTGTCGAGGCGCTGCAGGGCCAGGTCTATCGCGAGCTAGAAGGGCGCCGCACCCTGCGCACGGAAGTCGACGGACGTGGCTATTTCGTCAAGATCCACCGTGGCATTGGCTGGGGTGAAATCGCCAAGAACCTGCTGACGGCCAAGGCGCCGGTGCTGGGCGCCGGTCAGGAGTGGCGGGCGATTCAGCGTCTGACCGAGGCGGGCGTGCCGACCATGACCGCCGTGGCCTACGGTGAGCGCGGTGCCAATCCCGCACGCCAACACTCGTTCATCGTCACCGAGGAACTGGCGCCGACCGTCGATCTGGAACAGCTCAGCCTCAACTGGGCCGAGCAACCTCCTAAACCGGCGCTCAAGCGGGCGCTGATCGAGCGGGTGGCGCAGATGACTGGCGGCATGCACCGAGCCGGGGTTAATCATCGCGATTGCTACATCTGTCACTTCCTGCTGCACAGTGATCGGCCGATCCAAGCCAGCGACTTGCGCCTGTCGGTGATCGACCTGCACCGTGCTCAAGTCCGTGAGCGCGTGCCGACCCGCTGGCGCAATAAGGATCTGGCTGGTCTGTACTTTTCGGCGCTAGGCATCGGCCTTACCCGGCGCGACAAACTGCGTTTCCTGCGCACCTACTTCCAGCGCCCCTTGCGTCAGATATTGCGCGAAGAGGCGGGCTTGCTCGCCTGGCTGGAGCGTAAGGCTGAACGCCTGTTGCAGCGTTTCGAGCGCAAGTATGCGAGGCCGCCACAGTGAGTGTATGGCGCTTGAACGCGGGGCTGGTGGGGCCACTGGCTGAGGAGTTTGGCTCGCTGCAGTCGGTGTTCGCCATTGAAGGCAAGCGGCTGACGCGTGACCCGCTGTCAGAGGTCATTCTGATCGAACGCGAGGGCGTGCGTTATTACGTCAAGCGCTACTGGGGGGCTGGCAAGGGGCTGCGGCGTTACCTGGGGCGCCCGCGGGTTAAAGCCGAGTGGCAGAATCTCAAGTTGTTCGCCAAGTGGGGCGTGCCGACTGCGCCATTGGTTGCCTATGGTTTGGAGCGGCGTGCCGGGTCTTTCGCTCGTGGTGCGTTGATTACTCGTGAGCTGGAGCAAACTCGCGATCTAGCCGAGCTGGCGCGCGTGGGCGATCAGCGTCTGGGTGATCCGATCTGGGTGCGTAATATCAGTGCACAGTTGGCGCGCAGCACGCGTACCTTGCATGACCACCACTTTACTCATAACGATTTGAAGTGGCGCAATCTGCTGGTCAATGAGCGCGGTGAGTTGTTTTTTATCGACTGCCCGACTGGAAGTTTCTGGTGGGGGCCGCTGCTGCGCTATCGGATCGTCAAGGATCTGGCTTGTCTGGATAAAGTGGCCAAGCAGGTGCTTTCGCGCGCCCAGCGCTTGCGCTTCTACCTGCAGTATCGCGGCCGCGACCGCCTCAATGACAGTGACAAGCGACGAATTCGGCGGGTGCTGAAGTTTTTCGAGGGCAGGGAATGAACGATTTCATTGCAGCTAGCGACCTGGCGCTGCTCGAGGCTCACGGTTTGGCCAGCTTCGACGCGCTATGGGCGCTGCAACTGCAGGCCGTGGATGAGCCTAATACCGAGCGCGGCGGTTGGAGCAGTGTCTATCGCCTGGAGCTGGGCGAGCGCGCCTTTTACCTCAAACGCCAGAGCAACCACCTGACGCGCACCTTGCTGCATCCGTTTGGTGAGCCCACCTTTGCCCGTGAATTTCGCAATATTTGCCGTTACACCGAGCTCGGTATCCCGGCGCTTCAGGCCGCTTTCTTCGCCGAGCGCCGCTTGCCCGGTGAGCGGCGAGCGGTGCTGCTCACGCGTGCGCTCGATGGCTGGCAAGATCTTGAGCACTGGTTGAGTCATTGGACGAGTTTGGATGCTGTTCAGCAGGCGGCCATTCTGTGGGCTTGCGGCGAGCTGGCGCGGCGCCTGCACGAGGCGGGGCAGATCCATGGCTGCTTTTACCCTAAGCACATCTTCCTGCGTGAGCAGGGGCCTGGATTCGAAGGGCAACTGATCGATCTGGAGAAAACGCGTCCATTACTGTTCGGACAGCGCGACCGGGTCAAGGATCTTGAGCCACTGCTGCGCCGTGCGACGGTCTGGCAGGAGGCTGATGTTCGCCGTCTGTTGGCGGCCTACCTTGGGGCTGAGCAAGGGGTCGAAAGCTGGTGGCAGCAGCTCGATTCACGGCGTCGGCACAAGGAGGCGCGTTAATGCGCTTGGCTGAGTTGACGCAGGCCGGGCGTAACCCGGAGCTGCCGCTGACGCTTGACCTAGATGGTCAGAGCCTGCAGCTACAGCAGTGGCTGCGTGTGCTGCCGGGGCAGCGTTATGTCGCTTTGGCGCAGTGGCAGGGGCGTGCTGTGCTGGCCAAATTGCTGGTCGGTGACAAGGCGCAGCGCCACTATCAGCGCGAGCTGGAGGGCGCTCAACTGCTGGCCTCTCATGCTTTGCTCACGCCTGAATTGCTGGCTCAGGGGTTTACCGAGGGGCAGGGCGGTTGGCTGCTGTTCGATTACCTGCAAGGTGCCGAGAGTTTATGGCAGGCCTGGTGCGCGCGAGCTGGCGAGGCTCTGCTCAGTGAGGGCCAGCAGGCCGTTTTGGGGCAAGCACTGGCGGCCATCGCGCAGATGCATGCGCAGGGGCTATGGCAGAGCGATCTGCATTTGGACAATCTGCTGCGCCATGACGGTCACCTGTATCTGATCGATGGCGGCGGCGTTTGCGTCGAAAGTGCGGGGCAGCCGTTGTCCCGTGAGCGCGTGCTGGAAAACCTCGGAGTGTTTTTCGCCCAGTTGCCAGCAGAGCTTGAGCCTTATCTCGAAGAGCTGCTAATCCACTATCTGCTGGTCAATGGCGAGCATGCTCTGCCGCTGGAAAGGCTCCAGGCTGAAGTGCTCAAGGTGCGCCGTTGGCGTCTGCGCGATTACATGAAGAAAATCGCTCGCGATTGCACGCTGTTTGCTGCACAGCGTGGCGCGAGCCTGCTGCGGGTCGTGCGCCGCGAGCGTGCCGCTGAGCTGGCCGAGCTGTTGGCTGATCCCGATTCCCGACTCGCTGCCGGGCGTTCGCTGAAACAGGGCGGCAGTGCGACGGTGGCTCAGGTCGAGGTGGCCGGGCGCACCCTGGTGGTCAAACGCTACAACATCAAGAACCTGATGCATTGGCTCAAGCGCTGCTGGCGGCCGAGCCGCGCCTGGCATAGCTGGCGCGAGGGCAATCGCTTGCAATTGCTGGGGATTGCCACGCCGACGCCGCTGGCTGTGCTGGAACGGCGCTGTTGCTGGTTGCGTAGCCGCGCCTACCTGATTACTGACTATTGTGGCGGTCAGGATATACTTACGCGTTTTGCGGGTTACCAACAGGCCGCTGTGCCGCAGAACGAGCTGCTGGCTCTGGAGCGACTGTTCGCAGCGCTGCTGCGTGAGCGCATCAGTCATGGCGATTTCAAGGGCACCAACCTGTTCTGGGATGACGCGCAGGGCGCCTGGTCGCTGATCGACCTCGACGCCATGAGGCAGCATCGCAATGCGCGTAGTTTCGCCAAGGCCTATGCCCGCGACCGCGCCCGTTTTCTGCGCAACTGGCCAGCGGATTCCGCTCTGCACCAGTTGCTCGACCAACGCTTACCGCAGGTGCCCGGCACCTGCCCGAATTAGAGGCTTACACCTGTGGCATTGACCATTCTCGGCCTGTCCGGCGCCCTCAGTCACGACCCTTCCGCTGCCTTGTATATCGACGGCAAGCTGATCGCGGCGGTGGAAGAGGAGCGCTTCGTGCGCGATAAGCACGCGAAGAACCGCATGCCTTACGAGTCAGCCAAGTTCTGCCTGGAGCAGGCGGGCATCAAACCGTCCGACGTTGACGTGGTGGCCATTCCCTTCGCGCCCATCAGCATCTTCGAGAAGGCCCGCTGGCAGTACGCCAAGCGCTACGCCTACGCACCGGACCGCGCGCTGGACGCCATCCTGTTCGGCAACCGCCGTTACAAGCGCTATAAAAAGCGCATCGAATGGTGCCTGGTGCAGCTCGGCTTCGACCTGAAGAAGGTCAAGATCGAACCGGTCGAGCACCATCTGGCACACGCCTCCAGTGCCTATCACTGCTCGGGCTTCAAGGAAAAAACCGCGATCCTTGGCATCGACGGCAAGGGCGAGTACGCCACCACCTTCTTCGGCTACGGCGAAAACGGCAAGATCCACAAGATCAAGGAGTTCTACGATCCGGATTCGCTCGGCGGCCTGTATGGTGCGATCACCGAGTTCCTCGGTTTCGAGATGCTCGATGGCGAGTTCAAGGTCATGGGCATGGCGCCCTACGGCGACGCCAGCAAGTACGATTTCTCGCGTCTGGCCAAGTTCGAGAACGGTGAGCTGATCATCAACACCGAGTACGCCAACGTCATCGGTTTCCGTCGCTACAAGGAAAAGGGCAAGGGTTACTACTTCTCGCCCAAGCTGATCGAGTGGCTCGGCCCGAAACGCGAAGGCGACATCGCCGACGATCCGTACATCCATTACGCGGCCAGCATGCAAGCGCTGTTCGAGAAGCTGGCGCTGCAGATGATGGAGTACTACCTGGGCGACATCCTGCGTGAGACCGGCAAGATCGCCTTCGCCGGCGGTTGTGCGCTGAACGTCAAACTGAACCAGAAGATCATCGCCCGCGATGACGTCAAGGAGCTGTTCGTGCAACCGGCCTCTGGCGATGCCGGTACGGCTGTCGGCGCTGCCGCCTACGTGTCGAACCAGCGTGGCGTGCCGGTGGAGAAGATGGAGCACGTTTACCTCGGCCCGTCCTACTCCAACGAAGACGTCATCGCCGCCTGCGCCAAGCACCCGAACAAGCCGGTGTTCAAACGCATCGAAAACACCCCCGAGCGCATCGCCCGGATCATGGTCGATGGCAACCCGGTGGCCTGGTTCCAGGGCCGTATGGAGTTCGGCCCGCGCGCCCTCGGCGGCCGTTCGATCATCGGTTGCCCGAGCGTGCCGGGCGTGGCTGACCGCATCAACGAACAGATCAAGTTCCGCGAGCGCTGGAGACCCTTCTGCCCGTCGATGCTCGACACCGTGGCGGCGAAGATGCTCAAGGTTGACCACCCGAGCCCGTTCATGACCTTCACCTTCGAAGTCAACGAAGAGTGGAAGGAGCGCGTTGGCGAGGTGGTGCACGAGGACGGCACCTCGCGTGCGCAGGTGCTGGAACGTCAGTACAACCCGCGCTGGTACGACCTGATGCTGGAGCTGGAGAAGCTGACGGGCAATGGCGTGTCGCTGAACACCTCGCTCAACCGCCGCGGCGAACCGATGATCTGTTCGCCGACCGATGCGCTGAACATGTTCTACGGTTCGGATCTGCAGTACCTGATCATGGAAGACGTGCTCGTGGTCAAGGATGGCAAGGATTGGTATGACGGCGTCTGAGCAGGGCGGTGTCCCGGCCCAGCGCTGGGTTCTGCAGCTCTGCCATGGTTATGACGGCCCTTTTTTAGATTGTGCGCGGCAGTACGCGGTGCTGTTCAAGGGCACACCCTACAAAGTCTGCACCGTCTACCTGACGGGTGCGCCTTCGGCGGAGGTCGAGCGCGGCTCGGCTTCCGATGAGGTGATCTTCCTCGATTACTCCAGTGCGCAGGTGCGTGGTCTGAAACTGGCGGCGATTCGCGATTTCCGCCGCATCGCCGCTTCGCGCGACTTCTCCCTGTGTATCGCGCATCGTTTCAAGCCAATTTATGTTGCCTTGCTGGGCGGCAACCTGCCGGTGGTCGCTGTGCATCATGCCTTCGGCGTCTATTCACGGCTTGGCCGACGCCTGTTCGTCAACCGCTTCCGCCACCGCTTGCTGCTGCTCGGCGTCTCCAACGCAGTACGTGACGAGATACGTCGGGATTTGTCTGGCTGGCCGCCTGAGCGTATTGAAACGCTCTATAACCGTATTGATGTTGAGGCGGTGCAGGCTGAACAGGTGTCGCGCGAGGCGGCCCGTGAGCACCTTGGCCTGCCGCAGGACGCCTGGGTGGTGGGTAATGTAGGGCGTCTTCATCCGGACAAGGATCAGGCCACATTGATTCGCGGCTTCGCCCAGGCTTTACCGCAGTTACCTGACGGAAGCTTGCTGGTGATCATGGGTAGCGGTCGTCTGGATGCTCAGCTCAAGGCTCTGGCGGCAGAGTTGGGCGTCAGCGACGCCGTGCGCTTTCTTGGGCAGGTTGCGAGCGCCCGGCGTTACTTCAAGGCGTTTGATGTGTTTGCTCTGACCTCCGATCATGAACCGTTCGGTATGGTGTTGCTGGAGGCGATGGCGGCTGGAGTGCCGGTGATATGCACGGACTGTGGCGGCGGGCGTGAGGTGATCGCGGGGGTGGGTCAGGTATTCCCACTGGGCGATGCCGATGGACTGGCTCGCGAGTTGCTGCAAGCTCCATCCAGGGACGCTGTGTCCAAGGCGATGCAGGCGCGTCTGCAGGAGCATTTTTCGGATCAGGCGGCGGCGGCGCATTTTCAAGCGTTGTCCGCGACGTTGGGCGGGGCATGGCGCCAATGAGCAACCCTTGGAAGGCGAAGGCCCGTGCACTTGATCGCTACCGCTGGCTGGTGCTGCGCGAGCGTCATGGGCTGCTTGCCAGCGCTGCGCGGTTTGCCCGCGAGGCCATTGTCGATTGGTGGTTCGGTTTCCGGGCGAGAAGGCATCTGGCCGATGCGCTGCAAGGCCAGCGCTGTGATTTCCTGCTGCTACAGTCAATGGCCAAGGTTATTCCCTTACAGCGTAAGCGCTTACTCAAAGAGGCGTTGGTGGCTCGAGGTTACAGCCTGGTGGAAACCGCCTTGCCGGAGCCAGGCGATATGCTACGTGAGCGCATGCTCTGCCTGCCGCCGTACCCGCTTCCTACTCGCTACTTCGCTTATGCAGCGCATGCACAATGGCTGGTTGAGTGCTATCAGCCGCGGATACTGCTCAATGATCGCAACGGCAGTCTCTATTCTCCTTTCTTGCGCCTGGCTCTCAACGCCCGCCAGAGTTTGCTCGTGCACCTCGCTCATGCCACTACAGTGGAAGGCTCGCGCCGACTGGGTATGAACGACTACGACTATTACTTTCTATTCGGGCGTAGCTCGCTGGAGGCGCTACAGGCGAGGTCGCTACGCTTTGGCTCGTCCATGGCCGTTCTGGCTGGTTCGCATATGATCGATAACACCTATGACCTGCCTCCAGCCGACCCAGCCTTGCGTACCATGCTGATACTCGGAGTTGGGCCGGATAAAGAGAAGGAAACGGGCTATCAGGCCACTTACCAGCTACTTCTGGATTGGGCGCGTCAACATCCTGAGTACCGGGTGTTGGTCAAGGCGCACCCGCGCAGTCGTGTGCCGTTTTGGGTGCAGGCAGCAGGTGAATTGCCTCAACTCACTGTTCTGACCCAAGACTGCAACCTAGCCGAAGCCCTCGACCAGGCATCTTTGGTGATCAACATCATGTCCAATGCTGTTATCGAGGCAGCATTGGCTCGGCGTCCAGTGATTTATGTTAATGCCAGTGGCGATCAGGATATTTTCGCCCAGGAGCGTTTTTTTGGCGCTTGCGTTACTTCCGTTAATGCCCTTCAGGCGCGCGTCATTGGAGTTGAGAGCGATTATGCTGATGCTTTGAAGCAGTGCCAGGGCTTTGCGGAATATCACTTGGCCAACGGTTGTGCCGGCTTGGCTAGTAATCTAGATACATTGGTTTCGCTGCTAGAGGGGCAGTCGCTGTCTGGCAGTGCCCAGAGTCTGTCTTCGACAATTGAGTAGCTACAGATGCTGACAGCAATCCTGTTTAACGATACGTCCCATAACAAGCATCATGGTTGCCAAATTGTGGTCAGGCAGATTTACGCTCTGGCGCAGCAGGCGGGTATCCGCATCGTCAAGGCATGCCCCATGCGCCATGACTGGCGCCGTGATGAGGCCCTGAAACGAGAAATAGCCAAGGTGGATCTGTGCCTGATCAATGGAGAAGGCACCATTCACGATGACGCTAAGGCCGCGCGAATTTTGGTAGAGCTTGCTCCGTTTTGCCGAGAGCGAAATGTGCCGTGCTTCCTGATCAACAGTGTTTGGCAGCGCAATTCGATGGAAATGGTCGAGGCTGCGCGAAGCTTCAGTGCGATCTACCTGCGTGACCATCATAGTCAAGCGGAGCTTGCGCGTTCTGGATTAGCGAGCGAAGTAGTGCCTGATCTGACCTTGAGTGCGGTTCCCCCGCCTGCGCAGCAGCGCGAAGGATTGTTGGTCAATGGCAGTTTCTACGAGGAACGTACCCAAGAAGCCTGGCGTCTTTATCGGGATGCCGACGGCGCCTTGCAGTACCTGAGCATTCAGAGTATGCCGCAAGTTCAGTGGGGCAAAGGCTTTACAGGGTATTTTTGGCGTAGTTTGCGCAGCCTCTTCAAGGCTTGGCGTGCCCGCTACAAGGCTAGGCGCATGGAGGAATTCGGGCGAGATTTGCCTGTGCGACAAATAAAGGCCATGCGCTGGCGGTATTCGTTTGCAACGTCTGAACAGTTTTTGCAGCGCCTTGCTGTCAGCCGTGGCGTTATTACTGGGCGCTTTCACTGTGTGACGCTTTGCCTACTGAGTGAGACTCCTTTCTTTGCCATCGCTTCCAATACGCACAAAATCGAGGGACTGCTTGATCAGTGTGGATTGAGCGGGCGGATTTTCAGTGACTATGCTTCGGCGTTCGCATCTGCGCATCGAATTGATTTCAGTGCACAGGAAAAGCAAGCGGTACGTCGTTTTGTCTCGGACAGTGCGGCACGTGCGCGTCAGATGTTTATACAGATCGCCCAGGATGTGCGTGCTCAAGCCCGACAGTAGGCTCAACTTATAGCTGGATTGACGAATGACGCAGTTTTTATTTTTGGCCCTGGCCAAGCATCAAAATCTTTACTTTAAGCGTCTGCTTGACGAGACCGAGCTGTCGGGCAAGGTTCTTTTGCCGGGGCAGATGCCGTTGCCGAGATTATGGCGGCTGCCTGCAGTCATTGCACGTCTAGACTGGTCGGCACTTATTGAGGAAAAGTGTCAGGAACGGCGGGTAAAACGCAAATATGAGGGACTTATTTACCGATTATTGCTGCGCTTGGAACTTGCGTGGATGGCGCTGCGAGTCGATGCTCTTCTTCGTCGTGAGAGGCCAGCGAATCTTGTCATGTGGAATGGTTCGCACCGTTATTGTCAGTTGCTTCTGGCCTTGCGGCCTGCTGATTGTGGAACCTTTTTCTTTGAGAATGGCTTGCTTCCAGATACCACGACGCTGGATGCCAAGGGGGTCAATTACCGAAACTCGGTGCCTCGTGACTCTGCTTTTTATCGTGTTTACCGAGCCCCCGAGGGTGCCAATGAAGCGAGCCTGGAATTGATACCAAGGCCATCGCGCAATAAAAACCTCCAGCCAATAAGTTTGCCGGAACATTATGTGTTTATTCCATTCCAGGATGATCGTGATACTCAGATACGGCTGTTTTCTCCCTGGATTGCAGACATGCGCCAACTTTTTGCACTGGGCAAGCGCCTAGCTGATGAGTGTGGCCTTACTGTGGTTTTCAAGGAGCATCCGTCGAGTCGTGAGCGTTACCCAGAGTTGCATGCACAAGCACATGACCGTCTGTTGTTCGCTAACGGAAATCCGACTCAAGAATTGATCCAAAACAGTGATTTTGTTGTGACAATTAATTCAACTGTTGGTCTCGAAGGCTTGTTATTGGGTAAGCCAGTAATGACACTGGGGCAGGCATTTTTCAACATCCCTGGTTTGGTGGAACATGCTGAGTCGGATCGTGAGATGCTAGATCTGGCCAAGCGTTTTCCCCGGTGGTCGCTGGAGCCTCAGGTTCGCGAGGGTTTTCTGCGTTATCTGGCTGCAGAGTATTGCATTAAAGGTGGTTGGCGCGATGCCGACGCGGCTCAATTAAAACGGGTGGCGCAGCGTATGCTGATGCTTTCGAGAAGCTTGACGTGAAAAGGCTTCTCCCAAGTTTTCAGTATCTAACTAACTGGGCGCTGATAGGCGTGCTGGTCCTGTTGTGTGCTCCTTGGGTATTGCCCAGCAACAAGCTTTACCATCAGGGGCTAATCTTCTTGCTATGGTTGCCGGGCCTGCTGGCAGTGGGATATGCCGGGTTTCGACGTTTGTTGCCGCAGCCGGAGATGTTTTTGTTTACTCTTCTGGCCGGTTGGACACTTTTGGTGACGCTCGTACAGAGTCACGGGCAGGGATTGGGTGATGCCAAGCTGCCTTTCTATGTTCTGTTGACGATGTTGGGGATACTGCTTGCCGCACAGCAGCGCAATTATCCAACCGAATGGCAGTTGCGTATGGCTGCTCTGATAGCGGGGCCTTTCGCTTTATGGTCAGTTATTCACGCTGATCTACTCTTTGGCCACCTTGGCGCTAGGCGCGTCGTTGCCGTGGGGCTATGGGATACCATTATCATGGCGGCTCATGCGGTGGGGGCCTTATCCGTACTCGGCTGCCTGCTGAGCCTGCGTACCAAGGGTGGATGGCGCTGGGCCATCTATGCACTGGTGGGGGCGGGATTGGCGCTGTTCTTATTTCTTGGGCAAACCCGTGGTGTGTGGCTCGCGCTACTGGCGACACTGGTGGTGTGTGTCCTAGGGCGGCCGTCACGTTGGGGATTGATTACCCTCGGGTGCGGCATCTTGGGTTCACTTTTGATTGTGGTGGTTATGCCAGAATTCGTAACTCAGCGCGGATTTTCCTACCGCCCAGAGTTATGGCAGAAGGGCTTGGCTATATTTGCCGAGCATTGGCCATTTGGCCTTGGCTTCAATGAGTACGGCATTCTTGTTGAGTCAATGGGGCGTACCTTCGAACATCCGCATAATATATATATCGATACGGGGATTCGTTGGGGGGTAATCGGACTGGGATTATTCCTGGCACTATGGATCAGTGTCGCGTGGCGTGCATGGCGAAACCGTGAGTCATCGCTAGGGTTTGCCTTGCTAGGTCTGTGGACTTTTTCCACTGTTGCTTTGCTGACCGATGGTATTGGTCTGTGGTTCAAGCCAAATGCCGATTGGTTGATCACCTGGTTGCCGATTGCACTCAGTCTGGTATTGGCAACTCGAGAATATCCAAGGGAGCGTATTGAGAAGGATGGCGTCAATGAGTGTGCGGAATCTGACCGAGCTGCGTGACTCGTGCAAGGGGGATTTATTTATCGTGGCATCTGGGCCCTCCGCTAGGGAGTTCCCATTACAGCGTTATGCCCATTTGCCTATGATGGCGGTTAACGGCTCTATTCGTCTGTTTACCGAAGCTGGAGTCGCGCCCTATTTCTACCTGTGCGATGACAGTAGCTTTGTACGCAACCGCTTACCCTTACTATTGGAGGCCTTGGCAGTTGCGCAGAATTTAGCATTGAGTCCCCGGGTGATTGATAGCTTGCTTGAGCGTGAGCCGCATGCCTTAGATGGGCGCAGTGTCTATCACTTTCAGCGTGTCAACCGGAGTGCAGAGGATAAGGTCGCTTTAGGTGATCGGCGTTTTGCTTGGCTGGCGCGCAAAGATATTGATATTGAGTGCCAGTTTTCTTTATTTCGGCAGAAACCCAACCGTATCGGTTTTAGCCGTAATTTGGGAAAGGGCTATTTCAGTAATCGCACTGTGCCTTATGCAGGTGTGCAGCTTGCACATCATTTGGGTTTTAGCCGGGTCTTTATGGTTGGCTTGGATCTGAGCTCCGGTGCGGGACGTTTCTACGAGCAGGGCAGCGACGCGGTGCCTAGTCGACTGGATGGTGATTACGAGGATTATATCCTGCCGTGCTTCCAGCTAATGTCCGAACGGGTTGTGGGGCCACATTTTAAGGTATACAACCTTTCTGCCGGTAGTCGCTTGCCAGGAAGTATCGTTCCTAAGATCGGCTACGATGAGCTCGATCGGTTACTTGCTTGCTCATAGCTGGCAAGTAGTTTTTCCAGAGGGAAACTTTCGATACGTCGACGCTTCAGATAACTCTGTAAATGAGCGAAGTTGCGTTTGACAAGACTTCTGCTCAGTGGGCAGCGTTTCAGGCGCAGATCGAGGAAGTCGATCAGCCCGAAGTCGCCTTCAGGTAGGCTTAGCACGTTACCTAGGTGCAGGGAGCGAAAATAGATGCCGTTCCGGTGCAGTTGATGAATGTAGGTAGCAAAGTCCGGTAGGAGAGTGTCGAATTTTGCGCGCTGCTGCTTGAATAAGTCCTCCAATGGTGTGCCTGCCAGGGGGCGGTATAGGCAGGCGCTCACTCCCTTGGCGGGCTCAATCCATAAGCATTCGAGGAGCTCTGGAGTGGCGACGCCTCGCGTTTGCAGTGCTTGAGCATTGCTGGCAAAACGTTGCGCTTCGGGGCGCCAGCGTGCCAACAGCGGGCGTTTGCTACGGAATATCTTAAGAAAACGTCCGTCTTCCAGGCGAACGACCTTAGGCCCACGGGCATCTTTCTCCAGTACTTGACCGCCGTTGAGCCAGTGCTGTAGCTCGTTCGCTGTTACAATCCGCATCGTTTTTCTCTAGCCAGTTGTGGGACATGCCGAATGGCCAATTCTACCCAGCAATCCAGTGTGAAGGTGTATCTGCGGCTGCTGCGTTATGTGGTGCCTTACTGGGGGCTATTCGCTATCAGCATTAGTGGCTTCCTAATCTTTGCTTCTACTCAGCCAATGATGGGTTACATCCTCAAGTATTTTGTTGATGGCTTGTCCAATCCTGAAGCGAGTCTTTTTGCAGGGGCCCCCTGGTTGCTGGAGCATGCACCTTGGCTGGCGCATTTGAAGCTGCTCCAGGCTGTGCCGTTACTGATTGTGCTGATTGCGCTCTGGCAGGGCGTAGGTTCTTTCTTGGGCAATTACTTTTTGGCCAAGGTTTCCATGGGCCTGGTGCAAGATCTGCGTATTGCCTTGTTCAACAACCTGCTGACCTTGCCCAACCGTTACTTCGACAACCACAACTCCGGTCATCTGATCTCACGCATCACCTACAACGTGACGATGGTGACGGGAGCTGCGACCGATGCGATCAAGGTTGTGGTGCGCGAGGGAATGACAGTGCTGTTTCTGTTTGCCACGCTGCTGTGGATGAACTGGAAACTGACCCTGGTGATGCTGGCCATTCTGCCTGTGATTGGTCTGATGGTGAGTAGCACCAGCAAAAAATTCCGCAAGCAGAGCAAGAAGATTCAGACCAGTATGGGCGATGTTACCCATGTGACCTCGGAAAGTATTCAGGGCTACCGCGTAGTGCGCAGTTTTGGCGGTGAAGATTACGAGAAGCAGCGCTTTTGGGCGGCCAGTGAAGCGAATAAAAGCAAGCAGCTAAAGATGGTGCGTACGGGGGCGGTTTATACGCCATCGCTGCAGTTGGTGATTTACAGCGCCATGGCTGTGCTGATGTTTCTCGTTTTGTGGTTACGGGGTGATGCATCGGCGGGCGATTTGGTGGCTTACATCACGCTGGCTGGCTTGCTGCCCAAACCTATTCGTCAGTTGTCCGAGGTCAGCTCCACCATTCAGAAGGGCTTGGCAGGTGCTGAGAGCATCTTCGAGCAATTGGACGAGGAGCCAGAGGTCGATCATGGCTCGCAGGCACGTGACCACATCAGTGGCCGTTTGGAAGTGCGTGATTTGAGCTTCAGCTATCCGGGCACACAGAAACCGGTGCTCAATAATATTTCCTTCACGGCTGAGCCTGGGCAGATGATTGCACTGGTTGGGCGTTCTGGTAGTGGCAAATCGACTCTGGCCAATCTAATCCCGCGCTTTTATCAACACGAGCAGGGGCAGATTCTGCTCGATGGTCTGGCTATCGAAGCCTATACCCTGCGCAACCTGCGACGACATATCGCGTTGGTGACCCAGCATGTCACCCTGTTCAATGACAGCGTACGCAACAATATTGCATATGGCGATTTGGCCGGTGCGCCACTGGAAGCTGTGCAGCGGGCTGCAGCCGACGCGTATGCGGCGGAGTTCATCGAGAAGATGCCGCAGGGTTACGACACCCTGGTCGGCGAGAATGGCGTACTGCTTTCCGGCGGCCAGCGTCAGCGTCTGGCCATCGCCCGTGCTCTGCTCAAAGACGCTCCGTTGCTGATCCTCGATGAGGCCACTTCGGCTCTGGATACCGAGTCCGAGCGGCATATTCAGTCAGCGCTGGATGAGGTGATGAAAGGGCGTACAACCTTGGTAATCGCTCATCGCCTTTCGACGATCGAGAAGGCCGATCAGATTTTGGTAATGGATCAGGGTGTGATTGTTGAGCGTGGTACCCACGCCGAACTGCTCGCACTCAATGGCTATTACGCTCGTCTGCATGCCCAGCATTTCGCTGAAGATGAAGTCGCTGAACAGGCCGAGGTGGTGTCCTGATACTGACGGTCTTCTCGCTCGTGCCGCGTGGTATGTGACGGGCGTGCTATGATTTGCGGCGTTTTTTACCGCCCTGGAGTGTCCATGAAGCTGTCCATGCCTCGTTACGATCAAGCGTCCGTCCTAGTTGTGGGCGATGTCATGCTCGACCGCTACTGGCATGGCGGTACCTCACGGATTTCCCCGGAAGCGCCCGTGCCAGTGGTGCGTGTCGATCAGATCGAGGATCGCCCCGGTGGTGCTGCCAACGTCGCACTGAATATCGCTGCGCTGGGCGCACGCGCCGTACTGGTCGGCGTAACCGGTGAGGATGAAGCAGCCGAAAGCCTTAGCGATAGCCTGCGTGGGGCAGGTGTGGAAACTCACTTTCAGCGCCTTGACGACCAGCCTACGATCGTCAAGCTGCGAGTGATGAGTCGTCATCAGCAACTGTTGCGCATGGACTTTGAGGAGCCTTTTCGCACCGATGCCCAGGCGTTGGCGCGTGAGGTCGAGGCACTACTCTCCGGGGTCAAGGTGCTGGTGCTCTCGGACTATGGCAAAGGTGCTTTGCAAAACCATCAGGCGCTGATCCAGGCAGCTCGCAAGAAGGGCATTGCAGTATTGGCCGATCCGAAAGGTAAGGACTTCTCCATTTATCGTGGGGCTAGTCTGATTACTCCCAACTTGCATGAGTTCGAGGCTATCGTCGGTGGTTGCGTCGATGAGGCCGAGCTTGTCAGCAAGGGCGCCAAGCTGATGCATGAGTTGGAGCTGGGCGCTTTGTTGGTGACCCGTGGCGAGCATGGCATGACCTTATTGCGCCCGGAGCACGCTCCGCTGCATCTGCCGGCCCGCGCCCGTGAAGTGTTCGATGTCACCGGTGCCGGTGATACGGTGATCTCCACTTTGGCGGCCTCCATCGCCGCTGCTGAGGAGTTGCCCTGTGCCGTGGCCCTGGCCAATCTGGCGGCTGGCATCGTCGTTGGAAAACTGGGGACGGCGGCGATCAGCGCGCCGGAGCTGCGTCGTGCGGTGCAGCGTGAAGAGGGCTCCGAGCGCGGTGTGCTGAGCCTGGATCAGTTGCTTATCGCCATTGAGGACGCGCGTGCTCATGGCGAGAAGATCGTCTTCACCAACGGTTGTTTCGACATTCTCCATGCCGGTCATGTGACTTATCTGGAGCAGGCGCGTGCCCAGGGTGATCGCCTGATCGTGGCGATCAATGACGACGCCTCGGTCAGTCGTCTCAAAGGTCCCGGTCGCCCGATCAATGCCGTAGACCGCCGTATGGCGGTGCTGGCCGGCTTGGGGGCGGTGGATTGGGTGGTGAGTTTCTGCGAGGACACGCCCGAGCGTCTGCTCAAGCAAGTGCAGCCGGATGTGCTGGTCAAGGGCGGTGACTATGGCATCGACCAGGTGGTCGGCGCCGATATCGTCCAGGCCTATGGTGGCGAGGTGCGTGTGCTCGGTTTGGTAGAGAACAGCTCCACAACTGCAATCGTCGAGAAGATTCGCAGCAAGTAGGCACTGTGTTGCACGTACTGTATCGCTAAAAAAGCCCGCTTCAGCGGGCTTTTGTTTAGAAGCGGAACACGCCCTTCTCGATCTTGATGGGCTCGGCTACCGGAATCCTTGGTACCTGTGGTGGTGCCTGGACTTCCGGTTTGGGTTGTGTGGGCTTTTTGCGTGCGCTGGCGGCAGGTTGTTCGGCAAGTGCTACCACTGGTTGAATGGCTACGGCCAATTCGGCGGCCATGCGCTGCAGCAGAGCACTTTGCGCCTTGACCTGCTGTGGCAGGCTGCCATCGTGCTTCTCTTCGAGGTGGATCAGGCGGCTGTCACGCAATTGGCCGCGCCGATCGAGCAGTCGCCATTGGGCTTCCAGTACGGCGGGCTCTTGAGGGCCAGAGTCGAGGCGGGTGATGGTCAGCATCACTTGCGCATCGGCATTGAAACCAGGGGCTGGAGCTAGCACCAGGCGCTGGCTGTCGAGGCGCCATGCCAACTGGCGCAGCAGTTGTTGGTCGATATCGTTGGCCAGGCCGCTGGCCCAGCGTGCATTGGGTGCGGCCATGAGGCTGCCGTCAGCCTGGCGCTGCAACAGATTGCCGTTGCGCAGATAGTCGGCAATGCTGACCGGCCCGACTAGAACTGCGACACCGTTTTGCTGTTTCGGTGCTACGGCTTCGCCCGCGTCTAGCTGATAGAGCGGTACCGGTTTGGGCTGCAGCAGGCTACAGCCACTCAGTGTTAGCAGGGTGGTGAGTAATAGGGCCAGGGGGCGTACTACGGTCATCATCAGATCCCGGCAGCCAGGATGAAGGCTGCACATCAATAGCATTAGCATTTCATGCCGATGGGCTGCCTTATGGGCAGCCCGAGCCGCGTATCATCCGTCAAACGGCCTTGCGACTCCAGCCCTTCCTGCCGTCTGTCGATTGGCAGGCGGACGCAATGGCTCACTCGACCAGCAGTTGATCGACACGCTGGAAGCCGCGTGGCAGCTTGTTGCCGCGGCGGCCGCGCTCACCCTTGTAGTGTTCGAGGTCGTCAGCCTTGAGTGTCAGGGTACGCTTGCCCGCCTGCAAGACCAGGCTGCTACCGTTCGGCAGAACGGCCAGGTCGGTGAGGAACTCTTCGCGGCTGGCCACGCGTTCACCGGGGATGCCGATGATCTTGTTACCCTTGCCTTTGCCCAGTTGCGGCAGGTCGCGCACCGGGAACAACAGCAGACGGCCTTCGGTGGTGACGGCAGCCAGCCAGTCGTCTTCGAGGCTGTTCAGCGGCTTGGGTGCGACCACATGTGCACCGTTGGGTAAGGTCAGCAAGGCCTTGCCTGCCTTGTTCTTGGCCTGCAGGTCTTCGCCCTTGACCACGAAGCCGTAGCCAGCGTCCGAGGCGATCACGTACAGCGCGCTGTCATCGGGCAGCAGCAGGCACTCGAAACTGGCGCCAGGCGGCGGCGTCAGGCGGCCGGTCAGTGGCTCGCCTTGGCCGCGTGCCGATGGCAGCGAGTGCGCGGCCAGCGAATAACTGCGGCCGGTTGAGTCGATAAATACCGCGTACTGGTTGGAGCGGCCTGGCGCTGCCGCCTTGAAGCCGTCGCCGGCCTTGTAGGACAGACCGGTGGCGTCGATGTCGTGGCCCTTGGCGCAGCGCACCCAGCCTTTTTCCGAGAGCACCACGGTGACCGGCTCGGTCGGCATCAGCTCGGTTTCCGAGAGGGCGCGGGCTTCGGCGCGCTCGACGATCGGCGAGCGGCGGTCGTCGCCGTATTTCTCCGCGTCTTCGAGAATTTCCTTGCGCACCAGCTTCTTCAGCTTGGCTTCGCTGCCGAGCAGGGCCAGCAGCTTCTCGCGCTCCTTGGCCAGTTCGTCCTGCTCGCCGCGGATCTTCATTTCTTCCAGGCGGGCGAGCTGACGCAGGCGGGTGTCGAGGATGTAATCGGCCTGGATGTCGGTGAGGCCGAAGCGCTCCATCAGCACCGGCTTGGGATGATCCTCGCTACGGATGATGCGGATGACTTCGTCGAGGTTGAGGAAGGCGATCAGCAAGCCTTCCAACAGGTGCAGGCGTTTCTCCACCTTGTCCAGGCGGAACTGCAGGCGGCGGCGCACGGTGCCGACGCGATACACCAGCCACTCGCTGAGCAGGGTGCGCAGATCCTTGACCTGCGGCTTGCCGTCGAGGCCGATGACGTTGGTGTTGACCCGGTAGCTGGACTCCAGATCGGTGGTGGCGAACAGGTGGGTCATCAGTTCTTCGGCATCGACGCGGTTGGAGCGCGGGATGATGACGATACGGCAGGGGTTCTCGTGGTCGGACTCGTCACGTAGGTCAGCGACCATCGGCAGCTTCTTGGCCTGCATCTGCGCGGCGATCTGCTCCAGCACCTTGGCCCCGGAGACCTGGTGCGGCAGCGCGGTGACGACGATATCGCCGTCCTCGACGCGGTACACGGCGCGCATGCGTACCGAGCCGCGACCGCTCAGGTAGATCTTCAGCAGATCGGCGCGCGGCGTGATGATTTCCGCCTCGGTAGGGAAGTCCGGGCCCTGTACGTGTTCCATCAACTGTTCGACGCTGGCGCTCGGCTCGTCGAGCAGGCGCACGCAGGCAGCGGCGACTTCGCGCAGGTTGTGCGGCGGCACGTCGGTGGCCATGCCCACGGCGATGCCGGTGGTGCCGTTGAGCAGCAGGTTGGGCAGGCGCGCCGGCAGGGTGGCGGGCTCATTCATGGTGCCGTCGAAGTTCGGCACCCAGTCGACGGTGCCCTGGCCCAGTTCGTCGAGCAGCACTTCCGAGTAGCGCGACAGGCGCGCTTCGGTGTAACGCATGGCGGCGAAGGATTTGGGATCGTCCGGTGCACCCCAGTTGCCCTGGCCATCGACCAGGGTGTAGCGGTAGCTGAACGGCTGCGCCATCAGCACCATGGCTTCGTAACAGGCGCTGTCGCCGTGCGGGTGATATTTACCGAGCACGTCGCCGACGGTACGCGCCGACTTCTTGTGCTTGGAGTCGGCGTCCAGGCCCAGCTCGCTCATGGCATAGATGATGCGGCGCTGTACCGGCTTGAGGCCGTCGCCGATATGCGGCAGGGCGCGATCCATGATCACGTACATGGAGTAGTTCAGGTAGGCCTGTTCGGTGAACTCGGCCAGCGACCGACGCTCCACGCCTTCCAGGCTCAAATCGAGGGATTCGCTCATGCGGGCCTCATTGCAGGGTTGATTGGCGCAGCACCAGGGTGCCGCCCTTCTGAGTGAATTCGAGTTGCTTCAGGGCGCTCATGCCCAGCAGCACTTCGTCGCCGTCCATGCCGGGGGCGATCAGCGCGGCCACGTCGCGCAGTTCGATGTCGCCCAGGCGCAGGCTGGACAGGCTAGTGCGGTGCCCGGTGGCACGGCCATTGGCGGTGCTCAGTGTGATCGGGGAGCCGCGTTCGAGGCCAAGCTTGCGTGCCAGTGCTTCGGGGATGGCCACGGCAGTGGCGCCGGTGTCGAGCAGGAAGGTCACCGCTTGGCCGTCGATCTGCCCGTCCAGCAGGTAATGCCCCTGGCGGTTGCCGACCAGGCTGACTTCCACGTAACCCTCGCCATGCACCGACTGCGGCACCTGATTAGGGTTGCGCTGGCGGTCTTCCCAGTTGCCGAAAAAATGTGTGGCCAGCAGCAGGCCTGCGCCCCAGGCGAGCACCCACATCACTCGTCCGGCACGTTTGCCCGGCGCCTGTTCGCTCACTGACGCTGACTCCAGCCGCCCTCAGGGGCTTTGAAGCGCCAGACAATTGGACGATCTTCGCCATCGGCACGGGTCTGGCTGCCGTTGTCGACACCGATCCAGGCGCCATCTTTGTCGACCCACAACGCTTCGGCTACGCCGTAGTCCACCGGGTAGCGGCGTGGCTCGCTCAGCGCTTCGGCGGCGAACGACCAGCAGCGCTCGACTGCGCCATCGCTCAGCGAGCGGCGGCAGATGCGATAGGCCTGGCGTTCGAGGGTGAATAATTTGTCATTGAAATAGGCCAGGCCGGAAAAGTCGCGCGGGGCGTTGTGCCCGCCTAATGCGGCAGGCGAGGGCTCCATACCGCTCTCATTGAGTAGCACGCAACCGCCGCTACAGCGCCAGGCGCTACTTTTGCGCAGCAGCACAGCCAGGCCACGGCGGCGTTGTTCGGCGGCCAGCCATAGGCGTTCGCCTGCGGGGTCAATGGCGATACCTTCGAAACCTTGGTTGAAGTGCAGCAGCATGCCACTGGCGCGTGCCTGGCGTACCAGCGCGTTGGGCAGGCGCAGCCACTGCGCGCTGCCGTTGGCGCCGAGTTGCAACACGGCGGATTGGGTCTCGCTGGTCAGGTAACGGTTGCCCTGTGTGTCGCAGCTCAATCCTTCGAAGTCCAGGGTGCCGCCGCGTACCTGGCTGGCTGCCCAGTTGCGCATGCGCAGGCCCCAGGGTTGCTGACTTTCAGGCGGCTCCGGGGCCGCGAAGGTTTCCGCTTCTGCCTGTAGGTGATCGCCTGCGAGGCTGAGTTGGAACACGCGGTCATCGTCGCGATCCGATACGCCCCACAGGGTTTCGCCACATATGGCCAGCCCGGATAAGTTGCCGTTGGGCATACCGCTGACCGGGTATTCGGCGTCCAGGCCCAGTTCTTCCAGTGCGCCTGGCTCTGCCTGTGCTAGGCCAGCCAGCAGGCTGGTAGCGAGTAGCAAGTAACGCATCAGGCCAATACCTCGGCCAAGTTGCCCTTGGATTCCAGCCAGTTCTTGCGGTCACTGGCGCGTTTTTTCGCCAGCAGCATGTCCATTACTTCACGGGTGCCCTCGAAATCATCCAGCGTGAGCTGCACCAGGCGCCGGGTGTTTGGGTCCATGGTGGTTTCGCGCAGTTGCGGCGGGTTCATCTCACCGAGGCCCTTGAAGCGCGTGACCTGCGGTTTACCACGGCGCTTCTCGGCCACCAGGCGGTCGAGGATGCCATCGCGCTCTGCGTCGTCCAGGGCGTAGAAAATTTCCTTGCCCAGGTCGATGCGATACAGCGGCGGCATGGCCACGTAGACGTGGCCGGCATCGACCAGCGGGCGAAAGTGCCGTACGAACAGGGCACAGAGCAGGGTGGCGATGTGCAGACCATCGGAGTCGGCGTCGGCGAGAATGCAGATCTTGCCGTAGCGCAGGGCCGAAAGGTCGCTGGAGCCGGGATCGATGCCGATGGCCACGGCGATGTCGTGCACCTCCTGACTGGCCAGCACCTCGCCGCCGTCCACTTCCCAGGTGTTCAGGATCTTGCCGCGTAGCGGCATGATGGCCTGAAATTCCTTGTCGCGTGCCTGCTTGGCGCTGCCGCCGGCCGAATCCCCCTCGACTAGGAACAGCTCGCAACGCAGCGGGTTCTGTCCGGCGCAGTCGGCCAGTTTGCCGGGCAGTGCTGGGCCCTGGGTAATCTTCTTGCGCTCGACTTTCTTGCCGGCCTTGAGGCGGCGCCCGGCGTTGCTGATGGCCAGCTCGGCCAGCGCCAGGCCGGTTTCCGGGTTGGCGTTGAGCCACAGGCTGAAGGCATCCTTGACCACGCCGGAGACGAAGGCAGCAGCTTCGCGTGAGGACAGACGCTCCTTGGTCTGGCCGGAGAACTGCGCGTCCTGCATCTTCATCGAGAGGACGAAGGCGATGCGTTCCCAGACGTCTTCCGGTGCCAGCTTGACCCCACGCGGCAGCAGATTGCGGAACTCGCAGAACTCGCGCATGGCATCGAGCAGACCCTGGCGCAGGCCGTTGACGTGAGTACCGCCTTGCGCGGTAGGGATCAGGTTGACGTAGCTTTCCTGCACCGCGTCGCCGCCTTCGGGCAGCCACAGCAAGGCCCAGTCCACGGCCTCCTTGTTGCCAGCCAGGGCTCCACAGAACGGCTCGGCGGGCAGGCGCTCGAATTCGCTGACGGCATCGACCAGGTAGGAGCGCAGGCCGTCCTCGTACAGCCACTCGACCTTCTCGCCGGCGGCCTTGTCTTCAAAGGTCACCGACAGGCCCGGGCACAGCACGGCCTTGGCTTTGAGCACGTGCTTGAGGCGGCTGACGGAGAACTTGAAGGAGTCGAAATACTTGGCGTCCGGCCAAAAGTGCACGCTGGTGCCGGTGTTGCGCTTGCCCACCGTGCCGATGACTGCCAGTTCGCTGGCCTTGAAGCCGTCGGCGAAACTCATCTGGTACTCGTTGCCATCGCGCTTGACGGTGACCACCACACGGGTCGACAGGGCGTTGACCACGCTGATACCGACGCCGTGCAGACCGCCGGAGAACTGGTAGTTCTTGTTGCTGAACTTGCCGCCGGCGTGCAGCTTGGTGAGGATCAGCTCGACACCCGGTACGCCTTCTTCCGGGTGGATGTCCACCGGCATGCCGCGTCCATCGTCGAGCACTTCCAGCGAGTTGTCCTCGTGGAGGATCACCTGGATGGTCTTGGCGTGCCCAGCCAGCGCTTCGTCGACGCTGTTGTCGATTACTTCCTGGGCCAGGTGGTTGGGGCGTGTGGTGTCGGTGTACATGCCCGGGCGCTTGCGCACCGGGTCGAGGCCGGAAAGGACTTCGATAGCGTCGGCGTTATAGGCGTTCTGCTGGGCCATGTGCTCTCTTGATCGTCAATTGAAGGCGGAAAAGTCGGTATCGCGCCAGAGTATGGCGCCAATGTCGGCGAATGCGAAAAGTGCTGGCAGGCGTTCGGTAAAACCCTGGAAGCCATGGTCGCCACCGGCCTGGATACGCAGGGCGCAGGCCTGGTAGTAGCGCTCGGCGTCGCGGTAATCGAGGGTTTCATCAGCGGTCTGCAGCCACACCTGATAACGGCTGGCGTCTTGTGGCGGCGCCACTTCCAGCTCGGCCAGAGCGTAGACGTGATCCTCGGTGAGTTCCCAGGTTTCGTCACTGTAATAGTTACGCTGCGGGCCGAGGTAGCCGTCGAAGCGTAGGTGCGGACGCACGGCCGGGTTGATCAGCAAGGCTTTGAGGCCATGGCGCTCGGCTAGATAGGTGGCGTAGTAGCCGCCCAGCGAACTGCCCACCAGCAGTGGCGCACCGAGTTCGGCGACCAGCGCTTCGAGCTGGGCCATGGCTTGACGTGGATGATGATGCAGCGCCGGTACGTGTAACTGCTCAGCGATTTGCAGATGGTTCATCACGCGGCTTAGTTGCCTGGCCTTGTGCGAGGCGGGCGAGCTGTTGAGGCCGTGGATATAAAGGATGGGCGCAGTCATGGTGCGGGAGGCTACTACAAAAAGCGGCGATAGGCTTCAGGCGGCAGGCTTCAGGCAAGAGCAAAGCGGTTTTCCTGCAGCCTGAGGCCTGCAGCTTGTGGCCTCAATAGCCCTTGACGCTGTAATCAATCTCGAAGGTGATGCCGGTAACGCGCGAGACACCGGTTTCCAGCGTGCCGTCGGCGTGCAGGCGCAGCCAGCGGTAACCGGGGGCTTCGCTACCAACCTGGAACTCTTCGCTACCGGGGGCGAATTGCACGCAGGTCGAGGGCGAGGCAATCAGCCGCAGATCGCCGCGTTGCTGGTCGAATTCCTGGTGGATATGCCCCCAGAGAATAGCTCGCGCCTGTGGGTAGCGGTCGACGATGGCGAACAGGGCTGCCGGGTTACGCAGGCCGATGGGCTCCATCCATTTGCAGCCGATGGGGACCGGATGATGGTGCAGGCAGATCAGGTGATGGCGCTGCGGCGCTTCGGCCAGTGCACGCTCAAGTAACTCAAGCTGACTGTCGGCGAGAAAGCCCGGCACCGCCCCCGGAATCGATGAATCGAGCAGGATGACACGCCAGTTGCCGACATCGACTACAGGCTCCAGCAAGGCGGTGCCGCTGCAGACCGCCTGCATTGGCGGGACTTCATCATGGTTGCCGGCCAGCCAGCGCACCTGTGTGGCGAAGGTTTCGGTCAAGCGGCGAAAGTGCTCATAGGACTCCAGGCTGCCGTCTTGCGAGAGGTCACCTGTGGCCAGAATCAGGTCGATTTCAGGCTGCTCTTGCTGCACCTGCTCGATCACCCGCTGCAGGCTGGCGTAGGTATCCATGCCCAACAGCTTGCCGTCTGCTTCGGCGAACAGATGGCTGTCGGACAGTTGCACCAGCAGCACCGAGGAATCGGTGGCAAGGGGGGCATGACTCGGCAAGGCGGTCTCCTAGGTCGCAATCGACTGAATTATGGTGGCTGCCGCAGTAAAGAGAAAACCCAGGAACTGGACGTACATCACAGAAAAGCAGTGCATTCGGCGGTTAATGGTCGATAACACGTCTGCTATTGGTGCTGTATGGATTTGCTGTTCGATTTTGAGGCTGGCGCTATGATGTTACTTTGCCATCCTTTTTCGTCAATGCATGCCTATGCTCGGGGCGGGAAATTTCATCGGCAGCCTGTACCGGCGAGCGAGGCGCGCCAGGTCGCCTCGTGTATTGCGCAGAGAGCTGTGTACCGAGGACTCAGATAACCGATTGCGCTTCGTGACCGCAGGCCAGGCAATGGCTTAGCCACTCACCGAGAAACAGATTGAGCTGACTCTTCTCGTCCGGTTGGTGCATGGAGGCATTCGGGTAGGTGTAGCGAATGTGCAGGCGCCGGGCGTTCTCGGCACCAACCACTTCTGCCATGCGGGCGTCATGGTAGACGCGCACGTGCAGTTGCGGCACTGGTAACCAGGGCAGGCTGTGCTCCTGGCGCACGCACACCGTGGTGGTGTAGGGGCAGCTCTCCAGCACTTCCAGATTGAGCACCCCCAGCAGGTGATCGCCTTGACTCAGGGCTACGCGGCGCGACTGATGCTCGTTGCGCATGCTCGGCAGTAGGCGCATCAGGCGCGCGTAATTGGCCTCGCAAGTGCTTTGCAGCTCGACCAGGTCGACCCGGTAGCGCTCGCGCAGCAGGGTCATGACCACATGCCCCTTACTTCATCACGGTTCAGTGCCAACCATTGCAGGGCGATGAGGCTGGCCGCATTGTTGATGCGACCATCACGTGTCGCGGCCAGTGCATCTTGCAGTGGCATTACGTGCACACGGATATCTTCGCCTTCTTCGGCCAATCCATGCACACCGCCAGCCGCGCTACTGTCACAGCGACCGAGAAACAGGTGGACGAACTCATCGGAGCCGCCAGGGGAAGGGAAATACTGGGTGATTGGCCACAGTGAGCCGAGCGTCAGATCGGCCTCTTCGACGGCTTCGCGGCGCGCGACTTCTTCGGGTTCCTCGTCTTTGTCGATCAGCCCGGCGACCAGTTCCAGCAGCCAGGGATTGGCTGCCTTGTCCATGGCGCCGACACGAAACTGTTCGATCAGTACCACTTCGTCGCGCTGCGGATCGTAAGGCAGTACGCACACGGCGTCGTGACGTACGAAAAGCTCACGGGTCAGCTCAGGGCCCATTGCGCCGGAGAATTGCCGGTGACGCAACTTGACTCGGTCGAGCCGGTAGAAGCCGCGAAAGCATTCCTCGCGGGTGAGGATGTCGATGTCGTTCTTGTCCATGGGGCGCTCCAGATGGTCGTAACGGGCCTGGCAGATCATTGAAAGACCGCTTTGGGTTTTCAATGTTCGGCGAACTGCGGCCCGTTAACGTCACACTATCGAGCATAGTGCCGTCAGATCAAGCTTGCGTGACGGCCTGTTACACACGCTGATAAAGCTGGCTGCCTTGCGCCTTGAACTCCTCGGCCTTGGCCTGCATGCCTTGTTCGGCATCCACATCGACGGCCTCGATACGTTGCTCCTTGGCGTAGTCGCGCACCTCCTGGGTAATCTTCATGGAGCAGAACTTCGGCCCGCACATGGAACAGAAGTGCGCCACCTTGGCCGAATCTTTGGGCAGCGTCTCGTCGTGGTAGGCGCGCGCGGTGTCCGGGTCGAGGCCGAGGTTGAACTGATCCTCCCAGCGGAACTCGAAGCGCGCCTTGGACAGCGCATTGTCGCGGATCTGCGCGCCCGGATGACCCTTGGCCAGGTCGGCCGCATGCGCGGCGATCTTGTAAGTAATGATGCCGGTTTTGACGTCATCCTTGTTCGGCAGGCCCAGGTGCTCCTTGGGCGTGACGTAGCAGAGCATGGCGCAGCCGAACCAGCCGATCATCGCCGCGCCGATGCCGCTGGTGATGTGGTCGTAACCCGGTGCGATATCGGTGGTCAGCGGGCCGAGGGTGTAGAACGGCGCCTCGTCGCAGCATTCGAGCTGCTTGTCCATGTTCTCCTTGATCAGGTGCATCGGTACGTGGCCGGGGCCTTCGATCATGCACTGCACGTCGTGCTTCCAGGCGATCTTGGTCAGTTCGCCGAGGGTCTCCAGCTCGCCGAACTGTGCGGCGTCGTTGGCGTCGGCGATGGATCCGGGGCGCAGGCCATCACCCAGCGAGAAGGACACGTCGTAGGCCTTCATGATTTCGCAGATGTCGTCGAAATGGGTGTAGAGGAAGTTTTCCTTGTGATGCGCCAGGCACCACTTGGCCATGATCGAACCACCACGGCTGACGATGCCGGTGACGCGCTTGGCGGTCAGCGGCACGTAGCGCAGCAGCACGCCGGCGTGAATGGTGAAATAGTCCACGCCTTGCTCGGCCTGCTCGATCAGGGTGTCGCGGAATAGCTCCCAGGTCAGGTCTTCGGCGATGCCGCCGACCTTCTCCAGCGCCTGGTAGATCGGCACCGTGCCAATCGGTACCGGTGAGTTGCGGATGATCCACTCGCGGGTTTCGTGGATGTGCTTGCCGGTGGACAGATCCATGACCGTGTCCGAGCCCCAGCGGATGCCCCAGGTCAGCTTGGCGACTTCTTCCTCGATGCTGGAGCCGAGCGCCGAGTTGCCGATATTGCCGTTGATCTTCACCAGGAAGTTGCGGCCAATGATCATCGGCTCCAGCTCCACGTGGTTGATGTTGGCCGGGATGATGGCGCGACCACGGGCGACTTCGCTGCGCACGAACTCGGGGGTGATTTCTTTGGGGATCGCAGCGCCGAAGCTGTGGCCGGCGTGCTGCTCAGCGAGCAGGCCGGCTTCGCGCGCTTCTGCCAGCTTCATGTTCTCGCGGATGGCGACGTATTCCATCTCGGGCGTGATGATGCCCTGCTTGGCGTAGTGCATCTGACTGACGTTGTGCCCAGCCTTGGCCCGGCGCGGGTTGCGCACGTGGGCGAAGCGCATCTTGGTCAGCTCTTCATCGGCCAGACGACGCTGGCCGAACTCGGAGGAGAGCCCCGGCAGTTTCTCGGTGTCGCCACGATCCTCGATCCAGGCGCTGCGCACGTCGGCCAGGCCCTTGCGCACGTCGATGCTGACGTTCGGATCGGTGTAGGGGCCGGAGGTATCGTAGACGGTGACCGGCGCGTTGATCTCGCCGCCGAAGTCCGTTGGCGTCACATCCAGGCTGATCTCGCGCATTGGCACGCGGATGTCCGCTCGTGTGCCCTGCACATAGACTTTCTGCGAACGGGGGAAGGGCTGTACGGACTGCTGGTCGACCTGGGCGCTTTCGCTCAGGTGCTTTTGTTGTTGTGTACTCATCAGGGCTCTCCGGGTTGGATGTCGGAGTAGAACCTGGGCGGAGTACGAGCGCGGGCGCACCGAGGGCGGTGCCGAGAGACTCGCCACGAATGCGGCGAGGACATCTTGTTCCCTACGCAGGCCTTAACCTGATCAGGTTCAACGGGATCCGGCATTAGCCAATCTCAGCCCCTCACATGAGGCACCCCGACAAGAACTGGCGCAGTCTAATCAAGGCGCGCAGGTAAAACCAAGCGAGTGGCTGAAATAAGTCGACCCGTGCGTCGGAACGCGGTCGTCACGCTTTGACGACAGGCATTGTTGCAGTCGAGCAACAAAGCTTCTTGCAAACTAGACTCAAGCCGCTGGAGCGGCCCTTGACCCTGGCCAGTGGCCGCCCGTAGCCTTGCCGATTACCGCCTGATTCAAGGAACGACCCCATGTTGCGCAGACTTTCCCTGGCCCTTGCCGTGGCCGCTGCTTCGCTGAGCCCGGCTCACGGCGAAGAGGCGCCCCTGTCGAGCAAGACCGATCTGGTAACCGTTTACCAGGAAGCCGCACGAAATAACGCCGATATCGCTGCTGCCCGAGCAGATTACAAGGCGCGTCGTGAGGTGGTGCCACAGGCGCGTGCCGGGCTGCTGCCCAATCTTTCGGCAGGCGCCAATTATGGCGACACGCGCACCGAGATCGACTCGCCCAGTTCGACCCTTTCGCGCAGTGGCCTGGTCTATCAGGCCAACCTGAGCCAGCCACTGTTCCGCGCTGACCGCTGGTTCCAGTTGCAGGCCGCTGAGGCCACTAGCGAACAGGCGGCACTGGAGCTGTCGGCTACCGAGCAGAACCTGATCCTGCAGAGCGCCGAAACCTACTTCGCTGTTCTGCGTGCGCAGGACAACCTAGCCTCGACTCGCGCTGAGGAAGCGGCCTTCAAACGCCAGCTCGATCAGGCCAACGAGCGCTTCGATGTCGGCCTCTCCGACAAGACCGATGTGCTTGAGGCGCAGGCCGGTTTTGACACCGCACGTGCCAACCGACTCTTGGCCAAGCGTGCCGTGGACGACGCCTTCGAGGCGCTGGTGGCGCTAACCAATCGCGACTACGTGGCGGTCGAGGGGATCGTCCACAGCCTGCCGGTGCTGGCGCCGACGCCGAATGATGCCAAGGCCTGGGTCGATACCGCCGCGGCGCAGAATCTTAATCTGCAGGCCAGCCTCTATGCGGTCAGTGCGGCCGAAGAAAATCTGCGCCAGCGCAAGGCTGGCCATGCGCCGACCCTCGATGCCGTTGCCAGCTATCAGAAAGGTGACAACGACAGCCTGGGCTTCACCAACTCGAACTCGCCTTTGTCGCCGGGTTACAGCGGTGACGTCTCGCAGCGCTCGATCGGCCTGCAACTCAATATCCCGTTGTACAGCGGCGGCCTGACCAGCTCGCAGGTGCGCGAGGCCTACCAGCGTCTGGGGCAGACCGAGCAACTGCGCGAGAGCCTGCGCCGCCAGGTGGTGCAGAACACGCGCAACCTGTTCCGCGCGGTCAACACCGATGTGGATACCGTGCAGGCGCGGCGCCAGTCGATCATCTCCAACCAGAGCGCCCTGGAAGCCACCGAGATTGGCTATCAGGTTGGTACGCGCAACATCGTCGATGTGCTCGATGCTCAGCGTCAGTTGTACAGCGCGGTGCGTAACTACAATGACGCGCGGTACGACTACATCCTCAACAACCTGCGTTTGAAACAGGCCGCTGGCACGCTGAGCCCGAGCGACCTGGAAGCGCTGGGTCGTTTCCTCAAGCCGGACTACAACCCGGACAAGGACTTCCTGCCGCCGGACCTGGCCTCGGCCGCCGAGGCGCGGTTGAAGAACGGTCAGGGGTACTGAAACCCGGATACGCAAAAGCCTGACGCGAAGTCAGGCTTTTCGTTTGTGGCTCTTTACCCGGAACGTCCGGTTATAGCAGGCGCTGCAGTCCTGCCAGAAGGCGCTCCAGCGCACCCTGGTTGGCCTTGAGTACGGCCAGGCCGGCATCACTCATGCGTTTGGCTGATTCGGGCTGGTTCAGCAATGCGGCGATCTTGTTGACCAATTCTGTGGCGTTCTCCACTTCGCTCAACGCGCCGGCCTCGCGCAGTTGTGCGGCGATTTCCAGAAAGTTGAACAGGTGTGGGCCGCTGACTACGGGCTTGCCCAGCGCTGCTGGCTCCAGCAGGTTGTGCCCGCCATTGGCCACCAGGCTGCCGCCGACGAAGGCGATATCGGCCAGGGCATAGAGAAACAGCAGCTCGCCCATGGTGTCGCCGAGCAGTACCTGATCCCCTGCCTGCACGTCTTCCCCCGTGGAGCGCCTACGCGTGTGCAGGCCTTGGCTCAGGCACAGTGTGTGCACGGCGTTGAAGCGCTCCGGGTGACGTGGGACGAGGATCAATAAGCTGTCCGGCCTGGTTCGCAGTAACTGCTGGTGGGCGGCCAGGATGATCTCGTCTTCGCCAGCATGGGTGCTGGCAGCTATCCAGATGGGGCGCTGCTGGGCCTGCCAGTGTTGGCGTAGTTCGGCAGCGCGCTGCGGCAGTTCGGCAGCGATGCTCAGGTCGAATTTGATCGAGCCGGTTACGTCTACGCACTCGGGGCGTGCGCCAAGCGCCAGGAAGCGCTGCGCCTCGGCCTGGGTTTGTGCGGCGATCAGCGACAGCTCGGCGAGCATCGGTGCGGTGAGCTTGGCAAAGCGTGCATAACCGCGCGCTGAGCGTTCGGACAGGCGTGCATTGGCCAGAGCAACTGCAATGCCGCGCTTGGCACACTGATGAATGTGGTTCGGCCACAGCTCGGTTTCCATCACCACGGCCAGGCGTGGCTGGGCGCGGTCGAGAAAGCGCGCTGCCGCCCAGGGCAGGTCGTAGGGCAGGTAGCAGTGCTGCACGCTGTCGCCGAACATGGCTTGGATGCGTTCGGAGCCGGTCGGGGTCATGCAGGTGACGGTGATCGGCAGCTCGGGGTGGCGCGCCTGTAGCGCGCGGATCATCGGCGCGGCGGCGATGCTTTCACCCACCGATACGGCATGCACCCAAATGCCGCCGGGCTGCATGGGCGGCAGGTCGAAGGCAAAGCGCTCCTTGATGCGCTGCGCGTAGGCCGACGCCTTGCGTGCGCGCAAGGCCAGGCGCAGGGCGATCAGGGGCAGGGCCAGGTGCAGTAGCAGGGTGTAGAGGAGTCTGTTCATGGGTGCGCAGCTTAGCAGGCTGTTGAAAAACTATCTGCGTTGCCACTGCTGCGTTAAAAACAGGCTCAAAATGCTCATTTACAGCTCGTAAACTCCGCTTTTTCGCCTGTTCTTGCCTTGCATTGGCTGCCTCGCCTACGTTTTTCAACGGCCTGCTAGCGCCGCCGGCCCGAGCCTGGAAGCCCACTCAGGCCTGCGGGCGCAGCAGCTCTTGCGCCAGGCAGTCGGCCAGCCAGCTTGCTGCCGGGCCGAGTGCGGTGTCGCGGCGCCATATCAGTTCCACCATTAGAGGCGGCGGTGCCCAGTCGCTACGCAGTTCTTGTAGGTGGCCGAGGTAGGTGGGGTACTGCGCGACATGCCGTGGCAGCCAGGCCCAACCTAGCCCGCGCACGACCAATTCGGCCATGGCGTAGAAGCTGTCGGCGCGCCACAGCAGTGGGCTGATTGGCTCCCCGCCTGGGTAGCGGCTGTCCTGCGGGGTCATCAGTAATTGTCGGTGTTCGGCCAGGTCGCGCCGTTCGACGCTTGCGAGGTCGGCCAGGGGATGTTGCGGGCTGCACACCGTGACCATTTCGATGGTGCCCAGGCGTTGGCTTTCCAGCTCGGCGGGCATCTGTTCGTGATGGAACAGCAGACCGAGATCGGCCTGACGCTGCACCAGCTTGCGCGCCACATCGCCCTGCGCGCCGCTGGACAGTTGCACTTCGAGCAGGGGAAAGGCGTCCGCCAGCGCTTGTAGGCTAGCCAGTACCGGTTGGTAAGGCATGGCCTCGTCCAGGGCCAGGCGTAGACGCGCTTCTTCGCCACGGGCCAGGCGCAGGGCGCGGCCGTCCAGTCGTTGGCATTGCTGCAGGATGCTGCGCGCTTCAGCGAGCAAGGCCAGGCCGGCGTCGGTTAGGCGTGGCTGGCGACCGCTGCTGCGCTCGAACAGGGTGATGCCCAGATCCGCTTCGAGCAGGGCGATGGCGGTGCTGATGGCGGACTGCGCGCGCCCTGTTTCACGGGCCACGGCTGAGAAGGAGTTACTTTCGGCGGTGCGGACGAACAGGTGAAGTTGGTCGAGGTTCCAGTTCATGGCTGGCCTATCTCCAAAGCAGATAGGTAATGACTTTATCCCATCGCTGTGGGCCTTAGAATCCTCGCTTCATACAGGAGTCGCCGCCATGACCGGATACCTCTACCTCGCTATCGCCATCGCCGCCGAAGTCATCGCCACCACCTCGATGAAGGCCATTGACGGCTTCAACAAACCCTTGCCGTTGCTGCTGGTGATCGGCGGCTACGCCATCGCCTTCTGGATGTTGACCCTGGTGGTACGCAGCATCCCGGTGGGCATCGCCTACGCCATCTGGGCGGGGTTGGGCATCGTCCTGGTGAGCATCGCCGCGCTGGTGCTTTATCAACAAAAGCTCGACCTACCGGCCATCCTGGGCATGGGGCTGATTGTCAGCGGCGTGGTGGTGATCCAGTTGTTCTCGCACTCGACCGGGCATTGAGCACAAGCGGACTTGTGGCTTGAAGCTTGCCGCTTGCGGCTTCCCCGAGGGTTATACTGCGCCCCTGTTTTTCTTCGAGGCCCGTCTATGTCCCAAGCTCTCAGCACCGATGTCCTGATCGTCGGCGGCGGTATCGCCGGCCTCTGGCTCAATGCCCGTCTGCGCCGTCAGGGTTTCTCCACGCTTTTGGTGGAGTCGGCGAGCCTGGGCGGCGGGCAGAGCGTGAAGTCGCAGGGCATCATTCATGGCGGCGCCAAGTACGCCTTGCATGGTGCGCTGACCGGTTCTGCCGAGGCCATCGGCGACATGCCGAGGCGCTGGCGTGAGGCACTGGCCGGTGATGGAGAGCTGGATTTGCGCGGCGTGCGTTTGCTTTCTGACGCGCATTACCTGTGGTCGCCGGGGACTCTGGCGGGCAATCTGACCAGCTTCTTCGCCAGCAAGGCCATGCGTACGCGGGTCGATGCGGTCAAGGGCGATCAGCTACCTCCGGCGCTGCGCGACCCCAAATTCAAGGGCAAGGTCTATCGACTCAACGAGCTGGTGCTGGACGTGCCCAGCCTGATCGCGCGCCTGGCCGAGCTGGCCGGCGATGGCCTGCTCGCTGGAGAGCGCATCGAGCCGCTGCACGAGGCGGATGAGCTGGTCGGCTTGCGTGTCGATGGCCGCGAAATTCGCGCGCAGCGTGTCGTGCTCAGTGCCGGTGCGGGTAACGCTGCACTGCTGGCCGCGCTCGGTATCGAGCAGCCGCGCCAGCAATTGCGCTCGCTGCACATGGTGCTGGCCAAGGGGGCGGCGCTGAAGCCCTTGTATGCCCACTGCCTGGGCGGCGGGCCGAAGCCGCGGGTGACGGTGACCACGCACCCGGCAGCCGATGGCCAATGGGTCTGGTACCTCGGTGGCGATCTGGCCGAGGCCGATGGCGTAGCGCGTGACGAGACTGCGCAGATTCAGGCCGCACAGAAGGAAATTGCCGCGCTGCTGCCCTGGCTCGACCAGGGCCAGATCCGTTGGGCGACCCTGCGTGTCGACCGTGCAGAACCGGCGCAATCAGGCCTGGTGCGGCCGGACAATGCCTTCCTGGCTGAACAGGGCCGCTTGCTGGTGGGCTGGCCGACCAAACTGGCGCTGTCGCCGGATTTCGCCGACCGCGTACTGCAAGCCCTGGCTCGCGATGGCGTGCAACCTGGCGCCCAGGCGCCGCTGCCCGAGTTGCCGCGCCCGCCGGTTGCCCAGCCGGTGTGGGAGACCCTGCTGCCATGAGTTTGCACAATCTGCATCGCCCACTTGGCAGTACCGGCCTGCGCGTGTCGCCATTGGGGCTGGGTACGGTCAAGCTGGGCCGCGATCAGGGCGTCAAATACCCCAATGGCTTCACCATCCCCGACGATGCCCAGGCACTTGCCCTGTTGCATCAGGCACGTGAGCTGGGTATCAACCTGATCGACACGGCGCCTGCCTATGGCGTCAGTGAGCAGCGCCTCGGCCCCTTGCTGCGCGGCCAGCGCAATGAGTGGGTGATCGTCAGCAAGACGGGCGAGGAGTTCGAGCGGGGCCAGTCGCACTTTGATTTTTCCGCCGCGCACACCCGCTTGTCGGTGGAGCGCAGTCTCAAGCGTCTGGAAACCGATCGTATCGATCTGCTGTTGGTGCACTCCGATGGCAATGATCTGGCGGTACTGCGCGACACGGGCGTCTACGAGACGCTGGAGGCGCTCAAGCGCGAGGGCAAGATTCTCGGCTACGGCATTTCCGGCAAGACCGTCGAAGGCGGGCTGCTGGCGTTGCAGCAGGGGGACTGCGCCATGGTTACTTACAACCTGAGTGAACAGGGCGAGAAGCCGGTTTTGGACTACGCTGCCAGTCACGCCAAGGGCATTCTGATCAAGAAGGCTCTGGCTAGTGGGCATGTCTGCCTGGCCGAAGGTGTTGATCCGGTGCGCGCCAGCTTCGAGATGATCTTCGCCCATCCTGGTGTGAGTAGCGCCATCGTCGGCACCATTAATCCGCAGCATCTGGCCGCCAACGTAGCCACGGCGGCGGCGGTGATCGGCGAGCTGGGCTGAGTTCGTCACGTTCCTTTACAGGATCAGGTTGTGTCTGTCACTTGGCCTGAGGCAGCCTAGCAGACTGTTTCGCCCTATCCCTCGTCGGGCACATATTGCCCGGCACGAGTTCATGAGGAGCCGAGATGTCGCGTACGCTGATTCGCAAGGACCCGAGTCGCTTCAAGACCCTGCCACTGTTCGTCGAGGCCAGCTCTGAAGGCCTTCGTTATCAGAGCCTTGGCCAGCCGCTGAATTTCCGTCAGATGCTCGACAGGCGGCGTCCGGTGGACGTTGCCGATAGCCGCTGCTTCTCTATTGAATTGGCCAATCTGGGCGTGTCGGTGCGCCTGACCCTGCGATTGCAGGGGCGCGACTATTGGGTGCTGGTGCGCCAGCGTCGACCGGATCGTGGCGATACGGTGCTCAAGCTGATCTCCGGCTATGTGCCCGCGCACGAGTTGAATCTGCCGTTGCTCACGGCCATTCAGGAAGTGGCCGAGGAGTGTCTGATCGAAACTGAGGAGGGTTGGCTCGGTGGCCGCTTCGGTGACACCTGGCTGCCGACGCCTTATCAGGGCGCCTTGCGCTATCGCGAGAGCAGTCATTTCCGTCTCAGCCCCTTGTCAGGTGCTGCGCGTCCCGTGCAGTGTGGCAACCTGCGTTTGCTTGAGCGTCCGCGCGCCTATGTGCATGTGCCCACTGCATCCTTGCAGTTGGTCTATGACCTGAGCCTGGAGCTGCCGCGTGATGTCCGCACGCCCAGTCTGTTCCATGTCGATGAGCGTCTAGAGGGCGGTAGCCTGGTGGCGCGCCTGGAAAGACGCCGCCCCGACCTGTATCTGTTGGCTTTGCATAAGGGGCAGCCCACGGGAGGTTTGTACACCTTGCGCGAAGGTGAGCTGATCGCCGCCAGCACCCGTGGTGTATGGCTCTCGGAAAGCTTTGCCGAGCAGGACGGTTGGCTGGTGCGCGATGGGCGTGTGCGTTGGAAGGATTGGCAGCAGCGCTACGGTGTGCAGGCACCGCAGCGGCGCTTGGGCTGATGCCGTGCGTCAGTTCACGCGGCTTTCATGCATGCGCGTGAGCTGACGCTCCAGCAGGGCCGGGTAAGGGTCGAGCAGGCGTTCCACGCAGCTCGCGCCCTCGGGGCTGGCGATGGGGCGAATGCGCGCGCGCTGGCGGATCAGCATGTCGGCTGCGACGCTTTGCTCCACCAGCAGCAGGTTGCGGCTGTGCTGGGACAAGGCCAGGGCATCGAGGGCGCTGTCGCTCAGTAGCAGGTCGGCTTGACCGAGGGCTTCCAGATCGCGGCCCAGCGTCAGCCCAAGCTGCAATTGCAGGGTCAGGCCGCTGTCGGCCACTTCGATTTGCAGGGCATGGCCAAGGGCGCGCATCAGTTCGCCACAGCAGATGGCGTGGGTCAGGTAATCCTCGGCACAATCGCGTTCGTGGAACAGCATCAGGCTGCTGCCATCTTTGAGCGTATGCAGCTCGCCCTGATACAGCGCGGCAGCCTGCTCCAGGCAATCGCGATAGCGTTGCAGCAGATCCAGCAAGCGTGTGCGTGGCAGGCGGCGCAACTGTTCCTGGCCGCCGAGCTGGATGGCTAGTACGGCGCTGGCGCGTGAGGGTGCTGGCGCAACCGGCTGCTGTGGTGGTGTGGGCTCTTCTGCCAGGTCGGCGAAGGGGTCGCCGTCGTGCTCGTCCCAGGGCAAATCCTGCGCGGCTTTGTCCCTAACCAGTGGGGCGTCGAATGCCGTAGCGGTCTGCGAGCGGGGCTGGTTGTCGGCAGCGAGCGGTGCACTTTGCTCTTGGTCGAAGGATTCTTCCTCGGGGAAGTCGTCTTCCTCTAGCTCGGGCTGCGGACGCGGCGGCACCAGGCGTGATTGCAGTTGGCGAGCCAGGTCGCCGAGCTCATCGTTACGCCCGGCGCCCGGTGCGGGATCATCCGGGTCGCGTAGCCATACGCGCAGTTGCAGCAGCGGCGTGGAAATATGTCGACCCAGGCGCATGCTCAGCGACAGCGTGAGCGCCAGCAGGATCAGGCTGAGGATGCCCATGCTCTGCAGGCTGATGGTCATAGGCTGCTGGAATTGGCGCATGTCCAGGCTGATACGCAATTGCCCAGCCATCACCTCCTGAAAGGTGATAGGCGTTGAGTACAGACCTTCGCTCTCGCCCAGCATGTTGCGCGTCGGGCGTGATCCGGCCTCGGCGAGGATGCGGTTGTCAACGCTGTAGATGGCGGCATGCGCCACCAGCGGGTTTTTCGCCAGATTATTGAGCAGTACGTTGAGGCTGAGAATGTCGTTGGACACCAGCAGCTCGGTAGCCGAGGCTGCCGTCTGGGTGATCAGCGCCTGGCCCAGGGCATCGGCTTGCTGCTGCATGGCTTGTTTGAACTGCATCCCCATCACCCAGGCATAGATGAGCATGGCCAGTGTCACCAGCAGCAAGCTGTGACTGGCGATACGCAGCACCAGAGGCACCCGCCGCTGGCGCAGCGCGTGGAAGATCATGAGGAAGAAGTTATCGGGTTTGACGGGGGCGGGCCGGTTCACAGAGCTCGGCTCTTGTCGACTGAAGATGCCGCGCAGTATAGCGAGCGGTCTGGTATGGGCAAAGCGCGCGGCTGCGCGCAGCAGGGTGAATCTGGTTAGAATGTGCGCCTTTTCGTCGGTTGATGCCCCGAGCGGCCCGGCCCCAACCCATTCATCTGTTTTGGAGAGTGCGCTTTGCGCGAAATCGTCCTGATCAATATCACCGGCGAAGATCGCCCTGGGCTCACCGCTGCCATCACTGGCGTCCTGGCGCAGGGCGGGGTGAATATTCTCGACATCGGCCAGGCTGTGATCCACGACACGCTGTCGTTCGGCATTCTGATCGAGATTCCTGATAACGGTCGCTCGCAGGCCGTGCTCAAGGATCTACTGTTCACCGCTTATGAACTCGATCAGCAGGTGCGCTTCACGCCGGTTTCCGAGGCTGACTATCACCAGTGGGTCAATGGTCAGGGTAAGGCGCGGCATATTGTTACCCTGCTGACGCGCAAGGTCAGCGCCGAGCAGTTGCAGCGGGTCAGCACGATTACTGCCAAGTACGGCCTGAATATCGACCATATCGACCGTCTGTCTGGGCGTATGCCGCTGGACATGCCTGCTGAGCAGGGTAAGGGTTGCATCGAGTTTTCCGTGCGCGGTGAGCCGGCTGATCCGGTGGCACTGCGTGCTGAGTTCCTCAGTGTGGCGCAGGAGCTGAACGTCGATATCGCCTTCCAGCGTGATTCGGTGTTCCGCCGTAATCGTCGTTTGGCGGTCTTCGATATGGACTCGACGTTGATCGAGGCCGAGGTGATCGATGAGCTGGCCAAGGCTGCCGGTGTGGGTGAACAGGTCGCCGAGATTACCGAGCGCGCCATGCGCGGCGAGTTGGATTTTCGTGCCAGCTTCAAGGAGCGCCTGGGCTTGCTGCAGGGCTTGTCTGAAGACGTGCTGGAAGAAATCGGCGCTTCGCTGCGTCTGACCGAAGGCGCCGAAGTGTTGTTCGCCGAGCTCAAGCGGCTGGGCTATAAGACCGCGATTCTCTCCGGTGGCTTCACCTATTTCGCCCGGCAGTTGCAGGCCAAGCTGGGCATCGACTACGTGTTTGCCAACGAACTGCAAATCGAGAACGGTAAGGTCACCGGCGTGGCCGTCGAGCCTATCGTCGATGCTCAGCGCAAGGCTGACCTGCTACGTGAACTAGCCGAAAAAGAAGGCCTGCAACTGGAGCAGACCATCGCCGTAGGTGACGGCGCCAACGACCTACCGATGCTCGGGTTGGCGGGCCTTGGTGTGGCGTTCCGTGCTAAGCCGCTGGTCAAGCAGTCGGCCAAACAGGCCATCTCCACGCTCGGCCTGGACGGCATTCTCTATCTACTGGGCTTCCGCGATCGTGAGGGGCAGGAATAAGGCCGTCACAAGTTGTAAGCCACAAGCTGCAAGTAGAAGCACGAATCGCGGTGCGCGCCTAACCGCTTGCAGCTCGTAGCTTATGGCTTGTAGCTGCTTCTATTCGTCACCAGCCGAGAAGTCGTAGTCCATCGACTGGCTGGGGCCTTGCAAGTAGTAGCCCTGAATGAAGTTGACCCCCGCCTGCCACAGCGTCGCCAGTACGCTGGCGCTTTCCACAAACGGCACGATGGTCAGCTTGGCCTGGGCGTGCAGGCTGCTGAGCAGCGTCTTTAGCACTTCCTGGTTCTCGGGGTTGCTCAAATCTTGAGTGAATGAGCCGTCGACTTTGACGAAGTCGACATGCAGGTGCTTGAGCGTATTGAATGGGTTGATCGCGCAGCCGAACTGGCTCAGGGCGATTTTGCAGTGCAGTTCGGCCATGCCCTGGGTGAGGGCCTTGGCCTGTTTCAGGTAGGCGATGGCGTCCGGTTCGCTGAACTGGAATACCAGTGAGTCGGATGGCAGGCGTGCGGCCTTGAGCGCCACGCTGAGCCATGGCAGCAGAGTCTGATCCTGCAGGCTGGCGGTCGACAGATGGACGAACAGGCGGGTGTTGTGTCCTTTGGCGCGGTGGTCGGCTAGCAGCTTGATCGAATTGAGGATCACCCAGCGGTCGATCTTCTCGCCTAGCCCGGCATCGCGGGCGGCTGCCAGGAACTGTGCCGGTGGCACTTCTTCACCCTGAGGGCTGAGCAAGCGCAACAGCACTTCATAATGTTCATGAGCGTCGCCGCGCAGGCTGATGATGGGTTGGAACAGTAGGCGGAAGCTGTTGCTCTCCAGCGCCTGTTGCACCATCGCCAGCAGATTGCCGCGATTGGCGGCGGCGGCCAGCTCCGCCGCCGGGTTGAATAGTTTGACGCCGTTGCCTTCGACAATTTCATCGGCGCAGCGATGAGCGCGGTCGATCACGGTCTGAGCCTTGGCGGTCTTCTCGCTGAGCCCCGCCACCCCGATAGACAGTGTGGTCTGGGCGGTGCGGCCGCTGATATCGAACAGATGGCCTTCGATTTTCTTCAGCAGTTCCTTGAGGCTGGCCTCGCACTGCTCGGGCGTTCGCCCTGGCAATAGAGCGGCGAACAGGTCGTCTCCGAAGCGGGCCAGTTGCGTGTCTGCCGGGAAATGCGCGCGCAGCAGTCCGGCCAGGTCGGTGAGCAACAAGTCGATAGCGGCCAGGCCAATCTCGCCCTGCAGGCCGGTGTAGCGATCGACGCGGATATAGGCGAGCGTGGAGGGTAGGCTGGCGTTGACTGCGCGCTCGGCGGCTGCATCCATTAGCTCGATGAAGTGCATGCGGTTGAACAGGCCGGTGACCAGATCCTGGCAACTGATCTCGCGCAGTTTTTCTTCCAGTTCGGCATTCGAGGTTTCGGCGCGGATGACCACCTGGATGCAGGGTTCGCCGTCGTAGGTTGCCGGTGAGAAACTCATCTGCGCGGCGAAGCTGCTGCCATCGGCGCGCACGCCCTGGCAGTTGAGATCAGCGCTGCCTTCGATGCTTTGGTAGTGCTTGAGAAAATCCTTGAAGCTGCTTTGGTCGGCGCTGGCGATCAGGTCGATCATCGGCATGCCTTCCAACTCGTCGGCGTCTTCGTAGCCGAACAGCTCAAGATAGGCGCGGTTGGCGTAGATGTGCATGCCATCGTGCACATAGGTGATGGCGTCTACCGAGCTTTCTAGTAGCAACTGGCAGCGTTTTTCTGCTTCGCGTAGCGCGACTTCGGCAGCGCGTCGGGCGCGGCGCTCTTCAAGGCTGGCCAGCTCGCGTTTGGCGACCAGTACCAGGCGTTCGTCTTCGCCTTGCGGCAGGGCGTCCTGAGCGCCGAACAACATGGCTTCGGTAATGGCCTCGGAGTCGTTGCCCTCGATTAGCTGGATCACCGGAATGTCCTTGGCCTGACGGCGGATGGCGACGATCGCTTCGCTCGGTTCAAGGTGCTCACTGGTCGCGGCACAGATCAGTAGATCCCAGGTCTGCTGCAAAGCCTCGGCGAGGTCGTCGCTGGAGGTCAGGCGGTGAACGCGGGTGGCATGGCCGGAGTTGCGAAATAGGCTGACCAAGCGCTCGGCCTCATTCTGCGAATCCTCAAGAATCAGCAGGCGGATGGTTTTCTTGTCGATTGCCATAGAGGTGGTCAGTACCGCGCCGAGGGGGCGAGAAGGCGACGAATCAGGCTATGTGAATTTACTGCACTTGGCCGGGCATAAAAACGGCTCGCAATGCTCATGCGCAACTTACGACGTCGAATTCGACTTAGAGCGGTTTTCACTGTTTTGCTGTGCCTGGCTTTCGCTCGCTATGTTTTCACATGGCTTGAAATAGGGCGTTTTAGGAGCCTACAGCGACTTCCAGAGCGAGTCAAAATCTTCCTCATCCGCCGCGCTCTGGCCTGACGAGGCTGTGACAGGCTTCCCGGCGATGCCGTTGTTGCCGCCTACGCGGTGGTACTCGAACTGGCTGAAACTGCCGGTGCTGATCTGCCTGCGCGTGAGCACTGCGCGGTGCTCTTCGCCGTGATTGTTGATCAATACCTTGCTGCCTTCCTGGAACGGCAGGCGTGGTGTTATCAGGCTGGCCGGGCGTGAGATGGCGGCGATTTCCGGCAGCAGCAAGGCGCGCAGGTACTGGCTGTTCTGTTCCGCCTTGCGCACCAATTGCAGGCCGCAGGGTTGTGCATGTGGGGCGATCAGTTCGATACCCATTTGTGTGCCGCCGCCACGGACCTGGCGAATCCAGCGCACGATGGCCACGCTCCAGCCTTGGCTGGGGCTGTCCTGGATACCGAGCAACTCGCCAGCCTGCAGTTGACTGGGCACGTCTTTGGGCCAGGACAGGCAGTAGCCGCCGGGACTATGGTTGACGATAGCCAGCGGGTAAGTGGGGTAAGTTTCGTGGCTACTTTGAGGGGCTTCCGGCTGTTCGCCCGGCGTGACTTGGGTGTACTGGATTTCCTCGAAGTGGATCTCTTCGGTCGAGGTTCGCTGTGCATCGAAGGCATTAGCCCAAATGTCGGTTTCACCTGTCGATGGTTTGAATACAGCGGCGCCCAGCTCCACGGGGCGCCTCAGTAGATCGGCGAAGGAGCGCTGGCCTGCCAGGAAGAAGTGCAGGGCGGTCATGCCAATGCACAGGGTCAGGTTGCCCTGGCCGGGGGTGCGCTGGAATGTGCGCTCGGCAATGTCACCCCAAGCGGCTGCGACGTGTTGCAGTAGATCTAGGCTGATGCCCTCGGACATTGGCAGCGAGGCGCGCGCGCGTTGCTCTTCGGGTAGTGCCAGGTAGTGCTTGATGGCATCAACCAGTGGCTGCGGATCGATGCCGAGCAGGTTGTGCAGCTCGTTGCTGGGGTATAGCGATTTATAGCGCGGTGGCCCGTCAACTTGAGGGGCGAGGACGAACAAGCTGCTTGGCGCATCGCCTGGCTGCAGTTTTACCAGGCTGCTCCACTGCTCCAGTGCTTCGGCCAGGCGGGCGATACCGTTCTGGCGCATTTGATTGGTGCGCGCACAGCCCAATAGCAGGGCGGTAATGTAGGTTTGTTCAGGGCTCAGCCCCTGGCTGCTGCGAGCCAGTGGATCGCGTACCAGTTGACGCTGTAGGCGTTGCTGGCAGGCGATTCGGTAAAGTTGGTGCAGTTCCAGCCATAGTCCCTCGGGCACTGGGCAGTAGAGCTGGCTGGCGCGTATCAGCGGGCTGCACAGGCTGTGCATGGCGCGCTGCAGGGTGAGCGCCAATGCCTGGTCGCGGTCCTTGCCTGTGCGCTCGGTGATGCGTGTGATGATTAGTTTGTAGCCGATTGCCAGGTGATTTTGCAGGGCCTGGCAGAGGTTGGCGACTTTGCGTGGGCGCTCGTCGAGGACGATGGCCTGGTTAAGAAAGTGCCGCTCCAGATGCTGGCAGACGAAGTACACCTCGGGGCGCAGCAGCTCTAGTAGTTGCAGGCGGTTTTCCGAAGGGGTCTGTAGCTGGTTCAGTTCGACCAGGCTCTGGTAGAGCTGACGTGCGGTTTCACCGAGGTTGGCCTTGGGCAGGTCGGAGATCCAGCGCTTGAGGTCACGCGGCGTTCCATCACAGAAGCTCAGGCTTTGCTTATCCGGGGTCGGTACGCGTAACGAAAGCAAGTGGGAACTCTGTTTGTCCATTAAACTTGGGCGCTCCTGGCCACGATGAGGCGAGCGGCTTCAGGGTTGATGAACCCTCCGGTGCCTGAACTCTAGCAGCATCTGGCTGCCCGTGGCAGCCCATCCTAGTGATGGGGTGTCACGGCATGTGATGCTTGGGCGAGTCGGCGCGCGTTCTCTGCGCGCCTTGGGTATCACTGGTTTGTGCTGGGCTCGCCGAGCAATTGGCCCATGCGTACTGCGCTGCCTGCTCCGAGTGTGCTGGCCCACTCTACCTGTTGTGGGCCAAACAAGACGATAGCTGTCGAGCCCAGTTTGAAACGGCCCATCTCTGCGCCTTTGGCCAGTTCGATCGGTGTCCGTGCTGCGGCATCGTAGCCCGTCACTTTCAACTCGCGTTTAGGTGGTGTGATCAGGCCCGCCCAGGTGGTTTCGATGCTGGCAACGATCATTGCGCCGACCAATACCACGGCCATGGGGCCGCGTTCGGTATCGAACAGACAGACCACGCGCTCGTTGCGGGCGAACAGTTCGGGCACGTTTTCGGCGGTGGTTTGGTTCACCGAGAACAGTCGACCCGGCACGTAGACCATCTCTTTCAAGGTGCCGGCCAGCGGCATGTGCACGCGGTGGTAGTCCTTGGGCGAGAGGTACACGGTGGCGAACTGGCCACCCATGAAGGGCGCGGCTCGTTCGGCGTCGCCACCGAGCAGTTCGACGGCGCTGAAACTATGGCCTTTGGCCTGGAAGATGCGCCCGTGTTCAATGGCGCCGAGTTGGCTGATGGCGCCATCGGCCGGACAGAGGATCGCACCTGGCGTCTCATCAAGCGGGCGGGCGCCGTCTTTCAGTGCGCGAGTGAAAAACGCGTTGAAGTGCTCGAAGGCTTGCGGGTCTTCGATCTGCGCTTCGCTCATGTTCACCTGGTATTGCTTGGCGAACCAGTTGATCAGTGGGTTCTTCAGCCAGCCGATGCGGCATTCGGCCACGTAGCCGATCAGGCGCGAGAGCAGGTGGTGCGGCAGCAGGTACTGGCTGAGTATGAATAGGCGTTGTTTCATCTTGTTTCCTTGAGGTATCAGCGCTCGATCGGTGTGTCGGGCAGATTGCCCCATTCCGACCAGGAGCCAGCATAGGCCTTCACGCGGGGATAACCGAGTGCTTTGGCGACGACATAGGTGAAGCCCGAGCGGCGATGGGTCTGGCAGTGGGTGACCACTTCTTTGTCGGGTGTGATGCCAAGGCTCTGCAGCACCTCGGCAATATCTGTGCGGATGCGTAGATCGCGCGCGGCATCCATGCCGGCAGTCCACTCGAAGTTGATGGCTCCTGGAATGTGCCCGGCACGCGCAGCGCTGACCTTCTCGCCGCGGTATTCGTCTGCACCGCGTGCGTCCCAGATAGCTAGGTCGGGTGCACCGAGGCGTGCTTGCAGGTAGCTGCACGTGGCGGTGGGTGCTTCGCTCAGGGTTAGGTGCACCGGCGTCTTGTGCGGCGCTGGGGTCTGCTGAGTTAACGGGCGGTTCTCGCCCATCCAGGCGCGCAAGCCACCGTTGAGAAAGTGGTAGCGGGTGTGGCCGATGACATCCAGCAGCCAGATGAAACGCCCGGCCCAACCCCCGCCTTCGTCGTCATACACCACGTAGGTGGCTTCGGCGTGATGGCCAAGCTCGGCGAACAGTGCTTGCAAGGGCTCCAGTTCAGGCACCAGGCCTGGGGCTGGCGCTTGGCCGAGTTGGGTGCGCTTGCTGTCGACCCAGTAGGCGCCGGGAATGTGCCCCTCGGCATAGCGTGCTGCGTTGCTCAGATCGACCAGGATCAGCTCGCTGGCGTCCAGTCGGCTGGCGAGCTCGGCGGGTTCGATAACCAGCGGCAGGTTGGCGAAGGCGGACATGAAGCCTCCTTGAATGGAAAGCTGGGGATTGTAGCGGAAAGCCTGTGCACGAGCGCCCTTTGCCGTCAGCGGGGGCGTTTGGCGAAATTATGCAGGGCGCGCTCGATGCACTGAGCCGTTTTGGCAAAGGCCTGCAGGCTGATGTCGTTGAACGCTCGACCATCCTGATCGGCCACCAACAGCATGACCACGCGGCCATTGTTGGTGATTGAGCGCAGCAGCAGGTGCTCGCCAGGAAACAGGGCTTTGAGGCTGCCTGGCAGCAGTGCCGAATACTGTGCGGCATTCTCCGGGCTCAGGCGCAGTTGTCCGGGTTGAGCGAGCAGGCGGCGCAGAATTTGACTGTTGCTCGGGTCGAGGTTTAGGGCTAGGGCTGCCTTGTCCAGGCCTGCCATTTGTTGGCTCTGCAGGCGGCTATGCTGGCGATCGGCGAGCAGTACGAGGACGCGCAGCATGCCACAGTCATTCAGTGCATCGCGGGCGCAGGCGGTCAGTTGCAGGACGTTGGCGAAGTCACTTGGCTCGCTGAGCAGGCGCTTGCAATGCTGGCGCCAGGTCTCAAGGGCAGGGGGGGGTGAGGAGCGTTCTACTGCCTTGGCGGGTTTCAAGCGACGTGCTGACCAGGGCCAGAGCAGCGCCTGTGCGGGATGCCAGAGGGTTGGGTCGTGGATTGCCTGGGCGCTGCTAACGGCATGTTGGTGCACTTCCTGTTGCACGGCATCCAGTGGCAGTTGCAGATAGAGCCCTATCAGGCGCTGCCAGCGCAGGCAGTGGTCGGTGCTCCAGGCGTGGTGTGCGGACACGGCCAATCCGTTGGCCAGTAGCACGCAGTTGCTAGGGTGGGTCAGCCAGTGACGCAGAGGTATATCGGCGTCCAGCATCTGCTGTTGATGCAGGGGGTGTTCGTTGTCACGGGCTATATGCAGGGCCTTGACCAGTTCTCGACGGTCGCGAGCGAGCAACTGATAGCCGCGTACGATCCACTCGGGCAGGCGCCAGCGTTCGGCCAGTTTTAGGCATAGCTGGATCAAGGGCACGCCCAAAATCTCGCGCTCGACTTTGCCCGGTGCTTCGCCCTTGACCAGTACGCGTTGCTCCCAGGTCTCGAAAAGCTGCGGATACTGGCTGAGTAGCGGCCACAATGGGGCGAGAAACAGCAGGCTGCAGCCATGCAGTTCGTTCCACAGTCGCGCCAGGCGCGAGCCGAACAGGCCGCGTGCTTGTTGGCTGGCGTGCTGGCTGATCAGCAGAATTTGTCGCAAGGCCAGGGGGATGTCTGCCTCGGCGAGTGCTGGTGTTTTTGCCAACAAGGCTTCGCAGCGTTGCAGACCGAGTCGCGCCAGTGCGATTTCCAGGCTATCAGCCGGTTCGTTGAGGCTGTTTGATGACTGATTGGCCTCGCGCAGCACCTGCAAGGCAAAGGTGGGGCAGTGTTCGATCTGCTGGGCAATGTCGCGCCAGGTTTTGCGCCCGTCGGTGAGGGTGCGACGCAGGCGCGTGTGCTGCTCCTGCTCGATGGGCAGGCACAGTTGGCCTAGCTGTTGCAGCCAGGCATCGAGAGTACGCGGCATGGGCGTGGCGGTTGGCATGGCAGAGTTGAGCCAAACTGGCTTTTGACCTTAACTGGCTATAGTCTGGCGTATAAGTTCCGATAAATAGAAGGGTTGTTTTCAATAGCCCTTTCTCTTGGCTCTACAAGCGTTCTTTTATGGCAAAAATCATAGGCATCATCGTTGTTTTCGGCTGCGTGTTCGGCGGGTTCATATTGTCTGGCGGGCAGTTGATGGCCTTGGTGCATCCCTTCGAAGTCATGATCATCGGTGGTGCGGCCCTGGGTGCATTTCTGCAGTCCAATCCGGGCAGCATGTTCATGCTGGTGTTCAAGAAGTCGCTGAGCATGTTCGGCACCCGCTTCACTCATACCTACTACCTCGAAGTGCTCAAGCTGCTCTATGAGATTCTCAACAAGAGTCGGCGTGAGGGCATGATGGCCATTGAGGCCGATGTCGAGGATCCGAGCGCCAGTCCGATCTTCAGTAAATACCCCGGCGTGCTCAAGGATGCGCGGATGACCGCTTTCATCTGCGATTACCTGCGCATTATGTCGTCCGGCAACATGGCGCCACACGAGCTTGAGGGCCTGTTCGACATGGAGCTGGCCAGCCTCAAGGAGGAGCTGGAGCATCCGGCCCATGCCGTGGCCAAGGTTGCCGACGGTATGCCTGCAATGGGTATCGTAGCGGCGGTGTTGGGTATCGTTATCACCATGTCGATCCTGGCTGAGGCGGACAACGCGCAAATTGGTGAGAAGGTCGGTACTGCACTGGTCGGTACTTTCCTCGGGATTCTTGCCTCCTACGGCTTCTTCGGGCCGCTGTCGGCGGCGCTGGAGCATGACGCCAAGGAAGAGGTGAACCTCTACGAGGCGATCAAGGCCAGTCTGGTGGCGTCGGCCTCCGGTATGCCGCCGAGTCTGGCGGTGGAGTTCGGCCGCAAGGTGTTGTATCCGGCGCATCGTCCGAGCTTCAGCGAGCTCGAACAGGCCATGCGCGGCAGTTAAGCGATGGAAAACAACCAACCCATTATCGTCAAACGGGTCAAGAAGACCGCGGGCGGGCACCATGGTGGTGCCTGGAAGATCGCCTTCGCCGACTTCGCCACGGCGATGATGGCGTTCTTCTTGGTGATGTGGCTGATGTCGTCGGCCACGCCTGAGCAAAAGCGCGCGATTTCCGGCTATTTTCAGGATCCGATAGGTTTCACTGAAAGTGCCAGCCCCTACGCCATCGATCTAGGCGGTACGCCGACTCCAGCACCGGAGCGCACGCTCAACCCGGACGTATCCGAAACCCCGGAAAGTCAGCCGGATGAAGTCAGCGTCGACGCCAATCAGGTCGAAACCCTGGCCGACAAGATGGAGCGCGAACGCCTGGAACTGCTACTGCAGGAGTTGCAGAACAAGGTCGAGGAAAACCCGGAACTGCAGCGTTTCAAGGATCAGATCCTGTTCGAGATCACTCAGGATGGTTTGCGCATTCAGATCATGGATGCCGAAAATCGCCCGATGTTCGCGCTCGGCAGCGCCAACCTGCAGCCTTACTTCGAAGACATCCTGTTGGCCATGGCCGATACCATCAAGGCCGTGCCCAACAAAATCAGTGTCAGCGGTCACACCGATGCCAAGCCTTTCTCAGGGCGTGGGGATTTTGGCAACTGGGAATTGTCGGCTAATCGCGCCAACGCGGCGCGGCGTACGCTGGTTGCCGGTGGTTACCCAGACGAGCAGGTGGCGCGTGTGGTGGGCTATGCCTCGTCGGCGCTATTCGACCGGGAAGACCCGCTCAATCCGGTCAATCGGCGCATCGATATCGTCGTTCTGACCAAGCGTGCGCAGCGCGCCATCGAGGGCGAGCAGGGCAGTGAGGCACCGGCACCTGCTGCTGAAGGCAGTCCCGATGCCGCTAGCGGTGCGCCGGGGGCGGAAGGCGCCAGCGGTGATGTGTTGCCCGCCGAGCAGCTACGTCAGCGCTTGAATATCTTCGATAGCAGCAAAAATCCGCTCGATCAGCTCAACCGTCAGTAATCGTCTTCAGGCAGGCTGGCGATGATGTGACGGTAGCTGGCCATCCGTTGTGGCTGGATGCGGCCTTCTTCCAGTGCTTGCAGCAATGCGCAACCCGGTTCGCGATCGTGCTTGCAGTCGCGGAAACGGCAGCGGCCGAGCAGGTCATTGAATTCGATGAAGCCCGCCTCCACATCGTCGCGGCTGACATGGCCGAGGCCAAATTCGCGAATGCCGGGCGAGTCGATCAACTGACCGCCGCCAGGAAAGTGGAACAGGCGTGCGGTGGTCGTGGTGTGGGTGCCCTTGCCGGTCAGCTCTGAAAGTGCGCCGACGCGGGTGTCGACGCCTGGCAGTAAGCCGTTGACCAGCGATGACTTGCCCACGCCGGATTGGCCGACGAAGACGCTGACATGGCCGTCCAGGCGTTTCTTCAGTTGTGCGATGCCGTCGCCCTGATGGGCGGATACTTCCAGCAGTGAATAACCGAGCTGGCGATAGACGTCGAGCAGGGCGTTAATTGTCTGGCTGTTGTCGGCCGCAATCAGGTCAGCCTTGTTCAGCAGCAGCAACGGTTCGATGCCAGCGTGTTCGGCAGCAACCAGATAACGGTCGATCAAGTTGGCGTGCGGCTCGGGCAGCGGGGCAAAAACGATGACAATTTGGTCGACGTTGGCCGCTACTGGCTTCAATTGGCCGCGCATATCCGGGCGGCACAGTTCGCTGTTGCGCGGCAGTTGCGCGACAATTACGCCGTCGCCCTGGTTGCCGGCGCGCCAGACCACCTGGTCGCCAGTTACCAAGGCAGGCAGGTTGGCGCGCAGGTGGCAGCGAAATACCTGACCGATGCATTCGCCCTGTAGTGCCTCGACCTCTACCTGAACGCCGAAGTGCGCAATCACCAGGCCGGTTTGCTCGGGGCCTAGGTCGCCGCCTTCCAAGGCCTCAACGGCCCTAGATTCACGCTTGGCCGCGCGGGCGGCGCGCTCGCCCTGGATTTTTTCGATGCGCCAGCTCTGGCGACGGTTGAGTTGGCGTTTGGCCATGGGGCGTCCGGGTGGTGGAGTGTCGGTCGCGGCGAGTTTAGCATGGCGGCACGCTACCGATTCGGTGGCCTCTAGCCTGGGTTGCAGCATGCACGACAACACTCATTCGGCCTTTATTCGATTACCGCTGTTGCGCGCGCTGCTGGCGCAGGGTATTGCGCTCGCGCTGGTGGTGGTGATGGTCTATCTGTTGGCGCTGTTGCCGTGGCGACTGTCGTTGTTTTCGGTGGCCTTGCTGCAGGGCGCGCTGGCGGCACTGATCGGCTGGCGCCTGGGGCTGTCGCGCTGGTGGTCGTGGATCAACTTCGCCTTTTTACCGGCACTGTTCGTGGCGCAGCAGGTCGGGCTGCCGGGTTGGGTCTACCTGCTGGGTTTCGTCGTGCTGCTGTTGATCAACTGGAACAGTTTGCGCGAGCAGGTGCCGCTGTACCTCAGCGGTCGCCGTGCGCAACAGCAACTGCAGCGTTTCTTGAGCGAATGCGAGCCGTCGCTGCGTTTCGTCGATCTGGGCTGCGGCACCGCTGGTACGCTGCTGGAGCTGGCGCGGCGCTTTCCGCGCGGACAGTTCGTCGGAGTGGAAACCGCGCCGCTGGTGTTTCTCTGTGCCTGGCTGCGCTGCCTGTTGCAGGACAATTGCCGGATTCGTTACATCAATCTTTGGCAGGTGGATCTGGCGGCCTTCGATGTCGTCTACTGTTTTCTCTCGCCGGTGCCCATGCCGCGTTTGTGGGGCAAGGCGCAAGCCGAAATGCAGCCTGGCAGTTGGCTGATCAGCAACAGCTTCGAGGTTCCTGGCGTAGCGGCTGACCGATTGCTTGAAATCCACGAAGGGCGGCAGACCCAGTTGTTACTGTGGCAGATGAAGGGGGCTGATATCCGCTAGACTGCGCGCTTGAGTCAAGGAGCCTCCCAACATGCAGAACCCTAACAACCTGATCTGGATTGACCTGGAAATGACCGGCCTGGAGCCGGAGCGCGATGTGATCATCGAGATGGCCACCATCGTCACTGACAGCGAGTTGAATGTGCTGGCTGAAGGCCCGGTGATCGCCATTCATCAGAGTGATGAAGCCTTGGCCGGTATGGACGAGTGGAATACTCGTACTCATGGTCAGAGCGGCCTGACCCAGCGGGTGCGCGAGAGCCGTATCGACACCGCTGCTGCCGAGGCGCAGACGCTTGCCTTCCTTGAACAGTGGGTGCCTAAGGGCAAATCGCCGATCTGCGGCAATAGCATCGGTCAAGATCGTCGCTTCCTCTACAAGTACATGCCTGCGCTGGAGGCCTACTTCCACTACCGCTATCTGGATGTTTCCACGCTGAAGATTCTGGCCGGTATGTGGGCGCCCGAGGTCAAGGACAGCTTCCAGAAAGCCGGTACACATCAGGCGTTGGACGATATTCGCGAGTCCATAGCCGAACTGCGGCACTACCGCGAGCACTTCCTCAAGGCTTAAAAGCCGCTAAAGCTGCAAGCGCAAAGCAAAAGCGGCTTCGAGCTCTGGTAAAGCGCAGTGCTCAACCTGCACGCTATGTAGTCTGTAGTTACTTGCCGCTTGCAGCTTGAGACTTGTCGCGGTGTCTCTCGTGCTGCTTCAGCGCCCATTGCACATGCTCGCGCACCAGCTCTGAGGGGTGTTCGCGGCGTGCTTCCAGTGCCTGTAGCACGGGAATGGTCGACGGCGCATTGCCCAAGCCAACCGCCAGGTTGCGCAGCCAGCGCTCATAGCCGGCGCGGCGCAGTGGCGAGCCTTCGGTGCGGCTGAGGAATTCGTCTTCCGTCCATAGAAACAGCTCGGCCAGGCCTGCGTTGTCGAGACCGTGGCGCGGCTGGAAGTCGCCCTGCTCGGTCGGGCGGGCGAAGCGGTTCCACGGGCAGACGATCTGGCAGTCGTCGCAGCCGAACACGCGATTGCCGATGGGTGCGCGCAAGTCCTCGGGTATCGAGCCTTTCAGTTCGATGGTCAGGTAGGAGATGCAGCGCCTTGCATCCAGGCGATAAGGCCCGGCAAATGCATTGGTCGGGCAGATGTCCAGGCAGGCGCTGCAGCGTCCGCAGTGCTCGCTACCGTGGGCAGCGTCGACCGGCAAAGGTAGGTCGACGAACAGTTCGCCGAGAAAGAACCAGCTACCCGCTTTGCGGTTGAGCACCAGGGTGTTCTTGCCGATCCAGCCGAGCCCGGCTTTTTCGGCAATGGCCTTTTCCAGCACTGGCGCGCTGTCGACAAAGGCGCGGTAGCCGAATGGGCCAATGGCCTGCTGAATGCGCTCGGCCAGTTGCTGCAGGCGCTTGCGGATCAATTTGTGATAGTCGCGGCCCAGGGCATAGCGCGAGATATAGGCTTGCTCGGGCTGGGTCAGGCGTTGGCTCATCTGCGTGTCGCCGGGCAGATAGTCCATACGCAAGGACACCACGCGCAAGGTGCCTGGCACCAGTTCATCAGGGTGCGAGCGTTTGCTGCCGTGGGCGGCCATGTAGTCCATCTCGCCCTGAAAACCCGCCTCCAGCCAGCGCTGCAGGTGCTGCTCATGCTCGCCCAGTTGCACATCGGCGATGCCAACCTGCTGGAAACCCAACTCGCGCCCCCAGTCCTTGATGGACTGCGCCAGGGTGTCGAGGTCGAGTGCGTATAGGGACATGGTGCGGGCGCGGGCGATGGAGGTGCGTATAATTCTGCCAGACATCTGCAGCGAGCGAGCCATGCATCCGCAATCTCTCCCCTTACCTTGCAGTCTGCACAGTGCCGAACAGGTGCGTCAGCTCGATGCGCAACTGATAGCCGCCGGTACGCCCGGCTTCGAACTAATGACCCGCGCCGCCCATACTGCCTGGCGTGCGCTGCGTAGGCGTTGGCCTGACGTGGGTGAGGTCACCGTGCTGGCCGGGCGCGGTAATAACGCCGGGGATGGTTACCTGATCGCCGCGCTGGCGCAGCGCGCCGGCTGGCGTGTGCGCGTATTGGCTGTCGGCGATCCGGCTCTATTGGCGGGCGACGCTGCGCTGGCGCGCGACGAGGCGGTAGCGGCGGGCGTGCCCGTGGAGGCCTGGCGCGTCGACCTGCACCTGGCGGGTGTCGTGGTCGATGCATTGCTGGGCACTGGCCTGTGCGGCGCCGTGCGTGAGCCTTATGCCGCAGCCATCGCGGCCATCAATGCCAGTGGCCTGCCGGTGCTGGCTGTGGATATCGCCTCCGGGCTGCATGCCGATACCGGTGCGGTGCTCGGTTGTGCGGTGCGTGCGAGCCTGACGGTGACCTTCATCGCCTTGAAGATCGGTCTGCTGACGGGCGAAGGCCCGGCTTGCACCGGCGTGTTGCAGTTCGATGATCTGCAGGGCGATCCCGGTTTGCTGGCGCAGGTCTCGTATGTGGCGCAGCGCCTGGATGTGAGTGTGCTGCCGCGTCTGGCCCCGCGCTCGCGGACTACGCATAAAGGCCAGTGCGGTCATGTATTGGTGGTCGCTGGCGATCTGGGTATGGGCGGCGCGGGGTTGTTGAGTGCTGAGAGCGCGCTGCGCTCTGGTGCTGGCCTGGTTACGCTGGCCACGCGCAGTGAGCATGTCGTAGCTGCTCTGGTGCGTCGCCCGGAGGTCATGAGTCAAGGGGTAGTCTCGGCCAATCAGTTATTGCCGCTGGCGCAGCGTGCCGATGTCGCCGTGGTTGGGCCGGGCTTGGGGGGGAGCGCCTGGGCGCTTGGTTTGCTCTCGGTCATGGCGTCCAGTGCCATACCGCAGGTGTGGGATGCTGACGCGCTCAATCTGCTCGCAGCCGGCCGCTGCCGTGCTCCTGTGCAGGGCGTCATGACGCCACATCCCGGAGAGGCTGGACGCCTGTTGGGAATCTCTACTGCCCACGTGCAGTCTGATCGTCCGGCGGCAGCGCGCAAACTGGCTGCGCGCTATGGTCTGATCGTGGTGCTAAAGGGCGCTGGCAGCCTGATCGCTGCGCCTGACGGGCGCCTGGCACTGTGTGATCGTGGTCATCCGGCGATGGCTGGGGCCGGGTTGGGTGATGTGCTGGCCGGTTTGATTGGCGCCTTGCTGGCGCAAGGCATGGCATCATTCGATGCCGCTTGCCTGGCTGTCTGGTTGCATGCCTGCGCTGGTGAGCAGTTAGGCGCGCAGGGGCGCGGTCTGGCAGCGGCTGATCTGCCTGCAGCCATTCGTCTGTTATTGGAGGAGTTTTGTCCTTGTCAGAGTTGAGGTTGCAGGCCGCCGACGAGGCCGCCATGTTGGCGTTAGGTGCGCAGCTTGCCCGCGTTAGTAGCGGTGTGGGCGTCATCTATCTGCATGGTGATCTTGGGGCGGGGAAAACTACGCTGTCGCGCGGCATCTTGCGTGGGCTAGGGCATGTCGGGGCGGTCAAAAGCCCAACTTTCACGCTGGTTGAACCCTATGAAGTGGGCGAGGTACGTGCCTTTCACTTCGACCTGTATCGCCTGGTGGATCCCGAGGAACTGGAGTTCCTTGGCATCCGTGATTACTTCGAAGGCGATGCGCTGTGCCTGATCGAGTGGCCCCAGCGTGGTGCGGGCGTTTTGCCAAAGCCGGACATGGACATTACCATTAGCCCCCAAGCGAGCGGCCGCTCGCTGTTGCTGCAGGGGCATGGGGCTCGTGGGGAGGCCTGGTGCAAGGCGCTGGTCAGCAAGCAATAAACAATACGCGATGGGGTTGGGTATGCGCATAGGCGCGCTGATTAGCGCTGTAATGCTGTTGTGGGCGGCTTTGGCTGCCGAGGCAATGGCCGCCTCCGATGTGCGCAGCGTACGGCTGTGGCGCGCGCCGGACAACACCCGTCTGGTGTTCGATCTGTCCGGCCCGGCTGAACATAGCGTGTTCACTCTCTCGGCGCCTGATCGCATCGTTATCGATATATCCGGCGCCAAACTGGCGACTGATTTGGGCCAGCTATCGCTTGCCAATACACCGATTACCGGGATTCGCTCAGCACAGCGTAGCGCTGATGATTTGCGGGTGGTTATCGATCTTTCCACGTCGGTCACGCCGAAAAGCTTCTCCTTGGCGCCGAATCAGCAGTATGGCAATCGCCTAGTCGTTGACCTGTTTGATCAGCCCAGTGCCGCCGCAGCCGCTACGCAGCCACCAAGTCCGGCTGCCAGTGAGCCGCAACTGCCAGTCACGCCGACTCAGGTGCCGCCCAAGCTCACGCCGGTGCCCAGTGGCAAGCGTGACATCGTTGTCGCCATCGATGCCGGGCATGGCGGTGAGGATCCAGGCGCACTCTCGCCGGTCAAAGGGCAATACGAGAAGAACGTAACTTTGGCCATCGCCAAGGAACTGCAGCGGCAGATCAATGCCGAGAAAGGTTTTCGCGGCGAGTTGGTGCGTACCGGGGACTATTTCATCCCGTTGCGCAAGCGTACTGAGATTGCCCGTAAGAAGGGTGCTGACCTGTTTGTTTCCATCCATGCGGATGCCGCGCCGCGCTCGTCTGCGTTCGGCGCCTCGGTTTATGCACTGTCCGAGCGTGGCGCTACTTCGGAAACCGCGCGCTGGTTGGCCGATGCCGAAAACCAGTCCGACCTGATCGGCGGCGCGGGCAACGTCAGCCTCGATGACAAGGACAAGATGCTTGCCGGTGTGTTGCTGGATCTGTCCATGACCGCTTCGCTGACCTCGAGCCTGAATGTTGGCCAGAAGGTGCTCAATAATGTTGGGCGCATTACGCCGCTGCACAAACGTCGGGTCGAACAGGCGGGGTTCATGGTGCTCAAGTCGCCGGATATTCCGTCGATCCTGGTGGAAACCGGCTTCATCTCCAACCCTAATGAAGCCAAAAAACTGCACAGTGCCAGCCATCAGCAGGCACTGGCGCGCTCCATCACCAGTGGGGTCAAGCAATTCTTCCAGCAGAACCCGCCGCCCGGCACCTACGTTGCCTGGCTGCGTGACGAAGGCAAGTTGGCCGTCGGCCCGCGTGAGCATCGGGTGTCGTCCGGTGAGAGCCTGGCGCTCATCGCCCAGCGTTATCAGGTCAGCCTGTCGGCTCTGCGCAGCGCCAACAATTTACGCAGCGACGTGATCAAGGTCGGTCAGACCCTGCAGATTCCTGCTACGGCTCTGGCTGCTCAATGATGGGTGAGCCAAGCCGTATTCACCTGCTGACTCCTCGCCTGGCCAACCAGATTGCTGCCGGTGAGGTGGTCGAACGCCCTGCCTCTGTAGCCAAGGAGCTGCTGGAAAACAGCCTGGACTCCGGCGCCCGGCGTATCGATGTTGAGGTTGAGCAGGGGGGCGTCAAGCTGCTAAAGGTGCGTGACGATGGCAGTGGCATTGCCCCGGATGACCTGCCGCTGGCGCTGGCGCGTCACGCCACCAGCAAGATCCGCGAACTGGAAGACCTCGAAGCCGTGCTCAGCATGGGCTTTCGTGGAGAGGCGCTGGCTTCGATCAGTTCGGTGTCACGCCTGACCCTGACTTCGCGCACAGCCGATGCCGAGCAAGCCTGGCAAGTGGAGACCGAAGGGCGTGACATGGAACCGCGTGTGCAGCCAGCGGCGCATCCGGTCGGCACCTCGGTCGAGGTGCGCGATCTGTTCTTCAATACGCCGGCGCGTCGCAAGTTCCTGCGTGCCGAGAAAACCGAATTCGATCACCTGCAGGAAGTAATCAAGCGCCTGGCGCTGGCGCGTTTCGATGTGGCCTTCCATCTGCGCCACAATGGCAAGACCGTGTTCGCTCTGCATGAGGCCAGCGATGAGATGACCCGCGCGCGGCGTGTGGCGTCGGTATGCGGCCCGGCCTTTCTCGAACAGGCTCTGCCCATCGAAATCGAACGTGGCGGCCTGCGCTTGTGGGGCTGGGTTGGGTTGCCGACCTTCTCACGCAGTCAGGCGGATCTGCAGTATTTCTACGTCAACGGGCGCATGGTGCGCGACAAGCTGGTCGCCCATGCGGTGCGCCAGGCCTATCGTGACGTGCTGTTCAACGGTCGGCATCCGACCTTCGTGTTGTTCCTTGAGATCGACCCGAGCACTGTCGATGTCAACGTGCACCCGACCAAACACGAAGTGCGCTTTCGCGACAGCCGTATGGTGCACGATTTCCTCTACGGCACCTTGCACCGGGCGCTGGCCGACGTGCGCCCCGAAGATCAGGTGGCGGCACCGGCTGCCGTAGCGCCGGTGGTGCGCGCAACTGGCGCAGCGGCTGGCGAATTTGGCCCGCAGGGTGAAATGGGGCTTGCTGCCAGCGTGCTTGACGCGCCGCAGGCCAGCCCTCAGCCAGCCTGGCGAGGCGCGGGTGCGGGTTATCAGGCTCCGGCCAACAATCCGGGTGTGCCGTCTGCCGAGGCTCAGGCCGCATATCGGGGCTATTACGCGCCACTGCCTGCGGCTCCGGTTCAGGCCTTGCCGCAGGAGCAGGGCGACATACCGCCGCTGGGTTATGCGGTGGCGCAGCTCAAGGGCGTTTACATCCTGGCGGAGAGCGCTCAGGGCATGGTCGTGGTGGACATGCACGCCGCACACGAGCGCATCACCTACGAGCGTCTCAAGCAGGCGATGGCCAGCGAGGGCTTGCGCGGCCAGCCGCTGCTGGTGCCGGAGTCGATTGCCTTGAGTCAACGCGAAGCCGATTGCGCCGAGGAGCACGCCGAATGGTTCCAGCGCCTCGGCTTTGAGTTGCAGCGCTTGGGTGAGGAAAGTCTGGCGATCCGCCAGATTCCGGCGCTACTCAAGCAGGCGCAGGCGACCCAGCTGGTGCGTGACGTGCTCGCCGATCTGCTCGAATATGGCACCAGTGACCGTATCCAGGCTCACCTCAATGAGCTGCTGGCGACCATGGCCTGTCATGGTGCCGTACGTGCCAACCGGCGTCTGACCCTGCCGGAGATGAATGCCTTGCTGCGCGACATGGAGCAAACCGAGCGAAGTGGTCAGTGCAACCATGGGCGTCCGACCTGGACGCAGTTGGGCATGGACGACCTCGATAAACTTTTCCTGCGGGGGCGTTGATGGCTCGGGGACTGCCGCCAGCCATCTTTCTGATGGGGCCGACCGCCGCCGGTAAGACTGATCTGGCTCTTGAGCTGGCGCGAGTATTGCCGTGTGATCTGATCAGTGTCGATTCGGCGCTGGTCTATCGTGGCATGGACATTGGTACGGCCAAGCCTGATCGTGCGACACTGGACGCCTTTCCTCATGCTTTGATCGATATTCTTGATCCGGCGCAGAGCTACTCGGCTGCGGAGTTTCGCGCCGATGCCTTGGCGGCGATGGCGCGCAGTACGGCACGCGGCCGCATTCCACTGCTGGTGGGCGGCACCATGCTGTACTACAAGGCTTTGCTTGATGGTTTGGCTGATATGCCCAGTGCCGATCCTGTCGTGCGTGCCGAGCTGGAGGCGCGCGCGGCCTGTGAAGGGTGGCACGTGCTGCATGGCGAGTTGGCCGAGGTTGACCCTGCGTCGGCTGCGCGTATTCACCCCAATGACCCGCAGCGACTGGTACGTGCGCTGGAGGTCTATCGCGTCAGTGGCCTGAGCATGACCGAGCATCGCTTACGGCAACAGGCTGGAAACCCCGATTCAGACACGCCCGGTGCCGGGCAATTGCCCTATACTGTGGCGCAGCTTGCCATCGCGCCGAGTGAGCGTCAGATTCTGCATTCGCGCATCGCGCATCGTTTTCACGCAATGCTGGAACAGGGCTTTATCGAAGAGGTCGAAGCTCTACGCATGCGAGGTGACTTGCACGAGCGATTGCCGTCTATACGAGCGGTTGGTTATCGCCAGGTTTGGGAGCATCTGGATGGCAGGCTCTCGCGGAGTGAAATGGCTGAGCGTGGCATCATCGCGACGCGTCAGTTAGCCAAGCGTCAATTTACCTGGCTGCGTGGCTGGGATGATGTGCAGTGGCTCGATAGCCTGGACTGCGACAATCTGTCTCGCGCCTTGAAATACCTGGCCAGCGTCTCCATATTGGACTGAGACCTTGCCGCTTGGCGTCTATCCTTACCGATGGGCGACAGAAAGCCATTGTTTACCAACTAAAACTATTGAAATTTGATCCTTGAAGGAGTGCGGCACATGTCAAAAGGGCATTCGCTACAAGACCCTTACCTTAATACCCTGCGTAAGGAACGCGTCCCGGTTTCCATCTATCTGGTTAATGGCATCAAGCTGCAAGGCCAGATCGAGTCTTTCGACCAATTCGTTATCCTGCTGAAGAACACTGTTAGCCAGATGGTCTACAAGCATGCAATCTCCACCGTCGTTCCAAGCCGTCCGGTTCGTCTGCCTAGCGCAGGTGATTCCGAGCAGGGTGAAGGTGATCTGGGTAACGCCTGATTAGGGGGCTGCATTGTTCTTCGAACGTCATGAAGGCGGTGAACGGGCCATCCTGGTGCATCTGGAGGGTCAAGACTCCGAGGCGAGCGAAGACCCCCAGGAGTTTCAGGAACTGGCCATGTCGGCAGGCGCCGACATGGTCGCTTTCTTTAGCGTCCCCAGCAGTAGACTAACCGCGAAATACCTTATCGGTAGCGGAAAAGTCGAAGAGCTGCGCGATCAGGTCAAGGCCGTCGAGGCCGATCTGGTCATCTTCAATCACACGCTTACGCCCAGTCAGGAACGTAATCTCGAGCGAGCGTTCGAGTGTCGCGTGCTTGATCGCACCGGTTTGATTCTCGATATCTTCGCGCAGCGCGCGCGCACTCATGAAGGCAAGTTGCAGGTAGAGCTGGCTCAGCTCGACCATATGAGCACGCGCCTGGTGCGTGGCTGGACTCACCTTGAGCGACAGAAGGGAGGGATCGGTCTGCGTGGGCCGGGTGAAACCCAGCTCGAAACCGACCGTCGCCTGTTGCGTGTACGGATTCGCCAGATCAAGCAAAAGTTGGAAAAAGTGCGCAGCCAGCGTGAGCAGGCTCGCCGTGGGCGCAGGCGTGCCGATATTCCTTCGGTTTCGCTGGTGGGTTACACCAATGCCGGCAAGTCTACCTTGTTCAATGCGGTGACGACTTCGCAGGTCTATGCGGCGGATCAGTTGTTCGCCACGCTCGACCCGACTCTGCGTCGTATCGAGCTGGATGACCTTGGGCCGATCGTCCTGGCTGACACTGTGGGCTTCATTCGTCACCTGCCGCACAAGCTGGTCGAGGCCTTTCGCGCTACGCTTGAGGAGTCGAGTAACTCCGATCTGCTGTTGCACGTGATCGACGCGCACGAGCCTGAGCGTATGGCGCAGATCGAGCAGGTGCAGAACGTGCTGCAGGAGATCGGTGCACATGAACTGCCGATGCTTGAGGTATACAACAAGCTGGATTTGTTGGAAGGTGTAGAGCCGCAGATTCAGCGTGATGGGGATGGCAAGCCTGTGCGCGTCTGGCTGTCGGCCCGTGAGGGGCGTGGCCTGGAGTTGTTGCGCCAGGCTGTGGCGGAGCTGCTTGGCGATGATCTGTTCGTCGGTATTCTGCAGTTGCCACAGCAACTTGGGCGCTTGCGGGCACAGTTCTTTGCCTTGGGGGCGGTGCAGAATGAAGGGTATGACGAGCAGGGGCAGAGTCTGCTTTCGGTGAGATTGCCGCGGGTCGAGCTCAATCGTCTGGTCAGTCGTGAAGGTTTGGAGCCACAGGCGTTCATCGAGCAACATACTTTGCAATAAAGCCTGGGACGCTTGTTTTGCTGTCGATATAAGGCTTTGGGTAGCATTGGCCGGCGCGCCGTGGGCGCGCCTTCGCTTTATCAGTACGGAGAACGCTATGGCTTGGAATGAGCCGGGTGGAAACTCGAACAATCAAGACCCTTGGGGCGGCCGCAAAGGCGGTGGTCGGCAGGGCCCGCCAGACCTCGACGAAGCGTTCCGCAAGTTGCAAGAGAGCCTCAATGGCTTGTTCGGCGGCGGTAAGAAGCGCGGCGGCGATGATTCAGGGCGTAGCGGCGGCGGTGGCTTTGGTCTGCTGTTGGTCGGCTTTGGCTTGCTTGCCGCGATTTGGATGTACAACGCCATTTATGTCGTCGATGAGCAGGAGCAGGCAGTGGTGCTGCGCTTCGGCAAGTACCATGAAACCGTTGGACCGGGCCTGAACATCTATTTCCCACCGTTCGACCGCAAGTACCAGGAGAACGTCACCCGCGAGCGCGCCTACAGCAAGCAGGGTGCGATGCTTACCGAGGACGAGAACATCATTGAAGTGCCGCTGACGGTGCAGTACCGCATCAGCAACTTGAAGGATTTCGTCCTTAACGTCGATGAGCCCGAAGTTAGCCTGCAGCATGCTACCGACAGTGCTGTGCGCCATGTCGTTGGCTCCACCGAGATGGATCAGGTGCTGACCGAAGGGCGTGAGTTGATGGCTAGCGAGGTGCGCGAGCGCCTGCAGCGTTTCCTGGATAATTACTCCACTGGTATCACTATCACTCAGGTCAACATCCAGAGTGCTGCTGCACCGCGTGAGGTGCAGGAGGCGTTCGACGATGTGATTCGTGCGCGTGAAGATGAGCAGCGTGAGAAGAATCAGGCTGAGTCCTATGCCAATGGTGTGATCCCGGAGGCGCGTGGTCAGGCTCAGCGTATGCTCGAAGAGGCCAATGGTTACCGCGATGAGGTCATTGCACGTGCTCAGGGTGAGGCCGATCGCTTCACTAAACTGGTTGCCGAATACCGCAAGGCGCCTGAGGTCACTCGCGAGCGTCTGTACCTCGACACCATGCAGGAGCTGATGAGCAACACCAGCAAGGTGCTGGTCACCGGCGACAAGGGGCAAAACAACCTGCTCTACCTGCCTCTGGACAAGATGATCGACAATCGTGCCGGTTCTTCCGGTGCCAGCTCTACCGGTAGCACTGGCGGAGTGGTGCGCGACCCGGCTCTGCCAGCGAGCAGCGATCTATCCCAGCGTAACCTGCGTACACGGGAGAGCCGTTGATGAGCAATAAGTCCCTGATCGGCCTGATCGTGGCCGTGGTTCTGGCCATCGTGGCATGGAACAGCTTCTATATCGTGGCGCAAACCGAGCGTGCTGTGCTCCTGCAGTTTGGTCGAGTGGTTAATCCTGATGTGCAGCCAGGCCTGCATGTGAAGATTCCTTACGTCAACCAAGTGCGGATCTTCGATGGTCGTCTGCTGACGCTGGATTCAACTTCCTCGCGTTTCCTCACGCTGGAAAAGAAGGCGCTGATGGTCGATGCCTACGCCAAGTGGCGGGTTAAGGATGCCGAGCGCTTCTATCAGTCCACCTCTGGTGTGAAACAGGTGGCCGATGAGCGTCTGGCGCGTCGTCTTGAGGCTTCGTTGCGTGACCAGTTCGGTAAGCGCACTTTGCACGAGTCGGTGTCCGGTGAGCGTGACGCGCTGATGGCGGATGTGACCGCAACTCTCAACCGTGCTGCCGAGCGTGAGCTGGGTATCGAGGTGGTGGATGTGCGGGTTAAGGCCATTGACCTGCCGCGTGAGGTGAACCGTAGTGTGTTCGAACGTATGAGTACCGAACGTGAGCGTGAAGCACGCGAGCACCGTGCCAAGGGTCGTGAGTTGGCCGAAGGTATTCGTGCTGATGCCGACCGTCAGCGCCGGGTTCTGATCGCCGAAGCATACCGCCAGGCGGAAGAGCTGCGTGGTGATGGTGACGCCCAGGCTGCTGCCATCTACTCCAAAGCTTATGGCCAGGATCAGGAGTTCTATAGCTTCTATCGCAGCCTGAAAGCCTATCGCGAGAGCTTTGCTGACAAGCGCGATGTGTTGGTGCTCGATCCGAGCAGTGATTTCTTCCGTTATCTGGAGAAGGCCAAGCCTTAAAACAGCGGCTTCAGGCCGCGAGCTACAAGCCGCAGGTGCACACCCGTCCGCCTGCGGCCTGAAGCCTGTGGCTTGTCGCCCTGACCGTGTTATCATGCGGCAGCCGGGAAAATCCCGGCTTTTTTGCGTCTGTGGGAATCATGTGGCAGGAACTGGGCATCGCGCTGTGTTTGCTTTTGGTGTTGGAAGGCATCCTGCCCTTCCTGTATCCGCGCCAGTGGCGCGGGGCGGTATTGCTGGCAGCGCGGTTGCCCGACCGTCGACTGCGTCTTATGGGGCTGACCAGCATGCTGCTGGGAACAGCGCTCCTTTATTTGCTTCACTGAAGGCTTGTGCCGCCCGGATCGAGAGGGGAATGGCGAAATGGCAACGGTAGACCGCTGGCTGCTGCCAGATGGCATCGAAGAAGTACTGCCGCCGGAGGCGGCGCGCATTGAGGCAGCCCGCCGTCAGGTGTTGGATCTGTTTCAGCGTTGGGGCTACGAGTTTGTCGTCACCCCGCATATCGAATATCTGGAATCCTTGCTGACCGGTGCCGGGCAGGATCTCGACCTGCGCACTTTCAAGGTGACGGATCCGCTGTCAGGTCGGCAGATGGGCTTTCGTGCCGACATCACGCCGCAGGTGGCGCGTATCGACGCGCATACGCTGCGCCGCGAGGGACCGAGTCGTTTGTGTTATGCCGGTAGTGTGCTGCATGCCAAACCGCGTGCGTTGACCACTTCGCGTAGCCCTATCCAACTTGGTGCCGAGCTGTATGGCGATGCCAGTCCGGCTAGCGACATCGAAGTCATTAGCCTGCTGGTGGAAACCCTGGAGCTGGCTGCCGTGCCTGACGTGCATATGGATCTTGGGCATGTTGGCATCTATCGCGGTCTGGCTCGTGCTGCCGACTTGTCTGGTGAGGTCGAGCAGCAACTGTTCGATGCGCTGCAGCGCAAGGCAGTTGATGAGATCGAGGTGCTGACCTCGGGTTTGTCCGCTGGCCTTGGCAATATGTTGCGCTCATTGGCCGAGCTGTGTGGTGGTCGCGATGTGCTCGATCTGGCGCAGGCTGCTCTGGTCGAGGCCCCGGAAAGCGTGCATGCCGCGCTGGATGAGTTGATGGCGATTGCTGAAGCGTTGGAGCTGCGTTATCCAGAGTTGCCACTGTATTTCGATCTGGGTGAACTGCGCGGTTACAACTACCACACGGGCGTCGTCTTTGCGGCGTTCGTGCCTGGCGAGGGCGGAGCTATCGCGCAGGGTGGTCGTTACGATGACACCGGAGCCGTTTTTGGGCGCGCTCGCCCGGCCACGGGCTTTTCCACGGATCTGAAGACGCTGGTGACGCTGGGTGATATGCGTCTGGATGAGCCCGTGGTGGGTGTCTGGGCGCCAGATAATCATGACCTGTATTTGTGGCAGGCGGTGCGTCGCCTGCGCGGCGAGGGCGTACGCGTCGTTCAGGCATTGCCTGGGCAGGGCGAGGCTGATGCGCGTGAGGCGGGCTGTGATCGCCTGCTGACGCTGCGCGACGGTCGCTGGCAAGTGGTGCCATTGGCATCCTGATTTTTTCTCGTTGGCTTGAAGCCAGCATCCAAACTTGCGCGAAGAGGACAAGTTTATGGGTAAGAATGTCGTCGTCCTGGGTACCCAGTGGGGTGATGAGGGCAAGGGCAAGATTGTTGACCTGCTCACCGAACAGGCCGCGGCCGTTGTGCGCTATCAGGGTGGTCATAACGCGGGTCACACCCTGGTGATCAACGGTGAGAAAACCGTACTGCACCTGATTCCGTCCGGCATTCTGCGCGAAGGCGTACAGTGCCTGATCGGTAATGGCGTGGTCGTTGCACCTGACGCGCTGATGCGTGAAATCACCAAGCTGGAAGAGAAGGGCGTTCCGGTTCGTGAGCGCCTGCGTATCAGCCCAGCGGCGCCGCTGATCTTGTCCTACCACGTGGCGCTCGATCAGGCGCGCGAGAAGGCGCGTGGCGAGGCCAAAATCGGTACTACCGGGCGTGGTATCGGGCCAGCATACGAAGATAAAGTGGCACGTCGTGGCCTGCGCGTTGGTGATCTGTTCCACCGTGAGCGCTTTGCTGCCAAGCTCGGTGAGTTGCTGGACTACCACAACTTTCAGTTGGTCAATTATTACAAAGAGCCAGCCATAGACTTCCAGCAGACGTTGGACGAGTGCATGGAGTACGCCGAGCTGCTCAAGCCGATGATGCTCGATGTCACTGCCGAGCTGCACAACCTGCGTCGCGCCGGTAAAGACATCATGTTCGAAGGTGCTCAGGGCTCGCTGCTGGATATCGACCACGGCACCTACCCGTACGTCACCAGCTCCAATACCACGGCAGGCGGCATCTCCACCGGTTCCGGTGTCGGTCCGATGTACCTTGACTACATCCTCGGTATCACCAAGGCCTATACCACTCGTGTTGGCTCCGGCCCGTTCCCCACCGAGCTGTTCGATGATGTCGGCGCTACTTTAGCCAAGCGTGGGCATGAGTTCGGTTCGACCACTGGTCGTGCTCGTCGCTGCGGTTGGTTCGATGCCGTGATTTTGCGTCGTGCCATCGACGTCAACAGTATTTCGGGTATATGCCTGACCAAGCTGGATGTGCTCGACGGTCTGGAAACCATCCGTATCTGCACGGGCTACAAGGATGCTGATGGTCAGGTGCTGGTTGATGCGCCGACCGATGCCGATAGCTACATTGGCCTGCAACCGGTGTACGAGGAAATGCCAGGCTGGAGTGAGTCGACCCTGGGCGCCAAGAGCCTGGAAGAGCTTCCTGCCGCGGCTCGCGCCTATATCAAGCGGGTGGAAGAGTTGGTTGGTGCGCCGATCGACATTATCTCCACTGGTCCGGATCGCAACGAAACCATTGTGCTGCGTCATCCGTTCGCCTGATCGAGTTTTCTTGATCCATAGAGACCGCCTTCTGGCGGTCTTTTTGTATCTGTGGTGTCGGCGCGAAACTTGCAATCCTCAATAAATCGTCAAAATTGCCGTTATAGCGTTCAGGTCGTTCAGGTCGTTCAGGTCGTTCAGGTCGTTCAGGAGAGTGCTAGTGTTCGCCATTGTCTCGATGTTGCGCAGCCGCTTATTACGCCCGGTTTTCATTGCTCTCGGTTTGGCCATGTTGGTGCAGGTGGGGTTGGCGGTGTGGCTGATGCGTGCCTCAGTGAATGACATGGTCGATGATCTTGCTCAGCGTCTAGGCGGTGAAAGCTTACGCCTGGGGCAGGAATTGAATGGCGCGCAGCAGGAAATGAGTCAGGGGTTGGCTGCGCTCTCGCACAATACTCGGACTCGCCTGTCTGAAGGCCTGTCGACGCAGCTCAAGCAGGAGCAGGTGCAACTGCGCGGTGTGCTGGAGGGTAGTCTCAAGCAATCCGGTCAATCCTTTGCGCAGTTGTTGGCGGGTGTTGCGCCCAAATCTATCTGGGATCTTGATATCCCCGCGCTGACGGCTCTAACGCGTATCGCGCAGCAGGATCCTGCCGTGCTCTTCGCCATCATTTACGATGCCGAGGGGCAGCGCTTGACGCGTAATTTCAATCGCAGCAATGAGCGGGTGCGTGAGCTGATCGCTGCTGGTCAGGGCGATTCGCCGCTGGATAAGTTGGTCGATGCGGCTTCACGTGATGCGAGCGTCTACATCGTTGAGGCGGATATCAACCCCATGGGAGCCTCAATCGGCAAAATCCAAATGGGTTTGTCTTTGGCGGTGGCTGAGCGTGAGCTGCAGGCGCTTGATGGGCGTTTCGATGTTCTGGTCGAGGGGGCTGGCAAACTGGTCGACAGCAGTTTGTCGGGCGCCTCGGAGGAGACGGCGCGGGCGTTGCGTGAGCGCTTGCAGTCGGCTGAGCGCTACACCCAAGAGATGGCGCGTAACGGTGGGGAGTCGGTGCGCCAGGCAGCGGATGGTTTGCGCTGGAATATCGCCTTTGGGCTGTTCTTGGTGGGGGCTGTGGCGCTGGTTGTGGTGGCCCTGGTGCTGGGGTGGCGAGTGTTAAGTCGTCTGCGCCTGCTGAGTGATGCGCTCAACGATCTGGCGGCGGGGGAGGGGGATCTGACTCGGCGTGTCGCTGTTCGTAGTCGAGATGAAGTGGGTGAGATGGCCGGTGCGGTCAACCGCTTCATGGATAAATTGCAGCCAATCGTGCGTGAGTCTGGCGAAGTGGCGTTGCGTACCAGTGAACAGATCCGCAGTCTGACTCAGCGTGGTGCGGCGGCTGAGTCGGCGGCTGGGCGTCAGCGCGATGAGGTCGCGGCAAGCCTGCAGGCGCTGGCGCAGATGGCCGACGAGGCGCAGGCCGAGAGCAGGGCCATGCAGGATGCCTTGTTGCGTGTAGAGACCATCCGTTCTGCTGCGCATGAGAATAGCGTTATTGCCCAGCGTCTTTCGTCACTGATTGAGGGGTTGGTCGCTCGGGTTGCTGATGGTTCTGCGGTTATCGAGCGTCTGGCCAGGCAGAGTGAGCAAATCGAGGTGGTGTTGACGGTCATTCAGTCGATTGCCGAGCAGACCAATCTGCTGGCGCTCAATGCTGCCATTGAGGCGGCGAGGGCTGGGGAGAGTGGTCGCGGTTTTGCTGTGGTGGCGGATGAGGTTCGTGCCCTGGCGAGTAAGACGCAGCAGTCGACGGGTGATATCCAGACGCATATCGCGGCACTGCAGCGTGGTGCTCAAGAGGCGGTGGCGGCCATTGCTCAGGCGGCTGATCGGGGTAGTGAAGGGCTCGAGGTTTTGCGCGACAGTGCGCGCCTGCAGCAGTCGGTGCAGCAGTCGGTGGATGAAGTGCATGGCGCTATCGATGCCGCGACCCTAGCGGCGGCTCATCAGGCGCAAGGTGCTGGGGCTGTGCGTGAGCGAGTCGAAGTGATTCATGTCGAGGCTCGGCATGCGGCTGAGGCTGTGGCGGCGATTGCGGATAATGCCCGTGCGTTGGATTACCTGGCCGTGCAGCTCAAGGCCAGCTTGGGGCAGTTTAGAGTCTGAGAGGGCTTCAGGCTGCGGGCTTCATGCGGCAGGCAAGAGCGGAAGCTTGCTATGGGCGTGGCCTACGAACACGCTGACAGCCTGTAGCCGCTTTCTTCGGGGCAATAAAAAACCGAGTCTACTGACTCGGTTTTTTGAATTTTGGTGCCCAGGAGAAGACTCGAACTTCCACGACCGTTAAGTCACTGATACCTGAAACCAGCGCGTCTACCAATTCCGCCACCTGGGCACTGCAGCAATGTTCGTCGTTGCCGACACGGAGCGTTGCATCCGTTATTTGCAAAGTGGGTTATCAAGCCACTTCACGAAATTTGGTGCCCAGGAGAAGACTCGAACTTCCACGGCCGTTAAGCCACTGATACCTGAAACCAGCGCGTCTACCAATTCCGCCACCTGGGCACTGAAACCGATGATTCATCATCTGCTTCGTGTTACAACGTCTGCTTGACGCTGTGGGCGCGAACTATACGGGCGGGCATTTACCTTGTAAACCCCTGACTCCAAAAAATTATTGTCGCCGGAAAAGCTGCCTTGAATGGCGTTTTCGCGCTTCAATAGGCACATGGCATACACCTCTATACATAAGCATAGGTAATCCTTCCTACATGGCCGATTGGCAATCCCTCGATCCCGAGGCCGCCCGCGAGGCGGAAAAATACGACAACCCCATCCCCAGCCGTGAACTGATCCTGGCTCATCTGGCCGAGCGCGGTTCGCCTGCCAGCCGCGAGCAACTGGTTGAGGAGTTCGGTCTTGATACCGAAGACCAGCTCGAAGCGCTGCGCCGCCGTCTGCGCGCCATGGAGCGCGACGGCCAACTCATCTATACCCGTCGTGGCACCTACGCGCCGGTGGACAAGCTCGACCTGATCTGCGGTCGCATCAGCGGTCATCGCGATGGCTTCGGTTTTTTGGTGCCAGATGATGGCAGTGACGATCTGTTTCTCAGCCCGGCGCAGATGCGCCTGGTGTTCGATCGCGACCGCGCTCTGGTACGCGTGGCGGGCTTCGACCGCCGCGGCCGCCGTGAAGGCGGCATCGTCGAGGTGATCGAGCGTGCTCACGAGAGCATTGTTGGTCGTTACTATGAAGAAAACGGTATCGGTTTCGTCATCCCCGATAATCCCAAGATCCAGCAGGAAGTATTGGTGACACCGGGGCGCACCGCCGGTGCGCGGATAGGCCAGTTCGTCGAGATCAAGATTACCCATTGGCCGACCCAGCGCTTCCAGCCGCAAGGCGACATCGTTGAGGTGATCGGCAACTATATGGCGCCGGGCATGGAAATCGACGTGGCCCTGCGCAGTTACGACATCCCGCACGTCTGGCCCGAGGCGGTGATCAAGGAGGCGCGCAAGCTCAAGCCCGAGGTGGAAGAGAAGGACAAGGAGAAACGCGTCGATTTGCGCCACCTGCCTTTCGTCACCATCGACGGCGAAGATGCGCGCGACTTCGACGACGCTGTGTACTGCGAGAAGAACAGCAGCCGCTGGAAGTTGTTCTCCGGTGGCTGGAAGCTCTACGTGGCCATCGCCGACGTGTCGCATTACGTCAAGGTTGGTTCGGCGCTGGATGCCGAGGCGGTCGAGCGTGGCAACTCGGTGTACTTCCCCGAGCGCGTGGTGCCGATGCTGCCGGAGGAGCTGTCCAACGGCCTGTGTTCGCTCAACCCGCATGTCGATCGCCTGGCCATGGTCTGCGAGATGACCATGTCCAAGAGCGGCCAGATGGTTGACTACAAGTTCTACGAAGCGGTTATCCACTCCCACGCGCGCCTGACCTACAACAAGGTCAGCCTGATGCTGGAAGATGCCAAGAGCAGCGAGGGCAAGGCCCTGCGTAGCGAGTACAAGGAAGTCCTGCCGCACCTCAACCAGCTCTATGCGCTGTATCAGGTGCTGGTCGCGGCTCGTCACGAGCGCGGTGCGATCGACTTCGAGACGCAGGAAACCCGTATCGTCTTCGGCACCGACCGCAAGATCGACGAGATTCGCCCGACCCAGCGCAACGACGCGCACAAGTTGATCGAGGAGTGCATGCTGGCGGCCAACGTGGCTACCGCGCGCTTCATGCAGGATCACGAAATTCCGTCTCTGTACCGCGTGCACGATGGCCCGCCCGCTGAGCGCCTGGAAAAACTCAAGGCATTTTTGGGTGAGTTGGGGTTGTCGCTGCAGCGTGGCAAGTCCAAGGACGGCCCGTCGCCCAAGGACTATCAGCGTCTGTTGGAAAGCATCCGCGAGCGCCCGGACTATCATCTGATCCAGACCGTGATGCTGCGTTCGCTCAGTCAGGCGGTGTACAGCGCGCAGAACGAAGGGCACTTCGGCCTCAACTACGAGGCATACACCCACTTCACCTCGCCGATCCGTCGCTACCCCGATCTGCTGGTACACCGCGCCATTCGCAGCGTGATTCGCTCCAAGCGCGAAACCACGCACGTCGAGCGTGCCGGTGCGGCCGCCATGCCCAAGGCGCGCATCTACCCATATGACGAGGCGACGCTGGAAAAACTCGGCGAGCAGTGCTCGATGACTGAGCGTCGTGCCGACGAGGCGACTCGTGATGTGGTCAACTGGCTCAAGTGCGAATTCATGCAAGATCGTGTTGGTGAGACCTTCGAGGGCGTGATTACCGCAGTGACTGGCTTCGGCATCTTCGTCGAGCTGCGCGATATTTACGTTGAGGGCCTGGTGCACGTGACAGCGCTGCCAGCCGACTACTACCACTTCGATCCGGTTCATCATCGTCTGTCCGGTGAGCGCAGTGGCCGCAACTTCCGCCTTGGCGATAGCGTTGAGGTTAAGGTGATGCGCGTTGATCTGGACGAGCGCAAGATCGATTTCGAGCTGAGTCAGGGCAAGGCGGGCAAGGGAGATGATGTACGCCGTGGCGGCAAGCAGTCGGGTATGGGCAATACCGACGTACAGAAAAGTCGTGAAGTGAAGAAGGCGCTGCTCGATAGCGCCAAGAAAGGCGGCAAGGCGCCGGCGAAGAAGTCGTCCAGTCATCGCAAGGGCGCGCCTGTGCCCAGGAGTAAGACTGAGACAGCCGGTAGTCAGCCGAGCAAGCGTAAGGCGAAACGATGAGTCAGTTGGAAAAGGTCTACGGCGTGCATGCCGTGGAGGCGCTGTTGCGCCATCACCCCAAGCGGGTCAAGCAGTTGTGGTTGGCCGAGAGTCGCCAGGCTCCGCGTATTCAGCCGATGCTGGAGCTGGCTGTGCAGAATCGTGTGCCAGTTGGGCACAAGGAGCGCCAGGAGCTTGATGAGTGGGCCGAAGGCGTGCATCAAGGGGTGGTTGCCGAGGTCAGTCCGAGCCAGGTCTGGGGCGAAAACATGCTCGATGAGTTGCTTGAGCGCAGCGAGGGCGTGCCCTTGCTGCTGGTGCTCGACGGCGTCACCGATCCGCACAATCTGGGCGCTTGTCTGCGAACTGCAGATGCGGCGGGTGCGCTGGCGGTGATCGTGCCGAAGGACAAGTCCGCCACGCTCAATGCCACCGTGCGCAAGGTGGCATGTGGCGCCGCGGAAGTGATTCCGCTGGTGGCCGTGACCAACCTGGCGCGCACCCTGGAAAAGCTGCAGAAGAAAGGCCTCTGGGTGGTCGGTACTGCTGGTGAGGTCGAGCAGGAGCTTTATCAGCTCGACATGACCGGCCCGACGGTGCTGGTCATGGGCGCCGAAGGTAAGGGCATGCGCCGCCTGACTCGTGAGCACTGCGATTACCTGGTCAAGCTGCCCATGGGCGGTAGCGTCAGTAGTCTTAACGTCTCGGTCGCCACCGGTGTCTGCTTGTTCGAGGCGGTGCGCCAGAGAAGCAGCGGCAAGCGGTAGATAAACGGCCTGTAGGAGCGAATTTATTCGCGATGGTTTCGGCTGCGTGCCGGTCCATGATCGCGAATAAATTTGCTCCTGCAAGGAAATACCCTGCCGGGTTGTCCATCTGCTCAAATATTCACCAACTCATCTTGCATGCCGCAGGGGGCTTCTCTAGAATGGCGCCCCTTGTCGTGACGGCAGGCTCTTTTGCGCCTACCGCCTGGCAAGCTCATCACGAGAAAAACCCACTCCTTGCCTGACCACTTTGTTGGCAGGCTACAACCCGTAAGGAGCATTTATGCGTCATTACGAAATCATCTTTCTGGTTCACCCGGACCAGAGCGAGCAAGTCGGCGGCATGGTCGAGCGTTACACCAAGCTGATCGAAGAAGACGGCGGCAAAATCCACCGTCTGGAAGATTGGGGCCGTCGTCAGTTGGCTTACGCCATCAACAACGTCCACAAAGCTCACTACGTCATGCTGAACGTAGAGTGCACTGGCAAGGCTCTGGCCGAGCTGGAAGACAACTTCCGCTACAACGACGCCGTGATCCGTAACCTGGTCATCCGTCGCGACGAGGCCGTCACTGGTCAGTCCGAGATGCTGAAGGCCGAAGAAAACCGCAGTGAGCGCCGCGAGCGTCGTGAACGTCCTGAAAACGCTGAAAGCAATGACAGCGATGACAGCGACAGCAACGACAGCGACAACGCTGACGAGTAATCCACGGATCTATTGAGGAGCCAATCACATGGCACGTTTCTTCCGTCGTCGTAAATTCTGCCGCTTCACCGCTGAAGACGTGAAAGAGATCGATTTCAAAGATCTCAACACCCTGAAAGCCTACATCTCGGAAACCGGCAAGATCGTTCCTAGCCGTATCACCGGTACCAAGGCTCGTTATCAGCGTCAGCTGGCCGTCGCTATCAAGCGCGCCCGCTTCCTGGCCCTGCTGCCCTACACCGACAGCCACGGCCGCTGAGATCGGACAGTCGACAAAGTTTAAGGAATAGATCGCATGCGCGCCCTGGCTGAATACATCATGCGCGGCCGTATGCAGGCCACCCTTGTGGTGGTGGGATCGGCAGCGATGCCGCTGTTGTTCTGGTTGAGTGCCGCTGCAGGCAGCCTGGTGCTGCTGCGGCGCGGAGTCAACGATGCTTTAGGCATCGTGGCCTGGGCGATGCTACCGGCGATTGTCTGGTGGTATTTCGGCGAACCCCGCACCTTGCTGGTGTTGGTTGGGGCGTTGGGGCTGGCGTTGTTGTTGCGCGCCAGTTGGCCTTGGAACCGCATACTGCTGTGCAGTGTGGCGCTGGGCCTGGTGTATGGGCTTGTCCTCGGGGCAGTGTTCCGCGAACCCATCGCGGCTATGGCCGGTGAGCTGCAAAAGCTGCTGCCGACCATGTTCGATGGCGTTCACCAGCAAATGTCGGTGAACGAGCGCGAGCGCCTAGAGGCCCTGATTGCACCAGTGCTGACCGGTTTGCTGGCGGCTTTGCTGCAGATCCTGAGCTTGCTGAGCCTGGTACTTGGGCGTTACTGGCAGGCCGTGTTGTACAACCCTGGTGGTTTCGGTGGTGAATTTCGCGCCCTGAGACTGTCGCTGCCGCAGGCGCTGTTGCTGCTGGTGGGCATGTTGCTAGGCCCGAATCTCGGGCCGCAATTGGCCATGCTCACGCCGCTGTGCAGTGTGCCGCTGCTGTTCGCCGGGATCGCCCTGGTGCATGGCCTGGTGGAAAAGGGGGGGCTCGCTCGCTTCTGGTTGGTGGGTCTGTACATCACGTTGCTGCTGTTCATGCAGCTGATCTATCCGTTACTGGTGGTCTTGGCCATCGTCGACAGTCTGTTTGATTTTCGCGGTCGCCTGGCGCGCAAGAACGGCCCAGGCTCTGCGAACGGTGAAGGTTAAAAGTTAAGAGGTAAGACCCAAATGGAAGTCATCCTGCTGGAAAAAATCGCCAACCTGGGCAACCTGGGCGACAAAGTGAATGTTAAAGCCGGTTACGGCCGTAACTTCCTGCTGCCGCAAGGCAAGGCCACCGCTGCTACCGCTGAAAACGTAGCTGCGTTCGAAGCCCGCCGCGCCGAGCTGGAAAAAGCTGCTGCCGACAAGAAAGCGTCTGCCGAAGCTCGCGCTGCTCAACTGGCTGAGCTGGAAGTCACCATCACCGCCGTCGCTGGCGATGAAGGCAAGCTGTTCGGTTCGATCGGTACCCACGACATCGCTGACGCCCTGACCGCCTCCGGCGTTGAAGTGGCCAAGGCTGAAGTTCGTCTGCCCAACGGTACCATCCGTCTGGTCGGCGAGTACGACGTTGCACTGCACCTGCACACCGACGTCGAAGCCACCGTCAAGGTGATCGTGGTCGCTGCCTAATCAGTAGCCGCCAGGCAGCCTTTGCACTCAGGTGCGGGTCTGCCAAAATCGGGCACGTCATTGCGCAAGCGGTGACGTGCCCGTTGTGTTTCTACCGCCGTAATTTTTCGCCCCGAGCCTATGAACGACATCAGCATCCCCGAGCAATACGATCTGCAGACCGCTGCCTTGAAAGTGCCACCGCACTCCATCGAGGCCGAGCAGGCGGTGCTGGGTGGCCTGATGCTGGACAACAACGCCTGGGAACGGGTGCTGGACGGGGTGTCCGATGGCGACTTCTATCGCCATGACCATCGTCTGATCTTCCGCGCGATCTTCAAATTGGCCGAGCGCAACGAGCCGTTCGACGTGGTGACGCTGTCCGAACAGTTGGACAAGGAAGGGCAACTGTCGCAGGTTGGCGGTCTGGCTTATCTGGCCGAACTGGCGAAGAACACGCCGTCGGTGGCCAACATCAAGGCCTATGCACAGATCATTCGCGAGCGTGCCACGCTGCGCAAACTCATCAGCATCAGTAACGATATCGCCGACAGCGCCTACGCCCCGGAGGGCCGTACCGGCGAGGAGATTCTCGACGAGGCCGAGCGCAAGATCTTCGAGATCGCCGAGGATCGCCCCAAGACCGGTGGCCCGGTTGGCATCAACGACATTCTGGTCAAGGCCATCGACCGCATCGACGAGCTGTTCAACAACGGCGATGCAATCACCGGCCTGTCCACCGGTTTCGACGATCTGGACAACCTGACCAGCGGTCTGCAGCCAGCCGACATGATCATCGTCGCGGGGCGTCCGTCGATGGGTAAGACTACCTTCGCCATGAACCTGGTGGAGAACGCGCTGATGCGCAGCGACAAGGCGATCCTGGTCTACTCGCTGGAGATGCCGTCGGAGTCCATCGTCATTCGTATGCTCGCATCCTTGGGGCGTATCGATCAGACCAAGGTGCGTGCCGGTCAGCTCGATGACGATGACTGGCCGCGTCTGACCAGTGCGGTGAACCTGCTCAACGACCGCAAGCTGTTCATCGACGATACGGCGGGGATCTCTCCGTCGGAAATGCGTGCGCGCACGCGGCGCCTGGCCCGCGAGCACGGCGAAATCGGTCTGATCATGGTCGACTACCTGCAGCTCATGCAGATTCCCGGCTCCAGCGGCGACAGCCGGGTCAACGAGATTTCCGAGATCTCGCGCTCGCTCAAGGGCTTGGCCAAGGAGTTCAACTGTCCGGTGATCGCCTTGTCGCAGCTCAACCGTGGCCTGGAGCAGCGCCCCAACAAGCGCCCGATCAACTCCGACTTGCGTGAATCCGGGGCGATCGAGCAGGACGCCGATATCATCCTGTTCGTCTACCGCGACGAGGTCTACCACCCTGAGACCGAGTACAAGGGTGTGGCCGAAATCATCATCGGTAAGCAACGTAATGGCCCGTTGGGCACTGCGCGTCTGGCCTTTCTCGGCAAATATTCTCGCTTCGAGAACCTGGCGCCGGGTAGCTATCAGTTCGAGGATGAATAACAGCAGCTTCAAGCTGCAAGCCACCAGCTTCAAGTAAGAGAAAAAGCGGTTTGGCATAGCCCTGCGCGGCTTTGCAGCTTGAGGCATGAGGCTTGCCGCTGACCTTGCTCAATGAAAACGGGTGCCCAGCGGTTAAGATGGGCACCCGTTTTTCGTTCAGGCCTCTGTCATGCGTCCGCTTGCCGCCATCGTTGACCTCTCCGCCATTGCCCACAATTACGCCGTTGCTAAACGCTGTGCGCCCGGGCGCCAGGCTTTTGCGGTGGTCAAGGCCGATGCTTATGGGCATGGCGTGCGCGAGGTGGTCACAGCGCTGCACGATATCGCCGATGGCTTTGCAGTCGCTTGCCTGGAAGAGGCGGCGGAGGTGCGCGCCATGCATGGCGAGGCGCGCATCCTGCTGCTCGAAGGCTGCTTCGAGGCCAGCGAGTACGCCATCGCCGCCCAGCTCGGGCTGGATCTGGTGGTGCAAAGCGCCGCGCAGGCCCAAGCGCTGATCGCCAGTGATGTATCCAGGCCGCTGAATGTCTGGCTCAAGCTCGATTCCGGTATGCATCGCCTGGGTTTCGGATCCGCCGAGCTGCGCCTGTGGCATGCGCGCCTGCAGGATGCTGGGCAGGTCGCCGAGCTGAATCTGATCAGTCATTTCGCTTGCGCCGATGAGCGCGGTCATTCCCTGACTGAGCTGCAGGTCGAACGTTTTCTCGATCTGCTCGATCTGGACTTCAACCAGCGTTCGCTGGCCAACTCGGCTGCGGTGCTGACCATGCCGGCAACGCATATGGACTGGCTGCGCCCCGGCATCATGCTGTATGGCGCGACGCCGTTTGCCGAGTTGAGTGCGCGTGAGCTGGGTCTTAAACCTGCCATGACCCTGGCCGCGCGCGTGATTGCCATACACGATGTCGCAGTCGGCGACAGCGTTGGCTACGGTGCCGCGTGGGTGGCGCAGCGGGTGTCGCGTATCGCCACGGTGAGCTGTGGCTATGCCGATGGTTACCCGCGCAACGCACCCAGTGGCACCCCCGTCTTGATCGATGGCCAGCACGCACCATTAGCGGGGCGAGTTTCCATGGATATGTTGACGGTTGATGTCACCGACCTGCCGGGGGTTGCGCTCGACAGTGCAGTGGAGCTCTGGGGTAGCCATTTACCGGTTGATGAGGTCGCAAAAGCTTGCGGCACCATTGGCTATGAACTGCTGAGCAAGGTAACGGCGCGGGTGCCGCGCCGTTATGTCGGCTAATTCGTCAGTGCGTGAGGACGCCTGGAACGTCATTGTCGTCATGTACGCGTGAACCCGAGCGCCCTTGCTCTTTGACCTGATAGAGCGCCAGATCGGCTGTGTGGTAGAGCTCGGTGAAGTTCCTTGCATGTCGTGGGTAAAGGGCTGCGCCGATGCTGATTGTCACGCTCAGGCGTTCGCTGCCGAAGAGCACAGGCTCCGACAGCGCCGCCAGCAGTCGCTGAGCGATATCCCGCGCTTGGCGCTCGGCGTCCTTGCCGCCAATCAGTGCGGCGAACTCATCACCACCCAGGCGTGCGACCGTATCGCCCGCGCGCACCTGCTCGCGCAGGCGCTTGCCAACCGCTTGCAGCATCACGTCACCGGCAGCATGGCCGTAACGGTCATTGATTGGTTTGAAGTGGTCGAGGTCGATCAACAGTAGCGCCGCGCTCTCCTCATGGCGCTCGGCATGTGCCAAGGCTGATTCGCAGCGTTCGATCAGGTAACGACGGTTGGGGAGCTCCGTCAGTGGGTCGTGAAAGGCCGCATGCTGCAATTCACGTTCGCGTGTGCGTAGTTGTTCGTTGGTTGCCGCCAACTCTGCGGTACGTGCGTCTACGGCGGCCTGAAGTTCATCGGTGCTGGTTTGCAATTGCGCCAGGCGCGCGGTTTTCTCGCGGTCGGCCTGCTGCAAGGCCTCGGCGCGCTCCAGCTTGAGCATTTGGATACGGTAGGCCAGTGCGAAGGAAAACAGGACGGATTCTGCCGCCACAGCCAAAGGGAAGGCATAGGCATTCCACTGCGCCGGTTGCAACACCCCGGTGGCACGCAGCAGCAGGATGATGACGCTGCTCAGCACCAATCCATAGCCATAAAGGTACAACTGTGCTGGGAGGAATCCTTGGCGCCAGCGCACGATTGCGCTGCCCAGTGCGGCCGGAATACTGATCAATGGCAGCAGGGTAATCATCCAGGCTGCCAGGTAGCGCTGCTCGAACAGGTTGAGGGTGATGGCGATGAGGTAAATGACGCAGGCCGTGTTCAGCAGGCGATGTGCCCAACGTACATGCAGGCGTGTTTGCAGCAGTGTCTGGGTGAAGCGGCAGACCAATAGGCCCCAGAGTGACGGTAGGGTGATGCGGTCGAGCCATACCGGCACGGGATGATTTGGCCAGAAATACTGAGCGCCGTGGCCGGTCATGCTGATGATGAAGAGCAGGGCGAAGGCTGTCGTCAGGACGTACCAGAAATACGCTTGGTTGCGCAGTGCAATGAGGATGAACAGGTTGTACAGCAGCAGGGCGAAGATGATCCCGTAGATGGTGCCGAGGCCGAGGTTTTCGTGTGTTGCCAGTTGGGTGAGGTCGTCGAGTTGCCAGATGCTCAGCGGGAACGAGTTGCCTGCTGGGTCGAAGGTGCGCAAATAGAGCGTTAGCGGTTGCTCATCGAGACTCGGCAGGTCGAACACCATACGCCGGTAGGGGTGGTCGCGATTGTCGCGGAAGGCGATATGCTCGCCGGCTTGGCGCAGTTGCCAACCACCTTGACCATCGGGCAGATAGAGTTGCAAGTCGAGCAGGGTGACCGAGCCGACTTCCAGTACCCAGCGCGATGGCGCGTCCTTTTCTCGCTGCAGTTGCAGCTTGATCCACCAGGGGTGCAGGCTCTGCCCTACGCTGGCGCGTCCATTGGCTGGCTGAAAACGGGCCTGCTGCTCAGCGGAGTCGATATCGGCGATAGTCAGCGTGCCCTGAGTATCTTCCAGCAGCTCAGCCTGGGTATTGAGCGGCATGCCGCTGCTGGCCTTGCTCAGCGTGATAGACGGCGTGGCTTGGCACAGGTTGGCCAACCCCAGCAGAAAAACGAGCGGTAAGACGAAACGCTTCAGCATGTGGATCCTGAACGGGGTTCACCGAGGGGCAGAGTATATGCACAAGACGGTTAATGATCGAAAGGCAATACGCTGCATGGTTAGTGCCAGGAAGTGTTTGATTTGTAGATTTTTTTGCCGTTAGCGGTGAGCGCGCAACCCTGATTAGGTATCGCTTCAGGTTACTTGTATGCAGGCTTGTCACAGCGCGATAAACCCAGCGCAGTAGTCTGGTTTGGTCAATTTTTGTGCTATGATCCGCGCCCCTCGTGATAGCCCGCTGATCAAAAAATATGCAAGCCGCCAAGCCGCTGTTCGACTATCCCAAATACTGGGCCGAGTGTTTCGGGCCCGCGCCCTTCCTGCCCATGAGTCGGGAAGAGATGGATCAGCTCGGCTGGGATAGCTGCGACATCATCATCGTCACCGGTGATGCCTATGTGGATCATCCGTCTTTTGGCATGGCCATCATCGGTCGTCTGCTCGAAGCCCAGGGCTTTCGCGTCGGCATCATCAGTCAGCCGGACTGGCGCAGCAAAGACGACTTCATGAAGCTCGGCGAGCCGAACCTGTTCTTCGGCGTGGCCGCGGGCAACATGGACTCGATGATCAACCGCTACACCGCGGACAAGAAGATTCGCTCCGACGACGCCTACACGCCGGGTGGTTTGGCCGGCAAGCGTCCGGATCGCGCCAGCCTGGTCTACAGCCAGCGCTGCAAGGAAGCCTTCAGTCATGTGCCCGTGGTGCTCGGTGGCATTGAGGCATCCTTGCGCCGCATCGCGCATTACGATTATTGGCAGGACAAGGTGCGCCGCTCCATCCTGATGGACGCCACCGCCGACATCCTGCTCTATGGCAACGCCGAGCGTGCCGTGGTCGAGATCGCCCAGCGCCTGTCGCGTGGTGAGCGTGTCGAGGCCATCACCGACGTGCGTGGCACGGCCTTCATTCGCCGTGATACCCCGCAGGGCTGGTATGAGGTGGATTCCACCCGTATCGACCGCCCCGGCCGTGTCGACAAGATCATCAACCCCTATGTGAACACCCAGGACACCGAGGCCTGCGCCATCGAGCAGGCCAAAGGCGAGGTCGAAGACCCGAACGAAGCCAAGGTGGTGCAGATTCTCGAAAGCCCGCGCATGACCCGCGACAAGACGGTGATTCGCCTGCCGTCGTTCGAGAAGGTGCGCAACGATCCGGTGCTCTACGCCCACGCCAATCGCGTGCTGCACCTGGAAACCAACCCAGGCAACGCCCGCGCGCTGGTGCAGAAGCATGGCGAGGTGGACGTGTGGTTCAACCCGCCGCCCATTCCCATGACCACCGAGGAAATGGATTACGTGTTCGGCATGCCCTATGCGCGCGTGCCGCACCCGGCCTATGGCAAGGAGAAGATCCCGGCCTACGAGATGATCCGCTTCTCGGTGAACATCATGCGCGGCTGCTTTGGCGGCTGCACCTTCTGCTCGATCACCGAGCACGAGGGCCGCATCATCCAGAACCGTTCGCACGAGTCGATCATCCGCGAGATCGAGGAAATGCGTGACAAGGTGCCGGGCTTCACCGGCGTGGTCTCCGACCTCGGCGGGCCGACCGCCAACATGTACCGCATCGCCTGCAAGGACCCGGAAATTGAACGCCACTGCCGCAAGCCTTCGTGCGTGTTCCCCGGTATCTGCGAGAACCTCAACACCGACCACAGCTCCTTGATTGAGCTGTACCGCAAGGCGCGTGCGCTGCCCGGCGTGAAGAAGATCCTGATTGCCTCCGGTCTGCGCTACGACCTCGCCGTTGAGTCACCGGAGTACGTCAAGGAGCTGGTCACCCATCACGTTGGCGGCTACCTGAAGATCGCCCCGGAGCACACCGAGCGCGGCCCGCTGGACAAGATGATGAAGCCGGGCATCGGTAGCTACGACCGCTTCAAGCAGATGTTCGAGAAGTTCTCGAAGGAAGCAGGCAAGGAGCAGTACCTGATTCCGTACTTCATCGCCGCCCACCCAGGCACCACCGACGAGGACATGATGAACCTCGCCCTGTGGCTCAAGCGCAACGGTTTCCGCGCCGACCAGGTGCAGGCCTTCTACCCGTCGCCGATGGCCAGCGCCACGGCCATGTATCACTCGGGCAAGAACCCGCTGCGCAAGGTCACCTACAAGAGCGACGGCGTGGAGATCGTCAAGAGCGAGGAGCAGCGGCGTTTGCACAAGGCGTTCCTGCGCTACCACGATCCGAAGGGCTGGCCGCTGTTGCGTGAGGCGCTGACCCGCATGGGGCGCGCCGACCTGATCGGCCCAGCCAAGCATCAGCTAATTCCGGCAACCCAGCCGGTCGGCGATGGCAGCTACCAGAGCGCGCGGCGCAAGAACTCCACGCCGGTTGGCAGCAAGAAGGCAGGTAACGGCGGCGGCAAAATTCTCACTCAGCACAATGGTCTGCCGCCCCGCGCCAGTGACGGTAGCAAACCTTGGGACAAGCGTGAGCGTGCCAAGGCCGAGGCCTTCGCCAAGTTGCAGGAGCAGAAGAAAGGCAGTGGCAAGGGTGGCTCTGGTAAGAAGAAACCGCGCCCGGTCGCCCCGCGCTGAACATGACGCCAGCCTTGAGCTGGCGTCATGCTGTTTACGGCTTGTGTCTACTGCTCCTAAGCACCTGGTGCCTCGCGCATGGGCGATGCATGCGGCGTTTATCCGCAGATGAACCATACTGGCCTTAAGCTGCTTGGCGTGATGGGTGCCTGTGCATCGATGGCGCTGGGCTAAGCTCATACATAACTCTCTTTGCGTTTAAGGAGCGTGTATGAAAGTGCTCATCGCGGACGATTCCAGTCTCTCCCGGAAACTGCTGCTCAAGGCCCTGCCCGATGCGCTCACAGGCGAGGTGAGCCAGGCTGCCAATGGCCAAGAGGTACTCGCTGCATACGCGGCTGGCCAGGCAGAGATCATTTTCCTCGACCTGACCATGCCGGTGATGGATGGCTTCGAAACGCTCGAACATCTGCACCGGCTCGATGCCAATGCTGTGGTGATCGTGGTCAGTGCCGACATTCAGCCTCAGGCCCGCCAACGTGTCGCCGAACTGGGGGCGGCGGCCTTCATCAAGAAACCCATTTCCAGTGAGTCGATGCTGGCCACTCTGCATCAAGTCGGGGTGCTGTAATGGACAGGCTCAGTGAAGACCAGCGAGATGCCTTACAAGAACTGATGAACGTAGCCATGGGGCAGGCGGCCGATCAACTGGCGTGTCTGACCGATACCTTTGTCGTGTTGTCCGTCCCGCGCATCCATAGCGTCGCCAGCCTCAGGGAAACTCAGCTCCCCGAGGTGATGGGGGATGAAACCGTGGTTGACGTTACCCGTCAGTCCTTTTTGGGGCAGGTGCGGGGTGAGGCCTTCGTCTGTTTCGGCTGCCATGGTGCCGATCAGTTGGCCGAGCTGATGGGCTATGACGAACACAATATCCAGCAGCGCGAGGAGTTGATGCTGGATGTCACCAACATTCTCAGCGGTGCCTGTATCAATAGCCTGGCGCAACAGTTCGATCTGCCTGTCAGCTATGGCGCACCCTCGGTTTTTTCGCGGCATGCCTCGTTCAAGCAGGCGATGGGCGACAAGGCGTTGCAGAGTCATCGCGCGTTGGTCATGGAAATCCGCTTCGAGGTGCAGGCTTGCCGCTTCACCTGCGACCTGCTGTTGTGCATCGCCGAGGATACGGTGGGTAGCGTGCTGGCCGTGATCGACCGGTTGCTGAGCGAGCTTTGACATGCATCCCCTTGGCCTGCCCCCGGCGGGGCTGGAAGCGGTGCTGGAGAACATTAACCTGGGCGTGGTAGTGGTCGATGCTGACTGCAGGGTGTTGTTCTGGAATCGCTTCATGGTTATCCACAGCGGGCGTCTGCCGAGCGAGGCTGTCGGACGCTCGCTGTTCGAGCTATTTCCTGAGCTGTCCGAGCGATGGTTGCGGCAGAAAGTGCGCGGCGTTCTGACGCTGCGTAATCTGGCCTTCACCACCTGGCAGCAGCGGCCACATCTTTTCCCCTTTAGCGGTACGCGACCGATTACCAGTCACTTGTCGAGCATGTACCAGAACTGCACGTTTTTTCCCTTGCACGATGGGCAGCAGGAACCCAGAGCCGCCTGTATCACCGTTGCCGACGCCACCGATGCCGCTGCTCGCCAGCAGGAACTGGAGCGTCTCAACGCGCTGCTGGAGGTGGAGAAGGAGCAGCAGGCTCAACTGATTCGTCGACTGGAAGAGGCCCAGGCGCAGTTGCTGCAATCGGAAAAGATGGCGGCAATCGGGCAACTGGCCGCCGGGGTCGCCCATGAGATCAATAATCCCGTGGGTTTCGTCTATTCCAACCTCAACAGCCTGCGGGGCTATCTCGATCAACTGATGGGGTTGGTCGATGGCCTGCAGACTCAGGTGCAGGCCTCGGGAAATACTGAGCTGATCCAGGCCTGTGAAGCGCTGGGGCAGGCGGCAGATTATGGGTTTCTGCGTGAAGACACGCCGGTACTGCTGGGCGAGTCTTGCGAGGGACTGGAACGGGTCAAACGTATCGTCAAGGACCTGCGGGATTTTTCCCATGTGGACAACGGCGAGTGGCAGTTCGCGGACCTGCACCAAGGGTTGGACAGTACGCTGAACGTGATCTGGAACGAGGTCAAGTTCAAGGCTCAGGTCGTCAAGGCATATGGCGAGCTGCCGCCGGTGCAGTGCATCGCCTCGCAGATCAATCAGGTCTTCCTCAACCTGATCGTCAACGCCGCTCAGGCCATCGTCGAGCATGGCGTCATCACCTTGCGTACCGGAACTCAGGGTGACTGTGTGTTCGTCGAAATCAAGGATGACGGCCCAGGCGTGCCCGCTGATCTGGCCCGGCGTATTTTCGAGCCCTTCTTCACCACCAAACCCGTGGGTAAGGGCACAGGGCTGGGACTGTCCGTGTCTTACAACATCATCGAGCGCCATCATGGCCAGCTCAGCGTCAGTTCCCCTGCAGAGGGAGGTGCTTGTTTTCGTATCGTCCTGCCGACTCGTCAGCCTGGCTAGCCCTGCTCGGCCCCGTCGTCGAGATAGGGCGCGAACAGTTCGCCGAGGCTGTTCTCTGGCGATTCCATGTTTTCCAGCGTCTCCGCAGCCAGTACATCCAGCAACACGAGCCCGTTCACGCTCGGCTCTGCGCGTACCGCCGAGCGCAGGCGTTCGGCCATGCGCAGGTTGACTTCGCGCAGGGCGCGGTAAATCGCCATCAGGCCATCCGAGCTGTAGTGCGCGCTCAGGCCGCTCTGCTGGCGCAAATACTGGCCAATGAGGTAAGTCCCTAGTGCGCGGAATAAGGTTTCGCTCGATCCGCTGAAGGGTTGGTGGAAATGCGCCATCGGCGACAGCAGCCGGGTATGTGGGCAACCCGATGTTGCGCCTATCAGACCGATGACCGAGCTGAGTACGCGCTGTAGGGTGCTGGTTTGTTCCAGGTGGCGGCCATGCCAATCGATGCTGACACGCACCGTGTCGAACGACTGTCGGCCTGTCAGTTCATGCAGGGGGTTGACCAGGCCCAGAGCGAACGGGCAGAAGGGGCTTTGCGCTGCCGATAGAGGGCAGTGGCGGCATTGATAGTGCTCTAGACGTGCCCAGTCGGGGGGCTCTTGCGCGGGCTCGGTCGGAATCTCTAGAGAAGCCTTGCCACCATCCTCGAAGAACAACTGGTAGTGCGTCAGGGGCGTGGTGGTTTTCATGGTATCTCCAGAGAGCGAATGTTCGAGTGATGGCATTTTGCCGTCGATTTTCCGTCTCTTGCGCTGAGCTTAACTAAACTCAGTTTAGGCCTCTGTGACATGAGGAGTGATGCAATGAACTCAACGGTCTTGCAGCAACGGCTGGTCGCTGCGGTGGAGCAAATTCCCGCCGGCTTTCTGCTTCTGGATGCCGCTCAGCGCGTGCTCTACTGCAACCCTTTCATCGTGCAGCGTTGTCCTCGTGACCTCAGTATGGTTTCGGGCATGCGCCTAGCCGAGGCATTTCCCGAGATCGATACGCCCCGCTGGCGCGAGCTGTTTCAGCGAGTGAGTCGTGAGCGGCAGCCGGTGCAGACGATCTGGCGCGACCAGCCGTACCTGATCCTGCTTAGCTGCGCGCAGGGTGACGAAGTGTGCTCGCCCCTACCGATGTTACAAGCCACGCTGTTGTTCCCGGTGCTAAGCACTGGCGATAGCCTGATACTGGGTCTGGCCATCTTCGATAACAGCCGTGCGGCGTCCAACCCGGCCTTGCAGCAGGCGTTGATGGCCCTGCGTGGCAAACATGATGAGCTCAGTGAGCTGAGCGGCAAACTGCAGACAGCCAATCGGCAACTGCTGCAATCGGAGAAAATGGCGGCTATTGGCCAACTGGCCGCTGGCGTGGCTCATGAAATCAACAATCCGGTGGGCTTCGTCGCCAGCAACCTCAAGACCCTGGCCGGCTATGTCCAGCAATTGCTGCAACTGGTCGACCAGATGAGCGAGTGGGGTGGGCTGGAGCTGCAGCGGCTCAAGCAACAGTTTGATTACGACTTTATCCGTGACGACATCAATGGTTTGCTCAGCGAGTCCACCGATGGTGTGGAGCGGGTCAAGCGCATCATTTCTTCGCTCAGAGACTTTTCCCATAGCGATGACGAAATCTTCGTGCAGGCCGACCTGCACGAAGGTATTCGCAGCACCCTGAACGTGGTGAACAACGAGGTGAAGTACAAGGCCGAGGTGGTCTGCGATTTTGCCGAGTTGCCTCTGGTCGAGTGCATCCCGGCGCAGATCAATCAGGTGGTCATGAACCTGCTGGTCAATGCCGCGCAGGCGATCGAGCACGATGGCCGAATCGTCATCCATACTGAACGCAACGCGGATGATGTGCTCATCCAGGTGAGTGATAACGGCTGTGGTATCGCCGCTCAGCATCTGGCGCAGATATTCGACCCCTTCTTCACCACCAAGCCGGTAGGGAAGGGGACGGGGCTGGGGCTTGCACTCTCGTTCAGCATTGTCGAGAAGCATGGAGGCAGCCTGACGGTGAGCAGTGAAGTGGGCCGCGGCGCAGTTTTCACCATTCGCCTGCCGATCCGTCAGGGCCGGTGAGCATTCACTCGGAGGGCTCATCATGTCTGAATCGCAAGCAGATTCCCTGCGACCGCGCGTCCTGTTGGTCGATGATGAAGAAAACATCCTCAATAGTCTGCGGCGCTTGCTGCGCGGTCAGCCCTATGACCTGGTGATGGCCAATGGCGGTGCCCAGGCGCTGCAGCTTTTCGAAGCGCAGCCTTTTGATCTGGTGGTGTCTGATGCGCGTATGCCAGGCATGGATGGCGCTACCTTACTGGCCGAGATCCACAGGCGCAGTCCACAGTGCATGAGCATCCTGCTCACCGGCTATGCCGATATTCAGACCATCATCACCGCCATCAACGAGGGCCAGATCTATCGTTACCTGAGTAAGCCCTGGAATGATGATGAGCTGCTGTTGGCCATCCGCCAGGCCTTGGCCTTCCAGTTCGCCGAGCGCGAACGTGAGCGCTTGCAGCAACTGACCCAGGAGCAGAACACGCAACTGGCAGCGCTCAACGAGAGTCTGGAAATGCGCGTGCAGGCACGTACCGCTGAATTGCAGCAAACGGCCGACATGCTCGACCTGGCCTATGACGAACTGCGCCGCAGCTATGTCTTGAGCACTGAGGTGTTCTCGCTGCTGGTCAATCAACGCCTGCCAAGGGAGAAGCAGACTAACCAGCAGATCATCGCGATCATTCGTGCCATGGCTTCGGAAATGAGCATGCCGGAGGATCAGGCGCGCGACCTGAGCATGGCGGCGGCGCTGTACAACATCGGCAAGCTCAGCCTGCCGGACTCCATTTTGGTCAGCCCGGCCGATCTTATGCACAGCAAGGATCGAGAGTTGTATCGGCGTTATCCGGCGCAGAGCGAGTCGGTGCTGATGGCGCTGGAGCCGTTGCACGATGCGGCCAAACTTATTCGTCATCACCAGGAACGCTGGGATGGTTCGGGTTTTCCCGACCATCTGCGGGGCACCGATATTCCCCTGGGATCACGCATGCTCAAGTTGGCGGTGGACTTTGTCGAGTTGCAGTGCGGGTTGGTGCTCGAACGGCGCCTGAACCGGGATGAAGCGTTACTGTTCATCGGCAAGTATTCCGGTCGTCTGTATGACCCTGATCTAATTGAGCGCTTTGTCCATATCTGCGTTGCGGTGATGCCCGATATCACCTTGGGCGATCCTCTGGTTCGTCCGGTGGATACACGTCAACTGGTACCGGGAATGGTGTTGGCGCGCAATCTCCACGCCGATAACGGCATGCTGCTGCTCAACGAGGGCAAGGTCTTGTCGGAGTTGCTGATTCGCAAGCTGGTCGCCTTCGAGGGCATCGAATCGGCGTCCTACACCTTGTTCGTGCGCGACCCTGAAACTGCGGCATTACAGGTCGCCAAGGAGTGATGCCATGGCGCGCCTATTGTTGCTGGACGATGAACCTGCTGTGCTCAACGCGTTATGCCGTGAGTTACGCAGCACAGGCTGGCTGCTCGATACCTTCAGCGAGCCGCAAGAGGCCCTGCTGGCGCTCTCGCATAACACCTACGAGTTGGTTCTTTCGGATCTGCGTATGCCCGAGCTAGATGGCGTTGCGTTCTTGCAGTTCGCCCGACAGTTGCAGCCCGACGCCTTGCGCCTGCTACTCAGTGGTGACAGTGATCGTGAGTCGCTGGTCCGGGCCGTGAACAAGGCTGAGATTTACCGCTTCATCTCCAAACCGTGGGATGCCTACGAGTTATGTGGAACGCTACAGACCTGCCTGGAGCTTCAGCAGGCACTGACCGAACGTAAGGCGCTGCTGGAGCGTATCAGTCGCCAGCAGGCGACTATCGATGCACACGAGGCTTATCTGCGGGATATGCGCCACAAGCACCCGGATATATTCACGGTAAAACGCGCGGAGGATGGCGCGGTGCTGCTGCAGGATGACGAGTGAGTTCGGCACACGTCGGTGCAGCGAGCACCATATCGGGGATATGCTGCGTGCATCGCGCCGTGATTGGTCGCAATGCACGCCTGCTCAGATTACATCTGGCCTGACTGCCATTGTGCTTCGCGACTGGCGAGTGCGGCCGCGATATCCTCGACGCTGTCGGAGGCGATGCTCTCCGGTAGCGGATCGAAGCCCACGCTGGCGAACAACTGACCATAGCTGTTGCGCAACTCGGCGTAGGCCAAGTCGCGGCGCAGGTCTGCTTGCAGCGTGTTGAGCTCACCCTGGATCAATTCCAGCTCGCCGATTCCTTGCGCCTCATAACGGTTACGCAACTGTTCGACGATTTGGCTATCCAGGCCAGCCAATTGCTGGCTGGTCTGGAACTGGCGCTCGGCTTCATGGAAGTTGGCGTTGGCCACGTGCAGTTGGGCCAGAATTGCCATCGACATGGCCTGACGGCGCGCGTCGGCAACGTCCTGGCCAGCCTTGGCGGCATCGATGGCCGCTGGTGCGGAAAGCACGTTGAACAGATTCCAGGTGACCTTCACGCCGTAATCGGCCCAGCTTTGATTGACCAGGAAGGCGTTGCTGTCGTAATGGCCGCCGGCCGAGAACTCCAGGCCTGGCAGTAGGCGCAACATGGCTTTACGGGTTTCCGCCGCGCTGATGCGTGCCTGGTAGTCCTGCTCGCGTAGCTCTGGACGGCTGGCCAGGGCTTCTTGTTCGAGTTGACCCATTCCTATCTTGAGCTCTGGTACTTGATAGCCGACGTCTGGCGCCAGCTTGACGTCAGTGCCCAGTGGCAGATTGATCAGGGTTGCCAGCTCGGTCTTGGCCAGCGACAGCGCGCGGCGCTGTTCTTCCAGTTGGCGAGTGGCTTCGATCAACGCGCGCTGATAGCTCAGCGCCTGGATAGGGTCGCCAATACGCTGTTCACTGAGGCGCTGGCTGTTATCACGGGCCTGCGCCACGCGCGTCATCAGGCTATCTATCTGTGTCAGCAGGCGGTCGGCGGCGACGGCGCGCCAGTAGGCGGAGCGCACGTCCTGAATGATGGTATGCACCACTTTACGCCGCCGCTCCTGCACGATCAGGCGCTGGTCGCCCTGCTGTTTGGCGCTGACGTAACTGACACCGAAATCCAGCACGTTCCACACCATGGTCAGGTCGGCGACATTGCGGTTGCGTTCCTGCGAGGTGGACGGTTCCAGCGACTGGGTGCCGGTGCGGATGCTCTCGCTACTGGAGGCACTGATGTTGTCTCGCCCGGCGTAGCCAGCGGACAGTGCCATGCGTGGCAGCATGTCGAAGGTGGCCAGGTCGACTTGGCGCTGTGCCATGGCTTCTTCCATGACTTTCAGGCGGGCTTCAAGGTTGTACTTCACTGCACGCGCCATGGCCTCATGCAAGGTCAGGGGGCCGCTGAGCGGCTCCTGATCCTTGAACATTGTGACCAGATCCTGTTGTGCCCTTTGCTCACTGGCGCTGCGGTCAATGGGCTTGCTGGTAACGGCGCAGCCACTGATGGCCAGAGCCAACAAGCTGATCGCAAATAGCTTCTTCTTATTACTCATCCGTGAACTGCCCCCTAGTACGGTATATGTCATTTATCGTTGTGCTATCGATTAGGCCTGCGGTGTCGATGCGGCCATTTGCTCAAGAGCCGATGCCAAATTCCTGATCTGGCGTCGCTCGTCGTTGTGTATGTCTTGCAGTTGCTGAGTGAAGGTCGGTGCGCCCTGCAACGTGTTCTGGCTCAGGTCGGTGCCGCCTGCTGAGCTCTGGCGTAGCTGGATACTGGGTTGTGGCACGTTCTTGTTGAACAGCCCTGAGAAGCTGCTACTGCCGAAAGTGTTGTCCGCGTTGCCAGTAGGGGAGGTGTCATTGCTCACGCCATTGCCCAGGTTGACGGCGCTGCTACCGAAAACCTGAGCGATATAGCTGGGTGCTAGAGCGCCGTTGCGGATGAAAATATTGCCCACCGGAGGTACGCCGCTGCCCAGGTTGGGTGCCTCGAATAAAGAGGGCGGCATCAGCGGTGAGTTTGTGGGTGAGGATTGAGGCTGCGGCTGAGTAGGCTCAAATACCGTGCTGGTGCTTGGCAGTGCCACCACGGGCGTGTTGCTACGGAACTCTGGGTCACCATCGTTAGAGCCACCGACAGCAAAGCCTGACGTCTGGAAGTTTCCTGCCAACGGATTGCCGATGGTATCGGTGATCAAACTGCCGCTGGCCGAAATGGAAAGCCCCAAGCTACCTTGGCCCGTTACGTCGCTTACCGTGACCCGATACGTGCGGGCATCCACCTGTTGCAACGACTGCAATACACCGTTTGCACTGCCGCTGCGGACCAGCGCGAAGTCGTCAAGGCTGACGCCATTGACGTTCTCTGTGAAGGTGACGGTAAAGCTCAAGCTGCTGCTTGTTGTAGGTGAGGTACCGTCGAGGACGACTGAGGCGACCTGTGGCGGTGCCGTATCCACCAGAATACCGTCGGAGGCCGCGATGTTGCTCAGGGTTGTTTGTGCATTGTTGCCAGCGGCATCACGCAGGGTGCCACTGTTGCTTTGCAGTGCGGTGCTGACGTTGATGCCATTGCTGTCTTGCTGGCCGTTGCTGATTGTCAGGCGGAACACCAGAGCTGTGCTGCCGGAACCGCTGAAATAGTTGGCGTAGGCGGTGCCGCCAGTATCCAGCGTTATTTCCAGGCGCGGCGTACCTCCGCTGGTGTCGACCGTGACCGCTTCATCGAAGTGCACCGTGAAGTCAAGGGTGTCGCCTGCCGTGTAAGTGCCATCGGCAGGAACATCCACGGAGGTGATAGTTGGCGCCTGGGTGTCGATGGCGTAGTTGTTGGAGTCGGTAGTGCCGTTGCCGGTATTGCCAGCGGCATCGGTATAACCGGTGTTGTCCAGGGTGATCAGGTTGGTGGTGTCGGTGACATTGGCGGTGGGCGTCAGGGTGGCGGTCCAGGTGATGCCGCCGTCATTCGAGCTGAGAGTGCTCAGTGTGCCGTTGTTGACCGTAAAGTTGCCAGTCGTCAGCCCGATTACTGCCTCGTTGAAGGTGATGGTGACGGTGGTGGTCTGCCCTGCGCTGAGTGAGCTGTCCGATATGGCTATGGTGGCGGTCGGGCGCTGGGTATCGACGATGTAGTTGCTGGAGTCGGTGGTGCCGGCACCAGCATTACCTGCCTGATCCAGCACCCCGGTGTTGTCCAGGGTGATCAAGTTGGTGGCGTCGGTGATATTGGCGCTGGGTGTGAGGGTCGCCGTGTAGGTGATGTTGTCCGAGGTGTTCAGGTCGCTTAGTACACCATTGGCTGCAGTGAGGTCGCCCAGAGTCAGCCCGTTCACCGCCTCGTTAAAGGTGATGGTGACGGTGGTGGTCTGCCCTGCGCTGAGTGTGCTGTCGGCGACGCTGATGGTGGCTGTTGGGCGCTGGGTGTCGATGGCGTAGTTGTTGGAGTCGGTAGTGCCTGCGCCAGCATTGCCTGCCAGGTCTTGCACCCCGGTGTTATCAAGGGTGATCAGGTTTGTGGCGTCGCTGATGTTGCTGCTCGGTGTGAAGGTCGCCGTCCACGTGATGTTATCCGAAGTGCTCAGGTTACTTAGCACACCATTGGCTGCCGTGAAGTCACCCAGGGTCAGCCCGTTCACCGACTCATTGAAGGTGATGGTGACGGTGGTAGTTTCACCAATGGCCAGCGTGCTGTCGGCGACGTTGATTGTGGCGGTCGGGCGTTGGGTGTCGATGGCGTAGTTGTTGGAGTCGGTAGTGCCGTTGCCGGTATTGCCAGCGGCATCGGTATAACCGGTGTTGTTCAGGGTGATCAGGTTAGTGGTGTCGCTGACATTGGCGTTTGGTGTCAGGGTTGCCGTCCAGGTGATGTTGTCCGAAGTGTTCAGGTTGCTCAGTACACCATTGGCCGCCGTGAAATCATCTAGCGTCAGCCCTGCCACCGCCTCGTTGAAAGTGATGGTGACGGTGGTGGTCTGCCCTGCGCTGAGTGTGTTGTCGGTTACGGTGATGGTGGCGGTCGGGCGCTGGGTATCGACGATGTAGTTGCTGGAGTCGGTGGTGCCGACACCAGCATTGCCTGCCTGATCCTGCACCCCGGTGTTGTCCAGGGTGATCAGGTTGGTGGCGTCGGTGACATTGGCGCTGGGTGTGAAAGTCGCCGTGTAGGTGATGTTGTCCGAGGTGTTCAGGTTGCTCAGTACACCATTGGCTGCAGTGAGGTCGCCCAGGGTCAGCCCGCTCACCGCCTCGTTGAAGGTGATGGTGACGGTGGTGGTCTGCCCTGCGCTGAGCGTGCTGTTGGCGACGCTAATGGTGGCTGTTGGGCGTTGGGTGTCGATGGCGTAGTTGGCCGAGTCCGTAGTGCCGCTGCCGATGTTGCCTGCCGTATCCATCACACCTGTGTTGTTGAGGGTGATGATGTTGCTGGTATCGGTGATATTGGCGCTCGGGGTGAAGGTGGCCGTCCAGGTCTGACCACCGTCGCTGCTGATGGGGCTGGAGAGTGTGCCGTTGGCTACGTTGAAGTCGCCGGTGTCCAGGCCGAGCACCGCCTCGTTGAAGGTGATGGTGACGGTGGCGGTTTCGCCGATGCCCAGGGTGCTGTCACTCAGGCTGATGCTGGTGGCAGCAGGGCGCACACCGTCTATCACCAGTGCCTTGTTGGCGCCCAGGGAACCGGCTGCGCCTGGAGTGGGCAGCGTGAGGAGCGCGGACTGATTGTTGACATCCTCGATGGTGCCACCATTGAGGCTCAGGGCGGAGCTGGAGAGGTAGTCGAGATCGGCGGAGCTGTCGCCGGCCTGGACGGTATAGCTGAAGCTCAGGGTATTGCTGCCGGTGCCGGAAAGGTAGTTGAGTACGCGGTCTGTGCTGCCGGTTTCCAGGGTCAGGGTCGGGGTGCCAGTGACATCGACCACGCTGTCGAACTGCACGTTGATGGTGATGGTGTCGCCGATCTTGTAGGTACCGTTGGCCGTGCTGGAGGAGACGCTGGTGACCATCGGGGCGGTGGGGGCGGTCAGAGTCAGGTCATTGCCAGTGCCGCCGACATAGCTGGTGGTCAACTGGGTGCCATTGCCCGCCGCGTTGAACGTACTGCCCTCGTTGAGGCCACTGAAGGTGCCGGTGATCGCATCGGTGGCAGCATTGAGGATAACCTGATAGACCTCGCCATTACCGGCTGCATAACCGTGGTTGACCGTCAGGGTCGCGCCGGAAACGCCGACGTTGCCATTGACCACGATCTGATCGTAGCCGGTGCCAGCATTGGTGCCATTGACATCCAGTGCCAGAGTGCTGCCAGCATCCAGGGTCAGGTTGCCATTCACGGTCAGGGTGTCGGCGCCGCCGTTGCCTGGGGAGAGGGTGCCGCCGTTCTGCACGAAAACGTCGCCACCCAGGATGCCGCCACCGGCCAGGGTGGCGCCATTGGCCACCGAGGTGGCGCTATTGGTGCTGCCATCCACGACCAAGGTGCCGACAGATACGCTGGTCGTACCTGTGTTGGTGTTGCTGCCCGACAAGGTCAGGTTGCTGGCGCCCGTCTTGGTCAGGCTGCCCGTGCCACTGATGGTGCCAGACAGGGTAGAGGCCGCGCCGGCATTGATGGTGGCCACGCCGGTCAAGGCCAGGGCATTGTCGATGGTGGTGTTGCCGGTGATCTGCAGGGTGGTGCCGTTGGCCAGGTTGAGGCTGCCGGCGCCGAGGTTGCCGTCACCGGCGACGCTCAGGGTGCCGGCGCTGACGCTGGTGCTGCCGCTATAGGTATTGCTGCCGCTCAGCGTCAGGGTTGCAGCACCTGTCTTGGTCAGGTCGTTGCTGCCGCTGATCACGCCGGACAGGGTGGTAGCGGCGCCAGCGTTCACTGTGGCGTTACCGCTCAGGGCGATGGCGTTGTTGATGGTGGTGGCGTTGGTCACGGTCAGGGTCGTACCGGCGCCCAGGGTCAGGGTACCGCTGCCGAGGTTGGCGTCGCTGGACACGCTCAGGGTGCCGGCGCTGACGGTGGTGGCGCTGTAGGTGTTGCTGCCATCCAGGGTCAGGGTTGCGGCGCCTGCCTTGGTCAGGGTATAGGCACCGCTGACCACGCCGGACAGGGTGGCATTGGCCGCGGCAGTGACCGTGGCGTTGCCGCCGAGGATGATGGCGTTGTCGATGTTGGTCGTGCCGGTGAGCGCCAACGTGGTGCCGGCGGCCAGATTGACCGTTCCAGAGCCCAGGTTGGCGTCGCTGTCCACGCTCAGGGCGCCGGCATTGACGAAAGTGGCGCCATAGCTGTTGCTGGCGGACAGGGTCAGGGTGCCTGCGCCGGTTTTCGTCAGGTCATAGGCGCCGCTGATGGCACCACTGAGGGTGGCGGCGTCGCTGTTGTCGATGGTGCTGTTGCCGGTGAGGGCGATGGCATTGTCGATGGTGGTAGCGCCGGTGATTGCGAGCGTGCTGCCAGCCAGGGTCAGGTCGCCCGTGCCGAGGTTGGCATCACCTCCGATCGACAGGGTGCCAGCGGACACCGTGGTGGTGCCGGAATAGCTGTTGTTGCCGGCCAGGGTGAGAACGCCATTGCCCTGCTTGATCAGCGCGCCGCTGCCGGAAATGATCCCGGAGACGCTGGTTGAAGCATTGTCGCCTCCACTGGTGAGGGTGTAGCTGCCCAGTTGGATGCTGGCGTTGGCATCGTTGCTCGCCAGGCTGCCGATGGTCTGATCCGAGAGCAGAGTCAGCACGCTGTTGCCGTTGACCCGTACCGCACTGCTGCTGGACATCGAGGCGTCGCCATCGAGTTTCAGCCAACCGTAATTGAGCAGTGTGGTGCTGCCGGTGTAGCTGTTGCTGCCGGAGAGGGTCAGCGCATGGCTGGCCGAGCCTGTCTGGTTGATAGACAGGCCACCGCTGCCACTGATATTGCCAGAGAAGGAGGTGTCCGCAGTCTGGGTCGTCGTCAGGGTGCTGCTGCCCAGGTTGATCGCCCCCGCCCCGGAGAGATTGCCGATGGTTTCGCTACTGTTCAGCGCCAGGGTGGCGCCTGCGGCGATCGATACGCTGCTGTTGTTGGCAATGGCATCGCCATTGGCGACGGTCAGGATGCCGCCAGCGATGCTGGTGGCGCCGGAGAAGCTGTTGGCACTGCCGGCCAGGATCAGGTTGCCGGTCCCCGCCTTGGTCAGGGCGCCGCTGCCGGCGAGCACGCTGACGATGGAAGCAGTGTCTCCCGAATCGTTGCTGAAGGTCTGGGTAGTGCCGCCGGCCAGGGTGATGGTGCCGCCCGTTAGAGTCAGGCCATTTACCGCGCCCAGTTCGAAGGTCAGGCTCTCGTTGATCGACACGACATTGAGGTTGAGCGTCTGGCCTGCCAGGGAGCTATCGAAGACGATGGTCTGACTGCCGGTATTGTCGGCGGCGGCAATGGCCACGGCTTCGCTGAAGCTCACGCCATTGCTGGCATCGATGGTGGCCGTGTCGGTGTCGTTGGTGACGTAGATGGTATCGCTGGTGACCGTGGTGGTAGCGTTGGCGCTGCCACCGGCTCCGTCATTGAGGGTGAAACGGATGTTGGCATCACCGGCAGGGGTGTCGTTGCGGTAGGTGATGCGCTGCGCCAGATCGTTGACCAACGCCGTGGTGGCGGTGGTGTCGCTGCTGGTGAAGGTGATGGTCAGCACACCGCCGGTATTGGTGAAGGTGGCGAAGGTCTGGCCCCCCGACTGCAGATTGCTGCCGCTGACGGTGAATTGGGCGCCGACGGTGTTGAAACCCAGCACATCGCTGCTTACCGCTGTGCCGTTGCGCTGGACGGCCAGGCTGGCCCCGGCCCAATTGCCATTGCCACCGTTCAGTGCAGCTAGCTCGGCATCCGCCAGGCTGGCGTTGCTGCCCAGGTCGAGAGTTACGGTGTTACCGACACCTGGCCAGGCGACACTGTCGCCGTTGAGGTTGCCAATGGTCGGTGCACTGTTGGAGGTAATGTTGATTACGCTGCCAGGGCTGACACCGACGCTGGTGGAGTCGCCGCTATTGGCGCTACCACTCCAGTTGGACAGGTTGGTGATCCGTGCCAGCCAGGTCGCACGGTCGGCGGCAGAGGTGGGGCCGGTATATTGCACGTTGTCCTGCTGGCTGGCGCCGCCAGGCAGGCCTATGGCGTTGGTGCCGTTGGTCAGCGCGTTCTGGCTGCCGCCGCCGCCGGGGAGTGTAGAGTCTCTGAGCGTTGAAAAGCCCGAGGCGGTATTCCAGTTATTGGCATCAATGTTCGTGCCTGCGCTGTTATTCATGCCAAGAATGAAATAGGGGTTGGCGTCCGAATCCTGATAGATGAAGACACTGTCGCCAGCGGTGTTCATCGGATCGGAGGCCGAATAGCCGGTTATTACTATGTCGGTAGTGAGGTCGGTATTCGTCGTTACGTTGGTTAGCGTCGTGAGATCATCCGAGCCACCTAGGTACAGGTTGAGCACTGTGCCCGCGCTAATGGTGCTGCTCGTTGTCCAGGTGATCAGCCCGTCGCCGGTCGTCGTGCCTGTAAATGCGGTGCCCGCCGCATCCCAGCCCCAGTCGGTAATTTTAAGGACGGTGCCGGCAGGTATATCGACCAGCGTGGCGAAGGTGATCGTATCGTTCAGTGCGTTCCAGCCCAAGACGACCATATCACCGGCGTTCAGGGTGTTGAGCACATGGCTGTAACCCGCATCGGCAAACAGGCTGGCGGTTTCGATGGTGCCGGTACTGGTTTCTAGCACCCAGTCGCCGCCTTTGCTGGTGTCGCCGGTCCAGTCATTCGATGCCGCGATGTCGGCGCTGGTGAAGTCGGCAAGTTTTTCGACAAAGGCCGCGCCTTGTTCGCCCTTGCTGGTGTCGCAGCCGTAAATCAGGAAATCGCCATTTTCCGCCAGGCTACTGCCGATGGCAGAAAGCTGGCTCTGGGCGTTGGCCACATTGTCCAGGCTCAGGCGCGTTGAGCCGATCTGCAGACTGGCCTCACCACCATGAGAAATGAAGTGGATGGCATCAATGCCTGAGCGACCATCGAGGTAGTCGGCCATCTGCTGCAGGCCATCACTGTCTGCGTCCAGCACGACGACTTCCGTGCCCGCTACCAGGCTATCGAGCAATTGCTGCTTGTCTTTGACGCTGGCGTCGATGAAGACAACTTCATGACGCTCCCCAGATGTGGTCGAGGAGGGCGTGGCCGCCAGGTGCTCGGCTGACGTATCGGTCGATGACTCGGTGCTTGCAGTAACGGTCGCTTCGGCTGCTGTAGCCGCCACAGCACCATCGAACATCATGCGCGGCTCGAGAGAAATGGCCAGGGGGGCCTTGGCCACGGCTGCAGGGGAGCTCGGTTGTGATTTTTTGGTTGTATGCCAGTACATGGTTTGGCTCCCTTCGGATTGCAGCGTGACGCTAGATAGATGGATGGCTAAGGCATTGGGTGAAACGTACTGCACACAACCCGATCTGAGGTTGGGGCGGCAGCGCCGTCATGGCGCTGCGCTTGCTCGATGAAACGCGTCAGTTACGGCTAGGATATTCTCCCATCAGGGCGATGATGAAGTTGGTGCCCAGGTACGGGGTACGGATATCCACGGGGACGCCGCCGGTGGTATGTATGACAGTGCCGCTCAAGGTGGCATTGAAGGGAGCCAGCGTCGTGTCGGCTCCGTTAGCGTATAGGCTGACTTCTGCGCCTATCGCTGAATCTACAGGTTTCGCCAGAACGGACGTGGGGCCCGGCGTTTGACTGGTGCCATCAGCAGTGGAGGCTGGAATGGACACGGACATCGAACCAGTGACGGGTAATGAAAATGGTGGGAGATTTTGGCTCCGCAGGGTGACAGTTTCCGTCCCCTCGTTTTCACCTTGAATGATTGTGGTTAGGCCTGATCCCGTTCCCATACCTACGGGAGAACGACCCTGAAAGTCAGGGAGGCCGAAATTAGTTGTGCCGTTACCGCCGTACAGGGTGCCAAGTAGGGTGTACAGCGCAGTATTCTGCGCGATGCCCATGAGCTGCCCCTGGCACATGGCATAGCCGCGGGGGGCGAATTTGCCGCCGAACATCTTGATTTCACCCAAAAATGGATCACTCATTTGCAGCTCCTTTTGCTTTGGTGTTGCGGGCGTAAGCTCGCCTGGGGTTCACAGCTTGTCGGTGTGCAGCGATGTATGGAGTACCTTGCGTCCATCACGGCAGGGCAGTCCGGGGGTCATGAGCAATAGCCAGCCTTCTTCGTCTTGGCGCGACACGCGAAATACGGCTTGTGGCAAGTCATACCCGCTTGGCAGGGCGAAAACGGCGGAGAAACATTGGAATTGCGGGGTCATCGGAACACCCGCAACGACATCGATAAGCTCGATGTCCAGAGCCTGCTCGGGGGTGATCCAGAGTTGAAAGGTCTGCCCTGCGTGTTGCGTGAGCATTTCTTGAGTCGGCATGGGATACACAGTGCTCTCCTTGGCAGTCAGTCATTGGCTTGATTGGCGGGGCGCAGCATCTTGAGGTAGACGCCATCTTCCCCCGTCACCTCGAAACCATTACGGCGATAGAGCGTTTGCGCTCGGTTGTAGCTTTCCACATACAAACCAGTGCTTAGCCCTTGAGCGTCAGCGCGGTCGAGCCATTGCTCCAACAGTTGGCTGCCGATGCCTTGACCGCGCCAGGTGGGGGAGAGGGCTATATCGATGATCTGCAGATGTGAGTCATCCCAGAGCAGGTAGGCGCGCCCGATGGGGGCGCCAGTCAGCTCGATGAGCTGGAACTCGGCATGAGGAAAGTGGGCTTGGTAGTAGCTGTGTTGGGCTGTGAACTGTTGCTTCAGGAAGGCGTCCTTGGCGCTTTGATCCCATGCAAGCTTGGCAAGCTCTTCTGTGCGGGTGCTGGCATAGAGGGCTTGGAGGAAAGGCATGTCTGCGTCCCTTGCTGGGCGAAGACTGATCTCAAATCTACTCAACGTGCAATGCGTCCTTTCAGCTTTACTGCCTCTCCGGTCGGGCCATTTCAGGTGTGGGCCGACAAACAGTTGGAACTATAGTTCACGGATGGCGAGATGCCAGTGAATTTTCCGCAATTGTTTGAAATGTTTTCAAACACCTGAGTGGGATCAGTTTCATTCCGTTTGCAGGCCCGCAAGGCGCAGTGCTTCAAGTCGTCTATAAGGCTTCTGGGCCCATTCAGTGATACTTGCACGGAGTTCGTCTGTGGCTGCCAGTCGCTTTTTCGCGCTGTCCGCCTTGAAGGTCATGGCGGGCTGTTTGGCGTCTCGGTGGGCGGTATCGCGTAGCGGCAGGGTGTTTGTGTCGCTGATGTCGAATATCGCTGCCAGGCGTCCCCATAGTGCGTCAGGCAGCTCGCTGTAGTTGACGGGGATGCCGCCATGGTGCTGGCAAAAGCTCAGGCCTGCTTCGAGCGTTCGAGCGATAACGCGGCTGATGAATGTCGCTTGGCTGAGATAGGTCTGGTTGTCGCTGCTGGCTTCCAGGCCACTGGCGCCAAGCAGCCCTGGCACGCATTGCATGCCCGCTTGGTGCATATGGGAAACCGCTATTTCCAGCGGATCGCGGTAAAGGAAGATACGCGGTATGTCAGGGTAGAGCTCTGCCAGTAGTGGGGCCTCGAAGATATTCCAGGTATCGAGCTTGACGAATAACCTCTGCTCATCGCCCTGTCTGCTCTGGCCGTAGGCTGACAGAAGGGCTGCAACATCGCGTGCTTGGTGGGTGACCATGCTGGGATCGTGGCGATGAGCGCGTAGCAGACTGTCCAGTGGCGGCGGTTCGGAGAGCACGATGTTGCTGGGTAGCGCGGCGAGCATCTGCGCCATCAGTGTCGAGCCGCAGCGTGAGGCATGGAAAATCAGTGCCGCTGGCGGCAGTCCGGGGCTGGTTGTGTGCCACTGTCGCAAGGCGTCCAGGTCGGTTTCCCGGCGCAAAGCCTGGTTGAAGGGCAGTCGCAGGGCTTGGTTCACGTCATCGCGGAAAAAGGGCAGGGTCAGCCGTTGCTGGCCGAACCAGCACCAGTCCACTCGCCAGCCGTCGCGTGTTGGGTTGATCCGAATGGGTAGCCAGCCCGTGAAGTCATGCTCGGGCGTTATGTGCGCCATTGTTCGCTCCAGGCTCGTTTACCTCTGCGCATGGCGCTGAGTACATCCGCCTGGCCAAGGTACAGGCCTCTGTCGAAAGCCAGGCGCACCACTTCGTTGCAAAAGTGCTGTGGGTCGTTGATCGAGCGTAGATGCTCGGCCAGGCGCGCATCACGCCCTACTTCTGCGGCGAAGGCTGCGAATGCGTGTTTGGCATTGCCCGGCAGTAGCTCAGGTGTTTGTTCTAGCCCCAGTCGGACAAGCTCCAGCAGCCAGGCGTTGGGCTGGCAATCGAGCACCAGATGCACGCGCCCCCCTGGCCCTGGATTGTGCACTTGGTGCGGACGAGAGAGGTCGATGAACCAGCACTCGCCCGGTTGCATGGGCACCTGCAGGTCATCGACGAGAAACTCCACGCCTGCTGGGCTGAGAAGTGGCACATGCAGGCGCAGATCACCGCCGGGCTGGCCGAGGTCAGGGTCGCGGTGTTCGTGAATGCGAGCGCCAGCGCCCAGACGCAGAAGCCGGGCACTGCGAATGGTGGTCTGGAACAGTGCGAGCACAGCATGCCAGGCCGCTTCGCCTTGCCACCAACTACTTGCCACGGGCACACCGCCCCCTGGCGCCAGGGGCATAGGGGCGTCCTCGGGGGTGATCAGTGCGATACCGCTCCACTCACCTTCGTAGTAGCCCGTATTGAAGTGATGCTGCCAGGCACTCTCGGGAATTTGCCCCAGCGCGTCGAGCAAGGCAGGCAAGTTCGGGGCCAGCGACAGACGTGAACATCTGGGTAATGCATCCTGATTCATCGGGCATCCTTGTTTTAGAAACCGCTTTCCCGCACACCGAGTGCTGCGATTCGTCGCCAGGCTGCGCCTAGCAGCGATTCTCTTGCGCCATCGAGCACCACCACGCCGCGTAGCGGATGATCGGGGTGGATATCGTCATCAAGCAGCGTCAGGCGTACCCCGTATTGCGCCTGCACGGGTTCGGCGCGCTGCTGTGCGTCGCGGCGCACGGCGATGGGGCCGCCATGATCGGAGCTGAGCGCTTCCAGTTCCAGATAGGCGATGCCGGTAGCGTCTACTTCGTCCAGGTGCACGGACACCGCCGGGCGAGCGGGATCATCGGGGATAAAGCGACCATCGCTGGCGTTGGTCACTCGCCAGAGTTCTTCTTCAGCCAGATAACCGCGCAGGCGCAGCCCAGGTTCAATGATGCGCGCCAGAGGCTCGCTCGGGTGTAGCCAGCGATCCACGCTCAGATCACGTTGGAGGTCACGCACAACACCCGCTTGTGGGGCGCGTAGCTGCAGGCGTTCACGTTGGGCCGCCAGGCCGCGATATTCGGCCACGGCTTCGGCCAGGCGCTGTTCGAGGATGCCCGCATCGGCGGCGGTTTCGCTGCGCGCCGAGAGGCGGCGCAGTTGCAGTTGCAGAATCTCGATTTCGCGGCGAACGATGGTTTGTCGCGAATCCAGGTCGGGGGAGTCCAGCTCCATTAGCAACTCGTCCGCTGCCACCTGTTGCCCGTCCTGCACGTGCACGGCTTTCAGGCGGGCGGCTACGGGCGCGTGCAAGGTGTGGCTGCGTGAGGCTTCGAGCATGGCGGGTATTTCCACCGAGCTGCGCCAGGGCACCACTAGCACCAGCAGTACGGCGCTCAGGCCCAGACCTGTGAGCAATGTCCTGCGTGGCTCGGCCTGGTCGCGGCGCTTGTACCACTCGCCTAACTCCTTCCAGATCGGCAGGCCGATGAACCACAGCAGTTCCACCAGCATGAGGAAGATGCCCAGCACCTTGAAGAACAGGTGGTAGACCGCCAAGGCGATACCGAAGAACAGCACGGCGCGCCAGATCCAAGAGCCGTAGCCCCAGATCAGCAGGCGCTTGCGCATGGCTGGCGACCAGGGTTCGGGGGGCGCTTCGCCATAGCCGAACAGTGCTTCGCGCAGGCGCCAGCGGCATAGGGCGAAGGCGCGCTGCTGCAGGTTGTCCACGCCCCACAGGTCGCTGATCAGAAAGTAGCCATCGAAGCGCATGAAGGGGTTGAGGTTGATTACCAGAGTGGTGATCCAGGTGGCGCTGGCCAGCATGAAGGCAGCGCTGCGTGCCGGGCCGTCGGGCAGCAGCGACCAGGCCAGTAACGCCAGCACGGCTAACAACAGTTCGGCGAGTACGCCGCCTGCGCCGATCAGCAGTCGCGAGCGGCGCTCACGCACGCGCCAGGCGTCGCTGACATCGGTGTAGAACATCGGTAGCAGCACCATGAAGGCCAGGCCCATGCTCTGCACGCGGCAGCCAGCGCGTTTGGCCATGAAGGCATGGCCGAATTCATGGCAGAGCTTGGCGAAGGTCAGCGCCACGCCAAAGGCCAGGGCGCCGCCCAGGCTAAACAGATGGGGAAAGGTGGTGAGAAAACGCTGCCAATCGCGTATCACCAGAAACAGACCGAGGGCGAAAACCAGTGGCAGGCCCCAGCGCAGCAACCAGGGGCCGTGGCGTTCCAGCACTGGCCAGGCGCGGTTGAGAAAGGGATCCGGGCGCCACAGCGGGATGCGGAAGAACAGGTACTGATGCAGCGCTCGCTTCCACGGGCTTTGGCGCTGCGCGGCGGCCTTCATAGCGTAGCTGGCGCGCTGCTTGTCATGTAGGGCTGCGATCAGGTCGTGGTGGCTGAGAAAACTCAGCATCTCTGTCAGCTCATCTGCGCCAAGGGGTTGGCCGGGCTCGCTGTTGGCGGCTGCCAGCACGCGCTCGGGCTCGCCCAGTGGCCAGTGGCGCAGCAGGCGTACGGCGGCTGCGCCAAGCTTGAAGTAGCGGCCACGCAGCGGGTCGGCCAGCGTCCATTGCGGCGCACCGTCGAGGCCGGGTGCTGCTGGTGAGAGCTGTAGGTCGGCGCGTAATGCGGGCAGCATCATAGGCCCAGCCCCTGGCGCGCGGCCGCTAGCGGGCGGCGCAGCAGGTAGTACGCCAGCGGCGCGCGATCACCGAATAATTTGGCGGTGCCGCGCAGGCCGATGCGCGGAGGGGTGGCGGCGAATGCGGCGTCGAGACGATAGGCGAGTTGCCCGGCGGCAGTGCCTTGCGCCTCATAGGCGGCGCGCTCCAGCTTGGCCTCGTGACGGTGCAGCGGATCGCTGTCGAGAAAGAGCGCTACATCGGCGCCAGGTTCCAGGGCGATGGCGTCACTGACGGGCAGTTCGATGCGCAGTTCGGCCTGGCTTGGGTCGGCAATCTGCATCAGTCGTTCACCGGTCTGTACGGGTTTCCCGGTCAGCCGCTCGGCATCGGCAAATACCGCAATCCCGGCGCGCTCGGCGCGGACTTCGCTGCGTGCCAGCAGTTGCTGGGCGTAGTCGCGTTCGGCGCGTTTCTGCTCGACGCGCGCGGCCAGCAGATCCAGGCGGGCGCTGGATTCGGCGTCGGCGAAGGCTCTCTGGCTGTTGGCTTTGAGTTCGGCTTCGGCCACACCCAGCGCACGCTCGGCAACGTCGGCCTGAGCCTTGAGGCTGGTGGCATCGAAACGCACCAATATGTCCCCAGCGGCCACGCTCTGGTTGGGTTTGACTAGAAATTCGGCGATCACGCCGTCGAGCGGCGCCGCCACCACACGGCCGCCCAGTGGCACCACCTCGGCAGGGGCCAGCACGGACTGACGTACCGGCACCAACAGCACTAGCGAGAGCAGTGCGGCCATGGCCAGCAGTTTTTTCCGTGGCCAGCGCATGCGCCACGGCTTGCGAGGCTGCAGGGCCAGCCAGGCATGAGCGTAGGTGTCGGCCAACTGCTGCAGTAGCGATTGTTCGGCGTCGTTGAAAGGTTGCTCGCGTGCCAGCCACAGGCCGCCGAAGGTTTCACCGCTGCGGTTCTTCAACGGTAGCCAGTAGGCGTACGGCGCGGACAGGCTGTTCATATCCAGACGTGTTTGTTCGTCCAGATGGGCTGAGTCGACGTTGTGCCCTTCATCCAGACGGCCCTGGCCGAGCAAGGCAGAGGCGGCGCGTTCGACGAAGGCGACGAAGGGCGCATTCGCCTCTACCACGCTGATTCCGGTCAGTGCCTGCGCCTTGCCTGCGATCAACAGGGCGGCATGGCGAAAGCCGAACATTGCCTGCCCGTCGTTGACCATGGCGAAGGCCAACTGCTCGATGTTGCTGGCGTTGCGGGCTTGCTGTTGCAGTCCAAGAAACAGGGCGAAAATGCGCTCAGCGCTGGTGGGGAGCGCTGCGTTCATGGCGCTACCTTGAGTTGCGCCGTGCCACTCATGCCGGCGAGCAGTCCCTCGCCGTTCTCGGGCAGGCTGCCAATGAGCAGCAGGGTCTGACTGCCTTCATCGATGCGGGCGCCTAGGCGTTTAATCTTCGCGGTGAGTGGTTTGCCGGTTTCGTCGGGGGTGAACTCGAATGTTTGCCCGAGCTGTAAGCGATTGAGCCAGCTAGAGGGCAGCAGCAAGTAGATTTCCAGCGTGCTGTTATCCACCACTTCCAGCAGTGGCGAGCCGCTGGTGACGCTCTCGTGGGGTTGCGCGCGGCGCTGTACCACGTTGCCGCTGAATGGCGCGGTGATGCTGCAGCGCTTGACCTGCACCTGATAGACCTGGGTTTCGGCTTGCGCCTGCGCCAGATGGGCTTCGGCCAGCGCCACTTCGAAGCGTCCTACCGAGTTGAGCGCGGCCAGTTGCTTCTTGTGTTTCAACTCTTCCTGGGTCGCGCGGGCGGCTGCTTGCGCCGCGTTGAGTTGAGCCTGATAGGCGCTGCAGTCGAAGCGTGCCAACAGATCGCCCTTGGCGAAGCTTTGCCCGTCGCTGTAAGGCATTTCGACGATCCGGCCTGACAACTCACTGCTGATCACGGCTTGGTTGCGGGCTCGCAGCACCCCGCGTATCTGACGTTCGCCACTCGCAGTTGCAGCCTGATCCAGGGGGGCGAGCAGTGTGTCCTCTGCCCAGATTGTGCCGCTCAGAGAAAGCATCAGAAAACTGAGGGTCAGGCGGCGTGCGAAGCGGAGGGGCATAGTGCATATCCTTGCGTGTGATGCGTGCAGTCTATGGCAGGCAGCGGTTATGGCAAGCCAGCTTGTTGTGTTCCGTATTGGTGCGCCGTTGCCGCCGTGGTGCGCTCCTGGCTTCTTGCTGGTGCGCTGAGGTTATGATGGGGCCTGATAGGCCTGTGCTGCGCGCTCTGGCATAAGTCTTGCGCGGCACAGTTCATCGTCCAGGCTAGCAGGAGGCCGCCGTGTCGATTCATGTCGCGCTGCATCATGTCACTCACTACCGTTATGACCGCGCGGTCAATCTTGGGCCGCAGGTCGTACGTTTGCGACCGGCGCCGCACAGCCGCACGCGCATCCTCTCTTACGCGCTGAAGGTCGAGCCGGGCGAACACTTCGTCAATTGGCAGCAGGACCCGCAGGGCAACTACCTGGCGCGCCTGGTGTTCCCGGAGAAGACCCGCGAGTTCAAGGTCGAGGTGGATCTGGTCGCCGAGATGGCGGTGTTCAACCCCTTCGACTTCTTCCTCGAACCCTACGCCGAGCGTATTCCCTTCGCTTATACCGAGGGTGAGCAGCGCGAGCTGGCGCCTTATCTGGTCAAGCTGGAGGCTACGCCGCTGTTTGCCGAGTACCTGGCGAGCATCTCCCGCGAACCGGTGCCGAGCATCGATTTCCTGGTGGCGCTGAATCAGCGTCTGTCGACCGATATTCAGTACCTGATTCGCATGGAACCCGGTGTACAGACGCCCGAGCAAAGCCTGGAGAACGCCTCCGGCTCCTGTCGCGATTCGGCCTGGTTGCTGGTGCAGTTGCTGCGCCACATGGGGTTGGCGGCGCGCTTCGTTTCCGGCTACCTGATCCAGCTTACCGCCGACGTCAAATCCCTCGACGGCCCCAGCGGTACCGACAAGGACTTCACCGATCTGCACGCCTGGTGCGAGGTGTATCTGCCCGGTGCGGGCTGGATTGGCCTCGACCCCACCAGCGGCTTGTTCGCTGGTGAGGGCCATATCCCGCTGGCGTGCAGCCCAGAGCCTTCTTCGGCGGCGCCGATTACCGGCGGACTGGACGAGTGCGAGGTGGAGTTCGAGCACCTGATGAGCGTCGAGCGTGTGTGGGAGGCGCCGCGCGTCACCAAGCCCTATAGTGAGGCGCAGTGGCAGGCGATCCAGGCGCTGGGGCAGCAGATCGACGAAGATCTGCACAAGCATGACGTGCGCCTGACCATGGGCGGTGAGCCGACGTTCGTTGCCCTCGACTATCCCGATGATGATGAATGGAATACCGCTGCGTTGGGGCCGAACAAGCGCCGTCTGGCTGCCGACCTGTTCTATCGCTTGCGTGAGCATTACGCGCCCAAGGCGCTGGTGCACTTTGGCCAGGGCAAGTGGTATCCGGGTGAGCAACTGCCGCGCTGGTCGTTGAACTGTTTCTGGCGCCGTGATGGCGAGCCGCTGTGGCACGAGCCCAAGTTACTGGCTGACGAGAAACGCGGCTACGGTGCTACCGCCGAGACCGCCAAGCGCTTCCTGGCCACTCTGGCTGTGCACTTGGGGGTCGATGGCGGCAATGTATTCCCGGCCTATGAGGATTGGTTTTACTACCTGTGGCGCGAGCGCAAGCTGCCGGACAACGTCACCCCGGACGACCCGCGCCTGAGCGACCCACTGGAGCGCGAGCGCCTGCGCAAGGTGTTCGATCAGGGCCTGGATAACATCGTCGGCCATGTCCTGCCGCTGGCGCGCCAGGTCGTCGGCGAGGGCTGGCAGAGTGGGCGCTGGTTCCTGCGCGATGAACATTGCCGTCTGTTACCGGGTGATTCGGCGCTGGGCTACCGCCTGCCGCTGGATTCGCTGCCTTGGGTCAGTCAGGCCGATTACCCCTATATCAACCCGGTCGACCCCAGCCAAACACTGCCGCCGCTACCCAGCCCGGCGCAGGTTCAGCGTCAGTTGCGTGGTGTCTGGCGTGGCGCCAGTGCCGGTGTGCAGAGTGTTGTGCGCCCGGCCACTGGGCAGTCGGCTGCCGGTATCGTGCGAACCGCTTTGTGCGCCGAGCCGCGCGAGGGCCGTTTGTACCTGTTCATGCCGCCGCTGGCGCATCTGGAGGACTATCTGGAACTGGTCGCCGCCATCGAGGCAGTGGCGGCCGAGTTGAACTGCCCGGTGCTGATGGAAGGCTACGAGCCGCCGCTCGATCCACGCCTGCAATACTTCCGCGTCACCCCTGATCCGGGCGTGATTGAGGTGAACATTCATCCGGCGGCGAGCTGGGATGAGCTGGTTGAGCGTTGTGAGTTTCTTTACGAGGCGGCGCGCCAGTCGCGGCTTTCCAGTGAGAAATTCATGATCGACGGGCGCCACACCGGCACTGGCGGGGGCAACCATTTCGTCCTCGGCGGTGCGACCCCGAGCGATTCGCCCTTCCTGCGCCGCCCCGATCTGCTACGCAGCCTGATCAGCTACTGGCACAACCACCCGTCGCTGTCCTACCTGTTCAGTGGGTTGTTTATCGGCCCGACGTCTCAAGCTCCGAGGGTGGACGAGGCGCGCAACGACGCCCTGTACGAGTTGGAGATCGCTTTCGCACAGATGCCCGAACCAGGCCGCGATTGCCCGCCGTGGCTGGTCGATCGTCTGCTGCGCAACCTGCTGGTGGATGTCACCGGCAATACCCACCGCGCCGAGTTCTGCATCGACAAACTGTACTCGCCGGATTCGGCCAGTGGCCGTCTCGGCCTGCTGGAACTGCGTGCCTTCGAGATGCCGCCACACGCGCAGATGAGCCTGGCCCAGCAACTGCTGCTGCGCGCGCTGATCGCACGCTTCTGGCAGGAGCCTTATCGCCCGGCCAAGCTGGTGCGCTGGGGCACCGAGCTGCATGACCGCTATCTGCTGCCGCACTTCGTCGAACAGGATTTCGCCGATGTGCTGCAGGAACTGAGCAGTTTCGGCTACCGCCTGCGCAGTGAATGGTTCGCCCCGCACTTCGAGTTCCGCTTCCCCAAGGCCGGCGACTTTGTGGTCAAGGGCATCGATCTGGAACTGCGCCAGGCCTTGGAGCCCTGGCATGTGTTGGGTGAGGAGGGCGCCGTTGGCGGCACCGTGCGCTATGTCGATTCGTCGCTGGAGCGCATGCAGGTGAAGGTGGTCGGCATGGCGCCGGATCGCTACGTGCTGACCTGCAACGGCGTGCCGGTGCCGCTGCGGCCCACCGGCAAGGTCGGTGAGTTCGTCGGCGGCGTGCGCTTCCGTGCCTGGCAGCCGGCCAGTTGCCTGCAGCCGACCATCGGTGTGCACGCGCCGCTGGTGTTCGACCTCATCGACACCTGGATGCAGCGCTCGTTGGGCGGTTGCCAGTACCATGTCGCCCATCCCGGCGGGCGCAACTACGACAGCCTGCCGGTCAACGCCTACGAGGCCGAGAGTCGGCGCCTGGCGCGCTTCTTCCGCCTGGGGCACACTCCAGGCAAGCGCCCGGCCATGGATCCGATAGACAATAATGAACTGCCGATGACCCTGGATCTGCGTCGCGTCTGACGTCGATTCCATCTGTGGGAGGGGCTTTAGCCGCGAACCGTCGCCGCTGAAGCGCCTCCCACGGATGTGGCTCATCAATCTGCGTCACGCTGCCTTGCCACTGCCGAGCCTGCCATGCACGACCTGTTAGCCGATTATCCGCCCCCTGCCGGGGCCTACCACGAGCTGCTCGATGCCAAGGGCAACGTGCGCCCGCACTGGCGCCGCCTTTACGAGCAACTGGCGCGCAGCCGCCCGGAGCACCTGGCGCAGCGCGAGGCCATGCTGGCCCGGCAGATCCAGGAGAACGGCGTCACCTACAACGTCTATGCCGATCCCGAAGGGTCAGACCGCCCGTGGGAACTCGATCTGCTACCCAACCTGATTCCAGCGGACGAGTGGCAGCAGATCGCCGCTGGCGTGGCGCAGCGCGCTACCTTGCTCAACCGCGTGCTGGGCGACCTGTACGGCCCGCAGAAACTGATTGCCGAAGGCCTGTTGCCGAGCGAGCTGGTGTTCGGTCATAACAACTTCCTCTGGCCCTGTCAGGGCGTACAGGCACCGGGCGGTACCTGGCTGCACCTGTATGCCGTGGATCTGGCGCGTGCCCCGGATGGCCGCTGGTGGGTCACCGCTGATCGTACCCAGGCACCGTCCGGCGCCGGTTATGCACTGGAGAACCGGCAGATAGTCTCGCGCGCCTTTCCCGAGTTGTACCGCGATTTGCGCGTGCAGTACCTGGCCGGTTTCTTCCGCACCTTGCAGGACACCCTGGCGCGCCAAGCGCCCAGTGGTGGCGAGACGCCGCTGGTGGTGCTGCTGACGCCGGGGCGCTTCAACGAAAGCTACTTCGAGCACCTTTATCTGGCGCGCCAGCTCGGTTATCCACTGGTCGAAGGCAGCGACCTGACCGTGCGCGACGCCACGCTCTATCTGAAAACGCTCGCAGGTTTGCGCCGCGTGCATGCGGTGTTGCGGCGTCTCGACGATGACTACTGCGACCCGCTGGAGCTGCGCACCGATTCTGCTCTTGGCGTGCCGGGCCTGTTGGAAGCGGTGCGCCGTGGTCGCGTGCTGGTGGCCAATGCCCTTGGCAGCGGCGTGCTGGAATCACCCGGCTTGCCCGGCTTTCTGCCAGCGATCAGCGAGCATCTGCTGGGCGAAGAACTGCTGTTGCCCTCGATTGCCAGTTGGTGGTGCGGTGAGCCGCCCGTGCTGGAAGAGGCAGTGGAGATGCTCGATCAGGTGCTGGTGCGCCCGGCGTTTCCTTCGCAGAGCTTCACCCCGGTGTTTGGTCGCGACCTCGACGAGGCGCAGCGCGCCAAGCTGGCCGCACGCCTTAAATTGCGCCCCTACGCCTACGTGGCGCAGGCGCGCGCCAAGCTGTCGCAGGCCCCTGTGTGGGACGGCAGCGGTTTGCAACCGCGCGCCATTGGCATGCGCGTATTCGCTGTGGCCAGCGCCGATGGCTACCGGGTGATGCCCGGCGGCTTGACCCGTGTGGCCGGTGAGGCCGATGCTGAGGTGGTATCCATGCAGCGCGGCGGCGCGAGTAAGGACACCTGGGTGCTGGGTAACCGGCAGAGTGGCGGCGAGCCCTGGCAGACGCAACGCACCCTGGGCACCGCTGATCTGGTGCGCAGCGACCCTTTCCTGCCTTCGCGGGTGGTGGAGAATCTGTTCTGGTTTGGCCGCTATGCCGAGCGTTGCGAGGGCAGCGCGCGGCTGCTGCGCATCATGCTGGCGCGCTACGTCGATGATGACGACGACCCGCAGGCGCTGCAGAGCGCCCTGGCGTTGGCGCAGAGCCTGGGGCTGTTGGCTGAGCCCGATGAAGGCGAGCTTGAGGAGCGCCTGCTGCAGGCGCTGCTCGGCAGTGACTGGCCCGCCAGCTTGCGCGCCAACCTGCAGCGCCTGCAATGGGCGGCTGGCAGCGTGCGTGGCAAGTTGTCCCAGGCCAACTGGCAGGCGCTGGTCGAGCTGCAGCGCGAAGCGCAATTGCTTGAAGGGCAGCCGGCCGACTTCGGCGAGTTGCTGGATTTTCTCAACCGCCTGCTGATGTCGCTGGCGGCGCTGTCCGGCTTCGCCCTCGATGACATGACGCGTGACGACGGCTGGCGTTTTCTCATGCTGGGCCGCTATATCGAGCGCCTGCAATTTCTCTGCGACAGCTTCGCCAACTTCCTGCGCAGCGGCGCCGCCACTGATCAGTCCGCGTTGGAGTGGCTGCTGGAACTGGGCAATAGCAGCATCACTTACCGCACCCGCTACCTGGCTTCGGCACAACTGATTCCGGTACTTGACCTGCTCTTGCTGGACGATCAGAACCCGCACGCGGTGATCTTCCAGCTCAGTACCTTGTTGCGCTCACTGCAAGGGCTCAACGAGCGCTTCCAGCTACCGGCTGAGCGCTACCTGGTCTATCTGGAGCAGCAGCTCGCCGCGTTCAGCCTGGCCAGTCTGGAAAACCCGCTGTTCGGCCCAGGCAGCACCCGTGCGGTGCTCGAAGGTCTGGCCGACCTGCTGACCGCCATCAGCGAGGCCTCTGGTGCGGTTTCCGACCACCTTGGGCTGCGCTTCTTCGTCCATGTCGACGTTAGCCAGCGGACGCAATCCTCATGAGCAGTGCGCTGTATCAGATCTTTCACGATACCCATTACCGTTACTCGGCACCGGTTTCCCTGGCGCAGCAACTGGCGCATCTGTGGCCGCGCGAATGCGCTTGGCAGCGTTGCCATGAGCAGACGTTGCGCATCGACCCGCAGCCCTGCCAGCGCCGCGATGGCCTGGATGTGTTCGGTAATCCGCTGACGCGATTGGTGTTCGAGCGCCCGCATGAGGTGCTCAGCGTCAGTGCCCGGTTACGCGTCGAGGTGCTGGCCCGCGCGCCTCTGGATCTGGCCGATTCGCCAAGCTGGGAGGCTGCGTGTGCAGCGCTCAGTTACAGCGGCCAGCGCATGGAGCCAGCGTTGCTGGAGGCCGCACGCTACCGCTTCGAGTCGCCCTACGTGCGCCTCAAGCAGGTTTTCGCCGACTACGCCGATGACTGTTTCACACCTGGCAGGCCGCTGCTGCAGGCCGGACAGGCACTGATGCAGAAGATCTTCGATGAATTTAGCTTCGATGCCGAGGCGACCCAGGTGGCGACGCCCTTGTTGCAAGTGCTGGAAGAGAAGCGCGGGGTCTGCCAGGACTTTGCCCACCTGATGCTGGCTTGCCTGCGTTCGCGCGGTTTGGCGGCGCGTTACGTCAGCGGCTATCTGTTGACTCAGCCACCGCCCGGCCAACCACGGTTGATCGGCGCCGATGCTTCGCACGCCTGGATCTCGTTGTATTGCCCGCGCCAGGGCTGGGTGGATTTCGACCCCACCAATAACATCCGTCCGGCACTGGAGCACATCACCCTGGCCTGGGGCCGGGATTTCTCCGATGTGTCGCCGCTGCGTGGGGTGATTCTGGGGGGCGGCAGCCATGACCCGGAAGTAGAGGTCACGGTCTTGCCGCTCGGATAGGCGCGATCAAGGGCCTCGGCCGAGGCCCTTGCGGATGACTCAGTCGACCAGTTTCACGCTGCCTTTCATCATTGCGTAGTGGCCGGGGAAGGAGCAGAAGAAGCTGTAATCCTCACCGGCTGCCAGCTTGCTCACATCGAATGTCACCGAGGTGCTCTCGCCGCCGCCGATCAGGCTGGTGTGGGCGAGCACGCGGCTGTCGTCTGCTTTGAGGTAGCTGGCATCAGGGCCGGCGCCGATGCCATCGGTGGCGACGGCCTGCATGTCGGCGGTCTTGCTCAGTACCCAGTTATGACCCATGGCCGTCTTGGGCAGGGCGCCGGTGTGCTTGAGGTTGACGGTGAAGGTCTTGCAGCTCTTGCTGACGTTGATGGCCTGGGTGTTGAAGGTCATCTGGTCGGTGGCTTCGACATCCACCGAGCAGTCGGCGGCGAAGAGTGGGGTGCTGGCCAGGCCAAGCAGTGTCATCAGAGCAATGTTGCGTAACATCGTGAAGCCTCCAGGTTCTGATAGTCCATTCAGGTCTGGACAGATTCGCACAGCTCTGGCCGCTTGCAAGTGCGACCGAACGCCACGCCCGGTTATCCCGATAATCTGTGGATAAGTGTGTGAGCAATCTCTGCATGGTTAGCGCTAGAGCCCGCTACGCGTTGTTTCTGGGTGGCTGGTCAGCTTTTGCTCAGCACAACTGAGAGGTGCATGCTTCAGTTGAAAAGCCTTGAAAATTAGATGCTTGAGTGGATAGGAAGATGGCTGTTCGAATGCCCGTGCAAAGCGTGGGCTTATCCCCTAAAAGCGTGGAGCAAGCTGTGGATAAGCTTGGGGAAAGTCACGCTCGACGGCGCCCGCTAAGGCGCGCCGCCTGCTGCGCGAAAAATGTACGCCTTAGTTTGTTGTGGCCGGTCGCAACGCTTGCCATAGGCGAGTGCCGAGGCTCACCAGTGGCACGCTGATGATGCCAACGACGATCCCCAGCAGAGCGTTGAGTAGTGTTGGCACGGCTGCCGAGAGCCATGCTGCAGCGCCCTGTGCCACCCACTCGGCGCTGTGGTGCATGGCTGCTTCGACCGGTGCCAGGCCATGGCTGAGAATGCCGCCGCCGACCATGAACATGGCTGCTGTGCCGACGACCGAGAGCGTCTTCATTAACTTCGGTGCCAGTGCCAGCAGGCCGCGTCCGCAAGCCTGGACGAAGGCACCGCCACGCTGGCTGAGGTAGAGCCCGGCGTCGTCCAGCTTGACGATCCCGGCTACCAGGCCATAAACGCCGACGGTTATCACCAGGGCGATGGTGCTGAGCACCACCAATTGGTTGATCAAGCTGGCGCCTGCGACGGTGCCCAGGGTGATGGCGATGATTTCCGCCGAGAGGATGAAGTCGGTGCGGATGGCCCCGCGAATCTTGTCGCGCTCGAAGGCGACCAGATCCACCTCGGGGTTACTCAGTGCTTCCAGGCGCGCCTGCTTGCCGTTGTCCTCGTCGTGATGAAGGAACTTGTGCAGCAGCTTCTCGGCGCCCTCGTAGCAAAGGAACAGGCCGCCGAACATCAGTAGCGGCACCACCAGCCAGGGCGCGACCGCGCTGATCAGCAGCGCCGCCGGCACCAGGATCGCCTTATTGATCAGCGAGCCCTTGGCCACCGCCCAGACCACCGGCAGCTCGCGCTCGGCGCGCACGCCAGTGACTTGTTGGGCATTGAGTGCCAGGTCATCACCCAGCACACCGGCGGTCTTGCGCGCGGCTACCTTGGTCATGCTGGCGACGTCATCGAGGAGGGTGCTGATATCGTCGATCAGGGTGAGCAGACTGCTTCCGGCCATTGTTGGGCTTCCATGTGGATAAACGCAGGGCGGAGCCTAACATCCTCGGCCACTGCCAGCATCGCGCCTGGAGCGAAAGCAGGTAGTGGCTCACAGCAAAGGTCAGGCCGGTGCTCTGTCCACCCACTTCGGTGCCACGCTCGGCTGCCAGGCGCCCAGAGCGTCGAGCAGTGCTTGCGGCGAGTCGGCGATCTGCAGCATCTCGCGGTGCTGTGAGCGCACGAAACGCTCGGCTACCAGATGGTCGAGGAAGTCACCGAGCTTGCTGTAGAAACCGTTGATCTCCAGCAGACCGAGCGGCTTGGCGTGGTAGCCGAGCTGGCCCCAGGTCCACACTTCGAACAGTTCTTCCAGGGTGCCGAGGCCACCTGGCAGGGCGATAAAGGCGTCAGCCAGTTCGGCCATGCGCGCCTTGCGGGCGTGCATGCCGTCCACCACTTCCAGGTGGGTCAGGCCGCGATGGCCAATCTCAGCGCGCTCCAGGCTCTGCGGGATGATGCCAATGACTTCGCCACCGGCGTTCAACGCCGCATCAGCCACCACGCCCATCAGGCCGACCGCGCCGCCACCATAGATCAGCCGTACGCCGCGCTCGGCCAAGTGCTGGCCGAGGGCTTCGGCGGCTTCACGATAGGCCGGGCTGGCACCGGGGCTGGCGCCACAGAAAACACAGATGCTGCGCAGGGACATGGCAGAGTTCCTTGACGAAAAACGCCAAGGTTAACCAGCCGGCGCGGCGCGACCAAGGGGGAGAAGGCCGTTGAAAAACGTAGGCGAGGCAGGCAAGACAATACCGATGGCGGCCCCGCAAAAAACAGCCGAAAAACGCTCGGAGTCGCGTTCGACTTTACGTGCTGTAAATGAGCATTTTGACTGGGCTCGCACGCGAGGCTGTTTTTAACGCAGTATTGCCAACGCAGGTAGTTTTTCGGCGGCCTGCTCAATGGCGTGTATCAATGCCGCAGGTGCCACAGGCATAGCTGGCGAGTAACTGGCGGAGATCGTCGAGGGACATGGCAAGGCTCCTTGCTTAGGTATGCCAACAGAGGCTAGCCGGGGCCTGCACGCCTTGCCCGTAGATTGTTTCGATCAAGTTGATAGGCAAAGCCGACGAGTAGGAAAAGTTTTCCCCGAGAGCTGTGCGTAATGTTGTGGATAAGCTGGTGGCTCCTTCTTGTGTCGCTGAAATACTGCCTCTTATCGCGGCCTGGTTAATTTTTGAACACTCAATAAAAACCTTTATTCACAAGGGCTTGACATTCTTTCGTGGATTTTCCGAGAGGCTGCCAAGTTTTCCCCAGTGGCTGTGGGTGAAGATGTGGATAAGCTTTGTAAGGCTTGCTGTAGGTCAGGCAGTGTAAGGGTTTTGGGCGTTTGATGTTTTTTTGATCGCCCTAGGCTGGTGGTATGGAGAGCAAGGAATAGAGACGTTTACAGGGGGATTGAGCCGCGTCTATGGGAGTTATCCTCAGATTCTGTGTATTACTTTGTGAATTATCTGTGGGTAACTAGGCTGAGGTGGTATGAGGTGGGGATATGAGCCGGTGTACAGCGGCTGTCCGCCCCCGAGTGGAGGCGGACAGCGAGACTTAATTGGCCAGCAGCCACACGCCTGCTAGCGCCGATGCAGCACCGGCGATGCGTACCAGTGGCGCCGCAGCCTGGGGCAGGAAGCGCACCAGGGCGTAGCCGCAGGCGTGCAGGGCGGCGGTGGCGATGATGAAACCGGCGGCGTAGCCGTAGGGGCTGGCCAGCTCTGGCAGCTCCAGGCCGTGAGCGACGCCATGGCTGAGGGCGAAGAGGGCGGTCAGGCCAATCGATACCGCCATCGGCAGGCGTGCGGCCACGGCCACCAACAGCCCGAAAGCCAGTACCGAACCGGCGATGCCGGTTTCCATCAGCGGGATTTCCACGCCGGAGAAGCCCAGCAGGCCGCCGACCAGCATGCTGCCCACGAAGGTCACAGGCAGCGCCCAGCGCGCCGCGCCGCTTTGCTGTGCGGCCCACAGGCCAACGGCAAGCATGGCCAGCAGGTGATCCAGGCCGAACACCGGGTGGGCCAGGCCAGACATCAGGCCTGATTCACCATGACCGGGGTGGGCGAAGGCCAGTGCCGGGGTGCAGAACAGGGCGATGGCGGAAAGGGTCTTGCGCAGATTCATGTGGTTCTCCTTGGGGGAATCAGGCCGCGGTGAGCATGCCCTGGCGTTCGATGAAGGCGATGATCTCGTCGAGACCCTGGCCGACTTTTTGGTTACTGAAGACGAATGGCTTGTCGCCGCGCATCTTCAGGGTGTCGCGCTCCATCACTTCCAGCGAGGCGCCGACCATCGGCGCCAGGTCGATCTTGTTGATCACCAGCAGGTCGGATTTGCAGATGCCCGGGCCGCCTTTGCGCGGCAGTTTGTCGCCCGCCGCCACATCGATCACGTACAGGGTCAGGTCGGAGAGCTCTGGGCTGAAGGTGGCCGACAGGTTATCGCCGCCGGATTCGACGATGATCAGATCCAGACCCGGAAAGCGCCGATTTAGCTGCTCGACTGCCTCCAGGTTGATCGAGGCATCCTCGCGGATGGCGGTGTGCGGGCAGCCGCCGGTTTCCACGCCGATGATGCGCTCGGGCTCCAGCGCCTCGTTGCGCACCAGGAACTGGGCGTCTTCCTGGGTGTAGATGTCGTTGGTGACCACGGCAATGTTGTAACGCTCGCGCAGGGCGCGACACAGCGCCAGGGTGAGGGCGGTCTTGCCGGAACCGACCGGGCCGCCGATGCCGACACGCAGGGGTTGGCTGTTCATTTGCTGTTGTTCCTCGTCAGGAGCGGAAGAGACGCGAGTACTGGCGCTCGTGCGCCATGCTCGCCAGGGCCAGGCCGAAAGCGGCGCTGCCCCAGTGTTCGGGGGAAAGAGTGGCGGCCTGCTGCTGCGCGGCATCGAGCTGCGGCAACAGGCGGCTGGTCAGGCGCTGGGCGGCTTGTTGGCCCATGGGCAGCACCTTCATCAGTACGGCGAGCTGGTTCTCCAGCCAGCCCCAGAGCCAGGCGGCCAGGGCATCGTCCGGGGCGATCTGCCAGGCGCGCGCGGCCAGCGCCCAGGCCAGGGCCAGACCCGGTTCTGGATGTTCGGCGAGAACGCGGCGGGCGTCGTCATCCAGCTCCGGCAGACCTTCGAGCAGTTGCCTGAGCGAATAGCCCATCTGCCGACTTTCCAGGGCCAGCTCGCGGGTTTCACGGCTGGCGCGATGGCGTTCGGCAAGTTCCAGCAACTCTTGCCAGTTACCGCTTGCGGCGGCGCGGCAGTGCGCTAGCAGCAAGGGCGCTTCGAAGCGCGAGAGGTTGAGTGACAGTTGCTCGCTCAGCCAGCGCTCGGCGCTCTCGGCATCCTTGATCAGGCCGCTGTCGATGGCCCATTCCAGGCCCTGCGAGTAGCTGTAGCCGCCAATTGGTAGTTGCGGGCTGGCCAGGCGCAGTAGCGCCCAGGCTGAGCCGGGTAGGGCGGCTGTCACGTTCGCACACCGAATTGGTGCAGGCGCGGGCCGTAATTGAACTCGGCGTCGCCATGGTGCGAATGATGATGGCCGCCGCCGTAGGCGCCTTGCTCCGGCTGGTAAGGTGCCTCGATGGTGTCGACCTGGGCGCCGAGCTGTTCGAGCATGGCCTTGAGCACGTAGTCGTCGGGCAGGCGCAGCCAGCCATCGCCCAGTTGCAGGGCGACGTGGCGATTGCCCAGGTGATAGGCGGCGCGCATCAGCTCGAAGGGGCTGGCGCAGGTGACGTGCAGCAGTGGCTCGGCCTTGGCGCGCACGCGCACGATGCGGCCGTCATTGGCCTGCAGGCATTCGCCATCGGCCAGGGCGGCCTGGCCGCGTTCGAGGAACAGGCCGACCTCTTCGCCTGTGGTGGTGAAGCAGCGCAGGCGGCTCTTGCTGCGCGCCTCGAAGGTCAGTTCCAGTTCGGCGTCATAGGTGTTCTGTGGCGCGATTCGGGTGTGGATCACCAGCATGTGCATCGATTCCGGGGCAGTGTGCCCGGAAATAGTGCAAGGGCCTTGCCAAGGCTGTGGCACGGCGCATTTTGGTCGTCAGTGGCTGACTTGGCAGTGTGGTCAGGATTTATTTGGTGCGCGACGAGGTTTACTGCACCTATGTGGTGCGAATCATTCGCTCGGCTTGCCCAGGCCCATCCAGTGCTTGCCGCCGATCATGATGAAGCGCAGTTGCTGGATGACCTTGGCCTCGGCGCTCAGGTGCGCGGGGAGGTTGTCGGCGGGCGGGTCGATCAGCTCGGGCAGGGTGGCGAACACGGTCTTGACCACCAGGTCCGAGACCACGTCGAGGCCGGCGTCATCCAGTTGCGGCATGCGGTTCATCAGCTTCAGATCCGCTGCCAGGTCGCTGGTGATGCGCTCGCGCAAGGCGGTGATGGCCTGGCGCACAGGTTGCGAGCCGCCGTATTGCTCGCGGGCGAGGAAGAGAAATTGAGCACGATTGTCGGCCACCTCGGCGAGGAAGATACGCACCGAGGCGTCGATCATGCCGCGCATCTCGAACTCATGGCGGCGCACTTGGCGGATCGCCGCGCGGAAGGTCTCGCCCACCTCCGCCACCAGGGCCAGGCCCAGTTCGTCCATATCGGCGAAATGGCGGTAGAAGCCGGTGGGCACGATACCGGCGACACGGGTGACTTCACGCAGGCTCAGGCTGCCGAAGCCACGGCCGCTCTCCATCAAGGTGAGGGCGGCGTGCATCAGGGCCTGGCGGGTCTGCTGCTTTTGTTCGGCGCGTGGCGTCATGCGGGTCGGATCTTTAAGCGGTGCGGCACTCTAGCAAATGCGCCGGGGCAGCGTCGAACCGCGCCGGGCATTTCAGTGAACGAGTGTTGACTCATTTTGCGGCCGCTGCCAGCATTGTGAACACTTGTTCACTGAGAAGGCTGCTGCATGTCCGTTATCCCGCTTTCCCTCGCGCGTCGCCTGGCGCCTGCGCTATGGCCACTGCGCCGACTTTGCGAGCGTGGCTGGCTACGCGAGGCTGATGTCGATTTGTGCTTGCGGCTGCTGCACCCGGTGCTGCGTGTGCAGCGCGTCTTCGCCCAGGTCGAGGCGCGCCGTTGGGTGGCCGAAGACATGCTGGCGCTGACCCTGCGCTGCAATGGCAATCAACACGGCTGGCGTGCGGGCCAGCATGTGCAGCTCTATCTGCAGCAGGACGGCGTGCGCCATGGCCGCAGCTACAGCCTGACCGCCGTGGGGGGCGATGGGCGTATCGAGTTGGCGATCAAGCGTCAGCCAGGTGGGCGGCTGTCCAATACGCTGCTGGATCGTCTGGATGTCGGCCAGGTGTTGGAGCTGGCGCCAGCCTTTGGCGAACTGCAGTGGCCGGACGATGGGCGTCCCGTACTGCTGGCCGCCGCTGGTAGTGGCATCACGCCGCTGCTGGGCTTGCTGCGCGAGGCGCTGGCGCAGGGCTTCAGCGCGCCTGTGACGCTACTGCATCAGGTGCGTAGGCAAGGCCAGCGTGCCTTTGTCGAGGAGTTGCAGGCGTTGGCTGAGCGGCATACGAATCTGCAACTGCGCTGGGCCATCAGCGGTGAGGGCGGCGGGCGTATTGAAAAAGAGGAGCTGGATGGGCTGTGCGGCGAGCACTTGATCGCCTGCGGGCCACGGGGCTTTGTCGAGCGCCTGCAAGGCTGGTGGGAACGCAGTGGTTCGCTGCAGGTGGAAAGCTTCACCCCGCCCGAGCCGCTCGCCGTGGGAGAAAGCCGCACGTTGTCCCTGCGTTTTGCTCGCAGCGGCCAGCAGGTCACGGGGACGAATCAACGCAGCCTGCTGGAACAGGCCGAAGCCAACGGCTTGCGCCCGGCTCATGGCTGTCGCCAGGGCATCTGCGCCAGTTGCACTTGCACCCTGCTCAGCGGCGTGGTGCGGGATGTGCGCAGTGGCGCGCTGTTCGCCGAGCCTCATCAACCCATTCGCCTATGCATCAGCGCCCCGCACGGGGACGTGGAGATCGACCTGTGAATAATCGTCCTGATCGCGAACTGAGCCCCGCCGAGCTGGAGGCCTTCGGTGCCGAGCTGGACGCCCTGCGCCAGCGCACCCTGGCTGACCTGGGCGAGGCCGATGCGCGTTATATCCGCCGTGTGCGCGCTGTCGTGCGCCTGTGTTGCTGGAGCGGGCGGGCGCTGCTGATGCTCGGCTGGTTCCCGCCCACCTGGCTGCTTGGCACCTTGCTGCTGGGGCTGGGCAAGATCCTCGAAAACATGGAGCTGGGCCATAACGTCATGCATGGCCAGTACGACTGGATGAACGACCCGGAATTTGCCGGGCGCCAGTACGAGTGGGACATCGCCGGGCCTGCTGACTTCTGGCGGCACACGCACAACCACGTGCACCACACCTACACCAACGTGCTGGGTATGGATGATGACGTGGGCTATGGCGTGGTGCGGCTGTTCCCTGAGCAGCGCTGGAAGCCCTTTTACCGCTGGCAGCCACTGTGGGTGACGATCCAGGCGCTGCTGTTCCAGTACGCCGTGGCCATCCAGCACCTGCGCCTGGACAAGCTGATCAAAGGCCGTATCAGCGCGGACGAAGTGCGCCCGCTGGCCCGTCAGCTCGGTGCCAAGCTGGCGCGGCAGTGGGGCAAGGATTATCTGATTTTCCCGTTGCTGGCCCTGCTGCTCGGCGCCAACGCCCTGGCTGTGCTGGCGGGCAATGTGGTGGCCAACCTGCTGCGCAATCTGTGGACTTTTTTAGTGATCTTCTGCGGGCACTTCACCGAAAAGGCGGCGGTGTTTTCGCCCGACGTCTTGCAGGGCGAGACACGCGGCCACTGGTATCTGCGCCAGCTACGCGGTTCGAGCAACCTCAGTGGCGGGCCGTTGCTGCATATCCTTACCGGCAACCTCAGCCATCAGATCGAACACCACCTGTTCCCCGACCTGCCGGCGCGGCGCTATGCCGAGCTGGCGCGTGAAGTGAGGGTGATCGCTGAGCGTTATGGCCAGCACTACAACTGCGCCAGCCTGTGGCGACAGTTCGCGACGGTGCTGTGGCGGATCTGGGTTTATCGACTGCCTCCGGTAGCTATGGTGTGAGCCCTGGTATGCACAAGGCTTCGGGGTAGTTCAGGCGTCGCCGCTGCGTTGCTCGATCAGGCGATCCGAACCGCCTTCGGCCAGTTGCACGCGTTGTGCTCCGGGCGTGCGCTCGGAGCCATTTTCGGCAACTTGCGTGCGTTGTGCGCCTGGGGTTCGTTCAGCGCCGTTTTCGGCGACAGGGCTGAGCACTTCATGCACTTGGGTCTGGCTGTCTTGATGTTCACCCAGCAGCGGGAAGGGCGCGCTGCTGGGGAGGGCGAAAGCGCTGGAGGTCAGCAGGGTTAGAGCGAGGGCGGTCAGGGTCAGTTGGGTTTTCATGTCTGTGTCTCCGACAGGAGGAATAAGTAGCGTCGCGGGCAATTTTCCTAGCGTGCTGGTAGGAGAAGAACTTGACTGTCCTGATAGTGAACATCGACGTCCTCAATAGCTGCTCGGCAGCCTCTAAATCGGGCTTTTGCGCCAGGTTGTTGTGTTGCGCACAAGCGTCGCATCACCCCGCAGCAGCGCGTATGCTGGGCGGCCTTGGCGGATCCGGCTTGATTCGCACCCATTTGGCATGCCTCAGGAGGCTGGTGAATCGATGCTCGCAGTACAGGCAATCCTGCCGATCTTCGCCCTGATCGTGCTCGGCTATGTGCTGGGCTGGCGCCAATGGCTCAACGCCGAATCGGCCGCCGGGCTGGCCAATATCACCTTCAAGCTGTTCATGCCCACGCTGCTGTTCAGCGGTATCGCCAAGGCGCATCTGAATGAAGGGCTGTCGCCGATGCTGCTGCTGGGTTATTACCTGCCGGTGTTGCTGGTGTTTGTGCTGGTCAACGGCGTGGCGCACTGGCGACGCGGGGCGGCCACGCCGTTGGGCCTGGTGGCGGCGTTTTCCAATAACGTGCTGGTGGGGATTCCGTTGGTCACCAGCCTGATGGGGGCGTCTGGACTGGTGTATGTGTTCGCCATTCTGGTGTTTCACAGCCTGACGCTGTTTTCCCTGCAGAGCTTTTATGCCGCGTTCGGCAGTCAGGAGCGGGTTGACGGTCGCGCCCTGCTGAAGAACCTGGCCAACCCTATGATTATCGGTCTGCTGTTGGGCGCCATGCTCAATCTTTCCGGGCTAGTGGTGCCCGATAGCCTGTGGCGTGCGGTGACCTGGCTGGGCCAGGCTGCCTTGCCTTGTGCCCTGATCGTGCTGGGCGCGAGTCTGTCGCGCTATCGGCTGCGACCGACCACTGAGGCGTGGGGCGTGGCGCTGGTCAAGCTGCTGCTGTTCCCAGCGTTGGTGTGGGCCTTGAGTGGCCTGCTGCCGGGCCTCAACGATGCCGCGCGGACGGTGATGGTGCTGCTGGCGGCCTGCCCGAGTGGGGTGAATGTGATGGCATTTGCCCGTACGGCTGAGGACAACCGCAGCGTTAGCGCGGCGATTTCGCTGTCGACACTGCTGGCCGCCATCAGCTTGCCGCTCTGGATGATGCTGATGGGCTTTTGAATGCGGGCGTCAGCGGACGCCCGCAGGCTGCTTCAAGGGGCCAGATCCAGTGGCAGGCTGACCTTCACCTCGGGTGGGTTGGCCAGCCAGGCGGCGGTGCGCTGGCGGTAGTCGAGGTAATGGGCGCTTTGCCGATGCGCCTGCACCGCGTCGTGATCCACATACCGCTCGTAGAGATCGAAGGTGCCGGGCGCGCCGTCGCGCTCGAACAGGTCGTAGCGTAGGTTGCCAGGTTCGCTGCGGCTGCTGGCGACCATTTCCTGCAAGGCCTGCAGCACCGCATCGCGGTGCTCGGGCAGGGCCTGAATGCTGGCGAAAATGGCGACGCTCATGCGCGTGCCTCAAGCAGTTTGAGCAGCGCTTCGGCGCTGGCCTCGGAGGACGCCGGGTTCTGCCCGGTGACCAGTAGGCCGTCGACCTGGACATGGATCTGCCAGTCGGCGACGCAACTGTAGTGGCCGCCATTGGCCTTGAGCATGTCTTCGACCAGGAAGGGCACCACATCGGTCAGTTGCACCGCTTCCTCTTCGCTGTTGCTGAAACCGGTGACGCGCTTGCCTGCGACCAGCGGCTTGCCGTCGCTGCCTTTGACGTGGCGCAGCACGCCAGGGGCGTGGCAGACCGTACCGACCGGTTTGCCGAGCGCCAGGAAGCGTTCGATCAGGGCGATGGAGTCGGCGCTTTCGGCCAGATCCCACAGCGGGCCGTGGCCGCCGGGGTAGAACAGCGCATCGAAGTCATCGGCGCGCATGTCCGCCAGCGGCAGGGTGTTGGCCAGTTCACGCTGGGCCTGGGCATCGTCGGCGAAGCGGCGGGTGGCATCGGTCTGCGCGCTTTCCGCGTCACTGTTGGGGTCGATGGGCGGCTGGCCGCCTTTGGGCGAGGCTAGCGTTAGCTGAGCGCCTGCATCCTTGAAGCTGTAGTAGGGGGCGGCGAACTCTTCCAGCCAGAAGCCGGTCTTGTGGCCGGTGTCGCCGAGACGGTCGTGAGAGGTCAGTACCAGCAAAATCTTCATGCGATTTCCTTGTGCGTGTGGCTGAACGGGTAGAGATAGTGACTGTCCACGCGGGGCGGGTGTTCCCTTATTGTTCGTTAGCCAACTGCTGCTGCAGCGTTTGCAGGGCTGGTGCGGCGTAGATGCCCACTTCCACCGCCAGCTCCATCACCCGTGGCAGGTCGTTGGCATACACCAGCACCGCTTGCAGTTCGTCATCCAGCGGTTCGCTGAAATCCACCAGCACGTAGCCGCCAGTCTCCGGCGACAGCGCCGCGAGTTGTACTTGGATGCGGTTGAGCGCTTTCAGCGGCTCGGTCTTGGCCAGTTGCTTGGCCTTGAGCACGAATTGCACCTGCGGGCCGAAGGATTCGGTGATGCGCTGGAACAGCTCTTCATAGCTGTCGGCCTGAAACAGCACGGTGTCCGGCAAGCTGCCGACCACCACCCACTCGCCCAGCGGGATGGGAAATTCGTCGTCGTAGTTGACGTCCGGGTTGGCGGCGAGGAACGCGGCCGGGTCGGCATAGGCCTGCGCGGCTTCGTCGGCGATGCGGGCGATCTCGCCTTCGGGCAGGCAGCCGGAGCTTATCTTGGCGATCAGTTCTTCCAACTGGGCTTTCATCAGGCTATTTCTCGGTCATTCGGATGGGCGGCAAGCATAACTCAGAGCCTGTCGTGCGATGCACGGGAGAACAGGTTGGACTTCTGACGTAGGAGCGGCTTTAGCCGCGAGTGGTCTGTGCGGGTGGCCAGAATCGCGGCTGAAACGGAATGCCGCCCAGCCGCTCCTACAAAAACTTAGCCGTAGCGTTTTTTCGCTTCGATGGCCAGGCCGCTGCCAATGCTGCCGAAGGTGTTACCTTCGACGCTGCGCGCGTTGGGCAGCATCGCCGCCACGCTCTGGCGCAGCGCCGGCACGCCGCTGGAGCCGCCGGTGAAGAACAGCGTGTCGACCTGATCGGCGGTGATGCCGGCATCGCTGAGCAACTGTGTGAGGCTGGCGCGGATGCGTTCGAGCAGCGGCTCGATGGCGTTTTCGAACAGCGGGCGGGTCAGTTCGGCGACCAGGCCCGGTTCGACGCGCGACAGGTCGATGGGGCGGGCGTCCTGTTCGCTCAGGGCGATCTTGCTGTCTTCCACCTGCATCGCCAGCCAGTGCCCGGCGCGCTGTTCGATCAGGCCGAAGAGGCGGTCGATGCCGCTGGCGTCGACGATGTCGTAGCGCATGTTCTGCAGCGCGAGCTGGGTCTTTTGCGCGTACAGCGCGTTGATGGTGTGCCAGGTGGCCAGGTTGAGGTGGTAGCTGGTGGGCATGAAGGCGTCGCTCTTCATCCGGCTGCCGTAGCCGAACAGTGGCATCACCCCGGCCAGCGACAACTGCTTGTCGAAGTCGGTACCACCGATGTGCACGCCGCCAGTGGCGAGGATGTCGCCCTGGCGCTCGGCCAGGTGATGGCGCTCTGGCGCCAGGCGTACCAGGGAGAAGTCCGAGGTACCACCGCCGATGTCGACGATCAGCACCAGCTCTTCGCGGTCGAGGTTCGACTCGTAGTCGAAGGCCGCGGCGATGGGCTCGTACTGGAAGGACACGTCCTTGAACCCGAGCTTGTGCGCCACGGCCACCAGGGTGTTTTGCGCTTCCTGGTCGGCGGCTGGGTCGTCATCGACGAAGAACACCGGGCGGCCCAGCACCACTTCCTCGAAGGCATGATCGGCCTGGGCTTCGGCGCGTTTTTTCAACTCGCCGATGAAGAAACCGAGCAGATCCTTGAACGGCAGGGCGCTGCCGAGCACGGTGGTTTCACTCTTCAGTAGCTTGGAGCCGAGCAGGCTTTTCAGCGAGCGCATCAGGCGGCCTTCATAGCCTTCCAGGTATTCGTGCAGGGCCAGGCGGCCGTAGACCGGGCGGCGCTCCTCGGTGTTGAAGAAAATCACCGAGGGCAGGGTGATCTTGCCGTCTTCCAGGGGCAGCAGGCTGTCCTGGCCGGGGCGAAACCAGCCGACGGTGGAGTTGGAGGTGCCGAAGTCGATGCCGCAGGCGCGGGCGGGAGTGGAGAAAGACATGGTGCAGACAGCCCGGAAAATTAGCGTGAACAGTGGCGGCGTCGTAGGGCGACGCCGCTCGCCCGCGAGGGCGGGCCACGAAAAAGGCCGCGCATTCTATGTCAGTGCTGCCGCTACGGCGAGTTTGAGTTTCAGGAGGGCAGGTCGATGTTGTGCCGCTTGCTTTTCCACTGGCTCCATTCGAACCCCAGCACCACCAGCAGCGAGAGGGCGAACGGCAGCAGCAGGTAGAACATGCGGAACACGATCAGCGCCGCCAGCACATCGGCGGCGGGTACTTCCGGCATGGCCGCGAGGAAGGTCACTTCCAGCACGCCGAGGCCGCCGGGTGCGTGGGACAGCAGAGCCAGCGAGAAGGATGCGAGGAATACGCCCAGCACTACCAGATAGCCGGGGTGGTTATCGGCGGGCAGGGCGAAGTAGATGATCGCTGCAGCGCACAGCAACTCCAGCGGCCCGGCGAGTAGCTGGCGGCCGACGATGGGCAGGCGCGGGTATTCGATATGCAGTTTGCCCAACGTCCAGGGCTTGAACTGGCGCCAGGAGCCGAGCACGTACAGGGCGACCAGCAGTAGTAGCAGCGAGCCGATGACGACCGACAGCATTGGTGTGACGTTCAAGACGCGATGCAGCAGGTCGGGCTGGGCAATCAGCACGCAGCCGCTGGCCAGTAGCGTGCCGATAGCGAACGTGAAGGAACAGAAGACGATCAGGATGCCGATTTCCTGCGGCGTCAGGCCCTTGCTGCGATAGGCTCGATAGCGCACCACGGCGCCGGAGAACACCGAGGCACCGATATTGTGGGCCAGGGCGTAGGTGGTGAAGGAGCACAGGGTGATGAAGTGCCAGGGAATGCGTTTGCCCAGGTGCGCGACGGCAATGCGGTCGTACCAGGCCAGCGCCCAGTAGGCGCCGAGCGTAGCGCCGGCGGCGAGCATCCAGTTCATGTGGGTGATCGCTTCGAGGCTGCCCTTGATTTCATCGAGGGAGATGTTGCGCAGTTCGCGGTAAAGGAGGAACCCGGACAGCACCACAGCGCCAAGACCGATCAGCGTCCAGATCAGGTCGCTGCGCTTCAGTTTGGGTTTGGCTTCAACAACGGACACTGCATATCCTCACACGATAGGCCCATGACGCTTCGTTAAGGGCCTTGTACCCCTATCGAGGCTCAATGATGACGGGCCTTGCGGGCCGATCCAGCGGTGACCGCGAATGTACTCTGCCTGCGCGGCGCGCTGCGCAGTATTACGGAGGCGCGTCCGTTGCTCAACTGCATTGCGTAATCTGCGCGTAACCACGTATGTCCTGGCGCTTTGTAGGGCTTCACATCCATGCCAGGGTAATGGCCGCCAGTACGCCGTAGCGTGCGCCCTTGGCCAGGGTGACGATGAGCGCAAAGCGCCATAGCGGCTCGCGCATGACCCCGGCAACCAAGGTCAGCGGATCGCCGATAACGGGCATCCAGCTCAGTAGCAGCGACCAGCGACCATAGCGCGCATACCAGGCTTGCGCCTGCTCCAAGCGCGTATCGCTGACCGGGAACCAGCGCTTGTGCCGGTAATGTTCCAGCGAGCGACCCAGCAGCCAGTTGACCCACGAACCCAGTACGTTGCCCAGCGTGGCCACTGCCAGCAGCGCCCAGGTGGCGTGGGCGCCGCCGAGCAGCAGGGCCACCAGCACGGCCTCCGACTGCAGCGGTAACAGGGTGGCTGCAGCGAATGCTGAGAGCAGCAGCCCCAGGTAAGCGGACGAGAGCAGCATGGGCAGCCCGCGTCAGCGGCTCAGGACTGGCGCTCCTGATTGGCCATTATCTCTTCCAGGCTCAGCCCGGTCAGGCCGTGGATGGTCTTCCACAGGTAGTAGAAGATCGCCATGAGCATGATCATTGAGGGAATGGCGATCATCGGGTAGCTGAGCAGCGTCATGCGCCCGAGCTCATCGTTGAAGGCTTCGGTGCCAGACGGGCTGACCACGATCCATTTGGCCAGCGCATAGTTCATCGCCGAAGAGAAGAAGAACGTGCCGCTGAGCCAGTAGGTGGCGCGCATCAGGCGCGTCTCGAAATGTTCGACATGGCCGCCTTGCTCCAGACGTTCGTGGATCTTGTCGACATTCAGTACGGTCTTGTTGAACAGCAGCGTGCGGATCAAGGGATAGCGTGTACGCGTCGATACCAGCACGGCAATGCCGATCAGGCCGGGGATGGCCGCTTCCTTGACCGCCAGCCATTGGGTATCGAGGTGCAGCAGGCCGATACCGCCGGTCAGCGCCACGCTGATCAGGCCGAGCAGGGCAATGAAATTGAATTTGCGGTACTTGATCAGCTCGAACGCGCCCCAGCCCAGTGGCAAGGCCAGGGCCAGCAGCAGAGCGCCATCCGCGCCGAGGCGCTGCTCGCCGCTGAGCTTCATGAGGATGAACGAAGGGATCAGAATGCTGATGGCCAGGTCGATCAGTGGGCGCGGTTTATGAGTCGGGGTCGAGCTGTCTGTAGTGGAGGTCATAGCGATCGAACAGCGAAATGGGACGCTGATGATCGCCTGAGCGCGCCTGCAGAGCCAGCCCGACCGTCGCCCGGATTATGAAAAAGTATGAGCGATGACTGCTTGCAGACAGCCGGGGCCGCCATGCATCACGTCTGCTGCAGGATGACGACATGGGATTGACGCCTTAATATCGCCATGTGGTGAGCAGTTTTTGTCGTCGCTCATCCACTTTGCGGATGTATTCATGTTCAAACCCATAGCACTTGCCGTACTGCTGTCGTGCCTGAGTCTCCCGCTCATGGCCGATGAGCTGCGCCTGTATACCGAAGAGAACCGGCCCTTCACCTACTTGGAGGGCGGTCGGCCGCACGGCATGACGGTGCAAGTGGTCGAAGAGTTGGCGCGCCGGCTTGGCGTGCCTGCTCAGATCGAGATGGTGCCTTGGACACGTGGCTATCATCAGGTGCGCCAGCAACCCGATACCGCGTTGTTCCCTGTGGTGCGTACTGCTCAGCGTGAAGACCACTTCCAATGGGTTGGCCCCATCGCTGTCGGGCGTACGGGGTTCTACAGCCGCCGTTCTGATCATCTGCGCGTGCGCAATCTCAAGGAGTTGGCCCAGATGGGCACTCTGGCTGTGCCCAAACAGTGGTACAGCCACGAAGTGCTGGCTGCCAAGGGGCTGAAGAATCTCTACGGTGTGGCGACTCCCGCCGACATGCTGCGCCTGTTTCATCACGGGCGGGTAAAGCTGATCATTGCCAATGACCTGAGCCTCGATGCGATGTTGGCCGAGCAGGGCATGTCCGTTGATGAGGTGCAGTGGCAGTTCGACCTGATGCCAACGGCTTCCTATATCGCTTTTTCCCCGCAGACCTCGCCAACGCGGGTTGCTCAGTGGCGAGCACAGTTGCAGAGCATGCGCGTGGACGGAACGCTGGAGCGGTTTTATCGCCAGTGGTTCCCGCAGGCTACGGAGGAAGAAGTGAACGAGTTGATAGGCCGATGAGCGGTTGTTCCTCCTGGCTGCTAGGCTGCTGCTATAGGGAGGATCTACCGTGTTGATACGTCTCGGTATTGCATTGATCTGTCTCTGCGCGATGAGTGCAAGGGCCGATGCGCTGCGTCTACTCACCGAGGATGCCGCGCCGCTGAGTTTCCGGCGTGATGGCCAACTTGAGGGGCTATCGGTTGCCGTGGTGCGGGCGTTGATCGCGCGTACTGGCGATGACGCGCGTATCGAGTTAATGCCCTGGACGCGTGCCATCCACCTGACCGAGAACCAGGCCGACACCGGATTGTTCTCCACGGTGCGGACTGCCGAACGCGAGGCGCGTTTTCAATGGGTCGGCCCGATTCTGGTGGGTACGACCCGCTTCTACTCGATGAAGTCGCGCAAGCTGAATATTTCCACGTTACAGGATGCCGCCGCCAGTGGGCCGCTGGCAGTGCCCAAGCGCTGGTACACCTACGAAGTGCTCAGCAGCCAGGGATTCAGCAATCTGTATGGGGTTTCCAGTGCGCGGCAAATGCTGACGATGCTCAAGTTTGGACGTGTCAATCTGATTGCCACCGAAGACCTGACACTGAGCTATGAGCTGGCGTCTGTCGGTTTACGCCCGGATGACCTGACCGAACACCTGCCCTTGATGCGTTCGGCCTATTACATCGCCTTCTCCACACGCACTGACCCTGCGCGCGTGGCACGCTGGCGCCAGGCATTGGTTGCCATGCACAAGGATGGCAGCCTGGGCAGCATTGTGCATCGCTGGCTACCCCAGGCCAGTGTGCCGGAGCCTGAGCCGTAGCCGTCTGCGTGGCGGCTCGTTACCCTGTCCGCGCTGCTCCCTTTGGTACTTGTCATGCTTCCTTCAGTTGCCTTTCTCGATTTGCATGAACGTGCTCGTTTGTTCGAGCACCTGGCGGCCATGGAGCAGGCGGGCGTGCCGGTCGCGCAGGCGCTGGCGAGCCTGACGCTGGCGCGACGGCACAGCGCGCGCTTGCAGCGCTTGCGCCAGCATGTGAACGGCGGGCGAGATCTGGCGACTTCCGGCCAACTGAGTGGCGTATTCACGCCACTGGAAGTTGCCTTGCTGCGAGCGGCGCAGCAGGCCGGTGCCTTGGGGCATCTGCATGCGCAACTGGCTCAGCGTTATGCTGCGCAGTCTCGGCAGGCGCGGGCACTGAAGTCGCGCATGCTGCCGCCGGTCGGGGTATTGCTGCTGGCGCTGGCGGTCAAGCCATTGCCTGCCTTGGTGGCGGGTACGTTGAGCCTGGTCGGCTATCTGGCCGCTGTGCTGTTACCGCTGTTGCTGCTGTTCGCCTCTCTGTTGCTGGTGCGTAGCGCCTGGCGCTATTGGCAGCGGCGTCGTGGGCAGCGGGCGTCCCGAGTCGATGATCTGCTGCTGGCGCTGCCGCTGCTCGGGCGCATGCAGGGCGCGGCGGATATGCGAGATTTTTGCGATAGCTTTGGGCTGTTGCTGGAGGCTGGCGTACCGGTACTCGATGCTTTGCCGCAAGCCTGTCGCACATTGGCCAACGCCAGGCTGCGGCGGGAATTCGCCAGCGTGGCTGGGCGTGTTGCCGCCGGGCAGTCATTGGTCGGTGCCTTTCAGGCCCTGTCGTTTCCCGGCAAGGCCATGCTTATCGCGCAGTTGAGCAGCGCCGAGGCCGTCGGGCGGCCAGGTCAGGCGCTGCTGCGCTTTGGCCAGCTACAAGGGGCGCAGCTTGCATCCAGCCAGCAGGCGCTGGCCATCTGGTTGCCGCGTTTGGCCTATCTGGCGGTGGCTGCGTGGATGGCCTATGCGCTGCTGACCAGCGGTGGATTCATGCCACAACTGCCGGCCGAGCTGGCTGGCCGATAAATTGCTGTAGAAGGCGAATTGGCGTCCAACAGGCGCCGAACGAGCAATGCCGACGAAAGCCTGATGCAAGTGCCTTGCGCTAGCATTGGCGGCGTCTACGCGATGACTAAAAAGAGAAAAAGCGATTCAACCGACTTTGGAATACGCCCCATGCCCATCCTTCAACGTGCATCCCATCATGAGCTGCGCAGTGCCTTTCGTGCACTGCTGGCTTCCGACCGCTGTTATCACACCGCCTCGGTCTTCGACCCGATGTCGGCCCGTATCGCCGCTGATCTCGACTTCGAGGTCGGCATTCTCGGCGGCTCCGTCGCCTCTTTGCAGGTGCTCGGCGCCCCGGACTTCGCCCTGATCACCTTGAGTGAGTTCGTCGAGCAGGCCGCGCGAATTGGCCGCGTGGCGCGTTTGCCGGTGATCGCCGATGCCGACCACGGCTATGGCAATGCCCTCAACGTCATGCGTACCGTGGTCGAACTGGAGCGCGCAGGCGTTGCTGCACTGACCATCGAAGACACCCTGTTGCCGGCTCAGTTTGGCCGCAAGTCCACCGACCTGATTTCCATTGAAGAGGGCGTGGGCAAGATCCTCGCCGCACTGGAAGCGCGCGTTGACCCGGATCTGTCGATCATCGCCCGTACCCATGCCGGTGTACTGGAAGTCGATGAAGTGATCCGCCGCACCCGCGCCTACGAGGCGGCCGGTGCCGATGGCATCTGCCTGGTCGGGGTCAAGGATTTCGCCCACCTCGAACAGATCGCCGAAGGCCTCAAGGTGCCGCTGATGCTGGTCACCTACGGCAACCCGGAACTGCGCGACAACGAGCGCCTGGCGCATCTGGGCGTGCGTATCGTGGTTAACGGCCATGCCGCTTACTTCGCCGCGATCAAGGCCACCTACGACTGCCTGCGCGAGCAGCGCGGCGCCCAACCTTGCGACCTCAACGCCACCGAACTGACGCACAAGTACACGATGCCCGAGGATTACATCGTCTGGGCCAAGGAGTTCATGGAAGTCCGCGAGTAACGACGGGCAGCTCTTGCACTTCATCTGCGCCGGGCGCATATCTGTCCGGCAAGCAGAAGGAGATCGAGCATGGCAGGTGGTTGGGCAAGCGACAGTGCAGTGCAGGAGCAGATCGACAGCAGCATCGAGGACGCCGTCGCGCGTGCCCGCAGCCAGTTGCCGAAAGGTGAGAGCCTGCGTCACTGCGAAGAGTGCGACGCGGTCATTCCCGAAGCGCGCCGCCGGGCCATTGTCGGCGTGCGCCTGTGCGTCAATTGCCAGACCGAGCACGACCGGGAGAACGCCGCTTTCACGGGGTACAACCGTCGCGGCAGCAAGGACAGCCAACTGCGCTGAGCAAGCGATGCGGCACCTATCGCTGAGCTGATGGTCTAGTGCTACTAGACCGTGACTCAGGAGGAGATGCCCGCATGACGATTTTCGAAGCCTTGCGTATCAGCCACGACATCCAGCGCGATCTGGCCCAGAAACTGGTTGCTACCCAGGGCGACAGCGCTGAGCGCCATGCCCTGTTCGCCCAGCTCAAACAGGAGCTGGCGGTGCATTCGGTGGCCGAGGAGCGCCATTTCTATATTCCCCTGATGCAGCAGGACGCTGGCGTCGACCTGTCGCGCCATGCGATTGCCGAGCATCACCAGATGGACGAAATGATCGAGGATCTGGAAGAAACCGACCCCAGCAGCCCGAGCTGGCTGGCGCAGGCCAAGGCGCTGGCGCATAAGGTCGAGCATCACCTCAAGGAGGAAGAACACACCTTCTTCCAGATGGCCGGCAAGCTGCTGCGCGACAAGGAGAAGCAGCAACTGGCCGGTGATTACCTCAGCGCCTACGACGAGATGAAGCAAGCGTCCTGAATGGGCTAGCCTCAATGGCTGTGGCGGGTTTCACCCGCTCTACACATGACCCGTAGGGCGGGTGAAATCCGCCAGAATGTCAAAACAGACCAGGTGATTTGTGCAGGCGAGCAATCGCCTACCCGTAGGGCGGGTGCAACCCGCCACTTATCAAATCTGCAACAAGGACGTTGCCATGCCCGACTACCGCCGCGCCGCCGTTCCTGGCGGCGCCTATTTCTTCACCCTCGTCACCGAACGGCGCCAGCCAATCCTCACCCATCCCGATATCCGCCAGGCCTTGCGCGAGGCAATCCAGACCGTGCGCCTGACCCAGCCCTTCACCATCGACGCCTGGGTATTGTTGCCGGATCACCTGCATGCCATCTGGCGTTTACCGCCTGACGACGCGGACTTTTCCAATCGCTGGCGACTGATCAAGCGGCATGTCAGCCATGCCTGTCGCAATTACAACCGTATCGACCTGCTGAGCGAGCGACGTCAGGTTAAGGGGCAGGGCACGCTTTGGCAGCAACGCTTCTGGGAGCACCTGATCCGCGATGAGAACGACTACACCCGCCATTTTGACTACCTGCACGGCAATCCGCTCAAGCACGGCCTGGTGACGCGTGTGCGGGACTGGCCCTGGTCGTCGTTTCACCGTTGGGTGAAGCAGGGCGTTTACCCGATTGATTGGGGCGGTGATTCGAACCTTGATGACCTGGGCGTCGGAGAGTGAATTGGCGGGTTGCACCCGCCCTACAGGTTTGCGCAGGCGGGCAATCGCCTTCCCGTAGGGCGGGTGCAACCCGCCAGCATGTCAAAACAAACCAGGCGGTTTGCGCAGACGAACAATCACCTTCCCGTAGGGCGGGTGAAACCCGCCAGCATGTCAAAGCAGACCAGGCTGTTTGCGCAGGCGAGCAATCACCGTTCCTGTAGGGCGGGTGAAACCCGCCATTTGTCATTTCAGCCAGGGATGTCAGAACAGGAAATAGCGCTGCGCCATCGGCAGCACGTCGGCCGGCTCGCACCAGAGTAACTGGCCGTCGGCCTTGACCTGGTAGTTCTGCGGATCGACCTCGATATTCGGCAGGTAGCCGTTGTGGATCAGGTCGGTCTTCTGCACCTCGCGGCAGCCTTTGACCACGCCGATCTGCTTCTTCAAACCAAGCTGCTGCGGCACGCCGGCCTCGAACGCCGCCTGGCTGATAAAGGTGATGCTGGTGGCATGGCGGCTGCCGCCGTAGCTGGCGAACATCGGCCGGTAGTGCACCGGCTGCGGCGTCGGGATCGAGGCGTTGGCGTCGCCCATCAGGCTGGCGGCAATCGCCCCGCCTTTGAGGATCAGCGTCGGTTTGACGCCGAAGAAAGCCGGGCGCCACAGCACCAGGTCGGCCCATTTGCCCACTTCGATCGAGCCCACCTCATGGCTGATGCCGTGGGTGATGGCCGGGTTGATGGTGTACTTGGCGATATAGCGCTTGGCGCGAAAGTTGTCGTTGCCCGGCACGTCTTCGGGCAGCGGGCCGCGCTGCTGCTTCATCTTGTCGGCGGTCTGCCAGGTGCGGGTGATCACCTCGCCGACGCGGCCCATGGCCTGGCTGTCGGAACTGATCATGGAGAACGCGCCGAGGTCATGCAGGATGTCTTCGGCAGCGATGGTCTCGCGGCGGATACGGCTTTCGGCGAAGGCTACGTCCTCGGCGATGCTCGGGTCGAGGTGGTGGCAGACCATGAGCATGTCCAGGTGCTCGTCGATGGTGTTCTTGGTGAACGGCCGCGTCGGGTTGGTCGAGGACGGCAGCACGTTGGGGAAGCCGCAGGCCTTGATGATGTCCGGTGCGTGGCCGCCACCGGCACCCTCGGTGTGGTAGGTGTGGATGGTGCGGCCCTTGAACGCGCCAAGGGTGGTTTCGACGAAGCCGGACTCGTTCAGGGTGTCGGTGTGGATCGCCACCTGCACGTCGTACTGATCGGCGACCGACAGGCAGTTGTCGATGGCCGCCGGGGTGGTGCCCCAGTCCTCGTGCAGCTTCAGACCGATGGCACCGGCCTTGACCTGTTCGATCAACGGTTCGGGCAGCGAGGCGTTGCCCTTGCCGGTGAAGCCCAGGTTCATCGGGAAGGCGTCGGCGGCCTGGAGCATGCGCGCCATGTGCCACGGCCCGGAGGTGCAAGTGGTGGCGTTGGTGCCGGTGGCCGGCCCGGTGCCGCCACCAATCATGGTGGTTACGCCGCTCATCAGCGCTTCTTCGATCTGCTGCGGGCAGATGAAGTGGATGTGGGTGTCGATGCCGCCAGCAGTGAGGATCATGCCTTCGCCGGCGATCACCTCGGTGCCGGCGCCGATGGCGATGGTTACGTCGGGCTGGATATCCGGGTTGCCGGCCTTGCCGATGGCGTGGATGCGTCCGTCCTTGAGGCCGACGTCGGCTTTGACGATGCCCCAGTGGTCGATGATCAGCGCGTTGGTGATCAGGGTGTCGACCACGTCGGCGGCGCACAGTTGGCCCTGGCCCATGCCGTCGCGGATGACCTTGCCGCCGCCGAATTTCACTTCTTCACCGTAGGTGGTGAAGTCCTTCTCAACCTCAATCCACAGGTTGGTATCGGCCAGGCGCACCTTGTCGCCGACGGTGGGGCCGAACATGTCGGCGTAGGCTTGGCGGGAAATTTTCATCAATGAAGTCCTGACACAGTGCGTTCGGTTTAGCTCTGTGGGAGGGGCTTTAGCCGCGATGTCGCTGGAATCGCGGCTAAAGCCCCTCCCACAGGCCCTGATAAAGTGTGCTTAATCCAGGTCGCCCATCACCCGGCCGGCGAAGCCGAACACCCGGCGCGCGCCAGCCAGCTCGACCAGCTCCACCTCGCGGCTTTGCCCCGGCTCGAAGCGCACGGCGGTGCCAGCCGGGATGTTCAGGCGCATGCCGCGTGCGGCGGCGCGGTCGAACAGCAGGGCGTCGTTGGTCTCGAAGAAGTGGTAGTGCGAGCCGACCTGAATCGGCCGGTCGCCGCTGTTGGCCACTGAGAGGGTGAGGGTGCGGCGACCGGCATTGAGCTCGATCTCGCCGTCGGCAATCTGGTATTGGCCAGGAATCATGGTGCAGGCCTCGCAAGCGTCTTGTAGTAGATGGCATTGGCCCGGTAGGTACCGTCCGGGCCGCAGGCGTAGTCGGGTAGGCCACCAATGCATTGGTAGCCGAGGTGGCGATAAAACTGTTCTGCGTCGCTGCCAGCCTCGGTGTCGAGGTAGAGCAGGCCACGTTTGCGGGTTGCCGCTTGCTGCTCGACGGCTTGCATCAGCAGGCGGGCGATACCACGACGACGTGCCGTGCTCAGTACCAGCAGTTTTTGAATCTCTGCGCGGTTAAGTCCGTTGGGCTTCTGGCACAGGCTTAGTTGCACGCTGCCCAGAACGCGATCTTGCTCATGAGCGATCCAGAGCAGCAACGAACCCTCCAGTAGCGCCGCTTCGACTTGAGCGAAATAGTCGTCAGCAGCCTGTGCATCGAGGTCGGCGAGAAAGCCCACCGACGCACCGTGCTCGACCGCATCGAGCAGCAGGGTGTTCAGACCCTGGCGATAAGAGGCGAAGTCGCTGGGGGTGAGCGTGCGCAGCGTCACGTCCATGGGCTCACTCCAGAATCAATTGCATAAAGGTCAGATCCAGCCAGCGGCCAAACTTGCGACCGACCTGGGGCATCTGTCCGCTGGTGACGAAGCCTGCGCGCTGGTGCAGGCGGATCGAGGCGGCGTTTTCCGACTCGATGGCGGCGACCATGACGTGCAGGCGGGCTGCGCGGGCGCGTTCGAGCAGCGCCTGCATCAGCAGCGCGCCGAGGCCCTGGCCGCGCTGGTCGGCGCGCACGTAGACCGAGTGCTCGACGGTGTGTTTATAGCCGTCGTGCGGACGCCAGGCGCCGTAAGTGGCGTAGCCGAGTACCTCGCCGGCGGCATCACGCGCCACCAGCACGGGAAAACCGGCGGCTGTGCGTTCGGCCAGCCAGGCACGACGGTTGGCCAGATCCACCAGGATTTCGTTCCAGATCGCCGTGGTGAACTCCACCGCGTCGTTGTAGATGGCGAGGATGCCGGGTAGGTCGGCCTCACTGGCGTCTTGAATCGAGTAACTCATGACTTATGCAATCGGCTGGTGGACGGTCACCAGCTTGGTGCCGTCGGGGAAGGTGGCTTCGATCTGGATTTCCGGGATCATTTCCGGCACCCCTTCCATCACCTGTTCGCGGCTCAGCAGGGTGGTGCCGAAGTGCATCAGCTCGGCCACGGTCTGGCCGTCGCGGGCGCCTTCGAGCAGGGCGGCGGAGATATAGGCCATGGCCTCCGGGTAGTTCAGCTTGACCCCGCGCGCCAGGCGGCGCTCGGCCACCAGGCCGGCGGTGAAGATCAGCAGTTTGTCTTTCTCGCGTGGACTCAGATCCATCGTGTTACTCCATTGGGGCGTATGCCTGGCATCGCCGGAATGTGTCGTGGTGGTGGGGCGGGTGTCGCTTTATACCTCCGCCGTCATGTACTCCAGATGCGTGGTGGCACGGCTTCGCGGCCCAGCAGTGCCGGGCGTAGCAGGCGCCACAGGGCGATCAGCCAGGCGCGCGCCTTGAGCGCTTCGCTGGCCAGGCAGCGGGCGACCAGCAGGCCGGACAGTTGGCTGAGGTCGCCGCGCACGCCGTCGACTTGCAACTCGCGGCAGCGCTCCAGCAGCTCGCTGTCCAGCTCGCCGCTGACCAGCAGGGTGGCGAACACCGGCTGGCCGTCGAGGCCGATGGGTGAGTCGAGCAGGCCGTCGCCGCCGCTCACGCGCTGGCGCTCGTGCCACAGCAGCTTGCCGTCGCGGCGCACGTCCAATACGGCCTGGAAGTGGCCGCTGGTAAAGCGTTCGTCGGCAGCCGGGCGACCGAGGGCGATGATGTCCCAGTAGAACAGGCGGGCGTCGCCGTGCAGGTCGATCTGCGTATGCAGTTCGGCCTGGGCACCGGCATAGATGATGGTTTCCTGCGGCAGCCATTCCAGGGTGGCGCCGGCATCGACGCGCAGGCGCAGATGCTGATGGGCCACGCCTGCTGCGCGATACCACTTGGCCGCGCCGGGGCTGGTGAGCTGTGCCCAGCTTTTTTCGCCGGCATGGGCGCTGATGTCCAGGCGGTCGCCGCCGGCAATGCCGCCAGGTGGGTGCACGATGATGTGCTGGCAAACCTGCGGCCCTTCCGCGTACAGGTGTTTCTGCACTCTAAGTGGGCCTAGGTGGCGTCTTTGCACTGGCGTGGTGCGTTCGCCCTGGCGGGCATAGGCCAGTTCCAGCTCGGCAGGCCAGCTAGGCGTGAACAGGGCGGCAGGCAGATTCATGGCAGGGCGGGTGTTCCACTCGATTATTGACCGAGTGGGCAAGCAAGAGGCGTGCCCCGAACCAATTCGGTGCGCGTTGGCCTTTGTGTTCAGGCACCCTGTGATTGCATATGTGCTGCGGGCTTGGTGGCCGTAGGGCGAGCGCATCAGGCACGCTCGCCCTACGGTGAGCGTTTCAATCGCGGTCGACGGCGAAGGGCGCCCAAGCCTGGCGGCTCGGCATGATTTCCAGGCGGTTGATGTTGATGTGATCCGGCAGGCTGGCGACGTAGAAGATTTGCTCGGCGATGTCTTCGGCGGTCAGCGGCGTGGTGCTGCTGTACAACGCGTCGGAAGCGGCCTGATTGCCCTTGGTACGCACCAGGGTGAACTCGGTTTCGGCCATGCCCGGTGCGATATCGGTGACGCGTACGCCGGTCGATACCAGGTCGCAGCGCAGGTTGAAGCTGAACTGTTTGACGAAGGCCTTGCTGGCGCCATACACGTGGCCGCCCGGATAGGGCCATTCACCGGCCACCGAGCCGATGTTGATGATGCTGGTGCCCTTGCCGATCTCCAGCAGCTTGGGCAGCACCGCGTGGGTGACGTTGACCAGGCCGGTGATGTTGGTGTCGATCATGGTGTGCCAGTCTTCCAGGGCCACCTTCTGCGCAGCTTCCGGGGCCAGCGCCAGACCCGCGTTGTTGACCAGCACGTCGATGCGATCGAACGGCGCTTGCAGGCCATCGACCAGCGCCTTCACTGCTGCGGCGTCGCGCACGTCAAGTGTGGCGATGTGTACCGGCACCTTGTCCTGCAGTTCTGTCTGCAATTCTTCCAGGCGCTCCAGACGTCGACCGCTGAGCACCAGGGCCCAGCCCGCTTCGGCGAAGCGTCGTGCCGTGGCGCGGCCGAAACCGGATGTTGCGCCTGTGATGAATGCCACCTTGCTCATGGATAACCTCGTTTCTCACAGTTGGATCGCTGGTTATACGCCAGCGATGGTCATACGGACAGTTCGAGGAACTGCTGCACGCGTTCGGTTGCCGGTTTGATCAAGAGTTTCCGGCGCGCATGTCTCGATCAGCAGGCCCTTTTCCAGGCACTTCACCTGATTCGAGGCCCGGCGTGTCGAAGAGGATAACCTTTGAGCACGGGTGTTTATTGGCTTGAATGAGCTCAAGCCACAAGATGCGGCCCGTGCACGCCTTCGGCTCCATGTTTTCGCCATGGCCTATCACCAGCAACTGACGCTCTCTGGATAGAGGATCTGGCGGGTTGCACCCGCCCTACATTTCTATCGGATCGCCACCAGGGCGCGCATGCCTTCGGTTTCCAGTTTTCGCCATGGCCCATCATCAGTTATTGATGCTCTCTGATGAAGGATTAGGCGGGTTTCACCCGCCCTACGCTGCGCATCAGATCGCTACCAGGCCGCGCACGCCTTCGGCTTCCATGTTCTCGCCACGGCCTTGCTGGACGATCTCGCCACGGCTCATCACCAGGTACTGGTCGGCCAGTTCGGCGGCAAAATCGTAGAACTGCTCGACCAGCAGGATGGCCATGTCGCCACGCTCGGCGAGTTTCTTGATTACCACGCCGATCTCCTTGATCACCGAGGGCTGGATGCCTTCGGTAGGCTCGTCGAGGATCAGCAGGCGCGGCTGGCTGGCCAGGGCGCGGCCAATTGCAAGCTGTTGCTGCTGGCCGCCAGAGAGATCGCCGCCACGGCGGTGCTTCATCTCGCGCAGCACCGGGAACAGCTCGTAGATAAATTCCGGTACGGCCTTGGCCTGGCTGCCGGGAAAGCGTGACAGGCCCATCAGCAGGTTTTCTTCCACGGTCAGGCGACCGAAGATTTCGCGCCCCTGCGGCACGTAGGCGATACCGGCGTGCACGCGCTGGTGCGGTTTGAAGCCGGTGATGGCCTTGCCTTCCCATTGCACGCTGCCGTCTTTGGCCGGGATCAGGCCCATCAGGCATTTGAGCAGGGTGGTTTTGCCCACACCGTTACGACCGAGCAGGCAGGTGACTTCGCCGACCTTCACGTCGAACGACAGGCCGCGCAGGATGTGGCTGCCGCCGTAATACTGGTGGAGTTGTTGGACTTGCAGCATATCGATGTCCTTTATTCGTTTTGCGGGCGGCGAACCGATTAGCCGCGATGCTTTTGATCTTTAAGCGCTCGCGGCTAAAGCCCCTCCCACAGGTATGCGTTAGCGCCCCAGATAAACCTCGATCACCCGCTCGTCGTTCTGCACCTGCTCCAATGAGCCTTCGGCCAGCACGCTGCCCTGGTGCAATACGGTGACGTGATCGGCGATGGAGCCAACGAAGCCCATGTCGTGCTCGACCACCATCAGCGAGTGCTTACGCGCCAGGGACTTGAACAGCTCGGCGGTGAATTCGGTTTCGGCGTCGGTCATGCCCGCCACCGGCTCGTCGAGTAGCAGCAGGTGCGGCTCCTGCATCAGCAGCATGCCGATCTCCAGAAACTGCTTCTGGCCGTGCGAGAGCAGGCCAGCCGGGCGGTTGCGTGAGCTGTCCAGGCGGATGATCTGCAGCACTTCGTCGATGCGGTCGCGCTGCTCGCCGCTGAGTTTGGCGCGCAGGCTGGCCCATACCGATTTGTCGGTCTTCTGCGCCAGTTCCAGGTTCTCGAACACCGAGAGCGCTTCGAACACCGTGGGCTTCTGGAACTTGCGGCCGATGCCGGCCTGGGCGATTTCCACCTCGCTCATGCGGGTCAGGTCGAACTGTTCGCCGAAGTAGGCCACGCCATTGTCCGGGCGGGTCTTGCCGGTGATGACGTCCATCATGGTGGTCTTGCCGGCGCCGTTGGGGCCGATGATGCAACGCAGTTCGCCGACGCCGATGTACAGCGTCAGGTTGGTCAGCGCCTTGAAGCCATCGAAGCTGACGTTGATATCTTCCAGGGTGAGGATGGTGCCGTGGCGCACGTTGACGCCCTTGCCCAGTACCGGGCGGGTGTCCAATGCGCTGGGATCCAGGGCGGCTTCGAGCATGGTTTCAGGTACCGGAGTGGCTCTCATTGATCCTTTTCCTTGCGTAGCAGGCCCACCACGCCACGCGGCAGATACAGGGTGACGACGATGAACAGGGCGCCGAGCGCGAACAGCCAGTATTCCGGGAAGGCCACGGTGAACCAGCTCTTCATGCCGTTGACGATACCGGCGCCGAGCAGCGGCCCGATCAGCGTGCCGCGCCCGCCGAGGGCGACCCAGACGGCGGCTTCGATGGACTGCGTCGGCGCCATCTCGCTGGGGTTGATGATGCCCACCAGCGGCACGTACAGCGCCCCGGCCAGACCGCACAGCACCGCGCTCAAAACCCAGATGAACAGCTTGTAGCCACGCGGATCGTAGCCGCAGAACATCACCCGATTCTCGGCGTCACGCAGGGCGGTGAGCACACGGCCGAACTTGCTGCGCGCCAGGCGAAAGCCCAGGTACAGGCTGCCGACCAGCAACAAAACGGTGGCCATGAACAACACCGCGCGGGTGCCCTGCGCGGTGATGTCGAAGCCGAGAATGCGGGTGAAACCGGTAAAGCCGTTGTTGCCGCCGAAGCCGGTTTCGTTGCGGAAGAACAAGAGCATGCCGGCGAAGGTCAGCGCCTGGGTCATGATCGAGAAGTACACGCCCTTGATCCGCGAGCGGAAGGCGAAGAAGCCGAACACCAGCGCCAGCAGGCCGGGCGCCAGTACCACCAGGCACATGGCCCAGAGGAAGCTGGAGGTACCGTACCAGTACCAGGGCAGCTCGTTCCAGGCGAGAAAGCTCATAAAGGCTGGAAGGCCGTCACCGGCGCTCTGGCGCATCAGGTACATGCCCATGGCGTAGCCGCCGAGGGCGAAGAACAGGCCGTGGCCCAGCGACAGCATGCCGGCGTAGCCCCAGACCAGATCCAGCGCCAGGGCGACGATGGCGTAGCAGAGGATCTTGCCCACCAGCGTTAGGCTGTAGGCCGTCACGTGCAGGGTGTGGTCGGCGGGCAGCAGATGCAGTAGCGGCATGGCGACAAGGATCGCCAGCACCAGCAGGCCGATGCCCAGCGAGATCTGCGGGCCGAGCTTGGCGCTGGCGCGGGCCAGCAGCGTTTGATTTATCGCATTCATCAGTCGATCACTCGTCTGTTATTTCCGTAGGGCGGGTGCAACCCGCCGCACAGCGATGGCGTTCGGTAGAGGTGGCGGGTTTCACCCGCCCTACGCTCGATGGCGCGCTCATCAATCGATCACCCGGCCTTTCAAGGCGAACAGGCCCTGCGGGCGTTTCTGGATGAACAGAATGATCAGCGCGAGGATGAGGATTTTGCCCAGCACGGCGCCAATCTGCGGTTCGAGGAACTTGTTCACCACCCCCAGGCCGAAGGCAGCCAGCACGCTACCGGCCAACTGGCCAACGCCGCCGAGCACCACCACCAGGAAGGAGTCGATGATGTAGCTCTGGCCGAGATCCGGGCCGACGTTGCCGATCTGGCTCAGGGCCACGCCGCCAAGGCCGGCGATGCCGGAGCCGAGGCCGAAGGCGAGCATGTCCACGCGCCCGGTGGGCACGCCGCAGCAGGCGGCCATGTTGCGGTTCTGCGTCACGGCACGCACGTTCAGGCCCAAGCGCGTCTTGTTCAGCAGCAGCCAGGTCAGCACCACCACGAACAGGGCGAAGCCGATGATGACGATGCGGTTGTACGGCAGCACCAGATTCGGCAGCACCTGCATGCCGCCGGAGAGCCAGGCCGGGTTGGCCACTTCGACGTTCTGCGCGCCGAAGGTGACGCGCACCAGTTGAATCAGGATCAGGCTGATGCCCCAGGTGGCCAACAGGGTTTCCAGCGGGCGGCCATAGAGATGGCGAATCACCGTGCGCTCCAGCGCCATGCCGATGCAGGCGGTGACCACGAAGGCAATCGGCAGCGCGGCCAGCGGATAGAGTTCGAGATAGCCTGGGGCGAGTTTCTGAAAGCTCAGTTGCACCACGTAAGTGGTGTAGGCGCCGAGCATCAGCATCTCGCCGTGGGCCATGTTGATCACCCCGAGCAGGCCGAAGGTGATGGCCAGGCCGAGGGCGGCGAGCAGCAGGATCGAGCCCAGCGACAGGCCGCTGAAGGCCTGGCCGAGCACCTCGCCGATCATCAGTTTGTTGTTGATCCGCGCCAGGCTCTGACGTGCGGCGCTGAGCACCGTGGTGTCGCTCTCCTGGCCGCCGTCGATCAGCGACTGCAGACGGGTGCGTGCCAGTGGCTCTCCGGTTTCGCCCAGGCGCTGCACCGCGGCCAGGCGCACGGCGGGATCCTCGGCCACCAGTTGCAGGTTGGCCAGGGCCAGGGTGATGGCGTCTTTTACCGCGTTATCGGCTTCGATGCTCAGACGACTTTCCAGCAGTGGCAGCAGGGCCGCCGGGGTGTTGCGTTGCAGTTGCTGGGCGGCCTCAAGGCGCTGGGCCGCATCATCGCCGAGCAATTGATGGCTGGCCAGGGCGGTGGCGGTCAGGCCGCGCAAACGGTTGTTCAGGCGCACCTTGCGCGGCGTGCCGTTGGCTGCGGCGTCGCCTTCGGCGGCCTGCCAGGTGTCGTCATCCTGTTCGATAAAGGCGCGCTTGTCGGCGTCGCTGCCAACGCGGCCCTGCTGCAGGGCCTGCAGCAGCGGCATGCGTTCGGCTTTGGGCGCGGCGGCCCAGCTTTGCAGCAGCTTGGCCTGCTTGCCAGCGTTGGCGGCGACGAAGTCGTCGGCCTCGCCCGCGTTCGCTGCCAGTGGCAGGCAGAGCAGCAGGCTCAGCAAAATTCGGGTAAGGGCAGTGTGCATCAGGTGTGTCCTTGGCGTAGCCCGGATGCAATCCGGGACAGCTCTCCCCGGATTGCATCCGGGCTACTTTTGTCCTCTCCCTGCACGGTCGGTGCAGGGAGAGGCTTTTGCCTCAGTTCGACTTGACCGGGTGATCCGGCTTCTTGTCGTTGCCTTCGATGTACGGGCTCCACGGCTGGGCGCGAATCGGGCTCTCGGTCTGCCAGACCACGGAGAACTGACCGTCATCCTGGATCTCGCCGATCATCACTGGCTTGTGCAGGTGGTGGTTGGTCTTGTCCATGGTCAGGGTGAAGCCGCTCGGCGCGTCGAAGGTCTGCCCGGCCATGGCCTCGCGCACCTTGTCGACGTCGGTGGTGCCGGCCTTCTCGACGGCCTGCGCCCACATGTGGATGCCCACGTAGGTGGCTTCCATCGGGTCGTTGGTGACCACGGTGTTGGCATTCGGCAGGTTCTTGGCCTTGGCATAGGCCTTCCAGTCGGCGACGAACTTCTCGTTGACCGGGTTATCCACGGACTGGAAGTAGTTCCAGGCCGCCAGGTGGCCGACCAGCGGCTTGGTGTCGATGCCGCGCAGTTCTTCTTCGCCCACGGAGAAGGCCACCACCGGCACTTCGGTGGCGTCCAGGCCCTGGTTGGCCAGCTCCTTGTAGAACGGTACGTTGGAGTCGCCGTTGACGGTGGAGATCACGGCGGTCTTGCCGCCGGCGGCGAACTTCTTGATGTTGGCGACGATGGTTTGATAGTCGCTGTGGCCGAAGGGGGTGTAGATCTCTTCGATATCCTTGTCGGCGATGCCCTTGCTGTGCAGGAAGGCGCGCAGGATCTTGTTGGTGGTGCGCGGGTAGACGTAGTCGGTGCCGAGCAGGAAGAAGCGCTTGGCGCTGCCGCCGTCTTCGCTGAGCAGGTATTCCACCGCCGGGATGGCCTGCTGGTTTGGCGCGGCGCCGGTGTAGAAGACGTTCGGCGACATTTCTTCGCCTTCGTATTGCACCGGGTAGAACAGCAGGCCGTTGAGTTCTTCATAGACCGGCAGCACGGATTTGCGCGACACGCTGGTCCAGCAGCCGAAGGTCACGGCGACCTTGTCCTGGGTCAGCAGTTGGCGGCCCTTCTCGGCGAACAGCGGCCAGTTGGAGGCGGGGTCGACCACCACCGGCTCCAGTTTCTTGCCGAGCACACCACCCTTGGCGTTGATCTCGTCAATGGTCATCAGCGCCATGTCTTTGAGCGAGGTTTCCGAAATGGCCATGGTGCCGGACAGCGAGTGCAGGATGCCGACCTTGATGGTCTCGGCGGCCTGGATGGTCCAGGACAGGCCCATGGCGGCGATGGACGCGGAAAGAGTGAAGGCCTTGATCAGGCGGCGACGTTGCATGGTGCGATCTCCATTCTCGAATGTGAGTAAGCGGACAGCGTTGTTATGGGTATGCAGTGAAGGTCATGGCTTTGTCGGCTCTACGCGCTGGCGCGCGCCGTACAGCCTGTGCAAGGTGATGCTGTGCACCTGCGCCTGGCTGACCTCTATATGGCTCTTGAGCAATTGCTGTGCCTCTTCTGAACGACGGGTCAGGATTGCCTGGAGAATCTGCCCGTGCTCGGCGTAGGTGAGGTCGATGCGCGGCGCCTGGGTGAAGTCCAGGCGCCTTAGAATGCGGATCTTCTCGCTGACCTCACGGTGCACGCGGGCCATCTCCTGATTGCCGGCGGCCTCCAGCAATTGGCAGTGAAAGGCCTCGTCGAGCTGAGCTACGACGGCGCCATCCTGCAAGCGCTGCTGTTCTTGCACCAGCCAGGTGCGCGCGAGCGCTTGCAGTGCAGTGGGTTGTTCGTCGGTGGGGCGCTGGCAGATGCGCCGCACCGCTTCGAGTTCGAGGACGATGCGCAGCTCGTAGAGCTCGTCGAACTGCGCGAAGTCCAATGCCCGTACCTGCCAGCCGCTGCGAAAGTGCACGTCCAGATAGCCGTCGCGTTGCAAGCGGTGCAGCGCCTGGCGCACCGGCGTGCGGCTGGCGGCCATGCGCGCGGCGACCTCGCCTTCGGAGAAGCGATCACCGGGCATCAGGCGGAACTCGAAGATGTCGTCCTTGAGCCGGGCGTAGATGCGCTCGGCCAGGCTCTGCGGGCGTTCGGCGGTACTCGACATGAGCGGGCTCAGGCCTTGGTGCTGGCGATAAAGGCGCGCCAGCCACCGAAGCTGGTGATATCGCGCGCGCCGTCCAGCGCATAGGGCTCGCAGATAAAGCCCTTGACCCAGCGGCCGTCGGCCAGCTCCAGGTTGCCGATGCCCAAGGGTGGCGGGATTTCCGCGACGAATTCGCCGAAGCGCGCCTGCGGTATGTCCCACAGCTCGACGATGATCGCCGCGCCATCTTCGGCAACCCGCGCCAGGCCTGGTTTGGGCGGTACGGTGCCGGGCAGCGCGTAGAGGCGGTAATGCGCGGCGCTGGTGGTCTGCTCCACCAGCACGGCATCGCGTGTGCTGAGCTGGAAGTTCAGTGGCATGCCGGTCAGGTGTGCGCCGACCACGGCGACGCGGATGCTGCCGGGTGCCTGTTTGTCGCTGGCAGTTTGCGCAGGTAGCGGCTTGCCGGTGGCGCCCAGCGGCAGATTGAGCGCCTGCTGCCAGCGCTGGCCGAAGGCGGCCAGTGCCTGGTCATGCCAGGCCGGAGCGATCAGGGTGATGCCGGCCGGCAGGCCATCTGCGCGAAAGCCTGCGGGCACGGCCAGAGCGGACAAGTCAGCGAGGTTGGTGAAGTTGGTGTAGGTGCCGAACTGGCTGTTGAACAGCACGGGTTCGGCCTCCATCTCAGCCAGGGTGCGAATGGTCGGCGAGGTCGCTACGACCAGCGCGTCGAAGTCGGCCAGCACGTCGTTGATCACGCGACTCAGTTCGGCGCGGATGTATTCGGCCTTGTAGGCATCGCAGGCGCTGTACTTGTGGCCGCCCGCGACGATGCCGCGCACCACCGGGTTGATGTGTTCGGGGTTCACGCCTTCCACCGCGACGGTGCGCTCGGCAACCCAGGAGCCGTAGTAGAGCTGCTCGGCCAGTTGCTGGAAGGGGGCGAAATCGATTTCCACCAGCTCGGCACCCAGCTCGCGCAGTTTACCCAGCGCGGCCTCGTAGACGGCCTGGTTCTGGCTGTCGCCGAAAAACTCGGGGTTGCTCGGCACGGCCAGGCGCGGCTGGGTCGGCATGCCGACCTTGGCGCTGTTGGGGTTCTTGCGGCTGTAGGCATCGGCGGCGTCATAGCCACCGGCGATATTGGCTACGGTTAGAGCGTCGCTGACGGTCAGAGCGAACACGGAGATGCAGTCCAGGGTGCGGCATGCTGGTACCAGACCGGTGTTGGGCAGCCAGCCCTTGGTCGGTTTGAGCCCGACGATATTGTTGAAACCGGCTGGTACGCGGCCCGAGCCGGCAGTGTCGGTGCCCAGGGCGAAGGGCACCAGGCCACGGGCGACCACGCTGGCCGAGCCGGAGCTGGAGCCGCCGCTGACGTAATCCGGGTCGAAGCTGTTGCTGACCGCGCCATAAGGCGAGCGGGTGCCGACCAGGCCGGTGGCGAACTGATCGAGGTTGGTCTTGCCGATCAGGATGGCGCCGGCGGCGCGCAGGCGGGCGACCACGGTGGCGTCGGCCGCAGCTTCGTAGGCGAACTCGGGGCAGGCGGCGGTGGTTGGCCAGCCTGCGGCGTCGATGTTGTCCTTGATGGCGAAGGGCACGCCGTACAGCGGCAGTTTGCTGGTGTCGCCACCTGCAGCTTGCAGGGCGGCGGCCAGGTCGGCGAACTGCTTGGCGAGTCGCGCTTCGCTAGCCAGGATGATCCAGGCGTTGTCGGCGTCGTTCAGTTCGGCGCGCAGAGCGCCGATCAGCTCGGCAGGTGTTTGGCCATCGCGGTAGGCCTGTTGCCATTGGGCGAGAGTGAAGGCATGAGGTGCGTTGCGCATGTGCTGAGATCCCATCTTGTATCCAAGTTGGGGTCAGCAGAGCAACGAGGGTGCCAGGTCGCTGCAGGCTTGTATTTTCAGGGGTTACAGCGCGTTGACTGCGATCATGGCGGGGCTTTCGCACCGAGCTGGGGCCGACCTGCAAGCGAATGGTGCAGCGCTTTAGCGGCTGTTGGTGCGCGCAGCGTCGAGTACGAGATACCGCCTGAAGCCTCAAGGCATCAGATAGTTCTTCACCCCGGTGAAGATGATCTGCGCGGCCAGGGCGCAGACGAAAAGGCCCATCAGGCGGCTGACGATCTGCAAGCCCTGATCACCGAGCAGGCGCTCGAACTGGTTGGACAGGTACAGCACCACGCCGACGGTGAGGCTGGCGAGGAAGATCGCCGCCACGGCCACCAGCTTGTCGTCCCAGTTCGGATGCCCGGCGCCCATCAGCAGCAGCGCACCGATGGTGCCGGGGCCGACGGTGATGGGAATGGTCAGCGGCACGATGGTCACATCCTGCTGCACGTTGTCGCTCTGCACCGCCGATTTGCCCTGGGCCATGCCGAGGGCGGAGATGAACAGCACGCTGCCGGCGCCAATGCGGAAGGCGTCGATGGTGATGCCGAACAGGGTGAAGATATGCCGACCGAACAGGTACAACAGCACGCTGGCCACTAGCACGCCGGCGGCCACCTTCCAGGCCAGGCGCTTGCGCTCCTTGAGCGTGTAGCCGCGGCTCAGGCCGATGAAGCACGAGAGGACGAAAAATGGGCTGTAGAGCACCAGCAGTTTCAGGTAGAGCGTGAACAGTTCGGACATCGAGGGCTCGTGTGCAAAGAGCTGTGAGAGTGGGGCAACAGCGTAGGGCGGATGCAACCCGCCATTGATAATCAGGCGGCGGGTTTCACCCGCCCTAAGAGCCTGTTCACGATCTTTCTCCGCTGTGTAACGAAATTGGTGGGCTGAAGCCCACCCTACGGGATCCGAGCAACTGTAGGGTGGGCTTCAGCCCACCGTCTCATCATAAATTGCAAGATTTTGCAGATAAACGGATAGAAACTAGCTTAAAGATCATGAGCAGGCCCTAAGACACTACGACGGCTCGCGCTGGCGCTGCAGTTCGCGTTCGTTGATCCAATGTTCGAGCAACTCGCGCAACTGCGACAGCTCCACCGGTTTGGACATATGGCCATCCATGCCCACGGCGCGTGCGTGCTCTTTGTGCTCGTCGAGAATATGCGCGGTCAGCGCGACCACGGGGGTGCGCGGGCGCTGCTCGGCTGCTTCCCAGGCGCGTAGCTGCTCGGTCGCGGAGAAGCCGTCGAGCACCGGCATTTCACAATCCATCAGCACCAGATCGTAGCGCTGGGCCTTCATCGCACTGAGGGCTTGCTCGCCATTGCTGGCGGTATCCGGCTTGAGATTGAGTTTGCCGAGCATGCCGCGGATCACCTTGGTGGAGATGCTGTTGTCCTCGGCCACCAGAATGCGAAAGTCCTCCGGTACGTTCAGCGGTGTGCTGACCGGCGTGGGCGCAGCCTGCGTCGGCACGGTGTTGGGGCGCCGGGACAGCTCGTCGGCCAGGGTGGTCTTGAGCGTGTAGCCGGCCACAGGTTTGGCCAGGATACGTTTGATCCCGGCGTTGCGTGCAATCACCTTGCTCGGCGCGTTGCTGATACCGGTGAGCATGATCAGCAGAATATCGTGGTTGAGGCTGGGGTCTTCCTTGATCCGTGCGGCCAGTTGCATGCCGGTCATGCCGGGCATGTCCTGATCGAGCAGCACAGCATCGAAGTATTCACGCATGTGCGACTTGGTGCGCAGCAGGGCCAGGGCTTCTTTGCCGGAGGGCACGGCGCTGACCTGCAGGCCCCAGGCGTTGCATTGCTGCACCAGCACCTTGCGGCAGGTGTCGTTGTCGTCCACCACCAGCAGGCGCGCGCCCTGTAACGGGCTGTCCAGATCGGTTTCGGGTTGCTCCAGGCGCTCTGCATCGAGCGGCAGGGCCAGCCACAAGGTGGTGCCCTGGTTGCCGCTGCCCTGAATGCCGAACTCGCCCCCCATCAGGCGCACCAACTGACGCGCGATGATCAGGCCAAGGCGCCCGCCCAGGCGGGTGGCGGCGAGGAAGTCACGACTCTGTAGTTCGGCGTTGAGCAGGGCGTCGCGCTCTTCGGGCTGTAGCGGGCGGCCACTGTCTTGTACGGCGATGCGCAGGCGCTGCTGGCCTTTGCTGCTGTCCAGCGCGGCGACCAGCAGAATTTCGCCCTCGTCGGTTTGTTTGAAGGCATTGTCGAGCAGGCTCAGCAGGGCTTGGCGCAGACGCGTGGGATCGCCGCTGACCACGCGCGGTACTTGTGGCTGGATGAAGCTGATCAGCTCGACCTTTTGTTGCTCGGCCTTGGCGCGGAAGATGTCGAGGCAGTCCTCGATCAGTGCGCCGAGGTCGAACTGCACGTCATCGAGCTCGATCTGCCCGGATTCCAGCTTGGAAATATCGAGAATTTCGTTGATCAGGGTAAGTAGCTCATTGCCCGAGCTGTGAATGGTCTGCACGTAATCGCGCTGCTTGGCCGACAGTGGTGTGCCCAGCAGCAGCTCGGTCATGCCCAGCACACCGTTCATGGGGGTGCGAATCTCGTGGCTGATCTTGGCCAGAAACTCGGCCTTGGCGCGTAGCTCGGCGCTGCTGGCGGCCAGTGCGGTGCGGCTGTCGAGGGTGTCGTAGTTGATCTGCCGCTGGCGCTCGGTCAGCGACACACTGAGGATCAAACCGGCCAGCGTGGCGACGCCGAACACGCCGAGCACCAACCAGCCGGGGTTGAGCTGATCGAGGCCGAACAACACCGGCACGAAGAAACCAAAGCCCATGTTGAACACCAGCGTGCCAACTATTACCAGGCGGATTGGCTGGTAACCCGCGCGCCAATGCAGGGTGCTGATCAGCAGCAGATTGATGGTGCTCAGCGCCACCAGCGCATAGACCAGCGAGCTGAACCAGAGCCAGCCGGTGACGGCGATCAGTAGCCCGTAGCCGAGAATTAGCAGGGCATTGCCTTGCAGCAGGCGGTTGAGCACGCTGTGCTGCACTCGCGTACCGTGCACGAAGGCCAGGCCGAAGGCCTGCACGCTGAAGGCGGCAGCGAGTGCCGAGAGGTCGGCGACCAGCGACTGGTTGTAGCCCAGTTGTGGCAGCCACTGGGCAAATACGCCGAGGTTGGCCGCCGAGCAGATGCTCAGGTTGAAGTTGACACTGGCCAGCCACAGGCTGGTGGCGCTGCGGCTGTAGAGGAAGCGCACCAGGTTGTACAGGGTCAGCAGCAACAGTGCGCCGAACAGTACGCCATAGAGATAGGCGGGTTTTTCCAGGCCCACCAGCTCGGTCTGATCCATGATCTTGAACCAGGTCATCAGCGGGTGGTTGGAGGTCAGGCGGACATAGGCGACGCGCGCTTGCTGGTCATTGGGCAGCGGCATCAGGTAGAAGCGCGAAGGCAGTGGGCGTGAATCCAGGGGTCTGGCTTCGCCGGTTTGCAGGTTTTGCTCCAGTTGGCCGTCGCGTAGCAGGTAGTAGTCGAGGTACTGCACCCGTGGCGAGAAAATCCACAACCAGCTCGGCTCGCTCTGCGGCGGCAGCTCGACCTGTAACCAGACGGCATGCTTGCTGGGGGGGAAGGTGAAGGACTGTTTATCGAGGGGCTTGAACTGCTGGCGTTGGGCGCGGATGTCCTCAAGGCTCAGGCGTGCGGTGTCATCGATCAGGTAAGACCAATTTTGTCCGCCAACCGGTATGCCGACCGCCTTGGCCGCCAGGGGCAAGGTGAGCAGCAATATGCTGACAATGAAGCCGATGGCAGTCCTGAGCCGGTGCACGGGCAATTCCCTTCTAAACCAGTGGCCGGATTATAGCCAAGCATTTGCCGGGGGGAATACGACGCAGGTAGGCATTTGCTGCCTTGCCGGAGGCTCTGCGTCGCATTGTTCGCATTTGCTCAGCTTTCGCCGCGTTCGCGTGCGATAGCGCGGTAGCCGATGTCGTTACGGTGGAACATGCCGTTCCAGCGAATCTTCTCGGCCAGGCGGTAGGCCTGCTGCTGGGCATCGGCCACGCTGGCACCGATGGCGGTGGCGCACAGCACGCGGCCGCCGGCGGTGACGATCTGGCCGTCTTTGAGCGCGGTGCCGGCGTGGAACACTTTGCCGTCGAGCTGGGCCGCGTCGTCTAGGCCCTCGATGACGTCACCTTTGGCGTAGTCGCCCGGATAACCGCCAGCAGCCAGCACCACGCCGACGGTCGGACGCGGATCCCAGGTCGCTTCGACCTTGTTCAGCGCCTTGGCCAGCGCGGCCTCGACCAGCAGCACCAGGGAGCTTTCCAGGCGGCACATGATCGGCTGGGTTTCCGGGTCGCCGAAGCGGCAGTTGAACTCGATGACTTTCGGCGCGCCGACCTTGTCGATCATCAGGCCTGCATAGAGGAAGCCGGTGTAGACGTTGCCTTCGCTGGCCATGCCGCGAACGGTCGGGTAGATGACTTCGTCCATCACGCGTTTGTGCACTTCGGCGGTGACCACCGGGGCTGGCGAGTAGGCGCCCATACCGCCAGTGTTCGGGCCGGTATCGGCGTCGCCGACGCGCTTGTGATCCTGGCTGGTGGCCATCGGCAGCACGTTTTCGCCGTCGACCATGACGATAAAGCTGGCTTCTTCGCCGTCGAGGAACTCCTCGATTACCACGCGCGAACCAGCGTCACCGAAGGCGTTGCCGGCGAGCATGTCGCGCACGGCGTCTTCGGCTTCCTGCAGGGTCATGGCGACAATCACGCCTTTGCCGGCGGCCAGGCCGTCGGCCTTGATCACGATGGGGGCGCCTTTCTCGCGCAGATAGGCCAGTGCCGGCTCGACTTCGGTGAAGTTCTGGTAGTCGGCGGTCGGAATCTTCTGGCGCGCCAGGAAATCCTTGGTGAAGGCCTTGGAGCCTTCCAACTGCGCGGCTGCGGCGGTTGGGCCGAAAATGTCCAGGCCGCGCTTGCGGAACAGGTCGACCACGCCTTTGACCAGTGGCGCTTCCGGGCCAACGATGGTCAGGGCGACGTTTTTCTCGGCGAAGTCAGCAAGCTGCTCGATGGCCAGCACGTCGATGGCGACGTTCTCGCATTTGTCTTCGACGGCGGTGCCGGCGTTGCCCGGTGCGACGAAGACTTTCTCGACGCGCTTGTCCTGCGCCACTTTCCAGGCCAGGGCGTGCTCGCGGCCGCCGCTGCCGATGATCAGTACGTTCATGTTTCTCTCCCAATGGAGGCGGGCCGACGGCCCGTTCGGTGGATAGGAAAAGCGTTATCCACCCTACGAAATAAGGTTGGCGTAGGGTGGATGGCCGAAGCCATCCACCAGCCAATCAGTGCCTGAAATGGCGCATGCCGGTGAACACCATGGCAATGCCGGCTTCGTCGGCTGCGGCGATCACCTCGTTGTCGCGCATCGAGCCACCCGGTTGGATCACTGCGGTGATGCCGACCTTGGCGGCGTTGTCGATGCCGTCGCGGAAGGGGAAGAAGGCGTCCGAGGCCATGACGGCGCCCGGTACCGGCAGGCCGGCGTGCTCGGCCTTGATCGCGGCGATGCGGGCGGAGTTTACGCGGCTCATCTGGCCGGCGCCGACGCCGACGGTCTGACGGTTTTTGGCGTAGACGATGGCGTTGGATTTGACGAACTTGGCCACTTTCCAGGCGAAGATCAGGTCATGGATTTCCTGCTCGCTTGGCGCGCGCTGGGTGACGATCTTCAGGTCTTCTGCCTTGATCATGCCAATGTCGCGGCTCTGTACCAGCAGACCGCCGTTGACGCGCTTGAAGTCCCAGCCAGCAGCACGCTCGGAAGGCCATTCGCCGCATTCGAGCAGGCGTACGTTGGCCTTGGCTGCCACTACTTCACGAGCGGCGGCGCTGATTTTCGGGGCGATGATCACTTCGACGAACTGGCGCTCGACGATGGCCTTGGCGGTTTCGCCGTCCAGCTCGCGGTTGAAGGCGATGATGCCGCCGAAGGCCGACTCGGTGTCGGTGGCGTAGGCCAGGTCGTAGGCCTTGCGGATGCCGCCTTCGTCTTCAGGTACCACGGCGACGCCGCACGGGTTGGCGTGCTTGACGATGACGCAGGCCGGCTTGACGAAGCTCTTCACGCACTCCAGCGCGGCGTCGGTGTCGGCCACGTTGTTGAACGACAGTTCTTTGCCCTGCAGTTGCACGGCGGTGGAGACGCTGGCTTCGCCCTTCTTCGCTTCCACGTAGAACGCCGCGCTCTGGTGCGGGTTCTCGCCGTAGCGCATTTCCTGCGCCTTGACGAACTGGCTGTTGAAGGTGCGCGGGAAGGCGCCACGGCCTTCGGTGGACAGGGTGTCACGCGCCTGGTCGATGGTGCCCAGGTAGTTGGCGATCATGCCGTCGTAGGCCGCGGTGTGCTCGAAGGCTTTCAGGGCCAGATCGAAGCGCTGGGCGTAGCTCAGGCCGCCAGCTTTCAGCGAGGTGACGATGCCGGCGTAATCGCCGGTGTTGACCACGATGGCTACATCCTTGTGGTTCTTCGCCGCGCTGCGGACCATGGTCGGGCCGCCGATGTCGATGTTCTCGATGGCATCGGCCAGATCGCAGTCAGGCTTGGCCACTGTGGCTTCGAAGGGATACAGATTGACCGCTACCAGATCGATCGGCTTGATGCCGTGCTCGTCCATCACCGCGCCGTCCAGGGCACGACGGCCAAGGATGCCACCGTGAATTTTCGGGTGCAGGGTCTTGACCCGACCATCCATCATTTCCGGGAAACCGGTGTAATCAGCCACTTCCACTGCGGCTACGCCGTTGTCCTTGAGCAGCTTGTAGGTGCCGCCGGTGGAGAGGATCTCGACACCGAGGGCGGACAGCTCGCGAGCAAATTCGAGGATGCCGGTCTTGTCGGAAACGCTGATCAGCGCGCGGCGCACGGGCAGAAGGGTGGTTTGGTCGGTCATTTCACTATCCATCAGAGCGGGGATATCAGCAAAAAAGGCGGCTCATGTGGGCCGCCCTTTTCGGGAGTTCTGGGTTACAGCAGGTCGTACTGCTTGAGTTTCTTGCGCAGCGTGCCGCGGTTCAGGCCGAGCAGTTCGGAAGCCTTGGTCTGGTTACCTTTCACGTAATTCATGACGGTTTCCAGCAGCGGCGCTTCGACTTCGGTGAGCACCAGGTTGTACACATCGGTGACATCCGCGCCCTCAAGGTGGGCGAAATAGTTATGCAGCGCCTTTTCCACGGCGCCGCGCAGGGTCTGGCCCTCTTCGCTCGGCGTGTTCAGGTGCTGTTTCAGGCTGGTGTTGTCACTCACGGGTGCAGTTCCACTCACTAAGGTCTCAGTCATCAACGTCATGCAGCCACCTCGTTTCCTTCTTCGTGTCGTTCGCTGAAGAACGCGCGAACCTGGGCGCATTGTGCGTCCGTGCTGTCCAGACGATTGAATTGGGCGCGAAACTCCCTGGCGCCCGGCAGGGTTGCTAGATACCAGCCGACATGCTTGCGGGCAATGCGTACGCCCATCTCGTCGCCGTAGAAGGCGTGCAGTGCGGCCAGGTGCTCTAGCAGAATACGTTCCACTTCGATCAGTGCCGGTGGCGGCAGCAGTTCGCCGGTGCGCAGGTAATGATCGATTTCGCGGAAGATCCACGGCCGCCCCTGGGCGGCACGGCCAATCAGCAGTGCGTCGGCGCCAGTGGCGTCGAGCACGGCGCGGGCCTTGTGTGGCGAGTCGATGTCGCCATTGGCGAACACCGGAATGGATACCGCCTGCTTTATGGCGGCGATGGTGTCGTACTCGGCTTCACCGGTGTACAGGTCGGCGCGGGTGCGGCCATGTACGGAAAGTGCAGTGATGCCGGCATCTTCGGCGATTTTTGCCACGGTGACGCCGTTCTTGTTCGCTCGATCCCAGCCGGTACGGATTTTCAGGGTGACCGGGACGTCCACCGCACCGACCACGGCATCGAGAATCTCGCGCACCAACGGCTCATCGCGCAGCAGGGCGGAGCCGGCGGCCTTGTTGCAGACCTTCTTCGCCGGGCAGCCCATGTTGATGTCGATGATCTGCGCGCCCAGTTCGACATTCTTGCGCGCCGCGTCGGCCATCATTTGCGGGTCGCCACCGGCGATCTGTACCGAGCGTGGCTCGGGATCGCCGCTGTGCAGCAGGCGCAGGCTGGATTTGCGGCTGTTCCACAGGCGTACATCGCTGGTGACCATCTCCGATACCACCAGGCCGGCGCCGAGGGTACGGCATAGCTGGCGGAACGGGCGATCGGTGACACCGGCCATGGGGGCCAGAATCAACCGATTGGGCAATGTGTATGGGCCGATGCGTGGGGCCGACATGGGGCGTCCCTGCTGGGTTAGTCGATTGGCGATCAACACTTAGCCGCCACTGTCTTCAATAGGAAGTCGGTGGTGGGCAGGTGCTCGCGAAAGGGTGGGCATGATACCCGCTCTGGATGAGCGGATAAAGGCCGTTTTGAACAAATTCTGAACAGCCTTCGGCTTATCGCCAGCGGTTAGATCGGTATGCTCAAGCTCAGTATTGGCGAGGGTTTCAGGCTATTGCGGGGAGTGGAAGTTGAGGCTGTAGTTCACCGCGCGCGGCCCTGGGTCGAGGATGTCCAGCGAGATATGGATGGGGGTTTGCGGCGGCATCTCGCTCTGCCCGGCCAGTTCGCCGGCAAGGTATTCGCTGGGTTTGAAGCGGCGGCTGGCCACCAGTTGTCCGCCCATGTCGGCAAAGCGCATTTCCAGTAGGGGGAAGGGTTGGGCGAAGGGGGCGCGATTGTAGAGGATGGCGTCCACCACCAGGGCGCCGGAGAAATCAGGATGGCTGCGCACCACTAGGTTGCTGCTGCGAATCTGGCTGATGTCTACCTTCGATGGCAGGCTGCAGCCGATGTTCGGGCAGAGCTGCTCGAACCAGGGGCGGTAGCGATCCTGACGGGCCAGTTCGTCGAAGTTGTAGGTGGCGTACTGCGCCAGCAATCCGGCCAATGCCAGCAGGTTGAGCAGGCTCCAGCCCAATACGCGTCCCCAGGCGATGCCTTGGCGTGGTTGCCAGTCCAGTTGCAGCGGCTCGTCATCCAGCTCGAACAGGCGTTCGCGGCCCAGGTTGGGTTCGCTGCGCTGTTTACGGTTGTCATCCTGGGTGGGGGTGAGCTCCAGTTCTTCGCGTGAGCTGTTTTCGCGCTCGTCGTTTTCGGCTTCGATATCGAGATGCCCCAGGCGGGGCTCATTTGGCTCGTTATCGTCTATGTCCTGTACGGTTGCTGGTGCTGGTGCTGGTGCTGGTGCTGGTGCTGGTGTCGGTACAGGCGTAGGGCGCAAGGCGGGGGCGACAGGGGGCGTGATCGGCTCTGCGAGCAGGCGCTCTTGACGCTGGTTTTCGGCTTCGTCTTCTTCGCGCAGCAAGGCCTCGGCCCAGGCTTCGTCATGAGCGTTAGGGCGCGGCTCTTCGGCATGTTTGAAGCTTTCACCCGGACTCGGTGCGCGCTCAAGGGCCATAAATTGCTGCGAGAGTTGCTGCTCCTGTTCTTCCAGTCTGGCCAACTCCTCGTCGAGGTCGAGGCCGTCCAGATCCAGGTCGTCATGGATCCACAGCGTGTCATCGCTGGCTTTGGTTGCCGGTTTGGCTATTGTGGTGGGCGCGCTGGTGACAGCGCTCGCGGCTGGCGGCGTCGCTACCGGCTTGGGCGAGGGTGCACGCGCGGCAGTGCCGAACAACTGCTCTGCGGCGTTGAATACGTGCATGCATGCCCCGCAGCGCACGGCGCCATGGGCTGCGGCCAGTTGCGCCTGGCTGACGCGGAAGCTGGTGCGGCAATGGGGGCACTGGGTGACGTGGCTTTCGCTCATGCGTGAGTCCGGTAAAACGAAGCGGTTAGTCTAAAGGAGCGGCTTCAGGCTGCAAGCTGCAGCCTGGCCTTTAGCGTTTTACGCCGCTGATGCGTACCCAGCCGTCCTTCTCGGCGGTCGGGTCGAGCGTAAAGTCGGTGGCGTAGGCGGCGCGCACTTCTTCTGCCTGCTCGGCCAGGATGCCAGAGAGCGCCAGGCGTCCACCGGCTTTGACCAGCGAGGTGATCTGAGGTGCTAGGGAAACCAGCGGCCCGGCCAGAATGTTGGCGACCACCACGTCTGCCGGTTGCTGCGGCATGTCTGCAGGCAGGTAGACCGGGAAGCGCGCCGGGTCGATGCCGTTGCGCGAGGCGTTGTCGCGCGAGGCTTCCAGGGCTTGCGGATCGATGTCGGTGCCGACGGCTTTGGGCACGCCGAGCAGCAGGGCGGCGATGGCGAGAATGCCTGAGCCGCAGCCGAAGTCGATCAGGTCGCAGCCTTCGAGCGGCTGACCGTCGAGCCACTCCAGGCACAGGGCGGTGGTCGGGTGGGTACCGGTGCCAAACGCCAGGCCCGGATCGAGCAGCAGGTTGACTGCATCCGGCTGCGGTGCGGCGTGCCAGCTCGGCACGATCCACAGGCGTTGGCCGAAGCGCATCGGCTGGAAGTTATCCATCCAACTGCGCTCCCAGTCTTGATCTTCGATGTGCTCGATCTGATGTTCGGGCAGGCTGCCGCCGCAGAGCAGGGTCAGGTGGGCGATCAGCGCTGCTTCGTCGGTATCGGCTTCGAACAGTGCCAGCAGGTGGGTGTTCGACCACAGCGGTGTGGTGCCCAGGTCCGGTTCGAAGATCGGCTGGTCTTCGGCGTCCATGAAGGTCACCGACACTGCGCCGATGCTGAGCAGGGCGTCTTCGTAGGTTTCTGCCTGCTCAGGCGTGATGGCGAGACGTACTTGTAACCAGGGCATGGGAAACCTCGTGAAGGGCGCGCGTTTGGCCGCGCAGCTTACTTGAAGGGCAAGGCGGCTTGCCAGTTCGGTGCCGAAACGACAAGGGGCCGCCCGAAGGCAGCCCCTGTCATGACAGCGAGTCAGGACTCAGTGCTTGTCCATCCCCAGCTTCTTCTCCAGGTAGTGAATGTTCACACCACCTTTAAGGAAGCCCTTGTCGCGGGTCAGGTCGCGGTGCAGCGGTACGTTGGTCTTGATGCCGTCGACGACGATCTCGTCCAGGGCATTGCGCATACGCGCCATCGCTTCGTCGCGGTCACGACCGTAGGTGATCAGCTTGCCGATCAGCGAGTCGTAGTGCGGCGGAACGCTGTAACCGCTGTACAGGTGCGAGTCGACGCGTACGCCGTTACCGCCTGGCGCGTGGAAGTGCTTGACCTTGCCGGGGCTGGGCATGAAGTTGTCCGGGTCTTCGGCGTTGATCCGGCATTCGATGGAATGGCCGAGGATCTTCACGTCTTCCTGCTTGATGGACAGCTTGTTGCCAGCGGCGATGCTGAGCATTTCCTTGACGATGTCGATGCCGGTGACCATCTCGGTGACCGGGTGCTCCACTTGCACGCGAGTGTTCATCTCGATGAAGTAGAAACGACCGTCTTCGTAAAGGAACTCGAAGGTGCCGGCGCCACGGTAGCCGATCTCGACGCAGGCATCGACGCAGCGCTTGAGCACTTCGGCGCGGGCCTTCTCGTCGATCAGTGGGGCCGGGGCTTCTTCGATCACCTTCTGGTGGCGACGCTGCAGCGAGCAGTCGCGGTCATACAGGTGAATGGCGTTGCCCTGGCCGTCGGACAGTACCTGGACTTCGACGTGGCGTGGGTTGCCGAGGAATTTCTCCAGATAGACCATCGGGTTGCCGAACGCGGCACCGGCTTCGGTGCGGGTCAGCTTGGCCGACTTGATCAGGTCTTCTTCCTTGTGCACCACGCGCATGCCGCGACCACCACCGCCGCCAGCGGCCTTGATGATCACCGGGTAGCCCACTTCACGGGCGATGCGCAGGGCTTCTTCTTCGTCCTCCGGCAGCGGGCCTTCGGAGCCAGGCACCACGGGCACGCCGGACTTGATCATGGCGTTCTTGGCCGACACCTTGTCACCCATCAGGCGGATCACGTCGGCTTTCGGGCCAATGAAGGCGAAGCCAGAGTTCTCCACCTGCTCGGCGAAGTCGGCGTTCTCGGCGAGGAAGCCATAACCCGGATGGATGGCATCGGCCCCTGTGACTTCTGCGGCGCTAATGATCGCAGGAATGTTCAGGTAAGACTGCGAGCCAGGTGCCGGACCAATGCAGACGGACTCGTCGGCCAGGCCCAGGTGCATCAGTTCGCGGTCGGCGGTGGAGTGCACGGCCACCGTCTTGATACCCAGCTCCTTGCAGGCGCGCAGGATACGCAGGGCGATTTCGCCACGGTTGGCGATCAGGACTTTTTCCAGCTTCTGCATTGCAGGCTCCCCGCGCATCAAACGATGGTGAACAGGGGCTGGTCGTACTCAACCGGCTGGCCGTTTTCTACCAGGATGGATTCGATCACGCCGCTGGCTTCGGCTTCGATGTGGTTCATCATCTTCATCGCTTCGACGATGCACAGGATGTCGCCTTTCTTCACGGTCTGACCGACTTCGGCGAAGTTGGCAGAGGTCGGCGAGGCCGCGCGGTAGAAGGTGCCGACCATCGGCGAGCGGGCAACGGTGCCGTTGAGCTTCGGTGCGGCAGCCGGAGCGGCTTCAGCGCTCGGTGCGGCAGCGGCTACAGGTGCGGCCACTGGTGCGGGGGCCGGAGCGTACATCGGCTGAGCGGCGTAGGCTGGCTGCTTGCTGTGACGGCTGATGCGTACGGACTCTTCGCCCTCTTTGATCTCCAGCTCGTCGATACCGGACTCTTCCAGCAGCTCGATCAGTTTCTTGACTTTACGGATATCCATGAAGGTTCAACTCCCAGAGGTGAGGTAGGTCTTGTCTACCGTGCTACGCGTCAGGCGCGCCCGGCCAGTTGTTCGAATGCCGCTTCCAGGGCCAGCCGATAACCGCTGGCGCCAAGGCCGCAGATCACTCCCACGGCTACGTCGGAAAAGTAGGAGTGATGGCGGAAAGGTTCACGCTTGTGCACGTTGGACAGGTGCACTTCGATGAATGGGATGCTCACCGCCAGCAACGCGTCACGTAATGCGACGCTGGTATGTGTAAATGCGGCGGGATTGATCAGGATAAAGTCGACGCCTTCGCCTCTGGCGGCATGAATGCGTTCGATCAGTTCGTACTCGGCATTGCTCTGCAGATGCATCAGGTGGTGGCCGGCTTCGCGGGCACGCTGCTCCAGATCCTGATTGATTTCGGCCAGGGTGGTGGCGCCGTATTTGTCTGGCTCACGGGTGCCCAGCATGTTCAGGTTGGGGCCGTGCAGTACCAGTAGAGTGGCCATGGACGCTTTCCTTGTTGTTCGGGCTGCGCAGGACTATGCCGTAGGCTGCTAGTTGTCAGCAATACCCAGCACGTTGCCGGATGTTTGCGCAAGAAATATGACTATAGCAGGCGTTTTGGTCGTTACTGGGAAGTCTTCGCGCTTTCCAGGCGAGTCGCGAAGGCTGGTGCGTCGATCTCTCCGACGACGCGCAGACTTTGCAGTTCCTCGCCGCTGCCTGCGAATAGCTGAATGGCGGGCGGGCCGAACAGCTTGTAACGATCGAGCAGGGCGCGCTGGGCAGCGTTGCTCTCGGTGATGTCGAAACGGATCAGGCGCCAGTCGGCCAGCTTGCTGCCTACCTCGGCATTGCCGAAGACCTCGCGCTCGATCACCTTGCAACTGATGCACCAGTCGGCGTACCAGTCCAGCAGCAAGGGCTGACCTGCGGCTTTGGCTTCGGCTAGTGCGGCGTCCAGCTCTGCGGGGGTGGTCAGCGTTTGCCAGGCGCCGCTTTTGCTGCTGGTAGCGCCTGCTACCTGTAGCTGCCCTAGCGGCCTGAGCGGATCGGTCGCACCTTGCAAGGCGCCGACCCAGGCGGCCAGGGCGTAGACCAGCAGCGCCAGACCGGCGATCTGGCCGAGCTTCTGTCGGTGCGTCTTGGGCCCGAACTCCAGCGCGCCGAGGAACACTGCCATACCGCCGGCCAGCAGACCCCACAGCGCCAGGCTCAGGCTGCCTGGCAGCACGCGTTCGAGCAACCAGACCGAGACGCCCAGCAGCAATACGCCGAAGGCATTGCGCACGCTAACCATCCAGGTGCCGGTCTTGGGCAGCAGGGCGCCGCCACCGACGGCGAACAGCACCAGTGGCGCACCCATGCCGAGGCCCAGGGCGAGCAGCTTGAGGCCGCCGCCCAGGGCGTCGCCGCTGGCGCTGATATAAAGCAGTGCGCCGGCCAGTGGCGCTGAGACGCAAGGACTGACCAGCAGGCTGGAGAGGACGCCAAGCAGCGCGGCATTTAAGTGCGAACCACCGTGGGTTTTGCCGGCCAGGCGATCCAGCGGCTCGCTGATAGCACGTGGCAGGCGCAGCTCGAACAGGCCGAACATGGCCATCGCGAAAATGGCGAAGAAGGCGGCGAAGGGCACCAGTACCCAAGGCGACTGCAGGCGTGCCTGCAGATTGAGGCCTGCGCCGAACAGCCCCATCAGTGTGCCGAGGATGGCGAAACACAGTGCCATCGGAATCACATATGCCAGCGACAGGCTGAGGCTGCGCATACCGCCGAGCTGGCCGCGTAGCACTACGCCGGAGAGAATCGGCAGCATCGGCAGTACGCAAGGGGTAAAGGTCAGGGCCAGGCCACCGAGGAAGAACAGCGCCAGCTCCTTCCAGTCCCACTTGGTTGTGGTGGTGGGCGCCTTGGCGTCGGTGGCAGGCATCTCGCCAATCTCGATGAACTCGGTTTCCGGTGGATAGCACAGGCCCTTGTCGGCACACCCCTGGTAGCCGACCTGCAGGCGCAGAGGGCGGTTATCCGGGTTGTTCAGTGGCAGGCTTACATCGAGTACCTCGTAGTAAACCTCAGTGTCGCCGAAGAACTCGTCATGCTTAGGCTCGCCGGGCGGTAGTTCGGGCGTGCCCAGTTGCAGGTCGCTGGGTTCGACCTTGAAATTCAGACGGTGGCGATAGAGGTAATAACCTTCGGCGGCGACGAAGCGCAATCTAATGGACTGCGCATCACTGCCCACCAGACTGAGCTTGAAGGCTTCGCGTACGGGCAGAAAATCACTGCTGTTATTCAGCGGCGCGCCGAGTGGTGCAGGGGCGGGGCGCTGATCCAGGAGGCTGGCGGCGGCGGGCAGGCTCAGGCAGAGCAGCAGTAGCGGTAGCAGCAGACGGCGCAGTGACATCGGACGATTATCTCGGCGAAAGGTGACGGCATGATACTGGAAAGCACCCAAGCGCAGCACCGTTGCCGCGCCGGGCTGTCGATTGCTGGGATGGGCGCAACCTTGGAGCCGTTGCGGTGGGCTGAGTTCGCCGTCTGCGCTGCCTTGTCGCAGTCTCCTAAACGCGAAATGCCTGCACGGCCTCGTGCAACTGGCCGCCGAGTTGTAGCAAGCGCTCGCTTTCGTTGCGCCCGCTGGCAATCTGGCCGAGATTGTCGTCGCCCAACTGGTGGATGCGCTCGCCGTGCTCGCGAATCTCGCCGACAGCAGCGCTCTGTTGCGCCGTGGCTTCAGCGATGCGCGCTGCCATGCTGGAGATGGTGCGGATCGCTGTGACGATCTCATCCAGTGCGCCATCGGCTGCCTGCGCTTTGCCTGCGGTGGCTTCGGCGTGCTCGACTTGCTCGCGCATGGCGCTTACCGACTGCCGCGCAGCGTTTTGCAAGCGGCCGATAACATCCTGAATCTCCGAGGTGGCGTGCCCGGTGCGCTGCGACAGCGAACGCACTTCGTCGGCAACTACGGCAAAACCGCGACCTGCCTCGCCTGCGCGAGCCGCTTCGATAGCCGCGTTGAGTGCCAGCAGGTTGGTCTGCTCGGCGATGCCACGAATCACCGTGAGCACGTTACCGATGGTGGTGGTTTCCTCGGCCAGGCGTTCGATGGCGTGGGCGTTGTTCTGCACTTCGCCGACTAGCGCGTGCAAGCCTTTCAGGCTTTCGCCGATGACCTGCTGGCCGTGGCCTAGAGCCTGCTCGGCAGCCTGGCTGGCATCGGCAGTGTGGCTGGCGTCGTCGGCAACCTGGCCGATGGTCGCCTCCAGTTCGCCCAACGCGTCGCGGATTAGCGCGGTGTCGTTGGCCTGGTGCTGAGCGCTACCGTGCAGGCTGCCGCTGAGATGTGCGAGGGCGCGGCTGGAGCCGGCGACGCGTTCGGCGTGGCCATTGATCGTGCTTACCAGTTCCACCAGATAACGCCGCATGTGGTTGAGCGAGGCTTCGATATCGCACAGCTCGCGGATGCGCGAATCGATGCTGACAGCGGCGGTGAAGTTGCCACTCGCCCAGGCAGACAGTGCGGGCACCAGTTGTGCCAGTACGCGTGCCAGGCGGCGCTGGATACGGTCGATGATCAGCGCGATGAGTAGGATCAAGCCGATCATCAGCCCTTGAATCATCCTGACGTCACCCTGGATGCGTCCGTACTCGCTCTTGACCAGCGGCTCCAGTGCTGCCAGGGCTTGTTGCAGTCCGGCAATGCGTTCACTGGTGGTCTTGGCCAGTGTCTGTCGCTGTTCGACCAGTTCCTGCGTGCGTTGCAGTTCACTCGGATAACGGCGCACCAGTGAGCCCAGTTCGCGCTTGAGGGCGATGCCGCGATCTTCGGCCTGGCTTTGCTGTTCGCTGTCGTCGAGCCCGAGCATGGCGGCGAAGCCTTCGCTGGCTGAGCTGGATGAATCCTCCACGCCCAGCAGTGGAAGCGCATCCAGGCGCTCGACCTGTTGGCCCAGGGCATTGAGTTCGCGTTCGACATCGCCGATCAGTTCGCTGCGGTCCAGGTTGACGAAGCGATCACGGGCATGGGCCAGGCGTAGCAAACGACTGCTGGCCTCGAACAGTGGGGCGCGATAGGCCTCGGCAGCACTGCCGTTGGCACTGTTTGCGTAGTCGTTGAGTTGATCCAGGTCACCGCTTATCTCGCGCTCGGCCTGCACCAGTAGCGCTTGAGGGTCGCCAGCCAGTTTGCCGGCGGCTAGCAGTTCGTTGGAGGTGAAATTGCGCAGTTGCTCAAGGCTGGGGCGCAGCTCGTTGGCCAGCTCCTTGGGCAGTTCGTCCAATGCCTGGGTGAAGCTGTCCATGGCCTGAGTGGCTTTGCTGTGTTGCACGGCATTGCCGGAGCTGAGGTAGGCCAGGATATTGTCGGCAACCTCGTGCTGGAATCGCTGTGACAGGCCGAGATAGCGCTCCATCAGGTGTACAGGTTGTTGGAGTGCGCGCTGCGACCACCATAGGGTGGCCGCCAGGGCTACGCAGACAGTGACCAGCAGTAAGGTATTGAGATTGGTAAGCAGCTTGAGGCGCATGGAGGGCTCGATCGACTACTGAACGATGAGCTCTGAAGATATTTCAAAAGGGTGACAATCTTATGACGGCGGGCAAATGACGGTGTGCGCTCGTCGGCTTACTCGCTGCGGTAAAGCTCCACTCGGTTGCGCCCGCCGTGCTTGGCAGCGTAAAGCGCTTCGTCGGCCTGCTTGGACAGTGCTCTGCTGTCGAGACCCGGTTGCAGCATGGCGATGCCGCCGCTGAAGGTGCAGCTCAGATCCTGTGGCTGAGCGGGGTAGTGGATTTCGGCGAAACGCTGGCGAATCTCATCCAGTACCTTGAGCGCCGAACGCTCGTCGGTGTCTGGCAGCACGACGGCGAACTCCTCGCCACCATAGCGACCGATGTAGTCGCTCTTGCGCAGTCGTTGCTTGAGAAATAGCGCCAGGCTCTTGATCACGCGGTCGCCCATGGGATGGCCGTAGGTGTCGTTGACCCTCTTGAAATGGTCGATGTCGAGCATGGCGAAGGCCAGCGGCTGGCCGTCGCGGCGCGCGCGGAAGCAGGCGTCGTCGAGCAGTTGCAGCGTGTGGGTGTGGTTGTACAGACCGGTAAGGCTGTCACGCACCATGCGCGCCTTGAGATTGCGCGCGCGGGCTGCGCGGTTGCGCACGGTGGCAATCAGGTGACGCGGCTTGATCGGCTTGGTGAGAAAGTCATCGCCGCCCTCGCTCATGGCGTCGAGTTGCTTGTCCAGATCGTCCTCGGCGGACAGGTAGATGATTGGCACGCTGACGTAACGGTCATTGTGGCGGATCACCTTGGCCAGTTCGGTGCCGTTGCACTCGGGCATGTACATGTCGAGGATGATCAAATCTGGCTGGAGCTCGGCCAGTGCATCCATCGCCAGGATCGGCTCGGTCAGGGTGTGGGTGAGGATGCCGGCGCTGTTCAGTACGCGTTCGGTGTGAGTTGCCTGAGCTTTGGAATCGTCGACGATCAGTACCTTGTACGGGTCGTACTGCACAACGTGGGTCAGTACCTCGATGCGCTCAAGCAAACTGGAAGCATCCAGCGAGCCGGTGAAGAACTCCTGCCCGCCGGCGCGTACCGCAGCCAGGCGAGTCGGGGTGTCGGTTTCGTTATGGCTGTAGAACAGCACCGGGATTTTGTGCTCCAGCCCTTGCTGCGCGGCATGCGCCAGTTCCAGGCCAGTGCCGGCGAAATCCACATCCATGACGATGGCGGCTGGATGGCGCTCGCCCACGGCGGTTTTGAAGGCAGTGGCATTTGCCAGCGCTTGGGCGCTGAGGCCGAAGAATTCCAGTTGTTGCGCCAGGCGCTCGGCGCGGTCGCTGTCCTGCAGTGCCAGGTAGACCGGTTTGCGCAGTGGTGGCAGGAAGGTCTGCTCGAAGTGGTCGCCATGGCGCAGGCCGGTGCGTGACAGGCGTTGCATGGTCTGGTTGAACTGGGCGATCAACTGGCTGTTGAGGCGGCCACGGTTCTCGCCGACGGCGCTCAGGCTGTTGCAGATACTCTGTGCCAGTTGCGCGTGCTCAGCCTGGTCGAAGCGCTCGGCGTAGCGCAGCAGCCGCACAGATGCTTCGCTCAGCTCGCTCATGCCAATCTCGCTCCACTCGCTGCGTTGCAAGCGTTGCCAGACCTCCAGCACCTGGCGCGCCTGATGAATCACACGCTGTGCGAAGTGATGTTTCAGGCGATCACGGCTGGGGTCTTGCAATTCGGACATGGGCCTGCTTCCAGGGCGATGATTGGTGGCTTGATGCTATCACTGGCGCTGCATTGATTGACATTGCCGCCGATCAATTGACGCTTTCATCCTGTCGGCCAGGCGATAAAAGCACCGCTTTCACCTACAGGCGGCAAGTTTAGTGCCTCGCCCTGCGCTTTGCTGTCTGCTTGCCTTATAGTGCGGAGCAGGTCGCAACCCCTGCCGAGGTTGGCGGTCGAACACATGAATTTGCTGATGAAAGGACACCGCCATGCTGGACTGGAAGAATCGCGCGACGAGCTCTCAAGGTGGCGCCGACAAGGCCGCCAGGAACCGTCGTAATGGCAGCAGCCTGATCGCCCGTGCGCTAGGGGGGCTGATTGGTGTTTACCTGCTCGTGACACTGGTGGTGGGCTGGTATTGGAGTCAGGAGCCTGCCGCATTCCCTGTGCAACAGCACGCGCAAGCCGCTGCGCAGCAAGCCCAGCGCCAGATGGTGACCGGGTACACCACGGTGGAAACGCTCAAGCAGGTCGCGACGACCCTGCTCGACAAGCCCGGTGGCTACCTCTCCAACGACCTGGCTCCTCCCGGCCTGTGGCTGGACAACATGCCAAGCTGGGAGTACGGCGTGCTGGTGCAGGTGCGTGATTTCTCCCGTGCCTTGCGCAAGGATTTTTCCCGCTCGCAGTCGCAGTCCACGGAGAACCCGGATCTGGCCAGGGCCGAGCCACGCTTTCACTTCGACAACAAGAGCTGGGCGTTGCCGGCTTCCGAGTCCGAATACCGTGACGGCATCAAGTCGCTGGATCGCTACCTGGCCGAGCTGAGCCAGCAGAACGCACAGTTCTATGCTCGTGCCGACAACCTCAACAACTGGCTGGGGGACGCCGGTACTCGTCTGGGTTCGCTGTCCCAGCGCTTGTCCGCCAGCGTCGGCCAGGTGCGTCTGAACGAGAGTCTGCAGGTCGGCAACGACGCCGAGGAGTCGGGCCTGGTCGGTCAGGGCGGGGTGTACGAGACGCCCTGGCTGCAGATCGATAACGTGTTCTACGAGGCCCGTGGCCAGGCTTGGGCGCTGGCGCAGCTACTGCGCGCCGTCGAAGTGGACTTCGCTGACGTGTTGGCGAAGAAGAACGCCACCATCAGTGTGCGTCAGATCATCCGTGAACTGGAGGCGGCGCAAGCGACCCTGTGGAGTCCGATGATCCTCAACGGCAGTGGTTACGGCATTCTCGCCAACCACTCGCTGGTCATGGCCAACTACATCTCGCGGGCCAATGCGGGCCTGATCGATCTGCGCCAGTTGCTGAGCCAGGGTTGATGGAGTCGATCTCGGCGGCTGAGGCGGCGCACCGCGCCGCCTCGGATCAGGAACGCGTGGCCTGGGTCGACGAGCATGATCAGCCGCTTGGTGGCGTTTCCCGCGCCGAGTTGCGTGAGCGCAGGTTGATCGGCCGCTGCACCTACATCTTTCTATTCAACTCGGCCGGTTTGCTGTGCGTGCATCGGCGCACCCTGAGCAAAGCGCTGTATCCCGGCTACTGGGATGTAGCGGCGGGCGGCATGGTGCTTGAAGGTGAGGACTATCGCCTGTCTGCCGAGCGCGAGCTGGCCGAAGAACTGGGCATCGTCGACACCGAGTTGGTCGAGCATGCACATTTCCTCTACGACTCGCCGCAAAGCCGCCTGTGGTGCATGGCCTACTCGGCGGCCTCCGATGCACCGCTGGTGTTGCAACCGGAAGAGGTGCTGGAGGCGCGCTTTATCAGCATTGAGCAGGCGCTGGAGGAGGCTCGTCGCCTGCCCTATTGCCCGGATTCGCTGGCGGCGCTGGAGCACTACATGAACAGGCCGTTGGCGGCCGGCTGAGCTGCGGGCCTGCATGGGGCGGGGCAGCCCGCCGTTGGATTGCGCCCACCCTGTTGCAGCCATCAGGCGCTTGCGGGGGTGTCCTCGACAAGGGGGAACCAGCCCTTTGCCATCTGGATGACGCCCCACAGCTTGTCAGGGATCACCAGGTTCGGCACGTGTTTGGGGTCGAGCGCGCTGGCTATCTCGGCTGCTTTGCCCTGGCCTGCGAGTTCCACCCACGCTGGGTTCATCACCAGCCCCTGGCCGACGGCGACCAGCGCCAGGCCGACGTTCAACGCTTGCTCGGCGTCCTCTGGTGTGCGGATAAGGCCCGCAGCAATCAAAGGCAGGCGCTCACCGACATGCTCGGCAAGCAGCTCGGCGGTTGTACGCTCGTGACCTACCGGGCGGGCATGCGGGATGTTGAAGAGCGAGGCATGGAGGTAATCGATACCGGCTTCAATCAGTCGGTCGATCAGCACAAAGCTGTCGTCGATACGCAGCCCGCCTTCTTCCGATTCTTCCGGCGATATGCGGTAGCCCAGCAGGAACGGCTGCTTGGCGTGCTCAGCAATTACGCGCTGCACTTCCTGGACCACAGCCAAGGGGAAGCGCATGCGGTTTTCAAGCGAGCCTCCCCACTGATCGTCGCGTTGGTTGAACAGGGGCGAGAAGAAGTTCTGGATGAGGAATCCATGTGCGCCATGCAGCTCGATGCCGTCGAAACCCGCCTCGATGCCACGGCGAGCCGCTTCGCCAAAGGCTTTGATGATCGCCTCGACTTCAGCCGCGCTCAATGCATCGCTGGTTACTTCGGCGCTGTTGAATGGGCTGGGCGGCACCTTGAGTGCGCTGGCGCTGACTACACGGCCATTGGGCACCAAGTGCGGCAAGGCTTTGTTGCCAGCGTGGAAGATCTGCAGGATCGCCGGTGCACCACCGCGCTTGGCGGCCTCGGCGAGGCTGCGCAGACTGGGGGTAAAGCTGTCGTCGTAGCTGGCGAACTCGTCGGTGAAACCGATGCCGTCAGGCGTTACGTGGGTGCAGCCGGTAATCACCATGCCAACGCCGTTGACGCGAGCGCGATAGTAGGCAAGTTCTTGCTCGGAGATGGTGCCGTCCGGGTTGGCCGACCATGTGGTCATCGGCGCCATTACAATGCGGTTGCGCAAGGTCAGGCCGTTGTTAAAAGTCAGAGGCTGGAACAGCCGCGATTCGCTAGAAGTCATAGAACTGCATCTCCGTGAGCTGAGCAGGGCATCGTGGTTGGTGTTGCCCGATGTCTGGCAGTATCACGGCGAAGATGCGTTGGGCGTTTGCCAGAACCGTTGTGATTTTTGCCTGATCTGCCGAGCGCGGATCGCCGGTCGAGTTAGTTGTTCGTTATGCTGCTAGGCTTTTGTCATCCAGATAAAGGATGAGCCGCCCATTTCATGAGGTTTGCGATGATGTTTAAGGCAGTGTCGGGCATCGACAGACTTTCTGATTTGGTTGGGGAGATTGCCCAATTTGATGGGGATTACGATACCGCCATCCCCGCGCTGAAGCTGCGCCGCTGCAACTCCACCACTGAGCCAATGCCCTGTATCTACGGTCTGGGTCTGGCGCTGATCGTGCAGGGTGGCAAGCGGGTGATGTTGGGCGATGAGATATTCGACTACGGGCCAGGGCAATCGCTGATCACCACCGTGGACATGCCTGTGGTCGCCTATATCACTCGCGCCAGTTCGGCAGAGCCTTTTCTCGGCATGTGGCTGCAACTGGACGCACGGCTGATTGCTCAGGTGGCGGCAGAGATGGAGTTCGCGACACCGCTTCACGCTTCGGCGGGGCGGGGTATATCCCTGGCAGCGCTCGATACGGGATTGCAGGAGGCGTTGATCAGGTTGATCCGGCTGCTGACCGAGCCGTCTCTGATTTCCTCCATCGCACCGTTGATCCAGCAGGAGATCGTCGTCCGCTTGCTAAGCGGTGGACATGGCCCCAGCCTGCGTCGCCTGATTGCGGTCGGCTCGCCGAGCCAGCAAGTGGCCAAGGTCGTCACCTGGCTGAAACAGCATTACACCGAAAACGTGCCGATGGATGAGTTGGCGGCCAAGGCGCATATGAGCCCGTCGACCTTTCGTCAGCATTTTCGTGCTGTGGTCGGCATGAGCCCTTTGCAATACCTGAAAAACCTGCGCCTGCTCGACGCCCGGCAACTGATGCTCAACGAGCATTTAGATGCCGGGAGCGCGGCTACCCGCGTCGGTTACGAGAGCGCCTCCCAGTTCAGTCGCGAGTACAGCCGTTTATTCGGCGACCCGCCGAATCGCGATATCAAGCGTGTGCGAGGGCTAAGAGAGGGCCACATGCACGGTTGATCGCGCTGCCGGGTTGTTCCCATACTGACGGCCCTTGCCTTGCGCTTCGGAGGCCCGATGTTCGCCTTTAGCGATACCTTGCAGCGCCGCTTTGCCGCGCTGAAATCCACGGCCGACTTCTGGTCGCTGCGTTATGTGCAGGAGTGCCGGGAGTCCTATTGGGTGCGGCGGCACGTGGCGCAGGCGCCATCCTTCGTCGACGATGGCGGTGCCATGCTTACGGCGCGCGTTGGCGCCGTCGAAGCCTATGCGGCTACCAGCGATCTCAGCCAGATCGGTCTGCAATCGGCACTGGAACGGGCCGAGCAGATGGCCCGTGCGTTAACCGGGTATAACCTGTTGGCGCTCGGTGACCTCCCTCAGTCGGCCGAACAGGCCGATGACGTGATACCGGGTTACCCGCAGCCGCTGGCCGGCGCCGCGCACTGGTTCGAGCTGCTGATGGCTGAGTCGGCGCTGATTCCCCGCGATGATCGCCTGGTGGACAGCCATGTTGGGCTGACCTTCACCCGCCATGAACAGATCTACCTCAACAGTGTCGGCGCCTGTTTGCGCCGCGCCCAGCGCTACGTTTTCCCGCAGGTGGGCGTCACCGCTAGCGACGAGCGTGACAGCCAGAGCCGCAGCTTTGGTGGCACCCACCTGGCGCGCCAGGGTGGCGCCGAGGTGTTGCAGCAGCTTGGCGTGCTCGGCAGCGCCGCGCGCATCGCCGACGAGGCGCTGCAACTGCTGCTGGCACCGAATACGCCGAACGGTGCGCGCGATCTGTTGTTGATGCCGGATCAGATGATCCTGCAGATTCACGAGTCCATCGGCCACCCGCTGGAGCTCGATCGCATCCTCGGTGACGAGCGCAACTTCGCCGGTACCAGCTTTATCCGCCAGGAAGATTTCGGGCAGTACCCGTACGGCTCGCCGCTGCTCAACGTCAGCTTCGATCCCGGTGTGCCGGGCGAGTTGGCCAGCTACAACCATGACGACGACGGCACGCCCGCCGAGCGTCAGTTGCTGATCAAGGACGGCATCCTGCTGCGTCCGCTCGGCGGCGCGCTGTCGCAGTGGCGCAGCGGTCTGCCGGGGGTGGCCAACAGCCGCGCCTGCAGTTGGAATCGTCCACCCATCGACCGCATGGCCAATCTCAATCTGGAACCCGGTGACCAGACTCTGGCCGAACTGATCGGCGGCATTGAGCGCGGCATCCTGATGAGCAACAACCGCTCCTGGTCGATCGACGACGCACGCAACAAATTCCAGTTCGGCTGCGAATGGGGCCAACTGATCGAAAACGGCGAACTCAGGGGCGTGGTGAAGAACCCCAACTATCGCGGTATCAGCTCGCGTTTCTGGCGCAACCTGCGCGCGGTGGGCGACGCCAGCACCTTCGAGGTGATGGGCACGCCTTATTGCGGCAAGGGCGAACCCAATCAGGTGATCCGCGTCGGGCATGCCTCACCGGCCTGCGTGTTTGCCGATATCGATGTGTTTGGAGGGGCTGCCTGATGGATGTACGTCAGCATTTCAGTGCCTTGGCGGACTACCTGCAGGCGCAGGTCGCGGGCGACGAGGGCTTTACCCTGGCCTACGGCGCCGAACAGTCCAGCTTCATCCGTTTCAATCAGGGCCGTGTGCGCCAGGCCGGGCAGGTGCTGCAGGTGTACGTCACCTTGTCGCTGTACCAGGGGCAGCGCCATGCCGAGCGCAAGCTGGCGCTCAGTGGCGGCCTGGATGAGGATGTCGTGCAGTTGCAGCAGGCGTTGCAGCACTTGCGCGCGCTATTGCCGACGCTCAGTGCTGACCCTTATCTGCGCCTGAATCGTGATGCCTGGCGCAGCGAGTCGGTGGGCGATGGGGCGCTGTTGGACAGTGCGGCCATGGCGCAGCAGATCGTCGCTGCTGCCCATGGCCTGGATCTGGTCGGTTTTCTGGCTGCCGGGCCGCAATATCAGGGCTTCGCCAGCTCCTGGGGGGCGTTCGGCTGGTACGCTGCCAGCAGCTTCAATCTTGACTTCAGCCTGTTCCACGGCAACGGCCAGGCGGTGAAAAGCGCTTACGCCGGGCAACAGTGGGACGCCCAGGTGTTTGCTGACAAGTTGGCGCATGCGCGCCAGCAGTTGGCGTTTCTCGGCCAACCGGCCAAGGCGTTACAACCTGGCGCTTATCGTGCCTACCTGGCACCGGCTGCGCTGGAAGAGTTGGTCAGCCTGTTCGGTTGGGGCTTCGGCGCTCAGGCGCTGGCTTCGGGCGGTAGCCCCTTGCAACGGCTGTTCAGTGGCAAGGCCGAACTCAGCACGCAGGTAACGATGGATGAGCGCGTCGACGGTGGGTTGGCTGCGGCCTTTACCGCCGAGGGGCCGCGTCAGCCATTGCGCTTGATCGAGCAAGGGCGCCCGGCTGAACGGCTGGTCAGTTCGCGCAGCGCCGCCGAGTACGGCCTGAGCGCCAATGGTGCCGGACGCGGCGAATACCCGTTGTCACTGCACATGCACGGCGGTGATCTGGATGAGCGCGAGGTGCTGCAGCGGCTCGGTACGGGGCTGTATATCGGCAACCTGTGGTACGGCAACTTCTCCGACCTGCCGGCCGCGCGCCTGACCGGCATGACCCGTTTCGCCACCTTCTGGGTCGAGGACGGGCAGATCCTGGCGCCGGTGGGCACCATGCGCTTCGATGACTCGCTGTTTGATTTTCTCGGCGCGCAACTGGAGGCTCTGACCCGTGAGCCGGAGCTGCTGCTGCCCTCTGGCACCTATGGCGCCCGGCAAACGGGGTCGATGGCCTTGCCGGGGGCGTTGCTGTCGCGGTTTACCCTGACCTTGTGAGGCTTATCCGAGCATGTGAGCGCGCAGCATGCGCTCCTCTCGCATGATGTGGATGATGAAGACCTTTTCATCGCTATGCCGATAGAAGATTCGGCAGGGAGGCACGACGACCTCACGATAGACGGAGCCGGGAAGCTCTTCTGGCACCCGACCTGAGAGGGGGAACTGCTCCAGTCGTGCAACGACTTCCAGCACTTTGCCGACCAGCGCTCTGGCGGCATCCGGTTTGTCGAGGGCGATGTACTCGGCGAGATCGTTGAGCTGCTCCAGCGCGGCGCTTGTCCAGACTATTTCAGCCACTTGGCCAGCCGCTCCTTGGCTTGCTCGTGGCTGAACGTGTTGCCCTCGACGATGGCCCGTTCGCCGCTTGCCAAAGCATCCAGAAGGGCGAGGCGCTTCTGCATGAACTGGTAGTCATCGACATCCACCAGATAAGCCGAGGGCATTCCATGCTCGGTGATCAGTACAGGTTCTTTGGACTCGTGAAGGTCGGCCAGAATCTTGGTGGCCTGTCGCTTTAAGTTCGTGACCAACTCGACTTTCATGAACGGTGCCCGCTGCGAAGATGCAAGTGCCACTTTAGTGATACTTTTCGGTCGTTTCAATCAACGGGTCACTTTCTCGCCTTGAGCACCACGAACTTCGGATTGGCCGCCACCTGCTCGACGCCACGGAACAGGCGCCCCAACTTGGCGTGATAACCCAGGTGGCGGTTACCGACAATCCACAGTTCGCCGCCGGTGACCAATGCTGCGCGTGCCTGCTGGAACATGCGCCAGGCGAGAAAGTCACCGACCACCTGCTGCTGATGGAACGGCGGGTTGCACAACACCAGATCCAGTGAGTCAGCGGCTTGCTCGGCCAGGCCATCACCCGCGCGGATCGTCACCGCGCGCTCGCCCAGCGCTGCGCGCCAGTTTTCCTGGGCCGACTGCACCGCCATGTACGACTCGTCCACCAGGGTTAGCTCCGCTTGCGGGCTGCCCAAGGCGTAGGCGATGCCGAGCACGCCGTTGCCGCAGCCCAGATCGGCGACGCGGCGCGTATCTAAGTGGCGTGGCAGATGTGGCAGGAAGGCGCGGGTGCCGATGTCCAGGCCGTCGCGACAGAACACGTTGGCGTGGTTGAGCAGTTCCAGCGCCGGCTTGTCCAGGCGATAGCGGCTCGGGTAGGGCGAGCGTGGGGCGGTTTTAGTCTCTGGCGTGGCACTGAGCAGGCGGGCCTTCTTCACTGCCAGCGAAGCCTGTACCGGGCCGATGTATTGCTCCAGCAGATCGCCGGCCGCGCGCGGCAGGTGCTTGATCATCGCCCCGGCAATCACGCGAGCGCCTGGCGCCAACTGGCCGTGCAGACGAATCAGTTGTTCCTCCAGCAGCGCCAGGGTCTTGGGCACGCGGATCAGCACCCAGTCGAACGGCCCTTGCGGCGTTACGCTGCTTGGCAGGAAGGTCAGCGCATCACCACTCAAGCCGTTGCTGGCGAGGTTCTTTTGCAGGGCGATAAAGCCCAGGTGCGAGTCGCCACAGCTGGTCACCTGGCAATGTCCGGCCAGCGAGCAGGCGAGGGCGCCGAAGCTGTCGTTGAGCAGCAGCACACGGCTGCCTGCTTCGATACCTTGCTCGTGCAGATGACCCAGCAGGTATTCGTCGGCGGCGTCGAAGGCTTGCAGAGGCTCGTTCGGTTGATGAGGCTGGCGCTGCAAGTCGAGGCTGGCAAAGGGGGTGTCGAGAGTAGGCATGCAAACCTTCGGTGTTTGTCGGCGGTCGATTGCGCCAGACTGGGCGTGTATTCAATGAAGGGGGCGATTATGACCGTCAGCGAAGACAAGTTCACCCGTCAGACCTTGCTCGACGTGCAGAGGCTGACACCGGGCCTGTTCACCCTGCGCGCTACGCGGGATGTGGGCTTTCGCTTTCGCGCGGGGCAGTTCGTGCGCCTGGGCGTGGAAACATCCGACGGCAGCCTGGTCTGGCGCGCCTATTCGCTGGTGTCTGCGCCGCATGACGAGTTCCTCGAGTTTTTCTCCATCGTGGTGCCGGGCGGTGAATTTACCAGTGAGCTGAGTCGTCTGCGCGTCGGTGACGGCCTGTTGGTGGAGAAGCAGGCCACTGGATTTCTGACTCTGGATCGCTTTGTCGATGGCCGCGATCTGTGGCTGCTGGGTAGCGGCACCGGCATCGCGCCGTTTTTGTCGATCCTGCAGGACTTCGAGGTGTGGCAGCGCTTCGAGCGCATCGTGCTGGTGTACAGCGCGCGTACTAGCGCCGAGCTGGCCTATCAGCCGCTGATCAGAAGCTTCGCCGAGCTGGAGCACCTGGCCGAGTTCGCCCACAAGCTCACCTACCTGCCGGTGGTTACCCGCGAACAGGCGCCGGGCTGCCTGGCTGCGCGGATCACCGACTTGCTCGACAGTGGCGAGCTGGAGCGTGCCGCCGGGCTGGAACTGACGCCCGAGCAGTCGCGGGTGATGATCTGCGGCAATCCGCAGATGATCGACGACATTCGTCAGCGTCTGAAAGCGCGCGGCCTCAATCTGAGCCTGACCCGTAGGCCGGGCCAGGTGGCGGTGGAAAACTACTGGTGATCAGTCCTCACGGATGGCCTTGATGCGGTGCTCCCAGCGGCGCTTGGCGAAGCGGCGCATATTGGGGATGTCGTCGGTCTCGTCGAGGATCGGCTTACCGATGATGGTTTCCATGATGTCTTCCAGGGTCACTAGACCGCGCCAACTGCCGAACTCGTCGTAGACCAGGCACATGTGCTGACGTTCCTGCATCAGCAGGGTCATCAGGTTCTCCACGTTCATGCTTTCCGGCACGACTTTCAGCGGCTTCATGATCTGGGTGATCGGCTCGCCATCGTTCTCGGCGGCCAGGGCGTCGTAGCGGAACACCACGCCCAGCGGCGACTCATCCTCGCCAATCACTGGGTAACGGGAGAACTGGCTCTCGCGGGCACGGGCCTTGAACGTGGCGATGGTCTCATCGGGCGCGGCGGACTCACAGACGATGCGCGGCGTCATGATGTCGCGCAGGCGGATCTCGTGCAGGTCGAGGATGTTGCTGATCACCCGCTGCTCGTCTTCATCGAGCTTGCCCACTTCACGGCCAAGCAGGGTCAGCGCCTTGATCTCCTGGCGAATGTCGTGTTCAGGCTCCTTGCCGCCGAACAGGCGCATGATCAGGTCGGACATCACGATGAACGGCTTGAGCAGCAGAATCATCCCCTGCAGCAGGCCCGGCAGGATGGGCGCCAGGGCGCGCCAGTAACGGGCTCCGATGGTTTTCGGCAGAATCTCCGAAAGCACCAGGATCAGCAGGGTCATGACCGCCGAGGCGATACCCAGATAACCGTCACCGAAGACGATGGTGACCTGTGCCCCGACGCCGGTGGCACCGACAGTATGCGCGACGGTGTTGAGGGTCAGGATGGCCGCCAGGGGCTGGTCGATCTTGTCTTTGAGGGCTTTCAGCCGTTCGTACAGCCGTGGTCTTTCGACCTTCTGCTGGGCGATATAGCTGGGCGTGAGGGAAAGCAGAGCGGCTTCGAGGATGGAACAGATGAACGAAACCAGTATGGAGAGGACAGCGAACGCTATCAGGAGTGTCATGTAAGGGTATAAGTAGCCACGGGCCGTCTAATGTAACGAAAGCCGCGCCGAAAATGTTGGCAAGCTGCAACAAATCGTGTCCTGCGCTGGCGCAGTGCGTTTGCACTTCGCCAGCGGCAGTGGGTCAACCTTTATCCTGCTGGGCCTTGAGCAAGTCGCGGATCTCGCTGAGCAGTTGCTGATCCTTGGTCGGCGCTGGCGGCGCGGCTGGGGCTTTCTCTTCCTCGCGCTTGAGTCGGTTCAGGCCTTTGATGCCCATGAAGATGGCGAAGGCGATGATGGTGAAATCCACCACGGTCTGGATGAACTTGCCATAGGCCAGCACCACGGCTGGCTTATCGCCTTCGGCGGCCTTGAGCACGACGGCCAGGTCGGAGAAGTCGACGCCGCCGATCAAAATGCCCAGCGGCGGCATCACTACGTCACCGACGAAGGACGAGACGATCTTGCCGAACGCCGCGCCAATGATGATCCCGACGGCCATGTCGACCACGTTGCCTTTGACCGCGAAGGCCTTGAACTCACTGATAATGCTCATGCTTGCTCCCTTGGGTGTCGCTCGATGGGTGTAGGCTTGATTCAGCCCCAGTCAGCGCGCAAAGACAATCCATTGTTGTAGCGACTCAACAAGCTGGCGGGCATCGACTAGGCTCAAGGGTATCTGTAATCGGAGGGTTATCATGCCGCTCGAACATCACCCGTTGTCCCGAGAATTTCCCCAGCAACTCGACGCCCTGCGCCGCTTGTTGCAGCGTGACGGCCATTTTGCTCGCCTCGCCGAGGAGTACGAGGCGCTGGACAAGCGGGTCTATGAGATCGAGGCCGGTCGCGCGGCGGTCGATGATCTGTTACTGCAGGGGCTCAAGTTGCAGCGTGTGGCGCTGAAGGACGAAATTGCCGAGCTTTTGCAGCAGGCGCGCTGAACTTGACCCGGATCAATAGCCGCCGTGATGGGCGTGGCTAGGCTGGCTCCATCTTTCATTCGGGAGCTGTGCCATGCATGTCGAACATCACCCTTTGGTTCATGATTTCCCCGAGCTTCGTCAGGCATTGCAGCGCCTGCGCCTGGAAGATGCGCAATTCGCCCAGCAAGCTGAGCAGTACGAAGCTTTGGATAAGCGCATCTGCCGCATCGAAGACGGTATCGAGATGCTCGACGATGTGACGCTACAAGGGCTGAAGCTGAGCCGTGTCGCGCTCAAGGATGATCTGGCGCGCCAGCTCAAGCGCGCCAGTGGTCAGTGCTGCGGCTGCGGCAAAGGCTGCAAGGGCTAAGCTGCCCGGTTTCAATGCACGGGCGGATTGAGCAGGTAGGTGAGCAATCCGTCCGTTTCTTCTGGCGTCCAGATCGGCCGCGCCGGTCTTGGCCACTCACTGAGCAGGTGCTGCCAAAACCCGTAGGCGGTTTCGTCCTGGCGGTAGAAGCGCAGTAGCCACGGGCTGCCATCACTCATGACCTGTTGCACCACCGCGCGGCCAATGCCGCTGCGGCGGTATTTTTTCAGGATGAACAGGTCGGCGAACTCCGGCGCATCGATCAGCTCCAGTTCGCTGCGTTCGATCAGCAGAAAACCGGCGATAAAGCCGTCTGCCAGAATCAACTGCGCGCTCCAGCCCGGCTCCTGCCAGTAACGCTGCAGATGGGGGTGGTGGATGTAGAACCGGCCATCCGCTTCCACATCTTCCTGCTCCCAGTCCGAGCTTTCGTAGGCATAGAACTGATAGAGATTGGCGATCAGGGGCAGTTGGTCGGGGCTGGTGGGTAGCAGTTCGATCTGCATGGCGTGTCCTGAACGGGTATGGGGCTGTGAATTTATCCAGTTGTTCGGTATCGTTCCAGCCTTCGTTAAGCGGTAGGATCGAGCCCAATGGCCAAGGCAAAACGCATGTACGGCTGCACCGAGTGCGGCGCCACCTTTCCCAAGTGGGCGGGCCAGTGTGGCGAGTGCGGCGCCTGGAATACCTTGGTTGAAACCGTGGTCGAGGGCGCCACGCCCAGCGGCCGTACCGGCTGGGCCGGCGACAAGGCCAATATCAAAACGCTGGCTGAGGTCAGTGTCGAGGAAATCCCGCGCTTTTCTACCGCTTCCAGCGAGCTGGATCGGGTGCTGGGCGGTGGCCTGGTCGACGGCTCGGTGGTGCTGATCGGCGGTGATCCAGGCATTGGCAAGTCGACCATTTTGCTGCAGACGCTGTGCAATGTCGCTCAGCGCTTGCCGGCGCTGTATGTCACCGGCGAAGAGTCGCAGCAACAGGTGGCCATGCGTGCGCGGCGCCTGGATCTGCCGCAGGACAAGCTCAAGGTGATGACCGAGACCTGCATCGAGTCGATCATCGCCACCGCGCGTCAGGAAAAGCCCAAGGTCATGGTGATCGACTCGATCCAGACCATCTTCACCGAGCAGTTGCAGTCGGCCCCTGGCGGCGTTGCCCAGGTGCGTGAGAGCGCAGCGCTTTTGGTGCGTTTCGCCAAGCAGAGCGGCACGGCGATCTTCCTCGTCGGGCATGTCACCAAAGAGGGGGCATTGGCTGGCCCGCGTGTGCTGGAGCACATGGTCGACACCGTGCTGTATTTCGAGGGAGAGTCTGACGGGCGCTTACGTCTTCTGCGCGCGGTGAAAAATCGCTTCGGCGCGGTCAACGAGTTGGGCGTTTTCGCCATGACTGACAAGGGCCTCAAGGAAGTTTCCAACCCCTCGGCTATCTTCCTCACCCGCGCTCAGGAGGCGGTGCCTGGCAGTGTGGTGATGGCCACCTGGGAAGGCTCGCGACCGATGTTGGTGGAGGTGCAGGCACTGGTCGACACCAGCCATCTGGGCAATCCACGACGCGTCACCCTTGGCCTGGATCAGAACCGCTTGGCCATGCTTCTGGCGGTACTGCACCGCCATGGCGGCATCCCGACCTACGATCAGGACGTGTTTCTCAACGTGGTTGGCGGCGTCAAGGTGCTGGAGACAGCGTCCGACCTGGCGTTGATGGCGGCGGTGATCTCCAGTCTGCGCAATCGCCCGCTGCAACATGACTTGCTGGTGTTCGGCGAGATTGGCCTGTCTGGCGAGATCCGCCCGGTGCCGAGCGGCCAGGAGCGCCTCAAGGAGGCCGCCAAGCACGGCTTCAAGCGCGCCATCGTGCCTAAGGGCAACGCGCCCAAGGAGGCGCCGGCGGGATTACAGATCGTCGCGGTGACGCGTCTTGAGCAGGCACTGGATGCGTTGTTCGAGTAATAGCAGTCGCAGCTAAATTCCATTCCCAAGGTGTTTGGAGTCTGTTGTGAGGCTTTAGCGGCGATCCCGGCATGCGGCGTTCTGCCGCGATCAGGCACTGGTGGAAATTGACCAGGATCAATAGGTAGCAGCCTATCGGCGCGCAGCATGAAGGTGTATCCAAACAAGGAGACACCATCATGTTCCTGTTCTTCGATTTCTTCTCTCGTGCTTTTAACTTCGACGCTAAATCGGTCAATTCGCGTGATGCAAGCCTGCGTGAGCGGCAACGGGTCTTGCGTCGACGTCAGCGTCGGCAGATGGCGGAAGAGGCGTGCGCCCCGCACTGAGCATGTCTGCGTGTGACTTCGAGTCTGAGCGTACTGCTGTGAGCAGACGTGCAGCTTGAGTCGATGAAACCTCGGAAGGGCCGCGCTGGTGAGCCCTTCCTAACTGTTTTGGCGTCGCGTTTTACAGTCGGCCTTTGCCCAAGGCCGCCAGTTCCCGTTCCAGCAACTCTTCATCGCCGAGGTTAAGCTCGACCAGGCGGCGCAAGTGGCTGATCGAGTCCAGATCGATATGTTGGCAAACAAAGCCCAGGTAGCCGTCCTGGGTGCGTGCCAGCACTGCCTCCATTCGCACCTGAGCTTCGTCACCTAATTGAACCAGCGCCTCGAACGGTTGCTCGGGGTTGCCGTCCCAGTCTGTCGGTGTCTCGATCAGCAGGCCTTTTAGCGAAAGATCCTGCAGGGCTGCCTTCCAGCGCCGCTCGCCCTGAGCGATGACGGTGGGGGCGTCGAAGGCAATACGCTGAAAGCGCCGACGCTCATTGGCGGTATCGGTCATGGTGCAGGCTCCTGAGTGGTTTTACACACTATAGCCAACAGCGTGTGGTTGCGTGCTGGGCCCGATCCACTGCTTGATCAAGTGCGCGCGCTTTGCGTCGATAGGCTGTTGGTCGGCTGCAGTTTGACAGCTAATCGAGTCTCGCCAAAGCTGCATGGGCGGTTTTCATTACTCGATAATGCGGAGTGCCAAACATGAGCAAGCGAATGCTGAGCAAAGGGTTGGTTTTCGGGGTTTTGAGCATGGTCAGCGTAGGGGCTTTTGCCGATGCGGCCGGGGGCAATGGTTGTGGCTGGGGCAATATGTTGTTCGAGGGGCAGCGCGGGATAGCGCCGCACTTCCTTGCAAGCACGACGAACGGTACCTCGGGTAACGCCACCTTCGGTATGACTTCCGGCACCAACGGTTGCGATACCAGTGGCGCGCTGGGTTACAACGGTCGTTCGCTGCTGGCCATGAACGGCATGCTCGACTCCATTGCCGAGGACATGGCGGTCGGTCAGGGTGAAGCACTGGATGCCTACGCCACTTTGCTGGGTGTCGAGGCCAAGGATCGTGAGCATTTCGCCAAGGTCACCCACGACAACTTCGGCACTATCTTCAGCCAGGCTGACGCCACCAGTGAGCAGGTGCTGGCCGCTACCCTCGATGTGATGAGCCGCGATGCGCAACTGGCGCGTTACGTGAAACAGCCTGCCTGATACGGCGTCGGCGCATCAGGCGCCAGGCGAATACCAGGCAAAAAGAAGCCCGCCAAGTTGGCGGGCCTCTTCATTTCGGCGAGAGCTTAGTTACCGTAAACCGGGAACTTGGCGCACAGGGCCTTGACCTGCTCGCGCACGCGGCTCTCGACGTCATCGTTACCGATGTTGGCCAGCACTTCGCAGATCCAGCCTGCCAGTTGACGGCACTCGTCTTCCTTGAAGCCGCGAGTGGTCACCGCAGGGGTGCCGATACGCAGGCCGGAGGTGACGAACGGCGAACGCGGGTCGTTCGGCACGCTGTTCTTGTTGACGGTGATGAAGGCGCGGCCCAGGGCAGCGTCGGCATCCTTACCGGTGATGTCCTGCTTGATCAGCGAGAGCAGGAACAGGTGGTTTTCGGTGCCGCCGGAGACGACGTCGTAGCCATTCTCGATGAACACTTGAGCCATGCTTTGGGCGTTCTTGATCACCTGGGCCTGATAGGCCTTGAACTCCGGCTGCAGGGCTTCCTTGAAGCACACGGCCTTGGCGGCGATGACGTGCTCCAGCGGGCCACCTTGACCACCTGGGAACACGGCGGAGTTGAATTTCTTCTCCAGCTCTTCGTTCTTGCGTGCCAGGATCAGGCCGCCGCGCGGGCCGCGCAGGGTCTTGTGGGTGGTGGTGGTGACTACGTCAGCGAACGGCACCGGGTTCGGGTACAGGCCGGCAGCAACCAAGCCTGCCACGTGGGCCATGTCGACGAACAGGTAAGCACCAACCTTGTCGGCGATGGCGCGGAAACGCGGGAAATCCAGCACCTGCGAGTAGGCGCTGAAGCCAGCGATGATCATTTTCGGCTTGTGCTCCACGGCCAGGCGCTCGACTTCGTCGTAGTCGATCAGGCCCTGGTCGTTGATGCCGTACTGCACGGCGTTGTAGATCTTGCCGGAGAAGCTGACGCTGGCGCCGTGGGTCAGGTGGCCGCCGTGGGCCAGGCTCATGCCCAGTACGGTATCGCCAGCGTTGAGCAGGGCCATGTAGACCGCGCTGTTGGCTTGGCTGCCGGAGTGCGGCTGGACGTTGGCGTAGTCGGCGGCGAACAGCTCCTTGGCGCGGTCGATGGCAAGCTGCTCGACCACGTCGACGTATTCGCAGCCACCGTAGTAGCGTTTGCCCGGATAACCTTCGGCGTATTTGTTGGTCAGCACACTACCTTGTGCTTCCATCACCGCTGGGCTGGTGTAGTTTTCCGAGGCGATCAGCTCGATGTGCTCTTCCTGGCGCAGAGCTTCCTGCTCCATCGCGGCAAAGAGTTCGGCGTCATAACGAGCGAGGGTCAAATCACGGCTGAACATGGCGGTCCCCTGAAATCAGCTTGGCGGGTGAGAGAGGGGGCGCATTCTACCGCAAAGGTCGCTTTCAGGCACATGAAGGTCGGTCATGGGGCAGACAAGCGGCCTTCATTAACTGCATTGAGGCGAGGTGAGCGCCTCAGTCGAGCATGAACAGTGCCGTGCCGCTGAACTGGGCGCTGAACTGTTGGGCTTGCATCGGTTTGCCGAATAAGTAGCCCTGCACTTCGTCGCAGCCGTGTTCGCGCAGGAACTCTAGCTGTGCCTGGGTCTCCACGCCCTCGGCAATCACCATCATGTTCAGGCTGTGCGCCATGGCGATGATGGCGCGGGCGATCTGAGCGTCCTGTTCGCCGTCCGGCAGGCCGTCGACGAAGCTACGGTCGATTTTCAGTACGTCGATGGGGAACTGCTTGAGGTAGTTCAGCGAAGAGTAGCCCGTGCCGAAGTCGTCCACCGCAATGCACAGGCCGAGGCGCTTGAGGTCGTGGAGCATTTGCATGGCGCTGGTGACATCCTGCATCAGGATACTTTCGGTCAGTTCCACCTCCAGGCAGGCCGGTGGAATGCCGGTGCGCTGGATGATGGCAGCGATGCGGCTCTCCAGATCACCCTCGGCGAATTGGCGTGCCGACAGGTTGACCGACACCTTGGGGATGCGGATTTTTTCTTCGTGCCAGATTTTGAGCTGACGGCAGGCTTCTTCCAGTACCCATTCACCGACCTGTACCACCAGGCCGAGCTCTTCCAGTACGGGGATGAAGTCGTCTGGTGGTACCAGCCCGCGCGTTGGGTGGTTCCAGCGCAGCAAGGCTTCTACGCCGGTCAGGCGCTTGCCATCGCCAGAGAACTGCGGTTGGTAATGCAGGACGAACTGGCCTTGTTCCTGAGCGTGGCGCAGGTCGCTCTCCAGTTCCAGGCGCTCCAGGGCGCTGGCGTTCATTTCCGCCTGGTAGAACTGGAAGTTGTTCTTGCCGCGCTCTTTGGCGTGGTACATCGCCGTGTCGGCGTTCTTCATCAACTGACTCAGTTCGTTGCCATCTTGCGGCGCGAGGGCGATACCGATGCTGGCGGTGACGAAGAACTCGCGGCCTTCGAGCACGAACGGGCGGGCGAGGCTGGCGAGGATCTGTTCGGCGACATGAATGGCGCGATTGAGTGCCGCTTCGCGGCTGGGGCGAGGCTGCAGAAGCAGGGTGAACTCGTCACCGCCCATGCGTGCCACGGTGTCGTCGCCATCGACGCAGGCCGACAGGCGCACGGCCACATCCTTGAGCATGCGGTCGCCGGCGGCGTGGCCGAGCGAATCGTTGATCGGCTTGAAGCGGTCGAGGTCGAGGAACATCAGTACCACCCATTCGTCATGCCGCTCGGCATGCTGCAGGGCGCTGTGCAGGCGATCTTGGAACAGGGTGCGGTTGGGCAGGTGGGTGAGGGCGTCGTAGTAGGCCAGGCGATGGATACGCTGCTCGCTGGCCTTGCGCTCGCTGATGTCGCTGAAGAAGCACACGTAGCTGACCAGATCGCCTTCCTCGTCATGCACCGCAGTGATGCCGACCCAGGCCGGGAAGTTTTCGCCGTCGCGGCGTTTTAGCCATACTTCGCCTTCCCAGGCGCCGCGCTGGCTGAGTTGGCCGAGGATGTACTGCACATGGGGGGCCTGTTGCCGGTCGGCGGTGAGCATGCCGGGCAACTGGTCGAGTACCTGGCCGGCGGAATAGCCACTGATACGACTGAAAGCCTTGTTGACCTGGACGATATAGCCGGCCGGGTCGGTGACCAGAATCGCTGCGCTGGAGTGCTCGAATACGGTGGCAGCCATGCGCAGGTCTTTCTCGGCGCGGCGCTGCTGGCTGATGTCGCGGCCAACGCCAAGAATGCCTTCGAAGCGGCCGTTCTCGTCCCACATCAGTACCAGGCGCAACTCCACGGGGATCTTGTGGCCGTCGGCGCGCAGGCAGTCGAAGACGAACAGTTGATCAGGCAGTTCCTCGCGCAGGCGGTCGAGGCGGGAGCGTTCGTCCAGGGCGTCTTGAATACGCTCCAGTAGCAGGTTGAGGCCATTGAGTTGCTGTGGATTGGCGGCCAGGCTTTGCAGGCCATGGCGCATCATCCAGTCGACGCTGTAACCCAGCACCGGTTGCACCGAGGGGCTGATGTAGTTGAGCTTGAGCGTGCTGTCGGTGGAGAAGATCACGTCACTGATGCTTTCAGCCAGCAGGCGATAGCGCTGCTCACTGTCGCGCAGCGACTGGTTCTGCTCGATCTGCTCGGTGATGTCCTTGGCTACACCGATCAGGCGGCTGACCTTGCCCTGTGTGTCACGTGCCAGGGCCTGCTCACGGATACTGAACCAGCGCCATTGGCCATTGCGATGGCGCCAGCGCAGCACCGATTCGAGCAGCATGCCGTCACCGACCACTTTCTGCAGATTACGGATCCGCTCGTAATAGTCGCTATCGTCGGGGTGCAGCGTTCGTGTCCAGAACTCATCGCCCATGGCTTTGAGTTCGTCGGGGCTGTAGCCCAGTTTGAGGCCCAGGCTGTGGTTACTGAACAGTGCGCGCTTGTTCTGCATGTCGTGCACATAGAGCAAATCAGGCACCGAGCGCACCACTTCCGACCAGAAGCGTTCGCGCTCGATCAGTGACAGTTCGATGCGCTTGCGGCTAGTGATGTCGCTGATACTCAGCGTCACAGCCTGGTAGTCCTGAAGCAGCTCAGGCAGGCGCAGCACCAGCCAGACATGACGTTTGAGCCCCTGGCGGGTCACCAATTGGGTTTCCAGTTCAACCAGATTGGGGCCTTCGACAACGGCGACGGTGAGCTTGAAACTCAGGTCTTCAGAGGCAATGGCGCTGCTGTTGAACAGTTGCTCCCAGGCTTGAACGGTGCTGCTGGCACCTAGCAGGTTGAGTGCAACCTGGTTGGCTTCGGTGATGTGTAGCTGTTGCAGCAATTGGGCGTGGTGTTGCGGATCGGCCTGCAGCCAACGCTGTAGACCAACAGCATCACGGACGCGCTGTTGTTGCAGGAAGGTGTGTAGTCCCGATAGATCGAGCACGCACAGTGCCACGCCAGTGCCGTCGAAAATGTCCTGATAACGTCGGCGGGTTTCTTGCAGCACGCGCATGGCTTGTTGTTCGTCGGTCACATCGCGCAGTACCCAGACATAGCCGCTATGGTGGGCACCTTCACTGATGTCGCTGCGGGTGACGGCGAGCAGGCGGGGGCGATCCTGGCTCTCCAGGCGCACCAGCACTGGCTCAAGATCAGGGCTCTGCTGCGGGGCGTTGAATAGCTGTGGGTCAAGGTCTGGGAGTAACTCGATCAGGTGGCGATCCCAGGCGCTCTGGCTGTCTAGGCCGAACATTTTCTCGGCTTGTGGATTGAGGTAACGCAGCACGCCATTGGCTTGAGTCACCAGAATGCATTCTTCCACGGCGCCCAAGGCGCTGGCGGCTTGGCGTAGTGAGCGCCGAGACTCGGCATTCAGGCGTTGTAGGCTGCGGCGCTCGCGTTGTATGCCGTGCAGTGCAAGCAATGTCAGCAGGCTGAGCAAACCCAGCAGGATGAACTTGCCGGTCAGGACCGGCATTAGCTGGCTACTGGCGCGCGCACTGTCGAACAGTGCGCGCAGTTGCCAGTCGCTGCCGTCGAGCGCGAACAGACGCAGTGTGCTGGCATGTTCTTCCGGGGTCACTTGCGCTTTGATTGGCGTTTGCGTCGATTGCGCATCGAAGCGTGCGATCACTCGGCGGCTGGTGATTTCCTCAAGCAGCCACTGGTATTCATTCTGCTGGTGCTCATGCAGCCAGTTGCGCACGGAGTTGGCGCTCATCCTCAGTACAGCCAGTCCGCCGTCGGATTGCTGCAGTGCCAGGTAAAGCTGACTATCGCCGCGTGGGCTCAGTGTGTAGCGGTAGGGCGTTTGGCCATTGCGTAGTTGCAAACTGCGGATGAAGGGGAGATCGCCACTGCCTGCATTGCTGTCGGTTAGCAGTTGGCCTTCGCCATCGAGGCGAATTACGTCATCGAGACTGGGGAATATGCTGTGCAAGGCGCCGAGCTGCTCTGCTTGAGTCGCCAGGCTTAGCGGCTCGTTTGCCCGCCCTTGCAATACCGCCTGCGCTGCTTGGGCCTTGAGGCGCATGCTCAGGCTCAGGTGGCGCGCGAGTTGGTCTGTGTAGGTCTGGCTCAGGCGCCGCTGGTTGTCCAGTAACTGGTGATGTTCCTGCATCAACTGCCAGGCGAGCAGGCCGAGCATGGCCAGCACCAGTACAGTCAGCGCACGTCTTAACGACTCGCGGCGCCTCGGTTGCTGTTCGCCGGGCGTAGGTGAGGGCAATGTGGAGGGCGTCGGCACGTAGAGTGAACCTGCTACTTACAACTAACTGAGCGGTACAGAGCGGGCGTGCAGGCACGCCAGCCGAGTAGGATGCCTTTAAATGTGGCTAAGTGCCAGTGAAGTCGACGAGTGACGGTTTGCCCTGCTTGCTGCATTCCGGTAGCTTTGCGCCGCATGCGCGACGATCTGACGTTGCCTCCCCGGCACGAGGCTGGGCTGGTACTTGTCAGCGTAGCGGCTAAGGTATCTGCACACCCTGTTGTGCGCCTATCGTTTTCTCTTATTCATTGATCAAGTCAGGTTCTCATGGCTCAGTACGCCTATCTGCCCTATTAGCTTTTAGTCACGTTTTACGACCTGCAGTCGAGCCCTCACCGGCACTGGTTTTCCAGCCAGCCCAGCTATATTTTTCTTCTGAACTCTGTGTCATTGCAGAGCTTTTAGTTAGCTTTTGCTGATTTTGGGTCAAATCTAGGCTTCAAAACTTAACTTTTTCGAAGTGTTCCTAATGGTCAGGCTGACCACTACAGTTCCTCCTTCGCTAGCCGAGATAAGGCCTGATTTACCGCCCTGCGACTACCCGGATGAAGAAGGTCTCGAGCCGACAACAGACTGCCTTCAGGTAGGCACTGAATTAGCCTGAGGATTTCCTCATTGAGACTGCTCATCGCACGTTAGGCGATGGTGGAACGGTAGATTTGAGCGCGCTCCACATCGGACGAGCTGATGTGATCTCTATCCGAGTAGATAACCCCTGACGCAGTCCTGAGATCATAGCCCAGTACCTTTTCATCGGTATCGGAGATACGAACCAGCTCGGCGAGCGGCTCCATCTGCCATGCACCAGTTCCATTCAGGCGTGCAGGAGTGATGACCTGCACGTCCTCTACTTTGGCGTTGGCGGCAACACCTTCCAGCATTTGTTCTAGCTCCGCCTCGGACGCAACAAGGTACATCGTTCTCCAGTTCGCTCTACCCTTGCCTATGTTCAGGGTCACGCAAAACCAGGGACGATGCTGCTCAAGCTCAACAAAGCGCCACAGTTGGTAAGGTTCACCAAATACTGGCGCGAGCGGGATTTCGGCATGCCGATGGGTGGTGAACATCGATGGCTCTCGATATTTAAGCTATATACAGCATAGCTCATTCGGCCTCGAAAAGGCTTCATCGTTCCTTTTGCGAGGCAGCAAAAGTGGAATTGAATGAAGCGCTTGGGCTGGTGATTAAGGAGCTTCGGCAACAGAGGGAATTGCCTCAGGAAGGACTGGGCCCCAGCCAGAGCTACATCAGTGCGATTGAGCGCGGTAAGTGGAAGCCTTCGCTGGAGAAGATCGAGCAAGTCGCAGCAGTTCTTTCGGTTCATCCCGCCTCCTTGCTCATCCTGGCCTATCTAAAACAGGCACCGGAGGGAGAGGTGGATCAGATTCTCAGCGGTATCCAAGCTGAGGTTGCGGATCTGCGGTCTACCTGAAGGCGGCTCGGCGTGGCGGCATCGTCTTCGCAGCGAAGCCTTGATCGGTGTTATTCTTAGTCCCTGCCCAAGAGCTTCCTCTCCCGGGTATGTATACCGGTGATGAAACTTGGTTTGAGGTGGTCTCTTTGAGACTGCCTTTGTCATTTTGGGGACAGCATTTCAGCGCTGAGCCAGCGGCCAGTCCCCTCAGGTCGCTGCTATGTTGAAAGAGCGCTGACGCGTAAATGGAGTCTCGGATCCGCTCTCCCCGGGAGCTCTGATTCGCGATGTTTGACAAATGTCTTGTCCTCAAGCCGCCCCCAGATCGCGGAAATTATCTGCAATTATCTCGATATAGATAATTGGTCGTTTTCTAGTCAGACCTCCTACCCTCAGCCGCTGCGGCGGCATTGGCTGATCGCGTGTAGCCCATAGGCACAGCATCAAGCGCCTCGGGGCCAACCTATGAGGAATACCTGGATTCCGAGTGCTTGGATATGATGGCCAAGGAACCGCACTATACGAGGCTATGGAAGATCAGTTAGCCGGTATTTCCCGGTGTCGATCTTCACTATGAACTTCTGCGCGCAGAGACTACTGATCGTGCGCCCCGCAAGACTCTCGACTGAACCAACTAAATCGCTGACTACCAACACTTCGCGCAACCATCGCACCACTTGGGATTTAGTGGCAACACTCGCCTCGCAGCGCATCCGAAACTCGACGATCGTCGTGGCAAGTGTTAGGAAATCAACCTCGGTAATGCCTCTCACAGGGTCAAGAGCGCGCGGGAAATTGTAATCCCCGACTAGTGCTGCGACCTTAACGATAGATTGTCCCCGGGTCGTTGAGCGCACGGAGCCCAAATCAGCCGCATGCAGGACAATCTCTGAGACCTTGGCCGCGTCCAATGGTGTGGCCAGGCACGTCAGACATGCGCCGAGCATTTCATGCGGTGTCGTGTTATTGCATTTGGCGCAGTTTTGGAGAACTCCGTCGGTCACCTCATTACGCGCGTGGTCGATACCGGAGATGGGTAGCCCCGTCGATAATGAGAGCCACCAGCCCCAAAGCTGAGCTCCGCGGCTGTTCCATCTGGTGCCGCCTTCATAGATCCATCGTCTCCATCGGCTTGCGTAGACGAACCCTTCACCGAAGATCTTATGCCTTCCAATTAAGCCTGCGTACTTCTGGACCCTGTTGTCGATGAATCGTGGTGCTGGATTACGGGAGTCCTTTTCGAGGACCACTGAGCGGTTCATCATCTTCAATCCATTGCGCAGGAAATCTGACTTCACGCTCCGCAGTCCCACGAGCATGTCGATAGGCACGATGATGTAGACACACGTGGTGGCACGCCCGAGAGCGCACGCCAATGTGGTGTCGTCCATTTCAAAACCCGCGACAACGATTACAACGGGCTTCTCCATACCTCGATACGCTGAGATCGTGGAGCGTGAAATATCGCTCCCCGCCAGCGTCAAGGGGAACTGACTGAGCACTATCATGTCCTGCCTCATGACACCGGCCCTCTCGAGCTCCGCTGTCATGGTTTGGATACTCCTAGAGACATCCCTGCTAATGCTCCTAGACAGGTCCTGCTTGGAGGTCGGCCGAGGGATGTGCACCTCATGTTGTGGCGGCCGCATCTCCATCATGGTCTGAGTGATGCCGCCGGGATTCCTGTATACCGTCGTCAGGTAGAAGAATCGCTCACCGTAGGTATCCTCTAGGAATCGATAGGAACAGCCCTTCTCGATACCGGGCAAAACCTGAAGCTCATCAGCAAATACGAACTTGCGTGCATTGGCGAAATGGTCACGCAATGCCAAGTGATCGTCCTCGTTGAGCGCCTGGGCCTCATCGACGATCAGCACCGAATGTTGGTGATCCACCGTCCCATGCAGAGCCAAGTGATGCTTGTCATAGTTGGGCTCAACAACACGTTTTTCTCTATTCCGTATGCCCAAGGACTCGCAGTACGAATGAAAGGTCTGAACCGTGACCGTCCGACCAAAACGACTCAACTGGCCAGCGACTTTCTGCGTAATCTGGCGGTTCTTCAGCAGGAAAAGCACCGTGAGACCCTGAAGCGCAAATTGCTCAGCCAAGGAGCGCGCAATGAGCGTCTTACCGCTGCCTGAGAAGCCCGCAATGAGCCTGTGATTAGTATCGAGGCACAAGGTCACCTGATGCGCCTGCTTATCGTCTAATCGAAGCCACAGCTCTCCGTCCGCGAGGATCTTGTGACCGAGATGCCCGTCCCGCACCTCCAGCGGCCAGACCGCATCGAGGAAATGCTCGACTTCACGGCCAAAATTGTCCTGGCCGCCATAATTGAGTGCAGCTTTCCAGTGCGCCATAAGTTGCACGATGCGCGCCGGCATGTCCCTACGGTGCTTCTGCAGGATCAGAATGCCATCGGGGATCGGCCGGTCGAGCGGTGCGTAAGCGCTAGCTATTTGTGAGCTATCAAGATCGAAGTCTGGAAAGTGCACTGCGTACCCGACTGGGCACTTCAACTGCCACGAAAGCAGCATCTCGGTGAGGACGAAAGTATTGTCCTTGACCTGATTCAGTGGATCGATTTCGTACCCATCACGCTCGTGAATGAATCGAAAGCCAGAAGGCTTGTACAGCCCCGACTTCGTCTCGATGCAAAGCATGCCCAGCTCCGCATGCAAAATCACGAAATCCACTTCGCCGGATAGGTGCTTCCTACTCAAGGAGACGCGTAGGTACTCCTGCAGCTCTTGCGAGTACACCCGCTTGCTCCTGCCTCGCAACCAAGGCAGCGAATGGATGACGGTGAAGCTATCGTCAAGCGCCGTTAGCTCCTGAAAGAGGGTGTATTCGCCTTTGCTGCGGAATTCCGCTTGGTCGAATGCTGGAAAGAACCTAGCCATGGACGGAAGAAAAGTTCGTCAGATTAAAGAATTCAGGGTGCTGCAGATTTATGGGTAGAGTAAGCCTCAGGCAGCTCGGGGCCGAGCTGCGGCGGGCTGGTTACAGCTTGAGCCGGCTGGATTTGGTGATCATGACGTTAGGCCGATACTGCTACGGCCTAGCGATATAAGCGCCAAGTCGTCATACAAAAAAGCCCGCCATAGGCGGGCTTTCAGATGTCTCCCAGGGGAAGCTAGAAGCCAACGAGTTCTCGGAGCAAGCAGGCTGAGAATACACCGTTCGCTGCAACTGCGAATATTAGTCTATCTCAGCCAGTGAACACTGGCCGTAACCGGCCATTGGTCACCGTTCAAAACGGGGGCAATTCAATGCGACGAGCCAGGCCTGACCTCGCTAGGCATGCTGATCAAAAAATAATCCAAGAATAACAATAGATGTGGATCACCATCGTAAGATAGCCGAGTCAACGTATAGAGTCAGTATTTATGACGTTAATCGCTGAATTAAACTCCACAGTCAATCCCGTGTTTATCGGTGATATTGCCGAGTCTAGACCAACAGAAAATATTATTCCATGGCCTACAATTGGCTGTAGCTCTGAGGTGTTCCCCCGGGGCTCTGGATATTCGATATCCGGATATACTCAAAAAATCTCAATAATTTGTGATCGCCTTGTTATTTGCTGGGCTGGAAGTAAAATCCACGCTCGACTTGTAGAAGGGGGGCTCAAAGAGGCCTTAATTAAGGAGCAATCGATACAGGCAGTTCTAAATGCGCTAAATAATTTGTCTGAGGATCTATCTGGTGAAATATCTTTGATTGGTTGCTTCTTAGAAGATCTAGGCCCTGGAAAGTCGAACATACATAGATTCCAAATTGCTGCCAAACTATACGAGTCAAATCAGTTTGGGGCATGCTTGGTTAGTGGCTGTGGCGAGAGTCTTTTGGTTCATCAGCTAGAGGCGCACGCTGCACATCAACCTGATGAATTTGAATTTCTAAATAAAGAACAGGATGCCATTCACAAAGCTCTGTCTATCACAACTGCGTTATTGTACGAAGAGTATACTAATAAACAGCCACTTCTATTTTTCACTGGCGGATGCTATGAAATCGCCTACATATCTAATGGAAGGTTTAAAAAACTTGACAGTCATGCAACTGCAATTTGGAGTGTGGAGATAGATCATCTGGGTAACGCTAGAGATTTACGGTTGCATGAGTTAAGTGCATGCGGCTACCACAATGAAATTCTCGCAGTATCCCACGTTCGAAAAAGCCGTCCCTCAGCGCAAGGCGCTGAAATCGAGCACTTCGATCACTTTCTTGTGGCTCCATTATCTCGAGAAGTCACTGAAGTTGAGCGGCAAACCTTTTACCCGATACTCACCCCAGAATATTTTAGCCATATAGTGGAAATTCATTATCCAGAGGGTGTTATTCGAAAGCTGCGAGTCACCGAATATTTTAACGCTCAAGTCCTTCGCTTTATAGATCGCAATGGGCTGATAGGACTGGACGTCAACAAGGGGCCGCTACTAGAGCAAATTATGATATTCGTGAGCAATTGATGTCGACTTCTCTGTTTGGCTTGAGTGTCGCGGTAGAAGAGCGGTAAAAATCTAGAAGGGAAGCGACATGATTTGTGCGCAAATTACTGGCGCTTCAAAAGAGTATCCATGGCCTGCTTTTAGCCGACTCCGGCCTGTCGCGACAGGCTGAAATCGGCCAAAAAGTGTCATTTTTTATATCGAGACTACTGAGAGTCTGTGACCTTTTCGTGTGACGCGAAGCGCTAGGCGGCTCGCCAGTGGCTCAAGGTAACTAAGGATCATCGATTGAAGCATCTTGGAGTTCACCTCCTCGTAAAGGCGCATGAGAGTGTTCGCTTCGGCTTGGGTTCCGCGAGCGGAGATTAGCGCCACCGCGCTGGTCGCTAGGTTATATGAACTGGTCTTAGCCAGCTGCTCGAGTTCGTCCGCACTAAGCTCCTCTCCATTGGCGTGAAGCATTTCTAATGCACGGCCAACAAGGCTTGAATCATTACAATCGTCACCGGCCCCAGCATCTAAGGCGGCGTCCAAAGCCGAACGAAGTCCTTTGCTCGCTCCGGCTACCCCTAAGCGTACTGAGTCCATTATTATCCTAAGATGATCAACTACGCTGTAGTCGCTTTGGGCGAGCCATGTCCTCAACAGTTCGTGGGGAGCGCTCCTACCGGGGTGAAAAGGGATTGGCTCCAGGGTTCCGGATCGTAACCCAATCATCTTCACCCGGTAGGTCAGGCCCGTGGAAAACGCATGGGTGATTGATACCCGATCTTCCGCCGACCAAGTGCGTCCGGCAATCGCTTTAACGATCCTCTCTACCCTGTTCCGCTCAGGCGCATGCCCAAGCTGCAGCACCGTAGCGCTCAATAGTTCAGCACTCAGTTCTTCTATCCGATCGACTAAACAGTCCAGAGCCTTGAGGTTCCCAAAGCCAATCGAATAAAGCAGAGCCAGATCGCGAAGCGGTCCGCTGAATCCTTCCACGCTGAGTAGTTCTTGGACACGATCAGGACAACCCTCGTCACGCCAATCTGAAATCAGGTAATCAAGGATTTTCTCAGCCTTGGCAACTTCGATTTCTGCAGAGCCCAACGTCTGAACAACGGTTAAAGCGTCGACAGTTGGCGAAGAAAGTGCCTGAGCTGCGGATGCATTTGGATGGAAACCTTCCGCTTTGATGCATTCAATCACGAGGCCCGTCATTGTATCGTCGAGCTTGCGCCCAGACTTACTCCATGCAGCAAGCCTCACATGCGGTGGCAGCGTCTCGTCGTTCGCGGCAGCATGAGCTAGATCGCAATCGATGCTGCCGATTTTCATATGCCCGATCAGACAGCTAATCGAGTCTGCGTCTGCTTCAACTGCTGTGACCTGCTTACATCGTTCAATGTACAACTCGAACGACTTAGTTCCTATTCGATCAACCTCGCCTTGAAGCTCTCCAATATTTAACAGGTGCTCGATATCGTCGGTAAGCAACTCTCGCAGAACTGACAACGTCAACTCAGCATCCTGATTCAGCGCGACGATTGTTCCAGAACCTTCGTAGAGGAGCCGATGTTCACCCAGTCTCGCTCTTATTGCGCCGTGCAACGGTCTGGAAAATGCGTCTACGATGATGCCGTTGATAAGCTTGTTCGCTCGCCAAGAGCTTCCGCCCCAGATTAAGGCCAGCCGACGCCCTATCTCCTCGCGCTGGGAGGGGCTCGCAGGCATACCGTTGGCCAGGCAACGTCCGAGGAGCCTAAGCCCAGTATGGAATACGTCATCTTCCACGCCCAGGATATGGTTAACAAATGGCACGGGATCGAGATGTCGTTCGAGCGCGAATTGAACCGCCTGAGCCCATGGCCGCTTGGATATCATGCCAAGACGCTGAACGAGCTTCTCTGTTGACTGCTTAAGCAGCTCCGCAGAGGCGAGATATTCCTGCACGATTGGGAACGGAAACGACAGCCGGATCAAGCCCGATCGCCGCAACACCCCTCGACGTATGAGGGCCTCTCGCACTCTATCGGCGGACAAGGTCGGCTCAATCCTGTTTACGCTGCGCGCGAATAGCTGATTTGTCACACCGATTGAATCCGCTTCAAGTGCATCGTAGGCCGCACGTTCCGCAACGCTTCTCAGCAATGCAACATCAATGGTCTCGCTTTCGATACTCTTGAACACGGCTGGATGAAAAAGAGTTTCGATGTACGTATCAAGCAGATCACTACGCCGCAGATCGGCACCTTCAAGCCGCATCACAAGCATGAGTGAGAGAAAGATCGGAATTCTGGTTAGATGTGCCAAATCAGTTCGAGACTCGATCCGCTCCAACAGTGCCTCGGCAATACCTAGCTCACCCGGCCTATAGAAGGCAACGTACTGAGATACATCCGTATCACGCAGCGGTGCCAGCTCAATCATCGTTGCGCCATCTGGCGAAGCCAAAGCAGCGGCATCGCGCACAGTCATCATCCACCGGACGCCCGGGTGAGCAGCGCGATAGACCTTAAAGCGCTCGAGCACTAGCGTGCGCCTATCGCTTGAAACCTCGTCCAGCCCGTCGACCAATAGGATCAGCGCCCCTGTCGCGGCGGCAGCCCTCCAATCGACCTTCACGTCGAAATCAGGATTGATCACGCGCTCAAGGTACTCGGCAATCGTAAGGTTGGAATCCGATAGTTTAGTCACGGATATGATCGCTGGAACGAGGCCGGCAAGCGCAGTCCTACATGCGATCGCATTCACCACAGTGGACTTTCCAAAGCCTGGGCCTGCGACGACAACCACAGCCCTGAGATCGATTCCAGGGAAATCCCGCAGATCAACCTCCTCGGCAGCACTGAAATCACGCCAGCCCGGTAGGTCGTCGTCGAAGTCCGCTCGCCGATCACGGTCGTATCGAAGACAGCGTGGCCAGAGGAAATCAGCATCTGGAACCTGTTGAAAGTCTGTACCAGGTACCTCGATACGTGCTAGGGCAACAATCGCGGCGCGATAAGTCTCCAAACCCCAACTCGGGGGAGCTGCGATAGTAATTTCCCACTCGCTCCTTAATTGGTCGTGCAGCGCAGCTCCCTCAAAGCGGCAGCGTGTCTCCGAGCCGGCCCACGCAATTCCCGCAAGGACGTCGAATAACCGAACTAAAGGCACGTTCGCAGAGGGCATCCAGAGCGGGACATAGTCACGTTCGAGCTCCTTCGAAGGCCAGATGCTCAGATCAAGGCGATTGAAAAGGAGTAACAGTTCGGAGTCACTGACACCAATCACCTGACCGATCGACGACTTAATATCCCGTTGCCTGGTGGTCAAACGTTCAAGCCACTCCTCCAAATCTGCACCATCGGTGCGCTCGGTGAGCGCCTTCAGGTCGGAAGCAAGTTGGGAAGGCTCGCCTAATACCAGAGCAAGTCTATCGTCGGGTGATAGTCCGCTTGTCAACTGACGGTATAGCGCCAACCAAAGGGATTTCCACGTTTCTCCTTGGCGCTGCAAACTTAGCTTGACTTGAAAATACCGCTGCGAACCGTCGTCAAGGCGGACTACGAAGTCGTCCACATAATCTGGCGTCTCAATTCGCACTTCAACAGGGCGCTCACGACTCGGGCGTTCACGAGGATCCATCATTCGCCCGAGATAGAGTGCAGCCACACGATCCTGGTATCTAATGCCTGCCTGTGTTGTCGGCCCGCCGATTTCCGTCAATATGCCGCTCCTCTGTGTGGTTTATAGATTCCAGTAGGATCTGCATCTAACCAGAGAAAACGCTGCGTGCTGTCCTCTCTACCTTTGAACTCACCATTTAAAGGTATCGAATGACGGAAGGCCATAGTGTAGCCATCGCTATGCAGCGGTGTTCGCTACGTCGATGTTGTTGGATACAGTCCCACATAGCGTTGAATCGCCTTTTGAGAGTCGAAGGCTTGCTTACGAGCGAGGGGGCAGCCAAGAGCGAATACAGGCGATGTCTGCTATCGGCCGGCGGAGGCGCCGGGCTAGCCTATTCGAAGCTACCAGTACGCTCGCGCTCTTCTTCGTCCTCGCGAAGCTCTTCCGCAGCGATTCTTCGTTCGAGGCTCGCTCTAGCTGTCGCCAATACTGGCTTCAGCTCATCTTCGTTGCCGAGATTCAGCGCATCGAGAAGCGGGATCCGTTTCTTTAGGATTTCGGCCAAAGACCCCGACCAGCCTGAAGGCGTAAATCGCTTTAAATAGACTTCGATTACAACCCTCTTATCAGGAGCATTAGCGAGAACCGCGAGCGCAGCCTCCGCAATAACCAACTCAGAATCGTCCACAGAGTCGATATTGACATACTCCTCAGTAGCTCGACTTCGAGTATCGAATAGCTTGCAGCTACGTGCAGCGAACACGTAACGATCAGGCGGCGAGTCATTACACCAATCGATCAATGCCTCCGGTGGAACTATGCTCAGGGCTGTCTCCCTCCGATCATTGTAAGGGTGCCCAATCACCGGCAACATCTGACGGTAGTAACCTTCTTCTCCGGGAACATAGATCGCGTCGAGAGTTAGTCGCGGCATGTGCCTCAGGAATGCCGAAATTGCGTCTTTGACGGCATCTCTATCGGAATAACCACCCTCCATCGTACGCGCAAAGGTAATCAGACCGTTCAAAACCTCCAGCGCTGCTTCGGAAAAAGCTAATCGCTTCAGTGAAAACTCCAATACGCTCTCAATGCGGTAACCGCTATTGGCGCGATCCCCAAGAACCTGTCTCCAGTCGGCTGAGCGCAAAAGATTCAGGCAGGTTTTCGCCAGAGACTCCTTGTACGCATCATCGTGATCTGACGCACAGTGGACGACCATAGAAAGAACGTCGAGAAACACTCCCCCACCACCAGGCAGCAGTGCTATCGCAGCAAGCAACTCACCAATCTCTGCAACAGAGAATGCGTCGGTTTGTCTCCCCATCCCGAGATAGGAGTATTGCCAGGCAGGAGTAGCCCCAGCCTTGATTGATTGGAGGATACGAGCGTAAGCCGCTTGGTTCAGCGGTATGCAATGAAGGTCCATGATCCACTTGACCCAAATTGCGTCAGTCACCGCGCTGTCGAGGAACTCCTCGGTACAAGCGGGGGATGCGTGATGCCAGCCGTTGATCAAGCCGCGTAGGAACAAGACACCAACTGCTCCTGGCGTGGCAGTGGCGATATGTTCCTTAGCCGCATCCAAAATCGATCTCGGGTCCGAAATCTGCTTTCCAACACCAACCCCCAAAGGAAATGCACTGGCTCCTGACTTGATTGAGATCAATTGCGGAAGTAACTCCAAGATTAGGCCGTCAATGGTGGCAGCGGCCTCCCCAAGCTCCTCTAAGGCCTGGTTTGATTTGCGGATTCGCTCACCAGTCGTTGTATCGAGCTGATCTGCATCATCGCCATCAAGATCCAGGTCGAAATTGTTCGAGTCTAGAAGTCGAGCTCGAATCATGTCTGGTATAGCCTTCGGTTTGAGAAGCTCCTCCAACTCGCGCAGCTCGTTCTGTACTGCCTCATCGCATTTGCCAGAGTCATAGCGAAGGATGCTTTTGACTCCAAACCAACCTTGAGGCCAGCTCACGACTGAAGCCAGTTCTTTTACGGCTGCACCCACTTCTGGCCTCAGACTCGTGCCAAGCCAAAGTCCTCTTAAGCGGCGACCCAAAATAGATCTGCAATTTTCAGCAAGGTCGGACTTCTGCTTACCAAAGTCGAGTGCCATGCGGAGGAACGGCATAAACCACGCCTCTACGTCTGATCGGGATTCCGGAGCCCATCCCTCGCTACGCTTTCGAGCTCCGAAATCGAATCTGCTCACATAGGTAAAATGCACTGCCTCAAGCGCCGCATCGAGCAGCAACAGCCCCAACTGCTCTCGCTTGGGGTCGCCGGATTCAAGCAATTTTCTAACGAACTCTGACCTGTGATTGGGAGGGGCATTCGTCCCGGATAGCACGCAGAAAAACAGAGACCTCAGAATTTCCACAGTAGATTCGTGCCGTCCTTTTTCCTGGGGGTCTGCCAAGGCGAATCTGACAAGAATATCGGCGGCCATCTCGAAGTCTTCTTCTTCGAAAGCGATGGCTTTCAACGTGTGCGCATACTGAGCACGTTGTCTGTTTTCGTCCGAAAGAAAGCTAGGGATATTGGCAGCCCGTCCAATTGCCGCTAGGGCGACCTTTGGAGATACAGGCGCAATGTTGTGAAAGATCTCATGGCCAATGTCATTGAGATCCGTTAGATCGCCCAAGCGGCTGGATGGCGAGAGCCATTCCCGTACAAGCTCGGCGGCTTTTGCGCTTTCATGTAGGTAACCAAGTCGCCGCGAGAACGACCGGGCAACACGGTCGGTCGCGGTATCGAGAAAGATACTCACGATCTGCGATTTGGGTATCGCTTCTAGTGCCTGGGCTGCAAGTCGATTAGCAATCGCGTGTGGCAAAACAGCACGCCATTTTCCACGCGCCTGTACGAGACCTCTTCGCTGTAGATCAACCATTTTTCGCTGTAGGGTGATCAATGACACGTCAGCAACAGCGGCAATTTTGTTGAGCTCTGAACCAGGGCCATCCTCCTCGCCGTCGAATGAGTACAAGATACTGGCCGCTTCCGCGCAGCTGAGGAGATCTTCATTCTCGGCGTTCTTCTGATGAAACAGGCGCTTGAACAAGTCGGAGTCTCGCAACCGCGCCAGCTCACCAGTCGTCGTAACCGTCGCTGCCAACGCAAACGCGACGCGAGCGTTCCCGTCTGAGAATGCGGTGATGGTATCGACATCACTGAGCGATAGGACTGGATAGCGCCGCTGAAGAAGCTGCTTGATTACGTCATCGGAGGAGCCTTCGAGACGGTAGCACTTTGTGGCGTCTGGTAAGTCGTCTCGAACGTCGTACTCAACAGTAACCAAGCCTATCTTGCTGCCAGACTTTTTCAGCAGCTCGGTGAGCCTCTGATGAGTGTCAGCTCCGCAGTTGTCCACGACGAGAACACACTGACTTCCGTCCTCAATCAGAGCTTCTAGCATCGCTGAAGGTTGAGGAGATGGCGCATCTGAAAGGTCCGTGTACAGCACGTCATCAGCACTCAGTACGGCCTGATTCGTCTTTACACGCGGATCGAAGAGCACCTGTACCAATCTCGTCTTGCCAACGCCGGATAAGCCGACAATGCGTACGCTTGCCCCCTTCGACAGGTCGAGCCGCAGGCGATCAATGGTGGCCGAGATATTCATACCCTTCTCGGCGCCAGGCGTGAACACTTTGATACGTTCATCGACCAGATATTCGGAGTCGACGGTCGTCTCCAAGTAGGCCCATCCAGAATACGGGCGCCAACCCACAAGTGGCTTGCCTAGCTGGTGTTTGACCCAAGCTACGATTGCTGGGTGTTGCTCGACCCAGTCTGCAATTTTTCTTGCGTCGTAGAAGGCGATATGCGGCGAGGAGCCAAGGCCGTTGGCCGACAAGCAATCTCTCATCGCATTGAGTCGTAGACCGAGAGCGGACTCTGAGGTGTCGTCTCGCGTCGCGGCGATGACGTAACTTCCTTTAGTTGCTGCGAGGTCGCATATTGCTGGTCTTAGCGCTCCCTTGGGCGCCATTTCCCCAGGTATCTTGTGTGGGGGAAACACTTCGGCCTTTACTTGAAATGCTGTGTGGTCATTGGGCAAATAGCCAGATATCCCCAGGGACGGATTTAGCTCTACCCTGACGTCCACCCCTCCATCTTTCGCTCTTTGATCGCCACCCCAGGTGACAGCCGACTCGGAGCCCCCGTGCTTGCGAATCTCGGCACGACACAATCTTGCGATCAGTGTGCGCGCTTGCTCGTCGTTCAGGGCTTTTATGTCCGCTGTATCTACTTGAAATAGTGTGTGCATTTTTGGGGCGTCAAGCTGACTGAAGCCTTATCTTATAGCCTGAAGGCGCTTCTAACGCAGCAAGGACTGGCGAAACGAAGTAGCCGAGGGTTAGTTCTATCGGGCTGGCATGGCTGCAAACCAAACCGGGAAATCCAGTGTTCTACGGATATTCACCTCTGGCCGGTAGGGCCCTCCTCGTGGTGAGGCGTGACGTCTTCGGTGCTACTGCTTGGCAGCATCGATGACTCAGCGCAGTACTTTCGTGCATACGCGTGTAGAGAAGTAGTCGCGCCAGGACAACAGGTCCTGAGTATCGCAATTGGTAGTCCCGCACGGATTGCCAACGTCAGCAAACCCGGCTATCACTACGCGACGATTCAGACGTGAACCGGAACCGTACCTTGACCCAGACGCCGCGAAATCCCTTCCCCCACGACCGGATTGGTGGTGGGGGCGCTGCCACCAGCGCTGGCATCCGTTTCCAGCAGAAGCTAGGGGCGCTGTTCTCCTCCTGGATTCTTGCGGGCGACCGGTTTGATCAGAGCTTTCGCCTGGGCTCCGCCGCACCGGAATGGATCCGCTTCGAGACTGAGGCTCCGGTCGACGACCTTTTGATCAAAACTAGCGACGGCGGGTACGTCGCTGTACAGGCAAAGACAACTGCTAGCAGGAGTGAAGACCTAGGCTCGCCACTAGGTAAGACGATCTTGCAGTTTGTTCGCCATTGGTTTGTCGCTCAGCAGGGCGACGGCTCGATGGAGTGGAACCGACCACTTGATCCTGCCCGCGACCGGTTGGTGCTGGCTGTTAGTCCCCAGGCCTCAGCTCATATTAGGGTTGACCTACCGGCTGCACTTCATCTCATTTCTCAACCTGGTGGATGTGCGCTTAACCAAGAGCAGCAGCGTGCATATCAGATGTTCTCCAGCTTGGTCGAACAGGCTTGGGTGAGTATTACTAAGAATCCAGTCGACAATACGTTGCTGTCCGAGTTGGCGAAACTTGTAGTCGTCTTCACCTTTGACGACGATCGGGGTTGCGCATTGGCGAGCGGCTCCCTTGTTAGAGCCTTCGGCCAAGACGTGAACGCCTCAGCCGCCTTTACCGTCCTGTCTGACCTTAGCGGTCAGCTTATGAAGGATCGCAGTGGCGGTGACCTTTCCACTTGGCGGCAGCTACTCGTCAGCCGAGGCATCGTCCTCTGTGCCTCCCCTAAGTATCGCACCGACATCGAAGCCCTTAAGCAGCACTCCAAGCGCATCGCAGATGCGCTCGGGAGCTATGAGCAGATTGAGTTAGCCAGTGGCGAGGCGTTATCCGTGCGTCGCGACTGCCAAGCGGCCGTTGAAGTCGCAGTGAGTAACGGCCCGCTGCTCATCATCGGAGAACCGGGGGCTGGAAAGAGCGGAGTTCTGAACTCTCTCGCCCGCAAACTGGCGGATGACGGGATCGACATCCTTCAACTCGCCGTTGATCGTTACTCGATCGAAAGCCTCGAAGGGTTGTCTCGTGAGCTTGGGCTACAACACCCACTACTTGATGTACTCGAAGCATGGGACGGATTGGAGCAGGCCTATCTCGTTGTTGATGCATTGGACGCAACCCGTGGCGGCCACGGTGAAGGCGTCTTCCGCACACTCATCGAGCGAGTTCTAGAAAGGAGGGGGCGATGGAATGTTATCGCGTCGATCCGTAATTTTGATCTGCGCATGGGGCAGCAGTTGCGCGCGCTGTTCAAAGGCACACCGCCAGAGCCATCGTTTGCAGATCCATCCTTCGCCCAAGTCAGGCACATTCAAGTGCCGGCTTGGTCGGAAACCGAGTTTGAGCAACTCCTCCAACTGTCGCCGGCGCTAGCAAAATGCCTTGCTAAGACGCCACAGCGTCTTCGTGACTTGGCAATGGTACCGTTCAATACCCGGCTGCTAAGCGAGCTGATCTCGGGTGACGCGATCAAACATCTAGACGAAGTCGCGTCCCAAGCTGACTTGTTGCACCTCTATTGGGACCACCGTCTTGAAGGTCATGGGTTGCCAGCAAAGAGCAGTCTTAGCCGTGTGGTCGAACTCATGGTTCAAGCACGAGCGCTTCGCGCGCCAATACTCTATGCAGCGGGTGACAACCCAACCATGATCGATACCCTCTGTAAGGAGGGCGTACTTGTTGTCGTTGATGGCGGGCGCTGGGTTCAGTTCCGACATCACCTGCTCTTCGACTATGCGGCCGCAAGGCTCGCCCTTGATCCAAGCGCCATAGTTAGTGGTACCTATCGATTCAGGAAGACTGACTCCTTGGGGTTGATGCTATCGCCAGCCCTCGCGTTTGTACTGCGAGAACTCTGGGAATCTGAAACGGACCACGCGCGCTTTTGGATTGCACTGGGGAGCTTAATCAATGACGAGGATGGAGACCCGATAATTCGCAGCACTGCCGGTCGACTGGGAGCGGAGTTTCCTACTTCGGCTAACGATTGTCTTTGGTTGGGTACTCCTGCCAACGCGGGTGACAAGAAGGTACTAAAGACGTTATCCCACGTGACCGGCGCTCTAGTAGTGCGCCTCGAGGACGATAAGCAAGTTGAGCTTGAACCATGGGCCTACCTAGCCGAGCACTTGGCTGTGACCCCAATCAAAGTTCCGGGCACACTTCGCTTTCTACTCCACAACCTCATCGAGCGAGCCGGGGGCGATGCATTCGGGGGGATGCTCGGCCAGGCTGCCCGCGCGCTGATGGCGCACGGGTTGGCCCAGCAAGAACCTGAGTTTACCGTGCGATCCTCCATTGACTTCGTTATCGCCACCTATGGCACAGATGTCGAGGCGTCGCGAACCTTGCTGGCCCAGCTGTTTGAGCACGATCGACTAGACCGCTTCGGGCATGAGGAGGTGCCAGCGGTTTGCTACAAGATTGCAGCAGTGGGCGACGTCGATCCCGCATTCGTCACCTACATCTACCAGGTTGTGTTTGGCTACGAGGTTACGGAAGATCGCCAGACCCGAATTGGCCAGAGCCAAATCCTCAACCTGACCTCCAACGCCCGACAAGATTACGGAATGGCGCGATGGTCGCTGGGTGAGTACTTGCCCAAGTTCCTACAAGCTCACCCACAAGCCGCGGCTCGGGCCGTCATCAATGCGGTCGAAGGCTACGTTGCACGCGAGCATGCCCCCCCTGAGGACGCTCTCAACCTAGCGTTTCAGGTCGGTGGGCGGCCAATCCGTTTGCTGGAGGACCGCAGTCATATCTGGGCGCATGACCCAGACAACCACTATGATCGGGATGCTGAAAGTCTAATCTTGAAGTTGCGTGCGCACCTCTGCGCCATTCCGGAGCCGGAAGCTGTGGCGCTGATCGACATCCTAGTCGACAAAGCGTCGTTCGCTATTCTCTGGGCTCGGATGTTCCTCTGCGCCGTTGAGCGTAATGATGTCCTAGTAGACATACTCTGGCCCATTGCAGTTACAGAGCCCTTCCTTGTTCTACCCGACACTCGCAAGGACGCCATTGATCTCGTTGCGATAGGTTTCGGACGGCGACCGCCGCAAGAGAAGGCCGCTTTTGAGCGTGCAGCGTTAGGGTTCGACTTTTCGCTTTTCCTGCATCGCATCGAAGCGCGTCAGGCTTTCCTAGAGCGCCTTTTTTCTACGATCGGCCGTGACAACCTCGTCACTGACGAAGCTATTCACATCCTCGATGCGAAACCTCAGGGATATACCTCCACGAACGATCGACTCTTCTCCCTTCACTCCGGCTTTGGCGTACCAGAGGACTTCCATTGGATTGAAGGCTTAGACAGAGAGGAACCACGCAACTCATTAGTCATTGACGCCATCAACCTCGCGAAAAAATCCCTGCAGCTGGGTTCGAGGTCGGAAGATGTTGCAATGAGCTCCCTAGAGGAGTCTCTCGCAGTCCTACAGTCAATTCGAACCTCACTAGCAGGCAATACTCCGAACGCCGACCTACAGCGGCATGCAGAGGCGATCATTGGTCAAGGCTGTGGAATGATCGTGTCGAGAAAGCTTCTATTATCGAGGGCGGAACCGCCCACGCTGGAGCAAGACGCGACATTTACAGCGCTACTAGACATTGCGGGTAAGTCCGAGAGCCCAGAACTGGACGTCGACACGGAGACACAGTTCGAACAGTCTGCGGGCTGGGGTAGTCCTGCGGCTCGGATTGAAGCCGCGCAAGCCTACTGGGATGTGTTTGTACAACGCGCAGATCTTTACGCCGACCTTATGCTGCGGGCGGAGGAGTTGCTCTCTGATAGACATCCAGCAGTCCGGCTAAACGCCTCGATACGTCTCGTCCGAATTTGGGATCTTGATCGTGACCGGTTCTGGAGGCTGCTGAACTACCGAATCGCGAACGAACCCAATCTGACTGTCATCGAACACTTGGTCGGCGATGTCGTCTCACGATTGATTCATACGGATCAGCAGCGGAGCCTAGAGATACTGCTCATTCTGTTGCAGCGAGAGACGCCGGGCTCGGAGCGACAACGGAGGCTGTTCAAGGCTATTGCAGGTAATCTGACAATTCTCTGGGTAACCTATCAGTCGGCAGAGGCGAAGGCCGCTCTCGATCATTGGTTAAGTGTTCCCTGGCAGCACGCCGAAGCAGTGAAAGAGGTCCTGGCGACTCTACGCGGCGCTATTGTTGCAGGAGCCGGCGACATCCCTGACAAGAGCGCCGGTCTTCGCCAACGCTCTCAAGCGCTTGTCTCCGATATCGTCAATGCTGCAAACGCCCGACTCGCCGTGCACATGGCAGACCCCGACCTGCGTGTGGCTGGAGTCCCAGAGGCACAGGAGTGTGCGCGTCTGATAGACGCTGCAGGTATGCAAATGTTCTTCGCGACCAGCGCAGAGACTAATCAACAGGGCGCCGATGTGGCGCTTTGCCACGCAAATCTCGATGTCTTCCTCCAAGAGAACGCTGACCTCCTAAAGCGAATTGGCGAGTACGCACAGCCACACACCACCTATTACTTGCTGCAACTCGTCGAGCGCCTAATCGATGTGGACGCGGGGAAGGCCTTCGATTTGGCGGCAAGCAACCTGCAGGCCAGCCGTCGATCAGGCTATCAACACGAATCCCTGGGCGTTGATCTTCTGGTTCGGCTAGTCGGTATGTTCCTAGCCGATCACAAGGAAATCTTTGAGGAATCAACCCGGCGCGTGGCCCTCATTGACTGTCTAGAAATTTTCCTAGAGGCCGGATGGCCGGCGGCGCGCCGCTTGCTCTATCGCTTGCCGGAACTGATCCAGTGAATGGATTGGCGCTTCAAAACCTTTTCAAGCGAGGGCTCGACGACCTGCTTACGGAGGTTGAGAGAGAGCTAGCGCTGCTGCAGCGTGACCCGTACGCCGAGCCCGATCCGAACCGTCGTCCCCACGAGCACGACACGCGGCTGCTCTTCGTGGATGAATTGCTTGCTCATCTGGGATGGATGCTCGGTGCTAGGGGCAATGTCCTTGAAGAAGCTCGCCTCCAGGCCGACACCACGAAGTTCATGGACTACGTCGGGGTCGTCGATATCACTGGCACACCGCTAATGCTGGTCGAAGCCAAAGCGTGGAATAAGCCTCCAATATCAGCCCGTGGGGAAGGTAAGCACGCTACTGAGGCCATACTTCTCGTTGCGGCAATCCAGCATATTCGTGATGGAAAGGCCAAGGATGTGTCGCCAATCATCGCAGAGTGGGACGACTATCTACGTCAAGTCTGCGGCTATGTCAGGACGCTCAAGGAACAGTACGGCCACGACTTGCCAAGAGCAGTCATCATTAGCGGCGAGTGGATGGTGGTGTTCAAAGCCCCAGTTGAAACCTTCTTACGTGTCGCACAGCCGGACGACATCGCGATTTTCACCCGTCAAGAGTTCAAGGATCGAGCAGCAGAAATATACAAACTCCTTCATCGCTTGGCGCTCACCGAAGATGCCCCGATGCCCTTGCGCCCCGCGCAGCTTCGGAATTATCTAAAGCTGGGAGATGTCTCTGGAGCGTTTCATGGCGTGCATGTCCACTATGAGAGAACCGGCAGCAAACTATTCGCTCGTCGCCCCCGCATCTTGATCTACCCAGCCCTATTCGTTACCCGCACAGACGACGCCATCTTCACCGTGATCGACAATGCCTCCCCTATCGAGCTCGACTACGAAGTGGATGATGAAGGCGTCGAAACTTTGTTACCGCACCTGGGTGAAATCCAGGCACTCAGTGCTGCGTTAATTGATGCGTGTGGGCATGAACTTGGTGGCGTGCTTCCAGCTAGCGAGATTTCTGCGTTTCCTGGCTTTCGTAATGAAGGGTTCGGGAGGGGGCCAGTTGGCGAATTAAAGGATGCGGACGAATGGCTCGTAGCTACTGGCAGCGCGTCGCATTTCCTTCTTGCAGAGCCTCGTGTCCAATCGTGCCGATTCCATAGCTGGGCCGAATGTGGGGCTCATGCCGCAATGCAATCCGCTATCAGCACTCGCATGATCAAGCCTCCAGTGTTCTTTGTGGACAATCAGCGCCATCACTGCGCGCATCAAGTCGTTCAGGACCGCCGTGAACAGCGGTGTCTTATCCAGGTCATCGACAGTCGGACTTGCTGCCAGGCCTGTGCATTTCTGGCGCAATGCTGGACGGAAGAGGAGCAAGCAGAGTTACCTTGTGGCCGATGAAAGGTTCTCCGCCCCTCCAGAGATAATGATGTTGAGACTCCTGTCTACCTAGCGATCCGGTCAACCCATCGCCGATGGCGGACCGGATGTCATAACTCCTATCTGCTCTTACAACTGACAATTTCAGGTCACTCACTCGGTGACGGCGTCGCTTGTCTTGCGGTTGATCTTACGCCTAGCCGCTACTGCCAGAGGATGATTCGAATAATGTTGCTTGCAGGTCTAACCAGCGACTTGCCGGACGCCTTGACCATGCCCAGATGCTCTAGACCTTCACGGTAGGCAATCGAGCAACGAGTTGTTTTAGCGTTATCTTCTTCGATGAGGGATTTTGAAGCTAGGCTTATACATCCCGATTAAGGCGCACATGCAAGGGGATCAGCTGATAAGCCCTCCGCACCGCGCTTGCGGAGGGCTCTAGAAGGGTCAGCGGCTATGGTAGATGATTTTCGAGTCACCTATGAGGTCATCCACGCTCACCAGCGGAACGGACGAGCGAGCACGGCCAGAGCTGGTCTGGCTACGTCCTGTGGATATCTGGGATCTAGTCAGATACCCGTCGACACCCTTTTTGCCTGTCGACTTACCAGTCTGATGACATGAGGATTTCATGGATTCGCTCCGGGGTTGGGCTGGCGTCGCAGAGCTTGGCTTTCCTGCGAAATGCCCCGCCAGTCGTCTTCTTCTGGGCTCTACACTGGCCATTATCGGACACCTCTACCAGAAGGGTCGTTCCGTCCGACGAAATGCTTTCCCAGCGTTGTGTATGATCGTCTACAGAAAAACGCCAATCCAGGCCTAAATCTTCGATGGACGACAGGTTATTCAGTAAGTCTATTACTGATTGATAGCGTGAGTTGGGATCAAATCTCAAGCACTTCTTGATAATGGTCTTGAGTTTTTTCGGAACATGCAGAGGGAGCTGCGACAAATCCGGGTAGGTTTCTCTGCGCTGAGCAGCAGCCAATTCAGCACCATTCCTGAATGCACGTCTCTGATTTTCAAGGGAATCCAAGCCAGCTAGTAAACGGTACAGGGTCAAGCCGGCCTGGTAGATGTCTGCACTATTATTGAAATCACGTGTGTGGGCACTCTCGGGTGGGAGATGGTAGCGGTATGTCGCCTCAGGCGTAGCGAACCCATCTTCATCCATGTTCTTGGCGAAGCCGAAGTCAGACAGTAGGGCCTCATCACTGTCTGAGATCAGGATGTTGTCAGGCTTGATGTCGAAATGGAGCAGCCCTTTGGAGTGTATGTTGTTCAGCCCGCTCAGGAAATGGATTGAGTAGCGGATGAGCTGCCTGCAGGTTAGCCCTTGTGCCTCAGCAACCTGGTGCAGCGATCCGTTCCGGTAGTAGGGCATGGCCATGTAGATGTGCTGCGCGTCCTTGCAGGCGTACAGTACCTGCACAACATTCGGATGCGTACTTTTGTAGAGCAGTTGCGCCTCAAGCAGGTACATCTCTTCATTGAAACCGTCAGTTTTGACCTGCTTCACCACAAGCTCGGCATCCAGATGCTCGTCATGGACGACGTACACTTCGGAATTCTCACCATTCTCGCCAATACGCTCCTTCCTCTGGAACGAAACCTGGGCCGTCTGGTATGGAAGGATCATTGGGCTGCTCCTATGGCTACGAGAATGGCCTCTCGAACAGCCTGTGCCTTCCCTGCCGGCCAGCCTTCCACTCCCTCAAGCTCAGCCTCGCACCTCACGATCGAGTTAAACTCATCAGAGGTGATACCCAGTCGCGCACTGATGCTTGTTTTTCGTCCCACGAAATAGTTTTTGATGCTGCTGCTTGCGAACGACTCCATGAACACGGCCTCTAGGTAAAACCGGTCAGCGTCTTGGTTCTGCGAGTTACCCTCTGCGACCCGAATTCCCGCCGCGTCGACTTGGTACTCCCGAAGGATGTCGAGGATGCTGTGGCGAGCGAATTTGAGCTGCTCTGGCTTGTTCAAGATCTGAGGAATGATCAAGAACTCGACGTTCAAAATTTGCCTGGCTTCATGATCGTAGATGACGAACGTAGCCTTTTTGGGCTCAGCGCGAATTCCAAGTGATCGCATGGCGTTCCCTGCAGCTAGTGGCGGTTTTTGGAATACATTTCTGGCCGCACACTAGCATTACAATGTCAGCCATGACCATCCCCTAAAGCAGCCTCCGACTGCGCAATGCCTGGCACAGCGAGATAACCTCAGCGTGCATTTAGACTTCACGATTTATGGATTGCCCTTGATTATGTAGCCACTCGATGACCGCTTCTGGCCGGTTCCGGCCTAATAGACTGACTCGAAGCGGCCAATGCTAGGTTCTGTACGAAAAGTACTGCCGTAGGCACCGCAGCGTGCAGGCCAGCGTGACCATGGCGGCAAAACTTCTTGCCAGCTTGTCGTAGCGAGTGCCAATCCTGTGGCTATCCTTCAGCCAGCCGAACATCCGCTCGATGATATTGCGCTGCCGGTATTTCGGGCGGTCGAACAGCCTTGGTAGGCCTGGCTTGGGCTTGCGTTTCATGGTTCGCAGCGGAATCACAGGCTGCATCCGGTAACGGTCGCAGTACTGGCGCAAGTGCTCGGCATCGTAGCCCTTGTCTGCCAGCAACCAGCGGCAGCGCTTGCGAGGTCAGCCTGGCTTACCAGGGATGCGAACCTGATCCAGGAGTGCCTGAGCATTCGAGATGTCGCTGGCCTGGCCCGGCGACAGCAAAAAGCGCAGAGGCACGCCGTTGGCATCGCAGAGCATGTGAATCTTGGTGGTCAGACCGCCTCGACTACGTCCCAACGCATGGTCTACCGGCTCTTCTGGCCCCCCTTTTTTCCGGCGCCAGAAGAGGCTCGGGTTGCTCGTACAGCTGTCGAGTCGATCATCCAGGTATCCAGATCGATCAGTCCTTCCTGGTTCAGGCGAATGTGCAAGCGCTCAAGAACTTGGTCGAACGTGCCGTCATCCCGCCAGTCACGGAAGCGTTGATACACCGTTGACCATGGCCCGAACCGCTCGGGGAGGTCACGCCAGGCAGCGCCTGAGCACAAGATCCAGAGGATGCCGTTGAGCATCAGTCGGTCATCTCTGCGGGGTCGCCCCATCTTCTGCTCGGGGGAAACCAGATCTGCGATCAGCTCCCAAGCGGCATCCGGGAGTTCGTAACGCTTTGCCATGCGGGCCTCCAGCCTGTCATGGCGTCAATTCTACCCGTTCGGACTTTTCGTACAGAACCTAGCTGCCCTAGCTGTTTTTGGTACCGACGTCTTCGGTTTTATTGACTGGTTCCAAGCGCCGGCGCAGGGAGTTTCCGGCTTTGTGGTGACCCGTTGAGAGGTATAGCGGGCAGCTCTACGAAGGGCTTTATAGGCTTTTATAGTCAGATTATAGAGGATTATAGAATCCGTTCTGGAGGCCTGGTCTGCGCCGTCTGCTTACAGGTTAGTCTGTTCAAAAACGGCAGCAAATACCACGGGCAAGTTGGGTAATTTCTGGGCGACTCCGGCCCACCATAACAGGCAGAAATCGGCCGTTTCCTACAAGTCCAGAGGTGTTCTGCTGCTCAACTCGGCTTCAATTCGAGGCCCTCTAAAGTGTTCCTGGCCACTCAATTTTCACTGCGCTTTTATAACTAGCAACTCTGACCGATCTGTTATGGAGGAAGGAGACAGTAGCTTTCGCTGCATATGGGGCGCGACTCCCAGGATCATCAGCTCGTCCCCTTCCAGAACGTAGCGCGAAGCATGGTACGAGTGCTCGAATTTCAGGACGTAGCTGCCATGATTCTTCTCCAGGTATGAGTTTTTGAAAACCAGATCAGGTCTTCTTTTTAAGCTGTGAAACCGGCCGCTCCAACATCGATTGCGTTAGCCCGTGCATATCCGCATTGGCTTGCCAGATTAAAAAACGGCTATGCATGTCTCGAACAGCAGCTAACAGCTTCTGATTGGTCGCTTTCAGTTCCTCGATGTGCTCGTTGGCTGCCTGAATATCGTTAATCCAGCCCGGCTTCAGCTTCTGAGCCTTCAATGCCGCTTTGCAATTCTTCATCGCTAAATCCACGGCAGGTAGATTCATCAGGGACTGGCGAGCACGGCTGATGCCCAGTTTTTCTTTGCAGGCATCAACGAGCAAAGGCCAGGTCAGCTTCGGCTCTGACCATTCCTCGATCAGCTTAATGATGCGTTTCTCATCCTTTGGAGTTAAATGCCCCATCGTTAACCCTCGATCTCATCCAGCAAAGCCTTGACATCATCCAGCGATGGCAACGCCTGCGCCTGGTTTTCAATGACTTTTACTTCGATCAGCCCCGACATTGCGGCGGCGTTCTTGGTAAGCGTCCAACCGTTATCGGCGTTCCACACAATGGCACCGTTTTCGAGTTCGGGGTTTTCCAGCGTTTGGATGAGCGCTTCGCACTTAAAGAGTTTCTCACCCAGTTTTTTGGCCGACTCCGATGCCCCAAACACGCCCCGAGACTGCGCATCTAAGGCTTTATCGAGACGACGTTTAAGGTCGTCGCTTTCTTCCCTGAGGTTGCCCAGCTTGACGTCATCTCCTTTGACGCAACCGAGCCGCCCGCAGTCCAAACAGGCACCCATTTTCGGGCAGGGCTCGGATGCGAAGTTGTGCAGGCAAACGCCGATATGGGTTTGATGGATAATGCGGTTCTGCTCGCCCTCGCGCAGTTCCATCAGATCAGCAAGATTCAGAGGCTGATTGGTTTTGACCTTTTCCATAAGCTGAGCAGCATTGCTGTACTTCGTTTTTGGGTGGTAAGCCGCAACCCTCTGGGTGCGATCCTCGATGGTTTCATGGTTGTAGACCGATCCCATCGTCGTGCGCCCAGAGAAGGCGTCAATCAGGAGCTGCGACAGACCGGCCTGGTGCATCCGCGTGTTCAATTCGTGCCGAAACGCATGCGTGTTGACCTTGACGCCGGGGTAGCCGAAACGCTCGAACAGGCTTTTCAATGCCGGGTTTTTCGAACCGCCTAATTGCGCGGTAAGTCGGTAAGAGTTCGCCGCGATCTCCACTCCAAACCCGAGTGTCGCATGAGCTGTACCTGAGTCTTCAGCTAGTGCTCCCGTGCGCACGGTGAACAACGCATCACGGTACTTCACCCGAGCCTTGCCCTCTGTGTAGGGCGTGGTGTAAGGAAAATCCTTTGGAAGATACTTCATCCGCAACAGCACATTGAGCTTGTGCAGTGTGATCACACACCGGTCGTCAAACTCATAACCCTGGACTCCATGCTTGCCCTTCACATATATGCGCTTACCTACGCTGGAATCCCACCCGTCACGGATCTCGGCCAAGAGGGTTCTGGCGGCGGGGCTGAGTGCCTCTCTCTTTTCCAAGGATCTCAGTAAATTGTCATTGAAGCAGGATCGCGCTCCGCCCTCTTTATAGGTGAGTTTCAGCGCGGCACAGGCTTCGGCGAACGTGAGCGGTTCATCAGGCCCCTTGGATGGCAATCCTTCATGGGGCGGAAACTCATCGGGATGGTCTTCCAGCCAGGCGGCGTAAGCCCGTGCCTCATCGGTGATCGGTTTCAGTAATGTGATGACCCGCTCGACGACCGGCTCCATCTCAGGCTTAACGACGGGCTTCAGCATCACCTGGTTTATCTTTTCCGCGTACCAGCGCAGGAACATGCGCCGATTGCCCTGGGGATCCTCTTTGAATACTAGGCAATCCAATTCAATATCTGCCAGTTCACCCACGCGACTAGGTGCACTCAGTAACAGTGCACAGGCGGATGTCACAACGACATCGAGGGGGCGGGTCATTTCGTTAGTGAACACTTCCCCGAGGGCTCTGATTGCGTCAGGGCTGGGCAACTTCTGTTCCCGATCCTGCTTTTGCTGCTTGAGCGTGCCAGATGGCCTCAGCGTCAGCGGAGAGGTCCACCGGAAATCTGACCTGAGCAGTTTTTTGTTCCGCATCAGGGTGATGATGACCTCAAGTGCCTTACTGAAACCGTATGCGGCATCGCCTTTTGTCCAGTGACGGTTCATGTGCTCGCACGCTTTATTACAGACCGCGGCTGACACCCGCGTCACATCCCGCGTGCCGGTCAACTCGAACAGGGCGGCTTCCAGCCCCTTCAGGGCATTCAGCCAGCCACTTGTCGCCTTTTTCTGCGAGAAAACCTTTCGGTACACAAGTATGGCTTTGGCAAAATCCGTGAAGGGAGCCTGCATCGCCACTGGGGCAGCTAAAGTCGATCCGAGCGCCGAGAAGCTACAGCTTCGGAAGCCATGTGGGTGCCAACTGCCGTCTTCCCAGCGAATGCTCGCGTGAACTCGATTGGGAATTCCTTTGGGCAGGGTCTTTTTTGCCCATTCGACAAACGCCGCGAGTTGAGCTTTCGCAGCCAGTTGGCTTCTGGGCTTAAAGTCGGCAATGTTGTTGTTCGTTGATTCAGAATGAAAAGCATCGGTCATTCGCTGTTCCTCTCTGACCGTAGCATGGCCTCACAATCCCAAATCACCTTGCGGCAGGCCAGAATGGCCCGATCCCAGAGCACTCCGGTCGTTTTATCCGTAGCAATGGTTTGCTCCCGACGACGTTCCAATCGCTCAAGGACCTCACGATGATTTGCGTGCAGAAGAGGTTGAAATTTTCCGCATGCATAACAGGTGTAAGGCGCATCGAGATGGCAGATGGCAGTGGCGCCGCAAACTGCCACATCCTCGATTAGTCGATCCGCTCGATCCCCGTTTATCGCTGAAGCGCGATCCGTGACGATAATCCCGGTGAACGCATTCACAACCAAGGCCATATGGTCGCTCATCTTCGCGTCGATCAACGCCAGCAACTCCGGCGACACGGCGCGGTACTTGCGCACTGTCCGAGTATCGCTGTGCATCAATGCGCGGGCCATCGTCCACTCATCCAGCCCCGCATTGGAAAGGTCGGTGCCTAAGGTATGTCTGAACCGGTGCCCCCGCGTAACTTTCAGCGGGCGATGGGTGCGGGGGGAAATCGGAAAGCCTCTCCTCTGCTCGATGCGCTCAAGCCAACATTTGATCGAGCCTGATACGGTATGAAAGATCGGCTGCGGCGCGTCTTCGAGGTCTTTTTGAAGGGGGCTGTCGAGTAAAATAGGGGCATTCCGCGACCCCCCATTTTCTGTTTCATCATCAAGCTTCCGACGAAAGAGGGGCACATTCTCAATGGCTGCATTCCAGTTGGCACCGTCTGGATACGTTTGCCATAGTTGCGCCAGAACCATTGCCTTGTAGGCCTTCACGGTGTTGTAGAGATCCTCATCCAGACTGAATGTTTCGGCCTTTGCTCGCCAACCCGCCTCGTTGCCTTTTCGCTTTGCCCAATGAAGCTTCACCTTGCATCCCTGATCGCTTTTGGTGAAATCACCAAAAACCATCATTCGTATCTGAGAGCCACGCTGCCCGTAAATCATCAATATGCGCAGGTAAAGATACTCCTCGAACTCTAACTGCCCGTGACCAAACTGCTCATGTATCCATTGATGCAGCGCGTCCTGCTCCACCTGCGTCAAAGGGCCTTTCTCGGGGTCAAGGCTGAGGATCACATCGTTGCTGGAGCGCTTATTTCTGGGCAGTGCCTGGTAGGCATCGATCAGGGATTGCGACGGGCGCTGTTCGAGGGATTCGCAGTCGTGCCAAAACGCCATGAAAGTGACAGTGGCACTAAACTCACCAATATTGAAACGCTCTCGCAGATCTATCAGTTGATCTTCATTGAGCGGGTCAAGCCCGTCCTGAGCAGCCCGCGACAACACACTAGCGAGTTTAGACACCGACAACGCTGCCTGATCGGCCATTCGGTACGCCAGGGCGGCGTGCAACCAAGGCTGCCAATCCGGCGAGACGCTGACAATAGCCGCTTCCCAGTTGACTGATTGACAAGCCGATTTATCCGGTTTCCACATCGGTTCGGCGGGTGTGAACACGTTCCCACATTTCGCCAGGCGAGGCGTGTTCAGCCATGCATCGAGGCTGGCCTTCGTGGGTGCCTGAAGTGCTTCGACCGCGATGCTCATCCTGAACCTCCTTGTGTCGTGCCGGCCTTCTGACGGCTGGACGTAAGTCGCTCGGCCCGTTTCTGTATCGCTTTGTCTGCCTCTTCCTTCCAGAATTTCGCGCCGTAGTGGCCTGGCATGTTCGAATCGGGACTCCAGCCGAACATCCACGTGAGGGTCTTTTGTACTTGCGTGGTGCGATCCTCCGGCGTTAGCACTGCCAGTTCCTCACGCATGCTTTCCAGCATCGTATAGACCGCGTCATGCCTCAGAATATGCAGGTGCACATGAGCCAGTTCCGGCGCTATTTCTCGGACCCTGGATAGAACGCCATCGATTGCTTTGATGGTCAGAGGTCCACCCTCATTTCGCTTGTGCGCCACCAGCAAAAACGGATGCCTTCTCGCTTGCGATGCGCCGCTATGGGGCTTTCTGTGGCGATATTTCGATTCGTACAAAGTGATTGCGTCATACAGGTCATCCGTCATCACCAGCATGCGCTCGTGGGTCTTGAATTGCGGGGCCATCCTGCGTGGATCGAGGCTCTCATCCTCCAGGTTAACAACCGCTAGTTGACGACTGTGCCAGTGAATATCGCTGGTCTTGATCAGCAGCATCTCGGAGCGGCGCAGCCCCATGTCGAGACCCAGCAGCAAAATGATGTAGTTACGCAGCCTGATGGCTTCATCTGAAAAGGGGTTCTCGGAGCTATCCGGGTGCATGATTTCCAGCAATCGAGTTCGCTCCGGGCTGGTAAGCCCTTTCATTGCGTCCGTTCGCGTTTTTTTCCACGCAGGGCTGGCCGCTTTGATCTTGCGGTTGATGCGCTTCTTCAGGTCGTCAACCGCTTCATATCGTGTTGAGTGATCACCCAACTTGTCATAAAGGAAGGCCAGATAGTCGCGTACCGCCTCGATTCGCTGCTGCGCATGGATTCTGCCAACGGATTTGTAGGCAGTCGGATGCAGACGCATCCCCGCATACTTCATGGCCAAGGTTTCCTTGCTAAACCCCGCGTCCGACACAAACCTAGAAAGCTCACTGTCTGTCAGGTATTGGCTGTGAGGGCGCTGTTCGAGGCGAGCAATCAGATCAATGGAGGAAAAAGCCAGAAACTCCTCAAGCACAGCCAGATGCTCAAGGTACTTCTTGGTCGTTTCGAGGGCTCTGCCCGAATGCTCCATGGTGATGTATAGGTTGGGGTAGTACACGGGGATGTAGTCTTGCACCAGCAGCTTTCTTCGAGCAGCATTCACCACCTGCTCTATGACCTGGTAACCCATGATGCCCCCTCATAACATAACTTTTTCTAAGTATAGTCAGGGGCTCCGGATAGTCATCGCATAACCTAACGTTTTCTTTTTCGAATTTGAGTGCCTTTCCTACCCACAAGGCACTGAAAAATAAAGGATTAAAGGCTCACATATCATGTCTAAAACTGACAAATCTGGAAAAACAGGCTCTTACGTCTACAGCATGCATCGGGTCAGCAAGGTCGTCCCGCCGAAGCGTGAAATTCTCAAGGACATCTCTCTGTCGTTCTTTCCGGGCGCCAAGATCGGCGTGCTGGGTCTCAACGGTGCTGGTAAGTCGACCTTGCTGCGTATCATGGCCGGCGTCGATACCGAGATCGACGGCGAAGCCCGTCCGATGCCCGGCATCAAGGTCGGCTACCTGCCGCAGGAGCCGCAGCTCGACCCGAGCAAGACTGTGCGTGACATTGTTGAAGAGGCTGTAGGCGAGATCAAACAGGCCCAGGCGCGCCTCGACGAGGTGTACGCCGCCTACGCTGAACCGGACGCCGACTTCGACGCGCTGGCCGCCGAGCAGGCCAAGCTGGAAGCCATCCTGCAGGCCGCCGATGGTCACAACCTGGAGCGCCAACTGGATGTGGCCGCCGACGCTCTGCGTCTGCCTGCCTGGGATGCCAAGATTGAGCACCTGTCTGGTGGTGAGAAGCGCCGTGTGGCGCTGTGCCGCCTGCTGCTGTCGGCGCCCGACATGCTGCTGCTGGACGAACCAACCAACCACCTGGACGCCGACTCGGTGGCCTGGCTGGAGCGCTTCCTGCACGATTTCCCTGGCACCGTAGTGGCCATCACCCACGACCGTTACTTCCTCGACAACGTCGCCGGCTGGATTCTCGAACTCGACCGCGGCCACGGTATTCCGTACGAGGGCAACTACTCCGGCTGGCTGGAATCGAAGTCCAACCGTCTGGCCCAGGAAGCCAAGGCTGAGGCGTCGCACGCCAAAGCCATGAAAGCGGAACTGGAGTGGGTTCGTCAGGGCGCCAAGGCGCGTCAGTCGAAATCCAAGGCGCGCTTGCAGCGCTTCGAGGAAATGCAGTCGCAGGAATTCCAGAAACGCAGCGAAACCAACGAAATCTACATCCCGGCTGGCCCGCGTCTGGGCGACAAGGTCATCGACTTCGTCAACGTGTCGAAGTCCTTCGGCGATCGCGTGCTGATCGACGATCTGTCCTTCAGCATCCCCAAAGGCGCCATCGTCGGCGTGATCGGTGGTAACGGTGCCGGTAAGTCGACCCTGCTGCGCATGATCACTGGCAAGGAACAACCGGACTCGGGCAGCATCGAGATCGGCGAAACCGTGCAGATCGCCAGCGTCGAGCAGAGCCGCGAGGCGCTCGAAGGCAACAAGACCGTGTGGGAGCAGGTCTCCGACGGCTTCGACATGATCAAGGTGGGCAACTACGAGGTGCCGTCGCGTGGTTACGTTGGCCGCTTCAACTTCAAGGGCGCCGACCAGCAGAAGTTCGTCAAGGATCTCTCCGGTGGTGAGCGCGGCCGTCTGCACATGGCGCTGACCCTGAAGCAGGGCGGCAACGTGCTGTTGCTCGACGAACCGTCCAACGACCTCGACGTGGAAACCCTGCGTGCGCTGGAAGAAGCGCTGCTGGACTTCCCCGGCGCCGCCATCGTGATTTCCCACGATCGCTGGTTCCTTGACCGTATCGCCACGCACATCCTCTCCTACGAGGACGATGGCAAGGTCAACTTCTTCGAGGGCAACTACACCGAGTTCGAAGCTGACCGCAAGAAACGCCTGGGCGATGCTGCCGCGCAGCCGCACCGCGTGCGTTACAAGAAGCTGGCGCAGTAAGCGTCCGGCGGATGAAAAACGGAGCCTGCGGGCTCCGTTTTCATTTGCGGGGTAGCGTTTGCTTCACAGTCTGGCCAAGAGGCTGTCCAGCGCCCTGGCTTGATCCTCGGCCAGGTCGATGATGTGAAAGCCGGCCCAGCAGCGTTGATCGTCGGCACCTGGGCGGCTCCATAAACAGTCCGCGCCGAGTTGAACCTCGTCGATCTGCTGCATGCGCTCATGGCATACCAGGCGGCACTGCAGCACGGTTTCGGGGACTTGCGGCATGTCGCTCAAGAGCATGAAACCATCGGCAGACAAATCGACAATACGTCCCAGGCGCTGCCCGGTGTTGAGATCGAAGACTTCCAATTGCAGCTCGGTGCCGTGACGACGGTGCTGACGACGCTCGTGCATGAAGGCTCCTTAGCGATGGTCGGCTGCGTGGCCGGTGAAGCGCTGCAGCACACGGTAGATGGCGGTCATGGCGCGATCCATCAGTGGGATTGCACGTTCTGCCGAAACGATGCGTGCCTGGCCCTGTTCCATTTCGCAGGCCAGCAGGGTCAGGGGCTTGACCGCGACCCGCTGGCCCTGATGGTCGACGAACATATAGTTATGCGTCGTAGGGCTGAACCAGGAAAGTTTAAGAATGCGGCTCTGGCCGTTGCTGGTGAACTCGAACCAGGTGCCGAATTCCAGTTTGGCCAGCTCTTGAGCCAGGGCTTGGGCGCGCGACGACAGCCCGGCGCGTGGCGGGGCCTGACGAATCAGATCGGCGTCTTCGCCAAGCATCGCGCCCAGAGGACTCTGCGGTAGCGTTGGTTTGAGCTTTGCCGCCAACTGCGGTTGTTTGGCTTGCACGGCGTGCTGGCAGGCGACCAGATCCTGCAGCAGGCGGCGGATGCCGTCCTCGTGGTAGCCGCCGAGCAGTTCCAGGCCTTTGCGCAACTCACTAAGCAGTGGCACGCGTAGCATCTGCAGGCGCTGTCGATTGGATTCGTCCAGCGGCGTACCGCTCCAGGCCAACTGCTCGGCCACTTCACCGGCGCGCCGCCACTCTTCGCTCTGCTCGCCATAACGGAGCAGGACAAAGACCAATACGTCTGCCCAGGTCAGTTCCAGAAAGTTGCGGATGATGGTGGGCAGGTCGCGCTGCGCCAGACTACGCCGGATCACCTCGATGGCCTGTTCGCGGGCCGCCAGCAGCCGGTCTCGGCCCTTGGCAGCCTCCACGGCGCGGCGCTCGCGCAGTTCTACCTTGTGGCGCAGGGTTTCGACATAGTCGCTGAATTCGAGAATCAGCTCATCGAACAGGCGCAGATCGCCGTTGAAGCCCTGTATCACTCGCTCCACGACCCAGTGCATCTTCACTTGCAGGTCACGCTCATCGCTTTGGTCGCCGTACATAACCCCGGCTTGCGCCATGGTGTTGAGCAGGCGCCGTGCCGGATGCTGCGGTTGGATGAACAGGGCTTTGTCCTGCAGTGCGATCTTCAGATAAGGCGTATGCAGGTGAGACAGGGCGGTCTTGCAACTGTCAGGTAGGTTGGCGTCGTCGAGTATGAAGTCGAACACCATGCCAACCAGGTCGATGACATCCGCCTCCGGGGCGGACACCTTGCTCGGCTGTTCTTGCGTGTTGTGTGAGGCTAACTGCGCCTGCAAGGCAACCTTGAGGTCTTCCACCGGTTGCGGTTTGTGTAGGCGCTGGGCCAATTCCTGGGCCGATTGCTGCTGCATGCGATTGAGCGCGGCGAGCAATTCGCTGGCGCTGTAGGTGCGGCTGGCCCCGCCCGGCGAGAAGCTGGCGATGCTCGGTGTGCCGCCGAGCAGTGGCGCTTGCGGGTGCTGCTGGCGATGCTCGCTGAGTAGGCTGCTCAGGCCGCTGAGCAGTGCTCGTGGATCGCTGGGAGGCGGTGCGTTGAGATCGGGCGGCGGCGTGAATGGCTCGTGCGGCTCTGCTGGCGGGGCTGCTGCTGTTGGCACGACTGCGCCTGTCGTGTCGGGCTGGCGTACCGAGCTGGGTGTGACCTGCGCGCTGTATTTCAGATTGGGCAGGATGCCGCCTTCTATCAAGCGCTGATTGAGGGCGCTGTAGAGGTCGTCCAGGCTCTGCATGACATGGCGGTCGAAGAGCACGTAAAGGATGGTCTTGATCTGCAGGGCGATGGGGCAGGGGGCCAGCGCTTCGCGAAAAGCCTGGGCAATCGCCTGCGGGCCAAAGGGGTTGTCGTCTTCGGCGAGTTTCTGCCCGTTGTTCAGCAAGGCCAGGCGTTGCTCCAGGGCGAACAGCACTTGAGGGGAGCGGGCCTTGACCCGGCTAACCATATTGGTCACTTGCAGGGTTTCTTCGTAATCCTCGTTTTGCACCAGGCTCAGGTGTTCGGCATCGAGGCTGGCCATGGGCTGATCATGCCGCTTGCCATCGAGGAAGTCGGAGAAGTTCAGGGCGATACGTTGGTGGTAGCTGCGTTCTATCTGCGGGCGCAGGCGTCTGATCTCGCGCATGCTGTCGAAGAACAGTGTTTGAACCTTGTTGTTCTCGGCTTTTTCCGCGCATTCGAACAAGGTGTCGTCGACCTGGCCGAAGACGCCGCCCAGGTGTTCGGCCAGGCGATTCATCACCAGCTTGCGGCAGCTTTGCACCAGCTCGCCGAAGCGCGGCTGAATGCCTCGGCTGGCGAGGTTGGTCACCTTGGGTGGCGGCGACGGTTTGTCCTGGTTGCTCATGGACTGTCCTGAAAACGTGCGGCCAAGGCGTCGTGCGATGGCCGCAGGGCACTGTCAGATATAGTAGTTCATGCTTCGTGCGCAAGGCATTGTCGTAAAAGCAGTTTATGGGGGTTGACAGTAAGATTTTGCTGCGTAAAATGGCGCGCCTCTGAAGCGGTAAAGCAAAAGCCTAACGCAGATGAGATGGAAGATCTAAGTTCCGCGATAGCTCAGTCGGTAGAGCAAATGACTGTTAATCATTGGGTCCCTGGTTCGAGTCCAGGTCGCGGAGCCAACTTCCAATCGGGGTATAGCGCAGTCCGGTAGCGCGCTTGCTTTGGGAGCAAGATGTCGGGAGTTCGAATCCCCCTACCCCGACCATTTTTGGGTCGTTAGCTCAGTCGGTAGAGCAGTTGGCTTTTAACCAATTGGTCGTAGGTTCGAATCCTACACGACCCACCACTTGATGGCGGATGTGCGGAACTAGGCAAGGTGTGTAGCAGCGCCAACTTGCTGGACGTGCAGCCGTCTGGGGCGAACATTAGTTTCGACCCGTGATGATGTCAATATGGAATAGCCCACCTCTTTAGGTGGGCTTTTTCGTTACTAGGCCCCGCCAAGCGCTTGATTGGCGTGCGAAATCCCTCCCGGCGCGGTCTTTCACCGCAAGGAGTCTTAGCGAGTTTTTCCTCTGGGAAGCGCTTGGCTAGAGGCTCAGCGCCATTTTGTAGGCGCCAAATCCCCCGTCCTCTGAGAATGCCTGCATCTTGATCAAGGGGATGCGCGGGCAGCGAAAGCGTCTGCGTGCATACCGCCTTTACCCCCGAGTGCCGCAGGTCTGATTTGGCTGGCGAGCAACGAGAACAGCATTGTGGGTTCGAACAGGTGTTCTGGGGGCGGAGTCGGGGTGCTGCTGTCGATGATGCTCAGGTGCCCAGGATGTTCGCTGCCGGCGGGCACGATTCTGGTTTCAGGCGTCTGGCAGGCAATTCCCTGAGCGTTCTCGATGAGCAGCTTTTCGGGGGGCTGACGTTGTTCTTCATGATGGGGCGCCGCCGAACTGGACGGAGCTCCGCTGTAGTCGACTCGACGGACGCGCTGGACTGCGCCTTGTGCCAGGCTTCGCTCATGAAGCACTGAGCGCATGTGGTCGTAGTCCGCTTCGATGTACCCCATCGTCGTTGCGATATTGGAATGGTTCAGCAGGCTCTTCGTCAGGTGGATATTCCGCTCTGGCTGCCTCATTAGATCCGTGGCCAAAGTGTGTCGGAACCTGTGTGGTGTCATGCGCACGCCGAGTTTCTCGGTGAGCTTGCGATACATCGCTTCGATTTGGTCAATGTTCATCTCCTGGCGTTTGTAGTGCCGTGAGAAGCGATTGACGTTGAATAGCTGATCTCCAGGAGAGAAACCGGCGTGCTTTGCCTCAGTCAGCATGCGTAGGATGTGAGGGGCGAGGCCGTCCATGATGGGCACGTAGAATTCGCGATGAGTTTTCTCTGTATCACCGCGAACCAGGATGAGTTGCCTGTCCCAGTCAATGTCCTGCAGGCGTAGACAGAGCAGGGCATTCAGCCGTATGCCGGTGTAGTAGAACATCTCGAAGGTCGCCAGCCAGAACCAGGCTGGAGTGATTCGGCTTCTTTCTCCCGTGTAGCGCTCGGAGTCGGCCAGCGACTCAAGCCAGCGCCGCGCTTTCTGGATTGCGTCTCCTGCAACAGTTTTGCTCGCGCGTTTGGGAGGGATAACTGTCGTTTTCTTGAACGGATTGGCCGTTACGCCTGTCAGGATGCCGTGCTCGATGCCGTAGCCCCAGATAGTCCGCAAATGATTTGAGTAGGTGTTCCAGCTGCGCTTTGACAGTCCGTTCTCCAGGACTTTTTTGCGCCAGGCCAAGATGCTTCGGTGATCAATCTCGGTGGCTTCGATCACTGGGCCGAAGTTCTTTATCAAGGCCTTCGTTGCGGCCAGGTAGATCTTCGCGCTCGCGGAGCGAAGATCGTGCGCGAAGATATAGTCTTCAGCGAGGGCGAGGGGCGTCATTGCTCGACCTCCGAATCCTCGGCCTTCAGCCGCAGGCTCGGATTGTCGAACGGCGTTTCATTGAAGATGGTTTTGGGATCCTCGAGCAGGTAGCCGCGGAGCTGCTTCGACTTGCGAGGGCCAACAACATCGAAGGTCCAGATGTTGAGCTTCTTCTTGGTCTTGCGGTGCAGTTTCAGCTTTTCGAAGCTCCGCTGAACCAATTGCCAGGCGCTGATCTCTTGGGCCTTGGCCAACTGCTCCAGGGATGGGTGTTCTTGCACGTAGCGCTTAAAGATCACCGGTGTAACCAGCATCGCTGTGCCAGAAACAGTATGAATGAGGGCTTTTGTGTCGTTGATGATGATGCGGCGGGAGTCGATGCCCAGTTTTAGCCACTCGACGAATCCCAGTCCAAGATCTTGATTACTACTAGGCATCGCTGTGCTTTCTTCGGAGCGAGACTCAGTCTTGGTCTCGCAATGTTCAAATGGCTGCTCGGCAGTGGTTTCGTCAGCTACGGTTGTTTGGCTAGTGGCTAGCTCTTCTGATGTCATTGTGATGTTACCAAATAGCGCCAGTAAATCGTCTATCTCCTCTGGACGATCCTTTGACGCTTCAGGTGTCTGCTCTATGAAACTCGATCCGGAAGAGGGTTGATGCTCGAAGCTCGATGTTTCAGCTGTCGGTGCAGAAGCTAGGATGGGCTCTGCAGTTGCATCATCGTTTGTGGTTGCTCCTTCCTCGATTGATACTGACCCGGTGTAGATATCTGGACGATCGTTCGGGTCAGGCCAGATCAGGGCCGGGGAGAGTTTCAGAAGGGTAAAAGTATTGCGCCAGCCGCGGCCCGTATCGATGGTTGCCTTCCAGATGGCTTTGTCCTGAGCGTTTGTCTGAATCACGCCCTGATCCTGCATCATGTTGAAGAACGGCGCATTCGAGCTGGGTACGCCCTCGATGCCCTGGGACATCAAGTAGGCCCTTAGCGAGTCCGCTGTTGGCTTGCTCACCAGCCAAAGGGCGTCCTGTGCCAGCCATCCATCAGCTGGTCCATCCGGATGATTCAACTTGTACTTCTCGCGCACCAGGAAGCGCAGGCCTTCAGCCAGTTGACGCTGCAGCGACTGTTTGGGTGCTGCCAGAGCGCGTGCTGGATTGCCTCCAAGCTCCTGGGCAACGGAGGCCTGGTCGGCTCTCACAACAATCTCGCCGAGAATGCCGGCGTGCTCGTACTGGCCGGCCAGCACGAAGATCAGAGGTTTCCACAACTCGGGGAAGCCACTGAGCCAGTCGAGAATGTCTGGTGTCAGGATCTGGGAGTAGATCAATGCTGAGGCAGCTCCATGGAGCTGGTAGTCGCGCCCCTTCACATAGCGAAAGCGATAGGGGCGGGTGATATGTCCATGCCAGGGGTGCCACACCTTCCCACCTTGCAGCTCTACCTGCAGGTCGACGGCAATCTTGCCTAAGTCGTGGATCAGTGCCCCATAAGCTGCCGCCGCTGACCATGCTTCGGCTTGGGCGGACTGGGACTCCGGAGCTGCACCGATCGGGAGTAGAAAGGTCTGCCGAATCTTCAATGCATAGGCAACGATTTCGAGGCCGTGATCCAGCATTCCCCCGAGATGCGCGTGGTGGTGGTTTTCCGAGGCAGGGAACTGCTGGACCAGTTCAGCAAAGCGTTCCAGTGGATGTCGGTACAGTTCGGTGAACTGCTGCCGGGACAATGATGCCCTCTGCCAGATGTTCTCCAGCAACTGCTGTCGCCGGGGAGTATCCAGCAACTGCTGGCTGCGAAGTGGGGTGATGAACCCATCTGGATGTGACGACGTGGCGTCGGTCTGGGTTCGTTTGCTGGGCCAAAGACGAGAAAGCATGTGGCGCTCCATGAACGGGTCATGGCCGGGCTTTTCCGCTAATGGCGTTTTGCCAACAAGGTTAAATCGTAACTGGGTAGCTCATGCATTTCTCGGGCAGAATGCCACCATGAGGCCCGCAAACGGATGGAGGCACTATGTCGGCGCAGCAGCAATTTGGCAGTCCCCTGAGTCGGGAGCAGTGGAAAGACTGTATTGGAGCTTTCGTCGTGGCCATGGGGGAGATTGAGGGTATGACTCATGCCATTAGGCGCCAACTCTGTGGCGGGGAGTGCAGCAATTCCTGGATCAGCAAGCCTCTGAAGGGGCGACTGGAAGACCTGGTGCAGCAGTTGGTCGGCAGTGAGCTAGAGAAAGAGCTCGGAGCGGAGCTGTTCCAGGTCAAACGCATGCTCTGGATTCGCAACCTGCTGGCTCACGGAACCTTTGCGCTCGATGGCACCGCTGGTACTGGTACCGGGACTCCCTATTTGGTCTTCTGGAAGTATGCCAAGACCAACGATCCGGATCCTAGCGTTCTGAACCAGATGGAGATGATGATCTCGACAAAGATCCTGCAGGAGCGTTCGGACAATATCTCCAGGCTGATTGCCGAGGTTGGATTCGAGCGCCGAAGGGTTGCTTCGGCCCCGCCGCAGGGTACCTGAAGAGGCGCAGGTCACCGGCGAAGGGGTTGCTGAGGTAGGGTGCGAAATTGCATCGGGTGTGACCATCATTTGCATTCGACGTGACCAGGGACTGCGTCACATTTGACGACATGAGCAAGGCTGTATGCTGTCAGGGCTATTCTGGCGCATTGTTCGAACACTACACGCCTGTTTGATTCAACATTACAGGGAGATATTCATGGCAATGGACAACCTCAAAGACCCGGCCTACCCATTCGATCAAGGCTGGGATGCCGACACGGGCTGGCAAGCCGAAAACTCTGGCAACCGCGACCTCAGTTGGGGGGCGGATCGTGGTTGGAGCCCTCAGGCAGAACTACCCAAGCCGAAAACCGGTAACGGCGGCGCCTCCTTCGCCGCCTGGGAACAGAAAGCCGAAGCCAAGCCCGAGCTGACGGACTGGCCTCCAGCGGACATGCTCAAGCTTCCCGAGCCATTACCGCCTGGGTTCTACGTGGTGCCACGCAGCATGACAGGCGAACAGGTGCTCGCCAGGTTGTTCGCCGATAAGCCTCATAAAGACCTGGTCAGTCGCATCAGGTCACTCAATCCAACCTTCGATCAGGGCTTCAAGGCTGGGGAAATGTTCGTGTTGGGCAACCTGCTCAACCCCACCGCCTGTTTGCGCGAAGAAGCCGACCTGATGGCCGCTGCCGCCAAGGTTCATGCGGCCCTGACTCCATTGAGCGAGGACGAGGCCAATTTCATGGTCGAGCATCAGGCTGAAATCGCCCTGATGGTCGATGGTGCCAGCCAATCGATGGGCATGGGCACCGACATGCTGGGCAAAGGTCTGAAGCAGATCGAAGCAACGCTGCGTGACCTCGAATATCTGCATCAGCGGGAATTCGCCGCCCATGGCCACCTGCGCAGCCAGCAATTCTTCGCCTCTCGCCAACAGTTGTACCGCCAGCTCGACAGCCAGTTGAAGGCGACCTTCCTCGGCAAACAGTTGGGGCTGGGCAGCTACCCAACGCTGCGCCGTGACCTCGGTATTTCGACTCGCAGCCTGGTACACCATTGGAGCAAAGGCGGCGCACCCGGCCAGATCCCCGGCTATGCCACTCACATGGACGAAGTCGCCAAGGCAGCCAAGTACCTCAAGTACGGCGGTCATATCGGCATCGCCCTCGGTGGCACGGCCTCCACCCTGAAAGTGCAGGAGGTATGCCGTTCCGGGGATACCCAGGCCTGCGAGAAAGTCCGCTTTACCGAGACGGGGAGTTTTGTGGGGAGTGTCGGGGGTGGATCGCTCGCTGTCGCCCTAACAGGCCCCGTAGCCGGTTCGATTTGTGCTGCCATCGGCCTCGGTTCTGGTGGTATAGGCGGAATTGTTTGCGGCCTCGTCTTGGTCGGCGGCGCTTCGGTTGCTGGTGGGGCGGGTGGCGGAAAGGCCGGTGAGGTAGCGGGCGAAGAAATATACAAGGTGTTGAAATGATTGATTTTTATAATTGGCATCCATACGTGCGTATCGCTTTCCTACTCGCGCCTTTCATAATCGGCCTGCCTGGCGTGTTCATGATTCTTGTTATGGCCTATCGAAACCTCGACACCATTCTCGCGACCTTTCCGAACAGCCCATATGTCAAAAGGCAAAGGGCTCTGTGGGGTATCAGCACGTTGCCTGCGCGTTTCATCTTGACCAGCCACCTGGCGGCGGTGGCTTTGTGGCCAAAGAACTACATCAAACGTGGGGAGCTCGATGAGCAGGAAGTGCGCAACCTGCCGGAAACGATAAAACGCCGCATGGTGCTTGCTTGGCGACTCTCTGCGGTCGGCATGGCGTGGTTGTTTCTGGCAGTAGGTCTACTCAAACTTTCAGAAAGCTGAGTGACGCAGGTTCTAGGGCGAGCTACTTCTCGCTACTCAGTGGGTTCACTGAGCAGCAACTGGTTGAAATATTCAGGTAGGTCTATTGCGGGGGAAACTGCCCTTTCCCCCGCGCAGGCGGCCCTTTCGGGTAGGGCTTTTACCCTTGTGAACCATTCCCTTCACCCTTCAAGGCTTTCACCTTTTGGGCCATTTGCCTTGGCCAGGTGCTGCTCGAGGAGCTGCTGCAGGTTCTGGAGCTCCACCTGGTCGACCTGACCTTGCTCCAGTCCCTTGATCGTTTCGAGTGTTGCATTCCTGAGTGCCTCGATCCTGGCCGTCTGTTCGGCTTCGGCCTGCAGCAGCAGACGCAAGCCGGCTCGGATAACTTCACTGGCGTTCTGATAACGGCCGGTGCTTATCAGGCCTTGGATCGCCTGCTCCAGTGGTTCCGGGAAGACAACGTTTCGGGTGCCCATCGTGCTGCTCCAGTTCGTCGGAATTTCATGGCATATTACGCTATGTGTCTTGCGTGCGGGCGGATACTGGCCTACATTTGATAGCAAGATGCCTCTAGAGAGGCGGGACGGAGATAGCAATGACCATGAACAGCACTCGCAAAGGTTTCGCGTATCACCTTGGGAATGGCCTGGGTATTGTTGTGGCAGGTGTTCTTTCGCTTGAGCGTAGGGCGCTTGTGGGCGTTTCCTGCTTCGGTAAGCCTGCGCTATTTGTTGGGAGAGCGCTGTTCCTGACTATGAAGCTCGCCGCTGTTGCTGCCGTGCTTGTGGCATTGCTTCCAGCTATCTCCTGGCTGGTTTCCTTCATCCTGGGGTTCGTGTTCCTGGCCGGGATGGTATATCTCGTTGCGAATCCTGATCGTGATGGTCTTGATGCGTTGAGTGGCATGGTTAAAGAAGTAACCCCAGCACCTAGGAACGGCTTCGATGGGTATGGATATTACGTGGGTAATTATCGCGTAGATGGTGATGATGATTAACCGAGGTCCACGGTTTTTCATTGGGCTTCAAGAGGACCTGCATTGAACAGGACCTCTTGAGTTCTCCCTCGTTGTTATATCGATTTTTTAGCTACATCAATTGCAATATCACCACCTCTGCTTCCCTGGGTTTGAACATCCTTTGTTCCTTTTGCTAATCCGTCTAGCAGGCTGCCTGCACTTATTCCTGCCCACCCAAGAGCACCTACCCAGAACATGGGTAAGATGATGAACATCGCCCCCATCACGTAATTGAGCACCAAGTCCTGCGCCGCATTATCCAGTCCCAGGGTCGGATTGAAGTTCTGGTATGGCGATCCAGAACCATAAAGCGCATCAAGGATGGTGCTGTCGATCCAGCGAGCGAGTTGGAACCAGAAGTCCACGAAGATCAGGGCGAAGAACAGCACCGTCATCGTCATCGCAACCTGGAGCTGGTACGCCCCGACGATCAAGACCAGTGGCATGCAGATGACCATCGCCATTTTCAGGAAGGCCATGACCATCGGCAGAGCCTGACGCACCATGTCCATCGCGGGAAAATAAGCGATGGTGCCGAGTGCGATGCCAACGTAACCCGCGGCACGCGAAGCCCCATTGCCCAGGCTGTTCTGCTGTCCGCCAACCTGGCCGCCGTAGTCGCTGTAGACGGCTCCACCCATCTGTTGCCGAGGTGCCGCAACCTGGCGAATGACCGACTCTTCGACCTCGTCGGAGCTCAGCCAATTAGCCCATTTCAGCATGTTGGTCATCAGGTCAGGGTCAACCTGGGCGAGGAGCCTGTCGCGCAGTCCGATGCCACTGTCCGACCACCATTGCTTGCAGTTCGGATAACCGCCGCCTCCTGTTACCTCCGGTAGCCCTGCATCCCGGATCGCGTCATATGGCCAGGATGTCCTTGGCGTCTTGGAGTAGTCGGTGTCGTAGTAGCCTGGTGTATTGAGGAAATACTTCGAGCCAATCCAGCTAAGGTCGTGGAGCGTTTCAGGGGCATCAGCTGCGGAGCCCAGATCCGGTTGCCGCATGAAGAACCTGGCGCGGGACGGTCCGTAGCAATAGTGGGCGAAGTCACCAACCTCTTGAGCCAGTAGAGGGTTTTTGACCTTTGTATTGTTCACTTCCATGCGCATCTGTCTCAGATCAAGACCGCAGGGAATGGCTGCAACAGCACCACTGGTGAACCCCTTGGAAAGGCTATGCATGAACGCCCACCAGATAGGTACCTGGGCGCTCTTACCGTTCAGAGAGCTGAATGAGGTTTCCCAGCCAGTCTCTGAGGGGGAGGGGAGCTTGTATTGGCATTGTTCTGCTCTGGATTGGTCGAACTGGAGCGTCCCGAAGCTGACATTGACGGCAGGGATGCCGGCGAGAGCGACAACCACGTAGCCCACGTAGATGCTTGTCTCGATGCGGGCCAGGGAGAGCACGCCCTTGTTGCCTTCATCGGCGCCTTCGCCGCGCACCTTCAGCCACTCCTTGACGATGATGACGCAGAACGGCACGGCATATATGCCGGTATCCGAGATCATGTTCCAGATCCCGTTGTTGATCAGCCAGCCGACCAGGGTGAGGTAATACTCCAGGTAGTCATTGGTCATCAGAGTCATGACAACCACCCCATCTGGACAGCAGCTTTGCTGATCTCGAGCAGAGTGATCAGTAGACCGGCCAAGACCTCGATCTTGATCATCCGCTTGGGCGTGCTAGTCGGTCGGCTGAGCACGTGCGGCCTGACCTTGAGCCAGAAGCCCACCAGTATGGAGTAAAGCAGTATCCGCCAGAGCAGCAGGTGCCAGTAGTGCTCCAGTCTCCAGGCCTCCCAGAGCTGCACGCTCCCGAAGATCCGCATCGCTGCGATGCCCAGCAGGAGCACGATGGCACTTACTATCGCGAGGATGAATACACCGAGCAGCAGCCATTTCGCCAGGCGCAAGGATTTTGTCTGAGCAAGCGCAGCACTCATTGGGGGGCCTCCCCAGTTTGATCAGCCTTGAGCTGGCGAACCCCTCCAGCGGCATCCATAGTCCAACCACGCTTCACTGCAATGGCTGCGAACCGGTTACAGCCATTGCACCCACAGAATGGTCCGCCACATTTTGCGCAAGCTTCGCGATTTTGATGCCGATCCAGGGTGAACAGATCAACATGGCCACAGTCCTGGCACAGCACATAGCCGTCGGCCACTCTTGGTGAAATAGTTGTTTCAGAATCAGGGCCTCGCCCTGCAGAAAGCTCGTTCATTTGCTCCTCGCTACTGCTGCTTAGCAGGGTTGTTCAACTGGTGGAGGCGGTCCCCTTCGGCATCGCCCTGGTAAACCCCGCGGGAACCGTCAGCCCGCGCCTTTGCGCGATCGATGATGGCCATGGGGGAGTTGTTTGCCAGTTGCTGGCGGAGCTCCAGCTCGATCTTGAGGTTGCCGATCTCCTGCTGCAGGCCTGCGCTTTGCTGGTTCACTGCCTGGATGGCCAGGCCGTTGGAGGCAACGTTCGGCTCCTTGCTGCCGGCGAGCAGGGTTCTCTGCAGGAGCAGTGCTTTCTCAAGCACGTCGGAGAAGGCAACCTCCGAAGCCAGGCGCTGAGCGAGGATGCTCTGATCCCGCTCATCTCGAAGCGCAGCAATCACCCCCCGGGTAATGGGCAATGAGTTGCTGCTGGCTGCCGCCAGGTTCTCCGCTGTCATGGTCTTGTCGCCGCTGAGCAGATCCTGCAGCGCCTCGAGCTTGGTGTCGTAGGTCTCTTGGATTAGTGGTGACAGGCCAACGCCGGCAGCGGTTACCGTTGTCGGGCAGCCTTCACAGGTTTGCAGCTGCTGCTCACCCAGCACGCGAGTTGCGAATTTCGTCGCCTCCTCAGGCGAGGACCAGGTGTTGCAGACCATGCCGTTGTTGCAGCTCTCTTCACTGATGCTCGAGGAGTCATCTACTGCGCGGCTGGTCAACAGGTTGTAGCCTGCTTTGGTCACGTCGCTGACGACCCGGATGGGTGCCTGGCTAGAGCCGCCTGCATGCTCGCCACCGACCCAGGTGACGCCCTCATTGCCACCGGTCTTTTCGACCTGGTCGAGTGCAGAAACAGCATCCGTGTTGGTGTTGAGGGTCTTGCCCATGGCCTGGCCCTCCGCCAGCTTGCTCCAGCCCATCTGCTCGCCCGCGAGATCTGCCATCTTGTCGGCCATCGCCCTGCAGGTGCCTTTCGACCGGTCGAAGTCGAGACGCGCCTGCAGGATCCCGTTGGTGATCAGGTTGTAGAGCGCCGGGTTGGCCCGCTGCAGGATCAGGGCCGGCAGTGATGCCACTGCGCTGGTGGCATTCTGGACGACGGAACTCATGATCTGCTGAAAGCCTTGGGTTGCCCCGTTGAGCTGGTTCTCTAGGGTGTTGCTCATGTTGAGGTTCCCGCAGATCAGGTTGTTCTGCCAGCCACCTCCCACGGTGATGCTGTCCATGTTGCCGGCGCTACCCATTGTGACGGCGCTGCCACCCCCAATGCTGTACAGCACGTCATCGCCGATGACGCTACCCGCTGACTCAACCTTGATAGGGTCGGCTGCCATAGTCATCGTGCTGCTCAGGCCTAGGGCCAGTCCGAATGCCCAAATGATGGTTTTCATGTTGTGCTCCAGTCGCTTGGAATCATTGGAAGTCCACGCTGCCGAGGAAGGTTTGGCCTTTGCGCTCGCAGCAGGAGTAGGGGCGCCATAGGGCCCAGGCATAGCCCCCATCGATGGCTTGGGTAAGCTGGTTGGTGTTGGGGAACACGGCGCAGGTTTGGCTGAGCGTTGGGGTTAGCTCTTGCCACTTGCCGGTGCTGGCATCACCTTCAAGGAGCTCGCCGGCAGGCCAGTACCCATCGTCCTCGTCGGCGAGCATTGGCCAGTAGACGTGTACCTGCCCGTCTCTGGTTGTGATGTCCCCTGCTCGCTGGGCTACCACTGCTGCCATCTTGTAATCGTCTGCCTGATCCAGGAAGCCGCTGCGAGGGTAGATGTTGCCCCACTGGTCACCGAAGCTCCCGACCTCGCGTTTACCTGGTGTCAAGGCTTCGGGGTAGACGGACTCAGGGATTCCATACCGCCAGGCGATTGTGTCGAGTGTGCTCAGCAGGTAAGGAACATAGGCGGTTGTCGCTCCATTGCAGATGTACCCAGAGCTGCTGGCGAATTTGCTGAATGCCGCGCCTCCGGGGTGGCCGATGACGTCCGCCTCCTTGAACTTTGTCATGTTGTTCTCGGCAACATGATTGGTGGTGCCGTCGTTCCCGGCCTGTGCGGTAACTGTTGGTGATCCGTAATCCGCAACATCAGTCCAGGGATTCATCCCGGTGTTGGCATAGCTGGAAACCACGGCATCTGGGACGTAGTGGCGAACTTTGGTTGAGGTCTCGATATCGCATCCGAAGCTGGTGCAGCGGAGCCAGAAACAGATACCGACGACCCGATATTCAAGGCAGTCTGCTGAGACGGTTGAGGAGACGATTGCGGCCGTGTTGATGGCGGCCGAGGCGGAGACGGCAGTACCGAACATCAATGCCATTGAAAGTCTGCGAAGGGGAGGGCGCCGATTCATTGTTGGGTACTCCTGGCCTGGCTGATCATGGCCTCGGCCGCTACAACGTCGGAGACGCCGTACACCACGTACGTGCGGTCGACGACTACAGCAGGGATTTTCTCAACCCCTGTGCTCCAAGCATCGGCGGCATCCTGTTGAGCCTTGGCCAACTCAGCGATCAGGCTTCGTCCCTCTTGGCTGGACATGAACTGCGGGAAAGCAGCTGCTGCTAGCTGGGGATTGGCGGGGAGTGCCCGGGTGAGGCGCTCTTCGAGGCGATCTTTCTCGCCTAGTAGTATGAGACGGACGCCGGCCGGCGACTGGATGGGATGGTTGCGGTCGGTAACAACCCACGTTTCAGCTTGGGCGACGATAGAGACTGCTAGGGTGGATGCTGCTACCAGGTGCGGTAGCAACCGAAAGTGCAGGAGAGTAGGCATGGATGCTGTACCTGTAGTCTGGGCAGGTACAGCAAACCGGAAGCGGACCTCTGCTGCAGTAGGAAATAGGTATCAGGTAGGGGATGGATTTTTCTCAGCAACCGAAGACAAGCTCAGTGAGGCGGCACATCACAGCACATCACATGGGGGCCTCGGTTGCAGGGTCTCGAAGAGTTCAAGCAATTTCGCCCCTTCCCGTGTTGCTCGAGGCCTTGCCTCTATGGCGGATACCATCAAGCAGGCAGCCTCCTCATGCGGAACGCCATGGGTGTGGAATGTGATGTGATCTGTGGTGACTGATCGTAGGATCTGAGTCAGCTCTTCATAGAAGGCCGGTAATGCCTGCCCTACAGAGTAACGGTTCAGCTTGTCAGATAATCGGGTGGCGTATTGCTGGCAGCTTTCGCGTTGGCCAAGCCCAAAAACAGCATGCAGCGAGAGTGCGGTGATCAGCAACTCGCGCGCCCCCTGATATGTTGTGATGTCGAATGCGAGCATCTTGGATGCCGCCTCGCGAGCAGCAGTCCAGCGTTCATTTATGGCTGCAGGTTGCGGCATGCTTATTTCTCCCGAATTCGATATGGCACTAGTGGGCTGTAGATCTATGGCCTATTCACGGCTGCAGTATTTGCCTTGCTAGAGGAACCAGTGTCCCTTGGCGAGGACGATATGCCCTCTCCAGAGGAACATTAATCAGAGCAAGGAAGTGATCTGTTGCAAACGGGATGAGTTGCTCGTGAATGGTGATTACTTGCTTACCGCGATGCGTGAAAACAATCATTTTCATCGTTTCATTGATTGTGCTTCCGGTTTGCACAATACGGTGGTGGATGAAACTGACGTTCACATCCAGATAGTCCTTATCATTGGCGGGCTTGAGGACGCCCTCCTGTTTCCCTTCTTGATCAATGGCGGCATTTGGAAGAGCGCTGCTCAAATTAATCAGTAGCTCTGGGTTGTTGAATACCCTTTGCCTAGCTATTGATTTTGCATTGGCCATATAGGCGAATATCCACGGGATATTCAGCAGTGTGGCCGCTTTGTACATGTGTCCTTGTTCATCGCGATAGCTCAAAAGCATGCGCTTGGCGAGCGCATCACCGATCTTAATGCCGATCGATTGCTCGATCATGTAGATGACCGAGTCGAAGTTCTCTATGAGTAGACTCAAGATCTTTTCAGGCAGCCCCTCTGCACGGGTACGCCGTGCTGTACGGTCTGGTTCTCGGTCTGGATTGGAGTAAGGGCAGAAGTCATAGGAGTCCTGATCATACTCTGCAAGGTTCGCTACGCTGCGGGAGTGATGTCGGCCATAAGGATTGGGTGTGTGCGCGAGCTTTTTATAGAGACCGATTATTTGGATAGGGTTATCGCAAGCAGGGCAGACTGCAAAATGGGACGGCTCGCCCCCCGCCGTTCCTGCCTGGTAGTAGGGAGGGCGCTTTAGCGTATCGCGTTCAAAGTTTGCAGCGGTGATCTTGGTGGCGGAGGTGTCATCAACCCTGACTTTGTATACATCCACTATCGTTAGGTCCTGAATGCGTGTTCGTAGCGAAGCCGTAATTGTGTCCACCATTCGTCCGGCAGCTTGGGGACGTAGCCATTCTGTTCCGCCACCAGGAGACACTGCAATACGACACTGAGGCCTAGTGAAAAATCGTGGTACTTGTCCCTCATTGCAAATAGCAACTCCTCTTCGCAGTGCGGGCACGCATGTTCGTGGGGACTGGATGGGATGGCCTGGGCACGGTTAGCCAGATGTGCGGCATTGCTCTTGGAGTCAGCCATGTAAAGCTCCTTATGGATTTTCTGTCGACGTCGGGTATGGGGGTTGTGCTAGCCAATCGATCGAGGAGAGCAGCGTCGCCCCATCAACAGGCCCTTCGAGCTTGATGGAGTGCCCGGTGAGGTTGTCTACGATGAGCAAGCTGGGGGTTCCGCTGAAGCCCAAGCGTTTGGCCTCCTCCACTTGTTGGTCAATGCGTAGGGCCACCCCGACATCTTCGCTTGCACACCGCTCTAGATCCTCATGCGAGATATTTTCCAGGTCGAGAGGTGCGGTAAAGCCCTGGCCGTTGCTGAGGGTGCGCTCGAGGACTTGATCTATTGCCTGCCAAAAGGCGGTGCCTCCCCTGAGCTTTCCAGCGCATTCCACCAGGCGTGCCTCGTGGATAGCTGCTGTGCCATGGAATGGCAGCGGCAGGTGATGCCACTGCAAGGCTACGTTCTTCTGCGTGCTTACCCATTGCTTCAGCTCGGGTGTATAGGATTTGCAGTACGGGCACTCTAGATCCGCAAACTCGGTGATTGTCCAGCGGGCTTCGTGAGCCCCGTACAGCCAGGGGCCGTCGTGATGCCTGGTCTGACCTTCCAGCATGACGAGGGTGGCCATGGCCAGTACAAGCCCTATGGGCAGCACTTGAGCAGGGAGCTTCATACCTGTGCCCTGCTGCTGGAGGGCGAGATCAGGGCCTGTTTGCGTAAGTTGTCCAACAAGTCCTTCTGCGCGGCCTCCGGCTGAGGGTGCTGTCGGAGCCAATCACCAAGTGCCTGTTGCAGCTGAGCGTCGATGTCCCTGCGATCAACTGCTCGCACCTGGATCAGTTGCAACTGCTCGATCAGTACAGGGGCACAGACCTCAAGGGCCTGCAAAGCATCCTCCCCGGGTTTCTGCAGGAGCTGGGTCAGGCTTTCAATCAGATTCTGGGTCAGGTTATTTAGTGCTCTCATGCCTGGCGCTCCACGGTCGCCGGTGATGTGGGAAAAGTGATTTGGTGAGGAGTGATGCCACGTTTACGGTCCAGCTCAGCTGCGACCTCTAAGGCTGCCTCCAACTCGTCGCAGCCCCGTGCTTGCATAACGTCGTAGCGCTGTTTCTTCTCGTCAGGCTCGGTCATAGCCAAGGCTAGGTAGAGGCTTGGCGGGACAGCGCGGAAAAGCATCTCCATGCTCTTGGAGAGCACCACACCTTCGGTGAACTTGCCGTTCTCCTTTCGGGCCGAGAGCATCATCGACTTCTGTGCCGGCGTGAGCTCACGGAAGCGGGCGATCTTCTCGACCTCGTCTGGCGGCATGTTCAGGCAGATCCACCATTCGATCATGTTCAAGAGCGCCGAGGCCTCAGGCGGCACGTCGTCGACGTTCTGGGTTGCCATCCAGTACCAGGCGCCCAACTTCCGCCACATTTTCGTGATCTTCACTGAGTACGGGGACAGCAGCGGTACCTTGAGTGGGATGTGCCCTTCATCAGTGAACATGATCAGTGGCCGCCCCTTGAATTGATCGCGCTCCGCGATGTTGTTAACGCTGTTGAGCAGGGAGATGTACGAGATGGCCATCTGGGCGCTGTAGCCTTCGCGCGCATAGGTGGCCAAGTCGACAATGGTGATGTCCGCCTCGGGCCACGGAGTACCGGGTCGGTTGAACATCTCGCCTTCAGTACCCATGCAGAACATGGACATGGCTTCCGCCATCTCCAGGAAGCGATTGCGGCGGGTTTCCGGGTAGCTTGCATCCATGCCCGCGTCGCGGATCGTGTTCCGCAGATCCTCGGGCAGCACGATGCGCTCTTCCGCGGCACATTTCTTGGCTGCGTCCAGGATGAACTGGCGGATCGCGCTTCGGTCTGCCCGGGTAAGGCGCTGGTCCTCTTTGTCCTCGCCACCTGTGATCATCAGGCGAGCGGTGATCTCCATTTCACCCAGAATGTCACGCTGTTCATCTTCGGTTTGGCTGGCCAGGTGTTCGTCGGAGGCCTCGAGGTCATCAGCGCGTAGCACCTTCACCTTCTCTGGGGCTTCTACCAGTTTCACTGCGTCAGCGAATGGCGCCAGACTCACGCCAGAGCCTGGGGCCAGGCGAACACGGTTCACGGTCAGGCCCAGTTGCTTCGCAAACTCGCCGAGCAGGCCGAACGAGTTGCCGGCCTCCACGATAAACAGGCGCGGACGATAGATGGCCAGCACCTGAGAGAGGATGTTGGTCGCGGTGGCCGATTTACCCGACCCGGTGGGGCCGAAGATGAACATATGTGCGTTCATCTGGCGATCGAGCCGGTTCAGTGGGTCGAAGGTCAGTGGGGCTCCGCCGCGGTTAAACACAGTGATGCCTGGGTGGCCGGTACCGGTTGAGCGGCCCCAGACAGGTGCGAGGTTCGCGATGTGCTGGGCGAACATGAGTTGGACGTACCAGTCCATCGCACGGCGTTGATTCGGGTCGAAGTTGCCCGGCAGCCAGCGCAGATAGCTGTTGAGCGGGGCTACCTCGTTCTGCGGTTCAACCGGCGACATGCCGGCGCCGAGCAGGGCGTTGCTCAACTGCAGGCTCCGCTCCTGCAGTTGAGCGTGATCCTTGCCGCGCAGGTAAAACGCGACACTGCCGCGATAGAGCTTATGCTTGCGGCCTAACAACTGCCTGGCCGTGGCGACGTCTTCACGGGTGAGGGTGGAGGCTTGAGTGTCGCCGACGGCTTTCTTGGACAACTGCTCCAGATGGCCTTCGAGGGTGTCCTGGGGGGTGATCACCAGGGTGATGCAGAGAATCGTGTCTTCCGGCAACTGATCGAACAGAGCATTGAGCGCATCGCCACCCTTGCGCGTTTCACCCGTCAGGTGGCCGGTCTTGGGGGCTTCGCGCAGGCGATCGAGCATGACGACGCGGTGCGGCATGCCGTCGAAGTACCACAGTCCTTTTTCGGTATTGGAAACCGGCTCTCTGTAGCAGAGGTTCTGCGAGAAGTCGGTACCGCTCGCCAGCGGCAACTCGCCTTCTGGAAGCTCAGTAACAGGCTGGCAAACCGTCTCGTAGAAACGACGGATATCGGCATCAGTTGGTCCAATGTGGTCCGGGTGTGGGTTGAACCAACGGACCAGCCAGTGGCGAATGGCGTGGCCATCCATGCGCTTAGCCTTGATGCCGGCGTTGGCCATGCCGCCCAGTAGGCGATCACAGATCACTTTCAAGTAAGAACCGGGCTCTTGGCCGCGTACCTCGTTGTCGGCCTTCCTGACACGGCGATAAACCACTAGGCGAACCTTCCGCTGCTGTCCGCGCCAGGGCAGATGGCTCACCTTGGTATCGTCGAAGAGGCCCCCTGGCTTGGAAATCGCCTCCAGGTGCTGTTTGAACAGCTGCAGGTAGAGCTCGCTGAATGCGGTGCCTTGGGCACGTGGCTGCACGTAGTTGTGTAGTTGCTGCAGGTACTCATCCCACCGGATCTCGTCCTGGGCATACAGCTGCATCACCCAGGGTGAGGTTTCCATTTCATCGAACGAGTCCTGCAGGGCGTTCTCCAGCGCATCGCGCACCTTGCGCAACCATTCTGGATCTCGACCTTCTGTGCCGATCGGCGTGATTTCGAAGAATGCTGCTCTAGAGACTCCGTCCTCGAGGAGCATTACCTTCTCATTGGGGAGGTAATCCACCCAGGGCAAGAGGTCGACGAAGGAAGGATCCACGTCATACATCCTGGCAACGTCTGCATGGGTGGCTGGCTTCTGCTGGGGATTCCGCCAATCCATAGGGGCAGGGATACCTAGCTGGGCTAGGCGATCAAGGTAACGCTCAGTGGCGTCCTCGGTTGCAGCGGATGAAGGTGGGTAGGCGTCCTGGTGCGGGGGCTTGTCGGTGGCCATGTCCGGCAGGGGGCCGAGCTCGGTAGCCTGCAGTCCTGGTTCTACTCGGGTGCGTGCTTGACGACCAAATAGGCGCTCTACGATTCCCATTAGTAATCCTCCGTCCGTTCACCGGGCATTGCGTACTGCACCCGCTGGTACAGGGGGAAAACGGTCGTGTAGCCCGGGACAGGGGCAGGGTCGGATCCCGCGAGGTGGGGGAACACGTACATGACCAAGTCGGGGTTAGGCAGCCGCTTGAATTGGCTGTAGATCTCGTTCTGAGCTGTGCGGGTGAAGGCAGCGTGGTCGTTGATCGCTGCAGCCTGTTGCGCTTCCAGCGGACGACGTAGGGCCTGACGGGCGTCCATTAGGCCTCTGCTGTTAGCGCTGCCTGCCGACCCAGTAGTGCCGTTCTCCCAGACATCCATCATGTTGGTTTCCCCGCGGGGCAGCATTTCTTCAGAGCTTGTGGAGCAGCCGCTGATCAGGACGGTGAAAGCCAGACAGGTCCAAGCCGCTGGCTTGGATTTAGTCGAGATTTGCAGAAACATGAGTAGCTCCAGAGCTGTAGTCGACCTTGCGGCCCTTCAGTTCATAGTCGATTGCTAGTTGCTGATCGAGGTGGATTGCGACCTTCGCCCCGGGCTGGACGTAAACCGCAGCGAAAGCCTCCCCGTAGAGCTTGTTCATCCACTGGCGGATGTCGTTGACGCCCCCTGTCAGGATGGAGTTGATAGCGGAGTTCTGAGTGGTACCGGTGGTGCCAAAGGATGTGCCACTACCGCTGCTGTAGACTGTCGAGGTGTTGCTTTCATCGGCATCGAGCAGCTTCGCAACGCCGGCGCCGGCAGCTGTTATCAGGCTTTGGTTACCCAGGTACTCCTTCGCGTTTGAGCGTCGATCGCCGGCAATGCACGGAATCCCATAGGGGTCGCTGATCCATCCCAGGCCGCCCTGGATCGTCTGCTGCCCGCTGCTGGTCTGATTGTTGTTCTGGTTGCCGTTCGACTCCTCGGCCGGGGCCGGGAAGGTTCGGATGGTACCGTCGCTGAACACGAACGTGAGGCTGCGGATCTGCCCGCGAACGCACGATAGCGTCCAGTCGCCAGAGGCCGTGCCGGTGGCCACCGCACCTTCGACGTCGGGGATATCAATGCCGTTGGCAGTCAGGTTGTCCGGCCCAATCAAAACCTTGAATGGGTATGGGTCGTTGACGGTTCCGTCGACTGGCACCCGGCCTATCAAGGCTGACATGGCCACCGAGCCCATCAGGGTCGAGTTCTGGGGCAGGGTATAGGTCTTGCGGACTTGCTTACGGACGTCTTGGTCGGGCATCTCCCCACCAATGCTCTGGGCGCTGGTGTTCAGCGTGTTCTGGCCACGATCAAGTGCTTGGCCGAAAGAGGACGGGAAGTTGAATCCGCTCGGCGTCAGGCTCGATCCAGGTGCAATTGGTTTGCCGTTGGCATCGACGGGTGTGGCGTCCTGGGGCTCAATCCAGACGATGTCCAGTCCTGGGGCACCCTGGAAGCCTTGACCATCGCCAGGTTGAACACCAAAGCCGATCGGCAGATCACTACCGGCACTACCGGCACTTTGCTTGCCCAGGGTATCTAGCTGCTTTTGCAGCATTCCGAGCATGTTCTGACTCTGCTCTTGCGACTTCTGCTCAAGCTTCTGTTGAGCACTGTCCAAGCGCTGAGCGACCGTCTGGTCGATGTTGCCCAGGCGTGTTTGCAACTCCTGGTTTTGGCGTTTCAGCTCCTCGTTGTTGTTGAGCGCCTGGCTGACCTGGTCTTTGAGCTGTTTGCTTTCAGCCACAATGGTGCGCAGGGTGTCGCTGGGAGTGTCCCCATCGACACCGAGCGCTTTGGCTTGGTCAGCGGCTAGCCGTGGCTTGGACTCACCTCCGGTTTGGGAGCCGCCGGTATTCGAGCAGCTCCTGGTTGCGACAACCAGAACGAGGATCGCGAAGGGGATCGCGAGCCACTTCAGTAGAGCGTTATCTTTGAGCACGGTTACCTCCCTTCGGATCGATCTGGCCAACACCGGATGGCAGCAGGGCGTCGGCAATACTGCGTCCTTGCGTCACCAGGTACACCGTGGTGGTATCGCTGGCATCACCTTTAGCTCCGAGGTAGGGGTGCTGAAAGGTGGCCGCGACAAAGCTTCCCATCAGGTCGCGAGGATCCAAGACCAGCTGTTGCGTGCTGGTGTTACGCAGTTTCACTGCCGTTACGGAAAAACCATCCAGACGCCAGGCCCCCAAGATGGAGGCTTCGATAGGTAAGGATGGCAGCAGCGTGCTGACGTCCAGTCGCCTATTGGTGTTGACCTGGGCGATACCCTCAACTGGCTCTACCGTTCGCAATGGGGCGTACAGCATTTGCGCGGCGTAGCGCGTCAGGACTACTGGGATCGGTGTTTCACGGCGCACTACGGGTTGCTCGGCGGTATCACTCTCTTGCTGGGTGGAGGGCTTTGCGTTCTGGGTGGTGGTGCTGGTCACTTGGCCGTAACGAGCGGAAGGGTTGTCGCCAGCGACGATCTTGACTGGCTCCAGGGCCGGTAGATTGTCCTGCCCGGGGGTGGCAGCGATATCAACCAGCATGATTTCCCCACTGGTGAGGTTCTGCAGTTGCAGGCGAGTCGGCTCGATTGGCGCGCTTGCCAGTAGGTACAGCGCGCCGCCTGTGCTTTGCACGCGCAGCTTGCCTTCCAGGTTTCGTGGCACCCCTACCCGCACGTTCTGGTCGACGAAAACAATGCGTTCCTGGCCCACAATCAGTGGGATTGCCAGCGGTAGGCGATCCCAGCGCTGGATCTCGACAGCGCCTGCAGAGAGAGTGAACAGGGCGAGGGCTATGCCGGCACAGCGAGCAAGGCAATTCATTGCTGGCCTCCAGACACTTCGACTTCTTCGGCAACCTCGATGCGCTGGGGATTACCGTCGTAGCAGTCCCACTGCAGCCCGAACGGATTTCTCTCGGGATCCATATCGGAACGGATGATCCTCAGTGGGTAGCGGGCGAGCGCACGCTTAACCCGCTCGCCGCCGTAATGCTCGTCGGCGGTGACGTCGAGGTTTATCGTCCATTCGTTGATGGAATTCTGGATGGTGTGCTGTTCCTGTTGGTCATCGACTCCGCGACCGGGGATCTCGAACACGCCTCGTTCACGCTTGCGGAGCTCGCCTGCGTTGCGGCGCAGTTCATAGTCCTTTTGCAGGTAGGCTTTGCAGTTCGAGGTCAGGTAGGCATCAAGGCGGTAGATATTGTCCTGGTAGTCGGTCTCACCATCTGTCGGCCAGCGGTTCATCTGCTGGAAGATGTACAAACCGAAGGCGTACACGCTCTCAGGGGGTATATCCCACCACTTGCGGGTGCTGCCTGAACGGAGGTCTGGTGGTACATGGATGGTCAGATCCTTGGGCGCTGTCCACCAGCCGTAGGCGAATGCCAGGCAAAGAGCGAACACAAGCCCCAGGGCTATCCGCAGGCTAACGATGTGGGCTTGTTGGGCATCTACTTTCTTGCGATAGGTCATGCTCACTCCGTGCGATGACAGGTCCACGCACCGGAGCGTGTTATCAGACCGGCGCTGCTCCAAGACGGCATGTATTGGGCGATGGAGAGTTGAACCTGGCGATAGAACCAAGTGTCTGGGCGACCACGTTTCATACGGCGCAGGATGCGGCTTGCGACAAGGAGTCCGAATACCCCGCCGAGAAGGGCCCCGCCGATAATCAATGCCCAGATCTGGGTAGCGATCGCGACAGGGGTGCCAATCACGAAGCCTGCTCCACCGCTAAGCAGCACGGTGGTCCACATCTCGTCAGCGGTGAGCCCCCCCATCACTACAGGTTGGTTGTTCAAGCGCACTGGCAGAAAACTGAGGGTGCCGTCGTCTTGGCGATCTTCGGACATACCTAGCCCCCGTCAGAGAATGCTGGTGGCTTTGGTCACGAGGAAGATGCCGATGCCCAGGATGCCGACGCCGACGGCTGCGGTAGAGCCAAGATCGCGCCACTTCTTCTTGCCGTCGTGGATCTCGTGGTAAACGCCGAAGGCGTGCCAAGCCACGCCCAAGAACATCACGCCCAGTACGATCAGGCCCAGTAGCATCAGCCCGTCGAAACCGTAGTTCTGCATGGTCTGCATCAGGTTGGTGCCTTCGCCGCGGGTAGGGGCTTGGGATTGAGGCAGGGCGGCCAGACTCTGTTCAGAGAGGGCGAAAGAACCGGCTACGAGAGTAGTACCGATGAGCTTTTTGGGCGTGAGATTAGGCATGGAGACTCCGAGTGTTAGCTGAGGACAAAGAAGGTGAGGATCATGCAAAGGATGATGATGCGGACTGCCGAGCCTGCTGCGATTGAGCGCTCAAGGTTGTTGGTCGCCCAGCCCCTGTAGGTGCTGTACATAGCCCAGGCCGCCCACAGGTAGAGGAGCGCGACACAGAAACCGACGAATAGGGTGAAGCTCGCGCTGGGGGGAAATCCTCCAGCTGCCTGGAATGCAGAAGTCTGTGCGGCAGTCATGCTCATGGCATCCGGCCTCCAGTGAGCGTGTAGTCGCCGGTCAGCTCCACCGGGTCGCGTGGTTGGGCGCGGCTGGGGGTGAGGTAGCCTTGGAGTCCTTGGCGAATGCGCTGGATATCCGTAGCAAGCCGCTCGTAGTCGAAGAAGTAGCGTTGACCTGGCTCATCAGCTACTTGGGCGCTGCGGCGTGCAGTGTCCTCAAGGGCATTAAGCTGGCGGATCATCACCTCTAGATTTGCCTGCTCGGAGGCGCTTGAGGCTTTAGCCTCGGTTGAGGCCAGGCTAAAGCCGACCAGGGTGGCCATGGCAAACGGGAGGAGGCGGCGCTGATTTGCGGAGAGGGGCGGATGCGGTTTCACGGCTTGGCTCTAGCAGATCTGGGTGATGTCAGCTTGCCGTCTGCCCTTGTTGCTCGCTGCAAGAAATCCATTTCCCAACCACCATGGATTTCTTCCTGGTGATTGACCGCCAGTCGATGCACGCAGGATTCTCGGGCCCTGTGAGGTGTCATGGTGCGCTTGAGCTTCCTGGATCAGTGCCATAGGCTTCGTCGCTTTCCTAAATTGCAGGGACACTGATGAAGGGAAAATATTGGCCGGATCACTTGGCTGCAGGTTCTATCGATGTAGGCGGTAGCAGCTTTTCGCTTGCTCACCTACGCCAGCAGCGGTTCATTGCCAACATTGCTGAGGCAGATGGAAAAACCATCCAGCTTGCCCTTGATGTCGAGTTCAGTTCTCACTGTGTCAGCAAGGGGCCGAGGAATGGCACCGCTTTCGACTTTTCGGTGATGGGCTATGACCAGTTGCTGATTGACCATCGGAACAACTGGCGGGCGTTCCACGCCGGGCGCCATGGGTTGTCCTATCTGCTGCCCGGTATCATGGGGACACTGCACGAACGACCGTGTCTGTTCACCGGGCACGAGAACTTCCTGACAGTCGAGCTCCACCAACTGCTGCCAGGCTATCCGCCTGGATCTCAGTACGAGGTTTATTTCAGCGCAAGGCAGGGCAGCGATCAGAACTCGGTGAGGGTGATTGTGGAAAGCGCATACGTGCGCGACGGCGATGCAGATAACGATCCCTACAAGTTCAAGAAGGATGATCGCATCAAGGGCTGGCGATTGCTGCTGAAGAAAGCGCGAGGGGAGGGGGTACGCCGTCCGCCAAACAGAGGTCGGCGATAAACTGTTACCCCAGAAAAAGCAAACCCCCTGTGAAGGGGGTTTCGCGGATGCCCTTAGGAATTTCTCCCATCAACCGGCAAGGCCTGGAACCTGTGGCGGCATCTGAACACTCTCGGTAGTAGAACTACGCGAAAGCTCCGTATATATCCAGACACCCAAATCCTAGGCAAATAAGGCGCTTCCGTCAATCAAATTTGAGTAACGCCCGCCAGTGTTTCTCGGGGGCGGAGGGCTACTTTGCCGGCCTTTTTACGCCATTGCTCATATAGCCGGCCTGTAGATTCGAAAACCGCTTCCAAACCCACTCCCTGGTACTTGTGAAGGCCCCAGAGTCGGGCTGCCCGGCACGTGAGGCCCGCTCCGAAACCACAATCTCTTGAGCCAGACTGATACACCACTCAAGTGCGTACGGTGCTTCATCCTGGAGAATATTGTCCTGGACGTGGTGGTTCACCGATAAACAGGCTCTATCCCACCAGCAACGGAGTTTCTGAAGCTCCTCTCGAAGTTCCTGGTCATCCGGAAGACGTCCATCTATCTGTCCTTGGTGGAGCGCCTGCAGGGCAGCGTCGCGTCGGCGTCTTTTCTCCTGGTGCTCCTCATAATGCTCGCTACAGAGGCCGGCAAACTGCAGCGGCTCCTCGCAGTCGCTATGGGAGCAGACGGTTGTGCGTTTACGCATAAGTCAGTTCCTCTGACGGGCGGCAAAAGCCCACAGCTGTCTACGGCTGAAACGTTGATAGCTCAGCTTAACAGCTCGAGGTATTGATGAGCGAACCAGGTCGATCAGCTTCGTTGGCGGAGCCTGTTGGCTGTTACTGACGCTGCGCTGCCAATGGCCCAGGTTCCCGGGCGTCGACATACCGCTGCATGATCGACAGAACCATGCTGTTGAGTGCAAGTATCTTCATTGCTCGGGTGGCCGCGACGTACAGCAGATTCAGCTCATCGTCCCGTTTTCCACTGTCAAGGTCTGGTGCCAGCGGGTCAGCGGTGAAGTCGTCGTAGAGGGCGACGAAGTCCCATTCTAGCCCCTTTGCCTTGTGCCCGGTGGTGAGCGTGACAGTTGCGTCCAGCTCGTCGGTCAACGTGCAGGCGCGCAGCGCGAGAATCCGCTGGGGTAGGTCTGGGTAAGCTGAAATGATCTTGATGGATCGGAGCATCTCCGAGTCTTGGCTCACCTCGGCTATTTCAACGTACTGGGCGTAGTCCCGATAGTCGCGCAGCAGCTTGCGGTTCTGCACTTCCTGATTGCGGCCGCGACTGAATAGGAACAGGTCCTCAAGGTCGCGCAATGAATAGCTGTCGATACCGCCAACCCAGAAGATCCTGGGCTGTCTTGGTACCAGGCTCAGCGCGTTCTCTATGACACCGACAACCGTCCGGTGGATAAACGTCCGATGGGGAATATCTACCGGCAATGATCGTTTGACCTGCGTATTGGGCCCCAATCCTTGCAGCTTCCTGGTCTCGCCTTTGTAGGAGAGGATGATGTTGGCCACGTGGGCAATCGCTGGGCCGAAGCGGAAACTCTGGGTCAGGTAGTGGCGCTCGGCGTCAGCCATCCAACTGCTGCTGAGGGCATCTTCTGCGCCCCTGAAGCGGTAGATCTGCTGGTGAGGGTCACCAACTGTGATCTTCCGGATGCGTTGGATCCGCACAATGTTGGCGATTACCGGGTTCACATCCTGGCCTTCGTCCATCAGGATGCCGCCGAAACGCTGGCTCAGGTCAGGCTGGCTCAGTTGGTAGAGCTTGAGGTATCCATCGTGTGTGATCTGCAGCCCAGTGTCCTGCAGGTCAATCATTCTGTTCCAGATTGTATTGGCAAGGTGCAGAGCCTTACTCAGGAAGCGCTCCTGGGCGCTGGTTAGCATCCGCTGTTCCCTGAAACGGGGGAAGTGTTGTTGCCCGATGGCCATGTCGGCGCTGGCCATGAAATTGTTCAGCGTGGTCAGCACATCCCGGACCAGCTCCCAGTCCTGAGTGTTCATTGCCCGAGCGATATCGGTGAGGCGCAGATTGTTGGTCTGCTTGTGGGCGTACTGGGAGCCATAGACCGCATAGGCCAGTCCGTGGGCAGTTTTGCAGACCACGTTCCTGGGGAAGCGTCCCTTGGCTGCCTGCTCGACGGATTTGTTGTAGCAGAGGTACAGCAGCTTCACCGATGAGTGGTGTTTGGCATAGCCCACCAGCGTTGTGGTCTTGCCAGTGCCGGCGAAGGCTTGAATCAGCAGCTTACTGGCTTCTGAGTTGATGATGGGCTGCTGTTCATGGGTCCACTGCACTGGTTGGCTCCTACAGGTATTTCTTGAAACTGGATGCGGTGATGCAGACGGAAAGTCCGAGCAAAGCCGCGCATGGCAGCAGAATCAGCAATGGGCTGATGCTGATGGGGATCGCCAGATACACCGTCCAGGGAATGATGGTCAGCGGTACGATGGTGGCCCTGGCCTTGTGATAGAGGTAACTGGACTCCCGGCCAGAACCGAACTTTCTCAGGTCGCGGCGTACAAGACCGTCGACCAAACCGGTGAACGCGGCTAGCACGAAGAGCGGTATTGTGAGCGTCAGGATTACGATCCGTACGCAGAAGGTCAGCACCGTATAGAGCGCTGCCAAGCCATAGTCCTCCATCTGGATCAGTACCCAGCCGATCTGGTACCTCAGGTCGTAGCCTTCGACATGACGGGCCGAGCGCGCGTAGTGAGTCAATGAGTTGATGCCGTCCTGGAGTCCGGACTGCACCATCAACCAGTCGTACACCAGATGAGCTAGCCAGGTCGCTGTTTTCCCCGGCTCTTGGATGATCACGCTGTGTAGCAGATCCTGAGACAGCCAACGAAGCTCATACTCGAACATGGTCTGGGCATGCCGCCAGCCGGCTTCTGGCCAGAAGACGTAGAGGCACAGCCACTCAATCACGATGGCGCCGAGCAGGGAGCCGAACATGACCCCAATGAAATGGAAGGGCATGCTGAATAACATGCCGAAGAAGGTCTTCTGACCCTCTTGTTGCTGCTGGGCCTTCTCTGCAATGTCAGCCATGGTTCATGCCCTCACGAGACTGCTTCGCCATTGGCGAGGCCTCGGAAGTTATCGACCAGATCGGCCGGAAGCGAATCGTTGAGCGACTGATAACCTGGTGCCTCCCACCAGTCGTTCTTGGTGGCTTGTCCCTTGCGCATGCTGTCCGCAAGCTCCTGCAGGTCTTTCGGCATCACCTCGTCAGGGTCGCTTGCCGGCAGCGGCATGCGGATCTTCCAGAGGTTTCCGCCCTCGATCAGGGCAAAGCACTGACCCTTCGGCAGTCCAACGACATGGCCAGGCTCAATCATCGGAACGCTGGTCGACTGAATCTGGTCATTGGTGTTCGATGTGAACGCGGTATTGCCATTCACTGTGTCGTTCGCGCTACTTGCCGGTACGCTGTTGAAAACCTGGACCTTCGGCAGTTGGTTGGTGAGCAGCTCGGCTGTGGCAGTCTCCCGCACGCGCAGCATGAACAGGTTGTTGAAGTTACCGATGACCTGCCCAGCCTTGGCGCGGGAGCCGAGCTTGGCCTCGATGTCGCTCATAGTCTGGGTGTAGGCGGTGACCTGCATGCCGGCGCCGCCTGACTTGTTCACCATAGGGATGAACTCATCGCCGATCAGCTCGTTGAACTCGTCGGCATGCAGGTTGATGGCCACTTTGCCGCTGCCCGCACCTGGTAGCCCGTCATCGATGCCGAACTTGTAGATATGACCGGCGACCGAGACCAGATCGCTGAACATGGAGTTTCCTACGGCAGCTGCCACCTCAGTGTCAGATAGGGCGTCCAGGCCGATGTAGACGACGGCACGTTTGCGGATCACCTGCATCCAGTCGAAGATCGGCCGTGGGTCATTCAGATCCTGGTAGTCGGGGGACAGAAGCTCGGCGATCCGTCCGGTGGTGAGCTTCTCCAGCAACGGCAGCAAGGACGCTACGATCTTGTCGAAGTAGGTCTTGTCGTAGCGAACAGCCGAGCGAAGGCCGTCCATCACTGGGTCGGAGATTCGTTGCTGGGTGACGTACATATCGATGGCCACCACCCGTAGAGGACGGTCTTTCATCGCAAAGCTGAGATTCTTGCGATCAATCTTGCCCTCAATCATCACGATGGCTTCCCAGGCCTTTGGGTCGTGTTCGTCGAAGTATTTCTGAGCGTACTCGACGAATAGGGCATCGATGTTGATGACGTGCTGGAGGATCTGCTCGTAGTCCGGGCGCCGGCCCAGCGCTACCAGGGCGCGGGCAATGATGTTGACGAATCGCCAGGCGAACTCCCGGAAGGCAGCCGAGTTGCCTTCACCGGAGAGCTGACCAGCGATACGTGTGGCGACTTCGGAAATGCGGCCGAAGCGGCCAACAGCGTTATAGCGTGCTGAGTGATCCGGCCAGCCCAGGTGAAACACATAGAACTCGTCGAGCCGGTCGGCGCGCTTGCACTCGATGTACATACGTTTGAGCAGATCGGCGTCACCCTTCGGGTCGAAGACGATAACAACTTCATGCTGTCCGCCGCGCTTGCGGCGGATGTCTTGGGTGATGAACAGCTCAGCCAGCCGGGTCTTGCCGACCCGTGTGGTACCCAGCACGAGCGAATGGCCAACCCGCTCGCCCAGGGGCAGGCTGACGTCATGCTCATCTGGCTCAATGCCGTGGATCCTCGGCAGGCCGCCAACGGGTGGTAGTGGCCGCATGGGGTTGATGCTGATGTTCCAGGAGGTGGCCTTGGCCAGCAGCTTCAGCGGAAATGGGGCGAATTCGAGTCGCTCCTCGAGGCGACGAGCTCGTTGATAGAGCGGTGTCGGTTCAACATACGGGGCGAACTTCGGTAGGTAGGTGTCCATCAGCCGCTGAGTGTGTTTCTGCGTCCAGCGAAAGCCCTTACCAATGAACAGCCGCTCATTGCTGACCGGCATGTCTTTGCTGGTCATGGTGTAGAGCGGTAGCCGGCGAATGTTGCGCCTGTACCGTAGCACCACCAGGGCCTGCTTCAGCCGGATGCTGCCCAGTGCCAGGAAGCCGACAGAGGCGACCAGCCCGAACAGCGGCGTGAGGGCCAGGGACGAGGGTGAGAGCACGCACAGGATGGCAGCGGCATAGCTGACGGCTACGGAGTAGAGCTCTACGGCAGGCCGTAGCAGCGTCTCGATGGCAAAACTGTTGGCCATGGGTTACGCCTCTAAGGATGCTGGACGACGGCGCCCATGGCGTCGTTGCCCTGTATGAATGGCTGATACCTGCTGCCGGACGTCATTGATCTCATGGTCGGGCAGCCGCTCCTGCAGGAGCTCGCACAGTGTCATTTCATCCTCAGGGGACATGCCTGCGACATTGCCGCCATATAAGCCGATTACATGCGTAATCTGGTCATGCATGAGCTGTCGTGCCCGTGGATCCTCGGGCTGTTTGATCAGCAGGGTTATGTAGGTCGGCGGTGTCACAGCGAACTCCTATTGCTGTATTGCAGTTGGGGTGAGCAGGGCGGGGTAGTGTCTCAGTCCGAGGCGGCCAGCCAGGTCTCCGGCAGGAGTAGGATTGACCGGGAGGCCACCAGCCCAGCGCCTGATCTCCATCAGTCGCGCTTCGCTATCTACGTTGACGGCCAGGCCGACGGCTTGAAGTCGCTGCAGATCCACGCGTCGTTGGAGCAACCACGCCCGTGACATTGGATCATCGCCAACCAGGAACACCGGTTGCAGACCTGGTGCGTTGATAACTCGGCCTTGGAGCTGTCCAGGGGACAACTGGGGAGTGCGTACCGGATAGGCCCCTGTGTTCAGGACCCCGGCTGCTGGTGTGGGCTGATTGGGTTGTGGAGCCGGTGCCAGACCCTGGTAGTAAGGGAGTGCCGAGGTTCCGCCACGGTCTTCGACGACGATCAGGGTTCCTGCATTGGCGGCGGTGAACCAGCAGCAGAGCGTGGCCAGCATCATTTGGGCTGAGGGTTTCATGGTGTGGTCGCCAGTAGAGTGGTGCCAGTGACACGGTTGAAGTGCTTCACGAAAGCAGCGCGGTACTTGGCTGCGGGTTCGCCACCGGCAGGACGGTGGTAGTGGCCTGCTGCGATAACCCAGTCGCCCCCCCGGGCTTTCTGCTCTGCAAGTATCTGAGCGGTTACCGTGAGATTCTTGTAAGGGTCGAGGCCCTCGCATGGGTAGGCGTAGCGGTGTCCATTCGCACCTATGTTCGTTTGCCCCAGCCCAACGTCGACGCGGTTGGCACCGGCGGTTACCAATGCCGTCATGAGCGCCACGCAGGCTTCATCCCGGGTTGCGAATCGGTAGCCTGTGCCGGCGACGTTCAGCGTCCACGGCCATGGGACGATCTGCCCTCTGATACGTGTGCCGCTTTCCTGCAGCGCAACGGAGTACAGGACTTCCGACGGCACGCCATTGGAGCGTGCGATCAACTGGTAGGCGGGTGGAGGAATTTCTACTGCTTGGGCCACTGTTGCTACCAGCATCAGCCCAACAGTTGCTAAGCCTCGCGTCATTGCCGCAGCCATTGACCGTTCACCTCCTGGACGGCAGCGGGCAAGTCACCGCCGAGCCCCAGGCGCAACCACCGGCCCTGGTCATGGTTCAAGGTGATTTGCCGGCTACGCACGTTGTCCGGCTCGATGCCGGCAAGGATTGCCCAGCGCCGGATGCGCTCGTCATTACCCTGGCTGCCAACAAAGTACAGATCGAACGTGGTTTTCTTGGCCTGGAGCCCCTGTACCTGAGTAATGCAGGGCGCGCAGTCGTCTTTCACAAAGACCGCAAGCCGGCCATTCCCAAGCATTACCGAATTCCGCGAGCTGGGGATCGAGGCTGGACTGGCGTTGAGCTGGATCACCTTCTCGCCTGGGTACATCCGAGCGGTTGCTGCATCGTAGGCGCGCTGGTAGGCCAGCTCCTTGTCGATGCGTTGCCGTTCTGCCTGAACCTGCAACTCGGCATAGCGGCGGCGCTCTTCGTCAGTACGTGCTTCGATGCCCAGTGCCGTTAATGGATCCAGGCCAGGGGAGTAGATTCCACGTGGTCCCTGCATCAGGGTCTGGTAGCGGGTGAACTCTTGTGGAGTTATCCCCCATTCATTGGCAAGCGCCTCGGCGAGTCGGTCGCGCTGCATATCCTGGGTTTGCGAGTCGCTTTGTCGAGAATTGCTAGCTGTGGAGGCTTGGATACTGGTTACGGACGGTGCTGCGCTGATGGTGATAGGCAGTAGGCAGAGTGTGAGTAGAACCGTCTTTCTGATTGCGTTGAGGCTCTGGCCCCAGAATTTAGGATGGGTCATGAATGCTCCTACGGCTGGATATTGATGGTTCGGCTGTTACCGGCCACATCAAAGCGGGCCGCACGATCATCATCATCTAGGTTGCTCAGACGCCAGGTCGTCCCGGCCACGGCATCACCAGGCCGCACCAGGTAGATCTGGCTCAGTTGAGTGCTGCCGGTCGGGGCAACTGAGAGGAAACGCTCACCGCCGCGGTACTCCACGCCGACGATGCTGAAAGGCGGTGGCTCCGGTGCTGCTGGCTTTGGCTTGGGGCGTTGCACCTGGCTGCGTTTGGCTACGGACTGCTTACCGGAGGCCTGTGGTGTCGCTTTGGACTGGGACTTACGGAGTGCCTGGATGCTCTCGTCCCAACCTTCAACGGTGGCCTTCAATACGAGGAACTCACCCGTGGTAGACGCCCGCTGACCCAGCTCCAACGCCTGCTTGGCTAGTGCCTGCGTGGCATCGACGCGATTCGACAGGGCCTGCTGAGCAGACCTGAAGTCGTCTTGGCTGACGAAGTTCTTTCCGCTTGCGGACTCCAATTGGTCGTCGATCTTGTCCAACCTGGACAGCATCGCATTGACAGAGGTTTTCTCCGCTGCTTCGGCAAGCGAGCTGCGCAGAGCAGCCAGCTGAATGGCCTGATAGGCCATCCCGCAGGCCATCACGAGCAAGCAGCAACTGAGAATTACGGTTGATCGAGTGGGGTGTGGTAAGTCCATGGTGTCCTCGCGCGAAGCTGGGGACACCCTCTCAAACCACCTCTACCTGGCGCAGTAGAAAATGCATTTCCCGACAGGGCTGGATTTTTTTAGGGGGCCAGACGCCCCTTCCTATGCGGACGCATAGCGTCTCTTGTAAAGCCCGAGGAGCACATGGGAAACGGCCAGGAACAGGGCGATGCCGGCGAGGTCAGCCAAGAAATGCTGGTAGGCCCAGATAAACGGAATCCCGTTTTGTAGCGGATCAACCACCATCTCGTTGAGCATCGACATCACCAGGGTCCATATGGCACCCATCACAGGGTTCCAGGGGCGATCGCTGCTGATATCTCGTTTGATCGAGCGGAGCATGGCCGCCGGCCATTGAGTGATGGGAGTCGCGGCTATCTGCCTCACGAATACCGGAAAAGGGATGATGTCTAGCCGTTTCGGTGACAGCGCAAGGTAGCCAAATGCGAGCGGTGCAGCGAATCCGAACAGAAAGTGGCAGAGGTTGTAGTTCAGCCTGACGATGTCCATCACATGGGTCTGGACTATCAGGAATGTGGTCGCGATAAGGAACAGCAGCAGCAAAGGGAGAGCGGCAAGACGGCTTGGCAGCATGAGATTGCTCGTTGAGGAGAACGGGAGTTACGAGACTAATGAGTTTGCAGGAGGCTGCAAGCCAAAATGGGGTCATCTTTTCCGGGTAAAGAAAAGGCCGCCCGAAGGCGGCCTGAGGTTATCCAGCTAGCAGTTGCCTGGCCAGGGCCATCTCCACAGAGTCTCCATCCTGATTCAGCGCGTCCAGGCCTGATTCAGGCACATCACCGGAGGTGCTCTGGGCTACCGCGATCTTCTTGGCCATGAGCGCCAAGCAGGTGATCTGCGAGGTGCCGGCATAACCGAAGAAGACTACCCGTACTGGGTGCTTCTGTCCGATCCGCCACGACCGCCGTGCGGCCTGCTGCAGGGTGTACACGTTGTAGCCCGTCTGCAGGAACACGATGGTCGGGAAGTCGAGCAGATCCAGCCCCGTCTTCACCAGCTCGGGGTTGGTGATCAGCACGTCGATCCCGCGATCGACCTGGTCCAGAATCCAGTCCTCTCGTCTGGCGGTGTCCACAGAGGCCCTAAGGACCGCCGCTTTCAAGCCAGCCTGCTCGAGGATCTGCTTCAGCCTGGACGTGGTGTCCCGGGTGCCGCTGTATACCGAGTAGACCAGGACCTTGCGGCCCTTGGCTTTCTCCTGCAGGCAAAGGTCGACCAGCGCCTGTTCTTTCGGCATCAGCTCCTGGTCGCCGAACATCGCCGGCATGAACGCTAACGTTTCCCGCGACCGCGGATGCTTCACCACCTCCGAACGGAAGCAGCAGTCGGGCCAGGCCAGGAGCACGTTGAGCACAACGCCGAGGAGTGTGGTGTCGCGGCGTGCCAGTGCTTGGCGGAGCTGCTGCGTCAGGTTCAACGACAACTGCTGGTACTGAGCAGCTTGCTCGGTGTCCATGGGGATGTCGAAGAACTCTTCCTCATAGGGCGGCAGCACCTTGCCGCCGATGTCCTTTAGCTTCAGGAACACAGTAAACGGCAGTACGAAGCGGTGGATACCCTTTGGGCCGAAGCCCGGAGCCTTCACCGTTCGTACCGACAGCTTCTTACCGCGGGCCGTCTTGTGCGAATCGCCATCGCGCTCGGTGTATATGTCCTTCAGCACCCCGTGATCCCGCATGAAGGACATAGCTGCAGGAGCCATGCTGCCTCGAGCGTTCGGACGGTACCCGTCCTCGATCATGCGCTGCGTCAGTATCCGGAACAGCAGGTAGAACAGGTCGTCGGCATAGCCGCCCATCAAGGTGCCGGTCAGCAGCAGTGCCTTGCGGCACTTCGCTGCCAGAACTCCCATGGCCTGCCCCTGGGCAGAGCCTGCGTTCTTGTACTCGTGTCCCTCGTCGACGATGAGCAGGTCGATGAAGCCATCAGGCAGGTAGCGCTTGATGAACTCCGTCGGCTGGTACCCACCTTCGCCGAGGCCGAACTCGATGGTGGCCATCGCACGCTCCATGCGCTTGGCCTGCCGATCGGTGAAGACGAAATTGCCCTTGCCGTCCATCAGGTTGATGAACTCATGGACGTTGTCAGCCAGCATCGAGGCTAGGAACTCCTCGCCGAAGTCACCCAGCAGCTTCTCGGCCTTTACCGGCCCGATCGTTGGTATGCGGCACATCGACTTCAGGATCGTTGCGCGCCGGTCCATGGGAGCTCCCTTGCCCGGGCGCATCAGCGTCCAGAGAGTGCTTTCACAGTGGGGGCATCGCCTACGGCGCTCCTCGCGCTGGAACTGCTCCAGGTTGACCAGGTTGCCTTCGTCGTCGGTGAGGATCTCGCCGCAGCTCGGACAGGCCGCCAGGGTTACACCCCCAGCCGCTCGACGTGGCCAGCAGGCCAGGCGCCAGTGAAAGCCCATCCGCATCCGCACGCGACCGAGGATGAAGAACTCTTGGCGGCCGTCGTAGGGCTCGTTCAACTGGTCGCGCAGCTTCAGCAGCTTGACCAGGGTGTCTGGTCCGTTGAGCACCCATACCCGGGCATTCGGTACCGTCTCCAGGATCTCTCTGCGCCACTTGTAGACCAGGTGGGGCGGGGAGATGACCATGGTTCGGCGGTAGCCGGCAGTGTGCATGACCGCGGCAATACAGATGGCCATCATCGTTTTGCCGGTACCCATCTCGGCATTGATGATGCCAGCCGGCTCATTTCGATCGAGCAACAGTGCTGTGATCGCCTGTACCACTTCCTCCTGAGCTGGGAACGGCGTGCGTTTGAGGTTGGCCATGACGGCATGGCGTAATGGGTCGATCTGGCCGGTGTAGACCGGTGGGTTGGAGCGGTTGAGCGAGTCCAGCAGCTCCTCGCCGAACTCGTCGACGAAGTCTGTGAGGTTGATGTTCAAGGAAGCGGCGCCTGCAGGCAGGCTGGTCGCGGAAGTGTGCATGCGGATCTCCTGATGCCGGGCATGCACGCCCCCAAGGGTATGTGCATACCCGGTGGGGTTGGTGAATGAAGCGACGCTGAGGTCAGTAGTCGCTGGGTAGTAGGATGGTGGTGGAGCTGCGATCGGCTTCGGTGATGATCCAGAGCCTGGTCTCTTCGCCGGCATCGATGTCGTAGGAGGAGAACAGTCGATCCCCATGCTTGAGGGCCAGCTCGTTCTGCCGCCGATCGTCATCGCACAGCTCGCCCCAGTCCCCAGTTGCATGACGCAGCAGGTAGGGGTAGGGGTTCAGCTGGCCGGTTTCCACTAGGTGGTGAACGGCTTGCGTCATCGCCTGCTCCCCGAGAGGGAAGCGGACAGCGGTTGGTTGAGGCTCGTGCTCCGATGGGGGCGCGTCGTTCGTCGCCGGCGCAGAGCTGATGGTCAATACTCGCCCCAGGTTCAGTGACCCCGGGGTGAGTTCCCATGCCCGGATCACGGGCACGAAGCGGTCGGTCAGGATGCGGACTTCGGTGACGTTGCCATCGTCGTCCTCGGTGAACTCGGTTTTGCGGACTTTCTCCTTGTAGGTGTCACCCTTCACGACCAGTACCCGGCCACTCTTCGAGCGAACCACACCGGAGATCGCGCCGGCAGCCAGCGCAAGCGCTAGATGCCAACGTGAAAGCTCTCGTACTGGTGGTCGGGATTGAGCCCCGGTCTGGCTGAAGTTGAGGGTGAAGTCTGGCCAAAGGCCCCTGATGCGGTCTATCTCCTGAGCGAACTGCTCAGGCTCCAGGCTCAGTCTGTAGAAGTGCTGCAGTTCCGTCGCCGCCGACGGCACGGTATAGGTTTCCCATGGCCATGCCTCTGGCAGTTCTTCTGGCTCCAGCTCGCCGCGCCCGATCGCCTGCAGGCGATCACGCACGTCGGTGACGCGACTGCGGCCGAGATCCTGTCGGCGCGAGCGCAGACCAAAGATCACGACCTGCTTGAAGGTTCGATCAGCCGCGCTGTAGCAGCGGACGTTGGTGAAGTGGTTGCTGATCCAGCCAGACAGTTCGTCGTCCAGGACATAGCCTGGGACGATGAAGACCATCACGCCGCCGTACTGCAGAAGCGGCAGGCTGCGCTGGTAGAACAGTTTCTCCAGCCTCCGCCGGCCTTTGCCTTGGTACTGCGATGCACCGGAGTGATCGGCGACTAGGTCGCCGTAGGGTGGGTTGAGCCAGAGCAGGCCGAAGGCCTGGCGCGAGATCATGGTGTCCATGAGGTCGCTGTGCAGCGCCCGGTCCACCAACTGGCGGGAGTGGTCGGCTCGCTCCTTGTCGTACTCGACGGCGAACGATTGAACCAGGTCCTTACCCAGGTGGTGGGCGGCTTCGGCGATAGCCACGCCCTCGCCGGCAGCCGGATCAATGATCCGCATGCCAGAGTTGGAGGGGCTCAGCGCCTGCAGTGATCGCTCCAGGGTTGTCTCATCGGTTGGGTAATAGCCGTTCTTGGCAAAGTTGTGCGCCAGGCGCGGAAACATCAGAGCCATAGGGTCTCCAGAGTATGGTCATCAGGCGCTGGCCTGTGCGGTGAGTTGGTGTTGGCGGATCAGATCGCCTATCGCCGGCTCCAGGACGTCGAGCCTTAAGGCCAGGCGCCAGGCTGCAATGGGGCCTAGGGAGCCAGGGAGTTGAGTCAGCATTTCGTGCTGGTCGAGCAACTGCATGACCGGCTGCTGCCAGTGATCTAGCAGCGGCAGGGGGCAGGTTTCCTTCACCAGGGGCCAGAGGCTTTCCCGGGGAGAGGAACGCTGCTTCAGCGCGTATGCGAAGTGGTTGGCTTGGTCCGGCTGCGTGCAGCGGTAATCGAACAGCCAGACGTGGAGCATGCTGCCGAATAGGGTGGCCCGGTATTCCCTGGTCGTCCGTTTCTGCAGGAGCTCGTCGTTCACGAAGACAGGTCGCGTATGGCCGTCCTGCAGGACGTGGAACTGGTCAAGGCCGCCCTCGGCGGCGCCGAGAGTCAGCCTGGCCAGTAGTTCCTGGACGGCGGTGTCGCGCCCCCAGATCGAGATGAAGACCAGGTTGCGCTGGTCGTCGCACGCACAGGCGTCGACGTACAGATCCGGGCACTCCTCAATCTGGTAGAGCTGGGTAGAGTTGGGCATGGGTCTCTCCTGGATGTGGAGCGACTGCCCGGGAGGGGCAGTGCCCCTCTGGGTGTGTGTTAGTCGATGAAGACAGGTCGCTGTATGGCGGCCGTGGTCTGCTCAAGGGTTTCGCCTTGCCAGTGGCCGTCGTCGAACTGGAGTTTGTCGAAGCTGTAAACCTCGTACACAGCCTTGGGGTGCGCAGGGTCGTAGGTGGTCCAGTAGAGCTGGCCCTTGCTGTTCAGGCCCGCGCATAGGCTGTTTGCCAGTTGCAAACGTTTACCGGGGCGGCTCTTCAGCAGTAGGCGGTAAACCTCCAACAACTGGTATTCGGTCAGGCGACCTGAGAGTGAAATACCAACGGCCGGATCGAAGTACACAGTTGAATCCTGATACAACGGGCTGTTGCCAGAGAGGAATACCCGCCCTATGTACTGGGGGCGCAGCGCGATCACTGCTTCCGCTTGCTCGGCCGTCAGGTCGAGCTCCTCGAGGAGGAAGTCGAACATCTCCTCGTCGGAGGACGCGTCGTTGTTGGCCAACTGGTCCTCGATGTTCTCCAGGGTTAGCGGCGTCAGATTGGTGAATAGTGGGTTCATGGTGAGCTCCTGGTGGAAAGAGGAGCCCCCGAGGGAGCCCCTCAGGCAAGTGTTAGATGGTGTTAGGCCTGCTTGCTGGCCCAGGCCTGGTTCTTGAAGTCGAGCTCGTAACCGAGACACCTCAAGCGTTCGATCTGATTGCGCATGCGCTGGCGGTCTACGGTTGGATCAAGCTTCACCTCGGCCCCGAGAGGCCAGATGGAGCCGAACAGTTCCTCGTCAGCCGCAGCTGACTCAGCCGTTGTTGGCTTGGAGCGAGGCTTGGTGGATTTGAGTTCCGCCGGCGACATCCCGAAAGGGGCATCGTCAGCAATTGGTGTGTGTGGTTTCAGCGTGGCCGGCGTGGGCTGCTCTTCGTCGAGCGGGTCGATAACCTGTTGAACCAGGTTTTCGGCCTCGGCCGGCGACAGGTTGTCCATACCATCGAGCGTCATGCTATCGAGTCGTGCTCGCACCTCTATCACGGTTCGGCCACTGGCGGTCCAGCTGGACGGGCTGATCTGCGTGATGACGAAGGTGCCTTGGTACTTACCCTCGCCATATTGCTCCAGCAACGCATCCTTCACAGCGAACTCGCCGATCCGGGTGATGAGTCGGCCTACGTTGAAATTGCCATTGCGACCAGTGATGGTGCGGATGGCAAGTTCGCCATCGATGCTGATCATGAGGTCCTCCAGAGGCGGAGGCCGTCCCCGAAGGGTGGCACCCCGCGGGTTGAGAAAGAAGAAAGCCCCAGCTTGCGGCCAGGGCTTTCAGTTCAGGATGGGCAGAGCCCTGTGTTATGAGTGCGGTTTGCTGTGTTTATCGAGCCACATGGCCCAGCCAAACACACCAGCGAGCATTAGAGCAGCCAGTCCGCAGTAGATAAGAATGTCCATCGACTACCTCCAGTGAAGCCACGCTGCTAAGGCGAGAATTAGCCCCGATGCCGGTAAGCATACTACGGCATAGTAGAGCGCGTCAGGATCGTCATGCCTGCTCAAGAGCAGGTAGAACAAGCCGCTGAGCATTATCCCCACACCTATGTTCTGCAGCAGAGGTACGGTGAAAGCCTTGAGTCTTTCCAAGGTGCTTCCTCCGGCTGCTATCTAGGCTGCAAGTGGTTGAGACGGCTTCTTCAGGGCAATCAGCAATTGCGTAAGTTGCGGGGCATCATCGTGACTGACCTGCAGATCCAGCCAGAGCGGACTGTTTGGGTCGCCATCCGGAGGAAGGCGGTGCAGGCCGAACGTGACTAGGTTGGTGGCGGGGGCGGACAGTGCTGCCTGGTAGGCCGCCTTGAGGGCATTGCTGAGCCGATCAGTAATGTCATCCGGCTCAGCTCCATCTAGGTGCACTGCTTGCTGCCACGCTTCCGCGGTAAAAACCACGGGCAGCGACAGAATCCGCGAGGTTTCGTGAGACAGCGCGATAGCGCCATGCTGTTGGGTCATGGTGTTTCTCCAATAGGAAACGTGGAGAAACACTGCGCCCTGGCGGGGAGTGAATCCCCACAGGGTTGGAACAACGAGGTTTAGGAAGCATCCATCGCTGTTTAGGCGACCGTCTGTGCTACCGGATGCGAGACAGACTTGGGAGATGAACCACCGCAGGAGCGGCGCCGTATTACAGGTTCACACGGCTTGGGCGGGTGCTATCAACGATAGCGAGCCACTGGATTAGCTTACTGTGAGTAACGGATGAGTTGTCAACAGGAAGCAGGTTAATCCGGAGTAGAGAAAACAATGCCCAAAGACCCGGCCCTTGAGGCAGAAAGAGATCTTTGGGGTGTGATGTTTACTGATAGGTGTGCTCGAATTTTCCGAGCCGAATAACTTCGGCGGCACCATCAGACAGGTGATCTACGATCCCGTTCTGGATTGGGTCGTGCCCGAAAAAGCCCCAACACGATTCCACAACTTCGCCATCGTGTACTACCTCATAACCCCATACATCGCCTGTTAGGTATTGGTCGTAAGTTTCAACCTCGCCTTCCAGGTATGTCTGGAGTGTGGTTATACGCCCGGCGGTCAGTCGTTTCCAACCAAACTCTGTGCGTGCAGCGGCCTTGGAAATGAAGATGAAGCCGACTTTTCCACTGTCCCAGGGGCAGCGAAACGGGGTCGTTCTCATCGTTATGCCTCCGTGGTCGTAAAGGTATAGCGGCAATAGGATCACCTGTTCGGTTTTTTGCAGCGCTCGCTCGACGTCGGGCAGGTAGTCCGGGTCAAAATGCATCATCTCCAGAGTCTTTTCAGACAGGTGCTTGTAGATGATTTCCAACGCGTATTGTTTGGCATTGTCATCACCGAGATTGTGGCGACCTGGCGCGCATACCATCATCCCCAGAACGTCCGATGTGCGCGGGTTTTCCGGGGTGTGATCTGCAATGATGCGGACGGTGATTTTGTTGGTTGCAGTAGCCATAGCGTTTACTTTTCAAGGTGACGCAGGCACTGCGCCCTGAAGGGCGAGAGCCCCGTCAGGGTGAGGTGGTGTTAGCCGTCAGGCTATTTGTGAAACTGCTTCGTGCATTCCCAGGGCGAAAACGCGCGCCGTCGAGAAGTCTGCAGTTGCGGCGCCGCTTCACAGATTCACGCGGCTGGGACGGGTGCCATCAACGATGGCTTTCGTTCAACTCAACTCGTTCGAAAACCGGCAGGCCATCGAGTTGGCTTGCGTCTGGATCGAACATCACGTACCGGACAGATGCCGCTGCTGCCAGATGCAGCAGATTGACCAAGCACGTCGGCACGCCGTTGCGTAGCTGCTCCTGGTAAAAGGCCTGCAAGGTTAAGTCATCCAGTAGCGAGCTCCAGTAGTCCGTCACCAGTTGGATGCCGAGTGCTCCAGGCTTCCAAAGTTTGAAGGCCTCGAAGGCCAGGCCGGTGTACCAAGTCTCGTCTGTCACTCGCACTAGGTACTGGTGAGCATCGTGATCCAGGTGCTGGTCACTGATCTCCCAGGCCGAGCAGGCACGGATGTCAGTTGAGTTCAGTAGATCCACCAACTGCTGTGCTTGCTCGGCGCTATAGGTGTCGGCGACATGGCTCTGAACACCCTTGATGTCGCCGTTGATGGCATAGATAACCTGACGAACGATCCCGCTAGAGATATGCGTGTCCAGTAGCTCGTCATCGACGTCCTGCCCTTCGGTGATCAGAGCAGTTTCATCAGTGAAGGCGCAGGGGAAGCATTGCAGTTGATCATCGCTGAGCATCTCCTGGGTGGGGTGCAGCAGTCGATGGCAGGGCGGGCAGTCGTTGGCGTAGGTGATTTGCAGCAACCTGGTAATTGTGAGGCTCAGTGGGTTGTTGGCGAAAGGATTCGGGGGGGGCATGGTGTGCTCCTGGTGATCGAGGAGCAGCCCTAGGGGCAAGCCCCGTCGGGAAAAGTAAAAGGCACCCGAAGGTGCCTTGAGGGTGAATCAGGCTGCGAGAACAGCCCAGGCATACTCTACAAAACGCTCAGATTCGAGCAGTTCTTCGAGGGCGTCGCCGGCAGTGATTTCCTCAACTTCCGGCAGGGGGGCTACTACAAATGCTTGATCGTTAGTGCTCATGATGACTCTCCAAATTTGATATTGGAGAGCACCACGCCAGGGGCATTGGTGGCCCCCCGGATGGGTTAGCTTAGAAAATTGGGGCCCCCTTCCGAGGGCCTATGTTGCGTTAGCTCGCTTTGCGCTTTTCGCCGGACTGATCCGAGTCAGAAGCGTTATCTTTCGGTTTGGCTTCGTAGACAGTTTCACCATCCACCTTGATCCAGCCGATGAAGAGCAGTCGACCCTTGAGGCTTGCGCCGGGTTGACCTTGCTTCTCGCCTTTCTCGTAGGTGAAGGCATCTGCCCAGATGTCGCCGATGCGGAAGGACACAAGGACCTTCTTGTCGGCATCAACGGCTTCAATGCAGCGACGGACGAGCTTTTCAGCTTCGGCGCCGACAACGTTGCAGTCGATGTAGGTGTACTCCACATCATCAGACGAGCCACGGAGGGCTGCGATGGTGGTCGCCATGAAAGGGGAGCCCTTACGTGGCTTCACTTCGCGGATACGGTTGAGGTAACCGATACCGGTGGTATGCAGGTCGAAGTATTTGGCTTCGTTGGATTGTGCGTTGCTCATGGTGATTCTCCAGTTTCAGTAGTTGAAAGCGGAGAAACACTTTGCCCCCCAGGGAAAAGTATTCCCCGCGAAGGTATATGTTGATTGCGATGCGGTGACCGCTGAGGTGAGGGTGCTTCCATCAGTCCTTTCGGATTGATCAATCGCGCTACCGGAAGCTTGGCGATTTCTAGGGGGCGATCAACACGTTAAACCGTGTGGCAGTCTCACAGATCGTGACTGCTCGGGCATGGTCGCTGACAACGTCAGCAGCACATGGGTGAGAAATATGTAAATAGAGCTTTGAGATGTCAAGCCCCTGGAAGAAAAAAGCCCCTCGCAAGAGGGGCGCTGTGTTTCTTGTCAGCAACTCATGGCTGGCTCAACGGGAGCAATAAGCTCGTTGAGCGAACCCATCCGAAGTGCCGGTACGGCCGCAGCGTTAGGTTTCTGTTTAGGGGTGCGAGTCCGAGTGCGCCGTGGCTTTTTCACCTGCGCCTCTTTGGTGTTGGCTTCAAACCAGGCGTTGAGGTCGACGCCTCTGCGGCGCACGATAGCGGGTACCTGGCATATGTGCTCCAGGGCTTTACCACTAGGGTACGTAGCTGCCGGCATGACTTGCTTGGCTTGACCAAGGTGAGCTGTCGCAGCAGTGGAGGCAGGCATTCTCTTTCGCATGGCACGCAGGAATATCCGCGTGACGGTGCCTAGGGCATAGCCGATGTAGTAGCTAGCAGTTTGCTCGGTCATGGTGTTTCTCCTGCAGGTTGAAGGTGCGGAGAAACACTGTCCCTGACGGGGAAGTGAATTCCCCACTGGGTTAGCGGAAGGTGCTTCTATCGGCGGGAGCCGATCAACCGTGCTGCCAGAAGCTAAACGGTCTTCGGGTGAACCAACACTGGTAAGGTGTCGCAACTCTTCGGGTTCAGGTTGCATGGGCATGGTTGCTGACGACGTCAGCAGCTCACGTCTCTATGATCGGATCGGTGTTGTAGAAGTGTCAAGTGGAGGGGCGGGGCAACAAGAAGGCTGCGCAGCAGGGGCGGAGTAGCATGCTGGGGCAACCGAAACAGTTGCCCCAGCTAGGTAAGATTTATTCAAGTTCAAAGCAACCACAAGGGCACGTCTTTGCTGTGAGCCCGTGTGAGCAGATGCCTTTATTGAAAGCATCGGCATTTGCTTTATCCAGTTCATCTTGGGAGAGGTAATCGTACAGCTCGCGGGCATATGCATACGCATATGCCACGTCTTGATTGACCTCTTCGTTTTCTCCGAATGTGTTGCGCATAAGCTCGCAGAAGTGAGACTGAACCATCGTCTCGTACGTGGGGTAGCGTTTTACGGCCTCGCCATAGAACCTATCTACTTGAGCCTCGATCTCTGCGGCAGAACCCGTACCTTGGTAGATTGCTTGGCAAGGGAGGTCAGAATCGATCGTTGAAGTATGAGACATGGTGCTTCTCCTGCAGATTGAAGATGCGGAGAAACACTGTCCCTGACGGGGAAGTGAATTCCCCGCTGGGTGGGCGGAATGTGCCTCTATCGATCAGAATCGACCGGTCGCGCTACCAGAAGCTATGCGACCTTGGGTGGACCAACACGAGCAACGTGTCGCAGCCTCTCAGATCCGAGCTGCATGGGCATGTTGCTGACGACGTCAGCAGAGCACGCCCCTATCATCTGAGTGGTGCTGGAAAGTGTCAAGTGGGGAGCAAGGCTAACGAGGCGGGATGAGCGGAGGGGGCAAAGAGGGGAGGGGAAAAGCGGCCGAGGGCAACCAAGTCAAGAGATGCCCCCGACTGTAGTCGAGGAATCAGAATCGAAGAGAAGTATGCCACCTGTGAAAGTTGAAGCGTCGATCCCTGGGCTTTGATCGTTACGTCTCACATCACCTGGCCGGTTATCGTGGCTATGGCCAGCAAACAAAAGGCACGCATCCGCGCACAAAGGGAGCCCTTCTTTTCGCCGGCGGGCCACCGGCAGGACAAGAATACCCAATGGGTAGCCTGATAGCCCTGCCGAGGACTATCAGGCTACCCATCGAGAGAGGAAAAGGATGGGCCACAACACCAGTGCGGCCCTTAGATCAGAATGCACCGAACCTCAAGAGAACCCTATGTGTCTATGAACCCGCTTTTCACGAGTTAGACGGCTGCGTGCCCAGCAAGAGACAGGGAGACACAGGGAGAATCCTCAACCAGATTCGCACGCCCTTCCCGGAGCTAAGCGTGCTTTTGGTTTGGTGAAGAGGCAAGCCTGCAACACCAGGGCGCTACTGATGACCGCCAGTAGCCAGCGAGGTGGAAACGTTACTGATGGCATTATGAGTTTGCCCCCTGTGGCTTGGCAAGTGACCGAACTATTGCAGGCCTTGCCAGGCACGGGAGATCGCTCAGTTCAAAGCGACTATTGCCTCCTCGGGCACTGCAGCAGGTAGGGCAATTCCGGTACTTGTTGAGCGGTTAGATACCAGAAATCCGGAGCGTTTCACTCCAATCTGCTCGGACTCAGTGGCCACGGAAAGCGCACTAAGCAGTCCGCTTGGGCCTCCAGCCATGTACGTGTAGCTCTTTCCTGCCTGGATGTAAGCAGAGATCCCTGCTGGCTTCTTAAACCACGTGGGTAAGTTCAACACAGCGTCGTTAGGGGCGCCGACAAATGAGGGGTTGGCATGCGCGAACTCAGTTGCAGCACAGCGATACACCAGCAGGCTCTGGCTCAGTGTGTCGACGGTAGAGCTGTCCACAGCCTGTACAGCGATATTGTTGGAGCGCATCGCCATTCCGCCTGAAAAGACCAGGACTACTAACACCAGCCAGAGAATTGGCATTCACATGAGTTCCGTTCGGAATTTGTAATTTCTCATCATACCTGGGATTGCATACAGCCGGAATCAGGCAGGAAAATTTTCGTGACTATAGTCCGCTGACGACAATAGTCACGATACTCAGAATCTGACCTTTCAACGAAGGTCGGGCTTTTGAGCAGTGAACCCCACAGCGAACTGAACTACAGCCTCGCTTTTAGCCGGGTGCTCTCCCAGTTGCGCAACGAAAAACATCTGTCCCAGGAAGCCCTCAGTTTCGAGGCGGGGTTGGATCGTTCGTTCATCAGCCTGCTTGAGCGTGGGCTGCGCTCACCGACACTCGACACTTTGATCTGCCTCTGTCGGGCGTTGGGCATCACGTTCACCCAGTTGGCCATGCTGATAGAGGCCCAACTGGAAGTCCGAGATGAGCCATAACATCACGCTTGGCGAAGGTCTGAAGCTCTACCGTGAAAAGGTTTCGATCCTGAAAAAAAGCTACGTTCAGGAGTCGTATAGGCTTGCGCAGCTTATGAAGTCGCCGCTCTGTAGCATGGTTATGCGCGACATATCGGGATCGCACATCGCCACCTATAGAGACAATCGCCTGTCACAGGTGAACCCGCGGAGCGGCAAACCCATTTCAAATGCAACAGTACGCCTGGAGATGTCCCTGCTCTCCAACGTATTCGACGTCGGGTTGATCGAGTGGGGGGTATGCGATCTGAATCCCGTCACGCGAGTCCGTAAGCCCAAGTCTCCTCCGGGACGAGATCGGCGACTACTTCCCCGAGAAGAGCGGCTGATCTTCCGCTACTGCCATAATCATCCTACGTTCGAGCTTCTGTCGCTGGTAGTGCTCGCATTGGAGACTGCGATGCGGCAGGGAGAGCTACTCAAATTAGAGTGGGAACATATCAATCTGCGCAGCGGCATTGCCCATTTACCGGATACCAAGAACGGTACGAAGCGTGACGTGCCGCTCAGCCCGAAGGCACGTGATGCACTCAAGCGTCTGGGGGTGAAGACCAAAGGGCGTGTGTTTGCTTACACAGCCAACGGACTCAAGTCTGCCTGGCGCGTTATGACCATGCGCCTGGGCATCCAGGACCTGCACTTCCACGACTTACGTCATGAGGCCTGTTCCAGGCTATTTGAACTCAACACGCTCGATATCATGGAGATCGCTGCGATCTCCGGGCACAAGAGCTTGTCGATGCTTAAACGATATACGCATCTGAAGGCTGCCAAGTTGGTGAAGAAGCTGGAGGGTGTCCGACATCGAGGTCAGCAGGTCGTTATTAACCACTTGGTACCCTATCCAGCGATTGCCAAACAGCAGCCAGAGGGCATCGTGGTTCGCGTCCTCGATTTTGAGGGAGTGCAAGGGCATGGCCCGTCCCTGGATATCGCAGTTCGAAGTGCCCAGGACGAGCTGCTCCGACACTTGATGACTGCTCTGCGTGACCGGTCCCACATTCCAGCCCCGGACCAGTACCTTGACCAGGTGAATGAGGCGGAAGTGTTCATGCTTGATCCGCTGACCACTTACGAGCTTGCAGCCTAGAGGCCTCACACTTTTTTATTGAAGTTCGGTGATGCCTTGCGGATCTACAGCCCGCAGTAGAACAGAGTTTTAGGCCTACTACCTTGCCAATCCGGTGCGTGGCGTGGGAATAGTGGAGTAGGCGCTTGTGGTCGCGTTGAAAGCACTAACGCTGGATCTGGATCACTGCACTCGACCAGCACTTGTCCCGCAAGTTACACGATGACGGGCCTGGCATGCAGGACGACGGATACTGATGGCGATAGCGTTCAATACGACGCTATGCCACGAGTTATCACAAATAACTCCGTCACATGCTCGCGTGTCGGCGCTGGCTCTACTGTCGTGATAACTGCCACCGCAATTTGCTGCCCTTCTTGATTGCCAATCCGGTGTGTGGACTGGCAGCAAAGGAAGTCTTGATGGCCCTTACCGCGTTTCTGGGTCCTCCTTAGGGGCTTGGACCATGTGTACGCTTAACTACGGCAGCGGGAACTCAAAATCCTTAACCTTCAGCAATGGAAATTGGTTTTACTCCGGGAGTGGAACGCAAGTTGTGTACTGCTACAAATAGGATTGCCAATCCGGTGTCTGGCAGGCAATGGGGAGTCAGACCTGCTACGGGGATAGCCTGAATGGCTGGTGTGACAATGGCAGGCTACGAACGGTATGGGGAACATATAACTGTGCTACTACTGGGGCTGCCGTAGTTGTAACAATGCCTGCCGGGTTTACTTCACAGCATTTCCATTTGAATGCAAATGTAAGCCACGACTCGGCCACCTATGGACCGGATTACTCATTTGCGAGCATTATAGATGGCAACCGCATAGCAGTAAGGTGTCCAAACCTGCAGAACAACTGGAACTATCTAGCAATTGGCTATCTATACTAGATTGCCAATCCGGTGTGTGGACTTCCGCCTCGGGCGTAACGCTCGGAGAAAAGCTAATCGGCGGTTACGTGTCTTATCACGACTCGTCTAATTCAGGAGCCGCATACTGTCCTGAAGGAGCGGTTCTCATTGGCTTGATTAATGACAAAAGCCTCGATAGTTACCACATGGCTTGCCAAGCTCTTAATCTTAAATAGCTTCGCCTGCAAAACTGCCTTCTTGCCAGATGTCCGGTGTAAGTGAGGGTATTGCGGGTCTGCGCAAATTGCTCTCATTGAAAGCTAGCGCAGATGCATTGTGCAGAGCCCGCCTCGCCATAGCACATGTTAGGGGACACAGCATATGTGTCATAACTGCTTGATTGTCTGCCTGAACATCCGGTTCTGATCTCGTTTGCAGCGCATGCGCATGGGTTGCCCACGCGAATCACAGTAGTAGCGCTAATCCCTACTGCGCGCCACACACCGGATTGGCAAGCTAATACGCACATATGGCGTAACCAGTCACGGAGAAGTTATACCAGCCGCTTCCATAGTCTTCACTGCCCAGGCAATACCATCCGTTTCCCGATGGGGCAGAAACATTGATTTCCCAGTTAATGTTCGGGGCGCTGCAACCGCCTGAGAGAATCTTGGTCGGTGCAGGGCAATATGCTACACAGCCCGATTGGAATCGATCTGCTGGGCTAGTGCAACTAGCCATGACTGTATTAACACCACCTGGGGCTCGCCAGACACCGGATTGGCAATCACGGCTTCTTATAACAACTGAAAGATCGGCATGGTTGGCAGCCTTCGATTTGAATAGCAAACTGCTGATTTGCAACGTATCCAGCAGGACAACTACACGAGCCTGTAAATGGGTTTACATTTCCGCAGCCAGTTGCGAATTGCGTTCCTGTCCAATATGAGCCCCCCCATCGATCAGTTCCTCCGACTGCCTTCCACACACCGGATTGGCAATATAATGTGGGGGGGCCGCTAGAGTTGGCGTTGCTGGCTTGAAGCCCATTCGGTGAGCAAGCCGTGTTTTCAGTCGCCGTGCCACTGATCATCAGGTACTCGCCAACAGTAGTACGGCCATCCGACTGCACGGTCCCGCCACGCACTTCACCGCCGGTGTAGATGCTCTTGTTTGCCCACGAGCGAACCCACGTCGAGTCGGTCATGTACCAGCCGCCGTTCCATTTCTCGCTGAACCAGCCGCCATCTCCACGAGTTCTCAGCCAGCCGCTGGTATAGAGTTGGCCGTCGACCTCTGCGTCACCTGCAACGTTCAGGTTGCCCTGCGCATTGACGTTGCCGTTGGCGTTCACGTCTCCGGCATTGTTGATGTTGTTTCCCCTCATGCCGAGGGCAGTGTTCATCTCGTTGAGCTCGGGTTTGCCTGGTACCGCATTCCGGTACAGGTAGTCATTGGCGACCGCTCCGTTCTGGAAGAACAAAGCGGTGGCTAATCGTCCGGCACCAGGTGTGATACCGAAGTTGCTCAAAGGCACCTGCCAGGCGGCGCCCTGGGCGATTGCTGTATTTGTGGTGGAGATGTAGCCCCCTTGTGCACCGATGAGCTGGGCGACCCTGCGAATGTCGATCTCGCCTGCAGCCGTACCTCCAGTCGTGACTACCAGCGTCTCCAGCTGGTTCACGTCAGGCTTTCGCGCCAGGATGCGGTAGGACTGGCCGTAGATGTTCTGGTCGCTAAACCCTGTTGGTAGATATTTAGTGTTTTTCAGCATGGTCACGGTGATCACCGCTGGTTCAGTCGGCCCGGCCGCCGCCAATACCGCAGCGAAGTTGTCCTTGATGTACTTGCTTCCTGCCTCAGCAACCTTGATCTGTTGCTGGGCAGCCATCTGCTGGTTCAGACCGTCCAGGTACTCCCCGTAAAGTCGGCTCCCTTGGACGATGGCCATGGCGATGACGATCAGCACGATCAGAATCTCGATGCTGATAAAACCTCTGCTTTGACTCTTCATGGTTAACCCCACAGGCTTGCCTGCTTCTGGCGGAGAATGTCTTCTTCGATGAGATGAATGTTCTGCCGGCGAATCTTGTCGCGAATTGAGTGCTGGTCGCCTTCGGTCAGCAACAGCGGCTCTGCAACCAGATGCCTTGTAGTGCCGATCTGTTCCAGAGACTGGCAGACCACGGCCTGCAGCCCCTCAGCAACTACCTCGTAGGCGTTTGGGGCAAGAGGCTTTGCGAGCGTGACCAGTTTCTCGATGGCCTGTGATCCGGTTTTCGAGTGCATGGTTGCAATGACCAGGTGCCCGTTGAGTGAGGCCTTGCAGACCTGATACGCGGTGTCTTCGTCGCGGATCTCGCCTACCAGCACCAGGTCTGCGCCGGAGCGCAGAGTTCGTGTCAGGGCCTCGCTGTAGCCGCCAGACTTCCTGGATGTTCTCACCTGGATGCAGCGACCCAGGCCGTGCTGGCCATTGGTGTTGGTTTCTTGCGGATCCTCGACTGCGAAGCCGATACCACCATGGCGCCGTAGCCGGGCGACGATTAGCGATGCAGCAGTGGAGGTTTTGCCGGTGGCCATGTCGCCCACGATCAGGACGAGCCCTTGTAACGTTGGTGCGAGCAGCGCATCGACTACTTCCTGGGGGAAGCCCAGTTGGTAGAAGTCGCGGATCTCTGCGTTGGACTTGCGCACAACGAAAATGCTGCCGGTGAAAGCGTTATCCAGCTGAGTCACCCGCAGGATCACACCGTCTACGACCAGGGCGAATTCAGGGTCATGACCGTCTTGGTAGGTCGATTGGCACTTTTCTTTCAGAACCTTCACTTCTTCAGCCCAGGCGTCGGGGGCCGGCACCCTACGGGAGCCAGCTCCTTGCAGCCCTTTCACATCCGCGAAGTCGTCGCCCAGGTAGAGGTCGATGAAGTCAGCGGCAGTGATCAAACTCACGAATTGATGGTCCAGGCGATCGTGTTGGTGGTACCGCTGCAGGCGGAAGTTGCTGCAACGGTTGTGACGTCACCGGTGATGGTGCTTCCGCTGTTGATCCGGGTCTGCTCGCGATCACTTCTGGACGACTTCGCCAGGGAAACGCAGGCATCCTTCGGCAGGCTGGAGTTGGTTAGGGTGAAGCCGATGCCCGTAGAGGTGATGCTGACAGCACCGCCATAGGTGTTGTACAGGACGCCATTAACCACGCTCATGTTCTGGGGGATGCCGTTGGTGGCAATCAAGCTCGGCACCAGGTCGGTACCCGAAGTGCCGTAACCGTTCCTGTCTTTGAGCGCGCGGGTGTTGTTGATCAAGGTCGCGAGGTTCCCTTGCTCCTCTGAAATGTCCGACGAGCCAAAGAGGCCACCGCCTCGGGCTACGGCCAGGCCAATGCCAATGGCTACGACGACCAGGACGATCACAACCTCGATGGAGACGAAGCCTAGCTGTTTGAGTTTGCTCTGAGTGTGCATCTGTAGTTCCTTTGATGGGGGCTTGGGTTACTGCTGGATGCCGGCCCGCACGATGGCTTCCATCTCGTAGGAGCCGAGAAGGACCAGCACCATCACTGAGCCGACAAGCAGGAGAGAGAGGTTGAGGATCAGCTTGGCCGCAATAGCGACCTGCTTGAGGCTTGTCTCCAGCCAGCGTGAGCTGAAGCGCATGGCGGCTTCAGCAAAGCCTTTACGGCTAGCCAGGACGCACAAGAACTGAATGGCCTGTTTGTCTGGGAATTCATGGCCTGCGTTCTTCAAGGCCTGGCCCAGGTTCTGCCCTAGGCCAACTCCGTAGCGAGTGGCCTCAATGCGCTGCTTAAGCCACGGCGGGGCGGTCCTGCTGAGCATCTGCAGGCTGTCATAAGGCTTGATGCCAGCGCGCAGCATCACTGCAACGTTCAGCAGGAATGTGGTGCCCTGCAGGGTTCTGTAGATGTGCCAAGGGGGCAGCCGATCCAGCGCAACTCGACCAGGGCCGGTGTAGTAGGGCAGCGACCAAATGGCAGAGACCAGCAACAGGATGATGCTGATCAGAAAGTAGATGCCGGGGCCTGTGACGAAGTTAGACAGGCTGTAAAGCATCGCTGCCGTCCCAGTCCAGCTATCCGGATCGCTCATCCGGGCCATGTTCGGCACCATCTTGTTGGCGATCACATGCAGCAAGTAGATCAGCAACGCCCACAGCATCATCGGATAGGCTGTGGCGGTGATAACCGCCCCGAGAATCTTGCCCTGGGCTTCGATCAGGCGGGCGCAGTCGCTGAGGGCTCCGATAAGATTCCCACTCTCCTGTCCGGCATCGATCAGTGCCCGTTCTTGCGCCGGCAGCCAGTGCACCATGGCATCGGCCAGGGCCTTGCCGTTGGCCACTCCCATGGCAGCTTCGCGGCTTGCCATGGCGATCGGGTGATAGCGTTGTTTCCCATCATCGCTGTAGATGCCATGGACCTCGCGAACGGCATCATTGAGCGTTACGCCGTTCTCGAGGAGAGTGGCCATGCTTTCGTAGAACTGCAGGCGCTCCTTGGCTCCAAACTGGGTGCTGTACCAACGCTCCTGCAGCTCATGCCAGACTTCTGCGATCACGAGCTAACCTCCTCGTCATCGAGCACGTACAGATCCATGTCCAGGGGGCCGATGATCACTTCGGCTAGTGCCGGGTCGAAGATGCCCTGGTTGATACGACGTATGGCGTGATCATGCTTGGTGATCCCACCCATGCTTTTGACCCAGTAGTTTCGTGCCTCAGCAGCACCTTTCGAGCGGAATACCCGCATGAACTTCAGGGTAGGCATCAGAACCTCTGCCACCACCGACCGACCAGAAATGCCAGTTGAGCGGCAGTGTTCGCAGCCAGGCCCCCGCACGAAGACCGTTTCAGGTGTACAGCACTTCCTCACCCGCTCAACCAAGTCAGGTGCCAGAGCATGTGCTTGTGAGAGGAATGGCTGCCGGCAGTGGATGCAGAGTTTCGGCAGCAGGCTCTGGTTGATCATTCCGGTCAACAGGGCAGGGTCGAACAGGAGTGAGGGGTCTACCCCGAGATCGAGCAGTCGCTGCAGGATCCCGATCGCGGTGTTGGTATGGAGCGTGGACCACATGCCGTGTCCGGTCATAGCTCCGCGGAACGATGCGACTGCCGCGAAGATCTCCCGGATTTCGCCGATCATCATGTAGTCGGGGTCGAGGCGCATGCCGTTGCTGATACCAGCTGCCCAGGCTTGAATCTCCGCCTGAGGGTCGGTGGTGTCGTAGACCAGCGGCGTCTGGTTGATGCCTTCACCTTCGGCGCTGTACTCGGGTGGATCCTCGATGGTCAGGATGTGTTTGGCACCACCCATCATCCGATCCAGCATTTCAAGAATGACTTTCAGGGTCATCGACTTACCCGACCCAGTTGGGCCGGATAGGATGTTCATCCCATACGGGAGGCGGAGCATTCGTTGCAGCAGATCTATCTGCTCTGGAAGGTAGCCGAGATCCTTGAGGCTACTCAGCCCCTCATCGTTGTAGAGCAGGCGCAAAACCATCAGCAAGCCTGGAGCTCGTGGGCGTGTGGAGACGCGAGCTCCATAGAGGCTCAACTGATCTACGAACTTTTTGCTGACTCGTGCATCTTGAGGGAGGTGTTCCTGGAACAGGGAGTCGGCCACGTCGCACATGGACTGGTAGATGGTGGAACAGAGGTCCTTGATGTGCTGGTGGCGAGGTCGTTGTACCGTAGTGAGCCGACCATCGATTCGAAACCGGATCTTGCTCTTGCCGTCGGGGGCGACGATGAAATGGATATCGCTGGCCCGATGCTCGCAGGCTTCCCGTATGATTTTTATCACTTCCAGCTGGTTGCGCGAGACCTCCTCTCCGTCGCTTACGAATGCCTCGCCAGCTTGGACAATACCTGCCTTGTAGAGACGATTAATGGTGTCAGGGGCGACCGTCTCGACTCGGAAAATGATTCCCGCGCGTTCCAGCCTGTTGCAGAACGCCATTACATGCAGGTCGTTCAGGTGACTGCCGGAGACATAGAGCGCACCGTCCTCGGTGAGCGCCATGATTTCACGCTCAGGGGGCGACAGCTCCCAACGTTCACCAGGGGCGGTCAATACCAAGGGTGGCAACAGCGATGCGGAAGTGAGACTTGTCATGGCTTCACCTCACTGCCCGAGCGGCGATGTCGGCTGGTAGTGCTGGCCCATGGTGGCCCCGGGCAAGGCCGGAGCAACCATGCTACCCATCTGTGTCATTGTCGTAGACGCGCTGGGGGCAACGTTGGAGAACCCAACGGGGAATCGTTTGCCTGACTTGCTCAGCATGACTTTGTCCATACTCACCGACTCGACGTGGTAGCCCCCAGGAAGGTCCTGGCCAGCACCGGCGTCAGCCTCGACTCCTCCAGGAAACAGAAATGAGGCAGTCATGCGGCCGCCGGCACCGTAGATCGTGCGAACTACCGGAGCTGGAAGGTCAACATCCTTGGTAGGTTGCGTAGTCGTGCCTGTGGACGCGGCGGTCGTGTTGGGCTTCGGCGGCAGCTTGGCCTGTGCCTCGGCCAGTCTGACTCTGGCCTCGGCCAGAACAGCCTGTGCTTGCACGTCGGTGAGTTCGCCTACCGTAGTGGCGTGTGCAGTCTGCGACAGCGACGTCAGGCAGCCCAGCAGACACAGAATCATAGGCGTCAATATTTCATTGCGGCTTCGCATAGATTTCTCCTGCGACAGACCAGGTGAACTGGCTGTTCTTGAGGTTGGTTTCGAGGAGGGTGGTGCGCACGCCAAGGTCTGGCAGCCCCTCCAGCGCAAGGGCTGGTGGCAGCTTGGTTTCTGCTTTGAACGAGAGCTTTGCCCATGGCGGCATTACGGTCTGGGCAGGTTGGTTCTCGTCGTTTCCAGGTAGTTTCTGGATGGGCCCAGCCTGGACTGGGGCGAACTGCGGCTCAACACCCTGCATGTAGAAGTGGCTCGACACTTCGCGCAGCACCTCGCCCTGGTTTGGCAGTGCTTCGTTCCGACCAATAGCCACCTTCAGGGCGACGCGCACCCCAACCGTGTTACCGTTGTCGATCAAGAATGCCGGCGGCTCTTCAAACAGCTCGACCGCAGCCTCAGTGAACTGCTTGGCCGTGGCGGTACCGGTTCGGTGGTATGTCGCAGCGAGAGCCTGCCCGTCGCATTTCGAGGATTCAAATAGCCAGCCAGCGATCGACAAGGGGAGAACTCGCTCAGCCTTGCTGCAGGCTCTCACCATGTCCACGGTGTCAGGCAGTGACGCCCATGGGTGGTCCAGTGCTGCCAGATCCAGAGGATCTTTCGCCTGGGCGTTCTTTGCCTTGAGCTCTTCCTGGCGTCGTTGCTCGGCGGCGATGGCGGCCTGACGAGCTTGTTCTTCCTGATGCATGTTCCACAGGTGATATACGCCGGCAGCGGAGACAATGGCTCCCGCGAGCATGCTCGCGCTGGCCAACTCTTTGCGCGAAAGCCCGAAGGTTAACTGTCGTAGCTTGAACTCGTTGCGCAAGCGCTCCGGTGCGAGCAGCTCCTCGATGTCAAACGGCCGCACATCAAAGCCGAAGCCTTCCGGTACGAACAGTTGCACTCCTTTCAGCAGCCCCCTGTTCTGCAGGCCGACAATTCGTTGCTTCGCCTCAGCTAGCGTGGTGACCAGGTCAACGCCGGGGATGATGGCGCCTTCAGAGGTGCCGACGACGGCATAGCAGTCATCGTCGATCTTCCAGCAGGCTACAAAGTCGCTCTCGAACTGCCCAGCCAGTGCTCTCGCCAGGGAGTACATGCCTTTGACTGCACCAAGCTTCTTCGAGACGAAACCAGCCTGGATCTTCGTCGGCGTTTCCCGGATGGCTACAAAGTCCAGATCGTTCTGCTTGCCGTAGGCACGGGCCTCCTTCATGAACTTCTGGGGCGAACTCAATGGGTGCCAGTACAGGCCGGTGACGAACTTGCGACCGTGGTAGGTCAGGATCCGAACCCAAGAGGCTGGGTCGGATCGAGTGATCTCGGCTTCCATCTCACATGGCCCCGCGTGAGGTTGAGCGGACTGCAGGCGATACGCCCCACGAGTCGTCATTCGCGGCGTGGAACTGATCGAGGGGGATGTACTGGATCCCGCTGGCAGTCTTGCTCATGACCAGCGGGGTGATCAGCACCACGATGACGGTTCGCTCCGAGCTCCTCGAGCGCCCGCCGCCCAAGCCGAAGAAGCCTGGATCGCCGGTGCCGGTTTTGTTGGCGTCTTCCGAGTCTTGTTCGAAGCCGCTCAGAACCAGTGTTTCGCCGTTCTGCAGGCGTACTTTCTGGTCGAAGATCTGTACGCCATAGCTGGGGAACTGAGCTTTGGATTCACCGCTTTCCACCTCCTCAAAAGTTGGGGTGGACGACATATTGATGTTGATCTTCAGGAGCAGCTCGTTCTCCGGCATCACCATCGGCAGCAGGGTCATGTTGTAACCGCTGGTGATGGTGCCAGGGATGAGGGATGTGGTGGAGCCGACCTGAGCTACGTTGCTGATCTGGCTGGAGGCCAGGTAGCTCTTGGTTTGGCCTATCTGAATGGATGCCGACTGCAGGTTGAGGGTGGTTACTGAGGGGGATCGAACGGCAGAAACTCTGCCTTGCTGTGCGAGAGCCTGGATCATGGCGTTCGACCCAGCCCAGGAGTTATTCGCGGTGTCCAAGATGCTGACAGAGCCGGAAATGGCGCTGGGGTCGATTCCCGGTACGGTGTTCTTGAGGTTGATGCCCCAGTCATCGCTGAGCGACTTGTAGACCAGGTTCCAGTCGACGCTCAGTTGATCTTTGTCCGTCAGCGTTACGGATACGGCTTTTACGTTCAGGATTACCTGGGTGGTAATGCTGTCGCTTTCATGCTTGATGATCTGTGCGACCCGGCGCAGCACTTCTGGGCGGTCGGTGACGGTCAACGTCCCGGTTGCTCGGGACAGCGCCAGGCGGCCTACCCCAGGGGTCAACATCGACTTAACGCTGCCCTCGATATCATTGAGCAGGGATGTTTTCAGCGTCACGGTAGTGCTTTGGCTGCTCCCAGAGCTGCCGCTGATACCAGAGCTTGTACCGCCGCTCTGCGTCCCGGAGCTGCTGTCTCCGCTAACACCGGTGGACGCGCTCATGCCAGAACGCACTGTTGAGTCCATCTGGTTGGTATCGTCGAAGGCGAAGATGCGGAATGTCTCGGTGTCCAGGTAGTAGATCACCACTGCGTTTTCAACAGGGTCGAAGCGCCACGACAACCCCGTGCGGGACGTCACCAGGTCGAGAAAGCCTGAGACCTTATCGCTCCATGAAATACCCGAGATCGGAGCGGTCGCGCCGACTCCGAAGCCACTCAAGGCCGCAAAGCTGTTGCCTTGGGATGTTGCCCCAGTTACCGAACTGGGGAAGAGCATGCTGGCCATGTCCTGGTTGGACTGCGTAGCCGGTGCGTTGGACGCCGCGATCGGAGCACTGGTCGTGGTTGGATTCATCGCGTCCGGGGTGATCTGCACATTCAGGCCACACTGGCTCATTACTTCCTGGGCGGCTTGCAGCAGGGTTACTGCAACGACAGGCTTCCAGATAAACCGGCAGTTCTGGTGAGGTGCCAGGCCGCGTTTGGAAATAATCGGCTGCGTGCTGACCCAGGGCTTGTCGGAGTGGACAACCGTATCGCGCTTGGCGTTGGTCGGCGCGGTACGCATGCTGGATGTAATAGCACTTGCCGAGCCAGCAGCGGCCTCGGTCCGCCGAATGGATTCGTCCACACGCTGCATTGCGCACCCTGTCAGGGCGCAGGCGAGGAGGGCCAGGGCGGTTACTTGCTTGAGTCTGCGGTTGAACATCATTTCTTCTCCACAACCTCGATGAGCCGTTGGGGGGCCTGATGCACGTTGACGTAAAACGGACGTGGGGCTGAGTCGTAGAGGGGGAACAATTCACCTATTGCATCCTGAAAGGTGCCCTCGAAGGTCAGCGGTGCCTCAATCGGGTAATCCAGGCCCTTGGCCAGCCACTTCACCTTCCAGTTGGCTCGCGCGGCCCAGGCCTCGACAGACTCACGCAGGGTTGAGCCAGTTTCGGCCGTCCATACCTGGGGCAGCGGCCGGGGAGCCGGAGCTGCTTTCGCGATCGCAGTGGCTGGAAGCGGCGTTGTATTGAGCGATGGCGATTTCGAGGATGCAGTGCTGGCGGTTACGGCCAGTGCCTGGGGCATCGAGGTAGTAGGGCCATCCTTGGCAGGTACCACCACAGGGAGCACAACAGGAGTTGCAGGGTTGCTTGGGGCAGAGCTGGCGATTATTGGTGCTGCAGTGGGGGCTGTTGCGATCACGACGGGGCTGCTGCTTGTGCTGGTTGCTGCAATCGCAGGTGCTTGGGGCGTCGAGGATGCCGGCGTTGTATCGCTCTGCTTGGCGTAGAGGGTGGGCGCGGGTTTAGTAGGTTCGGGCAGTTGATAGCCCGGACGCAGGACGTAGCAGACCTGACGATTGACCTCGTCGACCTTCACATGCCAGGCCGGTCCTGCGAGCACCTGCAGTGCGTTGCGCAGAGTCATTGGCCCGATCTTGTACTGCGCTGCCGGCAGGGGGCGGGTGAAGAGGATGTTGACGTGCCCGCTATCCGAAGGGCAGAGCGTATAGCCGGAGCGATCAACGACATACTGCATTGCATCGCGGACATTCGGGCGCATGTTCGCCGGGATGGTCACGTCGATGATCTGGGCCATCAGGTCGCGCTGGCCGGACTCGGGCTGAGTGCTGACGAGCGTGTACCGCCCGTAGCGAACCACCGGTTCTTTCTCGGCGACCGAACCGTTGGGGTAAAGGTCGGGGGCGAGGATGTCCGGATTGCGGCTGCTATCGAATGCCGGCTTGGGCGGCTCTGCTTTCTGTGTGGTGCAACTGGCGACGAGCGCGAGCAGCGAGAGAGTGGTCAACTGCCTGATCATGTGCCGAAAGGCCCCCTTTGGTGATGGGGTCACGTTGGCAGGCAAATTGCCAGGGTGCAGCAGGAAATAGATACTCCAGCCGTTGGGTTATTTTCTTGGCTGTCGGGAAGGAACTTTTTGCAGGAGGAAAGTGTGAGGCGCTGGGTTCAGAGTGTGATGTGGTGGAAGAGGGGGCGAGGTGATGAGTCGCCACGGTCACAGTTTGAGTGCCTGATGAAGTGGGCGGACGAACTGGTTGCAAAGCGAAATGCCGAAGGGTTGCATGACCTAGTGAAGATTGTTCTGCGGCCAATTCAGGCACGGCACATGCGAGAGGCATACCTCAAACCGGAGAATCATGGTCCGGACTCGTTGTGGTGGCCGCTCGCATTGGGATTCTCTGGACTTTCCCAAAAACTGGATAGCGACGTTGTTTCGTATATCAACAGCCATTGCCTTGTGTCATGCGTAGCAGGGAAAGAGACCCTCAACCTGGCTTCCGATGTTGTGCTCCCGACCGCCTGGCACCCGACCAGTCTTGTGGCCAAGCTTGGTGCGATTGGCCTTGGGCTTCCCGAAGGTGAGTTCGAGCAATCGACGAATCACAGGGTCTGCTATATGTACCCGCTTGGCATTGGCTGGGTGGGCGGAGGCAACCATTCGATCAGTCAAGGCATCGTTCGTGGTGAGGTGACCTTGGCTCCGACGGAATACCTAGATATCACACCCGTCTTACACGCTCTGCGATATGACGGAGACCGATGGCGATGTGTCGTTTCAGGGAGGACCGTGGGCAAGCCGTGTTACCCAGAGTTTGGCTGGGCCTGGGAACTGACTCGCAAAGCTTTGGAGTTGGGCGCCGAGTGTTAGAGCAGAGCTGCCAGCTCGGCCCGCAGCATTGGGCTCAATCAGATCCTATGAAATACGATTTATTGGGGGTTGAGTATGGATGTTTTTAGTGTTTTAGCGGACCCAGGAAAACCAATCGTCCTCACAGAGGCCAACTACTATCGAGCGACCAACAGGGAGTTTCCTTATTCACAGGAGAGAGGCGGCAAGCTGAACGCCTATGCGTTATGTCCTGACTGCAAGAATCCGGTGATACTCATCAACAGGACGTTGCCGGAAACGCAGGAAGCCATTCTCTATGCCGCACACGCCCCCTACAGCGTTCCCAAGCTGGCCGAATACAACCAGGCCAATTACCAAGCATGCAGCCTGGCCAATCCCGAGCGCTTCGACAGCAAGGCGAGAAGGGTGGGTGGGTTCAAAAGCAATGAGGTGAGAGACGTCGTTGTCACCGATATTGATCTGGTGACTAGTTTCTTGGAGAGCGCCATTCAGATAAAGCTGAGCGAGCAGGTGGTGGAGGCGATGCTCAGGGATTTCGCCTTGAACAAGGGGTATGAATACAAGGCGATCAATCTCTTCAACTTGCCCTTCGGATTTGCCTTCATGACCGAGGCAAAGGACCTGTATGGCTGTTCGGTCAGCAGTTGCTTGGCTGCGGCCATCAACGCGAAGTCCGAAAGCTTTTGCACGCAGAAGGTCTACGGACAGGAGCGGGTCAGGCGAAGGGACAAGGTGCCGGCCAACAAGATTCGGCTGTTTTTCGATAGCCACTCTTTGGGAGGCGAGAATGGCACGGGGTCTATCGTCATGAATGTGGTGGAGATTTACGCGGGCAAAGGCGCTGACGCTTTTGAAGTTCTGTATAGACAGAAAATCCAATTCGATGGCGGTAAGTTCTATAACACCTACTTGAAGCGTGAGCGGCTGAGGGCGAAGGCAAGGTCATACCTGAAGTGACAGCGCTTCGCCCAAAGGCGTGTTGAGTACAGCCCGAACTTCCTCAATTGTAATAGGGAGCTCACCAAGTTCTTGTTCGATGGTTTCGTAAATGATAGCCGGGACGATCGCTGAGTTGCGCGCAGCGCTGTACGCAAAACAATGGATGAGGTCGAGAAAGACATCCAGATTTTGCTCAAGCGCAAGCAGTGGAAAGCGGTCCCGCAGAGCAGGGACGCTCTGAGACAAGTTCCGTAGTTCGTTCAACTGGAAGATGGCCGAAAGAACCAAGCTTTTTCGGCAGTTAGCAATTGATGACGGTTGGTTCAGAAGCGTAGGCACGGCAGCGCTCTCCACGGGTAGGGGTGTTCATGTTGCGGGTGCAAGGGGGCGAACAGCAGCAGGAAATGCAGTATCTGACCCGTACCCATTTTCTGCGGTTGTTGACGGGCCAGTCGCAGTTGGCTACAGATGTGCTGCCAGTTCAGAGCGATTCGCTGCGGCAGCATCGGGCTCGATCAGATCCTGGGCCAACTGCCGTTTATCAATCAGCATCTGCCAGAGCTGCTGGTCGATGGTGTTCTCGACCAATGGGATCTTCACCACCACCAGGCGAATTTGCCCATTCCGGTACGCGCGATCTTCCGCCTGATCCTGCAGGCCTGGCGTCCAAGGTAAGCCCAGGAACATGACGTAGTTCGCTGCCGTGAGATTGTTCCCTGTACCAGCAGCTGACGTCGTGCCGATGAAGATTCTGGTATCAGGGTCTGCTTGGAACTTGTCGATCGCTTTCTGCCGCTTGGTCAGCGAGTCACTACCGACCAGCGTTACACAGCCATACCCCGTCGCCTCACAACGCTCGCGGAGGGTGGTGACGGTCTCCTTGAACTCGCAGAACAGGATCACCTTGTCCTCGATATCGAGCTCGGCCAGCAGCTCCATGATGACGCGGACTTTGACTTGTTCCAGGAACAAGCGAAGTGCGCCGAGCCTGGCGAAGATAGGTCGATCTTCGCAGCGGATTTGCTCGTACCTGCTGCGTTCTTCCTGGGACAGTTCAACCGGTAGCGGCTGTCGTTGCTTGCCCTTGAGCCCTGTGAGTACGTCCTTGCGCCGGCGTAGCATCCAGTCGCCAATGGCCTCACGCAGCGCCTGCCTGAATTCTGGGCTGCCGGCGAACTGGTCGCAGAACTCCTTCAGTGGGAGCTGGCCCACTGGGTGGCCTGAAAGGCGCAACAGCGTATGCAGCTCGGATTCACGATTGAGCACGGGAGTGCCGGTCAGGAGGTAGCGATTCGGCACTTTGGCGGCGATATCGAACCCATGCCGGGTCCACATTGCCGTTGGCTCCTTCAGCTTGTGGGCTTCGTCGACAACCATGACCACAAAGTGCGCGGCCTGTAGCACGAAGTCGCCCAGTCGTTCGTAGTTGATGAGGATCCATTGCGCATCAGCATCGAACGCCTGCAGGGTGATGCGCGCGCTCGGGTAGACGGCCTCAATCTCTCGCTTCCAGTTGATCAGCAGCGTGGACAATGTGATCACCAGAACCGGCTTCCCAGCAGCCCGAATGGCAGCAGCGATGATTGCTTGACGGGTCTTACCGAGCCCCATGTCGTCTGCCAGCAATGCACTAGTGCGCTGCAGCAGATGCTGGATACCCGCTGGTTGGTGATCCAGTAGCGAGTAGTCCAATAGAGCCTGCTGGATGGCCTGCTCAGTAAACTCGGTGCGCTCGATCGATGGGACAGCGGCCAGGTAGACGTCTGCAGACGAATCCTCCTCGGAACTCTTTGCCTCCCTTTCCTGGGCAGGCCCACCGATGCTGATTTTGGTGATGTCATCAGCCGGCGCCACTGATCCATCGCTCAGCAGCTCTTGCAGTGTGTCCAGGATCTCGAATTGCTCTTCCGCGAGGCCCAGTTCCAGGATGATGTTGCTGCGCACCAACTCAGGGGAGGCGTCTATGCGCCAGGACCTAGACTGACCGAGGAAAACGCCACGCATCCTCCTTGCGACTGCCACCACCCCAGGGTGGTAGTCCCCTGACAGTAGGCAGCCGCCCTGGACAAGCGGAGCAAGGCGTAACGACAGCCCCCAGATGAATGCCTGGCGATCAGGTGAGGATTGGGCCTCCTCGAGCTTGCTGCAGAACGATTGCCAGGACTCGCTGTAGCGCCCGTCCACCAGCTCGGCCAGTCGGTGGAACAGCACGTCCAGTTCCGGCAGCAGCTTGCTCTTGGGCAGGCGCCAGTACCGGTGAAGTGGGTGTTCAGCACGTCGTATGTAGAACCCGTCGCGCTCGAGGAGCAGCCGGTTGGCACCTTCGACATACTGCAGCAGCACGCCGAAGTCGTAACCGTCGAAAACGACCTTGCTCAGCAGCGCGGGGCGCCGATTCATCTGCTTCGGACGGCTCATACATCACCCAGTCGCTGGAGGACCCATTGAGCCACGGCCCGGATATGCCGTTCTTTCCGGCCATAATCCGCGAAGCGGGTCATGTACTGGGTCATGTCTGGCCAATCCAGAACGACCGGGATGGCGCCCGATTTCACCTGGTCGATGAACCACACGTACGCGTCGTTCACCGGTGAGTTCTTCGGTACCGGGGCGTTTCCTCTCGAACGCAGCTGCTGTGTATGCAGGTGTCGGGGCGTCCAGCGATCAATGGTTTCGGTGGGGGTGCGGTTGCGCAAGGTAAGCTCGGCCGAGGCGAGCGGCCGACCATCTCGCCGGACTGAGACCAAACGGCAGTGGCCAAGATAGGCCCATTCGTCGTAAGTATCGATGCAGTGACTGAGCGCCAGGTGCTCGGCAATTAGATCCGAGGGACACTGCAGCTCGACGATCTGCAGCCCATTGGGGCAATCCACGATGCCTTTGTTTGGCAGAAGCGCTTGCCAGCGAGTGAACTCATCCGAGTCCTTACGTGCTGGATCTTGTGCGTCGAGCTCGGCTCGAATCACGTACAAAGCCTTGTGGAAATCATCCACCAGGTGCCCGATCTGGTGATAAGTGCTGGCACTGAGGAATCTCTTCAACCTGGCTTTGGCCGAGATAGCGTCAGGGGTGCCGCTGTCTAGGTTGTTGAGCAGCTCCTTCAAATCGGCCAGGCGAGTGGAGATCTTCGCCCATGCGGGATCGCCCCAGTCGGAGGGGCAGCCTGTGAACAAGCGATTGAGATTGCTTCCCCCGTATCGCAAATCGTAGGGCAGCTCCTGCCAGATGGAGTAAAAGGCCGTCCAATCTGACTTGCGAGTGGGGCGGCGATTGCCGAGCGATGCGCCTGCCAGCAGGGCGTGCCATCCAGAGCCTCGACCTTCTCGCTGCAGGTGTGTCAATGCGCTACCTGCATGGTGAGGGCGGACCTGGCCGAGGAAGCGCACCGAGGACCTGATGCTACTGAGCAGCCAGGCCAGCACGTCATTCAGCGGTAATCCATTGTCTACAGCTGTACCGATCACCTGGCCTGGCAGAACTGAGTTCGACGGGCTCCAGTGCATGAAGCGGTTGAGACAGCCCCATGGCGAGCTTTTGGCATTGTCCTCATCCCAGCCAGGCCAGTGCATGTCCTCACTCAGCACCATCAGGGGAATCAGTATCGGCTGTGCCCGTAGCGCCTGCAGGCGTCGAGTACGGTCGCCGGTTGCCAGCCAGTTGTAGAGCTCTGGCGATGGGCAACTGACCGAGCGAATGGCAAACAGCAGTTCCTGGTCCAGGTGGAGATTGAATGCCTTGAGGGCTGCACCGATCTGTATCAGGTAGAAGCGACAGCGAACGCCGAAAAAGCGATTGTGGCGGCCTGTGCTGGTGATCCACTGTCGGCGTTTGAGCTGGCCTAGGTCGGCATCTGCCATCTTCATCGACAGAGCGCGAGCGCTCTTGCTGAAGGAGGTCAGCAGAGAAACGGCATGCCAGCGCTCGCCCAGTCGGCTGATTAGATTGGCTGCAGCTACAGGTTTGGGAGGCTTGTTCGCGATGCGATCAGCGGGCCGCAACGTCATGGAGCGGATCTGCTGGCCATCGAACAGCTGAAGGTGATCGCCCATGCGGGTCAGTACCGGCTGCACTTTCTGACTCGGATCGCCTAGAGGAACTGTCCAGCACCTGGTGGTGGCTGTTGAGCGCAGATAGTGCCGAAGGAAGTCGGAACGGTTGTTGCCGTTCAGCTTGAAGTGATCTGCCCAGGTGGTGGCGACGGCTAATTGCCGCGCGGAGTATTTGTTAAGGGTGGGATCGGGTACTGCTGGGCCCGATGCTGCCGGCATCTCCAGTAGCGCCATGCCTGTGCTCCTCTGTCTGAGGTGGCACTCTCGGCGTTGGCCTGTGCTGGAATCTATGGCAAATGGGCACCAGGATGGGGAGTGAATTCCCGCGCACTACCTGGTGCGCGGGTAGCCGCCAGAGTTGGTCAGAGGCCGCGTGGTTTGTCGAAGTCCGGTTTGCCCCTTGTGGTGGGGTAGCTCACCTTACAGCCGGCCTTGTAAGCGGTGCAGCCCCAGAAGTCGTAGCCGCCTTCCCCTTTTTTCTGCCGCCGGGCCAGGGGCTGGCCGCACTTGCCGCACTTGTACTCGCTGCTCGATGTCGCCGCAGGCTTGGATGGCTTGTACGACTGCATGGCCACGCTGGGTAGTCCTCGCTGTTTCGACAGTTCGTCCTCCAGGCGCTTGTGCAGCCTGGCGACCACGGCACCGTAGGTGTCCGTGCCCTGGGCGATCTTGTCCAGATCACGCTCCAGTTCCCGAGTGAAGTCGAGCTCGATGAAGCTGAAGAACCCTTCGAGCCTTGCGATGGTCTCCACGCCCAACGGAGCCGGTATCAACTTGCGGTTCTTCTCCTCGATCAGACCCTTGCTCATGATGTTCTTCATGATCGAGGCGAAGGTACTTGGGCGTCCGATCCCGCGGCGCTCCATCTCTTTGATCAGGCTCGCCTTGGAGTAGCGCACCGGAGGCTGGGTCTTTTTCTTCAGTAACTCGCCCCGTTGAACCGGCAGAATCTGCTTTGGGGAGAGCGCTGGTACCGGGTTATCCGCCTCTGCATCCTCTGGCTCGTCGGTATCATCGGCCTGCAGGAGCTTCATCCAGCCCAAGTAGACCACTGCCTTCCCGGTAGCGACGAATCGCAGGGGCTTCCTGTCTGGGCCTACGGCGAGCAGCTTGGCAGTGCGAACATCGTAAATAGCGGCCTCCAACTGGCTGGCCAGCGCCCGTATTCGTATGAGCTTGTACAGCGCCTGCTCTTCAGAATCCTCGCCTGCGCTCTCCGCTGCCCAGTCGGTTGGCGTAATGGCTGGGTGGCCTTCCTGGGCCCCTTCAGCTGCCTTGAAGGTGCGACGCTCGGCGACAGCCTTCAAACCAAGCGAGTTGGCGACCTCGTGGATGTCCTCCATCGCATCATCCGGAACGTTGGGGTTGTCTGTCCGGTGATAGGTGATGACGCCCTGTTCGTACAGTCGCTGGGCGACCTGCATGGTCTTGTCCGGATCCCAGCGGAGGGCATTGCTGGCGGCTTGCTGCAGCGATGACGAGATGAACGGAGCAGGTGGGTTGCGCTCGGCCTGACGGTTCTCACAGGCCTCGACCACCACGTTGCGCGTGGAGGCGACCAACTGGGCGAGGTTGCCATCCTGGATGTAGGGGCGTTCCTTCGACGCGAAGTCCGGTACTGGCTGCCACTCCGCGCTCCAGGTGCTCCGACCGCAGGGAGTAGTGAAGTGCAGCCTGGCGCCGAAGTGGTTGATGACCACGAAGCTCTGGATCTCGCGCTCGCGCAGCACGACTAGGTACACCGCAGGCGTTTGAACGCGCCCGGCAGATGTTGGCTTCCCCATCAGCCGCCGGAGTTCCTGAGTCACCAGGTAGCCGACCATTCGATCCAGAACCCGCCGACATTCCTGCGAGGCGACCCGCTTCAGGTCGATTTGGCGAGGGTTTGCCAGGGCTTCCTGGACACGCTTGAGGGTGATCTCGTTGAAGGTGATGCGCTTGTAGTGCTCGATCCCGCACTCTTGCTGGATGTGCCAACTGATGCTCTCGCCTTCGCGATCAGGGTCAGTGGCCAGGTAGATTTCGTGAGCCTGCTTCATCGCCGCCTTGATCGAACGGACGTTGCGAGCGCTCTTTTCCAGGACTTCGTAGACCGGAGCGTAGTTCTTGCGCACGCCGGTGGTGATCATGGTCTCGTCCTGGCCTTTGGCCGGGAGATCGCGGATATGGCCGCCGCTGGCGATCACCAGCCAATCCTCACCAGGTCGAAGCTTCTTCATCATCGGCTGCAGCTTCTTCAGCTTGCCAGGTGCTTCGATGATCAACAGATTCATGGGTTGCCCCTCTCGATTTGCCAGATCGGACTGTCAGGGCAGTGATGACTAGGAACAATGGGAAATGGGCACTAGCGTGGGGGCTGGATTTGACCTGCCTCAGGAGTACCAGGAGCAGGGCACGCGCAATGTGTCCCCAGTGGGAGCTTAACGAGCCGATGAGTTCGCCACGGGAAACCTATCCAGCACCAGATTGTTCAATCGGCAGCATCGAAAAGCGGGAGAGCCATTTGCTGTGCCTGGGCAAACCCTTTTAACCAGGATGCCCGCATGGCGGGATGGCTATATGGGCAGGTATGCAACGGCAACCCTTTCCGGGCGGCTTCCGCCCCAGCAGCTGCGACAGTGTGATGGGGATTGTTGAACTGACGCCTATCCAGCGTTTTCACTTCGGGGTGCTTGTCCGGCATAGGGCGTGTCTCCCGAGGAGAGAGTGTCTCCCATCAATGGCGTCACGAACTGGGCGATTTTTCCAGGTTGGCTCGCAGAATGTGTGCTACAGATTGCCGATTGATTGGTTCGCCGTCACCAGTAAAACCGCGTTTAGCGCGATTTTATTTCGGTCGGAGCGCTGGCTGTGGCAGGAGTTGGCGCGCAGGGTTGCCGATGCAACGTTTCGTCCCCCAACAGAGTCACGTGTGGCGCGATTTAAGCCCCTAGCCGGCTGAGAGGGCTCTCAGACGTTCCTGGAACTCGGCATGTGAGGCCCGACCTTCGATGCGGTCGGTGACAATCGCATAAACCCGTTCTTGCTGGACTGCATCGAGCCGCTCGAAGAGCTCGAGGAGGGAGATTTCTTCGGGGGATAGGGGCTGCTGTGGGTTGCTCATGGCAATGACTCAGACTTCTCGACGGGCTGATGTGTGGCGGAGGATGACGATGAACGAGTCACCTTCACCGACCGCTACACGAATGGCGGCGCCGAATTATGCCTCCATCAGTAGTTCATTTCATCGTCCGGGTAGACGTCCGGCTGCGGCTGTTGGCGCGCAGGCTGCTGCCCATTCTGGGCTTGCGAAGACGCGGTCAGGGTCACGGACTCGATACGATGCGGCAGTATCCCGACGCGGTTGGCCTGGATCTTCAGCGCTTCGTACTCTTCGCCATCCTTCTCCCAGCTATCCATCACCACACGGCCTGAGACAGTCACGCGCATGCCTTTCTGGAACAGGCGCGAGTAGGCCTCAGCATCCTTATGCCAATAGTCGATGTTCATCCAGAACCCGCCCTTGTCTTCATAGCCACCTGCGGCTTGCGGCACCGAGTTGTCGAAGTAGACGTTGAGACGCAGCAGGCGACGAGGCTCTTTGTTGCCGTTGGGGAACTCCTTGAACTCCGGCTTGGAGCCGATGTTGCCTTCCCAGTTTTGTATGGACGTACCCATAGCGTGTTCCTCAGTGAGTGGATTTATTGGTGAATGGGTTGTGAGTAGCGCGGCTGGCGACGTAGCCCAGCAGGTCACGGGTCTGGCGAGATGTTTCGGCGAGCTTGTTGGCCATGTGGCTCTTGAAGACCTCGCTGGCCAGCTTCTCGACACCACTGTCGTAGAGCGAGTTGAAGAGCAGTTCGGCGTCGTGGGCGGAGCGGAGAAGGCCATAGAGCAGGTCTTTAGCGATGGAGCTGCCGGCGACACCGGGCAGGGATTTGGCTGCCGCGCCTTCGCCGATGATCTGCCCCTGCAGGAAGGTGATCGCCTGTTCCATCTGCTCGGGGGTGGCGTGGTCCAGCGATTCCAGCGCGAGGTAGTTCTGCACCACCTGCTCGGTGCTTGGCCGGGGCGGAAGCCCCAGCGTACGATCGCGCATCAGTTCGAGGGTCTTCAGGGCGAACCGAAGCAGATGCTTGTGGCTCAGGATCTCCGGCTGCTCGATCAGCACCTGCTCCATCTTGTTGAAAGCAATGATGTACGCCTCCTTCCACTTCGCGGCTTCCTTTCCGGTGAACCCCATGCAGAGGAAGGTGAATCCATCGCGGGTCATACGGAATGCCTGGTCTTTCCGGCTCCTGCCCATGCCCAGATCAACGTCGATTTGTATGGGCGCAAAATTGCGCTCATGGAACTCGGGCGAACAATCCAGGTTGCGGATTGCGCGCAGGACGTCCTTGTGCTGTTTCCCGAAATGCTTGGCCACATCAAGGCTGGTTGTAGTCGGCTTGCCATCAATGATCTCAACGGAAACCTTGCTGTTCTCGTTGCTGGTGTTCAGTGCGGTAGTGCTCATGCTGAATACCTCGGTTATTGGTGTTGCTGTTGGTTGGTGATCTGCTGCAGCCGGCTACTGATTTCGGCCTGGGCCTGGCCCATCTTTTCGGCGCACTCGGCGGCCTGTTTGCCGATGGAGTGGATCAGGCTGATCTGCATGTTGAGGGTGATGCGCTGCAGCTCCAGGGCGTGAAGATCCTGCAGCATCGATATCGGTGTTCTGGCTTGGCCGATCATCTCGGCCCAAACGCCCACGCCCATCTTCCGAGTGGCGACGTGCTGCCAGCGGAGAAAGGTGGTTCCGGCTTGGGTGTTCTGCTCGATCAAACGGACGGCCAACAGAGTGAACGGGGGGCGACGGACCTGGGCCAGCACTTCCTGGGCAAGCTCCTTCAAACCCACCTCCAGTGCTCGGCATTGCTCCACAAACTGGTCCAGTTCCCCCTTACCTTTAAAAGGCTTTAAAAGGCCTTTTAGTGAGGCACTCTGTTGCAGCCCCTGGAAGGCACTCTGTTGCAGAGGCTGGAAGACAGTCTGTTGCAGTGAGCCCGTGGTGGAGTTCTTCTGCCCCATGATGGTCACTCCTCGTCGGCGTCGCGGGTGTCGGTGAAGGGCTCAGGCGTCAGTTCCTGCTGGCCCCGGGTGATCGGAGGCGCGAAGTTGGAGCGGCGAGTGCCTTCCAGGATGTCCTGGGGAATGTCCCCGTGGCGCTCGTACATCTTGCGAGCTGCTTCAGCCTTCGCGTTGTTAGCGGCAAAGTCGTCGCGTGCAGCACCCGAGTAACGATAGTGCTGGGCCAGCCCGAAGAGTTTGCGCAGGACTGCGGCACCCTCATCGATCCATAGCTCCATGTCGCGTCGGCCGATGAGGCCGACGTGCTGTGCCAGCAGAATGCGGCGAACGATCTCGTCATAGGAGGAGAGCAGGTAGACGGCCTTGAACCCGAGAGGGTTGGAGATGAACAGCGGCATGCTGACCGGCTGGACCGAGAGGTTGTTGCTGATGGTGATGGCTGCGGGGAGGCAGGCCATCACGTCGTCCAGGCGCTCATCGAGAGCCTTCAGTGCTTCATCCGACTGGGAGACTTTCTCTTCGACCAGGATCATCCACCAGTCTGAGTAGGGGTCGTCTTGGGTCGCGCCGCGGGACATGCGGTTGATGAGGGAGCAGAAGCCGGACAGACCAATGATCCCAGGCTTGGTGTCGGTCTTGGGCCGCCCCATCCAGATGCGGGCAGCGTGATGCGTGTGGAGGGTGAGCTTCACATCGCTCCGTAGGGAGCCGATGTTGAGCCGGTAGTTATCAACCATAGCGCGGGATTTCCTTATGGGAAGGGTTCGCGCCCATGCTGCAATTCAGTTGGTGCAGGTGCAGCAATAAATCCGCAACCCGATGGAAGGGGATTTGTTGTTGCTCGTAGAGGCTGGCGTTTCTTCTCTATATAGGAGGCGCTGCTGGCAGATCCTTGCTGGAGTGGTTCCCGGGGAACCACTCAGCAGTTGGCCGGTACCGCTGGCTGGATCTGGCTGGAGCTATTCCAGTGGAATAGCTGAGCAGTTGGCCGGTGTCGCCGGTTGGATCTGGCTGGAGTGGTTCCAGTGGAACCACTCGGCAGTTGGTCGGTGCCGCAGGCTGACCCTGACCGGGGTGTTGCCAGTGGCAACACTCAGTAGTTGACCGGCGCCGCCGGCTGACCCTGACCGGGGTGTTGCCAGTGGCAGCACTCAGTAGTTGACCGGTGCCGCCGGCTGACCCTGACCGGGGTGTTGCCCGGGGCAACACTCAGCAGTTGGTCGGCGCCGCTGTCTGGATCTGGCTCTGGGTGTTGCTGGCCGCAACACTCAGCAGTTGGCCGGTGTCGCAGGCTGACCCTGGGGTGTTGCCCGGGGCAACACTCAGCAGTTGGCCGGTGTCGCAGGCTGACCCTGACCGGGGTGTTGCCCGGGGCAACACTCAGCAGTTGGTCGGTGCCGCAGGCTGACCCTGACCGGGGTGTTGCCCGGGGCAACACTCAGCAGTTGGTCGGCGCCGCTGTCTGGATCTGGCTCTGGGTGTTGCTGGCCGCAACACTCAGCAGTTGGCCGGTGTCGCAGGCTGACCCTGACCGGGGTGTTGCCCGGGGCAACACTCAGCAGTTGGTCGGCGCCGCAGGCTGACCCTGACCGGGGTGTTGCCCGGGGCAACACTCAGCAGTTGGCCGGTGTCGCAGGCTGACCCTGACCGGGGTGTTGCCCGGGGCAACACTCAGCAGTTGGTCGGTGCCGCAGGCTGACCCTGACCGGGGTGTTGCCCGGGGCAACACTCAGCAGTTGGTCGGCGCCGCTGTCTGGATCTGGCTCTGGGTGTTGCTGGCCGCAACACTCAGCAGTTGGCCGGTGTCGCAGGCTGACCCTGACCGGGGTGATGCCCGTGGCACCACCCTGTGCCTATGCCCCGGGCATAGCGCGGTGCTGCTGGCAGATCCTTGCTGGAGTGGTGCGGGCCGCACCACTCTGGTACTGCTTGGCCCCGGTGATTCCAGGTCAATCGGTTCGTGATAGGTTCTCGCTGAATTGGTCATGTTGGAGAGGTTATGAGAAAGCTAACGTCGTACCTGGGGCTGCTGCTGGTCATTTTTTTCATTGTGTACTTGTTGGTTTCCGGCCCGTTGAGCACTCCCATTGGAGTCGTTAAACACTACTTTTTCTAATAGGCGAAATAGCGCCAGACAGGCACTCAGTAAACTCCAGAAAAGCAGTCCGAGAGAGGCAATCAGTGCCGCATCGGGAAGCGGAAGACGGCTACCATCTCGTGCGGTAATGCGCTCAAGTTCGTCCGAGACTGGGCTGGCGAGCAGCCAGGCTCCCAGAATCCAAAATGCGATTGAGCTGACGAGCAGGCCGATGAGCCCACGACGAGAAGTCATTACCTCATCTCGGTGTAGCTTGGCGGTCCAGGCCGTGCAGAGCGAGGAGCAGAGCAAGGTGTAGATCAGCGTGACGTTGGTGCTGGCCCACATCAGCCAGTACCAGGGCTCCTGACGCAATTGCCCCCAGTGAACCAAGGCCATAGCCCCAAGGAGGCAAAGGGGTAATGGAATGGCTACGGTCTTGATCATCATGCAGGGTAAAACCTGTCGGATCGAGAAGCGGATGTTGCAACCTGACTGTGCGTTTTTCATCTGAGAATTCCTGATTTGTGTGGGCTATTGGGGGGCGTCAGGCAGTGTTTTGCTGGCTTGGTTGGCGCTCCGGGGGCTCAAAATGTGCTGCATGGCCATCAGTTGCTCACGGGCCGTGCGCACGTTCTCGGTGGATCGCGGTGGTTGTGGCCCCGGTACCCGTTCCGAGATGGCCGCGCCTGGAGCTGTGCCATTTCCAACTGGGGTTTGTGGATTAGGCGAAGACGTGGGCGGCGGGGACTCGGGTCGCCAGTCCGCGTTGAAATCGCCCTGGATTGCTCGTTGCACGCAGCTCAACAGGTAGGCCAGCGGGTTGCGTACTCCGCCAGAGGCACACCGATGCAGCCACTGCTCGATGACGGCTGCCCTGAGTTCTATCGGCACACGCTGCATCGAGGCATGGGCCTTCATTTTTTGCTCCGACGGCATCTGCTCAAGTGCGATCAACCATCGAGCCATCGTGTCCTGCTCAGGTCTGTCCACAGGTACAGAGCTTTTACATACAGCTTTGTGTGTATTTGTATACGTACTATATGAGTTCGGATTCCGAACTAAGGCCGAACTCTGTGACTTTTGGCTGAGTTCGGAATCCGAACTCAGCGGAAGAGCCCTCTGCTCCGCTGGTTTTTCACTGAGTTCGGATTCCGAACTCAGTGACGACTGAGTGTCAATTGGCTGAGTTCGGATTCCGAACTCAGGTGCTGGTAGTGCTGCCAGATTGCTTTCCAGGGCCCACTGTTGGCTGTTCAGGCGATCTTCAATCGCCTCAATACGAGAGGGGAGTCGACGACCGACGTCGTGGTCACTGGCGAACTCGCGCCAAGTGATCTCCGCGATTTCTCGAATGGCACGGTTGGGGTGATCCATCGATTGGCCAAGCAACTGCATGTAGTCGCGATCGAACTCCAGGGCCTCGGCGGGGCTGACCGGCTCATCGTGAAGCAAGTAGACGTTGCCTTGAACCTGGCCGCTAAGGTCGTTGCGGACACGACGGCCTAGGCTGAGCCAGCGAGTCAGGCGAAGGACCGTCAATGCCTTGGCGACAGTCTCCCGGGAAGCTGACTTACCCGGGTGCATACCCAGGTAAGGACGCAACTGTTCATAGGTCGGGAAGGCGGTGATGCCATCCTCGTTGACCAAGAGGCGAAACACTTGCCAAGCGTTGCGCTCCAGAGGGGTTAACCTATCGTCCAGCAGCAGGCGGCGGGGCACCGTCTCATGAGGGTTCCCGCTGAAGATGATTCCTGAATAGGTATTAGGGGTGGCGGTACCGGCTGCAGCTTGTTCTTTCTTTTGAAGCAAATGGGCCTCGAGGTGTCCCGAGGCCGAATCCAAGAGTGTTGCTATTGGGAACCGAGCAAGCCTCATAGGTCTGGTCTACCTTCCGCAGACGCCAATGGAAGCTGTTGCCGAGAGACCAAATGTAGTTTCCTGGGCTTCCAGGACTTGTCTTTGGTCGGCGGATAGAAGCCTTCACCTATCCAGGTGTGGATCCTGTTCCAGATGATGGCCAGGCTGAGGCTCTCTGCACTGTCGTCCGATTCCTGAGGCGCATTGAGTTCCTCTGCAACTAGCATGGCGATATCGAGCATGGCCATGCTGTCTTCAACCTCGACCTGGTGCTCCTCCATGAGGTGAGTCCATCGGTGCCAGAGTAGGGCGTCCAGTTCCTCACTGAACTCTCTCCAGCGACCGCGCCGTACTCGCACGCCCATCATCAGTCGCTGCAGCGCGACATCCTGCGGTGAGAGCCCGAAGAACTGTTGCAGCATGGTGGTTGTAGCCCCCAGTCGCAGAGCCCGCTCGATCATGCGCATTTCTTCCTCTGAGCGCTCGGCACCTGTGAGCAGCTTTTTCACCATCTCGGTGTCGATGGTGACCTGGCACCACGACACGGGAGTGTTGAGCAGTAGGCTCAGCACAGAAGGCTGTTGGAGCTGGGCCAGTATTTCAGGCTCAAGCCCCATCTCCGTACACCGCCGTAGCTGGCCGTTGCGCATGTGGTTCAACACCTGCGACAGAACTGCCTCGTTGATCGGTGACTTGGACATCATTGATTCCCTCCCCAAAAAGTCCGAACTCAGCTGGCGGTCTGTGCCGCCGTGCTCTGGATTGCCTGAATCTCCAAGTCGATCAACCGCCGTGCTAGCCGGATGATGCGGAACAGCTTGACCAGGGCTCCGTCGCTGAGGCGACCGGAGTCATCTGGAACCTGGTCCTTGGCCAGAGGCTGGCCGAGAAGGATCTGGCTGAGTCCTGCAGCGAATTGGAATTCCCCGATGGCATCCATCTGCTCGGGCTGCTGCTTGAGCATCTTCAGGGCAATGCCCATGGTTCCACTCAGGGACTGGAGCAGGGTCAGGGTGTGTTGGGCTGTTGCAGTTACTTCAACGTCCACATCTGGGTGGCGATAGCTGAAGCCAATGCCACCCTCAACCTCAACGAATTCGCCGGGAGCGTTGACCGATTCAGCGATCTCGCGCGCCATGGCCGCGATGTGCTGGCGGAGCTCTGCCGGACTGTCGATTTCGCGCTCGATGTACCAGAGGTCGGAGACCGGGTGCAGTCCTCCTGCCTGGACAGGGACGGCGACAAGGACGTTGGCGTTGAAGTCAGGGAGCGTTTCTCCGTCAAGGGCAGCCAGTCGCTGTTTCATCTCGGTGACACGCGGTGTCGTCGAAACTGGGCTGGCAACGTGGCCCTCCAGGCGAGACTGGCGCTCCTGCGGACTCATTTGCTCGGGAGGAGGGGGAGCAACCTTGCGCGGCTGGCGAGCTGCAGGAGGTGGCGGCGCTGGCTGCTGATTATTGTCTTGGGCGTTCTGCTGTGGATCTGTGTTGACCGGAACAGTGGTCGTCGTTGGTGGCGGTGTCTCTGTTTCCAGCAGGTGTGTGGTGGGCGCAGCCTGAGGTAGGTTTACCACGGGCGTGGTGCGACGAAGCTGCTCCTGGTTCTGGGTGATCTCCAGGAGGATTGCCTCATAGCCCATGCCCAATGGGTCTTTCATCTGTGCGATCAGCTCGTCTTGGAAGCGCTGGAACAAGAACTCCTCGGCGTCACCTTCGAACTGGGCCAGCACATCCTGGAACAGCATCTCGAAGTCGATGCTGTTGTCCTTGTTGTGGAGCTCCCAGCATTGCAAAGATGTTTTTCTGAGCGACAGAATCTTCTCGACCTGATGCTTTCCTAGGCCTGAGTAGAGCACGCTAGGGATCGCCGGCAGGAGATAGCGGATGGCGTCTTGCATCCGGCTGATATGGGAGTGCGAGACGGGATAGCCATCAGCGGAAAGACGCCGAGCTAGCTCTCGCTGGGAGATTGCTACCCCAGCCTCTTGCTCGTACAGCGCTTTCGCCTTGTCGATGCCCACGGCTCGCTCGATGAACATGAGCTGACCCTGCAGATCATTCTCAGCCAAGTGGCCGGTGAGGGCGATGATCTCGCCTCGGGCCTGATCCCAGGGGCGGAACAAGCAGTTGAAGCGGAAGTACCGCTCATCTCCTGTTTCACGATAGAGCTCGTTCAGGATCGCAAGGCGAGTGTTGCCGCCGTTGCGGATCCGGTACTTGTCCTCGCCTGGTCGACGAGTTACAGGGGGCGGGGCATCCAGGCCCCGCTGGCGAATCGACTCCTTGATCTCCGCGTACTTCGGGTTGCGGGTTGTCCGAGGGTTGGAGTCGTAGGGGAGCACATCGTCCAGGGTCAGAACCACCGGTGTATCAACGATCGGATCGCTGAAGCGTTCGGCAGTTGGCGAGGTTGGCTGGAACCCGGGGCGCAGCAGCTGCCCTTTCAGGTCGGCCAAGGAAGGTTTGGACGACATGGTTAGGCCTCCAGGGCTTGGGCAGCGTTATCTTTCGGAGCGGTGAGTAGTCGGTCGATTACCTCGTTCGCACGTTTCAGTTCGACCTCGAGCTCGTCGGCACGCTCCAGGCGATAGACGATCTCCCCGTTCATGGAGCGGGTGTTGTTGCGCGCCTTGTCGGCGATACGTTTGCGCATACCCGCGGGCAGGCGAACAACGAATTTCTCTTCATCTTTGCGTGGCGATTGCGATTTGACGGGCATGGCAGCCTCCAGAATCTGTTTGTTCGAGTCAGCGGCGCTTCAACTGTGGCGGCTGGGGTACAACGGATAGCCAGGGAATGGACGGACTCCTCTCGGGCACCTGTCTTGTACGTGGGAAAGTGGTGCCGGACTCATCCGGTGGTAGGGTTGCGGGTGCGAACCAAGACCACAGACCACAGGAGGTCCGGCATGAAAGGAACTGAGGAAAAATTCAGGTACAGAGTCAGCTATGCGCTGAGACAAAGGAGCGGTGAGACGCGCGCGATCACAATGCCTGATGGCGCGTTTCATCTGCTTTATCAAGCAGGGCATATCCCAGTAATTCCCCGAATAGGCGAGAGTGTTGCTTTCAAAGACATCATCGACCTTGGTGCAAAATGGAGGAGGGTTGTGGATGTGCTCCATGGCATTAGCTCCGAGGGTTCTGACGTGGTTGAGCATTGGATATCTGTGATACTTGCTGACGAAGACTCTCAGTCAACTCAAGCGCAGTGAGAACACGGTAGAAGTTGTTGAAAACCTGCAGCAGGATGGAGTCTTGTTCGACCTGAGACAGTCCGAATTTGGCGAATAGCAGTGGCTGATGTCGGTATGCGGCAAGCCACTGCTGTCCCTCTGACTGAGGGCGAAAGTGAGGTATGGCAAGGTCTTTAAGTAAGGCGTGTTCGTGTGCGCTGAGCACATCCAACGCCTCGGTGGTGGGCGTGTGAGAATCCGCGCCGATGAATACTTCTTCAGGCACGTTTCGCCATTCGCTGCGCAACGCACCGAAGTTGCCCTCACGCAAGCACTGAAGCCAGCACCGAAGAAACGCGATGGGATCGTCGTGGCTCAAGGCATATTCGATAGCCGCGACCGCAGCGTTGGGAGTCTGATCCTCAATCAAGAGCGTGCCGTTATCATCGATAAGGAAGTTTCCGGTTGTCAGGGGGAAACGTTGATCGGCAATCTGTGCAAAGAGCACCAGGTGCTCCTCGTGTATATCCAAGTGCCGGGCAACTGTTTCCAGGCGGCCTGACAGCATTCGGGCGGTGATAGGCTTAATGCTCATTGGCCCGCTCCTTTCTGGGCTCGACGAAGCTGCTCACGGAGCTGCGTCGGCACTTGGCGAATGACCAGCGTGTCGCGGCCCTCGTCGTAATCGATCTTCGAGCCCAGCATGTGAGCCTCGAAGCTGATCGACAGGCCCTCTGCGCGGCCGGTGAAACGCTGGAACTGGTTCAGGGTGCGTTTGTCCGCCGGAAATTCCGGGGCCATGCCGTAGTCCTTGTTGCGGATGTGCTCGTAGAAGGCCTTGGGGCGTTCCTCGTCGATCAGCCCGGAGAGTTCTTCCAGAGTAATTGGCTCACCCAGCTTGGCCTGGCCACTGGCATAACCGACCAGGGTCTTGGTCTTCTCGCGCGCTTGCTCTTCAGGCAGGTCTTCGCTCTCGACGAAGTCGCTGAAGGCCTTGAGCAGGGTGCGCGTCTCGCCGGGGCCGTCGACGCCTTCCTGGCAGCCGATGAAGTCGCGGAAGTAGTCCGAGACTTTCTTGCCGTTCTTGCCCCTGATGAAGGAGATGTATTGCTTGGACTGCTTGTTGTTCTGCCACTCGCTGATGTTGATACGCGCAGCCAGGTGCAGTTGGCCGAGGTCGAGGTGCTTGGCCGGAGCCACGTCCAGCGCGTCGGTCACCGCCACACCTTCGCTGTGGTGCAGCAGGGCGATCAACAGGTAGTCAGTCATACCCTGCTGGTAGTGGGTGAACAGCACGTGGCCGCCTGTGGACAGGTTGGACTCCTCGATCAACCGCTGCAGATGCTCGACGGATTCCAGGCTGAAGGCAGTGAAGTCCTGCTTGCCATCCAAGTAGGCCTTCAGCCAGCCGCTGAACGGGTAGGCGCCGGATTCCTCGTGGAACAGGCCCCAGGCTTTGCCCTGCTTGGCGTTGTAGCTCTCGTTGAGGTCGGCCAGCAGGTTTTCCATGGCTTGCGACGTGGCCAGCTCGCTGTTACGGGCGTGCAGCACGGAAGGGCTGCCGTCTGGCTTCTTGTCGATCTGGTGGACGATGCAGTGACGGATAGGCATTAGCGTGCCTCCTTTTCGTCTGATAGAGGCTTCTGCCGTACCCAAACACACACTGGCCCACGCTCAGTGTCGTGGAGCGAAAAGATGAACCAGCCGCTACCACTTGGCTCGGTGGGTTGCCAACGGCAGCAGGCAGGCGTGCCTGTTTCCATCCAGATCGCCTGCAGCTCGTCGGGGGCGTCGTACTCGTATTCCGTGACTTGGCTCTGAAGACCGTTAGCTGAGAGCCAGGCATTGATCTCAGATGACGTGGTTCCTTCGTCCCAGAACTGGGGGTATTGCGGATGTGTCCAGAAACCGTGCTGATCTCGCTCAACAGGCACAGCTTGAATAGCGCATGCGGCGGTATCCGATTCACTGGCGAGCGCTACTGTTGGTTCAACAGAGTGTGAGCTGATCATTTGGCACCTCCATCAATGGGGTGATCGAGCAGATGAACAATGCAATGACGGATAGGCATCAGATTGCCTCCTTGGAGTCGGACGAAGAGGTACGGTTGGCGCGGCGAAGACTCGCGAGTGCATTGCGATCGGCGCGGTGATCGCTAGAGGTGCAAGAGGCGAAGATTGAGGCGTGGCCGAATTTGCTGAACTTGATGTGACCACCAGAGGTGCGGGTGATCGTCCAGCCATTGGTCTCCGCAAAAGTGGCTAGCTGGCGAAGGCTTTCCCGGGCACCGCGAAGGAAACTACGCATGGGTGGCCTCCCTATCGAGCTCTAGCAGCCACTCCTCCATGGCCTGGCGGTCTTTCGGCAGCGTTCCCGCGCTGGAGGCGGCGAGGAGTTGCTGCAGCAACTGGTTCAGTTGCTCGCCAAGTGCAGCACGACGTACAACTTCGTTGTCATGAGAAGAGCGCAGCATGCTGACCTCGGCCTGCAGCTTGTCCAACTTCAGCGCTTGGCCAATTCCAACAGCACACAGCTCGGTGGCAATGGGGCGGAGGTGGGAGCAGATGCGCGACTCCCAGGCCAGGCGGCAGGCATGGAAGCGGTGTGGATGCTCCACATTCCAACCGCCAGTCCAGTTCCCTCTCTTGCCGCAGTCGGGACAGGGCCATTGGCCGCTGCCGTCGGCGTGGTAGCCGCATCCGACACAGATCCAGTCTGGGCCTTTGCGCAACTTGATCTCCAACTGGAGCTCGGAAGTGCTGATCTTCTCCAAGGGGCGGAAGGTCGTTATCTCAGTCATGGCCGATCTCCAGCAGTCCGCTCCTTGTCCTCCAGGCCGTTGCCGACCTGAATGGCGATGATCTCGGGTGCATGACCAGGGAACTTCGTGCCCAAGTCCGTCAGGAACTCGCGGGTTGCCTCGCGGGAGCCTGGAATGCGGAACACTACGGTGCAGTGCTGCACTTCTGACTGAGCGTCGAGATAGGGCAGAACGGAAACCTTCAAGGCACGATCCAGCAAATGACGCGGTACCCAGACCGACCAGAAGTAACTCGACAGAAGAGCTCCAGGGCAAAGCAGATTGACCGAGACCGTTCCGCTGGCGGTTGGAGATAGCTCGACATAGCCGAGATGCTCCAGTTCGGTTAGGTCGTTTTGCATGCTGGCCGGCACTACGGTGTTGTCGTTACGGGCCAGCCGGCTGATCACCTGCGCGATCGCATCGAGTTCAAAGGCATTCACACCTACACGGTGGGCATGGGCAACCGCCGAGGCTTCGAAAGAGACGCTGGCCGGGATTGACGGGAATAGCGCTGCGCTACTCTGCATGACCGGCCTCCAGCAACTGCTCTAGGTCGTAGCTACCGCAAGTTGGGCATACCATCACCTCGACCTCACCTTCAGGCGTGTTATCAGCTGGAATGCACTGGCGAACCCGATGGAGAGGATGGTGGGCGTCGCAATTGCGGCAATGGTGCGTTAACTGCATTGGGGTTGTGGTCATGCATGGGCTCCTTGCCAATCGCTGTTGGCACTGAGGTTCGTGGTGCGAGAAACGACGTGAAGAGCGCCGCTATTCGGGATGCGACGAGCGATACCTTGCTGCACGGTCGGTGTTGCCGTGAGCAGGGTGTAAAGTGTGCCGGATGTGTCCAGTGGTAGAGTTTTGGGTGAGCAAACCAACCCACTCATAGACCTCCGGAGGTCCATCTTGAAGAAAAACGCAGATGGGAAAGAGCCCGCAGAGCTGGATGCCGATGGGCAATACTCTTCAGCGCTGATCGCGGGAATTTGTGATGCGTTGAAAATTATCGGGCACGTACTGGCAGAAGATGAAGGCTCTAGATCCTTGCTCAAGCAGTCGTATGAGGCATTCATGGCTGCTGCTCCTCAGCGTCTAGGGCTGAGCGATCAGCATTCACCTCTTCTGATGGCCGGGTACAAAGATGGGCTCGGTCAAATTGCGCATGGCTTGCAAGCCAGGGACGCAAAGGTAGAGGTGCCTGCAAAAGTTCATTGAGCACTGAGTTAGCGGCTGGCTGTGTCGATGGCGTTTGAGGGCTATCACATGCCGCTACGACATTTGTTTGCGCAGATTGAGCTGGAGCAGAGCGTGCAGACGCTGCCATATGGTGGCGTGCAATGACTTGGGAGCTTTGCTCGGAGGTTAGGGCGTGGAGGAGATCGACATCCATATCTAGAGTGAAGTAGGTAAATATCTTGCGCATGTCGTGAGAGTTCATTGCGGCTATGAGCACTGGATGCTTCTTCATGCACGAACTCCTTGCCAATCGCTGTTGGCACTGAGGTTCGCGAAGCGAGTCTGGTGTGGAATAAAGGCTGTTCTAATAGTCCCGGTCGGGCCGTTGCGGTGCTTGCCTAAGATGATTTCGGCAATGCCCTTGAACTCGGTCTCTGGGTGGTAGACCTCGTCTCGGTACACGAACATGATGATGTCCGCGTCTTGCTCGATAGCGCCGCTATCGCGCAGGTCTGCGTTGATGGGCCGCTTGTTCTGCCGCTGCTCCAGAGCCCGGTTCAACTGCGAGAGAGCGATAACAGGGCAGTTCATCTCCTTGGCCAAGGCTTTCAATGAGCGCGAGATCTCGCTGATCTCGTTCGCCCGATTTTCCTGCCCTGGGCAGTTCATCAGTTGCAGATAATCGACCAGGATCAGGGAGGGTTTCCCGAAGCGTCGAGCCGCTCGGCGGGCCTTGGCACGAATGGCTGCCGGCGTCAGGCCGCTAGACTCATCGATGACAAGACGTTCGCCGTAGCTTTTGATTCGAGCGACTGCGGCCGTGAGTTTCGGCCAGTCCTCATCTTCCAGTTGTCCCTTCAGCAGCTTGCTGAGGTCCAGATGGCCGAGGATGGCCATCAGTCGGTACATCAAAGCCTCGGCCGGCATTTCAAGGCTGTACACCTGGACTGTTTCTTTCGGCTTGCTCTGCAGCGCAGTGTCGACAAAGTTCAGAGCCAGGGAGGTTTTGCCCATCGATGGTCGGGCGCCCAGGACGACCAAGTCTGCAGGCTGGAAGCCTGCGGTGAGCAGATCCAGATCATGCAGGCCGGAGGCAACACCGGTAACCGAGACGTTGCCATTGAAGTGCTCGTCGACTTTGTTGACGACGCCCATCAGGCACTGGGTGACGTCCACGAACTCAGTAACAGTGCGATCCTGGCTAAGAGCGAACAGCTTCTGCTCAACCAGCTCCTGCACCGTATTGGCGTCCGCCTGGTGATCTGAGGCATCCCGTGAGCACTGATACCCCAGCGACATCAGGCGGCGCAGATGTGCCCGGTTACGCACGATGCTGGCGTAGTGCTCAATGTTGGCGACTGACGGGGTGTTCTTGCACAGTTCCGCGAGGTAGGGCAGACCGCCTGCCTCATCGATGTCCTCCATCGACTGGGACACAGTAATCAGGTCGAACGGCATGGCCTTCTCGGCCAGGCTGGCGATGGTTCGGAAAATGAGGCGGTGGTCGTGCCGGAAAAAGTCCTCGGCAACCAGCAGGTCGGCCAGTAGATCCCAGGTGTTGTTATCTAGCATCAGGCCGCCGAGCACTCCATGCTCAGCCTCAATGGAGTGGGGTGGGGAGAGGTCCAGGTGGTTCATTGACCACCCCCGTAGACCAGTGCGCCCACTTGTGCCTGGGCAACACCACGGTGCAGATTGGCTTTGCTACCCTGGGCCCAGCCTGCATACAGAGAGCCGGTGTCGTGTCCCTTGGCCTGTAATGGTGTGATCGATATCTGTTTCAGGTCTGGATGATGCAGATCCAAATAGGCCTTGATCTCTTGCTGGGTCGAGTCTTCCATCGCTCCAGCGAACTGCGCAACCTTGGTGGCGACCGCATTCAACCAGCCCTCGGCGAACAGTTGGCCGCGCCGGCGTTTGGTTTTTAGCTGGCAGCGCTTTTGCTGGGCAACATGCTCCCGGCGGGCGGCTATCAACTGGTGGTGCAGTGCGGAGTACGCATAGGCTGCAAGTTCAGGCGAGATGCCTTTGCCCAGGAACTTGAATGACCAGCCGTGCACCTGGTTGAAGTAGGCGATATGGCTGCAGTCGAAAGCTGATGCGCAGATTGAGGCCAACGAATGCAGCCAGTCTTTGGGGGAGCGGCGCGTATTCGTGGGGATGCTCGACTCACTAACTGCGTGAGCAATCAGCTCGACGGCCTCGAGGTTGTATTGCCTCATCAGGGCGCGTGCCTGACGCAGTGCAGTTTCTGCTTCGTTCGGAGTCGCGCCGGCGGAGTTGGCCAAGGCCATCAGTTTGGCGACCTTGTCTAGGACCTTCTGTTTGTTCATCACTTGGCCTCCGGCTGCAGATTGCGGACGCCTTCCAGGATCATGCCGACAGCATCGAGGTTGGGGCCGGCGACAGCGAGCAGGATAAGCTCCTGCCCGGAGTCCAGGGACAGGTGGATCAGGTCGAACACCTGTTTGCTGCTGCCTTCAGCCTTCTCGATGACGTGCTGCAGAGTGGTGTGTTCGAAGTTGGCGTGGCTGAGCAGTTTCATGCTTGCTTCCCCTGATAGATGAGGGGTAGTCCTTCGGACCAAATTCGAATCGTTTCAACCGACCCAGGGTCCGCCAGCACCTTGTCCCGATTAGCAGCTAACTGCTCCTGCAGGTGCTGTAAACGAGCAGTTGGTGTTTCTGCGTCGCCCCAGGTTAGGAACTCCTCAAAGGCGTGCTCAAGCGCATGTCGGGCACTGGACACATTGCGCATTCGCCACTCAGCCTGGCCAAGGCCGATCAGGCGGTTGTTGTGCTGCATGTCTTCGCGCAAGGACTGATGCAAACGGCCGTAATCACGGTAAAGGGCGGGAATAGCAACGGAATGAGCAACCAAGACCAACTTGAGCAGGTCAAGTTGCGCCTCCAGAGTGTCCACAGGCATCGGAAACGCCTGAGATACCAGCCGCTTAGCCTCACGTTCTCGTTCAGCACGCCGCTTTTCCGCCGCCTTCTCTGCGCGGTCTTTGCGTTCCTTGGCGTGTTCGACGTTGTCCTTTACCGAGTCGAGAAGCGCCGCTGCGTCGAGCAGGAGCTCGTGTTGATCCCGGCTTAGGTGGGCGCCGACGCGCCCAAGCAGCGAATTTGTGTGTGTGAGCGCCCTGAGCTCGCGTGCGGCGCTGGTGAGGCCTGTCTGTAGGCTGCGCATTTCCTTGGCGCTGTAGAACTTGCCCAGCTCCATCACCAGGTCGGCGGTGATGCCGGTGGCCTGTCTCAAAGTGTCCCGCTTGGTATTGGCCATCTCAACGCCCTGCCTTGGCTATCTGGGCAACTTTCTCCTCGGTCATTGCCTCGAAACGGTCACGCCACTGGGGAAACACGTCGATGGCCAACTGGCGAATGATGCTCAGGGCCGATGGGGACTGCCGGTTGGAAGGCTGGCGATATTCCAGTCGGTGTGCGGGAATGCCCTGGGAGGCTGCGCTTCGGAAGACGACAGCAGCAGGAATGGTGCTGTCGAGCACCGAGATATCCTGGTTGTCCTGGAAAATCTCGCGGACGGTTTCGAAGATCATTTGTGCATCGGTGGTCTGATCTAGGCAATTGACCACGATCTTGACGGGAGGAATCTTCAGGCCCAGACGTCCGTAAGCCTTCAGGCCATCCAGCATCTGCATGGTGCCGCGACTGAACTCGCGAGCGGTGAGCATGTTTGGTGGGAGCGGGGAGATGGCCACGTCGGAGGCGAGAACGACCATCTCTAGCATGGCCGAACGAGCACCCTGGGTGTCGATGATCACCAGGTCGAAGTGATCTTCGAAAGCCGGCATTAGGTTTGCCAGGCGCAATCGTCCGTCGGGTGCCTGCAGAAGTAGGTTAATCAGCTGGTTGTTAATGTCATTGGAGATGACCAACGACAGGTTCGCGATGGAGGTCGCTGAAATAATTCGAGTAAAATCAGTGATGTTGAATGCGAGGAGGTCGTAAATACCTCCCTGTGCTTCTTCGATGATGGGGTAGTAGGAAGAAAGAGAAGGTTGGACCGGGTCTAGGTCTATCAGGAGGGTTCGCAAACCTGAATCGGCTGAGAAAGCGCCTAGGTTTGCGGAAGTAGTGGTTTTGCCGGTACCGCCTTTGGTCGATACGACCGATGCGATGATCATGGTTTTGCGCCTCTAATGTGGGTTCATTAGAGGCTGCAACGCCTGGCAGGCAGGACTTCTGGTCTACGTAGAGACCCTTCCTAGACGCTCCCGGGCCAATTGTCTTTTAACCAATTGGTCGTAGGTTCGAATCCTACACGACCCACCATGTAAACGACGAAGCCCGCCTTGTGCGGGCTTCGTCGTTTCTGGCGTTTGCTGCTCAGAAGCGCAGCAGTCTCCGAGCCTCGCGCACGCTCAGATTTCCACCTGTGTGCCCAGTTCGATCACCCGGTTCGCGGGGAGGTTGAAGAAGCGCAGGCTGCTGTTGGCGTTTTTCAGCATGAAGGCGAACAGCACTTCGCGCCAGCGTGCCATGCCGGTGCGCGGGCTGGCGATCACCGTCTCGCGGCTGAGAAAGTAGGTGGTGTTGAGTGGTTCGAAATCCACGGCGTCCACTTGGCTCTGGGCCAGGGCACGGGGCACGTCCGGGCGTTCGCTGAAGCCAAAATGCACAATCGCCCGATAAAAGCCTTCACCGTGGTCGTGCAGCTCAAGGCGTTGGCTGGGGGCGACGCGAGGGCTGTCGGCGGTGATGACGGTGAGTAGCACCACGCGATCGTGCAGCACTTGATTGTGCAGGAGATTATGCAGCAGGGCGTGCGGCACGGCATCGGCTCGTGCGGTCAGAAATACGGCGGTGCCGCGTACGCGCAGCGCTGGCTGACGGCTGATGCTGTCGATGAAGGTGGCCAGGGGCAGGGCGTTGTCCGCTAGGCGCTCGACGAGCAGCTCCTTGCCGCGCTTCCAGGTGGCCATCAGGGTGAATAGCACGACCGCTGCAAGCAGCGGAAAGGCCCCGCCTGCGGCGATCTTGGGCAGATTGGCGGCGAAGAACAGGCTGTCGACCACAAGAAAACCGAGCAGCAATGGGATCGATAGCCACTTGGGCATTTGCCACAGCAGCAGTACCACGGCTGCGGCCAGCAGTGTGGTGATCAACATGGTGCCGGTCACGGCCACGCCATAGGCCGAAGCCAGTGCGGCGGAGGAACCGAACCCCAGCACCAGCAGCACCACGCCGAGCATCAGTGCCCAGTTGACTGCGCCAATGTAGATCTGTCCTTGCTCGGTTGACGAGGTGTGCTCAATGAACATGCGCGGGATGTAGCCCAGTTGGATCGCCTGCTGCGTCAGCGAGAACGCACCGGATATCACCGCTTGTGAGGCGATGACCGTGGCCAGGGTCGACAGCAGCACTATTGGCAGCAGGGCCCAGCCTGGAGTGAGGAGGAAGAAGGGGTTGTGCGCGGCTTGCGCGTTGCTGAGGATCAGCGCGCCTTGGCCCAGATAGTTGAGTAGCAGGCCGGGTAGCACGAGGATGAACCAGGCGCGGGCGATGGGTTGACGACCGAAGTGCCCCATATCGGCATACAGCGCCTCGGCGCCTGTCAGCGCCAGCACCACGGCGCCGAGAATGGCGACACCAATCCCCGGATGGCTGATGAAGAAGTGCACGCTCCAGTAAGGGTTCAACGCCTGCAATATCTGTGGGTGCTGGGCGATGCCGTAAAGACCGAGGCCGCCGAGCGTGAGGAACCAGATCAGCATGACCGGCCCGAATAGAATGCCGATGCGCGCGGTGCCGTGCTTCTGAATCAGGAACAGGCTGACCAATATCAGCAGTGCCAAAGGCACGATCCAGCTATCGATACCGTCGAAGGCGATCTCAAGCCCTTCAACGGCTGACAGCACCGAAATGGCGGGGGTGATCATGCTGTCGCCGAAAAACAGCGCGGCGCCGAACAGACCCAGCAGTAGCAGAATGCGCCGTAGCCTGGGGTGATTGCGGGCGGCGCGCTGCGCCAGGGCGGTCAGTGCCATGACGCCGCCTTCGCCGTCGTTGTCGGCGCGCAGAATGAACAGCACGTACTTGATCGAAACCACCCACACCAGCGACCAGATGATCAGCGACAGTATGCCGAGCACACCGTCATGGTTGGGCTGCACGCCGTAGTTGAAGACTTCGCGCAGGGTATAAAGCGGGCTGGTGCCGATATCGCCGTACACCACGCCGGTGGCGGCGATCAGCAGGGTGAGCGCGGATTGACGCGGGGCGTGGGGGCTGGTGTTCGGCAAGGCGGCAGTCCTGATGGGGCGTCCCAGCCCGATATTGACCGCCTCAGTGCAGTTTGAGGCGTGGTTCTGTACTGCGCCCAATGCGGTCGCTGAGCATCAGCAGAGCTGTGCGCAGTGGGCCGTAGAGCGCCATCTGGTGCATACGGTAGAGCGAGACGTAGAACATTCTTGCCAGCCAGCCTTCGAGCATGACGCTGCCAGTCAGGTTCCCCATCAGGTTGCCCACCGCAGAGAAACGTGACAGCGAGATCAGCGAGCCATAGTCACGGTAGTGGTATTGCGGCAGGGCTTCACCGCTGAGCTTCAGGCGCAATGATTTGACCAGCATCGAGGCCTGTTGGTGCGCAGCCTGCGCGCGCGGCGGCACGTTACGTCCGTCGCTACCGGGCTGCGGGCAGGCCGCGCAGTCACCAAAGGCGAAGATGTCATCGTCCAGCGTAGTTTGCAGCGTCGGGCGCACCACCAGTTGGTTGATGCGATTGCTCTCCAAACCATCGAGATCCTTGAGAAAGCCTGGCGCGCGGATGCCGGCGGCCCAGACCTTGAGGCTCGCGGGAATAAATTGGCCGTTTTGAGTGTTCAGCCCCTCAGCGGTAACTTCGCTGACCGCAGCGCCGGTCAGCACGGTGACGCCCAGCTTGAGCAGGGTCTGGTGCACGGGGATGGCGATGCGCTCGGGCAGGGCGGGCAGTACGCGAGGGCCGGCCTCGATGATGGTGATACGCATGTCCTCCGGGCGAATCCGGTTCAGGCCGTAGGCTGCCAGTTGCTGCGCGGCGTGGTGCAGTTCGGCGGCCAGTTCGACGCCGGTGGCACCGGCACCGACGATGGCCACGTCGATTTGCGTGCCCTGCGCCTGCTCATTGGCGTGGGCGCGCAAGTATTGGCTGAGCAGGTTGCGGTGGAAGCGTTCAGCTTGTGCGCGGGTGTCGAGAAACAGGCAGTGCTCGGCAGCGCCCTGGGTGCCGAAATCATTGGTGGTGCTGCCCACGGCGAGCACCAGGCTGTCGTAGGCGATCTGCCGCTCGGGCATCAGCACTTGGCCGTCCTCGTCCAGCGTCGGTTCCAGGGTGATGGTCTTGCCGCTACGGTCGAGGCCGGCCATGCGTCCGAGCTGGAACTCGAAGTGATTCCACTTGGCCTGGGCCACGTAGTTCAGTTCGTCCTCCGAGGAGTTGAGCGAGCCGGCGGCCACTTCGTGCAGCAGCGGTTTCCAGATATGGGTCAGGTTGGCGTCGACCAGAATGACGCGCGCGGCGCCGCTCTTGCCGAGTTTTCTACCCAGGCGGGTAGCCAGTTCCAGGCCGCCGGCGCCGCCGCCGACGATCACGATGCGATGAGTCATATTGGATGCTCACAAGGTTTTGAAGGAAATAAGGGGCGGACTGGGCGAGCGCGAGGCAGCTCATAGCATCAGTCGATTCAATAAACGGGCGAGGAGACCTCGGGCGATGACGGCGGCAAGCTGGCATCAGCGCCGCCAGGGTTGGCGCGCGCTCTACTGCTGGGGGCGCGACCTGGAGTAGGTCGTCTGGGCTAAGGCGGCTGGTCATCGGGGCCTCTTTGACGAGGCGGCCATTCTAGGCTTGGCCGTTGGCATTGGCGAGCGTTGGCTCCATGGCTTGTACCGGATCACCTTGGCGGATGATGCCGCCCTGCACCACGCGTGCGGTGATACCGCCATGACCGCGCATGGCCTGGAAGGTGCCCCGGCCCAGACGTGCCTCCAGCTTGGCGCATGGCTGGCACCAGCCGGTGGTTTCGAAAACTGCCTGGCCGATCCGAAAGCGTCGGCCCTTGAGGCTAAATAGGTTGATGTCGGAAACCGCGATGTTGCGCCGTAGCTCGCCGGGGTGAAGCGCGGCGTCTCGACCCATGAGGGCGGCCGCTACGGCTAGATGCTCCCATTGAATCAAGGTCACCTGGCGCGCATTGCGGGGGCCGGGGCGGCTGTGGTCGCCAGTCAGGCCAGCTTCCAGGCGGCTTTCCACCGCTTCGACTTCGAGCATCGGCGCGCCACGTTGCGGGCGTACACCGATCCAGCGCACCTGGCCGATCTGTGGTACCTCGGCGAGCAGCTCTTGCAAGGTGCTCACAGGCCGATCCCTATATCGAACAGCAGGCTGCGACCGAGGTTCTGGCGCAGAAAATCCGGGGCGTCTGGGTGGGCGAACAGCACACGGGCGAAGCGCGGGCCGACCATCGACAGCGAACGCCAGCCCTGGCGCAGGTATTCGGTAGGTGGCGGGAAGAAGCTATTGCAGTCCAGCTCGGCGCGTTTGAGGTTGACGAAGGCGACCAGATCCAGCTCGCCCAGATCGATGCCGCGTTCACGGTAGTTATGCGCCTTCTTGCGCAGCGTTGGCGCTAGGCGAGCCTGCAGCTCACTGGCTGGAATACGCTTGGGGCGTGCCTCGCGCCGAACCAGTTGGCTCAGCGAGAAGGCGCTGCGGCGCCTTTCCAGCTCGGCGCGCCACTCGTCGTTGAGGCGACGGCCTTCATCGAGCACGAAGAACACTTCGAAATTGGCATCGCGAAACACGACGTCCGGCGGCTCCTGACTGCTGGGGGTGAAGTCGGCACTGTGCTGAGGCACGTTAAGCGCTTGCAGCAGGCGCTGGCAGACCCAACGCTCACGCTCCCATTTTTTGGCGTTGGAGAGAAAGGCATTGGCCTGCTCGGCCTGGTGGGTGAGCAGTCGCAGGTAATCTGAGTCGTCCATGGCGCCAGCTTAGCCGCATGCCGGGGCGCCATGCCAGCGTCGGCAGTGTGTAACCCTCGGTGTAGACTGCGGGCGTGATGAGCTGACGAGAGAACCGCGCATGATCGCCGCCAACCTGCTGGCATTTGGCACCCTGCTGCTGGGCTGGCTGGTCTACTTGCCTGCGTTGCTCTGGGCCGTGTTACGTGCCCCATGGCTGGAACTATTCAGCGATCTGCGTCGCCAGCACCTGCTGTTCGGCACCATGCTCGGGCTGTTCCTGCTCTGGCTGGTGCGGCGCGACTTCGACTCCGGGCTGTCCTATCACTTTATCGGCATGACTGCCGTGACTCTGCTGCTGGGCTGGCCGCTGGCGATTCTCGCCGGTCTGGCGGCGCAGCTCGGCCTGTTGCTGATGGGCCGTCTGGATCTGGCCGCGTTGGGCGTTAACGGCTTCTTGCTGATCCTGATTCCCGTGCTGATCACCGAACTCTGCGCGCAGTACGTCGAGCGTCTAAAACCGCGCAATTTGTTCGTCTACATCTTCTGCTGTGGCTTCTTCCCTGCGGCCCTGGCAACCCTGGTGACGTTGCTTGGTGGGCTGGCGCTGCTGTGGCTGGATGAGCTATTCCCCATGCCGCCGTGGCTCGACGACTTCGTCGGCTACCTGTGGCTGGTCATCTTCCCCGAGGCCTTCATCAACGGCACCGTGGTCAGCGCGCTGGTGGTGTTCTACCCGGACTGGTTGGAAACCTTCAATCGCAGCCGCTATCTGCAGGCGCCGTGGAAGGACAACGAGCGCGACGGCTGATGGGCCTTCATCAGCCCGTTGAATGCATCATTTGGGGTTGATCCGGGTCAAGGCTGCTGCTGTCGTCCGCGCCATCCTGTGGCAAACCGCAGGAGGTGATCATGAGTATTCATGCATGGGCAAAAGCGGCGTTGCAGGCCGATTTGCAGGCTGCCGAGGCGCAAGGGTTCGACAGACTGTTGGCGCTGCGCACGTTGCTCAGCGAAGTGGTGCAGATGAACAAGGCGCAACGCGAGGCGCAGGAGCTGGCGCATGAGCTGCAGTTTCTGGCCGACAATCTCGATGATGAGCGGGAGTATGTTTTTATGCGGCCTTAGGGCCTGAGCTGTCTCGGGATAGGGATGCAGGCATAGGCTTTGGCAGTGTGTTGATACCGGACTGGCAAGGTTGTTTGTTTTTTGGTGTCCTGGACGCCGCTGCGGTGTATTCAGAGATTCCGGGTTTCGCCCCCTCGGGCGACTCACTTTTCTTTGAGCTGCGCAAAGAAAAGTAAGCAAAAGAAAGCGCACCCCATCATCCGGCCCCGGCTGCGCCGGGGTTCGTTCGCTCCATCATTGCTCCGAGGGCACGCCGCGAAGGGCCATCCCTGGCCCATCGCGGCTCTCGCGGCATCCATGCCGCTCAACCCTCTACACAACGATTCCACTCACCCTCCTGAAGGGGACATTCCCGCGCCTGAACGAACTGGCATTCCAAGGTACGCCCGGCGTGTTCTGGTAGCTGTGACGTTGCGATGTGGCCGTCGGGTTAAACCAAAACTTTCATTCGCATAGTTTCAGTTTGCCGGCCTTCAGCCAGCATCCCGGTCAGCCCTACGGCTGACCCATGTTCAAGCACTCCGCACTACTTCTGGGTTACCTCGGGTTCAGGCGCGTGCAGAGCCCGCCCAGGAGGGCGAACGGAATCGTCGTGGAAGAGGTCGAGCGACATGGATGTCGCGAGAGCCACGATGGGCCATGGATGGCCCACCGTGGCGGGCCTCTGGAACGACGATGGAGTGAGCGAACCCTCGCGCAGCGAGGGCCGGATGAAAGGGCGGAGGTTTTGGTGACTTTTGCCCGCAAAAGTTACTCGCCCGGAAGGGCGAAACCAAAAACATCAACAAAAACGCGGAAACTCGGAACAGGCGCCTAAAGACAACACACAACCTTGCCAGTCCGGTATCAACACCCCACAAGGCTGTTGCATCACTCTAGCGAGTGCGCGTGGCCTCAGTGCGGCCTGGTCGGCAGATCGCCGCTGAACAGATCGTCTTCCAGATCATTGCCAGCAATGGCGTGCTCTTCAGCCGCCCAGGCACCCAGGTCGATCAGCTTGCAGCGCTCGCTGCAGAACGGCCGAAAGGTGCTCTCGGCTTTCCATTCGACGGGGGCGCCACAGGTCGGGCATTGGACGATGGTGGTCATGCTTGGCCTCCACGCAGGCTCAGGTAAAAGGTGTGTAGGCGCTCGACCTCGCGATCCAGCCAGGCCAGATCGCGGTCGTTGCTCAGCACGTCATGGGCATGGCGCAGGCGCTCTTCGCGGTCGGCCTGGGCCTTGACGATGGCGCGCACCTGCTCTTCGTTGGCGCTGTCGCGCGCCATGGTGCGTTCGATTTGCAGCGCTTCGGGAGCGTCCACCACCAGTACTCGTTGGGTCAGGCGATGCTGGCCGGATTCGATCAGCAGCGGCGACACCAGAATCGCGTAGGGCGACTCGGCGTGCGCCAGTACGCTCGCGATCTCCTGGCCGATCAGCGGGTGCAGCAGGGCTTCCAGCCATCGCCGCTCCTCGGGTACAGCGAAGATGCGCTGGCGCAGCGCGGCGCGATCCAGCGTGCCGTCGGCCTGTAGGATCTCGGCGCCGAAGTGTTCGACGATCTTCGTCAGTGCCGGGCGGCCCGGTTCGACCACCCAGCGCGCAGCGTGGTCGGCGTCCACCGTGTGCACGCCGCGGTCGATGAAGGCCTGGGCAACGGCGGTTTTGCCACTGCCGATGCCGCCAGTCAGGCCGAGAATCCAGGGTTTCATGATGAGGTTGCGATCCCGTTGCTGCTCAAGGGCGCGATTGTAGGGGGGATTGCCCGAGGACGCGAATGCCGCGCCTCGGGCTGGAGGCTCAGCGGCTTACCGGGGTCAGACGCAGCAGGTGGATGCGGCGGCTGTCGGCGTTGAGCACGCGGAAGCGGAACTCGCCGATTTCGGTGACTTCGTTGCGCTTGGGCAGGTGGCCGAAGGCATTCATCACCAGGCCGCCGACGGTGTCGTACTCGTCGTCGGAGAACTGGCTGTCGAAGGCTTCGTTGAAGCTGTCGATGGGCGTCAGTGCCTTGATCAGGTAGTCACCGGAAGGCAGCGGCTTGATGTAGCTGTCTTCCTCGACATCGTGCTCGTCCTCGATGTCGCCGACGATCTGTTCCAGCACGTCTTCGATGGTCACCAGGCCGGCCACGCCGCCGTATTCGTCGATGACCACGGCCATGTGGTTGTGGTTGGCGCGAAACTCGCGCAGCAGCACGTTAAGGCGCTTGGACTCGGGCACGAAGGTGGCCGGGCGCAGCATGTCCTTGATGTTGAAGTTGGGCTGGTCACCCTGCAGGATCAGTGGCAGCAGATCCTTGGCCAGGAGGATGCCGATGACGTCGTCGAGGCCTTCGCCGATGACCGGGTAGCGCGAGTGCGCCGCTTCGATGATGGCCGGGAGGAATTCCTGTGGCGTCTGGCTGGCTTTAATGCTGATCATCTGCGAACGCGGCACCATGATGTCGCGTACCTGTAGGTCAGCGACCTGAATGGCACCTTCAACGATGGCCAGCGCTTCGCTGTCGAGCAGTTTGTTCTGGTGGGCTTCGCGCAGGACTTCCAGCAGTTCCTGGCGGTTTCTCGGCTCATGAGCAAAAGCCTGGGTCAGCTTGTTGAACCAGGACTTCTGCTCGTTGCTCGATCGGTCTTCGCTCATGGCGTTTTACTCGGGGTCCTTTTCATTAGGAGATTCATCGCCGGCATAGGGGTCGGGATGACCCAATTCGGCGAGCAATTGTCGTTCCAGTTCTTCCATTTCGAGGGCTTCGTCTTCCTCGATATGGTCGTAGCCCAGCAGGTGCAGGCAGCCGTGGATCACCAGATGGGCCCAGTGCGCTTGCGGCGTCTTGCTTTGCTCAGCGGCTTCGCGCTCGACCACCGGCACGCAGATCACCAGGTCGCCCAGCAGCGGGATGTCGAGAATCCCATCGGGAATCTCGGCGGGGAAGGACAGTACGTTGGTGGCGTAGTCCTTGTGCCGCCAGGTGTGGTTCAGTTCGCGGCCTTCGGCCTCGTCGACCAGGCGGATGGTCAGCTCCGAATCGGCTGTGCGCTGGCGCAGCGCCAGTTCGCACCATTGGCGCAGTTGCGCCTCATCCGGGTGTTGGCCGTCAGTGGCCAGTTGCAGGTCGAGCTCAAGCATCGTGGCTGTCGCCCTTGCCGTTCAGGCGTGCGTCGTGGCGCTCGTAGGCTTCGACGATACGTTGTACCAGCGGGTGGCGCACGACGTCCTTGGGCTTGAAGTGGGTGAAGCTGATGCCGGGCACGTCACGCAGTACCTCGATGACATGCGCCAGGCCGCTCTTGGTGCCGCGCGGCAGGTCGACCTGGGTGATGTCGCCGGTGATAACGGCGGTGGAGCCGAAACCGATACGGGTGAGGAACATCTTCATCTGCTCGACGGTGGTGTTCTGACTTTCATCGAGAATGATGAAGCTGTTGTTAAGGGTGCGGCCACGCATATAGGCCAGCGGCGCAATCTCGATCACCTGTTTCTCGATCAGCTTGGCCACGTGCTCGAAACCGAGCATCTCGTACAGCGCGTCGTACAGCGGGCGCAGGTAGGGGTCGATCTTCTGCGCTAGATCGCCGGGCAGGAAGCCGAGCTTCTCGCCAGCCTCGACTGCCGGGCGCACCAGCAGGATGCGTCGCACCTGCTCGCGCTCCAGTGCGTCGACCGCGCAGGCCACGGCCAGGTAGGTTTTGCCGGTACCGGCCGGGCCGATGCCGAAGTTGATGTCGTTGTCGAGGATCGCCTTGACGTAGCGCTGCTGGTTGGCGCCGCGCGGCTTGATCACGCCCTTCTTGGTGCGCAACGTCACCTGCGGCAGGTTGCTCGGGTTGACCAGCTCTTCGACGCCGGATTCCTGCAAATACAGGTGCACCAGGTCGGGCGATAGCTCGGTGGCTTTGGTTTCGCGGTACAGCTTGCGCAGCAGGGTCTCGGCGGCCTGGGTTTTATCGGCGGCGCCGAGCATCTCGAACTGATTGCCTCGGTTGCGGATTTCCAGGCCGAGGCGCTCTTCGATCAGGCGCAGGTGCTCGTCGAACTGGCCGCAGAGGTTGGCGAAACGGCGGGCCTCGAAGGGTTCGAGGGTGAAGCGATGGGGTTCTAGGGAAGCGTTCAAGGTGATGGTGTGATCGTCACTTGGCTGGGTTGGAAAGGCAGCATAACGCTGGCCGCCGACAACGCAAAGTGTCGGCGGCTGCGTCTTTAGTGGAGGGTGTCGGTATCGAGCAGGGTACCGCGCAGTGAGTGCGGCAGGGCGTCGTCGATGTGCACGTCGACGAACTGGCCGATCAGGCGCGGGTTATCGCAACGGAAGTTGACGATGCGGTTCTGCTCGGTGCGGCCCTGGAGCATACCCGGATCCTTCTTCGAGTAGTCGCTGACCAGGATGCGCTGCACCGTGCCGACCATGCGTCGGCTGTTTTCGAAGCCGTTCTGGTTGATGCGGTGCTGCAGCAGGGCCAGGCGCTGCTTTTTCACCTCTTCCGGGGTTTCATCGACCAGATCGGCAGCCGGGGTGCCGGGGCGCGAGCTGTAGATGAAGGAGAAGGAGAAGTCGAAACCGACGTCTTCGATCAGCTTCATGGTCTGCTCGAAGTCTTTTTCGGTTTCGCCGGGGAAGCCGACGATGAAGTCCGAGCTGATCAGGATGTCCGGCACCGCCGCACGCAGCTTGCGGATGCGCGACTTGTATTCCAGCGCGGTGTGGTTGCGCTTCATTGCTGCGAGGATGCGATCCGAGCCCGATTGCACCGGCAGGTGCAGGTATTTCACCAACTGCGGGATCTCGGCATGGGCGGCGATGATCGCGTCGGAAAACTCTAGCGGGTGGCTGGTGGTGTAGCGGATGCGCTCGACGCCATCGAGCGCGGCCACGGCGTGCAGCAACTCGGCGAAATCAGCGATATGGCCATCCGGCGCTTGCCCGCGATAGCCGTTGACGTTCTGCCCGAGCAGGGTGATTTCTTTCACGCCCTTCTCGGTGAGGGAGGTGATTTCCATTAGCACGTCGACCAGCGGGCGGCTGACTTCCTCGCCACGGGTATAGGGCACCACGCAGAAGGTGCAGTACTTGCTGCAGCCTTCCATGACCGAGACGAAGGCGCTGGGGCCATCGACGCGCGGCTCGGGCAGGCGGTCGAATTTCTCGATTTCGGGGAAGCTGATGTCCACCTGCGCGGTCTTGGTCACGCGCGCGGCGTCGATCATCTCCGGCAGACGGTGCAGGGTCTGCGGGCCGAATACCACGTCGACATAGGGCGCGCGATCACGAATCGCCGCGCCTTCCTGGCTGGCCACGCAGCCGCCGACACCGATCACCAGATCCGGGTTGGCCTGCTTCAGCTCGCGCCAGCGGCCGAGCTGGGAGAACACCTTGTCCTGCGCCTTCTCGCGGATCGAGCAGGTATTGAGCAGGATCACGTCGGCTTCTTCGGGTTTTTCCGTGACCTCCAGGGCCTGATGCTCGCCCAGCAGGTCGACCATGCGCGAGCTGTCGTACTCGTTCATCTGGCAACCGTGGGTTTCGATATAGAGCTTCTTGGTCATGGCACTGTCTGAGGTGGTTAAAAAATGACCGCGCATTATAGGCGTGTGCCAAGGGCGATGCTACCGCTCAGCGCGTGCGCGAAAAATCTCGTTCGGGTATCAGTTCGTTGTCCTGCAGCAAATAGAGAGTATCGATCAGGTCGTAGGCGCTGCCGCCGTAGCAGTCGCGCCCTTCACCGGCCAGGCGCAGGCGGTATTGGCCGTCATTCTCTGCCACGCGCAATTCGTTGATACTGCAGCAGCGCGACGTATCGACGAGCGGGCTATCGATATCGGTCTTTACGGAGCGAATCTGGCGGATAGGTTTTCCCTGTTGCCATTGCTCAAGCTGAGGGCAGTTTGCCGCTTCTGCGCCAGGCATGAGCGCTAGGCAACCTCCTGCCGCGGTGGCAACGCTGGCCAGTGCGCCGCTTACGGGGTATGGGCAAGGCGTTGATGCATAAGCGCCAAGCCGTGCCTCATGAGCCGCGGTGCATAACCGCTGGTTGGTTTCCAGAGCGTGCTGCAGTCGGCCCGAGTCCTCCAGATTCTGCTGGATGATGTTCTGGGAGCTGGCCGGGTTGTCGATCAGTGGTGCGAGCAAGGCGAGGCAGTCCTGTTCGCGGCCGACCTTGAGGTAGGTGAAAGACAGATCGCTGCGCAGCCAATACCAATTGGCATCCAGGGTCTCGGGATCGCAGGAATCCTGGCGTTGTTTGACCTGCTCCAGGCGATCGATCGCACTCTCGTAATCGCCCCTGGATACCAGGGCGTCGACCAGTGGGCGGCGCAGTGCCTCTGTCGAACAATCCTTTTCTGTGGCGTACGCGGGCAGTGCCAGGGCGACGCTGAGCAGCAAGGCGTGTGAAATACGATGGCGTGGCATGGGGCTCATCCTTGATGGTCGTTGCATGTTATTCCAGTTGCGGGTGCGCGGTGTCGTTCGGCTGGGCTGTGCTATCCTGCGCGCCCCGTTTTTCCTGACTTCGAGTCTTCATGAGCAAGCGCGATCCCATCTACAAGGTGATTTTCCTCAACCAGGGTCAGGTGTACGAGATGTATGCCAAGCAGATCTTTCAGAGCGATCTGTGGGGCTTTCTGGAAGTGGAGGAGTTCGTCTTCGGCGAGCGTAGCCAATTGGTGGTCGACCCCAGCGAAGAGAAGCTCAAGGCGCAGTTCGAGGGTGTGGTGCGCAGCTTCGTGCCGATGCACGCGATCATCCGCATCGACGAGGTGGAGCGCCTGGGCACGGCGAAGATCAGCGAAGCCAAGGGCGGCGGCAACGTGATGCCATTTCCCATGCCAATGCCGGACAAGTAAGCGTCTACACAGAAATGCTGGAAGTAGGGTGGGCTTCAGCCCACCAGTGAACGGTATCTTGGTGGGCTGAAGCCCACCCTACGGCCGAAACAGATTGCGGCCCACCCGAAGCCCACCCTACGGGTCAGGGCAGCGGTGCGAAGGGTGAGCGGCTTTCGGCGGTCTGCAGTTCCAGTAGGTAGCTGCGGAAGATCTGCCCTAGCACCTGGCTGGCGATTTCCAGCTCATCACGGCGCATCTGTGCCGACACCAGGTCGGCGGTGTCCATGGCTTCGTCCGAGCCATTGACCGAGGCCATCTTCAGCACGATGTAAGCCTGCACGTTGTTGGCTGCTACGCCTTCACCCCGGAAAAACATGGTGCCTAGACGCAGTTGCGCTTCGGCGTGGCCCTGCAGCGAGGCACGCTCGAACCAAGTCAGCGCCTGCTTGAGGTCGCGCGGGGTGCGTTTGCCGTCGTAATAGTATTCGCCGAGTTCGAAGGCGGCCTGGACGTTGCCGCTGCGCGCCATGTCCTGGCAACTGGCGAGTGCATCGGGCATTTCTTCGTTGGGGCCGTTCAGGGCGCAACTGCCGGTCGCCGGGATCAGCAGGGAGTTGCCGCCTGCAAGTGCAAACAGCGGGAGGAAAAGCAACAGGCAGCCCATGGACAGGGTGCGGCCGGTGCGAGTCATCTGGATTACGGTGCCTCAGCGGTTCGGGGCGGGTCACAGGCCCGATCGGCGCGATACGTGCCGACCGGCGCATTATGGAATAAACCGCGACAATCTTACAAAGCCTTTACCCGGCTTGTTGGGTGCGGATTCCCGGTAAGTTCAACAGTAGCCAGGCTAGCAGCGGGTAGCCCAGGGCGAGAAGCCCATGGAACAGGTCGATGTAGCGCACTGGGCCGAGCCTACCGTCATTCGCGCTCGCCAAACCCGCCAGGAGGAACACCCCGGTTGCTGCCAGGCTGACAATCAGCGGCCCACGCCGTGGCCACTGCACCATGCCGGCGTAGGCAATCGCGGCGAGGCTCGCCAGGTGTAAGGCCAGGCGATATTCCTGCAGATGGCCGAACTGTCGGAACAATTCGAAGAAGGCACACAGCCCCAGCAGGATGCGTCCCCAGGTTGGGCGGCTCCATTGCCAACTACGGCCGAGCGCCAAAGCGGCGGCGCCCAGTAGCGGCAGACCGAGAAAACTGCTGGCTTGGGAAAGCCATAGGTGAGCCGCCTGCCAACTGGGATCGATACCGTAACGCAGCACGCCAATGCTTGCCGCTGCTGCGGGCATGAGCACACCCAGCAGCGCGCAGAACAGGGCCGGTTGATCGCCTTCGCTGTAACGTCCGCGCGCCTGGCCGATGAGTACGGCGCAGGCGGCGCAGGCGATGGCCAGCAAGGCATCGCTGAGCGCGGTGCTGTACTGCATCAGCCTTTTTTCAGCTCGGCAAAGGCGCGCTCGGCGGCCGCGAAGGTGATTTCCAGCTCCTTGTCGCCATGGGCGATGGAGGTAAAGCCCGCCTCGAAGGCGCTCGGCGCCAGGTACACGCCACCGTCCAGCATCAGGTGGAAGAAGCGGTTGAAGCGGGCGCTGTCGCTGGCCATCACGTCGGCGAAGGTGACGATATCGTCGGCGCCGCTGAAGTACAGGCCGAACATGGCGCCGGCTTGCGTGGTGACGAAGGGAATGCCGGCGGCATCGGCGCGCTCTTGCAGGCCGGCCAGCATGCGCGAGGTGTAGTCGCTCAGCTCGGCGTGGAACCCCGGACGGCTGATCAGCTTGAGCGTGGTCAGGCCAGCGGCCATCGCCAGCGGGTTACCGGACAGGGTACCGGCCTGGTAGACCGGGCCGAGCGGGGCGATGCAGCCCATGATCTCGCGCTTGCCGCCGAAGCAGCCGACCGGCATGCCGCCGCCGACGATCTTGCCGAAGGTCGACAGATCCGGGGTGATGCCGTAGTGCGCCTGGGCGCCGCCGAGGGCGACGCGGAAGCCGGTCATCACTTCGTCGAAGATCAGCACCACGCCGTGCTGGTCGCACAGTGCGCGCAGACCTTCGAGAAAGCCCGGCGCTGGCGGCACGCAGTTCATGTTGCCGGCCACCGGCTCGACAATGATGCAGGCCACGTTCTGGCCGACTTCGCTCAGGGTCTGCTCGACCGCCGCGATGTCATTGAAGGGCAGGGTCAGGGTGTGTTTGGCGAAGTCCGCTGGCACCCCGGCCGAGCTTGGCACGCCCTGGGTCAGCAGGCCGGAACCGGCCTTGACCAGCAGGCTGTCGGAGTGACCGTGGTAGCAGCCCTCGAACTTGATGATGCTGTCGCGGCCTGTGTAACCACGTGCCAGGCGGATGGCGCTCATGGTCGCCTCGGTGCCGGAGCTGACCATACGCACCATCTCCATCGACGGCACCAGGCTGCACACCAGCTCGGCCATCTCGGTTTCCAGCGCAGTCGGCGCGCCGTAGGACAGGCCGTGTTCGAGCTGGCGACGTACCGAGTCGAGTACGTCCGGGTGGCTGTGGCCGAGGATCATCGGGCCCCAGGATCCGACGTAGTCGACGTAGCGTTTGTCGTCCTCATCCACCACATAAGCGCCTTCGGCGTGCTTGAAGAACAGCGGCGTGCCGCCGACGCTGCGGAAGGCGCGTACCGGCGAGTTGACGCCGCCAGGGATGTGTTTCTGAGCGTTGGCGAAGAGGATTTCGGAGCGGGACATGTCAGGTTCTCTCTGCAAAATGATCAATCGAACAGCGCGGCAAAGGCGCGGGCGCGGTCTTGCACCTCAAGGGCGGAGTCCGCAGCGAACAGGGCGTGGATCACGGCGACCAGGCTGGCGCCACGGGCGATCAGGCTGGGGGCGGTTTCCAGGGTCACGCCGCCGATGGCGACGATGGGTTGGGTGAAACGTGCGTGGGCCTGATCCAGCAACTCCACGGTAGCCGCCGGGGCGCCGGGTTTGGTGTTGGAGTTGAAGAAGCGGCCAAAGGCAATGTAGCTGGCGCCTTCGGCGACGGCGCGCTCGGCCAGCTCCAGTTGGGCATGGCAGGTGCCGCCGATCACGGCCTCGGTGCCGAGGCGGGCGCGGGCGGCGGTCAGCGAGCCGTCAGTCTGGCCCAGGTGCAGGCCGACGCCCAGGCGCGCAGCCAGCTCCAGATCATCGTTGATGATCAGCGTGGCGCCGTGGCGCTGGCACAGTTCGGCCAGGGCCTGGGCCTCATCGAAACGACGCCCGGCATCGGCGGATTTGTCGCGGTACTGCAACAGGCGCGCGCCGCCAATCAGCGCCGCCTCGGCGTAGGGCAGCAGCTTGCCACCAGCCAGCAGTGGTGTGTCGGTGATGGCGTAGAGGCCGCGTAGTGGCGTCATTGGCCGTAGTCCAATGGCAGGCGGCGTGGCACGTACTGGCCGTGACCGGGCTGCTCGGCGTCACGCAGGGTGCACCAGGTGTAATCCAGGGCAGTTTTCACGGCGCTGACCAGTTCCTGGCCGAGCGCCAAGCGTCCGGCCAGGGTGCTGGCCAGGGTGCAGCCGGAGCCGTGGTAGCTGCCGGGCAGGCGCGCGCAGGTAAAGGTGTGGCGGCTGCCGTCGCGACAGTACAGGCGATTGTGCACCTCTGCTTCGTCGCCATGGCCGCCGGTAATCAGCAGGTGCTCGATGAAGTGCAGCAGCTTCTCGGCGCATTCGTCGGCTGTACCTTCCGGCAGTTCGGCGAGGATGCGCGCTTCCGGCAGGTTCGGCGTGGCGATGGTGGCAGCGGCGAACAGGCGCTCGCGCATGGCATAGCCAACGTCATCCTGGCCCAGCGAGCCGCCACCACCGGCGCGTAGCACCGGGTCGCAGACCAGCGGGATGCCAGGCAACTGGCTCATCACGTCGAGCACGGTATCGACCATTTCCACCGAGCCGAGCATGCCCAGTTTGACGGCGGCCACTGGCATGTCGGTCATCACCGCGCGGGCCTGGGCCAGCACCCAGTCGCGGTCGAGCACGCGAAAATCGGAGACGTTGACGGTGTCCTGCACGGTCAACGCGGTCACCGTCGGAGCGGCGTGACAGCCTTGAGCCAGCAGGGCTTCGATATCGGCTTGCAGACCGGCACCACCGCTGGGGTCGTGGCCGGACATGCAGAGCACTACGGGGCGGGAGTTTGGCGTTTTCATGGTGCGCGAGCTTATCACTAACCGCTTCTGTCGACCTCTCTACGCGTTGCCGCCGCCAGGCTGCACTGGCGTACCGAAAACGCCTGGCAAAGCGGCCCGGCAGCCCCTAGAGTATTGGCATTCGAATTAAGTCTGCCATGCGTGACGACATCATCGAGGGATTGAAGGGGGAATGGGATCCCGATGTTGTCCGACAGGGCTCGTGGGGTTGTATGTACCGGCTGTTCCTGCTCTTCCTGGGCCTTGTTGTTTCTTCACTTGCAGGTGCCGTTACCTTCGACGAGCAAACGCGTGCGCTGCCGCTCGGGCAGAGCATGTACGTGTTCGAGGACGTGCGCGGTGATGCCAGCATCGACGACATCGTTTCGCCGGCGCTGGAGCGCAGCTTCGTGAGGCATGAGCGGCCCGTGCTCAATGCCGGCTATTCGCGCTCGGTGTTCTGGTTGCGCCTGGATCTGCAGTATCAACCACAGCAGCACAGAGGCCCGCGCCACTGGTTGCTGGAGCTGGCCTACCCACCGCTCGACCATCTGGAACTCTACAGTCGTGGTGCCGATGGGCGTTTCAGCCTGACCCAGCGCACCGGCGATGGCTTGCCCTTCGATAGCCGCCAGATCAAGCAAAACAACTACCTGTTCGAGCTCGACCTGCCGCCCGGTAAGCCGCAGCGTTTCTACCTGCGCCTGGAAAGCCAGGGCTCGATCCAGGCGCCGCTGACGTTGTGGGCGCCCAATGCCTATCTGGAGCAGCAGCCCGAGCGCATCTATGTGCTGGGTATCATCTACGGCGTGCTGCTGGTGATGTTGGTGTACAACCTGTTCATCTTCCTCAGCGTGCGCGACACCAGCTACCTCTATTACATCCTCTACATCGCTTCGTTCGGTCTGTACCAGGTGTCGGTCAACGGCGCGGGCATCGAATATCTGTGGCCCAACAGCCCCTGGTGGGCCAATGCCTCCACGCCGTTTCTGATCGGCTCGGCTGCGCTTTTCGGCTGCCAGTTTGCGCGTAGCTTCCTGCATACCCGCGAGCATAGCCCCTGGGTCGATCGCTGTTTGCTGGCGCTGGTGTTGTGTGGCGCCGTGGTGATGGGGCTGGCGTTGACCATCAGCTATGCCACCGCGCTACGTCTGGCCACCTATTTGGCGCTGGTGTTCACCGTAGTGATTTTCGCCGCCGGCATTCTGGCCTGGCTGCGTGGCATGCGTGTGGCGCGCTATTTCATCTTCGCCTGGACCACCTTCCTGGCCGGAGGGGTGATTAACACATTGATGGTGCTGGGCTACCTGCCCAATATGTTCCTCACCATGTACGCCAGCCAGATTGGCTCGGCACTGGAGGTGGCCCTGCTGTCGTTGGCGCTGGCCGACCGCATCAACGCCATGAAGGAAGAGCGCACCCGCATCCTGCAGGACGCCGGGCACAAGCTGGAGGCGCTCAACCAGGAACTGGCCGACAGCAACCGCTTCAAGGACGAGTTTCTCGCCACGGTTACCCACGAGTTGCGCACCCCGATGAATGGGGTAATCGGCTCGCTGGAGTTGATGCAAACGCTGAAGATGGACGTGGAGTTGGAGCAGTACCAAAAAACCGCTGCCTCCTCGGCGCGCGACATGATGCACATGGTCAATGACATCCTGGCAATGACCGAGCTGCAGGCCGGCAAACTGTACCCCCGTCGCGAGACCTTTAGCCTGCGCGGCCTGTTCGATGGCTTGCGCGCCCAATATGCGCCGCGTGCCGAAGATAAAAATCTGCGCTTTGAGCTCAATCTCGATGAAAGCCTGCCCGATGTGCTCGAAGGCGATGCCGGCAAGCTGGCACAGGCGCTTGGCTATCTGCTGGATAACGCCATCAAGTTCACCCACACCGGGCAGGTTAGCCTGGATGTTGGGCGCGCCGGCCAGAGCGCCGAAGGTTTACCCCTGAGCGTGGTGGTGAGCGATACCGGCATCGGCTTTGACCCGACGCAAAACCTGCTGTACCAGCGTTTTCGTCAGCTCGACGGCTCGATGACGCGTCAATATGGCGGCCTGGGTATCGGCCTGGCGTTGTGTCGGCAACTGGTCGATCTGCTCGGTGGCAGCCTGACGCACGACTCGGCGCCGGGCCAGGGCAGCCGCTTCCGTCTCGACGTACCGCTAACCCTGCCGCCGCAACCGCTGAGCGCGCCAGTGCGGTCTGCTCGCCCCGGCGCCGGGCAAGTACAGCGCACGCCGCAGCAATGCACGGTGCTGGTGGTCGAGGACAATGCCATCAACCAACTGGTGACGCGCGGCATGCTGCTCAAACTGGGCTATCGCGTTCGCACCGCCGACAACGGTGCAGAGGCGCTGGATCTGCTGCGCAACGAGCAAGTGGACGCGGTGCTGCTCGATTGCCAGATGCCGGTCATGGATGGTTTTGCCACTTGTCGAGCGCTACGCGCGCTGCCTGACTGCGCCGAGTTGCCGGTGCTGGCGATCACCGCCCACAGCCACAGCGGGGATCGCGAGCGCTGCCTGGCCGCCGGCATGAGCGATTACCTGGCCAAACCGGTGAAGTTCGACGAGCTGCGCGTGCTGCTGCATGACTGGGTACTCTGTCGCGCCTAAGCACGCCGACCTGAGCGAGGAGGTGGCTGCTTTGATCCGTCGATTTGGCGCTATCGCCTCTTTGCTCCCGGTCTGAAGCTTGCTTCACTGCGGCCATGCGCCCTGGCCGCCAAGGAAGCTACGTGATGACCCCAAATTTGCACGCCGAAACTCATGCCGTGTTCAACCAGGTGCCGAGCCTGGACGGCGCCAACCTCTATCGCCTCGACCTGCCGCTACAAGAATGGATTCGCCGCTATGACGGCGCCTGGGCCCATGAGCGCCTGCACGCCTATGGCGCGCTGGCCGGTGGCACGCTGATGCAAGCCGGCTTTCTCGCCAATGAGAACAAACCGGTGTTCAAGAGCCATGATCGGTATGGCAACCGCATTGATCTGGTCGAGTTTCACCCGGCCTACCATGAACTGATGCGTACAGCGGTCGAGCACGGCCTGCCGTCGTTGCCCTGGACAGACCCACGCGCCGGCGCTCATGTCGCCCGCGCCGGGCTGACCTACCTGCACAGCCAGGCCGAGGCGGGCAGCGGCTGCCCGTTGACCATGACCTTCGCCGCCGTGCCCGCCATCCGTCTGCAGTCCAACGTGGCCGAACAGTGGCTGCCGAAGGTCCTCGCCACCGAGTACGACCCGCGCAACCTGCCGATGGAGCAGAAGCTCGGCGTCACCATCGGCATGGCCATGACCGAGAAACAGGGTGGCACCGACGTACGCGCCAACACCACCCGCGCCTACCCCATCGGCCAGGGCGGGCCAGGGCAGGGCTACGAGCTGGTCGGGCACAAATGGTTCTGCTCGGCGCCGATGTGCGACGCCTTCCTTACCCTGGCCCATACCGACAAGGGCCTGTCGTGCTTCCTGCTGCCGCGCCATCGCCCGGACGGCTCGCGTAATGCGTTCTATATCCAGCGCCTGAAAAACAAATTGGGCAACTGGGCCAACGCCTCCAGCGAGGTGGAATATCGCGGCGCCTTTGCCTGGATGCTCGGCGAGGAAGGGCGCGGCGTGCCGACCATCATCGAGATGGTGGCCATGACCCGCTTCGACTGTATGGTCGGCTCCAGCAGCCTGATGCGTCAGGCTCTGACCCAGGCCGCGCACCACTGCGCCCATCGCCAGGTGGGCGGCAAGCTGCTCGCCGACCAGTCGCTGATGCAGAACGTGCTCGCCGACCTGGCACTGGAGAGCGAAGCCGCATTGGCGCTTTGCATGCGTATGGGGCGCGCACTCGACCATTCGCATGATGCTCAGGAAGACAAGTTCGCCCGGCTGGTCACTGCCGTGGGCAAATACTGGATCTGCAAGCGCGCACCGGAAATGATCTATGAGGCCAGCGAGTGCATGGGCGGCGCCGGTTACGTCGAGGAAACCATCATGCCGCGCCTGTACCGCGAGGCACCGGTCAACTCCATCTGGGAAGGCTCCGGCAACGTGCAATGCCTGGACGTGCTGCGCGCCCTGTCCAAGGAGCCAGGTGTGCTCGATGCACTGTTCGATGAGTTGGGCGATGGTCACGGCGATGCCCGCCTCAAGGCACATATCCAGCGCCTGAAGGCCGATTTTGCCGATACCGCCGACATCCAGTACCGCGCCCGCCAACTCACCGAGGACATGGCCGTGGCCCTGCAGGCCAAGTTGCTGCTGGAGGCGGGCAACAGCGTGGTCAGCGATGCCTTTATCGCCAGCCGCCTGGAGGGCCGTGGCCGGGTCTACGGCACCCTGCCGCGTGGGGTCGACGTCGAGGCGTTACTGGCGCGCAGCACGCCGAATCTGTTTTGATGCCAGAGCGATCTTTAACAAGGAAAAGTTGGTAGATTTTTAGCGGCTGATTTTTCCCTTTGGGGACAATCGGTTACGCTAAGTGTGTTCCCCGCGCCAGCGGGGATGAACCGCGCAGCCAGTGGTCAGGTTCTAACTGGTCGACGTGTTCCCCGCGCCAGCGGGGATGAACCGTCAATAAGCTGCTGAGCCTCGCCGGTAATGTTGTGTTCCCCGCGCCAGCGGGGATGAACCGTGCTCAGCCGCCTCAAGCGCGACTTCGACTTCCGTGTTCCCCGCGCCAGCGGGGATGAACCGGCTGACTTTCGGAGCCTCTGGCTCAGTGGACAGTGTTCCCCGCGCCAGCGGGGATGAACCGAAATGCAGTCGCTGTACACTGATGGGAAGCACGTGTTCCCCGCGCCAGCGGGGATGAACCGTAGGCCCGACATCTACCGGATCCGCTGGCCTTGTGTTCCCCGCGCCAGCGGGGATGAACCGTCACCCATTCCGAGCGTGGCAGGCATTAGCAGGTGTTCCCCGCGCCAGCGGGGATGAACCGCAGATGATCGAAATACGCTTTACATATAGGGCGTGTTCCCCGCGCCAGCGGGGATGAACCGTGTGGAACGCCTGCAAAGGCCTCGATGTGCTGGTGTTCCCCGCGCCAGCGGGGATGAACCGCCATGGTTTTTGAGGCTTGGTGGCAGGATGTTGTGTTCCCCGCGCCAGCGGGGATGAACCGTACGGGGCAAAAACCTAGTTGCGCCACTAATGGTGTTCCCCGCGCCAGCGGGGATGAACCGGGCGTGCTGGGCCAGACCATGACCGCCGACGAGTGTTCCCCGCGCCAGCGGGGATGAACCGTCCTGCGCGGCCAGCTCGATAGCGGCGCTGAAGTGTTCCCCGCTCAGCGGGGATGAACCGCCTTCGCGCAGATCGTGCTTCAGGTACTTGAAGTGTTCCCCGCGCCAGCGGGGATGGAGCGCAATGGCAAATTCAAGGAGTCGCTCGAAGTGAGGCCTTGTAGCGGCTGTCGGCGCGGCCTTTGTGGGGGGCTTGCTCCTAGCGACTGTTGAGCACGCTGCGGTGCTCGTTGAATTGTGGTCGAGGGATGCTTCTGCGCTGGTGAGTGTGATCGTGCAGTTGTCAGGCATGTGCCTCGCGATCCAGCACGTCCACCACCCATTGATTGATACTTTTGTGAGCCAATTCGGCTTTCACGGCGACCGACGCATGAAGCGCGGGCTCCAGGCGCAGGCTGAGTTTGCCGGAGTAGGGTTTTTGTGGCGAGCGCTCTAGTTTGGCGCAGGTTTCGAGGTAATCGTCGACAGCTTCTTCAAAGGCACCGCGAAGTTCTTTTACCGACTCACCATGGAAACCCACTACATCGCGAATCCCTGCGATATGGCCAATGAAGAGACCATCTTCATCGCTGTATTCGATGCGAGCGGCATAACCTTTGTAATTCATTGCGTTCATGGGGTGACTCCTGCTTGCTCAAGGAAGGCCCGAGCATCACGAACCTGGTAGGGCTTGGCTTCCTTGTCGGGGTGGGGGCGGTGAAAGGTGCCGATCACGCCGTTCAGCTCAAAGCGCTCTCTGGAGCCATTGCCCTCGATAGTCCTGGCGCCAGCCGCTATAAAAAGAGACTCAATGCGAGCCCATTCAAGCGAACTGGAGGCTGGCTTGGCGAAGATGGCTTGCAGAGTGTTTTTCGGTTTATTGTTCATGGTATCGAACTTTAATACCGCGGTGAGTGCGCTACAAGTATTTGCATGGTCCTGCTTGAGTCGCAGGTGGTGACTTCCTGCTATTCGCATTTGCAGGGATGAGTGCCGCAGCGCTGCACCGCCTCTGGCGGCTCTACACATTCCTGCTAACGGGGCAAGTGCTGCACTGATTTTCTTGCAGCAGCGATGCATTTTCGATGCCTGCGATTGTCTGTCGCTGGCGATGGTGGCACTTTGTTTCAAGTCGAGTTTCATGATGCAAGGAGTGCCAGATGAAAGGATTCGCCGATCTCAGCGACCAGGCCCGCCGCCTCTGGGCCAAGAGTGGTGAAGGCTACGGCCATGGTGTGCTGGCGCATTTGCTGGACGTGGCTGCGGTGGCCGAGCGGATGCTGGCTCATGAGCCTCCGAGCACACTGGATTGGGCCGCTCAGGCGTTGGGCCTGGGGCGTGAGCATGTTGCGCGTTGGGTTGCCTGCCTGGTAGGCCTGCATGACTTCGGCAAGGCCATCCCCGGCTTTCAGGACAAGTGGTTCGAAGGGCGACAGGCCGGTGAGGCGCTTGGGCTGGCCTTTCCCGACCGTGCCCTGGGTGTTACCGACCATGCTTGCGCCAGTGCAGCGTTGCTCTGGGAGCACTTGCCTGGCCAGGGTATCGGCCATCTGTTGTGGATTCGCCATGTGTTGCAGGCCATCAGCGCCCACCATGGCTACAACTTCAACCAAAGCGAATTCAATCGGGCCAAACCGGCGTTCGAGCCACCGGCCTGGAGCGAGGCGCGTCGGCAGATATTCGCGGCTTACTGGGGCGTATTGGCGCCACAGGGCACTCCGCAGACCGAGGCCTTGTCGCAGCCAGCGGTGCAATGGCTGGCAGGCTTGACCAGCGTGGCTGACTGGATTGGCTCCAACCCCGAATGGTTTCCCTTGGGCGAGCGCCACGCGCTGCTGGCCGAGCATCATGTTGATGCCTGCTTACGCGCGGATCAGGCATTGCAGCAGATCGGTTGGCGAGTCTTTCAGCCTTTGTTGAAAGACTCGTCCACAGCGGATCATCTGATCGCACAGATCGTCCAGCGCCCGAAGCTGACGGCGCGACCTTTGCAGCGCGAGGCTGATCGCTTGCTCGGTGGTGTACAAGGCCCGGCACTGCTGCTGGTCGAGGCGCCGATGGGTGAGGGCAAGACCGAGCTGGCCTTTCTCGCTCACCTGCGGCTGCAGGCGGCCAACCAACATCGTGGCCTGTATGTCGCGCTGCCGACGCAGGCCACAGGCAATGCATTGTTCAACCGTGCTTTGACCTTTCTCCATGGCTTCTCGGGCGATACGGCGCTGGACGTGCAACTGGTACATGGTGGCGCCGGGCTTAACGAACAGGTGCTGGCGCTACGGGGCATTTATGGTGCCGAGGGCGAGAGCGTGTCCTCGTCGGCCTGGTTCTCTCAGCGCCGCCGCCCGCTGCTATCGCCTTATGGCGTTGGCACTGTGGATCAGGCGCTGTTCGCCACACTCAACGTCAAACACCATTTCGTGCGCTTGTGGGGTTTGAGCAACCGCGTGGTGGTGCTCGATGAAGTACATGCCTACGACACCTACACCAGCGGCCTGATCGAAGCCTTGCTGCGTTGGCTCAAGGCGATGGGCAGTTCGGTAGTGTTGATGAGCGCTACCTTGCCGGCGCCGCGTCGCGATGCCTTGCTACGTGCCTGGGGCGTTGCCCCGGAGAGCGCGCCCGATCTGAGCTATCCGCGTCTGTTGTTGGCCGATGATCGTGGCCTCAAGGGTGGCACCTGTGCTTCGCGGCCACTGCCGCCGATTCACCTGCAGGCCGTGGCGGAAGATGTCGACAGCCTGATCGCCAAGGCCTGTGTGCTGGTGCAGCAAGGTGGTTGCGGCGCGCTGATCGTCAATACCGTGGATCGCGCGCAAAGCCTTTACCTAAAACTCAAGGCTGAACTGGGCGATGAGGTTTCGCTGCTGCTCTTTCATGCGCGCTTCCCGGCCAATCAGCGCAGCGAGCAGGAAAAGGCCGTGCTGGCGCGTTTTGGTGAGGGTGGCGCGCGCCCGGCCAGGGCTTTGCTGATCGCCACCCAGGTGGCCGAGCAGAGCCTGGATATCGACTTCGACTTCATGCTTACTGACCTAGCGCCGGTGGATCTGATTCTGCAGCGCGCCGGTCGTCTGCATCGCCACCAGCGCGAGCGCCCCGAGGCACATCGGCAGGCGACCTTGTATGTGGCGGGGCTGGCGCCCGAAGCCTTGCCCGATCTCAAGAGCACGGCCTGGGAATACGTCTATGAGCCCTACATCCTTGGGCGCACCTGGGCGTTGCTGTCGCGTGAGCAGGAATTACACCTGCCACAGGACATCGACCGGCTGGTGCAGGCGGTGTATGACTGCGAGGATTTACCGGCGGATCTGGCCGAGGCGGATCGTGCCTTTATCGAGGATGAGGCCTACGGCAGTTACTTGGGCAAACGGCAGACCGAGCGCATGATGGCCCGCAACGTCGCCATCGACCCCGAGGCCGAACCGCAGAACGCCTACACCCAGAAAAATCGCGGTTATGAAGAGGGCGAGGAAGGCTTGGGGCTGCCCAATTACACCCGCCTCGGTGACGACTCGGTAACGCTGATACCCGTGCATGAAGTGCCCGGTGGCTGGAGCCTGACACCAGGTGGCGAGGCCTTCGACCCCGATCAGCCGCTGCCCAACGCGCTGGCCAAACAGCTCCATGCCCGCCAGCTAAAAACCTCACGCACCGCTTTGGTCAAGCATACGCAGGCGTTGGAGTCGCGGCGGTCGTTCAATGAGCATCCGTTGCTGCGTCATCTCAAGCCGCTGGTACTGATCGATGGCTGCCTGCAGATCGGGCGTTTGACGGTGCGTCTGGAGGATGAATTGGGCTTGGTCTATCAGCGCGGCGCAGCTAGTGGCTTGCCCGAATGATGATCAGGCGTATCATGTAGGCATGTTTCTACATTTCTAGGTGCGCCATGCAAACCATCCTTACCAGTCGCGAGTTCAATCAGGACACCAGTGGCGCCAAGCGCGCTGCTAATCGGGGGCCGGTCTTTATCACGGATCGTGGCAAGCTGGCCCATGTGCTGCTGAGCATCGAGCAATACCAGCGTCTGACCGGCGGCCCCGGCAGCATCATCGATCTGCTGGCCATGCCGACAGTCGAGGACATTGAGTTCGAGGCGCCGCGTGCGCAAGGTTTGTCGCGCCCGGCGGACTTGAGCTGATGTTCGTCCTCGACACCAATGTCGTGTCCGAACTGCGCAAGGCCAAGAGTGGCAAGGCCGACCCGCGCCTGGCGGCCTGGGCTCAGCGTCTGGTGCCGGGGCAGTTGTTTATTTCCGCTATCACCGTGCTTGAGCTGGAAACCGGCGTTTTGCTGGTGGAAAGACGCGACCCGCAGCAGGGCAGCCTGCTGCGCTCCTGGCTCGATGGCCACGTATTACCTGGCTTCGCCGGTCGCATCCTGCCGGTCGACGCCGCCGTGGCGCAGCGCTGCGCGCAATTGCACGTTCCCGACCCTCGGGCCGAACGCGACGCGCTGATCGCGGCCACGGCATTGGTGCATGGCATGACGGTCGCCACACGCAACGTGGCGGACTTTCTGCCCACGGGCGTGGCACTGGTCAACCCCTGGGAGTTTGCCGGTTGAATTGATTTGACTCATGCCGTAGTGGCACTTTGTCTGCTTTACTGCAGGCCTGTTAGATTCAGGGAGAGGGATATGGAATCGTGGCAACAGGGAATGGGGGATAGGCATGAGTGAGTCTTTCAATCTGCTCGACGAGCCATGGCTGGCGGTACGGATGCACGATGGGCAGGTGCGTGAGCTGGGCTTGTTGGCGCTCTTCGAACAGGCCGGCGAGATCAGTGCCCTGGCGGAAACCTCGCCGCCGGGCCTGATCGCTCAATACCGGCTGTTGCTGGCTATTACCCACCGCGCCATCAGCCAGGCGCAAGGGCGCTGGACGGATGCCGAGCGTGTGCGCTGGTATCAGAACGGGCTGCCGCTGGCCGCCATTCGCGACTATCTGCAGCATTGGCGCGAGCGCTTTTGGTTGTTCCATCCGCAGTACCCCTTCATGCAGGTGGCGGCACTGGCTGACGCCGACGAAACCCGCGACAAGCTCAAACCCTGGACGCAAATCTCCCTGGCCAGCGCCAACGGCAATGCGCCGGTGGTGTTCGATCACTCCTGTGACCTGGCGCCGCGCAGCATCGCAGCCGCCGATGCGCTGCGTACCTTGCTGGGCTTTCTGCAATTCACGCCCGGCGGCCTGGTCAAGACGCTGCGCGACTCCGACAAGGCAGGCGCCTTGGCCAATACGGCAGCGGTAATGCCGGTGGGCGATTCACTGGGGCAAAGCTTGTGCCTGGCTCTGCACCCGCCGACTCAAACAGGGCATGAAGACCTGCCCGCCTGGGAGCGCAACGCGCCGAGCATTGCCCAGTTGCGTGGCGACCCTGAGGTGGCGACTGGCCCCAATGATCGCTACACCCGGCAAAGCCGAGCAGTTTTGCTATTGGCGGACGATGAACAGCGTGTGCAGTGGATTCGCTTTGCCGCTGGTTTGGCTCTGGGCGACGACGTGCAGGCCCCCGACCCAATGGCCAGCTACCGGGCCGGCAGCAATAGCCTGGTGCGCCTGAGCTTCAGCGAAGGCCGTGCCTTGTGGCGCGACTTACCCGCGTTGTTGCCGGATGCCGAAGGCAAGACCTCGCAGCCTGCGGCGGTGCTGGAGTGGGCGGCCAATCTGCAACTTTTCCTGGGCAGCGGTGTGCAACCGTTGCTGATCGCAGGCTTGGCCAGCGATCAGGCCAAATTGCTGCGCTGGCGCTCCGAACGCATCGCACTGCCGTCCAAATTGCTGGCTTCCGCCGATCACGCCAACGAGCTGCGCCGCTATGTGCGCGATGCCGAAGAGTTGTTTACCGCCTTGCGCAAGCTGGCCACCGGCATGCTCGCCGAAACCCTGCCCGACCCCGGCAGCAAGGACACCTGGGCTCGTGCCCGTAGCCTGATCGATGCCGGGCCAGCGGGCGCCTTGTACTTCGCCAGTGCCGAGCGCCATCTGGGCCATGCCATGGCGCTGTTGGGCAACGACGAACTGGACGAGGCCGAAGCACTCTGGCGCCAGAGCCTGCATGACGCCGCCCGTGATGCCTGGCAGGCCGTGTTGGCCGGCTTGGGCCGAGGCGCCAAAGCTCTACGTGCCGAGGCACGTCATCATTCACGTCTGCTGGGGCTGCTTGCCCCGTTGCGGGCGACTCCCACACCTGACAAGGAGGTTCGCGCATGAGTGAGTTCGCGCAGAGCTTTATCGCCCATTTGCAGCGCCTGCAAGAGCGTGACCGGGGCGCCATCGCCACCTTGCGCCGCAGCCTGAGCTTCGAGCCGGGTAGCTATCCGCCGGCTTATCCCTATGTGGAGCGCTTCGTCGCGGTCGAGCGGCATGCTCAGGACGCTTCGCGCCTGGCGCTGTATCTGACGGCGGGCCTATACGCCGCTCATCCTCATCATGGTGCGCGAAGCCTGGCTGCCAGCCTTGGCGAACTGATGCGCAAGCGTGAAAGCGCCAGCATCGAGCAACGCTTCGTCGCCTTGCTCGGTGCCGATGCGGAAAACCTGGCGGTGTATCTGCGCCAGATCATCAGCCTGTTGGCCGCCGATGATCGCCCGCTGGACTACGCCGTGCTGCTGCGCGACCTGAGCGTCTGGCTCAACCCCTATATCGATGCCGAGCGCCGCGACAACGTACGCCAGCGCTGGGCGCGGGACTTCTATCGTGCGCTGGCGACGCCTGCTGCCGAATCCACCGAACAAGCTGTCAACGACTGAGAGGGACATCATGAGTCTGTTTGTCGAGTTTCACCTGATCCAGAACTTCGCCCCATCCAACCTCAACCGCGATGACACCGGTGCGCCCAAGGATGCTCTGTTCGGTGGTCATCGCCGTGCGCGGGTCAGCAGCCAGTGCTTCAAGCGCGCCATTCGCCTGGCGGCGCAGGAGCATGAGCTGGTCGCCCCGGAGTATCGCGGCGTGCGTACCAAGAAGCTCAAGGCGCTGTTGCTGGAGCGTCTGGTTGGGCGTGATCCGCTGGAAGCCGAAGGCAAGATCGAAGTTGCCCTGGCCGCTGCTGGTCTCAAGCTCAAAGACGACGGCAAGACCGAGTACCTGCTGTTTCTCGGCGAAGCCGAAATCGCGGGTTTCGCTGCGCTGATCGAACAGCACTGGGACGAACTGGCCGGAGCCCCGGCGGGTGGCGAGAAGAAAGGCAAGAAGGAAGCCAAGGCCAGCGCCCCGGCAGATGTGGTGAAAAAGGCCAAGGCCCTGCTCGACGGCGGCAAGGCCGTGGACGTGGCGCTGTTCGGGCGCATGCTCGCCGACATGCCGGAGGTCAACCAGGACGCTGCCTGCCAGGTCGCCCATGCCATCAGTACTCATCGCGTGGAGCGTGAGTTCGACTACTTCACCGCCGTCGACGACAAAGGCGGGCCGGACGAAACCGGCGCCGGCATGATCGGCCAGGTGGAGTTCAACTCCGCCACCTTGTACCGCTATGCCGTGGTCGATGCTGGCAAGCTGCTCGGCAACCTGCAGCAGGATCGCGAACTGACCCTGTCCGCCCTAGAGGCTTTCACCCAAGCCGTGGTGCGCGCCATCCCAACGGGCAAGCAGAACACCTTCGCCGCACATAACCTGCCGAGTTTCGTCGGCGTTTGTCTGCGCCACGCCGGCCCGCTGAACCTGGCCAATGCCTTCGAGAAACCCATCGCTGCCCGTCAGGATGCATCGTTGACTGGGCTGTCGGTCAGCGAGTTGGCCAAGCATGAGGGCAAGCTGGCGGCGGTCTATGCCGATGCCCGCGATCAGTGGGCGTATCTCGATCTGAGCGACGCCTGGCCTGCGCAGAAGGGCACTCAGGTGCAGAACCTGAGTGAGCTGGCGGCCTGGGTACGCACGCAGGTTGCCGCGCAACTGGAGGGTTGAGCATGGCCACCCTGTTGCTGCGTTTGCAGGGGCCGATGCAATCCTGGGGCACCACCAGCCGCTTCGATGAGCGCGATACCCAGTTGGAGCCTTCCAAATCGGGTGTGCTTGGGCTGGTCTGTGCGGCCCTGGGGCGGGATCGGCATGAGCCGGTCGAGGATTTGGCGGCCCTGCGCATGGGCGTGCGTGTCGACCATGAAGGCGCGCCCATGCGCGATTACCAGACAGCGACCGGCGTATTGATCGCCACGGGTAAGTCGGACTTGCGACGCACCGTGGTCAGCCCGCGCTATTACCTGTCGGATGCGGCCTTTCTGGTCGGTCTGGAAGGGGCGGATGAAGACCTGCTGACGCGCATTCACGCCGCCTTGCGCGCCCCGCACTGGCCGTTGGCGCTGGGACGCAAGAGCTTCGCGCCGGGCATGCCTGTCTGGCTGCCCGATGGCTTGTCGCCCCTGCCGCTGGAGACAGCGCTGGCGCAATACCCAAGGCTAAGCAGTGCGCGCCGAGACGACTCACAGCCAACCCTGCGTTGCCTGCTGGAAGATGCTCAGGAAGGCGCCGTCCGCCTGGATCAGCCGGTCGCGCCTTTTGCCGAACGTCGTTTCGGCCCACGTTACGTGAAATCGGGAGTGCTACATGTACCTGACCAGACTGACGCTTGACCCGCGCAGCGCCCAGGCGCGGCGTGACCTGGCCGATGCCTACGAGATGCACCGTACGCTGGCCCGTGCCTTCGTGCCCGATGAGCAGAGTACTCCGGCGCGTTTTCTCTGGCGTCTGGAAGCGGGCAGTAATGCCTGGGCAAGCCCTGTGGTGCTGGTGCAATCGGCGCAGGCTGGCGACTGGTCGGCCTTGCAGGTGCTGCCCAATTACCTGCAGCGCGAGATCGAAAGCAAACCGCTCGATCTCCAATCCTGGGTCGAGGGCGGGGTGCGCTACCGCTTTCGTCTGTTGGCCAATCCAACCGTGACGCGCCAGGGCAAACGCTATGGCCTGGTGGGCGAGCAGGAGCAACTTGCCTGGTTGAGTCGTCAGGGCGAGCGCCATGGTTTCGCGGTCGAAGCGGCCCTGGTCACGGCCAGCGATATGCTGGCAAGCCGCAAGGGTGACAGCCGCATCAGCTTGCAACGGGTGTGCTTCGAGGGGCGCTTGCAGGTGCGCGAACTGGCGGCCTTCAGTCGTGCGCTTGAACAAGGCATCGGCCCGGGCAAGGCATTCGGCTGTGGGCTGCTCAGCGTGGGGCGCGGCTGATTCTGGAGCAGAAATGGAGGGCTGCATGAAAGCCAAGCTGCAGGTGCTTGAGCAGGACATCAATACGCATATCAAGGATGGGGTTGAGTACATCTCCATAACGGATATCGCGCGATACAAAAACGCGGATCGAATTGATGACTTGATCCGCAACTGGTTGCGTAATCGCAATACCCTCGAGTTTCTGGGGATCTGGGAGCAACTCAATAACCCCGATTTTAAACCCGTCGAATTCGACGGGTTTAGAAAGCAGGCAGGGCTTAATAGCTTCACCCTGACCCCCAAGCAGTGGATCGAGCAGACCGGTGCTGTTGGCTTGGTTTCCAAAGCTGGGCGTTATGGTGGCACCTTTGCCCAAAAGGATATTGCCTTCGAGTTTGCCAGTTGGATTTCGGTGGAGTTCAAGCTCTACCTGATCAAGGAGTTTCAGCGGCTCAAGGAGCAAGAGTTTCAGCAGTTGGGTTGGGATATTCGCCGCAACCTAGCCAAGGTCAACTACCTGATCCATACCGATGCCATTCGCGAGAATCTGATTCCCGAAACCTTGAGCGCACAGCAGATCAGCTTCGTTTATGCCAGTGAGGCCGACCTGTTGAACGTGGCATTGTTCGGCGTCACCGCTCGACAATGGCGTGATGCCAACCCAGGACTGAAAGGCAATCTGCGTGATCATGCCGACGTCCATCAATTGGTCTGTCTGGCCAACCTGGAATCGATGAACGCGCACTTCATCAGTGAAGGGCTGCCCCAGTCCGAGCGCCTGCTGAAATTGAACGAGCTGGCTATTCGGCAAATGCGCGTATTGGTCGAAGCTACTCGGCAGCCATTGCTCGATGAAGGCGTCTGAACATGGCCGGTAACCTGCTGCCTCCGCTCAAACCCCTGCCGATGAAGGATCGGGTGTCGATGATCTTCGTCCAGTACGGGCAGATCGACGTGCAGGACGGTGCTTTCGTGGTCATCGACAAGACCGGCGTGCGTATGCACATTCCGGTCGGTTCGGTGGCCTGCATCATGCTCGAACCCGGCACGCGGGTTTCGCACGCTGCCGTGCACCTGGCTTCCACCGTCGGCACCTTGCTGGTGTGGGTGGGGGAGTCCGGCGTGCGCCTGTATGCCAGTGGTCAGCCTGGCGGAGCGCGGGCGGATCGCTTGCTCTATCAGGCCAAGCTGGCGCTGGACGATGAGTTGCGGCTCAAGGTGGTGCGCAAGATGTACGAGCTACGCTTTCAGGAGCCAGCACCGGCTCGACGTAGCGTCGAGCAGTTGCGCGGTATCGAGGGCGCCCGCGTACGCGAAACCTATAAGCTGCTGGCCAAGCAATGCGGCGTCGACTGGCGGGCGCGCAACTATGGCCGCAACGAATGGGATGCAGCGGATATCCCCAACCGTTGCCTGTCGGCAGCCACCTCCTGCCTGTATGGCATCACCGAGGCCGCCGTGCTGGCGGCAGGCTATGCGCCGGCGGTGGGCTTCATCCACACCGGCAAGCCGTTGTCCTTCGTCTACGATATCGCTGACCTGTTCAAGTTCGAGACCGTTGTACCGCTGGCCTTTCGCATCGCCGCCAAGACACCGCACCAGCCCGAGCGTGAAGTGCGGCTGGGCTGTCGTGATCTGTTTCGTTCCAGCAAGATCCTCGGCAAGATCATCCCCATCATCGAAGAGGTGCTGTCGGCAGGCGGGATCTCGCCGCCCGAGGCGCCGCCGGAGTCCGTGCCACCGGCGATCCCCAACCCGGAAAGCATCGGCGATGCCGGGCACAGGGCGCAGTAATGAGCTTTCTGGTCGTGGTCACCGAGAACGTCCCGCCACGCCTGCGTGGGCGCATGGCCATCTGGCTGCTGGAAGTACGGGCTGGTGTCTATATCGGTGATGTCTCCAGGCGTACCCGTGAAATGATCTGGGAGCACCTGAGCAAGGGGCATGAAGATGGCAACGTAGTGATGGCCTGGGCGAGCAACCATGAGTCGGGGTATGAGTTCCAGACGCTTGGGCCAAACCGCCGCCTCCCGGTGGAGTTCGACGGCCTGCATTTGGTCGCTTTTTACCCTCCTGAAACACCCGATCTTTAACAAGGAAAGTTGGTAGATTTTTAGCTGCTGATTTTTTCTTTTGGGAACAATTGGTTACGCTAAGGGTGTTCCCCGCGCCAGCGGGGATGAACCGTCCGCCAGTCTAAAACCCACATGGCCCGACTGGTGTTCCCCGCGCCAGCGGGGATGAACCGTTCATGCTCACAATCATGTATGAGGAAATTTTGTGTTCCCCGCGCCAGCGGGGATGAACCGAGATTGCTCAGAAGTGGGCGCGCAATAAGGCGGTGTTCCCCGCGCCAGCGGGGATGAACCGCCCATATGTAGCTACCGCGCTCTGGAACCTTCGTGTTCCCCGCGCCAGCGGGGATGAACCGTCTACGGGTGATAATTGCGGTGCTGATAGCTAGTGTTCCCCGCGCCAGCGGGGATGAACCGCAACGCCCCTCCCCTTGGAGCTGCTGCTGGTGGTGTTCCCCGCGCCAGCGGGGATGAACCGGCAAGATCATTGTCGAGTGCTACGGCAAATCGGTGTTCCCCGCGCCAGCGGGGATGAACCGCTCGAAATGTGGCGCGGCGCGGGCATGGACGGGTGTTCCCCGCGCCAGCGGGGATGAACCGTCAGGGAACTTGGCCCAGGCGTCGAGCTGTGCGTGTTCCCCGCGCCAGCGGGGATGAACCGTTGGGATAGTGCTCCAGGACGTAGCAGACAGCGTGTTCCCCGCGCCAGCGGGGATGAACCGCCAGAGAATTGACTCCGGCTCTTGCTGGTACGGTGTTCCCCGCGCCAGCGGGGATGAACCGCCATCCGTACCGGCCTTAGCCGCGAACAGACAGTGTTCCCCGCGCCAGCGGGGATGAACCGAAAACGGCGATTTGATCCGCGCAGGCGGTGAGGTGTTCCCCGCGCCAGCGGGGATGAACCGCCGGTGAGGATGTTGGATGCGATGTCTGCGGTGTGTTCCCCGCGCCAGCGGGGATGAACCGTTCGATAAGGACAATCGCCAGCACCAGCAGCAGTGTTCCCCGCGCCAGCGGGGATGAACCGCAAAGGCCGTGGTTTTCTCAAACTTAGGCAATGTGTTCCCCGCGCCAGCGGGGATGAACCGGCACGCAAGCGCAGCGTACTGCGGCTGCCGAGGTGTTCCCCGCGCCAGCGGGGATGAACCGTTCGCTTCTATAAAGTCAGCAGTCTGCCGGGCGTGTTCCCCGCGCCAGCGGGGATGAACCGTCCGCAGTCGGTCATCATGTCAAAGTTAAGCTGTGTTCCCCGCGCCAGCGGGGATGAACCGAAGCTGAAAGCACTTGGCTTTGAAATGGCCAAGTGTTCCCCGCGCCAGCGGGGATGAACCGGGGGCGAAAGTAGCACGCCGCGTACTCTCCACGTGTTCCCCGCGCCAGCGGCGATGAACCAAGCTTGCCGCCCAGACGTGCTGTTTTTTCCCTGGTCAGGCGCGTAATCTGGCGCGCGATGGTTCTGCGTGCACGTACGTGACGCGGATGAAAAGGGAACAGGGTGCGGCGAATTCCGCCAATGCCCTGGCTGCCCCCGCAACTGTAAGCGGCGAACGATGCCCCTATGCCACTGACTTTGGTTGGGAAGGTGGGCGAAGTGCCAAGCCGTGAGCCAGGAGACCTGCCATCGACAACGGGCGTTGTGCCCACCCTCCATCCGAATCGTCGCGCGGTGGGCGCGGCCAAGGAACTTGCATGCATATCGAACCGGGTGTCGTTGAAGGCGCCAAGATCTTTCTCAGCTACGCAACGGCAGTCGGCGCCTTTGGCCTGACGGCCAAACTGGCGCGTGATGCCATTCGTGACAACGGCGGGGTAAGCGCTCTGGCGCTGCGCAGCTTGCTGACCTCGGCGCTGGTGTTCTGCTTTTTCGAGGTATTGCCGCACCATGCGGTGGGCGTTTCCGAGGTGCACCTGATCCTCGGTTCGACCTTGCTGCTGTTGTTTGGCGCTGGTGCTACTGCCATTGGCCTGGCAGCGGGTCTGCTGTTGCAGGGCTTGCTGTTCGCACCGTTCGACTTGCCGCAGTACGGCATGAATGTCACCACGCTGCTGGTGCCGTTGTGGGCGATCAGCGTGCTGGCCAAGCGCGTTGTCTCACCTGGCACCGCTTATGTCGAGCTGTCCTATAAGCAGGCGCTGGCGCTGTCGAGCGTCTATCAGGGCGGCATCGTCGCCTGGGTCGGCTTCTGGGCCTTCTACGGCCACGGCTTCACCAGCGATAACCTGGCTGCGGTGGGCAGCTTCGGCCTGGCCTATATGAGCGTGATTCTGCTTGAACCGCTGATCGATCTGGGCGTACTGGCGGCGGCCAAGAGCTTGTCAGGTTTTAGCCGGGGCCCGCTGTTCAACGTGCGTTTGCACCAGGCGGCCTGATGATGGCGGTGTGGCGACCGACTCGCTCGGTCGCCACGCTATGTTTTGCCATGCAGTTACAGGCAAGATAGAGGCGTTCGTTCAGCCAGGAAGACGCCTGTGAAAGCCTGCTCCGATGATTTTGTCGTTGTCCACACTCCCGAAGAGGCGGTCGATCGCCTTGCCGCGTTGTACCACGAGGCCACTGGGGCGCTGAGCCATGCGCTCAAGCGTTATCTCAAGGCGCGCGTGAGCCCGGATGCCAGCGAGCATTGCCTGTTCCGTTACCCTGAACTGCGTTTGATCTACCTGTGCCAGGGTGAGGTGCCGACCACTGTGCGTGCCTACGCCAAGGTGCAGGTGCCGGGTACTTACGCGATTACCGTGACCCAGCCGTCGGCGTTTCGCAAATACCTGCTGGAGCAACTGCGCCCGCTGATGAATGACTTCACCTTGCGTGTGGAGGTCGGTCGCAGCCAGCAGAATATTCCCTATCCGTATGTGGTCGAGGGCGGCGATGAGCTGGCTGGCAGCGGCGTGACTGCTGCCGAGCTGGCGCGGGTGTTCCCCAGCACCGACCTGTCTGCCGCCACCGATGGCACGGCCGATGGCCTGTATGACTGGGAGAATATCGACCCGCTGCCGCTGGCGCTGTTCGACGCCGCGCGTACCGACTTTTCGCTCAAGCGCATTCAGCACTACACCGGCAGCGATTGGCGCCATGTGCAGCCGTGGATTCTGCTGACCAACTATCACCGTTACGTCGACCAGTTCATTCGCCATGGCCTGGACATGCTGGTGGGCGACTCGCGCTTCACGCGCATGGTGTTGCCGGGCAATGTGGTGATTGAGCGCGGCATGAACGAAGGCGAGATGCAGGCGATCATCGAGAATGTGGTCTGGCATCGTTACCAGATGCCGGCCTATCACCTGCAGGCTGCCGATGGCCACGGCATCACCCTGGTCAATATTGGCGTCGGCCCGTCCAATGCCAAGAACATCACCGACCACCTGGCCGTGCTGCGCCCCAACTGCTGGTTGATGATTGGTCACTGCGGCGGCTTGCGTCAGTCGCAGACCATCGGCGACTACGTGCTGGCCCACGCCTACATGCGCCGCGACGGCATTCTCGACCGCGTGCTGCCGCCGCACATTCCGCTGCCGGCGTTGGCCGAGGTGCAGCAGGCGCTGCAGGAGGCTGCCAAGTTGATCACCGGCGAAGAGGGCGATGAGCTGAAAAAGCGCCTGCGCACCGGCACCGTGCTGACCTATGACGACCGCAACTGGGAGCTGCGCTGGGCCCAGGAGCGACCGCTGATCAACCTGTCACGCGCCGTAGCGGTGGATATGGAGAGTGGCACCATCGCCGCCCAGGGCTATCGCCTGCGGGTGCCCTACGGCACGCTGCTGTGCGTGTCGGATAAACCGCTGCACAGCGAGATCAAGCTGCCGGGGGCGGCGGGCGCCTTCTACGAGCGTGCGGTGACGCAGCACCTGCATATCGGCATCGCCGCCCTGGAGCTGATGCGCAGCCAGCTCAACTCGCTGCATTCGCGCAAGCTGCGCAGCTTCGACGAGCCGCCGTTCCGCTGATGTTTTTAGAACCTGTTCACCAGGTTCGTCGGTTTTGGCAGTTTGGTGAAAGCGGCCGCTCGCGATCTTGTAGGAGCGGCTTACCCAAATAAAGCTCGGGGCTGAAGCCCCTCCTACATGTTCATCAACTGCTTTTGCCTTTTCAGGTGCATAAAGATCGTGAACAGGTTCTGAGGGGCGTGGCCTGACGCACAATCTGGCCACGCCCTGGCGGCGCTGGTCGGTGCTCTGGTTTAGACTCGCCCTCGTCATGGATGAAGGAGGTAATACGCATGGAACAGGCCCGTCTGCTGCTCACCGCTTTGTGGCAGCCCTTCAGTTTCTTCAGTCTTTTTTCTTGCATCGCCCTGGCTCTGCTACTGGGTGCGGCTGGCGGGTTGCTGCTGGCATTCAAACTGCACCACTCGGGCTGGTTGGCGCGCAACGCGTCCTGGCACCATGGGCTGCTCAAACTCTACTTTTTGCTCTTGCCGCTGGCTGGAGGTCTTCTCGGCCTGCAGGGCGGCCTGTTGTACGGCAGTCAGCAGCAGCTCTATCGCCATCTCGACAGTTTTACGCCCGCGCTGCAGGTGTTGGCCGATGATACCTGGCGTGATTTTCAGGCGTATGTCGAGGTTCAGGATGAGCAGAGTCTGATGGTGCTACGCGGCAGTAGCATTCAGGACGTGCTCAACCAGATGGCGCGTGATTATCTGCACCGCGAACGTCTGCTGGCCGCGAGCGAACGTGCCGATGCATCGATGCTGGAGCATATGGCGTTGGAGCTGTTCGACCGCTTGCAGGTGAGTTTGCTGGGTAAGGCCATCGGTGAGTTGGTGGTCGACAAAAGCTCAGCTTACAGCGGGCTCAACAAGCAGGTGCTGACGCAGGTACTGGATGCGCGTATCGAACAGTTGTTTCAGGCCGAGTTTCTCCTGGCGCTGCTCAAGCGCCAGCTCACTCAAATTTTCAAGCCGTTGTACATGGCTCTGTTGCTCCAGATCGGCTTGCTGCTGGTGCTGATAGCGGCAGAGTGGGGCGTGTCGCGCGGGTTGCGGCAGACGCCCACTCGTCGTTCAGCGGGGCCTGTGTCGTTGCTCTGAGTCAGGCGACTACGGCCTCGCCGCGCAGTAGTTCGGCCAGGGCCGCGCGATCGATATTGGCGCCGCTGAGCACGACCGCCACGCGCTCGCCGACATTGCGCTCGCGTTCTTGCATCAGGGCGGCCAGAGCCGCCGCACCAGCCCCTTCGGCGAGGTTGTGGGTGTCCTCGTGGTAGGCGCGGATGGCGCAGCGAATCTCCTCGTCATCAACCCGCACGATACGCGCGGCACCGGTGCGGATGATGTCCAGCGCCAGTTGCTGCGGCTGGCGGCAGGCCATGCCGTCGGCCAGGGTCTCGGCGCGTTCGGTTTGCACCAGGCGGCCTTGCTCGAAGCTGCGTGCATAGGCGTCGGCGCCGCTGGCGACCACGCCGATGATCTCGGTGTCGAGGCCAAGCAGGTCGCGAGTGCGGATCATCCCGCAAATGCCCGAGCCTAGGCCGATGGGCACATAGACCCGGCGCAGACTTGGCACCGCTTCCAGCAGCTCCAGGGCGTAGGTGGCTACGCCGCGCACCAGATCCTCATGCAGCGATGGCACCCCGTGCAGGCCGTCGCGTTCTGCGATGCGCGCGGCCTCGGCGCGGGCCTCGTCGAAGTCACGGCCATGCTCGATCACCTCGGCGCCGAGGGCGCGCATGGCGGCGTTCTTTTCACGTGCATTGCCGTGCGGTACCAGAATGCGAATAGCCAGGCCCGCGGCGCGCGCCGCCAGCGCCAGGCTTTGACCATGATTGCCACGGGTGGCGGTGACCAAGCCGCGCACCTGCGGCTCGCGGCGTAGCAGGGCATCGATATACACCAGCCCGCCGCGCACCTTGAAGGCGGCGGTGGGCGCGTGGTTCTCATGCTTGACCCAGACCTCGCAGCCCAGCCGTTGGCTCAACAGCGGCCAGGCCAGTTGCGCAGTGGCGGCCATATGGCGGTGAACCAGTTCAGCGCTTTGGCGCAGTTGGGCAAGGTCGAACATGACGGGCACTCCGGGTGGCGTTGACCATGATGCTAGTGCGGCGCATTGTATGGGTAAATCTTTATATTGCATGGCAAGCAATGTGGCTCCCAGACCTTAGCGACAGCCCCTTACCCACCTATTTGGCACTGGTCGAGGCCATTGCCAGCGCGATTGGTCGCGGCGATCTGCTGCCCGGTGAACGCCTGCCGCCGCAACGGCGCCTGGCCTGGACGCTGGGCATCAACCCGAGCACGGTGATGCTCGCCTACCGTGAGGCGGCGCGTCGGCATTTGGTGTCCGGTGAGGTTGGCCGTGGCACCTATGTGCTGGCCAGCAGCCGCGAAGCGAGTTTGTTTCGCCTCAAGCAATCGAGCGCAAAGGGCGCGCTGATCGACCTGTCGACTAACGTGCCAGTGCATGATCCGAGCAACCGTGACCTATCCGCCTGCCTCGCTGATTTGGCGGCGCGTGGCGAATTGGATGCACTGCAGGCTTACCCTTCGGCGGCGCTGGTCGAGCGCACGCACCTGGCCGCTGCCGCCTGGCTGCGCCGACGTGATCTGGAGTTGGCGCCAGGCGGCCTGTTGCTCTGTGCGGGCGCGCAGCAGGGGGTGTCGGCGGCGTTGCTGGCGCTGTGCGAGGCCGGTGAGCCGATTCTGGTGGAGCGCTACACCGCGCCGGGGATCAAGGCCGCCGCGCGGCAGTTGCGTCTGCCGCTGCATGGCGTGGCGATGGACGCGCACGGCATCCTGCCCGATGACCTAGACCGCCAGGCCAGGGCCACCGGCGCGCGCGTGGTGGTACTGACGCCCTGTCTGCAAAACCCCACCGGCGCCTGCCTGGATGCCGAGCGCCGCGCGGCCATTGCCGAGGTGGCGCGGCGTCGCCGTTTGTGGGTCATCGAGGATGATGTCTACGGCGTGCTTGGCAGCGAGGCGCCGTTGGCGGTGCAACTGCCCGAGCGCTGTCTGCTGATCAGCAGCCTGTCCAAGAGTGTCGCACCAGGCTTGCGTCTGGGATTTATCGCCGGGGCGCCTGAGTTGCTCGAACGTATCGACTGCGAGGCGCAGGCCACGCGCTGGGCGGTGACGCCGTTGAGCCTGGCGCTGGCCTGTGAGTGGATCGAAAGCGGCGTGGCGCAGCAGCGCCTGGCCTGGCAGGTCGAGGAGTTGCAGCAGCGCTGGCGCTTGGCCGCGCGCGTGCTGGGGCCGCGTATGCCGCAGGGCAGGGCGGTGGCGCCGCATCTGTGGCTGGATGTCGAGACGCCCGCCGGGTTGGCTGATGCTTGCCGGTTGCAGGGGGTGGACGTGGTGCCGGCTGAGGTCTTCGCGGTCGAGGCTAATCCAATACGCGCGGTACGCGTTAGCCTGGCCGCTGCGGCCAGCCGGGTTGAGCTCAAGCAGGCGCTGGAGGGGATCGTCGCGGCCTGGCCTATAGCCTGATGCCGCACGTCTGCCCCCGCCAACTAGCCGGGGCAGACGCGTTCAGCCGTGCGCTTAGCGGCTGGCGTCGAGTACCACGCGGTAGCGCGCCTTGCCGCTGCGCAGGTGGTCGATGGCTTCGTTCACCTGGCTCATGGGGAACTGCTCGACCTGCGGCAGAATCTGGTGCCGCGCGCAGAATTCGAGCATGGTCGCCATGTTTTTCGGCGAGCCCACGGGGGAGCCGGACAGGCTCTTTTGCTGCGGGATCAGGTTGAACACGTGCACCGGGATGGCGCTGGGCACGATGCCGACAAAGTGCAGGCGGCCCTTGCCGCGCAGGGTCGCGATCAGCGTGGGCCAATCGAGGTCGGCGCTGGCGGTGACCAGCAGAAAATCCAGGGTACCGGCAATCGCCTGCATCGCCGCGCTATCGGTGGAGGCCACCACATTGTGCGCGCCCAGGCGCTTGGCCTCATCCTGCTTGTTCAGCGATGAGGTGAAGGCCGTGACCTCGCAGCCCCAGGCGTTGAGAAAGCGCAGCGCCAGGTGACCGAGGCCGCCGATGCCAACCACGCCAACGCGGTCGGTGGGCTTGATATCGAACTCCAGTAGCGGGCTGAACACCGTGGAACCGGCGCAAAACAGCGGGCCGACCAGTGCCGGATCGAGCCCTTCGGGCAGCGGTATGGCCCAGGCCCAGTGCGAGCGCAGGCGGTCGGCGAAGCCGCCATGGCTGCCCCACGATGGTCGGTTTCACCGAACGGCATAGCTGGTGCGAGCCTTCCATGCACGAGCCGCAGTGCATGCAACTGCCTTTGTACCAGCCGATGCCCACGCGCTGGCCGAGCTTCAGGCCACGCGCATTTTCGCCCAGGCGCACGATGGTGCCGACCACTTCATGGCCGGGGATGAAGGGATAGCGCGCATTGCCCCATTCGTTGTCGATCATCGACTGATCGGAATGGCAGATGCCGCAGTATTCCACGGCCACTTCGACCTCTTCGGCGCCGAGCGGGCCTGGGTCGTAACTCAGGCGCTGCAGGGGCGCCTTGGGCTCGGTGGCGGCCCAGCCTGTGAAAGTAGCGAGTTCGGCACTGTTGCTCATGGTGGCTCCTGCTTGCAAAGGACGGACGAGCAGATTAGCCGCTGTGATGCTGCGTGGAAATACCATCAGCGCCGCTTATCGTGGGGTACACTGCGCCGTCATGTTTCATCGAACCGCGCCGTATGTCCCGTCCTCGCCCTCCTACCAATCGTCGCCCCGCCGCTCCTCGTCGAGTAGCCAAGACGCCGCCTGTGCAGCCGCGTCTGCTGCTGCTGAACAAACCGTTCGACGTGCTTACCCAGTTCAACGATGACCAGGGCCGCGCCACGCTCAAGGACTTCGTCGATGTGCCTGGCATTTACCCGGCTGGACGTTTGGATCGTGACAGTGAAGGCTTGTTGTTGCTGACCAACGATGGCCGCCTGCAAGCGCGTATCGCTGACCCCAAGCACAAGCTGCCGAAGACCTACTGGGTACAGGTCGAAGGTGAGCCGAACGAAGCGCAACTGCAGCAATTGCGCGATGGCGTGACGCTCAATGACGGCCCCACACTACCGGCCGAGGCGCATCTGCTGGACGAGCCCGAGCTGTGGCCGCGCAACCCGCCGGTACGTTTTCGCAAGAGTGTGCCGACCGCCTGGCTGGAATTGGTGATTCGCGAGGGACGCAACCGCCAGGTGCGGCGCATGACGGCTGCCGTAGGCCTGCCCACGCTGCGTTTGGTGCGGGTGGCCATCGGCCCTTGGCATCTGCAGCAATTGCAGCCTGGGCAGTGGCGCGAAGTCCCGGCCCGCCTGGATTAGGCCGCTGGCATCAGCCGTGGATGCCGCGTGTGACCTCGATGATGTAGGTGATGATGGGCTTGGCCAGGAAGGCGACCAGGCACAGCCCGAGGCCAAGGAACAAAATGGCGGTGCCCAGGCGGCCTGCTTTGGACTTCTTGGCCAGATCCCAGATGATGAAGAACATGAACAGAATCAGCCCGCCCACCAGGACGTACATCATCAGGGCTTCGAATTGTTCGGTTTCCATGACAGCCTCATGCGCCTGCTACCACCAGGGCGAAAACCCTGGCGCCGGATGACGATACTTCTCCGCGAGCACCGAGCGGCACCACGCAAAGTGCGGGCGCAGAGTATACGCCTGCACCCTGGCGCTACGTGTGCGTCGATCAGCCGCGTAGATGCTGCAGGGGCAACTGGGTGCTGGAGAGAATCTGCTGCAGCACGAAGCTCGACCGGACGCTGGCAACCCCGTCGATCCGCGTCAGCGTGCCCAGCAGCAGCTTCTGGTAATGATCCATGTCCGGCACCACTACCTTGAGTTGATAGTCGGCGTCCATCCCGGTCACCAGGCAGCATTCCAGCACCTCGGGGCACTTGAGGATCACCTCCTGAAAATGCTCGAAGCGCTCCGGCGTGTGCCGGTCCATACCGATCAGCACATAGGCGGTCAGGCTCAGGCCGAGTTTCTTACGGTCGAGCAGGGCGACCTGGCCGGTGATATAGCCGTCGTCTTCTAGCTGCTTGACCCGGCGCGAACAGGGCGAGGGCGATAGACCAATGCGTTCGGCAAGCTCCTGATTGGACAGGGAAGCGTTGCGCTGCAATTCGGCGAGAATGTTCAGGTCGTAGCGGTCGAGTTTGTCCATTTCTTCATTGTTCTGTTGCTGGATTGCGCTAGATATTGCTCTCATGGTGGATCATTGCGCAATGAGTAAATATGCACGCAATATTCGCAATCTTCTGTCGGCGTGGCAGGCGTAAGCTTTCTCTCAGTTTCACGGCCCGGACGAAATGTCCTACCGGCCTCGCCCAATCAGGCGAGTCGGCGCCGACGATCCCACCGGATCGTACCGGCTCCCGGGTCCGCACTGCCCAACCAGGCAGGCGAAGAAAGCGGCGACAACATCGCCAGTACCGGACAGATCCGAGGGGGCCGCAAGGCCCCTTTCTCGTTTATGCCACCTTTGCGATGTCGCCATGGTTTGGAGATGGCTAAACGCTTTTCGCTTGATGGAGGCAGACTCTACACGTACGACACGAGGATTGGATTTCGAGCGTCAAACCCACCGTTCTACGGCAGCTATAGCAGCTCAGCAGTGGCCACTTATCCGAATGGCTATTATGCGCCGCCCCGTACGGCGAGAAACCTTTTGAATGCGGTCAGGCGAGGCTATTATGACGTCGATGACTATTCCTGCCCCAGGGCCAGTGGAGACGTACATGCCGAAGAAGAAATCCCTCAGTGAGAAGGAAATTGCGAAGCTGGAGAGCATGATTCCAGATGTCGCCGTTCGTGCAACGCGGTCGGCGCATTCTCGTGCCCTCTCCACAGGTATGGCCGTAATGGGCGTTCTGGGCCGTGACCTAGTTGAAACTAGCGCAGATGGTAGTGTCCGCATCGTCGGCAAAGCCAAGCCGCGACGGAAAGTAACCGTAGGGCAAGTTGTCACCGTGCAGCGTATGGCTTAGGCCTTTTCGCCTGTGACTACTCCTAGACTCCGCGTTTTTGCAGGCCCTAATGGGTCAGGCAAGAGCACCATCAAGGGGCTAGTTCCCCTCGAATTGATCAACATTTACGTCAACGCCGACGATATCGAGAAGGCTGCCAAGGAGACTGGCTTCGTTGATCTTCGCGCCTATGGCATCGTCTCGACGACTGCGGCCCTTCGAGTGTTCTTTGAGCAGCACCACCTCACCGTCAAGGAGGGGCTCCAGGCAGAGTCGCGATGCTTGGTAATGGATGAGGGGCGGATCGATTTCCGCAAGATCAAGAAAATAAATTCCTATCATGCGTCAGTGCTTGCTGACTTCATCAGGCAACGGCTGCTCAATCAGAAGCAATCTTTTACCTTCGAAACCGTGATGTCTCACGAGAGCAAGGTCGAATTTATGCGCGATGCGCAGCTACGTGGCTACCGAACCTACCTATATTTCGTCGCGACTGAAGATCCAGAAATCAACATCAACCGGGTGGCCATCAGGGTTAAAGAAAATGGGCACGATGTTGATGCTGACAAGATCGTAAAGCGCTACTACAAGACATTGGCTCTGTTGCCATCTGCTGTTGCTGCTTCGAATCGCGCCTATATCTTCGATAACTCCGGCGAAGAGTCTGTTTGGCTGGCCGAGATTACCGATGGCACTTCTCTTGAGTACCGAAGCGAAGAGATCCCGGAGTGGTTCTTTGATGCCTACATTGATCAGGTGACTTCGCCAGGCGTTTAAAGTGAGCAGGAGGACTTTCAGCGTCTTTCGACCTGAGTGGCGCCTCATCCTTGTCGATACAAACCCTGCAAACGCCAGAACTACAAAGATCCGTCGTCACCAACTGCTTTTATGCCTGGGATTTTTGCTGTCGGTTGCGCTCAGTGCCGCACCACTTCCTGTGGGTCGGCATGCACCAGCACTTCGGCGCGTGGGTAGTGTTGATGGATGGCTTGTTCCACCGCTTCGCAATGCGCGTGGGCTTCGCTTAGGCTCATCTGGCCGGGCAACTCCAGGTGCAGTTGCACGAACCAGCGCGTGCCGGAAATGCGCGTGCGCAGGTCATGTACACCGAGCACGCCCGGTACGGCGCTAGCCACTTGCTGCATGTGTTGCGAGGTTTCGCTGGGCAGCTCTTCGTCCATCAGCACGGCAACGGCGCCGCGCACGATGCTGATGGCGCTCCAGAAGATGTAAAGCGCGATGCCGAGGGCGAACAGCGCATCCATCTGTTGCCAGCCAAAGTGGGTCAACAGCAGGGCGACGAGAATGCTGCTATTGAGCAGGATGTCGGAGCGGTAATGCAGCGAGTCGGCGTGGATGGCTGTGGAGCCGGTTTCACGCACCACTTTGCGTTGCAAGCTCAGCAAGGCGACGGTCAGGGCCAACGACAGCAGCATCACGGCGATGCCCGCGCCTTCCGCATCGAGTGCCTGCGGAGAGCGCAGCCGTTCGAGGCCTTGCAGCGCGATAACAATGGCACTGATGCCAATGAACAGCGCCTGGGCCAGCCCAGCCAGCGCTTCGGCCTTGCCATGACCGTAGCGATGGTCCTCGTCAGCCGGGCGCAGGGCGAAGTGCACGGCGACCAGGTTGATCAGTGAGGCAGCACTGTCGAGCAACGAGTCGGTCAGCCCTGCCAACAGGCTGACCGAACCGCTGAGCCACCAGGCGATGGCCTTGGCCAGCACCAGGGTCAGCGCTACGGCCAGCGCTGCCCGTGTGGCCAGGCGCATCAGCCTGGCATGCTGCTGATCCTGCATGGGCTCAGGCGGCCGGGCGCAGGCCGTAAGCGGCCAGTTGCTCGGCGCTGCCGCTGTGCTGGATCAGGCGTGGGTCATCAAGCGGCAGTTGTTGGCCGCTGCTGGTTTCGATCAGTTGCTTGAGCGCCAGTTGATCGACCTTGCCGTCTGCACCGATGACTTGCTTGAGCTGCTGTGGGTCGACTTGTGCGGTTTTGCCCTCCGGCAGGTAGATGGCGCCGGTGGCGAAGTCCACGGCGAAAGCGATCAAGCCGGGGATGACGAAAAACAGGATGCCGATGGCGTCGGCAGCGACGATAACCGGGTCGACCTTGCCTTCGATCTGACCACGCCGATCCGGGTAGAAAATCGTGCCGCAGGCCGACAGTTGAGTGAGTAGGGTAGCGGCGACAACGCCAGCGATAACGCGGGATCTCGTGCTCATGAGCACCTCCAGAGAAAGTGGCGCAACTATAGCATTCTGATATTGCATGCCCCGATAGCGCCGATGCGGTTGCGCCAAAAATTCTCTTCGCGTCGGCCATCTCGGTTTTTCTCAGACCGACGCAGGCGCTGGCGGTTCGCCGCTATTGAGCGCAGTACGAGCCCAGTGCGGGTGAGTGAGGCAAGTGCCCTATAATCGCCGACCGACTGTGGAGACCTCATGAACGTACTGCCCATCGATGCTCTGTTGCCCGCTCTGGGCGATGCTTTGTCTGCCCGCCATGAGGTGGTGCTGGAAGCGCCGCCCGGCGCCGGCAAGACCACCCGTGTGCCGCTGGCATTGCTCGATGCGCCGTGGCTCGCCGGGCAAAGCATCCTTATGCTCGAACCACGCCGCCTGGCTGCGCGCGCGGCGGCTGAGCGCCTGGCCAGCGAGCTGGGCGAGCGGGTTGGTGAGACGGTCGGCTATCGCATTCGCTTAGACAGCAAAGTGGGGCCCAACACCCGTATCGAGGTGGTCACCGAAGGCATTCTGGCGCGCCGTCTGCAGGATGACCCGGCGCTGGAGGGCGTCGGCCTGGTGATATTCGATGAATTTCATGAACGCAGCCTCGACGCCGATCTGGCCCTGGCGCTGACCCTCAATGGCCGCGCCATGTTTCGCGGCGCAGACAGCGGCGAGCGGCCACTCAAAGTGCTGCTGATGTCCGCCACGCTGGAAGGCGAGCGCCTGGCTGCGCTACTGGGCGAGGCGCCGGTGCTGCGCAGCGAAGGGCGCATGTTCGCGGTGGATATTCGCTGGGGCGCGCCGTTTCAGGCCGGTGAATGGATCGAGCCGCGTGTGCTGCAGACGGTGCAGCAGGCACTGGTCGACGAGCCCGGCAGTCTGCTGGTATTCCTGCCGGGCCAGGCCGAGATTCGCCGCGTGGCCGAGCAACTGGGCGAGGCGCTGGCGGGGCGTGATGACATCCTGCTCTGCCCGCTGCACGGTGAGCTGGATCTGACCGCCCAGCGTGCGGCCATCGATCCGGCCCCGGCAGGCAAGCGTAAGGTGGTACTGGCCACCAATATCGCCGAAACCAGCCTGACCATCGACGGCGTGCGCGTGGTGATCGATGCCGGCCTGGCGCGGGTGCCACGCTTCGACCCGGCCAGCGGCATGACGCGCCTCGACACCCAGCGCATCTCCCGCGCTTCGGCCACGCAGCGTGCCGGTCGGGCAGGGCGTCTGGAGCCGGGCGCCTGCTATCGGCTGTGGTCGCAGGCGCAGCACGAACAGCTCAGCGCCTATTCCAGCGCTGAAATTCTCCAGGCCGATCTCGCCGCTCTGGCTCTGCAACTGCTGCGCTGGGGCGTGACGCCGCAGGAGCTGAGCTGGCTCGACGTGCCGCCAGCAGCGGCTTACGCCCAGGCCGTCGACCTGCTGGCTCGTCTTGGCGCGCTGGATGAGCGTGGTGCGCTCAATGCCCATGGCCAGGCCATGGCCGAGCTGCCCAGCCACCCGCGTATCGCCCATCTGCTGCTACGTGGCCAGGCGCTGGGCCTCGGTGCGCTGGCCTGCGACCTGGCCGCACTGCTGGCCGAGCGCGATATTCTGCGTGGTGGCGGCGCCGATCTGCACAGCCGCCTGACCTTGCTCAGTGGTGAAAGCCGCGCTGGGCGTGGCGCGCAAGGCGCTGTGCAGCGTGCACGACAGTTGGCGCGACAGTTCTCGGGGCTGCTCAGAGGGCGAGCCATCACACAGGCCGTGAGCGATCCTGAGCACCCGCGCTGGCTTGGCTGCTTGCTGGCCTGCGCCTACCCGGATCGCATCGCCCAGCAACGCCGCACCGGTGGCGCCGACTACCGCCTGGCCAATGGTCGCGCCGCGCAGTTTGGCGAAGCCGACGCGCTGATGAAGCACGAATGGCTGGTGGTCGCTGATCTGGGTAGCCGCCAGGGCCAGCGCGAAGAGCGCATCTATCTCGCCGCCGACCTCGACCCAGCATTGTTCGAGCGTGAGTTGGCCGAGCAGGTGCAGACGCTGGAGGTGCTCGACTGGGACGAGCGCGAAGGCGTGCTGCGCGCCGAGCGCCAGTGCAAGGTCGGCGAACTGGTGCTGGAGCGCCAGGCCTTGGCCGCGCTGGACGAAGACGCCCGCTGCCGCGCGTTGGTCGGCCTGGTGCGGCGCAAGGGCCTGGAACTGCTGCCGTGGACGCCCGAACTGCGCCAATGGCAGGCGCGCGTGGCGCTGCTGCGCGAGCTGGACATGCAGCAACAGGGGCAGAGCGAGTGGCCGGACTTGTCCGATAGCGCGCTGCTGGCCAGCCTCGATCAGTGGCTGACGCCGTTCCTGAGCAAGGTCAACCGCCTCAGCCACTTCGCCAACCTCGACCTGTCGTCGATCCTGCAAACCCTGCTGCCCTGGCCGTTGCCGCAACGCCTCGACGAACTGGCGCCGCGTACCCTGGCCGTGCCGTCTGGCTCGCGTATCGCCATCGACTACACGGAGAACCCGCCAGTGCTCGCCGTGCGCCTTCAGGAACTGTTCGGCCTGGCCGCCACGCCGCGCATTGCCGGTGGCCGCCTTGGCCTCAAGCTGCACCTGCTATCACCGGCGCGCCGCCCGGTGCAGGTGACGCAGGATCTGGCCAGCTTCTGGGCCAACACCTATATCGAGGTGAAGAAGGATTTGAAGGGCCGATACCCCAAGCACTACTGGCCGGATGATCCCTTGATTGCCGAACCGACGGCGCGGGCCAAACCGCGCAAGTGAGGCGGGTGCCCGCTTGATGGCCGGTGTTGGAGGGCGCTTCAGCGGTCGATCCGCGTGGACAGGATGATCGACGACATGGTGCGCTCGACGCCGTCTAGTGCGCCGATACGGTCGAGCAGGGCGTCCAGGTCGCTGATCGACAGGGCTTCTACGACCACGATCATGTCGAATTGCCCGCTGACCGAATGCAGCGTTTTCACTTCTTCGATTTTTTCCAATGCCTGGACGACCTGGTGGGAGAGTTTGGGTAGCGCTGTTACCAGCACGTGGGCGCGCACCAGGGATTGGGCATAGCTGTCCGATACCTTGATCGAGTAGCCGGTGATGATGCCTTGCTGCTCCAGCCGTTCGATACGGCTTTGCACGGTGCTGCGCGAGACGCCCAGGCTGCGAGCCAGTTCGGAAACCGGGGCGCGCGCGTTGGCGCGCAGCAGGTTCAGCAGGCTGGCATCGGTATTTTTCGTCATATTGCTCATTTGGCTTGTCGAATTGATTGAAATTAGTCGTCAATCTTGCAGTTTGCCGGGTTCATTTCAACACCCCGCTTTGCAATAGTGTTGCGCACGGCGAGCGCTTGGCGTTGGCCATCCATTCACGAGCGCAGCGCTTTTTATACTCTTGCGTTGCCCTGTTGTTGAACGAGCGGGAGAGCCCCATGCACCAGCGTCACCCTCATACGCCCGGCAAAAAGCCTGTGACGCTGTTCGGGCCGGATTTTCCCTTCGCCTACGATGACTGGCTTGAACATCCCGCCGGGCTCGGCAGCATTCCCAGTGGGCAATATGGTCAGGAAGTGGCGATTGTCGGGGCGGGGATTGCCGGGTTGGTGGCGGCCTACGAGCTGATGAAGCTGGGGCTCAAACCCGTGGTGTATGAGGCTTCGAAGATGGGCGGGCGTTTGCGCTCGGAGCGTTTCGAGGGCGCCGCAGGTGTGATCGCCGAGCTGGGCGGTATGCGCTTTCCGGTGTCCAGCACGGCCTTTTATCACTATGTCGACAAGCTGGGGCTGGAGACGCGACCCTTCCCCAATCCGCTGACCCCGGCCTCGGGCAGCACGGTGGTGGATCTGGAAGGCACCAGCCATTACGCCGAGACGCTCGATGACCTGCCGGAAATCTTCCGTGAGGTCGCGCAGGCCTGGGCCGATGCCCTGGAAGATGGCGCGCGCTTCTCCGAAATTCAGGATGCCATTCGCGAGCGCGATGCGGCCAAACTCAAGGCGTTGTGGAATGAGCTGGTGCCGATCTGGGATGACCGCACCTTCTATGACTTCGTGGCCAGTTCCAAGGCTTTCTCCCGTTTGAGCTACCGGCATCGCGAGATCTTCGGCCAGGTTGGCTTCGGCACTGGCGGCTGGGATTCGGATTTTCCCAACTCGATGCTGGAGATCTTTCGCGTGGTGATGACCAACTGCGACGATCACCAGCATCTGGTCGTCGGCGGCGTCGAGCAGGTACCGTGTGGTATCTGGAGTCACGTCCCGCAGCAGTGCGCGCACTGGCCGGCGGGCACCTCGCTGGCCAGTTTGCACCACGGCGCGCCGCGCCCTGGGGTGAAGAAAATCGCCCGCGCCAGCAGCGGTAATCTCGCCGTGACCGATTACTGGGGCGATACCCGCGAGTACGCCGCCGTACTGACGACCTGCCAGAGCTGGCTGTTGACCACGCAGATCGAGTGCGAGGAGGCGTTGTTCTCGCAGAAGATGTGGATGGCGCTGGATCGCACCCGTTATATGCAGTCTTCGAAAACCTTCGTCATGGTGGATCGGCCCTTCTGGAAGGACAAGGATCCGCAAACCGGGCGTGACGTGATGAGCATGACCCTGACCGACCGCCTGACTCGCGGCACCTATCTGCTCGATAACGGCGACGACAAGCCCGGCGTCATCTGCCTTTCCTATTCGTGGATGGGCGATGCCATGAAGATGCTGCCGCATCCGGTGGAAAAACGCGTCCAGCTTGCCCTCAGCGCGTTGCAGAAGGTCTACCCGAAGGTCGATATCGCCGGGCATATCATCGGCAATCCCATCACCGTGTCCTGGGAGGCCGATCCGCATTTTCTCGGCGCTTTCAAGGGCGCGCTGCCGGGCCATTACCGCTACAACCAGCGCATGTACGCGCACTTCATGCAGGACGAGATGCCTGCTGAGCAGCGCGGCATGTTTATCGCGGGCGATGATGTGTCGTGGACGCCAGCCTGGGTCGAGGGCGCGGTGCAGACGTCGCTCAATGCCGTGTGGGGCATCATGCGTCACTTCGGCGGCGCCACCCATGCGCAAAACCCAGGGCCGGGGGATTGCTTTGCCGAGCTGGGGCCGATGCAATTGCCGGACTGAGACGTGGCACCCCGTGGCGTGCGCGCAGATCGTATAGCGATTGAAGGAGCAGATGATGAAACTGGCTCTCTACCAGTGCCGCCCTGGCCCGAGTGACGTAGACAGCAACCTGCAGCGCCTGGAGCGCTTCGCCCGCCAGGCGGCGCATAGCGGCGCGCAGCTACTGGTGCTGCCGGAGATGTTTCTCAGTGGCTACAACATTGGCGCCGAGCGTGTCGCGGCGCTGGCGCAGGCGGCTGATGGCCCGGCGGCCGCGCGGATTGCCGCCATCGCCCGCGAGCTGGGCCTGGGCATTCTTTATGGCTACCCGGAGCGTGACGCTGACGGCCGCCTGTTCAACAGCGTGCAACTGATCGATAACCACGGCGTGGCGCTCGCCAACTATCGCAAGACGCACCTGTACGGGGTGCTCGATCAGCAACAGTTCAGCGCTGCGGATGCGCTGGCGCAGGTCTTCACGTTCAACGGCTGGCAGATCGGCCTGCTGATTTGCTTCGACGTGGAGTTTCCCGAGAGCGTCCGCAGTCTGGCGTTGGCCGGTGCCGAATTGGTGTTGGTGCCGACCGCCAATATGCGCCCCTTCGAGTTCGTCGCCGAGACGCTGATCGCGACGCGCGCCTACGAGAATCAGCTTTTCGTCGCCTACGCCAATTACACGGGACGCGAGGGGGAGCTGGAGTATTGCGGCTTGAGCAGCGTGGCCGCGCCTGATGGTCAGGTGCTGAGCCGGGCGGGGGATGAGCAAGAGCTGCTGCTGGTGACACTGGAGCACGACGCCATCGCAGAGGCCCGGCAGGCATTTGAATATGTGCGTTTGCGGCGTCCAGACCTTTACCGCAGCTAGGGCCTTGGCGGGCGCGCCTGAGCGGCGCGCCGTGTCAGGTTTTCAGGCGGGCGTTGGCGCCGAGGCGTTGCTGCCATAGAAGTGGCTGAGGAAGTTGCGCGTGGCTTCGCACGTGGGGTTGTCGATGACCACCGAGGGCGGCCCGGCTTCGACCACCACGCCGTCTTTCATGAAGATCACCTTGTCCGCCACCTCGCGGGCGAAGGCGATTTCATGGGTGACCAGAATCATGGTCATGCCTTCGCTGGCCAGTGACTTCATCACGCTCAGCACTTCGCCGACAAGCTCCGGGTCCAGGGCCGAGGTGGCCTCGTCGAAAAGCATCACCGCCGGCTCCATGGCCAGCGCTCGGGCGATGGCCACGCGCTGCTTCTGCCCGCCGGAGAGCATGTCCGGGTAGTAGTCGGCGCGGTCGCCCAGGCCGACCTTGCCCAACAGGTTCAAGGCCAGGGCCTTGGCCTGATCCTTAGGCATCTTCTTGACCGTCACCGGCCCTTCCATGACGTTCTGCAGCACGCTCATGTGCGGGAACAGGTTGAACTGCTGGAAGACCATGCCGGTGTTGGCGCGAAACTGTGCCAGCGCCTTGTCCTTGGGCAGCTTGGAGTGCTTGCCCTGGGCAAAGGACAGGCTGCTGTCGTTGACCTGAATCGAGCCGCCATCAGGGATGGTCAGCAGGTTCAGGCAGCGCAGCAGGGTGGACTTGCCGGAGCCCGAAGGCCCGAGCAGTGCCACCACTTCGGCCTTGTTGACCTCAAGCGAGACATCCTTGAGCACCGACAGTTGGCCGAAGGACTTCTTCAGGTTGTTAACGCTGATGATCGGCGATGTCATGTTCAAGCTCCTGTGTTGCTGCTCAAGCGGGTTTCCAGGCGCTTGGACAACATGGTGGCTGGCAGAAGGATGATGAAGTAGATCACCGCGATCGCCGAATAGACCTCAAGCGGGCGATAGGTGTCGTGGGCGATGATCTGGCCTTGATAGAGCAGATCCGGCAACGCCAGCACAGACAGCAGCGAGGTGTTCTTCAACTGCATGATCGATTGGTTGACCAGCGGTGGCACCATCCGTTTGAGCGCTTGGGGTAGCACCACGCGGCGCATCACCTGGCCTTGTCGCATACCCAGAGCCTTGGCTGCTTCGCTTTGCCCTTCATCGACCGAGATGATGCCGCCCCGGAAAATCTCGGAGTAGAACGAGCCGCCGTACAGCGACAGGCACAACACCGCCGCCGTCGTGGCCGAGATCTGGATACCGGTCAGCACCGGCAGTGCGTAGTAGAACCACACCAACTGCACCAGCACCGGCGTGCAACGAAAAACCTCCACGTAGGCCCGAAAGGGCGCGCGCACCCAGATGTTGCTGGACAGGCGCGGCAAGGCCGTCAGCACGCCGATCAACATGCCCAGCAGCACGCAGATCAGGGTGAACAGCAGGGTATAACCAATCCCTGTCAGCAGCAGCGGGCTGTAATTGGCGAGGAAGGTGAAATCCCAGGTATACGAAGGCATAGCGACTACTCGAACTTGACCGAAGCGGGGAAGGACTCAGGCTCGACACCGGCGAGCTTCTGCATGTTGTCCAGCACCACTTGGCGCACGGCGCCGCTCTTCTGCTCCTTGGCCAGCCAGTTGTTCACCGCATCGCGAAAACCGTTGTCGGCTTCCTTCTGCATGCCGATGGTAACGGGCGCCGACAGCACGGGCTCAGGCACCTGGATGCTGCCGATGTTGGGCAGCTTTTTCAGCAGCGGTTGGGCCAGCAGCACCACCAGTACCTGGCAGTCGACGCGCCCGGATTGCAGCGCCATGGTCGCTGCGCTGGTGTTCTCCAGGCGCGAGATGTTGGCTTTGGGCAGCATGCTGGTCACGAAGTTATCCATGGATGAGCCAACATCGACGGAAATCTTCGCATCCGGCGCGTTGAACTGTTCCCAGGTTTTTTCCGGGTAGCCCGGCTTGCACACCATGGTGTAGGTGTTCTGGAAAATCGGCTTGGAGAAGTTGACCATCTCCTTGCGCGCCGGGGTTTCGGCCATGCCGAACATCACGTCGATCTTGTTCGATTGCAGATCCAGTACGGCGTTGCCCCAGGTGGTTTCAACGTATTCGACCTTCACGCCCATTTCGTCGGCGAGATTCTTGGCGAAGTCCGGGCCGAACCCGGCCCACTCACCGCTGACCAGGTTCTTGCTGAAATAGGGCACGGCGCCGTTGACCGCACCGACGCGCAGCGTCTTGGTGCGCTCGACGCGGGCCAGGGAGGTTTCGCTATCGGCGAGTGCCGAATCGACGTTGGCAAACAGGATCAAGGCGGCGCCCAGCACTGCACTGAAGGATGGAAAAGGAAGCTTCATTTTGCTGACCCTCGGTTGTTTGGATGAGTTGTTTTCGAGGCAGTAACAGAGTGTTCGCACGGCCTGTTGTTGTCATTTCGCGCCATGCGCAGGCTTGGTTTTGTATTCGTTCCCTCTGGCGACACAGGTTTGTCGGGCGTCCATTGCATGGTGGTTCAGTAAAAACGCTCGACCCTATAGTCGGCGTAGGTTGCCTTGTTGTGCATCAGCGCGACCAGCAGCTCGGCGGTTTTCGGTGCCGATGCCAGGCCGATATGACCATGGCCGAAGGCATAGAAAATTCGCGGTGAGGCGCGCGATTGGGAAATCACCGGCAGGCCGTCGGCCACGGACGGGCGTTTGCCCATCCAGCGAGTCATGCGCGCCGGGTCGAATACCTTGTCCTTGATCGCCGGGTAGGTGCTTGCCGCGTGCCGCAGCAAAATATCGCTGCGCTGCCAGTTCGGGGCGGCGGCTTCATCGGCCAGTTCGACCTGGCCGGAAAAGCGCAGCCCTTCGTTGGTCGAGGTATTGGCCATCTTGCCGTCGCTGGGCATGACCGGCATGGGCAGCTCGAAACCCGGCTCCTTGATGACGATGTTGTAACCGCGCTCACTGCGCATGGGGATGTCGTCGCCGAGCATCTTGCACAGCTCGCCGGAGCCGATGCCGCAGGCAATCACGATTCTGTCTGTCGGCAGCACCTGGCCGTTGATCGTCAGGTTGCCTTGCTTGTCGATATGGCTCACGGTGCCGCTAATGAAGTTGGCGCCCTGGGCGATGGCATAGTCGACCAGGCCGCGCACATAGGCGCCGGGGTTCAGGCAGTGGGCGCCGTCCTCGACCCAGGCGCCGAAGCCGTATTTGTCCGCCAGTTGCGGCACCTTGTGGCGGAGGGTGGCCGCTCCCCACTCCTGCCAGCGCACGCCATTGAGGCGGCGCAGCCGCCAGGCCAGGCTTTCGGCTTCGAAGGCGGCCTTGTCCGGGTAGGCATAGAGCAAGCCGTTGTGGCTGATCAGGTGTTCGAGGCCGGCCTCCTTGGCCAGTTGGCGATGCCGTTCAGGCGCGTCGCGCAGCAGTCGGCTGAGTGAGCGGGCTGTCTGTTCGACCTTCTCCAGCGTCGAGCCAGCACGGGTAAAACGCCACAGCCAGGGCGCCAGACCCGGCAAGGACGAGAGCCGGATCGTCAGCGGGCCACTTTTATCCAGCAGATAGCCGGGCACCTTTTTCCACAGACCAGGGGTGGACATGGGCACCACCGAGGCGGGGCTCAGCCACGCGCCGTTGCCATGGCTGGCTGCTTGCTCGCCGCCGGGCGGGCCCGCGTCGATCAGGGTGACGCGGGCACCGCTCTTGAGCAGCTCAAGCGCTGCACAGGCGCCGACAATGCCTGCTCCCACGACGATTACGTTCATATGCGGTTCCCGTGTCGTCACAGTGTGGTGGCGGCATGCCGCCGCTCAGCGCTGACGCTGGCCAGGGCGGAGAAAATGTCATAGACCGGCAGGCCGAAGCGTTTTTCCACCGCCTGGCGGTAAGGCGGCAGATTGGTGCATTCGAAGACGATGGCCTGGCTGCCAGGGTGCTGTTCGAGCACCTGGGCGACGCTGTGCAGCACGTCCTGTTCGGCCAGGTGAGCATCGAGCTGAGGGCGATCGTGCTTGATCACCGGGTACAGCTCCTGGCCGTTCTCGATGCCCTGGATGACCACATTGTCAGCCCAGAAACGACCGAAATGGCGCTTGGACAATACCCGCCCGTCGTAGGTGATGACCGGCAGTGGCGTGTCTGCGCCCAGTTGCCCGACCAGCGCCGGAATCATATTGAGCGCCGAGGAGACGAACGGCACGGCGATGGCGCGCTCCAGTTCATCGTGAATCGCACAGGCAAAACCGCAAGAGGTGGTGATCAGCTCGCAGCCGCGTTCGACGAGAATCTGGGCGCCATCGATAAAGCCCTGCACGACCTGCGGCGCGATGGCCTCGCGGCTGACCACCGTGCCGGGCGTGGCCGCAGGCACGGTGAGAAACTCCACCGGCTGGGCGAACGAGCCAGGGTTGCCGATATCACCTAGCGGCCGCGGGAAATGGGTGTTCAGCATGAGCACGCCGAGCTTGTGTGCATTGTTTGGCACTCATGACTCCTTGGATGAGGCGCAGGCCTGGGCCACGCGTTTCAGCATCTTGGCGAACACTGTAGGGGAGGGCAAGTGAGTATAAGTTGCTTGCTGATGACTTTTAGTCATTGCATGCCGGGCGCGAAAAAGCCTTTGCAGAAACCCGCTTGTGCTGGCTTTGCTACCCGCATTTTCTGGTGTGTCGCTACTGCGCAGTGGCCTTTTGCAACTGTTTGCTGCACGGGATCAATCATGACGAAAAGTGTCATGCAGGCCGTGAAGCCTGCTTTCAGATCGAGGTGTGCAGCCACTCGGGGATGACGGCGACGTCCTTGCGCGCCTGCTGGATCAACCAGTCGCGAAAGTCCAGGGCATGCTTTTTATGCAGCTTGCGTTCGGGGCTGATGACCCAGTACGAATCGCTGGATTGAGTCGGCGCGCCGAATGGCAGGTGCAGTTCGCCACGTTCCAGTTCCTTGCTCACGTAGTGCAGCGGCACCACTGCCAGGCCCAGACCGCTGATGGCGGCGCTGATCAGCATTTCGCTGTGGGAAAACCGGGCGCCCTGAATATGCCCGGTGTGCGCCACTCCTGTGGCCCTGAGCCACTGCAACCAGAGGCTTGGCCTGCTGGAGTTCTGCAAGGTCGGGATGCGGTCGAAATCCAGGTGCTGCAGTTTCGTGTGCAGCGGCACCAGCTTGGGCGAGGCCACGACCACCAGCTTTTCGGTGAACAGTTCGAGGGCGCGGGCGCCGGTCCAGGCACCGGCGCCACGGGCGATGGCAATGTCGATGGCGCTGGTTTGAAAGTCGATCTCACCGGCAATCGGGAACACATCGATTGGCACGCCTGGCACCAGCTCGAAAAAGCTGTCCAGACGCGGAATCAGCCAGCGCGACAGGAAGGTCGGGTTGGCGCCGATCATCAGCGACATATCGGCCTTGCGCCCACGCACCAGATCGATGGTCACTTCTTCCAGTTGGTTGAGCATGTGGTCGACATCGCGCAGGTAGGTTTTGCCCGCGTCGGTCAGGATCAGGCGCGAGCCTGAGCGCTGGAACAGCTCCACGCCCAGTTGCCGTTCAAGATTGGCAATTTGCCGACTGATGCCACTCTGGGTGATTTGCAGGTCTTCTGCCGCGCGGGTGAAGCTCAGGTGGCGCGCGGCGGCTTCGAATGCTTGCAGTGCCGACAAGGAAGGAAGAAAGCGACGCATATCAGGGCCATGGAGCAGCGAGAAGAGTCCGCCACTATACCTGTGGCGTGCGCCTGCGATCATGCTTGCCGGGGGCGATCAGCGACACAGCAACTGGCCCAGCTCGCTCGGCACCCGCCCCGTCCAGCGCTTGAACGAGCGGCGCAAGTTGGTGGTGTCGTTGAAGCCCAGGCGCTGCGCCACTTCATCGTTGCTACACCCTTTGACCTGATACAGGTACAGGGCCAGGTCGCGGCGGGCCAGGTCGAGCTGTTCCTGAAAATGCGTGCCGTGCTTGCCCAGCTTGCGCTTGAGCGTCGCCGGGCTGGTGGCGAAGGCGCTGGCGACGCGCTCCAGGCTCAGGGGGTGGCAGATCTGTGTACTGAGGTGCTCGTGCAGCGCGTCGAGCAGGCTGCAGTGCCAACCCCAGGTTTGCAGTTGTTCGTTGCAGGCCTGGCGGGCGACCCGTGCGCTCGTTGTGCCGCCGTTCGGCCAGGGGCGCAGCAGGTATTCGCGCGGCAGGCTCATGAGCGTCGATGGGCGCTCGAAGCTCAAGGCGTCACCCAGGTGCACCCAGTATTGCTCGACATAACTCGGCTCGGCGTAGGCGAACTGGAAGCGCCACGGCAGGCGCTCGTTGCATTGGCGGCGGGCGAGGGCAACCACGGCGGTCATGCTCGCTTCCAGTAAAAAGGGCAGCAGAGCCGCGGCGCCGCAACTGTCGCGCCAGTACAGGTGCAGGTAGTGCTCATCCAGGTGCAGCACCGGCGTGAGCAACGGCGAGAGCAGGGCGCGGTAGGTGGTCAGATCCTCCAGCGCTTGCAACAGGTGGTCGGCCTGCTCCAGCAAATGGCTGCCAGCGCCGTAGTGCCCCGGCCACAGGCGCTGGCCGAAGAGGAAGCTGCTGTCCGGCGCATCCAGCAGGCGCTGAGCGTTGCCGATCAGGCGCAGGAACTGGCTGGGGCTGATGTGGGCCTGGCCGGTGACGATGTCCTCATAGAACAGCTCGCAACCACGCAGCAGGTGATGGCTGTCGATGCCGCGCGAATGGGCCAGGTCAATCAGCACCGCCGGCAGATGGTGCGCGGCGATGAAACGGCTGTCGCATTCGTAGCCCATGGCGGTCACGCGCTGCGCGCCAGGCGTGGTTTGGCGCGGGCCAGGGCCAGGTTGAGGCGTTTGAGCAGTTGCCCTTCGTCCTCATCCAGGGCCATCACTGCGGCGACCGTGGCGCGCAGTTGCAGGCGTTCGCCGTGGCGTTGGCTGCGGTGGGCGAGGCTGGCGATGCTCTGGCGCAGTTCGTCTGCCATGCCCTGCGCCTGCTGCTCGCCGGTGTTGGGCAGCACGGCGACGAAGCGGTCGCCGGCCAGGCGGCAGAGTATGTCCTGCTGGCGCAGATTGAGCAGCAGCAGGTGGGCGACGGCCTGTAGCACCTGATCGCCCTCGTCCTGCCCGTAGCGCTGGTTGATCTGGCTGAAGTCATCCAGATCGATGGCCAACAGCGACAGCGGCTGTTGCTCGGCACGGGCCTGCAGCAGGGCTTGCTGCAGATGCAGGCGCAGGTACTGGGCGCCGGATAGCGGGGTGAGCTTGTCGAATAGGCGGTGGTCGCGCAGTACGTGCTCGCGTTTGCGCATTTGCTCGCTGATGGCGCGCTGCTCCTGCTGCAGGTGATACATGCCCAGCGTCAGCAGCAGCATGCCCACGGGCATGGGCGCGGTTTCCAGCCAGTTGTCCCAGAGCACCTCGCTCGGCAACTGGATGAACTCGTCGAGGCTGTCCATCCACATCGAGAAGGCAATGCAGCTCAGGCCCAGTGACAGCAGGCGGGTGACGTGCCCGGCTGGGCGCCCGTGCAGCAGCATGAGCAGCCAGCCGCAGAGAATCAGGCAGGTGCCACCTTCACCGACCACATCCATCCAGTCGATCTTGCTCCAGGGCTTGATCTGGCCTGCCGCCAGATAAATCAGCAGGCCTGCGTTGGCGGCCAGCAGCAGGCCGGCCAGCGTCATGCCGTGCAGTTTCAGTAATGACTTCATCGGTTCTCCTTGCGCCCGTGCGTGTAGGCCAGCATGCCTGCGCAATGTCTCAATCCAATGACGCGCGGCGGTGATATGGCGATGCACTGTGCTGGCTCACGTAAGCAAAGGCGCATGACGCTTCGATGACTGGCAGGGGGGTCGATTCGGCTCAGGCAATCGTTGCCTGAGCCGAGCGTTTTTCGCCCGTGGCAAATGGCGGCGAGCGCATGGCCAGGCCGATAACGCCTGCCAGGCGGCGCATTGGCGCCGTAGCGGGGCGTTTGCAGGGCCGCCAGGCGGCGCTCTGGCTGCGTTTAGCGCGCGCTTGGGCGAGGTCAATTCAGCTCAAAACAGGTCGTAACCCGCTGTTTTCGGGTCTTGCGCGCTGGGTCTGTCATGCAAGTGCCACAAAGGATTTCTAGCGTTCGCTGCCATTGCCTGGTGTGCCAGGGACCATTGCAACGAGGAACTCAAGGTGGCAAAGCCATTGCGTCAAATCCGTAATGCCAGCTTTCACGTCAGCGTGTTGGCCCTGGCGATCAGCACCGCGCCTGCCTGGGCGCAAGAGGCAATCGAGCGTGTCGAGGTGATCGGCCAGGCGGCCAGCATCGATAACGCCCTGCAGGAGCAGAAGAACTCCGACAGCATCGAGAGCGTGGTGCACGCCGATGCCGTTGGCCAGTTGCCGGACGACAACGCTGCCGAGGCGCTGCAGCGCATCCCCGGCTTGTCGGTGGAGCGCGATCAGGGCGAAGGGCGCTTCGTCAGTGTGCGCGGCATCGCCCCGGATCTGAACAGCGTGACCATCAACGGCACCTTGGTGCCCGCGCCGGAGAGCGACCGCCGCGCGGTGGCGCTGGATGTGTTGCCATCGGAGCTGGTGCAGTCGCTGTCGGTGGTCAAGAGCCTGACCCCGGACATGGACGCCAACTCCCTGGGCGGCACCATCGAGGTGGAAAGCCTATCGGCCTTCGACCATGACGGCCTGTTCTACACCCTGTCCGGCGAGGCCAGTCACGACACCAATGTCAGCAAAAACAGCCCCAAGCTTTCCGGCGCCATCAGCGACCGCTTCAGCCTGGGCGATGGTGTGGACAACTTCGGCGTGGCCGCGGCCTTCAGTTGGCAGGATCGCAAGTTTGGCTCGGACAACGTCGAAACCGGTGGCGATTGGGAGTTCGACAATGGCGCACGGCTGAAGAAACTCGAACAGCGCGACTACGCCATCACCCGTGAACGCAGCGGTTTTGGTTTGAACTTCGACTATCAGCCCGATGACCTCTCCAACTACTACCTGCGCACCCTGTACAGCAAGTTCAAGGACACCGAAACGCGCAACTCGGCGGGGCTCAAGCTGGACGATGCCCAGGCACCGGGCGAGCGCGGTAATGGCGAGGGCTGGCGCGCGTTGAAGTCACGCGAAGAGACGCAGGAAATCCAGTCCTACGTGTTCGGCGGTGAGCGCATGATCGACCTGTGGACGATCAGCGGCCAGGCCGGTTACAGCCAGGCCTCGGAGACGAATCCGGGCGGCATCGCCAGCGCCAAATTCGTCGGTGACTTTACCGGCATCGGTTTCGATGGCACGCGCAAACCGGCGCTGAGCGTGGGCAGCGGGTTCTACGATCCGTCGTCCTTCGACCTCGACGAAGTGAAGTGGGAGGAGTCCGACAGCCAGGATCAGGAAAAGAACATCCGTCTGGATTTGGCCCGCGACTACGCGCTGGACGGCAACGCCGCCCAGGTCAAATTTGGCGGCAAGCTCAGCCGCCGCACCAAGACCAGCGACACCGAAACCTGGGTCTATGACAACTTCAGCGGCGTTGACCTAAGCGGCTTCCAGAGCGGCAGGGTCGATTACGCCCTGGGCAATTTCGGCAATGGCATCAGTGCGGGCGCGATCAAGGATCTGATCGGCGGGCTGGATCGCAATTCGTTCTATGACGAGGAAGATTCGCGCATCAATGACTTCGACATGCACGAAGACATCAACGCCGCCTACCTGATGAACACCCTGGACGTGGACGACTGGCGCTTTATCGCCGGCCTGCGTTACGAGGGCACCGAGTTCGAGGCCAAGGGTACTGGCCAGCGTGACGGCGTGTACCAGAACACCGAGAGCAAGAACCGCTACGACCACTGGCTGCCAGGCCTGCATGCGCGCTATCAGTTGTCGCCATCGACCGCGATTCGTGCCGCCTGGACCAACACCGTGGTGCGCCCGACCTTCGGCCAACTGGCGCCGGGTTTCGCCATCGACGGCAACGACGCCTCGTTCGGTAACCCCGACCTGAAGCCCTTGGAATCGATGAATTTCGACCTCGGCATCGAGCACTACATGGGCCGCGCCGGGGTGGTTTCGGCTTTCGCCTTCTACAAGGACATCGACAACTTCATCTACAACACCGACCTCGCCGGTTCTGGCGCCTGGGCGGGCTTTGACGAGGCGCTGAGTTTTGCCAATGGCAGTGGCGCCAAACTGTATGGCCTGGAGTTGGCCTACTCGCAGAAGTTCGACTGGCTGCCAGCGCCCTGGAACGGCCTGCTGGTGGGCTCCAACCTGACCTTGAGCCGCTCCGATGCGAGCATCGAAGGGCAGGGCGCCAAGCGCTCCATCGATCTGCCGAATCAGTCCGACACCGTCGGTAACTTCATGGTCGGTTGGGAGAACGAGCGCTTCAGCCTGCGCGTGGCGGCCAACTACAAATCCAGCTACCTGAACCAGATCGGCTCGGTGCAGGACAAGCGCCAGGATCTGTACGTGGACGACCAACTGTTCGTCGACATCAAGGCCGGCTACTTCATCACCCCAGAACTGCAGTTGAGCTTGGAGGCGCAGAACATCACCGACGAGTCCTACTACGTCTACAACGGCCGCCCCGGCTACAACGCCCAGTACGAGGAGTATGGCCCGACGTACAAGATCGGCCTGACGCTGACCCATTTTTGATGGCGGGGTTTTGAACGCCTGCGCCTTATCCGCCAGGGATTGGCGAGTGAAAGGTGAAGCTGCCGGCTGGCTGAATGAGTGATGTAGGAGGGGCTTTAGTCGCGAGCTTTTATCCAGACGCCAAAGGCTCGCGGCTAAAGCCTAATCCACACGATCACCGCCATATCGCAGGCAGTTTTGGGAAAAACGCAAAGCTGTATCCGGCGACCTGGAACACATTTCAGGTCACTGCAACCCGGTAATTGATCCAGGAAATTCTCAATCTATGCGACTGTTCAATCTGCCCCTGCTGGGGCTCTGTATCACCCTGGCCGCGTGCCAGAGTAACGAGGCGCCGCAGGCCGCTGCCGCTGCGCCTGCGCTGACCATCAGCGATCATCTGATCGCCACTGAAAACACCCAGTGGCTGGCGCCGCTGCCGTTTCTGGGCGGTGCCGAACGCTTGCAGATCAGCGCCAAGAGCCTGCAGTTGATCGATCAAGACGGGCAGGTCGTCAGTGAACTGCCGGGGCGTTTCGCCGCGCTCGACCATCGCGCCGACGTCGAGGGCGTGCTGGTCGCCACTGTCGACAAGAAACGCCAGCAAGCCCTGCTGACAAGGCTCGACGGGCAGCGGCAATGGAGCGCGCCGCGCTACCTGCCCAAGACCGATTTCGCCATCGAGGGGCTGTGTTTGTATCGCGATGAGGCGCGCAATGACTTGCTGTTTCTGGTCGGCGAGGAGGGTATTGGCGAGCAGTGGCTGGTGGCCGAGCGCGGCCAGCCCCTGGCGCAGGCGCGGCGCGTGCGTGCTTTGAGCTTGCCGCCGAGCAGCAGCCGCTGCCAGGTCGACGACCGTTCGGCCAGCCTCTACGTCAACGAAGAGGGCGTGGGGCTGTGGCGCTACGAGGCGGGCGCCGAAGCCCCCTTGCAGCGTGAACCCGTGGAAATGGTCACGCCGTTCGGTGCGCTGCAGGCATCTGCCGATGGCATGGCGGTGCTGCCTGATGCCTTGTTGCTGCTCGATGCCCACGCCGCCAATCTGCACCTGTTCCAGCGCCACGCCGAGCAGTGGCAGCGTGCCGGTGTACTCAGCCTGGCCAGCCTCGACAAGCCCGAGGGCATCAGCGCGCGGGCTTCGGCGCAAGGCCTCGACCTGCTGCTGGTCGACGAACAGGGCGCCCGCAGCGCCTCGCTGAACTGGCAACCGCACAAGAGCCCTGCGCCGCCGCTGATCCCGATGCTCACGCCGCAGGTGCAAACCGACGTGGCGCCGAGCCTGGGCGATGCCGCCGATGATCCGGCGATCTGGGTCAACCCGACTCACCCCGAGCGCAGTCGTGTGCTAGGCACCGACAAGCAGGGCGGCTTGCTGGTCTATGACCTGGCCGGCAAGCAGGTGCAGGACTTACGCGTCGGGCGCCTGAACAATGTCGACCTGCGCCCAGGTTTTACCCTGGGTAGCCGCCAGGTCGATCTGGCTGTGGCCAGCAACCGAGATACCAACAGCCTGCACCTGTTCGCCATCGACCGCAGCAGCGGCGTGCTTGCCGACATCGGCCAGGTCGCCACGCCGCTCAAGGAAATCTACGGCCTGTGCCTGTTCCAGAATCGCGACGGCGCCATCGATGCCATCGTCAACGACAAGGACGGCACCTTCCTGCAATACCGCTTGAGCGGCACGCATGGCAAGGCTCGCGGCGAGCTGCTGCGGCGCTTCAACACTGCCAGCCAACCCGAGGGCTGCGTTGCCGATGACCGCAATCAGCGCCTGTACATCGGCGAGGAAGACGTAGCGGTGTGGGCGCTGGATGCCCGCGCCGAGGCGCCAGCCACTTTCACCCAGGTGATCGCCGTGGGTGGCCCGCTCAAGGACGACATCGAAGGCTTGGGCCTCTATCACGGCGACACGCGCGACTACCTGGTGATCTCCAGTCAGGGCAACGACAGCTACGTGGTGGTCGAGGCGCAGGCGCCGTATCGGCTGCGCGGCAGTTTTCGCATCGGCCTCAATGCCGCACGCGGCATCGACGGCGCTTCGGAAACCGACGGCCTAGACATCAGCTCCGCCAACCTCGGCGGCCCATGGAGCAAGGGGCTGCTGGTTGTACAGGACGGTCGCAAGCGCATGCCCGAAGACAACCAGAACTACAAATACGTGCCCTGGACAGCGGTTGCCGCCGCGCTGGGGCTGGAGTGAGACGAGCGGCGTTGCACCTGTCATCGGTATGCAACGTCGCGGTTTTCCAATGAGAGCCCGAGGGCTCAAGCCATTGAAGGAAAGCATGATGCAAAACCAAGCCCATTTCGAACACATGACCATCTGGGGACTGATCAGTGATGCCAGCATCGTCGTACAGGTGGTGATGCTCTGCCTGCTGCTGGCCTCGTTGCTCAGTTGGTATCTGATCGTCCAGCGCGGCGCGGTGCTGCGCCGCAGCGAGCAAATGGCCAAGGCCTTCCTCAAGCGTTTTCGCACCGATGAAATCAGCGCCCTGTACCGCGAAGGCAGCCAACAAGAGCTGCCAAACGATGCCGCCCTGCAGCGTATCTTCCTGGCGGGTTACCAGAGCTTCAGCCAACTGCAGCCCTATGCCGCTGGCAGCCCGGACAGCGTGCTCGACGGCGTTGAACGCAGCCTGGCGGTGGCCATCGCCGAGCAGGAAGAACGTCTGGAAAAGGGCCTGCCGTTTCTCGCCACCGTCGGTTCGGTGAGTCCCTATATCGGCCTGTTCGGCACCGTGTGGGGGATCATGAATTCCTTCCTCGGCTTGTCCCAGGTGCAGCAGGCGACGTTGTCCACCGTGGCGCCGGGCATCGCCGAAGCACTGATCGCCACCGCCATCGGCCTGTTCGCGGCGATCCCGGCGGTGATGGCCTACAACCGCTTCTCGGCGCGCAGCCAGACGCTCATTGCCCGCTATTACGCCTTCGGCAACGAGCTGCAGGGCCGTCTGCATCGCCGCCTCAATGGCGCGGCGCCGAACGTCGCCGCCGCAGCCTGAGGAGGATCGCACGATGCTGGTTCGACCGACGCACAAGCACGGCCTGAAGGCCGAAATGAATGTGGTGCCTTATATCGACGTGATGCTGGTGCTGCTGGTGATCTTCATGGTCACCGCGCCGATGCTGGTGCAGGGCGTGCAGATCGAGCTGCCCAAGGTGGCCGCCGAGGCGCTGCCGACGCCGGGTGAGCAGCGCATCGTCACCCTCTCGGTGAAAGCCGATGGCAGCTTCTACTGGAACCTGGGCAGCGAGGTGAACATCGAGGCGCAGACCGACAGCGCCGTGGACAAAGACGAAATGCGCGAGAAGATCGCCGCTTTGGTCGCCGCCAGGCCCGATACCCAGGTGTATGTGCGCGCCGATCAGCATGCCGATTACGCCGCCGTGGTGGCCGGTATCGCCGAGCTGCAGCGCGGCGGCGTCAGCCACCTGGGCCTTATCACCGAGGCGCCCTGAAATGAGCAGCCTGACCCTGGAGATGCCCGCGTCCACTGCAGTCTGGCCGGCCTGGCGTGAACATGGCGTTGCCTTTGGCGTGGCGCTGGCCCTGCATGTTGGCCTGGCTTATGTGCTGTTCAGCCTGAGCCAGCCAATCACGCTGCCTACGCCCGTGGCCAAGGTGTTGACCACGCAACTGATTACCTTGCCTGCGCCTGTGCCACCAACCCCGGAGCCCGTCGCGATGCAGCCGCCTGTTCCCGCTCCGGCACCAGCACCGGCGCCCATACCTGAGCCGATAGTTGCCGCGCCGCCGCTGGAACAGGCCGATCTGGCCTTCAAACGGATGGAACAGCAGCGTGAGGAAAAGGTGCAGAAGCAGGCGCGTGAACGCCAGCAGCGCCGGGAAGAGGCGCAGCGCCAGGAACGACTGGCACGTGAAGCGCGCGCCCGAGAAGAACAGGCGCGTCAGGCGCAGCTCAAGGCGCAGCAACTGGCCCAGGCGCGCCAGGCCGCAGCCGAACGCCAGGCCGCGCAGGATGCCGCCGCCGCTGCCCGTGCCGAAGCCGAGGCGGCCAGTCGGCAATATCTGCCCATCGCCAAGCAGGCGCCGGACTACCCGGCCAAAGCGCTGCAACGCAGGATCGAGGGCGAATGCACCGTGGCCTACACGGTCAATGCCGCGGGCCGGGTGGAAGATCCGCGCGTGGTCGGCGACTGCCACCCACTGTTCGTCAAACCCTCGCTGGCGGCGGCCAAGACCTTTCGTTATCAGCCGCGCGTGGTCAACGGCCATGCCGTGGCCGTGGCCAACGTGAAAAACACCTTCAGCTACACGATTCAGTGAGGTCGACGATGATCGCGGCTACTGCCCGTGCGGCAGGAAGAAGCGGCCAATGACCGGCAGATGGTCGGAGATCGACAGCGTGTCGTGCTGGCGAACCTGGCTGCTGAAGGGCGTCAGTTGCTGGCTGTAGAACAGATAGTCGAGGGTGCGATCCGGGCCGCTGGCCGCCGGGTCGTTGGGGAAGTGGGTGTACCACTGCGCCTGCTCGCTACCATTGGCCTGCGACAGGCTGGGGATCATCGGGTAGCGGCTGGCCAGAGCCAGCAACTCACTGTCGGCGGTGTACCAGCCGCGTTGGCTTGGCGGCAGATGCTCAAACTGACCGGGCGGCAGCAGGTTAAGGTCGCCGCCGAGCAGCCAGGGCGCGTCCGTTTTCTGCAATTGCTGCAGCAGCTCATCGGTCATCGCCACCTGGCGCTGCATGGTGTCATCGCCCTGGGCGAAGGCATCGAAGTGCGTGTTGATGGCCACCAGCTCGCCGCCGCCACGGATCGGCAGGTAACTGACCAGCAGCGCGCGCTTGAGCTGGAATAAATGGCTGATCGGATTGCTGGGCGGCTCCGGCAGTTGCAGGCGCTCGGCGCGGGCGATCTGGAAGCGGCTCAGGGTGGCCAGCTTCATGCCGACGCTGCCGAGAATATGCGGGTGCGGGACGAAGCCCGCCTTCCAATAGAGGGCCTGGCTGGCGCAGGGATAAAGGTCGCCCAGGCGCTCTTGTAGCAGGGCGAGCTGATCCTGATAGTCGCTGGCGCGTGCTCCGTCGTGCACCTCCTGCAGCAGCACCACATCGGGCTTTTCATCCAGCAGGATGCGTACCACCTCATCGAGGGTGGTGGCCAGATCCTCACTGCTCGGGCGCTCGTCCGGGCCATCGCCACCGGGCAGGTCATACCAGAACACATAGTGCTTGCCCGCCAGGTACTGCACGTTCCAGGTCATCACCTTGAGCGCCTGGCCCGGCTGTAGCGGCGGCACCTGGCCGTTGCAGGCACTCGGCGCCTGCTCGCGCGCTTGCGGCTGCCAGGTCAGTGCATAAATCAGCGCACACAACGCGCCGAGCAGCAGCACCAGAGTGAGTGCGAACAGGCGGGCAAAGCGAGGCAAGGACATGGCAGTGGCGACGACTATGCTGGGAAGGTGGCGAGGATACCCGAGCGCGAGGCTGTGGCCCAGGCTGGGGCAATCTGGCATGTTCATGCTGTAGGCAGACAGGGTTGAAGGGGAGTGCGCAGATGCATCGCAAAGTATTCGCCAACAAGGTCTTCGAACGCAAAGTGGTGCTGGTCACGGGCGGCTGTGCCGGTATCGGACGTGCGCTGGTCATGCGGATGGCCCAGGCCGGTGCGCGCCTGGTCATCCTCGACCTCGACCAAGCCGCGCTCGATAGCCTGGTGCAGCACCTGGCCGACCACCACAATGCCGAGGCGCTCGGCCTGCTCTGCGACGTGGCTGACGCCGCTGCGGTGCAACGCGCGGTGGCGCTGACGATCGAGCACTTCGGCGGCATCGACGTACTGGTCAACAATGCTGGCGTCACCCACCGCAGCGCCTTCGCCGACACCCGCCAGGAGGTGTTTCAGCGGATCATGGCAGTCAACTACTTCGGCGCCCTGCATTGCACCCAGGCGGCCCTGCCCAGCCTCATCGCCCGCAGCGGCCAAATCATCGTACTCAGTTCACTGTCGGGCATCGCCCCGTTGCTCTACCGCAGCGCCTACAACGCCAGCAAGCATGCCCTGCATGGCCTGTTCGAAACCCTGCGCTACGAACTCAAGGGCTCGGGCGTGAACGTCATGCTGGTGTGCCCCGGCTTCACCGCCACCGACCTGCGCAAGAACGCCCTGGTCGGCGACGGCTCGGTGGCGGCGCAGCCTGCACTGGCGATGGGCAAAGTGGCCTCGCCACAAGACGTCGCCGAAGCGATCTACCACGGCGCGCTCAAGCGCAAGCGCCTGCTGGTACTGTCCAACGTCGACTGGCGTGCGCGGGTGCTGGCGCGCTTCTTCCCAAGACTGTTCGAGCGAGCGCTGCTGCCGCGTTTGTCCGGGCTCAAACCGTCGCGCTCCTGAATGTGCGTAAGACTGCTTGATGCGGGCGTGGCCCGTTTATGTGCAGGTGGCTCTGCTGCACGTTATGACATGCCGTGCTTGTTGCGGCTGCCCTGGGGGTCGCCTTTGTGCGAGTTAAGGCTTTCGCCAGCAAGTAGCGAGCAGGCACAGCAAACGGCGGATGGGAAAGCGCCATCCATCGACGCTGTACCCAGCGCCATGCTGGAGCAAAAAGAAGAGGTCAAGCGAATACGTTGGCAAGTCAGTTGAGGCGCGATAAGGTATTGATTTAAATAGATTTGCTTTGTGGTGGGAATGACGATGGTGCGGAGTTAGATGGAAGGCTCTACTATCGCGTTAGTACCGCCTTCCATCTAATCACTGTTAGGCATCAAAACAAACCATACGAGGAACGCATGAAAAAACCTTTGCTATTAATTGCCGGCGCAATTGCGTTTATAGCAACAATATTCTTTTCGCCACTTATCTTCCTATGGTTAACCCTATTAGGGCTTTGGCTATTCTATCTAATGTTTCGCGGAGCAATATACCGGTTGAATCACGGAAAAACCGAGCTAGAAGCACTCATTGAGGCACAAGACCAGAAATACAACACAAAATTCTCTACCAATAAACTGGGCTTCGGTACATTCTCAACCGGATATATTTGTTTTGATGCAGAAAATAAAAAAATCCTACTAATAAAATCCAAAGACAATATAAAAATTGTCGATTACCAATACATGAAATCCTGGCAACTCCATTACACCGAAGTATCAAAAAACGGTGTGCTTTCACACAGAGATGTACACTTCCAATTTTCTACGACCGACATAAACAATCCAACCGTGCGCATAGGCGTCCCATCCAAACGCTTTGGCGAAGACTGGAATAACAGACTAGATATAATATTTGGCTGACACGGTAATCCCCCCATTTTTAGTACCTGGCAGAAGTAGAGGTCAGGCCGCGAGGGCCAACTTCTGTTTGGGAGTGATACCTCCCAAGGCCATGTTTGGCCGTTCGTGATTGTATGTCCACACCCAGCGAGTTGCATGCTCCTGCACCTCGACGATGGACTCGAACAAGTAATGTCCCAGCCAGTCGTAACGCACCGTACGGTTGTAGCGTTCGACATAGGCGTTCTGCTGCGGATTGCCTGGTTGGATATGCTCCAGGCGGATGCCATGCTTTTCTGCCCAGAGAACGAGCTTGCTGCTGATGTATTCCGGGCCGTTGTCGCTGCGAATGGCTTGCGGCTTGCCGCGCCATTCGATGACTTGATCCAGTGCGCGCACTACTCGCTCCGTCGGCAGTGACAAGTCGATATCCATGGCCAGGGCTTCCCGGTTGAAGTCGTCGATCAGATTGAACAGGCGGAAGCTACGACCGTCGGCCAACTGGTCATGCATGAAATCCATCGACCAGCAGTGATTGATCGCTTCTGGCACCGCCAGCGGTTCGGGCTTCTCCCGCACGATGCGTTTGCGCGGCTTGATCCGCAGGTTCAGCTCCAGCTCCCGATAGATCCGGTACACCCGCTTGTGATTCCAGCGATAACCTTTCACGTTGCGCAGGTACAGGAAGCACAGGCCGAAACCCCAGTTGCGCTGGTTGTGCGTGAGGCGAATCAGGTGGTCGGCAATCTCTGCATTCTCCGAAGACAACTGCGACTGGTAGCGATAGCAGGTGACGCTAACTCCGAAGGCCTGGCACGCTAGCTTGATGCTGACTCGGCCCGAGCGAACTGCGCGCTGCGCCATCTCTCGACGCCGAGATGGCTTCACCACTTTTTTGCTATCGCTTCCTGAATGATCTCGGCCTTTAGGCGCTCCTCGGCATACATCTTCTTAAGGCGACGGTTCTCCTCCTCCAGCTCACGCAGCCGGGTCATCAACGAGGCGTCCATGCCGCCGAACTTGGCGCGCCACTTATAGAAAGTCGCCGAGCTGATGCCATGCTCGCGGCACAGCTCGGGGACTGGGCTGCCGGCTTCGGCCTGCTTGAGGATGGCGATGATCTGGCTGTCCGAAAAACGCGATGTCTTCACGCAAAATTTCCTTGATCCGATTAGGAGAAAATTCTACTTCTGACGAGTACTGATTTCAGTGGGGATTACCACACTCAATCAAACATCAGCGTGTTGAACGCCTAACAACTGGTTCAAATCGTTCGCTGCGCTCACTGGGACGGGCTAAAGCCCGCCCCTTAACCAAACGTTAGGCAATCAAGAAAGAATGACCAACCTTGAATTAGTGGCCGCACTCAAAGCACTTCCAGATGAAGATCTGGCGTTGGTACTCGGAATGGTGCTCCCAGAGCGTAATCCGTTCTCTAAAGAGCCAGAAGTGGTTAGATCCAGAATGTTTCTTGGCATATACACGGAGTACACGGATGAAAGCTCAATTAGCATCGTGGCCTACCCAAAGGATGGCGAGCGCGGGCCTTATTGGGGCTTTTGCCAATCTACTGAGTCACCAATTTCAGGCATAAACTTCGTTTCTCCCCAGAAGCAAGCTATATCGCCTCTAGACGAAACAAGAATAAATCTTACATAGCCTAACAACAGATTCAAATCGTTCGCTGCGCTCACTGGGACGGGCTAAAGCCCGCCCCTTAACCAAACGTTAGGCAAATCAAATATGATCGAAGTCCCCGCCTCTGCCATTACAGGCTCTTTAAGGGTTGGCCTACAGGTTGTTAGCAACTACAAGCGGCCAGTGCTTGAGGTATATCATCAGGTTTGCAACAGATTTGGCCCGGAGCAGGAGTTCGACATCCCTAACGGCTCTAATGGCGCACTTACAAAGCACAAGACACGATTTCAAGATATTTTTATTCAGTTTACGCTCATAAACATTGGCGGCGTTCGCGCAGAAAATGTGAACATAACTATTGAGGGCAACTTAAAGCGAAATTCTCCGAGAGAAACAATCGGAGGCCTCATAAATCAAACAGTCGCACAATTCGCGCCAGGTCAATCTCAACTTCTTTTTAAGTTCGACAATAACGATTTACTTGAATACGCAGAAGGCGGCGGCCTGCCACTGGGCCTGAAGAACCAGACATTCACATTAAATATTTACTATGACGCGCCGCCGGGAATCATTAACTGGTTATTATCTTTACCAAACAAGCTGCGCGGTAAAAAGAGATTCCACACCTCGTACATTTTCTCACCAAACACAGTATCCGGCGATCTTCCTCCCCCAGAATATGTTGCATAGAATGCCTAACAACTGGTATATGGACTCTCCCCACAAGTAGTGAGCAATAGCTTTTCGAACCTGTCGTCAGCGCGGTTGCATTCGTATATCCGGCCTGTTGTGGGCGCTCACGCCCTGGCCATTCTGTAGTTCGCGCAGCGGGGGCCAAGCGTTCAATCGATCACGGGGATCACACTTGTTATCGGCCTTGTTCCGCTGCAGGACTCGCCTGTTCCGACAGTTTCGCTATTCACCACAACCACAAGAAAACCATCACACCTTTCTGATTACCCCCGCCGTCAGGCGGGCTTTACGCTCTGCCAATTGCCATTGAAGCGCCGCTCATGGCACCACACCGCCCAGCAGATCCGCACCAGTTTGTTGGCCAGGGCCACCGCTGCCTTGTTGTGGCCGATACGCTCTGCCGTCTGCACAGCCCAGCGCTGTAACTGCGTCAGCTTTTCCGGTGTACGGGCCTGGCAGCGTCGTGCTGCCAGCAAAGCTGCACGTNCCCCCAAGCTGCCTCCCCGAGCGCCAGTTCCCCCTGGCAGCCGCTGCGCAGTCGCTTGTTCCTGGCGCTGTGGCTGGCCAGCATCGCCTCCAATATCGGCACCTGGATGCACGAGGTCGGCGCCGGCTGGTTGATGACCTCGCTGTCGGCCAGCCCGCTGGCCGTGGCCGCCGTGCAGGTGGCCGGCGCCCTGCCGATATTCCTCCTGGCGCTACCCGCTGGCGCGCTGGCCGATATCGTCGACAAGCGCCGCTCGCTGCTCCTCGTGCAATGCTGGATGGCCGCCGTGGCCATGACCCTGGCCCTGCTCACGGCCTGCGACAGGATGAGCGTCGAGCTGCTGCTCGGCCTGACCTTCGCCATGGGCATCGGTACGGCGCTGATGATGCCCGCCTGGTCGGCCATGCTGCCGGAGGTGGTCGGGCACACCGAATTGCCCGCCGCCGTGGCGCTGTCGAGCCTCGGTGTAAACGTCGCCCGTGCCATCGGCCCGGCGCTGGCCGGCATTCTCGTCAGCCTCAGCGGCCCCTGGCTGACCTTCGCCCTCAATGCTGCCTCGTTTCTCGCGGTAATCGTCGCCCTGGCGCGCTGGAAGCGCCCCCCCAGCCACAGCGTACTGCCGGGCGAACGCCTGTTCGGCGCGCTGCGTGTGGGCCTGCGCTATGCCCGCAGCAGCCACTCGCTGCAGGCGGTGCTGGTACGCACCGCGGCCTTCTTCATCGGCGCCTCGGCCGGCATGTCGCTGCTGCCGGTGCTGGTGCGCCGCGAGATCGGCGGCAGCGCGCTGGACTACGGCATCCTGCTCGGCTGCGTCGGGATCGGCGCGGTGTTCGGCGCCACCCTGCTGCCACGCCTGCGCAACCGCTACGGCAATGACCGCCTGCTGACCGGCGCCAGCCTGGTCTACGCCCTGGTGCTGGGCGGGCTGGCCGTGCTGCGCAGCATGCCCGCGCTGGTGCCGGTGATGCTGCTCAGCGGCATGGCCTGGATCGCGGCACTGTCTAGCCTGCAGCTCTCAGCGCAAACCGCCGTGCCGGCCTGGGTGCGAGCACGCGCCTTGTCGCTGTACATCCTGACCTTCTTCGGCTGCTCGGCGCTCGGCGGGCTGGCCTGGGGCGCGCTGGCCAGTACGGTGTCGCTGAGCGCCGCCTTCGCTGGCAGCAGCACCTTACTCGCACTTGGCCTGCTGGCGGGTTGGCGCTTCGTGTTACCGGTCAGCAAGGCCGATGATCTGGCGCCCTCGCTGCACTGGCCTGCACCGATTCTCGACGACGCCCTCGAACGCGAGCGCGGCCCGCTGCTGGTGACCCTCGACTACCGCATCGCCCCGCTCGACAGCGATGCCTTCCAAACCGCGATGCAGGACGTGCGACATATGCGTCGGCGCAACGGTGCCTTCTCCTGGGGCCTGGTGCAGGACGCCGAAGACCCGACCCGCTGGCAGGAGTTCTTCTTCGACGAATCCTGGCTGGAACACCTGCGCCATCACGACCGCGTCACCCGCGCCGAGCAACGCATCGAAGCGCGCGCACGGCGCTACCAAATGCCCGACGAGCCCATTCGCATTCGCCATCTGCTCGCCGCGCCACGTCAGTGAAACACCCACCCCACGAGGAGCCACACCATGAGCAAGCCCTACAACCGCCTGAACAAAGACGACGCCGCCGTATTGCTGATCGACCACCAGTCCGGCCTGATCTCGCTGGTGCAGGACTTCACCCCCAGCGACTTCAAGAACAACGTGCTGGCCCTGGGCGATGTCGCCAAGTTCTTCGGCCTACCGACCATCCTCACCACCAGCTTCGAGCAAGGTCCCAACGGCCCGCTGGTGCCGGAGCTGAAGGCGCAGTTCCCGGACGCGCCGTACATCGCCCGCCCCGGCCAGATCAACGCCTGGGACAACGACGACTTCGTCGCGGCAGTGAAGAAAACCGGGCGCAAGCAACTGATCATCGCCGGCGTGGTCACCGACGTGTGCGTGACCTTCCCGGCGCTGTCGGCCATCGCCGAGGGTTTCGATGTGTTCGTCGTCACCGATGCCTCGGGCACCTTCGACAAAACCGTGCAACAGGCGGCCTGGGCGCGCATGAACGCCGCTGGCGTGCAATTGATGAACTGGTTCAGCGTCGCCTGCGAACTGCACCGCGACTGGCGCAACGACATCGAAGGCCTCGGCAGCCTGCTCTCCGAGCACATCCCCAACTACCGCAACCTGATGACCAGCTACTTCGCCCTGCAGGCCAAGTAAGCATCCGCCCACGCTCTGCAGCGGGCCTGCCCCGCCGCAGAGCTCTCAGCACCTGTTCACCCTGAAGGAGCTCGGTGAACATGTAGGAGGGGCTTCAGCCCCGAGCTTTTTTGGGCGCAAAGCGCTCGCGGCTAAAGCCGCTCCTACAACATCGCGAGCGGCTGCTTTCGCCAATTAGCGGCCAAACCGTGCCGAAAGATCATGAGCAGGTGCTCAGCCGTCGAGCTGCTGCGCAGAGCGCCAGCGGCTCGGCGCCAGGCCCTGCCAGCGGGAGAATACCCGAGCGAAATGTGCCTGGTCGTTGAAGCCGCAGGCACAGGCCACCGCCGCCACGCTATTGCCCGCAAGCAACAGGTTACGCGCCCGCGCCAACCGCGCACGGGTCAGCCACTGATGCGGCGACACCCCCGTACTGCCATGAAAGGCGCAGGAAAAATGACAGCGTGACAGGCTGCACTCACGCGCCAGCCAGGCGATGCTCAAGGGCTCGTCGAGGTGCGCCTCGATCAATTGCTTGGCCCGGCACAATTGCCAGGCCGACAGACGAATCGCGGGTAGATCGCTCTGCGCGTTACCGGTATCCATCGGCTTGCTCCCTCCCGGTTACACCAACGCCCCAACCACCGCGCGGAGCGGATAGAGGTGCGTGCTGGATATAGGAAGAGATGATGCCGCCCGCAGCGATGCCTTAGAACGCCAGCGTGGGGCGCCTGGCGGACATCGTGGGGCAAAATTCGGACATCAACTGAACTGGTGACGATAATGCGCAGGTGTCAGGCCCAGACGCTCGGTGAACAGCACGCGCATGCTGCGCACACTGCCCAAACCGCTGCGAAAAGCGATGGTCTTCAACGGCAGATCGGTGCTTTCGAGCAATTGCCGGGCATGATCGATACGCGCGTCGTGGACAAACTCGGTCGGCGTCATGCCCACTTCGCGGCTAAATAGCCGGGAGAAATGCCGCGCGCTAAGCCCCGCCACACCAGCCAGCGTCTCGACGCCGAGCTCTTCGGCCAGGTGCTCCAGCGCATAGCGCTGGGCGCGCGCCACGGGCGTATCCTCGCGCGCCACCTCGGCCAGCAGCGGGCTGAACTGCGCCTGCCCGCCCTGACGCGTCTTGGCCACCAGCAGCACCTTGGCCACCGCAACGGCCACCGCCTTGCCGTGATCCTCGGCGATGATGCCCAGGGCCAGGTCGATACCGGCGGTGATACCACCCGAGGTGTAGAGATTGCCGTCGGCCAGGTAAATCTGCTCGCTCAACACCTGCGCCTGCGGATGCCGCCCGGCCAGCCGCTCGGTGTAGTTCCAGTGGGTGGTCACCCGGCGCCCATCGAGCAACCCAGCCTGACCGAGGATAAACGCCCCGGTGCAGATCGAGCCGAAACGCCGCGCCGCTGCCGCCGCCTGGCGCAGCCATGGATGCAAGGCACTGTGATCGTCGTTGTAAGCGCCTGGCCCGCCAGGCACCAACAGCAGATCATGGCCAACAGCGGGCGCCTCCTCGATCAACTCGTCGGCGACCATCAGCAGGCCGCAGGAGGCGCGTACCTGACGCTCGCCCGGAGCCAGTGTACGGATGCGGTAATGCTGCTCGGCGGACAGGTAGCGATTGGCGATGGAAAACGCCTCCACCGGCCCGGCCACATCCAGCAGCAGTACATCGGGAAACAGCAAGATAGCGATATCAGTCATGGCAAGGGAGTTTAGCGCCAATTGGCCAGAGCAATAGCGCCATGAGCACGGCTCGGCACTTGAGCCACGCCGACGCGGTTGACGCACGACTCGTCGTCAACCGTGGACACCCCAATGACTTATTGCGCACTAGGCTGCGCGTGGCTCTCAACGGACTGTTCTGGCGCGTCGGCTTTCGGCTTGGCCTGACGCCGCGCCTCCATACGCTGACGCCGCGCCTGCTGCTTGGCATGCTGCGCCTGCGGCGCCGTCACCACACCAACGGGCTGGCCCTGCAGATCCAGACGCGGCGCATTCTCGGTCATCGCCGCCCAGTAACGCCCGCCCCGGCACCAAGCCGCGATGCCCAGCTTGAGCTGCTCCAGAGTGATACCCAGCAACTCCAGATGCTGCTCGGCATCCTTGAGAATGCCCTCCTTGAGCGGCACCTTGGGTGCTGGATTGACCGGGAAGGCCAGAGGGAAATGCTTCTGCAAACGCCAGATCGCCTCAACGGCCGGATCCTGCTCACGTTGCTTGGCTTTAGGCTGCGGCTTGCGCTTGTGCGGCTTGGCGCCCTCGGTCTTGACCTGCTCTTTCGCGTTCTCGGCCTTGGCCTGGCCTTTTTCAGCCCGCAGGCGGTCACGTAGCTCAGCTAGTTGTTCGAAACCCATGGTTCAGTTCACAGCATCCTGGTTGATTCGTGGTGCAAGGGTATCCGATACGCAGCTTTCATACAGCCTTATCGATGGTCGTAATGCTCGGTGGTAGGGGTTGGCGGGATCAGTAGCCTGGTCTGTGGCCAAGGGAAAGCGATTGGGCGGGCCGGGTTTGACCAAGAAGAATGGCAGCAAATCTTGGCTGCGACTGCTTTCGCCAAAAAGCAAACGTAGGCAAAGTCCTCAGGGACTCTCAGGTATCGATCAACCACCCACCTATTGGCGAGCAGCGAGCTCTACGACTAGCTACCAGGTGGCTGAGTCGGTGCGAAGCAGGTCTATTAACTCACGCAAACCTGGAGGCATTTGCCGGCGGCCTGGGTAGTAGATGTGGAATGCCGGCTCAATGGGTGCCCAGTCAGGTAGTACGACCTGGAGCTCTCCTCGCGAGATGTAATCTGCAATGCGCTCCTCAAGGCAGTACGTAATGCCTCTGCCCGATAGCGCCATCTGAATACCAAACTCGGTTTCGTTCACACAAAGCTGGCCGGGTACCTCAATCACTCGGTGATCGCCTTCCTTCTCGAAGTCCCAGCGATAGATAATGCCTTGACCGGTACGAATCTGAATGCAGTTATGGTTCTTCAGATCCTCCGGCACCAGGATCCGCGATGTCCGGTTGAGGTAACGAGGCGATGCCGCAGCAACCCAGCGCAGCTGTTCGCTGATGGGGACAGCAATGAAGTCTTCAGCGATCGTCCCGCCATACCTGATACCCGCATCAAAACCGGCAGCCAGGATGTCCACCATCCGATCATCCACTGCAACCTCGACTGACACATCCGGATAGGCTTCCAGGTACTTCGGCAGCCACCGATTGAAGAGCAGTCGAGCCCCGTCACTGAGGACGTTGATACGCAGGCGACCTGCAGGACGGTCGCGATGCCGATCTACTTCCGCCAGCGCCCCTCCAATTTCCTGAAAACCAACAGCCAGACGCTTCGCCAAGGTTGCGCCAGCGTCTGTCGGGGAAACTGTTCGGCTGGTTCTGTTAAGCAGCCTTACTCCCAGGCGGGTCTCCAGATTTCGAATGGAATGGCTAAGCGCGGACGTGGTGATACCCAGTTCAACGGCCGCTTTGGAGAAGCTGCGATGACTCTCCACCGCAAGAAAGGAATTCAGATCGGCTAAGTCGGCTCGTGACAGCTTTGTGGTCGGGAGTACTGGCATCGGGGCGCCTTTAATGTTGAGAATTTCTCAATAGCTCATGGAGAAAGCCTAAACAAAGCTGCTCCAATTACAGATTAACATTAAATAAATTCAACAATAGTTGATCTGACTCCATCGCCCCAAGACGAGTTCTTCCCGTGTTCCACCTTTATCTTGGCTTTGCTTACTTATACGTCCTGTGGCGTTTCGTTTTTCCTTTACCTATCTCGAAGGGCGGACGTATTGCCCTGGCTGCCGTCCTGCTCGTGGTATCGAAGTACCACCTGATTCAGATCTGGGTGTTCGGAAGTATGTTCTCGCCCGAAATGCCACGCTGGGCAGTGTTGGTCGCAGGCTGGGCTTTCTGCTCGTTCGTTCTGCTGTTCGTATTCGTGGTGCTGGCAGATCTGGCCAACGGCATTCTGTCAGTCCTGCGGATACGTGCAGCCAAAAAGCTGGTAGGACCCAGCAATCGGTACGTGGCCGCATCTTTCGCCCTTCTTCTGTCGGCATTTGGCGTGTACCAAGCGGCGCAGGTGCCAGGCGTTCGCACTGTGGAAGTCAGGATCAAGAATCTGCCGCAAGCGATGGACGGCCTGCGAGTAGTGCAGCTGACAGATCTGCACATCAGCAAGCTCTTCCAGACGCCCTGGGTAGAAGCGGTTGTCGCCCGTACCAATGCACTCAATCCCGACCTGATTCTGATCACAGGCGATCTGATGGATGGGACAACCACTGATCGACAGCTCGATGTGGCTCCCCTGGCAGGGCTGACTGCTAGCCTCGGCATCATCGGCATTCCTGGCAATCACGAGTACTACTTCAACGAGCCACAGTGGCGCACCGAGTTCGAGCGCCTCGGCATACAGATGCTGCTGAACGAGCACGTAGTGATTGGAGCAGGCACCGAGTCGCTGGTCGTAGCCGGTGTTACCGACGAAGCTGCCGCTCAATTCGGGATGGCTGGGCCTAACCTGAATGCTGCGCTCATGGGAGTGCCAGAAACTGCTCCCATCATTCTCCTCAAGCACCGACCAGCCGGTGCAGATCGCTCCGCCCAAGCAGGCGTATCCCTGCAGCTCTCTGGCCACACCCACGGCGGAATGATCAAGGGACTGGATCAGGTGGGCCGCTACGCCAACGAAGGTTTCATCTCCGGCGCCTACCAGGTCGGTGCGATGACGCTCTACACGAGCAATGGAACTGGCCTCTGGAATGGATTCCCCATTCGTATCGGCGTGCCCGCTGAGATCACCGAAGTCATTCTTCGCGTGGATTCGTCCACCTAATCCCAATCCAGGAGATTACTCATGGATCATCCAGCTATCCGCCAGAACCGAGTTGCAGTCATCACCGGCGCGGCAGTCGGAATCGGCTATGCAATTGCTAGTCGCCTGTCCCGATTGGGGATGAAGGTTGTTCTATTCGATAAGAACCAGACCGCACTCGACGCAGCAGTACTCTCGCTATATGGCGAGAACGCGAATGCTCAGGTAACCACCGTCACAGGGGATGTAACGTCTCCAAGCGCGTTGCAGGAACTGTTTGCCGTGGCCCGAGAGTTCGGCGAAGTATCGTTCGTGGTCAACAATGCCGCCATTCTCAAAGGGGCTGGCCCTTGGAACGACCAGGAACAGTGGCGTAAGACGATGGAGGTCAACTTCTGGGCGGTTCTGGCAGTCCAGCAGCTGTTCGTCGAATACCTGCTCACCCAAGACTACCCAGCCGCAATGGTTAATGTTGGCTCCAAGGAAGGAATTACCACCCCTCCAGGAAACACCGCCTACTCTGTTTCGAAGGTCGCAGTGAAGGTGCTGACCGAGCACCTTGAGCATGAGCTGCGCGAGCGTACCAATGGCCGCGTATCGGCCCATCTACTGATTCCCGGCTACACGTTCACACCGATGAATTTTCCGGGCATGGCGGCCGGCTCCGCAAAACCCAACGCGCCATGGACAGCCGATCAGGTCGTTGATCGCTTGTTGGAGGGCTTGGCTCGTAGCGACTTCTACATCTTCTGCGAGGACAACGAAGTCAGTCGCGAACTGGATCAGCGGCGTATGCAGTGGAGCGCAGACGACCTTATCCAAAACCGACCTGCCTTATCTCGTTGGCATCCCGCGTTCCGCGAGCAGTTCAACGCGTACATCGCTGATGTAGCCCCGCCGCAGTAACCCCATCGAAGTGCGCTGAAGCGCAGCAACCTCTTACTGCTCCTTTGCATTGCCCAACCTCTGCAGGTGTGGGCATCTTTTTCCGAGAACTTCCATGGCCTCGATATCCAGCGCCTCACAGCGTCTCTCAGACAATTCAGAAATTCACGCCCCGCATGGCGTAGCAACTGCGATAGTCACCCTCGGGCTTGGAGGCCTTTTCATCGGTACCGGTGAGTTCGCTTCGATGAGCCTCTTGCCCGGCCTGGCCGAAAGCACCGGGGTGTCTATACCAACGGCAGGCAGCTACATCAGCGCGTATGCGCTGGGTGTTGTGATTGGTGCTCCGCTGATCGCGATCCTGGCAGCACGCTCGTCTCGAAAAGCACTTTTGATTGCCCTCATCGCACTATTCGCCATCGGCTACGCCGCCAGTGCTGTCGCATGGGACCACTTCAGTCTGCTGGGCGCACGCTTTCTGGCAGGACTACCTCATGGTGCTTACTACGGCGTTGCCTGCCTGGTTGCTACCGCCATGGTGGGTGAAGGGCGAAAGGCGCAAGCGGCTGGATATGTAATGGCCGGTCTTGCGGCCGCCAACGTGATAGGTGTGCCCGCGGCGACCTGGATAGGTCAAACGTTCGGCTGGAGAGCAGCTTTTGGATCACTCGCTGTAGCGGGTATCGCCACAATGCTCTTGTTCTGGCTGTACGTCCCGTCGGTACCGTGTGATCCAAACGCCAGTCCTAGGGCCGAGCTGAGTGGGCTCAAGCGCCCATTGATATGGCTGACGTTAGCGACTGCTTCGATCGGTTTCGGTGGCATGTTCGCGGTGTACAGCTACATCACTCCAACGCTGACCGAGGTGACAGGCTTCTCTATCAACCAGGTACCGATGGTGCTGGCCTTCTGGGGCGTCGGCATGATCGCTGGCAACCTGATTGGTGGCTGGTTAGCGGATCGCGGGCTCATCCGAGCCATCTTCGCCATCATGGTGTGGAACGTGATTTTCCTGACGTTGTTCTCTCTGCTTGCTCCGTCGAAGGTTGGGACGCTCGCGGTTCTGTTCCTGGTCGGTTGTGGTTTCGCACTGGTACCCGCTCTTCAGGTGCGCTTGATGAATGTCGCCGGAGACGCACAGACACTTGCTGCCGCACTCAATCACAGCGCCTTCAACATCTCGAACGCGGTGGGAGCGGGCCTCGGCGGGATGTCTATCGCTATGGGTTTAGGCTGGGCATCAACGGGGTGGGTTGGAGCCCTGCTTGCGCTCCTGGGCATCGTGGCGATGGTCATTTCCGTGATGCTGGAAAGAGCGGCAAGAACCACATCGCCGTCAAAGTGATCCCATCGATGAAAGAGCACTCCACTGCTTCCGAACTGTTTTGTTAATCCCTGGTGAGGTAACCATGACGAACCACCAACCTATGATCGAGCTATCCGACGGGAATGTGATTCCCCAACTGGGCTTGGGGGTTTGGCAAGCAAGCCAAGAGCAAGCCCGCACCTCCGTCAGCCAAGCGCTGAAGATCGGATACCGTCACATTGATACCGCCTCGATCTATGAAAACGAGGAAGGTGTCGGAGCAGGCCTGCGTGACTCCGGTATCGACCGTGAGAAGGTCTTCGTAACCACCAAGATCTGGAACGCCGACCAGGGGTTTGAAGCTTCTTGCCAAGCTCTGGATAAGAGCCTGGCTAGGCTCAAGCTGGATTACGTCGACTTGCTACTCATTCACTGGCCGGCGCCGGCGAAAGGACTATTCGTTGATACCTGGAGGGCGATGATCGAGGCCAAGAAGCTAGGCAAGGCCCGCTCCATTGGCGTCTCAAACTTCAACCCAGATAACCTGCAGCGCCTGATTGAGGAAACAGGAGTTGCCCCAGTCCTGAACCAGATCGAGCTGCACCCATACTTCCAGCGGGCTGACCTACGCAAGAGCAACGCCGAGCTTGGAATTCGTACCGAGTCCTGGAGCCCATTGGCGCAGGGGAAAGCACTCGCCGATCCGCTAGTACGCAAAATTGCGGCTAAGCATGACCGTACGTGCTCTCAGGTAATCATCCGCTGGCATCTGCAGCTTGGCCTGGTGGTCATTCCCAAGTCAGTCACGGAAGCTCGTATCCGAGAGAACTACTGCGTGTTCGACTTCGAATTGACTACCGATGATATGGGAGCAATTGCCGCTATCGACAGAGAGCAGCGTCTGGGGCCAGATCCAATCGTGCTTGGCTGAGCTTTTTCTTTCGACTTGAGACAAACAGGCTATGAGTTGCTAGCGGGTTGTGATCGTCTGCTCCAGGCCGAAAGCAGCCAATCCCTCTAAATACAAATCCCCACAGCCCAAACAAAAATTCCCCGCATCGCCCAAAAGGCGATACGGGGTGCTGCTTTAGAAAGCGAAGCAGGAGCAGCCGAAGGCGCCCCAGAAGCCCTGGAAGTCGCTGACTGGGGCGTTGGAGAGGCGGGCGCGTTCGTGGTTGTGGACGTGTACGGCGCAGGAGCCGACGCACTGGTGTACCTGGGCCACCAGTGGTGCGTTCTGCCGCCAGTGGCCGGGTACCAGGGCCACCGGTGACCAGTCGGGCATCACCGGCAGTGCAGGCGGGCCGAGTTTGTCGAATTCGGCGGCGGCGTAAACCACCTTGCCGTCGACTACGGTGAGCACCGATTCCAGCCACTTGATCTGCTCGTCCTCGATGGCGAAGAAGTCCGCCGACAAGGCCACCAGATCCGCCAGTTGGCCGACCTTGATCTGCCCCTTCTTGCCCTGCTCACTGGAGAACCAGGCGCTGCCATGGGTGAACAGTTGCAGCGCGGTGGCGCGCGATAGGCCCTGCGGGTACAGCTCCAGGCCGCCGACGGTCTTGCCGCTGACCAGCCAGTACAGCGACGTCCAGGGGTTGTAGCTGGAGACGCGGGTGGCATCGGTGCCGGCGCCGACTGGCACGCCTTCGGCGAGCATGCGCTGGATCGGCGGGGTCTGTTCGGCGGCTTTGGCGCCGTAGCGGTCGACGAAGTATTCACCCTGGAAGGCCATGCGATCCTGAATCGCGATGCCGCCGCCGAGGGCGCGCACGCGCTCGATATTGCGCGGGCTGATGGTTTCGGCGTGGTCGAAGAACCATGGCAGGCCATTGAAGGGAATGTCGCGGTCGACCTTCTCGAACACGTCGAGCATGCGCGAGATGGACTCGTCATAGGTGGCGTGCAGGCGGAACGGCCAACGCTGCTCGACCAGGTGGCGCACCACCGGTTCCAGCTCATCTTCCATGCTCTGCGGCAGATCCGGGCGCGGTTCGAGGAAGTCCTCGAAGTCGGCGGCGGAGAACACCAGCATTTCGCCCGCTCCGTTGTGGCGGAAGAAGTCGCTGCCCTGCCCCGGTTTGACGATCTTGCTCCAGTTCTGGAAGTCGGCCAGCTCTTCCTTGGGTTTCTGGGTGAACAGGTTGTAGGCGATGCGTACGCTGAGCTGGCCCTCCTTGGCCAGTTGTTCGATCACCTGGTAGTCGTCCGGGTAGTTCTGGAAGCCGCCGCCCGCGTCGATGGCGCTGGTCACGCCGAGGCGGTTGAGCTCGCGCATGAACTGGCGGGTGGAGTTGACCTGGTATTCCAGCGGCAGCTTCGGCCCCTTGGCCAGAGTGGCGTAGAGGATCATCGCGTTGGGCCGCGCCACCAGCATGCCGGTGGGCTCGCCGTTGGCGTCGCGGACGATCTCGCCGCCGGGCGGGTTGGGCGTGTTGCGGTCGTAGCCGACCACCCGCAGCGCCGCGCGGTTGAGCAGCGCACGGTCGTAGAGGTGGAGGATGAACACCGGGGTGTCCGGCGCCGCCTGGTTGATTTCCTCCAGGGTGGGCATACGTTTTTCGGCGAACTGAAATTCGTTCCAGCCACCGACCACACGCACCCACTGCGGCGCCGGGGTGCGCTCGGCCTGGGTCTTGAGCATGCGCAGGGCATCGGCCAGCGAGGGCACGCCTTCCCAGCGCAGCTCCAGGTTGTAATTGAGGCCGCCACGGATCAGGTGCAGGTGCGAGTCATTGAGGCCGGGGATCACGGTGCGCCGCTGCAAGTCGATGACCTGGGTGCCGGCGCCGCGCAGCGGCATGACCTCGGCGTCGCCACCGACGGCGATGAAGCGCCCGTCCTTGATGGCCACTGCCGTGGCCTGCGGGTTTTCACGGTCGACCGTGTGCAGACGGCCGTTGAACAGAATCAGATCGGGATGCATGCAAGAACCTCCTTGCCGCACGCCGCCGAAGATCGGCAACGTCGGCTATAGCGCCCCAGCGGCGCCGAGAATGGACCAGACGGCAAGAAAACGCGCCGCCTGTTGGAAGTGGACTCATCGCTCATGGCGGTCTCTGCTGCTAGTGCTTTCCAGCCAGGGTGCAAGCCAGCGGGTGACGCGCGGCATGAACAGGTAGACCACCAGCAGCACGATGCTCAGGGTGATGACCACGTTGCTCGGCAACCAGCCGCCCAGCCAGGGCCAGGCGACGAATGCCGGGTGCCACAACAGCGGCACCAGCAGGCTCAGCGGCAGGATCACCAGGAAGCTCACGCAGGCCTGCTTCCAGCGCGGTGGTTGTGGCTGTTGTGAGCTGGCCGGGGCGAACCAAAATTCGCGCGTCGGGTTCAGCTCCAGGGCTTCGTCCTCCAGCAACAGTGGCGCTATCTCCGCTACCAGTTGCCGCCGCACCTCCGAGCCCAGCCAATCCTGCAGACGCTCCGGCCCGGTAAAGCGCAGCACACTGATGAACAGCGGCGAGCCCTGTTCATGGCTGCGGATCACATCCACCCCGAGATGCCCCGGATAGTCCTGCGCGACGCCGACGATACGGCGTAGCCAGGCCTCGTATTGCGCCGCCTGAACGGGCCGTACGCGATGGCGGATCAGCAGGGTGACCGGCTCGCCCGCCCCCTGCCCTTCATCAGACCGGAGGCTACTCATTGCAGATGCCGCTTCAGCTCGACACCGGCCTGGCGCATCGCAGTGTGCACGGTCGGCGCATGGGCCAGCGGGTTGAGCAGGCCGTAGTCGTGAATCATGCCGTTGTAACGCACGGCGGTGACCTCGACGCTGGCTGCGTCCAGCTTGCGTGCATAGGCTTCGCCTTCGTCACGCAGCACGTCGAACTCGGCGGTCTGCACCAGCGCTGGTGGCAGGCCCTTGAGCTGTTCGCTGCTGGCGCGCAGCGGCGAGGCATGGATGTCGGCACGCTGGGCGGCGTCGGTGGTGTAACTGTCCCAGAACCACTTCATCATCGGCTGGGTGAGGAAGTAGCCCTGGGCGAAGTGACTGTAGGACGCGTCATCGAAGCTGGCGTCGGTCACCGGCCACAGCAGCAGTTGGAAGCGCAGCTTGGGCGTACCCTGCTCCTTGGCCTTGAGCGCCACCACGGCGGCCATGTTGCCGCCAACGCTGTTGCCGGCCACAGCCAGGCGGCTGGCGTCCACACCGAGTTCCTTGCCGTGCTCGGCCACCCAGCGGGTGGCCGCGTAGGCCTGGTCGATGGCGATGGGATAGTGCGCTTCCGGCGACGGCGAGTAGTCGACATAGACGGCCACTGCCCCAGAGTTCACCACCAGATCGCGAATCAGACGCGCGTGGGTCGGGTAGTCCCCCAGCACCCAACCGCCGCCGTGGAAAAACATGAACACCGGCGGCTTGCCCTTGACGCCCTCGGGGCGCACCACCATCAGTTTCAGCGGCTGGCCGCCGATCTGGATGGTTTTGGCTTCGACCTTGACCCCGGAGAGGTCGACCTTTACCGAGTTCTGCGCGCCCACCAGCACGGCGCGTGCATCCTGCGGGCTGAGGCTTTCCAGCGGTTTGCCGCCGCCTTTCTCCAACGCTTCGAGGAAGGTTCGGGTGTTACTTTCCACGCCGCTGTAATCAGCGGCGTGCACCTGGCCGATGGCCAGGGCGATGACTGCACTTAGCAAGGCAATACGGGGCATGTTGTCTGCTCCTTTCAAGCAACCAGAGTGAGGGTCACGTCGATGTTGTCGCGCGTGGCGTTGGAGTACGGGCAAACGATGTGCGCGCGCTCCACCAGCGTGTTCGCCGCCTCGGCGTCGAGACCGGGCAGGCTGATGCGCAACTCCACCTCGATGCCGAAACCGGTGGGGATGGCGCCGATGCCAACCACGCCCTCGATCGACACGTCAGCCGGAATGGCCAGCTTGTCGCGCGCCGCGACGAACTTCATGGCGCCGAGAAAACAGGCCGAATAACCGGCGGCGAACAACTGTTCCGGGTTGGTACCGGCGCCGCCGGCACCACCCAGCTCGCGCGGCGTGGTCAGCGCTACGTCGAGCACGCCGTCGCTGGAAAGGGCGCGGCCGTCACGCCCACCCGTGGCCTCGGCATAGGCGCGGTAAAGCACCTTTTCGATGCTCATATCAGTGGCCTTCGGAGGCGTTGAACATGGTCTTGGCGTAGATCAGGCCCAGGCCGTAGGCGCCGCCGTTCTCAATGGCAGTCTTCACGGTCTGGTTATAGGTTTCGCCACGGGCCCAGTCGCGCTGCAGTTCGAGCAGGTATTGCAGAGCGGTCATCGGGCGCGCGCCGAGCTGGATCATGCGCTGCACGGCCATGTCGTGGGCCTCGGTGGATACGTCGCCGCAGGCATCGGTGATCACGTACACCTCGAAGCCCTGATCCAGCGCCGACAACGCCGGGCCAACGATGCACACGGAAGTCCACAGACCGGCGAGGACGATCTTCGGCTTGCCGATGCGGTTCACTTCCACGGCAATGCGCGGGTCTTCCCAGGTGTTCATACTGGTGCGGTCGATCACCTGATGATCGGGGAATACCGACTTGATCTCATCGAAGATCGGGCCGGAGAAGCTCTTCTCGGCGACGGTGGTGAGGATGGTCGACACCTCGAACTCGCAGGCGGCCTTGGCTACCAGCGCGGCGTTGTTACGCAGGCTCACCGCGTCGATGGACTTGGTGGCGAAGGCCATCTGCGACTGGTGGTCAATCATGATCAGGGTGTGGTTGTGCGGATCGAGCAGGGTTTTGCCGGGAGCGGCGATAGCGGTAGCCATGGTGGTTCTCCAAGAATGGAATTAGGGAGCCATCAGCTTCTGCCAGCGCAACGCATAAGAATTGAAGCGACGTGCTCGCTTTGAAAGGATGTGTGGCTTTATTGCGGCGCTCGGGGATCGAGCATGCGCGCACGGGTACAAGCTGAGCACAGGCATGCAAGCGTTGGCGCGGCGAGACGCACAAGCTGATGGCATCCATCCAACGACTCGGAGCCACTCATGACCCCCGCCACCCCACCACTGCCCGCCCCGCTCGCCTGGGGCTTGCTGTTCCTGCGCGTGACCGCCGCCCTCCTGCTGCTGCAAGTCCATGGCTTGCCCAAGCTGCTGCACTGGCCAGACGCCCTGCAGCAAATCGAAGACCCCTTTGGCCTGGGCGCGACACTCACACTGAGCCTGGCGATCTTCGCCGAAGTGCTCTGCCCCTTGCTGCTGATCGTCGGGCTCTATGCACGCCTGGCCTGCCTGCCGATCATCGCCGTGCTGCTGGTGGCACTGGTAATGGTGCACCCCGACTGGAGCCTGGAACAAGGCCAATTCGCCTGGTGGATGCTGGTGATTTTCGCCAGCCTGGCCCTGACCGGCCCAGGGCCCTATCGACTGCCGTTGCCTTGGCGGCAAGCGGAGCTGCAGCGCGGAGCGCAGTGATCTGGCTGCAGGGGCGCGCGGTTAATGCTCGGAGTGCGCCTGGCAATTGAGCATAACGGCTCATTCTTGAGCGGTGATGTGCCCTGAAACCTGGTGGGCAAGCTTCGCGTTGCCCACCCTACACGGCGGTTATTCCAGCGTAGGGTGGATGACGCTTTTTCATCCACCATTTGCGGCGGTTGTACGGGCTACTTGCTTGTTTGCTGCATGCCTTACCTTTATCGAAAAGAATACTCCGTACAAATCGAACCCCAGAAGAATTACTCTCGATTTACGCCGCTGCTCAAACTCAAAATTTACTTCTGGAAAAAAATCCTCAATCGACGAACCACCAGGCAAACTCAGGAAAGCCTTTGGAATATTTTTTATCGGCTCATACCGCGCCAAAAGTTTTTCATGCTCCCACTTTGCCCCAAGATGCGAACAAATATTGAGAGCCAACAGCGCCTGCTCATGATTGCTCATTCTAGTCCGAACAGTTTTGAGGATGCTGCGTTTCTCTCTCGCGGGCAATTTACTTTCATCAATGAAAGAATAAATCCCATAAAGATTCCGATAATAATTTGAAAGACGAGCCTGATTCCCACTTAACCTATGTCCTTTTGCCTTTGGGTATAGACTAGTGAGCCTGTTCCTCCTAAGACTAATATCGTCAAGAATCGCTTTTACTTTACTTGAATCATATGTTTCTTTGAGATAATCACGACCTGAGATGGTAGCCCCATAAAAAAATAATGAATAAGCCACATCAATGGTTTGACGCACATTCAACTCTGGATAATTTTTTACAGTAGCATTGAGACAAACATTGAAATCGCTGAGTAAAACTCTAAATACATCCGCCCCATTTGAATTGTATATCTGAAATGACGCAGTGAGATCATCATGCGTTTTGGACATTGTTGCAAAAAGTGCATATACACTTTGCCGAGTCATCGCAGCTCTATTCAGCCGCAGAGTAAAAACTAGCGCGACAAGAGAAGCAAAAGTGATAAATGTTCCTCCGACTCCCCCAACCCAGTCACCTAGCTGCCCCCACGACGCGGGATCTACCGGGGAGAATGGGACAGCTGCATTCTCCACCCACTGCCAAACATCAAAAATTAGTTCCACACGTTCCTCGCATCAAAATACTCATAAAACTCCTCATTAAAATCACAGCACGAAGAGGACGAGTTTATTTATTGGACTAGCGGCCTACTTATGGTCGTAGGCAGTCCCTCAAACAAAATCAAAAATATACTCAGGTCGCTATTCGTGGAACGCGTCAAAGCCTGAAAAACAACTGACCGACACTCTCACCACGCTGGCCCGCCTCAAGGCGCCAGCCGCTCACGAATCCAGGCCTCGCCCTTGAGGCGGTAGTTGAGGCGGTCGTGCAGGCGGCTCGGGCGGCCCTGCCAGAACTCGATGCGCTCGGGCAGCAGGCGGTAACCGCCCCAGTGCGGTGGGCAATGCGGGGTCTGGTTGAGAAAGCGTTTTTCGGTTTCCGCCAGCAGGTTTTCCAGCTCGGCGCGGTCGCGAATCACACGGCTCTGCGGCGAGGCCCAGGCGCCGATACGGCTGCCCAGCGGGCGTACCTGGAAGTAACCGTCGGATTCGGCCGGAGTCACCTGCTCGACCCGCCCTTCGATACGCACCTGGCGCTCCAGGCTGGGCCAGAAGAAGGTAATCGCTGCGAACGGACGCGCCGCGAGTTGGCGCCCCTTGGCGCTGTCGTAGTTGCTGAAGAAGGTAAAGCCACGCTCGTCAAGGCCCTTGAGCAGCAGCACACGGCAATGCGGGCGGCCGTCTTCGTCGACGGTGGCCAGGCTCATGGCGTTCGGTTCGACCGGCGGTTGCTCGGTCTTCACGGCATCCTCGAACCACTGGCGGAACAGGGCGAGGGGGTCCAGCGGGGCCTGAGTTTCGCTCAGACCGTCGCGGGTGTAGTCACGGCGCATATCGGCCAGGGTTTGGGTCATGGCAGTTCCTTAGGTGCTGTAGCGCCAGAGGCAGCGTAGACAGCACCGTATCAGGGTGGAAATGCCCCCAAGCTTACTCCGACTTGACCTGTTTTCCTTGATCTACGGCAGCTACCTTGGGCGCATCCTTGAGCTCGGCCTTGGGCGGCTGGCTGTACTTGGCGATCAGGCCGCGCATGGTGTCCGGCGAGGTCAGGAGGATTTCCACGCGGCGGTTAAGGGCACGCCCAGCAGCCGTGTCGTTGGCCGCACGTGGAGCATCGGAGCCGAGGCCCATGACCTGCAGACGGTTTTGCTTGAGGCCACTGAGGCGAAAGATCGAGGTGACGGCACGTGCACGTTGCTGACTCAGGTCAAGATTGGCGGCGGCGTCACCGCTGCTGTCGGCGTGGCCGAGCACCACCACGGCGACATCGTTGTCGGCTTCGAGCAGCTTGGCCACACGGGTGATCGGCCCCAGGCTGGCGGGCAGCAGCATTTGCGGGCGATCCGGGTTGAACGAGCCTTGCACCGGCGCGGTGACTACCAGCAGGTTCTCACGGCGCTCAAACTCGAAGTTGCTGCCTTTGACCGCCTCACGCAGTTTCGGCTCGTACTCGTCGAGCCAGGCACGCGTGACCTGCGGTGGTGGCATCACGGCAACCTTGGCGGCCTCTTCCTTCTTCTGGTCCGAACTGGAGCAGCCGGCCATCAGCAGGCAGCAGGTAAAGGCAATGATCTTGTTACGCATGAAGCCCCCCAGGGTCTCAATCAATTCGAATTATTCGCAGCACCGCCAAGCCATTTGGCCGGGCAGTTACAAGCATTGGGCCAAGGCTTTCGCCAGTTTTTGTGCACGCGGATCCATCAGCACATAGGGCCCCAGGTTGTTGATCACGAAACCGAACGCGACATCGCGCTCAGGGTCGGCGAAGCCGCTCGAACCACCGGCCCCTGGATGGCCGAAGGCATTGCCGCCAAGGCCGTAGGTGGCGTTGGTCACCTGGGCCTGGTCGAGCATGCAGCCGAGGCCAAAACGGGTGCGGGTGAGCAAGGTTTTGTCCTCGCCGACACCATGTTCACGGGTCATCTCGGCGAGCAGTTCGCTTTCCAGCAGACCGCCATCGAGCAGACCGGCGTAGAAACCGGCCAGGCTGCGGGCGTTGCCATGGCCGTTCGCCGCAGGCTGCTGCATACGCCGCCACTCGGGCTTGTTGGTGCTGGTCATGATCGACGGCGGGTTGGTGAACGAGCGCGTACTCATGGCGCCGGCGTCGCTCATCATCACCTTGAGCAGACGTTGCGCGGCAGCGTCGCCAAGGTTGCCCTTGCCACGAGCGATATGCGCCACGCGGTCGAATTCGCTATCGGGCAGGCCAACGTGAAAATCCAGGCCCAGTGGCTTGGCGATGCGCGCGGCGATGCTCTCGCCGGGGCCGCGTCCTTCGACACGGCGAATCAGTTCGCCAATTAGCCAGCCATAGGTAATCGGTGCATAGCCCTGGCCTTCACCAAGCGACCACCAGGGCGTCTCGGCGGCCAGCGCGGCGGTCATGGTCGACCAGTCGTACAGCGCCTCGGCTGGCAAAGGCTCGCGCAGCGCGGGCAGACCGGCCTGATGGCAGAGCAGGTGACGCAGGGTGATGCGCTCCTTACCGGCTGCTGCGAACTCCGGCCAATAGCGGGCCACCGGGGCGTCGAGTTCGAGTTTGCCCTCGCCCACCAGTTGCAGGGCGACCACGGCCGCAAAGGGTTTGGTGCAGGAGAACAGGTTGGCGATGGTGTCGCTGTGCCAGGCTTGCTGGCCGTCCTTGTCCATCACCCCGGCCCAGATATCGACGACGGTTTCGCCGCCGACTTGGATACAGAGCGCGGCGCCGCGCTCCTGGGGATCGTCGAAGAGGCTGGCGAAGGCTTCCTTCACCGCCTCGAAGCGCAAGTCGAAATAACCCTGAACCTGCACAGTTGACTCCTTTAAGGAATTTGCGCGCATTGTTTCAGCCAATGCGCCAGTTGGGAACCGCTACCAATCGACAAAACGCCCGCGCCACGGGCGTTTCAGTGGATTTCCCGACGAAAGGGTGGCAGTGCATTGAGAATCGCCTTGCCGTAGCGCTGGGTGACCACGCGCCGATCCAGCAGGGTGATGGTGCCGCGGTCGGCCTCGGTACGCAGCAGGCGCCCGCACGCCTGCACCAGGCGCAACGAGGCGTCGGGTACGGCGATCTCCATGAACGGGTTACCGCCGCGCGCCTCGATCCATTCGGCCAGCGCCGCCTCGACCGGGTCGTCCGGCACGGCGAAGGGAATCTTGGCGATCACCACATGCTCGCAGTAGGCGCCGGGCAGGTCGACCCCCTCGGCGAAGCTGGCCAGACCGAACAACACGCTCTCTTCGCCGGAGTCGACGCGCGCCTTGTGCTTGTTCAGGGTTTCCTGTTTGGACAGGTTGCCCTGGATGAACACGCGCTTGCGCCAGTCACGCTCCAGGCCGTCGAACACGTCCTGCATCTGCCGACGCGAGGAGAACAGCACCAGCGTGCCACGGCTGCCAGCCACCAGCGTCGGCAGCTCGCGGATGATCGCGGCGGTGTGCGCGGTGGCATCACGCGGGTCGGCCTTGAGGTCGGGCACGCGCAGCACGCCAGCATCGGCGTGGTGGAAGGGGCTCGGCACGATGGCGGTGACCGCCACCTTGGGCAGCCCGGCACGCATGCGGTAGCGGTCGAAGGTGCCCAGCGCGGTCAGCGTCGCGGAGGTCACCAGGCAGCCGTAAGCGACGTTCCACAGATTGCGACGCAGGGTTTCGGCGGCGAGGATCGGGCTGGCGTTGACCTCGATGTCGTACAGCGCGCCGCTCTCGGCCAGGGTCAACCAACGCGCCATGGGCGGGCTTTCTTCCGGGTCTTCGGCGGTGAAGGCCAGCCACAGTTCCCAATTACCCTTGGCCCGCGCCATCAGGCTGCCGAATAGCGGGTACCACTCCTCGGCCTGGTGGCTGGCGATGCCCACGGCGCCCTCGCCGTCCATCGCTTCCTTGAGCAGTTCGGTTACGCCGGTAAACAGGTCGTTGAGTTTGGAGAAGCCTTTCTTCAGCTCCAGCCCGAGCTCGGTCAGGTGCTCCGGCACCACGCCGCCGACGAAGCGATGACGCGGGCGTTCGCGCCCTTCCATGTCCTCACCAGCCTTGAAGTCGGCAAGCTCTTCGCAGGCGGTGAACATGAACTGCTGCTGGGTCTTCAGCTCACGGGCCAGCTCCGGCACCTGTTCGATCAGGCGGCCGAGGTCGCCCGGCAGCGGGTTCTGCGCCAGCAGCTTGGTCAGGTTCTTGTCGATTTGGGTCAGCCACTCGCTGGTCGAGCGCAGGCGGGTGAAATGGGCAAAGTGGCCGATGGCCTTGTCCGGCAGGTGGTGGCCTTCGTCGAACACGTAGAGGGTTTCACGCGGGTCGGGCAGCACCGCGCCGCCGCCAAGTGCGAGGTCGGCCAGCACCATGTCGTGGTTGGTGACGATCACATCGACCTTGCCCATGCCCTCGCGCGCTTTGTAGAAGGCGCATTGCTGGAAGTTCGGGCAATGGCGGTTGGTGCACTGGCTGTGGTCGGTGGTCAGTTGCGCCCAGCGGCTGTCTTCCAGCTCTTCGGGCCAACTGTCGCGGTCGCCGTCCCATTTGTTGCCGGCGAGCTTTTCGATCATCGCGTTGAACAGCTTCTGGCCCTGCTCGTCGACGTCGAGCTTGAAGCCTTCGTCCTCGAACAACTGCGCCGTGGCGCTTTGCGCGGCGCCGTCCTGCAGCAGGTTGTCGAGCTTGGACAGGCACAGGTAGCGACCACGCCCCTTGGCCAGGGCAAAGCTGAAGTTCAGGCCGCTGTTGCGCAACAGATCGGGCAGATCCTTGTGCACGATCTGCTCCTGCAACGCCACGGTGGCGGTGGCGATCACCAGGCGCTTGCCGGCCGCTTTGGCGGTGGGGATGGTGGCCAGGCTGTAGGCCACCGTCTTGCCGGTGCCGGTTCCGGCCTCCACGGCCACAACGGCAGGCTCGCCCAGGCGCTTGCCCTCGTCGTCGCTCTTGATGGTGCCGAGCACCTTGGCGATCTCGGCGATCATCAACCGCTGGCCGTAGCGAGGCTTGAGCGACTTGGCCTCAAGGAAGCGGGAATAGGCGCCCTGGATCTGGGACTTGAGTTCGGTGCTGAGCATGGATTCTGAAACGAAAAAGGCTGGATAAATTTTCAGTATTCGCGGAGCGGTGGCTATCATAACGCGCCAATCGATCCGGCGCAGAACCCTGTGCCAAATCGATCATGAGAACAACCGACAGGAGAGGCCCGATGACCGTCTACGCACCGCTCTACACCCTGCACTTGCTGGCTGCCCTGATCTGGGTCGGCGGCATGTTTTTCGCTTGGATGATCCTGCGCCCCGCCGCCGTCGAGGTGCTGGACGCTCCTGCCCGCCTGCGCCTGTGGCTGAACGTGTTCAAGCGCTTCTTCGTTTGGGTATGGGCCGCGGTGCTGGTGCTGCCGGTGACAGGCATGGGCATGCTGCACGCGGGCTATGGTGGCTTCGACGGCGCACCACGCTACGTGCACATCATGATGGGCTTGTATCTGGTGATGCTGGCGCTGTTTCTGCGCATACAGGCCCTGCAACTGCCGGAGCTGCGCCGCGCCGTGGAAGCAGAAGACTGGCCAGCCGGCGGTCAGGTACTGGGGCGCATTCGCCGTGTAGTCGGCAGTAATCTGTCGATCGGCATGGCGCTGATCGCGCTGGTGGCCATGCGCCCGTCGTTCTGAGTGGCAAACAAGCGCCGGGCTCGCACCCGGCGCTCTGACTCAGAAGCGCAATACCTGCAGATCCCCTTCGGGGCCAGGACTGCCTTCACGCCCCGGTTCGCCCGAACGGCCATCCGGCGCGCCCTTGACGTCATACAGCCAGCAATCTTTGGTAGCACCACCGCGGCCACCACGACCAGCCGCTCCCGCCTTGCCACCGGCACCGCCTGCAAGCAGCACGTTCAACTTCTCCTGCGGCACCTCACTCGGCACTTCCAGGGTGACCTTGCCACCCGGCGCGCCCGGATGGCCGTCACTACCATCCTGGCCATCGTAGCCAGCGCTGGCGCTGCCCCAGGTGCAACCGCCCGGCTTCCCGTGAGCGCCATCGAGCCCGGCATAACCCGGCGTACCGCGCCCACCGCGCACATCCAGCGTCAGCGACTCTAGAGTCAGCTTGTGCATCTTCACACGAATCTCACGCCCCGCTGTAGCCGGATGACGGTAGGTGCCGGGCGCGCCCTTGGCACTGATCCAGGCGCCATCGCCAACATCGGCGTCGAACACTTCGAGGCGCAGAGGCTGGTCGCTCGGCGCTACGCCAATATGGGCATCGCGACCCATCAGCAGTTGGCCGATGCGCAGCTCTTTGACCGTGGCGGGAATCATCAGCGTCGCCTGATCCTTCACCTCCACGCGGTCAAGCTGCAACACGCTCGCTGAGGTGGGCAGGCGCATCAAGGTGTGGCTGGCCACGCGGATCTGCGAATCGGCCATGGCCGTCGCCGCACACAAAGACAAGGCCAATGCCAGGCTACGCATGGGCCACCTCCTGATCGGCAACGCTCGTAGGCGCAGGCGCCGACACCTTGCGTAACGGATAGAGGTGAAAGATACCGAACAGCAGCACTTGAAGACGCTCATGCAGCAGGCTGCCACGTGCCGCCAGGAGATTGGCGAACAGCCACAATTGCAAGCCATGCAACAGCAACAGGCAGGCGCCCAGCACGTAGATCATCTGCTCGAACGGGCTATCCAGCCACCTAGCCAACGCCGCCGCGAAGACCAGCCAGAACGCCCCGGCCAACACCTTGCCGAGCATCATCAGTACCTTCATCCTGCCCTCGTTTACGTTTTTCTGATGGGTGCAGCACGTTAACCGGTCGCGCAGACAACCACCAGAGCAACGCGCGATATCCATGCCTTGCACCTTTCCAGTCAGGCACCACCTGAAAAAACGAAGCCCCGCCTGGCTTACGCCAGACGGGGCTTGCTGACACGCCCGGAATCAGGGGCGCGCTTCGACGGCAGCCTCTACGCGACGGTTGATGGCACGGCCTTCGGCAGTGGCATTGTCAGCCACCGGACGGGACTCGCCATAACCCACGGCATTGATGCGACCACCTTCGACACCATATTGGTTGACCAGCACGTCACGCACGGCCTTGGCACGGCGCTCAGACAGACCCTGGTTGTATTTATCGCTACCCACGGAGTCGGTGTGCCCTTCAACCACGGTGCTGGTGGACGGATACTGCTTCATGAAGTCAGCCAGTGCCTTGATGTCGCCGTAGCTGTCCTGCTTGACCTGCGCTTTGTCGAAGTCGAACTTGACGTCCAGCTCAACGCGCACCGCTTCCATCGGCTCCGGCGCGGCTGGCTCCTCGACGACGACTTCTTCCTCGACCACGGCTACCTGCTGCGCATCGGCACCGTGCACCCAGCAATAGGCTGCGCCCATGCCAGCGCCGACCAGTGCGCCGCCCCCCGCCCAACTAGAACTTTCAATTGCACCCAACGCCGCACCACCGACACCGCCAACGGCAGCACAGGTAGGCCAATCGGTCTTCTGCAGACCGGCGCAACCAGTCAGCAGGGTGCTGGCCAGAATCAGGGGTACTGCATTCCTTGTGATACTCATAGTTTTAGGTCTCCAATATTCATCGGCCCATAACCGATCCTCAACCAGTAAAGACGGCTATCAGGTGATATGCCAGTTATGCCTTTTTCCACGATGATGCATGCGCCCTAATGGCGCGTTCCCTGCCGAAATGGCAGTGAATGACGCACTGGGTTAGCCTTTGCCTCCCAGCCCGAGGACGCCAGATGACCAGCACCCCCTCTTCCCGTACCCCTCAGCAGGCTCTAGCTGCCCTGCTCGACCGCTACGCCCCGCAGCATCTGCTATTGGTTGGCGCCAGCGCCCTGCCTGCCGTCAGCGCCTTCCAAGACGCCCATCCACAGTGTTGCATAGATATCGCACCTGCCGCGCCACTGGCTGCCGAGTTACGCGGCAAGCGCTACGATCTGGCGCTGCTGATCGATTGCCTGGAGCACCTGCCCAAGAAACAAGGGCTGGAACTGCTCGGTGGTATTCGCAACCTTAATGCCAACCGCGTCGCCACCCTAGTGGATATGCACGCCTGCGACTGGCAAGAAACCGACTTTTATTCCCTCGCGATGCAAGCCAGCGAATGCTTCCAGCGTGAAGGCCAAGTGCTACATCTGTTCACCTATGATCTACTCGATTACAAGCAAGTTCCCGACTGGTTGAATGCAAAGTTCTGGGCCAACCCCGAGCTTTTCGGCAAATACTGGTGGTGAGGCGATGAATACTGCGATTTCCAACTGCCCTTGCGGCAGCGGCGACCCACTGGCGCAGTGCTGCGGGCGCTACCACGCGGGCACCCCAGCCCCCAGCGCCGAGCAACTCATGCGCTCGCGCTACAGTGCTTACGTGCTGGGCCTGGTGGACTATCTGGTAGCCACCACCTTACCAGCTCAGCAAGCCCACTTGGACCGTAACGCCATCGCGGCCTGGAGCGCACAGAGCACCTGGCTCGGCCTGGAGGTACAAGGCAGCGAAGTATTCGGCGGCAAACCTGAGCATGCTCAGGTCACCTTCACTGCACGCTGGCATGACGCGGCAGGCGAGCACAGCCACCGCGAATGCTCCGCCTTCGTTCAGCACGAGGGGCACTGGTATTTCATCGACCCAACCGCCCCCCTCAAGGCAGGCCGCAACGATCCGTGCCCCTGCGGCAGTGGGCAAAAGTTCAAGAAATGCTGCAGCACCTATTTAGGATGAAGACCTGACAAGCGCCCATGCATCTGCTTGAGTTGACGGCGCCGGGCCAGCCAACGCCCGCGTTCAACAAAGGAGATGTATATGCACAAGCAACATGGTATCGCCCTCGTTCTGGCCAGCCTGCTGGCCGGTTGCGCCAGTGTCCCCAGCGGGCAATCGGGGAATGTCATCGACCTAGGCGACAGCCAGCGCGTCACGCGCCTGTTCGCCTACCCCAACAATTGCAACGTAATCTGCTTTCGTGACTGGACGCTGGAACAGACTGTCGAGCACTACCTTGGCCAAAGCCTGCAACGCGACGGCTACCCGCAGGCCAGCGTCAAGGTGAAGCGCGAAGGCGAGCGCATCCAGGCCTATTTCAGTGGCGTACCGGATGGTTACGGCAAACCGTTGCAGCAGTTGCTCGACGCAGGCGAACTGGCCTACGACGGCGCCAGCCGCCTGAACAAGGATGGTAAATGGGCGTATGACTGGTATTTCTTCCTGCCCTTGGGCATGGCGCTGGAGAACCGCAAGAGCGTCGAGTTGCTGCACTTCCCACCGGACTATTCGCTGACCCAGGCACAAGACTACCTGGAGTCCAAAACAACCGACCGCTGGGCCGCACTACTCGGCTACAACGGCATCGCCCTGGCGCAGACACCGGCCTACCAAACCATCGTCGACATCGCCCCCATTGCCGCGCCCGCCAACGCGGGCAGCACACTGGAGGGCGTTTACGGCTACTTCAACAACTACCAACAACGCATGGTCAGCGAACTCAGCGCAGGCAAAAATGGAGCAAGCCTGCCCATGGTTGCCTTCGGCAGCCCAGTGCGTAGCTGGGTTAAGCAGCAATACGGCGTCAATCTGCCAGTACTCGGCCTGGGGCAAATCACACCTGCACCTAATACCTCAGTCGCTGTACTGGGCGCCAACCACCCCAGCTATATCTGGTACGCCGCTGACCCTGCCAACAATCAAGGCAACCAGGCCAAAGCCGACGCTACGGGCATCAAGGTGATGGGGGAGGATCTCAGCGCCGCCTGCTGGCAAGCGGACATGGGGCAACAACCAGCGGCCAATGCCCAGCAAACACTCGATAGCTGCAAGCAGAAGTGGCAGGTCACGAACAAGCTACAGACCTGCGAGCTGTTCTATACAACCGTGCGCAACCTCAAGCCCGAAGAGGCCGAGGCCAAGTGCATGAAAAACGCAAGCTAATTGGCCGCAAACGCCGCGCCATCGCCGATGTCGCGGCGTTTGCAGGCGTTTCACTCCTGTAGCTTGAGGTGTGAAGTATCCGGCGCTGGTGCAGGTGCGTCCGGGCGCGCTTGCCCCATATCGCTACCTACGGGAGCCAGACTGAACTGCGACAAATCCACTGCTGGCGCCACCGGTTCAGCCTTGGCATCTTGCAGATCACTGCCGACTGGGGCGACACCGAAGTCCGGCGCGTCAACATTACTGAAAGCCGCCATGTACTCATCACGTGGTGCCACCTGCAAGCGCCCCGGACGCACTGCCTGAGCGGCCGCAACTGGAGCGCTCGGCGTCTCTGTGGGCGGCGGCGCCAGCTCCACTTCCTCGACAGGCATGTCCATATCGACCACCTCGACCAGAGCACCGGCACGCTGCAGCGTCGCCCGATACTTCTCGGCACCAGCGGCATCGAGGTTGCTCTTGATGACGATGCGACGCCCGGAGAACAGCAAGGCGATGCGCTGTGCATCGGCCTGAAATAGCTTGGCCAGATTGGCCTTGACCGCGTCCGACTGGGCACCCGGTATCAGTTGCCCGGAAAAGGCGATCTCATAGCGGCTCATGGTCACACTCCTGTCCTATTCGGCACTCAGTATGGCGCAGGTTTTTTCCGGCTCACAACGACGCCGTCGCAGCACCGCCCACAGCCTCCGGCAAAACCGCTCGAACGTATAGCAAACAGCGGCTTAGGCGACTCGACAAGCTAATCGAGACACCCGGAAAATAATTGACGCGCGCCAGGTTGCAGCCAAGCAGATGCTTGTTAAACTGGCGCGCAATGGGGGTATGAAATGTTTTCTCAGGCGCAAACGATAAGAATTATCAGCCTACTGATGTTTTTTAGCCTGATCTCAGGCTTGGCAGGATGCTCCACCTGGATGACAGGTAGTTTCAAGGACCCGGATGTCCGACTCATCAAAGTGGACGTGATCAAAGCCAAGCTGCTCGAACAAGAGTTTCGCTTGCGCTTTCGTATCGACAACCCCAACAGCGTCAGCCTGCCAGTGCGCGGCCTTGAATACGACATCACACTCAATGAAATCCCTCTCGCCGCGGGTTCCTCCAGCGAGTGGTTCACTGTGCCCGCTCATGGTCAATACACCTTCGAAGTGCCGGTGCGTACCAACCTCTGGCGCCATGTGCGCCAGGTGGTGAAGATGCTGGAAAAACCCAACCAGCCGATCCGCTACACCCTCAATGGCGAAGTAAAAACAGGCATGCTCTTCAGCCGCAACGTGCACATGTCGCGCAATGGCGAGATAATTCCCGGCGATTTCATCCCGGAGTAACCCTCATGAGCAACCAACCCCACGTCCACGGCCCCGACTGCAACCACGACCATGATCATGACCATCACGATCACGGTCATGTGCATGGCCCGCATTGCAATCACGGCCATCAGGAGCCGGTACGCAACGCGCTGAAGGATGTCGGCCGCAACGATCCCTGCCCGTGCGGCAGCCAGAAGAAATTCAAGAAGTGCCACGGCGCCTGATCCGCGCATGAACGCCCTGACCCTGTCTGTGCTGCTCGGTTTGTTGCTGATCGCAGCGCTGGGCGCTTATGCCTGGCATCTTTGGCGCCGCGTCTGGGCCCAACAGCGCGCCCAGGACAAGGCACGCGAGGAACGCCAGGCACAGCTCGGCGGTGACCTGAGCATCCTTGCCAGCAGCCTGCTCGACGAGCAGTTGCCGCTGATCGAGGGCGCCATCCGCATCAAGGTACTGCTCGACAACTACGACAGTGCCCTGAGCAACGACAGCCGCTGCCAGGTATTCCACCTGATCTTCGCCGCCACTGCCGATGTGCCAACCCACGCGGCCTGGAAAGCGCTGGATAAGACCGAGCGGCGGCGTTTCGAGAAGCGTTTCAACGAGCTGGAGCTGCAACACAAGGCCGCCGCCCGTACGGCAGCCCGCTGGCTGCTCGACGATGGCTTAACGCGCGTGCAAACGAACGCCTGAGCCCTCTTGCCAGGCCGCAGCGGCCTCTTTACCTTGGCGCCTTTGTGGCCGGTCGATACGACCGGCCACACCCGCTCGCATACCAAGGAAATTCGCCATGCGCCTGCTGGCCCGCCTGACGCTTGCCGCCTCATTGCTCAGCCTCACCGGCTGCCAGTCCCTACTCAATAGCCGCTATGCCGACAGCCTACCGCCCACCGGTGGTGTGGAGCGAGTCAAGGGCGTGGCCGAAAGCGCCTCGGTGCGGCGCAACGCCCTGGGCATGCCGCTGATCGAGTCGAGTACCGTCCACGATGCGCTCTTCACCCTTGGCTACGTGCACGCCGGTGATCGCCTCAGCCAAATGGTCGGCATGCGCCTGCTGGCTCAAGGCCGCCTGGCAGAGATGGCCGGGCCGGGCGTGCTGGAAATGGACCGTTTCATGCGTGCGGTCAACTTGAAAAAGAGCGCGGAAATTCTTTACGCCGATGCCTCTCCACGCCTCAAGCGCTTCTTCGAGGTATACGCACGCGGCGTCAACGCCTACCTGTTCCGCTATCGCGACCGCTTGCCGATGGATCTGGCCGAATCCGGCTACCGCCCCGAATACTGGAAGCCCGAGGATTCGGTGCTGCTGTTCTGCCTGTTGAATTTCGGCCTGTCGGTGAACCTGCAGGAAGAAATCGCCGCGCTGACCATGGCCCAGCAAGTCGGCGTCGACAAGCTGCCCTGGCTGCTGCCGATCTACCCGGACGAGCCGCTGCCCTTCGCCGAAGCGGAGAAACTCGCCGGCCTCGATCTAAAGGGCCAGTTACCCGGCCTGCAGGCAATGGCTCGCACCGCCGCGCAGGTCGCCGATCAGCACATGCTCGGCGTCGCCGCGTCGAACAGTTGGGCCATCGCACCTGAGCACAGCCGCACCGGCAAGAGCCTGCTGGCCAACGATACGCACCTGCCGCTGAGCATGCCTTCGCTGTGGAATTTCGTGCAGATCCGCTCGCCCAAGTACCAGGCCGCCGGTATCTCCCTGGCTGGAGTCCCCGCCGTGGTGGCCGGTTACAATGGCAAGCTAGCCTGGGGCATGACCATGGTGATGGGCGACAGTCAGGATCTCTTCCTTGAGCGCATCAAGCGCGAAGGCAGCCGCCTGATGTACCAGGCCGATGGCAAATGGCTGCCGGTCAGCGAGCACCAGGAAACCTTCTTCATCAAAGGCCAACGCCCAATCCGCGAGACGTTCTACGAGACCCGCAACGGCCCGTTGCTCAACACCGCGCTGGGCGAGCGCAAGAACAGGCTGCAACCGCTACCGTTGCAGAGTGGCTATGGCCTGGCGCTGAAAAGCACCGTGTTCGAACACGACAAGAGCCTCGATGCGTTCTTCGACCTGTCCCGCGCGCAGTCAGTTGACGAGGCCTTCGAGGCGACACGCGAGATTCGCGCCATGCCGCTCAACATCCTCTTCGCCGACGCCCAGCATATCGGCTGGCAAGTGACCGGGCGCTATCCAAACCGCCGCGAAGGCCGCGGCCTACTGCCGTCGCCCGGCTGGGACGAGCGCTATGCCTGGGATGGCTATGCCGACCCCATGCTGCATCCTTACGATCAGGACCCACCCCAGGGCTGGCTGGGTAGCGCCAATGAACGCAGCGCGCCACCTGGCTATGGCATGCAGTTGTCCAGTTCCTGGTATTACCCGGAGCGCGCCGAACGCATCGCCGAACTGGCCAGCAAGGGCCGCCACGATGGGCGCAGCATGATCGCCATGCAGTACGACCAGACTTCGCCCTTCGTCGCCAAGCTGCAGACCATGTTCAACGACCCGCTCATGCATGACCCGCTGCGCCAGGCCATCGCCGCCCTGCCAGCCGGTCAGCGTGAGCGCGCCGATGAGGCGCTGAAACGCCTGCTGGCTTTTGACGGCAAACTGGCCGCCACCTCTGCCGATGCGGCCGTCTACGGCGCCTTCCTGCAGGAAAGCGCGCGGCAGATCTTCCTCGACGAACTGGGCCCCGAAGGCAGCCCGGCCTGGAAGGCCCTGGTGGAAACCGCCAATACCTCCTACTCGGCGCAAGCTGACCACCTGCTCGGCCGTCCTGATAGCCCGTTCTGGGATGACGTACGCACCGCGCAGAAAGAAGACAAGCCGACCATTCTGGCACGCAGCCTGGCCGCGAGCATCGCGCTACTGGAGAGCCGCCTGGGCAACGAGCGGCGCAATTGGCAGTGGGGCAAACTGCACACCTACGAATGGGTCACCGATACCACGCGCATGGCGCCCTACATGAGCGCCAGCCAGCGCAGCAGCATCAATGCGCTCAAAGGCTATCTGGATCGCGGCCCCTACCCGGCCGGAGGCGATCACAGCACGCTGAACACCTCGGCCTACCCTTGGGGGCAGAGTTTCGACACGGCCCTGATCCCGGCCATGCGTATCGTCGTCGACTTCGCTGCCGAAGAGCCGCTGAGCGGCGTCAACAGCTCCGGGCAATCCGGCAACCCGGCCAGCCAGCACTATGCCGACGGCATCGACGCGTGGCTCAAGGGCGGCTACATGAGTTTCCCGTTCCAGTCGAAGAATCTGGACAAGGTCTACGGCAACCAGCGGCTACTCCTAGTGCCCGCCCGATAATGACCGTTCGTCGGGTGGCGCTGAACCTTCAAACCAGCACCACCCTCTGAATAATCGACTTACTCCATCGATCATCTTTAAGGCGCCTTTGGCGCCTTTTCTTTTATCCACAGAAAAACCGCACCGCATTGAACTTCCTGATCAATACGGGCTCAGAACCTATGCATCGATTGCAATGCTCCCCTGGCGCCTCTGGCGCCTATTTTTTGGTTCATCGCATTTTCAGGGGGAATGACGGGTTGACACCGGACTGGCAAGTTTGTGTGAGTGCTTGTTGCTTGTTCCGAATTGTCGCGTTTTGTTGATGTCTTTGGTTTCGCCTTCCCAGGCGAGTCACTTTTGCAGGGCAAAAGTAACCAAAACCCTCCGCCCGTTCATCCGGCCCTCGCTTCGCGAGGGTTCGTTCACTCCATCGCCGCTCCAGAGGCCCGCCACGATGGGCCATCCATGGCCCTCCGTGGCTCTCGCGACATCCTGTCGCTCGACCTCTTCCACGACGACTCCGTTCACCCTCCTGGGCGGGCTCTGCACGCGCCTGAACCAGCGGTAACTCAGGTGTAGCTGGGAGTGCTCTGGCAAGAGCAACAGCGAGCCGCTGTGGTCATCGAGTCAAATCTATAGTCTCAGGCGCGCGAATGGCCCCTTCAGGAGGGTGAGTGGAATCGTTGTGTAGAGGGGCGAGCCGCAGGGATGCGGCGAGATACCGATGGCGGCCCCGCGAAATGGGCCAGGGATGGCCATGTACGCCGACCCTCGGAGCAACGATGGAGCGAACGAACCCCGGCGCAGCAGGGCGGGGGCGCCTAGCTCGGATGGCAGGGCCAAGACTTTTTGCCTTCTTTTGTGGCGTTTGACAAAAGAAGGTCGCCGGGAGGCGAAACGGGAGCCATCAGCAGAGCGCGATAAGCAGCTTTACACCGGAAACCAGAGCACACTCACACAAACTTGCCAGTCCGGTGCCAATACTGATTTTCCCAAGATTCCGCGAAGAACCTATTTTTTTGCCTGCGTTTTTGTGCCTCGCCTCAAGCCAGCAAGCTGCGATCAAAAATGAACGCCTCGTCGGCCTGCGGACAATGCTGCAGCAGCGTTTGCGGTCGCCCCATCTTCGGGTAGTTCTTCTCACCGGTATCGACAATCCAGCTCTGCGCCCTCATCCGCTCCAGGCGCCCACGCAGCGTGGTGTGTTGCACCGGTTGCCCCAGGCAGGCCTGATAAGCGCCAAGCGCCTCAGTCACGCTGAAGCGCGAGGCCAGCAGGTACAACGGCAACGAGCTGTACACCGACTTACCCTGCAAGCGTTCGGCAGCCAAACGCACCAGTTGCGCGTGATCGAAGGGTAGCGACTGCTGACCTGCCATAATGGCCTGCAACTCAACGAAGCGCAGGTGCTCATCCTGCGGTTCAGCGTCCGGCGCCAGCAGCGCCAGGTAACAGGTGCTCAGTGACCAACCACGCGGATCGCGCGCACCATTACCCACTGTTGCCACCTGCTCCAGGTACTGCGGTTGCAGCCGCGCCTTATCGACCAGAGCCCGTGCTGCCGCGGCATCCAGGCTGACATCGGCGCAGCGACCATTGACTAGCACGCCCGGCAATGCCCACTGCCCCTCATAGGGCTCACGCTGGCGACACAACAACAGCACCTGCAGGCGCCCCGCCTCACTCAGACGCAGCGCCACGATATCAACACCAGCCAGAACTTCCACTGCACTCATCGTGTCCCTCACCTCAGCTTGCACTTATTTCATCTTGACCAATAAGCCATCTGTTTTCACCCCTGAATCAGAAAAACGCTTGACCACATATTTCATCAGGTGGAATATGTGCCCATCTAACACGCAGCACAGAGGTGCGCCATGAAGACCGCCAGCTTCGATGTAGACGCTCAGAAAGGCTTTACTCCGCTTTGCCCCAACGAGCTGCCCGTGCCCGGCGGCGATAGCATCGTTGCTGCGCTGAACCAGATGGCCACTCATGCGCAACTACGCATCGGCAGCAAAGATGCCCACAGCCCACACGCTGCCTGGGTCGTCGACAGTCATGAAGACATGCTGCGCGCCCTCCCCCTGGCCAATGCCGACCTGACCTGGGTAAGGCACTGCGTGCCCGGCACCCCTGGTTTTGAACTGCTAGACGGTTTGCCCACACCGCTGGACTACGACTACTTCGTGTGGAAAGGCATAGAGCCGGATCTGCACCCCTACGGCGCCTGCTACCACGACCTGGCCGAGAAGCGCAGCACAGGCGTGATCGAGTTTCTCCGACACAATAGCGTCGAACGGGTGCTGGTCGGCGGCCTGGCGCTGGATTACTGCGTCAAGACCACCGCACTGCAACTGCGCCGGGCGGGTTTCGAGGTGATCGTCTACCTGCCCGCCTGTCGCGCCATCGCCGACGAAACCGCATCGCTCGCACTGCAGGCAATGAACGAAGCAGGCATCCTCTTCGCCAAAAACGCACAAGAACTGGACATGCCCCTGGAGTGCCAAGGATGAGTGACAGCGTTTTCGCCGACCGTATCGTGCAGAACCTGCTCGATACCGACCTGTATAAACTGACCATGATGCAGGCGGTGCTGCACAACTACCCCAACGCCGAAGTGGAGTGGGAATTCCGCTGCCGCAACAGCGAGGATCTGACACCCTACCTGGCCGAGATCCGCTACCAGTTCGAGCGCCTCAGTGAGCTGAGCCTGACCGTCGATCAGCTCGCTTTCCTCGAACGCATTCCGTTCATCAAGCCGGACTTCATCCGCTTTCTCAGCCTGTTCCGCTTCAACCTGCGCTACGTGCACACCAGTATCGAAGACGGCCAGTTGAGCATTCGCCTGCGTGGCCCCTGGCTACATGTGATCCTCTTCGAAGTGCCACTGCTGGCGATCATCAGCGAAGTGCGCAACCGTTACCGCTACCGCGAAGTGCTACTGGAACACGCGGCTGAGCGCCTCTACGAGAAAATCGACTGGCTGCGCAGCGAGGCCAGTGACAACGAGCTGGCCGGCTTCCAACTGGCGGACTTCGGCACCCGTCGGCGTTTCTCCTATCGCGTGCAGGAACAGGCCGTACGCATCCTCAAGCGCGACTTCCCAGGGCGTTTCGTTGGCACTAGCAATCTGCACCTGGCGCGCGAGTTCGACCTCAAACCCATCGGCACCATGGCCCACGAATGGCTGATGGCCCACCAGCAACTCGGCCCGCGCCTGATCGACAGCCAAATCGCCGCGCTGGATTGCTGGGTACGCGAATACCGTGGCCAGTTGGGTATCGCCCTGACCGACTGCATCACCATGGATGCTTTTTTGGCCGACTTCGACCTGTACTTCGCCAAGCTCTTCGACGGCCTGCGTCACGACTCCGGCGATCCGCTGGTGTGGGCGGAAAAAGCCATCGCCCACTACGAAAAGCTCGGCATCGACCCTATGAGCAAGACCCTGGTGTTCTCCGACGGCCTCGACCTGAAGAAGTCGCTACACCTCTACCGTGCACTTTGCGGGCGAATCCACGTAAGCTTCGGCGTTGGCACCAACCTGACCTGCGACCTCCCCGGCGTCGAGCCCATGAACATCGTCATCAAGATGATCGCCTGCAACGGTCAGCCGGTGGCCAAGATATCCGACACCCCCGGCAAGACCCAATGCCGCGACGAAAACTTCGTCCACTACCTCAAACACGTCTTTCGCGTCAGTGACGCCCAGTGAGGACACAGACATGAGCAACCGCCAAGCCGAAATTGCCGCCGCCCTCGACGTCGTGCCGCCCTTTGCCGACGCCGCCGCGCTGATCGGAGAGATCGAGCGGCGCAAGAATTTCATCAAACACACCCTCAAGCAGTCCGGCCTCAAGGTGCTGGTGCTGGGCATCAGCGGCGGCGTCGACTCGCTGACAGCCGGGCGCCTGGCGCAACTGTCGGTCGAAGAACTGCGCGCGGAGACTGGCGATAGCGCCTACCGATTCATCGCCGTACGCCTGCCGCACAACGCCCAGCATGACGAGCACGACGCCCAGGATTCGCTGAAATTCATCCGCGCTGACGAAGAAGACACCGTCAACATCGCCGCCGCCGTCAGCGGCCTGGGTGAACAAGTCACCCACCTGCAAAAACTCACTGATGCCCGCCGCGACTTCGTTGTCGGCAACATCAAGGCGCGCATCCGCATGGTTGCCCAGTTCGCCATCGCCAACGCCAACAATGGCCTGGTGATCGGCACCGACCACGCCGCCGAAGCGGTGATGGGCTTCTTCACCAAATTCGGCGACGGCGCCTGCGACCTCGCCCCGCTGTCCGGCCTGGTGAAGAAGCAGGTACGCGCCATTGCCGCGCATCTGGGCGCACCGCAGCACCTGGTGATGAAGACCCCGACCGCCGACCTGGAAGAACTGCGCCCAGGCAAACCGGACGAAGAAGCGCACGGCGTGACCTACGCCGAAATCGACGCCTTCCTGCATGGCGAGAAGGTCAGCGACGAGGCCTATGCCACCATCGTGCGTACCTATGACAATACCCGTCACAAGCGCGAGCTGCCGCTGGTGCCCTGATCGCAGAGAGCAAAAAAGAAGAAGCCGGGCATAGCCCGGCTTCTTTGCATCATGAAGGTCGATCAGGCTTTCGGCAGGGTCACGCCCGTCTGCCCCTGATACTTGCCACCACGATCACGGTACGACACCTCGCACGCCTCGTCGGACTGCAGGAACAGCATCTGCGCCACACCTTCGTGGGCGTAAATCTTCGCCGGCAGGTTGGTGGTGTTGGAGAACTCCAGGGTCACATGGCCTTCCCACTCTGGCTCCAGCGGCGTGACGTTGACGATGATGCCACAGCGCGCGTAGGTGCTTTTGCCCAGGCAGATGGTCAGCACATCGCGCGGAATACGGAAGTATTCGACGGTACGGGCCAAGGCGAAAGAGTTCGGCGGGATGATGCAGACATCGCTCTTGATGTCGACGAAGCTCTTCTCGTCGAAGTTCTTCGGATCGACAATGGCCGAGTGAATATTGGTGAACACCTTGAATTCATCCGCGCAACGCACGTCGTAGCCGTAGCTGGAAACGCCGTAGGAGATCACGCGGCTGGAGTCGGCACCGCGCACCTGGCGCTCGACGAAAGGCTCAATCATCCCGTGTTCCTGGGCCATGCGGCGAATCCACTTGTCCGATTTGATGCTCATGGCGAAGGTCCTGAATGGTTCATTGCGAAAAAGTGCACGCATCTTATCCGATGCTGGCTCCCCCCATCAAAGAGCGCCCCCCGCACCTTCATGGATTTTTTGCGAAAAAAGCTGCATGGCGTATTAGCACTTGGCGCTAAAAACACGTATGGTGTGACCCACTGTGCTGCATGTGTCACCGCGAATCGCTACTTGATGCCTAGATCTCGATCCAAACATCGTCCGACTCCTAGTACTCGTTGCACTCAGTCCCGGCCTGGGCTTTTCCGAGGCTGTTATCAATTTAGTTAGGAGACATCACATGTCCAATCGTCAGACTGGCACCGTCAAGTGGTTCAACGATGAGAAAGGCTACGGCTTCATCACCCCGCAATCCGGTGACGACCTGTTCGTACACTTCAAAGCCATCCAGGCCGACGGCTTCAAGACCCTGAAAGAAGGCCAGCAGGTCTCCTTCGTGGCTACCCGCGGCCAGAAAGGCATGCAAGCTGAAGAAGTTCAGATCGTTGGTTGATCTGCGCTTTTAAGCTGCAGTAAAGAGCCCCGCCCAGTGCGGGGCTTTTTTATGGTTGATTGCACGCCTTTGTAGGAGCGGATTTATCCGCGATTCGCGGCTGAAGCCGCTCCTACGCAAACCGGGTCGGAGAAGGATTCGTCCATCACCCTCTCCCGCCCTTCGGGCACCCTCGGCTTTAGCATCCTGCGTCGCCCTACCTCCTGCATCCATGCAGTCGTCTCCCATAAATGGGAGAGAGTCATCAGATGCCGCTGCCGGCTGCTTTCAATCCTCGCTGATCTCGATACTCGGCATGACAATCTGCCCGCCTTGGGCGATACGCGCACCGACCTTGCGCGCCAGATCCTGGTAGATCATGGCGATCTGGCTTTCCGGATCAGCAATGGTGGTCGGCTTACCCTCATCGGCCTGCATGCGTATGGCCATCGATAGCGGCAACGAGGCCAACAGTTCTACACCGTACTGCGCCGCCAGCTTCTCCCCACCGCCCTCGCCGAACAGGTGCTCGGCATGACCGCAGTTGGAGCAGATGTGCACGGCCATGTTTTCCACCACGCCCAGCACCGGGATGTGCACTTTGCGGAACATCTCCACGCCTTTTTTGGCGTCGAGCAGGGCCAGATCCTGCGGGGTGGTGACGATCACGCTGCCGGCCACCGGCACCTTCTGCGCCAGAGTCAGTTGGATGTCGCCAGTGCCCGGCGGCATGTCGATCACCAGATAGTCGAGATCATCCCAGGCCGTCTGGGTAAGCAGTTGCAGCAGCGCGCCGCTGACCATCGGCCCGCGCCAGACCATCGGCGTGTTGTCGTCAGTGAGAAAGGCCATGGACATCACCTGCACGCCATGCGCCTGCATCGGCACCAGCCACTTCTGCTCGCGCACTTCAGGGCGCGTACCTTCAGCAATGCCGAACATGATGCCCTGACTGGGGCCATAGATATCAGCATCGAGGATGCCCACGCGCGCGCCCTCACGGGCCAGCGCCAGCGCCAGGTTGGCGGCAGTGGTGGATTTGCCCACCCCCCCCTTGCCCGAGGCGACGGCAATCACATTCTTCACATTGGCCAGGGCAGGCACCTGGGCCTGGCCCTGATGCGCCTCGATCACGCAATCGACCTGCACCTTGGCGCGGTCCACCCCGGCCAGGTTCTCCAGCGCCATCTGCAGCATCTGCGCCCAGCCATTCTTGAACAGCCCAGCGGCATAGCCCAGTTCAAGCCGCACGGACACGTGCGCGCCCTGGATATCGACCTCACGCAGGCAACCGGCACTGACCGGATCCTGCTCGAGATGGGGGTCGGTGAACTGACGCAGACAGGCTTCGACCGCTTCGCGGGTGACGGCACTCATGCATGAACTCCAGAAGGCAGACAAAAAATCAGACAGGCATCTTAACAGCAGCCACGTGCGCCACGTGTCAGGCCACGAGCAAGAAGCGCTGTTGTTGTCGCTGGTGGCTTGCAGCCTGCCGCTGCTTTATAGTTGCCGACTTCCCTCGTTTTCCCCGTGCAGCCGATCACCATGACCGAAGCCCGCAAGATTCTCGTTACCAGCGCCCTCCCCTATGCCAATGGCTCGATCCACCTCGGCCATATGCTCGAATACATCCAGACCGACATGTGGGTGCGCTACCAGAAACTGCGTGGTAACCAGGCCGTCTACGTCTGCGCCGACGATGCCCACGGCTCGGCGATCATGCTGCGCGCCGAGAAAGAAGGCATCACCCCCGAGCAACTGATCGACGGCGTGCGTGCCGAACACATGGCCGACTTCGCCGATTTCGGCGTGGATTTCGACAACTATCATTCGACCCACTCGGACGAGAACCGCGAGCTGTCCGCCGCCATCTACCTGGCACTGCGCGACAAGGGCCATATCGCCACCCGCGCCGTGACCCAGTATTTCGACCCCGAGAAGGGCATGTTCCTCGCCGACCGCTTCATCAAGGGCACCTGCCCGAAATGCGCGGCCGAGGATCAGTACGGCGACAACTGCGAAAAATGCGGCGCCACTTACGCCCCCACCGAGCTGAAGAACCCCAAATCGGCCATCTCCGGCGCCACCCCGGTGCTCAAGGAATCGCAGCACTTCTTCTTCAAGCTGCCGGACTTCGAGGCCATGCTCAAGCAGTGGACGCGCTCCGGCGCACTGCAGGAGGCCGTGGCCAACAAGATCGCCGAATGGCTCGATGGCGGCCTGCAGGAGTGGGATATCAGCCGCGATGCGCCCTACTTCGGCTTCGAGATCCCCGATCAGCCGGGCAAATACTTCTACGTCTGGCTGGATGCGCCAATCGGCTACATGGCCAGCTTCAAGAACCTCTGCGCGCGCCGCCCGGATCTGGATTTCGATGCCTTCTGGGGCAAGGATTCCACGGCCGAGCTGTACCACTTCATCGGCAAGGACATCGTCAACTTCCACGCCCTGTTCTGGCCGGCCATGCTCGAAGGCGCCGGCTACCGCAAGCCAACCGCGGTCAACGTGCACGGTTACCTCACCGTCAACGGGCAGAAGATGTCCAAGTCGCGTGGCACCTTCGTCAAGGCGCGCACTTACCTCGACCACCTGAACCCGGAATACCTGCGCTACTACTACGCCAGCAAGCTGGGCCGTGGCGTCGATGACCTCGACCTGAACCTCGAAGACTTCGTGCAGAAGGTCAACTCCGATCTGGTCGGCAAGGTGGTCAACATCGCCAGCCGCTGCGTCGGCTTCATCCACAAGGGCAACGCCGGTGTGCTGGTCACCGCCAACCCCGAGCCCGCCCTGTGGGATGCCTTCCAGGTCGCCGCGCCGAGCATCGCCGACGCCTACGAAGCGCGTGACTTCTCCCGCGCCATGCGCGAGATCATGGCGCTGGCCGACCGTGCCAACGCCTGGATCGCCGACAAGGCGCCGTGGGCGCTGAACAAGGTCGAGGGTAAGCAGGCCGAGGTGCAGGAAATCTGCGCCCTGGGCATCAACCTGTTCCGCCAGTTGGTGATCATGCTCAAGCCAGTGCTGCCGAAACTGGCCAGTGACGCCGAAGCCTTCCTCAACGTACCGGCGCTAACCTGGGCAGACCTGGCCACGCCGCTGGCCAATCACCAGCTCAACCCGTTCAACCCGCTGCTGACCCGCATCGAACCGGCAAAGATCGAAGCCATGACCGAAGCCTCCAAGGAAGACCTGGCCGCCGAAGCCAGCAAACCAGCCGGGAACCCGTATGTCGGTAACGGCGAACTGGCCAAAGACCCGCTGGCCGCCGAGATCAACTTCGATGCCTTCGCCGCTGTCGACCTGCGTATCGCGCTGATCGAAAAATGCGAGTTCGTCGAAGGCGCCGACAAGCTGCTGCGCCTGTCGCTGGATATCGGTGACGAGAAACGCAACGTGTTCTCCGGCATCAAGTCCGCCTACCCCGACCCGAGCAAGCTGGAAGGCCGCCTGACCCTGTACGTGGCCAACCTGGCGCCGCGCAAGATGAAGTTCGGCATCAGCGAAGGCATGGTGCTGGCCGCCGGCCCCGGCGGTGAAGAAATCTACCTGCTCAGCCCCGACAGCGGCGCCAAGCCGGGCCAGCGCGTCAAATAAAGCGGCTACAGGCTAATCAGAATGCAGGCTGACGCTGAGCGTCAGCCTGGCTTTTGCGCTTTTACTTGCAGCTTGTGACTTGTAGCGCGCCGCTGCTTCTCCCGATAATAGGCGCCCTTTTCCTAAGGCCTTTGCGCATTCGACGGCAACCCCATGACCGAACTCGTCCTGATGATGGTCAGCGCCATCCTGGTCAACAACTTCGTGCTGGTGCAGTTTCTCGGCCTGTGCCCGTTCATGGGCGTGTCGAAGAAGATCGAAACCGCCATCGGCCTGTCGCTGGCGACCACCTTTGTGCTGACCCTGGCTGCCATGTGCAGCTACCTGGTGCAACAGTACATCCTCAAACCGCTGGATCTGGAGTTTCTGCGCACCATCAGCTTCATTCTGGTGATCGCCGTGGTGGTGCAGTTCACCGAGATGGTGGTGAATAAGACCAGCCCGCTGCTGTATCGCGTGCTAGGCATCTTCCTGCCGCTGATTACCACCAACTGCATCGTCCTCGGCGTGGCCCTGCTCAACGCCAACAAGGCCGAATTCACCTTCGTCACCGCCACCGTCAACGGCTTCGCGGCGGGGCTGGGCTTCTCCCTGGTACTGGTGCTGTTCGCCGCCATGCGTGAGCGCATCGCCATCGCAGATGTGCCAAAGTCCTTCCAGGGCGCGGCCATCGGCATGATCACCGCAGGTTTGATGTCGCTGGCGTTCATGGGCTTTTCCGGGCTGATAAAGCTATGAGCCTGGTGCTGGTCGCCGTTCTCGCCCTGCTCGCGCTGTGCCTGATCGCCGGCGCCATCCTCGGTTTTGCCGCCGTGCGCTTCAAGGTCGAGGGCGACCCCATCGCCGAACAGATCAACGCCCTGCTGCCGCAGACCCAGTGCGGCCAGTGCGGCTACCCCGGCTGCAAGCCCTACGCCGAGGCCATCGCCGGCGGCGACAAGATCAACAAGTGCCCACCCGGCGGCGAAGCCACCATCGCCGCCCTGGCCGATCTGCTCGATGTCGAGGCTGAACCTCTGGATGCGGTAGAAGGCGAGAAGCCGCAGATGGTCGCCTTCATCCGCGAGGCCGAGTGCATCGGCTGCACCAAGTGCATCCAGGCCTGCCCGGTGGACGCCATCGTCGGTGCGGCGCGGCAGATGCACACGGTGATTGCCAGCGAATGCACCGGCTGCGACCTGTGCGTCGAGCCCTGCCCGGTGGACTGCATCGACATGATCGTCGTGGGCAGCAGCGTGCAAAGCTGGAAATGGGACAAACCACTGGCACCCGGCCAGTTGATCGCCAGTGACCGGGAGCAGGCGGCATGACCGTGCAGGAAAGAATCTGGGACATCCCAGGCGGCATCCATCCCGCCGAGCGCAAGGCACTGTCCAACCGCACACCGATCCAGCAGGTACCGCTGCCAAAGCGGCTGGTGTTGCCGCTCGGCCAGCATATCGGCGCTGCCGCCGAGCCCTGCGTGGTCGTCGGCCAGCACGTGCGCAAGGGCGAGCAGATCGCCAAGGCCAACGGTTTCGTCAGTGTGCCGCTGCATGCGCCGACCTCCGGCAGCGTCGCCTTTATCGGTGAGCAGCCTTATCCGCATGCTTCCGGCATGTTGGCGCCGGCCATCGTCATCGACAGCGACGGTCTGGACGAATGGATCGAGCTGGCGCCGCACTCCGACTATCGCAGCCTGGAGCCCAGTGAGTTGCTGACGCTGATCCGCGAAGCCGGGATCAACGGCCTGGGCGGCGCCGGCTTCCCCACGGCGGTCAAGCTCACCGCCCGGCCGACGCAGAAGATCCACACGCTGATCATCAACGGCACCGAGTGCGAGCCGTACATCACCGCCGATGACATGCTGATGCGCGAGCGCGCCGCCGAGCTGGTGGCGGGTATCGACATACTCGCCCACTTGATTCAACCGCAGCAGGTGCTGATCGGCATTGAGGACAACAAGCCCGAGGCCATCGCCGCCGTGCAAACAGCCTGTGCCGGGCGCGACTATCAGGTGCGGGTGTTCCCCACCAAGTACCCGTCCGGCGGCGAGAAACAACTGATCCAGATTCTCACCGGCGTCGAGGTGCCCAGCGGCGGCCTGCCTGCCGATATCGGTATCCTCTGCCAGAACGTCGGCACCTGCATGGCCATCCACGACGCCGTGTTGCTCGGCAGGCCACTGATCTCACGCATCACCACACTCACTGGCGAAGCGCTGGCGCGACCCGGCAATGTCGAGGCACTGCTCGGCACGCCAGTGGGCGAATTGCTGGCGTTCGCCGAGCTCGATCAGGGCACGCTCAATCGCCTGATCATGGGCGGGCCAATGATGGGCTTTACCCTGCCCAGCCTCGACGTGCCGCTGATCAAGACCAGCAACTGCCTGCTGGCCAGCACCGCTGCCGAACTGCCGCCGCCAGCGCCAGCTATGCCCTGCATCCGCTGTGGCGAATGTGCGCAGGCCTGCCCAGCCAGCCTACTGCCACAGCAACTGCACTTCTTCGCCCTCGGCCAGGAGCACGAGCAGCTCAAGGAGCACAACCTGTTCGACTGCATCGAATGTGGCGCCTGCGCCTACGTCTGCCCGTCGAGCATCCCGCTGGTGCAGTACTACCGCGTAGCCAAGGCGGAAATCCGCGAGTTGGAGCAGAAGCAACTCAAGGCCGAACACTCCAAACAGCGCTTCGAGCAACGCCAGGAACGCCTGCGCCGCGCCGAAGAGCAGAAGGAAGCCGAGCGCAAGGCCCGCGCCGAGAAAGCCGCGCGCGCCAAGGCAGCGCAAGCCGACGCCCCCACGACAACTGCTGCCGCGCCAGCCGATGAAGCGTTGAAGAAGCTCAAGATCGAAGCCAGCATGGCCCAGGTCGCGTTGAAGAAGGCAGAAAAGCAACTGGCCGCTCACGACACGCCCGAGTTGCAGGCACAGGTCGCCGAGCTGCGCGTGGCTGCCGAAGCCGCACAGAAGGCCCTGGCCGAAGCCCAGGCGACAGCCCCTGCCCCGACGCCCAAGCCAGCAGGCGATGAAGCACTGAAGAAGGCCAAGATCGAAGCCGCCATGCTCAAGGCGCAACTGCGCAAGCTGGAAAAACTCGAAGCCCCGGACGACGATCAGCAAGCCGAACTCGCCCGCGTGCGCCAGCAACTGGAAACCGCTGAGAAAGCCCTGGCCGAGCTAGACAGCCAGAAACCTGCTGCCACCACCAAACCCGCCTGTGACGAAGCGCTGAAAAAGGCCAAGATCGAGCTGGCAATGAAACGCGCCGAACTGAAGAAGGCGGAAAAAGCCGACAGCGACGAAGCCGCGCTGCAACCGCTGCGCGAGGCCCTGGCCGCCGCTGAACAAGCCCTGCACGCAGCGGAGGCAACCTCGGGCAAACCGGCACCGGAGATGGTACGCACCGAGCGCCCAGGTGTGGACGCCGAACTGAAAGCCCTGAAGACCGAAGTAGCCTTCGCCCGCGCCGACCTGCGCAAGCTGGAGCGTGACGACAACGCCGCCAGCGATGCGCTGGAGCAGGCCCGTACGCGCCTGGCCGAGGCCGAACGCAAGCTGGCGGAATACCAAGCCTGACAACTTTCCCGGATTGCATCCGGGCTACATAAAAACAGCCCAGAGTAGCCGGGCGGCACAGACAACCGTAGCCCGGATGCAATCCGGGGAATAAACACCACTGCGGTCAATACGAACGCAGTAACAGGAGCGCCGATGGCCCTGCCCCGCATCACATCGCCCCACGCCACGGGCAGTAACCGTACCCAGCAGGTCATGCTGCAGGTGCTGCTGGCCACCGTACCGGGCATCTTCGCCCTGACCTGGCTGTTCGGCGTCGGCACCCTGTTCAACCTGGTCTGGGCCAGCCTCTGCGCCCTGGGCTTCGAGGCTGCATTGCTGGCGGCACGCAAACGCCCGATCGCCTTCTTTCTCAAGGACTACAGCGCCCTGGTCACCGCCGTGCTGCTGGCCCTGGCCCTGCCGCCCTACTCGCCCTGGTGGCTGACGCTGATCGCCTGCGGCTTCGCCATCAGCCTCGGCAAGCAGCTCTATGGCGGCCTCGGGCAGAACCCCTTCAACCCGGCCATGGTCGGCTACGTGGTGGTGCTGATCTCCTTCCCCGTCGATATGACCAGTTGGCCCGCGCCACACGCCGTCGCCGCACTGGACGGCATCCAGCACATCCTCGGTATCGCCAGCCTGCCGGATGGCTGGGCCCAGGCCACCGCGCTGGACGCGCTGAAGGTGAACAAGAGCCTGACCATCGACGAACTGTACGCCAGCAACCTGGCCTTCGGTCGCTTCGGCGGCGCGGGCAGCGAGGCGGTCAATCTGGCCTTCCTTGCAGGCGGTCTGTACCTGCTGCACAAGCGCCTGATCACCTGGCACGCGCCGCTGGGCATGCTCGCCGGGCTGTTCGTCATGAGCCTGCTGTTCTGGAACGGCAGCGGCTCGGACTCCAACGGCTCGCCGCTGCTGCACCTGCTCACCGGCGCCACCATGCTCGGCGCCTTCTTCATCGTCACCGACCCGGTGTCCGGTGCCACCAGCAATCGCGGGCGCCTGGTGTTCGGCATCGGTGTCGGCGTGCTGGTCTACGTGATCCGCACCTGGGGCGGCTACCCGGACGCGGTGGCCTTCGCCGTGCTGCTGATGAACCTGGCGGCGCCGACCATCGACTACTACACCCGGCCACGCAGCTACGGCCATCGCAAGCCCAACAGCGGCTTCAAGCTGGGAGAATGAGCATGCTGCCGGAACTCAGCCGCTCGATGCTGAAGAATGCCCTGGTGCTCGGCCTGTTCGCCATCGCCACGGTGGGTAGCGTCGCCCTGCTGCAGCAGGGCACTGCCGAACGCATCGCCAATGCCGAGCGCGAAGCCCAGGTGCGCGCCCTGGCCGAAATCCTGCCAGCAGGCAGCTACGACAATCACCTGCTGGATAACCGCATCGAACTCAACGCCCCCGAACTGGGCCACCGCAGCCCACAGTCGGCCTACCTGGCGCTCAAGAATGGCCAGCCCAGCGCGCTGATCCTGCCGGTGACCGCACCGGACGGCTACAGCGGCGCCATCCACCTGCTGGTGGGCATCTATGCCGATGGCCGCCTGGCTGGCGTGCGCGTGCTCAGCCACAAGGAAACACCAGGCCTGGGCGACAAGATCGAGCTGGCCAAGAGCGACTGGACACTCGGTTTCACCGGCAAATCTCTGGATAACCCCGGCGAAGAGGGCTGGGCGGTGAAAAAGGATCGCGGCGACTTCGACCAGTTCGCCGGCGCCACCATTACCCCGCGCGCCGTGGTTAAGGCCGTGCACGGCGCCCTGCGCTACTTCGATACGCACCGTGCCCAGCTACTGGGCCTGGCGGAGGACGAACGATGACCAGCTACCGCGACATCACCCTCAACGGCCTGTGGAAGAACAACCCAGCGCTGGTACAACTGCTCGGCCTCTGCCCGCTGCTGGGGGTAAGCAACTCCACGGTCAACGCCCTCGGTCTGGCCCTGGCCAGCGCCGTGGTGCTGATCTGTTCCAACACCGCCGTGTCGCTGGTGCGTGGGGTGGTCAATACCGCCGTGCGCCTGCCGGCCTTCGTCATGATCATCGCCGCACTGACCACCTGCATCGAGCTGCTGATGCAGGCCTACACCTACGAGCTGTACCAGATACTCGGCATCTTCATCCCGCTGATCACCACCAACTGCGTGATCCTCGGCCGCGCCGACGGCTTCGCCGCCAAGCACGACCCGGCCCGCGCCGCCTATGACGGCCTGATGATGGGCCTGGGCTTCGGCTCGGTGCTGGTGCTGATCGGCGCCATCCGCGAACTGCTCGGCACCGGCGCATTGTTCGCCAATATGCACCTGCTGTTCGGCCCGATTGCCGCCGACTGGAAACTCACCCTGGTGCACGATTACCGCGGCTTTCTGCTGGCCATCCTGCCGCCGGGTGCCTTCATCGTTCTCGGCCTGCTGATCGCCGGCAAGAACCGCATCGACCAGATCGCCGCCGAACGAGCCAAGGCCGCCGCGCCCGAAGCCCCTGCCCAAAGCCGCCGCGTGCGCGTTACCGGAGTGATCGAATGAACGCCGCCAAACGCCTGGAAATTTTCCGTCGCCTGCACGAGGACAACCCCGAACCGAAGACCGAGCTGGCCTACAGCACACCCTTCGAGCTGCTGGTGGCGGTGACGCTCTCGGCCCAGGCCACCGACGTCAGCGTCAACAAGGCCACGGCCAAGCTGTTCCCGGTGGCCAATACGCCAGAGGCCATCTACGCCCTCGGCGTCGAGGGACTATCCGAGTACATCAAGACCATCGGCCTGTACAACAGCAAGGCGAAGAACGTCATCGAAGCCTGCCGCATCTTGATCGAGAAACACGGCAGTGTGGTGCCGGACAACCGCGAGGATCTCGAAGCGCTGCCCGGCGTCGGCCGCAAGACCGCCAACGTGGTGCTCAACACCGCCTTCCGTCAGCTCGCCATGGCGGTGGACACGCATATCTTCCGCGTCAGCAACCGCACCGGCATCGCCCCCGGCAAGAATGTGGTGGAGGTGGAGAAGAAGCTGCTCAAGTTCGTGCCCAAGGATTATCTGCTCGACGCCCACCACTGGCTGATCCTGCACGGGCGCTACGTGTGCACCGCGCGTAAACCCCGCTGTGGTGCCTGCCGCATCGAAGATCTATGCGAGTACAAGGCCAAGACCTCCGACGATTGATCGACCATAGAAACCGACCATCTCCTGATTGAAAAAATCTTTTTTACCCGCTCATTTTTTGCCGCTATAAGGTGCGCAAATGCCCCCCGGTGATGGGCTTGGAGTGAAGTAAATGAGCACTGACAAAGAAGACCTCGAACTGGACGAAGACTTTGTCGCAGAGGACGCGGACGATGCCGAGCCTGCGGTGGAAGTCGCCAAGACCAATCTGACCAAACGCCGCATCATCGACAACTTTCTCGAAGAACGCCGCCTGCACAAACAGTTAGCCGAATACGACTTCGATATCTGAGTGTCACGGCCTTCAAACAAAAGCCCCGCCAGCCGGGGCTTTTGTTTGAACGCAGAAATTAACTGCCCCAAAACGACAAACCCCGGCACATGGCCGGGGTTCGTTGCATAGCGCGAGCGGTCGATCAGACCAGCTTGCGGCCCTTGCCAGCGGCAATACGCATGCGCAGGGCGTTGAGCTTGATGAAGCCCGCCGCATCCTGCTGGTTGTAAGCGCCGCCATCTTCCTCGAAGGTCGCGATGTTGGCGTCGAACAGCGACTCGTCGGACTTGCGACCGGTGACAATGACGTTGCCCTTGTACAGCTTCAGGCGCACCACACCGTTCACGTTGGCCTGGGAGGCGTCGATCATCTGTTGCAGCATCAGACGCTCCGGGCTCCACCAGAAACCGTTGTAGATCAGGCTAGCGTATTTCGGCATCAGCTCGTCTTTCAGGTGGGCGACTTCGCGGTCGAGAGTGATCGACTCGATGGCGCGGTGGCCTTTGAGCATGATGGTGCCGCCGGGGGTTTCGTAGCAGCCACGGGACTTCATGCCGACGAAACGGTTCTCGACGATGTCCAGACGGCCGATGCCGTTCTCGCCACCGATGCGGTTCAGTTCGGCCAGCACCTGCGCCGGGGTCATTTCCTTGCCGTCGATGGCAACGATGTCACCGGCGCGGTAGGTCAGCTCGATGTAGGTCGGTACGTCCGGCGCCGCTTCCGGCGACTGGGTCCAACGCCACATGTCCTCTTCGTGCTCGGTCCAGGTGTCTTCCAGCACGCCGCCTTCATAGGAGATGTGCAGCAGGTTGGCGTCCATGGAGTACGGCGACTTCTTCTTGCCGTGACGCTCGATCGGGATGGCGTGCTTCTCGGCGTAGTCCATCAGCTTCTCGCGCGACAGCAGATCCCACTCGCGCCAAGGAGCGATGACTTTCACGCCCGGCTTGAGCGCATAAGCGCCCAGTTCGAAACGCACCTGATCGTTGCCCTTACCGGTGGCGCCATGGGAGATGGCGTCAGCGCCGGTCTCGTTGGCAATCTCGATCAAGCGCTTGGCGATCAGCGGACGGGCGATGGAAGTACCCAGCAGGTACTCGCCTTCATAAATGGTGTTGGCGCGGAACATCGGGTAGACGAAATCACGCACGAACTCTTCGCGCAGATCGTCGATGTAGATTTCCTTGACGCCCAGGGCCTGAGCCTTGGCGCGGGCCGGTTCGACCTCTTCGCCCTGGCCGAGGTCGGCGGTGAAGGTCACCACTTCACAGTTGTAGGTATCTTGCAGCCACTTGAGGATCACCGAGGTGTCCAGGCCACCGGAATAGGCCAGAACTACCTTTTTGACGTCCGCCATGCCATCACTCCACGGGTTGTACGGTAAAACCCGTGATTCTACTGACCAAGCGGCTCAATTTACAGGGGCGCGACAGGCGGAGTTGACCAAGCGACGCCAAAGTGGCTCAGGAGGGGCGACTACCGGGCGGATCCACGGGCCTTGCGGCGGGAGCAGGCGCGTCCGCCTGTGGCGCCTCGGCCTGCGGCAAGCGATCCAGACGCAGCGTAACGCGGCGATTCTTGGCGCGATTGGCCTCGCTGGTGTTCGGCACCAAGGGGTAGCGCTCACCGTGAAAACGCACGGTGATCTGCTCGACGGGTATGCCATGCGCCTTGAGGTAATCCTGCACGGCCAAGGCCCGACGACGCGACAGGTCGCGATTGGTCAGGCGATTGCCACTGTTATCGGCATGCCCATCGATCTGAAAGCTATTGATGGTCGGGTCGGCCTTGACGAACTCAAGAACGACATCGAGCTTGGCCTTGGCCATCGGATCGAGGTCGATACCTCCACCGGGAAAGCCGACCTGCGCCAGACGAATCTGATCGAAATTTACCGGCAGCAACTTGGCCGTGCAGGCTTCGTAGTCGTCATAAGCTTGATGAAACTTCACCGGTAGCAAGCGCACTTCCAGGCTTTCGCCACCGTTGAAGGTGCGATGCCGCACCACCGGGCTACGTCCCTCCAGCAAGCCGGCCAGCAGTCGCGCGCCCTGCTCCTGCGAGCTATTGAACGGCACCTCGCCACTGGCCACGCTGACCACGCCGAGGTTGATATCGCCACGCCCGGGCTGCCAGGGTGCGGCGGCGGCCAACAAGGTTGCCGAACCGTTGCCAAGCCAGTGTTCACTGGCCTTGAGACGGAAGGTGACCTGCTCACCCGCGCGACGCACGAACTCGCCACTGCCGAAATGGCTGATCGGCTGACTGAGACGACACTCGAACTTGTCGCCCTCGACCATCCACTCCACCTTCTCCAGGCGCGTCTGGAAACTGATGGCATGCGCAGGCAAACACAGCGGCATGCCAGCCAACAGGCTGATCAGGAGGTAATTGGGCGCACGCACGGTCGACTCCACGGCGGTTCACGGCATTCTCACGGGGTATCGGTCAGGGTCGCAGAAACTTGACCCCTGCATGCGATGATCGCGCTGGCGCGAGCGCGAGAAGGTGCTTTTCAGTTACCATGCGGCCACGTTTTACCCGCCTGGAAGCCTCCATGTCCGACCGTCTGACTCTTTTGCGTCCCGATGACTGGCACATTCACCTGCGCGATGGCGCGGTGCTGCCACACACCGTCGGCGATGCCGCGCGTACATTTGGCCGCGCCATCATCATGCCCAACCTGGTTCCGCCGGTACGCAATGCCGAGGAAGCCGACGCCTATCGCCAGCGCATTCTCGCTGCACGCCCGGCCGGCAGCCGTTTCGAGCCGCTGATGGTGCTCTACCTCACCGACAAAACCACTGCCGAGGACGTGCGTGCGGCCAAGGCCAGCGGTTTCGTGCATGCCGCCAAGCTCTACCCGGCGGGAGCCACCACCAACTCCGACTCGGGCGTGACCAGCATCGACAAGATCTTCCCGGTACTCGAAGCCATGGCCGAAGTCGGCATGCTGCTACTGGTACACGGTGAGGTGACCCGTTCCGAGATCGACGTGTTCGACCGCGAGAAGGCCTTTATCGACGAGCACCTGACCCGCGTGGTCGAGCGTTTTCCGAACCTCAAGGTGGTCTTCGAGCACATCACCACCCGTGACGCGGTGCAGTTCGTCGAGGCCGCTTCGGCCAACGTCGGCGCCACCATCACCGCCCACCACCTGCTGTATAACCGCAACCACATGCTGGTTGGCGGTATTCGCCCGCACTTCTATTGCCTGCCGATTCTCAAGCGCAACATCCATCAGGAAGCCCTGCTTGATGCGGCCACCGGCGGCAACCCGCGCTTCTTCCTCGGCACCGACTCGGCACCGCACGCCCAGCACGCCAAGGAAGCCGCCTGCGGCTGCGCCGGCTGCTACACCGCCTATGCCGCCATCGAGCTGTACGCCGAAGCGTTCGAACAGAGCAATGCGCTGGACAAGCTGGAGGCCTTCGCCAGCCATCACGGCCCGGACTTCTACGGCCTGCCACGCAACACCGACAGCATCACCCTGGTGCGTGAAGAGTGGAGCGTGCCGACCTCGCTGCCGCTGGGCGAAAACAGCGTGATCCCGCTGCGCGCCGGCGAAACCCTGCGCTGGAAGCTGCTGGAGGAACAGGCGTGAGCGAAGACAACTACGACGACGAACTCGAACCGAGCCTGCCCTCCGGCCCGCGTACGCCCATGGCGGCGCGCTTTCGTGGCTACCTGCCAGTGGTGGTGGACGTCGAGACCGGCGGTTTCAACAGCACCACCGACGCCCTGCTGGAGATTGCCGCGACCACCATCGCCATGGACGAGAGCGGCTTCCTCTACCCGGATCACACCCACTTCTTCCGCATCGAACCGTTCGAGGGCGCCAACATCGAACAAGCGGCCCTGGAGTTCACCGGCATCAAACTCGACCATCCGCTGCGCATGGCGGTGAGCGAGGAACACGCCCTGGGTGAGATTTTCAAAAGCCTGCGCAAGTCGATCAAATCCGCCGGTTGTAAACGCGCGGTTCTGGTTGGCCACAACAGCAGCTTCGACCTGGGCTTTCTCAATGCGGCGGTGGCGCGTTGCGGCATCAAGCGCAACCCCTTCCATCCGTTCTCCAGCTTCGACACCGCCACCCTGGCCGGCCTTGCTTACGGCCAAACCGTGCTAGCCAAGGCCTGCCAGGCGGCTGGCATCGAATTCGACGGTAAGGAAGCGCATTCGGCGCGCTACGACACCGAAAAGACCGCCGAACTGTTCTGCGGCATCGTCAACCGCTGGAAGGAAATGGGCGGCTGGGACGAGTTCGACCAATAAGCCTCGAACAGATGAAGAAACCGGCGCATGCCGGTTTTTTTAGGTTCTTCGCGGAATCTTGGGAAAATCAGTATTGGCACCGGACTGGCAAGTTTGTGTGAGTGCTTGTTGCTTGTTGCTTGTTGCTTGTTGCTTGTTGCTTGTTGCTTGTTGCTTGTTCCGAATTGTCGCGTTTTGTTGATGTCTTTGGTTTCGCCTTCCCAGGCGAGTCACTTTTGCAGGGCAAAAGTAACCAAAACCCTCCGCCCGTTCATCCGGCCCTCGCTTCGCGAGGGTTCGTTCACTCCATCGCCGCTCCAGAGGCCCGCCACGATGGGCCATCCATGGCCCTCCGTGGCTCTCGCGACATCCTGTCGCTCGACCTCTTCCACGACGACTCCGTTCACCCTCCTGGGCGGGCTCTGCACGCGCCTGANGGACGGCTGTTTCGCTCCACCCGCGAGGCACATATCAAGCGCAACCTGATGGTCTTCCTGCGGCCCACCGTCGTGCGTGATGGTGCCGGGCTGGCGGCGCTTTCCGGCAAGAAGTACAGCGATATACATACTTGGCAATAACGCTTGAGTGCCGTCCCTGCGCCCCTGAAGTGGGAAACAGAGCAGCCTGACTCAGCGTGACACAACGGCATCACCCGATAAGTAACGACTTTAGCTAAGCCCCTGCTTTGGAGTTTCGATGACAACCACCTTACTGACCTTGAACGATGGCCTGACACAACTGACCCTCGCCCCAGAAGCAGGCGCCAGCCTGGTCAACTGGACGCGCCTGAGTGATGGCTGGCCGCTGTTGCGTCACAGCGATGCACAGGCCATCGCCAGTGCCAACCCCAGACGTCTGGGCTGCTACCCCCTGCTTCCCTGGTCAAATCGCATCAGCGCAGGGGGATTTCAAACCCCCAGCGGTTGGCAGCCACTACCCGCCAATACAGAACATGCAACGCTGTCAGTGCATGGCACGGCCTGGCAACAACCCTGGCAAATCCTACAGGCCAATCATCAGAGCGCTTACTTACAGCTCGACAGCCAATCGCCGTTTCCCTATCGCGCCAGCCTGCACGTGCAACTGAGCGATGGTTGCCTGACATTAACCCTAGGCGCCACCCACATGGGCACACAGGCAACCTGGTACGGACTGGGCTTGCACCCCTACTTGACGCGTACCGAGCACACCTATCTGGAGGCACCTGCCAAAGGCGTCTGGTTATGCGATGAAAACAGGCTTTCAACCCAGTGGGTCGAACTGCCTGAACAATGGAATTTCAACAAAGCGGCCTGGCTGCCGCATGAGCTGGTCGACAATGCCTTCACCGCCTGGCCAGGCAGCGCACGCATCATTCAGCGAGACGCAGGGTATGAGCTTGTTTGCCAAGCGCAAGGGACTGACGTATTTCTCTTGTACTGCCCGCCGGAGCAGAAGTTCTTCTGCTTCGAGCCGGTCACTCACCCAGTCAACGCTCACCACATGCCTGAACGCCCTGGGCTGCTACTGCTGGAGCCCGGCCAATCCTGCCAATTGCAGTTTTCCCTGCAGTATCGGCCCATTACGTCGTGAGCCTGATCATTCAGCATAGGGACACCTGAGGCGACACCGCCGCTGCAACCAAGCTGGACTCAGCCAGCCTCAGCGTTACGTGCCTGATACAAGCGGTTGGTCAGGTGCAACAGCATCGCTGCCCTTGCCACTTCAGCATCGCGCTGTTCAAGGGCCGCATAAATTTGCTCACGCTCGCGCGCTTGCAGAAGTCGGCTACGTTCATCGGTGGCTACCTGAGTAGCACCGATCAATGCCTTGCTCATGTGCATCATGGCATCACTGAAGAAACGATTACCGGTACACAGGGCAATCTGCAGATGAAAGTCAAACTCGATACTGGCGCAATCCTTGTGCCGTAGCCCGACCTCATTGGCTCTGTCCAAAGCGGTGCGGATGACCTGCAACTGCTCAGGTGTCGCTCGCCGGGCCGCCAGTGCCGCAGCCTCGACTTCAAGACTCATACGCAACTCGGTGATGGCCACGGCATCATGAGTATCACTGCTGTCCTGTAGACCATCTTGATATTCACCAGGCCGAGTCGCATCCACCACGAAGGTGCCAATGCCGCGGCGCGTCTCGACCAGACCTTCGGCCTGCAAACGCGACATGGCCTCACGCACCACCGTTCGGCTGACCTTGCGCTCTTCGGTAAAGGCTTGCTCGGTCGGCAATTTGCTGCCAGCCGGCAACTCGCCAGAGAGAATTTTTTGTGACAACTCCAGCACCAACTGCTGGGCCAGGCTCAAGCGCCGTTCAGGTGCGGCACGCTCCATTGTATCAATCCACTTAAGTCGATTAGTTTCGGATTATAGCCGCAACATCACAGCCATAAGGTTCTATACTTCAGCATCTTTAATACAGAGCCCGACAATGCCGTCTTCGCCCTCTAGTGCCAGAATCCAGCCTCGCCGCCTTGCCGAAACCCTGGTTGAAAGCTTTGCCCAGCGTATGCGTACGGGCGAACTCAAGCGTGGCGACAAGCTCCCCACCGAAGCCCAGATCATGGCCAGTGAAAATGTCAGCCGCTCGGTCGTGCGTGATGCCATATCACGCATGCAAGCTGCTGGCCTGGTCGAAACCCACCATGGCGTCGGCACTTACGTGCTCGACATGCCGGCACCAGAAGGCTTCAACCTGGGGCCTGCAACCATCGTGTTACTGTCCGATGTACTGGACTTGCTGGAGTTTCGTCTCAGCATCGAAGTACAAGCCGCTGGCATGGCCGCACAAAACGCCACACCACAAGCACTGGAAGAGCTGGAGCAGGCCCTACAAGCCCTGCTGGAGGGCCCGGAAAAACCCGGCAGCACTACCAATGCCGACTTTCAGTTTCACTTGAAGATCGCCAAGGCATCTGGCAATCGCTACTTGATCGACATGATGAAAAACCTCGGCACCAAAATGATCCCGCGCACCCGGATGAACTCCGCGTACAACGGGCAAAGCAACCGCAGCAGCTACCTGGCAGGCATCAACGCCGAACACCAGCAAATCTTCGACGCTATCATCAGCCGCCAGGTCGATGCCGCGCGTACCGCAATGTTCCTGCACCTGAGCAACAGCCGCAGACGTCTGCGTGAAGCTCAGGAGGTTCAGGCGTTCTACAGCGAATAACGCGAGAACGCCTGCCCTTTATCGCCCGTGATCAGGGGGCAGGATTCACACCCTCGAAGCTCAGCCCCTGGCTGTTGCTGACCTGCCACGGGTTGGCATCCGCCATGTCGCTAAAGCTCACATCGACGAAACGCGAATCCCTCAGCCCATCGATCTTGGCTTTGGCCTGGCCGCTGAAACGAACACGCTCGAACACCAACCCTTGGTGCCAGGCATCGTGCTGGCTGTCACCTTTGACCTCGATTGCCGCCATCTGTGCGTTCTCCACGCTTACGTCACTGACGTTGATATCGCGGAATTGCCCTGGGATGGTCGAGCGCTTGTAATCGAGGATGGCATTCGGGTCGTTGTAATCGAGGGTGAAGATGAAGCCCTGCTTGACCGTGTTGCGGATAGCCGAGTCACGGAAGGTGACATTGCGCGCGCCGCCCCCCATGAAGTTGGTGCTCTTCATGCGCAGACCAGCATCGGTGCCGTCGGAAACATTGTCTTCAGCCAGAATGTTTTGAATCCAGGCACCGGTATGGCTGCCCGCCACCACCATACCGTGGCCCTTGCGGAAGAAGTTGTTGAAGATCCAGGCGCCATCCTGAGTCTTCTGCTTGACCGCATCAGCCCCTGTGCCGGCAGCGAAGTTGACGCAGTCATCGCCGGTATCGAAGAAGTTGTTGAAGACCATCGCACCCTGGCTGTTGGCGAACTCGATGCCGTCACCATTGTTGGCGTCATAGGTCTTGTGCGTGGTGTTGGCCAGCACCACGTTCTGGGTTTCCAGGTTCATAATGCCGTGATAGGCCGGATTGACCACGGTGAAGCCGCCATAGAAGACGTTCTTCACATCACGGAAGGTGATCAGCGATGAACGCATTTGCCCATAGGCATCCTTGACATTCATCCCCTCGGCCACCGCGCGCTCGACCTGCGCCTTGGCCAGCACACCATCTTGCATGTAGCGGGTATTGTCGCTAGGCAGATAGAACGGCAGAGGCTGGCCACGCTCATCGATTACGTCCTCCTTACGCTTCCAGCCGTTGCCATCAATGGTGCCCTTACCGACGATGCGGATGTTCTCGAACTCCTGATGACTACGCGGGTCGCGCGGCAAGGCGTTGATCAGCGAGGCCGGACGCACGGTGGTCGAATAGGGGTATTGGATATAACCGGCGCGCGGGTAATCTTCCGGACGCTCGGAACCGAGCAGAGTCGCGCCCTCGGCGATTTCCAGCGTCATGTTGCTCTTGAGATAGAGCGAACCACTCTTGTAGGTACCCGCCGGCAGCAACACCTTGCAGCCGACCGTACAGGCATCGATGGCGGCCTGAATCGCTGCGGTATCGAGCGTCTTGCCATCACCCTTGGCACCATAGCGCTTCACATCGAACAAGGCAGGCACGGCGGTGGTACGTTGCACGATCACCGGGCTATCGGCCGACTCCTTGCCATCGCGACCGACCGAACGCACGGTAAAGCGATATTCGGTGTCCGGCGTCAGCCCTTCAGCGGTAAAGCTGTGAATGGCGATACGGTGATGGAAGTTGCGCGTGTCCTGCTCGTAGAAATGATCGATATACGGCTTGGCTGGCGATACCTGATCGTTGTTGGCATTGCTACCGCCCAGCAGCTTGCCATTGGCATAGACGTGATAATCGACGATGTCGGCGTGGTCAGTCGGCTTTTCCCAAACCAGGATGATCTGCTGATCATCGTAGGCCAGCGTCGGAACCTGTACCTTGGACGGCGCCTGCAGCGCCCATGACGGGATACTGAAGCCCAGCATCAGAGACGTGAGCGCGGCACGAGCCAGCAGATGACGGGGCAGAGTTGCAGAGTGTTCAGAGGGCATTTCGCTTTCCTTTTTTATTGTTTGAATCATCACACCGAGGGTTTGCCATGTCGGCTTGCGCCAACAGGTCAGTTGCTTCGTAAAGACGATGGGCTGTTATTGGGCTGGTGAAGTGGGGCACTCCTTCTGCTTGATAGCGGGCCGGTTACAAACGAAAACGCGCAACGGATTCGCGTAATTGGTCAGCCAGGTTTTCCAGCGAATGCAGATTGCCGCGAGCCTCACGCACCGAGGTGGCAGACTCCTCGACACGTATGGCGATGTTGTCGATGTTCTGCGCAACGCTGGCACTGGCCTGGCTTTGCTCGGCGGTGGAGCTAGCCACCCCCTGCACCTGCACCAGTGTCAGTGACACGCCACTGTTGATCTCACGCAGAGCCTCGGCAGCCTGCTCGGCCAGCGCCAAGCCACTGGCCACTTGCGGGGTAACCGCAGTCATGCCTTCGACCACAGAGCCGGTGTCGACCTGGATCGAGCCGATCATCCGCGTGATGTCCTGCGTGGCCAGCGCCGTACGCTGCGCGAGGTTGCGCACCTCATCGGCAACCACGGCGAAACCACGCCCCTGCTCCCCTGCCCGCGCGGCTTCGATGGCCGCATTCAGCGCCAGCAGGTTGGTCTGACTGGCAATGTTGCTGATCACACCCGTGATGCCGTCGATTTCCTGGGTGCGCTTGACCAAACCGGCAATGCGCTGCGAAGCGTTCTCGACCTGTGTGGACACCTCGGCGATTGCCGCTGCCGCCTGCACCACGCGCTCTTCACCTTCGAGCGCCAACTGCGCAGAACGCGCCGAATTGCTTTCGGTTTCTCGGGCACTGCTGGAGATATGCTCGATGGTGTCGGACATCTGCTCGATAGCCACCGCCGTTGCCGCCGTCGCCTCCGAGGTTTGCAAAGAGGCCTGGTCGATCTGCTGCATTTGCCCGGTCAGGCCTCGGGCCGCCTGGCCCAGCATTTGCGCGCCGTCCTGCATGCTGACGATCATGTCGCGCAAGTTGCTTTGCATGGTGGTCACCGCAGCCAACAGGCTGTCCGCCCCGAAGCGTCCTTGCACGGGGTGACTGAGATCACCTGCGGCGATAGCCCGCGCCACTTCAGCGGCATACATGGGCTCACCGCCCAGGCTGCGGTAGATACCGCGCGACATGCCCCAAGCCACCGTCACGCTCAGCAATAACGCGAGCAAACCGACACAAACGAGTTGCCAGGCAAGGCGCCAGAATGCGGTATCGATGTCATCAACGAAAATGCCGAACCCCACCAACCAGTCCCAACCCTCGACGCGCATGATGCCGTTGATCTTGGGCACAGGTTTATCCACGCCGGGGTAACGGGACATATCGTCGAAGAAGGCATAAGGCTTGCCTTGCAGGCCATCGAGATAGGTCTGCCACTTGCTCCGCCCGTCCGGCTGGGTCGAGCCGAAATCGACCTTGCCAATCACCTCGGCATTGGGATGCACGAGGCTCAAAGCGCCCACCGTCCGCGCCCATACATAGGTCTTCTTGCCGTCACGTAAACTCGACAACGCTTCGACCGCTCGCGCTTGCGCCGCCTCGCGCGTGAGCAGGCCGCGCTTCTCTTGCTCCTGAAAATAAGCCACCTGCTGAATCGCTAGATTGAGCACGGTGAAAATCTCGCCACGCTTGTTTTCCAGCATGTTCGAGCGCAGGGCACTCAAACCGAACCCGGCGACCAGTATTAGGCCGAGTACGCTACAAAACACCATGAGCATAAGCCGATGATTGAGCTTCATTACGCCATCCTGTTGCGTGAAATCCGGCACGCGGTAAAACCGCTACCGATACCCAGCGTCGTGGGTATCGGTTAACCCTGCCGATGAGGCTGTTTGACAGTTACTGCAGTGCTTAGCCCACGGCGCGCGGGGACTCGGCACTGAAGTCACGGCTGGCTTGCACCAGCATACGGGTGTACTCATGAGTGGCCAGATCCTGGCTCAGGCCCTGGCTATCAAGGCGCTCGACGATGCGCCCGTGCTGCATCACCGCAACCTTGTCGCACAGATGGCTGACCACCCCAAGATCGTGAGTGACCATCAGATAGGTGAGCTTCTCGCGCTGACGCAGATCCGACAGCAGGTTGAGAATCTCCGCCTGTACCGACACGTCCAGCGCCGAAGTCGGTTCATCGAGCAGCAAGACGCGCGGCTCCAGAATCAGCGCGCGGGCAATCGCCACACGCTGCCGTTGCCCACCAGAAAGCTGGTGCGGGTAGCGATAGCGGAAGCTGTCGTTGAGGCCGACCTTGAGCAGGATGTCATTGATGCGATCATCACGATCACCCATACCATGGATGGTCAGCGGCTCACGCAGGGCCGCATCGATGGTGTGGCGCGGATGCAGCGAACCGTAGGGGTCCTGAAAGACCATCTGCACCTTGCGAAAGTGCTCCTTGGGAATCTTGTGCTGCAACGGCACCCCGGCGATGCTCAGCTCGCCGCTCCAATGCCGGTATTGCCCGGCCAGGCAGCGCAAAACAGTGGTTTTGCCAGAGCCGGACTCACCGACCAGGCCGAAGGATTCGCCGTCTTCGACGCTCAACTCGACATCGTGCAGAACCTGGTTGAGCGAACTGCCGAAACCGAAGCTGAGGTTCAGCGCGCGGGCTTGGATCATGGACATGGTCAGTTACCTCAGCAGGTGAGCCAGAGTGGATCGCGTTGCAGAACCGGCAAGCGCGCACGGCGGTTGTCCATGCTCGGCAAGGCAGACAACAGGCCACGGGTATAGGGATGCTCGGCGTATTGCAGATCGCAGGCAGCCAGCGACTCGACCACTCGACCGGCGTACATCACCAGCACCCGGTCGCAGTAATTGCGCACCAGATTGAGGTCGTGACTGACGAAGATCAGCCCCATCTGCTGCTCGACCACCAGCTCTTCGAGCACATTGAGCACCTGCTGGCGCACCGACACGTCGAGCGCCGAGGTGGGCTCGTCGGCGATGATCACCTCCGGGTTGGTAATGACCATCATGGCGATCATGATGCGCTGGCCCATGCCACCGCTGACCTCATGCGGGTACAGCTCATAGACGCGCTTGGGATCGCGGATATGCACCTTCTCCAGCATCAGCAGGGCACGCTCGCGCGCCTCACTGCGGCTGGCCTTGAAGTGTGCCAGGTAGGCCTCGGCAATCTGATCGCCGACCTTGACCACCGGATTAAGCGAATATTTGGGGTCTTGCATGATCATCGAGATGCGCTGACCACGAATCTTCTGCATGGCCTTTTCACTGGCGCTGAGCAGATCGATGTCGCCAAATTGCAGCGCCTTGGCGGTGATCTGCGTGCTGCTCGGATGCAGCTTGAGCAAGCTGCGCCCTACGGTGGATTTACCCGAGCCGGACTCCCCCACGATAGCCAGCTTTTCCCGGCCCAGGGTGAACGACACATCGCGCACCGCGTGCATGACTTTCTTGCCATTGACGAAACGCACATTGAGCGAATCGACATTGAGTTTGGGTGTCGACATACAGCCTCCTGTTATTCGCTACGCGGATCGAGAATGTCCCGCAGGCCATCGCCCAGCAGGTTGAACGCCAAACTCACCAACATGATGGCGGCCCCTGGTACAGCGACCAGCCACCAGCACTCAAGCATGTAGCGTCGGCCAGTGGAAATCATCGCCCCCCACTCCGGCAGCGGTGCCTGCGCCCCCAGACCGAGGAAGCCCAACGCGGCAGCGGTGAGGATGATGCCGGCCATGTTCATGGTCAGCCGTACGATCACCGATGGCATGCACATCGGCACGATGTGACGCAGGATGATGCGCGTCGAGGAGGCGCCCTGCAGCTCGACCGCAACGACGAAATCGGCCTTGCGCAGCGACAGGGTTTCAGCCCGAGCCAGACGCGCGATCGGCGGCCAAGACGTGAGCGCAATGGCGATCACCGCCTGCTCCAGGCCTGGGCCCAGTGCCGCGATGAAGGCCAGCGCCAGCACCAGGCTTGGGAAGGAGATGAAGATGTCGGTGATACGCATGAACAGGGTATCGACGATGCCACCGAAGTAGCCTGATACGGTGCCAATGAACAGCCCGATAGGACCGACGATAATGGTCACCAGCGCGATGATGTACAGCGTCACACGGGCGCCGTAGACCAGCCGACTGAAAATGTCGCGACCGTACTCATCGGTACCGAACCAATGCGCAGCACTGGGTGCCTGCAGGGCATTGGCGAGGTTCTGCAACAGCGGATCGTGCGTGGCGATCCAGGGTGCGAAACAGGCCACCACCACCAGCAACAATGCCACCAGCGAGCCCACCAGGGTCATGGGGTTATAGATCAGATGCCTCAGTACACGCAGGCTGCTCTTGTACAGCGCGCCGAGACTGGACGACGGCACTGCATCAGGCCGTTGCTTAGCAGTGGATTGACTAGAAGACATGTTGGCAATCATCGGCATGTTCTCAATCTGAAGTCATGGCCAGCCAGGGCGCCGGGAAGCGCCCTGGCTGGTGCTCAACGTTGCTTGTAAACGCCCAGGTAACGGGTCGCTTCGGCGTCATCGCCGGTGAAACCCTTGACGTCCGCAGCACTGACAGCGGTGTCGACCATTTGCGAAATCATCATGATCGGCCCTGCTTGTTCCTCGTACAGATCCTGAGCCTTGTGGTACATGGCCATGCGCTTGTCGGCATCACGCTCGACACCCGCCTGATCGATCAGCTCGTTGAGCTGCTCACTGAAGAACGAAGCGCGCCAACCCTGGAAGTTCGGCAAGCCGGCGTCATCGCTGTTATTCGGGTTATAGGCAAAGGTGCGTAGGCTGAAGTACGGGTGCGGATAACGCTCGGCACCACGGGCCACGATCATCTCGAAATTACGTGCGCGCATTGCGCCGTACACCTGGTTACCCGTGCCAGTGACGATGCTGGCCTTGATACCGGCTTGCGCCAGAGTCGACTGCATGCGCGCCGCGATATCGATGAACGGCGGCTCAGACAGCGTGCGGATGGTGGTGCTGAAGCCCTCTGGATAACCGGCTTCGGCGAGCAGCGCCTTGGCTTTGGGAACATCCATCTTGTAGCCCGGATCGGGCAGACGCGCCTCAAGCCCCAGCGGCATCGGACGCTGATTGAGCTTGCCGTAGTGCGGCATCACCTGCTTATCGAGCCCCTGATAGTCGATCAGGTTGCGCACCGCCTCGCGTACTTTCTGCTTGGCGAACTCCGGCTGTTTCATGCTCATGGCCACGTAATAGATGGTGCCACGCTGCAATGCCTGAACCTGCAACTTGTCAGAGCTTTCGATCGCCTTGATATCCGGTGCGGCCATGCCATAAGCCAAGTCCAGATCGCCACGCTCAAGCATCAGGCGCAGCGACTGCGACTCGGTCATGTGGCGAATCAGGATCCGCTTCATTTTTGCCGGGCCAGCCCAGTAGCCATCGAAGCGCGTCATCACCAATGCGTCGTTAGCGCTCCACTTGGTCAGGGTGAACGGGCCACTGCCCGCTTCGTTGGTGACCAGCCAGGCGGCGCCCAGATCGCCGTCCTTCTCATGCTTGAGCACCAGTTGACGATCCACCACTACCGCGCTGGGCGAAGTGGCCAGCGAGTCGATGACCAGCAAAGGGTTGACCGGTTGCGGCAGGTCGATGACCAGCGTGTGTGCATCAGTGGCACGAATCAGCGATTGAATGTTTTCGGTGCTGTAGCCGTAGGCTTTCCAGGTGGTGGCCAAACCGAAGTTGAGCTTCATCACCCGATACAGCGACCAGGCTACGTCTTCTGCAGTCAGCGCATTGCCAGAGTGGAACTTGACATCAGTGCGCAGGTGGAAGGTGATCTGCTTGCCGTCTTCGCTGACTTCCCAGCGCTCGGCCAGTTGCGGCAGGTGCTTCTCCGGGCTGCCACCGTCACGCTTGAGCAGCGTGTCGTACAGGTTGGCATTGATCCCCGAGGCATCCAGACCTGGCGCGTTGGCCGGATCGATGGAGAACAGGTTGACCATGCTCATGCCGACGATCAGTTGATCGGCTGGCGTCTTGGCCTGTACGGCGGCCATCGGGCCAAACGCCAGCAGCGTACCCAGCAGGCTCAGACGCAGGAGCGGAAATGTTTTTTTCATATGCTTACCTTCTTTTTATAGTTATCGACTTGGTTTGAATGCCAGCCCAGCGAGCTAGCGGGTTCTCGGATCGAACACCTTGTACAGCGCGTCACTGATCAGGTTCAGCGCCACGAAAATCAGGCCGATGATCAGCACACAGCCCATCACCGCATTCATGTCACCCAGCATCAGGCTGCTGGTCAGGTATTGACCGAAGCCGGGCCAGGCGAACACGGTCTCGATCAGCACGGCGCCTTCAAGCAGCGAGCCATAGGCCAGAGCCACGACGGTCAGTAGTTGCACGAGAATATTGCGGAAGGCATGCCCCCAGATGACCTGGCGGCGTGACAGGCCCTTGACCCGAGCGGTGATGATGTACTCCTGAGAGAGCTGCTCGAGCATGAAACTGCGCGTCATACGGCTGATATAGGCGACCGAGTTGAGCCCCAGGATCAGCGCAGGCAGGACGATATGCTGCAGCGCACTGAAGAAGGCATCCCAGTCACGCGCCAGGGCGGTGTCGATCAGCAGCAAGCCAGTGACTTCATCGACCATGCCGTCATAAGCCAGACCGATGCGCCCCGCCCCACCTGCCCAACCGAGCCAGGCGTAGAACACCAGAAGCCCCATCATGCCGACCCAGAAGATTGGTGTGGAATAGCCGAACAACGTCAGCACCCGCGCCACGTGATCGCCCAGGCGACCGTGATTGCTGGCCGCCACAACCCCCAGCGGTAAACCGATCAGCACACCGAACACAATGGCCAGCGTTGCCAGCTCGATAGTGGCCGGAAACACCCGCTTGATGTCATCGAGCACAGGGTGCCCGGTGAGCAGGGCATTACCGAAGTCGCCCCGCAGCAGGTCGCCCAGATACAAGCCGAACTGCGTCCAGATCGGTTTATCCAGGCCCATGGCCTGGTAGACCTGATCGTAAGTGGAACTATCGGCATCCGGCCCGACCACCGCGAGTACGGGATCCAGCGGCATGACCCGACCAATAAAGAAGGTCAGCGCCAACAGACCCAGCAAGGTCGCCAGCACGGTGCCGGCCCGACGAGACAGTGCCGAGGCGCGTGCGCCGAGCACAGAGGCAGTCGAAAACAACATAACAGGCTCCTGAAAAAGCGTTACCAATCACCGAAGCGAGGGAGCGCAAGCGCTCCTCAACGCGACTTGTAGACGTCTTTGTATCGGGTGGTGGCCGCGGTGTGGCCTTGGTAGTTCTGAACGTCGTGGTACAGCACCACAGTGTCGGTCATCTGCGAAATCGGAATGATCGCACCCACCTGCTCGTCCAGCATTTGCTGGATCTGCTGGTACTGAGCCAGTTGCTGCTGCGCATCCGGCTCAACCTCGGCCTTCTCGATCAGGCTGTTCAGCTCAGGGCTGTAGAACGATGTGCGCCATCCCTGGAAGTTGCTCAACTTGGCCTCGTCACGGTTGTCCGGGTTGTACACCAGCGTACGCAGACTCGAATGCGGATGCCGCTCGGCACCACCACCGCCACGCCCGACGATAATGTCGAAACTACGCTCGCGCATCGCACCGTAAATCTGGTTACCCGTTCCCGTCACCAGTGACGCCTGGATACCCGCCTGAGCCAGAGTGGCCTGCAGGCTGGACGCGATATTGATGAACGGCGGCTCGACCAGCACGCGAATGGTGGTCTTGAAGCCATTGGGATAACCGGCCTCGGCGAGCAGCCGCTTGGCTTCGGCGACATCGAGCTTATAGCCCGGATCGTCCAGCCGCGCGGGCAGCCCCAACGGCAGCGGGCGCTGGTTCAACAAACCGTAGTGCGGCATGACGCTCTGATTGATGCCCTGATAGTCGATCAATGAACGCACGGCTTTGCGTACACGAACATCTTCAAAAGGCTTGGACTTGAGGCTCATGGCCACGTAATACAGCGTGCCACGCTGTACGCTCTGCGTGCTGACCTGATCGGAGCTCTCCAGCGCCTCGATATCCGGCGCAGCCATACCTTTGGCGATATCCAAATCGCCCCGCTCGACCATCAGACGCAGTGACTGCGACTCGGTCATGTTACGCATGACGATACGCTTGAGCTTGGCCGGACCATCCCAATAACCATCGAAGCGGTTCATCAGGATCACATCGTTGGCACGCCAGTCCTTCAGAATGAATGGCCCGCTACCGGCCGCATGGGTGGTCAGCCAGGCGCCGCCCATGTCATCGCCCTTCTGGTGCTGCATGACCACCTTGCGGTCGAGAATGAAGGCACTGGGCGAAGTCGCCAGAGTATTGAGCACCAGCATCGGGTCGCTCGGACGAGGCAGCTCGACAACGAAGGTGTAGTCGTCCACGGCGCGCATGTACTGCTCGACGTTATCCGCCGTGAAACCATAGGCTTTCCACGTCGTCGACAAGGCCAGATTGAGTTTGAGTACACGCTGCAACGACCAAGCAACGTCAGCGGCGCTCAACGGGTTGCCGGACTGGAAGTTGACGCCCTTGCGCAGTTTGAACGTCAGGGTTTTGCGGTCATCGCTGATCTGCCAGCTTTCAGCCAGCGCAGGCACCAGGATGTTCGGCTGTTTGGTGTCCTGCACCAATAGCATGTCATAGAGGTTGGCATTGACCTCCGAGACATCCAGCCCGGTAGCCGCCGCCGGGTCAAGCGACAGCAAGTTGATCATGCTCATGCCGACGATCAGTTGGTCGGCTGGCGTTTTGGCGAATGCTGCAGGCACCGAGGTCATTGCCAGAGAAGCAGCAAAAACCCCCGCCCAAATCTTGGGAAGAACACTCATGCGAGATAGCCTTTTTATATTTATTGGACTCTCAAGCGGCGCGCCATCTGGCGCGCCACCACACACGAATCAGAAGCGTTGCAGCGTGTTGGTTTCCACGTAATCGAAGTCGATGTCTTCACCCAGCCCCGGCAGATCCGAGAGATGAACGAAGCCATCTTCATCCATGGGGTCAACCAGGCGCTTGAGGTAAGCCGGCACTTCGTCGTAATTCAGGAACGGGTGCAACAGACCGCGCTCGTACCAGGTGCAGTTCTTGATTGCACCGACCACGGCCAGGTTAGCGGCACCATTGCCGTGAATCTCGCAGTCCATGCCGAACGACTCAGCCATGTGCGCCACCTTCAGGCAAGGCGCAATACCGCCAACGCCAGCCACGCCGGCGCGCAAGATATCGCAGACATCATTTTTCACCCAGCTAGCACGGCTCAAGTGCTTGCCACCCAGGCTTTCCGGGCCTAGCACTGGAATATCCAGTTGCCCTGCCAGCCAGGCATAGGACTCAGCCGAATCTTCCATCATCGGCTCTTCGAACCACGCGAAATTCAATTTCTCCAGAGCACGACCGATGGTCAGGGCATCGGTACGGCTGTACCAGTGATAGCCGTCGATCATCAGCGCGATATCCGGGCCAACAGCTTCACGCACGGCAGCGCAGGCTTTGATATCCATGCTCACGCTGGGAGCGAAGGACACCGGCGGCATCCAGGTGTGCAACTTGATGGCTTTGTAGCCGCGTTTGACCAGCGTTTCGGCGAAGCGACCATATTCTTCCGGGGTGGACAAACCGCCTGGCAGCTCATCACCGCACATGGTCGAGCCATAGGCCGGCACCTTGTCCCGGTAACCGCCAATCAGCTTGTACACAGGCACATTCAACTTGCGCCCAGCCCAGTCCCAGAGCGCCTGCTCAACCAGCGCCAGGGCGCGATCGGTCAGTTGACTGGCACTGCCACGCTGCCAATGTGCCAGGTCGTGCCAGATCTTTTCGCGATTGAAGGCATTAGCCCCCACCAGCACCTTGCGCACGAAGCCATCGAGCACATAAGGACGGATCAGCTCGGGAGCACCCAGCGCATAGCCTTCACAGCCGCACTCGGTCTTGATCCGTAGCAGAGCCATCTGAGCCTGCGTGACATCACCCGGATGAGCATGCCCTGCACTGTCTACGGCACGACGGGTGGGATAGGAAAAAATCTGGACGTTTACAGCAGTGATGATCATGGACGTCAGAGCCTTCTTATTGAATTTATGGCGAGCGATTCATACGCTGAAATCCATCCTACGTCATCATACAACTTTTGAGAAGAACCCTTTCTAAACTTTATAAATCCTAAAAAAAACAGGCATCACATTCGCAATACGCCCTCTACAGCCTTACAAAACCCTTATAAAACCTGAACATAGCAATCACACAGACGTCATCCGACAACACTGAACAAATTTGTAGACAACTGAAAACTTGTACGATAACGTCTAGAAAAACTCGAACGAAGGAGCACCACCCCCCCCAACACGCCACACCCCTAGCAGTACATCTACCCCAACAAAAACAAAAAAGAAGATCGTATGAACAACACACTCCGCACTCTCGTTGCCGTAGCTGCACTCGGCCTGTCTTTCCATGCCTACGCCGACTCAGCCAACATCAACTACCGCCACGGCTTCACCGAAGACGACAGCATGCACTCCGACCGGATCAAGCTCAGCTACCGGATGGACAGCGGCCTGGGCTTCGGGGCCGAGATCAAATACAGAACCGCTGGAAATCGCCGCGAGGATGTCGCCTATGACAACCTGGTCAACAACGGCCACGAGTTCACAGTCGACTACAACCTCAAACTCAGTCCGCAATCGACGCTGACCCCAGCCTTTCAGATGGACAGCGGCAGCGATAGCACCACCTACAAGTTCGGCCTGAAGTACAACTACAAGATCAACGACACCTGGTATGTGGCCACCCGCCTGCGCCACGACGCCCGCCGCCGAGACCGCGACACCATTGATGAAAATGTAGGGAATCGCGCAAGAGACAACCAGAACACCACACGTTACGAAGGCTGGCTCGGCTTCACCCCGAAAGGCCCTTGGGCCTTCGAGTACCAGTACATCCACTTCGCCACCGACTACATCCGCTACGACAACAAAAGAAGCGACTACGAGCAGAATCTGGTCGTCAAATACAAGCTCAACAAACAATGGACGCCCTTCATGGAAGTCGGTGACATCCGGGTCAACTCAACGACCGATGACCGCCAGGCTCGCTGGCGTCTGGGGATTCAGTACAACTTCATGTAACCCCCTTCGGGCAGCCAATCGGCTGCCCGGCTCTCATATCCCTCTCCCCCACAAGCAAAGGTTCACAGCATGACCGCATCCGCCTCGAACACCGGCGACAAGCCTTTCAATCGCTTACTCCTGACAGGTGCGGCCGGCGGCCTCGGACAGGTTCTGCGCGAAGCACTGCAAGCACATGCCTCGATCATCCGCGTCTCCGACATCAGCCCGATGGCCCCGGCGGCCGGAGAGCACGAAGAAGTCGTAACCTGCGACCTGGCCGATAAAGCCGCAGTGCTGGCACTGGCCAAAGACGTAGACGCCATCGTCCACCTGGGCGGGATTTCCACCGAGCGAGCCTTCGAAGAGATTCTCGAAGCCAACATCCGTGGCACCTTCCACATCTACGAAGCTGCGCGCAAGGAAGGCATCAAGCGGGTCGTATTCGCCAGCTCCAACCATGTCACCGGCTTTTACCCACAGAATGAAGAAGTGGACGCGCACTCGCCGCGTCGCCCCGACTGCTATTACGGGCTGTCCAAGTCGTACGGCGAAGACCTGGCAACCTTCTACTTCCATCGCTACGGCATCGAGACCGTCAGCCTGCGCATCGGCTCTTCGTTTCCAGAGCCGCGCAATGTACGCATGCTCTCGACCTGGCTGAGTTTCGCTGACCTAGGCCATCTGGTGGAGCGTGCCCTGCTGTGCAAAGACGTTGGCCACACCGTGGTCTACGGCATGTCGGCCAACCGTGACGTATGGTGGAACAACCGCTACGCCGCGCACCTGGGGTTCAACCCACAAGACAGCTCCGAGCGCTTCCGCGCACAAATGGAGCAACAGCCAAAACCGGCAGCAGACGATCCCTCTGCTCATCTGCAAGGCGGTGCATTCACTCAGGCGGGCCCGTTCGGCGACTAACCCCAGGCACTGGCCGGTGCCTACGAAGTTAATGCCCATAAACGACAATGCCCGTATCTTTTGATACGGGCATTGTCGTTTATGGGGCTGATCTAGCTAAGCACGCGTCACTTCTCGACGAAGGCACGCTCGATCAGGTAGTCACCCGGCTCACGCATACGCGGGGAGATCTTCAGGCCGAAGCTGTCGAGCACTTCGCTGGTCTCGTCGAGCATGCTCGGGCTGCCGCAGATCATCGCGCGGTCGTCCTGCGGGTTGATCGGCGGCAGGCCGATGTCGGCGAACAGCTTGCCGCTGCGCATCAAGTCGGTCAGGCGGCCCTGATTCTCGAACGGCTCGCGGGTGACGGTGGGGTAATAGATCAGCTTGTCACGCAGCGCCTCACCGAAGAACTCGTTCTGCGGCAGGTGCTCGGTGATGAACTCACGGTAGGCCACTTCGTTCACGTAGCGCACGCCGTGCACCAAAATCACCTTCTCGAAACGCTCATAGGTTTCCGGGTCCTGAATCACACTCATAAAAGGCGCCAGACCGGTGCCGGTGCTGAGCAGATAGAGGTGCTTGCCGGGGTTAAGGTCATCGAGCACCAGCGTGCCGGTGGGCTTCTTGCTGATGATGATTTCGTCGCCTTCCTTCAGGTGCTGCAACTGCGAGGTCAGCGGGCCGTCCGGCACCTTGATGCTGAAGAACTCCAGGTGCTCCTCCCAGTTAGGACTAGCGATGGAGTAAGCACGCATCAGCGGGCGACCGTTTTCCTGCTGCAGGCCAATCATCACGAACTGACCATTCTCGAAGCGCAGGCCCGGATCACGGGTGCACTTGAAGCTGAACAGAGTGTCGTTCCAGTGGTGGACGCTGAGCACACGCTCGACGTTCATATTGCTCATGATGATGATTTCCTCGAGAAACACGGCGCCTGAAGGCACGATTGCGCGGCATTCTATTCGCAGCAACAATATCTGTTAAGTGGATTATCAAGATATAGGTTATCGGTTATATCGATATGCGATTTACCCTCAGACAACTCCAAGTATTCGTCGCCGTGGCGCAGCATGAGAGCGTTTCACGCGCTGCGCAATCGCTCGCATTGTCGCAGTCGGCCACCAGCACCTCGCTCACCGAACTGGAGCGCCAGTCCGATTGCCAGTTATTCGATCGCGCCGGCAAACGCCTGGCCCTCAACGCCCTGGGCCGACAATTGCTGCCTCAAGCCGTAGCGCTGCTCGATCAGGCCAAGGAGATCGAGCGCCTACTGGGAGGCAAGAGCGGTTTCGGCTCACTCAATGTCGGCGCCACGCTGACGATCGGCAACTACCTGGCCACCCTGCTGATCGGTAGTTTCATGCAGAACCATCCCGAGTGCAGGGTCAAACTGCAGGTGCACAACACCGCCCATGTGGTGCAACAGGTCGCCCACTACGAGCTGGATCTGGGCCTGATCGAAGGTGACTGCCAACATCCAGAGATTGAAGTGGAGCCTTGGGTGGAAGACGAGCTAGTGGTGTTCTGCGCACCGCAACACCCACTGGCACAGCGCGGCAGCGCCAGCCTGGAAGAACTCACTCACGAAGCCTGGATCCTCCGCGAGCAAGGCTCCGGCACGCGCCTGACCTTTGACCAGGCCATGCGCCACCACCCACGCTCACTGAATATCCGCCTGGAGCTGGAACACACCGAGGCGATCAAGCGGGCAGTGGAATCTGGCCTGGGCATCGGCTGCATCTCGCGCCTGGCGCTGCGCGACGCCATCCGCCGTGGCAGCCTGGTGGCAGTGGAAACCCCGGAGCTGGATCTGCGCAGGCAGTTCTACTTCATCCGTCACCGACAGAAATACCAGACCGCCGCCATGCGCGAATTCCTTGAGCAATGCCGCGCGTTCACCGCCGGGGTCAGCCGCAGCGACCAGATCGTCCTGCAACCCATCTTCTGAGGCTCAGCCGAGCAAAATAGAGACCCAGACCAAGGCAATCATGACCAGCGCCACCAACTGCGCGGCACTGCCCATGTCTTTGGCATTCTTCGATAAGGGATGCCGCTCCAGGGAAATACGATCTATAGCCGCCTCAATCGCCGAGTTAAGCAACTCGACGATCAGCGCCAGCAGACATACGGCGATCATCAAAGCGCGCTCACCACGACCGACATCGAACAGCCAGGCCGCCGGAATCAGCAGCAGATTGAGCAGTACCAACTGGCGAAACGCAGCCTCGCCGATAAAAGCCGCACGCAGGCCATCAAGCGAGTAACGGGCGGCATTGAGAATGCGCTGGAGGCCGACCTGACCCTTAAATGGCGACATGAGCATCACCCTGCAGAAATAGGCGCGCAGATTACTGCATCTAGCGCACTACTGCGCAGGGATCGATTCCATTTGCTGCAACAGCAACGCCGCCTGGGTACGCGTGCGTACGCCCAACTTGCGGAATATCGCGGTGACATGCGCCTTGACGGTGGCCTCAGAGACACTCAGCTCATAGGCAATCTGCTTGTTCAACAAACCTTCGCAAACCATGGTCAAGACACGGAACTGCTGCGGCGTAAGGCTTGCCAGCCCAGCACTAGCCGCCTTGGTTTCCTCGGAAACCGGAGCGCTCGTCTCCGCCATTGGAGGCCACCACGTGTCGCCGTCAAGCACCTGACGCACAGCTTGTTGGAGGATTTCCAGCGGGCTGGACTTGGGAATGAAACCACTGGCACCAAACTCACGGGAACGTGCGATCACCGACGCATCTTCCTGCGCGGAGATCATCACCACCGGGATCTGCGGATACTGCCCGCGCAACAACACCAGGCCGGAGAAGCCATAGGCGCCTGGCATATTCAAATCAAGCAGCACCAGATCCCAGTCACCCTTCTCAGCCAGACACGCTTCCAGCTCGGCGATGCTCGCCGCCTCGACCAGGCGCACATCAGGCCCCAGGCCGAGCGTCAGCGCCTGATGCAGAGCGCTGCGAAACAACGGATGGTCGTCGGCAATCAGGATTTCATAGGCAGCCATTGGCAGATCCTGTTCTTTTTATGAGCGGCACATTAATAAAGCACCGTTATCGCGCCGACCCAGCGTAGCACCCCACGGCACTACGCCACCCTTGTGGCGCGAAAGCGGCGCCCAGCATGCCGAGACACGGCAGGGTGGTCAAGCCTCATGCTTTGCGGCACGATGCGCGACTTTGCGCCGAGAACCTGCCCATGCCAAGCCAAGCCCTGCGTGCCGATCTGCTGATGTTGCTGACGGCGATGATCTGGGGCAGTGCCTTTGTCGCCCAGCGCATGGGGATGGACAATATCGGCCCCTTTCTTTACACCGGCCTGCGCTTCGTCCTGGCCAGCGTGGCGCTGCTGCCAGTTCTCGCGCTGCTACAGCGGCGCGCTCATCAGCCGCCCGCCCCAATCAATCGCAACCTGCTGCTCGGAGGCATGAGCATGGGCGTGGTGCTCGCGCTAGGCATCAACCTGCAGCAAGTCGGCCTACTGTTCACTAGCGTGACCAACTCCGGTTTCATCACCGGGCTTTACGTGATTGTGGTGCCAATACTCTGCCTATTCATCGGCCAACGCAGCGGCCTGGGAATCTGGCTGGGTGCCAGCCTGGCGGTAGTCGGCATGTTCCTGCTCAGCGTCGGCGACGATTTCAGCGTAGCGCCTGGCGACTGGCTGCAACTGACCGGCGCCTTCGTCTGGGGCGTGCATGTGCTGTTGGTTGGCTTCTTCGCCAGCCGTCACGATCCGTTGCGCCTGGCACTGATTCAGTTCATCACCTGTGCGGTGATCAGCCTGTTCCTGGCTCTGTGCTTCGAAAGCGCGACGCTGGACGGCGTGATCGAAGCGGCACCCGCGATTCTCTACGGTGGACTGCTTGGCGTGGCGGTCGGCTTCACCCTGCAAGTGGTTGCGCAGCAGCATGCCATCGCCTCGCACGCAGCGATCATCCTGTCGCTGGAAGCCGTCTTTGCCGCCATTGCGGGCGCCCTGCTACTGGATGAGGTGCTGGCGCCAGGCGGTTATCTGGGCTGCGCGTTAATGTTCGCGGGCATGTTGATCGCACAACTATGGCCCAAACCAGCCACGATCAGCGATACGCCTGCAAACGCTGGTGCAGCGCGTCATTGAGATCCAGCGGCAGACGCCGCTTGGCGGCTAAATAGTGCTGGCTGAAGGCATCCAGATAGTCGTCCAAAGCGGCGCTGGCTTGGGCATCACCGGCCAGCTCCAGGCACAGCGCCGCCACTTCGGCAGTGCACAAGTGGTCGCCGCGCGTCGACCGGCGTAGGCGATAGCGCGACAACTGCTCCGGCTTGAAGCTGAGCACCGGCAGCGCATCCAGATAGGGGCTCTTGCGAAACATCTTGCGCGCCTCGGTCCAGGTTGCATCGAGCAACACGAACAATGGCCGCTTACCCGGCGCCACGCTGACCTCATCGACCACCCGCTCCTGCCCGGCATATTCACCGGGAAAAACCAGATAGGGCTGCCACTGCGGCTCAGCGAGCAGCGCAGGTAGCGCCGGATTGACCTCGGTACGCGCCCAGCCGAAGGCGTGAGTGTCAGGCACCACATCGGCGATCAACCAGCCGGTATTGCTCGGCTTGAGCGCCTCGATGTCATGCATGACCAGACACATTCCCGCATACGCCGCGACCTGCGGCCGCCATGCACACAGGCAGCAAGCAGGCTGAATGCGACAGTCCGGGCAGCGCTCGGCACGTGAGCCGCGAGCAATAAAGGGTTTCAGACTGCGCGCCAGGCGTTCGGCGCGTAGCCTGGCAACAGCATGCAGAGAGTTAGGCATTTGGCTCATGAAACAACGGGCCCGCAAAAAGAGCGCAATTCTAGCACCCGCAACCACACAACTTCAGACACCGTGAGCCATCAGGGCTGCGCCACGACGCTATTTACAGCAGGGAGAAGCGAACCAGGAACGCCGGTATCTGCAGCACACGCAAAACCGTAGACTGCTAGCCTTGCCATTGAGCGCCAACTTGCGCAGCACCTGGCCTTGAGAGCGGCTCGGCATCGACAAATTTGACCACCGACGACACAGGCGCAGCGCTGCGAACAATCGCGGTAACACTCGGTCAAACCCACACCAATGTTTTCAGGAGCTTCCCCATGTTGCGTTACATCATCCCTGCACTCGCGCTAAGCCTGACGCTGCCCATGGCACAGGCCGCCTCATTGAAGGAGATGGAATTGACGCAATTGCTGGAGAAGGTTGCCCAAGAGAGTAGCGTGGGCACGCCGCGAGCGATCAACGCGGATATTCTCGACCAAGGCTATACCGTCGATGGGCACACCCTGATCAACCACCTCAGTGTGCGCTCTGCACATGCGGCAAAGATGCGCGGCAACCCCGATACGGTCAGGAGCCAGTTGGCAGCAAGCGTGTGCCGCAACAACGGCTACCGCCAACTAATGAGCAAAGGTGCACAACTGCGTTACCAGTTCAGTGAATACCACAGCAATCGGCCGATTACCACCGAGGTTTTCGATCGCACCGACTGCGGCCTATAAACGCTCAACTCAGCGCCGCTGTCAGCCTTTGGCGCGGCGTTGTGCATCGCCAGCACGCAACTCTGCCAGCAGGGCATCCATATAACGCGAGCGCCGCACCCCACCCTCCAAACGACGCAGGCATTCATCCTGCAGGGTTAGTTGGTTCACGCGCGCAGCTTCCTGCAGCATCTGGTACAGCTCTTCATCCACTTCCACTATCAGCTTGGGCATACCTGCCCTCCTCTACCCGTCGATACTCGATGCAGGCCGTTGGATTTCCGGCTTCGATACGCAACGATCCATCTGGCGCACAATAAAGCCCGCCATGCGTATCGATGGCGAGCTTCGCGGAAACACCCACTTCCTGCAAGTAAATCAGACGCCAGGCATTACCTGAGTTCCACAGACGAACGGTATCTCGTCACATTTGCGCTAACTTCTTGGCCATCAACATGATGGATGATCTGCAGCAACCTCGGCTGGACAGGCCTTTCATGCCCAGCAGCAGTCTTCCGTGCCGCGTTATATCGCAGTTGCACGGGACTACTGCGAGACTGCAGCATCACCTACAAAGCGCCATAATCAAGACACCGGCCTTGGCGCAGACGCTATGCGCCCATGCCCGCCCTCCCGCAAAGGAGCGTTTCCATGCCTTACGAACCGGACGACTACCTCTCACGCCATGTGCAAACCAGTGAAGTCGACCTGAGCAGCAAGCTCGATGAACTGATCAACCTCAGCGCCCCGCGCAACAGCCCAAACCTAGCGCTGTACCGAGAGATGCTGACCACCGTGCTGCGCATGGCGCAGGCCGACCGTAACCGCTGGGACGCCAAGATCATGCTGCAGACCCTACGCGAGATGGAGCAAGCCTTCGGCGTGCTAGAACAGCTCAAACGTCGACGCAAAGTTACAGTGTTCGGCTCGGCACGTACGCCAGCAGAACACCCACTTTACCGCCAGGCCCGCGAGCTAGGCTCTTTGCTGGCACGCCGGGACTTGATGGTGATTACCGGTGCTGGCGGTGGGATCATGGCTGCCGCCCACGAAGGCTCAGGCCCGGAAAACAGCCTAGGCTTCAACATCACCCTCCCCTTCGAGCAAAAAGCCAACGCCACCATGCGCGACAGCCACCACCTGCTGTCCTTTCACTTCTTCTTTCTGCGCAAATTGTTCTTCGTCAAGGAAGCTGACGGCCTGGTGTTATGCCCTGGTGGTTTCGGCACGCTCGACGAAGCCCTGGAAGTGCTGACCCTGATCCAGACCGGCAAGAGCCCGCTGGTTCCGGTGGTGCTGCTTGACCAGCCTGGCGGCAGCTACTGGGAAAGCGCACTGAGCTTCATCCGCAGCCAACTGGAAGACAGTGGCTACATACTGCCCAACGACCTGAATTTGATGCGCCTGGTCTACACCCCCGAAGAGGCGGTAGAAGAAATCACCCATTTCTATCGCAACTTCCACTCCAGCCGCTGGCTCAAGGACCGCTTCGTCATTCGCCTCAACCACCCACTGAATGAGCAGACACTGACGCGACTGAACGAAGAGTTCGGCGGGTTATGCAAGAGTGGAGGCTTTACTCAACAACCCCACTGCGAACAGGAGCGCGACGAGCCTGAACTGTGCCACCTGACACGCCTGGCCTTCGCCTTCAACGGCCGCGACTACGGCCGCCTGCGCGCCCTGCTCGATGTCGTCAACGAGTCCATAAACTAGGTCAGTTGATCGTAGCCCTGTGCAATCCGAGGATCAGCACGCAGTCTTCAGCTATGCAAAGCAACAAGCGCTGCCTGATCAGGCGTTGCCAACTACCTTCAGCTTGGCCGCCTGAGTGAAATCAAGCATGCGCTTGAGCGGCTTGATCGCCTTGGGAATCAGCGCAGGATCGACATGGATTTCCCCTTCCCCCTCGCGCAGGCCAGTCAGCACGCGCTCTAGCGTATTCATCGCCATCCACGGGCAATGCGCGCAGCTACGGCAGGCCGCGCCGTTACCGGCTGTGGGCGCCTCGATGAAAGTCTTGTCCGGGCACAACTGCTGCATCTTGTAGAAGATGCCGCGGTCGGTAGCAACAATGAAGGTAGAGTTCGGCAGCGTCTGCGCGGCCTTGATCAACTGACTAGTCGAACCCACCGCATCGGCCAGCTCCACCACATTCTGCGGCGACTCAGGGTGAACGAGAATAGCGGCATCTGGGTAGAGCGCCTTCATGTCCAAAAGCTGCTTGGACTTGAACTCTTCATGGACGATACAGGCGCCATCCCACAACAGCATGTCCGCACCGGTTTCGCGCTGGATGTAATTGCCCAGATGCTTGTCCGGCGCCCAAATGATGGACTCACCGTTGTCCATTAGGCTCTCGACGATCTCTAAAGCGCAGCTAGACGTCACCACCCAGTCTGCACGCGCTTTCACCGCAGCCGAAGTATTGGCGTAAACCACGACGGTGCGTTCAGGATGCTGGTCGCAGAAGGCCGAAAACTCGTCCACCGGGCACCCTAAATCCAGCGAGCAGGTAGCCTCCAGCGTCGGCATCAGCACGCGCTTTTCCGGGTTAAGAATCTTCGCTGTTTCACCCATGAACTTGACCCCAGCCACCACCACGGTTTGCGCCGGGTGCTGATTGCCGAAACGCGCCATTTCCAAGGAGTCGGCAACACACCCGCCGGTTTCCTCAGCTAACGCCTGAATCACTGGGTCACAGTAATAATGCGCCACCAGCACGGCGTTCTGTTTTTTCAGCTCGGCGGCGATTTCGTGGCGATAGACAGCCTCCTCCTCGGCAGTCAGCGGCTTGGGCTGCTTGGCATCGAGGTGGGCCTGAACCAGAAGGCGTTCGGAAATCTGCGACATATCATCCAACCTGTGGCGCTCGTAAGCGAGCCGCGAGTATACACCTGCCCTAAGCAGCCAATGCCACGACCGGCCAGAGGCTTTTTCCAGGCAAAAAAAAGCCAGTCTTTCGACTGGCTCTTGCGATGTTGGTGGGTCGTGTAGGATTCGAACCTACGACCAATTGGTTAAAAGCCAACTGCTCTACCGACTGAGCTAACGACCCAACGCGAGGCGCATGATACTGATTTAATTCAGGAAATCAACACTATACGAAAAGTTTTTTAAAAATAACGGGTCGCGTCTTCTACGCCAGCAGCCGCGAATCCGACTGCACGAAGACGACAACTATCGCACTTGCCACAGGCACGCCCCTGCTCATCAGCCTGATAGCAGGAAACGGTCAGGCCGTAATCTACCCCCAGGCGCGTCCCAGCTTGAATGATCTCGCCCTTGCTCATGTACTGTAGCGGCGCGCGAATGGTAAAGCCCTGCCCCTCCACACCAGCCTTGGTTGCCAAGTTGGCCATGCGCTCGAAAGCTTCGACAAACTCTGGCCGACAATCAGGGTAACCCGAGTAATCCACCGCATTGACGCCGATAAAGATATCGCGGGCACCGAGCACCTCAGCCCAACCCAGGGCCAGAGCAAGAAACACCGTATTGCGGGCTGGCACATAGGTCACGGGAATGCCTTCGCCCGGCGTTTCCGGCACGGCGATGCTGCTATCGGTCAGCGCCGAGCCGCCCATACCGTTCAGATCGAGCCCAATGACCTTATGCTCGATCACGCCCAACTGCCTCGCCACTCGCTCGGCAGCCTGCAGTTCAGCACGGTGGCGCTGGCCATAATCGAAACTCATGCTGTAACAGGCATAGCCCTCTGCTTTTGCCATTGCCACCACCGTGGCCGAATCCAGCCCTCCAGAGAGGAGGATGACTGCTCTTTTCTCGCTCATATCAGTGTCCCGGCTCGTCGTTCCAGAGAATCTTGTGCAGTTGCAGTTGCAGACGTACTGGCAGGTTGTCCGCCACGATCCAGTCAGCCAGCGCACGCGCGTCGACCTGCTTGTGGCTGGGCGAGAACAACACCTCGTCGACGCGCGCTGCTAAGTCATGCGCAATCAACTTGGAAACCGCCCAGTCGTAGTCCTCGCGCGAGCAGATGACAAACTTGACCTGGTCATTACGCGTCAGCCACTGGATATTCTCGTAGCGATTACGCTGCACCTCGGCCGAACCGGGCGTCTTCAGATCAAGAACCTTGCTTACACGCGGATCGACAGCAGACACATCGAGCGCGCCACTGGTTTCCAGCGACACCTCGTAACCGGCGTCACATAAGCGAGCAAGCAAAGGGATGCAGTTGGGCTGAGCAAGTGGCTCACCGCCCGTCACACAAACATAACGAGGCCGATAAGCGGCCACTTGTTCGAGGATGCTATTGAGCGTCACAACCTCCCCACCACTGAAGGCGTAGGCTGTGTCGCAATACTGACAGCGCAGGGGGCAGCCGGTCAGGCGCACGAATACCGTCGGCAAGCCGGCGGTACGCGTCTCCCCCTGCAACGAGTAGAAAACCTCGGTGATACGCAGAGTTTCTTGCATAGTAGCCACGGGCGTGATGACGAAACAGGTCATCCGCCTCCGTTGCGTTGAAAACAATGCCGAGTCTCGGCATGACGAGGCGCGACCTGGAGACATCAGCGAAGCTGAAACCCCAAGACAGCGCGGGCGGCCATTCTAAAGGAAGATATTAGAGCCGTCTTGGAGCGATGACATAAACGAAAAAACCCGCGCCTGAGCGCGGGTTTTGCCATAACTGCGTCACTTACAAACGCTGCAGGTCGCGCTGAGCCAATTGAGCGGCCGAGCTACCTGGAAACTGGGCGATAACTTGCTGGAGAATACCGCGCGCCTTGTCGTTGTGGCCCAGGCGGCGCTCTACATCAGCCAGCTTGAACAGCGAATCCGGCACCTTGGCGTGGTTCGGATAGGCCTGACTGACCTTAGCAAACGCTTGACCAGCAGCCTGCAAATCACCCTTGGCCATATTGACCTCACCCAGCCAATACTGGGCATTGCCGGCATACTGGCTATTGGGATAGCGGCCGAGGAAGGCAGTGAAGGCCTGTGATGCCTTGTCAAAATCCTTGGCCTTGATTAGGTCAAAGGCGGCATCGTAGTAAAGTTTTTCCTTGGCCGGATCACCCGGCTCGGCGCTAGCCTGTTGCTGGGCAGCAGGCGGCGTCGGCGTGCCAGCGGCGTTGATCGCACCATTGGCAGAAGAATTCTGAGCGGGAGCACCGGCAGCAGCGCCGGCTGAAATACGTTGATCAAGATCCTGATAACGCTCCAGGCCTTCCTGCTTGAGGCGCTGGATTTCATTCTGCTGCTCTTCAACCATGCCACGCAGTTGCGCAAGTTCCTGCTGCATCTGCTGGAGCTGATTGAACAGCATGCCCTGCGCCGAAGCAGGAGCTTGCGCCCCTGATTCGGCGGAGGCGCCAGCCATACCATAGCCCGCAGGAGGATAGCTGCTACCTTGCATGGAGCTGCTTTCCATTACGGGGACTTCCGCCATTGCCGCAAGCGGCAAGGCGAGCGTAAGAGCGGTCAGAGTACGGCGGCACTTTAGCATGGCAAATTACTTGCGCAGCTCTACGCGACGGTTCTGAGCCCAGGACTGCTCATCGTTGCCAGTGGCAACCGGACGCTCTTCACCGTAGGAAACCAGCTCCAGTTGAGCCGGGGAAACGCCCTGCAGAACCAGGTAGCGCTGAACGGCCTTGGCACGACGCTCACCCAGAGCCATGTTGTACTCACGGGTACCGCGCTCGTCAGCGTGGCCTTCCAGGACAACGCGGTTGCCGTTGGCTTTCAGGTCTTTGGCGTGTACGTCCAGAGCGCGCATAGCTTCGGCCTTCAGGTCGGAGCTGTCGTACTCGAAGTAGAAGGTGGTGATAGCGCGCAGAGCAGCTTCTTCGCTCAGGCTGCTATCCATGCCAGCGTTGGCGTTGGCATCGTAACCAGCGTTCGGGTCAACAGCACCTTCGCCAGCAGCGTCACCGCCTTTGGAGGAGCAACCTACGGCAACGGCGAGAGCCAGGGACAGTGCAGCGAACTTACCGAATTTCAGCATTTCCATCATGTAACTCCTAATGAACCCCAGTGTGTTAAGCAATAAAGGTGAAGCACCGCATCAGTTCAGGTAAGGGGACCAAGAAGGCTCTCGAACTTCGCCTTGAGCGGTAGGAAGAGGGAGCCTCACGCGTCCATTGGTGGACGCCAACATCAAGACTCCCCGGCCCTGCTGGCGGGTGGCGTAGATTAGCATGGTGCCATTGGGCGCAACAGTGGGCGACTCATCCAAACTTGTGTCGGAAAGAATACGCAAACGGTTGGTTTCCAAGTCCTGAGCAGCCACCTTGAATACGGTAAAACCGTCCTGACGGTGGATCATCACCAACATCTTCTCATCGGCCGACAATTTCGGGTTGGCGTTGTAGTTACCCACAAAGGTCACTCGCTCAACGCCCCCTGAATTGATATTGGTCTTGTAGATCTGCGGCTTACCTGCACGATCCGAGGTGAAGTACAGAGTCTGACCGTCCTTACCCCAGAATGGTTCGGTATCGATGGCATAGTGATTGGTCACCCGACGCATCTGCCGACTACCCATGTCCATCACGTAAATTTCTGGGTTGCCGTCCTTCGACAGCACAAAGGCCAGGCGCGAACCATCCGGCGACCAGGCCGGCGCCCCGTTGAGGCCCTCGAAGTTGGTGATCTGCTCACGACGCCCAGTGTCGATATGCTGCACAAAAATGCGCGGACGACGCTGCTCGAAAGACACGTAAGCGATACGACGACCATCAGGCGCGAAAGACGGCGACAGGATGGGCTCACGCGACTGCAGCAGGGTCACCGCACGCGCGCCGTCGTAATCAGAACGCTGCAGCGTGTAGCGAGTATTGTTGGTGCCAACGCGTTCAGCGGTCACGTAGAGCAACTTGGTAGCGAAAGCGCCCTTGACCCCAGTGAGCTTCTCGAACGACTGGTTGGCGATATGGTGCGCCATGTCACGCAGTTGATCGGTGCCACCACCGACGTTACCCGTCATCACCTGCTGCTCGGTGGCGACATTGAACAGAGCGTACTGCACCTGCAGGCGGCCGCCATTGGGCACGACGTTGCCCACCAACACGTATTGGGCGCCAAGAGCCTTCCAGTCACGGTAGATGACTTCACTGGCCTGGGTCGGCAGGCTGATCATGTTCTGCCGCGGAATCGGCTCGAAGTAGCCGGAGTTGCGCAGGTCATTGCCGACGATCTCGGCCATGTCAGCAGGCAGCACACTGCCACCCTGCCAACCGAAAGGTACAACGGCGATTGGCGTAGCGCGGTCGGCACCTTGGGAAATGACCAGCGGGTCAGCGGCTTGAACGCTGCCGACCAACATGACCAGCCCTAACAGGGCAATACGAATCAGGTTATTCACAGAGCTTAATCCTCCGGTTTGAAAATGACGCGACGCTGCCGGTAAAGGCTGTCGAAGGTGGCGCGATCCAATTGCTGCATTTCGGGAATACGACCGACGTTACGCACTGCAGCAACAGCCGAGTTATCGAACGGCGCATCACCACTGGAGCGCGAGACACTGGCGTTGGTAATGGTGCCATCAGGCAACATCTGAATCAGCAATTCCACACTCATGCCACGACGTGCCGACATGGGGCGCTGCCAGTTCTGGGTAATCAGGTTGATGATCAGGTCATCAAGACTGCCCGCGACCTGATCGCCGTGCGTATCTGCCAGCGCCTGTTGGTTCTGAACATTGTCCGAGAGCAAATCAGCCAGTGCTGCCGCCTTCTGCTCTTCGGCCGCTTTACGCTTGGCCGCTTCGGCTTTCTTCTTGGCCTCCTCGGCAGCTTTTTTCTTGGCAGCTTCGGCATCGGCCTTTTTCTTGGCCTCCTCTGCTGCTTTCTTCTTCGCGTCTTCGGCCGCCTTCTTCTTGGCGTCCTCAGCCGCTTTTTTCTTCGCCTCCTCTTCTGCGCGCTTCTTGGCGATATCGGCTTGGCGTTTCTGCTCAGCCGCCTTTTCCGCCTCTGCTTTCTTGGCTGCCTCAGCTTTGGCCTGCTCAGCCTGCTTTTGTTCCTCTGCCTTCTTGGCAGCCGCCACCTTCTGCGCCTCAGCCTGAGCCTGCTTCTGCTCTTCGGCTTTTTTCTGTTCCAGACGCTCCGTTTCGAACTGCGGCGCAGAGGTTTTCTGTGCCTCTCCTGCAATCTTCTGCGTAGTCTGGGTAGTGGCCTGGCTCTGTGATTTAAGCTGATACAGCGTAGCCTGCACCACGGGACGCGCTGGAGGCAGCTCCGGTGAGAAGGCGAAGCTGACAAACAGCATGGCGAACATCAGGACGTGCAGACCCACGGCCCAAACGATGGGCCAGAAGTAGCTTTCCGACTGCGAACGCTCGGTTTGCTGCATCAGGGGGCCTCGGTAATCAATCCGACGTTGCCCACGTCGGCCTGCTGCAGGCCACCCATGGCCGCCATCACGGTGCCGTAATCGACTGATTTGTCACCACGTACGAACACCTGCACCTTCTTACCCTGACGGTGGTTCTCGTTGATGATCGCCGATACGGCCTGGGTCATCTGCGCCAGCGTGGAGGCGCGCTCTTGCTCGGTATCGATGTCCACCTCACTGCCCATGTTCCAGTAGTAGGTCTTGTCGGCCTTGATGGAAATGGTCAGCACCTGGGCGTCGTTGTCCTGCGGCAACGCCTCACTGCTGACCTTGGGCAGATCGACTTTGACGCCCTGGTTGAGCATCGGCGCGGTGACCATGAAGATAACCAGCAGCACCAACATCACATCGATGTAGGGCACCACATTCATCTCGGCGACCGGCTTGCGTCTGTTGCGAATTCTCGCCATGGCTTGAGCCCTGCCTTATTCGTCCGAGGTGTGCACTTTGCGGTGCAGGATGGCCTGGAACTCGTCAGCGAAGGTGTAGTAACGACCGATCAGCATTTCGCCACGAGCGGAGAAACGGTTGTAGGCAATCACCGCCGGGATCGCGGCAAACAGACCGATTGCCGTGGCGATCAGTGCTTCGGCGATACCCGGAGCAACAGTAGCCAGGGTGGCTTGCTGCACCTGAGCCAGACCGCGGAAGGAGTTCATGATGCCCCACACGGTACCGAACAAGCCGATATAAGGACTGGTGGAGCCAACGGTCGCCAGGAACGGCAGCGCGGTTTCCAGTTTTTCTTCCTCACGGGAGATAGCCACACGCATAGCGCGAGCGACACCATCCATCACCGCACCAGGATCGACGCCCGGCTGCTGGCGCAGACGCGAGAACTCTTTGAAGCCAGCGCGGAAAATTTGCTCCAGCCCCGAATCAGGGTCCGGGTTGCTACCGGCCTGACGGTAGAGCTTGGACAGATCGATGCCTGACCAGAAACGATCCTCAAAGTTATCCAGCGCACGCTTGGCTGCACGCACCGCGTTACTGCGCTGAAAGATCATCACCCAGGAAATGATTGATGCACTCACCAGGGTGAGCATCACCAACTGCACCACCAGACTGGCGTTACTGATCAGACTCCACATCGACATGTGGTCAACGGCGTTGGCTTCCACGCTTACTCTCCTGCTGCAATTTGATCTGGCACCTGCGACCCCGCCAATGCATTACGCATCGACTCGGGAATAGCTCGGGGCTTCAAGTTTTCGGTGCACACACAGGCCACCAGGAACTGCCCCTCACAGAGCAGCACATCATCCGCGGCCCGCCTGACCTGTTGACGAAAGCGCAGGCTGGCACGGTTTAATTCGATTACATCAGCGCTGACCAGCAACTCGTCATCCAAACGTGCCGGGGCGTGGTAGCGCGCCTCGGTCGAATGCACGACAAACAACAAGCCCTCACCGGCCAACGTCGACTGGGCATAACCCAGCTCACGCAGGCGCTCGGTGCGAGCCCGTTCCATGAATTTGAGGTAGTTGACGTAGTAGACGATGCCACCGGCATCAGTGTCTTCGTAATAGACCCGACAGCGGTAACTGAACGGCTGGACTCCGTTTTGCGCGCGCATACTCTATGCCTGCCTCTTGGACTTGCCAATCCAGGCCGGTAACAATTTTTTAGTCATTGCTCACCTGTGGAAAAAAGGTCAGGCGCCGACGACTCACCAAGGCGCTTGGGAATGTTCAGACCGAAGTGCAAATAGGCATGTCGGGTGACCACGCGCCCACGCGGAGTACGCATCATGTAGCCCTGCTGAATCAGGTAGGGCTCCAGTACATCTTCAATGGTATGACGCTCCTCACCAATGGCTGCGGCCAGGCTGTCCAGCCCTACCGGGCCACCGTCAAATTTCTCGATCATTGCCAGCAGCAAGCGCCGGTCGGAGTGATCGAAACCATGCTCGTCGACATCCAACAGGTTCAATGCCTGATCGGCAGTGGCCTGGGAAATCTGGCCATTGCCACGCACCTCAGCGAAATCTCGCACGCGGCGTAGCAGGCGGTTGGCAATACGCGGCGTACCACGCGCGCGGCGGGCGATCTCGTAGGCGCCCTTGGCTTCGATAGGCAAACCGAGAATCCCGGCAGAACGCGAAACGATGGTCGCAAGATCGTCGATACCGTAGAACTCCAAGCGCTGCACGATACCGAAGCGATCACGCAACGGATTGGTCAGCATCCCAGCTCGAGTCGTCGCGCCGACCAGGGTGAACGGCGGCAGATCCAGCTTGATCGAGCGAGCGGCAGGCCCCTCACCGATCATGATGTCGAGCTGAAAGTCTTCCATGGCCGGATACAGCACTTCTTCGACCACCGGCGATAGGCGATGAATTTCGTCAATGAACAAAACATCACCACTATCCAAGTTGGTCAGCAGCGCGGCCAAGTCCCCCGGTCGCTCCAGCACCGGCCCCGAGGTCGATTTGATGGAGCTGCCCATTTCCTGAGCGATGATATTGGCCAGAGTGGTCTTGCCTAGGCCCGGCGGGCCGAAGATCAAGGTGTGGTCGAGCGCTTCAGCTCTGCCACGCGCCGCCTGGATGAACAGCCCCATCTGCTCGCGTACCACAGGCTGACCAATATAATCCGCCAGCCGCAGAGGGCGAATGGCTCTGTCCTGCTGCTCTTCACGCTCACGCGGGCTAGCGGTGATCAGGCGATCAGCTTCGATCATCGATTACTTTCCATTAGGCCATTGCGCGCAATGCGCGACGAATCAAATCTTCACTGGTCAATCCATCCTCCTTGACGGCAGCGATGGCCCGACTGGCCTCCTGCGGCTTATAGCCAAGAGAGATGAGCGCACTAACAGCATCATTCTCCGCGCTTGAGACTGCCTGCGCCCGCTGAGGTTCAACCACCAAGGGTGCAATGGACGGAATCGACTCCCAAGCCTTGAAGCGATCCTTGAGCTCGACCAGCAAGCGCTCGGCTGTTTTTTTGCCCACGCCCGGCACCTTGACCAGCGCCGCCGTGTCCTGCGCCTGCACGCAACGCACCAACTCATCAACCTCAAGACCAGACATCAATGCCAGCGCCAGCTTCGGCCCTACGCCGTTGAGGCGGATCAACTCGCGAAACAGCTCCCGCTCGCGCTTCTCGAAGAAGCCATACAGCAGGTGCGCGTCCTCACGAATCACCAGATGGGTATGTAGGGTAACCGCCTCACCCACCGAAGGCAGACGATAAAGGGTGGTCATCGGCACTTCCAGTTCGTAACCGACGCCATTCACATCCAGAAGCAAATGCGGCGGCTGCTTCTCCGCCAGGGTGCCGCGCAAACGTCCGATCACCAGAAATTCCTTAGCAGGTTATAAACGAAGACGACCACCGCGCCGCTTGGCGCTGGCCAGACCATGAGGAATCAGACTCTGCCGATGATGGGCATGACACAAGGCAATACCCAAGGCATCCGAGGCATCGATCTGCGGCTTTTGCACCAGCCCCAGCAGATGCATGACCATCATCTGCACCTGCTGCTTGTCAGCAGCCCCCGTGCCCACGACCGCCTGCTTGACCTGAGTAGCGGTGTATTCGCTGATTTCCAGCCCCGCCTCGATCCCCGCGACGATGGCGGCACCACGCGCCTGCCCGAGCTTGAGCGCAGAGTCGGCATTACGCGCCATGAAGACCTGCTCGATGCCCATGGTGACCGGGCCATAGGTGCGTATCACCTCACCGACACCACGAAAGACGATCTGCAAACGCTCGGCAAGCGGCCCATTGCCAGTACGAATGCAGCCGGAGGCGACGTACTCGCAGCCACGTCCGGTATCGCGTACCACGCCATAGCCGGTGATACGCGAGCCGGGATCGATTCCTAGGATGAGGGTCATGTCGGCAACTGTCTATTTATCCAGTTGGCGAGTATACGGGCGTCCACATGCGCCGTCACTCGTGACGCACTGGCAGAACCCGAGAAAACCGCAGAGCAAACGCAGGGTGGGAGGCGTAGGGTGGGCGTAGGGTGGGCTTCAGCCCACCAAGACCGCCTGGCATGACGAACCCAAGCGGATCACCGCCAGCCCACCCTACGCATGCGGGCGACGAGCCGACTCAGCCGAGCTGCTCCATGATCTCGTCGGAGACTTCAGCGTTGTGGTAGACGTTTTGCACGTCATCCAAGTCTTCGAGCATGTCGATCAGCTTGAACACCTTTTGCGCAGTTTCTAGGTCACCAATTGGCGCACTGATCGAGGGGATCATGGCGATATCCGCCTCTTCCCCCTTGAAACCAGCCGAACTCAGCGCCTCGTTCACGGCGTGAAACTCGGTGAAACTGGTCGACACCAGCGCCGAGCCATCCTCGCCCATTTCCACGTCATCGGCACCCGCCTCCAACGCAGCCTCCATCAAGGCATCCTCATCGACACCTGACGCGAAGCTGATCTGCCCCTTGCGCTCGAACATATAAGCCACCGAGCCATCGGTGCCCAGATTGCCGCCACACTTGGTGAAGGCATGCCGCACTTCCGCCGCAGTACGGTTGCGGTTATCGGTCATCACTTCAACGATGATCGCCACGCCGCTCGGCGCATAACCTTCGTAGCTGAACTCGACGACGTTGTCGGCTTCGTTGTTGCCAGCACCACGGGCGATGGCGCGATCAATCACGTCACGCGACATATTGTTAGTCAGCGCCTTGTCCACGGCCAAGCGCAGACGCGGGTTATCCGCAGGGATCGGGCCGCCATGCTTGGCGGCGACCGTCAGCTCACGAATCAGTTTGGTGAAAATCTTGCCCCGCTTGGCGTCCTGACGACCCTTGCGGTGCTTGATATTGGCCCATTTGGAATGACCAGCCATAACTCACTCCATCTTTTTCAAAACAGACTACAACCGGCGCAAGCCGAGATGAAAACCGTCGCGAGCGCAGGTCAGGCAAGGCGGAAAGAAGTGAGAAAGCGCAGTTTGCTGACGCAAATGAGCATTTCGAACCTCTTTCCAACGCAGCATGACCAAGCGCAGCAGGTTATCACTCGGCTTTGGGTTGCTCGCGCAGACGAATGTGAAGCTCGCGCAGCGACTTGGCATCCACCACACCCGGCGCCTGAGTCATAACGCAGGCCGCGCTCTGAGTTTTCGGGAAGGCAATCACTTCGCGAATCGACTGCGCACCGGTCATCAGCATCACCAGACGATCCAGACCAAAGGCCAGACCACCATGAGGTGGCGCACCGAACTTCAGCGCATCGAGCAGGAAGCCGAACTTCTCCTGCTGCTCAGCCTCATCGATGCCCAGTACACGGAAAACGGTTTGCTGCATGGCCTTATCGTGAATACGAATGGAACCGCCACCCAGCTCAGTACCGTTGAGCACCATGTCGTAAGCACGCGACAGCGCGGCAGCCGGGTTGGCCTCCAGCTCTGCCGGAGTGCACTTAGGCGCCGTGAACGGGTGATGCATGGCGGTCAGGCTGCCGTCGTCGTTTTCCTCGAACATCGGGAAGTCGACAACCCACAACGGCGCCCATTCGCAGGTCAGCAGGTTCAGATCGTGACCCAGCTTGATGCGCAGTGCGCCCAGCGCTTCGGAGACGATCTTGGCCTTGTCGGCGCCGAAGAACACGATATCGCCATCGACCGCACCGACGCGATCGAGGATCACGTTGATGTTGTCCAGCGGGATGTTCTTGACGATCGGCGACTGCAGACCATCGACACCGGCAGCGCGCTCGTTGACCTTGATGTAAGCCAGCCCCTTGGCGCCGTAGATACCGACGAACTTGGTGTAATCATCGATCTGCTTGCGTGGCATGCTCGCCCCACCCGGCACGCGCAGCGCGGTCACGCGGCACTTCGGATCGTTGGCCGGGCCGGCGAAGACCTTGAACTCGACATCCTTGAGCTGATCCTCAACGTCGACCAGCTCCATCGGAATGCGCAGGTCCGGCTTGTCCGAACCAAAGCGGCGCATGGCCTCGGCCAGGGTCATGTGCGGCAGCTCGCCGAACTCGACATCCAGCACTTCCTTGAACAAGTTGCGCACCATGGTCTCAGTCAGCCCCATGATGTCCGCTTCATCGAGGAAGCTGGTTTCAATGTCGATCTGGGTAAATTCCGGCTGACGATCAGCGCGCAGGTCTTCGTCACGGAAGCACTTGGCAATCTGGTAGTAACGGTCGAAGCCAGCAACCATCAGCAACTGCTTGAATAGCTGCGGCGACTGCGGCAGGGCGAAGAAGCTACCGGCGTGAGTGCGACTCGGCACCAGGTAGTCACGCGCGCCCTCAGGAGTAGCGCGGGTTAGGATCGGCGTCTCGACGTCGAGGAAGCCGTTTTCATCCAGGTAACGACGGATGCTCGAGGTGATGCGCGAACGCAGCTTGAGCTTCTCGGCCATCTCCGGGCGGCGCAGGTCGATGAAGCGGTAGCGCAGGCGGGTTTCTTCGCCAACGTCGGTATACTCGTTGAGCGGGAACGGCGGGGTTTCCGCTTCGTTGAGCACTTCCAGCTCATAGCCCAGCACTTCGATAGCGCCGGATGCCATGTTGGCATTGCGCGCACCTTCAGGGCGCAAACGCACTTTACCGGTGATTTTGACCACGTACTCGCTGCGCACACGGTCAGCTTTGGCGAAAGTCTCGGCACGATCCGGGTCGAACACCACCTGTGCCAGACCTTCACGATCACGGATATCGAGGAAGATCACCCCGCCATGGTCACGGCGACGGTGGACCCAGCCGCAAAGGGTGATTTCCTGGCCATCCAGGCTCTCGTTCAACTGGCCGCAATAGTGGCTGCGCATCATGATCGTGTTTCGCTTCTCTAAGGTCTTGGACAGGTCAGGTCTCGCCCGGCTCGCTTGAGCTTGGGCTGGCGCCGAACTGCACGCTTGGCGTGCACCCAGCTTTGACAAAGCGCGGGATTATATAGCCTAAATCGCCTCGACGCAGCCGCAAGGCAGCACCCGAAGCGCATTTGCACAAATGATTTAGCAAGCGACCAAGCACCATCAGACCAGGCTTTTAGGACGAGAATGAACTCGATGCTATTAATAGCCTCAGAATATTCATGTAATTGATATAAGCCAAAACGGACTCAATCACCACCGTGCTAGGCTTTGCGCAAAATCGGGACAGCCATTTCCCGAGCCACATGAAAGGAGAAAACCATGGATATAAACATCGGAATCGCCGAGCAGGACCGCGCCGACATCGCCGAAGGCCTCTCGCGCTTGCTGGCCGATACCTACACCCTCTACCTGAAAACCCATAACTTTCACTGGAACGTGACCGGCCCGATGTTCAACACCCTGCATCTGATGTTCGAAGGGCAGTACACCGAGCTGGCCCTGGCTGTAGACGCAATCGCAGAGCGCATCCGCGCTCTCGGCTTCCCAGCGCCAGGCACCTATGCTGCGTACGCACGCCTATCTTCGATCAAAGAAGAAGAAGGCGTGCCAAACGCAGAAGGCATGATCAAACAACTGGTTGAAGGCCAAGAGGCCGTCGTACGCACAGCGCGCGGTATTTTCCCGCTGCTGGACAAAGTCAGCGATGAGCCTACGGCAGATCTGCTCACCCAGCGCATGCAAGTTCATGAAAAAACTGCCTGGATGCTACGCAGCCTCCTTGCAGCCTGATTAACATAAAGGCCCGGCTCGCCGGGCCTTTTCAATAGCCCTGCAACGCGCACTGATCTATGCTGTACACACAGTGACCACGCCACAGTGCACGTATGCCCCCGCCCTCCAAGACCCCAACCGTCCTCGAACTCTTCCCCGAGGAAACCCGCGAAGCGGCTGAACTGCTAAAGCAAGCCGTTCCCCTGATGGTGCGCCACGAAATCCCCCCTAACCCCGTGCATTACGCACTGTGGTATTGCTACAGCAAAGGCAGCGACCCTGAACTCAATCGACGCCTGGATAAAGTGGTCGAAGACTTCGATGCCTTCCCGCCAGAGATCGCAACCAAGCTGTTTCGTGAATACGTGATACACGGCGAGCTCGAACAAGCACGCGCCAACCAGCAGCAGGTCATCGAACTGGTCGATGACATCGAAGATGACGTCTCGCGTAGTGTAAGCGGCAGCCAGAACTATCAACTCAGCCTGGCGCAAGGCTTGAGCGCATTACAGGAACCAATCATCGACGACCTGCCCAACGTGCTCAACGACCTGCAGGAAAGCACTCAGCTCATGCAGGATCAGCAAGAAAAATTTCTCTACCGTTTGCGCGCCGCACAGAACGAAATCCATCACCTGCGCAGCCAACTGGAACGCGCCCACCTCGCCGCGACCCTGGACAGCCTGACCCGCGTATTCAACCGCCACGCCTTCACCCGCCTGCTGGATCAGGCACTGGATGAATCCAGCACAGGCCTGGCCCTGGTCATACTGGACATCGATCACTTCAAGCAATTCAACGATCAATACGGCCACCCACTGGGTGACCGCGTACTGCAACACGTCGGACAATTGCTTCGCGATCAACTGCCAGCGCACGCCTTCGCCGCACGCTATGGCGGAGAGGAGTTCTGCGTGGTACTGCGCAATAGCGCCACTTTCGAGGATGCCCACCGTTTTGCTGACCTTTTGCGCAACAAAATCCAGGCCCTGCGAGTGAAGGTACGCAGCACCGATCAGGTTCTAGACAGCATCACCGCATCCTTCGGCGTCGCCATGGCAGAACCAGGCGACACATTCGAAACCCTGCTCACCCGAGCCGATGACGCACTCTACCAAGCCAAGCGCGGCGGTCGTAACCAGGTTCACCCACTACTCAGCGAAAGCATGCTAAGCGCTTGATTTGAGTAGCCCCTACCTTTGCTGTTAAATACGCCGCGCGCGTCGCGCTCTCTACCTGCGACGACATGGCCCCGCGCCGCGACGGCCACATACCCATACCATTACCTGTAATGTCACCCTTGAATCAGTGAGCTCGTTGAATATGTTGAAAATCGCCCACCTACTGGTGGGGCTTGCCGCCCTGCTACTCTCTCTATTTTTCGGCCTAAGCGCACCAGAAGGATTATTGGCCACACCAGATGCGCTGTATTTGGCCTTGATCGCCCTGCTCAATCTCGCCCTTGCCCCAAGCGCCCCACACAAACACCAGCAACTACAAAGCGTCGCAGGCACCCTGCTAATTCTGGCAGCCGGACTACAAACCCTGGTCCTGCTCGCCCCCCTGCCAAGCATCGGTAACCACCCTGCGATCTGGCTGAGCCTGCTGATTACCAGTCTCGCAGTGGCACTGCACTTGATTAGCCAGCTTCCACGCAGCGAGCGCACCACCAACGCCCCCAAAACCGAAGCGCCAGTGCAAACCCCAAGCATCAGCGCCCCGGAAGAGGAACGAGAAACCGGCACCGTGAAGTGGTTCAACACATCCAAAGGCTTCGGCTTTATTTCTCGCGACTGTGGCGAAGATATTTTCGTGCACTTTCGCGCGATTCGCGGAGAAGGCCACCGTGTACTGGTCGAAGGCCAACGTGTGGAGTTCTCCGTGATGCAACGCGACAAGGGCCTGCAGGCGGAAGACGTTATCGCCGCTGCTCCAGCGCGCCGCTAAATAGCACGCTAGAAAAGAAAAGCCCGCGCTAAAAAACGCGGGCTTTTCTTTGCTGATCAATAATGCGGCGGCGGCGCATCGCTTTCGACGATACCGACCTGCCCCTGCAACTCTTCCTGACGCCGCGCCAATGCCGCTAGCTGCAACTGCAAGCGCTCAATGCGCTTTTGCTGCTCGACCAACTCATCATTGAGCGCCTGAATAGTGTCATCCTGAAACGCCAAACGACTTTCCAACTCAGTTACGCGCGCCTCCAGGCTCATACAACATCCTCCGCAAAATGGAAGCTGTCCGTCAGCACCAAGCGCAGCTTGTGCTTGAGCACCTCGATCTGCTCAGACGTATAAGCAACAGCCGGATGCCGCCCCCAGACCGGGGCAGGCCAGGCCAGATCACCCTGTTTGCGCACAATCACATGCATGTGCAACTGGCTCACCACATTGCCAAGCGTCGCAACATTCATCTTGTCTGCGGCAAAAGTATCCTTCAGCGTTTCGGCTAGCAGCGTCGTCTCCAGCCAGAGTTGACGCTGATCCTCAGCATCCAACTGAAACAGCTCGCTAACCTCCTCACGCCTGGGCACGAGAATGAACCAGGGATACTGGGCATCATTCATCAACAACAAGCGACTCAACGGAAAGTCTCCAACCAACAGGCAGTCCTGCTGCAAACGTGAATCCAGCGTGAACATGACATCTCTCCTATACAGCCTTGCCACAAGCTTAGCGCGGGCGAACACCCCAATCAGAAGTCGCGCAGCATACGCAGAGCACGCCGCCAGAGCACCCGAAAAACGCGCACCAGATAGAGGCGCACCAGCAAACACACCGCATAGACGCGCACCATTTTGTTTCCTAACGTAATACCCGGCACCATGCGTTACCGACAACGCGCCTTCAAGACAGCGCGCCAAACTGACTTCCCGCCTCCAAGAAAAACAAGGTTCGAGCGAACCTAGACCAAGCCTCACGGGGCCTAACCCCAGCCAGACGTGCATCCGAGCAGACAGAGAGCGGTAAAAATCAACAAATTAGCTCGCCAAGATGAAATTGTGCACGACTCTTGCTAACACTCTCAGCAATGCTCGGTAAGCCGTGCAGTCGACCAATAACAGCGGCATCTGGCACCCACCAAGTCGCGAAGGCGTCGGGCTGACATAGCACAAGAAGCAGAGCTATACATTTGCGACATTCTTCCAGCTCGATGCGACATGAGCCTCAAGAAGTCGTCAGAGATAGACTGTAACTATCGCCAACATTGGCCGAGTGCTATAAGTTAGCGCCGACACAAAAAGAAAGAGCCGCCCATATAACAAAATAGTGGGCAGCGCAACTCTTCCAAACCAAAGGAGCAATCACGATGCAAGTGATGAAGTGGAGCGTAATCGCCCTGGCAGTAGCTGCGGGCACCAGCCAACTGGCCTTCGCCAGCGCGCAGTCCGAGTCGAACGGTTTCATTGAAGACAGCAGCTTCAATATCCTGAACCGTGCCTTGTACCACAACCGCGATTACAAGAATGGTGCAAGCACCCTCACAGACTCAGCCTCGACCAAACGTAATGGCTACAGCGAAGAGTTCGGTCTGGGTATTCGCCTGATGTATGAGTCTGGCTTCACCCAAGGTACCGTTGGCGTAGGTGTTGACGCCCACTCCCTGAGCAGCATCAAGCTTGATACAGGTAAAGGCCGCGCCGGCATTGGCCAATTCTCCAGAAATGGTGAAGGTGAAGCCGAGGACACCCAAAGCGAAGTCGGCGGCGCTATCAAGTTCCGCGTATCTGATACCGTACTAAAGTATGGCAACCAGATTGTAGCCAGCCCCGTTTTCTCCACTGACGATGCCCGGATCCTTCCAGAAGTAGCCACTGGCACCTTGATTACCAGCAATGAGATTGAAGGCCTCGAGCTAACAGCAGGTCGTTTCACCGCCATCAGCCGCCAGACAGGAACAGGCCGTGATGGCCGAGAGCTGACTGAGGCAAATATCGTTGGCGCCAACTACAGCTTCACTGAAAACTTCAGCGGCGGCGTACATGCGTCGGATGTCGAAGATCACTTCAAGAAGAAGTATGTCAACCTGAACTACAATCTGCCTCTAGCAGAAAGCCAGGCTCTGAACTTTGATTTCAACGCTTACAAAACCGACGATGACGGTCGCAAACTGTCAGGCGATATCGATAACAAGATTTGGAGCCTTGCTGCTGCTTATTCCTTCGGCGCACACAAGCTGACCCTGGCTCACCAGCGCTCTTCGGGTAATTCTTCTTACGCCTACGGCGTTGATGGCGGCGGTAGTATTTTCCTCGCTAACTCCATTCAGTACTCTGACTTTGACCGCGAAGATGAGCGTTCCTGGCAAGTACGATATGACATCAACATGGCTGAGTACGGTGTCCCCGGCCTGAGCTTCATGACTCGCTATGTCACCGGCGACAACATCAATTACGGCGCAGGCACCGAAGAAGGCAAAGAGAAGGAGTTCAACTTCGAAACCAAGTACGTCATACAGGAAGGTGCAGCTAAAGACCTGTCCTTCCGTCTTCGTAGCGCCATCTATCGCGCCAATAGCATTCAGAATGCTAACTATGGTTCCGACAACAATGACTTCCGCGTAATTATTGAATACCCGTTGGAAGTCCTGTAAGGATCAAAGTTGCTAGTTCAAGCAGCCTAAGCTTCATAGAAGTCTCAGGTGCGCCTGATCGGTAGAAAGAGAATCCGATGCTTGAAAACAAGCATCGGATTTTTTATACACCCTTCAACAATTAAACATTATCGCAACTACATACCTGCGAGTTTTTCCTAACAAGTCAATCTTTATACATGTAGCTTTCGTATCATTTGCAAACTCACGGCAATATAGAAACGTCAAGCACACAGTTTTTTTCGAGTCAATCATGCTCAGATAACCTTGGCTATCGAGGGAGCACCCTGAATCAGGGATTGCACCTCACTCTAGCCACTCCCTATACCTCCCCCCAATGAACGTCGCTGCGTCCTGTACGCCACTGTATAGGCACCGTACAATGCCGCCCTACTCCAAGCCCTCGTAATCGACAGAACGGCCAAACATGCGTACCAGTCAGTTCCTGCTCTCGACCCTGAAAGAAACCCCTTCCGATGCCGTGGTGATCAGCCACCAACTGATGCTGCGTGCCGGCATGATCCGCAAGCTGGCCTCTGGCCTGTACACCTGGCTGCCGATGGGCCTGCGCGTGCTGCGTAAGGTGGAGAACGTGGTGCGCGAAGAGATGAACGCTGCTGGCGCCCTGGAAGTGCTGATGCCCGCCATCCAGCCAGCCGAGCTGTGGCAGGAATCCGGTCGCTGGGTGCAATACGGCCCCGAGCTGCTGCGCATCAAGGATCGTCATGATCGCGAGTTCTGCGTCGGCCCAACCCACGAGGAAGTCATCACCGACTTGGCCCGCAATGAGCTGAACAGCTACAAGCAGTTGCCAATCAACTTCTACCAGATCCAAACCAAGTTCCGTGACGAGATTCGTCCGCGCTTCGGCCTGATGCGCGGACGCGAGTTCCTCATGAAGGACGCTTACTCCTTCCATGCTGACCAGGCTTCCCTGCAGGAAACCTACGACCGCATGCATCAGGCGTACTGCAACGTATTCACCCGCCTGGGTCTGAATTTCCGCCCGGTGCAGGCCGATACCGGCTCCATCGGCGGTACTGGCTCGCATGAATTCCATGTGCTGGCCGACTCCGGCGAAGACGATATCGCCTTCAGCGACAGCTCCGACTACGCCGCCAACATCGAGAAGGCCGAAGCCCTGCCGCGCGAGAAAGTGCGCCCGGCACCGACCGAAGAACTGCGCCTGGTCGACACCCCAAATGCGAAAACCATCGCCGCTCTGGTCGAAGGCTTCAACCTGCCGATCGAGAAGACCATCAAGACCCTGATCGTGCATGCTGCCGAAGAAGGCAAGCTGATCGCCCTGGTAGTGCGTGGCGACCATGAGCTCAACGAGATTAAGGCCGCCAACCTGGAGCAGGTCGCCAACCCGCTGACCATGGCCAGCGACGCCGAGCTGCGCGCCGCCATCGGTGCCGGTGCAGGTTCCCTCGGCCCGCTGAATCTACCGCTGCCCATCATCATCGACCGCTCCGTGGAACTGATGAGCGACTTCGCTATTGGCGCCAACATCGACGACAAGCACTACTTCGGCGTCAACTGGGAGCGCGACCTGCCGGTGCCGACCGTAGCCGACCTGCGCAATGTCGTTGAAGGCGATCCGAGCCCCGATGGCCAAGGCACGCTGGTAATCAAGCGCGGCATCGAAGTCGGCCACATCTTCCAGCTCGGCACCAAGTACAGCGAAGCGATGAACTGCCAGGTGCTGGGCGAGAACGGCAAACCGGTAGTCCTGACCATGGGCTGCTACGGCATCGGCGTTTCCCGCGTGGTTGCTGCCGCCATCGAGCAGAACTTCGATGAGCGCGGCATTCGCTGGAACGACGCCCTGGCGCCCTTCCAGATCGCTCTGGTGCCACTGCGCTACGAAACCGAGCAAGTGCGCGAAGCCACCGACAAGCTCTACGCCGAACTGACCGCTGCCGGTTACGAAGTGCTGCTGGACGATCGCGACAAGAAGACCAGCCCCGGCATCAAGTTCGCCGACATGGAGCTGATCGGCATTCCGCATCGCATCGTGGTCAGCGATCGCGGCCTGGCCGAGGGCAACCTCGAATACAAGAGCCGCGCCGAAACCGAACCGCAGTCCATCGCCCTGGCCGACGTTCTGCCCTTCCTGCAAGCCCGTATCAGCCGCTGATCACACCGCACCGTCGAGCCATCATGCACACGAGCTACAACCTTCGTTTCATCGGCGCCGCCCTGTGCGGCGCCTTTTTCCTCAGCGGTTGCGCCAATCACCTACCGCAACGCAGCGAGCATGAGGAGCGCGTCGAGCGCAAACTGCTGGATCACACCCTGCAGATCGACGTGGGTGAACCCAAGGTGCTGGAGTTGCCGCAACGGCGCGTTCGTGTGCATGAACAAAAAAGCTTCGAAGTCACCGATTTCGAGGTCACTCGCCGCTACGACCGCTATACCCCCTATCAGCCATGGCGCGAAATTTATGAAGTGCCCATGGGCGCCGTTGCTGTGGTCGCCGGTGTCGGCGCCAACGTGCTCAACGTGGCGTTACTCGGCAGCCTGCCGGAAACCGCGACGCGCGACTGGATCAGCTACGGCATGGCGGGCCTCAACCCGTTCATGAACGTGGAGTCCAACGGTCGCGCCGAGCAGAACCTGGCCAGCATCGACGAAGTGCAGCAGGATCGGCACATGGAATACAGCAACCTGCCGTGGGCCGAACGCCCAGTACAGGTCACAGCCGGCCAACAGCAGTTCGAGCTACTGACTGACCGTAATGGTGTGCTACGCCTGAACCTGTTGGACAGTCCTTTCAGCGAACAGGATGTTGGCCGTATCAGCAGCCTGCAGTTGAGCATTGAGGACGAGCAAGGTGAAGCAAAGGCCGAAGCCAATCTCGTGGTCAGCCATACCCTGCGCGGCAAACTGCACGAAGCTCACGATCTGATCTTCGAGGACTTGGAAGGCGGCGACGTGGCGCAGTGGGTGCATCGCGTCAAGCGCTTGTCCGACCTTGGCCTTGAGGAAGAAGCCAGTGAGCTGGAACAAAGCCTGATCGAGCTGACGCGCAACGATCCAGAGCTGCAGGACGCCTTCCTCAAAGCGCTCTTGCATGATGCCGGTAGGCTGGCAGCCGACCCAGAGGCACGCTGAGGGCACGGCCCTTGAAGCGGCTTACAGTGGTTTGAGCAACAGCAACAGGGAAACCGGCTGTACGCTCTCCGGGTGCAATGGTTCCTGCAGCCACTCCAGGCGCCAGCCGGTGGCTGCAATCAAACTCAGCCAGGACTGCAGGGTGCGGAAGAACCAGGGCATAGGCGCCTGAAAGCCCTCACCGAAACCGACGAAATCTTCGACGCGCCAACCATCCTGATACGGTTCGCCATGGCGCGCCCGCCAGGGGTGCAGCGTTTGGATCAACAGGCAGCCATTGGGCGCCAGGAGCGGGTGCAAGTTGCGCATCAATGCATCGAGTGGCTCCTCAAGCAACGCAAAATTGCATACCAACACCTCGAACTGACCCAACTGCTCAGCCTGGCCTTGCAGCTCTGCATAGCCACAGACACGGTACTGGCTGCCCCCCTTGCAGGCGGCACGCGCCTTTTCGATCAGAGGGGCAGAAGCATCCACGCCAACAGACGTAATGCCATGCTCAGCCAGGCCTCTGCATAGCCACCCCTCACCACAGCCAATGTCGAGCACACGACTCGGTTGCAAGGCCAGCACCGCCTGCAGGATCGCAGCATCCGTCACCAGGCGTCGGCTCTCAATGCGTTGCTCGCGCACGGCGGCAGCCCAGGCATCGGCGTTAGCCTGCCAACTCATCCTCAGTTGCTCACGGTGATCTCGCTGCATACACACGTCCGCACACGGGTTTGCCAAACATTCTATGGTTTGCACGACCCGCAATGGCATGGCGCCACGCAGATGATCGCCCGGCAACGATGCCAGACGCGATCTAGACTGTCATCAACGACCAGGCGAGCATTTGCTCACAGGTTGCGTCCCGTGCGCTCAAACCGGCATGCAGTGGGGGCGATGATGAGTACAGCGCAATCATTCGATCCTGACCAGCATGCATGGATTGCCAAACCGTCGCCGACACGGCGCCGCAAATGGCTGCTTTACCTGCTGCTGACGAGCCTTTTGCTGGGCAGCAGCAGCCTGCTGGTTTTCGAGCTGCGCAGCTCGCACTTCCAGGCACGCGAAATCAGCCGTTACGCCGCGACACTGACTTACGCGCTGCAACCCGGCCCAAGCCCAGCCATTGACTACCCGCATGACGGCCCATTCGATAAACGCCAGGGCTATGCCTACCTACCATTGCTGCTCGAACGCCTGCAGCAGCGTGACTTCCATATCAGTGAACAGGTGCGTTTCTCGCCTGCCCTGATGCGCTATAGCCAACAAGGCTTCTTCCCGCCCTACCAGGAGAAAAGCAGCGTCGGCCTGACCCTGACTGATTGCCGTGGCCTGCCGTTCTATGCATTTCACTACCCACGGCAGGGCTATACAGACTTTGCCGCGATCCCGCCGCTGGTGGTCAACAGCCTGCTGTTCATCGAAAACCGTCACCTGCTCACTCAGGATCAACCTCAAGCCAACCCGGCAGTGGACTGGCCTCGTTTCGCCATGGCGGCGCTGTCGCAGATGGGCAAGTTCCTCGACTTCGAAGGGCAGTCGGCAGGCGGCAGCACCCTGGCCACGCAGTTAGAGAAATACCGACATTCCCCCGATGGGCTCACCCTGTCAGCCGGCGACAAGCTGCGGCAAATGGTCTCTGCCAGCGTCCGCGCCTATCAGCAAGGGCCGCAGACCCTGGCTGCGCGCCAATTGATCGTACGCGACTACCTCAACAGCGTGCCGTTATCGGCTGCCCCCGGACACGGTGAGGTGCATGGCGTAGCCGATGGCCTGCGCATCTGGTACGGCGCCGATTTCGACCAGGTCAATGCGCTACTCGATCCATCGCGTACGCCCCAGGCCAGCCTGGCCGAACGCGGTCTGGCCTTGCGCCAGGTATTGGCTCTGATGATCGCCCAGCGGCGGCCCACCTACTACCTGGCCCAGGGACGCAAGGATCTGCAAGCGCTGACCGACAGTCACCTGCGCCTACTGGCCAGTGCGGGAGTAATCGATAGCGCCCTGCGTGACGCCGCCTTGAGCCAGCCCATGCACTATCGCGACTGGGAACTGCAGCCTCCCCTGCGTACGGTGGAAAGCGACAAAGGCATCAGCGTGGTGCGCTCTCGTCTTTCCGCCTTGCTCGGCTTGCCACTGTACGACCTCGACCGGCTTGATCTGACCGCCCAAAGCACTCTGCAGCGCGATCTACAGCAAGCCGTCAGCGCCTACCTGCAACGGCTGGCCGATCCAGCCTTTGCCGGCCAGATCGGCCTGTTCGGCGAGCGCCTGCTGTCAGCGGAGAAAACCGCCGAAGTGCGTTACAGCTTCACCCTCTTCGAACGCACGCCAAACGGCAGCCGGGTTCGTGTACAAACCGACAGCACCGACCAGCCCTTCGATATCAACGAAGGCAGCAAACTGGAGTTGGGCTCAACTGCCAAGCTGCGCGTGCTGGCGACCTACCTGGAGATCATCGCTGAACTGCACCAGCGCTACGCTGGCAAGAGCAACGCCGAGCTGGATGCACTGGACATCGCCAAGCAGGATTACCTGAGCCGCTGGAGTCTCGATTACTTGCGCAGCCATCCAGGCGCCGATCTGACCGCCATGCTCGATGCAGCCCTGGAACGGCGCTATTCGGCCAATCCGCAGGAGCGCTTCTTCACCGGCGGAGGCCTTCACACCTTCGGTAACTTCCGCCGCGAAGACAATGGGCGCAACCCCACGCTGCGCGAAGCCCTGCGTGAATCGATCAATCTGCCCTTCGTCCGCCTGATGCGTGATTTGGTGCGCTACAGCACCTACCAGAACAGCGCCGAGCTACTGCATGACGACAGCGATCCGCGTCGCCTGAAGTACCTGCAGCGCTTTGCCGACCGCGAAGGACGAACCTTCCTTCTGCGCTTCTGGCGCAAGTATCAGGGCCAGGCAGCACAACAACGCCTGGACACCTTCCTCAGCGGCCTGCGGCAAACGCCGGTACGCCTGGCGGCCATACACCGCTACCTGCAACCCCAGGCCGATCACGCCACCTTCGCCGCCTTCCTGCGCGCACAACTGCCACAAGAGACGCTCAGCGAGGTACGTCTTGCCCAGCTCTACAGCGCCTACGGGCCAGGAGCCTACAGCCTGCCGGATCAAGGCTACATCGCCCGTGTGCATCCGCTGGAGCTATGGCTGCTGGGCTTTCTTGCCGATAACCCACAGGCCACTTTTGAGGATGCGGTGACCGCCAGTTTCGACAAACGCCAGGAGGTGTACGGCTGGCTGCTGCGCAGTCGCCACAAGAGCGCCCGCGACAGTCGTATTCGCATCATGCTGGAAGTCGAAGCCTTCTCCGACCTGCATCGGCGCTGGAAAAAACTCGGCTACCCCTTCGCTCATCTGGTGCCATCCCTGGCCACCGCACTCGGCAGTTCGGGAGATCGCCCGGCAGCACTGGCCGAACTCATGGGCATCATTCTCAACGACGGCATTCGTCAGCCCGTGCTACGGGTCGATGCCCTGCATTTTGCAGCAGACACCCCTTATGAAACGCGCCTACAAAACGATGGTGGTCAAACCCGCCAGGTGATGGCCCCGGAAGTGGCAGCGGCTCTGCGCGGCGCACTTTCTCAAGTCGTCGAGGGTGGCACCGCACGGCGACTGCAGGGCAGCTTCCAACTACCCGATGGGCAACCCCTGACTCTCGGCGGCAAGACCGGCACAGGCGACAATCGCATCGAAAGCGTCGGTGCTGGTGGCCGCGTGTTGAGTTCGCACGCCATGAACCGCACCGCGACCTTCGTGTTCTATCTCGGGCCCAATCACTACGGCACTCTGACGGCATTCGTTCCGGGGCGCGCGGCCGAGCGCTTTACCTTCACCTCGGCGTTGCCGGTGCAGGTGCTCAAAGGGATGGCGCCATTGCTTGCACCCTACTTGCAAGCAGGCAACGCGACACACTGCCAGGCGCCCGATACACCACTGCCCAGCAGCCAGTAATACGCGGTAACTCTCGGCGACTGGTCAGGCGCACATGCGCCTGCCAGGGTCACGCTTATTCCGCATTCGCCCCTTTTCGGAGTCGCCATGTCCGCGCTTACCCTGTTGCGTCGCCGACGCATGAGCCTGCTGGCTCTGTTGTGCCTGGCCATCGTTCTACCCATCGGCTGCGCCAAACTGGAAGAAACCGAGCGCAAGCTGGTATTTCGCATCGAGCCTGGCACCGCGCGCTGGTTCAGCGGCCTGCCTGTAGGGGTGAAGGAAAGCGAACTGCAATCATCAGCCCTGGCTCCCGGCGAAAGCCTGCATGCCTGGTGGTGGCCAGCCGCGCGTGAGAATGCGCCAACACTGCTGTACCTGCACGGCTCACGCTGGAACCTGACCGGGCAACTGTTTCGCATTGAGCGCCTGCATGCCATGGGCTTTGCCGTGTTGGCCATCGATTACCGTGGCTTTGGCCAGAGCCAGGGGCAGTTGCCCTCCGAGGGCAGTGTTTATCAGGACGCGCGCATCGCCTGGGAACATCTCGCCAGCCTGCAACCCGATGCAGGCAAACGCTTTATCTACGGTCACTCCTTAGGCGGCGCGGTAGCTGTCAACCTGGCTCACGAACTGGCACAAGAGCCGTCTACACCACAGGCTGGCGGTTTGATCGTCGAATCCAGCTTCACCAATCTGGCAGAGGTAACCCAGGCCGTCACCAACACCGCCTGGCCGCTGCACTGGTTGTTGTCGCAGGAGTTCGACTCACTGAGCAAGATCAGCGATGTCGGCGTTCCAGTCCTGATCGCCCATGGACAGAATGACCGCTTCGTACCGGCACGTTTCAGTGAGGCGTTGTACGCCGCAGCCAGTGAGCCCAAACGCCTGTTGCTGATCAATGGCGCCAACCATAACAACGGCCTGAGCATGGCCGGCAATCGCTACCGCCAGGCATTACAGGCACTAGGCATCGCCCTCAACTGAGCGAGCGGAATGTCTGCAGATACAGCGCCTCGACCTTGGCGCGCGCCCAGGGCGTCTTGCGTAGGAAGGTCAGGCTCGACTTGATGCTCGGCTCATGCTTGAAGCAACGCACATCCACCTGCCGGGCCAACCCTTCCCAGCCAATGCGCTCAACCAAAGCCGTAAGAATGGTCTGCAAACTGAGGCCGTGCAGGGGGTCATTGCTGTGCATGGAGCTGTCCTGTTTTTACTGCGCCCAATAAAAAAGGCGATGACTGCAGCGCAATCATCGCCTTTTGTTCAACGGCCCGATTATACCGATTTGTACTCTTTCTCGGCCTGATCGAAGCGGCTGAGCATCGACTGGCTCGGCGCCTGGCCGATACGGCTGAAGATCACGATGGCCAGCGTAGCGAGGATGAAGCCCGGAATGATTTCGTACAGACCCAGACCGATCCAGTTCTTCCACACGATCACGGTGGCAGCCCCCACCAACATACCGGCCAGCGCGCCGTTACGGGTCATGCCTTTCCACAGCAGCGAGAGGATCACCACCGGGCCGAAGGCCGCGCCGAAACCAGCCCAGGCGTAAGACACCAGACCCAGCACACGGTTTTCCGGGTTGGCAGCCAAGCCAATAGCAATCAGCGCCACCAACAGCACCATGGCGCGGCCGACCCAAACCAGCTCGGTCTGCGAAGCGCCCTTGCGCAGGAAGGCCTTGTAGAAGTCCTCGGTCAGCGCACTGGAGCACACCAGCAATTGGCAGCTCAGGGTGCTCATCACCGCCGCCAGAATCGCCGACAGCAGGATACCGGCGATCCAGGGGTTGAACAGCAGCTTGGCCAGCTCGATGAATACCCGCTCCGGGTTCTCACCAACCGGGCCGGCGACATCAGGATGCGCCGAGAAGTAGGCGATACCGAAGAAGCCCACGGCCACGGCACCGGCCAGGGTCAGGATCATCCAGGCCATGGAAATGCGACGAGCAGCCGGGATCGACTTGACCGAGTCGGCAGCCATAAAGCGCGCCAGAATGTGCGGCTGGCCGAAGTACCCCAGCCCCCAGGCCATCAGCGAGATCACACCGATGAAGGTGGCGCCTTTGAGCATGTCGAAGTGACTCGGATCGACAGCCTCAATGGCCGTCATCGCCGGATCGAAACCACCAGTGCCGATCAGCACGAATATCGGCGTCAGGATCAGGGCAAAGATCATCAAAGAGGCCTGCACGGTGTCAGTCCAACTCACCGCCAGGAAGCCGCCAATGAAGGTGTAGGCAATGGTCGCAGCGGCGCCAGCCCACAGTGCGGTTTCGTAGGACATGCCAAACGTACTCTCGAACAAGCGAGCACCGGCCACCACACCCGAAGCACAGTAGATGGTGAAGAACACCAGAATCACCAGCGCCGAGAAGATGCGCAGGATACGGCTGTTATCCTCGAAGCGGTTGGTGAAATAGTCCGGCAAGGTCAGGGCGTTGCCGTTGTGCTCGGTCTGCACACGCAGACGGCCGGCCACGAACAGCCAGTTGAGGTAGGCGCCGATCACCAGACCAATAGCGATCCAGCTCTCGGAAATGCCGGCCACGAAGATGGCGCCCGGCAGCCCCATCAGCAGCCAACCACTCATATCGGAAGCGCCCGCAGACAACGCGGTGACGAAACTGCCCAGGCTGCGACCGCCAAGGATGTAGTCGGAAAGGTTCTTGGTGCGCAGATAGGCGATCAGGCCGATCAGCACCATGGCTGCGATGTACACCACGAAGGTGACGAGCATTGGAGTACTAGCTGTCATTGGGGTTATCCCCTCTCGTTTGTTGTTATCGGCATCGGGATCACCCCATGCCCTGATTGGCAAAAGCTCACTCGCACGCGGCAAGCGTCGGGCACCAATCACTTTCAGGCGGGCGTATGCATCAATCTGCCCCCCAATAGGCCAACGTACGGTAAACACCCTACGCTCCCCAGCAGCCGAAGCGCCGTAACGTGCAGGGTTTCGGCTGCAAACGGCCTCTTTCGGTCTAGCCCGGCATCCTGCGCCAACCAATCCAGACGCCCGAAAAACGGCCCGCTTGAAAGTGAAAGGCTGAATGTAGAGGCTCAGGCGCGCGAGCTTCTTGCAAAAAACTCTGGAGTTATTGCAAAAAACTCCGCGCAGGGGAACTTCTGCTGCATGCGCGATAGCGCTCCTGGCGCCGTCGGAAAAACCAAGCGCAGCAGCACGATGAGGCAGAGCTACAGCAGATCAAGCCGCGCCCTGGCGGTCTCGTCAGTGCCCGAGGCCCGCGATCATACCTGCCGATACGGTAGATGAACACGGGCCTGCTCGGCATAAGCGAGCACACCAACACGCTCCTGTTCGAGAAAGTCCGTCACGGCGGCGCGCAGGCCGGGATGACAGAGGTAATGCCAGGAGTGGGTGATGACGGGCTCGAAGCCACGAATCAACTTGTGCTCGCCCTGAGCACCGGCATCAAAGCGTTGATAGCCAGACTCGATGGCATACGCCATGCCCTGATAGAAGCAGGTTTCGAAGTGCAGCCGATCGAACTCAGTCAAACACCCCCAATAACGGCCATACAAGGTATCACCGCCGACCAGGCTGAACGCCATGGCCACCGCCCGCCCATGCTGACGTGCCAGCACCACGCGGATCGCTTCCGGCATACGCTCGGCCAGCAGGCTGAAGAATGCACGCGTCAGGTATGGCGCCTGGCCCCTGACGTGATAGGTGTTGGCGTAGCAGTGATAGACGAAGTCCCAGTCCGCTTCGCTCAACTGCGCGCCATGGCGCCAGTCGAAATCGATCCCCTGCCCCGCCACCTGCTCGCGCTCCTTGCGCATCTGCTTGCGCTTGCGCGAACTGAGCGCATCGAGAAAGTCCTGAAAATCGCGATAGCCGCGGTTGTGCCAATGAAACTGACAGCCCAGGCGCTGCAACCAGCCTTCTTGCGCCTCCAGCACCTGATCGCACGCCGCATGGGTAAAATTGACATGCAGGCTCGACAGCCCTTCAGCCTCCAAACCGCTGCTCAGTGCCACAAGCAACTGCGTGGCGGCCTGCGCCGAACCCAGCAGACGCGGCCCACTGACAGGCGAGAACGGCACAGCCCCCAGCAGCTTGGGGTAATAGGCAATACCCGCGCGATGGCAGGCATCAGCCCAGCCATGGTCGAACACATACTCACCGTAAGAGTGCTGTTTGAGATAGGCCGGAAGCGCCGCCTGGAGCTCACCGCGCTCGTCCACCCACAGCCGATGCGAGGGCTGCCAGCCACTGTGACCGCCCACGCTGCCGCTGTCTTCGAGCGCCGACAGAAAGGCATGGCGTAGGAAAGGCTGCGCCTCCGGCACCAGGGCGTCCCAACTATCGGCAGACAACGTATTGAGCGAGTCGACAAGCGTAATGGGCATAGGTCAAACCCCAAAACAGACACTTTAAAGCTCGCCGTGCCCCCACGGCAAACGCTGACCCAAGGTTCGCGCAGACTGAGCGCTACATGAAAAACCCCGCACGAGGGCGGGGTTCAACAGGGGTAAAACAGCGTTTATTTATTAGAAGACATACTGCGCACGGAAAACCATGCCATCGCCGTCATCATCAGCATTGGCGTTGGTGGCGTTGTCCACCTTGGCCTTGACGTAGGCGCCGCTGATTTTCACGGAATCGTTGACGTACCAGTTCACGCCCAGGTTATGCACCTTGGCTTCGATGTCACCGATATTGGCGCGGGCACCGTTATCGTCATCGACCGACAGGTTGTCATAGCGATAGAACAGCTCCCAGGCACCGACTTGCTTGTTGTTCGGCTTGAGGCTGTCGAACTTGCCGAGCTTGTAGCCACGCGCTTCGCCGGTCAGGGTGTATGCCACTTGAGCGTAGTAGCCCTTGCCTTCGATATCGTCGAAAGCAGAGCTGTCGGCTTTCATGTCACGCTTGATGTACTCGCCTTGAACCGAGAACGGGCCCATGGCGAACGCGGCTTCAAGACCCAGCGCGCTGTCGTTGTCGTAAGAGCCGGCAGGCGAAGTCTGGATGCCACCGAGTACCAGGCGGTTACCGTTGGCACCGGCGTCGTTACCACCGTTGGTGCTCACGCCACGCATGCCCAGACGGCTGCGGATACGGCCATCGAATGCGGTATCGGAAAGATCACGACGAGCGTAGTTCACACCCAGGTGCAGGACTTTGCCGGCTTCGTGCATCGGAGCAAAGACGCCACGCAGGTTGAACTGCTTGGTGCTGTCGCCATCGACATCGTTCTGGTCCTTGGAGCTCAGGCTGAAGGAGCCGTACAGCGAATCACCCGCAGTACCAGAAACCTGAATCCCCATACCGTTCTGATGGCTGTTGGCCCAATCGACCAGATCGTATGCAGCCGTACGCTCTTGAGCGGTCACCCACTTGGAGCTGGTGGCTTTCTCCAAACCGAATTCAGGATCGAAACGACCGACCTTGATGGCAACCGGCGCGAAACCGGTATAGGCGATGGACGCCTCATCGAAGTAGCCATCGTCGGCGCTGCCAGCATTGTGAGAGAAGTCGTAGCTCATCACGTATGCCCAGTCCTTGTAGACATAGCCCGACAGCTCAAGGAAGGCACGACGGAAATAGGCCGCATCGGCGTTATCGCCGTTGGCAGTGTAAATACCATCGAAAGTGCTGTAGTCCGCCTGCAGACGACCACCGATCTTGAAGCCGAACTCCTTGTCGGCGGTAGCGACTTCCAGACCACCTTTGGTCTTGATTACGATGTCAGCGCCGTCAGTGGTGACGGTGCCGGCGAAAGCCTGGGCGGAAACGGCCAGAGCCAGGGCGCTGGCTGCGAAACCGGCAAAGTGCTTACGGATCATCGAGGATTCCCCTGTTGGACTTTAAGTGTTGAAACACCCGAGCGATGGGCTCGTTCGTGTTGGGGGGAATCTTGGCGAGGGGTTATTTCAGCCCAGTTGCTGATATATAAAGATTTGGTTACACGGGAACTTTTTAATCCCAATGCTTATAAGGGACGTATTTTCACGGTCCCTGCAAACGCGGCCCGAGCAGGATGACCGCCGCGCCAGCCAGACACAGTGCAGCCCCCAGCCAATCACTGGCCAATGGCCGCGCCTTCTCGACCAACGCCAACCAGGCTAGAGACGCCACGACATACACACCGCCATAAGCGGCGTAGGCGCGTCCGGCAAAAGATGCCTCAACGCGCGTCAGAATCAGCGCGAACAACGCCAGGCTAAGCACGCCTGGCAGGCTCCACAGAGCGCTACGGTCAAGACGCAGCCACATCCAGAAGGCGTAGCAGCCTGCAATCTCGAACACAGCCGCCAGCAGAAATAGCAAGTAGTTGAGCATCATCCGCTCCAGAGGTTAGCTGCGTAGCATCCCTTCACGCTCCCAGGCACAGCGCACGCGCAACGCGCCTTCCTGCGGGCTGTGAAAACCACTGTCGGACTCCCAACGAAAGGTGTGCACGCCGTTGAGTTCAGTCTCCAGGTGTACCACCGCACTGGCCCAATACAGGCGCTTGAGCAGGGCCTCGAAGGCTTCGATCCACAGGTTCCACTCGTACTCCACGGCGCCGTAGCTGGCACCGAAGTGAATTACCTGCGTCTGGTACAGACCGGCCCCAGGCAGTTCGCAAAAAGAGAACATTTCGCGCCCAAGAAAAGGCCAGAGATCACCCGACGGCAACTCGGCCAGCACAGCATGATTGGTTTCGCGGCGCAGACGACGCTGCTCGGGCGCATCCGACGGCCAGTCGCGGATGCAGCCATAAACGATGGATTCGGACTCCACACCGGCACTCCAGAAAAAACAGCCTGCCTTCTAACACAGCCATCCCAGGCACGGAAGGAACTGCTGCGAAGAATCAGCCCTGCGCCTGGCGCTTGCGCCCGAGCAGCCAGGCCAACGCCGCCATCACCAACGCCAGCACGGTCAGCACCGCGAATGGCAAACGGTAGTTGCCTGACAAGTCACGCGCCAGCCCGGTGAGGATCGGCGTCAGACTACCCAGGCCATAACCGGTGAATAGCATCATCGCCGTCCAGCGACTGACCGCCAGCGGCGAGCCTGCCTCATACAGGGGTAACACCAACGACAACGCAAAAGAGCCGCCCAGCGAGAACCCCATAACGAAGGCGAACACCTCGGGCAGCAGGCCGGGTAGGAAGGTGATCATCGCCAGGCATAGGCAGGTGGTCAGCCCACAGAGCATTAACAGGGTGTAACGGGCATCGAAGCGCTGCGCCAACCAGGGCAGCAGGAAGGAGCTGGGCAGGCCCATGAGCATGATGATGCTGAGCAGCGAATTGCTGTGCAGCATGCTCAAACCAGCCTCGTGGTAACGCGCCACGATCCAGGTGGCGATGGCGTAGAACAGCCCCGCTTGAATGGCGAAGAAGCTGCTCAACAACCAGGCGCGCGGTTCACGCCAGGGCAGCCCTGCCGATTCGCCCTCCTGGGGGCCGCCGACCTGATTGGGCAAGCCCATCCACAGCAGCGTCGCAATCAGCGCCGGCACGGACCAAATGGCCAGGCCGAAATACCAGGCATCACCGAACAGGCCGGTCAATGGCGCAGTCAGCACCGCACCGCCCGCCCCGCCCAGCGCCATCCCCAGGGAATACCAGCCCACCACGCGCCCGACCTGGCCAACGAAATGACGTTTGATGAACCCCGATAGCAACGGTCCAGCCACCGCAATGGCGGCTCCGAGCACAATGGCGCTGCCGATTAGCAGGTAACTGTGTTGCGCGGCCAGACGCGTCAATACGGCCAGAGCGATCAATCCCAAGCACAACATGATCGTGCGCTCCAGGCCCAAGCGTTGCGCCAAACGCGGTGCCAGCGGCGCCAACAAGCCCATACACAACACCGGCAACGCGGTGGTCAGGCTAATAAAGCCGCGGCTCAGAGAAAGTTCGGTGGCAATGCGCTCGATAAGCGGCGCGAGGGAGGTGATACCAGGGCGCAGGTTGAACGCCGCCAGTATCAGAGCCAGCAGCAGCAGGCTCCGAGGAAGAACAGTCACAGGCTATCCACAATCGTACGGCAGGCAGGGGGCGCCACCCTACCGCTGTCACTCTGGCGGGGCAAGCCCGCCGGGGCGATAAGCTGACCTACTGGTCAATCCTTGGGACGGGCCTTGCTGCGCATTTTCTCAGCCATGCTGGCCATTTCATCATAGAGCGCCTGTGGGTTTTTCTGCTTCAACTCCCACGCCATGCGCCCCATCTCATGCGGCAGGATAAGGAAGCTGCCCTTGGCCATCTGCGCATGGATGTAGTCGGCGATATCCGCCGCACTGATCGGCGAACTCTCCAGTAACTTGCCCACCTGCGCCTTCATGGCCGGCGTCGGGCCACGGAAGGAGTCGAGCAGATTGGTCTGGAAGAACGACGGACACACCACGTGCACGCCGACTTCCTGTTCGCGCAGCTCCACCAGCAGGCTTTCCGAGAGCGCCACCACACCGGCCTTGGCCACGTTGTAGTTGCTCATCGCAGGCCCTTGCATCAAGGCCGCCATGGAGGCGATGTTGACGATCTTGCCCTTGCTCTTCTCCAGCAGCGGCAGGAACGCCTTGCAGCCTTTGACCACGCCCATCAGGTTAATCGCGATCTGCCAATCCCAGTCCTCCAGTGACAACTCGGCGAAAAAACCACCAGAGGCCACGCCGGCGTTGTTGACGATGACATCGATGCCGCCGAACTTCACCTCGCAGGCCTGGGCCAGCGCCGTCAGTTGGCTGTAATCACGCACATCGCAGCGCTGAGTGAAGCCATCGCCGCCGACCTCACGCACCATCGCCAGGGTTTCAGCCAGGCCGCCTTCATTGACATCCGACAGCGCCAGTTGCCAGCCATCGCGCGCCCAGCGCAGAGCGATTTCACGCCCCAGTCCGGAACCTGCACCCGTGATCATCATGCGATTTTGCATAGAGGCCTGCCTTTGAGTGTTCGTTTGCAATGGCTGGCAGTGTAGCGAAGGCAGTGGCGGCTCCGAGCCTTCATCAGCCCCATGAATAGGCAGGGCAAATCAGCGCCGCGTGTATCGGCGCCAACGCCACAGCAGCGCGGTATAAACCGTGGCGTTGAGCACAATCACCACGGCCGCGAGCCCGAGCTGAATCTGCGGCGTCAAACCGGCGGGATAGATCACCGGCAGCACATAGTGCTCGACGAAGCTACCTGCATATCCGGCATCGCCTGCCGCTCGACGCAACTGATTTTCCCAGGGCGTCAGTGGGCAAATCAGGTGAAAGGCCTCCACCACAATGCCCCAAGCCACGGCAGGTAAGTGCAACCAACTCAGGCGCGGCCAACGCCAGAGCAGCAAGCCGCCCAGCAAGACGAACGCAATGAACGCCAGATGCAGCAGCACCAACGCATCGGCAGCCAGGCGCCAGAGCATCAGTCGACCACGAACAGCCGCGCGCCGACGGCGGTGGACGAGCGATGAGCCTCAGCACCATCGACCACCTGATAGCTCATGCCCGGTTTGAGCACGAACACCCGACCATCTTCCAACTCGGTGTGCAGCTCTCCGTCCAGGCACAACAACACATGCCCCTTGTGGCACCAATGGTCGACCAGGTAGCCAGGCGAATATTCCACCATGCGAACCCGTATCGCCCCGAAGGTGCAGGTTCGCCAATAAGCGGTTCCACTGTCCCCTGGATGCTCGGTCGGACTGAGCGCGGCCCAGTCAGTCACACCGAAGGGAATATCGCTGATCTGCACGCACAATCACTCCTGAATAGATGAAGAGCGAGCCTATACGAACGTCTCTGAACGTGAGATCCATAGATAAAACAGGTCGAAAAAAGACAATCAATACCCAAAGACTATCAAGCCCATGCAAGGCCCGAATTTCCACAGAAGCCTGCAGCGCACTAGCCTTCACTAAGCAAATGATTCGCAACGAGGTGCGCCATGCTCAAGACCCTGACCTTCACCATCATGCATTTCTGCATCGCCTTCAGCGTGGCGTATCTGCTGACTGGCAGCATCGCGGTCAGCGGCCTGGTCGCGGCGGTCGAGCCTCTGTGCAATTCGGTTGGTTTCTACTTCCACGAAAAACTCTGGCAGCGTTTCGAAAAGAATCGCCAAACACCCGGCGAACGCCCAAAGCACGCCTGGCTGCATCACCACGCCTGAGCCAGCGCAATACAGCACGAGCCGCCGCCCATCCAACCGACTGGCCAATCATCCTATGCCGATGGCCGCGCAACCTGGCCTGTGCTCAACTGCCGCGCAATGACTTACACATGCGCCATTGGCCAGATCGGCATTTCAGCGGCGCAAATGGCACTTTGCCTGGATAGCCGTTGTCATACGCACGCTGTTTATCCCAGACGATCTCTTATTAAAGGGACTTTACCTATGTCCAGCCTTGCACGACTTGCCACCTGGCTCGGTGGCCTGGTTTTCTGTGTGTCCGCTGCGGCCGCCGATATCGACGTGGCAAGCTATGGCTATCCACTGGCCAACCCCTTCGAAGCCACCATCGTCACCACGCCACCGGAATTGCGCCCGACGCTGCCGGATGATCGCGACATCGACCAGAGCGACTACTCCGTGCGCCTACGCCCGGACCGCCAGTTCGAATTGCTCGACAACTTCTGGCCCGTAACCCGCATGCACTACCGCCTGGCCGAGCAGAAAGGCAAGGCACCACTGATTTTCATTATTTCCGGCACCGGCGCGAGCTACAGCAGTACCACCACCGAATACCTGAAGAAACTGTTCTACGGCGCGGGCTACCATGTGGTACAGCTCTCCTCACCCACCAGTTATGACTTCATGGCCTCGGCATCACGCTCCGCCACCCCCGGCTACAGCCCAGATGATGCCGACGACCTGTATCGCGCCATGCAAGCGGTTCGCGCGCAGCATCCGAATCTGCAAGTCAGCGACTTCATGCTCACCGGCTACAGCCTGGGCGCCCTGCATGCCGCTTTCGTCAGCCATCTGGACGAAACCCGCCGCGCCTTCAACTTCAAGCGCGTGCTGCTGCTTAACCCGCCAGTGAACCTCTACACCTCGATCAGCAACCTCGACAAGCTGGTGCAAACCCGTGTGCAGGGCATCGACAACAGCACCAATTTCTACGAACTGGTGCTGAGCAAGCTGACCCGCTACTTCAACGACAAGGGCGGTTTCGACATCAACGAAGCCATGCTCTATGACTTCCAACGCTCCAAAGAGCACCTCACCGACGAGCAGATGGCCATGCTGATTGGCACCTCGTTCCGTTTCTCTGCGGCCGATATCGTATTCACCTCAGATCTGCTCAACCGCCGCGGCCTGATCACCCCACGCGATTACCACATCAACGAAGGCACCAGCCTCACGCCATTCTTCCAGGCAGCGCTGCGCTGCGACTTCGATTGCTACATCACCGAACAACTGGTGCCCATGTGGCGCGCCCGCTACGACGGCGGCAGCCTCAACCAACTGGTGCATGACACCAGCCTCTACGCGCTGGAGGACTACCTCAAAAGCAGTGACAAGGTTGCCGTGATGCACAACGCCGATGATCTGATCCTCGGCAAAGGCGATATCGGCTTCCTGCGCCGCACCTTCGGCGACCGCTTGACCCTGTACCCGCGTGGCGGGCACTGCGGCAACCTCAACTACCGCGTCAACAGCGACGCCATGCTGGAGTTCTTCCGTGGCTAAGCACAAAATCCTGATCGCCGCCCTGCTGCTGAGCAGCGGGCAGGCAATGGCCGCAGGCCAAGTCGATGATGATGGTTTCACCAATCCACTGCAGGAGCTCAAGTTCAATCCGGGGCTCGACCAACAGGAGTTCGAACGCGCCTCCAGCGACGCCCTGCAGGTCTACGACCCGCTTGAGTCATGGAACCGCCGCGTCTACCACTTCAACTACCGTTTCGATCAGTGGGTATTCTTGCCTGTCGTCGAGGGCTACCAGTACGTTACGCCCAACCTGATACAGACCGGCGTGCACAACTTCTTCAGCAACCTCGGCGAAATCCCCAGCCTGGCCAACAGCCTGCTGCAGCTCAAGGGCGAACGGGCGATGAACAACACCGCGCGCCTGCTGTTCAACACCATCCTCGGCATCGGCGGTCTGTGGGACCCTGCCACTGCCATGGGCCTGCCCAAGTACCGCGAGGATTTCGGCCAGACCCTCGGCTACTACGGCGTACCGGCCGGCCCCTACCTGATGCTGCCACTGCTCGGCCCTTCCAACCTGCGTGACACGGGCGGCCTGGTCGCCGACTACAGCCTGGAAACTGCGGTGAATTACCTGAACGTCGCCGAAGCGAGCAGTGACAACCCCGGCATCACGGTCTTCAGAGCGGTCGACCAGCGCGCCAATACCAGTTTCCGCTACGGCCAGTTCAGCTCGCCATTCGAGTACGAGAAGCTGCGTTTCTTCTATCACGAGTCCCGCAAACTGCAGATCGCGGACTGACTCTCAATCGGCAATGAATCGATTTATTCGATTCATTGCCGAAGTATTTTCCAACCATTTATCGACTCAATACGCCTAGCATGGCGGCATTCCTTAACGTACAGGAGCCCGCCATGACCCAGCACCGCCGCGTTCTCAGCATCCAACCCGGCCAACGCGCATCAGACGGCGCAGGCGTACGCCTCAACCGCGTGATAGGTGGCGCTGGCCTGGAGCGCTTCGACCCGTTCCTGATGCTCGATGAATTCGCCACAGATAACCCCGACGACTACATCGCCGGTTTCCCACCGCACCCGCACCGCGGTTTCGAAACCGTCACCTACATGCTCGAAGGGCGCATGCGCCATGAGGATCACCTGGGCAACGTCGGCCTGCTCGGCAGCGGCGGTGTGCAGTGGATGACGGCTGCGCGCGGCATCATCCACAGTGAAATGCCCGAACAGGAATCCGGCGCCATGCGCGGCTTTCAGCTCTGGCTCAACCTACCCGCCAAGGACAAGCTCGGCGAGGCCGACTATCGCGATATTCCCGCCACGGACATCCCCCGCCTGACCACGGCACAAGGCGTGGAAGCGGTGGTGATTGCCGGTCAATTCGACGATGGCCAGATCCAACAGGTCGGCGCCGTGCAACGGCCACACACCGAACCGCATTTGTTCGACCTGCGCCTGCCGGCGGGCGGCGTTATCAGCCCCAAACTGCCGGACGGACACCGCGTAATGCTCTATGTCTACCAAGGTGAATTGCACTTGCCAGACGCCTGCCCGGATCCGATCAAGACCGGTCGCCTGGTGCGCCTGTCAAATGAAGGGGCGCTGCAGTTGAGCAGCCGCCAAGGCGCTGGCGTGCTGCTGATTGCGGGCAAACCCTTGAACGAACCCATCGTGCAGTACGGGCCATTCGTGATGAACAGCCGCGAAGAAATCGAACAGGCCCTGCGTGATTTTCGCGATGGCGTGCTGGCCTGAATTGGCACAATACGCAGCCGCTCGGTTTATAGCGGCTGCGTCGCCTCGGCCAACCCAAGGAAGGAGCACAGCTCAGCCTTACGCGCCATGGCGTCCTGATAGCCCAGTTCGATCAACTCGTTGCAATAGCCCGACTCGAACAGCAGATAACTGAGCACACCGGCACCACCCGCCTTGGTCGCCCCCGGCCCACGCAAGAACAACCGCAGCACACGCGGCAGCTCACGCTGATGACGTGCGGCAATCTGATCCAGCGGCCGACTCGGCGCCACCACCAGCACATCCACCGGCTTCATACCCAGCCCCCGGCTGCGCGGCTCACCCGGCAGCATGGCGCTCAACTGGTTGAGCCGGTTGAGCAATTCAATATCGCTCTCCAGGCTATCGATAAAGGTGCTATTAAGCAGGTGCCCACCGATCTGCGCCAGTGTCGGCGGCCTTTGGCTACTAGCGCGCGGCACTTCAGTTGCCGCAGACTGCGCATTGTTGCTGACCCCGATCACCAGTACGCGGCTGGCGCCCAAATGCAACGCTGGGCTAATCGGTGCCGACTGGCGCACCGCCCCATCGCCAAAATACTCGCGATTGATCTTGGTCGGCGGGAAGATCAACGGAATCGACGCGCTGGCCAGCAAATGATCCAACGCCAGGCGCGTCGGAACGCCCACACGCCGATGGCGAAACCAGGGGTCGATGGTCGCGCGGCCCTGATAGAAGGTCACCGCCTGGCCGCTCTCGTAGCCAAAAGCAGTCACCGCAACCGCGCGCAACTTGCGCTGACGCACGGCAGCAGCAATGCCGGAGAAGTCCAGCTCACGCTCAAGCAAATTGCGCAATGGCCTGCTATCGAGCAATGCCACCGGCGTCTCACGTCCCAGGCCCAGAAGGCTATGACCAAGAAACCGCGCAGCCTGATGCAACACGCCAGGCCAGTCGCTGCGGTACACCTGATGGGTATGAAAGTTTTGCCAGACCGCAGTGAGCCGACGCACCGCCTCACCGAACTGCAGAGCCCCGCAAGCCAGGCCAACGGCATTGATCGCACCCGCCGAAGTGCCAACGATGACAGGAAAGGGATTGTGGCTCGGGTCCGGCAGAAGATCAGCGATGGCGGCCAGCACGCCCACTTGATAAGCCGCTCGCGCCCCACCACCGGACAGGATCAGCCCGGTGACGGGCGTATGTGGCTGAGCGATAACGGTCATCGGACGATCCAATTTTTTGTTTGAGTATAGAGCGGCTAGCGGTGCTTCCCGTACAGCTTTGGCGCTCCCTCCGGGCGCGTTTTAAAGCGGCGATGGGCCCACAGGTACTGCTCGGGGCAGGCGCTCACGGCGTGCTCGATCCACTGGTTGATACGCAAGCAATCGGCCTCTTCGCTCTCGCCAGGGAAGCCTTCGAGCGGCGCATGGATCACCAGCCGATAGCCGCTGCCGTCTTCCAGGCGACGTTGGGTGAACGGCACCACGCGCGCCTTACCGAGACGTGCGAACTTGGTGGTGGCAGTGACAGTAGCGGCTTGAACGCCGAACAGCGGCACGAAAATGCTCTGCTTGCGCCCGTAATCCTGATCCGGTGCGTACCAGATCGCGCGGCCGCCACGCAGCACCTTGAGCATGGCGCGGATGTCCTCGCGCTCGATGGCCGTGGCATCGAGATTGTGCCGCTCGCGACCTCGGCGCTGGATGAAGTCGAACAGCGGGTTCTTGTGCTCACGGTACATACCGTCGATGGTGTGCAACTGACCAAGCAGCGCGGCGCCAATCTCCAGTGTGGTGAAGTGCACCGCCATGAGGATTACGCCCTGACCTTCGGCCTGCGCCTGCTGCAAATGCTCCAAGCCTTCGACATGCGCCAGGCGCGCCAAACGCGCACGCGGCCACCACCAACTCATGGCCATCTCGAAGAAGGCGATGCCGGTGGAGGCAAAGTTCTCGCGCAACAGACGTTCGCGCTCAGCCTCGTTCTTCTGTGGGAAGCACAGCTCCAGATTGCGCCGAGCGATACGCCGCCGCGCGCCGGCGCTGCGGTACATCACCCAGCCCAGCGCTCGCCCCAGGGCCAGCAGCCAGCGATAAGGCAACTGCACCAGCAGCCACAGCAGCCCAAGGCCCAGCCACAGCAGCCAGAAGCGCGGATGAAGGAAGAAAGCGCGAAATCGGGGGCGTTCCATGAAGCAGATCCGGTCACAGGCAAAGCCGCGCATTCTACCCCAGTTTGCCCGCCTCGCCGTCGACCATATCCCCCAGAGGGCGAACCTGCGCGGCACTTGGCGGTCAATCTCCGGCATAGGAGTTGCGAGTTGCGGTGTGCAGTCGATACCGCTATAAGACCCGCAACCTTTCGTACCGCTGCAGAAGCCCCGCGCCCGACCATGAGCCAAGCCGATCTCCTCGACCAAGACCCCGTATTCCAGCTCAAGGGCAGCATGCTCGCCATCACCGTGATGGAACTGGCGCACAACGACCTCGAACGCCTGGACGCCCAGCTCGCCGAGAAAGTCGCCCAGGCCCCGGCCTTCTTCAGCAACACGCCGCTGGTATTGGCCCTGGACAAAATGCCGGAGGGTGAAGGCGAGCTGAACCTCGACGCACTGATGGACGTCTGCCGCCGCCACGGCCTGCGCACCCTGGCTGTACGCGCCGTGCGCGACAGCGACATCGCCGCCGCCGAAGCGCTCGACTTGCCAGTATTGCCGCCCTCCGGTGCGCGCGAACGCCCCATCGATCCAGCCCCCAAGGCGCCGCCCAAACCAGTGGAGCCGGAGCGCAAGCCGACCCGCGTGGTGACCACGCCGGTACGCGGCGGCCAGCAGATCTACGCCCAGGGCGGCGACCTGATCGTGCTCGCCCCGGTCAGCGCCGGGGCGGAACTTCTCGCCGACGGCAACATCCATGTTTACGCGCCTATGCGCGGCCGCGCCCTGGCCGGTATCAAGGGCGATGTCACGGCGCGCATTTTCTGCCAGCAAATGGGCGCAGAAATGCTCTCCATCGCAGGCCAATACAAGGTTGCAGAAGACCTGCGCCGCCATCCGCTCTGGGGTGATTCGGTACAGGTCAGCCTGTCTGGCGACGTGTTGAACATCACCCGCCTTTGACGGATACTGCGGCCATTTTTCATGGACACAAAAGGAGCGTCTGAAACCCCGGCGAAACCGCCCAAAACAGTCGACAACCGGCGCATATACCGACCTGTTATCGACGTAACGGCAGCCATGCAGGACGTTTTCAGGCCTTCTTCAAAGGGCATCCGCAAGCCTCGACTGGCCTATGGATTCCCGCGTTATTTTCATTTTTTAGGGTGAATCACCTTGGCCAAGATCCTCGTAGTCACTTCCGGCAAGGGTGGCGTCGGCAAAACCACCACCAGCGCTGCCATCGGTACCGGCCTCGCCCTGCGCGGGCACAAGACCGTCATCGTCGACTTCGACGTCGGTCTGCGTAACCTTGACCTGATCATGGGTTGCGAACGCCGAGTGGTGTACGACTTCGTCAACGTGATCAACGGCGAAGCCAGCCTTACCCAAGCCCTGATCAAGGACAAGCGCATCGAGAACCTGTTCGTCCTGGCTGCCAGCCAGACCCGCGACAAAGATGCACTGACCCTCGAAGGCGTGGAAAAGGTCATCGCCGAACTCTCGGAAACCTTCGACTACGTGGTCTGCGATTCACCAGCCGGCATCGAGAAAGGCGCCCACCTGGCCATGTACTTCGCCGACGAAGCCATCGTCGTGACCAACCCGGAAGTGTCCTCGGTACGTGACTCCGACCGCATGCTCGGCCTGTTGGCCAGCAAGTCACGCCGCGCCGAGAAAGGCGAGGACGCGATCAAAGAACACCTGCTGCTGACCCGCTACAACCCCGAGCGCGTCACCAAGGGCGAAATGCTCGGCGTCGAAGACGTCGAGGAAATCCTCGCCATCCGCCTGCTCGGCGTGATCCCCGAATCGCAGGCCGTACTCAAGGCATCCAACCAGGGCATCCCGGTCATCCTCGACGAACAAAGCGATGCAGGCCAAGCTTATAGCGACGCCGTCGAGCGCCTCCTTGGCAAGGAAATGCCACACCGCTTCCTGGACGTGAAGAAGCAGGGCTTCCTGCAAAGACTATTTGGAGGTCGAGAATGAACATCTTCGACTTCTTGCGCTCGCGCAAGAAGGAAACCACAGCCTCCATCGCCAAGGAACGCCTGCAGATCATCGTCGCTCACGAGCGCGGCCAGCGTACCCAACCGGATTACCTGCCAGCCCTGCAGAAGGAGCTGGTCGAGGTGATTCGCAAGTACGTCAACATCGATCAGAAGGACGTGCAGGTGGCACTGGAAGATCAGGGCAGTTGCTCGATCCTGGAATTGAACATCACCCTGCCGGATCGTTAAGTCGAACCGGTAACGCTCACGGCGGCTTCGGCCGCCGTGTTCATTTGTAGCCATACGCACCTGTAGGAGCGGATTCATCCGCGAAGCCTCTACAGACCAACAGCATCGCGGATAAATCCGCTCCTACACCAGCCCACATTCCATGCCCCTAAGCCAGATCGAAATTCTCCACCAGGACGCCGCACTGCTGGTGATCAACAAGCCCACCCTGCTGCTGTCGGTGCCCGGCCGCGCCGATGACAACAAGGATTGCCTGGTCACCCGCCTGCAGGAAAACGGCTATCCCGAGGCGCGCATCGTCCATCGGCTGGACTGGGAAACCTCGGGCGTCATCGTTCTGGCCCGCGACGCCGACAGCCACCGCGAGCTGTCGCGCCAGTTCCATGACCGCGAGACCGAGAAGGCCTACACCGCGCTGTGCTGGGGCCAGCCCGAAGCCGACAGCGGCAGCATCGACCTGCCGCTACGCTACGACCCGCCGACCAAGCCGCGTCACGTGGTCGACCACGAACTGGGCAAGCACGCCCTGACCCACTGGCGCATCATCGAGCGCTGCGGCGACTGGTGCCGAGTGGAGTTGACGCCCATCACCGGCCGTTCCCACCAGTTGCGCGTGCACATGCTGTCCATCGGTCACCCGCTGCTGGGCGACCGCCTCTACGCCCACGAACAAGCCCTGGCCGCCCATGAGCGCCTGTGCCTACACGCCAGCATGCTCGCCCTCACCCACCCGCAAAGCGGCGAGCGTATGCGCTTCGAATGCCCGGCGCCATTTTGATCACCCGCCGTAGGGTGCCTCTAAAAATGTAGGCGAGGCAGCCAGTGCAGAGCAAAAACAGCCGAAAAAGCGCAATTTACGTGTTGTAAATGAGCATTTTGAGGCTGTTTTTAACGCAGCAATGGCAACGCTGGTAGTTTTTAGAGGCGCCCAGCAGGGTGGATGACGCTTTTCATCCACCATTCTGACCGCTACGACCGTCGCCCAAGCCCCCCGCAAACGCCTAACGAATAGCCTGAAACTATCGCCCCAAACGAGTGCGCGACCGGCACAGGGCGATGCAAATTGGTTACACTCGCGCCATCGCTGTCCGGAGCTTTTATGCGCGAAGAACTGACCCAAGGCCTGCTCGATTTTCTCAACGCCTCGCCGACCCCCTTCCACGCCACCGCCAGCCTGGCCATGCGCCTGGAAGCCGCCGGTTACCGTCACCTCGATGAACGTGCACCCTGGCACACCGAGGCCGGTGGCCGTTATTACGTGACCCGCAACGACTCCTCGATCATCGCCTTCAAGCTGGGCAAGCGCCCGGCCGTTGACGGCGGTATTCGCCTGGTCGGCGCGCATACCGACAGCCCTTGCCTGCGCGTCAAACCGAGCCCCGAGCTGCAGCGCCAGGGCTACTTTCAGCTCGGTGTAGAAGTCTACGGCGGCGCCCTGCTCGCGCCTTGGTTCGACCGCGACCTGTCGTTGGCTGGCCGCGTAACCTATCGCCGCGACGGCAAGGTCGAAAGCCAGTTGATCGACTTCTACCAGCCCATCGCCGTGATCCCCAGCCTGGCCATCCACCTCAACCGTGAGGCCAACCAGGGCTGGGCGATCAACCCGCAGAACGAACTGCCGCCAATCCTCGCTCAGCTCGCCAGCAGCGAAACCGCCGACTTCCGTGCCCTGCTCGCCGAGCAACTGGCCATGGAGCATGACTTCAACCCGGACGCGGTACTGGACTACGAGCTGAGCTTCTACGACACCCAGAGCGCCGCCATTGTCGGCCTCAACCAGGATTTCATCGCCAGCGCGCGCCTGGACAACCTGCTGTCGTGCTACGCCGGCCTGCAAGCGCTGATCGACTCGGATGACGAGGAAACCTGCGTACTGGTCTGCACCGACCACGAAGAAGTGGGCTCCTGCTCGGCATGCGGCGCCGATGGCCCGTTCCTCGAACAAGTGCTGCGCCGCGTGCTGCCGGAAGGTGACGCCTTCGTTCGTGCCATCCAACGCTCGCTGCTGGTCTCGGCCGATAACGCCCACGGCGTGCACCCCAACTACGAAGCCAAGCATGACGGCAACCACGGCCCCAAGCTCAATGCTGGCCCAGTTATCAAGATCAACAGCAACCAGCGTTACGCCACCAACAGCGAGACCGCCGGTTTCTTCCGCCACCTGTGCCTGGAAAACGAAGTACCGGTACAAAGCTTCGTGGTGCGCAGCGACATGGGCTGCGGCTCGACCATCGGCCCCATCACTGCCAGCCAGCTCGGCGTACGCACGGTCGATATCGGCCTGCCCACCTTCGCCATGCACTCGGTGCGTGAACTTGCAGGCAGCCATGACCTGGATCACTTGGTCAAAGTGCTGACAGCGTTCTACTCCAGCCCTGAACTGCCCTGAGAACCTATTTAAAGTCTGCTGCGCTTCGGCCCTGCCGCGTTAAAAACTGGCTCGAAATGCTCATTTACAACTCGTAAACTCCGCTTTCTCGCCAGTTTTTGCCTTGCATGGCTCTAGCTCGCGAAACTTTAAAAGAGGTTCTAAGACCTACGATGATCGAACATATCCGCAACAGCCTGCAGGAAGCCCAGCGCGCGCTGGAGGCCTTCCTCGCCAACGAACAGACCCTGGGCAATATCCAGAAGGCCGCCGAGCTGCTGGTCGAGAGCTTCGAGCACAAGGGCAAGGCCTTCTCCTGCGGCAACGGCGGCTCGATGTGCGATGCCATGCACTTCGCCGAAGAGCTGACCGGACGCTACCGCAAGAACCGTCCCGGCATCGCTGCGGTGTCGATCAGCGACCCCAGCCACATTAGCTGCGTGGCCAACGACTTCGGTTACGACTTCATCTTCTCGCGCTATATCGAGTCCCATGGCCGCGCCGGTGACGTATTAATCGCCATCAGCACCAGCGGCAAGAGCCCCAACGTGATCAACGCGGCCGAAGCTGCCAAGGCATTGGGCGTGAAGGTGATTGCCCTGACCGGCAAGCCCGGCTCGCTGCTGGAAAGCCTGGCCGACGTGTGCATCTGCGCGCCAGGCGGCGACTTCGCCGACCGCGTGCAGGAGCTGCACATCAAAGTGCTGCACATCCTTATCGAGCTGATCGAGCGCAAGCTGAGCCCGCAGAACTACGCCTGAGCAGCAACGGCGCCTACTCGGCGCGCAAGCGCTTCGGTGTCAGCCCCAGATAGCGACGCATTGCCGTGGTCAACGCACTCTGGCTGGAGAAACCACACTCTTCGGCGATTCGCACCAACGGCAGATTGCTCTCGCGCAACAGACGCGCCGCACGATCCAGGCGCGTCTTGAGCAAATACTGATGCGGCGTAAGCCCCACACTGCTCTTGAACTGCGCATGGAAATGACTGGGGCTGAGGCAAACCACCTGAGCCAGCTCAGCCACGCTGATGCGCCGCGCCAAGTGCTGGCCGATATAACCATCGAGACGCTGCAAGTCCAACGCCCCCTGCACCCGGCTACGTGACTCGCCGAACAGGCGCAAATGCAAGGCCCGTAGCAACACGCCACCAATGGAGCGCGCCAGGATCGAGTCACTGCCATAGCGCTCAAGCTCCGCGCCGGCATAGTTGAGCAGGTTCTGGAAGTCGGCATCCAGCGCTGGATAACTCGGCGTTTCGAACAACCGATGAAGCAATTCGAGGTCTTCGCTGGGCGTGTCTTGCTCGTCCAGATCGAGGATCAGCATGCGGTTTTCACCCATGCCGGCAAACTGGTGAGCTTCATCGCCCGGCACCAGGCAAGCGCGCATGCGGCAAACTTCACCACCACGACCGGCCACTTCAAATTCGGCGCGACCAACCAGCGACATCACCAATTGGTGATGATCGTGGGCATGTATATGGGCCTGTTCGTCCAGGCGAATCACTCGGGCTTGCAGCATGGTTATGACTTGCGGCACGGAATGTGGGTTGCACTTTACCGCGATTTACCAGACAGCGCCGCAACCCCTCGTCGAAAAAGGTTGCACCTATAGCAACCCGATACATTTTTGCCGCGAAGCAAAAGCCCTGAAAGTTTCCCTGCTACGCTGCCGCTCGACCCGTTAGACTCCAGAAACGCCACAGAGACATTACTTGAGCTAGCGTGCCAACGCTTACGCCTGAGAGCCTCATGCCCCAGCAATACCTGACACTTTTCATTCTGCTGCTGGCATTCCTGACCCTGGGATGGCTCCTCATCAGGCGCGGGAAAACCGGCCGTCAAACCAAACTATCCGACGACCTTGCAGACAGCGAAGTTATCCATGATTGCCTGGATCTGCTTGAAGCCCTACAAAAACACCGGGGTCTAGGCGGCCTGCAAGACAGTGCAGGCATCAACCAACGCCTAGCCATAGCTCGCCATATCGATCAACTTTTTCAGCACTGGCCACACAGCCATCCCCCGCCTGCACTCACGGATAAGTGGCCAGCACTCCAGCGCAACCCGGCAGACTTCGATGCTCACTGCCAGTTGATCGAAGCGCTGCTTACACTGATTGAGCAACTTGAGGATCGCCTACAGCGCAGGCGAGCAAACTTTCGCGGCATCGGTCAGGCCTGCCGAGCTGTCGAAGACCTCGCTCGCCTGCGTGGCCTCTGCGTACGCGCGGCGCGCAACCGACGCTGCCCATCGGGACTGCAGATGCAACTGCGCTTCATCTGCCAGCGCTTACGCAGCCACTCACCCGATCAGCAAATACTGACCCTGCTGACACACCTCGAACAGGAACTCATCGACACACGGCACATCCGTCTCACACCTGGGCAGTGCTTCGCCCTGCTCACTCCACTGATCGATGAACGCTTGCAGGCAATCCGCCAGGAGCACAGATGAAGCCGACGGCAGACGTTGAAAAGCACCAAGCTTCGCCCCATGTAGCAGCCAACGTACACGCACAGGTGCTCCATGAACGATCAGGACAACACCCCAGAAGCCGTCGAGGTTCACGTCCAGGCTGACAGCACCAGCCTGGTACTGCCCGCGCAGCAGTTGCCGGACAAGCTCTACATCATCCCCATCCACAACCGCCCGTTCTTCCCTGCCCAGGTACTGCCGGTGATCGTCAACCAGCAGCCCTGGGGCCGAACCCTGACGCGCGTGGGCAATACCGAGCACAAGTGCATGGCGGTGTTCTTCGTCGACACCCCACCGGACGAGCACGGCGAGTTCGATCTCGACAGCCTGCCCGAGCACGGCACCTTGGTGCGCGTGCACCATGTCAGCGAGGAAGGCGGCAAGCTGCAGTTCGTCGCCCAGGGTCTGAGCCGCGTGCGTATTCGCGGCTGGCTCAGCCGTCGCGGCCCTTATCTGGCTGAGGTCGAATACCCACAGTCGCCCAACGACTCACGTGACGAGGTCAAGGCTTACGGCATGGCGCTGATCAACGCGATCAAGGAGCTGCTGCCGCTCAACCCGCTGTATAGCGAAGAGCTGAAGAACTACCTGAACCGCTTCAGCCCCAACGACCCGTCACCACTCACCGACTTCGCCGCAGCGCTGACCACCGCTTCCGGCACCGAACTGCAGGAAGTGCTCGACACCGTGCCCATGCTCAAGCGCATGGAGAAGGTACTGCCGCTGCTGCGCAAGGAGGTCGAGGTCGGCCGCTTGCAGAAGGAGCTGTCGGCCGAAGTGAACAAACAGATCGGCGAACGCCAGCGCGAGTTCTTCCTCAAGGAACAGCTCAAGCTGATCCAGCAGGAGCTGGGCATCAGCAAGGACGACAAGAGCGCCGACCGCGAGGAATTCCTCGCCCGCCTCGAAGGCAAAACCCTGCCGGCGCCCGCGCAGAAGCGCATCGATGAGGAGCTGAACAAGCTGTCAATCCTCGAAGCGGGATCGCCGGAATACGCCGTCACCCGCAACTACTTGGATTGGGCCACCGCCCTGCCCTGGGGCGTACATGGCGAGGACAAGCTCGACCTGGGCCGCGCCCGCAAGGTGCTGGACAAGCACCACGCTGGCATGGACGACATCAAGCAGCGCATCACCGAGTTCCTCGCCGTCGGCGCCTTCAAGGGCGAGATCGCCGGCTCCATCGTGCTGCTGGTCGGCCCGCCCGGCGTGGGCAAGACCAGCATCGGCAAATCCATCGCCGAATCCCTCGGTCGGCCGTTCTACCGGTTCTCTGTGGGCGGCATGCGTGACGAGGCGGAGATCAAGGGCCATCGCCGCACCTACATCGGCGCCATGCCCGGCAAGCTGGTGCAGGCGCTGAAGGAAACCGAGGTGATGAACCCAGTGATCATGCTCGACGAGATCGACAAGATGGGCACCAGCTACCAGGGCGACCCGGCCTCGGCGCTGCTGGAAACCCTCGACCCGGAGCAGAACGTCGAGTTTCTCGATCATTACCTCGACCTGCGCCTGGACCTGTCCAAGGTGCTGTTCGTCTGCACCGCCAACACCCTCGACTCCATCCCCGGCCCGCTGCTCGACCGCATGGAGGTGATTCGCCTGTCCGGCTACATCACCGAGGAAAAACTGGCCATCGCCAAGCGTCACCTGTGGCCCAAGCAATTGGAGAAAGCCGGCGTGCCGAAGGCGCGTCTGTCCATCAGCGATGCAGCGCTGCGCGCGGTGATCGAAGGTTACGCCCGCGAGGCCGGCGTGCGTCAGCTTGAGAAACAACTGGGCAAACTGGTGCGTAAATCCGTAGTGAAATTGCTGGATGATCCTGAAACGAAAATCCGCATTGGCGCCAAGGATCTGGAACAAGCCCTCGGCATGCCGGTGTTCCGCAACGAGCGGGTATTGGCCGGCACCGGGGTGATTACCGGCCTGGCCTGGACCAGCATGGGCGGCGCCACACTGCCGATCGAGGCGACGCGCATCCACACGCTCAACCGCGGCTTCAAGCTCACCGGCCAGCTCGGCGAAGTGATGAAGGAATCGGCGGAAATCGCTTACAGCTACGTCAGCTCGCACCTGAAGCAGCTCGGCGGCGACCCGACCTTCTTCGACCAGGCCTTCATCCACCTGCACGTGCCGGAAGGCGCCACGCCCAAGGACGGCCCCAGCGCGGGCATCACCATGGCCAGCGCCCTGCTTTCGCTCGCGCGCAATCAGGCGCCGAAGAAAGGTGTAGCCATGACCGGCGAGCTGACCCTCACCGGCCAGGTGCTGCCCATCGGCGGCGTGCGCGAGAAGGTGATCGCGGCGCGGCGGCAGAAGATCCATGAACTGATCCTTCCGGAGGCCAATCGCGGCAGTTACGAGGAGTTGCCTGACTATCTCAAGGAAGGCATCACCGTGCACTTCGCCAAGCGCTATGGCGACGTGGCCAAGGTGTTGTTCGACTAACACCACAAAGATCGCCGCTGAAGCGCCTCCCACAGAGCACAACCTGATCACGCTCTCGTGGGAGGGGCTTTAGCCGCGACGGTATAAGCAGCGAGGTCGCGCCCGGCAAGCCAATGCGGCTATGCTGGGCCAGGTTTCGTCGACTGGAGTTCGTCATGCACGCCACCTTGCGCCTGCTTACCTTACCCGTCCTGGCCCTACTCAGCGCCTGCGCTCATCAGAGCGGCACGCTGGAGTTGAGCAAGCAGCGGCAATGCCCGCTGACGCTGGACAAGGGCCAGCAACTGATCCTCAGCCTGCCGAGCAATCCCACCACTGGTTTTCGCTGGGAAATTCGCGACGGCGCGGAGAAAGTGCTGCGCAGCCTCGGCCCCGAGGTCTACAGCAACCCGGAAGACGCCGGGCTGGTGGGCGCAGGCGGCATATCCATCTGGCGTTTCACGGCGCGCGACGCTGGCGAAGGCCGCCTGCTACTGACCTACCAGCAGCCGTGGGAGCCGAACGTGCCGCCGGCGGAAACCTTCGAGTGCGAACTGCGGGTGAAATGACCCGACGGCTTCTGTGGGGCGCTTCCCGTGGGGCGGGTGCAACCCGCCACCTATTTATGGCGGGTTGCACCCGCCCTACATCTGACGGCATCTCCACCTGGCGCTTCAACGCGCGCTAAATCAGCAGTGGAAACCTTCGAGGAACCAGCGAAGAAAGCTGATCCCGTGGGAGGGGCTTTAGCCGCGACGATTCGAAATAAATCGTGACTGCGGCGCTTACCTCATATTTGTAGGGCGGGTGCAACCCGCCAACTATTCATGGCGGGTTTCGCCCGCCCTACAGGCTGAGAATGAGCGGGGGCATCATGCCCCCGCTCCCACTTTTCGCGGCTGAAGCCGCTCCTACAATTTGAAGCGTGCACGTAGGAGCGGCTTCAGCCGCGAATGCCCCTCTCACGCTCAGCTTCAGCTCTTGAGCCGGTAACCGGTCCTGAAGATCCAGCCCACCAGCGCGATGCACAGCGCCAGAAAACCCAGCACCATCGCCAGGCTGACGCCGACGTTGACGTCGGACACGCCGTAGAAGCTCCAGCGGAAGGCGCTGATCAGGTACACCACCGGGTTGAACAGGGTCACCGTCTGCCAGGCCGGCGGCAGCATGCTGATGGAATAGAACGCACCGCCGAGGAAGGTCAGCGGCGTGACGATCAGCGCCGGGACGATCTGCAGCTTCTCCCAGCCATCGGCCCACACGCCGATGATGAAGCCGAACAGGCTGAAGGTCAGCGCCGTCAGTACCAGGAACGCTGCCATCCACAGCGGATGCTGAATCTCGAAATCGACGAACAGCCTGGCGGTGAGCAGGATGATGATGCCGAGGATCACCGACTTGGTGGCTGCCGCGCCGACATAACCGATCAGAATCTCCAGGTACGAGACCGGCGCCGAGAGAATCTCGTAGATGCTACCCGAGTACTTGGGCATGTAGATGCCGAACGAGGCGTTGGAAATGCTCTCGGTCAGCAGCGCCAGCATGATCAGGCCGGGAATGATGAAGGCGCCGTAGCTCACGCCGTGCACCTGAGTCATGCTCGCACCGATGGCCGAGCCGAACACCACGAAGTACAGCGAGGTGCTGATCACCGGCGTGGCGATGCTCTGCAGCAAGGTGCGCCAGGTGCGTGCCAGCTCGAACAGGTAGATGGCCTTGATGGCATACAGGTTCATGCGCGCGACTCCTTGAGCAGGGACACGAAGATTTCCTCCAGCGAACTCTGGCTCGACTGCAGATCCTTGAAGTCGATGCCGTGCTGGGCCAGGTCACGCAGCAACTCGGCGATACCGGTGTTCTCGTGCTGGGCATCGAAGGTGAACACCAGGGCATGGCCCTGATCGGCCAGCTCCAGCCCGTAGCGCGCCAGCTCGGCCGGTACGCAGGACAAAGGCTGCTGCAACTGCAGGGTGAGCTGCTTCTTGCCCAGCTTGTGCATCAGCACCTGCTTGTCCTCCACCAGGATGATGCGGCCCTTGCTGATCACCCCGATGCGGTCGGCCATTTCCTCGGCCTCTTCGATGTAATGGGTGGTGAGGATGATGGTCACGCCGCGCTCGCGCAGACGCCGCACCATGGCCCACATATCGCGGCGCAGCTCGACGTCGACACCGGCGGTGGGCTCGTCAAGGAAGAGAATCTGCGGCTCGTGGGAGAGCGCCTTGGCGATCATCACCCGGCGCTTCATGCCGCCGGAAAGCTCCATGATCTTGGCGCCCCGCTTGTCCCACAAAGACAAATCCTTGAGCAATTGCTCCAGGTAGGCTGCATCGGGCTTCTTGCCGAACAGGCCGCGGCTGAACTTGACCGTCGCCCAGACGGTTTCGAACACGTCACTGACCAGTTCCTGCGGCACCAGGCCGATCTGCGAGCGGGCCGCGCGGTAGTCACGGACGATGTCCTTGCCGCCGACCAGCACCGTGCCCTCGCCCGGATTGACGATGCCGCAAATAATGCTGATCAGGGTGGTCTTGCCGGCGCCGTTGGGGCCGAGCAAGGCGAAGATTTCGCCCTGGCGAATGTCCAGGTCGATGCCTTGCAGCGCCGGATGCCCGGACGCATAGGTTTTGTTCAGTTGCGCGATGGAAATGACCGACTGCACGGTAATCGCCCCTTGCTTGCGGAAAACGCGACAGTTTACAGGGCTTAGCGCCAGGAGAAAAAACGGCGCACTTGTGGTGCGCCGGGGGTACTACGGGGAGGGAAGGAACGATTGCACCGCTTGTGACGGTGCAACGATAGGCCAGGCAGCAGGCGCTGTCCGGCGTATGCCGTAGGGCGGGTGCAACCCGCCACCTCGATTGACGGGTTGCACCCGCCCTACAATGGGGTCAACAGTTTGCCGGTGGCGATGTAGGCGCGCAGGTTGTCGAGCACCAGGTCGGCCATCTGCTGGCGCGTCTCGACACTGCCGCTGCCGACATGCGGCAACAGCACCACGTTATCCAGTTCGCGTAGCGCCGCAGGCACCTGGGGTTCGCGCTCGAACACGTCCAGCCCGGCGCCACCAATTACCTTGTCCTGCAACGCCGTGATCAGCGCAGCCTCATCGACCACCGAGCCACGTGCGACGTTGACCAGAAAGCCATCTGGCCCGAGCGCTTCGAGCACCTCGGCGTTGATCAGATGATGGGTAGCCTTGCCCCCCGGACAAGTCAGCACCAGGAAGTCCGCCCAGCGCGCCAGTGCCAGCAGATCCGGCTCATGCGGGTAAGGGCTGCCCTCCACCGGTCGGCGGTTGTGATAACGCACCGGCATGGAGAAGCCCGACGCGCGCAGTGCCACCGCCTCGCCGATACGACCGAGACCGACGATGCCCAGGCGTTTGCCGCTGACCCGGCGCGCCAGCGGGAAGCCCGTGGTGCTGCTCCAGGCGCCACTGCGCACGAAGCGGTCGGCCTCGGACAGGCGCCGCGCGCTGTCGATCATCAGGCCCATGGCCAGGTCGGCCACGCAATCGTTGAGCACATCCGGGGTGGTGCTGAGCACGATGCCGCGATCACGCAGCAGATCCAACGGATAGGGGTCGTAACCAACACCGAAGCTGCTGATCGCTTGCAGGTTGGGCAACAGTGCGAGTTGCTCAGCCGTACAGCCGAAACGTGCCGAAGACACCATGTACAGAAACTGCGCGCCGTGCTCACGCAGAAACGCCAGCGGCTCGGCCTGTTGCCACAGCGCGCTGACCTCGTACGCCTCGGCCAGCTCGCGGTTGAAGCGCTCGCTTAGCGGGCCAATTTGCAACACCTTGGCTTTGCTCATGGAACCTCCTGTTTCGTATGTACGATTTACAACACTTTGCCTGGATTCATCAGCCCGGCCGGATCCAGCACCTGCTTGATGCGCGCCATCAACTCAAGCTCCAACGGCGCCTTGTAGTGCTGCGCAGCCAGACGTTTGGATTGGCCCAGACCATGTTCGGCACTGATGCTGCCGGCATCTTGCAGGGTTGAGTCATAGATCAGCCGCATGATCACCTCGGCCTGCGCCTTGAACGGCGCATCCTCGGCGCCAACCGGCTTGCTGATGTTGTAATGCAGGTTGCCGTCACCGACATGCCCGTAGGCCACGATCCGCACACCGGGGAAGGCCTGTTGCAGCGCGGCATCGGTGCGTGCGATGAAGTCAGGGATACGGCTGACCGGCACGCTGATGTCGTGCTTGAGGCTCGGCCCCTCGTGGTTCTGCGCCTCCGAGATGCCTTCGCGCAGCGCCCACAAGGCGCGCACCTGAGCGTCGCTGGCGGCAACCACGGCATCCAGCGCCACGCCTTGCTCGAAGGCGGCGCCAAGGCCCTCTTCCAGCAATTCGTTCAAGGGCGCGTTGGGTTGGGTGTCGCTCAGCTCGATCAGCACGTACCAGGGGTGCACCTCGGCGAACGGATCGCTGACACCGGAGACATGGCGCAGGACGAACTCCACGCTTTGCCGCGACATCAGCTCGAAGCCGGTCAGGCGGTCGCCACATAGCCCACGCATCTGCCCGATCAGCTCGATGGCTGCCTGCGGACTCGGCAGTGCTACCCAAGCGGTGGTCAGGCTGCGCACGGCAGGGAACAGTTTGAGCACGGCGGCAGTGATGATGCCCAGGGTGCCCTCACTGCCGATAAACAGGTGCTTGAGGTCGTAGCCGGTGTTGTCCTTGCGCAACCCGCGCAGGCCGTCCCAGATACGCCCATCAGGCAACACCACTTCCAGACCCAGGGTCAGGTCGCGCATGTTGCCGTAGCGCAGCACCGCGGTGCCACCGGCATTGGTCGCCAGGTTGCCACCGACCGTGCAACTACCTTCGGCGCCCAAGGACAGCGGGAACAGTCGACCCACCTCGGCGGCGGCTTCCTGCAACTGTTGCAGGATCACCCCGGCCTCGACGGTGATGGTTTCATTGCCCACGTCCACTGCGCGGATGCGTTTCATGCGCGTCAGCGACAGCACGATCTGCGCGCCAGAGCCGTCAGGGATCGAGCCGCCGCACAGGCCGGTATTGCCGCCTTGTGGCACCAGAGCAACGCCAGCCTGCGCGCACAAGCGCACCACGGCGGCAACCTCCTCGGTCGAAGCGGGACGCAACACCGCCGCCGCCTGACCACGATAGGCGCCGCGCCAGTCGCTCAGGTAGCTCTGCATACGCTCGGCATCAAGGATCAGGCCAGTCTCGCCGACCGCCTCGCGCAATGCCTCAAGCAGATCATCGGACAGGCCCGTCATCTCAGGTCACCGGCGCCGGGTTGAACAGCACCAGATCGTTGTGCAGGCGCAGGTGCTCGGCGCAGGTCTGCTTGCGACCGCTGGCCACGTCCAGATAGAGCTGGAAGATGTGCCAGCCCATTTCCTCCAGCGTCATGCGCCCGGAGACGATCTGCCCGGCGTCGACGTCGATCAGGTCCGGCCAGCGCTCAGCCAGTTGCGTGCGTGTGGCCACCTTGATCACCGGCACCATGGACAGGCCGTACGGCGTGCCACGACCGGTGGTGAAGATGTGCAGATTCATACCTGCCGCCAGTTGCAGGGTGCCGCAGATGAAGTCGCTGGCCGGCGTGGCGCAGAACCACAGGCCCTTGCCGCGAATGCGCTCGCCCGGCGACACCACCCCGGCGATGGTGCCGTTGCCGGACTTGGCAATCGAACCCATGGCCTTCTCGACGATGTTGTTCAGCCCGCCCTTCTTGTTACCCGGCGTGGTGTTGGCACTGCGGTCGGCCATGCCACGTTGCAGGTAGCAGTCGTACCAGTCCATCTCGCGGATCAATGCATCGGCCACCTCGACGCTCGCCGCGCGCGGGGTGAGCAGATGGATACCGTCACGTACTTCGGTGTTTTCCGAGAACATCACGGTGGCGCCAGCGCGCACCAGCAGGTCAGCGGCCACACCCAAAGCCGGGTTGGCGGTGATGCCGGAGAAGGCATCGCTGCCGCCGCATTGCATGCCTACCACTAGTTCAGAGGCTGGAACCGTCTCACGGCGGCGCAGGTCGAGCACCTTCAGGCGCTCTTCGATCATGGCCATGATCTGCTCGACCATGCCGGTGAAACCGGTGCCGGAGTCCTGCAGGCGGAACAGCCAATCTTCCTCGTCCATGCCGTTGGTGAGCGCATCGCCATCCATCAACTGGTTGGCCTGCAACTTCTCGCAGCCCAGGCTGATCACCAGCGCCTGGCCGCCGAAGTTGGGGTTGCGGCTGATGTTGTACAGGGTGCGGATCGGCACCACGGCGTCCGGCGCGTTGATCGCCACGCCGCAGCCGTAGCTGTGCGACAGCGCCACCACGTCATCGACATTCGGATACTTGGGCAGGATTTCCTTGCGCACGCGCTCGACCACGTGATCGAGCACGCCGACCACGCACTGCACGGTGGTGCTCACGGCCAGGATGTTACGCGTGCCCACCGTACCATCGGCGTTGCGGAAACCTTCGAAGGTGTAACCCTCCAGCGGCTCGCCAGGCGTGGCCTTGATCGTTGCCTTGGGCAGGTTGTCGAGCACCGGCGGCTCGGGCATGCGCAACACCTGCTCGGTGACCCAGCTACCGGCCGCGATGGGCTTGAGCGCATAGCCGATGACCTCGCCATAGCGCACCACCTCACCGCCTTCGGCGATATTGACCAGCGCCACCTTGTGGCTCTGCGGAATGCCTTCGATAGCCGTCAGGCCATCGTCGAACTGACCGCCCACGGCCACACCCTGGTCATTGACCACCACGCCGACGTTATCGCTCGGGTGCAGACGGATGTAACGGGGCGAATCCTGATGGGGAATCAACTGCATGGATAAGTTCTCCTACATTAGGCACTCAGGACGCTGCTCTAGGGCCTTCGGCCGGCAGCTCGATCCTGTCTATACGACCGACGATGAACGTGAAACCAATCACCGCCAGCAAGGCATTGGCGCCCACATAAAGTAGTGCACCATCGAATGAGCCGGTCAGGCTGACCAGGTAACCAATGACGATTGGCGTGGTAACGGCAGCCAGGTTACCGAAGGTATTGAACAGCCCGCCGCACAGGCCGAGTATCTGCCGCGGCGCGGTGTCGGCCACCAGCGTCCAGCCCAGCGAACCCAAACCCTTGCCGAAGAAGGCCAGAGTCATCAGCGCCACCACGGCGGCATCGCTGTCGACGAAGATGCACAGCACCAGGCTGCTCGACAACAGTAAGCCGAGCACGCTGGGCAACTTGCGCGCCAGCGTCAGCGAATGACCACGGCGCAGCAAACCGTCGGACAACAGCCCACCCAGCACACCGCCAATGCAGCCACTGATGGCCGGCACCGCAGCGGCGAAACCGGCGCCGACGATACTCATGCCACGGCCCTGGATCAGGTACACCGGAAACCAGGTCAGAAAGAAATAGGTAATCGCGTTATTGCAGTACTGCCCCAGGTAAATGCCGAGCAGTGTGCGCTGGGTCAGCAGCAGACGCAGATGACGCCACTGCGGGCCGGTCGCACCCGCGCGCTGATCGAGGTCGACCAGCGCCCCGCCCCGTTCCAGCAACGTCAGCTCCGGCGCACCGAGCAGCGGATGCTCACGCGGGCTGTGCAGATTCTTCAGCCACAGCAGCGACAACCCCAGTCCCAGACAACCGAGAATGATGAACACGTATTGCCAGCCGAACATTTGCACCACCGCGCCCATCAGCGGGGCGAACAGTGCAGTGGCGGCATATTGCGCCGAGCTGGCGATGGCCGTAGCGGTAGCCCGCTCAGCAGAAGGAAACCAGGACGCCGTCACCCGCGCGTTACCGGGAAAACATGGTGCGCCAGCAAAGCCCACCAGCAGGCGCAAGAGAAATATCGTACTCACCGCCCAGGTGGTCGGCAGCCAGCCGACGAAGCCCTGCAATAGGGTCAACCCTGACCAGAGGAACAGCGCCAGGGTATATACCGGTTTGGTGCCAAAACGGTCGAACAACCAGCCACCGGGAATCTGCCCGATGACATAGGCCCAGCCGAAAGCCGAAAAGATATAGCCAAGCGTCACGGCATCGATCCCCAGGCCTTCCTGCAAGGCAGTACCGGCAATCGACAGGCTGGAACGGTCGGCAAAGGTAACCAAGGTCACCAGAAACAGCATCAGCAGGATGCGGTAGCGCACACGACCCGGTTTGGCATCAGGCATCGGTAAGGCTCGCGTAGCAAAAGGAAAGGCTGAGCCCGTAGGGTTGGACTGCACACTTGTAGGGTGGGCCGGGCGGCGCTCCGCTTCAGCCCACCGGCTGCATTATTTGTGGGCTAAAGCCCACCCTACAGGACTGCGGGCCCGACTCAACGCACCAGGCAGGGCTTCTTGTTATTGAAGGTCCAGTTGGGGATCAAGTACTGCATGGCGACTGCGTCATCGCGCGCACCGAGCCCCTTGGCGCGATACAGCTCGTGCGCCTTGGCCAATGCATCCCAGTCCAGCTCGACGCCAAGACCTGGCGTTTTCGGCACCTGCACCAGGCCACCCTCGATGCGCAGCGGGTTGCGCGTCAGGTGCTGACCGTCCTGCCAGATCCAGTGCGTGTCGATAGCGGTGACACGGCCCGGAGCAGCGGCGGCGACGTGGGTGAACATGGCCAGGGAGATGTCGAAGTGGTTATTCGAATGCGAACCCCAGGTCAGGCCCCAGTCGTTGCACATCTGCGCCACGCGCACGGAACCGGCCATGGTCCAGAAGTGCGGGTCGGCCAGCGGGATGTCCACCGATTGCAGGGAGATGGTGTGGCCCATCTGCCGCCAGTCGGTGGCGATCATGTTGGTCGCCGTCGGCAGACCGGTAGCACGGCGGAATTCGGCCATCACTTCACGACCGCTGTAGCCGTTCTCGGCGCCGCACGGGTCTTCGGCATAAGCCAGCACGCCATGCAGGTCGCGGCACAGGGCTATAGCCTGATCCAGCGACCAGCCACCGTTAGGATCGAGCGTTACACGGGCATCGGGGAAACGCGCAGCCAGGGCACGGATCGCCTCAACCTCGGCTTCACCGTGCAGCACGCCACCTTTGAGTTTGAAGTCATTGAAGCCGTAGCGCGCGTGCGCCGCTTCGGCCTGGCGCACCACGGTCTCCGGGGTCAGCGCCGTCTGGTTACGCACACGGAACCATTCGTCATCGGCATCGGACTCGTCGCGGTAACCGAGATCGGTCTTGCCTTTGTCGCCGACGAAGAACAGATAACCGAGCATTTCCACTGCATCGCGCTGCTGGCCTTCACCAAGCAGAGCTGCGACCGGTACACCGAGGTGCTGGCCGAGCAAATCGAGCAGTGCCGACTCCAGCGCGGTCACGGCGTGAATGGTGATACGCAGGTCGAAAGTCTGCAGGCCACGGCCACCGGAATCGCGGTCAGCGAAAGCGCGGCGTACTTGGTTGAGCAGTGCGTTGTAGTTGCCGACCGGCTGGCCGACGAGAATCGAGCGGGCGTCTTCGAGGGTCTGACGAATGCCCTCGCCGCCTGGGACTTCGCCGACACCAACATGGCCAGCGCTGTCTTTGAGAATAAGGATGTTACGAGTGAAATAAGGACCATGGGCACCGCTCAGGTTGAGCAGCATGCTGTCCTGGCCGGCGACCGGTACGACTTGCAGCTCAGTGATCAGCGGAGTGCCGACAGAGGCAGGAGTCTGTGAATTCATGAGCGTTACCCTGTTGTTCTTATGGGTTTGACAATTGATTAGGCTCTGTACGAAAAGTGCCTGCGCTCGGTGATGCTTCGTTAAAAACGGGTTCGGAATGCTCATTTACAGCTCGTAAAGTCGAGCGCGACTCAGACCGTTCCTGACCTGTTTTTGCGGTGCCGCCATCGGTATCGCATGACCTTCGCTCGACGACTTTTCGTACAAACCCTAGTGCAACCCGCCTAACAAGAGGCGGGACACACTGGCCGCCAACCGCCCGCGGTGCGAGCGGCCAACAGCGGTATTACTGAGCGCCTTGCGCTTCGATCAGCTTGGCCAGAGCTTCGTACTCGTCCGGCAGCAGATCGGTCAGCGGGGCACGTACCGGGCCGGCATCGTAACCGACGATCTTGGCGCCGGCCTTGACGATGCTCACTGCGTAACCGGCCTTACGGTTACGGATGTCCAGGTACGGCAGGAAGAAATCATCGATCAGCTTGCCAACGGTGGCGTGATCTTCCGCTGCGATAGCCTTGTAGAACTCCATCGCGGTTTTCGGGATGAAGTTGAACACCGCCGAGGAGTAAACCGGCACGCCCAAGGCCTTGTAGGCAGCAGCATAGACTTCAGCGGTCGGCAGACCACCGAGGTAGGTGAAGCGATCGCCCAGGCGGCGACGAATCGACACCATCAGCTCGATGTCACCCAGACCATCTTTGTAACCGATCAGGTTCGGGCAACGCTCAGCCAGTTGCTCCAGCAGGTTGGCGTTGAGGCGGCAGACGTTACGGTTGTAAACCACCACGCCGATGTTCACCGATTTGCACACCTGCTCGACGTGAGCGGCAACGCCGTCCTGCGAGGCTTCGGTCAGGTAGTGCGGCAGCAGCAGCAGGCCTTTGGCACCCAGGCGCTCGGCTTCCTGAGCCATCTGAATGGCTACGCGAGTCGGGCCACCGACGCCAGCCAGGATAGGTACGGACTTCTCGCAGGTATCAACAGCAGTTTTGATGATCTGCGAATACTCGTTGCTGTCGAGCGAAAAGAACTCACCGGTACCACCGGCGGCGAACAGCGCCGACGCACCATACGGCGCCAGCCACTCCAGGCGGCGCACATAGCCCGCCTGATTGAAATTGCCGGCAGCATCGAAATCGGTCACGGGGAAGGACAGCAGACCGGAAGAGAGGATGGACTTCAGTTCTTGTGGATTCATTATGCGAACACCCTGTAGAGCGAGTTGTGAGGAATAACGTCAGCCGAAGCTGTAGAGATACGTTATCGTACAACAACAAAAAAAACACCAGTTTTTGCACTCCCCGTTCGACGAAGTGCATTCAATCGATTTCGGCACACCCTGAGCGCACCTTGTCTTACGCTGAAAATAAGGGCCTTGAAGCGCTTTTAGCACAACATCCTGGCGAATGGCAGCGCAATCATCCTAGACCAAAACAGCGTTGACAGCCCCCAATCTGACTGGTACTAATTTCGCCATGTCATATGACAACCTATGACTTTCAAATAAAAATACAAGCGAGGCTCAGGTCATGTCACCGACCTTCACTGCCATCTGCGGCACTCAGGCCCACCCTGGCTGCGCAATCCGCGTACACGGCCACAACACCTTTCATGACGGTGTTCCTGCCAACCTCTCCCGAGCCACCAGGTTTTGCTCCGCGCACAACCTATCGAACGCCTGAATCGAATTTCGCGGCCAAGGTCGCGCCATGCTCGGAGCCACAAGCCACATGCAACAACACGCAGATAACAGCACACCGCTGATCATCGATATGCAGGTCATTCCGGTTGCCGGTCATGACAGCATGTTGCTCAACCTGTGCGGCGCCCATGCCCCCTATTTCACCCGCAACCTGGTACTGCTCAAAGATAACGCCGGGCACACCGGCTGCGGTGAAGTACCAGGCGGCGAAGGTATTCGCCAAGCGCTAGAGCGCTGCCGCGATTTGGTGATCGGCCAGCCTATTGGCCGTTACAACCGCACCCTCAACAGCCTGCGCCAAGCCATCTCCGGCCCGGCCAAGGGCCCGCAGACCACTCAGCATCAGGTCACCTCGGAATCCGAAGCACGCGTGCTCAAGCAACCGCACGAGATCAACCTGCGCCTGGATAACGTCATCACTGCAGTCGAAGCGGCCTTGCTCGATCTGCTCGGCCAGCATCTGGGCGTACCGGCCTGCGAGCTGCTCGGCAGTGGTCAGCAGCGCGATCATGTGCCGATGCTCGCCTACCTCTTCTATATCGGCGACCGCCAGCGTACCGACCTGCCCTACCTTGCCGGCCAAGGTTCGGCGGATGACTGGTACCACCTGCGTCACCAAGCCGCGATGACACCAGAGGCCATCGCCCGCCTGGCTGAAGCGGCAAATGCCCGCTATGGTTTCAACGATTTCAAACTAAAGGGCGGCGTGATGCGCGGCGCCGAGGAGATGGACGCGATCCGCGCAATCAAAGCGCGCTTCCCCGACGCCCGCGTCACTCTCGACCCCAATGGCGCCTGGTCGCTGGACGAAGCCATCGCCCTGTGCAAAGGCCAAGGCCATGTGCTGGCCTACGCCGAAGACCCCTGCGGCCCGGAAAACGGCTACTCAGGCCGTGAGGTGATGGCCGAGTTCAAGCGCGCCACCGGTATCCCCACCGCTACCAACATGGTGGCCACCGACTGGCGGCAGATGGGCCACTCGCTGCGCCTCGAAGCCGTCGACATTCCGCTGGCCGACCCGCACTTCTGGACCATGCAGGGCGCCGTGCGCCTCGGCCAGGTGTGCGAAGAATTCGGCCTGACCTGGGGCTCGCACTCCAACAATCACTTCGACATTTCCCTGGCCATGTTCACCCATGCCGCCGCCGCCGTACCGGGCCGCGTCACCGCCATCGACACCCACTGGATCTGGCAGGAAGGTGAAGAACGCCTGACCCGCGAGCCACTGCAGATCGTTGGTGGCCAGGTGCAGGTGTCCGACAAACCCGGCCTCGGTATCGAGCCGGACATGGAGCGGATCATGGCCGCCCACGAGCTTTACAAGAAGGTCGCCAATGGCGCGCGTGACGACGCCATGGCCATGCAGTACCTGGTTTCGGGTTGGCAGTATGACCCGAAACGTCCCAGCCTCGGTCGCGACTGACTCACGCGACTTCTATCCCCCACCCGGAGCATTCCAATGAAAAAAACATTCCGCGCTTCTCTCCTTTCTGCCGTTGTCGGCATCGGTGCCTTGGTCAGCCACGCGGCCTCCTTCGCTGACGAGGTCAACTGGCCGACTCGTCCGATCCAGGTGGTGGTGATCGCCAACCCCGGCGGTGACACCGACTTCAACGCCCGCATGATGGCCAAATATTTCAACCAGATCACCGGCAAAACCATGGTGGTCACCAACGTCGCAGGTGGCGGCGGCACTCTGGCAGCCGAGCAGGTCAAGGGCGCAGCACCGGACGGCAACACCATCCTCTTCACTCACCCAGGCCAATTGATCGTCAACGAAGTCGCCGGGCTGACCCAAGACAGCTATGAAGCCTTCGACGTCGCCTGCTTCGCTGGCGTCGACAAGAGCACCGTGTTCGTCGCCTCCAAACAGGTCGGCGTGAACAACATGAAAGAGCTGATTGAGAAGTCCAAAGCCAATCCGGGCAGCGTCACCTACGGCACCGAGATGGGTAGCTTCTCCCACCTGCAAGGCCTGATGCTGGAGAAACAGGCTGGCATCAAGCTGAAGATGGTCGATGGCGGCACCGTATCCGACCGCGTGGTTGGCATGCTCGGCGGTCGCCTGGGTATGGGCGCCATCACCTATGGCTCGGTACAAGATTATGTTCAGGGCGGGCAGATGGTCGCACTGGGCCAACCCAACGCCGAGCGCAACCCCATGCTTGGCGATGTACCGACCCTCAAGGAACAAGGCCTGGACATCACCATGGACAAGCCTTACGTGGTCGCCTTCCCGAAAGGTACCGACCCGGCCATCATCAAGAAAATGTCTGACCTGATGAAGCAGATCACCGAAGTGCCTGAGTACGCCGAGGATCTGAAGAAGTTCAAACAACCGGTTTCTTTCTACGCCACTGAAGATGCCAAGGCCATTCTGGCCAAGACCCGCAATGACTTCATGCAGTTCAAGGATGACCTGCGCAAGGCCAAGTAAGCCCAAAAGTGCTGCCGACCGGCCTGATGCCGGTCGGCAGCGCACCTCAGAACATCGAGGCATGCGATGAGCACCCTGAACAAGAAAGAACTGATTACCGGCCTTGCCATGTTGGCCGCTAGCGTTAGCTATATGGTGATGAGCTACCAACTGCCCGGACACCAAGGCGTAGACGCCGCAACCGTGCCCGTGCTGCTTTCCGGCCTGCTGCTACTGCTTGGCGTGATGCAACTGTTCAGCGCCTTTGCCAGCAAGGCTACGGTAAGCGCCGAGCCACCAAGCAAAGAAGCGGATGAGAGCAGTGAGCAAGCGGCACCAGAGATCATTGAACCGAAAACCGTCATCAAGACCCTGGCTCTGATTCTCGCCTACATGGCCCTGCTCGGCTCGATTGGCTTCCCGATCATGACCGCGCTGTACCTATATCTGCAGTTCATCGTGCTGACGCCGGTGAAGCAGAAAGTCCGTCACCTGACTTATGCCCTGATCGCCGTGATCAGTTCGGCCGTCATCTTCCTGCTGTTCCGCGAGGCCTTCGACCTGTTGCTGCCCGCTGGCCTGCTGAACAACTTCCTCTGAGGATCGACCATGCTCGAATTACTGCAGCAAGGCTTCGGTGCCGTCTTCTCCATCCATATCATGCTGCTGATGGCCGTCGGCGTAGCCGTGGGCATCGTCTTCGGCGCGGTGCCCGGCTTGTCCGCCACCATGGCCGTGGCCCTGTGCCTGCCGCTGACCTTCACCATGGGCCCACACGCGGGTCTGTCGCTGTTGGTGGCACTGTTCATCGGCGCCACGTCGGGGGGTCTGATCTCCGCCATCCTGTTGAAAATACCGGGTACCCCCTCCTCCATCGCCACGGTCTTTGACGGTGGCCCAATGATGGAAAAAGGCGAAGGCGTGAAGGCGCTCGGCGTCGGTATCGTGTTTTCCTTCCTCGGCACCATCTTCAGTATCGCGGCGCTGATGTTCATTGCCCCGCAACTGGCCAAGGTGGCACTGAGCTTCGGCCCGCACGAATACTTTGCCATCGCCATCTTCTCCCTGACCCTGATCGCCACCCTGTCGGCGGGCTCCATGATCAAGGGGCTGTTCGCCGGCGCGCTGGGTATCGCCGTTTCCACCGTTGGTATCGCCCCGGTCGAAGCCATCCGCCGCTTCACCTTCGACTTCAGTGAACTCAACGGCGGCTTCTCCATGCTCACGGTAATGATCGGCATGTTTGCTGTAGCTGAGATCATCAAGGTCGCCGAAACCGGTCGCCATGCCGTGCAGGGCAAGGCCAAGTCGGTGAGCATGAAGCACATCAAGGGCTTCGGCTTCTCGCTCAAGGAGTTCCGCGAGCAACTGCCCAACGCTGGCCGCTCCGGCCTGATCGGCCTGGGCATTGGTATTCTTCCGGGTATCGGCGCTGGCACCTCCAACTTAGTGTCCTACATCATCGCCAAGAAGCGTGCGAAGGATGGCCACACCTACGGCAAGGGCAACATTGGTGGCGTGGTCGCCAGCGAGACTGCCAACAACGCCGGTATCGGGGGCGCCATGCTGCCACTGATGACCCTGGGCATCCCCGGTGACACCGTTACCGCGATCTTGCTCGGCGGCTTCCTGATCCACGGCATCCAGCCCGGCCCGCTGCTGTTCATCAGCCAAGGCCCGCTGGTGTACACCATCTTCGCCGCCCTGATCGTCGCCACCGTCATGATGCTGTTCATGGAGTTCTATGGCCTGCGCCTGTTCATCAAGCTGCTCGACGTGCCCAAGCACATCCTGTTGCCGATCATCCTGGTGCTGTGCGTGGTCGGCGCCTTCGGCCTGTCCAGCCGCCTGTTCGACGTCTGGTCGATCCTGCTGTTCGGTCTGCTCGGCTATGGTTTCGTCAAGGCTGGCATGCCAGCGGCGCCGTTCATCATCGGCTTCATCCTCGGGCCGATGGCGGAAACCAACCTGCGCCGCGGCCTGATGCTGTCGGATGGCAACTTTGCCGATTTCCTCACCAACCCCATCGCCGGCACCTTCCTCGGCCTGGCGCTGGCGTTCGTGCTTTGGCAGGTGTTCAGCGCGCTGCGTCCCAAACCCAGCGCGATCAACGAAATCCTGCGTACCTGACCCACCTCACCGCCCCCTCTGCTCAGGGGGCGGTTTCTTTTCCGTCCCACTATCCCTCAAGCGCTCTAGAACGACGTCTACAGCAGCTTGATGCAGATGATGGACGCCTTCATTGATCCAGGTCTAATCTAATCAATCACTTGATTGATACCCGGATTGAATCAATGTTCGACCTCGCCCAACTGCGCTGCTTCACCACCCTGGCTGCAGAGTTGAATTTCCGCCGCGCTGCCGAACGCCTGAACATGACCCAACCGCCGCTGAGCCGACAGATTCAGTTACTCGAACATCAATTAGGTGTCAGCCTGCTCACCCGCAGTACGCGCTCAGTAACACTGACGGCGGCTGGTCGCGCCTTTTTCGTCGAAGCCCAGGCACTGCTCGATCAAGCTCAGCGCGCCGCCCAGAGCGCGCGCCTGGCGGCCATTGGTGAAAGTGGTTCGCTGAACATCAGCTTCGTTGCCAGCGCGGTGTATGACGTGCTGCCACGCGCCATTACCGCAGCCAGGCGCGCGCGGCCAGGCGTGGACATTGCCTTGCTGGAAATGGGCACCTTCGAACAGACTCAAGCGCTGCATGCGCGCCGAGTCGATCTGGCCATCGTACGCGCGCCACTGCAGCAGCCAGGCCTGATTTCACAGTGCCTGCTGCACGAGCCGTTCGTACTGGCCGTCCCCGCCGAGCACCCACTGGCGCAGCACGAGCAGCCAACCCTGGAGATGCTCCATGGCCAACCTTTCATCCTGTACGCTCATACGGCCTGGCAGCCGTTCAACGAGTTGCACACCGGTCTGTTTCGCGCCAGCGGCATTCAACCAGAGTTCGTCCAGGCACTGGGCTCGACCCTGACCATTCTGTCGCTGGTCAATGCCGGCATGGGGCTGGCGCTGGTGCCACGTAGCGCCAGCGCCATTCGCTTCGAGCAGATACGGTTCCGCGACCTGCCGCTCCCCAAAGGCGTGTGCGGCGAACTGCATCTGGTCTGGCGCGACGACAACGACAACCCTGCCTTGCCTGCGGTGATCGATGCCGTGCGCCAGGCCGCTCGCGAGATTTATCCGCCTAGTTGAAAGCTCAGGCGCGCTTGCCAACCTCGGCCTGCTGCACCGCCCAGGCGGCCACCTGCTCGCTCAGGCTCAAACCAAGGCCCGGACGGGTCGGCACCAGCATGCGCCCGTCGCGAATCTCCAGGCGCTCGTTGAACAGCGGCTCCAACCACTCGAAGTGCTCGACCCACGGCTCGCGCGTATGGCTGGCGGCCAGGTGCACGTGCAGCTCCATGGCGAAGTGCGGCGCCAGGGTCATGCCAGCCTGCTCGGCCAGAGCCTGCACACGCAGGTACGGAGTGATGCCACCAACGCGCGGCGCATCGGGCATGAGGAAATCGGCACCGCGCTGACGAATGAACTCCCAATGCTCGGCCGGGCTGGTAAGCATCTCGCCGGTAGCAATCGGCGTATCGAACTGGCGCACCAGCTCGGCGTGGCCTTCAGCGTCGTAGCAGTCCAGCGGCTCCTCAATCCAGATCAGATTGAACGGCTCCAGCCGACGGCACATGCGTCGTGCGGTCGGGCGATCCCATTGCTGGTTGGCATCGACCATCAGCGGGAAGCTCTCACCCAGGTGTTCGCGCACGGTGCTGACGCGGTGAATATCCAGCGCCCAGTCCGGCTGGCCAACCTTGAGCTTGATCCCACCGATGCCCTTCTCGCGGGAGGTGTCGGTGTTCTTCAGCAGTTGGTCGAGCGGCGTGTGCAGAAACCCCCCCGAGGTGTTGTAGCAGCGTACGGAATCGCGGTGACTGCCGAGCAAACGCGCCAGCGACAGACCACTGCGGCGCGCCTTGAGATCCCACAGGGCGACGTCGAACGCGCCGATGGCCTGGGTCGCCAAGCCGCTGCGCCCGACCGAAGCACCAGCCCAGCACAGCTTGTCCCACAGCTTGGCGATATCGCTGGGGTTCTCGCCAATCAGATTCGGCGCCACCTCCAGAGCATGAGCGAACTGCCCAGGGCCACCGGCGCGCTTGGAATAGCTGAAGCCCAGGCCTCGATGACCGTCACGAGTCTCGATCTCGGCGATCAGGATGGCGATTTCGGTCATCGGCTTCTGCCGCCCGGTCAGTACCTTGGCATCGCTAATCGGATTGGCCAGCGGCAATGCCACAGAGCGCATGCTCAACCAGACGATGCGGTCATCATCGGCACAGACAGGGTTGGATCGATCATTCATGCAAACCTCCTCGGAATGGACAGCCGACGACCCAACGAGGCCGCCGAAAATGAGCAACCTGATTCAGGCTACGATGATTGCGCAATCATTCAATGATGGTTTTTAAGTGGAAGAGCAATGGCGCAGGAAATTGGGATAGCTAGATTCCCGACTAAGAAGGTCGTTTACCTTTAGAAATGGCTTAGCGGGATTAGCCGCTGAAACAGATCAAAGAAACGATGTCTTTTCTGTACTCTTAAGACATTGCAGGCCTATATCACCATTGGCAAAGCATGAGCACCACGCAATAAATCGGATATGGATACATTCATAATTGCATCAGTCACAACTTACCCACTCCCCCGCCTCACTAGCTCGAATCCCACATCCAGCCTTAACGGCTGACGCGCCAGATTCGGTTCGGCAATACGGGCCAGCAGCGCTTCGGCGATAGCGTTGCCGATACGCGCCCCGTCGATGCGGATGGTGGTCAGCGGTGGATGGCTGTACGCAGCGCTAGAGAGGTCGCCGAAGCCGATGACCGCCAGATCCTCTGGCACACGTAAGCCACGGCTAGCAGCTTCGGCCAATACGCCCTGAGCCAGAGTGTCGGAGCTGCATACCACCACATCACCGGCCCTGCCCACTTGCAACAGCCGGGCGCAGCCTTCGCGGCCAACCCCCAGGGTCGCCGGTGCTGGCAGTATCTGCGTATCGATCAGCTCCACGCCCTGCTCAGCCAACGCCTGCGCCAGGCTGCGGTAACGGCGCAGGCCACGGGGATCGTCGAGGCTGACAACCGAGATGCGCCGGTAGCCCTTGCGCAGCAGGTAATCGGCCACGGCCCTGCCTACGGCCTCGTGGGAAAACCCTACCTGCATATCCAGCGCTTGCGCCGCCAGATCCCAAGCCTCGACCACCGGCATGCCCACACGCGCCAGGCGCTCGCGGCTGGCCTGGGTGTGTTCGGTACCGGTCAGCACGATGCCGTCCGGGCGGCGCCCGAGCACAGCTTCGAGCAAGGCCTCTTCCTGCTCGGGGCTATAACCGGTCAGGCCCAGCAGCGTCTGATAACCTGCCACAGCCAAGCGATCAGTCAGTGCTTGTACGGTGTCGGAAAATATCGAGTTAGCAATAGTGGGTAGAAATACCGCCACCAGCCGACTGCGACTCGATGCCAGAGCACCCGCCGCCATGTTCGGGACATAGCCTGTCGCTCGCACGGCCTCCAACACTCGCTTGCGCGTCGCGGCCGTAACCACCTCGGGCCGCCCCAAGGCGCGCGATACGGTAATAGGCGAAACACCGGCGACCTTGGCCACGTCGATAAGTGTCGGGGCATTGCCGGATCGTGCAGCGGAGGATCGTCTACTCATGGGTCACTCCTTGTTCACCCAAGTATAAATTTGTAGGTATTGAATCAGACGCCCGTTGTCATACAACTATGGTCGAATATGTTGCATTCGCGCAATCCATAGACTCACTGCACTGGTGCACCACCCGTCTCTATGCCTGCGCACCTGACGATAAGCCGAATATAGAGCGGCTACAGTCCCTTCAAAATACCGTAATCAGCGCCCTTCAAGCCCATTCTTGGTAACTACGCTTAGCTGGACGGAATGGATCAGTCGTAGACCTCACATTGACATCGCTCGCGACCGGTGTTGATAATCGGGCCAAGTCATACGACAACGTATGACAATTCAATAACAACAAGCAATGAATTCAGGCCACTCCATGACAAACACTTCCAGCGAACTGCGCCCCTTCAATCGCCTGCTGCTGACCGGTGCCGCCGGTGGCCTGGGCAAAGTGTTGCGCGAACGCCTGCGCCCCTACACAAATATCCTGCGTCTGTCCGACATTGGCGAGATGGCTCCCGCCACAGGCCCGCACGAAGAGATCGTGCACTGCGACCTGTCCGACAAGCACGCTGTGCATGAACTAGTCGAGGGGGTCGACGCCATCATTCACTTCGGCGGTGTTTCGGTAGAGCGTCCCTTCGAAGAAATTCTCGGCGCCAACATCTGCGGCGTATTCCATATCTACGAAGCAGCCCGTCGCCACGGCGTGAAACGCGTGGTGTTCGCCAGTTCCAACCATGTCATCGGCTTCTACAAGCAGGACGAGCGAATCGACGCTCACTCCCCGCGTCGCCCGGACGGTTACTACGGCCTGTCCAAGGCCTATGGCGAAGATATGGCGAACTTCTATTTCGATCGCTATGGCATCGAAACCGTCAGCATTCGCATCGGTTCTTCGTTCCCCGAGCCAGCCAACCGCCGCATGATGAGCACCTGGCTGAGCTATGACGACCTGACCCAATTGATCGAGCGCTCGCTCTACACGCCGAGCGTGGGCCATACCGTGGTCTATGGCATGTCGGCGAATCGCGAAGTGTGGTGGGACAACCACCTTGCCGCGCACCTGGGCTTTACCGCCAAGGACAGCTCGGAAGTCTTCCGCGACAAGGTCGAGGAGCAGCCGATGCCTGCAGACGATGATCCCGCGCGCATCTATCAAGGCGGCGCTTTCGTTGCCGCAGGCCCGTTCGGCGACGACTGATCCTGCCCGCCATCGCTACACCACCAGAACAAGCAGAGCGCCCCATGTCAGCCGAACTGATCCTCGATGCACGCAACGCCACCGGTGAAAGCCCGGTCTGGCACACAGCAGAACAAGCCCTGTATTGGGCCGATATTCCAGTCGGCCGTCTGCACCGCTGGCGCCTGGCCGATGGTCAGACGCAGAGCTGGCAAGCACCCGAAATGCTGGCCTGCCTCGCCATCCACCCTGCCGGTGGTTGGATTGCCGGCATGCAAAGCGGCATCTTCCACCTACAAGCGCAAGATGATGGCAACCTGCGGGCCGAGCGCCTCGCCACTGTCGAACACGCCCAGGCGGAGATGCGCTTCAACGATGGTCGTTGCGACCGCCAAGGCCGTTTTTGGGCCGGCACCATGCTTTTGGACATGGCCGCAGGCGCTCGTGTTGGCGCGCTGTACCGCTTCGACGGTCAATTGCAGCAAGTGCTTGATGACTTCATCGTGCCCAACGGCCTGGCCTTCAGCCCAGATGGACGCACCATGTACCTATCCGACTCTCACCCTTCGGTGCAGGCGGTATGGGCCTTCGATTACGACACTGACAGCGGCACACCGCACAACCGCCGTCTGTTCATCGATATGAACCAGCATCCGGGGCGCCCAGACGGCGCAGCTATCGACGTCGATGGTTGCTACTGGATCTGCGGTAACGACGCTGGCCTGATCCATCGCTTTACGCCCGATGGCCACCTCGATCGCTCGCTCGCCGTACCGGTGAAGAAACCCGCCATGTGCGCCTTCGGCGGCGCCAACCTGGACACGCTGTTCGTGACCTCGATCCGTCCAGGCGGCGATCTGGCCGATCAGCCACTGGCCGGCGGCGTATTCGCCCTTGACCCCGGCGTGCGTGGCCTCGCGGAGCCAACCTACCACCCCTGATCCGATCCACCCTGGGCCGCTGCAGAGCGGCACCGGCTAGTCATGCTGTTCACCAACAACAACAAGATGGAGCTTTCCACATGAACCTCAAACGCAAGCTGCTTTTCGCCGCACTTCCGCTCGCACTCGGCCTGTCATCCTTTGCCCAAGCGGAGATGACGCTGAAAATCGCCGAAATTCATCCTGCAGGTTATCCGACCGTGGTGGCCATGGAGCATCTGGGCCAGAAACTCGAAACAGGCACCAATGGTGAGATCAAATCGCGCATGTTCGCAGGCGGCGTGCTCGGCTCCGAGAAGGAAGTGATCGAACAGACCCAGATCGGTGCCGTACAACTCACCCGCGTCAGCCTCGGTTCGGTTGGCCCAGTAGTACCGACCACCAATGTGTTCAACATGCCGTTCGTGTTCCGCGATGTCGACCACATGCGCAAGGTGATCGACGGTGAGATTGGCCAGGAAATTCTCGACGCCATCACTGAATCCGACTTCAACATGGTTGGTCTGGCCTGGATGGAAGCCGGCAGCCGCAGCCTCTACACCAAGAAGCCGGTGCGCAAGATCGAAGACCTCAAAGGCATGAAGATCCGTGTGATCGGCAACCCGCTGTTCATCGATACCCTCAATGCCATGGGTGCCAACGGCATCGCCATGGACACCGGCGAGATCTTCAGCGCCCTGCAAAGCGGCGTGATCGACGGCGCCGAGAACAATTCGCCGACCATCCTCGAGCACAACCACTACCGCGCAGCCAAGTACTACACCCAGACTCACCACCTGATCCTGCCCGAGCCGCTGCTGATGTCCAAAACCACTTGGAACAAGCTCACCGCTGAGCAGCAGGCACTGGTGAAGAAACTGGCTAAAGAGGCCCAGTTGGAAGAACGTGAACTGTGGACCGCCAAGGAAAAAGCCAGCGACGAGAAGCTCAAGGCCGCAGGCGTCGAGTACATCGAAGTCGACACCAAACCGTTCTACGACGCCACCGCCCCAGTTCGCGAGAAATACGGCGCACAGTTCGCAGACCTGATCAAGCGTATCGAAGCGGTGCAGTAACCCCTCCCCCTGAAAATAGATGCGGCGCCGAAAGGCGCCGCGTCCGGTAACGACTCATGAAAACTCTGGTGCTAAGCGTCAATGACGTTATTTACCGGGCCTGCATTGCAGTAGCCGGTATGGCAATCGTGATCATGGCTTTGATCATTCCTTGGGGTGTATTCAGTCGCTACGTGCTCGGCCAAGGACTCGGCTGGCCGGAGCCCATCGCCATTTTACTGATGGTGCTGTTTACCTTTATCGGCGCGGCCGCCAGCTATCGCGCTGGCGCCCATATGGCAGTCCAGGTACTGAGTGACCGCCTGCCCGCAGGGCTGCAGCCGCTGCTAACCCTGTTCGTACGCCTGACCATGGGCGCGATCAGCCTGTTCATGCTGATCTGGGGCTACAAACTATGTGTGGCCACCTGGAATCAATACCTGAGTACCCTGACCTGGATGCGTGTGGGCATCAGCTACATGCCAATCCCGCTGGGCGGTTTCCTCACCCTGATGTTCGTCATCGAACAGTTGCTGTATGGCGATCAGCACAAGCGTCGAGTCGTCGACTATGAAAACGACGAAGACGCCAAGGAGGCCGTGTAATGGACGCAGTCATCTTGCTGGGCAGCTTCATCGCCCTGATTCTGTTACGCGTACCGGTTGCCTACGCACTGGGGCTGGCCTCGTTGATCGGCGCCTGGTGGATCGATATTCCGTTGCATGCCGTAATGATCCAGATTGCCGGCGGCGTGAACAAATTCTCTCTGCTGGCCATCCCGTTCTTCGTTTTGGCCGGCGCGATCATGGCCGAAGGTGGTATGGCGCGCCGCCTGGTGGCCTTCGCTGGAGTGCTGGTAGGCTTCGTCCGTGGCGGCCTGTCGCTGGTCAACATCACCGCTTCGACCTTCTTCGGCGCTATCTCCGGCTCGTCCCTGGCCGATACGGCTTCGGTCGGCTCGGTGCTGATCCCGGAAATGGAGAAAAAGGGCTACCCGCGCGAGTTCTCCACCGCCGTCACCGTCTCCGGTTCGGTACAGGCGCTGCTCACACCGCCCAGCCACAACTCGGTGATCTACTCGCTGGCCGCGGGCGGCACAGTGTCCATTGCCGCGCTGTTCGTCGCTGGTATCGGCCCTGGCCTGCTGCTGAGCTTCACCATGGCCGCGTTGTGCCTGGTATTCGCCCGTAAACGCAACTATCCCAAGGGTGAAGTGATCCCGCTGCGCCAGGCCTTGAAGATCTGCGCCGAGGCACTGTGGGGATTGATGACCATGGGCATCATCCTCGGCGGTATTCTCAGCGGCGTGTTCACCGCCACCGAGTCGGCAGCCGTGGCAGTGGTCTGGGCCTTCTTCGTGACCATGTTCATCTACCGCGACTATAAGTGGAGCGAACTGCCGAAGATGCTGCACCGCACGGTGCGTACTCTGTCGATCGTCATGATCCTGATTGCCTTCGCCGCCAGCTTTGGCTACATCATGACCCTAATGCAGATTCCGTCGAAGATCACCACGGCCTTCCTGACCCTGTCAGATAACCGCTATGTGATCCTCATGTGCGTGAATTTCATGCTGCTGGTGCTGGGCACGTTGATGGACATGGCACCACTCATCCTGATCCTGACACCGATCCTGCTGCCGGTCGTAACCTCCTTCGGCGTAGACCCGGTGCACTTCGGGATGATCATGCTGGTCAACCTGGGTATCGGCCTGATTACCCCGCCGGTCGGCGCGGTACTGTTCGTCGGCGCGGCCGTCGGCAAGGTCAGCATCGAGAGCACCGTGAAAGCGCTGCTGCCCTTCTATGCCGCTTTGTTCGCGGTGCTGATGGCGGTCACTTACATCCCCGCCATCTCGCTGTGGTTACCGAGCGTCGTGCTCTGACGGCCCAGGGCAACGCAAGCAAACGCCGCCCACTGGGGCGGCGTTTTACTTTGGGCCATGACAAACAGGATTGTCGTCATGCATAGCTCCACTCTCTTCCCCCGCCATATCGCCGTGCTGATTCTGGCGGCTATCGCCTGCTCCTTCGCCGCCAACCACATCGCCGCACGTATCGCTTTCGACCATGACACCGGCTTGTTGCTGGCCATGCTCTGCCGCGCCGGCGTCACCTTGGTAGCACTGGCAGCGCTGGTGTTCTGGCGTCGTGAATCACTGCGCCTGGACGCCCGTACCTGGGGCTGGCAAATACTGCTGGGGCTACTGATCGCGGTACAGAGCTTTTGCATTTATTCAGCCGTGGCGAGAATCCCGGTGGCGCTGGCACTGCTGGTGGTGAATTTGTCTCCCATCCTGCTGGCGCTGCTGACTTGGGTGCTAGGTGGCACTGCACCGACACGCCAGGCGCTAGCTATCATGGGGCTGATCCTGTTCGGCTTGATACTGGTACTGGATGTGCCGGAACGCCTGCTTGGCAGCGACGCCACAGATGGCCAGTGGCTGGTCGGCATTACCTTTGGTCTGACCGCTGCGGCAGTATTCGCCGTCGCCCTGTGGATCACCGAGCATCGCTTGTCGAAACTGGCGGGGTCGATTCGCAGCATGCTCACTCTGAGCGTGGTACTGGTTGCCTCTGGCGCCCTGGGGGGCAGCGGCCTGCTACCAGGCAGTCTGAACCCACCCAACGCCATGACCGGCTGGATTGCGCTGAGCTGCCTGGTGGTGCTCTATGGGGCGGCCTTTTCCATGCTGTTCATCTACATGCCGCGCCTGAACATCGCGCACAACGCCCCGGTGATGAACATGGAGCCGGTAGCCGGCATGGTGTTCGGCTGGCTGATCCTAGGCCAGGTGCTCGGTGCCCTGCAGGTGCTGGGCGGCCTGATCGTTGTCGGTGGGGTGGTTCTGCTGGCCCGCCGCTAACGGCAGGCCAGCATCAGCCGTGCAATGCCTCAGCCTCGGCTGCCTCGTGCGCTTGGCGCAGGCGCTCACGACTGTTGGTCAGGTGCAAGCGCATGGCGGCCCGCGCAGCCTCGGCATCCTGACGGGCGATGGCTTCGAAAATTTGCTCGTGCTCACGTTCTAGGCGGGCCATGTAATGAGCCTGGTCGTCATGCGCCAAGCGCGCAGAATTGACCCGAGTACGCGGAATAATGCTGGTGCCCAAGTGGCTGAGAATGTCCGTGAAATAGCGATTGCCAGTCGCCTCAGCAATACGCAGGTGGAAGTGAAAGTCCGAGGCTACCGCATCACTGGCACTGGCCGAACTCTCGTTAATGACGTCCAACGCCTCACGGATAGTACGCAGTTGCGCCTCAGTACGGCGCTGCGCGGCCATACCGGCCGATTCCACCTCAAGGCTGATACGCAATTCGAGAATAGCCAGCACATCTCGCAAGGTGACGATGGTGGCCGGGTCAATACGAAAACCGCTGGCGCTCGGGGTATCGAGCACAAAGGTACCAATACCATGGCGGGTTTCTACCAACCCTGCCGCCTGCAGACGTGAAAGCGCCTCGCGCACAACGGTACGGCTAACGCCTTGCTCCTCCATGATCGCCGACTCGGTCGGCAACTTGTCGCCGCGCTTGATCACGCCATCGCGAATGCGCTGCGACAGCTCGGCAACCAGCTCCTGGGCCAGGCTACGGTGCTTGCGACGGGCGCGGGGTTGGACGGTGGAGTTATCCATATCAGCGGCAATTCTCGGCTAGCGGTCAAACGGTAATCATAGCCTAGCGGTTGTACGATGACACTATCAATTAATGCATCACGCGTATCCGGCCATGTCTGCTCATAGCAATTGCTATGCAAAAAGTAGACACACCACTTGCACAAATGGACTTCAGAGTTCCCACCCTGGATGCACGCAAGCGAATGCAACTGCGTAATCGCACGCAGTATCGAGCACTGCGACATCCTGATACTGGACAGCCTGCGGCATTTCGCCATAATGGCCCGCTGGGATATAAATAACCTCTGCAAAAAACATTACATATTTAAGCGTAACGAAATCTGCCAGCCATACTCTTATGCACCGACAGGTTGCAGACTTATCGACGCTCCCCGTCCCAACGAATAGCCGCCACAGTGAAGCACGACGCCTCACGCGCTATTCGAACCCATGAAAAACATAGGAAAACCAAGTGACGAAAGACGAACTGCGTGCCGAACTTGAGCGCCAGGCGCAGCGTTACAAGGATGTTTACGGCGGAGAAGTAGTGACTTACGCCGCCCAGCCGGATCCGGACCGCAGGCCCTGGCGTAAACGCCCCAGCCTGCTAGACCAGGCTTTCGAGAAAGAACTCGAAAAGATCGAAAAAGAACGCCAAGATAAACAGGACGCTGCCAACGAAGCGGCGAACTGAGACTGCCGCATGCGCTGAAACCCAGCGGGTGTCATGCATACCCACTGGCTTAACAAGGTTCTTATACGCGGCTTGAGACTGCCGGCACAATGCGCCTGCAGATGCACCAAACAGCGTGCAGCCATCGGAAAATTCTCGGCCGTTTTTTGAACTTTCAGCTAGCAACCGGGCGCCGGGTTAGCCGCAGTTGAGAAACTATCTGCACTCGGTGAGTGCATCGTTAAAAAGCGTTTTCTGCAACAGCCCGATCAAACGCACCTTTACCGCGCGCCACCTAAATGCGAGCGGTAAAGGGCGCCTCTAAAAACGTAGGCGAGGTAGCCAGCGCAATACCGATGACGGCCCCGCGAAATCACAGCAGGTGCAGTTTACGCGCTGCAAATGAGCACTCTGAGAGCAATTTCAACGCAGCATCGGCGATACGTCGGCACCCTGCGTGCTGCGCTTAATCACTCAGCGTCTCTTGCTGCCCAATAGCGAGCCCATCAAGCCACGTACCAACTGGCGCCCTAATTGGTTAGCCGCCTGACGTACCGCGGATTTCAGCGCCTGTCCGGCAATACCGCCGAGAAACTCTCCCGCCATTTGCCCCAGACCTGGCTCGGCCGCTGACTGATCAGCCCGTTCGACAGCACCAGCGGCGCTCTTTTCAGCGCGAGCGGTCAGCAACTCATAGGCGGACTCACGATCAATCGGCTTGTCATAACGCCCCTGCAAAGGTGACTGGCGCACCAGCACAGCACGCTCGGCATCACTCAGCGGGCCAATGCGAGACTGCGGCGGCGCTACAGCCACACGCTGCACCATGGCAGGCGTGCCCTTCTCCTCCAAAGTGCCGACCAGAGCCTCACCGATCCCCAGCTCGCTCAGAACCGTGAGGCTGTCAAAAGCCGGGTTGGGACGAAATCCCTCGGCCACCGCACGCAAGGCCTTCTGTTCTCTGGTCGTGAAAGCTCGCAAGCCATGCTGAATGCGTAAACCCAACTGCGCCAATACAGCGTCCGGCAGATCGTTTGGCGATTGGGTCACGAAATACACCCCCACGCCCTTGGACCGAATCAGCCGCACGACCTGCTCCAAACGCTCTTGCAGCGCCTTGGGTGTGCCCTGAAAAAGCAGGTGCGCCTCATCGAAGAACAAGGCCATTAGCGGCTTGTCAGCATCGCCACGCTCCGGCAGTTGCTCAAACAACTCAGCCAGCAGCCAGAGCAAAAAGGTGGCATAGACCTTCGGTGCTTCATGCACCAGGCGGCTAGCATCGAGCAGATGCACACGACCACGACCATCACGTTCAGGGCGCAGCAGGTCTTCGAGCTGCAAGGCAGGCTCACCGAAAAGCGCTTCAGCGCCCTGCTGCTCCAAGCCAGCCAAACGCCGCAACAGCGCCTGGGCCGAAGCGGGGGTAAACAGCGCACTGTCATCGCCCAAGGCCTGCGGATTGTCCTTGAGATAGCCAAGCAGCGCCTTGAGATCCTTTAGATCGAGCAACAACAGCCCCTCGCGGTCGGCCACCTTAAACGCGGCGTAGAGCGCGGCCTGCTGGCTGTCGGTGAGTTCGAGCAATGCCCCCAGCAACAATGGCCCCATCTCGCTGAGTGTGGTGCGCAGCGGATGGCCACTGATGCCATGCACATCCCACAACGTCAGCGGATAGCCCTGCGGGCGATGCTCCAGCCAAGGCATACTGGCGATGCGTTCGGCTACCTTGCCGTGTGGCGCGCCCTCAGCGCCAAGGCCGCAGAGATCACCTTTGATATCAGCCGCGAAGACAGCCACGCCAGCGTCACTAAAGGTTTCGATCAACCGTTGCAGTGTCACGGTTTTGCCAGTGCCGGTCGCACCGGCAATCAAACCATGGCGGTTGGCCAAACTCAGCGGCTGGCCAATCGGCTGACCCTGGAGACTGGCGCCAATGATGAACTGAGAAGCTGCGGGCATCTTGCCATCCTCTAAGTTAGCGATCGAATGCTGCCAGGCCTTGGACAAGGCAGACCAGCAAGCGATCTTCACTTGGCGGGACAGCGTTGTGCAATCAATGCGTTCGCCGCTCAGACGCGCGAGTCTATCTGGCTAGGTCTCATCCGTCTGTTCTGGCGCTTCCTGCAACTGCAGCCATAGCTCGGCGGCGCCAGGAAATTCGGTGCCATCATCATCGCTCAGCGCATGCGGGTCGTAGCGCCGCACGCAGCCCTCACCCACGGTGGGCGGCGCCGTGGAGGTCGCCTTGTCCAAAGGATCACTCATGCACGGACACTCCTACGCGCGACTGGCCACATGACCCGGATCATGCTGGGCAAACTCCTTGACCGCACGCAGCACATCATGGCGGCTGACCTGTCCGACCAATCGACCATTCTCAATAACAGGCAGGCGGCCACGTCGACCGCTAAGAAAACGCTGAGACAACTCGATGACATCGGCATCCGGGCCAACCGTCTCAACATCGGTAGTCATGTAGGTGCTGACGCAGCCGCCGGTTGCCTCGTAATAGGCGCCGGAAAGGATGCCGCGTAAGCAGTCGCCTTCCGACAGCATGCCGATCAAGTGGCCCTGGGAATCGACCACTGGAGCGCCGGAAATACGGTGCTCCAGCAGGTGATTGATGGCGGTGAACAAGTCGGTGTCCGACCTGAAGGTCACCAGATGGCGCGTCATGTAGTCACGCACCTTGATGGACTTGAGCATGGGGGCAGCCTCCTGCGCGTTGGATGGGCTCGCCCCCGCAACAGAATCAGTCGAATACCACTGTCTTGTTGTCGTGAACCAGAACCCGATCTTCCAAGTGATAGCGTAGTCCACGCGCCAACACCATCTTCTCTACATCTTTGCCAAGGCGCACCATTTCCTCGATATCGTCGCGATGGGTCACGCGCACCACGTCCTGCTCAATAATCGGGCCGGCATCAAGCTCCTCGGTCACGTAGTGCGAAGTCGCGCCGATCAGTTTTACACCGCGCAACGAAGCCTGGTGATAAGGCTTGGCCCCCACGAACGACGGCAGGAAACTATGGTGAATATTGATCACCCGCTGCGCATATTCGGCGCACAAGGCCGGTGGCAGAATTTGCATGTAACGCGCCAACACGATGACATCGGCCTGATGTTCCTTGACCAGACGCTCCACCTCGGCGAAAGCCGGCGCCTTATCTTTCGGATCGACCGGTACGTGAAAGTACGGAATGCCATGCCATTCGACCATGCTGCGCAGATCGTCATGGTTAGCGATCACACAGGGAATCTCGCAGTCCAGTTCATTGCTATGCCAGCGATGCAGCAAGTCGGCCAAGCAGTGCGATTCGCGGCTGGCCATCAGCACCACGCGCTTCTTCTGGTCTGAATCCGTGATGCGCCATTGCATGGAAAACTCACGCGCAATAGGAGCAAAGGCCTGCTTGAACCCGTCCAGGTCGAACGGCAGCGAATCCGCGCGAATCTCGTGACGCATGAAGAACCAGCCACTCTGGGCATCGGAGTGATGGCTGGCCTCGGTAATCCAGCCATTGTAAGTGGCTAGAAAGTTACTGACTTTGGCAACGATACCAACACCGTCCGGGCAGGAAATGACCAATCTGAATGTACGCATGAAGTAATAACCCCGGCTAACAGCGCAAAAGTGCGCCATTCTAGGGTTTAGAAGAAAAGCCGTCGAGCAATGCCATCAGTCAACCTCATGCACGCCGGAGCTTCGAGCACCACGCGCGCGATGCAAGGCGTGCCAACCAGCGCTGCAACGCGGCCTCATACACAATGTGTATAAAGCCAACAGACGGAAGCGTTCTGTAAGAAAGGTCGTCGAGTGGCGCGCTGGCAATAATGATTGCGCCCCCACAAAACAGCCGAAAACGCTCGGAGTCACGTTCGACTTTACCTGTGTAAATGAGCAGACGAAGGCGTCTAGCCTGAGCTCGCACGCGAGGCCGCTTTAACTCAGGTAGTTTTTCAACGGCCTGCTAAAAACACCTTGATGCTCGATTAAATTAATACAGCTCCCGTTCAGACTGACCGGGCATTGCTGAGCCTAGCGTCCTTGCAGCAAAGCCAATGCCGTACCCCTGAACTTTCCACGTGCTACATACTCCATCAGTTATTGCAGCCGAAGCCATCCATCAGTTACTGCACAACTGCAAATGTTTTCCGTTCGTTGTTTACTTGTTATTGAAGCCTGACTACCATTAGCTCACTGTTCGCTGTACACCCCCTTCATAAGGTAAAATCCATGTCGCTGATCAACGAATACCGCGCTACTGAAGAAGCCATCAAAGAACTGCAAGAGCGTCTGAAGAACCTGTCGCAAGACGACAAGCTGCAAAAAGAGCTGGAGTTCGAAGGCAAACTGCGCACCCTGATGGGTGAATATCAGAAGTCGCTGCGCGACATCATCGCCCTGCTCGACCCAGAAGCCAAAGTCGGCAAAGTATCGCGCAGCGCTGCCAAACCGACCGCCAAGCGCGCTCGCAAGGTCAAGCAATACAAAAACCCGAACACTGGCGAAGTCATCGAAACCAAAGGTGGCAATCACAAAACGCTGAAAGAATGGAAAGCCAAATGGGGCGCGGACACCGTAGAAGGTTGGGCCACCCTGCTGGGCTGATTCTATCGGCACCGCCCAAAACGCCAGCCTCGCTGGCGTTTTTTATTTCCGTCATTTTATTTCGCTGATTTATTTGCCCTGAGTCAGCCTTCGCCTAACGGTGCATGACACACGCCGTATAACAGGTTTGGTCAGCCCCGCACGGGCCAATGGCTTACTCCGTCAACCCGTAACGAAGTTCAAGCCCCTGGGCATGGTTCAGCCATTGAGCAAGAAGTTGCACCTGCTCCGCTGTGCAATCACTGCGTAACTTTTCCACTGCCTGTTTGAACTGCGCCAGGGTGTTCGGTGCGCCCCATTCAGGTTGGTTCAGGCGCTGGCGGCAAAAGTCAAACCAGCGCTGACGCTCCTCCGCCGACAAACTGCCTGGAAAGTTGCGCGCACGATAACGGAACAACAATTCAGGTAAACGCGGATCATCGAACGGAAACTTTTCCGCGCCCAGATCACCCGGCTCGGCACGCCTGACCTGCTCACATAAACGCCGATCACGGTCGCCGATAAATCCGTCGTATAGCTGCTGTTCAGGATCGGCACTTCCAGCAAAATCTTCGTCCTTATAGAGGGTCGCTAATTTGTCTTGCCAGGCGCCGGGGTTACTACGCAGACGCTCGGCGTTTTGCTCGCACCGCGACAAATCCAACGCCAAGCGCTGACAATCCTGCTCACGCAAAACGGAAAGCGGCGCCACCACCGGGCAACGATTGATATGCAGCAACTTCAGCGGCACCGGCAACTCACCCTCAGCCAATTGCTCATGGCGGGTATATAGGCGACTACGCAGGGTGTCGGCATCCAGTTCGAACAACGGTGCCGGGTCGGCCTGCAAGTCAATCACGATCAAGGCATTGCGATTACGCGGATGCCAGGCCAGCGGCAGTACTGGGGCAAGATAATGCCGCGCCGCCGAGAAGCGGCCAGAGATATGCAGCATGGGTTGCAACAGACGAATCTGGTCGAGTACACGCTGCTTACTACGCAAGCGATAGAGAAAGTCATAGAGCCGTGGCTGGCGCTCGCGCAATAGCCGCGCCAGGCCAATGGTGGCGCGCACATCCGCAAGTGCATCGTGCGCCTGCCCATGATCGATGCCGTTGGCCTGGGTCAGCCGTTCCAGCTTAAGCGTTACGCGCCCCTGCTCCTGCGGCCACTCGATCCCTTCTGGGCGCAGAGCATAGGCCGTACGCACCAGATCGATCAGATCCCAGCGACTGTTGCCGCCCTGCCATTCACGGGCATAGGGGTCGAAGAAGTTGCGGTAAAAGCTGTAGCGCGTGACCTCGTCATCGAAACGCAAGGTGTTGTAACCCGCGCCGCACGTACCGGGTAGCGCCAACTCTGCGTGTACACGGGTGATGAACTCGCCCTCGTCAAGCCCCAACAGGGCCAGGCGCTGCGGATCAATACCGGTCACCAGGCAGGCTGCCGGATGCGGCAGTATGTCGTCGCTCAGGCGGCAGTAGATATTGAGCGGCTCGCCGATTTCGTTGAGCGCCTCGTCGGTGCGGATACCGGCCACCTGGATCGGGCGATCACAGCGCGGATTGATACCGGTGGTTTCGTAGTCGTACCAGAAGATGCTGTGGCTCAAAACAGATTCCTTTAGGCGATAGCGGCATCGAACGGATCGGCCACCGTAAAGAAACGTGACCGAATGCTCAATGCGGGAAACGCCTGCTACTTGCGATTGAGCGGCGCTCGTCAAGCCACTACGATGCCGCTTCCATCCACTCCCTACAAGGACGCAACCGTGAGTGAGAGCAGCGTAATCAATCCGTATTCCGCGCCCAGCAGCGATCTTAGCCCCATCACAAACGAGCAAGTCAGCCTTGATCCGCGCCTTGCGCTGGCACGCGGTTACGACTTTGAGATCGGTGAACTGCTCGCTAGCGCCTGGCGTAAAACCAGCGGCACCAAGGGGCTGATCTGGGGCGGTTTTCTAGTGGCCATGGGCGCGCTGATAGCCGCGCAGATCGTCGTCTACATCGCGGCCATGATTTTTGGCTTCGGTTTCATCGGCTTGAGCGCGATGGGTGGCAGCGCCGGTGGCGGTATGGCCATCGCGGGCTTCATCGGCATGTTCGGCGCCATCATACTCAGCTCAGTGGTCATCGTGGCCCTGATGTACCCCTTCCTGGCGGGCATCAACATGATCGGTATTCGCCAGGCGGCGGGCCAACCCCTGCATTTTGCGGAAATTTTCAGCCATTTCGGCCGGACCCTGCCGCTCTTGGTGGCCGGTATCCTTATGGTGATCGCCACCAATATCGGCTACATGTTGCTCATCGTGCCGGGCATCTACCTGCAGGTCGCACTGATCCTGACCATTGCCCTGATCGTCGAGCGCAGGCTATCTGCCTGGCAGGCCATACTGGTGTCTTGCAAAGCGATCAACCAACATTGGTTCAAAGTGTTTTTCCTACTGCTAGCCATGGGCATCTTGCTGTTCGTCAGTGCACTGCCGCTAGGCATCGGCCTGATTTGGACCGTCCCCATGTTCATCGTCATGCTCGGTGAGCTGTATCAGCGCATTTTCGGTGTTCTACCAGCACCGGCTGCCTGACTCTATGCGGGCCGCCCTGCGGCCCGGTTGCGTTTGTGTCCCGCTGCTCGCTAGCATCGGGCTTTCGTCCATACAGACTGCCGATGCCATCATCTACCCACTCCAGTTCTGCTGTCGCCCTGGACACCCACTATGAAGTGGAAACACCAGAGGGCATCGACCTGCATCTGCGCCCGGCCAGCCTCGTGCCTCGCGCCCTGGCATTCGCCATTGACCTGGTCATCCGCGGCCTGATTCTTGGCGGCGCGTACCTAGTGCTAGGCCTACTCGGGCAGTTCGGCATCGGCCTGGGCACCATCGTGCTGTTCCTGGTCACGTGGTGGTACATGGTGCTGTTCGAAGTGCTCAACCAAGGGCGCTCCCCCGGCAAACAGATGCTGGGGCTGCGCGTGGTGCATGACGATGGCACGCCTGTAGGCTGGGCTGCGTCGCTGACGCGCAACCTGCTGCGCTTCGTCGACCTGCTGCCCTTCGGCTATACCCTGGGGATCCTCAGTTGCCTCAATCATTCGGCGTTCAAACGCCTGGGCGATATCGCCGCCGGAACATTGGTGGTCTACCGCGACGAGGCACCAACGCGCCCCAACCTGCCGGATGCCGAACCACTGCCGCCCCCCTTCCCACTGACCCTGGCGGAACAGCGCGCACTGCTGAGTTTCGCCGAACGCGGCGGGCAACTTTCCGCAGCACGCAGAGCCGAACTGGCGGGCCTGCTGGCAGAGCCTCTACAGGTTCCGAGCGAACAGGCCGAGGCACGACTCAATGGCATCGCCCGCGGCCTGTTGGGAACCACACCATGAAGCAAAGCCTGTTCGAAAACCGCCACCAAACCGAGTGGGACAACTTCGCCAGGCAGCTCGATACGCTAGAGCAAGGCAAGACACAAAGCGAAGACTGCACGAGTTTCGCCGCCGACTATCGGCAACTTTGCCAGCATCTGGCCCTGGCCCAGGCGCGAGGCTACAGCAGTCATCTGATCGATCAACTGCAGCGCATGGCCATGCGTGGTCATCAGCAGTTCTATCGCCACCGCAGCCATATTGGTGCCCAGATAGCCCGCTTCTTCCTTAGCGGCTTCCCGCAACTGGTACGCAGTGAATGGCGCTTCGTCGGTGCAGCCAGCCTGCTGTTTTTCGGCAGCCTGATACTGATGGGGCTACTCACCTACCTGTTTCCCGAGCTGATCTACAGCCTGGTCGACCCCAGCCAGGTCAGCTCGATGGAGCGCATGTACGATCCCGATGCCCGCCGTATTGGCCGCTTCGGCGAACGCGACTCCGGCGACGACTGGATGATGTTCGGTTTCTACATCATGAATAACATCGGCATCGCCTTTCAGACTTTCGCCAGTGGTCTGCTGCTGGGCTTGGGCAGCCTGTTCTTCCTGCTGTTCAACGGCCTGATGATCGGCGCCGTGGCCGGCCACCTGACGCGCATTGGTTACAGCGAAACCTTTTGGTCATTCGTCGTCGGCCATGGCGCCTTCGAACTGACCGCCATCGCCCTGGCCGGCGCCGCCGGCCTCAAGCTGGGCTGGGCCTTACTCGCGCCTGGGCGTCTGCGCCGTGGCGAGGCGCTACGCCAAGCGGCAGGTAAAGCCGTGCAACTGGTCGCCGGAGTCATCCTGTTCCTACTGCTGGCAGCCTTTATCGAAGCCTTCTGGTCGTCCACCACCGTAGCCACACCGCAGATCAAATACATAGTCGGCGCCGCGCTCTGGGCATTGGTACTGGGCTATCTGTGCCTCGTTGGTCGGAGGCAATATGCGCCTGACTGAAGCCAGCGTAGCCATTCGCCCACGTAGTGCCTGGGAGGCGCTGGATCTGGGCGTACTCATGGCGCAACGACATGCCCGCCTGCTCATGCTTAGCTGGGCACTGGTGACCCTGCCGATCTTCGCCCTGCTCTGCGCGCTGCTCTGGCAGTATCCGGGCTGGGCAATATTCCTATTCTGGTGGTTGAAGCCCGCCTACGAGCGCCTGCCGCTGTATATCCTCTCGCAAGCGCTGTTCGGCACTACGCCGACACTCAAACAGGCGCTCAAGGCCTGGCCAAGCCTGCTGAAGCCCCAGTTGCTGGCCAGCCTGACCTGGCGCCGCCTAAGCACGACACGCAGCTTCGACCTGCCGGTGCTGCAACTCGAAGGCCTCTCGGGCCAAGCACGCAGCCAACGCCTGATCGTACTCGGGCAGCGCAGCAACGGCGCGGCGACCTGGCTAACCGTAGTTGGCGTACACTTGGAAACCGCTCTGTGGATGGGCCTCGGCACCCTCTTCTATCTGATGCTGCCGCAACAGATAGAACTGAACTGGAACTGGCAAAGCCTGGTTACGCCCGACAGCGGCGAATGGCTATGGCTAGAACACCTATCGAACGCAGGCTACGCCCTACTACTGATCGCCTGGGAGCCGGTCTATGTCGCCTGCGGCTTCACCCTCTACCTCAATCGTCGTACCGAGCTGGAGGCCTGGGATATCGAGCTGGTATTGCGCCGACTGCGCCAACGTCTGATTGGAACCGCCTACGCCTTGCTGCTGGGCTGCGCCCTGCTGTTGGGCCAACCCGCCACGACGGCCTGGGCCGATGAGGCTGCTCCTGCAACGCAGCTCGACCCGCACGGCCCAGATGCACCACGCCTATTGAAACAGCCGCTGAGCAGCCAGGCCGCGCACGACGGCATCAGCAGACTACTCGACGCCCCGCCCTTCCAACACCGCGAAAGCGTCACCCGCTGGCGCCTGGGTGAAGAACAGCAACAGACCGAGGACGAACCGGAGCAAGCTCAGCCAGAAACTGACAACAGTTTCGCTGATCTGCTGGAGAAGCTCTTCAACTTCAGCAACAGCCTGGACACACTCGCACAGCTCTTCGAAGTGTTGCTCTGGGGCAGCTTGCTCGCTCTGCTGGCGTTTATCCTCTGGCGCTGTCGTGACTGGCTGCAGACCTTCGGTGAACGGCTCGGCTTGCCGAAAAAGCGCCAGCGTATCGCTGCGCCCACGCAACTGTTCGGCCTGGAAGTGGCACCACAAAGCCTGCCAGACGATGTCGCCAGCGAAGCGCAACGGCTCTGGGACAGCGACCCACGAGCCGCGCTTGGCCTGCTCTACCGCGCACTGCTCAGCCGCTTGCTCTACGAGCATCAACTCGCACTCAAGGCATCGCACACCGAAGGCGAAGTGCTGGGCCTAGTTGAAAACCTGAACCACCAAGACCTGCAAAGCTATAGCGAGCAACTGACCCGGCACTGGCAAGCGCTCGCCTACGGTCATCGCCAACCATCAGCAGAACAGGCACAAGCCCTCTGCCAGAGCTGGCGAGAACTGTTCGACCAGGGAGCGCAAGCATGAGCCGTCGCGCCGGGTTTATCACCGCGATGGCCGTACTGCTGCTCGTCGGCCTATTCGCCATCTACCTCACGCAGAACCTGCAGCCGTATCAGGAAACCGTCGAACACGGCCCAGCGCCTGAAGTGGCCGCCAATCCCTACCTGGCTGCAGAGTATTTCCTGCGTCAGCAAGGGATCAGCGTGCAACAAATCGATGGCCTGGACGTACTGGCCAGCCTGCCCAGCCAGGGCCAGACCCTGATGCTACTGGCCGACCGTAGCGACATGACGCCGCGCCAGGCCGAACACCTACTGCAATGGACAGCCAACGGCGGCCACCTGCTGCTGATCGCCGAACGCCTGTGGGACAAAGACGAAGGCAAGAGCGGCGATATCCTGCTCGACCTGCTCGACATCGAGCAGTACACGAGCGAAGACCTCGAAGATGAAGCGCAAAGCGAGCCCGCCGCCGAGGCTCAGGATGAAGACCCCTACCCCAATCTGACTAAGCTTTACCTGCAGAACGAAGACGCACCGGCCTACATCGCCTTCGACACCGACTTCCACCTGTACGACGCACAGAACCGTGCCCACGCCTGGGCCAACAGCGCCAAGGCCACGCACCTGCTGCAGCTTTACCACGGCGAAGGGCTGGTCACCGTACTGAGCGACCCGTGGATCTGGCAGAACCGCGCCATCAATGAATATGACCATGCCTGGCTGCTCTGGTACCTCAGCCAGGACAGCGCCGTGACCCTGCTCTACCGTGCCGACCATGACAATCTGTTCAGCCAGTTGCTGCGCAACTTCCCACTGGCGCTGCTCGCACTGGCCCTGCTGATCGGCGCGGCACTGTGGCATGCGGGCATGCGCCACGGGCCGCTGATCGCCCCAAGCAGCCGCGCACGCAGGCAACTGGAAGAACACCTGCGCGCCAGTGCCGACTTCCTGCTGCGCCGCAGCGGCCAGCACAGCCTGCTGCAAAACCTGCAACAGGACATCAAACGCCGCGCCCGGCGCCGCTACCCCGGATTCGAGAAACTCGGCGTCGCCGAACAATGGCAGATACTGGGTCGCCTCACGCGCCTGCCCTCGCGCGATATCAGCCAAGCCATGCGCCCGCTGCCCAAGCAGCGCCTATCCGCCAGTGACTTCACCCGCCAGGTCGCCCACCTGCAAACCCTCAGGAATGCCCTATGACGAGCGAACAGACGCCTGAAACCGAAACCCTGCCGGCTTCCGATGCAGCGAGCACACCCGCCAACCCGCAACTGCAGCAGCGCCAGCGCGCCAGCACGCTGGCTCAAGCGCTGCGCAACGAACTGCGCAAGGCCGTGATCGGCCAGAGCGCGGTGATCGACGATGTGCTCACAGCGCTGATCGCCGGCGGCCACGTACTGGTCGAAGGGGTACCCGGCCTGGGCAAGACCCTGCTGGTGCGCGCCCTGGCCCGCTGCTTCGGCGGCGAGTTCGCGCGTATCCAGTTCACCCCGGATCTGATGCCCAGCGACATCACCGGCCACGCGGTGTACGACCTGCAAAGCGAGCAGTTCAAGCTGCGCAAGGGACCGATTTTCACCAACCTGCTGCTGGCCGACGAGATCAACCGCGCGCCAGCCAAGACCCAAGCCGCCTTACTAGAGGTGATGCAGGAGCGTCAGGTGACCCTGGAAGGTCGCGCCCTGCCTGTACCACTGCCGTTCATGGTGCTGGCCACGCAGAACCCCATTGAGCAGGAAGGCACCTATCCACTGCCAGAAGCCGAACTCGACCGCTTCATGCTCAAACTGCGCATGGACTACCCGGAGCAGGACGAAGAGCTGAGCATGGTGCGTCAGGTCACCCGCTCGGCCAAGGCCGACATGCTCGAAGTCAGCCCGCTGCGCACCCTGCTGCAAGCCAAGGACGTATTGGCCCTGCAGAAGATCGCCAGCGACCTACCCCTCGACGACCAGGTGCTCGACTACGCCGTGCGTCTGGCCCGCGCCACGCGTACTTGGCCAGGCCTGGCCATGGGCGCCGGGCCGCGCGCCTCGATCGCCCTGGTACGCGGCGCTCGTGCCCGAGCCCTGCTACGCGGCGGCGACTTCGTCCTGCCCGATGACATCAAAGGCTGCGCCCTGGCCGTGCTGCGCCATCGCGTGCGCCTGGCTCCAGAGCTGGACATCGAAGGCCTGTCGGTGGACCAGGTGCTGCAACAACTGCTCGATCAGGTGCCGGCACCGCGTCTATGAAGCCATCGCGCCTGCTCCTCGCCCTGCTCGGCACGCTGCTGGCCGCCGCCATACTGCTCGGTGCCTTGCCGCTGCTGGGAGTGAAGTTGTCGGCCAACCTGCAGACACTGGGCTGGGCCGTACTGTTCGCCCTGACCCTGATCGCTGCAGTGGACGCCCTGTGGCTACGCCGCCTGCCCACGCCCAGGGTGCAACGCACACTGCCGGGCAACCTGCCGCTGGGCCGCTGGAGCGACGTGCAGCTAAACGTGCAGCACAACTTCGCCCACAGCCTGCAGATCGAACTGTTCGACCACGTGCCAGACGGCATGACGTTCGAGCACATGCCGCTGCGCGTCGACCTGCACCCTGGCCAGCAGACACAACTGCATTACCGCCTCAAACCCCAGCAGCGTGGCCACTTCACCTTCAACCGCTGCGAACTGTTACTGCCTAGTCCCCTGCGCCTATGGCAGGGCCGTCGCCTGCTCGATGTGGCAGGTGAAAGCCGCGTCTTCCCCGACTTCGCCCGCCTCTATGGCGCACAATTGAAAGCCGTGGACGACTGGCTCAGCCAACTGGGCGTGCGCCAGCGTCCACGCCGGGGGCTGGGTCTGGAGTTTCACCAATTGCGTGAGTTTCGCGACGGCGACACCCTGCGCCAGATCGACTGGAAAGCCACCGCACGCAAACGCACGCCAATCGCCCGTGAATATCAGGACGAGCGCGACCAGCAGATCGTTTTCCTGCTCGACTGTGGCCGCCGCATGCGCAGCCAGGACGACGAGCTGTCGCACTTCGATCACGCCCTAAACGCCTGCCTGCTGCTGAGCTACGTGGCTCTACGCCAGGGTGATGCGGTGGGCTTGGCAACCTTCGCCGGCAATCACCAGCGCTACCTGGCCCCGGTCAAGGGCCAGGCCCAGCTCAACACCCTGCTGGGTGCCGTGTATGACCTGCAAACCAGCCAACAGCCTGCCGATTTCAGCGCCGCTGCTGAGCAGCTTCTCGCCCGCCAACGGCGCCGCGCGCTGGTGGTACTGGTAACCAACCTGCGCGACGAAGATGACCAGGATCTGCTCGCGGCGGTCAAACGCCTGTCACGCCAACACCGCGTACTGATTGCCAGCCTGCGCGAAGAGGTGCTCGACCGTCTGCGCCAGGAACCGGTCGAGCAATTCGATCAGGCGCTGGCCTACTGCGGCACCCTGGACTACCTCAACGCCCGCGCAGGCCTGCACGAGCGCCTGGCCGCTCATGGCGTTCCGGTTCTCGATGCCCGTCCCGGCGAATTGGGGCCTGAGCTGGTTAGCAGCTACTTGGCTTGGAAGAAAGCCGGTGCCCTTTAAGGCCCAAGCACCCGCAGACACAGCCAAACACTCGCAGAGAGCGCAGCAGAGGCCCTGGCATCGGCTTTCCCACACAGATGTTGCGTGGTTAAGCCTGAGGCTGGGTGCTATGATCCCGAGTCTGTGGCGCAAGGAGTACAAACTCCACGCCGCTCGCAGGCTGACCCCAGCCTGCCGTCAAGGCCGCCCGTGATCGGCCTCATGCGTATACCGCACACGACCTGAGTAGGAGATAGACCATGGCTTTCGAATTGCCGCCGCTGCCTTACGAAAAGAATGCTCTCGAGCCGCACATTTCCGCCGAGACCCTGGAATTCCACCACGACAAGCACCACAACACCTACGTGGTGAACCTGAACAACCTGGTGCCGGGCACCGAGTTCGAAGGCAAGAGCCTGGAAGAGATCGTCAAGACTTCCTCGGGCGGCATCTTCAACAACGCCGCTCAAGTGTGGAACCACACCTTCTACTGGAACTGCCTGTCGCCGAACGGCGGTGGCCAGCCGACCGGCGCCCTGGCTGATGCCATCAACGCTGCCTTCGGCTCCTTCGACAAGTTCAAGGAAGAGTTCAGCAAGGTTTCCATCGGCACCTTCGGTTCCGGTTGGGGCTGGCTGGTGAAGAAAGCTGACGGCTCCCTGGCCCTGGCCAGCACCATCGGCGCCGGCTGCCCGCTGACCAGCGGCGACACCCCGCTGCTGACCTGCGACGTCTGGGAACATGCTTACTACATCGACTACCGCAACGTCCGTCCGAAGTACGTCGAGGCGTTCTGGAACCTGGTCAACTGGGACTTCGTCGCCCAGAACTACGCGGCCTGAATCAGCGCCCCGTAAGACAAGAACCCGGCCTCGGCCGGGTTCTTTGTTTTCGCCACCACTCCCTCAGAGCAATCGCCGTGCGGAGCCAGCAGTGCCCTGTTCATCCACACGACTGATGGCCTGGCTGAGCATGCGGTCGGCTCGCACCGGCCCGAAATACTCGCATAACCCGATATAAAGCAGATTGAGCAGCTTGCGCAATTGCTCAAGCCCCAGTCGCTCGATGCCATCGATCGCGCCCTGCTCAAACCAGGCCTGCAGGCGCGCGCTCAGCTCAACACTGACCTCCATCCCGCCGAGATTACCCGCCGCGAAACGCCTTAGCGCCTGTTGTTGCACGCTATCCATCTGAGCCAGCAATGCCTGGTTGAGGGCCAGAAAGCTAGCCTGCGCAGCCGTATCAGGACCACTCATGCTGCGCGCAGCTTCGTTACGTCCCTCACGCCAGGCCGCCAGTTGCGCCTCGGGATCGGGCAGCAAATTGTCAGCGGCACCGGTCAGCGCTCCGACAAGCTCGCGATAAAGCCTTGCTCGTTCGAGCTTTCGCTCGCTACGCAGCACCACCTCACCTAGAAACTCGTTGAGGGCAAAAGGCGGCTTGTCCGAATACTTTTTTTCCCACAACGCCAACAAGGGCCACAGCTCATCATCGGAAAAGTGACCGGCCAACCCGGTATAAATGGCACGACGGCGCAGGCTCAATCGCATGGTTAGCCCCTCCGCGACCATTGTTCGTTATCGAAGGTCTGCGCCAGATTGAACTCCGGGTACCCCACTTCTGCATGTTCGGCAAAATCCAGCCCACGCTGCTCGTGCTGGGCGGAAACACGCAAGCCAATGGTCTTGGCCAGCAACCAATAAAGCAGCAACGCCAATGGGAAAGCCCAGAGAAAAGCCGAGGCAACGCCCAATGCCTGCACCGCTACACGCGCCCCATTGAACAGATCACCCTGATAGAAAAGCCCCGCAGCCAGGGTGCCCCAGATACCGGCGAAACCATGCACGGGGACGGCCCCCACCACATCATCGATACGCAACCGATCAAGCAGACGCATACCATAGATAACCACGAAACCGGCAATCAGCCCCGTCAGCGCGGCATACCCTGGCGCCATAGTGGCGCAACCGGCCGTAATTGCCACCAGCCCACCAATGGAGCCATTGACCGTACTGCTCAACAACACCGGGCTGGCCGTACTGCGTTGCGCCGCCAGCGCACCAATGGCACCGCAAAGGGCTGCAAGATGGGTATTGAGCGCGATCAGACCGAGCTTGCTACTGACCTCCAGATTGCTCCCAGCATTGAAACCGAACCAGCCAAACCAGAGGATGAATCCCCCCAACGCCACCATCCCCAGGTTATGCCCCGGGATCAGCCGCACATCACCTGCACTGCCATAACGCCCCAGGCGCGGGCCGAGTAACAGAACACCGGCCAATGCACACCAGGCGCCGATACTGTGCACCACGGTGGAGCCTGCAAAATCGATAAAGCCCATCTTGGCCAGCCACCCCTGGCCACCATACAAGCCACTCCAGACCCAGCTCCCGAAAATCGGGTAGATCACGCCGCTGATCACCACCGCTCCGATCAGATACGCCCAGTAGTGCGTACGCTCAGCCATGGCACCACTGGCGATGGTTGCGGCGGTGGCGGCAAACATCATCTGGAAAAGCAGGAAGGTGTAATCCCAGGGTTGCCCGTCATGTACAGCGAAATGACTCATCCCGTACCACCCCGTGAGGTTGGCACCGAACATCAAACCAAAACCGAACAACCAGAAAACCACCCCACCGACACAGCAATCCACGTAATTTTTCATCATCACGTTAACGGCGTTCTTGGCCCTCGACATACCGCTCTCCAGCAAGGCGAAGCCCGCCTGCATGAAAAACACCAGCACGCTTGCCAGCACCAGCCAGGCGGTATTGACAGCCTCATCGCTGGCCGCATAGGCCTGAGGTACGAAACAGACAGTCAGGAGCAACAGCCAGAGCATTTTCATCCCAGTATCCCCGATGGTCGATGTGCCACCATCCGCAACTCTTGTGCCAGCCGCCACATGGATGAAAAAACGCTCAAGTATCAATAACACGCACCGACACAGAGCAAAGGTCACCTACTGCCACTTCACCTTGCACCAGGCTCGATCTTGAAAAAAGAAAAGTGCCACCACTCATACCGGCCCTTTGACGGCTAGAGCGAGATTGCCAATACTCTTGCCTGATGACGTTGCAACACCGACACAAGGAATTGCATTTGAAGCTGGAATTGAAGAACAGCTTGTCACTGAAGTTGCTCCGCGTGGTGCTGCTCTCAGCACTGGTGGTCGGGGTAGTGCTTAGCTGTGCACAAATCGTTTTCGACGTCTACAAGACGCGTCAGGCCGTCAGCAACGATGCGCAGCGTATCCTCGGCATGTTCCGCGATCCCTCGACCCAGGCGGTGTACAGCCTAGACAGGGAAATGGGCATGCAAGTGATCGAGGGCCTTTTCCAGCACGAGTCGGTGCGCTACGCCTCCATCGGCCATCCCAATGAACCCATGCTCGCCGAACGCTCGCGCGACCTGGCGCAAATACCCACCCGCTGGCTAACCGACCCCATTCTCGGCCAGGAACAGCAGTTCTCCACCAAACTGGTTGGCCGCGGCCCCTACAGCGAATATTACGGCGACCTCAATATCGTCCTAGACACCGCGGCTTACGGCGAAAGCTTCGTCACCAACTCCGTAGTCATCTTCATCTCCGGCGTATTACGCGCCATGGCCATGGGCCTGGTGCTCTATCTGGTCTACCACTGGCTGCTGACCAAGCCACTGTCGAAGATCATCGAGCACCTGACGCACATCAACCCGGATCGTCCCAGCGAGCACAAGCTGCCCATGCTCCCTGGCAATGAGAACAACGAGCTGGGCTTGTGGATCAATACCGCCAACCAGTTGCTCGCCTCCATTGAACGCAACACCACCCTGCGCCGCGAAGCGGAGAACAGCCTGCTGCGCATGGCTCAATATGACTTCCTCACCGGCCTGCCCAACCGCCAACAACTGCAGCAACAACTCGATCAGATTCTCGAAGACGCAGGCCGCCTGCAGCGGCGCGTTGCCGTACTCTGCGTCGGTCTCGACGACTTCAAGGGGATCAACGAGCAATTCAGCTACCAGAGCGGCGACCAGTTGCTACTGGCCCTCTCCGATCGCCTGCGCAGCCACAGCGGTCGCCTCGGTGCACTGGCCCGCCTCGGTGGTGACCAATTTGCCCTGGTGCAGGCCGATATCGAGCAACCTTACGAAGCCGCAGAGTTGGCCCAGAGCGTACTGGACGATCTGGAGCAACCCTTCCAGCTCGACCGCCAGGAAGTACGCCTGCGCGCCACCATCGGCATCACCTTGTTCCCCGAAGATGGCGACAGTACCGAGAAGTTGCTGCAGAAAGCCGAACAAACCATGACCCTGGCCAAGAGCCGTTCGCGCAACCGTTACCAGTTCTACATCGCCAGCGTCGACAGCGAGATGCGCCGCCGTCGCGAACTGGAGAAAGACCTACGCGACGCTCTGGCGCAGAACCAACTGCATCTGGTCTATCAACCGCAGGTGGACTACCGCGATCACCGCGTGGTCGGCGTCGAGGCTTTACTACGCTGGCAGCATCCACTGCATGGCTTCGTCCCGCCGGATCTTTTCATTCCACTGGCTGAGCAAAACGGCACCATCATTCCCATTGGCGAATGGGTGCTCGATCAGACCTGCCACCAGTTGCGCGAGTGGCACGATCAGGGCTTCGCCGATTTGCGCATGGCCATCAACCTGTCCACCGTGCAGTTGCACCACTCCGAACTGCCACGCGTGGTCAACAACCTCATGCAGGTCTACCGCTTGCCGGCCAAAAGCCTGGAGCTGGAAGTGACCGAAACCGGCCTGATGGAAGACATCAGCACCGCCGCCCAGCATCTGCTTAGCCTGCGCCGCTCCGGCGCACTGATCGCCATTGATGACTTCGGTACTGGCTATTCCTCACTGAGTTACCTCAAGAGCCTGCCACTGGACAAAATCAAGATCGACAAGAGCTTCGTGCAGGACTTACTGGAAGACGAAGACGACGCGACCATCGTGCGTGCCATTATCCAGCTCGGCAAAAGCCTCGGCATGCAGGTCATTGCCGAAGGTGTAGAGACCTCCGAACAAGAGGCTTACATCATCGCCCAAGGCTGCCATGAAGGTCAGGGCTACCTGTACAGCAAACCGCTACCGGCACGTGAACTGATACTATTTCTCAAACAATCACAACGCCTGAGTTCAGCCGCTACGCTTTGATAAGCGCCAATGAAAACGCCGCGATAATCGCGGCGTTTTCATTATCGGCTGCCTGCGCCCTGCGTCACCAATGCTGCACGCCCAGCAACCAAGCCGTGGCCAACGCGCCAGCCAAACACAGTAACGCGCCACCAGAGGCCTGCCAGTAGAAGTTGCGCGCCAGCTCATCCTCCCCAGAGTTGGACAAAATGAACGGCTGCGCCTCGCGCGGCCTGGCCATCTGGTTACGAGCAGGCTGCTGAACGTCTACACGCTGCCGATCCTCAGCTTCTAACTGCGCGGCCAGGCGTACATGCGTCCATTCCTGCTCATCCAACTGGCCATTGCCATCGCTGTCGAAACGGCGCAGCAAGCCCGCAAAATCCCCCTTCCATTCGCGGATCACCGCGCCTTGGGCCGCCGACACGTCAAAAACCTGATGGGCCGCCCCCTGCGTGCTGAAGTCACCGATGGCATACAGCGGCTGGTCAACATGTAGGCGTTCTTCAACATAACGGTAGCGCTGGCCGCTGCTGAGAAAACCGAGCAATCCCGGTTTGACCAGCCGCAGTGGATGACGCTGATAACCTTCCCAGGTTTCGCGCACCACAGGACGAACCTCGGCACCGCGCGGGTCGATCAAGCACTCGCCGGTACCATCGCTCAAACACAGCAAAGCTTCGCTACTGCCGCTATCGATCACCCGCCAGCTACTTTTTTTGTCGTCGCACTGGTATTGCTCGATACGAAAGCGCCACCAAAGGCAGGGTTTGCCGGTCAGCGGCCCACGAATATCGGCGTCCGGCAATGCCTGCAGCACGCCATACAACTCGACGTATCCCTGTGCCGCCGAACGAATCTTCGAAGTGGGCGTATCGAGCAAATGGCGCGCCTGCGACCAACGCCGCAGGCTCCACCAGGCGCCGCCCAGACAGGCAGCGAGGGCAAGACCGAGGGCCATGAAGAAGCCCATTGGATCAGCCTGCAGCATGTCAGTTGAACAGCGACTTGAGGTCTACGTCGGCCTTTTCCGCCTCACTGAACACCAGCAGCTCGGCAGCCTGGAAATTGAATAGGCGCGCCAGAATCACATCAGGAAATTGCTCGATCCTCACGTTATTGAGATTCACCGCCTCGTTGTACAGCTCACGGCGGTCTGCGATGCCGTTCTCCAAACCGGTGATGCGCTGCTGCAGGTGCTGAAAGCTGTCGTTGGCCTTGAGTTGCGGGTAATTCTCGGCCAGCGCAAAGAGTTGCCCAAGACCGGCCCGCAAGCCCCCTTCAGCCTTACCCAGAGCGCTCACGTCCTTTTGCTCACGGGCACTGGCCACCGCGCTGCGAGCGGCAATTACCCGCTCCAGGGTGGCGCCTTCGTACTGCATGTACTGCTTGCAAGTCTCCACCAGCTTGGGCAATTCATCATGACGCTGTTTGAGTAGCACATCGATATTCGACCACGCCTTGCTCACGCCATGCTTGAGGCGAACCAGACCGTTGTAGAGAGTAATCGCGTAGGCGCCTAACAAAACGATGGCAACAATCAGGATCACGGCAGTCAGGCTCATCGGCTCTCTCCATAAGGGGCTGCGACTGGGATGCTGGCATTCTAGCCACATCATTTGGGCTCAACAGCGATATCTCGCACAGCCCAGGCATAAATTGGCCTTTACACATAATGCGAAACATTTGCATTATGTCGCGGTTTTTCAGGCGCAGCTTGGCTTCCAGTCGATAACCTCTGCACATAGCTCCCCGGAAATGCAGCCCTGGCGCATTCTCCAGAGCCGATGAAGCAGTGTTCATCCGCGGATCCCAGCGCCTTCACATTAAGCTCTGTAAAGGACCCCGTCATGATTCGTATGCCCCTGGCTTCTGCCAGCCTGTTGGCCATCGCCATATCCCTCGCCGGTTGTGGTGAAGACAAAGCGCCCGCCCCCCAAGCCGCCGCTCCGGCTGCCAGCGAGAGCGCCGCGCCAGTTGCCAGCGCCAGCAAGGTCGACGAAGCCGCCGCCAAAGCCGTGGTCAATCATTACGCGGATCTGGCCCTGGCTGTGTTCAGCGACGCTGCCAGCACCGGCAAGGCCCTGCAAAGCGCCGTCGACGCCCTGCTCGCCAACCCCAGCGAAGAAACCCTGAAAGCCGCCCGCCAAGCCTGGCTGGCTGCCCGCGTGCCTTACATGCAGAGCGAAGTGTTCCGCTTCGGCAACCCGGTGGTCGACGATTGGGAAGGCCAACTCAACGCCTGGCCGCTGGATGAAGGCCTGATCGACTACGTCGCCCCGGATTATCAGCATGCGCTGGGCAACCCAGGTGCGCAGGCCAACATCATCGCCAACACCGAGATTCAGGTCGGCGAAGACAAGATCGACGTCAGCAACATCACCGGCGAACTGCTGGCCAGCCTGAACGAACTGGGCGGCTCCGAAGCCAACGTCGCCACCGGCTACCACGCCATCGAATTCCTCCTCTGGGGCCAGGATTTGAACGGCACCAAGCCGGGTGCAGGCGAGCGTCCGTACACCGACTATCTGGAAGGTGAAGGGGCCACCGGCGGCCATAACGACCGCCGCCGCGCCTACCTGAAAGCGGCTACCGACCTGCTGGTCAGCGACCTGAACGACATGGTCGAGCAATGGAAGGCAGGCGTCGAAGACAACTACCGCAGCCAACTGGTCAGCGACTCGGCCGAAAACGGCCTGCGCAAGATGCTGTTCGGTATGGGTAGTCTGTCGCTCGGCGAACTGGCGGGCGAGCGCATGAAGGTCGCGCTGGAAGCCAACTCCACCGAAGATGAGCATGACTGCTTCAGCGACAACACCCACAACTCGCACTTCTACAACGCGCTGGGTATTCGCAACGTCTACCTGGGCGAATACAAAAAGGTCGACGGCAGCACCCTGACCGGCCCGAGCCTGTCGGCAATGGTCGCGAAGATCGATGCACCGACTGACACCACCCTCAAGGCCGACCTCGACGCCACCCAGGCCGAGCTGCAAAAGCTGGTCGACAGCGCCGAGAAGAACAACGTGCATTTCGACCAGTTGATCGCGGCTGACAACAAAGAAGGTCAAGCGATGATCCGCGGCATCATTGCCTCTCTGGTCAAGCAGACCGGCGCCATCGAACAGGCCTCGGGCAAGCTCGGTATCTCCGACCTGAACCCGGATACCGCTGATCACGAGTTCTGATCGATCCGCGCGTGACGCAACGGCTCGCCCTCTTGGGGGCGAGCCGTTTTTGTTTGTGGGTTATGGGAGTGCCGGACTGGCGAGTTTGTATGAGTGCTCGCTTGTTTTCAGTGTTCGGGCTGCTTATCGGCGTTTCGGTATCTGTTCCGAATTGCCGCGTTTTTGCTGATGTTTTTGGTTTCGCCCTCCCGGGCGGGTGTTCCAACGCCGCTACGGCGTGTTCAGATATTCCGGGTTTCGCCCCCTCGGGCGACTCACTTTTCTTTGAAATGCGCAAAGAAAAGTAAGCAAAAGAAAGCGCACCCCGCCATCCGGGTCTCGCTTCGCTCGACTTCCCTCACTCCGGCACCGCTCCGGGGTCGGCTTGCAAGGGCCATCCATGGCCCTTCAAGCGGGGCCGCCATCGGTATCTCGCGGCATCCATACCGCTCGCCCCCTGTGCAATGCCTACGTTCGGCCTCCTGAAGGGGGCATTTGCGCGCCTGAACGAACTGGTATACCAGGTGTTGCACACAGTGTTTTGGTAGTCGTGAAGTCGCGATGGGGCGCCGAGCTAAACCAATAGTTTCATTCGCGTAGTTTCATGCGCTTAGATAGCTTGTCGGCTTTCAGTCGGCATCTTGGTCAGCCCTAGGGCTGACCAGTGTTCAGGCACGCAGAGTCTCGGGGAATAACCGTAGTTTCAGGCGCGTGCAGAGCCCGCCCAGGAGGGCGAACGGAATCGTCGTGGAAGAGGTTGAGCGACATGGATGTCGCGAGAGCTGCGATGGGCCATGGATGGCCCACCGCGGCGGGCCTCTGGAGCGGCGATGGAGTGAGCGAACCCTCGCGCAGCGAGGGCCGGATGAAAGGGCGGAGGTTTTGGTTACTTTTGCCCCAAAAGTGACTCGCCCGGGAGGGCGAAACGGGACTGTCAGTAATTTTGTGTTCGGGCATCACATGCGTTTAAGGTGCATGACATGCCTAGCAAAAAGACCCCGGCCATCAAGGCCAAGAAAGAGCTGCCTGAGATTCCTAAGGAGCTGGTCGAACGCTTGGGTTTTGAGAAAACCCTAAACTTGGCTCAGCAATCGCAAATCTCTTTATTACTAAAGAGTTAACTCTCGAATTAACGAGTGTTGCTTTGTGATGCTGATAATCTTTCGACTCTCAGTCTTACTTCACAAGCACCCACACGAATTGCTTGATTCAGTTGTTAAAGAACAGTTGGTTAAGCCTTTCGTCTCAACCGAGGCCGCGCATTCTACAGCAGCCTTTCAATCCGTCAAGCTGTTTTTCGATTTTGTTTCCAGAGAAACTTCTTTCTACTCAACCACTTGCGCTTTCGATCAGAGCTTCTTCTCTCAAGCGGGAGGCAAATCATACAGCGTTCAAAACCGCTGTCAACACCTCTTTTCTACCGCTCTCGATCCACTTGATCGAATCACCAACAGGACTCAACCACCACCCTGTCGACCGGCGCGCATTCTACATCCAGCAGAATACGCGTCAAGCCTTGATTGCAGTCTTGTTACTCTGCTTTGAGGAGCGTGATGCGCGCAAAGGCTTTCTTACCAGCCTGACAGATATGAGTGGAACCTACTTTGAAGAGGAAGGCGCGATCGACCACCTCACCGTCAACACGCACGCCACCCGACCCAAGAAGATCGCGAGCTACCGCTGCATTTTTAACCAAGCCTGCCTTGTTAAGAACAGAGGAGATCGGCATATCCTCAGCCGAAGCCAGCTCCACCCCTGGCAAATCTTCGGGCAACTCGCCATCTTTCATGCGATTACCAGCAGAACGGTGTGCGCTGGCAGCAGCCTCCTTACCATGGAAGCGCGCAACGAGCTCTTCAGCCAGCTTGATTTTGATATCGCGAGGATTCGCTCCCTGCTCGACATCACGCTTGAACTGCCCAATCTCCTCCATGGTACGGAAGCTGAGCAGCTCGAAGTAACGCCACATCAGTGCATCTGGCATGGACACCAGCTTGCTGTACATCACACCTGGCGCCTCTTGGATACCGACGTAGTTACCAAGAGACTTGGACATCTTCTTCACACCATCGAGCCCTTCGAGCAAGGGCATGGTGACAATGCACTGCGATTCCTGACCGTAGGCACGCTGCAACTCGCGTCCCATCAGCAAGTTGAATTTCTGGTCGGTACCACCAAGCTCCACATCAGCCTTTAGCGCAACGGAGTCATACCCCTGAACCAATGGGTAGAGGAACTCATGAATGGCGATCGACTGATTGCTGGTGTAGCGCTTATCGAAATCGTCGCGCTCAAGCATCCGCGCCACGGTGTACTGCGATGCCAGGCGAATAAATTCAGCCGGTTTGAGCTGATCCATCCATGTGGAGTTGAACGCCACCTCGGTCTTAGCCGGATCGAGAATCTTGAAGACCTGCTGCTTATAGGTCTCAGCGTTATCCAGCACCTGCTCACGAGTTAGAGGCGGGCGAGTAGCGCTCTTGCCACTCGGATCACCAATCATTCCGGTGAAGTCACCAATCAGGAAGACCACCTGATGCCCCAGCTCCTGAAACTGACGCAGCTTATTAATAAGGACGGTATGACCGAGATGCAGATCGGGCGCAGTAGGGTCGAAACCCGCCTTGATCCGCAGCGGCTGACCGCGCTTGAGCTTTTCTACCAGCTCAGCCTCAACCAGAACCTCTTCCGCACCACGCTTGATAAGCGCCAGCTGCTCTTCAACCGACTTCATAAAATGACTCGCAATGACCGTATTCAAAAGGGATCCAACCATACAAGAACGCCAACAAATCACAAGTTTTGCTCAGCGCAAGGCAGCCCCGGCGTCGTTCATCATCTGCAGGGTTGCCTCTGGGCGGTTTTGGTTATATTTTATACAGTTAGTGCATATTCATCATGCGCTTCTTTTAATCTTCATCTTTTCACTTCAAAAGCAGCCCTATGACCTCTACATCTAAAGCGCCGCCACTCTATCCAAAGTCCCATATTCTGGCAGCGAGCGGCGTTGCTGCGCTCTTGAGCCTGGCTCTGCTGGTGTTTCCTTCGCGTGAAGTCGAAGCGCAGAAGACATTCATCGATCTGGATCTCGGCAACGATGCCGAAATGGTGCTGCAGGAAAAGGATGACCTCCGAGCGGGACGAGCAGACGACAAAACTGCCTCTCCATTTGCTCTGATTGAAGAAAGCTCGGACACCGAGCACAGCGCTGGACTAGAAGACGCTGACGAAAACGCTCTCGCTGCTGCAGACCTGCCCCCCGACGACCCAACCCACAAAAGCATCACCGTAACTAACGGCGATACGCTTTCAACGGTATTCGCCAAAGTGGGCTTGAATGCCAACGACCTTCATGAGGCGCTAAATAGCAGTAAGGACGCCAAGCAATTTAGCAACCTCAAGATAGGCCAAGTCCTGCAGTTCGAACTGGACGAGGAAGGCAAACTCAAGAATCTTCAAAGCAAGCTCAACGAGCTGGAAACCATTCGCCTGAGCCGTACCGACAAGGGCTATGAGTTTCAGAGTGAGGTGGTCAAACCTGAGGTCGTCGATACTTACAGCCATGGCGTGATCAACAGCTCGCTATTCCTCTCGGCAAAGCGCGCTGGCCTCTCTCATGGCCTGACGATGGAACTGGCGAATATATTTGGTTATGACATCGACTTCGCCATGGATATTCGCGACGGCGACGAGTTCGAACTGGTTTACGAAAATAGGGTGATCAACGGCAAGCGTGTCGGCACAGGCGACATTCTATCTGCCCGCTTCACCAATCGAGGCAAGACCTACACCGCGGTGCGCTACACCGACCGTCAGGGCAACACCAGTTACTACACCGCCAATGGCGAGAGCATGCGCAAGGCGTTCATCCGTACCCCGGTCGACTTTGCTCGCATCAGCTCGCGCTTTTCAAATGGGCGCAAGCACCCGATTCTCAACAAGATCCGTGCCCACAAAGGCGTCGACTACGCAGCCCCCCGCGGCACGCCGATCAAGGCTGCCGGTGATGGCAAGGTCGTCCTCGCCGGTCGCAACGGTGGTTACGGCAATACCGTGATTCTCCAGCATGGCCAGCGCTACCGGACGCTTTATGCACATATGCAAGGTTTTGCCAAAGGCATGCGTAATGGCATTAACGTCAAACAAGGCCAGATCATTGGCTATATCGGTACGACCGGCCTTTCCACAGGACCTCACCTGCACTATGAGTTCCAGGTCAACGGCGTGCATGTAGACCCACTGAGCCAGAAGCTGCCAATGGCTGACCCGATCGCTGCCAACGAGAAATCGCGTTTCATGCAGCAAAGCAAGCCATTGATGGCTCGCATGGATCAGGAAAGAGCCACCATGCTGGCCGCCAATAAGCCTTAATCCATGTCTTACCTCTATATCGGCGTGATGTCCGGCACCAGCCTAGACGGACTGGACATTGCGCTGATTGAACAGGCCAGCCATACCACGCGCCTGATCGCGACACTCTACCGCCCTCTTCCTGACCCACTGCGTTGCGCACTGCTGCAGCTCTGCAGCCCTGGCGATGATGAGCTTGCGCGCGCAGCCATTGCCGAAAATCAATGGGCGGAGCTGGCAGCAGACTGCATCAATACGCTGCTCCAACAGCAAAGCTTGGCGGCAGAGCAGATTCGTGCGATTGGCAGCCATGGTCAGACCGTGCGCCATGAGCCGACTCGCGGCTTTACCATCCAGATCGGTAATCCAGCCCTTTTGGCAGAGCGTACCGGGATCCGCGTTATCGCAGACTTCAGGCGGCGTGACGTTGCAGCAGGCGGCCAAGGTGCGCCACTGGTGCCAGCCTTTCATGAGGCACTGTTTGGCTCAGAGCAGCAATGCACCGCCATCCTCAACATCGGGGGATTCAGTAACCTGAGCTTGCTCACAGCAGAACATGAAGTACACGGATTCGACTGCGGCCCAGGAAACGTGCTGCTCGATGCCTGGATACAACATTGCCGCAATGAATCCTACGACCGCGACGGTGCCTGGGGTGCAAGCGGGACAGTGCAGCAAGCGTTACTCAGCGACCTACTAAGTGATCCCTTCTTCTCGACCCATGGACCAAAGAGCACGGGGCGCGAGCTATTCAACCTAAACTGGCTGCTCAGTCACCTGAAACGCCACCCGCAAGTCGCCGAACAGGACGTGCAGGCGACGTTGGTAGAGCTGACCGCCCGCAGCATCTGTGAAGCCTTGCAGCAGGCTCAAACGCAGACTGACCGCCTACTGGTTTGCGGTGGCGGGGCACATAATCGATACCTAATGGCACGCATGAGTGCCCTGCTTGCCAGCACAGAAGTCGCATCCACTAGCAGTTGTGGCATCGACCCGGACTGGATCGAGGCAATGGCCTTCGCCTGGCTCGCACACTGCACACTGGAAGGCATTGCCGCCAATAGACCCAGTGTCACTGGCGCACGCGGGCTACGCGTACTCGGCGCCATCTATCCGGCCTAAATGAAAACGCCGCATACAAGACGCGGCGTTAGCGAACATAGATCGATCAGATCGAGAACGACGAACCACAGCCACAAGTCGTTGTGGCGTTGGGATTCTTGATCACAAAGCGCGACCCTTCCAGGCCTTCTTGATAATCGACCTCCGAGCCGACCAGGTACTGGAAGCTCATGGCATCGACGACCAAACTGACACCCTCGCGCTCGACAATGGTGTCATCTTCGGCAACGTCTTCATCGAAGGTGAAGCCATACTGGAAACCAGAACAACCGCCGCCCGTGACGAATACGCGTAGTTTCAGACGCGGATTGCCTTCTTCATCAACCAGGTTCTTCACCTTACTGGCTGCGCCCTGGGTGAAGTGCAAGGGGGCAGGGGTGAAGCTTTCGACGCTCATGCTGTACTCCCGGCGACATGCGCCATACTGCGTTAGGCATGCATTATCCGCTTGCCCTAGAAAATCGGTCAACTATTGCTCGACATCCAGCGTTTCAGGCAACTCTAACGGGCGTCCTTCGCCCTCCTTGATTGGGCACAGGCGTCCTTCGATTTGTGCGCCCATGGCCATTTCCATCAGAGCGTAATGAAGATTACCGCGAACCCGTGCGCGCGCCCCCAACTCAAGATGGGTCGAAGCGAAGACATCACCGACCACCTCACCGTCTACGACGATATGAGGTGCTCGAACCTCACCTTCAACCATGCCGCCAACGCTAATCCGAACCAACCCCTCAGACGCCACCAGATTGCCCGTGACCCGGCCATCGACCTGAACAGCCCCCTGAAAGCGCATGTTACCGATCAGCTCAGCCCCCGAGGCGATGAGACTGGTCTTACCGCTAAAACGCTGTAAATCTGGTTTTGGCTTCTCTTTATTCCACATGAGCGGGTGTTACTCCTTCTTTAACCATTTGAATGTACGACTCTGCAGCTTTTGCCCGCTAACTTCGGCCTCGACCTTAACCTGACTCGGCACGAACCCTTTCGGCAACGCTAATTCACCAAAGCGACCAGCCTCGGGCAAGGATTGAAAATGCTTGAAGGAAAATGGCGTTTTCTCACCCTCGAACTCCTCGCTGACTGCAGCTAGAGCAAGCTTGGCGGCTTTACCATCCTGCTTACCCTCGATACTGATGCGCAGTTTTCCTTCCAGCGGTTGTTCGGCAGAGCCAACGCGACTGAGCAGCAGTTTGTAGCGAAAACGCAATGGATCATCGGTCGCTTGAAGTTCGAAGGCGCGAATACGCAATCCATCTCGACGACTGCCAGGCGCTAACACCCCCTTGTAGAACGCGACATCCTGTTGCAACGCGAAAACCTGCTCCTCAAGCAGCTTGATAGTTCGGCGATTTTGCTCCATCGCCTGCTGGCCTACCTTCTCGCCGCTCCCCACGACAGCCAGACGCTGACGAAGAAACTCCAGCTCCTTGTCCTGCTCGACGATGCGCGCCTGCAGCGTCTGGGTTTCTTCGGCATCTGGCGCGAACCCCAAGTAGGCAATGAACCATCCAGCCGCGAATACCAGAGGAATGCTCAGCACCAGAAACCATACGAGACGACGACGCAAGCGCTCACGTCGCGGATCACTGAAACGAACCTCCCAGCCAGCACTCATGGCAACGCCCGCAGGTAGCCGACCAGGGCTTGCACGACATGCCGCCACAACAGAACAACGCCATAAGTTGTAACGCCCCCACTCGCTGGCAGCTCAAAGCCGATCACATCGTTGACCATCAAATGCCCCCGCCAGATACAACTGGTAAACCGGCGATGATAAAGCTGCATTGGCCAGGCGCCAAACCCGATGGTGACGCAGTAGCGTGACAACCTCTACTATCCGGCACATTAGATGCCCCGAGGATGCCCCCATGCTATACCTGTGGCTCAAAGCCTTTCACATCATCGCAGTGGTCTGCTGGTTCGCCGGTCTGTTCTACCTACCAAGGTTGTTCGTCTATCACGCCATGAGCAGCGATGCGACCAGCCACGAACGCTTCTGCATCATGGAGCGCAAGCTCTATCGCGGGATCATGATGCCCTCGATGATTCTGACCCTAGCATTAGGGATCTGGCTAATCAGCCTCAACCCAAGCTACTACTTCAGCCAGGGATGGATGCACGCCAAGCTCACACTGGTCATTGCATTGGTGGCCTATCATCACGTCTGCGGCGCGCAGCTCAAACGCTTCGCACGCGGTGAAAACACCCGCGGCCACGTTTTCTATCGCTGGTTCAATGAAGCGCCTGTGCTGGCCTTGCTTGGCATCGTCATCTTGGTGGTCGTTCGCCCGTTCTAAAGACTTCAACGTGCCCTAGCCTGCTTTGCTCCGCCGATACCTACACTCGTGTCAAACCACCCAACAGAGACAACGCCACTGCCGATGAAACGCCGTCACTTCCTGGGCCTTGGCATACTTGGGCTGGCTGGAATCTGGGCGATACGCCCCGGTGACAGCGGCCAGCCCTATTCCCCCTACTTCGAATCGCTCAACGCGCAACTCAAAGCTGACAGTGACGGCCTACCGGTCTTAGTGCTGGACCTCGATCAACTCGACCAAAACACTGATTTGCTGGCTCAGCGCCTTGGCCAACGCCTGCAGTTACGCTTACCCGTCAAATCCCTGGCATCGCCGGGGCTGCTGCAATACCTTGCCAAGCGCCTCGACACCCAGCGTTTCATGGTTTTTCATCGACCACACCTGAATCACTTGGCGCGCAGCTTTCCACAGGCGGACCTGTTGCTGGGCAAGCCCATGTCGGCGCATGCGGCTCTCGACTTCTATCGCCAGTTACCGCACTACAGCACCTTCAATCCCGATCAGCAGCTAACCTGGTTAATCGACACGCAGGCGCGCCTGCAGGACTACGCGGCACTGGCCGAAGCCCTGCAGCGCCCACTGCGCATCGCCTTAGAAATCGATGTCGGCCTGCAACGCGGTGGTTTTGCCGACCCGGCCAACCTGTCGCATGCCCTACAGCTCCTGCAGACCCAAAGACCGAACCTGCACCTGCGAGGGCTGATGGGCTATGACGCCCATATCGCCCGAACACCGCCCTGGATCAGCAGTCGCGAGGCCTTCACACAAGCAACCCAGCGCTACGCCGATATGCTGGCGACAGCCCAAACCTTCACTGACATCTGGCCCACTCAGCCGCTGCTCAATGGTGCAGGCAGCCTGACCTATGCATTACACAGCCAGCTAGATACACCACTTAACGAGGTTACGGTGGGCTCGGCCTTAGTTAAGCCCGGCGATTTCGAGACCGAGTTGTTAAACGAGCATCGACCTGCACTGTGGATCGCCAGCCCGGTGCTCAAGGTGGTAGACGGCGCCCTGCCTTTCTTACAACCAGCACAGCGCGTGCTGGAGGCTTGGAATCCCAATCGTCAGCAGGCCTACTACCTTTATGGCGGACATTGGCCAGCCCAAGCAATTGCGCCTGAAGGGCTTGATTACGACAAACTGTATGGTCGCAGCGCCGACCAGGAGCGCCTGATTGGAAGTTCTGCGACCCGACTACAGGTCAATGACTGGGTATTTCTACGCCCATTGGTCAGCGAAGGGGTGATCGGCAGATTCCGTGAAATCCGCCTGCTGCGTGGCGGCCAGTTGGTTGGTCGCTGGTCAACACTGCCAAGTACGTGAATTGTGCTGCAGGCCGCTTGTGCTCTGGCCTGTGAGCGCTCTACGCTTCACCCGCCGAGCTGAGGTGCCGAAGCACACTGCTACGGCATCAAACTCACGACACTAGCAGTCCTTAGCGACAGATTGGCGAGATGCGCGCTTTACCGTCCAAGCGCCCTCATTCGCTGATTGCTCTGAATCACCTTCGTCAAACCCGGCCCCTGCCCATAACCCAAGCAGACAAGGAAGCTCGCATGAACCAACCGTCCTACAAGATCGTGTTCAACGGCGAACTGATGCCCGACACCACACTGGAAACGGTCAAGGAAAATCTCGCCCGCCTGTTCAAGAGCGACAGCACACGAATCAACGCGTTGTTCACAGGGGCGGCGGTAACCCTGAAAAAGGATCTGACCGAACGCGAAGCCGACCAGTATCTGGAGGCCTTGCAGAAAGCCGGTGCACGAGTGCGTAAAGAGCTGAATCTGGCAACAAGTCTGAGCCTGGTGCCAACAGAAGAGCATGCCGACAGCGCGCCAACCGAAGGCAGCGGAGCGTCCATGCCCTGCCCGAAATGCGGGCATGAACAGCCCAAGTCAGAGAGCTGCGGTGCTTGCGGCATCGTCATCGAGAAGTACCTCGCACGCCAAGCGCAGCTTGCCACTGCCCCTACGGCCGCAGCGCAAACGGCAACCTCGCCCTACGCACCGCCGCAAGCCGATGTCGCCGAAAACCTTCCGCAATTCGGCGAACTCAAGGTATTCAGCATCAGTGGGCGCATCGGGCGCATCCGCTATTTGGGCTGGTGCATGGCCATGCTGCTGTGCATGCTTCCACTGTCGTTGCTGTTCGTCGGCGCCTCGGCCATCTCCAGTATCCTCGGCACCCTGATCTTGGCGATCGGAGTCATTGCCATGCTTGCCGTTGGCGTGTTTATCGGTATCCAGCGGCTACACGATATCGGCTGGTCCGGCTGGTTATGGTTGATCAATTTCGTGCCCGTCGTGGGCGGCTTTTTCTCGCTGCTGATACTGATTGTTCCCGGCACCAAGAGTGTCAACCGCTACGGCCCACCGCCGCCGCCCAACAGCACCTCGGTCAAAGTGCTGGCAGGGTTGAGCCTGCTGGTGCCGGTCATCGCTATTCTTGCCGCCATTGCCTTACCGCAGTACCAGGGCTATGTCGAACGCGCCGCAAGTTCACAGCACACCAGCGACAGTGAGGCGCGCTGATTATCCGTCATGCCTAGCTATACATTGATTACCGGCGCCTCCAGCGGACTTGGCCTGGCGCTCGCCGAAGCACTGGCGCGTCGCGGGCGTAACCTGATTTTGGTAGCGCGTCGGCGCGATGCTCTGGAAAGCATCGCCAGCGAACTGGCACAGCGTTTCGGTGTGCAAGTGCTGTTTCGGCTTTGCGACCTCGGCAAACCCTTGCAGATATCCGGGCTGCTGCTGGAGCTGGAGGAAGGTGACTGGCATATCGACCTGTTGATCAACAATGCCGGGCGGGGCTATGCGGGGCCATTCCTTGAGCAGGATTGGATGCACGAACTGGAGCAACTGGAAGTCAATATGCTGGCCCTGACACGCCTGTGCCACGCGCTCGGCAAGCGCATGGCCCTGCAAGGCGGCGGGCAGATTCTCAACGTCGCCTCGGTCGCAGCGTTCCACCCTGGTCCCTGGATGAGCAGCTACTACGCCAGCAAGGCCTACGTCCTGCACTTGAGCGAGGGGCTACGCGAAGAACTGCGGCACTATGGCGTTCGTGTTTCGGTACTGTGCCCTGGCCCGACGCGCACCGCATTCTTTCGCAGCGCACGGATGAATGTCTCACGCCTGGAGCGCAGCGCCTGGATGATGAACGCCGATCAGGTTGCCCTATTCACCGTGCGTGCCCTGGAGAAAAATCAGCCGCTGATTATCCCCAATTGGCGCAATCGCCTGTTGGCAACCTTGCCGCGCCTGACCCCTCGCTGGCTGATGCGTAAACTGGCTGGCCGCATTACACAGCCCTTCACTAAGCGCTAGCGCCGTCTAGCCGGCATCGACCGTACGCCCATGAGCCCAACTACGCAGGGCCGCCAACTGCTCGGCCATCACCACGGACAAAGGCGCAGTCCCTTGCAGGGCACGCAGCAACAGCGCCTGGTCGACAGCCTGCTGCTGCGCCTGCCCGGCATACAAAGCGCTGACCACCGCCTGCTCGATCTCCGCCCCGGAAAAGCCTTCGCTGGCCTGCACCAACTGCGCAAGATCGAAACGGCTGACCTCCAACTCACGTCGCTCCAGATGAATACGGAAGATATCGGCACGCACCTCAGCCGCAGGCAAGTCGACGAAGAACAGCTCATCAAAACGCCCCTTGCGCACCAATTCAGGCGGCAACCGGTCGATTGCGTTAGCCGTGGCCACAACAAACACCGGCGCCTTGCGCTCGGCCATCCAGGTCAACAAAGTGCCAAGCACGCGCTGACTCACGCCCCCATCATGATCACCGCTGGCCAGGCCCTTCTCTACCTCGTCCATCCACAGCACGCAGGGCGCCATTTGCTCAGCGAGACGCAGCGCCTCGCGCAGGTTGCGCTCGGTCTCGCCGAAGAACTTGTTGTACAGACAGGCAAAATCCAGGCGTAGCAGCGGCAGGCCCCAAAGCCCGGCCACTGCCTTGGCGGCCAGGCTCTTGCCGCCACCCTGAACGCCGACCAGCATGACGCCCTTGGGTGCATCGAGCAGCTTACCCTCGAGGAAACCGGCCTGACGCTCAGCCAGCCAGCGTTTCAAATTGACCAGCCCGCCGACCTCGGCAAAGCGTGCGGTGTCGTACTCGAAACTGAGTACGCCTTCCAGATCCAGCAACTGGAACTTGGTCTTGTTCAGCTCGGGGATATCTTCCTGGGTGATCGCCCCATCATCACAGATGACATTACGCGCCAGCGCTCGCGCCTCGGCATGGCTGAGGCCGCGCAGGTTCTTCACCACCTGTTGCAGGGTACGGTTGTCGGTACGCACCCGAGCGCCGCGATTACCTTCGCTCCAGCGTGTAGCCTCGTCGCGCACGATACCCAGCAGTTCGTCTTCGGAAGGCAGGGAAAGGCTGAAGCGAGCCGCATAGCGCTGCACTTCCGGCGGCAGCTTGAGCGCGTGGGAAACCAGCACCAGGGTCGGCTTGTGCGCCGCCTCGCTCATGGCAATTTCCTTGAGCAGGCGCACCAGGCGGGGATTTTCGTCGAGGAACGGGTGCAGGTCGCACATCACATAAAGGTTCGCCTGCGGGTCGGCCTTGATCAGGCGCAGCGCAGCCTCGGGCTCCAGTGTCGGCGACTCACCGACATCCGCACCGCCGAAGCCCAGACGCTGTAGGCCCTCAGTCACCGACCAGGTGTGCAGGCCAAGCCCGCGCTTGACCGCCAGGCCAGTCAGCGTCTCCAGCACCCGAGGCTCATCCCAAGACTCGATGACCACCAGTTTGACCTTCGAATCCAGCACCAATCCCAAATCATGAATATCGTTCTTCAACACAAGCTCCTTGTGAAATTTGGCCCACCACAACAGCAGGGTTACCATCGCTCGTTTGGCAACGACGGGAAATACCGCATGCGCTGGCTGACCATAGATCCTCGCCGCAGGCCTCGTGTCGTGCAAGAGTCGAGCGCGCGCCAGCTCACCCACCCGATTCTCGGCGCATGCCTAGCTGCACTGCTTACGCTACCGGCAAGCGCCAGCGAAGCCTTTCGCGATCACCTACAAGACGGCGAGTCCGGGCCGGAACTGGTAAAAGTCCCGGCAGGTCGTTTTCTCATGGGCGATAGCAGCGGACGCGGCAATGACAACGAACGTCCGCCACGTAGCATCGTAATCGAGCGCCCCTTTGCCATTGGTCGCTATGAGATCACCTTCACCGACTGGCAGCACTACGCCAAAGCCACCGGGCAACCGATGCCAGACAACGAAGGCTGGGGGCTCTCAGCCCAACGGCCTGTGATTCATATTTCCTGGCATGAAGTCCAAGCCTATACGCGCTGGCTCTCGCAGCAGAGCGACGCGCGTTACCGCCTGCCAACCGAGGCCGAATGGGAATACGCCGCGCGCGGTGGCAGCCAGAGCTACTACTGGTGGGGGGATGAACTCGACAGCACAGAACAGGCACCACGCGCCCACTGCCGCGGTTGCGCCACCTCGCGACTGCTGCGCAACAAAACCGCTGCCGTCGGGCAGTTCCCGGCCAATGGCTTCGGCCTGCATGACACAGCGGGCAATGTCTGGGAGTGGACCGCCTCTCGCTTCACTCAGCGCTTCGACGGCAGCGAAACCCAGAGTGCTGCCCTACTCGACGATAGCCCCCGCGCGGTACGCGGCGGCGCCTGGAACAGCGGCCCGGTCTATCTGAGAAGCAGCATGCGCGACCTCAAGCAGCCGCAGCACCGCGACTATGCCCTGGGATTTCGCGTGCTGCGCGAACTGCCCTGAGCACGGACGTTCGCGCAACTTTGCAGTAAACTAGGCCGTCGTACCATCCGGAGGTGCCCCATGGCCAGCGAACGCCACTATTCACCTGTCGATCGCCTGTTACTGCAGGCCGACACTGCCCTGCGTACCCTGCTGCCATTCAGCGGTGCATCCGCCCGCCCCTCGCCCGCCATCGTGCAGACCGAGAGTGAAATGAGCAGTGAGGAGTCTCGCCACGTGGCCGGTCTCATGCGGATCAATCACACGGGTGAAGTCTGTGCTCAGGCGCTCTATCAGGGCCAAGCCCTGACCGCCAAATTGCCCGAAGTCCGCGACGCCATGGAGCATGCAGCCGACGAAGAAGTCGACCACCTGGCCTGGTGTGAACAGCGTATCCGCGAGCTGGGTAGTCAACCCAGCCTGCTCAACCCACTGTTCTATGGTTTGTCCTTCGGCGTCGGCGCAGTGGCTGGCCTGGTCAGCGACCGCGTCAGCCTGGGCTTCGTCGCGGCCACCGAAGATCAGGTGTGTAAGCACCTCGACGAACATCTTGAGCAACTACCCGAGCATGATGCCAAGTCTCGCGCCATCCTCGAACAAATGCGCCTAGACGAACAGCAGCACGCCGATAGCGCCCTGGCGGCGGGCGGCGTGCGCTTCCCGGCACCGGTAAAGTTCGGCATGTCCCTGCTATCGAAGGTCATGACCAAAAGCACCTACCGCATCTGAAACAACAAGGGCGCCATTGGCGCCCTTGTTGTTTACGGCAAAGCGTCTTAGCCCAGCTCGACAATCTCGTAGTCGTGGCTGATATCCACACCACCGCGCCCCAGCATGATCGAGGCCGAGCAGTATTTCTCCGCAGATAACTCAACGGCACGCTTGACCTGAGCCTCCTTCAATCCACGGCCCTTGACCACGAAATGCAGGTGGATCTTGGTGAAGACCTTGGGCTCTTCGTCCGCACGCTCGGCGTCCAGAAACACCTCGCAGCTCTCCACCGGCTGACGCCCCTTGCGCAGAATGCTGACCACATCGAAATTGCTGCAGCCACCCAGGCCGATCAGCACCATCTCCATCGGGCGAACGCCCAGGTTGCGGCCACCAGCCTCGGGGGGGCCGTCCATCACCACGGCATGGCCGCTGCCGGACTCACCGAGGAACAGGGCTTCGCCAGCCCACTGCACGCGCGCTTTCATCTATCCAGGCTCCGTTGCTTTGCAAAGGTGTGCAGGTTAGCACAGGCCGTAGACACGCCGTTGTATGACCAATACGTCAAAGTTCAACTAGCCTGTGTTAGCCAGGTCACAAAACACACCACTGTTATCATGTGCCTGTTAAGCTGGCGCCGGAATGCTGGCACACTTGTCCAGATAAGTAATAAGGGATTGCCTGTTGGATAAAGGCCCACCTATCTATTATTCGGAATCCAGGCATGGTCGCGATTACCCTAACCCCAAAAATCAAGCACCTCGACAAACTGCTCGCGCATTGTCATCGCCGCCGCTATACGGCCAAAAGCACCATCATTTATGCAGGAGACCGCTGCGAAACCCTGTTTTTCATCGTCAAGGGCTCGGTCACCATCCTCATCGAGGATGATGACGGTCGCGAAATGATCATCGCCTACCTCAACGCGGGCGATTTCTTCGGTGAGATGGGCTTGTTCGAAAAAGAAGGCGCGGAGAAGGAGCGCAGCGCCTGGGTTCGCGCCAAGACCGAATGCGAAGTCGCGGAGATCAGCTATGCCAAGTTCCGCGAACTGACCCAGCAGGACCCGGACATCCTCTTCGCCCTCGGCAGTCAGATGGCCGAACGCTTGCGCAATACCACGCGTAAAGTTGGCGACCTGGCGTTCCTCGATGTCACTGGCCGTGTTGCACGCACCCTATTGGATCTGTGCAAACAACCCGATGCCATGACCCATCCCGATGGCATGCAGATCAAGATTACCCGACAAGAGATTGGCCGCATCGTCGGCTGCTCGCGCGAGATGGTCGGGCGCGTGCTCAAGTCCCTGGAAGAGCAGGGACTGGTGCACGTCAAAGGCAAAACCATGGTGGTCTTCGGCACCCGCTGAAGACCATCCAATAAAAAGCCGGCTTGATCGTCGGCTTTTTTATGCGCGCTATTCGGGGGCCGTGCCAATTACGGCAGGCCGACCACGCTCGGGAAAGAACAAGCGCTGCAGCTCGCCGCCGGGGTTTTCTGCACGCATGAAGGCTTCGCCGACGAGGAAAGCGTAAACCTCGTTAATCTCCATCAACTCGACATCGGCACGGTTGAGAATACCGCTTTCGGTCACCACCAGACGATCACGCGGAATACGCGGCAATAGATCGAGAGTGGTTTCCAGGCTGACATCGAAGGTATGCAGGTTGCGGTTGTTGATACCGACCAGAGGCGTGTCGAGGGTATTGAGTGCACGCTCCAATTCGTCGCCATCGTGCACTTCGACCAGTACGTCGAGGCCAACATCCTTGGCCACCGAGGCCAACTCGGCCATACGCCCATCATCCAGACAGGAAACGATCAACAGCACGCAGTCGGCACCCAACGCACGGGCCTCGACGATTTGGTACGGATCGACCATGAAGTCCTTGCGAATTACCGGCAGTGCACACGCCGCCCGCGCTTGCTGCAGGTACTGATCGGCGCCCTGGAAGAAGTCGATATCAGTCAGCACGGAGAGACAGGTCGCACCGCCACTCGCGTAACTGCGAGCAATATCGGCCGGCACGAAATCGGCGCGCAGAATACCTTTGCTGGGGGATGCCTTCTTCACTTCGGCGATCACGGCAGGCTGTTTGCGCGCGGCCTGCTCCAGCAGGGCACGGGCAAAACCACGTGGTGCCTCGGCACTGCGCGCAGCGGCTTCGAGTTCAGCCTGGCTGACCTGAGCACGGCGCACCGCCACTTCCTCGAACTTACGGGCGACGATCTTCTCCAGTACGGTTGGTACGCTCACCCTTCGTTCTCCTGTTTGAATACGGCGGTAAAGGACACCAGTTCCTCCAGCTTCTCGCGCGCAAGACCGGTATGCAGGGCGTCATGCGCCAACTGGATGCCTTCGCGCAGGCTGCTGGCATGGTCGGCGGCATACAGCGCTGCGCCGGCATTGAGCACGATCATATCGGCGGCCTTCTGGCCATTGTCGGTCTTGCGTCGCCCCAGTGCATCGCGGATCAACTCCAGCGACTGCTCAGCGTTATCGACGGTCAGGCCGATCAGGCTCTGGCTCTTGATGCCGAAATCCTCGGGCTGGATACGGTATTCGCTGACCACACCGTCCTTGAGCTCAGCCACGAAGGTCGGCGCGGCCAGGCTGATCTCGTCCAGGCCATCCTGCGCATGCACCACCAATACATGCTCACTGCCCAGGCGTTGTAGCACTTCAGCCATCGGGCGGCAAAGCGCCTGACTGAATACACCGATGACCTGATGCTTGGCTCCAGCCGGGTTGGTCATCGGGCCAAGCATGTTGAAGAGCGTGCGCAGGCCGAGCTCACGGCGCGGGCCGATGGCATGCTTCATCGCGCCATGATGAGACGGGGCGAACATGAAGCCGACACCGACCGCTTCGACGCAGCGGCCCACCTGCTCAGGCTTGAGCCCCAGGTAAACACCGGCAGCTTCGAGCAGATCAGCACTGCCGCTCTTGCCGGATACCGCACGGTTACCGTGCTTGGCCACTTTACCGCCTGCGGCTGCGACGACGAAGGCCGCTGCCGTGGAGACGTTGAAGATATTCATGCCATCGCCACCGGTGCCGCAGGTGTCGACCAGACGCTCGGCGTCGATCACCACCGGCGCGGCCAGTTCGCGCATCACGCTGGCGGCGCCGACGATCTCATCGATGGTCTCACTCTTCATCCGCATGCCCATCAGGAAGGCACCAACCTGGGCGTCAGTGCATTGGCCGGTCATGATCTCGCGCATGACGGCCTGCATTTCCTCGGTGGTCAGATCGAGCTGGTTGACGATCCGGCTCAAAGCCTCCTTGATGTTCATGCGCGCACGCCTCCGGTCTGCTTGAGGAAGTTGGCGAACAGTTCGTGGCCCTGCTCGGTGAGAATGGACTCGGGGTGAAACTGCACGCCTTCGACGTTCAGGGTCTTGTGACGCAGGCCCATGATCTCGTCGACCGAGCCGTCTTCATGTTGCGTCCAGGCGGTAACTTCCAGGCAATCGGGCAGGGTTTCACGCTTGACCACCAGGGAATGGTAGCGAGTCACGGTGAGCGGCTTGTTCAGCCCGGCGAACACGCCCTTGTCCTCGTGGAACACCGGGCTGGTCTTGCCGTGCATCACCTGACGCGCGCGCACCACGTCGCCGCCGTAAGCCTGACCGATGCTCTGGTGGCCGAGGCAGACGCCAAGGATCGGCAGCTTGCCGGCAAAATGCAGGATCGCCTCGATGGACACCCCAGCCTCGCTGGGCGTGCACGGGCCAGGCGAGACGACGATGCGCTCAGGCTTGAGTGCTTCGATCTCGGCAATACTAAGTTCGTCGTTACGAATGACGTGAACATCGGCACCCAGCTCGCCCAGGTATTGCACGACGTTGTAGGTAAAGGAGTCGTAGTTGTCGATCATCAGCAGCATTTTTTGCTTAACCTCTTGATTTTACTGCCTTAACTTCAAGCCTCTTCATCTAAAACCGGCATCTTTACCCGCCTTGGCTTGTGCTGGAGTTTGCACGGGCAGGATCAATGATTACAGGAGAAGGGCGAACAGGAAGATACCGGCAGGGCCGGCCAGGGAAGTTAGGCGCGCCAGCGCCAACGGGCGACGGCCTTGATCAGGCGCATCAGGAGGGTACTGCTATAGATCACGGGAGGTATCTCGCATCACGGTTGCGGCACAGTAGCCCAGCTAATGATCACGCGCAACCGTGAGCGCCGCTCAGCGTGAGCGACGTGCATAGGCGGCCAGCACGATCCGCTCGGACTGCACCAGATAGGCGTCCAGCGCCTGTGCCGCTTCCTGTGCCTGGCCTGCTTCGAGGCGTTCGAGAATCGAGGCATTCATATCGATGTAAGGCGAGTGCAGAAATTCGGCATCGTTGAGCAAGCCGAAGGCCAAACGCAGTTCAGCGGACAGGTGAGCATAAAACGTATTGAGGCGCTCACTGTCGGCCAGTTCGACGATTGCCGCGTGGAAAGCCATGTTAGCCGTGCCTGCGCCTCTCCAGTCCAGCGCTTGACGACAACGCTTGGCAGCCGCCACCGCCTCGGCCATGCGCAGTACCGCCGGGTGCTTGGGATACGCCTGCGCCAGCGCCTGGCACTCGATAAAGCGCCGTACTCGGTAAATATCGATGATCGACGCCATATCAGGCACCGCGACAAATACGCCGCGATTGGGCTCGTGCTTGAGCAAACCCTCCTGAGTGAGTACGCGAAAGGCCTCACGCAGCGTATTACGCGAGATGTCCAGGCTCGCGCTCAAGGCCGCCTCGGACAAACGCTGCCCCGGTACCAGCTCGCCATCGACCAACTGGCGACGGATCTCGGCCGTCACGGTTTCACCGAGGGTGCGCGGATTTTCAGGTGTGTCGTTGCTCATTGCTCCATCCGTTGCACTTACCCGTCATTCACTGATGTTCACCTGCTCGCTGCAGGCTGGCAGATGGTCTATGACTGCGCGCAGCCAGGCAAGCACTCTGGATGTAACCTCGCGCATCATGATGGAACACACCAGGGTAATTAGGTAACAAAATAGTGCATACATACCAACCAAACATCATGTATTGTTGAACAATTAATTCATTGTGAATCAACGATAGAGCCAAAAAGAAAGGGCATGGCACGCTGCTTGCGTTGTCTTCGGCAAACACCCAGCCAACGCTTTGGAGTGCCTCATGCAAGATCAAACCGCTAGCGACTTCACCCGCTCACGCCGCGCCTCTCTGACCGCCGCGATATTCCTGATGGCCACTTCGGCCATCGGCCCTGGCTTCATTACCCAGACCGCCACCTTCACCGCCACCATGGGCGCGGCTTTCGCCTTCGGCATTCTCGCCTCAATCCTGATCGACTTCGTGGTGCAGTTGAACGTCTGGCGCACCGTGTCCTTGACCGGCATGCGCGCCTCGGACCTGGCCAACGCCGCGATTCCCGGTAGCGGCTATCTGCTCGCCCTGCTGGTGATCTTCGGCGGTCTGGTATTCAACGTCGGCAACATCGCGGGCGCGGGCCTGGGCCTGAATGCCTTGATGGGACTTGATCCCAAATGGGGCGGAGCCCTGAGCGCCCTGGTGGCCATCGGCATCTTCCTGTCCAAGCGTGCAGGCATCGCCATCGACCGCCTGATCGTGGTGCTGGGTCTGCTGATGATTGTGCTCACCCTGTTCGTTGCCTTCGCCTCTAATCCGCCGCTGGGCGAGGCGCTGCGCCAGACTGTCTGGCCGGATCAGATCAACTTCGCCACCATCACCACCATCGTTGGCGGCACCGTGGGCGGCTACATCACCTATGCTGGCGCACACCGCCTGCTCGATCGCGGCCTCGTTGGCGAAGAACACATCAAGGAAGTCACCAAAGCAGCGCTCAGCGGTATCGCTATGACCGGCGTGATGCGCTACATCCTGTTTCTGGCGATTCTCGGCGTAGCCGTCAGCGGTGCGGTCATCGACACCTCAGGCAAAGGCGCCAACCCGGCAGCCCAGGCTTTCCAGGCCGCAGCCGGTGAACTCGGTCTGCGCACCTTTGGCTTGGTACTCTGGGCTGCCGCTATCACCAGCGTGATCGGTGCGGCCTACACCTCGATGTCGTTCATCACCGCCTTCGTGCCCGGCATCGGCGAGCGAGGGCGCAACCGTGCGACCGTGGCGTTCATCGCCGTGTCACTGAGTGTCTACCTGGCACTGGGCACTGCACCTGCCGCCCTGCTGCTATTTGCGGGCGGTTTCAACGGCTTGATTCTCCCCATTGGCCTGAGCATTTTCGTCTACGTGGGCTGGCGCCGCAGCGATCTGATGGGCGGCTATCACTATCCACGCTGGCTGCTGATGCTCGGCGCCATAACCTGCCTGCTGACCTGGTACATGGCAGCCAAATCGGTCGGCCCCATCCTCGCCTTCGTCAACCTCTAGGAGACTTCGACATGCCTTCCATCGACCTCAACAGCGACCTGGGCGAGAGCTTCGGCCAGTGGCACATGGGCGACGATGCCGCCATGCTCGATATCGTCAGCAGCGCCAACGTCGCCTGCGGTTTCCATGCGGGCGATCCGGCGGGCATCCTGCGCACCCTCAAGGCTGCCGCAGCCAAGGGCGTGACCATCGGCGCCCACGTCGCCTACCCGGATCTGGTTGGCTTCGGCCGCCGCAACATGGACGTGGCCAGCTTTGATCTGACCGCCGATGTGATCTACCAGATCGGCGCCCTACAGGCCCTGGCCACTGCCGCAGGCACCTCGGTGCGCTATGTGAAGCCCCACGGCGCGCTGTACAACACCATCGCTCACGACACCCGCCAGGCCCTAGCGGTGATCGAGGCGATCCGTGCGGTCGACGCGCGCCTGGTGCTCGTTGCCCTGGCTGGCTCACCGCTGATCGAGCTGGCCCGCCGCGAAGGCCTGACCTGCATCGCCGAAGCCTTCGCCGACCGCGCCTACACGCCGCAGGGCACTCTGGTGTCACGCCGCGAGCCAGGTGCCGTGCTGCACGACGCCGAACAGGTGGCCCAACGCATGCTGCGCCTGGTGCAAACCGGCGAGGTCGAAGCCATCGACGGCAGCCTCACCCGCATCGAAGCCGATTCCATCTGCGTGCACGGCGATAGCCCCGGCGCCATCCAAATGGCCCGCGAGGTGCGCCAGTTGCTGGAGCAGTCCGGCGTATCTCTGCAAGCTTTCGCCGGAGTTGCCCAATGAATGCCATCCAACGCGCCCAGCAGGCCGCCATTGCCGCCGCCCGCCAGGCCCGCGCCGAGTACCGCAGCGGCCGCGTCGCGCCCACCGCTGGTATCGCGCCGGGCATGACCCAAGCCAACCTGATCGCCCTGCCCCGCGACTGGGCCTACGACTTTCTGCTCTACGCCCAGCGCAACCCCAAGGCCTGCCCGGTGCTCGACGTGAGCGACGCCGGCAGCCCGCACACGGTACTGGCCGAAGGCGCCGACCTGCGCACCGACCTGCCGCTGTACCGTATCTGGCGTGATGGCAAGCTGGCCGAGGAAGTCAGCGACGCCACCGCCGCCTGGGCGGAACACACCGACATGGTGACCTTCCTGATTGGCTGCAGCTTCACCTTCGAGACCGGTCTGCAGGAAGCCGGTATCGAGGTGCGGCATATCGCCGATGGCTGCAACGTGCCGATGTACCGCAGCAATCGCGCCTGCCGCCCGGCGGGCCGTCTGCATGGCGAGATGGTGGTGTCGATGCGGCCAATCCCGGCGGATCGCGTCGCCGAGGCAGCCGCCATTTCCGGGCGCTATCCCTCGGTGCACGGCGCTCCGGTGCATATCGGCGAGCCACTGGGTCTGGGCATCGTCGATCTGCACAAGCCTGATTTCGGCGATGCCGTGCGTATCGAGCCCGGCGAAGTTCCGGTGTTCTGGGCCTGCGGCGTGACGCCCCAGGCGGCGGTCATGGCCTCCGGCGTGCCCTTCGCGATTACCCACGCCCCCGGCCATATGTTCATCACCGACGTGCCTGACAGCGCGTACCACGTTTAGGAGCTTGCAGTGCGTTTTCTCCCTGTAAACCTGAATGCGCTGCTGGTCGAGCTGGCGGATCTGGACGAAACCCTGGCACTGTTCGCGGCGCTGCAGGCCGAGCCCATCGCCGGGATCGAGGAAATCGTCCCGGCAGCGCGCACCCTGCTGATCCAATACCGCCCCAGCGCCATCGACCGCCAGAGCCTGATCGACAACCTCGCCGCTCGTGACCTCAGCCAGCGCAGCAGCCGCGCAAGCCGCCGGGTGGAAATCCCCGTGCACTACAACGGCGAGGATCTCGACGAAGTGGCCGGGCTACTCGGCATCAGCCGCGAAGAAGTGGTGCGCCGCCATACCAGCGCGGATTACGAAGTGGCCTTCTGCGGCTTCGCCCCCGGCTTCGCTTACCTGAGCGGCGGCGCCGAGTTTCAGGTGCCACGTCGGCAGACCCCGCGCACACGCATTCCAGCGGGCGCCGTGGCCCTGGCTGGCAACTTCAGCGGGATCTACCCCAAGGCCAGCCCCGGTGGCTGGCAAATCATCGGTGTCACCCCGCTACAAATGTGGGACTTGAACCGCGCCGAAGCAGCCCTGCTGCGCCCCGGCTACAAAGTGCGTTTTCAGGATGCCGGGCCGCTGCCAAGCGGTGGCCTGCCTGCGCGCCCGCAACCACCAGCCCCTGACCAGCCAAGTGGCGCGCACCTGGAAATTCTCAGCCCCGGCCTGCAAAGCGTGCTGCAGGATCTTGGCCGCGCCGGTCACACCGACCAGGGCGTGTCGCTGTCTGGTGCACTCGATCGTACAGCCCTGCGCGCCGCCAACCGCGTGGTGGGTAACGACTCGGCCTGCGCCTGTCTGGAAGTGGTGCTCGGCGGCCTGAGCTTCGTCTGCCGTGGCCGGGCGATCATCGCCGTGACGGGAGCCCGGACGCCGCTCAGCATCACCACCGCCAGCGGCCTGTACTGGCAGCCAGACAACTATCAACCTATCGAGCTGGACGACGGCGACCGCGTCAGCCTCGGCGCGCCCCAGGCCGGGCTGCGCAGCTACCTGGCGGTTCGCGGCGGTTTTCAGGTGCAGCCTGTGCTGGGCAGCCTGTCCTACGACAGCCTGGCTCAGGTCGGCCCAGAACCACTCAGGATCGGCGACCGTTTGCCCCTGGATGAGATCAGCGCCGGTAACAGCGTATCGCTACAAGAGTCGCCCGCCTTCGACCTGCCGACCACCCAGGACGTCATCACCCTGGACGTGGTCATGGGCCCGCGCAGCGACTGGTTCACCCAGGCGGCCATCGAACGCCTGAGCAGCCAGCCGTGGCGCGTCACCCCGCAATCCAATCGGGTCGGCATTCGCCTTGAGGGCGAGGTGCCGCTGGAGCGCTGCCAACATGACGAACTGCCCAGCGAAGGCACCTCACTGGGCGCCATCCAAGTGCCCGCCAGCGGCCAACCGGTGCTGTTTCTCGCCGACCACCCGCTGACCGGCGGCTATCCGGTGATCGCCGCCGTGGCCAGCCACCATCTGGATCTGGCCGGGCAAATCCCGATCAATGCACAGATTCGCTTCAATCCGATTGAGGCATTCGTTGAGCTTGTGCCCGACGCTTCCCTTCTCACTGCCGATGCGAAGAACCAGCCATGAAAAAAGTCCTGATCGCCAACCGTGGTGAAATTGCCATACGCATTGCTCGCGCCTGCCGCGACCACGGCGTGGCCTGCGTGGCCGTCTACGCCAATGCCGATAGCGACGCCCTGCACGTACGCCATGCCGACGAAGCCTACGCGCTGGACGGCGAACGCCCGGCCGATACTTACCTGAACATCGACAAACTGCTGGCCATCGCCAAACGCGCTGGCGCCGATGCCGTGCACCCCGGCTATGGCTTTCTCTCCGAGCGCGCTGACTTCGCCCGCGCCGTGCAGGGCGCCGGGCTGACCTGGATTGGCCCTAACCCACAAACCATCGACGTGCTCGGCGACAAGGTCGCCGCGCGCAAGCTCGCCCAACAGGTTGGCGCGCCGCTGGTGGCCGGTACACCCGGCCCGGTGCACAGCGCCGCCGAAGTGCTGGCCTTCGCCGAGCAGCACGGCCTACCCATCGCCATCAAGGCCGCATTCGGCGGTGGCGGGCGCGGCATGAAAGTGGCCTGGCGCATGGACGAAGTGGCCGAGCTGTACGCCTCGGCGGTGCGTGAAGCCGAAGCTGCCTTCGGCCGTGGCGAGTGCTTCGTCGAGCAGTTCCTCGACCGCCCGCGCCATATCGAAGCGCAGGTGATCGCCGACACCCACGGCAATGTCGTCGTGGTCGGCACCCGCGACTGCTCGCTGCAACGGCGCAACCAAAAGCTGGTGGAAGAAGCGCCAGCGCCGTTCATCAGCGAGGCGCAGCGCCAGCGCATTCACCAGTCCGCGCGCGACATCTGCGCCAAGGCCGGTTACGTCGGTGCCGGCACTGTGGAATACCTGCTCAGCGCCGATGGCACCCTGTCGTTTCTGGAGGTGAACACTCGCCTGCAAGTGGAGCACCCGGTCACCGAGGAAACCACCGGCGTCGACCTGGTGATCGAACAACTGCGCGTCGCCGACGGCCTGCCGCTGTCATTCAGTGCCACGCCAACACCGCGCGGACACAGCTTCGAGTTCCGTATCAACGCCGAGGACGCGGGCAAGGGCTTTTTGCCCACACCAGGGCGCATCAGCGAATTTCGCGCCCCCAGCGGCCCTGGCGTGCGCCTGGACAGCGGCGTGGAAAGCGGCTCGACGGTGCCCGGCAACTTCGACTCGATGATGGCCAAGCTGATCGTCACCGGCGCTACCCGCGAGCAGGCCATCAGCCGCGCCCGCCGTGCCCTGGCTGAATTTCAGATCGACGGTATCGCCTCGGTATTGCCCTTCCACCGCGCGGTGATGGACCACGAGGACTTCACCGCTGCCGAGCGCTTCGCCGTACACACGCGCTGGATCGAGACCGACTTCGCCGAACAAATCACCCTGGCCCCACGCACCCCGCCAGTGGCGGGCGACGCGGTGCTGCGCACCTTTATCGAAATCGACGGCAAGCGCCATGAACTGGGCCTACCCAGCGCCCTGCTGCAGGGTCTGGCCCCGCTTGGTGGCCCGGCGCAGTCTGCAGCGCAGGGCACAGCGCCTGCTGCCGAAGAAGGTCTGATCAGCGCGCCGATTTCCGGCAACCTGCATGCCTGGCTGGTCGAGGACGGCGCACAGGTAAAAGCAGGCGAGGTCATCGCGGTGATGGAAGCGATGAAGATGGAAACCCAAATCAGTGCGCCAGCAGATGGCACCCTGCATATTCGTGAGCAGGCCGGCGCCTATCTGGATGCCGGGGCGGCGTTGGCCAAGCTGGAGGGCTGAAATCGCCCCAGGTATCGCTGCGCTCCACCCAGGCTACAGCCAAGTAGGGTGGATCGGGGCGCGTACCCGACGCTCTTTTCATCCACCATCTTGCCGAACTCATGGTGGACGGATACAGCGTCGTCCACCTTACGGTTTGTAGCCTGGGTGGAGCGCGATCCCCAGGCAGCGGAAACGAAAAGGGCAGCCTGCTGAGCTGCCCTTTTCGTTATGCGCTCGGATCAGCGCGAGCCCTGCTCCGCCAAGGCCACGGCCTTGAACATGGCGCGGCGCTTGTTCAGGGTTTCTTCCCATTCCAACGCAGGCACCGAATCGGCAACGATGCCCGCGCCAGCCTGTACATGCAGTTCGCCGTCCTTGATCACCGCGGTGCGAATGGCGATGGCGGTGTCCATGTTGCCGTTCCAGGCGTAATAACCAACCGCGCCGCCGTAGACGCCACGCTTGACCGGCTCCAGCTCGTCGATGATTTCCATGGCGCGGATTTTCGGCGCACCGGACAGGGTGCCGGCCGGCAGGATCGCGCGCAGTGCGTCCATCGCCGACAGTTCGGGCTTGAGCTGACCGGTGACGTTGGAAACGATGTGCATGACGTTGGAGTAGCGTTCGATGACCATTTTCTCGGTCAGCTTGACTGAACCGACCTGCGATACGCGACCCGTATCGTTGCGGCCCAGATCAATCAGCATCAGGTGCTCGGCGACCTCCTTGGCATCGGCGAGCAGATCCTGCTCCAGCGCCAGATCGGCCTCTTCCGTGGCGCCACGCGGGCGCGTACCGGCAATGGGGCGCACGGTGACCAGGCCATCTTCGACACGTACCAGCACTTCCGGCGAGCTGCCGACCACATGGAAGTCACCGAAATTGAAGAAGTACATATAAGGCGTCGGATTGATACAGCGCAGCGCGCGGTACAGATCGATAGGCGCCGCCGTGAACGGGATCGACATACGCTGGGAAATCACCACCTGCATGCAGTCCCCGGCCAGGATGTACTCCTTGATGGAGTTGACCGCCGCCTCGTAGTCAGCCTTGCTGTAGCTGGAACGAAACGCCGGTTCCTCGCCCTGCGCAGCGGCCAGATCCACGCCCAGACGCGGGGTGATCGGCTGACGCAGCTTGAGCAGCACATCACGCAGACGCGCCTGCCCCTGTGCAAAAGCATCAGGCTCAGCCGGATCGACCAGCACGATGGCGTGCATCTTGCCGGCCAGGTTATCGAACACCACCACCGCATCGGACACCATCAGCAGGATATCCGGCGTGCCCAGCGTGTCGGGATTCACGCCATCAGCCAGCTTGGGCTCCACATAACGCACGCTGTCATAGCCGAAGTAACCGACCAGGCCACCGTTGAAACGCGGCAGACCGGCGATGGTCGGCACCTTGTAGCGCGCCTTGAACTGCTCGACGAACGCCAGCGGGTCGCGGCTGGTGTGGCGCTCGACCTCGACACCATCGGTCGTAATCACAACCTCGTGCCCCTGCACACGCAGCACGGTGCGCGCCGGCAGGCCGATGATCGAGTAGCGCCCCCATTTCTCGCCACCCTGCACGGATTCGAGCAGGTAGGAGTTGGGCGCGTCAGCCAGTTTCAGGTAGATCGACAACGGCGTGTCGAAGTCGGCGATGGTTTCGCAGGCGAGCGGAATGCGGTTGTAGCCTTCAGCGGCCAAACGCAGGAATTCTTCGTGGGTCATGATTAGCCTCGTGGCTCGGGAAATCGGTCAGATGCAGACGGGCCGCGCACGGCGGCAGGACGAGATCAAGCGCGCCAGCGCCAACGGGCCAGAGCCTTGATCACTTTCATCCAGAGTTTGCAGGTAACCACCACAAAAGCATCTCGACAGGCGGGGAATAAGGAGAGCGGGCACGTTAGCAGCTACACGCCAAACGCTGCAAGCGGGGCAAAGCGCTAGCTTGGTAGGAGCGGATTTATCCGCGATCTTAATTGCCCGTTTCGCGGATAAATCCGCTCCTACGAAAGCCGAATGGCACAACTGGAGATGTGTCAGAGCAGTTCGGCGAGACTATCGACCAGCAGTTGCGGCTCTTCCTCGGCAATCGGGCGGCCATGGTTATAGCCGTAGCTCACCGCCACGCAAGGCACGCCAGCAGCGCGGGCAGCCAGTACATCATTGCGCGAGTCGCCGACGAACAGCGATTGCGCCGGGGTAACATCAGCCAAGCGCATCACCTGCAATAGCGCCGCCGGGTCGGGCTTTTGCTGCGGCAGGGTGTCACCGCCGATGATCCACCGAAAGTACCCACCGAGGCCGACCTGCTCCAGCAGCGGCGCGACGAAACGCTCCGGCTTGTTGGTGACCACCGCAAGCTCGACAGCCGCCGTGCTCAGCGCTTCGAGCAGTTCATGTACACCTGGGTAGAGCGCAGTCAGGTGATGACAGTCGGCATAGATATCGAGAAAGCGCGCCAGCGCCTCTTCCGTCTCGGCCTCGCCCACTGCCGAATGATCCAGACCACCGGCCAGAGCGCGACGCACCAGCACCCGCGCGCCATTACCGACCCAATCACGCACCTTCTCGACACCAGCCGGCGTACGGCCCAGCTCGACCAACATGCGGTCGATGGCCTCGGCCAGATCCGGCACCGAGTCGATCAGCGTGCCGTCCAGGTCGAACATCACCAGGCGCGGCAGCTCGCCGCCGCACAACACGCGCAGCGGTTTCATCCACGCACCTGGGCCAGTTCGGCACGCATGGCGTCGATCACCGCCTTGTAGTCCGGCTGGTTGAAGATCGCCGAGCCGGCGACGAAGGTGTCGGCGCCCGCCTCGGCGATCTCGCGGATGTTCTGCACGTTGACGCCGCCGTCGATTTCCAGGCGAATCTCGCGGCCGCTAGCATCGATCAGCGCGCGCGCTTCACGCAGCTTGTCGAGGGTGCCGGGGATGAACTTCTGCCCGCCGAAGCCAGGGTTGACGCTCATCAAGAGGATCATGTCGACCTTGTCCATCACGTACTTGAGCACGTCCAGCGGGGTGGCCGGGTTGAACACCAGGCCGGCCTTGGCGCCGCCGGCCTTGATCAGTTGCAGGGAGCGGTCGATGTGCTCGGACGCTTCCGGGTGGAAAGTGATGTAGCTGGCGCCCGCTTCGATGAAGTCGCCGATGATGCGATCCACCGGTTTGACCATCAGGTGCGCGTCGATGGGCGCGGTGATGCCGTACTTGCGCAGCGCCGCGCAGACCATTGGGCCGATGGTCAGGTTGGGCACGTAGTGGTTGTCCATGACATCGAAATGGACGATGTCGGCGCCAGCGGCGAGTACGTTGTCCACTTCCTCGCCCAGGCGGGCGAAGTCAGCGGAAAGGATCGACGGGGCGATGGCGAAGGGTTGCATGGCGCACCTCTGAGGGCTTGAGTCACGGTGGCGCGCATTGTAACGGCTCAATGGCTATCTGACAGCGCTACGGGATCAGACGCGCCAATTCGCCTCATAGCAAAAGGCCCCGCCGGTTTCCCAGGCGAGGCCTCATTCATGCAACCGCGACGTTCTATTCCGGCGTCGAAGTGCGCAGCTTCTCGCTACGCCCGCGCAGCCACTCCAGGGTCAGCAGCAGCAGCACCGAGAAACCGATCAGCAGGGTGGCGGCGGCGGCGATGGTCGGTGACAGGTTCTCGCGGATGCCGCTGAACATCTGCCGTGGCAGGGTGGCCTGCTCGGGGCCGGCGAGAAACAGCGTCACCACCACTTCATCGAACGAGGTGGCGAAGGCGAACAGCGCGCCGGAAATCACCCCCGGCGCGATCAGCGGCAGGGTCACCCGGCGGAAGGTGGTGATTGGCGAGGCGCCGAGACTGGCGGCGGCACGCACTAGGTTGTGGTTGAAGCCCTGCAGCGTAGCCGACACGGTGATGATGACGAAGGGTACGCCGAGCACCGCGTGCACCAAAATCAGCGACAGGTAGCTGTTACCCAGGCCCAGCGGCGCGAAGAACAGGTAGCTGGCGACACCGATGATCACCACCGGGACGATCATCGGCGAGATCAGCAGGCTCATCACCAGCGCCTTGCCGCGAAACTCGCCACGGGTCAGGCCGATGGCCGCCAGAGTGCCGAAGCCCATGGCCAGCATGGTCGCCGCCGGGGCGATGATCAGGCTGTTCTTCAGCGAACGCATCCAGTCGGCGGACATAAAAAAGTCTTCGTACCAGCGCAGCGAGAAGCCCTGCAGCGGGTAGACCAGAAAGGTGCCGGAGTTGAACGACAGCGGCACGATCACCAGCACCGGCAGGATCAGAAACAGCAGCACCAGAGCGCAGATAAGGCGCAGGCCGTAGTACCAGAGGCGCTCGATGGGCGACATATAGGGGCTGAGCATGGGGCATTACTCCACTTGAGCGTTTAGCTCCCCTCTCCCGCTTGCGGGAGAGGGGCTGGGGGAGAGGGCGCTCTTTTGCGCCATTCTCCCGAGTTCGGTTACCGAGAAGCAGTGGTGCAAAAACAAGCACCCTCTCCCGCCCTTCGGGCACCCTCTCCCATAAATGGGCGAGGGTCATCAGATGCAGACCGCTTTTAGCCAAGCCGCAGTTTGCTGGCGCCAACCAGCCAGCTATACACCACGTAGAGCACCAGCGTCGCAGCCAGCAGCAGGCCGCCGAGAGCAGTGGCCATACCCCAGTTGATGGTGGTGTTGGTGTAGAAGGCGACGAAGTAGCTGATCATCTGGTCGTTCGGACTGCCCAGCAGCGCCGGGGTGATGTAGTAGCCAATCGACAGGATGAACACCAGCAGGCAACCGGCACCGACACCGGCCAGAGTCTGCGGGAAGTACACCCGCCAGAAGCTGGCGAACGGGTGGCAACCGAGCGACACCGCCGCGCGCATATAGCTGGGCGAGATGCCCTTCATCACGCTGTAGATCGGCAGGATCATGAACGGCAGCATGATGTGCACCATGGCCACGTAAACGCCGCTGCGGTTGAACACCAGTTGCAACGGCTGCTCGATGATGCCCAGCGACATCAGCGCGGTGTTGATCAGACCGCCGGACTGCAAGAGCACGATCCAGGCCGCAACCCGCACCAGAATCGACGTCCAGAACGGCAGCAGCACGAGAATCATCAGCAGGTTGCCGGAACGGGTCGGCAGGTTCGCCAGCAGGTACGCCAGCGGATAAGCCAGCACCAGACAGATGGCGGTGATGACCAGGCTCATCCAAAAGGTGCGGGCGAAAATATCCAGATAAATGGCCTGATCCGGCGTAGCCTGGGCCAGTTCACCGAGGTCATCGATGCGATGATCGAGCGCGGCCAGCAGGTAATACGGCGTCACCGACGAGGCATTGCGGCGAATAACCTGCCAATAGGCGGGATCGCCCCAGCGCTCATCCATATCGAGGAAGGCGGTCTGGTAAGAAGTCGGCTCTTCACGTAGCGGCAACTTGCGTGCGGTGCTGCTGACCAGGCTACGGAAACCTGCCAGCTCCATGTTCAGGCGCTTGGACAGATCGCCCAGGCTCTGATTGCGGCGCGCCTCGGCGATATCCGTGGCAATCGCCCGATACACCGCCTCCTCCGGCAAGCCGCGGCCATCCCAGGCGGCAATCGCCTCGACGGTACGCGGCAGGCTGCCGACCACTTCCGGGTTATCCACGCTGCGCAGCAGCAAGGCGCCGATGGGCAGCAGGAAAGTCAGGAAAAGGAACAGCAACAGCGGCAGGATCAGCGCCTTGGACTTCAGACGATTGAAACGCTCGGCACGGGCCAGACGCTGCTTCAGGCTCAGCCCAGGCAAATCGTTGGCAGGCAGTACGGCGGCCATGGACAACTCCGCAAGCAAGAAGAAAATTCAGACGGCCCCGCCGCAGGGCGGGGCCGGATAGGCGACTTAACGCGCGGCCCAGGCGTTGAAACGCTGCTCCAACTGCTCGCCATAGTCAGCCCAGAAGGTCACGTCGATAGCCACCTGGTTGGCGATGTTGTCCGGCGTGGTCGGCATCAGATTAAGACGCTCCGGCGCCAGCAGCTCGATGGCCTTTTTGTTGGCCGGGCCGTAGGCGATGTTTTCCGAGTAGGTCTTCTGCGCTTCAGGCTTGACCGCATAGGCGATGAATTCCTTGGCCGCTTCGGCGTTCTTGGCACCACGCGGGATGGCCCAGGAGTCGAAGTCGTAGATGCCGCCGTTCCACACCACCTGCAGGTTGCTCTCGGCTTGTACGGCAGCGATACGGCCGTTGTACGCGGAACTCATCACCACGTCACCGGAAGCCAGGTACTGCGGCGGCTGGGCGCCAGCTTCCCACCACTGGATGTTCGGCTTCAGCTCGTCGAGCTTCTTGAACGCACGATCCTGGCCTTCTTTGGTGGCCAGCACCTTGTACACGTCCTTGACCGGCACGCCGTCAGCCATCAGGGCAAATTCCAGGGTGTACTTGGCGCCCTTGCGCAGACCACGCTTGCCTGGGAATTTCTGCACGTCCCAGAAATCGGCCCAACTGGTCGGCGCCGCGCTGAGTTTGTCGGCGTTGTAAGCCAGTACGGTGGACCAGACGAAGAAGCCGACGCCGCACGGCTGGATGGCGCCATCGATGAAGTTGGACTGATCGCCAAACTGCGCCGGGTCGAGTTCCTCGAACAGACCTTCATCACAGCCACGCGCGAGTTCCGGTGACTCCACCTCGACCAGATCCCAGCTCACGCTGCGGGTGTCGACCATGGCTTTGACCTTGGCCATTTCACCGTTGTATTCGCCGCCGATCACCTTGTTGCCGGTGTCCTTCTCGAAGGGTTCGTAGAACGCCTTGACCTGCGCCGCCTTGTTCGCGCCGCCGAAGGAAACCGCTGTCAGATCCACCGCCAGTGCCGGCATTGCACAGCTAACGCCCAGGGCCAATGCCGCGAGCTTCAGGGTTTTCGTCATTCTTATCAGCTCCTCTGTGTTACGGGTAAAGGTGAAGCACTGCGCGAACGGCTCACTCGGCTTGGAGTGGATCCAGCGCGCGGACATGCTCGACAGACCAGCCGAGCGGAACCAGGTCACCAACCGCCAGGGTCGAGTCCAGCTCGGCCACCGGTTGCTTGACGTAGAAATCGGATTGGCCGCAGACCTCCATGCGGATACGCACGTGATCGCCCAGATAGATAAATTCGGCAATGCGCCCGGAGAAACGATTCGGGCAGTTCTCGCTATGACCGTTGAGACGGATACGCTCGGGGCGAATCGACAGGCTCACCGCCTCGCCGACGGCGCCGACGTTGACCGCCATGGCGCGCACTTCTTCACCGCGCGCCAGGCGCACCACGCACTGCTCGCCATCGCGGCTGAGCAGTTCCCCCGCCAGACGATTGTTCTCGCCGATGAACTGGGCGACGAAGGTGTTGTGCGGGGTTTCGTAGAGTTCGCGCGGCGGCGCGATTTGCTGGATTTCGCCCTGATGGAACACGGCCACACGGTCAGACATGGTCAGTGCCTCGCCCTGATCGTGGGTCACGTAGACCACGGTGACGCCCAGGCTCTGGTGCAGATGCTTGATCTCCATTTGCATGTGCTCGCGCAACTGCTTGTCCAGCGCGCCGAGCGGCTCGTCCATCAGCACCAGTTGCGGCTCGAACACCAGTGCGCGGGCCAACGCCACGCGCTGCTGCTGGCCACCGGAAAGCTGGCCCGGATAACGATTGCGGAAATTATCGAGCTGCACCATCGACAGGGCGCGCTTGACCCGCTCACTGATGTCGGTGCGCGACATACCACGCACGCTCAGGGGGAAGGTAAGGTTCTCCGCCACGGTCATGTGCGGGAACAGCGCGTAGTTCTGGAACACCATGCCGATATCGCGTTTGTGCGGCGGCAGTTTGTTCAGCGAGCGTCCATCGAGCAGGATCTCGCCAGCGGTCGGCGTTTCGAAACCGGCCAGCATCATCAGGCTGGTGGTCTTGCCGGAACCGGACGGGCCGAGCAGGGTCAGAAACTCGCCCTTGCGGATATCCAGGTTGAGGTCTTTGACGATCAGCGTTTCGCCGTCGTAGCTCTTCTGCACGCCGCGGAAGCTCACCAGTACATCGTTTGCCATCACACCACACCCTTGTTCTTGTCTCAGGCCGATGAACCAAGAGTAGGCCGCCAAGGCAAAGGTGAAAAATCGGGCGGGATGACAAGCTGATATCAGGCGGGCGGAGAATCTCGTGTAGGGATCGCCCTACAAATTCCGAGTGATCGTGTCGGTTATCGAAGGCACCCCATGGCTAATCCATGAGTAGGGTGGACAGCGCTTTTCATGTCCGCCCATGCGGATGTACCCATATCGCAACGGTGAATGAAAAGAGCGTCATCCACCCACGGCTTTCGAGTCCCCCACGAAGTGTGGGAGCGGCTTTAGCCGCGAAGCTTCGCGTTCTCTAGCCAATCGCGGCTGAAGCAAAATGCCGGCCAGCCGCTCCCACAGAGCCAGCTCTCAGACCAGACGATGCTCCATGGCGTAGCGCACCAGATCGGCCACCGAATGCGCGCCGAGCTTCTGCATCAGGCGCGCCTTGTGGGTGCTCACGGTCTTGTTGCTCACGGCCAGGTGCAGGGCGATATCGTTGACGCCCTCACCGCGCACCAGGCGCTCGAACACCGAGAACTCACGCTCGGACAGTTGCGCATGGGGCGGGCGCGAATCGGTCAGGCCCACTTCGAAGACCATGCGGTCGGCCAGTGCCGGGTCGATATAACGACCGCCGCTGGCGACCTTGCGCACGGCAGTGATCAACAGCGCCGGATCGCTGTCCTTGGTCGCGTAACCGGCAGCCCCGGCCTTGAGCGCACGCGCCGCCATCTGCGCTTCGTCATGCATCGACAGCACCAGAATCGCCGGCGCCTCGCTCAGTGCACGAATTCGTGGAATGGCCTCCAAGCCGTTGACGCCAGGCATGGAGATATCCAGCAACACCACATCGCACGGTGTACGACGCAGCACCTCAAGCAGTTGCTCGCCGTTGCTCGCTTCCCCCGCCACTTCAAGATCGCGCGCCATGCCGATCAGTTGCTTGATGCCTTCCCGCACGATGGTGTGGTCTTCGGCCACCAGAACCCGAATCACGCCGATACCTCCTCATTGACCGCTATGCGCGCGCACAGCGTAGTGCCCTCGCCCGGTTGGCTGTCAATCTGCAACTGACCGCCAAGCATGAGCATGCGTTCTTGCATACCAACCAGGCCGAACGATTGTCCTGGCTTGCGCAATGCTGGGTCGAAACCCTTGCCGTCATCGATGACCGACAAGCACAGGCTGTCCCCCTCCCAGCACAAGCGCACCTCGACGCTGTGCGCGCCGGCATGACGCATGACGTTGGTAAGCGCCTCCTGCAGGATACGGAACAGGCCAATGGCCTGCGCATCAGGCAGTTCCACGAGTTGCTCCGGCACGCTCACCAGGCAGGGAATCTGCGTACGCTCCTCGAAACGCCGCACCTGCCACTCGATTGCCGAAGCGATACCGGCATCGAGAATCGGCGGGCGCAGCGCCGTGGCCACATCGCGCACCAGTTGGAAGAGCTGCGCAATCAGGCGCTTCATGCTGGCCAGGCGCTCATCAAGAGCCGGAATCTGCCCGGCACAGGCCAATTCACACATGGCCGTTTCCAGCTTGAGCACGGTCAGCACCTGCCCCAGTTCGTCATGCACTTCGCGGGCGATACGCGCTTTTTCTTCTTCGCGCACGCTCTCCAGGTGCGCCGACAAATCGCGCAAGCGCGCTCGCGAGTCGGCCAGGGCCAGTTCGGCCAGCTTGTTCTCGGTGATATCCCAGAGAATGCCGTCCCACACCACCCGACCGCCGCCAAGTGAACGCGCGGTGGTACGAATATCAGCCCACAGCACCTCCTGCTCGGCGGTCAGGATGCGCCCTTGCCAATACCAGTCGCTCTCGCCTTCTAAGGCCAAGGTTTGGCTGTTGAGGTAGCTGTGCAGATCCTGCGGGTGCACCAGACTGCGAATACCACGATCCTCACGCTGCAACTCGTGCGCAGGCCAGCCGAGCATTTCCTGACTGGCCTCGCTGATATAGGCGAAATTGACCACCTGCCCAGGCCCGGCCCGCTCCAGGCGGAAAACCAGACCCGGCACATTGCCGGCAATCCCCTTGAAGCGCGCCTCGCTCTCTTCCAGCGCCGCGCGGGCGCGACGGCGTTCAGTGACATCACTGAGAAACACCACCAGGTACTCGGCTTGGCGATAACGCAGAAAGCTCAGCGATACGTCAGTCGGCATCCGGCTGCCATCGGCGCGCAGGCAATCGATTTCGAAGCTGGCGACCGCATCATCCTGCTCGCGCACACGCCGCCACAGATTCAACCAGCGATCCATGTCCAGGCCGGGCTCAAGATGGCTCAAAGGCTTGTCCACCAATTTGCCCGCGGGATAACCGAGCATGCGCTCAGCCGCTCGGTTGGCGTAGCGCAGATGGCTGTCCCAGTTGACCCAAAGAATGCCGACCGTGCTGTGGTCAATGGAAAATTGGCTCAGGCGCAGCGCTTCGGCGGCCTGTTGGTGATGATCAAGCTCACCACGCGCGCTGAGCAGGTCACGCTCCAACAAGCGCGTTTGCTGACGCTGGCGATAAAGCGCCGTGCCGCCGATCAACAGCATCAGGCAGAAGAACAGGGTGATGGTTTTCCAGAAGCCGACAAAGTCGCTCATCTGCGGATAACGCAGCGGCAGCCAGCGTTCACGCAGGTCTTCCAGTTCTCGCGCAGGCATGGCTTGTAAGGTGCGATCGACAATGGCTGCCAGTTCCGGGGCATCGATGCGCGAAGCCAGGCGCAGCAGTTGCGGCAAGCCGATATCGCCGACGATACGCAAATTCGCGAAGCGCGATTCGCGCAGCAACAGGCTCAAGCTGGCCTCATCTAGCACGGCGTAGTCAGCCTCTTGATTGAGCACTCGCTGCAAGGCCGCGCGCTCGGTACCGAGCTTCATCAGACGCAGATTGCTGTGCGTGCGCTCTAGGTAGTCCGCCGCCTGACTGGGCGCACGCACGGCCACCAACTGCTCCAACGCGAGTTGATCCAGTTCCACAGAGCCGCTACCACTGGGCTCACCGACCACCAGATGCGGGACACGCAGGTACGGCATGGAGTAATGCCACAGGCGCAACCCGGCAGGCGTCTGCTGCATACCCGGCGCCAGATCCACCTCACCGGCCTGCACAGCCTGCTCCAGTGCATCGAGCGATGAGTAGAGGCGCCAGTCAGGCGTTACCCCCATGCCATCGAGCAAACGCTGCATCAATTCAACATTGGCGCCAGACAGATGCCGATTGCGCTCCATCTGCACCCAGGGCGCCTGCCGTACCAGCCCGACACGCAGCACCGGATGAGCCGCCAGCCAAGCCTGCTGCTCGGCATCAAAGGTCGGCCGCAGCGACATTCGGTTGGACTCAGCCCAAGCAGGCAAGCCACCCAGCAGCAACCAGAGCGGGAAAATAAGGGCGAGAAGAGACTTCATAGACGGGGCGAATCCACAAGCGCGACAGCCTAAGTTAACCCAGACCAAGGATCACCGCCTGACAAACACAGCGCTCGGCATTAGGCTCAGACAAAGAAATTTTGGAGAATCCTCGATGCGCGCCACCTCGCCTGCCCTGCTCGGCCTATGCCTGCTTATCAGCGCCTCGGCCTGGGCCCAGGAATCAGCGCCGGTCAACAGCGCAACACCCGCCGATGCCACAACACCCCCCGAGAATGAGCGCCAGCCCCTGCCGGAGCGTAGCGTCAGCGAAACGCAAGCACTGGAGCAACGCCTGGACAAACGCGAACAGCAGATGCTGCAAGCCAACCAGGAAAGCTTTCTCGCCCTATGGCTGCCGGCCAATGTCGGCGAGCCGACAGGCGCGATCATTTTACTGCCCGCAGATATGGAAAATGCCAACGATGCCCAGGTCATCGGCCCATTACGACGCAAGCTGCCTGACAGCGGCTGGAATAGCCTGAGCCTGACCCTACCCGACCCGGACGGCGACCCTCTGCCACCGCGCAGCACCACCCCGACACCTGCCGAGAACAGCACGAATCCGCCGACAGAACCTTCAGCCAAAGCCAATGGCGAAGCGTCGCCCCCAGCCGAAGCGGCCAGCAATACCCCCACCATCCCCAGCCCACAGGAGCGCCGCGACGCACACGCCGAACGGGTGATGGCACGCATCGACGCCGCCATCGAGTTTGCCAAGCAGCAAGAGTCAATACATATCGTCTTGCTGGGGCATGGCAGTGGCGCTTATTGGGCGATTCGCTACCTCAACGAACGCAAGCCGGCCTCGGTACAAAACCTGTTGATGGTGGCGCCTACAGTACCGGCAGGCTTCACGCCGCCGCTGGACGAACTGGTGACACAACTGCCGGTGGCAGTTGGCGACTTCTACTACAGAGATCAGGTCGAGGAGCGCAATGCAGCACTCAAGCGTCTGCAGGCCAGTAAGCGTGCCAAGCTGCCCACCTATATACAGGTCGCCATGAAAGCCCTGCCGGGCAATCGTGCGGTCGAACAGGAACAGCTCTATCGCCGCCTACGCGGCTGGCTAAAGCAGCACCTGCGCAAGCTGAGCTAGCGCATCAGCGCAGCCCACGGCGCTGACGGATCAACGCATAGGCCTGTTGCAATTGCCGGGTGATTTCGGTGGCCTCGCGGATACGCTCGGGCGACGCCCCGGAACCAACCAGCTTGTCCGGGTGATGGCGACTGAGCAAACGTCGGTAGGCACGTTTGATCACCTCCGGCTCGGCATCCGCGGTCACGCCCAGCAGGCGCAGCGCCTCCTGATAACTCCCACCCGCCGACGTCGGCTGCTGGCTGCGCTTGGGTGCATATTCCTCGCCCAAGCGCTCAACGCGCGCCGCGTCCCAGCCCAACCACTTGCCCCAAAGCCGGATCAGCTCATGTTCACTGGGCGCCACCCGACCATCAACCCAAGCCATGCGCCAGCAAGCCCTGAGCAAAGCCTCGGCCCGCTCACGCTGACGCTGCAAGGGCGCACGCAGGTTGTCACGGCCAGTCTTGCCACGGGCGAAAGCATCGATGGCGCGACGCTGCGCCACGTCGTCCAGGCCCATGCGCTGCATCTCCGAGCGAGCCTGTTGAATGTGGCTCGGCACGACACGCCCACCACTTTTGGCCAGGCGCCCGAGCATGACAAACAGCAGTTCGTCATCAATTGCGGCATGGCGCCCGCCCAAGCGCTCACGCAAGGCATGCCAATCATGCAGACGCAAGCGTCGATCAAGCACCTGACCGAGCAAGCCGCCCAGCAAAGCACCCGGAATGCTGGCCAGCGCCCAGCCTGCTGCCGCACCCAACACCGTTACCGGCCACAACACCTAAGCGGACTCCATCAATAGTTGCTCGACCTCGGCCAAGCGCTCATGGGTACCGACATCGATCCAGCGCCCAACATGTCGCTCACCACTGACCTGATCCGCCGCCATCGCCTTACGCAGCAACGGAGCAAGCTTGAACGCACCTGGCTGGCAGCCGACGAACAGCTCAGGGCTAAGTACGGCGATACCGCTGTAGGTCAGGCGTTCGCCGTCTGCCTCGGCATCCTGCACCTGGCCTTGGCGCAGGATGAAATCACCCAGCGGGTGGTGCACCGGGTTATCCACCAAGACCAAGTGCGCCAGCCCAGTCAGAGGCCGACGCAGCTCGGCGAAAGCGTAGTCGGTAAAGATATCGCCGTTGACCACAACAAACGGGGCAGCGCCCAGCAGCGGCAACGCCTTGCAGATGCCACCGCCGGTCTCCAGCGGCTCGCCCTCCGGCGAATAGGCAATGCGTACACCGAAGCGCGCGCCATCGCCAAGGTAGTCCTCAATCTGCTGCCCCAGCCAAGCGTGGTTGATTACCAACTCGGTGAAACCAGCAGCGGCCAAGGCCCGCACGTGATATTCGATCAACGGCACACCTGCCGCCTTCACTAGAGGTTTCGGTGTATGCAGAGTCAATGGCCGTAAACGCTCGCCCTTGCCTGCTGCAAGAATCATCGCCTTCATGAGCGAACCTCATCTACGGAGAGGCAGGCCAGCAGCTCACCGAGCTCGGCCAATTCGGGCCGGCGCGCCAGCACCGCCTGGATATAGGCGAAGAAGCGCGGCACGTCGCCCAGGTATTTGGGCTTGCCGTCGCGATGACAGATGCGCGCGAAGATGCCAATTACTTTCAGATGACGCTGCACGCCCATCAGGTCGCTGGCACGCAGAAACTCATCCAGTGACGACTGCACCGCAATACCGGCCTGCCCGGCGCGCTGCCAGTAGTCCTGCAGCCAGCTTCGTACCCGCGCCTCGGGCCAGCTCAAGAATGCGTCCTTGAACAGGCAGGTGATGTCGTAGGTCACCGGGCCATAGACGGCATCCTGAAAATCCAGCACGCCGGGGTTAGGCGTGCTCTGCATCAGATTACGCGGCATGAAGTCACGGTGCACCAGCACCTTGGGCTGCGCCAGCGCACTGTCGATCAGCAAGCGACTGATCCGCTGCCAGGCTGCCTCCTGCTCAGGCGTAAAGCTGCGGCCAAGATGCCGCTGCACATACCACTCGGGGAATAACTGCAATTCGCGGCGCAGCAGCGCTTCATCGTAATGCGGCAAGTCGCCGTCAAGCGGCAGGCGCTGCTGCAACAGCAAAGCCTCGATGGCGTCATTGAATAGGGCATCGGCATTGTCTCCACCGATCACGTCTAGGTAGGTCTGACGCCCCAGATCATCGAGGATCAGAAAGCCCTGCTTGAGATCAGCCGCCAACACCTCGGGCACATGCACACCGGCGCCGGCCAGCAAGGCAGCGATTCGCACGAAGGGCGCGCAATTTTCCTGAGGCGGCGGCGCGTCCATCAGAATCAAGCTGCGTTCACCGGCCTGCCAACGAAAATAACGGCGGAAACTGGCATCGCTGCTGGCAGGCGTCAGTTCGGCCTCGGGAACCTCACCCCAGCCGCGTGCAGCAAACAGAATGGGCAATTGCTCGGCAAGCCAGGCTTGCAGGTGTTGCAGACGTACATCGTGTTCGGACATCTAGGGGTCTCCGACGGCGCTAGCCGTTGCGCGGGTCATGCTTTATTATCCAGCATCTTTTTCAGCCCATCGAGAGGCGTGCGGCCCCTGGGCCGATAGCGCGCAGGAAGCCCGGACTAACAAGATGGCAGTCAAACACCCCGCGTTTCGCAAGAAGTTCCCGCTGCTGGTTACCGGCAGCCTCCTGGCCTTACAGCCCGCCTTCAGCCTACAGGCGTTCGCCGCAGAGCAATACGACTGCTCGGCGTCGCCCACCGGTGGCTGGGCCTGTGCCCCCAAAAGCGCAGCTAGCACTCTACCTCCGCGCCCGGTACACAGCCGTGACGCCGTCAGCGCGCCTGGAACACCGGCAGCCGAGGCGACCGCCAAGCAGGAGGCTGGGCCAACACTGGTCACAGAGAGCAAGGGGCGAGCCCTGGCCTCACGCAGTGCTGACTACAGCCACATCGACTGGGTTCCGCGTGACAAGCTGACCGCAGCGCAATTGGCAGAAGCAGGCCCTTATTGCGCTGGTGCCTATGTCGAGCCACTGCGCCCCGGCATGGACGACACCACGCCGCTGAATGAAGCCCCCATGTTCGTCTCGGCCAAAGCCTCGCGCTACGAGCAGGAACAGCAGGTGGCAACCCTGGCCGGCGATGTCGTACTGCGCCAGTCCGGCATGCAAGTCGAAGCCAACGAAGCCAGCCTGCACCAGGCGGAAAATCGTGGCGAACTGGTCGGCAATGTCCGTCTGCGCGACAAAGGCATGCTGGTTGTCGGTGATCGTGCCGACCTGCAACTCGACAACGGCGAAGCTACGATCGACAACGCCGAGTACGTGCTGCACCAAGCGCATGTACGCGGCAGTGCGCTGTACGCCAAACGTGAAGAAACCGCGATCATCCGCCTCAAGGATGGCACCTACACCCGCTGTGAACCGGGTGACAATGCCTGGCACCTGAAGGGCAACAACGTCACGCTGAATCCGGCAACCGGCTTCGGCACCGCAACCAACGTGACGCTACGGGTCAAAGACATTCCGGTGTTCTACACCCCGTACATCTACTTCCCGATCGATGATCGCCGTCAATCCGGTTTCCTGCCGCCAAGCTTCAGCACGGCGAGCGACACCGGTTTTGCATTGCAAACGCCGTACTACTTCAACCTGGCGCCGAACTACGACGCCACGCTGTACCCGACCTACATGACCAAGCGCGGCCTGCTCATGGAAGGCGAGTTCCGCTACCTGACCAAGAGCAGCGAAGGCCAAGTTGGCGGCGCATGGCTCAACGACGAGGAAGACGAGCGCAAACTGCAGTCGGAATACGCCGACCAGCGCTGGATGTATAGCTGGCAGCACAAGCAAGGCCTCGATTCGCGCCTGCTCGCCGAGGTCGACTACACCGACATCAGCGACCCGTACTACTTCCAGGACTTGAACAGCGACCTGGGGATCGACAACGGCTCCTACGTCGATCAACGCGGCACGCTCACCTACCGCGGCGACAGCTACACCGCCAAACTGAACCTGCAGTCTTACGAGTTGACGACGATCACCGACATCACCCCGTATGATCGTCTGCCGCAATTAACGCTTAACGGCAAATTGCCCTTCGAGCCGGGCGGCCTGAATTTCGCCTATGCCACCGAGTTCGTGAAGTTCGACCGTAGCCTGCGCGACGGCAACTATATCAACAAGGATGGCAACCCAGAGCAGTGGTATGACGCCCGAGTCCGCGGCCTGGCCCGCGCCAATGGTGAGCGCCTGCATCTGGAGCCGTCGGTCAGTCTGCCGATGACTTCAAGCTGGGGCTTCATAACGCCGAAGATTAAGTACCTGCAGACCAACTACGACCTGACTCTGGATAGTCAAGGTAAGAGAGACCTGGCCCAGGCCAATCCAAACGACTTCTTCTTCGGTCAAAATTACAGCAGCAGCCAAAACCGCGGCCTGGGCCTGTTCAGCGTTGACAGCGGCCTGTACTTCGACCGTAACACCCAACTGTTCGGCAAGGACTACCGCCAGACCCTGGAGCCGCGCGCCTTCTATCTATACGCGCCTGAAGAAGACCAAACCGACATCCCTGTGTTCGACACCAGTGAAAGCACCTTCAGCTATGGCTCGCTATGGCGTGAAAACCGCTTCACCGGTAAAGATCGCATCGGCGACGAAAACAAGCTGTCGCTGGGTGTGACCAGCCGCTGGATCGAACCGAACGGCTTCGAGCGTCAGCGCTTCAGCATCGGCCAGGCGTTCTATTTCGAAGACCGCAAAGTGCAGATGCCGGGTATCGACTATCGCACCCGCGAGGACGCCACGGCTGACGTTTCGCCCTACGCTCTCGAATACCAATACCGCTTCAACCGTGACTGGCGCCTGAACTCCACCTTCAACTGGGACCCGGATCAGCGCAGCACCCGCTCAGGTAGCGCCATGTTCCACTACCAGCCGGAAGACAACCCGAACAAGGTGGTCAACCTGGGCTATCGCTACCGCAACGACACCGTACGATACGACCAGGCAAGTGGTCAGTGGCGCTTTGGTGGCGACTACGGCACACCTGGCACTGCGGGTTACATCAAGGACTACTACAAGATCAGCCAGCATGACTTCTCCGTCATCTGGCCGCTGGTTCCGCAGTGGAGCGTAATTTCGCGCTGGCAGTACGACTACAACCGCAACCGTACGCTGGAAGCCTTCGGCGGCTTCGAGTACGACAGTTGCTGCTGGAAACTGCGCCTGATCAACCGTTACTGGGTCGACTACGACGAAGTCAGCCTCAACCCGTCGCGTAACGACGAAGCCGACCGCGGCATCTTCCTGCAGATCGTCTTCAAGGGACTCGGCGGCGTTATCGGCAACAAGGTGGAAACTTTCCTCGACCAAGGCATTCAAGGTTACCGTGAACGTGAAGACCAAGCTTTCTGATTACCTGCGCCCCCTGCTGTTGGGCGCAGCGCTACTGGCGGCAACGGCGCATGCCGAAGTTCGCCCGCTGGACCGTGTAGTGGCCATCGTCGATAACGACGTGGTCATGCAAAGCCAACTCGATGCACGCCTGCGTGATGTCGAACAAACCATCGCCAAGCGCGGCGGCGCCATGCCACCCGAAAATGTGCTGAGCCAGCAGGTACTTGAGCGCCTGATCATCGAGAACATTCAGCTACAGATCGGCGACCGCTCCGGCATTCGTATCAGCGATGAAGAACTGAACCAAGCGATGGGCACCATTGCCCAGCGTAACGGCATGTCGCTCGAACAATTCCGCGCAGCGCTGGCCCGCGATGGCCTGTCCTATGCAGATGCTCGCGATCAGGTCCGCCGAGAAATGATCATCAGCCGCGTGCGCCAGCGTCGCGTTGCTGAGCGTATTCAGGTTACCGACCAGGAAGTACAAAACTTCCTCGCCTCCGACCTCGGCAAAATGCAACTGTCGGAGGAGTACCACCTGGCCAACATCCTGATTCCGGTTTCGGAAGCAGCCTCGTCCAGCGAGATCCAGGCAGCCGATCGCCAATCTCAGGACATCTATAAACAACTACGACAAGGCGCCGACTTCGCTCAACTGGCCGTCGCCCATTCGGCTAGCGAAAACGCCCTGGAAGGCGGCGAGATGGGCTGGCGCAAGGCAGGTCAACTGCCGCCTCCCTTCGACACCATGCTCAACTCGCTGCAGCCGGGTGAAGTGACCGAACCGGTTCGCACCCCCGGCGGCTTCATCATCCTCAAGCTGGTCGAGAAGCGCGGTGGCGACACTCAGGTACGGGACGAGGTGCATGTGCGCCATATCCTGATCAAGCCAAGCGAAATCCGTAGCGAAGAAGAAACCCAGCGCCTGGTCGAGCGCCTTTACCAGCGCATCCTTGCCGGCGAAGACTTCGCGGAACTGGCGAAAAGCTACTCCGAAGACCCCGGCTCGGCCCTCAACGGCGGCGATCTCAACTGGATCGACCCGAGCGCGCTGGTACCCGAGTTCCGCCAGGTCATGAACAACACCCCTAGCGGTGAGTTGTCCAAGCCGTTCAAGACGCCTTTTGGCTGGCATGTCCTGCAAGTGCTTGGCCGCCGCGCGACCGACAACAGCGAGGAGTTCCGCAAACAGCAAGCGGCCAACTTGTTGCGCAACCGCAAATACGACGAAGAGCTGCAGACCTGGCTACGCCAGATCCGCGATGAGGCCTATGTCGAAGTCAAGCTATAGGCCGTAGTGAACACAAAAGCCCGGCGCCTGCGCCGGGCTTTTTCGTTATGGCCACAGGCAGATTAAACTGCCTGACACGCCCAGCCACCGAGATACGCCATGAGTGCCGCTCCGATCTTTGCCCTGACCCCTGGTGAGCCTGCCGGCATTGGCCCCGACCTCTGCCTGCTGCTGGCCCGCGAGGCGCAGCCTGAGATTCTTGTAGCCATCGCCAGTCGTCAGTTACTGGCGTCACGCGCAGCACAACTGTCACTGAACATCGAACTGATCGAGACAGGCCCTGAGCACTGGCCCGACAGACCAGCGCCCGCAGGCAGCCTCTATGTCTGGGATACAGCCATGGCGCAGACCTGCGCAGCCGGACAACTGAACCGCGCCAATGCCAGCTATGTGCTGCAGACGCTGACCCGCGCAGGCCAGGGGTGCCTGGACGGCACCTTCGCGGCGATGATCACCGCGCCCGTGCACAAAGGCGTAATCAACGAGGCAGGCATTGCCTTCTCCGGGCACACCGAGTTTCTCGCCGAGCTGACGGCAACCGAGCAGGTCGTCATGATGCTGGCCACCCACGGACTGCGCGTGGCACTGGTGACCACTCACCTGCCGCTCAAGGATGTTGCCGCGGCCATCAGCGCCGAACGCCTGCAGCGGGTCACACGCATCCTCCATGCCGATCTGCAAAGCAAGTTTGGTATCACCAAACCGCGCATTCTGGTCTGCGGGCTCAACCCCCATGCAGGCGAAGGTGGCCACCTGGGTCGCGAAGAAATCGAAATCATCGAGCCGACTCTGGAAGGCTTGCGCGCGGAGGGCATGAACCTGATCGGCCCACTACCAGCCGATACGCTGTTCACCCCCAAATACCTACAGAATGCCGACGCGGTCCTCGCGATGTATCACGACCAAGGCCTGCCGGTACTCAAGTACAAAGGTTTCGGCGCCGCCCTGAACGTCACCCTGGGCCTGCCAATCATCCGTACCTCGGTCGATCACGGTACAGCGCTGGATCTAGCCGGTACCGGCCAGATCGACACCGGCAGTCTGCGCGTTGCCCTGGAAACGGCGTACCAGATGGCAGCAGCTACATGCAGCAAGCCTCGCGCCACAAGTTGAAGGCGCAAGTTGCCCAGCATGGGTGCCGGGGACAGCCTCAACTGATAAGCTTCGCCTCTTTATCTTTTCGCTTTACGCTCTTGCCTGACGCTTGCAGCTTGAAGCCTGGAGCTGCTCCATGTCCGAATACCAACACCGTGCGCGCAAGCGCTTCGGCCAGAACTTTCTCCACGATGCCGGCGTGATTGATCGCATCCTGCGCGCCATTCGCGCCAAGGAAGGCGAGCGCCTGCTGGAAATCGGGCCAGGCCAGGGCGCACTGACCGAAGGCCTTCTGGGCAGCGGCGCACAGCTCGACGTGATCGAGCTGGATCTCGACCTTATCCCCATTCTGCAAGCTAAGTTCGGCGACAATCCGCGCTTTATCCTCAATCAGGGCGATGCGCTGAAATTCGACTTTGACCGTCTCAATGCGGCACCACACAGCCTGCGCGTAGTCGGCAACCTGCCCTACAACATCTCCACACCGCTGATATTCCACCTGCTGAACAATGCGCCGGTGATTCGCGACATGCACTTCATGTTGCAGAAGGAAGTGGTCGAGCGCCTGGCTGCCGAACCTGGCGGCGGTGACTGGGGCCGCCTGTCGATCATGGTGCAATACCACTGCCGCGTTGAGCATCTGTTCAATGTCGGCCCTGGCGCCTTCAATCCGCCGCCCAAGGTGGACTCGGCCATCGTCCGCCTAGTGCCGCACGAAACACTGCCGCATCCGGCGCAAGACCCGCACCTACTCGAACGCGTGGTGCGCGAAGCCTTCAATCAGCGGCGCAAGACCCTGCGCAATACCCTCAAGCAACTGTTGCCGGCCGACGCCATCGAGGCCGCCGGTGTCGATGGCAGCTTGCGCCCGGAACAACTCGACTTGGCCGCCTTCGTGCGCCTGGCCGATCAACTTGCCGCGCACCAGGCCGCCAGCCAGGTCTAAACTGCCAACAGGCTTGAAGAGTTTCCTGCATGTCCGACCCTCGTTATCAGATCGACGTCAGCGTCACCACCCGGTATCTGGCCGCACAATCGCAGCCAGAAGAAAACCGTTACGCCTTTTCCTACACCATCACCATCGCCAATAACGGCGAGATACCCGCCCAATTGCTCTCACGTCACTGGATCATCACCGACGGTGACGGCCGGGTGCAGGAAGTGCGCGGCGCCGGCGTGGTCGGTCAGCAACCACATATCGAGCCCGGCGCCAATCACACCTACAGCAGCGGCACGGTGATGACCACTCAGGTCGGCACTATGCAGGGCACCTACCAGATGCTCGCCGAAGACGGCAAACGCTTCGACGCCACCATCGCCCCCTTTCGTCTAGCAGTACCCGGAGCGCTGCACTGATGGCGGTGTACGCCGTCGGCGACTTACAAGGTTGCCTGAAACCGCTCAAATGCCTGCTTGAACAAGTCGCCTTTGACCCTGCACACGACCAGCTCTGGCTGGTCGGCGATCTGGTCAATCGCGGCCCGGAATCACTCGAGACACTGCGTTTTCTTTTCTCCATCCGCCATGCAGTGACCTGCGTGCTGGGCAATCACGACCTGCACCTGCTGGCCGTGGCGCACAACATCGAGCGCTTGAAAAAGGGCGACACCCTGCGCGAGATTCTCGACGCACCGGATCGCAATGACCTGCTCGACTGGCTACGCCAACAAAAACTGGTGCACCACGACGCCGAGCGCCAGGTCACCCTCGTTCACGCTGGCATTCCACCGCAATGGACGCTGAATAAGGCACTGCGCCGCGCCGCCGAGGTCGAGCAAGCCCTACGCGACGACACCCGCCTGCCCCTGTTTCTCGACGGCATGTACGGCAATGAACCGGCCAAATGGAACAAGGAGCTGCACGGCGTCACACGCCTACGCGTAATCACCAACTACTTCACGCGCATGCGTTTCTGCAAGGCCGATGGCACCCTGGATCTGAAGAGCAAAGAGGGCATTGGCAGTGCGCCGCCAGGCTTCGCCCCCTGGTTCAGCCATCCACAACGCAAGACGCGCGGCGAAAAGATCATCTTCGGCCACTGGGCCGCACTCGAAGGCAACTGCCAAGAGCCCGGCATCTATGCGCTGGATACTGGCTGCGTATGGGGCGGCGCCATGACCCTGCTCAACGTCGACAGCGGCGAACATCATCGTTGCACCTGCCCTCGGGCCTAGAACACGACTCTCTCAGAGGCACTCAATGAGCGAATTTCAGCGTATATCCCCCCAACAAGCCCAAACACTGCGCGAGAAAGGCGCCGTGGTGGTCGACATCCGCGACCCACACAGCTTCGCCAACGGCCATATCGCAGGCTCGCGCCATCTGGACAATCACTCCCTGCACGACTTCATCACCCATGCCGACCTAGACGCTCCACTGATCGTCTCCTGCTACCACGGCAACTCCAGCCAGAGTGCAGCAGCCTATCTGGTCGGCCAGGGGTTTTCCGAGGTGTACAGCCTTGATGGCGGCTTCGAGCTATGGCACGCCACCTATCCAACTGAAATTGCCCAAGGCGGCGAAGAATAATTTTTAATTGGCTGCAAGCCTTACCAGCTCTGGCCTGCAGCCATTTACCGAGAGGCGGTAACAATCTCTTATAGTTGTCATGCCCTTGACCCAGGCCAGAAAGAACTATTCTCTTACTCAGGCCATCCGTAGCAAGATAGAGTCGGCCAACCGACATTGGGCCATCGGTAACGATCTTTAGGATTTGGGGGATTCATCCCGGCCAACCTTCAGCCGGAGTTACCCAGCGCCTACTCGCCCGACGACCCACGCCAGCATCCAGCATCGAGCGAGGTGAAGTCATGAGCATTTTCAGTCACTTCCAACAACGTTTCGAGGCGACCCGCCAGGAGGAGTACTCGCTGCAGGAGTACCTCGAACTGTGCAAGCAGGATCGCAGTGCCTACGCCACCGCGGCCGAGCGCCTGCTGATGGCCATTGGCGAACCGGAGCTGTTGGATACTTCCGGCGATCCACGGCTGTCGCGTATCTTCTCCAACAAGGTGATACGCCGCTATCCCGCCTTCGCCGACTTCCACGGCATGGAAGAATGCATCGACCAGATCGTTGCCTACTTCCGCCATGCAGCCCAGGGTCTGGAAGAAAAGAAACAGATTCTCTATCTACTCGGCCCAGTTGGTGGCGGTAAATCGTCACTGGCCGAAAAACTCAAACAACTGATGGAAAAGGTGCCCTTCTACGCCATCAAGGGCTCACCGGTATTCGAATCACCGTTAGGGCTATTCAATGCCGCCGAGGACAGCGCCATCCTCGAAGAGGACTACGGCATCCCGCGCCGCTACCTCAACTCGATCATGTCGCCCTGGGCCACCAAGCGCCTGCAGGAGTTCGGCGGTGACATCAGCCAGTTCCGCGTGGTCAAGCTTTACCCGTCGATCCTCAACCAGATCGCCGTAGCCAAGACCGAGCCTGGCGACGAAAACAATCAGGACATCTCCGCGCTCGTGGGCAAGGTGGATATCCGCAAGCTGGAAGAGTTTCCGCAGAACGACGCTGACGCCTACAGTTACTCCGGCGCGCTGTGCCGAGCCAACCAGGGCTTGATGGAGTTCGTCGAGATGTTCAAGGCGCCGATCAAGGTGCTGCACCCCCTGCTGACCGCGACTCAAGAAGGCAACTACAACAGCACCGAAGGCCTCGGCGCGATTCCCTACAGCGGCATCCTGCTGGCCCACTCCAACGAATCGGAATGGCACAGCTTCCGCAACAACAAGAACAACGAGGCCTTCATCGACCGTATCTACATCGTCAAGGTCCCCTACTGCCTTCGCGTCAACGATGAAATCCGCATCTACGACAAGCTGCTGATCAACAGTTCGCTGGCCAAGGCCCACTGCGCGCCGGACACCTTGAAAATGCTCGCCCAGTTCTCGGTACTCAGCCGTCTGAAAGAACCGGAAAACTCCAACATCTATTCGAAGATGCGCGTCTACGACGGTGAGAATCTCAAGGACACCGATCCGAAAGCCAAGTCCATTCAGGAATACCGCGATAGCGCCGGTGTCGATGAAGGCATGAATGGTCTATCCACGCGCTTCGCCTTCAAGATCCTGTCCAAGGTGTTCAACTTCGACCCACACGAAATCGCGGCCAACCCAGTGCACCTGCTTTACGTGCTGGAGCAACAGATCGAACAGGAACAGTTCCCCGCCGAGGTCCGCGAGCGTTATCTGCGCTACATCAAGGAATACCTGGCGCCGCGCTACATCGAGTTTATCGGCAAGGAGATTCAGACGGCCTATCTGGAGTCTTACAGCGAATACGGGCAGAACATCTTCGACCGCTACGTGCTGTACGCCGACTTCTGGATTCAGGATCAGGAATACCGCGACCCGGAAACCGGCGAGATCCTCAACCGTGTAGCGCTCAACGAAGAGTTGGAGAAAATCGAGAAGCCGGCTGGCATCAGCAACCCGAAGGATTTCCGCAACGAGATCGTCAACTTCGTGCTGCGCGCCCGTGCCAACAACAATGGCAAAAACCCGACCTGGCTCAGCTACGAGAAGCTGCGTGTGGTGATCGAGAAGAAAATGTTCTCCAACACCGAAGATCTGCTCCCGGTCATCAGCTTCAATGCCAAAGGCAGCAAAGAGGATCAGCAAAAGCACAACGACTTCGTCAAACGCATGGTCGAGCGCGGCTACACCGAGAAGCAGGTGCGCCTGCTGTCGGAGTGGTATCTGCGGGTTCGCAAGTCTCAGTAAGCCCTGTCCGGCGCCGCCCGCGCCGGGTCATTCGCTGCCTGCCTGTGGCTACGGGCGGGCAAGAACCTGTTCAAAGCCTCGCGAGCTAGAGCACTGCAAGGCGTAAACAGGTGAGGACGCGGAGTTTACGAGCTGTAAATGAGCAGTCCGAACCTGTTTTCAACGCAGCAGGGCCGACGCGCAGCAGGCTCTGAACAGGTTCGAAGGAGATGTCATGAGCTACGTGATCGACCGACGCCTCAATGGCAAAAACAAAAGCACGGTGAACCGCCAGCGCTTTTTGCGGCGTTACCGTGAACACATCAAGAAAGCGGTGGAGGAAGCCGTCAGCCGACGCTCCATCACCGACATGGAGCACGGCGAGCAGATCAGCATTCCCGGCCGCGATATCGACGAGCCGGTGCTGCATCACGGTCGGGGCGGCAAGCAAACCATCGTCCACCCCGGCAACAAGGAATTCACCACCGGCGAACGCATCCCTCGCCCACAAGGCGGTGGTGGCGGACGCGGCAGCGGCAAGGCGAGCAACTCTGGCGAAGGCATGGATGAGTTCGTCTTTCAGATCACCCAGGAGGAATTCCTCGATTTCATGTTCGAGGATCTGGAGTTGCCGAATCTGGTCAAGCGCCATCTGACCGGCGCCGATACCTTCAAGACGGTACGCGCGGGTATCAGCAGCGAGGGCAACCCCTCACGCATCAATATCATCCGCACCCTGCGCTCGGCCCATGCCCGGCGCATCGCCCTGTCCGGCTCCAGCCGCGCCAAACTGCGTGAAGCCAAAGCCGAGCTGGAACGCTTGCGCCGTGAAGAGCCAGACAACTTTGGTGATATTCAGAGCATTCAGGAAGAGATCGAGCGCCTTAGCGCACGCATCCACCGCGTGCCCTTCCTCGACACCTTCGACCTCAAGTACAACCTGCTGACCAAGCAGCCCAACCCCAGCTCCAAGGCCGTCATGTTCTGCCTGATGGACGTTTCCGGCTCGATGACCCAGGCCACGAAGGACGTAGCCAAACGCTTTTTCATCCTTCTGTACCTGTTCCTCAAGCGCAACTACGACAAGATCGACGTGGTATTCATCCGCCACCACACCAGCGCCAAGGAAGTGGACGAGGAGGAGTTCTTCTACTCCCGCGAAACCGGCGGCACCATCGTCTCCAGCGCACTCAAGCTGATGCAGGAGATCATGGCCGAGCGCTACCCAATCAACGAATGGAACATCTACGCCGCCCAAGCCTCCGACGGTGACAACTGGAACGACGACTCACCAACCTGCCGCGACATCCTGATCAACCAGATCATGCCGTTCGTGCAGTATTTCACCTATGTCGAAATCACCCCACGCGAGCACCAGGCGCTGTGGTTCGAATACGAACGAGTGGCCGAAGCCTTCGCCGACAGCTTCGCCCAGCAGCAACTGGTGTCAGCGGCAGACATTTATCCGGTATTCCGCGAGCTGTTCCAGCGTCGCCTGGTAAGTTGAGGAGTGGCCATGAGCACTGCTGAGAAGAAGCGTCAGCCGATTTCCACCGGTTCGGAATGGACCTTCGAACTGATCCGCACCTACGACCGAGAAATCGCGCGCATTGCCGAGCGCTACGCATTGGATACTTACCCCAACCAGATCGAAGTGATTACCGCCGAGCAGATGATGGACGCCTACGCCTCGGTCGGCATGCCGCTTGGCTACCACCACTGGTCGTACGGCAAGCACTTCCTGGCCACCGAAAAAGGCTACAAGCGTGGGCAGATGGGCCTAGCCTACGAAATCGTGATCAACTCCGATCCCTGCATCGCTTATCTGATGGAGGAAAACACCATCTGCATGCAGGCGCTGGTGATCGCCCACGCCTGCTATGGGCACAACAGCTTTTTCAAGGGTAACTACCTGTTCCGCACCTGGACCGATGCCAGCTCGATCATCGACTACCTGGTGTTCGCCAAGCAGTACATCATGCAGTGCGAAGAGCGTTACGGTATCGACGCAGTCGAGGAGTTGCTCGACTCCTGCCACGCCCTGATGAACTACGGCGTAGATCGCTACAAGCGGCCCTACCCCATCTCCGCCGAGGAAGAACGGCGCCGTCAGAAGGATCGCGAAGAGCACCTGCAGAAGCAGATCAACGACCTCTGGCGCACCATTCCCAAAAGTGCGGACAAGAGCGGCGAGAAGGACAACAAACGCTTCCCCGCTGAACCCCAGGAAAACATCCTCTACTTCCTGGAAAAACACGCCCCCCTGCTGGAGCCCTGGCAGCGCGAAGTCATTCGTATCGTGCGCAAGATCGCCCAATACTTCTACCCGCAGCGCCAGACCCAAGTAATGAACGAAGGCTGGGCCACCTTCTGGCATTACACCCTGATGAACGACCTGTACGACGAGGGCCTGGTCACCGACGGCTTCATGATGGAGTTCCTGCAGTCGCACACCAGCGTGGTCTACCAACCGTCGTTCGACAGCCCCTACTACAGCGGCATCAACCCCTATGCCCTGGGTTTTGCCATGTACCGTGATATCCGCCGTATCTGCGAGGAGCCCACCGAAGAAGACAAGCGCTGGTTCCCTGACATCGCCGGCAGCGACTGGCTGACCACCCTGAAATTCGCCATGAGCAGCTTCAAGGACGAGAGCTTCATCCTGCAATTCCTCTCACCCAAGGTCATCCGCGACTTCAAGCTGTTCGGCATTCTCGACGACGACCAAAAGGATGAACTGCTCGTGCCAGCTATCCACGATGAATCGGGCTACCGCACCATTCGCGAACTGCTCGCCGCCCAATACAACCTCGGCAACCGCGAGCCCAACATCCAAATCTGGAACGTCGACCGCCGTGGCGACCGCTCGCTGACCCTGCGCCACCAGCAGCACGACCGCAAACCTCTAGGCGACTCAACAGGTGAAGTGCTCAAGCACCTGCATCGCCTTTGGGGCTTCGACATCCATCTGGAAACCCTGCAAGGCGAGCAACTGATTACCGCCCAACACGTACCACCTCGCGGTAGCCATGAAGGCGAAGGGGATTACCCGCGCCTGGATCTGGCAATTTCGCCCATCTGATCGAAAGCAAGCGGTAAACGGCCATGATTGCCTGAAACTACCCCGCCGCACCGCACAACCGCTATCCTCCGCACTCAACGGAGGAACAGTGATGCAGATATACAAGGTTGGCGGTGCCGTACGCGACCGCCTACTGGGCCGCACAGTCAGCGAAGTGGATTGGGTCGTGGTCGGCGCCTGCGCCGAGCAAATGCTCGAACTCGGCTACCGCCCGGTGGGCGCCGACTTTCCCGTATTCCTGCACCCGCAAACAGGTGAGGAATACGCCCTGGCCCGTACCGAACGCAAAAGCGGGCGTGGCTATGGCGGCTTCACCTTCCATGCCAGCCCCGATGTCAGCCTAGAAGACGACCTGATCCGTCGTGACCTGACCATCAATGCCATAGCCGAGGACGACCACGGCACACTGTACGACCCCTACGGCGGCCAACAGGATCTCGCCGCGCGCCTGCTGCGCCATGTGTCCCCCGCCTTCGCCGAGGATCCATTGCGCGTGCTGCGCGTCGCACGCTTCGCCGCACGCTATGCGCCACTCGGCTTCAGCGTCGCGCCCGAAACCCTGGCACTGATGCGCCAACTGGCCGAATCCGGTGAACTGAGCGATCTCACCCCGGAGCGCAGTTGGAAGGAAATCTCCCGCGCCCTGATGGAACCACGCCCGGACGTATTCGTGCAGGTACTGCGCGACTGCGGCGCCCTGGCCGTCCTGCTGCCAGAAGTGGACGCCCTGTTCGGCGTGCCACAGCCCGAGGCGCATCACCCCGAGATCGATACCGGCGTGCATGTGCTCGCCGTGTTGCGCCAGTGCGCCGAGCATGAGCAACCGCTGACCGTGCGCTGGGCCTGCCTGCTGCATGACGTGGGCAAGGGCCTGACGCCAACGGATGAGTGGCCACGGCATATCGCCCATGAACACAAAGGGCTGCGCCTGATCCAGCCAATCAACGAGCGCTGCAAGGTACCGCGCGACTGCGCCGAGCTGGCGTTACTGGTTGGCGAGTTTCACACCCATGGCCACCGCGCGCTGGAGTTGCGCCCCTCGACATTGCTGGAACTGCTACAGCGCTTCGATGTGTTCCGCCGCCCGCAGCGCTTTGCCGAATTCGTCGCGGCCTGCGAGATGGATGCACGCGGTCGTCACGGCCTGGAACAACGCGAATACCCACAAGCCGCCTACCTGCTAGGCGCTGGCGAAGCCACACGCCAGGTGCCAGTCAAACCGCTGCTGGAGAAGGGATTCAAAGGTGCTGAACTGGGTGAAGCGCTCAACCGCGAGCGCCTGCAGGCACTCAAAGCCTACAAAGAGCAATATGCCTAGGAGCGGCTGGGCGGCATTCCGTTTCAGCCGCGATCATCAAAGCCCCGCTGCACGCCTTGTCGCGGATGAATCCGCTCCTACCGATCGAGCGCCTGCAACAGCTCAGCCGGCGTCAGCTCGGCCTCGCGCCACTGAAAGGCCGCCGGCCATAGCTGCTGTTCGATCTGAGCGACGGCCCACAACTCGGCGAACGGACGTCCATCGAGCGGGTGCGGTAACTGCGGCGCCAGCAGCGACAGCGGCCAGAGCACGAAGGCGTTCTTGAGGATTTCCGCGCGCGGCAACACCAAGCCATCGAAGTTGCCGACCTGATCGCCGTACAGCAGTACGTCGATATCCAGCGGCAGGCCTTTACGCTCCGGGGCATAGCGACCATTGTCGGCCTCAATGCACTTCAACCGACGATCCAGCTCAGCCAAAGGCAGATCCGTCGTGGCGGTCACCACCAGATTGAAGAAATTGCCACTCTTGATGCCCACCGCGTGGCTCTCGAACACTGGCGAGCACTGCAGGTCATGGAGAAAACCGGCCAGCGCGTCGAGGCCGGCGCACAAATGAGCCTCACGCTCGATATTGCTGCCAAGGCCGAGGTAGATCCGCGTCAGAGACATCCGCGTTCGATCTCCACACCAACACCACCACGAGCCGCCGGCACCGCACCGGGCTTGGTCAATTTCAGGCGCATCCAGGGAATATCGAATTCAGCCATCAGCGTCTGCACCAGGCGCTCGGCGAAGGTTTCCACCAGGATGAACTGCGACTCAGTGGCGAATGCCTGGATACGCGCGCAAACACTGGCGTAGTCGAGTGCTTTATCGAGGTCGTCATCGGCGGCAGCCGGGCGGTTATCCCAGCCCATCTGCAGATCCAGACGCAGACACTGATGGATGTCGCGCTCCCAGTCGTAGGCGCCGATCACCGTTTCGACCTCAAGCCCCTCGATAAATACTCTGTCCACCTGCCTCTCCGCGCCACGACAAGGGCGCCGCACCTCGTTAGAATCGGGCCACCCCAAGCTCTGGAATGGCCACCATGTTCTGGCTTCTGGCAGTCCTTGCCTATCTGCTCGGTTCGCTCTCCTTCGCTATCCTGCTCAGCCGCCTGAGCGGCATACCCGACCCTCGCGCCAACGGTTCGGGCAATCCCGGCGCCACCAATATGTTGCGCGTGGCAGGCCGCAAGCTCGCCATACTGACGCTGCTCGGCGACCTGCTCAAGGGCCTGCTACCCATCCTCATAGCCAAGCTGTTCGGGCTTGACCTGCAACAACAAGCCTGGATCGGGCTAGCAGCCATCACCGGCCACCTCTACCCGTTGTACTTCCGCTTCCGTGGCGGCAAGGGCGTCGCCACCGCCGCCGGTATGCTGTTAGGGCTTTACCCGCCAGCCGCCTTGCTCGCTCTAGGAGCCTGGGCGCTGGTATTCCTGCTAACCCGCACCAGTTCGCTAGCCTCGCTGATCGCCACACCGCTGACCCTGCCACTGCTGGCCTGGCAACAACCTGCGGCGCTCTTGCCCGCGTGCGTACTGACCGCACTGATCGTCTGGCGTCACCGCAACAACCTGCGCGATCTGTTCGCCGGGCGCGAGCGGCGCTTTTAAGCAACCTGCCTCACGGGAATCGCGGCTCAAGCCGCTCCTACGAGGCAAACATCCCGTCAGATCGCCGGTAGACTTTCCATCGGCCAGCGCGCCTGCACCTTGATCGCCAGATCCTCGTGCTGCCCAGCCAGTAAACGCTGACAGCCTGCATAAGCGATCATCGCGCCGTTATCGGTACAGAACTGGGGCCGTGCGTAGAACACCTGGCCGCGCATCTCAGCCAACATACGCTCCAGCGACTCACGCAACGCTTTATTGGCACTGACGCCGCCGGCGATCACCAGATTGTTCAAACCTGTTTGCTTGAGAGCGCGCTTGCACTTGATGGTCAGAGTCTCGACGACCGCTTGCTGGAAGGCCAGCGCGATGTCGCGACGGGCTTGGTCGAGGTCGCCATCACTGTCCCGGCACTGCTGCCAGGTATTGAGCGCAAAGGTCTTCAACCCGCTGAAGCTGAAATCCAGGCCGGGCCGGTCGGTCATTGGCCGGGGGAAGACAAAACGCCCCGGCGCGCCCTGCTCGGCCAGTTTGGCGATCTCCGGCCCACCGGGATAATTGAGGCCCATCAGCTTGGCGGTCTTGTCGAAGGCTTCGCCGGCAGCATCGTCCAGCGACTCACCGAGCAACTGGTACTGCCCGATACCATCGACCCGCACCAACTGGGTATGCCCACCGGAGACCAGCAAAGCGACGAACGGGAACTGCGGCGGCTGCTCTTCCAGCATCGGCGCCAACAGATGGCCTTCCATATGATGTACGCCCACGGCAGGCACGCCCCAAGCGAAGGCCAGCGCCTGTGCGCAGGACGCGCCGACCAGCAGCGCACCGACCAAGCCAGGGCCAGCCGTGTAGGCCAACGCATCGATATTGCTCGCCTGGCACTGCGCCTCGTCGAGCACCTGACGGATCAGCGGCAACATGCGCTTGACGTGATCGCGCGAGGCCAGCTCCGGCACCACGCCGCCGTAGACGCGGTGCAGGTCGATCTGGCTAAACAGCGCATCGGCCAGCAGACCACGCTCCGAATCGAAGAGCGCGACGCCGGTTTCATCGCAGGAGGTTTCCAATCCCAGTACGAGCATGGAGCGAGGCCTTGGTTTGCAGCGTGGAACGAAGGCGCGCATGATAAGCGCCGCTCGGCGGAGCGGCCAGCGCTTTTCGACCTAAGGGCTTTGCATTCCGCGCGATGAGGCGGTAACATCCGCAACCCTTGAAATCCGACGCACCCGAGCCACCTGCCGGGAAAGCGTTGAAACCGGTAATCAAAGATAGGTACGACCTGGATGCCAGCCGTCAAAGTTAAAGAGAACGAACCCTTCGACGTAGCCCTGCGTCGTTTCAAGCGCTCCTGCGAAAAAGCCGGTGTACTGGCTGAAGTCCGCAGCCGCGAATTTTACGAAAAGCCGACTGCCGAGCGTAAGCGCAAGGCCGCTGCCGCTGTTAAGCGTCACGCCAAGAAAGTGCAGCGCGAGCAGCGTCGCAGCGTCCGCCTGTACTAATACAGTACACGCGACGCCCGAATGCCCGGCCCTTGCCGGGCATTGCTTTTTAGGAACTCCGCCTCACCTCGGGTGAACAGCGGAGTTTTCTGCTTTCTGCCTCCCCGCACGGGCGGCTATGCTGAGCACCTATGGCCGGTCTGATTCCGCAATCCTTCATCGATGACTTGCTCAACCGCACCGACATCGTCGATGTGGTGAGTTCGCGCATCCAACTGAAAAAGACCGGCAAGAATTACAGCGCCTGCTGCCCCTTCCACAAGGAAAAGACCCCCTCCTTTACCGTCAGCCCGGACAAGCAGTTCTACTACTGTTTCGGCTGCGGCGCCGGCGGCAACGCCCTCGGCTTCGTCATGGACCACGACCAACTGGAATTTCCCCAGGCAATCGAGGAACTGGCCAAGCGCGCCGGCATGGACGTACCGCGCGAAGAAAGCGGGCGCGGGCACAAACCCAGACAACCGGTCGACTCACCGCTCTACCCGCTGCTGGAAGCAGCCGCCGAACAGTATCGCCAAGCACTGAAAAGCCACCCGCAGCGCAAATATGCCGTCGACTACCTCAAAGGGCGCGGCCTGACCGGCGAGATAGCCCGCGACTTCGGCCTCGGTTTCGCCCCGCCGGGCTGGGACAACCTGCTCAAGCAAATGGGCGGCGACACCCTGCAGCAGAAAGCGATGATCGACGCCGGCCTGCTGATCGAGAATGCCGATACCGGCAAGCGCTACGACCGCTTCCGCGACCGCATCATGTTCCCCATTCGCGACAGTCGCGGGCGGGTAATCGCCTTCGGTGGTCGCGTACTGGGCGACGACAAGCCCAAGTACCTCAACTCGCCGGAAACCCCGGTATTCCACAAAGGCCAGGAGCTCTACGGCCTGTACGAGGCACGCAAGCACAATCGTGATCTCGACGAGATCATGGTGGTCGAAGGCTACATGGACGTCATCGCCCTGGCCCAGCAGGGTCTGCGCAACGCCGTCGCCACCCTCGGCACCGCCACCAGCGAAGAACACCTCAAACGCCTGTTCCGCATCGTGCCCAGCGTACTGTTCTGCTTCGACGGCGACGCCGCCGGGCGCAACGCTGCCTGGCGCGCCCTGGAGTCCACCCTACCGAGCTTGCAGGACGGTCGCCGCGCGCGCTTTCTGTTCCTGCCCGACGGCGAAGACCCGGACACCCTGGTTCGCGCCGAAGGCACCGACGCCTTCCGCGCCCGCATCAACCAGCACGCACAACCGCTGGCCGACTACTTCTTCCAGCAATTATGCGAAGAGGCCGACCCGCGCTCACTGGAAGGCAAGGCACACCTGGTGACCCTTGCCGCGCCGCTGATCGACAAGATCCCCGGCAACAACCTGCGTGCACTCATGCGCCAGCGCCTGAGCGAGCTCACCGGCCTGTCCGGCGAAGCCCTGAGCCAAATCAGCAACGCACCGCGCAGCCAAGCGCCCAGCCAATCGCAGACACAGCCCAGCGGCAACGCCTACCCGGACTATGCCGACATCCCCAGCGGCGACTATTACGACGCCCCCCATGACCTGGGCGGCTACGAGCAGCCAGCCCCCAGCTACCAGAGCTACGAAAGCCAGCCAAACAAAGGCAACTGGAAGAAGGACGGAGGGGACTGGAAGAAAGGCGGCGGCAAGTGGAATCGCAAGGGCCAGGGCCGGGATTACCCGCCGCGCACGGCGGTGAGCGTCGAATCCCCACACCTGATCGCCCTGCGCACGCTTCTGCACCACCCGCACCTGGCGCAGAAAGTCGAGGACGTCAGCCACTTCGCCGACGAAGAAGACACCTACGCACAACTGCTCGTCGCCCTGATCGGCACCCTGCAGAAAAGCCCCAAGCTGCGCTCACTGCAACTGATCGCCCGCTGGCACGGCACCGAACAAGGCCGCCTGCTGCGCGCCCTGGCAGAAAAGGAATGGCTAATTACCGCCGACAACCTTGAACAGCAGTTTTTCGACACTATAACTACCCTTGCAGCCCGACAACGGGAACGCAGCCTTGAACAATTACTGCGCAAAGCCCGTCTAAGTGAACTGAGCGCAGAGGAGAAAGACCAGCTCCGCGCCTTATTGAGCCGTGAGACACCTCCAGTAGCCCCCTCTTCAACTGGCATTTAGGGCTCTTTCTCTGGTATAATCCTCGGCTTGTTTTCAGCCCGCCAAGACCTTCAGTGGATAGGGTGTTATGTCCGTAAAAGCGCAACAGCAATCTCGTTTGAAAGAATTGATCAGCCGCGGTCGCGAGCAGGGTTACCTGACGTATGCGGAGGTCAATGACCACCTGCCGGAAGATATTTCCGATCCGGAACAGGTGGAAGACATCATCCGCATGATCAACGACATGGGGATCAACGTATTCGAGAGCGCCCCGGATGCGGACGCCCTGTTGTTGGCCGAGGCCGACACCGACGAAGCAGCCGCAGAAGAAGCAGCCGCCGCACTCGCAGCCGTTGAGACCGATATTGGGCGCACCACCGACCCAGTGCGTATGTACATGCGCGAAATGGGCACCGTGGAACTGCTGACCCGCGAAGGCGAAATCGAAATCGCCAAACGCATCGAGGAAGGCATCCGCGAGGTGATGAGCGCCATCGCTCACTTCCCCGGCACCGTCGACAATATCCTCTCCGAATACAACCGCGTCACCACCGAAGGCGGTCGCCTGGCCGAGGTACTGAGCGGCTACATCGACCCGGATGACGGCAGTGTCCCGGACGAAGCAGCCGCCCCAGTCCCCGTACAGGACGGCGCTAACGCCAAGGATGACGACGAAGACGAGGACGAAGAGAGCGAAGGCGACGACGACGAAGCCGATGGCGACGGCGGCCCGGACCCGGAAGAAGCCGCACGCCGCTTCAACGCCGTGGCCGAGCAACACGAAAACGTCCAGAAAGCCCTGAAGAAACATGGCCGCGGCAGCAAGCAGGTCACTGAAGAGCTGGCCGCACTGGCCGAGCTGTTCATGCCGATCAAGCTGGTGCCCAAGCAATACGACGCCCTGGTCATTCAGGTGCGCAGCGCGCTTGAGCGCCTGCGTGCGCAAGAGCGCGCCATCATGCAACTGTGCGTACGTGATGCGCGCATGCCGCGTGCTGACTTCCTGCGCATGTTCCCCGGCAACGAAATCGACATGGACTGGGCCGCCGACCTGTCCAAAGGCAAGGCCAAGTACGCCGAAGCCCTGGGCAATCTGCAAGCCGACATCCAGCGCTGCCAGCAAAAACTGGTCGACCTGGAAGCCGAATGCAGCCTGAGCCTGGCCGAGATCAAGGACATCAACCGCCGCATGTCCATCGGTGAAGCGAAAGCTCGCCGCGCCAAGAAGGAAATGGTCGAGGCCAACCTGCGCCTGGTTATCTCCATCGCCAAGAAGTACACCAACCGTGGCTTGCAGTTCCTCGACCTGATTCAGGAAGGCAACATCGGCCTGATGAAGGCGGTGGACAAGTTCGAATACCGCCGCGGCTACAAGTTCTCGACCTACGCCACCTGGTGGATTCGCCAGGCGATCACCCGCTCGATCGCCGACCAGGCGCGCACCATCCGTATCCCGGTGCACATGATCGAGACCATCAACAAGCTCAACCGCATCTCCCGCCAGATGCTGCAGGAAATGGGTCGCGAACCCACGCCGGAAGAGCTGGGTGAACGCATGGAAATGCCCGAGGACAAGATCCGCAAGGTACTGAAGATCGCCAAAGAGCCGATCTCCATGGAAACCCCGATTGGTGACGACGAAGATTCGCACCTGGGCGACTTCATCGAGGACAGCACCATGCAGTCCCCGATCGACGTTGCTACGGTCGAAAGCCTCAAGGAAGCCACTCGCGAAGTGCTCGGCGGCCTTACCGCCCGCGAGGCCAAGGTTCTGCGCATGCGCTTCGGTATCGACATGAACACTGACCACACCCTTGAGGAAGTGGGCAAACAGTTCGACGTTACCCGTGAGCGTATCCGCCAGATCGAAGCCAAAGCCCTGCGCAAACTGCGTCACCCGACACGAAGCGAGCACCTACGCTCCTTCCTCGACGAGTGACCCCTACAACCCCGGCCCAGGCCGGGGTTGTTATTTCCACCTAGTGATTTTTCCAGACAACTCAAGCGCTTGGCGCTGAGCACCAGCCGCCGCTATAATCCGCGCTCGTTTCGGGCCTATAGCTCAGTTGGTTAGAGCAGTCGACTCATAATCGATTGGTCGCAGGTTCAAGTCCTGCTGGGCCCACCATCTTCAAAGCCGCGCACTGCGCGGCTTTTGTCTTTCTGGCCTGGTTTATCCCGGCAGCCCTGCTGATTAACCGACTCAAATTGCCCCTGGGCCAAGGGGCAGATCAGGCCATTGCTGGTGCGCCTATTCGCCCATTGGCGACTGGGCAAGCAAACCGACCGCCGTGTGTCGGCCCTGGCCACTTACCGCTGGCACGTGCAGAACCTAAAACGTCGCAGCGATCCGACAGCCGCGCGGCTGTGCCCGAAATGCACTAGCGCACTACGAATTCGCACGGTGAATACAGGGCCCGAAGGCGGGCAGCAGTTTTGCGGATGCTCGACGCGTCCAACATGCCAAACAATGCAGAGCCTTTGAAATGCAGGTGGAAGCTCCAAATAGTGGTTTGCCCCCCCGATGATTCCGCGCCCATCGACCAGTAAGCCCGACTTGAGAATTAGACAGCGAGCCGAATCGGCGGCATTATCGGCTCACCAAATGAGCCGAATAGACTCATTAATCGGCTCATGGATGTACAACTCTCATGAATGACCCGCTCTGGATCTGGCAGCAGCCCGACTGGCCGCACTTCAGTTGGCAAGCCGAAGCGCTCGCCTCGCTGCTGCGCGCTTGCAGCCAGGCTCAGGGGCGTTTGTTAGGAATGCTCGGTGCGGTGGGCAGTGACACCGAAGTGCAGAGCAGCCTGGATGCCATGCTGCAGAACATCGTCACCTCTTCAGCCATCGAGGATGAGCAGTTGAATGTCGGTTCTGTTCGTTCATCATTGGCGCGGCGCCTGGGGCTGAATGAAGAAGGTCGCACCACGCCCCTCTCCGAAGGCCTGGCGGAACTGTTGCTCGATGCCACCCGCGCGCACCAACAACCGCTGGACGAACCACGGCTGTTCACCTGGCAGCGCTGGCTATTCCCCACCGATGAGCAACTGCGGGCTCGCCCCCTGCACATCGGCGCACTGCGCGGCGAAGAGCCCATGCAGGTGGTTTCCGGTCGCATCGATCAACCGACCGTCCATTTCGAAGCACCTCCGCGCGCAGGGCTGGAAGCGCAATTGGCCGTTTTTCTCGCCTGGTTTGAGAGCAGCCGCAGCGATCCCAGCCTCGATCCTTTTCTGCGCGCCGGCATTGCCCATTTCTGGTTTGTCACTCTGCACCCATTCGATGACGGCAACGGTCGCCTCACGCGCGCCATTACCGACCTAGCACTGGCCCAGGGCGAACAGCAGACCATTCGCTTCCATGCCATGTCTGCGAGCATCCTCGACGACCGCACCGGTTACTACCGCATCCTCGAAGCTAGCCAGAAAGGCACCCTGGATATCACCGCCTGGCTGCAGTGGTTTCTCGCGACCTTGCACAATAGCCTGGAGCAGGCCCTCGCTCGTATCGACCGAGTGCTGGTCAAGGCGCGCTTCTGGCAGGCACACCGCAGCCAAACGCTATCTGCGGAACAAGTCAAAGTGCTTAACCGCCTGCTCGATGGCGGCGAACAGGGTTTCGAAAACGGTATCAGCGCGGCGCAATACCAAGCTGTAGCCAAGGTATCCAAAGCCACCGCGACCCGCCACCTGAGCGACCTGCTGGAAAAGGGCTGCATCGAGCGACTGCCTGGTGGCGGGCGCAGCACCCGTTACCAGATAGCGCGCTGAGCACCTGAGCCGACCAAGTAACTCCCTTGTGGGTCATCTCGCCATAGAACAATGGTCGCGCCCCCCGAGAAGGGTGCCCCTAAAAACGTAGGCGGGGCAGTCAGCACAAGGCAAAAGCAGGCGAGAAAGCGGAGTGTACTTTTGTACATGAGCATTCCGAGCCTGCTTTTAACCCAGTGATGAGAACGCCGGTAGTTTTTAGAGGCTCCCTTGAGCCATTGTGAGCAATAAGCCATCATCCGGCTCAGTGCCAGGCATCTGGATTTCGGCACACCTGCTCGCCTCTCCATCAAGCAGCTCGGCTCAAGGAAGAAAATGGATTACAGCCCGATAGTCGCCCAGGTCTGGGGCATGCTGACCTGGTTTATCCCGGCAGCTCTGCTGATTGGCCTGCTCAAATCGCCCTGGGCCAAGGGGCAGATCGGTGAACTGCTGGTGCGCCTGTTCGCCCACTGGCAGTTGGACAAGCAGACCTACCGCCGTCTGCACAACGTCACCCTGAACACGCCGGACGGCACCACGCAGATCGACCACGTATTCCTCTCGCCTTACGGCATCTTCGTGCTGGAAACGAAGAACATGAGCGGCTGGATCTTCGGCAGCGAGAAACAGACGCAGTGGACGCAGAAGCTCTACAAACGCAGCTTCAAATTCCAGAACCCGTTGCGGCAGAACTACAAACACCTCAAAGCCCTGGAAGCCACCCTTGGCGTCAGCCCAGAACACCTGCATTCGGTCATCACCTTCGTCGGCGGCAGCACCTTCAAGACTGAAGTGCCGGCCAACGTGACCCAGGGCATCGGCTTTATCCGCTACATCCAGTCATTCCAGCAGCCGGTATTCAGTGAGGCTGAAGTCGACGCCATGCTGCACGCCCTGAAAAGCGGCCGCCGCGCGCCGACGCTTGCCACCCACCGCGAGCATGTGCAAAACCTCAAGCGCCGAAGTGATCCGACGGCAGAGCGGCAGTGTCCGAAATGTGGCAGTGCGTTACTGATTCGCACGGTGAAGTCAGGGCCGAAGGCGGGGCAGCAGTTTTGGGGATGTTCGGGGTTTCCGAAGTGCCGAACGATGCAGAATTTATAGATACAAGGGAGGTAAACATCGTGACCCACCCCAAATATTTAAGGAAATAGAATTATCACGCTTTGTACATTGGCATGACGCGCATTAGCCTCGTACGGGAAATTTATGGAAATCAGTCCAAATAAAGCATGGGAAAGAAAAGAATGGGAAGAGCATGTAAATGATCTCCTCAGAATAAAACATGGACAAGAAAACTATGTCCCCATACCCGATAGGCATAATGGAGATGCCGGAATTGAAGGATTTTCTTTCTGCGGCAATGCCTATCAAGCCTTCTGCCCTGAAGAGCTTTGCACTATGGCGCAGCTCTATGAAAAGCAGCGTGACAAAATGACAACTGACATCAACAAATTCATAGAAAACAAAAACAACGCTCTGTCATCAATTTTCGGCTCGACCAAGATCAGACGATGGATACTTGTCGTACCAAACCACCTTTCAAGACATCTGAACGCTCACGCCTCGACAAAAACAGCAGAAGTAATTGCCGCCCAGCTACCCTATGTTGACAATAAAGACTTCCATGTTCTTGTATGGGACAGAAGCACATTCAAGACAGAAGAGTCGGAGCTATTAGAGCAAGGCATCAGAGTGCTCCGACTGGAAAGGAAAACAATATCAGATATTGACATAAGTGCTTACCAAGCCGACAAGTCAGAGTTCGCAAGCAACATAGAGACGAAGCTATCAAAGCTTAAACCAGCATCCCAACATCAAATCGAGAAAGCTAGGGATGCAATGTTTAAGCAAGCAATCTACGCTCAGAACATGCTTGAGGATCTAAAACAGGAATACCCTGAATACCACTCTCAAATCACTTCTGGAGTGATGGAAAGGGAGGAAAAGCTACACGTGGAGTACTTCGAAGCACAGCAGAAAAGTCCAACTCAACATGCAACAGCTCTTAAAGAAGCCCTTGCCAAGAGAAGCAAGCTCCACGAGGACAATTTGGACTGCATTGCAACCGGGACCGTGGCCGATTGGCTTATGCGCTGCAATTTGGATTTTGAATAAATGAATATCTTAGACACTATCCCGAACAGAGTAGTCTTTCGACAAACCGGCACCCCAGTAGAGCCCGAACTCAGACCGCTCTGGAGAATATCTCTAATTGCTCTTATCCTGCTCAAACTTAGCCCTGGAAATAAAGCAGGAGTAAAAAAAATACAAGTACTTAGCTCTTTGATTTCATCCCACGAAAAGAGAAAGAATTATTTTTCTGAGTTCCAAGATCTCTTCTCCGCTGTAAATATCAGATTTGATCCTCTAGTGGATAGAGCCATCAACATAGGGCTAGGCGAGGGAGTTTTCGAACTAGAACCTTCAAAAAGCATTAAGCTGTCAATTAGAGGCCTAGCATTCGCCAAATCAATTGACTCCGACGAAGAAGTATTTGCAGAAGAAAAAGAATTCATGCAGAACTTTAGCAAACCTTTCTTCACCGACACCATTATTGACAAACTAATTTCCGGTGATCTCCGTGAGCAGGCTTAGGATAAACAGGCTTAAAATTATATCCAAGACAAACGAGGGTAACTTTGGAGTAGACATAGCCTTTACTTATGGACTAAATATTATCCGGGCTGACAACACACTAGGTAAATCAACCTGTGTGCAAAGCATTGTATACGCATTAGGCCTAGAAGGAACCTTAGGCCCCAGCAGGAAAAACCCATTAAAGTCTGCGCTAACCAGCAAACTTAAAAAGGCCGATGGCGGGTATGCGCTTGTCACAGAATCCAGAGTCTTCCTAGAGATATCCAACAGTACAGGCGAGACAATCACAATATCAAGAAGCGGCATCGAAGATAAAAGCCGAGTCATATCAGTTTATTGCAAAAAAATTGACAGCATCGATTTTTTCTCCGACACCTCCTTCACAGACTACTTTGTTCGAGATCCTGGCGCAGCGGTTAGAGAACGAGGCTTCCATAATTTCCTAGAGAATTTTCTTGGAATAGAAAATCCACAAGTCATCAAGTATGACGGAAATACCTGCCCCCTCTATTTGGAGTCAATTTTTTCAGTAAACTATGTTGAGCAAACCAGGGGCTGGGGCGGAATCCTTAACATTCTTCCTACTTACCTCGGCATCAAAGATCTCGCCAGCAGAGTTCTTGAATACAACCTAGATCTAGACATCCAAGAGAACAACAAAAAGAGACAACAGTTGCTTGTCAAAAGAAACAATCTTGAGTCGATCTGGACTGTAACAATTGAAAAACTTATTTCCATCGCACGACAGATTTACGCATTTGTTGACCCGGCTGTCAGTGATGACATCAGCAAGCAAGAAACCATAAACAGTTCAACTGATCTTTACATCTTAGACAGCGAGTCCCGCAAAACGAATCTATCCGATCAATTAGCGACACTCAAGATCGAATTAAAAACACTAAAGTCAGCCTTCACCTCCACTTCTGAATCTGAGTCAAAAACGCTCACCCAAGAGCTAGAGCTCAACCTCTTAATGAAAAAACTTTCAGAAGAAGATTCGGCCATTTCAATTATTTTTTCGGATATAGACGTTAGTGAAGACTACGTCAGATCTATTGACAAACGAATTCAAGCGGTCAAGGAAGGACTCCGCAAATACCGAGACATAAAAAAAATTCATGACTACGGCTCCACTGAAGAATTCAAATTCCTAAATGGCCGCTGCCCAACCTGCAATCAGCCAATAGAGGATTCGTTGCTCCCCCACATGCACAATCAGTCCGCACTAGGAATTGACGACAACATAAAGTATCTAGAGAAACAACTTTCAGTTTTTGAATCCCTAAGAGCGGGAGAAGAAAGCAAGGCACTAAGCAAAAGAACACTGATCCTTCAGGCCCAGGACAAGGTAAATTCAACAAGAGCTGAAATTCGTTCACTAAAAGAAAGCCTTATTGATGTTAAAGGGACCCCATCTAGAGCTCAGTTGAGAAAAGAAATTCTGATTGAAGAAAAAATAGAAGCAATCGAAAGAACCCTTACACTTGAGCTCGAAATAAAAGAGAAATTATCTGCAACAAAACTAGAGTGGTCTAGAGTAGTAGGATCAATTTCAAAGCTGCCATGGGATGGTTTTAGCCGCAACGACTACATTAAGCTCGGAGAGTTGAGCGAGCAATTTAAGAAGAATTTGAGTGACTTTGAATACAAAAGCACCCCCATTGAAGATTTTGAAATCTCAAAGCGCACATACAAACCCTCAATTGACGATGTTGACTTAGGCTCCGAGGCTTCTGCCAGTGACAATATCCGAGTTATATGGGCCTACCTATACTCTCTTCTAACTTTAGACAATCATTTGGAAGGACTCAGCACCAATCACCTCGGACTGCTTATATTAGATGAACCACGTCAACAGGAAACCAAGGAAGTCAACTTCAAGACATTCATCGAAAGAGCATCTGAAACTCGCAATATGAAACGACAAGTTATAATTGCAACTAGCGAAAAGCACGCCGACTTAACAAGAATGATTGAGGGGCTTCTTGTAAACGTAATAGATTTTGAAACACCCTTGATTTCTAAGACAGCCTAGACCATGAGAATGTGGGAGAGAATGGGGGTCGCGGTAGAGACGGTGGTTACCCACCGCCCCCCGCACAGATCCGTACGTGCAGCATTACCGCATACGGCTCCTACCTCAGGTTTTGACGCGAAAACGTTCTGCCGGGTAGGGGTGTGCCAACCTGACATAAGGTATGAATGCGTTCACCAGTCGCTTGAAGCGACGCCACGGTAAGCGGTGCTTCTGGCTGCGGCGTAGCAACGACTGCCGCCAAGCACGTGTCAGTTCCAGACGGAAGCCATTCAGTCTCCGCAGGTTTCCTGGCACGGCGTGGTAATTGAAGTATCCCTGCACCACCCTNGTGCTCGTGACGGCCAAAAACGAAGCGCTGAGCGGACAACCTGACCGGTTTTGACTGGTCGGTGCGTTCAAAATCGGCAGAGGTCGAAGTCGGCCGGAAATGTCGGGCTATTTCAGACCATCCCTAAAAATATAAATTTCGGTATTTTATGCTGCTGGCAGCAACATTCAGCACAAAGCTTTGTAAAGCCACCAGACTGTAATTTACTTTTTCATCAAATTTACAAGGAGTTTATATATGTCTTGCAGTCATTGTGGCGCAGGTAACCACACTATCAGAAACTGTCCTAACGTAAATCGCTGCTCGGTATGTAACAGGCCTGGGCATAACGCCCAAACTTGCCCTGATGCACGGCGATGCAGTGTATGCAATGGCAGGAATCACGATGCTAGAAATTGCCCCATGAAAAGGAAATAGCCTAGAAAAGCGAGCAGGTCTATTTTGGGCTGTAAATAAATAAATCCTAACTACTACTTTGGTTTTCTTTTAAGCCAAGACATTATGACTGACTGGGAAATGGTGGAAACGCTTTGCAGTTTCCACCCTACTTTTTCTAATCAACTATATTTTTTATAATTAACGTAAAGAGTATTTCCTATTGGATGTTTGGCGATCTCATAGTCTGGCGACCATGTAGCAATATTGTGTGCTGCCATTGCAATACCAGCCGCAGCAGCAGCTACCGAGCCCCAGCCTGACAAAACAGCAGTACCCATAGTAGCGACCCGAGCTTTCATGTAAATCCGTACCTTCATACCCTCCGCTTCAATGGCCTTCTCAAGCCATGCAAGAGTGTTCTTGTAACGGTCAAACTCCTCACACTCAAGCGTAAAGCTTTCATGCTTTCGTATCTTTGAAAGTATCTGCTCATTGGTTACTTCAGTTATTTTGTAAACACCTACGTCCATGTTCTCTCCTACGAAAATTTAGCGTTGCAGACCCTGGGGGACAATTTTCTTAGTCAAAGCGATTTATCATGCCGCATAACGAAGGCACTTCGCCACCATCCTGACTCATTCTTCTTGTCCACCGTTTCTGATCTCAGTCCTGCACCGTACCTTCCTTGCGCAGCACGTAGGGTGGATGACGCTCTTCTCATCCACCAATCGAGGTTCGCAGCCTGCATATTGGCGGACATAAAAAGCGATGTCCGCCCTGCTCCTGCTGACTCGAAAAGTTCTTCTGCAGCGGCGGTCGTATGTAGCTGGGTGTTGGCTTCGAGGGATGGGGCCTGAAAATTTATCCGCCCCTAGAAAGCGAAAGGCCCCGGTGATCGCACCGAGGCCATAGCGCCGACCGGGAACCCCCAATCCACTTGGGTGAAATCGTAGGTTCTATGGCTACAAGGGCGCAAGCACGCGCCACTCACTCCCCTGCCACGCCTTCCTTTCTAAGCAAATAACTATCCATGATCCAGCCATTACACTCGCGTGCCTCGGCGCGGGTGGTGACGATGCGTTCTGCCACCTCATCCAGCGGCCCGGCAATGAGGATTTCATCGGCAGTACCGACATAGGCGCCCCAGTAGATATGCAGGCCCTGGCCGACAAAGCGGCGGTAGGTGTCCTTGGCGTCGAGCATCACCGCCACGCTGTCCACGCCCTGTGGCCAGCCTTCGGCGAGCAGGCGGCCGGTGGTGATTTCCACGGCGCGGCCGATGCTGTTGAGCGGGATGCGGTGGCGTGCGGTCAGCGCCTGCAAGCTGGTGATGCCGGGGATGACGTCGTAGACGAAATCGCTACGCCGCGCGGCGATGGCCTCGATGATGCGGATGCTGCTGTCGTACAGCGACGGGTCGCCCCAGACCATAAAGGCCGCCGTCTCGCCATCGGCCATCTGCTCGTCGATCAGTTGCTCGAACACCGCCTGTTTATCGCGGTTGAGTTCGTCGACGCTGGCGCGGTAGTCCGTTGCCTCGCGTTCGCGTTCCGGTTGCAGGCCTTCGGCGAAGCGCGGCGTGTGGCCGTCGAGAAAGCGCGCGCAGATCTCGCGGCGCAGGGCGTTGAGCTTGTGCTTGGCCGCGCCCTTGTCCATCAGAAAGATCACGTCGCTACAGCGCAGCGCCTTGATCGCCTGGTAGGTGATGTAGTCCGGGTCGCCGGCGCCGATGCCGACCAGCAGCAGGGTTTTCATGGGGTTCTCCAGGTGCGCCCTGGCACGCCGGGCGCCAGGTCGTCGATATGGTGGTAGTCGGCCTGCAGCACCTGCGCCAACTGGCGGGCGCGGCCCAGGCGGATGGGCGCGCGTTCGGTGTCGAGCAGCAGGGTTGGGCACGGCAGCGGCGCCAGATTTGGCAGATCACGCAGACGGCCATCGGTCAGGATCAGCAGGCGCTGGTGTTCGCTCGGTTTCGCCCGTTGCCGACGCGACAGCCAGTCACCCGCCTGACTCAGCGCGTCGAGCAGCGGCGTGCCGCCTCCGGCGCCTAATTCTTGAAGCCATTGATGCAACTCCGCGCTGGCCTTGCGCCCCTGCCACAGCCATTGCGCTTCGCGACCACCGGCTTGTAGCACGGCCAGGCGCGCGCGCTGGCGGTAGGCGCTGTCGAAGACTTCGGCGAGCACGCCTTTGGCCAGGCTCAACGCACCATGGCGGCGAGTAGAGGCGGAGGCATCGACCAGCACCAGCCACAGCTCCTCAGCCTGCTGACTGCGCGGGCGCAATATGAGCTGTTCACGCCGTTGCGGGCGCCCCTGGCGCAGGGTCGCCGACCAGTCGATACGCCCGCGCGCGCCCTTACGTGCGGCGCCATGCAGGCCGCCGCCGAGTCGTCCGGGCCGGTTGCGGGCATCCGCGCCAGTGGCTGTGCGCGGGCGGATGCTCAGGGCTTTTTTGGCCAGCGCGGCGGCACGCGTCGCTCGCCCATAACCTGTGGTTGCGCGGGCAGCTCGCCCCACTGCCCTTCGCCCTGGCTCTGTTCCTGCGCCTGTTGCGGCGCCTGGCCCTGTTCGGGCGGTGTGGCAGCCGGCGGTTGCTGCTGGCGACGGCGGTGACGCAGGACGAAGTCCTCCACAGCCTCGATATCCACAGGCTCGATACCCGCCGCGCCACGCCAAGCGGTATGGGCGCGGGCAGCACGCAGCCAGACCAGATCGGCACGCAGGCCATCGACGCCAGCGGCGAAGCAGCGTTGGCTGATCTCGCCCAGAGCGGCATCATCCAGCGGGATATCAGCCAGGCGCTGACGGGCGTTGCGGCAGCGTTCGGCAAGAGCGGCCTGCTCACCCTGCCAGCGTTGCAGGAAGGCGGCGGGGCCTGCATCGAAGGCCAGGCGACGACGCACGATCTCGGCACGCTCGGCTGGCTGCGGTTGACCATCCAGCGCCAGATTGAGGCCAAAGCGGTCGAGCAGTTGCGGGCGCAGCTCGCCTTCCTCGGCGTTCATGGTGCCGATCAGCACGAAGCGCGCGGTATGCCGATGGGAGATGCCGTCACGCTCGACATGGTTGACGCCACTGGCAGCGGCATCGAGCAGCAGGTCGACCAGATGATCCGGCAGCAGGTTGACCTCATCGACATACAGCACACCGCCATCGGCACGGGCCAGCAGGCCAGGGGAAAACTGCGCCCGGCCTTCGCCCAGTGCAGCGTCCAGATCCAGAGTGCCGACGATGCGCTCCTCGCTCGCACCCAGCGGCAGGGTGACGAAGCGCCCACCATCGAGCAGGTCGGCCAGGCCACGGGCCAGGGTGGACTTGGCCATGCCGCGCGGGCCTTCGATCAGCACCCCGCCGATGGCCGGATCGATGGCTGCCAGGCACAGCGCCAGCTTCAACGAATCGGCGCCGACCACAGCGGCAAGGGGGAAGTGATGTTCGGTCATGACAGTGATCCGTGGTGGTGAAGGGTCGCACCTGGCTTTTGTCGGAAGGGCTTGAGCCGCGAGCCTGTCGCCGCTAAAGCGCCTCCCACAATCGGTGCATCGCAACCGTAGGGTGGGTTAACGGCGCTGGCAACCGCGCTATAGGCCAACACATCACCTGCCGCGCCGCGTAACCCACCATGGGTGTCCGCCGATAGCTGCGCTGGTGGGTTACGCCGCCATTGCGTCGGTGGATAACTCCAACGCCGAGCCGGGCGGCTAACCCACCCTACGAAGTACAGAGCCGAGGCGTAGGGTGGGTTAGCGGTGCAGAGCACCACGCCAACCGCCCGCACGCAACGTGCCGCACCGCGTAACCCACCATGGGTGTCCGCTGGTAGCTGCGCTGGTAGGTTACGCCGCCATTGCGTCGGCGGATAACTCCAACGCCGAGCCGGGCGGCTAACCCACCCTACGGGGTTCAGAGCCGAAGCGTAGGGTGCGAGTCGCGTCATGACTCCTCGCTATCGAGCAGCAGGTTTTCCAGCACTTCGCGGTAATCGCCGGGATTCTGCCACAGGCCGCGTTGCTGGGCTTCGAGCAGGCGTTCGAGGATGTCGTTAAGGGCGCCGGGGTTGTGCTGTTGGATAAAGTCGCGGGTGTTCTTGTCCAGCAAATAGGCATCGGTGAGCAGTGCGTACTGGTGGTCATCGACCAGCTCGCTGGTGGCGTCGAAGGCGAACAGGTAGTCGATGGTCGCGGCCAGTTCGAAGGCGCCCTTGTAGCCGTGGCGCTTCATGCCCTCGATCCACTTGGGGTTGGCGGCGCGGGCGCGCACCACGCGGTTCAGTTCTTCCTTGAGGCTGCGGATGCGCGGCGTATCTGGCTGGCTGTTGTCGCCGAAGTAGCTGGCCACCTTGAGCCCGCGCAGGGTTTCCACCGCCGCCAGCATGCCACCCTGGAACTGGTAGTAGTCGTTGGAATCGAGGATGTCGTGCTCGCGATTGTCCTGGTTGTGCAGCACCGCCTGCATCTGCTCCAGGCGTTCGACGAAGCGCTGCCGCGCAGGCGCGCCCTCGGCGCCGCTGCCGTAGGCGTAGCCGCCCCAGTTCAGATACACCTCGGCCAGATCCGCGCGGCTCTGCCACAGGCGCTCTTCGATGGCGTTCTGCACCCCGGCGCCATAGGCGCCCGGCTTGGCGCCGAACACCCGCCAGCCGGCCTGCCGCCGCGCTTCGGCTTCGTCCAGGCCACCGTCCTTGAGCACCAGCGACTCGCGCCAGACCCGCGCGGACAGCGGGTTCATGTCTTCCGGTTCGTCCAGCTCGATCACCGCCTGCACGGCCTCGTCGAACAGGCGAATCAGATTGCTGAAGGCATCGCGGAAAAAGCCTGACACACGCAGGGTGACATCCACCCGTGGCCGACCGAGCTGTTCCAGCGGCAACACCTCGAAGCGCTCGACGCGCTGGCTGCCCGGCTGCCACACCGGGCGCACGCCGAGCAGCGCCAGGGCCTGAGCGATATCGTCGCCGCCTGTACGCATGGTCGCCGTACCCCAGACCGACAGGCCGAGCTGACGCAGGTGATCGCCCTCGTCCTGCAGATGACGCTCCAGCAGGCGATCAGCCGCCTGCACGCCGAGGCGCCAGGCGGTCGGCGTGGGCAGGTGGCGCACGTCGACGGTAAAGAAGTTGCGCCCGGTGGGCAGCACGTCCAACCGCCCGCGACTCGGCGCACCGCTCGGCCCGGCGGGGACGAAACGCCCAGCCAGCGCGGCGAGCAGGCCACCCATCTCAGACTCACCGCAGGCATCCAACAAAGGCGCGATATGTCCGGCCAGGCTGTCGAGAATCAGCCGTACCGCCTCACCAAATTGTGCACAGGCATCACCGCTCAGACGCTGTTCGATCAGCGTCAGCGCCAGCAGCTCCAGGCGTTCGCGGGTATCGCCGACGGTGCGCCACAGGCTGTTATCCACAGCCAGCAACTGCTGCGGACGTGGGCCGTCCCACGGCTGGCCCATGTCACAGTCGAGCGGATCGAGGCCCAGTTGCAGATCCAGTGCCAGCGCACGCAGCAGGCTGGCGTTGGCGCCCTGGCCGTCGCCACGGGGGATGCGCAGCAGCGCCAGCAGGGTGTCGCGGCGTAGTTGTCCACAGGGCGATTCGCCGAACACATGCAGGCCATCGCGAATCTGCGATTCCTTGAGGTCGCACAGGTAGGCGTCGAGCTGCGGCAGCCAACTGTCGGCGTCGTCATTGAGCTGTAGGCCCAGCTCGCGGTCGAGGCTGGCCTCGCGCACCTTGACCAGAATCTCGCCGCGCAGCTCGACAGCGCGGCGCTGGTCGAGCTGGCTGGCGTCGTAATACTCGTCGGCCAGGCGCTCCAGATCGCGCAACGGGCCGTAGCTTTCGGCGCGGGTCAAAGGCGGCATCAGGTGGTCGATGATCACCGCCTGGGTACGGCGTTTGGCCTGCGCGCCCTCGCCCGGATCGTTGACGATAAACGGGTAGACGTTGGGCAGCGGGCCGATCAGCGCCTGCGGCCAGCAGCTCGGCGACAGCCCGACACTCTTGCCCGGCAGCCACTCCAGATTGCCGTGCTTGCCGACGTGGATCAGCGCATCAGCGGCGAAGGCCTTGCGCAGCCAGGCGTAGAAGGCGATATAGCCGTGCGGTGGCACCAGATCGGGGTCGTGGTACACCGCCGCCGCGTCGAGCTGATAACCGCGCGCCGGCTGGATGCCGATAAAGGTCAGACCGTAGCGCAGACCAGCCACCATCATCCGCCCGCTGCGAAACATCGGGTCGTTCTGCGGCTCGCCCCAGCGCTCGCGCACCGCCTGCTGGTTGGCCGCTGGCAGGCTGTGGAAAAACGCCAGATAGTCGTCCAGCGCCAGGCTCTGCGCGCAGGGCCGCGCGTCGAGGCTGTCGAGGTCGTTGGTGACACCACCGAGCAGGCTGTGGATAAGCGCGGTGCCGCTGTCCGGCAGGTTATCCACCGGGTAGCCCTGCGCCTGTAGAGCGCGCAGGATGTTCAGCGCAGCGGCCGGCGTATCCAACCCCACACCATTGCCGATACGGCCATCGCGGGTCGGATAATTGGCCAGGATCAGACCGATTCGCTTCTGATCGTTGCTTTTAATCGCCAACTGACACCAGTTACGCGCAAGTTCCGCGACATAGGCCATGCCCGGTTCATGCGCCTGGTAGCACACCACGTCGCTCTGGCTGCGCTCGCTGCGCCAAGCCAGGCCCTTGAAGCTGATCGCCGGGCCGATCAGGCGGCCGTCCAGCTCCGGCAGCACCACATGCATGGCCAGATCACGCGAGCCCAGGCCCTGCGCGCTCCCCTGCCACTGCGCCTGGTTATCCAGCGAGCAGATGGCCTGCAACACCGGAATGTCGCGGCGAAATGGTCGACTCTGCGGCGCTTCGGGGTTGGACAGGGCAAAACCGGTGGTGTTGATGATCAGCGCGGCGCCAGTCTCGTCCAGCCAGTCCTGCACCTGATCGAGGCAGGCCGCCTCCTTGAGGCTGGCCACGGCAATCGGCAGCGGGTTAAGACCTTGAGCGGCAAGATGCTGGCAAAAGGTGTCGACAAAGGCGGTGTTCGCCGCCTGCACGTGGTTGCGGTAGAACAGCAGCGCCACCACGGGCGCTCCGGGCCCCCATTGCGGGGCCCCCCTGAAGACTGCCTCTTCGACGTTTTCAGAGGCCCCCGACGCCTGCCAATCAGCCCACTGCGCCGGGCTGCGCTGCGGATGATAGAGGACGACGCGCGGCAGCGGCTGCGGCTCGACCCAGCTCTCACTACGCCCGAGCCAGCGGCTGCCGATAAAACGGAACAGTTGCCCGGCATTGTCCAGCCCGCCCTGGCGCAGGTACTGCCAGAGACGGCGGCTGTCGTCCTCACTGGCGTTGCCCATGGCCATCAGGGACGGATCCGGCTGATCGTCGCCGGGCACCATGATCACCTGCGTGCCGAGCGCAGCCAGTTCCATCAGACGTTCGATGCCGTAGCGCCAATAACTCACCCCGCCATGCACCGAGATCAGGATGACCTTGGCGTGCTGCAGCACCCGCTCGACGTAGAAGTCCACCGAAGCGTTGTTGCTCAACTGCGCCGGGCTGGCCAGACGCAGGCTGGGGTAGTCGGTCGGCAGTTGCCGGGCCGCTTCGGCGAGCAGCGACAGGTGCGAATCACCGGTGCACAGGATTACCAGCTCGGCGGGCGTCTGGCCGAGGTCGGCGATGCTGTCGGCCGGCAGTTGAGCGCCGGGCTGGGTGCGAAGTAAGTGCATATCCGCTCGGTGGGAGGGGCTTTAGCCGCGACGATCAGCAAAGCCGGCGCGGCTAAAGCCCCCTCCCCCCCTCTCTCAGGCCAACGCCATTTTGAGTTCAGCCTCGATGGCCGCTCGGTCGAGCTGCTGGCCGATCACCACCAGGCGGCTGATGCGCGGCTCGTCGGCTTGCCAGGCGCGGTCGAAGTGACGGTCAAAGCGCTGGCCGACGCCCTGCACCAGCAGGCGCATGGGTTTGCCAGGGATCGCCGCGAAGCCCTTCACGCGCAGGATGCCGTACTTGGCCACTGCATCCTTCAATGCAGCGAGCAGGCGCGCCTCCTCTGTTTCCGGTAGTTCCACGTGGAACGAGTCGAATTCCTCGTGATCGTGGTCTTCGTCTTCATCGTCGTGATGAGTACGGCGGCTGTCGATATGCAGCTCGGTTTCGCTGTTCAAGCCCAGCAGCACGTCCAACGGCAGTTCGCCGCCATGTGCCTCGATAACTTTCACTGCGGGCGGCAGCTCTTCAGCGACTTCCGCACGCACCGCAGCCAGCGCTTGGGGGTCGAGCAGGTCGGCCTTGTTGAGGATCACCAGATCGGCACTGGCCAACTGGTCGGCGAACAACTCATGCAGGGGCGATTCGTGGTCGAGGTTGGGGTCGAGCTTGCGTTGCTCGTCGACCTGATCGGGGAAGGCGGCAAAGGTACCAGCGAGCACGGCCGGGCTATCGACCACGGTGATTACCGCATCGACGGTGCAGGCGTTGCGGATTTCCGGCCAGTTGAAGGCCTGCACCAGCGGCTTGGGCAGGGCCAGACCACTGGTTTCGATAAGGATATGGTCGAGGTCGCCACGGCGCGCCACCAGCTCGCGCATCACCGGAAAGAACTCTTCCTGCACGGTGCAGCACAGGCAGCCGTTGGCCAACTCGAAGACGCGGCCATTGGCTTCTTCTTCGCTGCAGCCGATGGAGCACTGCTTGAGGATGTCGCCGTCGATGCCCAGCTCGCCAAATTCGTTGACGATCACCGCGATACGGCGGCCTTCAGCATTGGCCAGCAGGTGACGCAGCAGGGTGGTTTTACCGGCCCCGAGGAATCCGGTGACGATGGTGACAGGCAGTTTGGCGAGGGTTTTCATAATGATCCCGTGGCGTCGGTAAATTCGGCGGACGGGTACGGGCAGACAGGCACGCGTAACGTGCTGGCCGCCTCGGAACACCCCGTCCGAGCAAAATGGCTGTTGATCGAGGCAGGTCTCCTGGCTCACGGCCTGCACGCTCGTGCATCCTTCACCTTCCCGCCAAAGGCAGTGGTGTCTCGAAGGGTTTAAGGCCATTCACAGTTGCGGGGACAGCCAGGGCATCACCCTGTTCCCTCTTAGCTTCCCGGCAGCGCGCCGGGAAGAACCTCGAAAGCGAGAAGGCTACGCAGAGCGCAGCAGCCGGTCAATCGCGGTTGACCACTGGCAGGGGCCATGATGAGCTACGCGCCCACGCCACCCGAATACCGCTCATGTCGCCAGCCACTGCCACAGCCTCATCTGCTTCGCCGCCACAGGTCGTTGCCGGGCTGGGCTGCCGCCGTAATTGCCCGATGGATGAGCTGCTCCGCCTGCTTATCCACAGCCTGACGCAGCATGCGCTGACAGTGGACAACCTGATCGGCCTGGCCAGCATCGCCCACAAGCGCGACGAGCCTGGGCTGCGACAATTGGCCGAGCACCTGGGCCTGGAACTGGTTTTCTTTACCCCCGAACAACTGAGCCGCCACCCGGCGATATCAGGCGGCAGCACGCTCAGCCAAGTCGCCACCGGCAGCCCCGCCGTGGCCGAGCCTTGCGCCCTGGCACTGGCGGCCAGCCTGGGGGCACGCCCCAGGGCGCTCGGAGAGAAACACCGCAGCGCCAGCGCCACCTGTGCACTGGCCACATTTTCGAGAGAACCCTTAGCATGACCGTCTACTTCATCGGCGCCGGCCCTGGCGATCCCGAGCTGATCACCGTCAAGGGCCAGCGGCTTATCCACAACTGTCCGGTCATTCTCTACGCCGGTTCGCTGGTGCCAGAGGCAGTGCTGCAAGGCCATTGCGCCGAGCAGGTGGTCAACACCGCCGAATTGCATCTGGACGAGATCATCGAGCTGCTACGCCAGGCGCATGAGCGCGGCCAGGATGTGGCCCGCGTGCATTCCGGCGACCCCTCGCTGTATGGCGCCATTGGCGAGCAGATCCGCGAACTGCGCACCCTCGGCATCCCCTTCGAGATCATCCCCGGCGTCACCGCCACCGCCGCCTGTGCGGCGCTGCTGGAAAGCGAGCTGACCCTACCGGGCATCGCCCAGACAGTGATCCTTACCCGCTACGGCACCACCTCGCCGATGCCCGAGGGCGAGCAACTGCACGATCTGGCCAGGCACCGCGCAACCCTGGCCATTCATCTTGGCGTGCGCCATTTACCCGCAATAATCTGTGAGTTGCTGCCGCATTACGGCGCCGACTGCCCTATCGCGGTTATCCACAGAGCGAGCTGGCCGGATCAGGATTGGGTGTTGGGCACACTCGCCGATATCGAGGCCAAGGTCGCGACCAAGGATTTTCGCCGCACGGCGCTGATTCTGGTCGGCCATGTGCTCAATCCGGGCGCTTTCGCCGAATCGGCGCTGTATGACGCCGCACATCGCCACCTCTACCGTCCGGGCTGTGGATAAGCCACGGAATTGTGCTGAAAAACTGTACAGATCGCTCAAAGCCACGGTTCACATGGCCTTGATCAACTTATCAACAGGAATCAATGCATATTATCCAGTGGCTTTGTGGATAGCCTTTTAATGAGGGTCAATTTCTGTACAAATCGCTGAAAAGCCCTGTTCATCAGGGCTTTAGCGGTGTATCACAAGGATATCCACAAGTTGATCCACGCCAACTGTTAGCAACTCTCGCTCAGAGTTGCACTTCGATACGTTTGATACCCAGGGCCCGCAGCTCGGGCAGTAAATCATCCAGGCTGGAGAAGGCCTCCACCTGGTCAGCGTCATCGACCAAGAAGAAGCTGCGCCCGGCGCCTTTCTTGAACATGACGATCCATTCGGCGGTATTGGCCGGGTTGACCATGATCTGGGTGTCAAACAGCACGCCTTGGGCTGTTCGGTGTTTCACGTCCTCGCGTTTCATCCTTTCTCCTGTTTCGGCCGACAGTGGCAACGTGCGGCCTGGGCAGTCTACAAGATGAACGCCTGCAAGCGCCGATCAGCTCGGATCACCCATAGCGCTTTTCGCCCCATTGCAGCAGGGTTTCGAGCAAGGCCTGCAGCACGCGCTGGGTGTTCTGGGCGAGCGGCTCACGGTAGGTGAACGGCGCCACCTCATCCATGTAGGTGCTTTGTGCCAGCTCTAGCTGCACCGCGTGAATCGCCTGCTCCGGCGCGCCGTAATGCCGGGTGATATAGCCGCCCTTGAAGCGGCCATTGAGCACATGGCTGTAGGCCGGATGCTGAGCGCAGGTGCGCGTCAGTTCTGTGGCGAGGCTCGGGTCGCAACTGGCGCCGTTGAAGGTGCCCAGATTGAAGTCCGGCAGCTTGCCGTCGAACAGCCGTGGCACCGCCGAGCAAATGGAATGGGCATCCCACAGCAAGGCGTAGCCGAACTCGGCTTTCAGCCGCTGCAGTTCGCTGGCCAGGGTCTGGTGATAGGGCATCCAGATCTGCTCGAGGTAGCGCGCCCGCTCTTGCGCCGAGGGGGTCATGCCCGCTTTGTACAAGGGTCGGCCATCGAACAGGGTGTCCGGGTACAGCCCGGTGGTGGCTGTGTTGTACAGCGGCGTGTCATCGGCTGGTCGGTTAAGGTCGATGACATAACGCGAGTAGCTCGCCGCCAACGTGCTGGCCCCCAGCGCTTCGGCGAAGGCGTAAAGCCGTGGGATGTGCCAGTCGGTGTCGCTCAGCTCTTCGGCCCCGGCCACCAGCCCTTGGGCAACGGCGCCGGTCAACTCGGTGCCGGGGTGCGGCATGCTGATCAGTAGCGGAATCCGGCCGCGTTTGAAGGTAAGTACGTTATCCATGTGCTGTGTTCTCTTGGGCATGGCGAATGACGCATTTGGGCAGGTCGCCGCCCAGCCAGCAGGCCAGTTCGGCAGGACGCTGGATGTCCCAGGCGATAACGTCGGCACTCTTGCCCTGTTCCAGGCTGCCGTGGCCCTGGTCCAGCGCTCGCGCCGCGTTGAAGGTGATGCCAGCCAGCGCCTCTTCGGGCGTCATGGCAAAGGTGGTGCAGGCGATGCGCGAGCCTTCGGTGATGATCGGATAGGTCGCCGTATGGCAGTGCTGCCAAACGTGTTTCATAGCGTTCTCTGCAGGCATGCGCTGATCGTCTCCAGACTCTGCGCCTGCCTTAGCAGGTCAGCGGCCTGGGCAATGTCCGGCGCCAGCCAGCGATCCTGGTCATATGCCGGTATCCGTTCGCGCAGCAGGCGCCAAGCGCAGTCGGTGCCAATACCGAAGCGCTGCGACTGGAGAAACTCGAACGCCTGAGCCGCCAGCAAATATTCGATGGCCAGTATCTGCGTACAGTTGTGGATAACCTTGCCCAGTTTGAGCGCCGCGCTGGTGCCCAGGCTGAGGTGATCCTCCTGCAGCGCGGAGGTGACGAAATTGTCGATGACAGCCGGCTGCGCCAACTGGCGGTTCTCCCCAGCCAGGGCAGCGGCGACGTATTGCACGATCATCATGCCGGAGTTGACCCCAGGCTGGCTGACCAGAAAGGCCGGCAGGCCGCTGACCAGCGGGTTGATCAGTCGATCCAGCCTGCGCTCGGCCACGGCGCCCAGCTCGGCCATGGCGATGGCCAGCACATCCGCCGCCAACGCCACGGACTCACCATGCGGGTTGGCTTGCGATACCACGCGATAGGCCTCGGGCGTGCCCAGCACCAGCGGGTTGTCGGTCACCGAGTTGAGTTCGGTCTCGATCTGCCTGATGGCATGGCCCAACTGATCGCGGCAGGCGCCATGGATTTGCGGGATGGAGCGGATGCTCAATGCATCCTGGGTGCGAATACCCTTGCTTGCGGCGATCACCTCGCTGCCCGCGAGCAGGGCACGCAGGTTGGCGGCAACCTGCTGCATGCCTGGATGTGGCTTGAGCGCGATGATTTCCGGGTCGAAGGCGTCGATCTGCCCGCGCAGCGCCTCGAAACTCATGGCGGCGATGACGTCCGCCCATTGCATCAGCCGCGTGGCATCGTCGAGCGCCAGGCAGCTCAACCCGGTCATGCATGGCGTACCGTTGACCAGACACAGGCCATCCTTGGCGCCCAGCACCACGGGTGCGAGCCCCTCTGCTGCCAGGGCGCTGGCCGCCGGCACGATCTGCCCCTGGTAGCTCACTTCACCGATGCCCAACAGAGCGATACCGACATGCGCCATATGGGTCAGGTAACCGACCGATCCCTGCGACGGCACGCGCGGCGTAATACCGCTGTTGAGCAGATCCAGCAGCGCCGCCACGACATGCCGGTCGATGCCGGACTTGCCATGGCTGTAATTGCTGATCGCCGCGCAGATGATGGCTCGGGTTTGTTCATCCTTGAGCGGCTCACCCACGCCGCAGGCATGGCTGAGCAGGGTGTTTCTCGACAACTGGGCCAGCTCTTCACCTTGCAGCACGACATTGCACAGGGCGCCCAGCCCCGTGCTGATGCCGTAGGCGCGCTCGCCGCGCGCGACGATGCGCTCGACGATCTGCCGGGCATTATCGATGCGCGCCCAGGCTTTCGGGGTCAGTTCCAGGCGGGCGTCATGACGGGCAACGGCAACCACCTCCTGCCAGGTTAACGGGCCATTGCCAAGCGAGACGGTAGCGGCGCACGACATGCAAAATCCTCTAACGGGGCACTACAGCGCGGTGGCACGACGCTGGACGAAGCGGTTCACGTATTCATCGGCGGGCTTGTGGAGAATCTCGCCGGGGTCACCCACCTGGATCAGTTGGCCATCTTTCAAAATGGCGATGCGGTTGCCGATACGCACCGCTTCATCCAGATCATGAGTGATGAACACAATGGTCTTGTGCAGCGATTTCTGCAGCTCCAGCAACTGATCCTGCATGTCGGCACGAATCAGCGGATCCAGGGCGCTGAAAGCTTCGTCCATGAGAATGATGTCGGTGTCGGCGGCCAGCGCTCGGGCCAAACCAACCCGTTGGCGCATACCGCCAGACAACTGATGCGGATAGGACTTCTCGTACCCTTTGAGACCAACGGTGGTAATCCAGTGCTGCGCCCGCTCCAGGCACAGGGACTTGGCTTCGCCACGGATCTTCAAGCCGTAGGCGACGTTCTCCAGCACGCTCTTGTGCGGCAGAAGACCGAAGCTCTGGAACACCATGCTGATCTTGCGTCGCCGAAATTGCTCCAGCGCCGCGTCGTCATAGGTCAGGATATCTTCGCCATCGACCAGAATCTGCCCGCTGGTGGGATCGATCAGCCGGTTGAAATGGCGCACCAGCGTGGATTTGCCGGAGCCGGACAAGCCCATGATGACGAAAATCTCGCCGCTTTCGATCGACAGCGAAAGGTTGTTGACGCCGACCACACAGCCGCTGTCCTGCAACACCTCGGCCTTGCTCTTGCCTTGCTCAATCATCTTCACGGCGGCATCTGCCTTAGCGCCGAAGATCTTGTAGACGTTTTTGACTTCGATCTTGCTCATTGGCTGGTCTCATGATGACGCGAGCGGCCATAGGCCTGAGTGATGCGATCAATCACCACCGCCAGAATGACGATGGCCAGCCCGGCCTCCAGGCCTTTGCCGACGTTGAGCGTTTGAATGCCGATCAGTACGTTCTCACCCAGGCCGCGCGCGCCGATCATCGAGGCAATCACGACCATCGACAGCGCCATCATGGTGGTCTGGTTGATCCCGGCCATGATGCTGGGCAGGGCCAACGGCAGTTGCACACCGAACAATTGCTGCCAGCGGTTGGCACCAAATGCACTCACCGCCTCCATCACCTCGCGATCGACCTGGCGGATGCCGAGATCGGTCAGACGAATCAGCGGCGGCGCGGCGTAAATCACCGTCGCCAGGATCGCCGGCACCTTGCCCAGACCAAAGAGCATCAGCACCGGGATCAAATACACAAAGCTGGGCATGGTCTGCATGATGTCCAGCATGGGCATCAACACGGTTCTCAGGCGGTCACTGCGCGCAGATAGAACCCCCAGCGGAATCCCGATCAGCACCGAGATAAACGTGGCCACCATCATCAGCGCCAACGTCTGCATCAGCTTGTCCCACAGACCGACTGCGCCCACCAAAAACAGCAAGCCGACAATACTCAGCACCGGAAGGATTCGTCGCGTCGCGTGCCAAGCGATGGCGCCGACAACTGCCAGCATCAACCACCAGGGCGTAGCGCGAAGCAGACTTTCCAGATTCACGATGGCCCATAGCAAGGTATCGGATATCTGCCGAAACACGTCGCCATAGTTGGTCACCAGGGCATCGACCCAGCCATTGACCCAGTCAGCGATGGAGAATGTAAAGCGCTCGGGGAACATGGTTCGCTCTCGCTAAAAGTGCTGCTCAGACGAGGGAGCATGGCCCCCTCGGTGGTTCATGCTCAGAGCGCGGAGTCGATTTTCTTCGCCGCGTCGTCGCTTACCCAGGTGTGCCAAACCTCGGGATGCTCCTTGAGGAAGGCGTGCGCCAGTTGCTCGGAAGACATCTTCTCGTTGGCCATTTTGGCTAGGCTCTGATTGAGCAATTCGATGGGCAGGTTGACCTTTTGCAGCACGGCCACCAGCTCCGGTGCCTCATCATGGAATGCCTTGGATAGACCAACCTTGATGCTGACGTCCTTGTTCACACCAGGCTCATCGAGTTTGACCAGATCGACCTGCCCCATCAGCGGTGTAGGCGACCAGTAATAGAACAGAATCGGCTCCTTACGCTTGTAGCTGGACAGTACGGCAGCATCCAACGCAGGCCCCGTGCCGGGGCGGAAGTTGGTGTATCGATCTGCCAGGCCATACTTTTTCAGCATGTCGCTGTTTTCCAGCTCACAGGTCCAGCCTGCCGGGCAGTTGTAGAAGCGCCCTTTGTCAGGCTCCTCCTGATCGCGAAAAACCTCGGCGTACTGCGCCAGATCCTTCACCGTCTTGAGCTTCGGCGCTTTTGCCTCAATACCCCGGCTGCTGTCGCCTTCGATGACAAAGCGTGGGACATACCAACCCTCGGTAGCACCGACAATAGGCGCGCCGACACCAACCACCTTATTGGCAGCCTCGGCCTTGTTCCAGGCATCACTGCGGCCGACCCACTCTTCGGCGAACACCTGAATGTCATTGTTCGCCAGCGCTTGCTCCATGGTGATCGAATTGCCCGGCAGGCTATCGGTTTCACAGCCATAGCCGTTTTTCAGGACGAACTGCATAACGTCGGTCAGCAGCATGCCGCTCTCCCAGTTCAGGCCGGCGAATTTCACCACCTTGCCGGAGCCGCACCAGCCCGCAGCCTGGCTGCTGCCAACGGCGCCGAGTAAGCCTATGGAGATCAGTGTGGCGAGTAACGTTTTGTTGATCTGCATTGTTTGGTACTCCCAATGACGGTCATGAAGAATCGGCAGTTCAAAAATAAGCACAGCTCTTTATCTGGCCTTCATCCTTGAGCCTATGAACGGGCTGATGCCCGTCGAATACCCCCTCAACCAGTGATCATCGGCAGGTTCAAACCCTGCTCCTTGGCGCAATCAATGGCGATCTGGTAACCGGCATCGGCGTGACGCATCACCCCGGTGCCGGGGTCGTTGGTCAGCACGCGAGCGATACGCGCGGCGGCTTCGTCGGTGCCATCGCAGACGATGACCATGCCTGAGTGTTGGGAGAAGCCCATGCCCACGCCGCCACCATGGTGCAGCGACACCCAGGTGGCGCCGCTGGCGGTGTTGAGCAGGGCGTTGAGCAGCGGCCAGTCGGACACGG
>NZ_LR733832.1 GCF_902506535.1 Pseudomonas sp. 8Z
CGGTTCAGCCGCGTGCGCTGCACCACCTGGCCGAAGCGGACACTCTCGGCAACTTGGTAAACGGACTTGGCCAGATCAACGGCAATGCGCTTCATAACGACTCTCCCGCTCAAAAATCCTCGACACCGTGGTATAGAACTGTGGTGTGGGGAGAGTCCATTACAGCATTCAAATCGCTCGCTGTGCTCGCTGGGACGGGCTAAAGCCCGCCCCTTAACCAAACGTTAGACAAAAGAGATAAGCATGCTCAACGAATACAAAGCAATCCCTTGGGGTGACATCATTGAGTTTTTCGTCTTGTCGCTGGCGTTTTTCTACTGGGCTTCTGCCGTTCAAAACTACCCGCTGCCTATAAAGTCAAAGTTGCCGGGATTTATGCTTAACAGGAAGATAATGCTTGCTTTCGGATTCGTATGCGGTGCAATAGCTGCTTCTAAATTTTTCTAGCACCGATGCCACTACTTTTGCCATATTTTGCATACTCTTCATCTTCGCATATCCCATGCCGGTATTGCCTAACCTGGCGCTCAACCCCGCTCCTTTCAGTCGCTGGACGCTGCGCGATAAAACTGCGCAGCGCCGGTTAGCTCTACGTTAGCCTAGGCCTGTATCCGCTATGAAAAACTGGATAGCCAATACAAAACTTAATACCCTACTAGAAGATGCTTCTCGTAATTTTGATGGTGAGCAAGTCAGACGACTCCTGATAGAGTATTGCGAAAAATATCAAGAAATTTATCCTTTTGAAATTTTAGAAAAACCAATTGAATATTTAACCAAGAACGAAAGTTCAGAAATAAGCTACGAGACAGCCCATACAGAACTAAGCATTGCCGCAGGAGATTACTGCTTTAGCCTTAATGAAATAGCCGAAGCTCTTCTTGAGTTAATAGACACAAAGTCTCTTACTGCGGAACAGGCAAAGAAAGTTATTAACCATATTTTCGAGGCATACTCTTGCAATGAAAGCCCTGAGGAATTCATTGAAAGAGAAGACACGTATCTATGCGAAAAGATATCTTCCATCATTACCGGCTAACAAGTGTATATGGACTCTCCCCACAAGTAGTGAGTAATAGCTTTTCGATCCTGTCGTCAGCGCGGTTGCATTCGTATATCCGGCCTGTTGTGGGCGCTCACGCCCTGGCCATTCTGTAGTTCGCGCAGCGGGGGCCAAGCGTTCAATCGATCACGGGGATCATCATTGTTATCGGCCTTGTTCCGCTGCAGGACTCGCCTGTTCCGACAGTTTCGCTATTCACC
>NZ_LR733831.1 GCF_902506535.1 Pseudomonas sp. 8Z
TCTTTGCGGGTCTGCTTGCGCTTACCTGCGTACTCGGCGTCGGCGAAGGTCATCTGCTTCATGGAAAAACTCGGCTGGCGGGATCAGCGTATTTCAACAGATTCGGGAAGTCTTTTTCAGACCATCCATAGGCGCTCTCCTCCAAGAGCTAACCGAGATCCCAGAAGGAAAGCAGGGTGCCTCAGACTTTGAAGCCTGGTGTTTAAAAGCAATAAAAGTTGTATTTGCTGGCGCATTATGCAATGTAGAAATGCATCCAAACAAGAATGGCCTCCAACAACGAGACATAGTCGGAACCAATCTAGCAGAAACAAAATTCTGGAAACGCTTACTAGAAGACTACCAAACTCGCCAGGTAATATTTGAACTCAAAAACTATCGTGACCTGAGTGCAAGTGATTACAGGCAAGTGAATTCTTACCTCTGTAATGAATATGGCAAAGCAGCCTTTATAATCACGCGAGACTTCAACAACAACCTATCCAAAGATAAAGAGCTAAGCTGGGCCAAAGAACTCTACAATGATCACCGAAAACTGATCATAAAATTATCCGCAAAATTTCTTGAAAAACACTTAAGAAAAGCAAGAAGCCCTCACAAACATGATGCAGCAGACAAAGAACTCAACAACCTTATCGACACTTACTTCAGACAATATTTAATATCCAAATCCAGATAGCCGCGCATGGTGGACATGCGAAGCTTGTCCACCTGATTCAGGCCTCCACCGCTATGGAGTGCTTACTGGAAAACTATAAGAACTCAAAACCTGAAAGCCACCAACAAGAGCGGGCACAATCAGACAATGTCCTCCGGCAACCACTCTTCGACGCCTCTGGGGCCTACATCCCAATTGTGATAAAGAATTTCGCCGCTCACGAAAGCTCCCTTAGCTCCAGTGAAAATGCATCCGTTGATGTTTGCGTTTCGCAGATCGGCTCCGTCGACCTTGGCCCCAAGAAAGCTAGCGCCTCTCAGGTATGCGCCACGGAGATCAACACCTCGCAAATCCGCATAGTCAAAGTCAGTTTCCCATCCGTAAGCACCAGGCTGAACTACAGGATCGCAGGTGACTGTATAGAATTTGGCATTACTGAAATTCGAGTGGCGAGCCTTCTTCACATCCTGAAACCAATCATAGTGAATAAGGCTTCCCGGCGCCTGCAGATAGCTCATATCAGGAACCTTCTTGCGCGAGACTACGCGGTTGACTCTTTTGAACAGTAATGAGCTGAAATGAAATCCGCTGAAATCCACTCCACGCTTGTGAGCAGCGGCTGCAAGTGGAACCCCGTCACGGAGACACTCAATCAAGGCATCAAACTGCAACAAGAATCGAGCCCTACGAAATACTCCTTCATAAGGCTGTTGCCAAAAGCCTTCGGCAAAACAGTGAGCTGCGTATCGGGCAATCATCCGATCTCTAGCGACAATAGCCTTGTAGGTCAAACCATATTCTTTGGCAATCAAGCGCAAACAGAGCGCGCGATTAGCAGGCGTTGAACTGAGCAACTGTGCACGTATTGCTCTGCTCAAAGCCAAAGGGCAGCCGCTCCGTAGCTCATTGAACAGAAAAGTAGCATCAGATTTAAAAGCAGATAGCGAAGGGGTGTCAGGAAGTTTCATAGCCTGTCCTTTCACGGTCAATGCTTAGCCCTAGTATTAGCTGACCATTCAAGGTGGCATAGAAAGATGTTGCAACGGTGCAGAGGCTTTTCCTAGCTAGGACTGAACGCCACCGTCATTGGCGCGCCGATAGAATCCTCAAAAACTACACTATCGTCAAGCTCGGTTGAAAATCAGACAAGCATCAATACTGTTTTGTCCCAGCGAGTAGCCCGAACCACCGTCAGGGTGGATGCCCCCTGAACCTCAATCAGCGCAGCTTGACCCACCTTCCCTGACGACCTACTCTGCAGCCGGCGCCTAAGAAACGCCTTCACACAGCGGCCTGCCCGCATCCGACATTAGCGGCTTTTTTGTGCCTACGGCTTGCCCGTGCGCGCAAGAAAAACACCTCTGATATGTCGGGAGTGGGCTAATACAAGACCCGAAAGGGGAATACGTCCGGCCCTCTGTGTGGGGTTTCTTAGCTCCCGGCACCCAGCCCTAAGAAAGCTGGTCAATTCACACAGAGGTAATGGATATGCCTACCCAATCCGCATCCCCCGCTATACCCGCCCTTGCCGGCGAAATCCTGATCCCGCAGACCTTCACCCGCCACCGCAGGCAACTGCGTGCGCTGCTGATCGAGCAGCAATGCTGGTTCTGCGCAACGGATCTTGGTCGGCTGATCGGCCAGCCGCATCTGGACGAACGCGCCACACGCACGCTCGATGCCGACCAGCTACTCGATGCTGTGGTACTCAACACCCACGGCCAACCGGAGGCGACAAGGCTGATCAGCGAGTCTGGCGTCTATGCCGCACTGATCCACTACTACCACCCGGAAAACCGCTGCATCCGCCGCTGGATCACTGCCGACGTGGTGCCGATGCTGCGCGATATCGCACAACCCAGCGAACGCCGACCGAGGCGCGAGAATCGCCAGGGGCTGTCGTTGCTGCATTGGCAAGGCGACACCTGGATGCCTTACCGGCCCATTTAGGGATGGTCTGAAAAAGACTTCCCGAATCTGTTGAAATACGCTGATCCCGCCAGCCGAGTTTTTCCATGAAGCAGATGACCTTCGCCGACGCCGAGTACGCAGGTAAGCGCAAGCAGACCCGC
>NZ_LR733830.1 GCF_902506535.1 Pseudomonas sp. 8Z
GCAGCATGCTGAGAGGCACGATGTCCTCGGTATGCCCCCAGGGCAGGCGCGAGTTGCCAAAGCGGAACAGCCAACTGCGCTTGGTCGCTGCAGGCTGATCGGGAATGCGCGCTGGCTGGTAGGCGCTAGGGCTGTAATGGGCAGTCATGGAGGCATCCTTACGGCTGGCTGTCCGGATGGGTCTGTTCATCGGCCCAGAAGGGCTGATTGGTTTTGCTGAAGTCGGGTTTATCATGCCGTTCAGGGTCGTAACGTAATACGTCCGTCGGGGATGGAGCCGGGAACACCCAGGTACGCTCCTCACCTTGCAGAATTACCTGCGCACGCACGGCCAGGCTGTAAGTCTGCCATCGATGCGGTGGCGTGCGTGGCATGCTCTGCGACACCGGCACCTCGTAGAACAGTTCCAGGGCATCGGGGTACAGGCGCTGGGCCAGAGGCTGAATGGGGCTCAAGCTATGGCTGCTGGATTGCGTCATGTCGCGCGGGCTGAGGCGATGGCTGCTGCTACGCAGTTGGCTGACCGCGCTGATATTGGCGCTGCCCAGGGTGGCGGCAAGCCCAGGCAGGTTGCTTTCGATGCGTACCTGGGTATTTGAGCGGCGCATCGCATGGTATTCGGCGGGGTCGAGCAGGCCCATGGCGCCGCTGTAGCGTGCCTGTTCCGGGTTGGCGCCGATGCGGATACGGATACCGGCAAAGAGGCTGACCAGGCGGTAGAAGGCCTCTTGCGGGTCGTTCCAGAGGTGAGGCACCTTGTCGCTGCGGTTATCGCCAAAGGGGCCGTTGCTCAGCCACTCCTCGATGGGGCTGTCGTCCAGCCACCACACCAGCGCTGCACCGGCCAGAATCAGCAGCAGGGTGGCCCAGCCAGCCGGGCCCAGGCCCAGGAAGGTGGCGCCGCTGGCGGTAAAGAAGCCGCCGACTACCCCGACCAGGCCACCCGCGGCCATCAGCCCGTAGCCCCAGGCAGCGTCATCGCCCAGGCTGGCTTCATGCATGGCATCGTAGATGCTGATACCGACAAAAAGCGTCCCGGCGAAGCTTTGGAAGGCCAGTTTGCCGGTCACTTCTTTGATCAATCGATCGCCAAACACTTCAGCCACTTTGGGCGAGATTCTCAGCACCACTCTTTCGGCGTACCTAGTCTGAAAGTTTTGTACCAGCGGATGGTTGTGCGCGACTTTATCTGCAAGGAATTCCATGGCTAATAGCAAATCAGCTCCTGCACTGATTAGTCCCACGGCAGACCTAAATTCGCCTTTATTTCTTATTGTTGCATCCCTAGCCTCGAACTCCGCCAGCACATTAATAGCCTCCAGAATCAACACGCCACCCGGAAAGGCCGTGGAGCCGAGCATACCGCGCGCGCTTCGGCGCCAGCCGCTTTCCTGTTTGGCCAGTCGGTCTTTTGCCTGTTTCAGCGCGTTCTGGGCTTCGCTCAGGCGACCTCGGGCGGCCTCCCGCTGTTCTCGTGCAAGCTGTAGATCGTTCTGGATACGCAGCTCTTCGGCAATCTGCCGGTTCAGTTCCCGTATCAGGCGGGCGGTGCGGTGATTCTTGGGGATGGCCAATAGCAGCAGCTCTTTTACGAACTGGTCGATGCCGGCCCGATTGGCTCTGAATTCATCGCTGTGGCCTAGCAGCCCGCCCTGCAGATTCAGGAGCTTGCCAAAGATCTGCCGCGCTTCCTGCGGTGATACCGGGAGGTCGCTCAAACCGAAGAAGTAGTATTTCTCCTGGTTCACGGCGTTATGGGGCACGAACACCATGTCGCCGAAGTCCTGCTGCAGCATGCTGCGCAGCAGTTGCAGATCCTTGGTATACATCCGGTACTTGGCCGGGAATGCTTCCTGGCCCAGTTCCTCTTTCAGCACTTTGCCACGCTCTTGCTCGTGGCGCAGGTCGCCCTCACGGTCATGCGCTTCCACCCGGCTACGCCTGCTTTCAGTCGTGGCCTGTTGGTGCGTTGTGCTGGCTCGGGTCAAGCCCTTCTGCGCTTCCTTGAGGGCGCTGGTCAGGTTCTCCCATACGTTTATCAGCGCGGCGGCGCCACTTTTGAGCGAAGGCAGGAGCAGGAAGTCCGGTTGCTGCATCAGCCCCGCAAGGGTGTTGCCCTCCAGGGTCGCGGGCTCCTCGCTGGGCGGTGCATCGAGCAGCGCCACCAGATTCAACGCCTCGGCACGGTATCGACCTTCACCGTCATTCGTCGTTTGCACGACTTGATAGGGCTTGAGCAGGGTGTCGTCGTTGGTTTCGGGCCACAACATACGGTGCAGGGGCTGGTCGTCGTTTTGCGCAATTTTGCCGAGCAGTGTTCTACCGGCGCTTGTGCGCGGCGCATCGCCTGCCACCAGGAATGGATCCTGCTGCTCGGGTGTGCGCGCCAGGCAGACGAATAGCTGACTGCACAGCTGGAAGGCGCCGGCATAATCGAGCCCCTCCAGGCAGAAATGATCGCCCAGCGCATGCTGGTTGGATACCTGGGCCAAGCAGGCGGCCAGGTTGTCCTGTGCGGCCTTGAGGCAGGTAGCGGCCAACAGGCGGGCAGAGTGGCCCGAGCACAGGTCGATCTGCTGGCGCCCCTCCTGGCTGACCTGGCTGATGAAGCGGTGCAGCGGGTTGCTCTGCCCACCAATCTGCGGCGGCACCATCATCCGCTGCAGTAACAATGCAGAAGCGTGGTGGGCGTGGAAAGTGGCACGTTGTGCGCAGAGCTGCAGTACCGCCAGGGCCTGATTGGTGCGTGCCAGTAGATGGCGCATGCGGTAAAGCCCGTCCTCGACCAATACGCCCGCGATCTGGCGCTGTTTGGCCATGGCCAGCATATCGGTCGCCGCTGGCGCGGCCTGCCAGTGTTCGCGTTCGTTTACCGCGCACAGATGCTTGAGATCGTTCAGCGTTTCGCTCAGCTCGACCGTCCATGCGCCCGTTTCCGGGCGCAGGTCATCCAGCGTTTGCTGTGGATGGCTTGGCCCTGGGTTGTATTCACCGCGTTCGTGGCGTTGATGAACCTGTTGAGCATATTGCAGGCTCTGCACGGGGTACTGGCCGCTCAGGTCGTGCAGGTACTTGAGTGGCTGATCGAACAGCCATTCGCGGGCGGGATCACGCGGGCGGTGGGCGGGGACTTTTTCCAGGTAAAAGGCCTGCTGCTGGCTTGAAGCCCGGTAGGTGGTGTTGCCGAAGCTGCGTTCGGCCACTGCCAGCCCCAAACGATTGCAGCGGGCGCGGCGCAGGTGAGCGTTGCGCTCCATGGCGTTGAGGCGCACGGCAGGCCATTGCACCTCGGCATAGGCCACCTCGATATCCGAGGCCGCACGGTTATTCCAGCGGGCTGGTAGCCAGATCTCGCTCAGCCCCTTGCCGCTGGCTGCACGGGGGCCATCCTGAAAGTGCTCGCCATTGCGGAAGTCACTCAGGCGCACATCGTGATAAGTCGCCTGCCCGTCAGCCTGGCGCACCTCCAACTCACGCCACGCTTTGCCGCGATAGAACAGGTAGATGAAGCCGGCGCGTACATGCACGGGGTATTCGCGATGCTGGTGGTTGATGCTGATACCGAGCATGGTGCTCATGGGCACCACGGGGACGATGCAGTTCCACTGCCGCTCACGCTGGCGCGGGGTGGTGCGTGTGTCGTCCATCAGCGGCACGCGGATCGGGCTGCCGCTCTCTGCGTCGATCTCCAGCCAGAGATGGCGCCTGGGTTGCTGTTGCCAATCCCAGATATGCAAGGTGCTGCTCTGCTTGGCATCAGCGACCAATTCCTGCTTGGCTTGTTGCGTGAGCGTCTGCAGCAGCTCCTGATCGTTTTCGTCATAGATGACCACGCGCTGTTCTGGCGGGTGCTCCTTGCCGATGACCTCGACGATCAGTTTGCTGCCTTCACAGGCCGGATTACCGGAAAGGCTCCCTACTTTGGCATTCATCCTTGATTCTCCATGGGCGCTGGTGTGGCTTCGAGCCAGGCTTGTAGCTGTTGCAGGCGCCATTGAACCTGGCCTGCTGCAATCGGTGGATGTTGTAAGTGGCGGGGATGAGCGAGGCGAAGCTGCAGGTAGGTATTCAGGCTTTGCTCCTCATCGAACCCAGCGGCAAGCCCTTGTTGCAGATAGCCCAATACCTGCGAGAAGTCAGCCTGTGACTGCGTTCGCCAGCATTCGTAGGCAAAGGCTTCTATCTGTTGCTGCTCGAGGGCGGCGATTTGTACTTTGTCGAGCACCATGCCGCCGCTTGGAGCGGTTGCAGGGCTGCCTGCTTGCCTTTGCAAGCCACGCCAGTGGCCAGTGCCATGTGCGCACTCCGGCCAGGTTGCGCCATGCCACACGAGTTGCTCGATTGGCCCAAGCCAGCTCTGTGCGGCTTCAGTCGCAGGGAAAAGGTAGCTCGCCACCCTGGGGTCGTAATAGCGCAGTACGCCCTTGCGCTGACCATCGAACTGAACGACCAGCATTTTGCGTAGCTGGGTCAATAGCGCCTCGACCGGCTGCGAGGAGGCCAGCAGGATGCCGGGCCATTGCTCTGGTGCCTGGCGGTAGGCCGCAAGGTATTGCCCTTCAGACGTGATACGCACGAGCCAGGGGCCCTGATCGAGATGGGCACTCAGCTCGGTATCCGCGAAAAGAGGCTGAGGGTCGGGGGCAGCCTCCATCTGATAGATCCGTGGCAACATCCCTTCGTCCAACTCCAGCAGCATATAGAGCGGAGCGGATAGGTAGGGGAACCCTTCGAGTATCGAAACCGACATGCGCTCAGCCTCCCGCCTGTAGTGCCTGACGGCATGGGCAATTTGCCAAGGGGCATTGCATCGGGGTGCCGCCCTTGGGTTTCTGACATAGCTCGACCAAAGGTTTGTGGCTCAGTTTCGCCTGCTTGAGCCGATGTTCCAGCACGGCCCCCGGCACATCCGCATCCGCTGGCCTTACCGCCCCCGGCAATATCGGCGCCGCCCCCGAGCCATTGCCCGCTGCGCCACCGGAGTTGACCTTGATCACCGGCCCAACCAGCGTTGCGCCGCCGCCGTCGAGTTTGATGAAGCTGCCGCCGCCTTTGAGGGTCAGTTCGCTGCCGGCTTCGAGCACCACTTTCAGGCCGCTGGAGAGGTGGATTTCCTGGCCAGCCTTGATGA
>NZ_LR733829.1 GCF_902506535.1 Pseudomonas sp. 8Z
CGGCAACTTGGTAAACGGACTTGGCCAGATCAACGGCAATGCGCTTCATAACGACTCTCCCGCTCAAAAATCCTCGACACCTTGGTATAGAACTGTGGTGTGGGGAGAGTCCATTACAGCATTCAAGTCACTCGCTTCGCTCGTTCGGGACCGGCTAAAGCCGGCCCCTTAACCAAACGTTATGTGTTTATATTTGAGAATTGATTATGTTTGGTACTCCATACAAGGAATTTATGGCGAATGAAATGAGGATCAATGTTTGCTCTATAGAATCCAAGTTAAACGAACCATTTTTTTCTAATTTTAAGATAATTGCTGTTGATGCTATTGAGAAATACATTGATGCAATCAAGGCTTTCGAAGCCAAAGGTGAGGTTCGAGATTTATATAGTGGTGTCGATAATGAGGCAGAGGAACTGATCAGATCGCATTATTGTTCACTGTCGGACGAAATCGAAGATGAAGAAGTTTTGCAGGTATTTGATGCTCTGCGACATTCATTTTCATGTTATGCATATAATGGACTTCATCAGTTGTATACGCGTCAAGAAAATGAAGCTTGGCATCCAAAGGTAACACTCATAGATCGTTTGGAACCAAACGATATCAACACATTAGATTCAACTATAAAAATTTATCGTGGATGTGATGTTGGTGAGTTCGATAATAACTCATACGGGCAAGCTTGGACGACTTCGTTGGATGTGGCTAAAGACTTTGCGTTTAGGCATTACCAAAGTCAGCCTTGGTTTAAGGAAGAGAAAAGAATAGTAGTCGAAACTATTTACTCAAGAGATCATCTTTTGTTTTCCGACCAATCGATTGAGTTTGAGGTGGTAGTAGACACGAAGAAGTTAATCAATGTTAAAAAACACACATAACAAACGCATGTAGTCGGACTGGTTTTCCGCTGCGCTCCAAACCAGCCGCAAATGCGGGCGTTAGGTTTACGTATAATTGTGAATATCAAAAAAGAGGGACATTGATGTCACTAAAAGATATAACCCACCCGATACTTTATTCAGCCATGACAACACTGGCTTACAATATAAATAAGAAATTCTATAGCGATAAACATTACATGTGGTGCACCCCATATTTTGGTTCTGACTTTGAGTCCCCGCACTTCACTGTACCCCCAAGCTCATCCCCTATAGAAATTTACAACACCCTTAAAAAGGAAGTGGATGCAGCAGACCACCACAATACAAAAATAGATTTAAACAGGAGAGGAATCAGAAAGGGTGCCTCTATTATGCTGAGGCTAGGAAGAATCACTCAAGAAGCACATGATGAAATTGTGTATATTTCCAAAAAAGCAAAAGACCAGCACTTTAGGCCTCTACTGTGTGTAATCTCTCGGCTTGAAGCTGTGCCATATTATCAAAAGGTTGATGTAAAAGATCGAGCAAACCCATTGTCTCACGAGTATATCTTGTCAGATCTACCTCAATCAGCATTTGATATTATTAGGATTGGTTAAAATGATCGAACTAGAAAGCATCGTGTCAGGCCATAATATCTCTGACGCAAGAGCCGCATTTTATTACCTGAGCAGATACATAAAGCAAGCTGATTATTTTGAGGAATATGAAAAAGACTTCTTTGATGACGACTTTCAGAGTGCCCCCTCTAAAGAGGCAAAGAAACTGACGCTTTTACTTATTGATCTTGTCGAGAAAATATCTGGCAAAAAAGCAGCTGAATTCTCAGATGATGAATACATGAAATGGATGGACGCCATAAACATGGTTGAATCTAAACTTGACCCTGAGCCATCTAAAGCGGTTAAAGAGTCTGCCGAGTCAACAATTGAAGAGCTATTTTTGCCTCAAATTGGTAAAAATACGTAGAAATACACCTAACAACTTATATGGACTCTCCCCACCAGTAGTGAGTAATAGCTTTTCGATCCTGTCGTCAGCGCGGTTGCATTCGTATATTCGGCCTGTTGTGGGCGTTCACGCCCTGGCCATTCTGTAGTTCGCGCAGCGGGGGCCAAGCGTTCAATCGATCACGGTGATCACACTTGTTATCGGCCTTGCTCCGCTGCAGGACTCGCCTGTTCCGACAGTTTCGCTATTCACC
>NZ_LR733828.1 GCF_902506535.1 Pseudomonas sp. 8Z
CCTCAGGTTTTGACGCGAAAACGTTCTGCCGGGTAGGGGTGTGCCAACCTGACATAAGGTATGAATGCGTTCACCAGTCGCTTGAAGCGACGCCACGGTAAGCGGTGCTTCTGGCTGCGGCGTAGCAACGACTGCCGCCAAGCACGTGTCAGTTCCAGACGGAAGCCATTCAGTCTCCGCAGGTTTCCTGGCACGGCGTGGTAATTGAAGTATCCCTGCACCACCCTCTGCAACCAGCGGCCAACATCGACCACCGGCTCATGTCGGCGGCGCTTGAGGGTTGCCCGGATTGCCGCAAGGCTTACCCGCATCCGTTTCTTGATCGTAAGGCGCAGGATCGTGAACCACCCCGCCCGCGTTTTACTGCAGCAGTGGGTAAAACCCAGAAAATCGAAGGTCTCCGGCTTGCCCAGCCCACGCCGTCGCCGCTTAATAGCGGCATACCGACCGAACTCGATCAGCCGGGTCTTCTCCGGGTGCAGTTTCAGCCCGAATTGTTCGAGCCGGCTGCGTAGCGCTTCGAGGAACCGCCGCGCTTCGCCTTCGTACTGAAAACCCAACACACTGTCATCCGCGTAGCGGGTCACAATCACGTTCCCGGCGGCTTGATGTCTTCGCCAGTGGTGCGCCCAAAGATCGAACACGTAATGCAGATAGATATTCGCCAGTAGCGGCGAGATCACTGCCCCTTGCGGAGTACCGCATAAGGCTTCAACCCTGCGTCCGTCTTCAATTACGCCCGCCTTGAGCCATTTCTCGATCAGCCGCAGCAGGCGTCTATCGGCAATCCGGTGAGCCAGGAATCGCATCATCCACTCGTGGTCGATGCTGTCGAAGAACGCGCTAATATCCGCGTCCAGTACCCAGCCCACCTTGCGCTTGGTGAGTCCGACGTAGAGAGCATCCAGCGCTTGATGCTGGCTGCGCCCAGGCCGGAATCCATACGAGAATCCGAGAAAATCTGCTTCGTAGATCGTGTTCAGTACGGTGACCACCGCCTGTTGCACGATCTTGTCTTCCAGCGCGGCGATCCCCAGCGGCCTTGGCGTGCCGTCAGCCTTGGGGATGTAGACCCGCCGCGAGGCTTGCGCGCGATAAGCCCCGGTATGTATCTCCCGGTGCAACTCATGCACTCGACCGTGCAGCTTTCCCTCATATTCCCGCCACGTTATGCCGTCCACACCCGCCGCAGCATCCCGCTTGAGTGCATAAAAGCTCTCTACCAGTAGCC